>NZ_CBCOPS010000001.1:0-2249946 GCF_965112045.1 Cellulosimicrobium sp. Marseille-Q8652 | reverse complement strand
GGGGGGGGGGCCCCGCGGGGGGGGGGGGGGGGGGGGGGGGGGGGGGGGGGGGGGGTGGGGGGGGGTCGGGGGGGGGCGCCGGGAGGAACGGGGGGCGGGGTTGGTAGACCCGCCACGCCCTCCGCGGAACCACGGGCGCTCGGAGGTGACGCCACCACCGGACGCTCGGACGAAGAGGACGACGTGCTCATGACAAGGACTCCACGACGGGACCGAGGGACAGGACGGGGATGAAGGTGAGGCCGACGACGACGAGCGCGACGGTGCCGAGCAGGCCGACGAACAGCGGCTGGTGGGTCGGCAGCGTGCCGGCCGAGGCGGGGACGGCCTTCTGGCTCGCGAGCCGGCCGGCGAGGGCGAGGACGAGCGCGACGGGCACGAAGCGGCCGACGAGCATCGCGAGGCCGAGGAGCGTCTCGTAGTACGGCGTGCCGGTGGTCAGGCCGCCGAACGCGGACCCGTTGTTGTTCCCCGCGGACGCGAACGCGTAGAGGATCTCGGACAGGCCGTGCGGGCCGGTCTCCTGCTGGCCGGCGAGGCCGGCGGGCAGCACGACGGACAGCGCGGTGCCGACGAGGACGACGGCGGGCGTCGTGAGGATGTACAGCGCGACGAGCGTGATCTCGGGGCGGCCGATCTTCTTGCCGAGGTACTCGGGCGTGCGGCCGACCATGAGCCCGGCGACGAACACGGCGACGATCGCCAGGACGAGCATCCCGTAGAGACCGGCGCCCACGCCGCCCGGCGCGATCTCGCCGAGGAGCATGGTGAAGAGGACCACTCCCCCGCCCGGCGCGGTGAACGAGTCGTGCATGGCGTTGACCGCGCCGGTGGACGTGCCGGTCGTGGCCACGGCGAACAGTGCGCTCCCCGCGAGCCCGAACCGGGTCTCCTTGCCCTCCATGGCCGCACCTGCGGCCGCGGGCGCGGCTCCCGGGCCGGCGAGCTCGGCCCACGTCGTGAGGGCCAGGGCGACCGTGAACAGCGCACCCATGGCGCCGAGGATCGCCCAGCCCTGGCGGCGGTCGCCGACCATGAGCCCGAACGTGCGGGGCAGCGTGACGGGGATGACGAGGAGCAGGAAGACCTCCAGCAGGTTCGTGAGCGGGTGGGGGTTCTCGAGCGGGTGGGCGGAGTTGGCGTTGAAGAACCCGCCGCCGTTGGTGCCGAGCTCCTTGATCGCCTCCTGGGACGCCACGGGCCCGCCGAGCACGTGCTGGGAACCGCCCGCGAGCGTCTCGACGGCGGTGTGGGGGCTCAGGTTCTGGATCACGCCGTTCGCGACGAGGACCACGGCCGCGACGAACGCGATCGGCAGGAGGACCCGGACGACGGACCGCGTGAGGTCGGTCCAGAAGTTGCCGATCCGCGCGTCGGTGCCGGAGCGCGCGAACCCGCGGACGAGCGCGATCGCCACCGACATCCCGACCGCCGCGGAGACGAAGTTCTGCACGGCGAACCCGGCCATCTGGAGCAGGTGCCCGGCGGCTGCCTCGCCGGAGTACCACTGCCAGTTCGTGTTCGTCACGAACGAGACGGCGGAGTTCCACGCGCCGGCGGGGTCGAGCCCGGTGAACCCGAGGTCGAGCGGGAGGTGCTCCTGCAGGCGCCCGAGGCCGTAGAGCACGAGCACCGAGACGAGGGAGAACCCCAGCAGGGAGAGCAGGTAGGTGCTCCACGTCTGCTCCGCGTCGGGGTCGATGCGCGCGGCGCGGTAGCCGGCGCGCTCGACGGCGAGGTGGCGCGGCGACGTGTAGACGCGGGCCATGTACGCGCCGAGCGGGGCGTGCACGGCGGCGAGCGCGACGACGAGCAGGGCGACCTGCCCGACGGCGGCCCACACGACCGCGGGGTCCGCGCCGGTGCTCGCAGCGGTGGTCACCTCGATGGGCACGGCGCTCACCGGGCCCGGTCGCTGCGCAGCAGCGCGACGACGAGGTAGCCGAGGGTGCCGACGACCGCGGCGAGCGCGATCCAGTCGAGGGCCGTCATTGGTTCCCTCCCGACGATCCGTGCCGGCGCGCGACGAGCGCGACCGCGGCGAAGAACGCGACGGTGAGGAGGAGGTAGGCCAGGTCGGCCATGTGCAGGACGCCTTCGCGACGACGGGCGACCGGTCGCGCTCGGCGCGGCGGTCGGAGCGCGACGGCCGCGCTCCATGCCGTTCTACGTCCGCCGGGACGCGCGTCGGGTGCGTCCTGACGGAACCCTGACGCCCGGTCCGCGGTCCCTGACGGCTCCCTGACCGGCGTGCCCGCACCGGTCGCCCGCTCCCGCTCGTGCTGCCGAACACCTCGTGGGGAGAACGTGACGACCGCGTGACCGACCGCGGAAGTGCGGGGTGCGCCACGCCGTCGGGCACCTAGGATGTGCCGCATGATCTTCAAGGCCGTCGGAGACGGGCGCCCCTACCCGGACCACGGCAAGGTGAGCGTCAAGGACTGGACCGATGTCCCGCCCCGCCAGGTGCGGCTGGACGAGCTCGTGACGACCAAGCGCACCCTCGACCTCGACGCGCTCCTCGCCGAGGACTCCACGTTCTACGGCGACCTCTTCGCGCACGTGGTCGAGTACGACGGCGTCCTGTACCTCGAGGACGGGCTGCACCGCGCGGTGCGTGCGGCGCTCCAGCAGCGCGCGATCCTGCACGCCCGCGTCCTGACGCTCCGATGAGCGCCCCGTCGGGTAGGTTTCTGGCGTGACCACCGAGCCCGACCGCGCCCGCTCCGTGCGCCGCCGGCGCATCCACGAGCGTCAGGCCGTCGTGTTCGGGCTGCTCATCGCCGCCCTGGCCGTCACCGGCCTCGGTGCGCTCGCGGTGTACACCGGGGCGATCGACGCACCGTTCTCGCGCCCGTTCTCCTCGCCCGAGGTGGTCGACGCTCTCGCGGACGTCGAGATCCCCTGCCTGCCCGAGGGCGCCCTCCCGGCGGCGTCGGGGGACGTGCACGTCACGATCGTCAACGCGTCGGGCCGGGACGAGCCCCTCGCCAGCATCAACGAGGACGTGCTCACGGAGCGCGGGTTCGCCATCGACGGCACCGCGAACTCCGACGACCTGGACGGCGACGGCGAGCCCGACGTGCTCGCCCGGACGCAGATCCACTTCGGGGCGGGAGGCATCGCCCCGGCGTACACGCTCGGTGCGCACTACCCCGACCCCGGGTACGTCCTCGACGCCCGCAAGGACACCACCGTGACGCTGTACATCGGCGCCGACTTCGACGGCGTCGTCGACCTCGAGCTGGTGGGGATCGCCGCGGACGTCCCGCTGGAGGACCCCGAGGGCTGCGTCCCGGCCGACCAGATCACGCCGCGCCCGCTGCCCGTCCCGCCTGCGGAGGGCTGACGGCCCGCCCTGCGGAACCCTGCGACACCCGAACGGCTGCCTCATGACCCCCCTGCCCATCCGTCCCGCGCACGTCGACGACCCCGCCGAGCGCGACCGGCTCTACGACATCTGCCTGCGCACCGGCGCGTCGGGCGCGGACGCGAGCGCCCTGTACGCCGACCGGCGCCTGCTGGGCGAGGTCTACCTCGGGGCGTACCTCGCACTGGAGCCCGGGCTGGCCTTCGTGCTCGACGACGGTGGTGACGCCGTGGGCTACGTCGTCGGCGCGCGGGACACCGTGGCGTTCGACGCCGCGTGCGAGCGCGAGTGGTGGCCGCCCCTGCGCGCGCGCTACCCGGTCGGGTCGTTCGCGGACGAGTCTCCCGACGAGGCGCTCGTGCGCCTGATCCACGCGCCGAGCCGCCCGGAGCCCGACGTCGTCGTCGGGTTCCCGGCGCACCTGCACGTCGACCTCCTGCCCGCCGCGCAGGGCGGGGGCAACGGACGCCGCCTGCTCGAGACCCTGTTCGACGCGCTGCGCGCGGCCGGCGTCCCGGGGGTCCACCTGGGCGTGGCGCACGACAACGCCCGGGCCGTGGGGTTCTACCGGCACCTCGGCTTCACCGAGCTCTCCGGCGACGACGGGGGGACGACGCTGGGCCTGCGGCTCTGACGTCGCCCGACGGCCCCGGGTCATCGGCCACCCGCGCCGCCGAACCCCGGGTTGCCGTCCCGACCCGGGGTTCGGCCGTGTCAGTGCGCGTCGTGCACCGCGGCCTCGTCGCCGCCCGGGGCCGACGCCGGGCTGGCCGGCTCCTGGCTCGTGCCGCGCCACCGGGAGATCGCCCGCATGAGGTGGTAGATCACGAGCGCGGCGGCCGTGCCGAGCGCGATGCCCTCGAAGGTGAGGTCGCCCATGATCCACGTGAAGTTCGCGATGCCGATGACGAGCGGCACGGCGGCGGTCGTGAGGTTCACGGGGTCGGAGAAGTCGACCCGGTTCTGCACCCAGATCCGCGCTCCGAGGATGCCGATCATGCCGTAGAGCATGGTCGTCGCGCCGCCGAGCACCCCGGCGGGGATCGTCGCGATGAGCGCGCCGAACTTCGGCGAGAGCGACAGCACGAGCGCGGTCGCGGCGGCGACCCAGTACGCCGCGGTCGAGTAGACGCGCGTCGCGGCCATGACCCCGATGTTCTCGGCGTACGTCGTGGTGCCCGACCCGCCACCGATCCCGGCGAAGGTCGTCGCGAGCCCGTCCGCGAACAGCGCGCGGCCCGTGAGGTCGTCGAGGTTCCGGCCCGTCATCGCGGCGACGGACTTCACGTGCCCCACGTTCTCGGCGATGAGCACGAGCACGACGGGGACGAACAGGCCGAGCACCGCGACGTCGAACGTCGGCGTGACGAACTCGGGCAGACCGAACCACCCCGCCTCCCGCACGGCCGTGAAGTCCACCTCGCCCTGGATCATGGCGGCCACGTAGCCGATGACCACGCCGACGAGGATCGACAGCCGCCCGAGGATGCCCTTGAAGAGCACGGTGACGAGGATGATCGACGCGAGCGTGATGAACGCCGTCACGGGCGCCGCGCGGAAGCCGTTGGTGCACGACTGGACGATCTCGCCGTCGACCACCTCCTGCGTGCACGTGCCCCACGCGACGGGAGCGAGGTTGAGGCCGATGAGCGCGACGATCGTGCCGGTGACGATCGGCGGCATGACGACGTCGATCCAGCGGGCGCCCGCGAGGTGCACCACCAGGCCGATCACCGCGAGCACGAGACCGGTGACGAGGATGCCGCCGACCGCGACCGACTGCCCCTGCGACGCGGTCGCGGCCCCGATGGGCGCGATGAACGCGAAGCTCGACCCCAGGTAGCTGGGCAGCCGGTTCCGCGTGATGAGCAGGAACCCGGCCGTGCCGACGGCGGAGAAGAACAGCGTCGTCGCCGGGGAGAACCCGGTGATGAGCGGCACGAGGAACGTCGCACCGAACATCGCCACGACGTGCTGCATGCCGATCCCGATCGTGCGCGGCCAGCTGAGCCGCTCGTCGGGGTCGACGACGGCCCCCGGCGCGACCGTCCTGCCGTCCCCGTGCACCCGCCAGCCGATGGCGCTCATGACTCTCCTGTCCGTGACGTCCGTGGGAAACCCCCGGTGCAGGGTAGTGCCCGGCGGCGCCTCCCAGGTCCGCTCAGCCCGAGGCGTGCGTCATGAGGAACGCGAGGAGGTAGGAGCGGGTGCTGCCGTCGTCGACGCGTTCCTCCGGCAGCGAGCGCGCGATCTCGAGGGCCGACGCCGCGTCGTCGGGCCCGGCGAGCGACGCGTACATGAGCAGCTGGTCGCCGAACATCACGTCCCACGACGCCGCGTCGTCGCGCGGGCCGGCGAGCTCGGCGTCGAGGTTGGCCCGGATGCGCTCGGGGTCGCCCGCGAGGTAGTCCGCGACGGGCTGCGAGGGCAGCACGAGGATGCCGAGCATCGCTCCCGGCTCGGCGCTGAACCACGTCGCGTAGTCCCGCTTGCCTCCCCAGACGAGGGACGTCACGGCCGGCGTGAACCCGGAGACCGCGGGGTCGTCGCGGTCGAAGTCGGTCCAGTAGGCCCGGGCCGACGCCGCCTCGGCCGACAGCAGCCAGCGCGCCTGCGCCTCGAGGTCGTCGTCGCCGGACGCCGCCGCCCACAGCGCGAGCCCGTTCCACGCGGACACGGCCTCGGACGCCGACTCCTGGTTGTTCCCGTCGGCGAACGGCGAGTAGCCCGACGCCCACGAGTGGCCGGCGTACGCGTCGAACACGCGCAGCGCCGGGAAGTCCTCGGACCCTGCCCCGGCGGCGACGTCCGCCGCGAGGAGGTCCAGGACCGGCGCCAGGTCGGCCGCGAGGTCCGGGTCGTCCGCCGCCACGACGCCCGCCGCGTAGAGGAGGTAGCCGTAGTGGAAGTGGTGGTCGTTGAACTCCTCCGACCCGAAGGACGGGGTCTTGCCCACCACGCCCCGCACCGCGGGGTCGTAGACGAAGCAGCGTGCGTCGCGCGCGTCGCACCCGCCCGGCTCGGTCCACTCGCGCAGGCCTGCGGCGAGCTCCTCGCGCAGCGGGGCCGCCACCTCGTCGACGCCCAGCTGGTCGGCGAGCGAGAGCAGGTTGGCGTCGCGCGCGAGGGACTTGCCGCCGAAGTACGTGTCGGACGGGAGCGGTTCGTGCGCCGCCCAGTCGGCGCGCACCTGGTCCGCGAGCTCGGCGCGCGCGTCGTCGCCCAGACGCGAGACGTCGAGCGTCCCGGCCGGCTCGACGGCCGGGCTCGTCCACGCGAGGGTGGTCGCCGTGCACACGTCGACGGTCCCGCGCACGGTCGCGTACGTGCCGAGGCCGCACGTCGCGCCGTCGCTCTCGCGCTGGTGCGGCAGGCGCACCACGACGGTGCCCGGGCCGTCGGGACCGCCGTCGGTCGCGTAGCCGATCGCCGTCGTCACGGCGTCGTCGGCCACGCCGTAGGCGAGCGTCGTCCCCATGACCGGGGCGGCCGCCGCTGCGGCGAGCGTCGTCAGCGCGTCGTCCGACGCGTCGTCGGGCAGGTCGTCCGGGACGGGGAGGAAGGCGACGGACTCCCCCGCGGCCAGGTCGAGCGACCGCCCGTCCGGCCCGAGCACCGACTCGTCCGACGGACCCTCCGGACCGACGAGGAGCCACTCGCGCCCGTCCACGTCGGCCGTGACGAGCCCGTCCGCCGCGCCGAACGCCTGCGTGAGGCTCGCCGTCTGCGCCGTCGCCGCGCTGTACCGCAGCACGGGCGAGCCCTCGACGAGCGTCACGCTCCCGATCGCGGCGCCGGACGCGTCCTGCAGCTCGAGCGTCACCGAGGCGGTGTCGTACGCCGTCACGCGCGACGCCGTCGCCCCGACGTCCACCGCGACCTGCGGCACGAACGGGCCGAGGATCGACGTCTCGGTGACCTGGACCTCCGGCAGCCCGACGCCGAACCCGCCGTCGGTGACCCCGAACGCGAGCGGCACCGGGAAGACGGGCAACGGTTCCTCGCCGAACACCAGCCCGGAGAACCACCGGTTCGTCGGCGGCACGAGCCCGTCCGCGAGACGCATCGACGGTTCGGGCGCGACGGACTCCTGCGGGAGGATCGCGGGGTCCACGTCGGGAGCCGTCCCCGTCCGGTCCGCCGCGGGCGCCGCGGCCGTCCCGCCCCCGTCGGTCCCGCCCGGCGAGGCGTCCGACGTGAACAGGGCGCACCCGCCGAGCGCGAGCGCGCCGACCAGGGTGGTGATCCCCGCCGCGCGCCCGGGAACGGTGCCGCGGGCTCGCGCGCGCCGCGTCACAGCCCGACCTTCCGCAGGAACTGCCCGAACGTCTCGTTGACGCCGGCGAGCACGCCGTCGTCGTACAGCTCGATGCTGGCGGTCACCGGCGTGCCGGGCGTCAGGAGCCCGGCCTGCACGCCGTCGGCGCGACCGGCGTCGACGAGCGCGTCGCTCGTGATCTCCACGGTCGCCTCGGCGACGTCGTCCGCGTTCGTCACGGACACCGACGCCACCTCCCCGCGGACCTCGCTCTGGTCGGGCAGCACGATCGTCACGGGCGCGCCCTGCCGGACGCGCGCGTAGTCGCTCGGGTCGAGCGACACCTCGGCGTCGACGAAGAGCGAGCCCGCGCGGTCGAGCGTCGCGATCGTCGACCCGGCCTCGACGAACGCGCCCTCGCGGGCCGACACGTCGGTCACGACGGCGTCGTAGGGCGCGACGAGCGTGATCGTCCCGTCCGGGCTCACCTGGTAGGCCTTGGTGTCGGCGCTCACGAGGCCGATCGACAGGTCGTGCTGGAGCGTCAGGCTGCTGACCGCGAACAGCGGGTCTCCCGCCGCGACCGCGTCACCCTCCTCGACGAGCGACTCCGTCACCGTCCCGGCGTAGTCGGTACCGATCCCGAGGGACTCGGCCCGGATGGTGGCCGTCTCGCTCGTGGCCTGGCTGAGCCGCCGGTTCATGACGAGCGTCAGCGCGGCGCACACGAGCACGACGGCGAGCAGCCCCGCGACGAGGCGCAAGCGGTTGGACCAGGTCATGCGGCACCTCCGGCAGGACGAGCGGCGGTCGGCGCGGGCGCGCCGTCGAGCAGGGACGACTCACGGCGACGAGCCGCGCGCGAGTCCGGCGAGGCAAGGGCTTCCGGACCCTCGTCAGGGCGAGCCGACCGCAAGGCGGCGGGGAGGGACGACGACGCCGGGTCGTGGTGGGTCTGGCGGGAGCCCGCGAGGGACGAGCGGGCGGACGGTAGACCCGGCGTCGTCGTCCCGGACCGCCGGCCGGTGACCCGACGCTCACGCCGGAGACCACGGGCAGCACGCTTCGCCGCCGACGACTCGCGGAACGCCGTGACGACGAACGCGCCGAGGATGAACGTGTTGGTGACGTTCCACGCGAGCGCCAGGCTCCGCACCGGGTCGCCCCACTCCTTCCACACCGCCACCGCCGACGTGATGAGCAGGAAGGCGAAGAACAGCACCTGCGGCATCATGAAGTTGAACGGCGAGGACGCCTTCCCCTTCTGCCCGGTGACGTGCCAGGCCTGCTCCTTGCCCGTCATCGCGTTCCACAGGGCCCGGGTGTAGATGGGGAACGACACGGACGCGAGCATGAGCACCTCCCACCGGAACGAGCCGAGCGTGAAGAACGCGATGGCGATCTGGAGGACGTAGAACCCGGCGTAGTAGAGCAGCCAGGTGCCCCACGAGATCGTGAGGTTCATCGGGGTGAGGTCCAGGTAGATCTGCAGCGGCGGCACGAGGAGCAGCACGAGCGGCGCGATGCCGGCGAGGTAGTGCGTCGCGGTGACGGTGTACTGCAGGCGCTGGTCGAGCGTGAGGTGGCGGCGTGGGCTCAGCGGGTTGTGCTGGAGCATGATCTCGAACCCGCCGGTCGCCCAGCGCAGCTGCTGCTTGGTGTACGCCTCGACGGTCTCGGGGGTGTCTCCGACGGCGAGCGTGGTGGGGATGTAGACGGTTCTCCAGCCGCGTTCGTGGAGCATGAGCGACGTCCACACGTCCTCGGACTTGGAGTCGGTGTGCATGCCGCCGATGTCGTCGATCGCGGCGCGGCGGAAGATGACGTTCGTGCCGACGCAGAACGCGGCGTTGAACCGGTTCCGGCCGGGCTGGACGAACCGGTAGAACACGGCCTGCATGTACCCGGCGCCGCGCGAGATGAGGTTGTGGAGGTTGCCGTAGGTCTGCGGCGTCTGGACGAACGCGACGTCGTCCTTGACGAAGAACGGCACGGTCTCGACGAGGAACTCCGGCTTGGCCACGAAGTCGGCGTCGAGGATGACGAAGAGGTCGCCCTTGGCGATGGCGAGCGCGTGGTTGACGTTGCCGGCCTTGGCCCCGTTGCTCGACAGGCGGCGCACGTAGCGGGCGCCGAGCTGTGCGGCGAGGTCGCGCACGTCGTCGGAGCGGCCGTCGTCGAGCACCCACGTGCGGTGGGTGCCGCGCATCGCGAGCGCGGCCCGCACCGTGCGGGCGATGGTGTCGAGGTCCTCGCCGTACGTGGTGATGAGGACGTCGACGGTGAGGGGCTGGTCGTGCAGGTACAGGTTCCAGCGGGTCGGGTCGTCCTCGGCGCCGTCGCGGATGATCTCGGGGACGTCGAAGAGCCGGTCCTTGGCGTGGTGGAACGAGAACCCGCGCGGGTCGTGCCCGCTCGACAGGACGGTCCACATCGCGAGGAGCGCCTGGGCGACGAGCACGGTCTCGGCCGTGATGACCATGACGTACGGCAGCGCGTCGCCGCGGTTGGCGGGGTTGAGGAGGAACACCGCGTACGCGACGACGCCGAGGGTCGCGAGCAGCATGATCATGACGAGCGACGGGGACCGTGCCGCGGAGTTCTCGTCGCGGGGCGGTCCGGTCGGGCGCTCGGGCTCGGTGCGCGGACCGAAGGGCTCGGGCCGCACGTACTCGGTGCGGCGGGGGGTGACGACCAGACGGTCGAACTCGGAGACGGCCATCGCGTGTCCTCGGGTCTCGGTGGGCTCGAGAGACGGGTGCCGGGGGTCGACGCGGGTGCGAGCCCACGCCGGGCCCTCTGCGCCCGGGGTGCGGCGACCTCGTCGGCGTCGTGAATTCAACAGCGTGCGTGCGGTCGAGCCCCCTGCCGGCTCGTCCGCGAGGACCAGCCGGAGACGGGTCGAGGTGACCCGCTCGGGAGCGGGCCACCTCGTCGTCTGCGGCGAACCTAACCGGCACCTCGGGTGGTGTCACGGGTGAGGGGCGACGGCGCCGGGGCGTGTCCTGGTACGCCGGTGCCGGTCATGGAGGTCGTGGGGGCCGGGCACCCGGGTGCCCGGCCGGCCCGCGGGCCGTTGGGAGCGCTTGCATCCGGAGAGTCGCGCGCCGTCGCGCGGCCGACCGCGGGGGCGCCACGACGCCACGGTCCCGAAACAGCCCGTTCACCGGCCGAAACCGAGATTTCACCGGGGCGCCGCGTCGCGTGTCCACCCCTCGGACGCGCGACGCGGCACGGTGGTCGTGCCGGCGTGCTCAGCCGAGCTGGGGGCGGACCTCGTCGGCGATCAGCTGGAGGTGGTCGAGGTCGTGCAGGTCGAGCACCTGGAGGTAGAAGCGCGTCGCGCCCTGCTCCGCCGCCGCGGCGAGCTTGTCCGCCGCCTCCGCGACCGTCCCGGCGACCCCGTTGCGGCGCAGCTCCTCGGGCTCGCGGCCGATCGCCGCCGCGCGGCGCGCGAACTCCGCCTCGCCCTTGCCCACGGCGACGACGAACGCCGCCGAGTAAGCGAGCGAGTCGGGGTCGCGGTCGGCGTCGAGGCACGCGGCGCGCACGTTCTCGAACCGCTCGGGGAGCACGCCGGGGTCGGGGAACGCGGCGTTGTACTCGCTCGCGTAGCGCGCCGCGAGCGCCGGTGTGCGGCGGGGACCGTGCCCGCCGACGATCACCGGGATGCGGTCCTGCGCGGGCTTCGGCAGCGCCGTCGAGTCGACGAGCGTGTAGTGCTCGCCGCTGAAGGAGAAGGTCTGCCCGACGGGCGTCTCCCACAGGCCCGTGATCACGGCCAGCTGCTCCTCGAGGATCCCGAACCGCTTCTCCGGGAACGGGATGCCGTACGCCTCGTGCTCGCGCGCGAACCAGCCCGCGCCCAGGCCGAGCTCCACGCGGCCGCCGGACATCTGGTCGACCTGCGCGACCTGGATCGCGAGCACGCCAGGGTGGCGGAACGTCGCCGAGGACACGAGCGTGCCGAGCCGGATGCGGCTCGTCTCGCGGGCCAGCCCGGCGAGCGTCGTCCAGGCGTCGGTCGGGCCGGGCAGGCCGTCGCCGTCGCCCATGACGAGGTAGTGGTCGGAGCGGAAGAAGGCGTCGAAGCCGAGGTCCTCGGTCGCCTTCGCCACGGCGAGGACGTCGTCGTAGGAGGCGCCCTGCTGGGGCTCGGTGAAGATGCGCAGGTCGATCTGGGTCATGCCGCTCAGCCTGTCACACGCGTGCCCGCACGACGCCCGCGCCTCCGCCCGCGCTCGACACGCCGTCAGGGCTTCCGGTTGCGCGCCACCCGGGTGTCGCTCATCGTGCGTTGACGGAGATCGACGACGCTCCTCCGTACCGACCACGTGGTGACGAGCAGGGGGAGACATCGATGGACGCGACCAGGGCACGCAAGGTCAAGATCGGGCTGGCGGGGCTGGCCGTCCTCGGCCTCGGCGCCGCGCTCACGAGCGCCCAGTGGACGGACCAGGTGTTCTTCCAGGCCGACGTCTCCACGGGGACGTTCAACATCCAGGGCGGGGTACCCGCCGACCAGGGCGCTCCGACCGTGCCGACGACCTGGGTCGAGTCGGACACGTGGGACGGCACCGAGGCGGGCGTCGCGACGATCGAGCTCGACCTCGGCAGCGCGCAGGTCGCCCCCGACGAGACGACGACGCTCACCGGCTACGTGCGCAACGACCCCTCGAGCACGTGGACCGCGGACGTCAGCGCGATCACCGTCACGCCCTTCCTGCCCACCGGCGTCACGGCGTCGGTCGCGTACGCGACGGGCGGCAACGACCCGGCGGACCTCGACCCGGGCGACTCGGTGGCCTTCACGGTCACCGTCGCGGCGAGCGACGCCGTGGTGCAGGACGCGAGCGGCGAGCTCGCGGTCACCGTCGACGGCGTGTCCGTCGCACCTGTCACGCCCTGACCCTGCCGGACGACATGCTCCTCTGCTCGGGACGGCACGGTCGACGCCTGCTCGGCGGCGTCCTCCTCGCCGCCGCGGTCCACGTCGGCCTGGCGCTGCCGGCGTCGGGTGCCGACGCGACCGTGGAGCCGGAGGACCTGGTGTTCGACACGCTCGCCCCGGGCGAGACCTCGTCCGCGGTCACGACGTTGCGGGTCGACGCGCCGTCGGGTGCGGCGATCGTGCGCGCCGAGGTCGCTGCGACGGGCGAGCTCGTCCCGCACCTGACGACGGCCGTCGAGTCCTGCGCCACCGCGTGGACGGCGGCGGGCTGCGCGCCGGGTGCGACGCTGCTCGTCGAGGGACCCGCCGCCTCGTCGGGCTCGGCGCTCCGGGTCCCCGTCCCGGCGACGGGGGTCGTGCACCTGCGGGTCGGCATGACGCTCTCGGACGACGCTCCTCCGGAGGCGAGCGGCACCGTCGTCTACCGGCTCGACCTCGTCGGCGCGGCGTCCCCGGGGATGTCCCCGCCGCAGCCCCCGCTCCCGGCCCGGGCGTGCCGGGGGCGGCGGGGCCGCCGGCCGGCGGGGCGGCCGGCCCGCCGCCCGCGACCACGGGGGCGGACGTCGCCGCCGTCGGTGCCGCCGCGCTCGCGCTCGTCGCGCTGGGCGCGGCCCTGCACCGCGCCCGACCGCGCCACGACCGCGGAGGGGCGGCATGACGCGGGCCGGGAGGGACCACGTGTCACGCCCCCCGCTGCGTCCGCTGCTCGCCGCTCTCACCACGCTCGTGGCCGTGCTCGCCGTCGGACTGCTCGGTCCTGCGGCGCGCCCGACGTCGGCCGCCTGGACCGACCCGGTGCACGCGCGCGCGACCGTCGTGGTCGACGCGGCGGTCGCCCCGGAGATGATCGCCGCGGGGCAGGGCTTCACGTGCGCGCTCGTGGAGGGTGCGGGCTGGTGCTGGGGCCAGGGCGGCAGCGGACAGCTCGGGAACGGTGCGTCGACGAGCTCGGCGGTCCCCGTCGCGGTCGCGCCCGGCGCGATGGGTGCCGCCGTCGTGACGGACATCGACACGGGCACGCAGCGGGCGTGCGCGGTCGCGGCCGGTGCCGCGTACTGCTGGGGCGTCGGTGTTCTCGGCGACTTCGACACGGCGCAGCCCTGGGAGGCGCCCCCCTCCCCGGTCCCGGTGGCCGTCTACGCGCAACCGGCGGGGACCGGCGCCAACGAGTACGAGTCCCCGCTGTCCGGTCGCACGGTCACGACCGTCGGGGCCGGGGAGTTCGCCACCTGCGCGGTCGCGGACGACGCGTCGGCCGCCTGCTGGGGGCTCAACGTCGGGTTCCCCCGGCCCACCGACCCGTCCGACCCGCAGAGCCGCGCCAACGCCCCCATCGCCGTACCGACGAGCGCGGACGACCCCACGAGCGAGCTCCCGCCCGGGGTCCGGATCGACCACGTCACGACGGACTTCCAGAACGCGTGCGTGCTCGCCGGGGGCGAGCCGTACTGCTGGGGCCGCAACCAGGAAGGTCAGGTCGGCAACGGCGAGAACGGGACGGCCGACCTCGCCCCCACCGCCGTGCTGCCGGGCGCGATGACGGCCCGGCCCGTTGCCGACATCGACGGCGGGACGTACCACACGTGCGCGGCCGCCGGCGGCTCGGCGTACTGCTGGGGCATCCGGGCGAACGGCCAGATCGGCGACGGCGGCGGGATCACGGGCACGCAGAACGTGCCCGCACGTGTCGCGCTCCCTGCCGGGGTCGTGGTCTCCGACATCGCCGCGGGGGGCGGGAGCGCGTGCGCGCTGACCACCGAGGGGGCGGTCTACTGCTGGGGGAGCAACGTGGACGGTCAGCTGGGCAGCACCGTGGTGGGGATCGGCGGGTCGACCGACACCCCCGTCCTCGTGGACCGCTCGCTGCTGCCTGCGGACGTGACCTTCACGTCCGTCGTCGTCGGTGCGTCGCACGCGTGCGCGACCGCGAGCGACGACCAGGTGTACTGCTGGGGCGCCGCGGAGGCGCTCGGCACCGGTACGGGCCAGACCGTCGCCCCCCGCCCCTCGGTCCCCGTCACGCCGACGTGGGCGGCCGCACCATGACGGCGGTGCGGCGGCTCGCCGACGTCGCGCTGACCGTCGCGGCCGCGGCGGGGGTGCTCGGGCTCGTGCTCTTCGTGCTCGTCCAGGCGGGGACGGTGCAGACGCTCGTCGTGACGTCGGGGTCGATGCGCCCGACGTACGAGGTGGGCGACGTCGTGATCAGCCGGAGCGTCGACGCCGGGCGGCTCGCGACCGGGGACGTCGCCACCCTGGAGGACGCGTCCGGCCGGCTCATCACGCACCGCGTCGTCAGCGCGGAACCGGCGTCGGCCGGTGCCGTGAGCGTGGTGATGCAGGGGGACGCCAACGACGCGCCCGACGCCGTCCCGTACGTCGTGGACGAGGCGCTCGTCCCGGTGGTGCGGGTCCCGGGCGTCGGGCCGCTCGTCGCGGCCGTGCAGCGACCGTCTGTCGCGATCCCCGGGCTGGTGGCCGTCGCGGCGCTCGTCGCGATCGCGTTCGTCCCGAGCGGTCGTCGCGCCGGACCCGGCGCCGACGTCGCGACCACCGCGGACGACGCCGTGGGCACGGACGGAGGCGCGCGCGGCGGCCCGCACCGTGGTCGGCACGCGGCACGCACCTGATCCGACCGGGCGTCGGCACGCGGTCCGCACCGAGACGGCCTCGCCCGGGAGGTGACCGGCTCAGTCGTCGAGCGGCACCAGGTCGAGCTCCTGGAACTCGGCGACCTCGGCCACCCAGCGGTCCGCGACGAACGCCCGGTGCGCGGGGTGGGCGTCGTACGCGGCGTACGCGGCGGCGTCGTCGAACACCATGGAGAACTGGAACGCGAGCGGGCTCTTCGTGCTGACCTGGCGCGAGACGGTGAAGTCCTGGACGCCGGGGATCGCCGTGAGGGTGCGACGTCCCGTCGCGAGGAACTCGGCCTCCTCGGGGCTGTCGGCGGCGTGGACGAGGCGGAAGGCGACGGTGTGCTGGATCACGGACGCCACCCTAGGACCCGACCTCTCCCGGCGCGACGGCACGCAGGCGCTCCGCCCGTGCGCACCCTTAGGGTCGTGCCATGCGCGTGAGCACCGTGATCCTGCCCGTGTACCCGTGGCGCGAGGGCCGAGAGGTCTGGCGCGAGGCCGACGACCTCGGGTTCCACGCCGCGTACACGTACGACCACCTGTCGTGGCGGACGTTCCGCGACGGTCCGTGGTTCGGCACCGTGCCGACCCTCGCCGGTGCGGCGGCCGTGACGGAGCGGCTGCGGCTCGGCACGCTCGTGACCTCGCCGAACTTCCGCGAGCCGGTGACGTTCGCGAAGGACGTCATGACGCTCGACGACCTCTCCGACGGGCGGATCACGATCGGGCTCGGAGCCGGCACCACGGGGTTCGACGCGACCGTCCTGGGCGGCGAGCCGTGGCCGGCGCGCGAGCGGGCGGACCGGCTGCGCGACTTCACGGTGCTCCTGGACCGGCTGCTCACCGAGCCCGCCGTGACGCACGCCGAGGGGTACTACCGGGCGCACGAGGCCCGCACCATCCCCGGACCGGTGCAGTCGCCGCGCGTGCCGTTCGCGATCGCCGCGACCGGTCCGCGCGGGCTGCGGCTCACGGCGCGGTACGGGCAGGCCTGGGTGACGACCGGGGACGACCGGCTCGCGGACACGACGTCGGCCGAGGTGCGGGCGGCGGTGCACGCGCAGGTGCAGAGGCTCGAGGCCGCGTGCACCGACGCCGGGCGGGACCCGTCGGGGATCGAGAAGATCCTGCTCACGGGGTTCACCCCCGACCGTCCGCTCGCCTCGGTCGACGCGTTCGTCGAGACCGCCGCCGCCTACGCCGAGGTGGGGGTCACGGAGATCGTGGTCCACCGTCCCGTCCCCGGCACGCAGTTCGAGGGGGAGCAGTCCGTCTTCGAGCGCATCGCCACGGAGGGCGCTCCCCAGGTCGCCACCCTCTGACCCCTCCGCGTGACGCTCGTCCCCGTGACGACCTCGGCCCCGACACCTGCGCAAGGCACGACGCGCTCGGGACACACACGGGACGAGAGCACCGCGACGCGAGGAGGCGACGTGCGCAGGACACCGGCAGGCTGGTACGCCGACACGAGCGGGTCACCGAGCGAACGATGGTTCGACGGGATCTCGTGGACAGCGCTGACGCGGCCCCGCGAGCCGTCACGCCGCAGCACCGCGCGCCCGTGGTGGACGGTCGTCGCGCTCGGTGCCGCCGTCGCGCTCCTGGTCGCAGCGCCGCTCCTGCTGCCCTTCACGACGACGTGACGCTCCCTCGGCGACCGGCAGGCCGGTAGACGAGGTGCGTGACGCGTGACGCGGCGCGCACGGAGACGATCTCGAGCTGCTGGGGCGGCACGCCGTCGAACACCCGGTCCCCGTGTCCCAGGACCTGCGGCACGACGTGCAGCCGGATCTCGTCGACGAGCCCGGCGGCGAGGAACTGGTTGACGGTCGCGGCACCGCCCGCGATCGAGACGTCCTTCTCCCCCGCTGCCTCGCGCGCCTGCCGCAGCGCCGACTCGATGCCGTCCGTGACGAACGTGAACGTCGTGCCGCCCTCCATCACCAGGGGCTCGCGCTCGTGGTGGGACAGGACGAACACCGGCGCGTGGTACGGCGGCTCCGGCCCCCACCAGCCCGACCAGCCGAGGTCGGGCTCGCCGCGGTCGGGGCCGAACATGTTGCGTCCCATGACGTAGGCGCCGGCGGACAGGATGGCCGCGAGCTCCTCGGCGTTCTCGTCCGCCGTCTCGAACATCCACGCGTGCAGGTCCACCCCCTCGCCGAACGGGTGCTCGGCCGTCTGGTCCGGACGGGACGAGAACCCGTCGACCGACACCGCCACGTCGAACGTCACACGACCCATGACACCCTCGCTCTCCGCGGCCCCGACGGGCCGCCGTGGTCCCCTGACGCTGCTCCGACCGGGCCGGGCCGGCGAACTCATCGCCGACCCGGCCCGGAGCGAGGACCGGGGTACCACCTCGCGGGACCGGGGTGCTGCCTCGCGCTCAGGCGGCGGCGGGGGTCTCCTGCGTCGCGATGCGCAGCGCGGCGACGAGCTCGCGGTAGAGCTCGTCGGTGGCGAGCAGCTCCGCGTGCGTGCCGCGCGCGCGGACGCGCCCCGCCTCCATGACGAGGATCAGGTCCGCGTCGATCACCGTGGAGAGCCGGTGCGCGATGGTCACGACGGCCCGGTCTCGCGCGAGGTCCTCGATCACGGCGTGCACCGCCGCCTCGGTCAGCCCGTCCACCTGAGCCGTCGCCTCGTCGAGGAGCAGCACGTCCGGCGCGTGCAGGACGGCGCGCGCGAGAGCCACGCGCTGGCGCTCGCCCCCGGAGACGGTCGTGCCCACGAGCGACGTGTCCAGGCCGTCGTCGAGGGACCGTACCTTCGCCGCGAGCCGCACCTTTTCCAGCGCGTCCCACATCGCGTCTTCGCTCGCCCCCGGGTCGGAGAGCTGCAGGTTCTCCCGGATGGTCCCCGGCACGACCGGGGTCTCCTGCTCGACGTACGCGAACCGGCGGCGCACGTCGTCGAACGAGAGCGTGTCGTACGGGACGCCGTCGAGGAGGATCTGCCCCGACTCCGGCTGGAGGAACCGGAGCAGGAGGGAGAACGTCGTCGTCTTGCCCGCGCCCGACGGCCCGACGATCGCGACCTGCCCCCGGCGCGGAACCGCGAGGTCGAGGTCACGGACGACCGGCTCGCCGCCGGGCAGGTACCGCGCGGTGACGCCGCGCAGCGCGAGGCGCGGGACGTCGTCGGGCACCGCTGCCCCGCCCGACGCCGCGCCAGCCGCACGCCCCTCGTCGGCCTCGGCGCCGGGGTGCAGGGGCGACGACGCGGCCGTGCGGTGCGCGGCCGCACCCGGCTCGTCCTCCTCGACCTCGATCGCCTGGACCTCGCGGATGCGGCCCGCGGCCGCGATGCCGGCCTGCAGCTGCGTGACGTTCATCGTCAGGCCGGTGACGGGCTCGACGATCTGGAACGCGTAGAGCAGGAACGCCACGAGGCCCGACACCGCGAGCAGCCCCTGGTCCACGCGCCACGCCCCGAGCGCGAGGACCACGATGATCGCGAGCTGGATCCCGCCGCCCGCGATGGTCCACGCGACGGCCTCGGTCCGCACGGCGCGGACGCTGTACCGGGCGGACGCCTGTGCGTCGTCGAGCACGCGGTCCACCTGGCGGCCCTCGGCGCGGCTCGCCTTGATGGTCCGGACGGCGCGCAGCCCGCCCTCGAGCGTCCCGCCGAGGCTGCCGAGCGACTCCTGCGCCTTCTCCTGAGCCTTGGCGATGCGCGGCATGAGCGCACCGACGAGCACCCCGATGACGACGATCGCGGCGAGGGTCGTGCCGAGCAGGACCATGTCGAGGACGCCCATGAGCACGATCGTCCCGACGAGCGACACCGCGAAGTTCACGAGGTTGACGAGGCTCGACGACGCGGCCTCGCGCAGGAGCACGGTGTCCGACGTGACGCGCGTGACGAGCTCGCCCGTGGGCCGTCCGGTGAGGGCGCCGATCTTCGCGCTGAAGTACCGGCGCACCATCGACGACCTCGCGTCGAGGACGACGCGCTCGGCGAGCGTGCCGAGCAGCACCCACTGCCAGAGCCCGAGGACGAGGCCGACGACGAGGAGCCCCACGAGGGTCAGGACGGCCGGCGTGAGCGACGCCCCGGTGCCGAGCGTGTCGAGGACCCACTTGGTGACCATCGGGGTGGCGAGGCTCGCCGCGGTGGTGCCGAGGCCGAGGACGAGGCCCAGCGCGAGGGTGCGTCGGTGCGGGCGGACGAACTCCCACAGCACCTTGAGCCGTGGGAGGAACGGTCCCTTCGGACCGGTCTCGGGAGCGGCCGGTGGGGGCCTCGTCGCGACGGTGCCGGTGTCGGGGTCGGGTTCGGTGGTGTCGGGGTCGGTGGTGACCATGCCGTCAACCATGGTTGACAATCCCCTCTGGTGTCAACTGCGGTTGACACCTTGGCGCGAGCGATCGAGCGGGCTGTTGGTATTCCTTAGTGGAACACGGCTGTTCCACTGTCGGCAAGATGTGTGCCGCTGTCCCGATCGCTAGGGTGAGCCCGTGACGGCACGAACGAGCGGCAGCACCCCGACCCGGGGCGCCCGCGGCACCCGCGGCACGGCCGCCCCCGCGCCCGAGCCCACGGAGACGGCCGCCCGCGCGCGCACGCGCCGCGCGATCCTCGAGGCGGCCACGACGGTGCTCAGCGCGGACAAGTCGGCCTCGCTCGCCGACGTGGCGCAGGCGGCTCACGTCGGGCGGACGACGCTCCACCGCTACTTCCCCGAGCGGGCGGACCTCGTGGAGGCCATCGGCGCGGAGGCCGTCGAGCGGACGCGCGGGGCGATCTCCGCCGCACGGCTCGACGACGGCGACGCCGCGGCGGCGCTCCGGCGGCTCGCCTTCGAGTACTTCGACCTCGGCCCCTGGTACATGGTCCTGTTCAACGAGATGTCCGACGGTGAGCCGGAGTTCTGGGCCGAGGCCGAGGAGGCGGAGGAGCCGGTGCGCGAGCTCCTGAGACGAGGTCAGGCGGCCGGCGTGGTCGACGACCAGCTCAGCGTGTCGTGGCTCGTGCGGACCCTGTGGTGGACGCTCTTCAACGCGTGGTCGATGGCCGACGAGGGCGAGGTGTCCCGGGCGGACGCGCTCCGGATGGCCCTGCGCAGCATCGAGGGCATGGCCCTCGCCCGGCCCGCGGGGAGCACGTCGTGACGGCCGCCGGCGGGCCTCCCGCCGAGGACCGGCCGAGAGGCGGTGTCGGCGACCGCGTGCGTCGCTGGTGGCGGCGTGCCGACGACGTCCGCACGGGGACACGGTGGTCGAGCGTCGCGACGGTGCTCGGCGGCGTCGTCGTCGCGGCCGTCTGCCTGTGGAACGTGCTGCGCGGTCGGGCGTGGGCCTGGATCCCGTTCCTCGTCGCCGCGGCGGTGGCGCTGCGCGAGGTCCGCTACCTCCAGCGCGTTGCCCGCGGCGGACGGCGCGGGCCGCGCTACCAGGAGAACGCTCCGCGCTGACTCCGCGCACGGCGGGGTCATCCGGAGGTCGCACACGCGCGGCGAGCAGGATCCACCGGACGGCCGACGCGCAGAGGGGGCCCGGCCGCGAAGACTGGGGTACGGCGTCGGGCAGCGGCGCCAAGGATCCCGGAGGCACCCGTGACGAGCCAGACCCCAGCCCGCGCGACGACCCCACCCCCGCGCGCCGCGGCCCGCGGCGTGCGCTTCACCGCGCGCCGGGGCCGCCGCGCACCCGCACCCGCCCGGCCGTCCGTGCCGCCCGTGGAGCGGGCGAACGGCTGGGTCGTGGCCGTCGCCGTCGCCGCCGGGGCCGTGCTGTTCTCGGTCCTCGCGATGAACGCGTTCCTCGGCGCCTGACGGCTCCGTCCCTCCCGGCCCTGGTCAGCGCTGCTGCGCCGTCGCCACGGCCGGCTCCGCCGCCACCGTGCGACGCGCCGGCGCGAGCCCCCGCGCCACGCCCGCGCGCTCGAGGCGCCGCGCGAGCAGCAGACCCGCCCACGTCCCGACGAGCGAGCTCGCGATCATGAGCACGACGATGAGGACCTGCACCACCGGCGCCATCGACGCCGCGTCGAAGGCGACGAACGCCGACCACGTGTACAGCGCGGCGAACACGAACGTCGCCACGTAGAAGAGCCACGGCGCCCAGACGCGGTAGAGCGTCACGAGGAACGCGACCTCGAGCGCCGCGCCGACCATGAGGCACGTGAGGATCGACGACGCCCCGAGCGGCGAGGCCGAGCTGATGACCCCGGCGACGAGCATCGTCAGCACGGCGGCGCCCGGGCGGCGCACGAGCGCGAGGGCGAGCACCGGCCCCACGATCCACAGGCCGAGCATCGCGGAGTACAGCACGGGGACGGTCGCGGACAGCGCCGCCGCGACGAAGTTGGCCGGGACGAGCAGCACGCCCGTGGCGGCACCGATCGCGGCGCAGGTCGTGAGGTACCGCGTGGTGAGCGACTGACGGCGGGGTGCGGAAGGCATCGGGGCTCCGGGTGTCGAGGGAGGGTGGAGGGAAAGGTCGCGGGGTCAGCCGGTCAGCGCGGGCACCACGACGAGCGCGACCACCGCCGGGAGCGACCACGTCGCGAGGAGGAACACGACGTCGCGCCCGCGGAACGGCACGACGACGCGCTCGGTCCGCGTCGGGTGCGCCCCGAAGGCCCGCGCCTCCATGGCCAGCGACACGCGCTCGCCGTGGCGGATCCCGCCCGCGAGCAGCGGCACGGCGTAGCCGAGCTGACGCCGGGCCCCGGCGAGCGGTCCCGTGCCGTGGTCGACGCCGCGCACGCGGTGCGCCGCGCGGATGACCTCGAGCTCGTGGCCGAAGCGGGGGACGAACCGCAGCGCCGCGAGAGCCGCGTAGCCCACGCGGTAGGGCACGCGCAGCTGCTGGACCATCGCCCGCACGACGTCCTGTCCCGTGGTCGACAGACCGCCGACCAGCACGAGCAGGAGCAGCGCGCACGTGCGCAGGCTCGTCGCGAGCCCGGTCGCCAGCGCCCCGGACCACAGCTCGAACGGGCCGAGCGTCAGCAGCAGCGTCGTGCCGTCGACGCTCGCCGGGTCCGTGAGCACGCCGAACGACACCGTCATGACGGCCGCGAGCGCCGGCAGACCGAGCAGCAGCGCCGCCACGACGCGGCGGGGCGGCCGGGCCATGAGGAGGATCACGGCGAGCGCGGCGAGCCCGATCAGTGCCGGGGTGAGCACGTCGCGCGTCGTGAAGACGTAGACGACGACGGGCAGCGGGCCGAAGGCCGTGACGAGCGGGTCGTACGTGCGCAGGTCCCGCGCGGGCCCGGCGAAGGCGCCGAGCCGCGTGGTCTCCGCCGGGGCCCCGGCGACGGCGGTGGTCATGCCGTGGCCCCCACCGGTGTCGCGGCCGCGACGGGCAGGTCCGCCAGCCGCGTGACACCCCGCCAGGCGGGGTGCGCGAGGTGCCGCGTCGCGCGCGCGAGCGGCGGCGGACGCAGCCCGGCCGCGCGCAGCACGGCCTCGTCGGCGAGGACGTCGGCCGGGGCGCCGTCGGCGAGCACGCTCCCGTCCGCGAGGGCGACGACGCGCGTCGCGTGCTCGGCGACGAGCTGCATGTCGTGGCTCACGACGACGACGGCCGTGCCCTCGCGGTGCAGCGCGGTGAGCAGGTCGAGCAGCTCGGCGGCCCGCTCGCGGTCCTGCCCGTACGTCGGCTCGTCGAGCACGAGGACCTCGGGCCGGCACACGATCGCGGTCCCGACGGACAGGCGCCGCTTCTGCCCCCCGGACAGGAGGAACGGGTGCCGGTCGCGCAGGTCGGCGAGACCGAACCGTCGCAGCACGTCGTCGACGCGTTCGGCGACCTCGTCCTCCGGCACGCCGCGCACGCGCAGGCCCAGCGCGAGCTCGTCGTCGACGCGGGACGTGACGATCTGGTGCTCCGGGTTCTGGAACACGAAGCCGACGCGCTGCGCGAGCTCGCGCGGGTCAACGCGCGTCGGGTCGACGCCCGCGACCGTCACGCGGCCGTCGAGCGCGCCGCGGCGCGGACGGAGCACGCCCGCGGCGAGCTGGGCGAGCGTCGTCTTGCCCGCGCCGTTCGCGCCCACGACGGCGACGAGCTCGCCGGGCGCGACGGTCAGCGACACGTCGCGCAGCACGGTCGTGGCCGACCGCCCGCGGCCACGCCGGAACGTGAGGTGGTCGACGACGAGCACCGGGGTGGCCGCGCCCGTGCCGTCCGGGACACCCGGCGTCCGGTCTCCGCCGTGCCCGACGCCGTCCCGCGCCGCCGTGGTCCGGCCGGCGGCCGGCTGCGGGTCGGGCAGGACGGGGATCGCGTCGAGCGCCGTCGCGAGCTCGTCGGGCGTGAGCGGCAACGGGTCGAGGGCGACTCCCGCCGCGCGCAGCCGCAGCGCGGCGAGCGTCGCGGTGGGCAGCCAGACCCCGAGGTCGGCGAGCTGCTCGGCGCGGCCGACGAGCACGTCCCGCACGGGCCCGTCGACGACGAGTCGGCCCGCGGCGTCGAGCACCACGACGCGGTCGACGAGCGAGACGGCGGCGTCGAGGTCGTGCTCGACGAGCAGGACGGACCGGTCCCCGCGCGCCACGACGTCGCGCAGCACCGCGTAGACCTCCTCGGTCCCCACCGGGTCGAGGTTCGCCGTCGGCTCGTCGAGGACCAGGAGCGGGGAGCCCAGGGCGAGAGCGCACGCGATCGCCAGGCGCTGGCGCCCGCCCCCGGAGAGCGTCGCCGGGTCGTGGTCGCGTCGGTCCCACAGGCCCACCGTGCGCAGCGCCGCCCCGGCGCGCGCGAGGACCGCGTCGACCGGCAGCAGGAGGTTCTCGGGGCCGAAGCACACCTCGTCCAGCACCGTGCCCGTGACGACCTGCGCGTCGGGGTCCTGGAAGACCATCGCGACGTCGCGCGACAGCTCTGGCGGGGAGTGCTCCGCCGTCGAGCGGCCGCGCACGCGGACCTCGCCCTCGAGGTCGGCGCCCACGACGTGCGGCACGAGCCCGTTCGTCGCGAGGGCCAGGGTCGACTTGCCGCACCCCGACGGACCGAGGAGGAGGACCGCCTCGCCCGGCCGGACCTCGAACGTCACGCCGCTCGGCGTCGGTTCCGGACGGCGTGGCGCGCCCACGACGGGACCCGGGTCGGCGAGGTCGTCGTGGTGGAGGTGATGCCGGATGCTCACGGCGCGCACGGCGAGCGCCGGCGCGTCCGTGGACGCGCCGGTCGGCGTCACGTCCCCGGTCACGCAGCACAGGATAGGCGAACCTAAGACGTCTGACGAGACCCCTGACCGCGGAGATTCAGCCGCTCGAACCGTCGACGCGGCCCGTCACGCAGGTCTACGGTCGGGGGACGGGCGTCGCCCCTCACGGCACGCCCGGCCACCGTGGACGGGAACCGTCGTGACGACCGAGCACCGGACCAGCGCGCAGCAGGGGGATCCCGCCGGCGAGGCGGACGACGCGTCGCCCGTCGACGCGTTCGCGGAACGTCTCTTCGCCGCGACGCTCGGCGCGATCGACGTGCTCTCCGTGCACGTCGGGGACCGGCTCGGGTGGTACCGAGCGCTCACCGCGTCGGGTCCCCTCACCTCGACCGCGCTCGCCGAGGCGACCGGCACGCACGAGCGGTACGCCCGCGAGTGGCTCGAGCAGCAGGCCGCGTCGGGCATCCTCGCCGCCGAGGACCCGGCCGCGGGACCCGCGCTCGGCGCCGACCCGCAGGACCTCGCTCGCGAGCGCCGCTACGCCCTGCCCGCCGCGCACGCCGAGGTCCTCACGGACGCGACCTCCCTCGCGTACTCCGCACCGCTCGCCCGGTTCGTCGGGGCGATCGGCCCGCAGCTCCCCCACCTGCTCGACGCCTACCGGACCGGAGGCGGGGTCTCGTGGGACCAGCTCGGCGACGACGCGCGCGAGGCGCAGGCCGACGTCAACAGGCCGTGGTTCGAGCGCGAGCTCGCGCCGGCGCTGGCACGCCTGCCGGAGGTCCACGACGTGCTGTCGCGACCCGGCGCGCGCGTCGTCGACGTCGGGTGCGGGTTCGGGTGGTCGACGCTCGCGATCGCGCGCGCGTACCCGGGCGCCGTCGTGCACGGGATCGACGTGGACCGGCCGTCCGTCGAGGCGGCCCGGACCGCGGCGGACGCGGCCGGGCTCGGGGACCGCGTGACGTTCCACCTCGCCGACGCCGCCGAGCTCACGCTCGCGGACCCGTTCGACGCCGCCTTCGCGTTCGAGTGCGTGCACGACCTGCCGCGCCCGGTCGCGGTGCTCGACGCCGTGCGCCGGGCGGTGCGGCCCGACGGCCTGGTCGTCGTCATGGACGAGGCCGTCGCGGACGAGTTCAGCGCCCCGGCCGACGACGTCGACCGGATCATGTACGGCTACAGCCTCTTCGTCTGCCTGCCCGACGGGTTGTCGACGCAGCCGTCCGTGGGGACGGGGACCGTCATGCGGCCCGCGACGCTGCGCCGCTACGCGCTCGAGGCGGGCTACTCGGGCGTCGAGGTGCTGCCCGTCGACGACTTCTCGTTCTTCCGGTTCTACCGCCTCGTGCACTGATCGGAGGCGGCCTCCGCGGCCGGGTCCGGCCAGCGGGCCTCGTCGCCGACGCGGATCGTCCCCGACGACAGCAGCCGGCACACCACGCCGCCGCGCCGGTGCATCGAGCGCATGGCGCCGGGCGCGATCCAGTCGTCGAGCAGCCGGCAGGGGGCGGCGATGCGCAGGACCTGCAGCTCGACGTCGCCGAGCGTGAGGAACGACCCGGGCTTCGTGGGCAGGTCGCCGTACGTGAGGGTCACGTTGCGCCGTGTGAGTCCGGGATCGATCTCCTGCCCGAGCTCGGCGGACGCCGCGGCGAGGTCCGCGAGCGTCTGGACGGTCACGTGCCGGTGCTTGGACCCGTGGTACCGGTCGCCGACGAGGCCCCGACCCTCCTCCGCCTCGACCTCGGGCACCGTGCGCGTGGGCAGCCGTCGGGCCTTCGCGACGTGGACCGAGTGGACACGGGGCGGTTCGCTCACCGGGCCAGCGTGCCACCCCGCCCGGTCGGTCACCAGCAGCGCTCCCCGGGCGGGGACCGGGTACCGGTGTACCGTCCCGTCCATGACCGACGTCCGCAGCCGAACCCACGCCCAGGCCGTCGACGCAGCGATCGAGCTCTTCACCCGCAAGGGGTACGAGCAGACCACCGTCGAGGAGATCGCCGACGCCGCACAGGTCAGCCGCGCCACCTTCTTCCGCCGCTTCCGCTCGAAGGAGGACGTGGTCTTCGCGGACCACGAGCTGCTGCTCGACGAGGTCGTCGTCATGCTCGCCGGGACCCGGCCCGTGCCCGACGCCGCGGGGAACCTCGTCCCGGACCCGTCCGTCGACCCGTACCTCGAGGTGTGCCGCGCGGCGCGCCTCGTGTTCGACCACCACGTCGGCCAGCGCGAGACGTCGATCGCGCGGTGGCACCTCCTGCAGCAGGTGCCCGCCCTGCGCGACCGCGAGCTCGTCACCACGCACCGCTACGAGCGCGCGTTCACCGCCTACCTGCGCGACGCCCTGCCGCCCGACGCCCGGCGCTCCACCGCGTCCATCGCGTTCGCCGCGTCGGTGGTCGCCGTGCACAACGCGCTCCTGCGCCGCTGGCTCCGCCACCCCGAGGCGGACCTGCGCCCGCAGCTCGAGGAGGCGTTCGCCGAGCTGCGCCGCGCCGCCGCCGGGCGCACGGCGGCCGAGGGCGACGTGGCGGTCGCGCAGGTGGCCAGCGCGGTCGCCGCGCGCGACGGCGCGGCGCGCGTCGTCGTGACCGTCGTCGAGCCCGGACCCGACCCCGACGACGTCGCGGAGGCCGTCGCCCGCGCCGTCCGCGACGCCCTCGGCTGACGGGTCGTCCTGACGGTGAGACGACTCCCCGGGTACGAGCACTCGGGGGGAATGCCGGGGTAGCATCCACCGTTGCAGAACGCAGTACGCACGAACGTGCTCCGGGGTCGGTGCAATTCCGAGCCGGCGGTGACAGTCCGCGACCCGCGCCCTACGCGCGGTTGACCTGGTGGAACTCCGGGACCGACGGTGACAGTCCGGATGGGAGGAAGCACGTGCGGCGCGGTCGTCCCCGAGGGGACGGGTCCGTCGAGCACTCGACGAGCCCGCACCCGCGGAGGTCGTCCTCGCCGTGGTGAGCGACGGCGTCGGAGGGCCGCAGGGCCCACGGCGCTCCGCCCGCCCTCACCCCGGAGCCACCCGTGCCCGGGGAGGACGAGGGACGAGCGATGGACCTGATGGCGCTGTTCGACGCGCAGCTCACGATCGGCGACCAGCACCTGCTGTGGCGCGAGATCGTCGGCAACGGGTTCGGCCTGGCATCGGCGCTGGGCGGCATGCGGCGCAAGGTGTGGGCGTGGCCCGTGGGCATCGTCGGCAACCTGCTGCTGCTCACGGTGTTCCTCGGCGCGGTGTTCGCGACGCCCAACCCGGTCAACCTGCTCGGCCAGGCCGGCCGCCAGGTCATGTTCGTCATCGTCTCCGTCTACGGGTGGGTGCAGTGGCGTCGCACGCAGCAGCGTCTCGGTGACGCGGACGCCGACAGCCACGGCGTGAGCGTCGTCCCGCGGTGGGCGACGGCCCGGCAGCGGATCGCCCTGGTGGTGGCCCTCCTGGTCGGCACGGCGGTGCTCACCCCCGTGTTCCGCGCGCTCGGCTCGTTCGAGCCGGTGTGGGCCGACGCCTGGATCTTCATGGGCTCCCTCCTCGCGACCTACGGCATGGCGAAGGGCTGGGTCGAGTTCTGGCTGATCTGGGTCGCGGTGGACGTCGTCGGCGTGCCGCTGCTGGTGTCCGCCGGGTACTACGCGTCCGCGTTCATGTACGTGTTCTACGGCGCGTTCACGCTCGTCGGGTTCTTCGTGTGGTGGCGCATCAACCGGCGCGCGACGGCCGACGCGCTGGCCGCGGGCGCACCCGCCTGACCGGACGGGCACGTCCCCCGTGCGGGCGGCGTTCTCCTGCGAGAAGAACGACGTCCCGTGCGGGCCGCCGGGTCCCTAGCCTCGTGCCATGCGACCCGACCTCCAGCCTCTCGCCCCGACGGTGTTCCGTCTGCGGATCGACGGCGGGCCGGCGCACCTGCTGAACAGCTACCTCGTCCTCGACGACGACGGCGTGACGCTCGTCGACACGGGGTGGTCCGACAGCGCGCCCGTCGTCGAGTCGGCGCTGCACGCGCTCGGCCGGCGGCGCGACGACGTCCGCCGCGTCGTCCTGACCCACTTCCACGAGGACCACTCCGGCGCGGCCGCGGAGATCGCGGGCTGGGGCGACGTCCAGGTCATCGCCGGGGTACCCGAGGCGGACGTCGTCCGCGGGGCGGTCACCGGGCCGCTCCCCCGGCTCACGGCGGCGGAGCGCGCCATCCACCCGGAGTCCTCGGAGCCGCCCGCCGCGCCGCCGTGCCGGGTCGACCTGGAGGTGTCCGACGGCGACGTCCTCCCCGTGGGCGGCGAGGCGCGCGTGCTGCTGCTGCCCGGTCACACACCCGGAAGCCTCGCGCTGCACCTGCCGCGCCTCGACACCGTCCTCACCGGGGACACCGTGGCCGAGCTCGACGGCGAGGTCGTCCTCGGGGTGTTCGACGTCGACCGGGACGAGACCCGGCGCTCGGCGCTCCGGATCGCCGCCACGGGAGCGGGGACCGCCGGGTTCGGCCACGGCGAGGCCGTGCTGCACGACGCGGCACGGCTCGTCCGGGAGGCACGCGACCCCTTCGCGGACCCGCAGCCCTGAGCTCCGCGGCACACCGCGGCGAGCGGGTGACGGCCCGGTCGCTCTCCGGCAGCGCTCAGTCGTCCTCGAACGGCATCGTGTCCGACGGCGCGACCCGGTACGCGCCGAGCGTCGGCTCGGCGCACACCGCCTGGACGAGCGCGTCACTCCCGCCGAGGTAGGCCGCGGCACCATCGACGTCCGACCCGACGAACCACGACCGGTCCTCGGGCCACCACAGGCTCGGCGCCTGGCCGTGGTGACGGAACGCCGCGACGTCGGCCAGCGTGCCCGTCCACAGGTGGTGCTCGCGGTGCGGGAGCAGGAGCATCGGCGCCGACGGCCGCTCGACGAGCGTCGGTGCCAGCTGCGCCCACGCCTCGTCGCGCGCGGCCTCGATCTCCTCCTCGCTGGGTCGCGGCTCGTCCTCGTCCCAGGCGATGCCCACCGCGGTGCCCGAGGTGTGGCGCGAGTCGGTGCCGTGGTCGTACAGGAACGAGAAGCCGGTCCACAGCCCGGCGTGCACCGGCTGGTCGCCCGTGAACGGTTCGAGCACGTCGACCAGGACGTCGAGCGGCGCTGGGCTGCCGTCCTCCGTGGTGAACAGCAGCGTGCCGTGCGCTTCGGGGAACGGGACGCACGCGTACGCCGCGTAGCCCCGCGGGACCGTGCCGTCGACGCGCGGCCCGAACGGCCCGAGCCGCTCGGCGATCCAGGCGCCGGCCGAGCCGTCGTCGTCCCAGTCGACCGTGCCCGCGTGCTCCATGCCCGGCACCCTACGCCGGGAGCGCGCCGCCGAGACCGGTCTCGTTGCCGTCCGGGTCCCGGAAGACCGTCCTGGTGACACCGCCCTCGTACGTCTCGTGGCGGTCGGGGGTCCCGGACGTGCAGCGTCACGAAGAGATCGAGAGCCATGCCCCCCAGGCTGGCCTGAGACAGGATCTCACTTGACTGATACGGAGTATCGACGCACGATGGGAGAACGACCGATCGCACGCAGCCAGCTGGAGCACCGATGCCCGCCACGCCGTCCACGCCCGGTGTCACCGAGCCCGCCTACGACCTCCGGACGCCTCTCGACGTCGACTACGCCGGCGCGTTCGCCGACGCGTCGGACGCGGACCGCGCCCACCAGCAGCGCGTGCGCGAGTTCGTCCAGGACGAGGTGCTCCCCGTCATCGACGAGTACTGGGAGCGCGCCGAGGTGCCGCTCGACCTCGTCAAGCGCCTCGGCGAGCTGGACCTCCTGCGCGACGGCGTCGACGTCGAGGGCCGCGAGCACGTCAGCCTCATGGGCGCCGGCCTCGCCGCGATGGAGATGTCCCGCGGGGACGGCTCGGTCGCGACGATCTGCGGCGTCCAGGGCGGGCTCGCGCTCCGCTCGATCCAGATGCTCGGCTCCGACGAGCAGCGCGCCCGGTACGCCGAGCCCATGGCGCGCGGCGAGATCATCGGTGCGTTCGCGCTCACCGAGCCGACGCACGGCTCCGACTCCGTCTCCCTGGAGACCACGGCGCGCCGCGAGACCCGCGACGGTGTCGACGGCTACGTGCTGAACGGCGAGAAGAAGTGGATCGGCAACGGGTCGTCCGGGCACATCACCGTGGTGTGGGCGCGCCTCGTCGACGGCGAGGGCGGGGAGGGCGACAACCAGGTCCACGGCTTCGTCGTCCCGCAGGACTCCCCCGGCTACACCGGCACGACGATCACCGGCAAGGTGTCGCTCCGCGCGATCTGGCAGGCGCACGTCGTGCTCGACGACGTGTTCGTCCCCGCCGAGAACGCGCTCCCGGGCGCGCGGTCGTTCAAGGACACCTCGCGCGTGCTCTTCGCGACGCGCCTCGGGGTGGCGTGGGCCGCCGTCGGGCACGCGGTCGCGTGCTACGAGACCGCCGTCGCGTACGCGACGCAGCGGGTGCAGTTCGGCCGCCCGCTCGCCGCGAACCAGATGATCCAGGAACGCCTCACGCGGATGCTGTCGACGCTCACGCAGATGCAGCTCCTCGTGGCGCAGATGACGCGGCTCGACGAGGCGGGCGAGCTCACCGGCCCGCAGGCCTCGCTCGCGAAGTACACGTGCACCCGCGGAGCCCGCGAGATCGCGGCGAGCGCGCGCGACCTGCTCGGCGGCAACGGGATCCTGCTGCGCAACCGCGTCGCCCGGCACTTCGCCGACGTCGAGGCCCTGCACACCTACGAGGGCACCGAGTCCGTGCAGGCGCTCATCGTCGGGCGCGACATCACGGGCGTCTCCGCCTTCGTCTGACCGGGCCATGCGCGTCGCGCGCACGCCTCACGCTCCCCGGCGCCGCTCCGCCCCTCCTCGCGGCGCCGGGGCCCCTCTCCCTCCCCACTTCCCGCACCCCCGGACGGACCCCATGAGCAACGACGCCAGCACCCTGCCCGACGGCGCAGCCGTGACCCCCGAGGACGAGGTCACCCCGGTCCTCCTGCACGGCGCCCGCACGCCGTTCGCGCGGTTCCGGGGCGCGCTCGCGTCGCTCACGGCCGCCGACCTCGGCGCGCACGCGATCCGCGGGGCGCTCGCCGCGGCGGGGGTCTCGCCCGAGCAGGTCGACACGGTGATCGTCGGCCAGGTCGTCCAGGCGGGTGCCAAGCAGGGGCCCGCCCGCCAGGCGGCGATCCACGCGGGCATCGGATGGGACGTGCCGACCGTGACGGTCAACAAGCTGTGCCTGTCCGGGCTCACGGCGATCATCGACGCGGCACGCCTCGTGCGCACGGGCGAGGCGAGCGTCGTCGTCGCCGGCGGCCAGGAGTCCATGACGAACGCGCCGCACCTCGTGCTCGGGTCGCGCGCGGGCTTCGCGTTCGGCGACGTGACGATGGCCGACTCGCTCACGCACGACGGGCTGGACGACCCCTTCAGCGGCGAGGTCATGGGCGAGCTCACGGACCGCGGCTGCGCGACGCGCGGCATCGGCCGCCCCGAGCAGGACGCGTTCGCGCTGCGCTCGCACCAGCGGGCCGCAGCCGCGCGCGACGCCGGGCACCTGGCCGAGGAGATCGCGCCGGTGACCGTGCCGCAGCGCCGGGGCGAGCCGGTCGTCGTCGAGCACGACGAGGGCGTGCGCGCCGACACGACGCTCGAGGCGCTCGAACGCCTGCGCCCCGCCTTCGTCGCGGACGGGACCATCACCGCGGGCTCCAGCTCCCCGCTGTCCGACGGCGCCGCAGCGGTCGTCGTGGCGAGCCGCGCCTTCGCGAAGCGCAACGGGCTCTCGTGGCTCGCCGAGATCGGCGCGGCCGGCCAGGTCGCGGGTCCCGACAGCTCCCTGCACTCCCAGCCGTCGCGCGCGATCGAGGCCGCGCTGAAGCGCGAGGGGCTCGCGGCGTCGGACCTCGACCTCGTCGAGATCAACGAGGCGTTCGCCGCGGTGGCGCTGCAGTCGGTCGCCGACCTCGGGATCGACGAGGACGTCGTGAACACCGACGGCGGCGCGATCGCGCTCGGCCACCCCGTCGGCGCGTCCGGCGCGCGTCTCGCGCTGCACCTCGCGCTCGCGCTGCGGCGACGCGGTGGCGGGGTCGGGGCCGCCGCGCTGTGCGGCGGCGGCGGCCAGGGCGACGCCCTGATCCTGCGCGCCGGCTGACGCTGGCGCGGTTGGCCGCGCGTGCTGAACGACCCTGGTGCACCATGATGAACCAGGGTCGACGCGTTTCGACGGGCACGTGTGACGTAGATCGCGTCAACTGGATGCCGAAACCGCGTCATGGATCGCGCCGCTCGCGGTCTCTCCTCCTGGAACACCGTCCACGACGAGAGGACCGTCATGACCACCGTGACCGAGCACCTGACCCACACGGCGCGCCGCGCCTCCGACCGGGCCCGCCGCTCGCACCTGTCCGCCGTCGCCGTCGTCGCCGTCGGCCTGCTGGGCGGCTTCGCCGCCGCCCCCTACATCCTGGGCTGATCCGCGCCACGCCCTCGGGCCCCGGGACCCGACGGGTCCCGGGGCCTCGTGCTGCCCGGCCTCACCGCGCGACCGGTGATTCCTCGGAGTCCGCGAGCGCCGCGTCGAGCCGGTCCAGGAGCTCGACCTGCCCGGAGACCACGAGGCCGCGGGCGGTCGCGAGCGGGAACCAGCCCGCGCGGTCCAGCTCGGGGAACTCCTGCATCCGCCCGGACCGTGGCGGCCACTCGATCGCGAAGGCGTTGCTCGCGATCGCGGAGACGTCGAGGTCGCCCTCGCGCGCCCACGCCGTGACGAGCTTGCCCGCGCGCTGCCGCACCGTCCCGAGGTCGACGTCGGGATCGTCGCTCACCGGCGCGGGCACGCCGAGCTCCTCGGCGAACTCCCGCAGGGCCGCGGCGTGCGGCTCCTCGCCCGCGTCGACCTCCCCCTTGGGGATCGTCCACGCGCCGGCGTCCTTGCGCGCCCACAGCGGGCCGCCCATGTGCCCGAGCAGCACCTCGACGACGCCGTCCCGGACCCGGTAGAGGAGGAGCCCTGCTGAGTGCTTCACCCCTCCTTCCTACACAGCCCACGGCACGAGGGCGCGTCGAGGGCCGGAGAGGGCCACCGCGCTGTGGGAGGCGCGGCGTAGCGTCGCGACGTGGTCGGCGACGACCAGCAGTGCCCGTCCGTGAGCGACGAGACCCAGGAGGCGCACCATGTCCGGAACGCAGACCGTCACGCACGTCAACCCGCCCGGGCTGCACACGAACCCGGCGTTCTCGCAGGGCACCATCGTCGAGACCGGTCGGACCCTGTACGTCGGCGGGCAGGATGGGACCGGTCCCGACGGCGAGATCGTCGAGGGCGGGATCGCCCCGCAGACCGCCCAGGCCCTGCGGAACGTCCTCGCCGTGCTCGACGCCGCGGGCGCGGGTCCCGAGCACGTGGCGCGGCTGGCGATCTACCTCGCCCCGGAGGCGGACCTCATGGAGGGCTTCGCCGTCGTGGGTGAGGTGTGGGGCCCTCATCCCGCGGCGGTGACCGTGCTGCGCGTCGGGATCGGCCGGCCCGGAGCCCTCGTCGAGATCGAGGCGGTCGCCGCGCTCCCCGCCTGACCCGGCAGACCTCGCGCGAAAGCGGTTCTCTCCCGCTACTGTCCGGGGGTGCCTGCCGACAAGCTGCGACGACGCGCGCTCTCGCGCGCCGCGCTCTACGGCGTCGTGGCCTCCGTCCCGGTCCTCGCGCTGGCATGGCTCGTGCGGGCCGAGTCGGGCCTCGTGGTCGACGCCGACCGGGCCGCCGTCGCCGCGGCGACGCAGTTCACCGCGCAGCGGCCGGCGTTCGAGCGCGGGCTGCTCGTGGGCCAGGAGGTGCTCGCTGCGCGGTGGCTCAACATCGGCGCGATGGGCGTGTGCGTCTGGGCCTGGCGTCGGCACGGGCTCGCGTCGCGCGCCGCGTGGGCTGCGGGCACCATCTGGGGCGCGTGGGCGCTCGGGCTCGGTGCGAAGGAGCTCGTCGACCGCGCCCGTCCCGTCGTGGACGAGGCCGTCACGACGGTCCCCGGCAGCAGCTTCCCGTCCGGTCACGCGATGAACGCCGCGGCCGTCGGGGTCGCGCTCACGGTCCTCGTGTGGCCGGTGCTCGGCCGGCGCGCCCGTGCGGCGGCAGTCGTCGGCGCGACGACGCTCGGGCTCGTCACCGCGGCCGACCGCGTGCTCCTCGGCGCGCACTACCCGTCCGACGTGGTCGCCGGGCTGCTGCTCGGCGGTGCCGTCGCCGGCGCTTCCGCCGTCGGATACCACGGGTGGACGACCACCCTCACCCCCGGCACCCCCGGTGCCGCTCCCAGGAACGAGGCCTGATGCACACCTTCGTGCACCGCTACGAGACCGACACGACCCGGCCCACGGCGAAGGAGGTGCTGCGCGACGTCGGGCTCCGCGCGTTCCTTCCCGGCGCCCTGCTCTGGGTCCTCATCGTCGCGACGGGGTTCCTCGTCACGGGCCCCCTCGGCGACCTCCCGGGCGAGGTGGCGGTCAACCGGTGGCTCGAGGAGCGTCGCACGCCCACGTGGGACGCGATCACCGACGTGCTGTCGCTGATCGGCACGACCGAGTTCATCATCGGCGGCACGCTGCTCGCGGTGCTGCTCGTGTGGTGGCGGACGCGGCAGTGGTGGTTCGCGATCGTGCCCGCCCTCGCCGTCGCGCTGCAGGCGTTGATCTTCCTCACGTCCTCGATCGTCGTGGGCCGCGAGCGGCCCGACGTCTCGCGCCTCGACGAGGCACCCCCGACGTCGAGCTTCCCGTCCGGGCACACCGGCGCGTCGGCCGCGTTCTACCTGACCCTGGCCCTTCTGGCCCAGCGGATCACGCACCCCGTGCTCCGCGTCGTCGTGACCGTGCTGTGCTGTCTCGTCCCGCTGGCGATCGGGTTCTCACGCCTGTACCGCGGCGCGCACGGGCCGGCGGACGTCGTGGTCGGGCTGGTCAACGGCATCGTCTGCTGCGCCCTGGCCTGGAACTACCTGCGCCGCGACGCGCGCGCGGGCTGAGCCGACCCGGAGCACGACGGCGGGCCCGGTCGTCCTGACCGGGCCCGCCGTCGTCGTCCGGCCGGGTGGCGCGCGGCCACCCGGCAGTCGTCACCACGCGCACAGACCGACCGGGTCCCACGCGCCCCACGTGACGGAGCCGGGCAGCTCGCCCCTCGTCCACCACTGGGCCACGTAGGTCACGCCGGCACGGGAGACCTTCTGGCCCCCGGTGTAGACGGTCTCGCGCGACCACTCGGCCGAGCAGTCCGCCACCTCGACCGCGGGCGCCGTGCCGCACGGGCCGACCTTCTTCCACGCCGAGCTCGAGCCCGGCTCCTGGTTGCGGGTCCACCACTGGGCCTTGTACTCCGAGCCCTCGTGCGAGACCACCTCGCCGCCGGTGTAGACGCCCGTGCCGTACCAGGGCACGGCGCACTCGTCCGCGACGCCCGGTCCCGGCGTCGCCGCGCGGAGCGTCGAGCCGAGCGCGTCGCCGAGCTCGTTGCGGTAGTCACCGGACAGGTCCCACCACATGGCGCCGCCGTAGCCCTGGGTCGCGACGAACTCGGCCTTGGCGGTGACCGACGTCGGGTCGTCGAAGCTCCACCACTGGTCGCCGTCGTAGCGCCAGCTGGCGCCGATCTCGGGGTCGAAGAAGGCCTTGCCGAACGACCGCAGCTCCGCGTACGTCTTCGTGCCCACGTACCCCGCGGCCGGCTGCCAGCCCTGCGTGCCGTCCTCGACGCCGTACCAGCCGTGGCCGTACGCCGCGAGGCCCGCGTTGACCTGGGACGGGTCGGCGCCGGCGTTCACGTACATGGCCAGCGCGCCGTCGAGCCCGAGGCCCCAGTTCTGCGTGCCGTCGGGGTGCAGGTTGCCCTGGTGACCGGTCTGGTTCGGCACCCAGCCGCCGTGGAAGTCGTAGCCCTGGACGTTGAGGAAGTCCACGACGGCGAACAGACGCGGGTCGAGCCACCCGCCCTGCCCCGCGTTCCAGCCGCCCGCCGGGGCGAACGCCGTGAGGAGGTAGTCCTCGCCGTCCTGCGCGCCGCGCGCGTCGAGCTCGGCCCGGAACTCCTCCATGAGGAGCAGGAAGTTCTCCTTGTCCTCGGGGCGGGCGTTGGCCGTCTCACCACCGGTGACCGGCCACTCCCAGTCGATGTCGATGCCGTCGAAGATGCCGGCCGCGGCGCCGGCGCCGCCCTTGCCGTCGATCTCCGGCAGGTCGCCGTCGATGTAGAGGTCGAGGCACGAGTCGACGAGCGCGGTGCGACCCTCGGGCGTCGAGGCCGCCTCGGAGAAGTTGTCGGACCAGGTCCAGCCGCCCAGGGAGATGAGGATCTTGGTCTCGGGGCTCACGGCCTTGAGCTTGCGGAGCTGGTTGAAGTTGCCCGCGAGCGCCTGGCCGGGCTTGTCGGCCTTGCCGTCCACCGAGTCCGCGGCGGCGATCTCCGCGACGAAGTCGTTGAGCGGGTCGCCCTCGCCCGGGACGTCGGCGATGTCGCACACGAGGTCGGTCGTGACGTTGCCGAACGCGTAGTTGATGTGGGTCAGGTCCTCGATCGCGCCGGTGCGGACGAGGTCGGCCACCTGGAAGTCACGGGTGACGCGCGAGTCGGACATGACGTAGCCGACGCTGCGGTAGCCGTTGATGTCGGCCGGGCCGTCGACCGACGCGACGGGCTTCGTTGTGGGCAGGGGTGCTGCGGCCGCGGGCGCAGCGAGCGCTCCCGCGGCGAGGGCGGTGGCGGCGGCGAGCGCCACTCCCGCTGTACGGGATAGGGACCGGCTGGGTGCAGTGTTCACGGGATCACGCCTCGAGGGTCGGGGTGCTGGGGATGATCGATACGACATGAAGGCCTCGTTGCTCTTCGTGCGCCGGACTGGGGCTCCGGGGTTTGTTCGGTCTCCTGCACACTATCGGCCGACACCTGATTCGGCCAGAGTCCGAACGAAACCATCTCGTCACGGGTTGATGACGTTCGCGTGTCGCGGACTCGCCCGAAGGGAGCTCCACGCGCTCGGCCTCAGCGGTCACTCCCCAGCGTCCGCCCCTCAGGGCCCGTGCGCGGTGTGCGCTCGACCGGCACCCGCCGGCGCGGCGGGACGGATCGATGCTGCGACGAGCAGGAGCGCCGCCCCTGCCCAGAACGCCGACTGTGCGCCGGCCAGCCCGGCGAGACCACCGGCCGCCAGGGCGCCGACGGCCTGCCCGGCGGTCAGGGCGACGAACAGGGTCGCGGTGGTCCGCCCCGCGGCGTGCGGCCGGAGGATCCCGGCCCAGGCGATGAGGACGCCGCTGAGCGCGGTGTAGGCGCCGCCGAACAGCGCTCCCGCCACGGCCGCGACGAGGACGCTCCCCGGCGCGAGGGCGAGAGCGGCGGTGCCGGACGCCGTCGCCCCCGCGGTCACGACCCACGCCCGGCGCAGACCGAGCGCCCGGACCGCGTCGCCGCTCAGGGCCCCGAGGACCGCGGCCGCACCGAGCAGGCACCACAGGGCGGCCGTCGTGCGCTCGGGCAGGCCGCCGGTCTCCGTGACGAGGGTGCGCCCGAACGTCCACACCGCGGCACTGCCGGTCCCGGCGACGAACGCCGCGAGGAGAGGGCACACCAGGGTGCGCGCCGCGTCGGTGCTGCCGCGAGGGACTCGCGCGCTGCCGCCCGAGCCCTCCGCGCCCAGCGGCCACCGGGCGCGCCGATCGACGACCACCGCCGTGACGAGCGCGCCGACCGCGGCGCCGAACCAGACCGGCCGCCACACCGAGGGGGCGGCGAGCGTCGCCGCGCCGACCAGCGCGACACCGACACCGGTCCCCGCGTTGACCACCGCCTGGGCGCGATCGGCGAGCGGGCCGCGGACCGTCGAGCCGACCGCCGCGACCAGGGCCGGCGACGCGGCACCGGCCGCGCTCCCCGCGACGAGCACACCGGCGGCGAGGCTCGCCGTCGACCAGGACGCGCCGACCAGGAGGGCGCCGGACGTCGCGAGCGCAGTGGCGAGCCACAGGACGACCCTCGCGGACCGCCGGGCCATCGACCGCTGCGCCCACAGCGCGGTCGCGCAGTAGGCGGCGAAGCTGCCGGAGGCGATCGCCCCGGCGGCGGTGGTCGAGAGCCCGAGCTCCGCGGTCAGCTGCGGGAGCTGCAGGCCGTATCCGTACCGGACCATCCCGTAGGTCACGGCGATGAACCCGGCGCCGGAGGCGACGAGCCTGACGGGCGTGGTCCTCGAAGGGCGTAACGATCGTTTCACCATAGTGATCGTTACACTACCCACATGGTCGGAACGGGCGCACGGCGGCCGGCGCGGGAGCGACTTCTCGACGCCGCGGAGGAGCTCTTCGTCGAGCGCGGGATCGCCGCGACAGGCGTCGACGCCGTCCTGCGGAGAGCCGAGGTCGCCCCGGCGACCCTCTATGCGCACTTCGCCGGCAAGGACCACCTCGTCGCGGCATACCTGCAGCGCCGCCACGAGCGCTGGCGCGCCACGTGGGACGACGCCCTCGACCGCTGCGGCGACGACCCCGACGCGCGGGCACTGTCGGTCTTCGACGCGCTCGAGACGTTCCAGAACGGTGCGAGCACGCGGGGCTGCGCGTTCCTCGCCGCCGCCGTCGAGGTCACCGACCCGGAGCACCCGGCATACCGGTGGCTCGCCGCCGACACGCAGCTGCTCAACGACCGGCTGCGCGCGCTCGCCGAGGCCACGGGCGCCGACGACCCGGACGCTCTCGCCGCCGAGCTCCTCGCGCTCTACGACGGCGCGCTCGCCGCGCGCACCCGCCGCGCGGTGGCGGACGACGGCGGACCCGCACCGCTGCCGTGCCGGGCACTCGGCGACGCGGCGATCGCGCGGCACCGCGCCTGACGCGCGTCTCGGAGCATCTGCATGGGGTTCAGGCGTCGTCGCCGCGCTGGCGAAAGTACCGAATGGCGAACACGCCCCCGCCAAGGAGGTACCCACCGATCAAGCAGGGCCCCCAGAGAGTGGGAGCATTCCAGATCGTGTTGCCGAGGACCAGTCCCAGAACGCCCAACGAGGTACCCAGCGTGACTGGCAGAAATCTCCAGCGCGGTCCGAGGTCGTGGACGGCCATACACATCATCGTCGCAGCGGCTGCGCTGGGGCGCCCGACGTCGCCGCTCGTTCAGTCCACGGAGCACAACGGAGTGAAGACGGAGGGCCGGGGTACGACGAAGGGCCCCACAGCCGCAAGATTCTGCGGGTGGGGCCCTTCGGGAGGCGGTAGCGGTGAGATTCGAACTCACGGTGGACTTTCACCCACACACGCTTTCGAGGCGTGCTCCTTAGGCCGCTCGGACACGCTACCTTCGCCGGGTGCACCGGCCCAGGAAGGATACCTGGTCCGGGCCCCGGACACCGAATCGACCTCCCGGCTGACCGGTCGGCCGACCGGTCAGCTGCCCCCGAGCGCCTCGGCGAACAGCGGCACGACGTTGTCGATCGCGTAGACGACGGCGGTCGGCGTGCCGAGCGAGAACGCGTTGGACAGGTCCTTGTCGTCGAACACCACGTAGCGGCCGTCGGCGACGGACGGCACGGTCTGGAACGCGGGCTGCGCCTCGACGTCCGCCGCGGTGAAGCCGATGGGCTGGATCACGGTGAGGTCGGCGTCGAGCAGCGCGACATTCTCCGTGCCGAGGTTGGCCGAGAACTCCTCGCCGGCGGCCTCGTCGATTTCGGGCTTGGTGACGAACCCGAGGCTCTGCATGAACTCGCCGCGGCTCGACGACGACACGTACGCGCCGAAGCCCTCGGCCCAGTAGGACCCGATGACCGCGGTCTTCCCCTCGAAGTCGGGGTTCTCCTCGCGCGCGGCGGCGAACGCGTCGTCGACCTCGGCGAGTAGCTCCTCCCCCGCGTCGGCACGACCGAGCGCCGTGGCGATCATCGAGACCTGGTCCTCCATGGACGCGAGGTACGCCTCGCCGCCCTCGGGGACGGCGACGGTCGGGGCGATCTCCGACAGGCGCTCGTACCGCTCCGGGTCGCCCGACGACTTCACGTCGAGGATGACGTCCGGGTCGAGCACGGCGATCTGCTCGTAGGAGGGCTCGAGCGTGCCGATGATCTCGGGCGACTCGGTGTACGCGTCCTCGAGCCACGGCCCGACGCCGTCGCCGCCGAACGCGAGCCAGTCGCTCGCGCCGACGGGCTCGACGCCGAGGGCGAGCGCCGTCTCGGCGTCGCCCCACCCGAGCGCGACGACGCGCGTCGGCTCCTCGGGGATCTCGACGTCGCCGAAGGCGGTCTCGATCGTCACGGGGAACTGCTCGCCCGCGGCGCTCTCCGTGCCCGACGGCGCGGCGTCGCCCTCCGTGGTGTCGTCGCCGGAGTCGGCGGAGCAGGCGGCGAGTGCGAGCAGCGCGACGGCCGAGACGCCCGCGAGGGCGGCGCGGCGGGACGCGGACGTGCCGCGGTGGGTCAGTGCGTTCATGTTCTCTCTCAGTCCTCGAAGATCTGACCGATGGGCTCGCGCTTCTCGGCCTGGAACCGGTCCTCGGCGCGTCCGTACGCCCAGTAGCCGGACAGGGACAGGTCCGCGCGCGGCACGCCGCGCTCGGCGAAGACGCGGCGGAGCGCCTTCATCGCCCCGCGCTCGCCGTGCGCGAAGACGTGCACGCGGCCGTCGCGCCACGGCGCCGCGCGCACGGCGTCGGGCAGGAGCGTCGTCGTCCCGGCGGGCGCGTCGCCGCGGTGGAGCCACGTGACCTCGACGCCCACGGGCGCGTCGACCGCCTGGACGTCCGCCGCGGTGCCCACCTCGAGGAGAGCCAGCCCGACGGCGTCGCGCGGCAGTGCCTCGAGCGCCGCCGAGATCGCGGGGATCGCGGAGTCGTCGCCGACCAGGAGGTGCCAGTCCGCCCCCGGGTCCGGGGCGTACAGCCCGCCGGGGCCGGAGAGGACGATCCGGTCGCCCGGGCGGGCGGCGGCCGCCCAGGGCCCCGCGAGGCCCTCGTCGCCGTGGACGACGAAGTCGATCGCGAGGCGCTGCGCCGCGTCGTCGACCCAGCGCACCGTGTACGTGCGCGTGACGGGGAGATCCTCGGGAGCGAGGGTCTCGCGGAGGGCCGCGACGTCGTACGGCGGCTCGAGACCGAGCTCGGGCTTGGCGAACAGCACCTTGACGTACTTGTCGGTGTACTCGTTGCTCTGGAAGGTGGCGAACCCGGGCCCTCCGGCGACGACGCGCACCATGTGCGGCGCGATCCACGTCGTCTCGAGGACGTCGAGGACGGTCTGCGGGCGGGCGCGCCGCGGAGCCTGCGTGGGGGTGGTCGACATGCCTGCCTCTCGTCGATGGCCGTCGATTCTTAGGTGAGGCTAACATCACCGGCGCGCTGTGTGGGACGGCCGCTCGGACGGGCGGCGGCACGGGACCACCCTCACCGAGGCCGCCGTCCGTCGTACCGTGGTTGGGTGCCCGACCCGACGCCTCCCGGCCCCAGCACCTCCCCCGCGCACGTCGCGACCTCCGCCGCCGACGTGCCGCCGTCGCCCGTCCCGACGGTCTCGTCGCGGCTCACGTGGCGGCCGAGCCAGCCACCGGCGGGCACGGGTCCGGCACCGCGCACGGGGACCGTCGCGGACGCCGCGGAGCTGTTGCGGGGCCTGCGGATCACCGCTCTCACGGGCGCGGGCGTCTCGACGGACTCCGGCATCCCGGACTACCGCGGGCCCGACTCTCCCCCGCGCAACCCCATGACGTACCAGCAGTTCGTCCAGGACGAGGCGTTCCGCCGTCACTACTGGGCGCGCAACCACGTCGGGTGGCAGCACGTGCGCCGCACGCACCCCAACGCCGGGCACCGTGCGCTCGTCCGCCTCGAGGAGGCCGGCGTGCTCGTGGGGCTGATCACCCAGAACGTCGACCTGCTGCACGAGGACGCGGGGAGCCGTCACGTCATCGACCTGCACGGCCGCTACGACCGGGTGATCTGCCTGCAGTGCGGGCGCGTCGTCTCGCGCGAGCACCTCGCCGAGCGGCTCTCGGCCCTCAACCCGGGCTTCCTCGAGTCGATCGGCGACGTGGGCGACGTCGAGATCGCCCCCGACGCCGACGCCGTGATCGAGCGCACGTCCCACTTCCACCCGGCACCGTGCGAGTTCTGCGGCGGCGTCCTCAAGCCGGAGATCGTCTACTTCGGCGAGAACGTGCCGCGCGAGCGCGTGGAGCGCGCGTACGCGATGGTCGACGCGGGTGACGCGCTGCTCGTCGCCGGGTCGTCGCTCACGGTGATGAGCGGGCTGCGGTTCGTCCGGCACGCGGCGAAGGACGGCAAGCCGGTCGTCATCGTCAACCGCGGCGCCACCCGCGGCGACCCGCTCGCGACGCTCAAGGTCGAGGCCGGCGTCTCCGAGACCCTCACGGCGCTGGCCGACGCCCTGGCCTGACCCCGATCCGCCGGACGGAGGCGCTCACGGGCTGAGGAGAGAAGACGGCGCTGCGGCCGGGAGGAACGACGGCGCCGGGTCGTGGCGGGCCTGGCGGGAGCGGGCCGAGGAACGAGGCCCGCGGATGGTAGACCCGGCGCCGTCGTGCCTCCCGGCCGCACCCCGAACCACGCGGACCCGCGCTCAGCGCTGTGTCGCGAAGAACTCCCGCAGGAGCTGACCGCACTCGTGCGCCCGCACACCCGGCACGACCTCGACCTCGTGGTTCGCCCGCTGGTCGCGCACGAGATCCCACACCGAGCCCGTCGCGCCCGCCTTGGGGTCCCACGCGCCGAGCACGAGCCGCTCGACGCGGGCCAGGACGAGCGCCCCGGCGCACATGACGCACGGCTCGAGCGTGACGACGAGCGTGCACCCCTCCAGGCGCCACGTCCCGAGCGTCGCCGCGGCCTGCCGCAGCGCGAGGACCTCGGCGTGCGCCGTCGGGTCACCGGTCTCCTCCCGCCGGTTGCGGCCGATGCCGAGCAGGCGCCCGTCCGGTCCGACGACGAGCGCCCCCACGGGCACGTCGTCGCTCGCGAGGGCGTGGGTGGCCTCGTGCAGCGCGAGCCCCATGAGCGCGTCCCACACCTGGTGGCGCCCGGCGAGCGTGGCCGGCGGGAACGCCCCCTCGGACCACGGCAGGCCGAGGCCGGGACGCGCCGCGTCGCCGGGGTGCGGGCCCTCGCCAACGTGCGGGCCGTCGCCGGGGTGCGGGCCGTCGTCGGGCACGGGACCTCCGGAGCTGTCGGCGGGTCACCGCGCGAGGCGCGGCGGACGGCTGACGGGCCGGGTTCGCCGCGGACGTGTCAACCGCTCACCAGGGTATAGACCGACGTGACGCTGACAACCCGCGCCGACGGTCCAGTACCGTGGGGCCATGCGCCTGCACGTCGCCGACCACCCGCTGGTGGCCCACAAGCTCACCGTCCTGCGGAACAAGGACACGGCGTCGCCGACGTTCCGGCTGCTCGTCGACGAGCTCGTCACGCTCCTCGCGTACGAGGCGACGCGCGACGTGCGCGTGGAGCCGCACGAGATCGAGACGCCCGTCACGACGACGGTCGGGGTGCGTCTCGCCGAGCCGCGTCCGCTCGTGGTGCCGATCCTGCGCGCGGGTCTCGGCATGCTCGAGGGGATGACGCGCCTGCTCCCGACGGCGGAGGTCGGGTTCCTCGGGATGCAGCGCGACGAGGAGACCCTCGAGGCGATCACGTACGCCAACCGCCTGCCGGACGACCTCACGGGCCGGCACGTGTTCCTCCTCGACCCGATGCTCGCGACCGGCGGGACGCTCGTCGCGGCGATCGACTACGTCTTCGCGCGGGGCGCGCGCGACGTCACGGCCGTGTGCCTGCTCGCCGCGCCCGAGGGGCTCCAGGTCCTGCAGGAGGCGGTCGGCGACCGCGTGGACGTGCACGTCGTCGTGGCGTCCGTCGACGAGCGGCTCAACGAGAAGGCGTACATCGTCCCGGGCCTCGGCGACGCGGGCGACCGGCTGTACGGCGTCGTCTGAGGCGTCGACGCGGGTGGGCGGCTCGTCTGACGAGACGCAAGAGTCCCGCATCGTGAGACTTTCCACCGTACCTCTTGGCGCGCCTGCCCGCGCCCTGCCATGCTGCCTCTCGTGAGCACCTCGACCCGTCCCGCCAGCGCGCCGTCCGGCGCGCTCCCGGGCGCGGTCATGTGCGTCTGTTGTCAGGCCTGAACGCCTCTCCCGCCCCGTTCAGACCCTGACCCTGCCGACCCGCCGGACCTCCGGCGCCGCCGTCGGCCCGACGCACCCGGAGCCACCATGACCACGCTCACCGCACCCCGCCCCACCCACCGCCGTCCGCGGACGTCCGTCGTCCCGACGCCCCCGCGCGTCGTCCCGGACCGACCGGCCGCGCAGTCCGCCGCCGTCGCCCCGACGTCGCCCCGCCGCAACCCCGGCTTCGTGCTCTACGTCGGGGTCGACGCCGCACCGGGCGAGACGCCGGCCGCCGAGCTCGTCGAGCTGGCGGAGGCCCTCGGAGAGCTCGCCCGCGACTGGCTCCCGAGCGCCGAGACGTACACCGCCCTCGCGCTCGCCGAGCCCAGCCGCGGCCCCGTCGCCGGGGAGCGTGAGCCCGTCCAGGACATCGCCGCGTTCCGCGAGCGGCTCGCGACGCTGTCACCGGTGCCGCGCGTGGTCGTCGACCCCGTCGACCGCTCGGTGACCGTCGAGGGACGGCGCACGCGGCTCACGCACCGTGAGCTCGAGCTGCTCTCCTACCTCGCGCGGTCGTCGCACCGCGTCGTCACGCGGGCCGAGCTGCTCGACACGGTGTGGGCCGACCACGCCGTCGCGGCCGGCAGCCGCACCATCGACGTCCACGTCCGCCGTCTGCGGGAGAAGCTCGGCCTCGACCACGTCATCACGACCGTGCGCGGCCTGGGCTACCGTTTCGACCCGCGGACCTCCCTCGTCCTCGGCGGCTCGGGGGACGCCGCCTGAGGACCCGCGCGCTGCCGGGCCGCGGACGACGTGGGGGTACGTCGGGACCCGCCGGCCCGGCAGCGACCCCTGGGTCACGCTCCGGGCGCGACGCTGCTCGACGGGCAGGTGCCGGCCGACGGCGCTACGTTCGGGCCATGCGCACAGTCATCGCGGGAGGTCACGGCCAGATCGGTCGGCGCCTGGCCCGGACCCTGGTGGAGCGCGGCGACGACGTGGTGGCCTTCGTCCGCTCCGCCTCGCAGATCACCGACCTGACCGAGATCGGCGCGCACGTGGCCCTCGTCGACCTCGAGGCGGACGACGCCGTCGCCGTCTCGTTCGAGCTGGAGGGTGCGGACGCCGTCGTGTTCGCCGCCGGTGCCGGTCCGGGGAGCGGTGCCGCGCGCAAGGACACCGTCGACCGCGCGGGTGCCGTGCTGCTCGCCGACGCCGCGGAGCGCGCGGGCGTCGAGCGCTACGTGCTCCTCTCGTCGCGCGGCACGGAGGCGGCGCGCACCGACGAGCGTCCCGACGAGATCGACGACACCTTCTGGGCCTACCTCCAGGCCAAGGCCGCCGCGGAGGACGACCTGCGCACGCGCGACGGCCTGCGCTGGACCGTCGTGCGGCCCGGTCGCCTCACCGACGAGCCGGGTGTGGGGCTCGTCGCGCTCGCACCGGTCGAGGACGACGGAGGCCGCCCACGGGGCAAGCGGCGCAAGGCGGGTGCCGGCCGAGAGGAGGTCACGCGCGACGACGTCGCGCTGGTGATCGCCGCCGTGCTGCACGAGCCGCGCACGGCAGGCCTGGTGCTCGACCTCGTCGGGGGCGACCGCCCCGTCGAGGAGGCGCTGGCGGGCGTGCTCACCTGACGGACCTCCGACCCGCCGGTCACGCGCTCGCGTGGGTCAGCCCTTGCCCCGCCCGCTCTCGCCGCAGGGCGTCCCACGCTCCCAGAACAGATGGAGCAGGTCCCGGTCGGGCCTGATGCCGATGCTGCCGTTGCGCGCCGCGTACGTGAGCCCGCCGTAGGACACCGTGGCCGAGTGGGAGTACCACACGTCACGCTGCCACTCGGCGGCGCACTGCGGCGCCACGCTGAACGGCTCGACGGTCAGCCGCAGCGGGCTGCCCTGCGTGTGGACGACGTACGACGCGCCGGACCACGGCGCCTCGCCGAGCTCCACCGTGCGGACCTCGCGCGCCGCGAGGTCCCAGGACCCCTTGGCCTGACCCGTGACCCGGAACGTCATCGGCACGTTCGAGCCCGAGTTGTCGAGCACCGCCGACACCGCGCGGTAGGAGTGCCCGCGGCTCTCGTCGTAGTACGCGTCCCCGAGGACGAGCTCCGCCGTCGGCTCCGCGACCGCGCAGTCGACGGCGTCGACGTGCACCACGAGCGACTGCGTGAACGTGCGGCCCAGGAGGGTGCGGGAGAGGTCGAAGCTCACCTTGTCGGGCTTGACGGACAGCGCACCCGAGTCGACGTCCACGCTCGACGCCTGGCCGGGCGCCACGTCCCCGAGGTCGTGCGTGCCCCACGGTGTCGTGGCCACGACGTGCACGGTCTCGGCGGCGTCGTTGTGGAGGCTCGCCGTGAGCCAGACCGTGTCACCCGTGCACCGGGCGTTGACCGTCCCCGTCGCGGACCAGTCCGGCTCGTACGCCGCGCGGCCGTACCGCGCGGTGAGGCCCTTGTCCTCGAAGCCCTTGCCCTGCACCCAGCGGTACTGGCGGAACGACACCGCGCCCGGCCTCACGTCGAGCGACTGCGTGTCGATCGTGAACGTCGCGCTCTGTCCCGGCGCGATGCTCTGCACGGGCGCCGAGTCCCCGAACCGGCCGCCGAGCATGCGCGCGTCGATCGTCTCGGGAGAGTCGTTCGTCAGCGTCCCGACGATCTTGACCGATCCGTCCTGCCACCGGGTCTCGACGGTCGCCGTCGTCGCCCAGGTCGGCACGTACGTGAACGCGCCGTAGGACCTGGTGAGGTCGTACGTCCCCCCGGTCCCGTCCGTGCGCTCCGCGCGGAACGTCACCGACCCGGCCGGCAGGTCGCGCAGGCGCGTCCCGACGGTGAGGGTCGCGGAGGTGCCGGGCGCGACCTCGACGGGCCCGGCGCTGCCCAGCGCGCCCGCGTCCAGGACGACCCGCAGCGTCGCCGCGCGGTGGTCGTTGCGGAAGGTGCCCGTGAGCGCGGCCGACCCGGTCCCGGCGTCGACGACCCAGCCGGACGACACCGCGCCGTCGACGGACCACGCGAAGCAGTCGACGCCCGCGACGTCGTGCGTCGCGACCGGCGCACCGTCCGCCAGGACCACGAGGGTCGCCGGCTGCTGGCCCACCCCGCCGGGGAGCGCGACGTCGCGCACCTGGCCGGCCCCGACCGTCGCCGTGACGTCGTCACGGCCCTCGACCGAGAAGACGACCGGCAGCGTCGACCCCGCGTTGTCGTACCGCAGCGACACCGGCGCCGACGACGTGTCCGTCGCCGGGTCGAACACGCACTCGCCCACGCTCGGCGCCGCAGCCGCCGACGGCGCGTACCGCACCGCCGGGAACGACGCGGGCTCGTCGCGCGACCCATCGGACCCGTCGAGACGCGTGACCCGGAACGTCACCGCACCGGCCGCGACGTCGCGCGAGCCCGTGTCGACCGAGAACGACACCTCGGCGCCCGGCGCGACCTCCACCGGCTCCGTGGTCCCCAGCTCGCCCGCGTCCATGACCACGCGCAGCGGCGCCGCCGCGTGCTGGTTGCGGAACGTGCCGTCGACGACGACCGACCCGGACTCCGCCGACCACCGCGACGTCGCCGCGCCCTCGACCGACCACACGAAGCAGTCCACGGCCGGGACCGCGCGGTCGACCGGCCGACCGCCGTCGGTCCGCACCGCGTACGAGGCCGGAGCGGCACCGGCACGCGGCAGGTCGACGACGAGGGACTCCCCGGCGGGGACGGTCCGCGCGAGCTCGCCGTGCCCGACGACCGAGAAGGCCACGGGCAGCGTCGACGCGGCGTTGTCGTACCGCAGCGACGCCGACGCGGACGACGTGTCCGTCGCCGGGTCGAACACGCACCGGCCGACGGTGGGCTCGGGGACGGACGGCGCGATCCGGTGCGCGTCGAGGAGGATGGGCAGGAGGCGCTGGTAGCCCTGGGCGTCGCCGTCCGCGTCCGCGTGCCAGCGGTACTGCCGCAGGACCGCGTTCGCCCGCGAGGTCTCCCGCAGCCCCGTGTCCAGGACGAGGCCGCTCGTCCCGCCCTCGGCCCGGAGCCGGGCCGCCGAGGAGTCGGCGACGCCGTCCCACGAGCCGCCTCCGGGGGCGAGCAGACGGACGTCCATCGGGTCGCGGGTGTCGTTGACGACGTCCGCGGTGTACCGGACGACCCCGTCCACGTTCTCCGCCGTGACGCCGACGTCGGCCGCGGTGAGCCACGAGGGGTCCCAGCAGTCCAGGGCGCCGAACGTCCCGGCGTCGAGCCGGTGCTCGAACGTCTCGTCGGCGATCGTCGTCGAGAGCACCACGGCGGCGGACCCGGCGGGGAAGCGCACGCCGTCGTCGACGCGCAGCGCACCGGTCTCGCCGCGGGCCACGGGCGACGTCGCGCTCGACCCGGCGGCCTCCGCCCTCACCGTGAGGTCGTCGTAGGCCGTCGTGTTGGTGTAGTCCACGAGCACCGACGCGCGCTCCGGGTCGCCCGGCACGCCGCACCGCGGCACGACCGGTCCCGTGAGCCCGTCCTCGGCACCGGCCCAGGCCTCGGCGACCTCCAGCACGACCGTCGTCGACCCGTCGTGGGCGTCCGCCGCGTCGCCGCTCACGGTCACGGTGTGGCGCGCGCCGTCGACGTCGCCGGCGTCGGCGAGCAGGTCGACGGCGAACTTCGCCCGCTGCTTGGGCGCCAGCTCGGCCTCGGTCGAGCACGACACCACGGAACGGTCCCCGGGGAGGCACACCCAGCCGTCGGTGCGCTGCGCGCCGTCGTCCTCGGTCACGAGGACCACGCCGTCCGGGAGCGCGAACTCGACGGAGGGCTGGCGGGCGACCTTGTCGCCGGCGTTGCGCACCTCGAGCGTCATGTCGACGGTCCCGGGGTTCGTCAGGGTGAACGCCCGGCCCTCCGCGTACAGGGCGGCGACCCGCACCTCGGCACCGTAGTAGCCGACCGGGGTGGGCCGGAACGCCTTGCGGACGGGCTCGATCCCCTTCGCCCGCGCGACGCCGTGGAACAGGTACTCCCCGCCGGACTGCGCCGTCACCTGGACCACGAGGTCCTGGCTCGCGCCCGGCGAGAGCACGCCGACGGAGCACGTGACGACGCTGGTCCCGTCGGCCTGGGGCACGGCGCTGCCGCACGGCAGCGCGGCCGTCCGGATGGCGGGCGCGACGGCCGCGCCGCCCGGCACGAGCGACGACGTGCCCGTCGTGACCCCCTCCGGGAGGGTCAGCTCGACCAGCACCTCCTCGGCCGCCCGGCCGCCGGTGTTGGCCGCGATGACGGTGAGGTCGGCGGGCTGGCGCGCAGCGAGGCTGACCGTCCCGAGCTCCAGCTCGAGCGCGGGCGGAGCGGGCGGAGGTGGCGGCGGTTCGGTCGGCACGGTCGTGGGCTCCCCCGTGCCCGGCGTGGGCCCGACGGGCGACGCGCCCGGGTCGGTCGTGGTCGCGCCCGGGTCGGCGGGCGGGACGGCCGGGGCGCCGGGGACGGGTGCTGCGCCGCCCTCCGCCGTCTCTCCCGGCGGGGCCGCGGGGTCGGTGGTCGGGATGTTGGTCGGCGACGTCGGGTCCGTCGACGGGTCCGTGGGCGTCGTGGAGGGTTCGGTGGTCGCGGAGCCCGAGGGCTCCGGCGAGGCGCTGGGCGACGGGCTCGTCGCCGCCGTGGGCTCGGGGGTCGGGGCGTCGTCGGGGGTGAAGACGCCGAGGGCACCCGCGACACCGAGGCCCGCCACGGCGAGCACCCCGACGCCGACGGCCGCGGCCGCGAGAGGAGCCGAGGCGACGAGCGCGGAGGCCGCCGGCCGCTGCCGCCGCCCCCGCACCACCGGCTGCCGCGGTGGCTCCCGCGGCCGTGGCTCCCGCCGCCGCGACCCCGCCGCCCGCGGCGCCGCCGCCCACGACGACGCTCCCGGCCGCGCCGGTCCCTGCTGCGGCACCGCCGCCGCCGACGGCGCCGACCCCGCCGGTCGCCGCGCCTCCGGTGCCTGCTGCACCACCGGTGCCCGCGGCCCCGCCTGCGGCACCTCCGGACCCGGCCCCGCCCGAGCCGGCGGCACCGCCGGAGGCGCCCTGCCCCGCCCCGGACCCGGCCATAAGGAATAAAAAAGCTACAGGAAGTAGAGAATCAAAGAATCTTCAGAGGGATATGGATTAATTTTTTTTTTTCAAGCAGAAGACGGCATACGAGATAGGAGTCCGTCTCGTGGGCTCGGAATGTGTATAAGAGACAGGATCCCGAGGACCAGGGGTGCGATGACCGCCCGCATGCCGTGCGAGACGTCGCCGAGCTCGAGCACGAGCCCGCGGCACTCGCCGCAGCCGTCGAGGTGGCTCTCGACCCGCGCCGTCTCGCGCTTCGCGAGACCGCCGCGCACGTACGAGCCCAGCAGCGGGTTGACGCCCTGGCACTCCTCGGCCGGGACGGACGTCAGGTGCTGCTGGAGGTAGGCCTGGCGCAGGCCCTCGCGCGCCCGGTAGGCGAGCGCGGAGACACCGTTGGCGGTGAGCCCGAGGATCGGCGCGATCTCGGCGGGCGGGAGGTTCTCGACCTCCGTGTACCAGAGGACGGCGCGCCACCGCTCGGGCAGCTCGGAGTAGGCCCGCGCCACGATCGAGCGCTCGAAGCCCTCGAGCGTGGGGTCCTCCGTCGAGGCCATCGGTCCGAACGCGGACTCGAAGGTCCGCTCGTCGTCCGTGGGCTGCGTACGCCGGGCACCGTTGACGAGGTCGTAGGAGAGCCGCCGGACGACCGTGAAGAGGTACGCGCGGAAGGTGACGTCGGGTCCGCCGCCGTTCTGCAGGACCGAGAAGGTGCGGGCGAAGGCGTCCGAGACGACGTCGTCGGCGTCCACGCTGGAGCGCACGTACTGCCGGGCCACGGTGTGGGCCGCGGCGGCGTGCCTCTCGTACAGCGCGCCGTACGCCTCCGGGTCGCCTCCGCGCACGGCCGTGATGAGCTCGGCGTCGCTCAACGCCTCGCTGGACACCTGTGTTCGCGCCTCAGTCATGCCACCGCCTCGGACATCGTCCTGCTGCAGCAAGACGTACGACGGTGCTCATGGTAGACGCCCGTCCAGGTTCCGGGGAGAGGGTCCCGCACATCGACCTGCCGAGCGGTCGAACCGTCCTGCTTCGTCCCGTCTTTACCCGCTACCGCGGGTTCCTCTCACCCGCGGTAGCGGGTTCGCCGAAGATTCTCGTCGAACCCGCGTCATGACCGAGGCCCTGGCGCGTCTCATCTACATGGACCACATCCAGGGGTACGCCGCGCCTGCCCCCGAGCGCCTGCGGGAGACCTGGCGCGCGAGGAGCGCCGAGAGCGTCTGGCTGCGCCCCGGCGACTGGTACCACCCCGCCGTGGACGCGCTCGCCGAGGCCGTGATCGACCGCCAGGACGTCACGCCCGCCGCCGAGCGGCTGGGGCACGCGCGCGGCGAGGCCGGGGTCGGCATCGGCGAGGCGATCGACGACGTGGCGTGCCTGTACCGCTCGCACGACCGCGAGCCCGACCACGAGCTCCTGCGCGCCGTCGCGGTGGGGTGGGCCGAGGGGTACGCCGCGACCCCGGTCTCCCCCGAGGTCCTCGACCCCGAGTCCGGCCTCGCGACGCCCCAGTACCTGACCCACCGCCTCCGCGAGACCTACGGCGCCGCGCAGCGGTCGGGCGTGCCCGTCGGCGACACCCACGGCCTGCTCGTCGTGGACGTGGCCGTCGACGACCTGACGGGGTGGCAGCGCTTCGCCCGGTCGGCGGCGATGGGTCGTGCGCTGACGCAGACGTTCGGCGACGGCCATCCCATGGCGTCGCTCGGCAACGGGCTGTTCGTCGTCCTCGGCGAACGGCTGGTCGACGGCGAGGCGGTCCGGGCGGAGCTGCGCCGTCGCATCGAGCGCACCGGTCTGTCCCTCGGCGTGTCCGCGATCCTGCGGCGACCGCCGCGGCTCTGGACGGAGCCGCTGCCCGGGACCCACGCGGCCGCCGTCGCGCTCCTCGACACGCTGCAGCGCTGAGCGGCCCGCCCCGGGCGTGCGGCCGGTGCGGGCCGGGCACGACGACGCCCCGGTCCGAGCGGGTGAGCGCTCGTCCCGGGGCGTCAGGGGTGGGGCGTCCTCGCGGTCCGGCGGGCGGCAGGGCCGCCTCCGGCGAGGTCTGCCGCGCGTCAGCGCGGGGTGAAGGTGAGGCAGTCCGCCCGGTCCTCGCTGGACGGTCCCGCGCCGACGCGGATCGACGGCGCCGAGCACTCGAGCGACTCGTTGTGGACGCACTCCGTGCGCTGGCAGGCGCCCACGTGCGCGAGGACCTTCTCCAGGCCGCCCTTGGTGCCGAGCGGGATGAACGTCGCGCACTCGGCGTCTCCGACGTGGCCGGCGATGGTCACCGCGCCGGCGTGGCACCCGTGGTCGTGGTTGTACCCGCACCCGTCGATCGAACACTCGACGACCTGCGGCATCTCCATGAGGCTGCTCATCGTTGTCTCCTCGCTCCGAGGGCCCGGGGGGCCGGGCTTCCGTTCTCCACGGTATTCCCGGAATTCCCTCGTGTATAGCAAGCAAGGCCTGACTAACAATTGCTGCGCGTGCATTCAATTAGCGCACATCATTCTTTCGGAATGCGACGACAGGTCCCGCGCGCCGCGCCCTCCAGCGGGTTCAGCGGTCGTCGTGCGACCGGGCGGACGGCCGCCAGATGACGAGCGCGCGTGCCTCGGCCTGCTCGGCGAACGTCTCGCGCAGGGCGTCGTCGACCCCGCGGCGCACGCTGCGGCCGCGCGGGACCACGACGACGTCGCCGCTCGCCGCCGCGGCGAACACGCGTCCGCCCGGCTCGACGCGCGCCGAGAGGGCCTCGAGCCGCCGTTCGAGCCGCTCGACCTGCGACTCCAGCGCGAGGATGCGCTGGATCCCGGCGAGGTTGATGCCCTCGTCGTGGCTGAGCCGCTGCACCTCGAGCAGCTTCGCGACGTCGCGCAACGAGTACCGCCGCCCGCGCCCGGCGGCGCGGCGCGGCACGACGAGCCCGAGACGGTCGTACTGGCGCAGCGTCTGCGGGTGCATGCCCGCGAGGGCCGCAGCCTGGGAGATGACGAGGACGGGTGCGTCCCCGGGGACGTCCTGGGTCTCCACCGGGTGCGGCGCGTCGGCCGGACGCGGTGCGTCGGCCGGACGCCGCGCGGCCTGGTCCCGCCTCACGACGCCACCTCCGTCACTCCGCCGCCTGGCGCACCAGGTCGGCGCGCACGTCCTGGCCGTCGGTCTCGGCCGCGAACGCCTCGACCGCGGCGCGCGCCGCCTTCGACAGCTTCTGCGGGACGACCACCTGGACGGTCACCAGCAGGTCGCCCGTGCCCTTCGTCGTCCGGACGCCGCGGCCCTTGACGCGCAGCGTCCGGCCCGACGGCGTGCCCGCGGGCACCTTGACCTTGACCGTGGACCCGTCGAGCGTCGGGACCGAGATCGTCGAGCCCAGAGCCGCCTCGGCGAACGTCACGGGGACGCTCACGCGCAGGTTGGTCCCGTCGAGCGCGAACACGGGGTGCGGCGTGACGTGGACGGTGACGACGAGGTCACCGGCGGGCCCGCCCCCGCCGCCCGGGCGGCCCTTGCCGCGCAGGCGGATCTTCTGGCCGTCCCGCACGCCCGGCGGGATGCGCGTCGTGACCTGGCGGCCGTCGACGGTGAACGTGACGGTCGAGCCCTCCACCGCCTGGCGGAAGGGCAGCGTCGTGGTCGCGGCGACGTCGGCGCCGGCCTGCGGCCCGCCGAATCCCTGGCCGGTGAACCGGGGACCGCCGGCACCGGCACCGGCACCGAACATCGAGCCGAGGATGTCCTCGAACCCCGCCCCGCCCTGGCCGCCGGTCGAGTACCGCACGCGCGCCCCGCCCGGGGCGCCGCCACCGCCGAACATGCCGCCGAACAGGTCCTCGAAGCCCGCGCCGCCGGCACCGCCCGGGCCCGCGGAGAACCGGGCGCCGCCGCCCGCCATCGCGCGGATCGCGTCGTACTGCTCGCGCTCCTTGGGGTCCGACAGCACGGCGTACGCCTCGCCGATCTCCTTGAACTTCGCCTCCGCGGCGTCGTCGCCCGGGTTCTGGTCGGGGTGGTACTGGCGGGCGAGCTTGCGGTACGCCTTCTTGATCGCGGCGTCGTCGGCGTCCTTGGGGACGCCGAGCGCGGCGTAGAAGTCCTTCTCCATCCAGTCCTGTCCGGTCATGGCGCCTCCCTCCCGGTGGTGGTTCGTGCGGTCGTGGTCCTGTCCTTCGTACGGTGCTGCGGTGTGCTTCCGGTCGTGATCGTGCCGTGCCCGACGACGGGGCGCACCTTCGCGCGGAAGGTGCGCCGCGCCGTCGGGCACGAGGGTTGCGCTACTCCGGTCCGACGACGGAGACGCGCGCGGCGCGCACGACGCGCTCGCCGATCCGGTAGCCCGGCTCGATCACGAGGTTGATCGTGGTCGCCGTGGCCTCGGGCTCGGTCTGGTGCATGAGCGCCTCGTGGACGGTCGGGTCGAACTCCTCGCCGACCGTCCCGTACCGCTGGACCCCGAACCGCTCGAGGCTCGCGTCGAGCTTGTCCGCGATCGCGGCGAACGGGCCCGTGAGCTCGCCGTGCTGGCGGGCGCGGTCCACGTCGTCGAGCACGGGCAGGAGCGCGGTGAGCACGTCCTCCACGCCCTTGGCGCGCGCGGCCTCCTGGTCGCGCAGCGCCCGGTTGCGGTAGTTCGTGAAGCTCGCGCGCTCGCGCTGGAGCGACTCCAGGTGCTGAGCCGCCTCCGCCTTCGCGGCGAGGACGGCCGCGTCGACCTCGGCCTCTCCCGAGGGCTCGAAGTCGAGCCCCTCGAGCGGGTCCGGCCCTGCCTCGTCGCCTGCGGCGACACCCGCGTCGGCCGCCGGCCCTGCCCCGGCCGCGCTCTCGCGCGGCCGGGCGGTCTCCGGGTCGACCTTGCGCTTGTCGGTGAACTGGAACGGCTTGTCCTCGGGGCCCTGACCGGTCTCGCCGGCCTGCTCCTCGGGGCCCCGTGCGTCGTCCGACGTCACTTCTTGTCGTCCTCGTCGTCCACGATCTCGGCGTCGACGACGTCCTCGTCAGGCGCCGAGCCGGCACCCGCCGCGGCGGTCGCGTCGTCCTGCGCCGCCCCCGGGTTGCCTGCCGCCTGCTCCTGCTCGGCCGACGCGTACAGCGCCTGGCCGATCTTCTGCGAGGACGTGACGAGCTTCTCGTGCGCCGTCTTCACGGCGGCGGCGTCCTCGCCCTCGAGCGCGGACTTCACCGACGCGATGTCGGCCTCGACCTCGGTGACGACGTCGGCCGGGAGCTTCTCCTTGTTCTCGGAGACGAGCTTCTCGGTCGAGTACACGAACGCCTCGGCCTGGTTGCGGGTCTCCGCCTCCTCGCGACGCTTCTTGTCCTCGGCCGCGTGCTCCTCGGCCTCCTTGACCATGCGGTCGATGTCCTCCTTGGGCAGCGCCGAGCCGCCCGTGATGGTCATCTTCTGCTCCTTGCCGGTGCCGCGGTCCTTGGCGCCGACGTGGACGATGCCGTTCGCGTCGATGTCGAAGGTGACCTCGATCTGCGGCACGCCGCGCGGGGCCGGCGCGATGCCGGTGAGCTCGAACGTGCCGAGCGGCTTGTTGTCGCGCGCGAACTCGCGCTCGCCCTGGAAGACCTGGATGAGCACCGACGGCTGGTTGTCCTCGGCCGTCGAGAAGATCTCGCTGCGCTTGGTCGGGATGGCCGTGTTGCGCTCGATGAGCTTGGTCATCACGCCGCCCTTGGTCTCGATGCCGAGGGACAGCGGGGTCACGTCGATGAGCAGGACGTCCTTGCGGTCGCCCGAGATGACGCCGGCCTGCAGCGCGGCGCCGACGGCCACGACCTCGTCCGGGTTGACGCCCTTGTTGGGCTCCTTGCCGCCGGTGAGCTCGCGCACGACGTCGGTCACGGCCGGCATACGGGTGGAGCCACCCACGAGCACGACGTGGTCGATGTCGGAGACCGAGACGCCCGCGTCGGAGATGACCTTGTGGAACGGGGCCTTGGTCCGGTCGAGCAGGTCCTGCGTCATCTGCTGGAACTGCGCGCGCGTGAGCTTCTCGTCCAGGTGGATGGGGCCGTTCTCGCTCATCGAGAGGTACTGCATCGAGACGTTGGTGCTCGTCGCGGACGACAGCTCCTTCTTCGCCTGCTCGGCGGCCTCACGCAGACGCTGCAGGGCGATCTTGTCCTTGGACAGGTCGACGCCCGAGCTGTTCTTCACCTGCTTGATGAGGTGCTCGACGATGCGCTGGTCCCAGTCGTCGCCGCCGAGGCGGTTGTCGCCCGACGTCGCGCGGACCTGGATCGTGGAGAAGTCGTCCTCGTCCTTGCCGACCTCGAGGAGGGACACGTCGAACGTGCCGCCACCCAGGTCGAAGACGAGGATGAGCTCGTCCTCCTTGCCCTTCTCCAGGCCGTACGCGAGCGCGGCCGCGGTGGGCTCGTTGACGATGCGGGTCACGTTGAGGCCCGCGATCTGGCCGGCGTCCTTGGTCGCCTGGCGCTCGGCGTCGTTGAAGTACGCGGGGACCGTGACGACCGCGTCGGTGACGGGCTCGCCCAGGTACTCCTCCGCGTCCCGCTTGAGCTTGCCGAGGATGCGCGCGGAGATCTCCTGCGCGGTGTACTTCTTGTCGTCGATCTCGACGTTCCAGTCGGTGCCCATGTGGCGCTTCACCGAGCTGATGGTGCGGTCGACGTTCGTGACCGCCTGGCGCTTGGCGACCTCGCCGACGAGGACCTCGCCGGTCTTGGAGAACGCGACGACCGACGGCGTCGTGCGCGAGCCCTCGGCGTTCGCGATGACGGTGGGCTCACCGCCCTCCAGGACGGCGACGACCGAGTTGGTGGTGCCGAGGTCGATCCCGACTGCTCGTGCCATGTGTGCTGCCTCCGTTGTGCTCTGGTCGCCTCGGTCCCCCGGCGCGCGACGGCGCACCGTGGCCCGGGCGAACCGGGTTGAGTCTGCTTCACTCAAGGTAGGCACCTGGTGGCGGGTCTCGCAAGTCCACCCGGCCGTACTTGAGTCCACCTGGCTCAACCTTGGTCGCGAGCCGTTCATTCCCGGCGGCGCCGGCTCGCCCCGTCGGCGGGACGCGAGGGCCGGGCACGGCGACGTCCGCACCCCAGCGCGCCCGACGGAGCCGGGTTCCCCTAGCGGACCGCTGCGCGCGACCGCGTGCGCTGGCGCTCACGGTGCAGCGCGTAGACCTCTCGCCAGTCCGTGGCGAGAGCCATGCCGCGGCGGCGGGCCTCGTCGACCGACAGCTCCACGGGGAAGCCCCACGTGTCCGCGAGCACGAACAGGTCCTCGCCGGTGACGGTCGCGCCCTGGAGCTTGTCGAGCTCTCGTAGCCCCCGGTGCACGGTGCGACGGAAGCGTGCCTCCTCGTCGTGGAGGACCGCGCTCAGCTCCTCGCGCTGCTCGACCAGGCCCGCGTAGCTCTCGCCGTACGTCTCGGCCACGACGGCGACGAGGTCGTCGGCGAACCTCTCCTCCAGGCCGAGATGGAGAGCGTGCACCACGGCCCGACGGACGAGCCGCCGCAGGACGTACCCGTGGGTCTTGTTGCTCGGGCGCACCCCGTCGGCGGCGAGGAACGTCGCGGCACGGACGTGGTCCGCGATCACGCGGAACGGACGCGGGTCCTCCGCGTACGTGCGACCGCTGAGCTCCTCGAGACGGTCGACGAGGGGGCGCAGGAGGCTCACGTCGAACACGTCGGGGGTCCCCGCGGCGGCCGCGGCGATGCGCTCGAGCCCGCCCCCGAAGTCGATGCTCGGCTCGTCGAGCGCGACGAAGCCCTCGCTGGTGCGGCGGTAGCGCATGAACACCTGGTTGCCGATCTCGACGAACCGTCCGCCCTCGCTCGCGGGGTGGGGCTCGCCGACCGACGGGTCGTGGTGCTCGTGCCCGAGGTCGTAGAACACCTCCGAGTCCGGTCCGCAGGGGTCGCCCACCGGCGTGCCCTCCAGGCCGCCTCCGCGGCTCCACCAGTTCTCCTCGGCGTCGTAGAGGAAGACCCGACCGCCGCGCATCCCCTCACGGTCGCCGTCCGCACGGGAGCCCACGTCCACGAGCGGTGCCGCGACGCCGTGCTCGGTGAAGACCGTGACCCAGGCCCGAGCCGCCGCGTCGTCACGCGGGATCCCGTGCTCGGGCGACCCGCGGAAGCACGTCACGTACAGGCGCCCGAGGTCGACACCGACCGTCGTGAGGAACTCGGCGAACCACCGGACCTGCTGCTCCACGTCGGCGGTTCCCAGGCTCCAGTTCCCCAGCATCTCGAAGAAGGTCGTGTGCCGTCGGTCCCCGACCTCGTCGATGTCCTGCGCCCGCACGCACGGCTGCGAGTCGACCAGGAGCGGCCCGGCACCGTGCTCCCGCACGCCCAGCAGGTAGGGCATCAACGGCTGCATCCCCGCACCCGTGAACAACGTCGTCGGGTCCTCGCGCAGCACCAGGGGCGCTCGCTCGATCAGGGCGTGCCCTCGCGCGACGAAGAACTCGAGGTAGGCCGAGCGGATCTCCTGGGCGTCCATCTCGTCGACCCTAGGGACCGCGCGGGCGGACCTCCAGGGCAATCCCTGCGGTCGGCGACGCTCCTCACGACGAGGTCGCGACGTCGGAGGGCCGGCTCGCTCAGATCAGCTCGACGCTGTCGGCCTGCGGCCCCCGGTCGCTCTGACGCACCTTGTACCGGACCCGGTCGCCCTCCTCCAGGACCTCGGCGCCCCGCACGACCGACACGTGCACGAACAGGTCCGCGCCCCCGGCGTCGGGCGTGATGAAGCCGAAACCGCGGTCCGCGTCGTAGCGCGCGACGATGCCCTGCCCTCCGCGCACGGGCGCGCCGGATCCCGACGGACGGTTCGACCGTCCGCGGTCACCGGCCCCGCGCGCGCTCCCGGAGCCGCGCACGAGCTGCACGTTGCGGGCGTTCGGTCCCTTGTCGCCGGCGACGACGTCATACGTCACGCGCGCACCCTCGGAGAGCTCGGTCAGCCCGTGACCGAGCGCGCTGACGTGGACGAAGACGTCGTCGCCACCCCCGTCGGGAGCGACGAACCCGAAGCCCTTGGTGTCGTCGTACCAGGACACCGTGCCGTCCGCGCCGTCGGAGGGCACGTCCGGCCGGGCGGCCTGGGCCGCGAGCGGCAGCAGGTGGTCCGCCTGCGGCCCCTTCTCCCCGTCCACGACGAGGAACGCCACCCGCTGCCCCTCCGAGACGACCCCGCCCCCGACGATGGCCGAGCTGTGCACGAAGATCTCGCCGCGGCCGTCGTCGGGCGTGACGAAGCCGTAGCCCTTGGCCGGCTCGTACCAGGCGACGGTGCCGAGCACGCCCACGGCCGCGTCGGCGGCCCGGTCGCCCGTGACACGGACGCGGCGCGCCTGCGGGCCACGGTCGCCCTCGCCCATCTCGAACTCGACGACCTGCCCCTCGCGGAGGACCTTCGGACCGTCGTCACCGACGATCTCGGACGCGTGCACGAACAGGTCCTCGGCCTCGTTCCCGAGGTCGATGAAACCGAACCCTCGGTCGGCGTCGAACCATCGGACAGTTCCCTGGGGCACCGCGCGTACTCCTTGTCTCGGCAGAGGTTGCTGTCATCCAGTGTCCCCGACGGAACCGCGGACGGGGGAGTCCGGCCGCCGCCGGCGTCGCACCGGGCCCGTGCGCGGCACGTGCACCCGTCGCACGCGAGGCCGCCCACGGCGCGCGTGCGCGATGATCTGAGCCACGACGAGGACCCGAGAGCGAGGCACCTCCCATGACGACGAGCACCGACCACGACGCGTACATCGCCGCGGCGCCCGAGCAGTTCCGGCCCGCGCTGGCACACCTGCGGTCGCTCCTGTCCCGCACCCTGCCGGAGGCGGACGAGATCGTGGCCTACGGCATGCCGGGGTTCAGCGTCGGCGGCTCGGTCGTCGCGAGCTACGCGGCGTTCAGCAAGCAGTGCGGCCTCTACCTGCTCCCCGGCGCCCTCGCCGACCACGCGGAGGAGATCGCCGACGCCGGGCTCAGGGCTACCAAGACCGGCATCACCTTCTCGCCGCGCCGACCGGTCCCGGACGACCTCGTCGAACGGCTGGTCCGGGCGTCGCGCGAGGAGGCGCTGGCCTGACGGCTCGGCGACGGCAGCCCCAGGCGACTCAGCCCTGGGCGACGACGAGCTCCGTCCCGGCGGGCGAGCGGTCCGCCAGCGCGACGCTCCGGATCGTGGGGTCGTCGTAGGTGTTCCAGTAGTAGGTCTGCGTCCGGGACGAGAAGAGCCCGGTGTAGATGGTCATCTCGAACTCGCCCGAGCCCATCGCGGCGCAGCCGTCCACCATCGCGACCTGCTGGAGCGTGTGGAACGCGCGGCTGACGTTCTCCTCCTCGCTCACCTTGGTCGGGTAGTGGTCGTTGACGTACGCCGCACGGACGAACCTCGACGGCGAGTAGTAGTCGCCCGGGATGCCCCGCATGTGCGAGCCCGAGCCGAACGGCGCGAGCCGTGCCCTGCCGAGCTCGACCTCCTCGGGGAACTCCGGCGAGGTGTTGAGGTAGTTGCGCAGGTTCTCGTGGTGCCACGCGAACCCGGGCTGGTTCGCCAGGACGTCGACGTCGTCGTCGAACACGTGCATGCCGTCGCTCGTGTGCTCCACCACGACGGCACGTCTGGCGTCGCCGATGATCCAGTGGAGCAAGGAGCTCGGGTACCTGTCGTTGATCGGCCTGTCGACGATCACCACGTCCGCCAGCGCGGCCTCGACCTCGTCGACGCTCGCGAACTGCGAGCACACCCACAGCGGGAACTCGAACGCGGCGACGTTGGTCGCGCCCTCGACGGGTCCCGGCGCGTAGTCCGCGTACCCGGGGAAGTTGAGCCCGGCCACGGCCAGCCCCGCGTCGTTCCCGCAGTCGAAGTAGAGCGGCGTGTCGTCCTCCACGATGCCCATGCCGATGGTCGCGTGCCGGATGGAGGGGACCGCCCCGAACGGCGACCGGGGCGCGTACCCCGTGGGCGTGACCACCACCTGCTGGCCGTAGCCGCTCGTCCAGTCGAGGTTCCGTGCGAGATAGAGGTTGTCGTGGCCGTCCGAGAACCTGATGCCCGTGCACATGGCGTCCCCCTGTCGGTCGGCCCGGCGGGGCCGGGCGCCGCGCCGGTCCCTGTCCCAGGATGCATCCGGGAATGGTCTCGAGCACCTGGGACAGGATTCCGCAGGTCAGCGGCGGCCGTAGTCGTCGTCGGTCACGTGCTCCAGCCACGTGACGACCTGGCCCTCGTCGTCAGCCTCCTGCATCGCGACGTGAGCCATGAACCGGTCCGCCGTCGCGCCGTGCCAGTGCTCCTCACCGGGCTCGACGTAGACGACGTCGCCGGGCCGGATCTCCTGGACCTCACCACCGCGGGTCGCGACATACCCGATTCCGTCGGTGACGTACAGCGTCTGCCCCCGGGGATGGCGGTGCCAGGCCGTGCGAGCACCCGGGGCGAACCGCACGTGGGCGCACCCCACGGAGGACTGCTCGTCGGGGTCACGGACGGCGTCGACGTACACCGTCCCGGTGAACCAGTCCCCGGGGCCCGGGGCCGTGCGGCCACCGCTGCGCGTCAGCTTCATGAGGGTCGTGTCCTCTCGTGGGGAGTTCTGCCGCTCGGTCAGGCGGCCGGGCGGCCCATCAGTGGGTCGAGGGTCAGAGGGTCAGGAGCACCTTCGTGGCGCGGCGCTCGTCCATGGCCCGGTAGCCCTCGGCCGCCTGCTCGAGCGGCAGGGTGAGGTCGAAGACCTTGCCCGGGTCGATCGTCCGGTCCCAGACGAGCCGGATCAGCTCGGGCAGGAAGCGACGCACCGGGGCGGGGCCACCGAGGATCTGCACCTGGGAGAAGAACAGCAGTTCGCCGGGGAGCTCGACATCGTGGGTCACGCCGACGAAGCCGACGTTCCCGCCGGGACGCGTCGCGCCGACGGCCTGGACCATCGACTCCTGCGTGCCGACCGCCTCGATCACCGAGTGGGCGCCGAGCCCCCCGGTGAGCTCCTTGATCCGTGCGACGCCCGCATCGCCACGCTCCTCCACGATGTCGGTCGCCCCGAAGTGGCGTGCGAGGTCCTGGCGGTCGGTGTGCCGCGACATCGCGATGATGCGCTCCGCGCCGAGCTGCTTGGCGGCGAGCACGCCCATCAGACCGACGGCGCCGTCCCCCACCACGGCGACGGTCTTGCCCGGCCCCGCCTGCGCGGCGACGGCGGCGAACCAGCCGGTACCCAGCACGTCGGACGCCGCCAGCAGGTGGGGGACGAGGTCCGCGTCGGGCTGCCCCGGGGTGGCGACGAGGGTGCCGTCGGCGAACGGGATGCGCGCCTTCTCCGCCTGCGTGCCGATGGCGCCGTCGACGAAGACACGATGCACGCAGCTGGACGGGAAGCCGGAGCGGCAGATCTCGCAGGTCCCGTCGGAGATGACGAACGAGCCCACGACGAAGTCGCCGGGCGCGACGGTCACGACCTCGGCACCGACCTCCTCCACGACGCCGACGTACTCGTGGCCCATCTTCGCGTGGTCCACCTGGTCGGCCCCGCGGTAGGGCCACAGGTCGGACCCGCAGATGCAGGTCGCGGCCAGACGGATGATCGCGTCGGTCGGGTCGACGATCGTCGGGTCGTCGCGGTCCTCGACCCGGACGTCGCCGGGGCCGTGCATGATCACGCCACGCATGAGGTTCTCCTTCACTCTCGGGTAGCTCGAGCCTGCACGCGATCCCGCCCCCGTGGGAGTTCCTGTGGTGGGGTGTACCACCAGTGCACCCCATGACAGGGACTCCCGCAGGGGCACCCCGACCGGCCTAACCTCGAACCATGGACAACAGGGCGGACGTGCGGGAGTTCCTCGTGTCGCGGCGCGCGAAGGTGACCCCCGAGGCGGCGGGCGTCGTCGGCGGGGCGAACCGGCGCGTCCCGGGTCTGCGCCGCAGCGAGGTCGCGAGCCTCGCCGGCGTGAGCGTGGAGTACTACGCCAAGCTCGAGCGCGGCGCGGTCGGCGGGGCCTCGGCGTCCGTCCTCGACGCGGTGGCCCGGGCGCTGCAGCTCGACGACACGGAGCGCGCGCACCTGTTCGACCTCGCGCGTGCGGCCGACGGCGTCCCGTCGTCGGGACGCGCGCGGCGCCGCGCGACCCGGTCGCCGGCGCCCCGGCCGAGCCTGCAGTGGGCGCTGTCCGCGATCACCGACGGCGTCGCGTTCGTGCGGGACCAGCGCCAGGACCTCCTGGCGACCAACGCGCTCGGCCGGGCCTTCTACTCCCCCGTCGTCGGTGACGGCGGCCGGACGCCGAACCTGGCCCGGTTCCAGTTCCTCGACCCGGCGGCGCGGGACTTCTACCCCGACTGGGACCTGTTCGCCGAGATGTGCGTCGCGATCATGCGCGCCGAGGCGGGCCGGGACCCGCACGACAAGGGCCTGCAGGACCTCGTCGGCGAGCTGTCGACGCGCAGCGAGACGTTCCGCCGGCTGTGGGGCGCGCACGACGTGCGCACGCACGGTGCCGGGACCAAGCGCTTCCACCACCCCGTCGTCGGCGACCTCACGCTGGCCTACGAGGAGCTCGCGATCACGGCCGAGCCCGGCCAGGTGCTGCTGGTCTACACGGCCGAGCCGGGCTCCCCGTCGGCCGAGCGCCTTCGCCTGCTGGCGTCCTGGGCGGCCGACACCGTCGGCTCCCGAGACGCTGCCGTCGCCCCGGTGACCGACCGATGACCGACCGGCGCCCGACCGACGCCCGAGGCGGGACCGCACCGCCCGGCCCCCCGAACCGCCCGAACCCCCGACGAGAGGACCGACCGATGCTGCTGGAGGACTTCCTGGCCCACGTGCGTCGCGGAGACGTCATCGAGGGCGGCTCCGCCGAGCACGCGTTCCTCCACGAGACCGCGCAGGAGGCGCTGCGGATCACCGCGGAGCTGAACGGCGGGTACCGCACGCCGCAGGAGGTGCGCGCGCTGCTGTCCCGGCTGACCGGCCGGACGGTCGACGAGTCGGTGACGGTGTTCCCGCCGTTCTCCTGCGAGTTCGGGAAGAACCTCGTCCTCGGGCGCGACGTCTTCCTCAACATGGGCTGCCGCTTCCAGGACGCCGGCGGCATCACCGTCGGGGACGGGACGCTCGTCGGGCACGGCGCCACCGTGGTCACTCTCAACCACGCGGTCGACCCGGCCCGGCGCGCCGACATGGTCCCCGCACCCGTCGTGATCGGCCGCCGGGTGTGGATCGGTGCTGCCGTGACCGTGGTCCCCGGCGTGACGATCGGCGACGGCGCGATCGTCGGCGCGGGCGCGGTCGTGACCAAGGACGTGCCCGCCGACACCGTCGTCGCGGGCGTGCCGGCCCGGACCATCCGCGCGACCGGGTTCGACTCCTCCGGCGCCTGACGCACGAGCCCTGGGCCCTGCCCGGACCACCGTGCCACGATGGAGCCATGGCTCGCCCTGCCGAGGTCCCCGCGTGGGAGTTCCGGCGCGCGGACGGCATGATGCCGGGCGTCGCCGACTCCGTCGTCGGGTACGACGCCCACGGGGTCGACCGCCCGATCCACCGCGGCCTGCCGTCGCCCCACCTGACCCTGATCCTCACGCTCGACGAGCCCGTCGTCACCGGCTGGTCCGTCGAGGAGGCGTCCGGGCCGTCGGCCACGCGCGTCGACGTCGTCACGGCGGGGCTGCACACGCGCCCGGCCTACGTCCGCCAGCCACCCGCACAGTCGGGGATCCAGGTCGCGCTGCTCCCGACGGCCGCGCGGGCGGTCCTCGGCGTGCCCGCCGCGGAGCTGTGCCACCGGACGGTCGAGGGCAGCGACGTGGCCGGTCCGGAGATCGGCCGTCTCCGCGCGCGGCTGATCGAGACCACCGACTGGCCGGAGCGATTCCTCCTGGTGCAGGAATTCCTCCGCGGCCGCGTGGACCGGGCCGCCGACCGTCCACCGGTCCGGGCGGAGGTCGCCGAGGCGTGGGGCTGGCTCGTGCGGCACCGCGGCACCGGCCGGGTCTCCGACCTGGCCCACCACGTCCTGCTCAGCCCGCGCCAGCTGCACGCCGTCTTCACCGCGGAGCTCGGCGTCGGCCCGAAGCGGTTCAACCGCCTGCTCCGGCTCCAGCGGGCGAAGCAGCTGATCGGGAGCCGGGTCGCCCAGGGCAGTGACGTGGGTCTGGCGGACGTCGCCGCCCGGTGCGGGTACGCCGACCAGGCGCACCTCACGCGCGACTTCGGCTCGCTCGTCGGGACCAGCCCGTCGCGCTGGCTGGCCGAGGAGCTCGGCACGCTCGCCGCCGAGGGGTACCCGGAGGGCGACGACGGACAGGCTCCACCGAAACCTTCAATCTCTGCCGGTGGCCCGCGCGGCAGGGTGGTGCCATGAGCACGGAGACGAGCAGACAGAAGAGCAGACCGACGAGCACGGACACGAGCACGGCCGACGGCGTCCCGGCCCCGAGCGTCTGGCCGACGCTCCGCGCCCGGGACGCGCACGCCCTGATCGACTTCCTCACGACGGTGCTCGGCTTCACCGCCACGGCGGTGCACGCCGACGGGGACGTCGTCCAGCACGCCGAGCTGACCTGGCCCGAGGGAGGTGGGGTCATGCTCGGCAGCGACCGGCCCGGCACCCCGTGGACCCAGCAGCCCGGGACCGGCGGGGCCTACGTGGTGACCGACCGGGTGGACGAGGTCCACGACCGGGCGGTCGCCGCAGGGGCACGGATCGTCCAGCCGCTGAGCAGCCCCGACTACGGGGGCCGCACCTTCGCGTGCGCCGACCCCGAGGGCAACCTGTGGTCCTTCGGCAGCTATCGCGGCGAACCGGCCCGGCGGTAGCCGACCCGCACCGCGCGTCCTGCGCTGCTCACGGGACCGGGGCGGGCCGCCGCTCCTCGTCGTCCTCCGCCGGCGCGGGCGCCGGCTCCGGCTCGGTGTCGGGAGCCACGTCCGCCGCCGGCTCCGGCTCCGGCTCGGTGTCGGGAGCCACGTCCGCCGCCGGCTCCGGCTCCGCGGCGGGAGCCACGACCTCTCCCGGTCCCGGCTCGGCGTCCGGAACGACGTCCGCGGCCGGTGCCGCGCGCCGCCTCCGCACGGTACGGACGGTCAGGACCGCGCCGGCGAGCACCGCGACCCCCAGCAGGACGACGGCGACGCCCACCCAGGTGGCGAGGCCGGCGCGGGTGCTCGTCCGGTCGGCGAGCCCCACCGCGCCGTCGAGGTCACCCCCCGCGAGCACGGTCCGGGCCTGAGCCGCCGAGCCGTCGACGTCGAGGACGAGCTCGCCGAGACGCGAGACGGGGTCGCGGTCCACCGCTGCGGCGTCCGACGCCTGCCCGACGCTCCGGATCGCCCCGGCAGCCCGCGGCAGGAGCGCCGCGACGGCGGCGTAGTCCTCGGCGTCGGCGGCCGCCTCGTACGCCTCGCGGACGCCGGCCGGGACGGCGAGGCCGGTCTCCTCGGCCGCGTCCTGCACGACGCTCGCGTCGCCGGGTGCGTCGCCCAGGGCGGCGACCGCGTCGTCGAGCTGGGCGTAGCGCCAGTGCGTCATCGCCGACCGTGCACCGAGCGGCGCCTGCCACGGGCCGTCGGTCTCGTCGAGCACCGCGTACGTCGTGAGGGCGTCGGCGCGCCCGTCGAGGAGGTCGGCGTCCGCGCCGTCGACCACCCAGGTCCGGAAGACGTCCGCGGCGTCGCCGACGCCGCCTCGCACCTCGACGAGGTCGAGGAACCGGCGCCAGTCGGTCCGGCCGCCGTTCTTCTCGGCCGCGCCCGCCTCCTCGAAGGCGCTCTCGCCGGCGTACGACGCCGCCACGATCTCCGTGAAGGTCTCGTCGTCGAGATCCGCGAGGAGCTCGGAGACCGCGGTGTACGACGCCGCGTACCCGTACTCGTCGACCGCCTCGGCGGCCTCGCCCATCGGCTCGGTCCACTGGGCGAGGGGCACCGCGACCTCGGCGGCACGGTCCGGCACGTCCCAGCCCTCGAACGTGCCGCCGGTCCGGGCGACGACCTGCTCCGCGACGACCTCCGTGAGGCCCTCGTACAGCCAGCGCTCGCGGACGTGCACCGGGTCGAGCCACGCGTGCGTCAGCTCGTGGAACAGCAGGCCCTCGTCGAGGTCCTCCGGGATGACGATCTCGTCCGCGTCGGGGTCGAACCACGCATACCCGAGCACCTGCGGCGAGACGTCCTCGCGGATGACCTCGAGCCCGCCGGGCCACGGGTGGCCGATGACGTCCTCGAGCACCGGGAGCCCCTTCTCGACCTGCGTCTCGACGAAGTCGGCCCACTCGCCGTCACCGGGGAAGCTCTGCAGGGTCAGGGTGGTGTCGCCCACCTCCAGCGCGCGCTCGTCGGCCGCCTCCGGGTCGCGTGCCGAGACGACGGCCCAGATCCCGTACTCGTCGGTGCTCTCGCGCGTGGAGTACGTGACGACCCCGCCCTCCTCGCTCCTCGTGAACACGTCGGTCGTCGCGTCGAACGTCATCGATGCGGGGAGCACGACGTCGACGCCCACCTGTCCCGGCTCGCCGATCCCCTGGACGGGGAACGTCGCGTACCCCTCCCCCACCCGCGTGAGACCGGCGGAACGGATCGGCTCGCCGGCCACGGAGTACGTCCACTCGATGGTGCGCGACCTGCCGTAGTTCAGCGGGGAGAACCTCGCGGTCGCGAGCGACGTGCCGGGGTCCTCGGTCGGCTCGACCGAGACCGACAGCTCGGCGCCGTCGCTCGTGGCCCGCACGTCCGTCGCGCTCACCGGCACGGGGATCGCGTAGCTGTCCCAGTAGTAGAAGTACGCGCCGTCGTCGGGCTGCACGTTGCGGATCGTGACCGTCACGGATGCGGCGACGGCGCCCGCACCGGCCTCCAGGACGAACCTGCTCTGCGACGTCTCGTCCAGCCCGTCGTCCTCCGCCGCCGCACCGGGCGCGACCACGACGCTCGCTCCGAGGAGCCCTGCGACGAGCAGCCCCGTCGCTCCTCGTCGCGCCGCCCGGCCGACCGGCTCTCCCGCGCGAGACCTCCCGCGCACCCCACGTCCCTGCACCACCGGCGTCTCCGTCGTCCGCGCTCCACGGCCGCCACGCGGCCGGCGCCCCGTGGGCGTCGGCGAACTCTACCGTGCGCGCGCGATACCGCGGTCCCGTTCCGGATGCACTCCGGAGGGAGCGCTGGGATGCTCCGAGCATGTCGACACCGAAGCCAGCATCCGACGCCATCGTCCAGCAGCAGCGCGCGCTGCTCGAGAGCCTGCCCTTCTCCGACACCCAGGACTTCGACGACGCGACCCGCGGCCTGATCGGCCGGCGGAGCCCCAGCGCCGTGACGGCCGAGGACGGGCGGGTCGTCTGGGACGACGACACCTACTCCTTCCTCCAGGGCGACGCCCCGGACACGGTCAACCCGAGCCTGTGGCGGCAGTCGCAGCTCGTCTCCCAGCAGGGCCTCTACGAGGTCGTCGAGGGCATCTACCAGGTGCGCGGCCTCGACCTGTCGAACGTCACGTTCGTCGAGGGGACGACGGGCGTGATCGTCATCGACCCCCTCATCTCGGTCGAGACGGCGGCCGCCGCGCTCGCGCTCTACCGCGAGCACCGCGGCGACCGCCCGGTGACGGGCGTCATCTACACCCACTCCCACGTCGACCACTTCGGCGGGGTCAGGGGGATCGTCGACCAGGAGGACGTCGACTCGGGACGGGTACCCGTCCTCGCGCCGGCCGGGTTCGTCGAGCACGCCGTCGCGGAGAACGTCTACGCCGGGACCGCGATGACGCGACGGGCCGGGTACATGTACGGTGCAGCGCTCACCCGTGGCCCGCAGGGACAGGTCGGTGCAGGGCTCGGGCAGACGACGTCCGTCGGCTCGGTGAGCCTCGTCGTCCCCACGGTGGAGATCACGACCACCGGCCAGGAGGAGACGGTCGACGGCGTCCGGATCGTCTTCCAGATGGCGCCGGACACCGAGGCGCCGTCGGAGATGCTCTTCTACTTCCCCGACCACAAGGCGCTCTGCGCCGCCGAGGACGCCACGCACAACCTGCACAACCTGCTGACGCTCCGCGGTGCCGTGGTCCGCGACCCGCACGGCTGGTCGCGCTACCTCACCGAGACCATCGACCTCTTCGGCGACGACGTCGAGGTCGTGTTCGCGTCGCACCACTGGCCGACGTGGGGCAACGAGCGGGTCATCCACTTCCTCTCCCTCCAGCGTGACCTGTACGGGTACCTGCACGACCAGACCGTTCGGCTCATCAACCAGGGACTCACAGGTCCGGAGATCGCCGAGCAGATGACCCTCCCGCCGGCGCTCGAGGACAGCTGGAGCACGCGTGGCTACTACGGCTCCGTGAGCCACAACGTCAAGGCCATCTACCAGCGCTACATGGGATGGTTCGACGGCAACCCGGCACACCTGTGGGAGCACACGCCGGTCGAGCGCGCGAAGCGGTACGTCGAGCTCGGCGGCGGGCCGGACGCGGTCGTCGAGAAGGCCAGGGCGTCGTTCGACGCCGGCGACTACCGCTGGGTCGCCGAGGTGCTCAACCACGTCGTGTTCGCCGACCCGGACCACGCCGCGGCGCGCGACCTCCTCGCGGACACCTACGAGCAGCTCGGCTACGGCTCGGAGAACGGCACCTGGCGCAACTTCTTCCTCTCCGGGGCCACGGAGCTGCGCGACGGCCAGTTCGGCACCCCGACCGACACGAACGCGCCCGACGTCGTGGCCCAGCTGACCCCGACGCTGCTCTTCGACGCGATCGCGGTCCAGGTCGACGGACCTCGCGCGTGGGACGAGCGGCTCACGATCGACGTCGTCCTCACCGACACCGACGAGCGCTACCGCCTCCGCCTCGCCAACGGGGTGCTCTCCTACAGCGGTGCGCCCCAGCGCGGCACGGCAGACCTCACCCTGACCACGACACGGCGGACGCTGCCGGCCATCGCGCTCGGCGCGCTGTCGCCCGACCAGCTCGCCGAAGCCGGGATCCGGACCGAGGGCGACGTCTCCGCGCTCGCGCGGCTCGGCGCGCTGCTCCAGCCCGGCGACAAGGACTTCGCGATCGTCACGCCGTGACGCCCGGGCAGCTCCCGTAGAGACGGCTAACCCCGGGTCGCGGCCCCTCCACGTGCGTGGAGGGGACGCGACCCGGGGTCCGGCGTCTCAGGACCCGGCCGTCTCGGAGCGAGGGTCGCGCTCGCGCCCGTCGCGCCGGGTGCCCGCACTGTCACCGTCCGCCCGGTCACCGTCCGTCGGGTGTCCGTCCGCCCGGTCACCGTCCGCCCCGTTGGCGGCGGCGGACTCACGGATCTCGCGTCCCTGCTCGATGGCCTCCTGCCGCTTCGCCTCGCGCTTGTCGCTGGCCTTCGTGTCCTTCGGCGGCAGCTGGATGCTCTCCTCGGCCGCGATGCCCGCCTGGAGCTCCCGGCCTCGCTCGAGCTCCGCGTCCAGCTCCGCGCCGAACAGCAGCGCGAGGTTCGTGATCCACAGCCACAGGAGGAACACGATGATGCCCGCGAGCGAGCCGTACGTCGCGCCGTAGTTCCCGAAGTTCCCGACGTAGAACCCGAAGCCGGCCGACGCGATCGCCCACACGAGCAGCGCCACGACCGCGCCGACGCTGATCCAGCGGAACCTGGGCTGTCGCACGTTCGGCGTCGCGTGGAACAGGACCGCCAGGAGCACCACGACCAGCGCGAGGACCACGGGCCACTTGAGGACGTTCCACACGGTGACGGCCGTCGAGCCGAGCCCGATCGCGTCCCCGACCGAGCGCGCGATCGGCCCGGTGAGCACGAGCGCCGCGATGACGAGCGCCGCGAGGACCACGGTGACCACCGTGACGAGCAGCATCACGGGGCGCAGCTTCCAGATCGGCCGCCCTTCGTCGATCTCGTAGATGCGGTTCATCGCCCGGCCGAACGCTCCGACGTACCCGGACGCCGACCACAGCGCGAGCGCGACACCGACGACCAGGGCGAAGCCGGCCCGCCCGCCGCCCCCGGCAGCGTTCTCGACGAGCGGCTGGATGGTCTGGAGGGTGTCCTCCGGGACGATCCCCTCGAGGAAGGTCATCACCCGGTTGACCATGCTCTCCGCGTCGCCCACGAGGCCGAGGAGCGAGACGAGCGCCAGCAGCGCGGGCGCCGCGGCGAGGACCGCGTAGTACGTCAGCCCCGCGGCCAGGTCGAGGCACTGGTCCCGGGAGAACTGGCTCACCGTGCTCTTCAGGGAGTACTTCCACGACGGCGCGTGCAGGTCCGTCGGGTCGTCGGGCTTGCGGCGGTCGTCCGGGGCCGGGACGTCGGTGCGCTGCCCGGCGCGGTCGCTGTCGGTCATGTCGCGCCCTCTTCAGTCGTCGGTGCCGGACGGGCCGTCGGACCGGGAGCCGCCCTCGTCGTCGAGCTCGCCACCGTCCGCTGGACGCCGCGGGTCGCCCGGGTCGACGTCCGTCGGGACGTCGGGGTCCTTCGGGAGCGCGTCGTTCGCGAGCGCGGGGAACGCGCCTGCGGTGCCGATGTCCGGCTCGCCCCGCACGTCGTCCCCGCGGCCCCGCTCCTCGGCCGTCCCGCCGCCCTGCGGCTCCGTCTCGCTCATCAGCGTCCCCTTCGTCGATGTGGTCGGCACGTCGGCCGACGCCCTCCCCCGAACCTAGGTCGGTCCGTGGCACCCACAACTGGAGGGCGTTCACCCGGCGGACACCGACGTCTGGCACGCTGCCCCCGTGGAGCACCGCGACGACCCGACCCTCGCCCGTCGGCTCGGCACCGCCGACGCCGTGACGATCGGTCTCGGGTCGATGATCGGCGCGGGCGTCTTCTCGGCGTTCGCGCCTGCCGCGGCGGCTGCCGGCACCGGCCTGCTCGTCGGGCTCGCGCTCGCCGCCCTCGTGGCGCTCGCCAACGCGACGTCGTCCGCGCAGCTCGCGGCCCAGCACCCGACGTCCGGCGGCACGTACGTGTACGGGCGCGAGCACCTCGGCCCGTGGTGGGGCTACGTCGCGGGGTGGGGTTTCGTCGTCGGGAAGACGGCGAGCTGCGCCGCCATGGCGCTCGTCGTCGGTGCCTACACGGCGCCCCCCGGGTGGGAGCGGGCCGTCGCGGTGGCGGTGGTCGTGCTGCTGACCGCCGTGGGGTACCGCGGCGTGACGCGCACGGCGCAGGCCGCGCGGCTGCTCGTCGCCCTGACCCTCGTGGCCCTCGCCGTGGCGGTCGCGGCCGGCGCGACGAGCGGGCGGGCCGACTGGTCGACCGTCGTGGACGCCGACGGCGCCCACGGCGGCTGGTACGGCGTCCTGCAGTCCGCCGGGCTGCTGTTCTTCGCGTTCGCGGGCTACGCGCGCGTCGCGACGCTCGGCGAGGAGGTGCGCGACCCGCGCCGGACGATCCCGCGCGCGATCCTGCTCGCCCTGGGGATCGTCGTCGTCCTCTACGGCGTGGTCGCGGCGACGCTCCTCGCGGTGCTCGGTCCGGACGCGCTCGCGACGTCCCTCGCACCGGTGTCCGACGTCGCCGCGGCGGGCGGGTGGGGCTGGGCGCCTGGCGTCGTCGCCGTGGGCGCGGTCGCGGCGAGCGTCGGGGCGCTCCTCGCGCTGCTCGCGGGCGTGAGCCGCACGACGCTCGCGATGGCGCGGGCGGGCGACCTGCCCGGCTGGCTCGGTGCGGTGCACCCCCGGTTCGCGGTGCCGCACCACGCGGAGCTGGTGGTGGGCGCGGTCGTCGTCGCCCTCGTGCTCACGACGGACCTGCGCGGGGCCATCGGGTTCTCGTCCTTCGGCGTGCTCGTGTACTACCTCGTCGCCAACCTGTCCGCGCTGCGGCAGACCGGCGGTCACCGGCTCTACCCGCGGGCGCTCCAGGCGATCGGGGTCGTCGGGTGCGTCGCGCTCGTCGTGACGCTACCGCCGTCCGCCGTCGTCGCCGGGGTCGTCGTGCTCGCCGTCGGCGTCACGCTCCGGTGGTGGCGCGTGCGACGGCGAGAGCGACGCGCGGCCTGACCGCGACGCGGTGACGCCGTCAGCCCTCGGCGATCTGTGCCAGGGCGGCGAGGTGCGCCTCGACGGCGCGGCGTCCGTCCGGGGTGAGCGTCACCCACGTGAGGCGGCGGGCGTCGCTGCGGGCGGGCGAGCTCTCCTTGCGCACGGTGACGAAGCCCGCGTCACCGAGCACCCGGAGGTTCTTCGACAGGTTCGCGTCCGTGAGGCCCAGCGTGTCGCGCAGGAGCGCGAACTCCAGCTCGGCGCCGCGCCGGAGCACCCCGCAGATGCGCAGGCGCACGGGCGAGTGGATGACCTCGTTGAAGGCGGGCGCGGTGCCGGCGCTCACGCCTCGCCCACCGCCCCTCGCAGCTCGGCGCGCACGGCGTCGTCGTACCGGCGGCCGAGCGCCACGCACGCGGCGAACCCGATCGCGGCGGGCAGCAGCACCCACGCGTACCCGACGGGTGTGAACTTGACGACCATCGCGGCCCCGAAGCACAGCAGGCACAGCACCGCCATGGTCCCGAGGATGCGCTTCGACCGCGGACCGGCCGGCTGGCCGATCCAGAGGCCGTAGCGCCGGCGGTAGACCAGGACGAGCGCCGGCAGCGCGAAGATCCCGACGGGCACGAAGGCGACCGACGCCGGGGACGGCAGCGCCTGCGTGCAGACGATCAGGGCCACGATCGCGCCGAGCAGCGGGTGGTACCACCTCGGTGTGACGAGCCGGTCGGCGAGTCGTGCGTCGTCGGCACCGAGATCCGCGAGAGCGTCGCGAGCCTCTGCCGGAGTGGGCCTGGGCGCGGCACCGCCATGGTCGTTTTCCATGTCGGCAAGTCTATGGATGACTTTCCCGGTTGGCAAGCCATTCCGCACCGCCGGATGTCGTGACGAGGAGCTAGTGCCCCGCGCCGAGCCTGCCGGCGAGGCGGTCGAGCCGCTCGGTGGTGTCCGGGTTGGCGCCGACGATGGTGACGGTCTTGCCCTTGGCCTCGTATCTCGTCCGGATGGCGTCGAGCGTCGCGACGGTGGACGCGTCCCACACATGGGCCTTCGTCATGTCGATGACGACGTCCGCCGGGTCGCCCGCGTAGTCGAACCGGTAGACGAGGTCGTTGGACGAGGCGAAGAAGAGCTCGCCCTCGACGGCGTAGGTGCGGGTGCCGCCCCCGGCCCGTGACGCCGGGCCGTCCAGCCGGGTGACGGTCGTGAGGTGCGCGACGCGGCGGGCGAAGAGCACCGTCGCGACGAGCACGCCGACGATCACGCCGTAGGCGAGGTTGTGCGTCCACACCGTGACGACGACGGTCGCGAGCATGACGGCGGTCTCCGACCGAGGCATGCGGCGCAGCGTGGACGGACGGACCGAGTGCCAGTCGAACGTGCCGATCGAGACCATGATCATCACGGCCACGAGGGCGGCCATGGGGATGATCGCGACGACGTCGCCGAGCCCGACGACGAGGATCAGCAGGAAGACGCCGGCGAGGAACGTGGAGATGCGCGTGCGCGCCCCGGAGACCTTCACGTTGATCATGGTCTGGCCGATCATGGCGCACCCGCCCATGCCGCCGAAGAAGCCGGTGACGACGTTCGCCACGCCCTGGCCCCACGCCTCGCGGGTCTTGTTCGAGCGGGTGTCGGTGACGTCGTCGACGAGCTTGGCCGTGAGGAGCGACTCGAGGATCCCGACCGCGGCCATGGCGAGCGCGAAGGGAGCGACGGTCTGCAGCGTCTCGAGGTTCAGCGGCACGTCGGGGAAGAGCAGCGACGGCAGCGAGTCGGGGAGCTCCCCCTCGTCGCCCACGGTCGGGACGGCGATCGCCGCCGTGACGGTCGCGGCGGTGAGGAGCACGATCGCCACGAGCGGCGCCGGGACGACCTTCGTCCAGCGCGGCAGGAGGACCATGATCGCGATACCCACCGCGACGAGCGGGTAGACCGTCCACGGCACGCCCCGCAGGTGCGGGAGCTGCGACAGGAAGATGAGGATCGCCAGCGCGTTGACGAACCCGATCATGACCGAGCGCGGGATGAAGCGCATGATCCTGGCGATCCCGAGCAGGCCGAGCGCGACCTGGATCACGCCCGCGAGGATCACCGTCGCGACGAGGTAGTCCACGCCGTGCTCGCGCGCGACCGGCGCGACGACGAGCGCGACGGCGCCCGTCGCGGCCGAGATCATCGCGGGACGACCGCCGACGAACGCGATCGTGACGGCCATCGTGAACGACGCGAACAGCCCGAGGCGCGGGTCGACGCCCGCGATGATCGAGAACGCGATCGCCTCCGGGATGAGCGCCAGGGCGACGACGAGGCCGGCGAGGACCTCCGTCCTCAGCCGGCGGGGCGACCTGAGGGCACCCCGCACCGAGAAGGACTCGTCGGCCTCGGGCGCGCCGGTCACGGGCCGAGGCGCGGGGGCGGGGTCGGGCGGGGAGGGAGGGGCGTCGGACGGCACGGGGCAGAACTTTACCCTTACGTGAGGGTAGGGTTGTGCCGTCCACCATCCGGGAGACTGTCCCCATGAGCGAGCCCCGCACCGCCGCACCGCAGCCGACCATGCACATCGGCGCCGTCGCCGACCGGACCGGCCTGTCCCTGCGGACGCTGCGCCACTACGACGAGGTCGGGCTCGTGCGACCTTCGGGCCGGTCCGACGGCGGGTTCCGGCTCTACACGGAGGCCGACGTCGAGCGCCTGCTCCTCGTGCGCCGGATGAAGCCGCTCGGCTTCAGCCTCGAGGAGATGGCGGACCTGCTGGACGTGGCGGACCGTCTGGCCGCGTGCGACGGCGCCCCGGCGTCGGCCGACCCGACGGGCGGGGCGGCCGACGACGAGCTCCGCAGCCGGCTCGCGGCCTACGTGCACGCCGCCGAGGAACGACGTGCGGACCTCGCGCGCAAGCTCTTGTGGGCCGACGAGCTCATCGCGCTCCTGCGCTCGCGCTGATCGTCGACCCGGCGCACGCGGGTCCGCGCACCGTCCCGCTCACCAATCGGCGGGCTTGCTGTCCTTCCCGTCGAGCCAGAGCCGGTCGCTCGCGTCGCTGTGCGCGCCGTCGGTGCCCACGTGCTTCGAGCTGATGCGGTCGCCCTTCGTGATGACGTGCACCATCGCCATGGCGTGCCCGCGCCCGAGCCCGTAGTCGGCGCCGAGCCACTCCACGATCGGCGTCGCCCTGGTGCCGGGGCCGAACCCTTGCTCGTGCGCGCGCTCGACGAGCTCGCGGGGCGTGAGACCGGTCTTCGTCTCGACGGCGTCGAGGTAGGCCTGGAAGGACATCAGCGGTTCTCTTGGATCATCGTGGCGGACGCGTGGACGCACATGACGCGCAGCGTGCCGGTGCCGGTGTTGGTGAAGCCGTGCCAGACGTGCGGCCCGACGACCGCGGTGTCGCCCGCCCGGCCGACGACCCGCTCGTCGCCGACCGTGATCGTCGCCTCGCCCTCGAGGACCGTCCACGTCTCCGAGTACGGGTGCCGGTGCAGGCCGGGACCCTGGCCCGGCTCGTTGGTCACGAGGAAGAACGAGATGCCGGAGCCGTGGTCGACCCCCTCGAAGCGCAGGGTGCGTGAGCCGGTGACGCGGAGGTCCTCGGCGGGGATGACGGCTGCCATGGTGGCCTCCTCTGTCGGGGTGCGTGCGCCCACCGTGCCGCCCCGGGGAACACCTCCGCTACTGTTTCGACGTGCATCGAAAGGTGGTCGAGTTCCGGCTCGCCCCGGACGACGTGTCGGCGATCCGGTTCGGCCTGTCGCCGGGTCACGAGCTCGCGCACGCCGTCCGGGTGCTGGCGCGGCCGGAGCACCACCCGCTCCAGTGGGGCTGGCTGCGCAGCACGCGCCAGCGCGTCCCCCGCGCGCCCTTCGAGCTCCTGCGCCTCGTCGTGGGCGAGGAGGGCTATCTCCCGGACTTCCTCACGTCCGCGCCCGACTGGGACCTGAGCCCGCACGACGAGCTCGACCGGCTGCGGCGCGCCGACCCGGGGCCGATGCGCGTCGACCTCGGCAAGCGCGTGCTCCGCACGTCGGGAGCCGACCGACGCGCCCTGCAGGCCATGGCCGACGACCCCGTGGGGACGCGGGCCGCCGTCGCCGAGGCGTGGGAGGCGTTCTGGGACGCGGCCCTCGGACCGTTCTGGGCGCAGGTCGAGCGGCTGCTGCGCGCCGACATCGGCGTCCGGTCCCGGCGCGTCACGACGCACGGCCTGGGCGCGATGGTCGCGTCGCTCAACGAGGCGGTGACGTGGGGCTCCGACGCGGTCCGCGTCCGTCTCGCGAAGCACGAGGAGGTGCTCGACTGCGCGGGCAGCGGCCTCGTCCTCGTGCCCTCGGTGATGTCGCGGGGGTGCGCCGCGCTGACCGAGAGGCCCGCCCAGCCGACGCTCTTCTACCCTGCCCTCGGCGTCTCGGAGGCGTGGACGACGGCGGGAGCGGACCTCTCCGTCTCCCTCGCCGCGCTGCTCGGCGAGGGGCGGGCGCGCGTCCTGGGCGCCCTGGACGAGCCGATGTCCACGAGCGAGGTCGCCGCCGCCGGCGGCCTCGCGGTCTCGACGGCCTCCCACCACCTCGCCGTGCTGCGCGGCGCGCGCCTCGTCGACTCCCGGCGCGAGGGCACCCGGGTCATGCACGTCCGCACGCCGCTGGGCGAGGCGCTCGTCGGCGGGCTGTCGGACCAGGACCGACGCTAGCCGCGCGGAGCGCTCTCGGCCTCCTCGGGCTCCGGGTCGCTCGGCGCGCCGGACGCGTCGTCGGACTCGACGACGCGCGACGACTCGCCCTCCTCCCCCGCCGCAGGGAGCCCGCGCTCGTCGGGCTCGTAGTAGCGGCCCGTGTACCGCGGCCGCAGGAAGTTCTCCGTCGTGAGGACGGCGTCGACCTGCGCCGGGGTGAGCAGCCCGCGCGCCACGACGACGTCCCGCACCGACGCGCCCGTGCGCGCCGCCTCCGCGCCGACGAGGTCGCCGTTGCGGTGCCCGATGATCTCGTTGAGGTACGTGACGATGCCGATCGAGTCGAGCACGTGCCGCCGGCACACCTCGACGTTCGCCGTGATGCCCGTGACGCACGTGGTGCGCAGCGCCTCGCACGCGTTCGTCAGGAGCCGCAGCGACTCGAACATCGCCTGCGCGAGCACGGGCTCCATGACGTTGAGCTGGAGCTGCCCCGCCTCGGCGGCGTGCGTGATGGTCACGTCGTTGCCCATGACCTTGAAGCACACCTGGTTGACGACCTCGGGGATCACGGGGTTGACCTTGGCGGGCATGATCGACGACCCGGCCTGCAGCTCGGGCAGGTTGATCTCGCCGAGCCCCGCCCGGGGCCCCGACGACAGCAGCCGCAGGTCGTTGCAGATCTTCGAGAGCTTGGCCGCGAGCCGCTTGAGCGCGGAGTGCACGGCCAGGTAGGCGCCGTTGTCGTAGGTCGCCTCGACGAGGTTCTCCGCCGGGACGGTCGCGAGACCGGTCACCTCGGCGAGGCGCCGCGTCGCGACCTTCGGGTACCCGGGCGGCGTGTTGAGCCCCGTGCCGATGGCCGTCGCGCCGAGGTTGACCTCGAGCAGCAGGTCGGCCGCGGCGGCGAGGCGCTTGACCTCCTCGCCGACGTTCACGGAGAACCCCGCGAACTCCTGGCCCAGGCTCATCGGCACGGCGTCCTGGAGCTGCGTCCGTCCCATCTTCAGCACGTCGGCGAACTCCGACGCCTTCTCGTCGAACGCGCGCTCGAGGAGCCGGACCTCGCCCTGGAGCCGCCCGACGAGCACGTGCACCGCGAGCCGGAACCCCGTCGGGTAGGCGTCGTTCGTGGACTGCGACCGGTTCACGTGGTCGTTCGGGTTGATGACGTCGTAGCGCCCCTTGTCGAACCCCGCGAGCTCGAGCGCGAGGTTCGCGACGACCTCGTTGGTGTTCATGTTGACGCTCGTCCCCGCCCCGCCCTGGAAGGCGTCGACGGGGAACTGGTCGAGGCAGCGCCCGTCGACGAGGATCGCGTCGCACGCCGCGACGATCGCGTCCGCGACGTCGCGCTGGATCGTGCGCAGCTCGCGGTTCGCGAGCGCCGCGGCCTTCTTCACCATCACCATGCCGCGGACCATCTCGGGCACGTCGCCGACGGTCGTGCCCGAGATGCGGAAGTTCCGCGTCGCCCGGACGGTGTGGATGCCGTAGTACGCGTCCGCCGGGACCTCGGTCCGGCCGAGCAGGTCCTCCTCGGTCCGCGTCGCGCCAGGTGTCGCCATGCCCCGACCGTAGCGCCGTCCCGGGGCGCCCACCCGCCGTCGGCCGCCCGTCAGCGGTCGCGCGCCGGCGGCTCCACCACCACGTCCACGACCCGGGGGTCGGCCGCCGTGACCTCGTGGACGCCGCCGGTGAAGGTCACGACGGCGCGCGGCGTCGCCTCCCCGGGGACCGCCCGGCGCGCCGTCGTCCCGTGCGCGACGATCGCGCCGCCCGTGAGGTCCCCGAGCGGGTCCGCGGGCGCGACGCCCGCGTGCGCGGCGACCCACACCTCGACGTCGCCCGGCTCGACGACGCGCACGAGCCGCCGGTCGGAGAACGCGAGACGCGCCGTCGGCACCCGGAACCGCACGCGCCGCGACTCGCCGGGCGCGAGCTCGGCCCGCGCGTAGCCGAGCAGCTGCACGACGGGCCGCGGGACGGACCCGAGCACGTCGCGACCGTAGAGCTGCACGACCTCCGTCCCCGCGACGTCGCCCGTGTTCGTCACGGTCACGGCGGCGTCGAACGTGCCGTCGCTCGGCGTCGACCCGTCGACCTGCAGGTCCGCGTACGCGAAGGTCGTGTACGAGAGCCCGAACCCGAAGGGTCGCACGGGCGTCGGGTCGGTCGACGTCACGTCGGACGGCCCGCCGAGGACCGGGTGCAGGTACGTGAACGGCTGCGCGCCCGCGGCCCGCGGGAGCGAGACGGGCAGGCGGCCCGACGGGTTCACGGCACCGGTGAGCACGTCGGCGACCGCGCGGCCGCCCTCCTCGCCGGGGAAGAAGCCCTGCACGACGGCGGCCGGTCGCCGCTCGCCGTCGAGAGCCCAGCCGATCGCGTACGGACGTCCCGTCAGCAGCACGAGCACGACGGGCGTGCCCGTCGCGACGAGCTCGGCGACGAGCGCGCGCTGCACGCCCGGGAGCTCGAGGGTCTCGACGTCGTTGCCCTCGCCGACCGTGCCGCGGCCGAACAGGCCCGCGTCGTCCCCGACGACGACGACCGCGACGTCCGCGCCGCGCACGGCGTCGGCCGCGGCCGCGAAGCCCGACGTGTCGTCGCCGTCGACCGCGCAGCCCGGCGCGTGCACGACGTCCGCGCCCGGCAGCGCGTCGCGCAGCGCGTCGAGGACCGTGGGCAGCTCGATGCCCTGCGGCGTGCCGGGGTGGTGCGCGAGCACGTGGTTGACGAACGAGTAGCAGCCCATGAGCGCCTCGGCGCGGTCGGCGTTGGGCCCGACGACCGCGACCCGCGCGGGAGCCGCACCCTGCGTCCCGGCACGCGTGCCGCCGAGCGGCAGCACGCCGTCGTTCGCGAGCAGCACGAGCGACTCCTGCGCGAGCCGGCGGGCCGTCGCGCGGTGCTCGGGCGGGTCGAGGTCGATGCTCGCGGGCGGTCCGCCGGCGAACACGTCGGGGTCGAGCAGCCCGAGGTCCTCCTTCTGCGCGAGCACGCGCAGCACCGAGCGGTCGACGAGCGCCTCGTCGACGAGCCCGGCCCGGACGCGCTCGGCGAGCGGCTCGAGGTAGGCGTCGCCCGACGGCAGCTCGACGTCGATGCCCGCCTCCAGGGCGAGCGCCGCCGCCTCGCCGCGGTCGGCCGCGACGCGGTGCATGACCTCGAGGAACGCGACGGCGAAGTAGTCGGCGACCACGACGCCGTCGAACCCCCACCGCCCGCGCAGCACGTCGGTGAGGAGCTCGGGGTTCGCGGCGACCGGGACGCCGTCGATCTCCGTGTAGGAGTTCATGACGGACCGCGCACCGCCGTCGCGCACGGCCATCTCGAACGGCGGGAGGAAGACGTCGGCCAGCTCGCGCGGCCCGGCGCTCACGGGCGCGTGGTTGCGGCCGCCGCGCGACGCCGAGTAGCCCGCGAAGTGCTTGAGGGTCGCGTGGACCCCGGCGCCCTGCAGGCCCCGGACGTAGGCCGTGCCCACGGTGCCGACGAGGTACGGGTCCTCCCCGATGCACTCGTCCACGCGACCCCAGCGCGGGTCGCGCACGACGTCGAGCACGGGCGCGAGCGCCTGGTGCACGCCGAGGCGGCGCATGGACGCCCCCGCCTGCGCCGCCATCTCCTCGACGAGGTCCGGGTCGAACGACGCGCCCCACGCGAGCGGCGTCGGGTACGTGGCGGCCTGCCATGCCGCGAGGCCCGTGAGCGACTCCTCGTGGACGATCGCCGGGATGCCGAGGCGCGTCTCGCGCACGAGCCGGCGCTGCTCGGCCCACAGCCACGCCGCGCGCTCCGCCGGCTCGACCGGGCGCGTGCCGTAGACCCGCGTGTAGTGGCCGACGCCGTCCCGCGTGATCTCGGCCAGACGACCCGAGTCCTTCTGGCCCGCGGTCATCTCCGACTGCATCGGGGCGACCGTGCCGTTCTGGTCGATCCAGTAGCCCACGAGCTGGGCGAGCTTCTCCTCGAGCGTCATGCGCGCGTGCAGCGCGCGCACGCGCTCCGAGACCGGGGGCGCCACGGGCGCCGCCGGTGCTGCGGGCGGGCCTGTCCGTGCGGCTGCGGCGAGCGGTGCGGACGGTGCGGGTGCCGTCGGGACGGCAGGGACGACGTCGGTCACGGGACCGTTCTCCTTCGATGGTGCGCTCGTGCGCGAGATGGGGCGGGCCTCAGCCCTTCACGGCGCCGGTGAGGCCGCCGACGATGCGTCGCTCGAACAACGAGAAGAAGACGAGCGCGGGGATCATCGACAGGGACGTGAAGGCGAGCACGCGGGCCGTGTCCACGGAGTACTGGGACGCGAACGCCTGCACGCCGAGGGGCAGCGTGTACGACGTCTCGTCGTTGAGGATGAAGAGGGGCAGCATGTAGCTGTTCCAGCTCGCGACGAAGGCGAGGATGCCGACGGTCACGACGCCCGGCACCGACAGCGGCACGACCATCCGGAAGAAGAACCCGAGCCGGCTCGCGCCGTCGATCGACGCGGCCTCCTCGAGCTCGCGCGGGATGGCGCGCAGGAACGGCACGAGGATGATCACGGTCGTCGGGAGCGCGAACGCGATCTGCGGCAGGACGAGACCGCCGACGCTGTTCATGAGGCCCAGGCTCCGGATCATGATGTACAGCGGCGTGATCGCGACCGTCATGGGGAACATGAGGCCCGCGGCGAACAGCGAGTACATCGCGGCGCGGCCGAAGAACGCGTACCGCGCGAGCACGTAGCTCGCCATGAGCCCGAGGACCACGACGCCGAGCGTCGTGAGCAGGCCCGCGACGACCGAGTTGCCGAGCTGCTGCCAGAACAGCGACCCCGTGAGGACGTCGACGTAGTTCGAGACCTGCCAGGGCGAGGGCAGCCCGGACGGGTCGGCCGTGATCTGCGCGTTCGTGCGGAAGCCGCCGATGACGATGTAGGCGATCGGGGCGAGGCAGAGCCCGACGAACAGGTACGCCGTGACGTACGTGAGAGGGCCGCCCCTGCCCAGGCCGGAACCGCGGGAGGGCTTCGGGGTGGAGGTGCCCGGGGCACGCGCGGGCGTGGGTGCTGCGGTGACGGTGGCCATCACTTCTTCCCTTCCGTGAGCGCGCCCTCGGTGTCGCGGCGCAGGACGAACCGCTGGTAGACGAGCGCCACCGCGAGGGAGATGAGGAACAGCACGACCGCGACCGCGCTGCCGTAGCCGTAGTTCCCGGCGAGCCGGCCGCTCCCCACCATGTAGGTCGCCATGGTCGACGTCCCCGCGGTGGAGGCCACGTACTGGCCCCAGATGATGTAGACGAGGTCGAAGAGCTGGAGCGAGCCGATGATCGACAGGAACGCCCAGATGCGCAGCGTCGGGCCGAGCAGCGGGAGCGTGATGTACCGCTGCGTCTTCCAGTACGACGCGCCGTCGATCGCCGACGCCTCGGACAGCTCGTCCGGGACGCCCTGGAGCCCGGCGAGGAAGAGGATCACGGCGAAGCCGATGTACTTCCACGAGATGATCAGGAGCAGCGTCCAGATCGCGATGTCCGGGTCGGCGAGCCAGTCGGCCGTGAGGAACGACAGGCCGATCTTGTCGAGCAGGTCGTTCACGGCTCCGTTGGTCGCGAGCATGAGGCTGAAGCCCGTCCCGACGATCACCTCGGACACCACGTACGGGACGAACACGAGCACGCGGATGATCGAGCGCCCGCGGATGCGGCGGTTCAGCATGAGCGCGACCGCGACCGCGACCGGGCCCTGCACCACGAGCGACATCACGACGATGAAGGCGTTGTGGCGCAGCGCCGCGAGGAACTCGGCGTCCCGGAAGATGATGAGGTAGTTCTCGAACCCGACGAACTCCGTCGGCGGCCCGAAGCCCTTCCACTTGAAGAAGCCGTAGTACGCCGCCATGAGGACCGGGACGATGACGAACGTGAGGAAGACGACCAGCGCCGGCCCGACGAGCACGGCGATCTCGGTGCGCTGCGCCCAGCGGCTGTTCCGGTTCCGCCGGGCCCGGGCCGCCGGGGGCGGGGTCGGTGCCTGCGCACCGTCCCCGTCCCCGGCCCGGTCCTGGGTCTTCTCCCCGCGTGTCGAGCCGCTCGACGAGGCTGCCTCCTGGGACATGCCCTGGGACACGGTCATGGTGCTGGTTACTCCTTGGCGGCCGCGTCGTTGACGGCCGTGACGATGTCCGCGGCGGTGCCCTGGCCCGCGAGCAGGTTGACCACGGCCGTGTTGAGCGCGTTGCCGATGTTCTGGCCGTAGAGCGTGTCGAGCCAGACCGACACGTACGGAGCCTCGTTGTACGCCTCGAGGATCGACACGAGCGCCGGGTCGGTCACGACGGACTGCGCCTCCGTGCTGGCCGGGAGCGTCTGGAACGCGTCGGCGTAGGCCTCCTGCGACTCCTTCGACAGCGCGAAGTTGAGGAAGTCCGCGCACGCGTCCGGGGCGTCGACCGAGCACGAGTACCCGTCGACGCCACCCATCATCGCGCCGGGCTCGCCCTCTCCGCCGTCGACGGCGGGGAAGGGGAACCACTGCAGGTCGGGCAGCGGCTGCTCGTCCGGCGTGAGCGACGCGATCTGGCCCGGGTTCCACGCGCCCATGAGCTCCATCGCCGCCTGGTGGTTGGCGATCATGCCCGCGGAGGAACCCGCACCCTGCTGGGCCGAGGTGGTGAGGAAGCCCTCGTTGAACGGCTCGGTCGCGGCGAAGTCGGCGAGCGCCTCGCCCGCCTCGGTCCAGCACGGCGCGTCGAACGTGCGGGTCTCGGCCGCCTCGTTCATCGTGTCCTGCGAGCAGTACCGCAGGGCGAAGAAGTAGTACCAGTGCGCGGCGGGCCACGCGTCCTTGGCGCCCAGGGCGATGGGCGCGATGCCGGCCGCCTTGAGCTGGTCGTCCGCCGCCTCGAGCTCCTCGACGGTCGTCGGCGTCCCGGTGATGCCCGCCTGCTCGAACAGGTCCGCGCTGTAGAACATGCCGCCCGGCAGGATCGACACCGGGAGGCCGTAGACCTTGTCGTCCACCGTCATCGCGCTCAGCGAACCGCCGACGGCGGACTCGACGTCGGCGTCGACGAGCTCGGTGAGGTCCTTGACCTGCCCCGCCTCGACGACGTCGGCGAGCTTGCCGCCACCGCGGGCCATGAAGATGTCCGGCGCGTCGCCCGAGTTGAGGGCCGTCTGGAGCTTGCCGTCCATGTCCTCGTTCTGGATGGCCTGGATCTCGATCGTCACGCCGGGGTTGGCCTCCTCGAACGCGGCGACGGTGTCCTCCCAGTACGCCTTGCCCGGGCCGGTGGTCGAGTTGTGCCAGAACGTCATTGCCGTCGAGCCGTCGTCCGCGCCGCCGCCGTCTCCCCCGCCGCACGCGCCGAGGGCGAGCCCTCCGACGACCACGGCGGTCGAGACCGCCAGGAGCTTCCTTGCCTTCATGGGATCCGTCCTCTTCGTCGAGTCGAGACTGCAGGTCCGTCCCTGCACGGTCGGGGACCGTTCCGCCGCACGTCGTCGGCAGCGGGTGCATCCGAGACTGGCAGGCCGCGGACGGTCGTGTCAATCGTTGTCGATAACGGTTTCGAAACATCGCGGTCCGACCGGTGTCGCGACGGACCGGCCCGGCGGGCAGGCGCTAGGGTCATGCCATGCGAGCGTCCGGGCGGGTCACCATCGGCGACGTCGCGCGCACCGCCGGCGTGTCCGTGGCCACCGTCTCGAAGGTCATCAACGACCGGTACGGCGTCGCTCCCGAGACGTCCGCGCGCGTCCACGAGGTCATCGCCGACCTGGGGTACGAGTCGTCGATCGTCGCGCGCAGCCTCCGCAGCCGCCGCACCAACGTCATCGGCATCCTGGTCGCGGAGTTCGAGCCCTTCTCCACGGAGCTCCTCAAGGGCATCTCCGAGGCCGTCGAGGACACCGGCTACGAGCTCCTCGCCTACTCCGGCGGCCTGCGCCGTGACGACCGCGTCGGGTGGGAGCAGCGCTACCTGTCGCGTCTCGCCGGCACCCTCATCGACGGGGCGATCATCGTGACGCCGACCGTGGTCGCCCCGAGCGGCACCGTCCCGGTCGTCGCCGTCGACCCGCACCGCGGACCGTCCGGCGCCCCCACGGTCGACTCGGACAACCTCGCCGGTGCGCGCGCCGCGACCGAGCACCTCCTCGCGCTCGGCCACCGACGCATCGCGTTCCTCGGCGGCCGGCCGGACCTCGAGTCGGCGCGGCTGCGCGAGCAGGGGTACCGCGAGGCGCTCGAGGACGCGGGGATCGCGGTGGACCCCGCGCTGATGCGCGTCGGGGGCTACCGCCCCGACCTCGCCGACTCCCCCGCGCACGAGCTCCTGTCGCTGCCCGACCGGCCGACCGCCGTCTTCGCCGCCAACGACCTGTCGGCCATCCGGACGATGGAGGTCGCGGGCGAGCTCGGCCTGCGCGTGCCCGACGACGTCTCCGTGGTCGGGTTCGACAACGTGCCCGAGTCGGTGCTCGCGAGCCCTCCCCTGACCACGGTCAGCCAGCCCATCCACGAGATGGGCGCCGCGGCGCTGCGCATGCTCGTCGACCTCCTCGAGGGCCGGCCGCGCGACGCCCACCTGCGGCTCCCCACCGATCTCGTGGTCCGCGCGAGCACCCGCGCCCTGTGACGCACCCGGCGCCGTGCGCCGGAATCCTGCACCCCGGGTCGGCGTTATGTCAGGCAGAACCTGTCGAGCCGACCCGAGGAGGTCACATGGTCCAGGCTGCCCGCGGAACCCGTCGCCGCGTCGCCCGTCGCGTCCAGGTCGAGAACGACTTCGGCGAGATCGTCCACTATGTCCGTCACACCGGTGGCGGGCTCGTCTCGCCCCGCGCGCACGTCCCCGAGGAGGTCCCCGTCGGCGAGGGCACGTACGTCGAGGCCGGGGTCCGGGTCGGCCCGGGCTGCCGCGTCGGCGTCGGGAGCTGGCTCGACGAGGACGTGGCCGTCGGTCGCGACGTCACCGTCGGGGACAACGTCCGGATCGGCCCCGGCTGTCGCGTCGGGGACGGCGCGCGGGTCGGGAGCGGCGCACGCGTCGGAGGACGCGTCGTCGTCGAGCCGGGAGCGGTCGTCCTGCCCGACGCGGTGGTCGAGGAGGACGCGACCGTGCGCCGCCGCGGCTCCGGCCGGGCCGCGTGGTCCGTGGCCGCCTGACCTGACGGACCCGGGCCGGCGCACGACAGGGCTGGACGGTCCTGTCCGGACCGGCGCCGGGTGCGTACGATCCGGCGGGTGACGCACCCGCAGCCCGGCCACGTCCCGGGCCCCCGCCCTACGGGCCCCGCCCCCAGCCCCTCGACCCGCGCGCGGTGCTCGACGGCCGGCTGCCGGGCAAGGCGCCCGTCGGCGTCATCGTCGCGATCGCGGTCTCGACGGTGTGCCTGCTGCTCGGCCTCGTGCCCCTGGCCCTGCTCGACGGCGCGTCGTTCGGCGTGAGCCTCGTGCTAGCGCTGCTGCCGCTCGGGGTCTGGCTGCCCGTGGTGCTCGGTCTCGACCGGCTCGAGCCGGAGCCGCCGAGCGCGCTCGTCGTCGCGTTCCTGTGGGGCGCGGGCGTCGCCACGCTCCTCGCGGGGATCGTCAACACGCTCGGCCTCGAGCTCGTCGCGGGCCCGCTCCTCGGCGCGCAGACCGGCTGGTACGCGGTCGCGACGGTCGTCGCGCCGGTCGTCGAGGAGGTCCTCAAGGGCGCCGTGCTGTTCGGGATGCTGTGGTTCCGGCGGCACGAGATCGACGGGTGGACCGACGGCATCATCTACGCGACCGTCGTCGCGCTCGGGTTCGCCGCGGTCGAGAACGTCTCCTACTTCATCACCGCGGCGCAGACGGACGCCCTGGGCCCGACGTTCGTGCTGCGCGCCGTCGTCTCGCCCCTGCTCCACCCGCTCTGCACGGCCCTCACGGGGCTCGGCGTCGCCAGCGCGGCCATGACCGCGCGCGGACCGCGGCGGGTCCTGGCCCCGATCGGTGGGCTCGTCGCGGCGATCGCGCTGCACGCGCTGTGGAACGGGTCGACCGGGTTCGGCCTCCTCGGCCTCGGCTTCGCGTACCTCGTGGGCCTCGGCGTCCTCGCGACGCTGGTGGTCGTCCTCGTGGCCGACCGCCGCCGCACGGTCGCGACGATCGCACGGAACCTCGCGCCGTACGGGGCGACCGGCCTCGTCGGGCCGCCCGACCTCGCGATGCTCTCGACGCTCGCGGCACGGCGCCAGGCCCGCGAGTGGGCCCGCCGCACCGCGGGACCCGGTGCCGCCCGGGCGATGCGCGACTACCAGCAGGCCGCGACCGAGCTCGCCCTGCTGCACGATCGCGTGGCGCGCGGGATCGTCGAGCCCGCGCGCGTGGAGGGCCAGCGGCAGGCGCTGCTCACGCTCATGGCGACGACGCGCGCGGCGTTCCTCGCCCGAGCCCCTCAGGTGTCGGCGCCGGGCGGCGTCCTGATGACGAGGACCGCGTCGACCGACCGGCCGCCGAGCGCCTGGTAGGAGTGCTCGACGTCGGACACCCAGCGCAGCTCGTCGCCCACGCCGATCTCCGCCTCGGCCCCCGACCGGCCGGCGCGCAGGTCCCCGTCCGTGACGAGCAGGTGCTCGACGACGCCCGGACCGTGCGCGGGTGACGTCCGGCGCGCACCCGCGTCGAGATGCAGGTGGTAGACCTCGACGGCGGTGCCGTCGGGCACGTGGTGCGCGTCCAGCAGGCGCGCGGTGACGCCCTCCGAGGAGACCTGCGTGCCGGCGCGCTCCGCGAGGAGCACGGCGAGCGGCACCTGGAGCGCGCCCGCGAGGGCGTAGAGCGTCGCGAGGGTCGGGTTGCGCGAGCCGTGCTCGATCTCCGAGAGCGACCCCTTGCCGATGCCCGCTGCGGCAGCCAGCCCGGACAGCGAGAGGCCCCGCTCGGTCCGCAGCGCCCGGAGCTGTCGCGCGACGGCGTGCGCGACCTCTTCCCGGTCGCGGGACGCGTCCTCGTGGCTCACGCCGTCGAGCCTACCGTTCCGCGGACGGAACACCCGCTGGTAGCGTTCTGTCCGCAGAACGACCGAGGAGACCGCATGGCGTCCGACCGCACCCAGCCCGTCCTCGCCGGGCTCGTCACCGCCCTCGTGGGGTTCACGAGCTCGTTCGCCGTCGTGCTCGCCGGGCTGCGGGCCGTGGGCGCGACGCCCGAGCAGGCGGCGTCCGGGCTGCTCGCGCTGTGCGTCACGCAGGGCGTCGGCATCCTCTGGCTCACGTGGCGCCACCGCGCGCCGATCACGCTCGCGTGGTCCACGCCCGGTGCCGCGCTGCTCGTCTCGACCGGCGCGGTCGCGGGCGGGTGGCCGGCGGCGGTGGGTGCCTTCTGCCTCGTCGGCGTCCTCGTGCTCGTCACCGCCCTCTGGCCGCGGCTCGGCGAGCTCGTCGGCGCCATCCCGAGGTCCGTCGCGCAGGCCATGCTCGCCGGGGTCCTCCTCACGCTGTGCCTCGCTCCGGTGCGCGCGCTCGTGGACCTGCCGCTCCTCGTCGCGCCCGTCGTCGCGGTCTGGCTCGTGCTCCTGCGCCTCGCGCCGCGGTGGGCCGCACCTGCGGCGCTCGTCGTGACGCTCGCGGTCGTCGTCGTCACGGCGTCCGGCGCCGGCACGCTCGGGTGGTCCGACGTCGTCCCACGCCTCGACCTCACCGTGCCGACGCTCTCGTGGCAGGCCGTCGTCGGGATGGCGGTGCCGCTCTACGTCGTGACGATGGCCGCGCAGAACGTGCCGGGCGTCGCGGTGATGGCGTCGTTCGGCTACCGCGTGCCGTGGCGCGAGACCATGACCGTCACGGGTCTCGGGACGCTCGCCGGAGCGCCCGCGGGCGGGCACGCGATCAACCTCGCCGCGATCAGCGCCGCGCTCGCCGCCGGGCCGGAGGCCCACCCCGACGCTCGACGGCGCTGGGTCGCCGCCCACACCGCCGGCTGGGCCTACCTCGTCCTCGCCGTCGCGTCGGCCGGCCTCGCGTCGCTCGTCGCCGCCGCGCCGGCCGGCCTCGTCGAGGCGGCCGCCGGGCTCGCGCTCGTCGGGGCGCTCGGCGGTGCGCTCGCGGGGGCGTTCGCCGAGCCGCGGGGGCGGGAGGCCGCCGTCGTCACGCTGCTCGTCGCCGCCGCGGGCGTGAGCGTCGGCGGCATCGGCGCGGCCTTCTGGGCGATCCTCGCCGGGCTGGCCGTGCACGCCGTGCTGGGAACGCGCCGTCGGGCACCGGCCGAGGTCACCACCCCGCAACCCTCGCCCCCGACGCCGAGGTAGTACCCCCGGAGCGCGCGGTAGTTGCGCGGTGCTACCTCGCGCGAGCGGGGTCGAGCGCGTGCGGGCCGAGCACCGGGAAGTTGTCGCGGAAGAGGTTGCCCGGGTCGACGCGGCGCTTGAGCGCGCGCAGCCTCTCGAGCGTCGCGGGCGGGAACGCGTCCTCGATCCGCTCGGGACGAGGGTCGGTCTCGAAGCTCAGGTACGAGCCCGTGAAGACGTCGGCCAGCGTGTCCCAGCGCGCGTCGAGCCGCGAACGGCTCGCGCCCATCGCGCTCACGGAGAAGTTCGCGGACCGGTGCGCGTACGCCGTCGCGTCCGCGGGAACGTCCGACGCCGCCCCGCCCGTCGAGCGGATCTGGAAGAAGTAGGTGTCGCCGCTCGTGACGAGCCCCGCGAGCCGCGCCGACGCGACGGGCGTGAGGTGCTCGAGCAGGCCCGACCGGGCCACGGGCTCGCCGGAGCCACCGTGCGGTCCGCGCGGCGGTGCCTGCACGACGGCGTCGTACGGCAGGATCTGCGCCGACGCCTGCTGGAGCAGCGGCGCGATCGCGGCGAACGGCTGCAGGCGGGCGAGCACGGTGTCGGGGTCGTCGGAGTCGACCATCGTCATCGTCTGCGCGACCACGGGCTGCCCCGGGCGCGGGCGCCCCATGAGGAGGAAGCTCGTCGTGTCGCGGGGCGACTCCTCGACGGTCGCTCCCCAGCGTTCGAGGAACGTCGCGACCTCGGACGCGTCGTGGACCATCTGGGCGAACCCGACGGCGCCGACCTCGTCCGCGACGAGCTCGAACGACACCACGACGCCGAGGTTCGCCCCCGCCCCGCGCACGCCCCAGAACAGCTCCGGGTTCTCGGTGTCGCTCGCGCGGACCACCGACCCGTCGGCGAGCACCATCTCCACGGCTCGGACGTGGTCGATGGTCAGGCCGTGCGCGCGGCCGAGCCAGCCGATGCCGCCCGCGGTCGCGAGGCCGCCGACCCCGACGCCGCCCGAGTCGCCCGACGTGATGGCCCAACCGTGCGGCGCGAGCGCCGTCGCGACGTCACCCCAGCGCGCGGCGGGACCGAGCCGCACGAGCCGGGTCGCCTCGTCGAGCACCTCGATCCGGTCCAGCGCGCCGAGGTCGACGACGATCCCGCCGTCGTTCGTGGACCGCCCGCTGATCCCGTGCCCGCCGGAGCGGACCGACAGCGGGACCCGCCGCGTGACCTCCTGCTCGCGGGCGAACGCGAGCGCCTCGACGACCTCGCCCGTGTGACGCGGGCGCAGCACGAGGCCCGGCGAGCCGCCGCGCAGGTACGTCGAGCGCACGGCCGCGTGCTGGGCGTCGCCCGGCTCGACGGCCCGCTCGGCGAGCGAGGCGGGGACGTCGTCGTACGCGATCCCGGGTCGGCGCGCCGAGCGCACCGCGACGGGGACGACGCGGCGGGTGTCCGTGCCGGCCGACGCGCGCTCGCGCTCGACCGCCGCGCGGACCGCGGGGACGACGTCCTCGGCGAAGCGGCGCGTCGTGGCCTCGTCGTCGGACGCGAGCACGAGCGTCGAGACGCCCTCGTCGACCACGAGCGGGAGCAGCCGCTCGACCCAGGCCTCGGGCGGCCCCGCGAGGTCGGGCTCGCCCGTGCCACGAGGCAGCGGAGCCCCGTCCTCGAAGGTGCCGGAGACTTTGAGCACGCGCGTGATCTCGCGGGGGTCGCGGCCGACACCGGTGGCCGCGGCGTCGATCGCCGCGTTGCCCGCACGCAGGCCGTCGATCCCGACACGCCCGAACGACGGCAGCCAGCCGTCGGCGACCTCTCCGGTCAGGCGCAGCATGCGGGGACCGAGCGCGCCGACCCACAGCGGGATGCGGCGCGTGGTCGCGGGTCCCGGCTCGGCGCCCTCCAGACGGTGGTGCTCGCCGGGGAGAAGGACACCACCGCGCGGCCCGGCGGGGAGCGCGCGGACGACGTCCTCGCCCCAGACGGCGCGGATCACGTCGACCGCCTCGGCGAGGGCGTCGACGCTCTCCCCCGCGGACAGCCGGGTCACGCCCATCGACCCCATCGCGTCCCAGAACGCACCGGCACCGAGCGCGAGGTCGAGGCGCCCGTCGGAGAGGAGGTCGAGGCTCGCCGCGGCGCGCGCGAGCACGGCCGGCGGGCGCATCGGGACGTTGGCGACGTCCGGCGCGACGTGGATCCGGTCGGTCGCGGACGCGACGTAGGCGAGGAGGGTCCACATGTCGAGGAACCGCGGCTGGTACGGGTGGTCCTGGAAGGTCACGAGGTCGAGACCGAGGTCCTCGGCGAGGACGGCCCGCGCGACCGTCGCGGCGGGGTCGTCGGCGAGCGGCGTGACGAACGTGCCGAACCGCAGCGGGTGGCCGTAGTCGGTCATGCGCGCGCCCCCTCCGGGAGCACGCCGGTGCGGCGAGGACCGCGCTCCGCCGCGACGAGCTCGCGCGCCGCGGGGGCGACCTCCTGACCGACGAGCGCGAGCGTCGTCGGGTCGTCGCCCATGACCACGTAGGTGGAGACGCCGTGCTCGAGGGTCACGGCGGCGAGCTGCTCGGCCCACTGCCGCGGGGAGCCCTGGAGGAAGCCGGCGCCGCCGTCCGCGGTGAAGCGGCCGCCGACGTTCAGCAGGCGACGCACCGCGGAGGGCTCGCGACCGGCCGAGCGCGCGGCGTCGTCGATGGTCGCGTTGCCGCGCGCCAGCGCCTCGAGGCTCTGCAGGTAGGGCAGCGACGGCAGCCAGCCGTCCGCGGTCCGGCCGACGAGACGCAGCATGCGGGGCTTGAGGGCCCCGACCCAGATCTCGACGTCGTGCGCGGGTGCCGGCCCGCGCTTCGCCCCGTCGACGTGGTGGTGCTCCCCGCCGGCGACGAGGCGGTCACGCGTGGACGTGTCCCACAATCCCCGGATCACGTCGATCGCCTCGTCGAGCGCGTCGACGCTCTCCCCCGGCGTCAGCCGCTCGCCGCCCATGGCCACGATCGGGTCCCAGAAGCCGCCGGCGCCCAGGCCCAGTTCCACGCGCCCTCCCGAGAGGCGGTCGAGGCTGGCGACGGAGCGCGCGAGCACGCTCGGCGGGCGCAGGGGCAGGTTGAGGACGTTGCCCGAGAGCCGGACGCGCTCGGTGCGCGCCGCGACCCAGCTCAGGAGCGTCCACGTGTCGAGGAAGCCCGGCTGGTACGGGTGGTCCTGGAACGTCACGAGGTCGAGCCCGACCTGCTCCGAGAGGACGGCGAGCTCGACGACGTCGCGCGGCGACGCGGCCGTGGGGGTGATGAACGAGCCGAAGCGGAGCTCGTGACCGTAGTCCATGCGTCCTCGATCCGGAGATGTGTTGTTGGACAGAACATATCCGTAACAGATAGGTGGTGCAACAGCATTCCCGCGGTACCCTGGATCGCATGTCCACGTCCACCGAGCCGACGACGCACCCGGGCGCACCGCACGACGCTCCGTCCCCCGCGACGACGCCGCAGCGCCACGAGGACCTCGGCTGGCACCTCGGCGTGCTCCTGCGCGCCTACCGGGCCGCCGTCGAGGACGCCCTCGTCGACCTGCCGCACGGCACGCGCGGCTACCAGGTGCTGGTCTCGGTCGTGCAGGGCGACCAGCCGACGCAGCTCGCGCTCGCCGAGTACCACGGCATCGACCGCACGGTCATGACCTACCTCGTCGACGACCTCGTCGCCGCCGGGCTCGTCGAGCGGCAGCAGAACCCCGCGGACCGCCGCGCACGCCGCGTCGTGGCGACCGAGCAGGGCCGCCGCAGGCTCGCCGACCTCGCGATCCAGGTGCACGACGCCGAGGACTCGCTCCTGCGCGCGCTCTCGCCCGAGGAGCGTCAGGCCTTCCGGCTGCTGGTGCGCCGGGTCGCGTGCGACCTGCGCGACGTCGACGCGGGCACGGACCCGTGCGCGGTCGCGGAGGACGAGCTCGCCGGGCCCGGGGCGGCCACCCGCACCGCGAGGTAGCTCCACGGCCTGCCGGCCGCGGCCGGGGCACTCCCTCGCGCGGCCGGGGTACCACCCCGCGCGACCCCGGTACTACCGCGGCAGGGGGTCGGACGCCGTGGGCGAGGCCGCGGCGTCGGCGATCGCGTCGGCGGCCGGCACCTCGCCGTCCCCGTCACCGCGCCCGCGCAGCGGGTAGAGCCAGAAGCACCCGAACGCGAGCGCCGCGAGCACCACGGGGACGGCGCCCAGGAGGAGCCGCACGCCCGTCGCCACCTCGGGCGCCTGCGTCGCGGCACCCTCGACGTACCCGCTCGCGCCGAGCACGGCCGCGACGAGCACCGCCTGCACGATCACCGAGCCGCGCACGACGAAGCCGTTGGCGCCGAAGTACATGCCCTCGCGCCGCAGCCCCGTCCGGCGCTCGTCGTCGTCGATGACCTGGGCCAGCGCGACCTCGAGCACCTGCATGAGCCCGGCGACCCCGACGCCCACCGCGAGGCCTGCGAGCGCGGCCCCGAGCACGGTGGTCGGGACGAGGTACAGCGTCGTCGCGACCCCGTACACCGCGACCACCCAGAGCATCGCCGTGCGCGGCCCGACGCGTCGGACGACCCACGACCAGCCCAGGATCGACGGGATCGCCGCGACGAAGATCGGGGCGAGGAGGAGCGTCGCGTCGGCCTCGGCCCCGCCGAGCACGTGCCGCACGTAGAACGGCACGGCGGCGAGGACGATCGCCGTCGTGCTCTGGAGCAGGAGCGAGCCGAGCACGTAGGTGACGAACGCACGGTTCGCGAACGTGTACCGGAGCTGGTCCCGCAGGCCCACCCCGGCCTCGCGCTCGCGCACCGCGGCCTCGTCCACCGGGCGCTCGACCATCCCGACGAGCGACCAGCCGAAGAACCCGAGGCTCACGACCGCGAGCGCGACGGCCATCCACGTCCAGCCGAGCGTCCCGTACAGCAGGGGCGCGCCCGCCGTGCCGAGGATCATGCCGACGAGGCCGAAGACCTGGCGCGGGACGTTGCCCCGCGCGCGCTCCGTGGTCGTGCGGAAGATCTCGGGGAACAGCGCCGAGACGTTGAGGACGACGACGACGTACGCGACGTCGTAGACCGCGACGACGACGAGGAACCACGCGACGAGCCCCGCCGGCCCGAACGGCGGCGGCACCCACACGAGGGCGAACGCCACGACGAGCGGCACGACGCCCAGCCCGATCCACGGCACGCGGCGGCCCCAGCGCGTGCGCCGCCGGTCGGACGCGGCACCGACGAGCGGGTTGAGCAGCGCGTTGAGGATCCCGTGCGCGACCATCGCGCCCGCGACCCAGCCGGCGGGGACCCCGAGGTGGTCGACGTAGAAGTAGACGACGAACGCCGAGAACGTCTGCAGCAGGAGGTTCGCCGGGAACGCGGACGCGCCGTACGCGAGCCGCTGGGCGCGCGTCGGGGGCCCGACGAGCCGACGGTCCCGCACCGCGGCGAGCAGGCCCGGGCCCGACGCCACGAGGTCCCGCGAGGCCGGAGGCCCGTCCGGGGAGGTGCTCACCGCTCGCCCCGCTGCACCGCGCGCAGGTCGCGCCACCCCACCCGCACGATCCCCTCCGCGGCGATCAGCGCGGCCACGTCCGGGTCCGCGAGCAGGCGACGCTCGAAGCCCCGTTTGGGCACGCCGTAGTCCGCGACCTCGGCGAGCTCGTCGTCGTCGAGCATCGGATGGAGGTAGATCTCGGTCACCCCCGCGGGCACGCGGCGCAGGATGTCGAGGAACCCGGCCTTGACCTCCGCGTAGTCCTCCTCGCCCGGCGTCCCCTCGCCCGCGAGCGCGAACGGGTGCGTCCACAGGCGGTCCGGCAGGACGACGCCCAGGGCGTCCGCCGCGGCGGTCGCCTCGTCGAGGACGGGCTGCAGGTCGCCCGGGGGCAGGACCATCCCCTCGGTCGACCGCGGGAGCCGGAACGGCAGACCGTGCCGCGCCGCGAGCCCGAGGACCTGGGTCAGGAACGTGCGGCCCGTCTCGAGGCCGTAGACCGAGCCCATGTGGTTGTCGAGGTGGGAGACGTCGACCCCCGCCGCGAGAGCGGCCTCGACCTGTGCCGCGAGCTCGGCCGCCACGTCCTCGTCGCGCGCCTGCCGCTCGACCGTCGCGACGTCGGCCGGGAAGTAGCCCGCGGCGTCGACCAGGGACGTCCCGGTCCCCGTGAGCGGGCGCCACCGGTAGCGCGTCCACTCGCTCGTGAGGACGAGGTGGACGCCGACGTCGGTCTGCGGGTTCGCGGCGGCGAACGCGAGCGCGTCGGGCGCCCACGCGCACGGGACCATGACCGTCGCGGAGTCGACGTGCCCGGCGAGCAGCAGGTCCTGGACGGCGCGGTTCGCGGCCCGGCACATGCCGAAGTCGTCGGCGTTGAGGATGATCGCGCGGGCCCGGGGGTCGAGACCGAGCCGCGACGTGAGCGCCGTGGTCACGACGCGGCCTCTGTGTCGACGTCGTCGGCGCGAGCCTCGTCGCCCGGGGTCTCGCCGGCGGCGACCGCGGCGCGGACCACGTCGTCGCGCAGCGCCTCGCTCGCCGCCCCCGCCGCGCCCACGACCACGGCGTCCGTGCCGAGGTTCGACGGGACCACCCGAAGACCGAGCACGCCGATGCGCTCCGCGAGGAACCGCGTCACGCGCTCGGCGATCGGCGCACGTGCCGCCTGGTCGGTGAGGACGAACAGCTCGGGCTCGACGACGAGCGCGACCGTCCCCGCGACGATCGAGATGCGCTCCGCGACGAGGTCGAGCACATCGCCCGCCGCGACGTCCCCCCGCTCGGCGCGGTCGACGACGTCGCGGACCGTCACGTCCTCCGGCAGCCCGTACTCCTTCGCGAGCACCCGGAGCGAGCCCGCCCCGAGCACCTCGGAACCGAGAGGACGCTCGGGGTGCGGGAGGAACGAGATCTCGCCCGCGCCGCCCGCGGCGCCACGGTGCAGCCGCCCGTCGACCACGATCCCGGCGCCGAACCCCCCACCGAGGCCGAGCACCACGAACGTGCGCACACCGACCGCGACCCCGTCGCGCTGCTCGGCCAGGGCGGCGACGTTGAGGTCGTTCTCGAGCTGCACCGGGCAGCCGAGCGCGTCGACGAACGCGTCGTGGAGGGTCGTGCCGCCCTTCTCGTAGCCGGGGACGCGGCGGATCGTCGCGAGGTCGTCGCCGACGATCGCGGGCACCGCCGCGACGGCGCGGCTCACCTCGATCCCCGTCTCCCGGCCCAGGCGCGCCGCGACGTCGGCGACGCAGCCGCGGCCCAGCTCGGCGGCCGCGCGCGCTCGTGCCGTGGGCGACGCGGGCACGTCCCGGCGCTCCGCCCTGGCCCGAACCGTGCCCGTGACGTCGACGAGAGCCACGCGCACCCGGTCGCGCGCGACGTCGACCCCGAGCCCGAGCCCGAAGGCGTGGTCGTGGTCGACGCGGTACCGGGTCGCCGCGGGGCCGCGACGCTCGTGGTCCAGACCGGCCTCCGCCACGACGCCCGTCGTGACGAGCGCGCGCAGCGTCTGCGTGACGGCGCTGCGCGGGAGCCCGGTGGCCGCCGCCACGTCCGGACGCGTGAGCGCGTCCTCCCGGCGGAGCACGTCGAGCACCGCCCGGGCGTTGAGCGTGCGCACGTGCGCGGGGGAACCTGCGGGCAGCGTGTCCATCTGGTCTCCGTCGAACAGTCGGTGGGCCGGGAAGCAGCGCGGTCGGTCGGGGACCCCGACCTCTCGGGAGGGTAGCGATCCGCCGGGACGGTTGTCGACGGCACCCACCCGTCCTGTGGAACCGGTACCACGGCGGCACGCCCCGATGGCGGCCCCGGCGCCCCGCACGGGTACGGTGACCGAGTGATCCGCCGAGCCCTCGCCCGCGCCTACTGGGCCGTGAGCCGCTGGACCCTCCGCTCGCAGCCGTACGACACGCGGCGCCCGACGCTCCTCATCGGCGCCCCGCACACGTCGAACTGGGACTTCGTCCTCATGCTCGCGATCGCCTGGGCCACGGGCGTGCGCTTCCGCTGGCTCGGCAAGCACTCGCTGTTCGCCGGGCCTGCCGGACCGGTCATGCGCGCGCTCGGCGGCATCCCGGTGGACCGCCGCGACCCGAGCCGCGTCGTGGCCGACGTCGTCGCGCGGCTCGCCGCCGGAGAGGTCTTCTCGCTCGTGGTGACGCCCGAGGGCACGCGCGGCGCGGGCACGTACTGGAAGTCCGGCTTCTACCGCATCGCGCGCGACGCCGGGCTGCCGGTGACGCTCGGGTACGTCGACCGCACGACGATGACCACCGGCCTCGGCCCGACGATCGAGCTCACCGGCGACGTGCGCGCCGACATGGACGTCGTGCGCGCGTTCTACGCGGACAAGTCCGGGCTGCGCCCGGCGTCGCGCACCGAGCCGCGCCTGCGCGAGGAGGACGCCCCCGCGGGCTGAGCGGTCCGCCGTGCCGCCGGTCCGTGAGCGGTCCGCACCGCCCGTCCGGGGTACGTGATCACCACACGATTTCGTCCACCGGCCGCGCCGCCCACGTCGACGACCCCCTCCGGAGGGCGCTCGAAACGGCGCTGTCCCGGCGGAGCGGACGTGCTCGTACGGGGATCCCCGTAGCCGCGTAGCGGTCCGCCCCGACGTTGAGCCGGTGCCGACGCGTGCCTACCGTTCGTCGGGTCAACGGCCGACGGCACGGACTCCCTGCGGTGTCGGCCCACCCCGAACCAGAGAGCGAGTCCCCATGAGAAGGCTCCGCGCGGCCCTCGTCGCCGCGATCCTCGGCGCGACGGCGATCGTCGCCCCCGTCGTCGTCGCACCGTCCGCCTCCGCCCACGGCTGGATCACCTCCCCGCCGAGCCGCCAGGACCACTGCGCGAAGGGCACCACGTCGTTCGACTGCGGGTCCATCGAGTACGAGCCGCAGAGCGTCGAGGCGCCCAAGGGCTCGACGCTGTGCTCGGGCGGCAGCGGCTACGCGATCCTCGACGACGCGAGCAAGCCCTGGCCGCGGACGACCACCGGCAGCACGGTGACGTTCCAGTGGAACCTCACCGCGAACCACGCGACGAGCGTGTGGGAGTACTTCGTCGACGGCAAGCTGTTCAAGACGTTCGACGGCGGCGGGGTGCAGCCCCCGAAGGACATCTCGCACACCCTGACCGGGCTGCCGCAGGGCAACCACACGATCCTCGCGCGCTGGAACGTGTCGAACACGGTCAACGCGTTCTACAACTGCGTCGACCTCACCGTGACGGCGGGCGGGACGAACCCCGGCGAGCCGGACCCCGAGCCCACCGACCCGCCGACCGACCCCGAGCCGGGCGAGTGCACCGACGCCGCGTGGTCCGCGTCCGCGGTCTACACCGGCGGGGCGAAGATCTCCTACGGCGGCAACGTCTACGAGGCCAAGTGGTGGACGCAGAACAACGTCCCGGGCACCGAGCAGTGGGGCCCGTGGAAGCTCGTCGGCGTCTGCTGACGACGACCTGACGACCACGCCGACGGCGTCCGCCCGACCCGGGCGGGCGCCGTCGGGCACGCTGGGGCACGGTGGGGCACGGTGGGGCACGGTCGGGTACGGGGTGACGCGTACGGGTTCCACACGATTGTCCGCTCTCTGCCGCGTCCGTAGCGTCGAGAGGGACCGATCCGCGTGCGGCCCGCGAAGGGGCGGGCCTGCGAGGACCCACGCACCACCGGATGGAGAGCGAGACATCATGCGAAGACTCAGAGCGGCACTGCTCGCGGCCGTGCTCGGCGCGGCGGCGATCGTCGCCCCCGTCGTCGTCGCGCCGAGCGCGTCCGCCCACGGCTGGATCACGTCACCGCCGAGCCGGCAGGACCACTGCGCGAAGGGCACCACGTCGTTCGACTGCGGGTCCATCAGGTACGAGCCGCAGAGCGTCGAGGCGGCCAAGGGATCGATGCAGTGCTCGGGCGGCAGCGGCTTCAGCATCCTCGACGACGCGAGCAAGCCGTGGCCGCGCACCCAGGTCGGGTCGTCGGTGACGTTCCAGTGGAGGCTCACCGCGGCGCACAACACCAGCACGTGGGAGTACTTCGTCGACGGCGTGCTGTTCAAGACGTTCAGCCAGGGCGGTGCGCAGCCGCCGAGCAACATCTCCCACACGCTCACCGGCCTCCCGCAGGGCAACCACACGATCCTCGCTCGCTGGAACGTGTCGAACACGCCGATGGCGTTCTACAACTGCGTCGACCTGACCGTCGGCACCGGCGGCGGGGGTCCGACGACCCCGCCCACGGACCCGACCGACCCGCCCGGCGACTGCACCGCGCCCGCCTGGTCCACGAGCGGCGTCTACCTCGGCGGCGCGCGCGTCTCGCACGCGGGCAGGACGTACGAGGCGAAGTGGTGGACGACGGGCGAGAACCCCGCCCAGAGCGGCCAGTGGGGCGTGTGGAAGGACGTCGGCGCCTGCTGACCCGCTGAGCACCGACCCGAGCGACGCGTCTGCGCGCGGGTGATGCGTCCCTGGACGCCTCGCTCGCGCGCAGACGCGTCCGTCGTTCGCCGGTCCGACGGCGACCACAGGCCCGCGCCGTCCACAGGCCGGGTCGGCCGGCGTGCCGCACGTGGCACGTCCCGCCCGTCGTGAGGCGCTGCGGCAGCGCAGGCGCGCTTCTCCCGTCGCTGGTGCCGGCGGGCCGCGGCCGTCAGCCGCGGCCGCGCAGGCGGTCGATCTCGCGTCGCTCGCGCTTCGTCGGGCGGCCGGCGCCGCGGTCGCGCAGGGCCAGCGGCACGGTGAGCTCGCGCGGCGGCGGGGGCGGGCTCTGGTCGGTCAGCGCCTCGGCCGCGAGCGCCGCGGAGACGCGCTTGACCAGCACCTTCTCGACCACCAGCACCTTCTCCGCCAGACCGCCCCGCACGACGACGCGGTCCCCGACCTTGACGTTCGTCGCCGGCTTGGCGCGCTCGCCGTTGACGCGCACGTGACCGGCCTTGACCCCGGCCGTCGCCTGCGACCGGCTCTTGTACACGCGGACGGCCCAGAGCCAGCTGTCGACGCGCGCGCTCGTCGGGGCACCGCCGGCCGACCTGCCCGCAGCACCGCCTGTCGTCCCGCCTGTCGCCATGTCCCGAGCCTACGAGGTCCACGACGCGCGCCCGTGACCTGCCACGACACGCCCTGGCGCGCCTCCCCGGCGTGCGAGGGGCGGTCGTCCGTGCCACGGTGAGGCGTGGCCAGCCAGGGTGACCGCCCTGCGTGGCCGGATGTGTCCTTCAGGAACGGAGACGTGACATGGGAATCATCGGCTGGATCCTCATCGGGCTCATCATGGGTGCGATCGCGCGTGCGATCGTCCCGGGCAAGCAGAAGGGCGGCTGGATCGTCACGCTGATCCTGGGTGTCCTCGGGGCGCTCCTGGGAGGTTTCATCGCGACGGCGGTGTTCGGGACGGACGCGAACGAGGAGTTCTTCGACCTGGGCACGTGGGGCTTCGCGCTCCTCGGCTCGCTGATCGTCGTCTTCATCTGGTCGTGGTTCACGAACCGCAAGCGCGCCTGACGACGCCCGGTCGGCGTGCCGACCGAGACCACCGCGACGGCCCGGTCCCCTCAGGGACCGGGCCGTCGTCGTGCGCGGACCGCGGACCGCCGTGGGCGGCCGCGCAATACCGTGGACAGCGGCCACCCGGCGCGTGACCCTGGGTGCATGCTCACCGCCCCCCGGACCGTCACCGACGTCGCGCTCCCCCCGGGCCTCGTCCTCGTCGAGGTCCTCGCCGACGACGTCCCGGTGGGCCGCGCGGACGCGCCCGCCGCCTGGGCGTACCGTGCGGTCGCCGACATCGACCACGAGCTCGAGCGCGAGACCCACGGGCACGACGACATGGCGCTCGAGGCGCGGGACGCGCTCGCCGGCATGCGGCACCAGGAGTACGCCACGAAGCGACGCTTCGTGGTCGTGCTGGCCGACGCGCTCGCTGCCGGTGCCCCGTCGCCCGGGGTGGACGACGTCGTCGCGCACCTGTTCACGGCCTGCCCCACCACCAGCAACCCGCGCCTCGCCGAGCTGTACCCGTTCGTGCGACCGGCCGCCCGGGGGCAGGGCATCGGCTCGGCCCTCCTGGCCGTCGCGGAGCGGCTCGCGGCGGAGGCGGGACGCACGTCGCTCCTGAGCCACACCCTCCAGGGCACCGAACCGCCCGCCGGTCCCGGCACCGTCGCCGCGACGACAGGGGCGGGACGGGTGGACGCCGAGGCGCCGGCGACCCGGTTCGCGCGGGCGCACGGGTACACGCTCGAGCAGGTGGACCGGCACTCGGTCCTCGAGCTCCCGCTCGCCGACGGTCTGCTCGAGCGCCTCGGGGCCGCGGCGCGCACCGCGGCGGGCGGGGACTACCGGCTGCGCACGTGGGCGGACGCGGTGCCGGACGAGCGGGTGGACCAGGTCGCGGACCTGTTCACCCGGATGAGCACCGACGCGCCGGTCGGCGGCGTCGACTACGAGGAGGACCCCTGGGACGCGCAGCGCGTCCGGACGTGGGTCGGCCAGCTGCGCGACAAGGACTACGGCTTCCTCATGACCGTGGCGGAGCACGTGCCGTCCGGCGACCTCGCGGCCTTCACGCTCTTCGAGTACCCGCGCGACCGGACGGCGTTCGCGCACCAGGAGGACACGCTCGTCCTGCGGGAGCACCGCGGCCGCCGGCTGGGCATGCTCGTCAAGGTCGCGAACCTCGAGGCGCTCCTCGCCGCCCGGCCGGCGACGCGGCGCATCCACACGGGCAACGCCGAGGAGAACCGGCACATGCTCGCGATCAACGTCGCCCTGGGCTTCCGTCCGGCGGGCGGCTGGGCGTCCTGGCAGAAGAAGACCGCCGGCACGACCCCCGGCACGACGGCTGGCACGACCCCGAGCACGACACAGGAGGATGCATGAGCGGCACGACGTCGACGGGGACCACGTCGGTCCGGATCGACCAGGTCCCCGCGTCGCCCGACGGGCCCGACGCGTGGGCGGTGCACGGCACGGTGCTCGTCAGCGAGGCGATCGACCGGCACGTCTACGGGCACACCGACCTCGCGCTCGACGCCGGGACGGTCGTCAACAGCGTCGCCAGCGGGGACTACCGCCGCACCGTCCGCCGCGTCGCCGTCCTCGACGGCGTCGAGGGCGTCGAGGGCGTCGAGGGCGACCGCCACGACAGCGACGACACGCTCCCCGACGGCCGCCGCGCGCCGAGGCCCGAGGACGTCGTCGGCCGGTCGATGATCGCCATGCCGCTCCGGGGCAGCACCCGCACGGCGCTCGTCTACGTGGGGGTGCACCCCGACCACCGCGGTCGCGGCGTCGGGACGGCGCTGTGGGAGGACGCGCTCGCGATCGCCCGCGCGGCGGGGCGACGCGTGATCATGGCCGACTCGACCTCCGCGCCCGAGCCTGCCCCGGGGCCGGACGCGATCGAGGCCCCGACGGGCAGCGGTCGCATCCCCCGGCACGACCCCTCCACGACGTTCGTCCTGGACCGGGGCTTCGTGCTCGAGCAGGTCCAGCGGCACTCGGTGCTCGAGCTGCCCGTGCCCGCGGAGCGCCTCGACCCCCTGCGCGCCGACGCCCGGCGCCGCGCGGACGGGTACCGCGTCCACGTGTGGACGGACGACGTGCCCGACGCCTGGCTCGACCAGCTCGCCGTGCTCGAGACGCGCATGAGCACCGACGCACCCAGCGCGGGCCTGGAGATCGAGGAGGACCCGTGGGACGCGCAGCGCGTGCGCACGGCGTACCAGGACTTCCACGACCGGGGCCAGGGCTACGTCGTCGCCGCCGCGGAGCACGTGGCCACAGGGACGCTGGCCGGGTTCTCCATGGTCGCGTACCCGCGGGACAAGCCGGAGGTCGTGTTCCAGGAGGACACGCTGGTGCTGCGCGAGCACCGCGGGCACGCGCTGGGCATGCTCGTGAAGGTCGCCGTGCTCGACGAGCTCGCCCGGTCGCGGCCCGCCGCGCGTCGCGTCCACACGTGGAACGCCCAGGAGAACGACCACATGCTCGCGATCAACGTCGCCCTGGGTTTCGCACCGACGAGCGTCGACGCGGAGTGGCAGCTGCGGCTCGACGACGCCGACGCCTCGGACTCCCAGCAGCTCGCCGGAGCCTGAGGCGAGGGCGCCGCCTCAGCGGATGCCGTCGAGGAACCGCACGACGCGCTCCGTGACGAGGGCGGCCGCCTCCGGCTCGTGGGACGGCAGGCTCGGGTCCGTGAACAGGTGCTCGTCGCCGGGATAGAGGAACAGCTCGGCGTCGGGCGTGGAGTCCACGAGCTCGCGCGCCGACTCCAGGTCGCCCTCCCCGGCGAAGAACGGGTCCGCCTCCGCCCCGTGCACCTGCACGGGCAGGGCGTCGGGCCACGCCTCGCCGAACTCGGACACGGGGACGCACGCCTCGAGCAGCACGGCGCCCTTCGCGCCCGCGCGCGTCTGGGCGAGCATCTGCGCGGGCAGCACCCCGAGCGAGATCCCCGCGTAGACGAGGCCGGGTCCGAGCCCGTCCGCCACCGACCGTCCCCGCTCGAGGATCGTGTCGAACCCGAGCTCCTCGGCGTACCCGACGCCCTCCTCGAGGGTGTCGAACGTCCGGCCCTCGAAGAGGTCGGGGACGTGCACGACGTTCCCCGCGTCGCGCAGGACCCCGGCGAGCTCCTCGACGCCCTCCGTGACCCCCAGGGCGTGGTGGAACAGCAGCACCTCGGCCATGTCTCCTCCGTCTCGTCGTCGCGGCGCCCGCGCGCCGCCCGTCCCATCGTGGTCCGTGCCGCGCGTGCCCGCCGCTCGTGCGGCCGACGACGGGACGTTCGTCAGGCGGGCGGCGGACCTCTCGCGGGGCGGGCGGGGTGGGCGTGCGGCGGCGGCGGTCAGTAGCGTGGTCCGCATGACCTCCTCGCCCGTACCCCCGTCGACGCCACCACGACCGCGTCGTGGGGCGCGCTCACCGCGCACCGCGACTCGCTGCACCCGGACCTGCGCGGCTGGTTCGCCGCCGACCCGCAGCGCGCCGACCGGCTGACGCACCAGGCGGCCGACCTGACGGTCGACCTCTCGAAGAACCTCGTGACCGACGAGACGCTCGAGCTGCTCACGCGGCTCGCGGACGAGGTGGACCTCGGCGGCCGGCTCGAGGCGATGTTCCGCGGCGACCACATCAACGTCACGGAGGACCGCGCCGTCCTGCACACCGCGCTGCGCCGCCCGGCGCCGCTCGGCGACGACGAGCACCTGGTCGTGGACGGCCAGGACGTCGACGCGGACGTGCACGACGTGCTGCACAAGGTCTACGGCTTCGCCGACCGGGTCCGCTCGGGCGAGTGGACGGGCGTGACCGGCGAGCGGGTCCGCACGGTCGTGAACATCGGCATCGGCGGCTCCGACCTCGGGCCGGTCATGGCCTACGAGGCGCTGCTGCCCTACAAGCACGAGGACATCGAGGTCCGGTTCGTCTCGAACATCGACCCGACGGACGTCGCGGAGAAGACCGCCGGTCTCGACCCGCGCACCACGCTGTTCATCGTCGCGTCCAAGACGTTCGGCACGCTCGAGACGCTGACGAACGCGCGCCTCGCGCGCGACTGGCTGTGGACGGAGCTCGCCGCGCTCGGCGCCCTCGAGGACTCCGACGAGGCGCGCCAGGGCGCGGTCGCGAAGCACTTCGTCGCCGTCTCCACCGCGCTCGACAAGGTCGCCGCGTTCGGCATCGACCCCGAGAACGCGTTCGGCTTCTGGGACTGGGTGGGCGGCCGCTACTCGCTGGACTCCGCGATCGGCACGTCGCTCGCGATCGCGATCGGGCCGCAGCGCTTCGCGGAGCTGCTCGCGGGGTTCCACGCGATCGACGAGCACGTGCGCACCACACCGTTCGCGCAGAACGTCCCGGTCCTCATGGGCCTGCTCAACGTCTGGTACGTGAACTTCCTCGACGCGCACACGCACGCGGTCCTCCCCTACGCGCAGTACCTGCACCGCTTCCCCGCGTACCTGCAGCAGCTGACGATGGAGTCGAACGGCAAGCGCGTGCGCTGGGACGGCTCCCCCGTGACGACCGAGACCGGGGAGATCTTCTGGGGCGAGCCCGGCACGAACGGCCAGCACGCGTTCTACCAGCTCATCCACCAGGGCACGCGGCTGATCCCGGCGGACTTCATCGCCGTGGCGAACCCGGCGCACCCGCTCACGGACGACGTCGGCGACGGTGGCGCGGTCCGGCCCGGCGCCGACGTGCACGGGCTCTTCCTCGCGAACTTCTTCGCCCAGACGAAGGCGCTCGCCTTCGGCAAGACGGCCGACGAGGTGCGGGCCGAGGGCACGGACGAGGCGCTCGTCTCGGCGCGCACGTTCCCGGGCAACCGTCCGACGACGTCGATCCTCGCGCCGGCGCTCACGCCGTCGGTCCTCGGGCAGCTCATCGCGCTGTACGAGCACATCACGTTCGTCCAGGGCGTCGTGTGGGGCATCGACAGCTTCGACCAGTGGGGCGTCGAGCTCGGCAAGAAGCTCGCGCTCGAGATCGCGCCCGCCGTCGCCGGGGACGACGACGCCCTCGACGCCCAGGACCCGTCGACGTCCGCGCTCATCACGCGCTACCTGGAGCTGCGCGACTGACGCCGGTCGCGACGCGCCGCGGTCCGCGCCTCCCGGGCCGGTCGCTCCCCTTCCGGGGACGACCGGCTCGTGCCCCGCGCGGACCGCCGCGCTGCGTACACTTTCCCCGCGACCGCCGAGGCCCCGCGGTCGCGTTCTCCTGGAAGGAGCCCAGCGATGCCCCCCGTCGCCACAGACACCCTCGCCCGCGCCCTCGAGCTCCACGCGGACACCGTCCGCGACGCCTGGATCGAGGCGTCCGCCGCGGAGCTGCGCGGCCGCACCTCGCGCGGCGAGCTCGAGCGCGAGCAGTCCGACATCCTCGACGCCCTGCTCGAGGGCCTGCGCGCGGGCGGCTCGGTCCTCTCGGACCCCGCCTTCGACCAGCTGCGCGGCATCCTCGCCGACGTCTCGGCCGCGCGTGCGCGCCTCGGCTTCACGCCCCGCGAGACGGCGATCGGCGTGTTCGCGCTCAAGGAGGGCCTGTACCGCCTGACGTCGGACGACGGCGTCGCCGTGGACGTCACGCCCGTCCTGCGGCTCGTCGACGACCTCGGCCTCTTCACGTTCGAGACGTTCGCGTCCGCCCGCGAGGCGATCATCGCGGAGCAGGCCGAGCAGCTGCTCGAGCTCTCGACGCCCGTGGTCAAGCTGTGGGACGGCATCGTCGCCGTGCCGCTCGTCGGGACGCTCGACTCCGCGCGCACGCAGGTCGTCATGGAGAAGCTGCTCAACACGCTCGTGGACACGGGCAGCGAGCACGCGATCATCGACATCACCGGCGTCCCCGCCGTCGACACGCAGGTCGCGCAGCACCTGCTCAAGACCGTCGTCGCGGCGCGCCTCATGGGTGCCGAGTGCACGATCAGCGGCATCCGGCCGCAGATCGCGCAGACCATCGTCGCGCTCGGCATCGAGTTCGGCGACATCCGCACCCGGGCGTCGCTCGCCGACGCGCTCGTCGACGCCCTGCGCGCCGGCAAGCGGGCGTCCTCGACCGGGGTGCTCGCGTGAGCGACGGCGTACCGATCCTCAAGATCGGGTCGACGCTGCTCGTGTCGATCCAGGTCGACCTCCAGGACGACACCGCCCTGCAGCTCCAGGAGGACCTCGCCGAGCGCATCACCCAGACCGGTGCGCGCGGCGTGCTCATCGACATCTCGGGGCTGGAGATCGTCGACAGCTTCATCGGCCGCATGCTCGCGTCGGTCGCGGCGATCTCGCACGTGCTCGACGCCACCACCGTGGTGGTCGGGATGCGGCCGGCGGTCGCCATCACGATGGTCGAGCTCGGGCTCTCGCTCGGGGACGTCCGCACGGCGCTCGACGTCGAGCGCGGACTGGCCCTCCTGGCGCCCCAGGAGCGATCGGCCGAGGAGATCCTCCTCGCCGCCGCCGAGCGCGAGGTGGGATGACCACCGCGACCGCGGCGACCGCCGAGCGACTGCCGGTCCGCGCGGACTCCGACGTGGTGAAGGTCCGCCAGCTGGTGCGCTCGCTCGCGCAGAGCGCGAAGCTCTCGCTCGTCGACCAGACCAAGCTCGTCACCGCGGCGAGCGAGCTCGCGCGCAACACCCTGGTGTACGGGGGCGGCGGCGAGGCGGAGGTGGAGCTCGTGTCCGACGGCGTGCGCACCGGTGTGCGCGCCGTCTTCAGCGACGAGGGCCCGGGCATCCCGGACCTCGACCTGGCGCTCACCGACGGCTGGACCAGCGGCGGCGGTCTCGGCCTCGGTCTGTCCGGCTCGCGCCGGCTCGTGCAGCACTTCGCGATCGACACCGCCCCCGGTCGCGGCACCCGGGTCGAGATCGCCACCTGGTCCCGGTGAGCGCCGTCCACGACCCTCTCGACGTGCCGCCCACGGCCGTCGAGGCGGGCACCTGGTTCACCGTCGACCACCCCTCGGCCGTGGGCGGCGTCCGGCGCGCCGCGAGCGCCGTCGCCGTCCGCCTGGGCTTCGGCGAGTCGCGGGCGGCGGAGGTCGGGCTCGTCGTGTCCGAGCTGGCGACGAACCAGTGCCGCCACGCGGGCGGCGGGTCGGTGCTGGTGCGGGTCCGCTTCACGGGTGACGACGCGGCCGTCGAGGTCCTCGCCGTCGACTCCGGACCGGGCATGAGGGACATCGCCGCGGCGATGCGCGACGGCGTCTCCAGCCGCGGGACGCTCGGGATCGGTCTCGGCACGCTGCCGCGGCTCACGTCGGCGTGGGACGCGTGGACGTCGCCCGGCCGGGGCACGGTCGTGGCGGCGGTGTTCGAGCGGTCCGGCACGGCGGCCACGCTGACGGGACCCACCGGCGTGATGCGCCCCATGACGGGCCAGAGCGTGTGCGGCGACGCCTTCGCCGTGCGCACCGACGACGGCGTGACGAGCCTGCTCGTCGCCGACGGGCTCGGTCACGGCCCGCTGGCCGCGACGGCGTCGGGCAGCGCGGTCCGCGCGTTCCTCGCCGCACCTGCCGGTCCTCCCGCCGCGCTCGTGCAACGTGTCCACGGGGCGCTCGGCGGGACGCGCGGCGCCGCGGTCGCGGTGGCGCAGCCGACCGGCACGACCCTGCGCTACGCGGGCCTCGGCAACATCGCGGGCGCGGTGCACGGCGCGCGCACCCGCGGGCTGGTGAGCCACCCCGGGATCGCGGGCTCGCACGGACGTGCGCTGCGCGAGACCACGTACCCGCTCGCGGCCGGCGACGTCGTCGCCCTGCACAGCGACGGGCTCACCGCACGGTGGTCGCTCGCGGACTACCCCGGCCTCGCGTCCCGGTCCCCGCTCGTCGTCTCGGGGGTGCTCCTGCGCGACCACGCGGTGCGCCGGGACGACGCGTGCGTCGCCGTGCTCTCGGTCCCGCCGGCGGGCCAGGGGGCGGCGGCGTGAGCACGACCGTCCTGTCGACGCAGCTGCGCGCCGACACCGACGTCCTCGCGCTCCGGCGCGCCGGGCGGGAGATCGGCAGGCACCTCGGTCTCGACACCCAGGACCAGGTACGCCTCGCCACCGCGCTCTCCGAGGTGGGGCGCGCGGCGGTCGCGACGGGCGCGGCGGACGTGACGATCGCCGTCGTCCCGGGGGTCCCGCACGCGACGCTGCGCGCCGAGGTCGCCACGGGGTCGCCGCTGCCCCACGAGGGCGAGTCGTCCGAGGGCGGCATCCCGGCGGCGCGCCGACTGGTCGACGTGCTGACGCTCGACCCGGCGCGGGAGCACGTGGTGCTCGTCAAGTCGCTCGCGGCGACCGCGCGGACCGACGACGCGACGCTCGCCGTGGTGCGGCGGTCCGTGGGGGCGGCGCACGACGCCGACGCTCTCGAGGAGCTGCGCGTGCAGAACGCCGAGCTGGTGCGCACCCTCGACGAGCTCACCGAGCAGAAGGAGCAGCTGCGGCGCGTCAACCAGGAGCTGGAGGAGACCAACCGCGGCGTCCTGGCGATGTACGACCAGCTGTCGTCCGAGCTCGAGGAGACGAACACGGGCGTCGTCGCCCTGTACGCCGAGCTCGACGAGCGCGGCCACGAGCTGGCCGCGGCGAACGAGTCGAAGACGCGGTTCCTGCGCAACGTCAGCCACGAGCTGCGCACGCCGGTGAACTCGATCATCGGCCTCGTGTCGCTCCTCGCGGACTCGCGCCTCGACGCGGAGCAGGAGCACCAGGTCGCGTTCGTGCGCGAGAGCGCCCACACGCTGCTCACCCTCGTCGACGAGCTGCTCGACCTCGCACGGGCCGAGGCCGGGCACGAGGACGTCGAGCCCGCGTGGGTCGACGTGGCGGGGCTCTTCGACGAGCTGCGGGGCACGACGCTGCCCCTCGTGCGCGACGGCGTGGCGCTCGAGCTCTCCGCGCCGCCCGGGCTGCGCCTCGTGACGGACCGGCGCCTCCTCGCGCGCGTGCTGCGCAACCTCCTCACCAACGCGGTGAAGTTCACGGAGTCGGGGCACGTGCGGCTCGTGGCGGGCGTCGAGGAGGACGGCATGGTGTCCTTCACGGTCGAGGACACGGGCCTCGGCATCCCCGCGGAGCACCTGGAGTCGGTCTTCGAGGAGTTCGTCCAGGTGCCGAACCGCCTCCAGCCGACCGTGCGCGGCACGGGGCTCGGCCTCCCGTACGCGCGGCGCACGTCCGAGGCCCTGGGCGGCACGCTCGGGGCGACGTCGCGGCCGGGCTCGGGCAGCGTGTTCACCGTCCGGCTGCCGTCCCTCGTCGACGCCCCCCTCGCGCCGCCGGTCGACCCGGTCGTCGAGGACGACCCGGCGCCGCTGGACCGGATCGGCCACGTGCTCGTCGTCGACGACGACCGCGCCTACGCGACGGTCCTCGTCGGGATGCTGCGCGACGCGGTGGCGCGCGTGAGCGTCGCGCACGACGCGACGCACGCCCTCGCCCTGCTGCGCGACGGCGCGGCCGACGCCGTGCTGCTCGACGTGCGCATGCCGGGGACCGACGGCGTCACGCTGCTCGGCCGGATCCGCGAGCAGCACCCCGGCCTGCCCGGCGTGCTCATGTCGAGCGCCCCGCCGCCCGCCCTGCCGCAGCACCTGGCGGCCGTCCCGTTCCTGGCGAAGTCGGCGATCGACCGCGACCTGCTCGTGTCGACGCTGCGCGGTGAGGCGGGCGCGCGATGACCGACGCCCGGACCGTCCTCGTCGTCGACGACACGCCGGCGCACCGGTACGTCATGGTGAGCTGGCTGCGCCGTGCCGGCTTCGAGGTCGTCGAGGCCGGGACCGGCGCCGAGGCGATCGCGCGGGTGGCCGCCTCCACGGACGCCGTGGTGCTCGACGTCAACCTGCCCGACGTCTCCGGTCGCGAGGTGTGCCGCCTCATCAAGGCCGACCCGGTCACCGCGCACGTCCCCGTGCTGCACGTCTCCGCGACGGCTGTCGACGCCGCGGCGCGCACGGCGGGTCTCGAGGGCGGGGCAGACGCCTACCTGCCGGAGCCCCTCGACCGCGACGAGTTCCTGGCGACGATCAGCGCGCTGTGCCGCACGCACGACGCCCAGCGCGGGATCGGCCGCACCGCGCGGCGCCTCGAGACGCTCGCCGCGGCGCTCGTGCCCCTCCACGAGGCCCGGTCGTCCGAGGCGATCGTCGACCACGCGGCGCGCGGCGCGTGCGCCGTGCTCGGTAGACCGGTGGTGGCCATGGTGGTCGCCGACGCCGGGGTCGTGCTGCGCTCGGTGTGCGTCGCGCCGGACTCGCCGCTCGTGCGCGGGCGGGGCACGGCGCCGGTCCTGCCGCCCACCGGCGTGGAGACCGTGGTGTTCCGGCCCGACGAGATCCCGCCGCCGTGGCGCCCGCTGCTCGCCGAGGCGGGCGTCGAGGGCGGCGCCTGGTGGACGATGTGGCTCGTCGCGGGCGACGGCGCGCTCGTCGGCGGCCTCGGTGTGCAGGTGGAGGACTCGCCGGACGCGCCGTCGGCCGAGGACCGCGAGGTCGTCGCGCGGTTCGTCGAGGCGGCGACCGTCGCGATGACGAACCTGCGCACGTTCACCGAGGAGCACCGCATCGCGCTCGCGCTGCAGCGCACGCTGCTCCCCGCGACCCTCGCGGTGGACGGCGCGGTCGAGGTCGCCGCACGCTACGAGGCGTCGGACGACCGCCTCGACGTCGGCGGCGACTTCTACGACGCGTTCGACCTCCCCGACGGACGCGTCGCGGTCGTCATCGGCGACGTCCAGGGTCACTCGCTGCGCGCGGCGACCGTCATGGCCGAGGTGCGGCTCACCCTCCGCGCGTACCTGCGCGAGGGCCACGCCGCGGCCCGGGCCCTGGACCTGCTCAACGAGGCGCTCCGGCACGACCACACCGAGTTCGCGACGGTGTGCGTGTGCGTCCTCGACCCGCGCAGCGGTGCCGTGGAGATCACGGACGCCGGCCACCTCCCCGCGCTCGTCGTGCGGGCCGACGGCACGGTGGTCCGGGCGAAGGCGGGCTCGCGCCTGCTCGGCGTGCCGAGCCCGGACGAGCGCCCGGCCCACCACGACGTGCTCGCACCCGGCGACCTGCTCGTGCTGGTCACCGACGGGCTCGTCGAGCGCCGCCGCACCTCGCTCCTCGCGGCGATCGACCGGCTCACGGCGCTCGCCGCCGAGGGCGCCGGGAGCCGGCCCGCCGACCTGTGCGAGCGGCTCGTCGCCGCGTTCGACGACGAGGGCCGCGAGGACGACGTCGCGGTCGTGGTCGCGCGTCGGCGGCCGCCTCACTCGGTCCCGGAGGGCACCTTGTCCTTGACGTCCTCGTACGACGTGTCCGCGGGCGCCTCGGCCGGGGAGTAGACCAGCCGGACCACGCCCGTCGGGAACGCCTCGGACCGCAGGAGCGTCAGCGGGTAGCGCGGCTCCCCCTCGTCGAACAGGCGCTCGCCCGCGCGGGCCGCCACGGGGTGGACCAGCAGGCGGAGCTCGTCGAGGAGCCCGGCCGCGAGGAGCTGCCGCACGACCGAGATCGATCCCGGGACGAGGATCCGCCGGGTCCCCGGCTCCGCCTTGAGCGCGCGCACGGCCTCGACGAGGTCGCCGTCGAGCCGCTCGACGTGGCGCCACCCGAGCTCCTGGTCGCCCCGGGTCGCCACGACCTTGCGCGTGTCCCCGAGGCGCTTCGCGAACTCGGCGTCCTCCTCGCCCGCGGCCTCCCGGTCCGGCCACGCACCCGCGAAGCTGTCGTACGTGACGCGGCCGAGCAGCAGGACGTCGACCTGCTGGTAGTCGTCGTCGACGGCGGCCGCCATGTTGTCGTCGAAGTACGGGAAGTGCCACTCCGGGTCGATCTCGGCCACTCCGTCGAGCGAGATGAACAGGGTCGAGACGAGCGTCGCCATGAGGTCCTCCGGGTGCGATGGGGTCGTGCGTCCACGGTCGTGAGCGAACGGGTCGTGCGCGGACACGGAGGTGGACCACACCCGCCCGCCCAACTCATCGGTCCCGGCCCGTCCTGCCGAGGGCTCAGCGGCGCAGCCCCAGGGCCACGACGGCGCCGACCGCGAGGTGCTCGGCGAGCAGCACGACGACCGCCCCGGTGCTCACGCCGCCCAGCGGGCCGAGCAGCGACACGAGCAGCACGACGGCGCACGTCACGAGCCAGGCCCGCTCGCCGCGGCCCGGGCTCGACGCGCGGAGCCGCCCGAGCAGCGCGCGCACCCCCCATCCGCCGTACCCGACGACGAGCGCGGCGACGACCACCGCGACGATCCCGACGTCCTGCGTCGTGGCGGCGGACCTGGCCGCGACGTCCACACCTGCGGCCGCCCCGACGAGCCACACCGCCGCGGCCACGACGGCGGCCGCGAGCGGGACGGACCAGCGGGGCACGCGGCGTCGGGCCGCGGGCGACGCACCGGGGCCGGCCCCGGGCCCCGAGCCGGCCTGGACGGACGGCACGGTCCCTGCCCCGTGCGAGCTGTTCTGCGACGTGGTCATGCTGGCCTCCTTCGTCACGCGGCCGGAGCCGCGGCCGGCCTCGTGCCGACGCCCCCACGCTGCCGCCCGCCGGCGCACCGGCGCGCCCGTCCGACGTCGGCGGCCGACCCGCCCGACGACGGAGGCCACCCCCGACCGCGAGACCACGACCCCCGACCTTGGTCGGTGTCGGCCGTCCGCGGCGCCGCCTAGCGTCGGCGGCATGAGCACCCCGTCTCCGGAAACCCGGCCCCCGCGCGGTCCGGCCGTCGACCCGGCCGTCGACGCGGCCGTCGGCCCGGCCGTCGGCCCGGCCGTCGGCCCGGCCGTCGATGCTGCCGTCCACGACGCGCTCGACCCCACCCTCGACTGCGCGCCGCTCGCGGGACCCCCGGTGCTCGCGACGTCGTCCGCGCGCCGCGACCCCGCGGCCCGCCTCGTGCCGTGGGCGTGGGTCGCCGCCGCCTGGGCCGCGGTCGCGGTCCTCACGCTCCTGTCGCTCGTGCCGCTCCTCGCCGGCGACGACGGGCCGCCCGGCACCGCGGTCGACGTCGCCGTGGCGGTCGCCGCGCTCGCCGCGCTCCCTCTCCTGTGGACGCGGCGACCGGTCCCGGTGGCCGTCGTCCTCGCGGCGCTCGCCGCCGTGTCGGGGGCGGCGACGCCCGCCTCGACCGTCGCGACGCTGCACGTCGCGCGCTGGTACCCCGTGCGGACGGCGCTCCCCGTCGCGCTCGCCGGGTTCGCGGGTCACGCCGTGCAGGCCCTGTGGCGGCCGGTCGCCCTGCCGATCGGGTGGTGGCTGCTGTGCGACCTCGCCGTCCACGCCGCCCTCCTCGGCTGGGGCGCGTACTGGCGGGCGCGCGCCGAGCTCCTGTGGTCGCTGCGCGGGCGCGCGCGCCGCGCCGAGGCCGACGCCGAGCGCCGCGTCACGGAGGCCCGGCTCGCGGAGCGCACGCGCATCGCGCGCGAGATGCACGACACCCTCGCCCACCGTCTGTCCCTCCTCGCAGCGACGGCGGGCGCGCTCGAGTACCGGCCCGACGCCCCGCCCGAGCGGCTGGCCGCCGCCGCCGCGCTCGTGCGCGAGGGCGTGAGCGCGGCGCTCGACGACCTGCGGGACGTCGTCCGCGTGCTCCGCGCGCTGCCCGACGACGGTCGCCCGGCGGACGAGGCCCGGCTCGCTCCCCCGCCGACGCTGGCCGACGTCGACCGGCTCGTCGCCGAGGCGCGCGACGCGGGAGGTGCCGTGACCTACGAGCGCACGGGCGACGTCGTGCCGCCGGCCGCCGTCGCGACGGCCGCGTACCGCGTCGCGCAGGAGGGCCTGACGAACGCCCGGCGCCACGCGCCCGGCAGCCCGGTGGTGCTCCGGGTCGCGGTGTCGCCCGGCGAGGTGCGCGTCGTCGTGTCCGACACCGGCGCCCGGCTCGTGCCGAGCGGTCCCCCGGACGTCGCGGCCGGGACGGGGACGGGGCTCGTCGGCCTGCGCGAGCGCGTCGACCTGCTCGGCGGGACCGTCGAGGCGGGCGCCCGCACCTGCGGCGGCGCGACGGGGTTCGTGCTCGACGCCCGGCTACCGTGGGGCGCATGAGCGCGCACCCGCCCCTCCCCGGGTCCCGCACGCGGCTCGTCGTCGTCGACGACGACGCGCTCGTGCGCTCCGGCCTGCGCCTCATGCTCGACGGGGCGGACGGCATCGAGGTCGTGGGCGAGGCGTCCGACGGCGGAGCCGTGGCGGGCGTGCTCGACGCGCACCCGGCGGACGTCGTGCTCATGGACCTGCGGATGCCGGGCGTCGACGGGATCGAGGCGACCCGCCGGGTGCGGGCCCGCGCGGACGCGCCGGCCGTCGTCGTGCTCACGACGTTCGACTCCGAGGAGGAGGTCGTGGGCGCGCTGCACGCCGGCGCGTCGGGCTACCTGCTCAAGGACATGGCCCCGCAGCGGATCGTCGCCGCGGTCCTCGCCGCGGCCGCGGGCGAGCCGGTGCTGTCACCCGCGATCGCGCGACGGCTCATGTCGTCCGCCGCCTCGGCGGGCGGGACGCGGGAGCGGGCGCTCGCGACGCTCGGCCGCCTCACCGCGCGCGAGCGCGACGTGGCCGTCGAGATCGGTCGCGGCGCGAGCAACGCGGAGATCGCGGCGCGGCTCTACCTCTCCGTCCCGACCGTCAAGGCGCACGTGTCGAGCGTGCTGCTCAAGCTGGGCGTCGAGAACCGGACCCAGGTGGCGCTCGTCGTGCACGACGCCGGCGCCGACGCGGGGGCGTGAAGACGCGACGCCCACCGCCGAGCACGACCTGGAGGTCGTTCTCGGCCGGAGAACGACCGCCAGGTCGTGCTCGACCGTCAGTCGCCGGGCCACTCCCCCGTCCAGCGCTCGAACGCGCGAGCGCCGCCACGGTCGATGAGCGCCTTGACCACGGCGTAGATCGCGCCCTGGATGAGAGCCGCGAGCACGATCTCCTTGAGCGGGTACTCCGACTGGAGCGGGCCCGGGGCGTCCTTGCGGTCGCCCGGCGCCACCTTCTTGTAGACCTGCTTGAACACCTGACCCGCCACCAGGCCGCCCACGATCGAGCTCGCGAGGCCGACCGGTCGGTACAGGATCTTCGCGGACTTGCTGCCGCCCTTCTCGGGGAGGTTCTCGCCGATCGATGCGTCGCTCATCCCTCGACGCTAGGACGAGGTCGACGACGTCGCGCGCCGAACGGGCGCAGGGTGCCCTCGTCGCGCCGTCAGCCCGGGACGACCGCGCAGCCCGCGAGGTCGAGCGCGACCGCGACCTCGTCGCCCGGCACCCCGTCGCCCGGCTCCCCCGCCTCGTCCGCCGGGCGTGCCCCGAGCGCGACGACACGGACCGTCCCCGCGCCACCCGCGACGCCCGTGCTGCCCTCACCACCCGGGAGCGCGACGTCGACCGTGATCTCGGTCGCGCCGCGGCGGAACACGCTGCCGACGACGGTGCCGGGCCACGGACCGTCCGACGGCCCGACGACGCGCAGGCCCCGCGGCCCGATCGCGAGCACCCCGTCGACCGGCGTCCCCGGGGGGAGAGCCGGCCCGGTGGCCGGGGGCAGGGACAGGTCGGCGATCGCGACGAACGCCTGGTAGCCCAGGAACTCCGCGACGCGGCGCGACGACGGCGCGCGCCACAGCTCCTCCGGCGGCGCCACCTGCAGCACCCGGCCGGCGTCCATGACGGCGACGCGGTCGGCCACGGTGAACGCCTCGTCGTGGTCGTGCGTGACGAACACCGCGGTCGTGCCGGTCGCCCGCAGCGCGGCGCGCAGGTCGAGCGCGAGCCGCTCCCGCAGCCCGCGGTCGAGCGCGGAGAGCGGCTCGTCGAGCAGCAGGAGGCGCGGGCCCGGCGCGAGGGACCGCGCGAGGGCGACGCGCTGCCGCTCGCCGCCGCTCAGCGTCGTCACCGCGCGCCGCTCGTACCCCGCGAGACCGACGACGCCCAACAGGTCCCGCACCCGGTCGTCCCGCTGCGCGCGCGGCAGGTCGGCGATCCCGTACGCGACGTTGCCCGCGACGTCGCGGTGCGGGAAGAGCTGGCCCTCCTGGAACATGAGCCCGAACCCGCGCCGGTGCACGGGGACGCCCGCGAGGTCGTCGCCCGCGAAGCGCACGGTGCCGGCGGCCACCGGCTCGAGCCCGGCGACGGCGCGCAGCAGGCTGGACTTGCCGCACCCGCTCGGCCCGAGCAGCGCGAGCACCTCGCCGGGTGCGACGTCGAGCGAGACGCCCGCGACCGCCGTCGTGCCGGGGTCCCGGCGACCCCCGCGGCGCGACCCTCCCCCGTACCGCACGACGACGTCCCGCACCCGCAGCCCCGCACCGTCCGCCGCGTCGTGAGCGGGCCGCTGCGCCGCTCCGGGCGCGACGGGCCGGGTGGTCGGGTCGGTCTGCACCATCAGAACTCTCCTCCGGGGCGGTCGCCGCGCAACCGCTCGGCGAGCAGCATGACGACGGCGGTGAGCAGGGCCAGGACGACGCTCGCCGCCAGCGCCATGCCCTGGTTCTCCGCGCCGGGACGGCCGACGAGCCGGAAGATGACGACGGGCAGGGTCGCGGTGTCGGGGCGGGCCAGGAACGACGTCGCGCCGAACTCGCCGAGCGACACCGCGAACGCGAACCCGACCGCGAGGCCGAGCGACCGCGCGGCGATGGGCCCGTCGACGCTGCGGAACACGCGCCCCGGCGCCGCCCCCAGGGTCGCGGCCGCCTCGCGGAGCCGGGGGTCGATCGCGCGCAGCGTCGGCAGCACCGTGCGCACGACGAGCGGGATCGCGACGACGGCCTGCGCGATCGGTACGAGCAGCCCCGAGGTGCGCAGGTCGACGTCGAGCCCGAGCGGCCGGTCGAGCGTGACGAGGAAGCCGAAACCGACCGTCACCGCCGACACCCCCAGCGGGAGCATGAACAGGGAGTCGAGCGCGCCGATCGCCCGCCGGCCCGTGCGCGAGCGCGGTCGCCGGGACACGACGAGCGCGACGAGCCCCCCGATCGCCACCGCGAGCAGCGTCGCGAGCGTCGCCGTGCGCAGCGAGTTCGCGGCGGCCTCCCACACGGTGACGGACAGCGCGTTGCGACCGCCCGTCGTGCCGAGGTTCGCGTAGTTGTCGAGGCCCCAGCCGCCGCCCGGCACGCGCAGGGACCGCACGACGAGCGTCACGAGCGGCAGACCGACGAGCACCACGACCACGACGGCGGTCAGCGCGGCCGGCAGGAGGTCGCCGCCGGGCCGGCCGCGGACCGGTCCGCCGGCGGGCCCGCGCTGCCACAGGCGCAGCGGGTGCGCGGCGCTCGACGCGGCGGTGAGCGTCAGCGCCCGCTCCCGCTTCGCGCGCGCGCGGTTCGCGACCGCGAGCGCGGCCACGACGACGGCGAGCTGCACGACGGACAGCACCGCGGCGGTGCGCAGGTCGAGGAACTGCGTCGTCTGGATCCAGATCTCCGTCTCGATCGTCCCGTACCGGATGCCGCCGAGGACGAGGACGACGCCGAACGCCGTCGCGCAGAAGAGGAACACGATCGACGCCGCGCTCGCGATCGCCGGACCCAGCGCGGGCAGGGTCACCGTCCGGAACGCGCGCCACGGCGTCGCCCCGAGCGCGCGGGCCGCCTGCTCCGCGCGCGGGTCGAGGTGCTCCCACAGCCCGCCGACCGTGCGCACGACGACCGAGTAGTTGAAGAACACCAGCGCCACGACGATCGCCGCGAACGTCCCGTCGAGCCGCAGGAAGCCGAGCGGCCCGCCCTCGACGAGGAGCGTGCGGAAGGCGACGCCCACGACGACCGTGGGCAGCACGAACGGCACGGTCACGACGGCGCGCAGCACGCGACGCCCGCGGAACCGGCACCGGTACAGCACGTACGCGCCGGGCACGCCGAGCAGGAGCGAGAACGTCGTCCCGAGCACGGCCTGCCACAGCGTGAGCCCGACGATCCGCCACGTCCGCGGGTCCGAGAACACCTCCGCGAACCCCGACAGGTCGAGACCGCCGTCGGCCCCGACGAACCCGCGCGCCACGAGCGCCAGCACGGGCCACGCGAAGAACACCGCGAGGAAGACCAGCGGCACCGCCGCAGCGACGCCCCAGAGCACGCCGCGCCCGACGGCGCCCCGCACCAGGGGCCCGGGACCGGGACGGGTCAGTCGACGACCGTCGCCGTCCACGCCTTGATCCACTCGTCGCGGTGCGCGTCGATCTCCTCGGGCGCGACCTCGAACGGCTCGTCGGAGAGCGGCGCGAACTGCTCCCACTCGGCGGGCAGCGCGACGGTGTCGTCGACGGGGTACATGTACATCTGGCCCGGCACGTCGGCCTGGAACGCCTCGCTCACGAGGAAGTCCACGAGCTGCTGCGCGCCCTCCGGGTTCTCGGCGCCCGCCAGCACGCCGGCGTGCTCGACCTGGCGGAAGCAGGTCTCGAGCAGCGCGCCCGTCGTCGACGACGTCCCGTCCTCGGCGACCGTGAACGCGGGCGACGTGGAGTACGACAGCACGAGCGGCCGGTCGCCCGCGCCCTCGCCCCCGGAGAAGTCGACGGAGTACGCGTCGGACCAGCCGTCGACGACCTTGACGCCGTTCTCCCGCAGGTCGGCCCAGTACTGCTCCCAGCCGTCCTCGCCGAACGCGCCGACGGTCGCGAGGAGGAACGCGAGCCCGGGCGACGACGTCGCGGGGTTGGTGACGACGAGGAGGTCTCGGTACACGGGGTCGGCCAGGTCCTCGAGGGTCTCGGGCTCCGGGACGCCGGCCTCGGTGAACCACGCGTGGTCGACGTTGACGCACACGTCGCCGACGTCGACGGGCGTGAGCTCGCCGTCGCCGACGGCGTACTGCTCCGCGGACGCCGGGAGGTCGGCGGGCGTGTACGGGTCGAGCACGCCCTCGTCGATCGCGCGCGTCGCGAACGTGCTGTCGATCCCGAAGACGACGTCGCCGAGCGGGGAGCCCTTCGTGAGGACGAGCTGGTTGACGAGCGCGCCGCCGTCGCCGGGCGCGACCTGCTCGACCGTCAGGCCGCTCTCCTCCTCGAACGCGGCGAGCACCTCGTCGCTCACGGCGAACGAGTCGTGCGTGACGAGCGTGACGGTGCCGCCCCCCGATGCCGCGTCGCCGCCGGCGTCACCGCCCGCGTCGCCGTCGCTCCCGCACGCGGCGAGCGCGAGGAGCGCGAGCGTGGTCCCCGCGGCGAGCGCGGCGGTGCGGGCGGGCCCGGCGGTGGCTCGCCCGGCGGTGGTGGCCCTGGTCGTGTGCTGCACGTGTCCTCCCTGGACGTTCAGGAGGGGTCCAACCGCCGGGTCGGCACGGGGCCGACGCCGACGGGTGATCGAGATTCCCGACTTCCTCCACCGGTGCTAACCGGATCAGGTTCGAGGGTCTGCGGTGGTCCGCACTCTCAGCTCCCGGGGAGCTCCCCTGTCGTTCCCGGCGAGCGTACACCGCGGTCGCCGCCGCACGGCGTCGACGCAGGCCAGGGACTACGGTGGTGCGCAGCACACCGGCCCGAGGCCGGACCGCCGACCCGATGGAGGAGCACCCGTGCCAGACACCGAGGAGAAGGCCACTCTCGCCGTCAAGGTGGGGACCGTCGCCCTGACGTTCGCCGCCGGCTGGGCGGCGCAGAAGCTCGTCACGCTCGTGTGGGCGAAGGTCACGGGGCACGACGCGCCGAAGGACCTGGACGACGAGGAGGTCGGCATCGTCTCGGCCGTCACGTTCGCGGCCGTCGCCGCCGGGGTCGGTGTCCTCGCCCGGCGGTTCGCCGGCAAGGAGGCCAAGCGCGTCGTGACGCGCTTCCTGTCGTAGTACTCGGCGCGGCCCGGGTCGGGGGCCGCCGCGCAGCCCGGGTACCCTGGCGCGCGTGACGGCCCCCGTCCCGATGACCTCACCGCCCTCGCCGGACACCGGCCCCGGGCCGACCGGCCCGTCCGTGCTGCGCGCGGGATCGCACGTGCTCGTCGACGCGGGACGGCTCCTCGTGCGGCACTGGCCCGCGCTCGTCGCGGTGGCGGTGCTCGCGCAGGTGGCTCACGAGCTCGCGCTGCGGGCCGCGCTCGCGGTCGCGCCGTCGTCGGGAGAGCTCGGGCTGCTCGTGCTGTGCCTCTCGCCCCTCGCGACGGTCGTCGGGATCGTCGTCATGCTCCACGTCCTGCGCCGGGAGCCGCGGGACGACCGCGACCGCATCGAGGTGCGTGCGCTGCTCGGGTCGATCGCGTCGGTGCTCGTCCCGTACCTCGTCATCTACGAGTTCTACGGCGGCCTGTCGTCCGACTGGCAGGCGTACGTCGACTCCGCCGCGCTCGACCACGCGTTCGCCGCGGGTGCGGGGATCCAGACCGCCGACCCGGTCCCCGAGGGCTTCGGGCTCACCGTCGTGCTCCTCGTGGCCGGCGCGCTGCTCGCCCGCAGCGTCCTCGAGCGCGTCGCGAGGCGCATGGAGCGGGGCGTCGTCGAGGCGGGCGGGGAGGCCCGGCGCAGCGCCCGCACGGCCGCCGTGCGCATCCTCGCCGGGTACTGCGAGGTCGTCTGGATCGTCATCGGCGCCTTCACCGTGACGGCGGTCGTCGGGCGCGTCCGGGAGTGGTGGGCGTCGCGCGTCGTCGTCGTCGAGGTGACGACGTGGTGGGACGGCGTCGTCGCGCGCGTGGACGTCCTCCAGCCGCTCGTCGCCGCCTTCGGCCCGACGACGTCGCTCCTGCTCGCGGGGATCGTCACCGGGCTCGTGGTCCCGCTCGCGTGGCTGACGCTCGGGACGATCGTCTACGGCGTCGAGGCGATCGACGTCGTCGACCCCGTGCACGCGCCGGCCGACGCCACGGGGCGGACCGCCCGCGTCGTCGACCGGTTCAACCGCACGCTCGGCACGAGCGGTGCGCGCAGGGCGTGGGAGCTCATGCTGGACCCGGGCCGGCGCTTCGGCGGTCTCGTCGGCGCGCTCGGCATGCTCTGGCGGAGCAGGTGGAGCGCGGTGCTGCTCTTCTGCGTCGCGTTCGCGCTGCTCACGCTCGCCGAGCAGGTCGTCCTCACGGCGGCCCAGGCCGTGCTCGGCCAGCCCGGGATCGTCGTGTGGCGCGCGGTGATCGACCCGCTCGAGACCGTCGCGACCGTCGCCGTCCAGGTGCTCACGACCGTGCTGCTCGCCGCCGCCGCCGACGCGCTGCTCGCGAACCTCGGCCTGCCGTCGGCCCTGCGCACGCGCCGCCCCCGCACGGCGCCGAGCTCCACCTCAGTCGGCTGATACGACCGTCGCCCGCGGCCCGGTGTCCCGGACGCTCTCGCCCCGCGTCGCGCCGAGCAGCGCGGCCGCGACGGCGTCCCGGATCTCGGTGTCCGTGAGCGCGTGGTCCCGCGCGAGCCGCACGAAGCGCACCGCCGCGTCGGTGACCACGGCGCGGTCGAGCGTCGCGGCGGGCGCGGTGACGAGGGTCCCGACCCGGCGGCGGGTCGTGACGAGCCCCGCCGCCTCGAGGTCGCGGTAGGTCCGGGCGACCGTCCCCGGCGCGATACCCAGGTCGTTCGCGAGCGCCCGTACGGTCGGCAGGCGCTGGCCGTCCGCGAGGTCGCCCGCCGTGACGAGCGCGGCGAGCTGCGCGCGGAGCTGCTCGTAGTGCGGTGTCGAGGAGTCGAGGTCGATGCGGACGGCGAGGCTCACGCGGGAGTCTCCGCAGGCTCGCGCTCGGCCGCCGGCGCGGGCGCCGGGTCGCGCGCCGGCCACACGGCGACGGTGAGCGCCACGAGGACGACGACGAGCCCGACGACGAGCAGGGCGTTCCCGGCGACGACGTGGCCCGGGCTCAGCCCGGGGCCGGTCCGGACGTCGTCACCGTCCCCCAGCACCAGCCAGCGCAGCGAGAGCCCGCCCACGGCGACCAGGCCGCCGAGCGTCAGGCCGAGCACGAGCTGCGTGACGCGCTCGACGCGGCGGGCGACCCGACGTCGCAACCACATGTCCCACTCCTCGGAGACGTCCTCGACCGCCGGTCGGGACGCGACGAGGCGCAGCACGACCTCGGAGACGACGACGGCGACGACCGCCGCGACGACGACCGGCACCGTCCACAGCCAGCCGGGGAACGGTGCGACGGTGTACGCCTCGTACGGTCCCGTGCCGCGCGAGATCGAGCGCGGGCCGTCGGACAGCAGCCCGAAGGCCACGCCCGCCACGACGATCCCCCCTCCCCATCCCCAGGCGACGCGCCGGGTCGTGCCCGGGACGACGTCGGCGGCCGAGCGCGCGACGAGCCGCGCCTCGCGCTGCCGGTGCAGCGGGCGGGGCCACGTGAGCTCGCCGACGGCGTGGACCCCGAGCGCGGCGACGAGCGCGACCAGCGGTAGGACGGCTGCGACGCGAGCGCCGAGTCCCGCCAGACCGAGGTAGAGGTACAGCGGCGGGAGGGCGACCCCTGCGGCGACGAGCAGCGCCGCCCCGGCGCTCGTCATCGCCGCGTGCCGCACCGCGCGCCCGCCCGCCGTGCTCGGGACGACGGCGCGCCGCCCGTCCCACCACAGGGCGCCGGCCACGACCGCCGCCGCGAGCAGCCCGAGGTCGACGGCGAGCGCGACCGGCAACGGCAGCGGGTTACCCAGCATCCACGACACCCAGCTCACGACGGCACCTCCACAGGAAGACTATTGATCATGAACTATGATCAATAGTCTCCGGGCTGTCAACCGGGCCGCCCTCGCGACGACCTCCTCGCGGGGAGGAGCGCCCGCCGACCTCCCGGAAGCCCCGTCACCAGCCGGCTCCTGCTGCGCGGTCCGAGGAGCCCGGCGGGCGCGGCACGGCAGGGCGCGCGATCAGCGTGCGGGCAGCGACCAGTAGTCCGGCAGGAGCCCCGGCTCGACGAGGCGCACCTCGGCGGGCTCCGCGTCGTCGGGCGTGAGGACGTAGTGCGTGGCGCGGCTCGACACGGCCCCCGTGCACACCGGCGGGTCGGTCACCGGCATGCCGGGCAGCGACGACGCGCCCGCGATGAACTGCCGGCCGGACGTGTCGAGCAGCACGAGCTCGCACGCGGAGTACACCTCCTCGGCGCTCGCCGGGCCGGGCGTGGCGTCCGAGCGGACCGACAGGTCGACGGCCCACAGCGTGTACCCGTCCGGAGCCTCGACGCGGCCGCCGTAGCCGTCGTCGAGCCAGTCGACGGTCTCGACCCCGGCGAGGCGGGCCCGCACGTCGCCGACCTGCGTCCAGCCCTCGTCGTCCGCCGCGTGGCCGCGGTGCGGCTCCGCCACCCACCACCCCTGCACGGCGTCGGAGCGCCAGGTGAGCGCGCCGAGCGCCGCGAGCGCGACCGCGAGCACGACCAGCCACCAGCGGTTCGCCCGCCACCATCCGACGCCGCCGACGCCGCCGACGCCGCCGACGCCGCCGACGCTCAACCGCCCCACCCGCCCGGGACGAGCGCCGGCTCGAGCATCTCGACGGTGTCGCCGTCGGCCGGCGGTCCGACGCGACCGAGGTCGACCTCGGCGACGGCCTGCGGGCGGTCGACGTCCGCGTCCTGGTGCTCCGTGAGCACGCGCAGCACGACGTCCCCCTCGAGCGCCTCGGCCGGCACCTCGACGACGACGGTCCCCGCCTCGGGGACGTCCGGGTCCACGAACGTGGTCATCATCCGGTTGCTCACCCGGTGCGAGGCCTCGTGGTCACGACCGTCGGCGTCACGCAGCTCCAGCACCTCGATGCCGGCCTCGCGCGTCGTGCCGGACACCGCGAGGTCGACGGCGACCCAGACGCCGTCGGTCGCGAGCGTGTCGAAGCCGTCCTCGAGCACCGTGCCGGTACGGACGTCGTCGACCCGCACGCGCAGGGGCCCCGCCGTGACCACCTCGCCCACCGCACCGCGCGTCGTCGTCGTCGTGAGCGTGGGCCACCACGTGTCGACGCGCGAGACCGCCGCGCCGACCACGACGGCGAGGACGAGCAGGGCGACGGTCGCGACCCGGTCGCCGCGCCGCGGCCGCGAGGTCGCGGGCGCAGCGGACGGCGCGGACGGCGCGGACGGCGCGGACCCGACGAGGGTCTCCTCGGTGGTCTGGTCGCTCACCAGCCGACCTCCTCCTCCGGCGGGTCCACGACCTCCGCCGGCACGTCGCCGGGAGGGACGTCCACGAGCACGACCGCGCCCGTCTCGGCCCACCGGCGACCGCCGCCGATCGTCATGTCGCGGTACCGGGACACGGGCAGGGTCACGGTGAGCGGCTCGTCGGGCGTGACCGGCCCGTCGGGCGCCGCGCCCGCGTCCTCGACCGTCACCGGCCACAGGAGCGCGACGTCCTCGGGCAGTCCCGGCTGCAGCACGGGATAGAGCGAGGCGTCGCGCACGAGCAGCGTCGTGCCGGGGCGGTCCGGTTCCGCCTCTCCCGCGAGCGCCAGGCCGGCGGGCAGCTCCGCCGGGAGCGTCACGGCGGCGTCGCCGAGGCGGCGGGACTCACGGTCGGTGTCGAGCGCGCCCACGACCACGAGCAGCCACGCGTCGGCGTCGGCGTCCTCGAGCGCGGAGACCTGCACGGCGTCGGTCACGGACCACGACCGCACCGCGAGGTCGAACGGCCCGGTCGGGACCGGCTCGCCGGCGACGGCCCGGACCGGCCCCGCGTCGGCGGCGACGTGCTTCGCGAGGCCCCCGGCCGCCGTCGTGCCCACCACGACGCCGAGCACGACGGCGAGAGCCGTCCGGCGCGGCCACGTCGCGACGACGGCTCGCGCCACGGGCACGGCACGGGCGGCCCTCGGCGGCGGCGTGGTCACGCCGCGCATCCTACGGTGGTGCGGGCGGTGCCGTCAGGCGCCGCGGACGAACACCGTCGAGATCGGCCCCACCACGACGGCGTAGACCAGGGCGAGCAGCAGCGTGTGCAGCACGCAGAACAGCACGGCCTGGCCGAGCGTCCCGCGTTCGCGCAGGTGCCGCACGAGCTTGCGCACGAACTGCGCGGGGTGCAGCAGGTCCCAGCTGTTGAAGCGCACGTAGCGGCCCAGGTAGATGCCCACGGTGACGAGCACGAGCACGACCGCCACCGCGAGCCAGGACCCGGGACGGGTGAACGGCGCGTCGTCGTCGGGGTAGCGCACGACGGCGTACAGCATCTGCGCGACCAGCACGTTGACGACGGTGTTGAGCACCCCGGAGAGCGCGAGCGTCAGCACGGCGACGATGTCGTACCAGAGCGGGACGCCCTCGCCGTCCTTGCGGTGGTTGAGGTTCAGCTCGGTGACCAGGTAGCCGGCGTTGGGCAGCAGCACGAGCCAGACGAGCGCGCCGAGCGCGGCCACCGTCCCCACGACCCACGACGTCACGCCCGCCGCGAGGAGCGCGGCGTCGACGAGGACGACCGCTCCGAGCACGAAGACCGGCACGATCGAGAGCCCGAGGTTGAGGAGCATCGGCCGGTACACCGCGGTGCGGTACAGCACCGCGCGGAGCACGATCAGCACGAGGGCGTAGACGTTGAGCAGCGCGACGCCGCCGAAGAGCCAGGTGAGCACGGCCCTACGCTACGGCCGGCTCGCCGCGCGGGCCCGGGAGGCCGCCGATAGCGTGGGACAGGCGAACCTTCCCGTGCCCGACGACGGGCACCTCCCCTCGAGGAGCGACATGGCACGGCAGGACGAGACCCCGGTGACGCCCCGGCACGTCGCACCCGGGGCCACGGCCGGGCCACCGGCTCCCCGCACCTCCCCCACGCTCATGCTCGCCCTGGCGACCATCGGGTTCGCGGTGAACTTCTGGGCCTGGGCGCTCGTCAGCCCGCTCGGCGCCGCGTACGGGCAGCAGTACGACCTCACCGACGTCCAGGTCTCCGTGCTCGTCGCGGTGCCGGTCGTCGTGGGTTCGCTCGGCCGCATCCCCATCGGGGCCCTCACGGACCGGTTCGGCGCACGGATCATGTTCCCGCTCGTCAGCGCGGCCACGATCCTGCCCGTGCTGTTCGTGGGCCTCGTCGCGGACAGCTTCGTCGCGCTGATCGTCGGCGGGTTCTTCCTCGGCCTGGGCGGGACCGCGTTCGCCGTCGGGGTCCCCTTCGTCAACGCGTGGTACCCGCCGGCCCGGCGCGGAACCGCGATCGGGATCTTCGGCATGGGCATGGGCGGGACGGCGATCTCCGCGTTCACGACCGTGCGCATCCGCGACGCCTGGGGTGACGCGGCCCCGTTCCTGCTCGTCGCGGCGATCCTCGCGGTGTTCGCGGTCGTGTCGTGGCTGCTGCTGCGCGACGCGCCCGGGCGTGCGGCCGGGGCCACCGGGGGCTTCTGGGCCCGGACGTGGTCGACGTTCCGGATGCCCGTGACGCTCCAGCTGTCGTGGCTGTACGCCGTCGGCTTCGGCGGCTTCGTCGCGTTCTCGGTCTACCTGCCGACGTTCCTGGTCAACGCCTACGACCTCACCGTGTCCGACGCCGCGGCGCGCACCGCGGGGTTCGTCGTGCTGGCCGTCCTCATGCGCCCCGTCGGCGGCACGCTGTCGGACCGGTTCGGGGGCGTCCCGGTGTCCGTCGTGTGCTTCACGGCCGTGACGGCGCTCGCCGCCGTCGTCGCGTTCCAGCCGGACCTCGTCCCGGTCGGCACCGTCGCGTTCCTCGGCCTGGCGGCGGCGCTCGGCGCGTCCTCGGGCGCCACGTTCGCGCTCGTCGCGAAGGTCGCGCCGCCCGACAAGGTCGGCGCCGTGACCGGTCTCGTCGGTGCCGCGGGCGGCCTCGGCGGGTTCATCCCGCCGCTGCTCATGGGTGCCGTCTACCAGCTCGAGGGCACGTACGGGCTCGGCTTCGGGCTGCTCGCCCTCACCGCGCTCGCGACGCTCCTCTTCACGCTCGGCCCCGTCCGCCGGGGCGTGCGGGCCCGTGAGGCGGCGGCGTCCGCCTGACCGGGACCCCGCGCCGGGCCGCGCTCAGGCTCAGGCGTCGCGCGTCGCGTCGCGCACCGCGACACGCGGCAGGACGAGCCACAGCGTCGTGAGCAGGAGCAGCACCGTCCCGCTCGCCCAGTACGCGGCCGTGCGCCCCACGACGACGCTCACGACGAGCAGGACCGTCCCGGTGAAGACCAGGGCGAGGACGACGATCCCGGCGCGGGTGACGCGGTCGCTGAGCGTCACCAGCTCCCGCTTGAGGTGCTTGCGGAACAGCGCCCGGTGGATGCTCACCGGCGTGACGAACAGGCCGGTCGTCAGCACAGACAGCGCGACCAGCGCCAGGTACACGCCGACCTGGAAGTCGTCGAGGTCGGCGAACCGTGCCTGGAACGGCAGCGTCAGCAGGAAACCGGTGAGGATCTGCACGCCGGTCTGCATGACGCGCAGCTCCTGCAGCAGCTCCACCCAGTTGCGGTCGGACCGCTCCTCGGGGGTCTCGTCCCTCCCCCGGTCGTCCTCCCGGACCCGTGCCTCGTCGGCGCCCGCGCCCATGTCGCCCTCCGTCCGTCGGAGCAGGGTCCCACCTGCTCGACCACCTCGTCCAGCACGGAACCACCTTCGGCCGCGCGCTGGGCTAATCTTCCACTGCTGGGGTCAGGAATCGGCTCCGTCCTGCTTCGACCCCCGGGGACACCCAACGATGGACGCCGTTCAGCCCTTCGACGACCCAGAACTCACGATGACCGCCCAGCGTCATCTCGTCACCGTGCTCGCCGCCCTCGTCGCGGGCGAGCCGCAGCCCGTCGGCCGTTTCCGCGTGGACCTCGCCACCGACCGGTGGTGGTGGTCCGACGAGGTGTTCGCCATGCACGGGTTCGCGCCGGGCGAGGTCGTGCCGACGACCTCGCTGCTCGTGTCGCACACCCATCCCGAGGACCGCGACCGGGGCGTGCGCGCCCTCGCGCTCGCGGCACGCAGCGGACACGCCTTCGGGTCCATGCACCGCATCGTGGACGCCTCCGGCGCCACCCGCATCCTCGCCGTCGCGGCGCAGGGGCGGCGCAGCCGCACGAGCGGGCAGGTCGTGGAGATCGCCGGCTACTTCGTCGACGTCACCGAGCACCACCAGGAGTCGGCGCGCCGCGAGGCCACCGCCGCGATCCGCGCCGCGGACGCCTCGCGCTCCGTGATCGAGCAGGCGAAGGGCGTCCTCATGGTCGCCTTCGGCGTGGACTCCGACGAGGCGTTCGAGCTGCTGCGCAAGCGGTCCAACGACGCGAACGTCGCGGTGCGCGAGCTGGCGCGACGGCTCGTGGGCGGCCTGGGCACGTCCGGCGACGTCGTCGAGGCGGCCCGCGAGCGCGTCGACGCCCTGCTCACCGACGCCGAGCGCGACCCGGCCCCGGCTGCGGCCGGCGACGCGGCCCTGGAGGGCTCAGGGTCGTGACGTCTCCGCGTCCTGGGCGTCGTGGGCGTCGATCCCCGGGACGCGCCGCGTGTCGACGATCTGCCGCGCGACGTCGACCAGCTTGACGTTCGAGTCCTGGGAGACCCGGCTGAGCACGGCGAACGCGCGGCTCGCCGACAGCGTGAAGCGCTCCATGAGGATGCCCTGCGCCTGGCCGATGAGGGTCCGGGTCTGCACGGCGGACTGGAGCTGCTCCTCGGTCCGGGCGGCCGAGATCGCGGCGGCGGCGACGGCGGCGAACGTCGAGGCGAGGTGGTGGTCCTCGGTGCCGAACGCGTCCGGCGTGGTCGCGTACATGTTGAGCGCGCCGTGCGCGGTCTCGGACGTGTAGAGCTGCACGCAGAGCATCGAGCGGACGCCGAGCTCGTCCGCGACCTTCGGGGCCCACCGGGGCCACCGCGAGTCGGCCGCGACGTCGCGGGCCTCGACGAGCGAGGAGTCGTGGATCGCGTCGAGGCACGGGCCCTCGCCGAGCTCGTACTGCAGCTCGTCCCCGCGCGCGACGAGCGGGTCGGACACCGCGGGGCTCTCGATCCTGCCCCGCGTCACGAGCGAGATGCCCGCGGACTCGCAGCCGTCGATCATCGTCACCGCGAGCTCGACGACCCGGTCGAGGGTCTGCTGGAGCGTCGGCTCGTCCGCGAGGGCGCGCGCCGCGTCGGCGACCCGGCCCGTCACGGTGAGACCGTCGACGACGAACGCGGTACCCGGCGCGGTCCCGGCGGTGCCGGGTGCGTCCTGGGCCGTCGTGCTGAGCCCGGCCATGCGCTGCTCGATGCTCGTCATGAGGTGCTCCTTCTCGGTCATGTCCGGTACAAGCCTACGCGGGCACGACCGGGGGTCGTCGCCGGAACCCCGCCCGGGCACGGGGCCCGGGCGAGGCGGGAGCGGTGGCCGTCTCGCCCGCACAAGGCGTGGCGGCTTGTCCCGACCACGGGCGCCGTCGCTCTCGCGAAGGACCCGCTCCCGGACGAGCACTACGGGCTCGTCCTCCGTCCTCCCGACGGGCTGCGGCGATCGGCCGAGCAGCCGCGACCCCGGGGAGGCATCGTGGCTCAGAACACGGGCTTGCCTCCCGTGACACCGAGCACCGTCCCCGACACGTAGCTCGCGTCGGACGAGGACGCGAGGAAGACGAACGCCGGCGCGACCTCGGCGGGCTGCCCCGCGCGGCCGAGCGGCGTGTCCTGGCCGAACTGCTCGATCTTCTCCGGCGGCTGCGTGGCCGGCTGGAGCGGCGTCCAGATCGGCCCCGGAGCGACCGCGTTGACCCGGATGCCCTGCGCGCCCAGCTCGGCCGCGAGGTTCACCGTCAGGTTGTTGATCGCGGCCTTCGTCGACGCGTAGTCCACGAGCGACGTCGACGGCTGGTAGGCCTGGATCGACGAGACGTTGATGACGCTCGCCCCCTCGCCGAGGTGCTCGAGCGCCGCCTGCGTCACCCACAGCAGGGCGTACAGGTTCGTCTTCAGCACGCGGTCGATCTCGTCCGTCGCGACGTCCGCGAACGACTCGCGGCGTGCGAACTGGAAGCCCGCGTTGTTGACGAGGACGTCGAGCCCGCCGAGCTCGGCGGCCGCCCGGCCCGGCAGGGCGCGCGCCGTGCCCTCGTCCGTCAGGTCGCCCGGCAGGAGCGCCGCCGTGCGACCGGCCTCGCGGACCCAGCGGGCCGTCTCCTCGGCGTCCTCCTGCTCCTCGGCGAGGTAGGAGATCGCGACGTCGGCGCCCTCGCGGGCGAACGCGATGGCGACCGCGCGCCCGATGCCCGAGTCGCCACCGGTGATCAGCGCCCGTCGGCCGTCGAGCCGCCCGCTGCCGCGGTACGACTGCTCGCCGTGGTCGGGCGTCGGCTCCATGGGCCCGGTCAGACCGGGGGGTTGCTGCTGCTGTGCGGGGAAAGCAGTGGTGTCGTCCGTCATGTCGTCCTCCTCGTCAGCCGCGGGCGGGCTCGCGGCGGCGCGCGAGCTGGGCGTCGTGGGCACGCGGCCGGGCCGGCGGCTTGACCGCTGCCAGTGCGCCGGCGACGGTCGCCTCGGCCGTCGGGCCGACGCCCCCGGCCTTCGCGAGCGCGGCCATCACCTGTGCCGCCGCGTCGTGGACGGGCGTCCCGGCCTCGCTCGCGGCCTCCGCGAGGAGCCGGGCGGCCTCCGTGTCGTCGACGCCGTGGACGGCCATGAGCACGCCCTTCGCCTGCTCGACGGCCGCGGCGGTGACGAACGCCCGGGTCACCGCGCGGTTCGCCTCGCGGTCGAGCGCCTCGCGCTGCACCGGCGTCACGTCGACGACGTACCCGGCGATCTCGACGACGCGCCCCCTGGCGTCACGTCGTCCCTGCCCGGTGATGACGACCGACCGTGCGCGGCCGTGGCCGTCGACGATCCGGTGGGCGCACGAGAAGGGACGCCCGGTGCGCAGCGCCTCGGTCCCGGCGCGGACGACGCGGGCGCGGTCGTCCGGGTGCTTGCGCGAGCGGAGCACGTCCAGGCTCGGCTCGACGTCGCCGGGCTCCCAGCCGTGCATCGTGTAGACCTCGTCCGACCACCACCACGTACCGGTGCCGATCTCGACCCGGTACTGCCCGACGAGGAGATGCGTACCGAGGGCGAGGACCTCGGCGAGGGTCGCCGGGCGCACGGGGGTGGTGTGCGCGGGGCTGTCGACGGTCACGGAGTTCGGGGCCATGTGGTCCTCCTGGATCCAGGGGGGTTTCGGGCCGCTTCTTGACTCCTCGTCCAACGTAGCCCAGAGGTCGCCGGACGGCACCCGCACTTCGGTAGCGTGCGCCCATGACCCCTCCCGAGGACCGGCGGACCGTCGCGCAGCACGTGGACGCCGCGCTCGATCTGGTCGAGCCCCTGCCGGTCGTGGAGCGTGACCTCGACGGCGCGCTCGGCCGGGTGCTCGCCGCCGACGTCGTCTCGCTCCTCGACTCCCCCGCGTGGGACGCGTCGGCGATGGACGGCTACGCGGTCCGGAGCGCCGACGTGGAGGGGGCCACCGCGGGGGCCCCGGTGACGCTGCGCGTGGTCGCGGACGTCCCGGCGGGTCCTTCGGGCGGCGCGCCGGGCGTCGAGGGGCCGCGCGTCGGTCCCGGCGAGGCCGCGCGCATCATGACGGGCGCACCGGTCCCGGTCGGTGCCCAGGTCGTCGTGCCCGTGGAGGAGACGTCGACGGGCCGGTTCCTCCCGGGCGGGTGGACCGGCACCGTGACGCTGCCCGTCGGCGCCCCGCGCGGCGCGCGACGCACCCACGTCCGTCGTCGGGGCGAGGACGTGCGGCGCGGCGACGTCGTGGTCACCGCGGGGACCGTGCTCGCCGCACGCCACGTCTCCGTGGCCGCGTCCGCCGGTCACGCGACGCTGCCGGTGCACCGCGAGCCGCGCGTCGTCGTCGTCTCCACGGGCGACGAGCTCGTGCCCGCGGGGAGCGTGCCGCGCCACGGCACGCTCCCCGACTCGAACTCCGTGCTCGTCGCCGCCGCGGCCCGGTCCCTGGGCGCGCACGTCGTGCGGCGCGGTGCGGTCGGCGACGCCGTGGAGGACCTCGGCGCGGCGCTCGACGCCGCGACCTCCGGCACGTGGCCCGACGGCACCACCGGGCCGCCCGACCTCGTCGTCACCACCGGCGGCGTGAGCGCCGGGGCGTTCGACGTCGTCCGCGGGCTGCTCGACCCCGTCACCCGGGCGGGAACGCCCTGGGCGGATGCCGTGACCGAGGCGCAGGTCGTCGCCGTCGGCATGCAGCCCGGCAAGCCCCAGGGCCTCGCGCGCTGGCGGGGCGTCCCGTGGCTCGCCCTGCCGGGGAACCCGGTGAGCGCGTTCGTGTCGTTCGAGCTCTTCGTCCGGCCGGTCCTCGACCGGCTGCGGGGCCGTCGCGAGCCGCGGCGCACGCTCGTCACCCGGGTCGCGGGCGAGGGCTGGGCGTCGCCCCCGGGCCGGGAGCAGCTCGTCCTCGTGCGGCACGCCGGACCCGACGACCCGCGCGTCGTCCTCGCGCGGCCGCAGCACGGTCGGGGCTCGGGGTCGCACCGGCTCTCGGCGCTGGCGCTCGCCGACGCGGTGGCCGTCGTGCCGGCGGGCGTCACGGCCGTCGCGACGGGCGACGACGTGCGGGTGCTCCTGCTGGACTGACGGGCGTGCGCCGAGCACGCCCTGAGGGTCGTCGACGAGCCTTTGACGACCCTCAGGGCGTTGTCCGCAGCGGCCGACGTCGTTCTCGGCACCGGCCGGACGGCGGTGGGCGCCCGGGTGCTACTTCGCGGCCGGGGCCGGGTGCCCCTCGGAGGCCTGCACGACGACGATCCCCTGGCCGGCGAGCGCGAGCTGGTAGGCCTCGCCCGAGCCGCGCCCGATGGCCGCGCCGAGCTTCGCCGTCTTGCGGACCGACGACTGCAGCGACGTCGACCACAGCACGGCGGCCTGCATGTCGACGAACGTCGGCACGTCGACGCTCAGCACGACCGGCGTGCCGTACGCCGTGACGGCGATCGAGCCCGTGCCGCGGAACGTCGTGTTGAACAGCCCCCCGCTGATCATGGACGCGCCCTCGACGCGGTTGATGTCCCACGTCAGCGAGCTCTCGAAGGCGAGCACGTTGGCGCCGTTGACCGTGACGCCCTCGTCCTCGAGGTGGAGCACGAACACCTGGTCCGCGTCCTGGGCGAGGAACACGTCGCCGCTCCCGGAGACCTTCATGAGGGCCATGCCCTCACCGGTGAACGCCTTCTTGAACATCTTCCCGAGGCCGCCCGACCCCTCGTACGCGAAGTCGACGTCGCCCTGGTAGGCGACCATCGAGCCCTGCTTGGCGAAGAAGAACCCGCCCGTGCCGGACAGGTCCACCTTGAGCATGCGGTCGTTCTGGAGCTGGAAGCTGCCGGGCTCGACGGAGCGCTCGGCGTGGTCGAGGAGTGAGCTGCGCATGGCCTCGATCCTGCGGCACGCCGACCTCCCTGGCAACGGCCCCGCGCCGGGGGACGCGGCCGGGACCGCGCCCGGCCGTGGAACCACGGACGACCGTGGAAGAGTGGGCGCATGAGCTTCACGCACCTCGACGAGCGCGGCCACGCACGCATGGTGGACGTCACCGAGAAGCAGCCGACGGTCCGGTCCGCGACGGCCACGGGCGTCGTGCGGTGCCCGCCGCACGTCGTGGCGGCGCTGCGCGACGGCGCCGTCCCGAAGGGCGACGTGCTCGCCGTCGCGCGCGTCGCCGGGATCGCCGGCGCCAAGCGCACCGCGGAGCTCCTGCCGCTCGCGCACGTCATCGGCGTGCACGGCGCGGCGGTCGACCTGACCGTCGGCGACCACGGGGTCGACGTCACGGCGACCGTGCGCACGGCCGACCGGACCGGCGTCGAGATGGAGGCGCTCACCGCGGTCGCCGTCGCGGGGCTCGCCGTCGTCGACATGGTCAAGGGCCTCGACAAGTCGGTCGAGCTCACGGACGTCCGCCTCGTCGCGAAGACCGGCGGCAAGTCCGGCGACTGGCACCGCGAGCCGTGACCCGGCCCGACGACGGTCCGGCAGCCGGTGCTCGAGGCCGGCAGCCGGAGCCGCCGGTCCCCGCAGCGGGCGCCGGACCGTCCGGCATCCCGTCGTACGACGCCCTCGTCCTCGCGGGAGGGCGCGCGAAGCGGCTCGGGACGCCGAAGCCGGGCCTCGTCGTCGCCGGCCGGCCCCTGCTCGAGCACGCGCTCGCCGCGACGTCGGGCGCACGGGTGACGGTCGTGGTCGGGCCGGACGAGCTCGCCGACGCCACCGACGGGCCGGGACGCTACCTGCTGACGCGCGAGGACCCGCCGTTCGGCGGGCCGGTCGCCGGGATCGCCGCGGGCCTCGCCGCGCTGCCCGCTGCGGAGCGGACCGCCGCGACGGGTGGACCCGACGGTCCTGCCGGGACCGCGGTGCCCGACGACGCCCCCGCGCCCTGGGTGCTCGTCCTCGCGTGCGACGTCCCGCGCGCCGTGGACGCCGTCCCGCTCCTGCTCGCGGCGGCCGCGGACACCGGCGCGGCCGTCGGCGCCGTCGACGCCGTCCGCGCCGTCCGGGACGGGCGGGACCAGTGGCTCGTGGGGCTCTACCGCCGTGCCGCGCTCGACGCCGCGATCGCCCGGCTGCGGGCGACGGGGGGCGTCGACGGCGCGCCCGCCCACCGCCTGCTCGGCGCCCTCCCGGCCCGGACCGTCGACGACACGGCGGGCCTCACGGACGACGTGGACACGTGGCAGGATGCCCACGAGCACGACCGTCGGGCCGGGACCGGCCGCACGGCGGACGACCGCACGCCGCACGGCACACCCACCGGCAGGAGGCCGCGATGACCAACCTCGAGCGCTGGGTGGACGCCCTCGTCGACGAGTTCGACCTCGACCCCGACGTCGTCGACATGCGTGCCGTCCTCGACCTCGCGCGCGACGCGGCGCACGGCGTCGAGCGCCCCGCGGCCCCGCTCACGACGTTCATCGCGGGGTACGTCGCCGGGATGGCCGCGGGCGAGGGCGCCGACCACCCGATCGAGGACGTGCTCGCGCGCGCCACCGAGCTCGCGCTCGCCTGGACGGCGGCGCCCGAGCTGCCCGTGACGGCGGACGCACCTCCCACCGAGACGCCGGAGGCCTGACCGTGGCGACCGTCCGCTACTTCGCCGGCGCCCGCGAGGCGGCCGGGGTCGAGTCGGAGACCGTCGCCGCGACGACGGTCGGTGCGCTGCACGCGGCGCTCGTCGCCCGGCACCCCGCCCTCACCGAGGTGCTGCCGCGCTGCTCGCTGCTGGTGGGCGGGGTCCGCGCGTCCGACGACGCCGCACCCGTGGGGGTGGACGAGCTCGTCGACGTCCTGCCGCCGTTCGCGGGCGGCTGACCCGCCCTTGACCGCGCGATCGGGGATAGCCTCCGTCCCATGGACATGCTGGACGGCGAGCAGATCGCCGCGGCGCGCCTGACGGACTGGCGCAAGCTCGCCCAGGGCCTGCACGCCCGCTACCTGGTCGACGACTTCGGCGCCGCCGCCCGCCTCGTCGCCGCGGTGGGCGAGGCCGGCGACGCGGTCGGGCACCACCCGGGCGTGGCGATCGGCAAGGGGTACGTCGACCTCCGGCTGGTGAGCGACGACGCCGTCTACCGCGACGGCGAGGGCACCGAGCACCTCGTCCAGTGGGTGACCCGGCAGGACCTCGACCTCGCGCGACGGATCAGCGAGATCGCCGCCGACCACGGGGCCGTCGCCGACCCGGCCTCGGTGAGCATGGTGGAGCTGGGCCTCGACACGGCGCGCTCCGCGACCGTCGCGCCGGTGTGGGCGGCCCTGCTCACCGGGAACGCCGCGGCCCAGGGCCACGGGTCTCCCGGCGACGAGGTCCGCGACGCCACGGGACGGGTGCCGAACCTGTGGTTCGGCGGCGCCGACGAGCAGGGGGCCCCGCGGCAGCGGTTCCACGTCGAGGTCTACGTGGCGCCCGAGGAGGCCCCCCGGCGGATCGCCGCCGCGCTCGCCGCGGGCGGGACCGTCGTCGACGACGGCGGCGCGCCCGCGCTCACCGTGGTCGCCGACCAGGACGGCAACGAGGGCGTCGTCTGCGTCGACGCGTCCCCGGCGCCGAAGGACTGAGCCGCCGGTCCTCGGTCGGTGTCGCCGTCGGACGGTGGTCGCCGTCGGTCGGTGGTCGCCGTCGGTCAGTGGTCGCCGCCGCCGAGCTGTGACAGCACGTGCGGCACGAGCGGCTCGAGCACCGCCCACCCGTCGCGCACCCCGCCGGTCGACCCGGGCAGGTTGACCACGAGCGCACGACCGTCCGGGCCCGGGGCCGTCCCGGCGAGCCCGCGCGAGAGGACCGCCGTCGGCACGTGGGCCGCACCCCTGCGGCGCAGCTCCTCCGCGATGCCCGGCAGCTCCTGGTCCACGACCTGCCGCGTCCCCTCGGGCGTCAGGTCGCGCGGCCCGACGCCGGTCCCGCCCGTCGTGAGGACCACGCGCGCCCCGGAGGCCACCGCCCGGGCGACGGCGTCGCGGACCGACGCCGCGCCGTCGGGCACGAGGTCGGTGACGACGTCGTGCCCCGCGTCCCTCAGGAGCCCGGCGAGGAGCGGACCGGACCGGTCCTCGGCCTCGCCGCGCGAGCAGCGGTCGGACACCGTGACGACGGCGACGCGGGGGCCGCCGGGGGCCTGCCGGGAGTGCTCGTCCATGGGGGCACGGTACCGAGGTCAGGCGCCCGCAGCCGTCGCGGAGCCACGGGGCACGTGCCTAGGGTGGGCGGAGGGCGACGGCGACGGAGCCGCCCCCTCGTGGCCCGCAGGACGAAGGAGTTCCCATGAGCACCGCACGGACCGTGACCTCCCGCCGCACGCCCCGACGAGCCCGGCACGCGGCCCGGCTCGCCGGCAGCACCGCCGTCGTCGTGGCGCTCGCCCTCGCGACGCCCGCCTCCGCCGCACCGGGCGTCGCTCCGGGTGCCGCGCCCGAGGGCGACGGGAACGAGGTGATCTTCGACGGCACGCAGGAGTCGTTCGACGCGTGGGAGTACGCGGGCGACGGCGGGTTCGACCTGCTCGACGACGGCACGATCCGCAGCCGGGTCGGCGAGGACGGCGGCTTCGGCACGCTCTGGTACCCCGTCCGGCAGTACGGCGACTTCTCCCTCACGCTCGAGTTCCGCGACGACGCCCCGGGCGACCTGCGCGGCAACAGCGGCGTCCAGGTCCGCTTCCCCGCGCTGTCCGGCCCGGTCGAGGGGTGCCCGACGACCTTCAACGGGAACGAGACGGGCAACCTGTCGTGGATCGCCGTGAACTGCGGCCACGAGATCCAGGTGAACGACTCGCCGGAGGGCGGCTCGAACGACCCGCGCAAGACGGGGTCGGTCTACGGCTTCGCCGACATCGGGCTCGACCGGGCCATGCCGACGCCCAAGGGCACGTGGAACGAGCTGGAGGTCCGCGTCGTCGGCCAGCACTACACGGTGATCCGGAACGGCGTCGTGATCAACGAGTACGAGAACCTTCCCGGCGTGCCCTTCCCGGGCCGCCCGCTCGACCCCGACTCGAGCAGCCGCGGCCTCGTCGGGTACGTGGGCGTGCAGGCGCACGGTTCGGCGCCGGACGTGGTGTCGTACCGCGACATCCGGGTCCGCGAGCTGCCGCCCGTGACGACGCAGGCCGACGTCCGCTGCCTCGCGGGGACGGCGTACGTCGCGGTCCGCGCCGAGAACGTCGGGGACACGCCCGTCGACGTGACGCTCACGACCCCCACCGGGGAGCGCACGTTCACGGACGTCGCGCCGCAGCGCAGCGCCTACCAGTCGTTCAGCACCCGGGCGGCGTCGGTCGCGGCGGGCTCCGTGACCCTCACGGTCGCCGGGGACGACGGCGGGCACGTCACGGTCGAGACCCCGTACGCGGCCGCCGACTGCGGCTGATCCCCCTCGTCCGGTACGGACGACCCTGCCGCTCGCCGCGCGGTCCCCGACCGGCCTGGGCATAGTGGGCAGGGACCACGCCGACCCTGCTCGCCCAGGAGGCAGCATGTCGCAGTCCACCGTGCCGCCCCGCGGCGCACCGTCCGGGGCCGTGCCCGCGGGGCCCGTCGAGGACGCCCTGCTCCGGCTCGGCAAGCACCTGCGGCCCGGGGAGGTCTCCGCCGACCTGCGCCAGGTGTTCCTGCGCGGAGGCCGGGAGGGCGACGTCTTCTACCGGGACCGGTGGTCGCACGACAAGGTCGTGCGCTCGACCCACGGCGTGAACTGCACCGGCTCGTGCTCGTGGAAGGTGTACGTCAAGGACGGCATCATCACGTGGGAGACGCAGCAGACCGACTACCCGTCGGTGGGCCCCGACTCCCCCGAGTACGAGCCGCGCGGCTGCCCGCGCGGCGCGGCCTTCTCCTGGTACACCTACTCGCCGACGCGCGTCCGCTACCCCTACGTGCGCGGCGTCCTGCTCGACCTGTACCGCCGCGCGAAGGCGACGGTCGGCGGCGACCCCGTGCTCGCGTGGGAGCTGCTCACGTCCGACCCGGACGCGGCGCGCGCGTACAAGTCGGCGCGCGGCAAGGGCGGGCTCGTGCGCGCGTCGTGGGACGAGGCGGCGGAGATCGTCGCCGCGGCGCACGTGCACACGATCAAACGGTGGGGACCCGACCGCGTCGCCGGGTTCTCCCCGATCCCGGCGATGTCGATGGTGTCGCACGGCGTCGGCGCCCGGTTCGTGCAGATGCTCGGCGGCACGATGCTCTCGTTCTACGACTGGTACGCGGACCTCCCGGTCGCCTCGCCGCAGGTCTTCGGCGACCAGACCGACGTCCCCGAGTCGGCCGACTGGTGGAACTCGACCTACTGCATCATGTGGGGCTCCAACGTCCCCGTGACCCGCACGCCCGACGCCCACTTCATGACCGAGGCCCGCTACCGCGGCCAGAAGGTCGTCGTCGTCTCGCCCGACTACGCGGACAACACGAAGTTCGCCGACGAGTGGCTCGCCCCCCAGCCCGGCACGGACGGCGCCCTCGCCCAGGCCATGGGCCACGTGATCCTCACCGAGCACTACGCCCGACGCCGCACGCCCCCGTTCGCGCAGTACGGCGCCCGCTTCACGGACCTGCCGCACCTCGTGCGCCTCGAGCAGCGCGACGACGGCACGTACCTCCCCGCCAAGTTCCTCACCGCAGCGGACCTGCCCGACAGCGTGCTCGCCGCCGCCGCGGCGACGCCCGCAGCCGACGGTTCCGCGCCCGCGAACGCGGCGTTCAAGACGGTCGTCCTCGACGCCGACGGCACGCCCCGGATCCCCAACGGGTCCCTCGGCCACCGCTACGGCGACGCCGACGCGGGCCGCTGGAACCTCGACCTGGGCGACATCGACCCGTTGCTCTCCGTCGCCGACCCGCACGGCGCCTTCTTCGGCGCCCCGGGCGCCGCCCCGACCCGCGGCTCGACCGACGGCGGTACCACCTCGGCAGCACGCGAGGGCGCGACGGCCGCAGAGGCGGCCGCCCCCACCACCGGACCCGACCCGAGAGCGCACGAGACGTACGAGACCGTCGAGGTCGCGCTCCCCCGGTTCGACCTCGACCCGACGCCCGGCGACGACGCGTCCGCCCACACGGGCGGCTCCGGCGTCGTGGTGCGCGGCGTCCCGGTGCGGCGCGTCGGGGACCACGTGGTGACCACGGTCCTCGACCTCATGCTCGCGCAGTACGGCGTCGACCGGCCGGAGCTCGGCCTCCCGGGCGAGTGGCCGACGGGCTACGACGACCCGTCGACGCCGGGCACGCCGGCGTGGCAGGAGCAGTTCACGGGGGTGCCCGCGCCGGCCGTCGAGCGGATCGGCCGCGAGTTCGCGCAGAACGCGCTCGACTCGGGCGGGCGCTCGATGATCATCATGGGCGCGGGCGCGAACCACTGGTTCCACTCGGACACGATCTACCGCGCGATGCTGGCGCTGACGACGCTCACGGGGTGCCAGGGCGTGAACGGCGGCGGCTGGGCCCACTACGTGGGGCAGGAGAAGTGCCGCCCGATCACGGGGTGGGCGCAGTACGCGGGCGGGCTGGACTGGGTGCGCCCGCCGCGGCAGATGATCGGGACGGCGTTCTGGTACCTCGCGACGGACCAGTGGCGCTACGACGGGCTGCCGGCGGACGCGCTCGCGTCGCCGCTCGCACAGGGCCAGTTCGCGGGCCGCACGACGGCCGACACGCTCGTCGAGTCGGCGCAGCGCGGCTGGATGCCGAGCTACCCGACGTTCGACCGCAACCCGCTCGACCTGGTCGACGAGGCGCGCGCCGCGGGGAAGGAGCCCGCGCAGCACGTCGTCGACGAGCTGCGGTCGGGGAACCTGCGGTTCGCGTGCGAGGACCCGGACGCGCCGGAGAACTTCCCGCGCGTCGTCACGGTGTGGCGGGCGAACATCCTCGGGTCGTCGGGCAAGGGCAACGAGTACTTCCTCAAGCACCTGCTGGGGACCGACGCGGCCGTGAACGCGGCGGAGTCCGGGCCCGACCGGCGGCCGCAGAGCATGACGTGGCGGGACGAGGCGCCGCAGGGCAAGCTCGACCTGCTCGTCACGCTCGACTTCCGCATGACGTCGACGACGCTGTTCAGCGACGTCGTGCTCCCGGCCGCGACCTGGTACGAGAAGCACGACCTGTCGTCGACGGACATGCACCCCTTCGTGCACTCGTTCAACCCGGCGGTCGACCCGCCGTGGCAGACGCGGACCGACTTCGCGACGTTCCACACGATCGCGGCCAAGGTCTCGGAGATGGCGGTGACGCACCTCGGGGTGCGCGAGGACCTCGTCGCAGCGCCGCTGCAGCACGACACCCCCGACGAGATGGCGGTGCCGCACGGCGCGCTCTCCGACTCCGGCGCCCCGATGACGGAGCGCGAGCTCGTGCCGGGCCGCACGATGCCGAAGCTCGTGGTCGTGGAGCGCGACTACCCCGCGTTCGCGGCACGCATGGCGGCGCTCGGTCCCCTCACCGACACCGCCGGGATGGCGACGAAGGGCGTAGCGTTCATGCCGGACGAGGAGGTGCGCCGCCTGGGGCAGCGCAACGGCGTCGTCCAGGACGGACCGACCGCCGGGCGTCCGCGCCTCGACAAGGACACGCACGCGTGCGAGATGATCCTCGCCCTGTCCGGGACCACCAACGGCCGGCTCGCGGTGCAGGGCTTCGAGCACCTCGAGAAGCGCACGGGGACGCCGCTCGCGGACCTGGCGCGCGAGGAGGAGGGCGTGCGGATCACGTTCCCGGACGTGCAGTCGCGCCCGACGCCGGTCGTCACGTCCCCCGAGTGGTCCGGCTCGGAGCACGGCGGGCGCCGGTACTCGGCGTTCGTCGTCAACGTCGAGCGGCTCAAGCCGTGGCACACGCTCACCGGGCGGCAGCACTTCTACCTCGACCACGACTGGATGATCGAGCTGGGCGAGCACCTGCCGGTCTTCCGCCCGCCCCTCGACATGCACCGCCTGTTCGGCGACTCCCCCGTGGTGGGCGACACGTCGCCGTCGGGCTACCCGGGGTCGGCGGGGCACGCGGAGGTCGCGGTGCGGTACCTCACGCCGCACAACAAGTGGTCGATCCACTCGGAGTACCAGGACAACCTCTTCATGCTGTCCCTCTCGCGCGGCGGGCCGAACGTGTGGATGAGCCCCGCGGACGCGGCGAAGATCGGCGTCGCGGACAACGAGTGGATCGAGGCGTACAACCGGAACGGCGTCGTCGTCGCGCGTGCAGTGGTGAGCCACCGCATGCCGGAGGGGACCGTCTACATGCACCACGCGACCGACCGGACGATCGACGTGCCGCTCGCCGAGACGTCGGGGCTGCGCGGCGGGATCCACAACTCGCTGACGCGGATCCTCCTCAAGCCGACGCACCTCGCGGGCGGGTACGCGCAGCTGTCGTACGCGTTCAACTACCTCGGGCCGACGGGCAACCAGCGGGACGAGATGACGGTGATCCGGCGACGCTCGCAGGAGGTCCGGTACCAATGAGGCGGTCGTTGCGGCACGAGGGGGTGACGGCATGAGGGTCCGTGGAACGGCGACGTGCAGGGCGAGGAACGAGTCCGGAGCGGAGCGTGACCGATGAGGGTCATGGCGCAGATGTCGATGGTGATGAACCTCGACAAGTGCATCGGGTGCCACACGTGCTCGGTGACGTGCAAGCAGGCGTGGACGAACCGCACGGGCGTGGAGTACGTGTGGTTCAACAACGTCGAGACGCGCCCGGGGCTGGGCTATCCCCGGACGTACCAGGACCAGTCGACGTGGGAGGGCGGCTGGGTCCGCACGAAGAGCGGCAAGCTCAAGCTCCGCGCGGGCGGGCGCCTCAAGAAGCTCGCGACCATCTTCTCCAACCCGAAGCTGCCGTCGATCCACGACTACTACGAGCCGTGGACCTACGAGTACGACATGCTCCTCTCCGCGCCGCAGGGCAAGCACACGCCGGTCGCGCGCCCGAAGTCGCTCCTCACCGGCGAGGACATGCAGATCGCGTGGTCCGCCAACTGGGACGACGACCTCGGCGGCTCCACGGCGACGATGCAGCAGGACCCGGTGCTCCAGCACATGAGCGAGCACGTCGCCGAAGAGCTCGAGAAGACGTTCATGTTCTACCTGCCGCGCATCTGCGAGCACTGCCTCAACCCGGCGTGCGTCGCGTCGTGCCCGTCCGGGGCGATGTACAAGCGGGCCGAGGACGGCATCGTGCTCGTCGACCAGGACCAGTGCCGCGGCTGGCGCATGTGCGTGACCGGGTGCCCGTACAAGAAGGTCTACTTCAACCACAAGACGGGCAAGGCCGAGAAGTGCACGCTGTGCTACCCGCGCCTCGAGGTCGGGCTGCCGACGGTGTGCTCCGAGACGTGCGTCGGCCGCCTGCGCTACCTCGGCCTCGTGCTCTACGACGCCGACCGCGTCTCGACCGCCGCGGCCGCCGAGGACGAGCACGACCTGCTCGCCGCGCAGCGCTCGGTCCTCCTCGACCCGCACGACCCCGAGGTCGTCGCCGCGGCCCGCCGCGAGGGCATCCCCGACGACTGGATCACCGCGGCGCAGGCGTCCCCGATCTGGAAGCTCATCTCCGAGTACGAGGTCGCGCTCCCCCTGCACCCCGAGTACCGGACGCTCCCGATGGTCTGGTACATCCCGCCGCTGTCCCCCGTCGTCGACACCGTCACGGCGTCCGGCAACGACGGCGAGGACGGGCGCACGCTCTTCGCGGCGATCTCGCAGCTGCGCATCCCGCTCGAGTACCTCGCCGGGCTGTTCACCGCGGGCGACACCGCACCGGTGGAGCGCGTGCTGCGGCGCCTCGCCGCGATGCGCTCGTCGATGCGCGAGGTCAACCTCGGCAACCCGTTCCCCGAGGAGCACGCGAGCGCCGTCGGCATGACGGGGGCCGCGGTCCAGGAGATGTACCGGCTCCTCGCGATCGCCAAGTACGAGGAGCGGTACGTCATCCCCACCGCGCACACCGAGATCGCGCGCGAGCTCGACGAGATGGCGTGCTCGCTCGACGTGGACGGCGGCCCGGGCATGGGCGGGTACGGCGGGACGACCATGGGGGGGGGGGGGCCGGTCGGGGCGTCCTCCGGGCAGCCGATGCCCGTCGCCGTCGAGAACTTCCACGTGCTGCAGGCCCGGCAGACGGGCGACACGCCCCACGACCCCTCGACCACCGGCCGCGTGAACCTCCTCAACTGGGACGGGAGGGGCCGGCCCGCGGGGCTCTTCCCGCCCGAGATGGAGTCGGGCCACGCGGCCGACGTCGGGCAGGGCGGCGGCACGCCGCCCGGCGCGCTCGGCACCCTGCCCGGCGGGCGGCAGGACGCGCGCTTCGACGCCGTCGACGGCGTGGAGTCGGCGGGCGAGCCGCCGAGACCCGACGCTCCGGGCACGACGGGCGGTGCACCGTGACCTCGCTGCTGCCGCTGCCCCGCCTGCGGCCCGGTGCCCGACGCCGCGGCGCCGGGTCGGGCGACGAGGTGGCGCGGGCGGTCGCGCCGGTCCCCACCACGGCGGCGCAGCGCCGGACCGCGCACATGGCGGCCTCGCTCCTGCTCGCCTACCCCGACGACGACGTGCTGGCAGCCGCCGTCGCGGTCCGGCCGGCGCTGCCCGGGCTCCCCGTCCCGGTGGCCGAACGGCTGGGCGCGTTCTGCGACGTGCTGGACCGGGCGGCGTCGGGCGCGGACGGACCCGACGGTCTGCGAGAGCTCCAGGCGCGGTACGTCGCGACGTTCGACCTCAAGCGCAAGTGCTCGATGTACCTGTCGTACTACGCCGCCGGGGACACGAGGCGGCGCGGGATCGCGCTCGTCCGGTTCGTCGAGGCGTACCGGGCGGCAGGCTGGGAGCTGGCCGCCCGGACCGCCGCGGGCGGGCCGGAGCTGCCCGACTACCTGCCGACCGTCCTCGAGTTCTCGGCCCGCACGACCGGCGACGACGCCACGATCGCCGCAGGGCTCCTCGGGGCGCACCGCGACGGCATCGAGGTGCTGCGCGCCGCGCTCGCCGACACCGGGTCGCCCTGGGCGGTCGTGGTCGAGGCCGTGTGCCTCACGCTGCCGCCGCTCGACGAGGCGACCGAGCGCCGGTACGAGGCGCTCGTCACCGCCGGCCCGCCGAGCGAGATGGTCGGGCTCGAGGGTCTGGCGCCGTTCGGCCCGACGGCCACGGACGAGAGGGGTGGTCGGCGATGAGCGACCTGAGCGCCGGCGAGATCCTGCTGTGGGTCGTGCTGCCCAACGTGACGTTCGCGGTGCTGGTCGTCGGCTCGATCTGGCGGTACCGGTACGACAAGTTCGGCTGGACCACCCGCTCGAGCGAGCTCTACGAGAAGAGGCTCCTGCGCCTCGGCTCGCCGCTGTTCCACTTCGGCCTGCTGTTCGTCGTGCTCGGGCACGTCCTGGGGCTCGTCGTCCCGATGACGTGGACCGAGGCCGTCGGCATCAGCGAGGGGTTCTACCACTTCATCGCGACGTCGATGGGGTCCGTCGCGGCGGTCGTCGCCGTCGCCGGGCTCCTCATCCTCGTCTACCGGCGCCGCACGACCGGCCCCGTGTTCCTCGCGACCACGCGCGTCGACAAGGGCATGTACGTCTTCCTCGCCGCCTCGATCCTGTCGGGCGCGTGGGCGACGGTGGAGACGCAGATCCTCGCCGGCGGTCACGGCTACAACTACCGGGAGACGATCTCGCCGTGGTTCCGGTCGCTCTGGTACCTCCAGCCGCAGCCCGAGCTCATGGCCGGCGTCCCCGCCGCGTTCCAGGTGCACGTCGTCGCCGCGATGCTCCTCTTCGCGGTGTGGCCGTTCACGCGCCTCGTCCACGCGTTCTCGGCGCCCGTCCCGTACCTGTTCAGGCCCTACGTGGTCTACCGGTCGCGCGACGCCACGACCGCGTCGCGCGAGCCGCGACCTGGCTGGGACCCGTCCTCCCCGCCGAGACGGCGCTGACGGCGCCCCGTCCAGGCCTGGGTGAAAACCGCGCGGGGACGCCCCGAGGCGTCCTGCGGACCCCTCCTTCCAGAGGCGGCCACACCGGCTGCTCCCACCACCTGGAGGAGGCTCCACCATGTTCCACGCAGCCGCGACGCCCGCCACCTCGGCCGCCGCCCCCCGTCCGTCCGTCACCGCCGGTCCCGCTGCTCCGGCCGAGTCTTCGGCCCCCGCCCCGGCGACGCGTCAGCTCGTCGCGACCGTCACCGGGCACGTCGACACCGCCGTCGCCGCGACCGCCCGGTTCCTCACGCGGTGGTCGGTGCCGGCCCTGCGCGTCGCGATCGGCCTGATCTTCCTCGGCTTCGGCGTCCTGAAGTTCGTGCCGGGCGGCAGCCCCGCCGAGACCATCGCCGCACGCACGGTCGAGACGCTCACGTTCGGCGTCGTCGGCGGCACCACGGCCGTCCTCCTCACGGCGGTCCTCGAGACCTTCATCGGCCTCTGCCTGATCACCGGCCGCTTCCTGAAGATCGGTCTGCTGGCGCTCGCCGTGGCGTTCGCCGGGATCCTGTCCCCGCTCGTCCTGTTCTTCGGCGAGCTCTTCGGCGACGGCATGACCCTCATGGGCCAGTACGTCCTCAAGGACGCTGTCCTCGTCGCCGGCGCGGCCGTCGTCGCGGCCGTCGCGCTGGGCGCGCGCCTGAAGCTCGAGGCATGACCGCAGCACCCCGACGCCGAGCCAGCGACCGAGCGAGCCCCGCGAGCCAGCCGCTCGAGCCGGCCGCCGAGAAGTGAGCTCCCGCCCCAGATCGTGCTGATCCCGGTGCGGAAGCTCACTTCCCGGCGGTCGCGGGAGGTGTGCCGGGTCAACCGGCCCGGAGATCGAGGGTCATGAACACGCTGTTCGGGTCGTCGGTGTAGTCGGCGAACGGCGGGCACCCGACGAACCCGTGCCGCGCGTACAGACGACGCGCCGGAGCGAAGTAGTCCTCGGCGCCGGTCTCCAGGCTCACCCGGTCCATCCCGCGGCGTCGTGCCTCGTCGAGCAGGAACGCCAGCACCGTCGCCGCGACCCCTCGTCCCCGCGCCGCCGCCGTCGTGCGCATCGACTTGAGCTCGCCGAGACCGCCCGCGTGCTCCTTGAGCGCACCGCACCCCAGCAGCAGACCGTCCGCCGAGCGCGCCGTGACGAACGTGATCTCCGGGACGCGCAGCCGTTCGACGTCGAGCGCGTGCACGCTCTCCGGCGGCGACGTCGCGAACATGTCGTCGAGGTGCTCCTGCAGCAGCGCGAGGACGTCGGGTGCCGACGGGTCCTCGACGGCGACGCGCACGTCGCCGCGGGTGGTCGTCTCGCTCACGGGACGAGGGTGCCACACACGTCCGTGCGGGAAGACGCGCCCTCGGGCCGCACGCTCCTCCCCACGACGGCCCCGGACCTCACGACCGGGCGTACTCCGCGAGCGTCACGCCGGACGCGAAGGTCTGCGTGCCGGTGTTCTCCCACCGCTCGGGCGCGTAGCCGCGCGCGTCGAACAGCGGTATCCCCGCTCCGAGCACCACGGGGTTGATCTTCAGCGCGAGCCGGTCGATCTCGTCGGCGAGCACCGCGGCGAGCACGCCCCCGCCGCACAGCCAGATCCCCTTGCCGTCCTCCTGCTTCAGCGCGCGGACCGTCTCCACCGGGTCGGAGTCCGTGAAGTGCACCCGCTCGCTCCCGGCAGGCGCCTCGTGCGCCCGGGAGAAGACGATCTGCCGCAGGTGCTCGTACGGGTTCGGCAGGTGGTGGTCGGGGAGGCCGACGGCGTAGGTGTTCCACCCCATGAGCACGGTGTCGAACGGGCTGTCGACGACCGAGAGGCCGGCCGCCTCGGCCAGCCGCGTCGGTGCGGTGCCGCGGAACCGCTCCCAGATCGGCCCCATGTGGTCGCCCTCGGAGAGGAAGGCGTCGAACTCACCGCCCGGACCGGCGATGTATCCGTCCAGGCTGACGGCGGCGTAGTAGGTCACTTCTCGCATCACGTCTCCAATGACTACAGGTGCAGTGGTTGGAGACTACAACAGGTGAAGTGGTTGGGCTATCGTCGGCGCATGGCGAAGAACACGGCCCGACGCAGTGCGCTGGCGGACGCGGGGATCGCCGTGCTCGCGCGCGAGGGGTCGCGCGGCCTGACGCATCGCGCGATCGACGACGAGGCCGGGGTTCCGACCGGGACGACGTCGAACTACTTCAGGAGCCGTGACGCGCTCGTCGCCGGGTTGTTCGAGCGCATCGGTGCTCGCCTCGCGCCCACGCCGGAGGACCTGGCCGGACGAGCAGCACAGCGGCCCAGTCGCGCGCTGTTCGCCGACTACCTGCGCGACATCGTGCGGCGGCTGTCCGCCGAACCTGACGTCACGCGAGCCCTGTTCGAGCTGCGCCTCGCCTCCGGGCGCCGGCCCGAGCTCGCCGCCGTGCTCGAGCCGTGGCTGCGCGCGGGGTTCGAGGCCGACGTCGAGTTCAACCGGTCGGCGGGCCTGCCCGGCGGGCGCCGGGAGATCGCCCTGTTCCACTACGCGATCGACGGGCTGCTCTTCGACCGGCTGACGACGCCGGTCGACCCCGAGATCCCGGTCGACGACGTCATCGACGCGCTCGTGGCAGGCCTGCTCCCTGCACGCTGAGGTCACCGGGCTCCCAGCCGTGCAGAGAGACGCGGCGGGCGTCGTGCGCACGACCGAGACCCGGGAGAGGTGAAGGTCGAGCGGGCGGTGCGGCGTCGGATGCGAAGGGCGTAGAGGCCGCGCTCCCCAGGCGGACGGCCGACCGCACGAGGCGACGGCGCGGCCAGCCCGAGCACCGACGCCGCACCGCACCGCCTGCGAACCCCACGACAGCACGTCTCCGCATCTGCGTGCCTACGATGGGATCTATGCCGCACTTTCGGATCCGTGACGCCGCCGCGCTGCTGGGCGTCAGCGACGACACCGTCCGCCGGTGGGTCGACGCCGGGGACCTCGCCGCGAGCGCCGACGACGCCGGGCGCAAGGTGGTCGACGGTGCGGAGCTCGCGCGGTTCGCCGTCGCCCAGTCGCACCCGACGCCCGACCCGTCGGGGGTCGCGCGGTCGGCGCGCAACCGGTTCGTGGGCATCGTCACGGGCGTCGTCAGCGACCAGGTCATGTCGCAGGTCGAGATGCTGTGCGGCGGGCAGCGCGTCGTGTCGCTCATGAGCACGGAGGCCGTGCGCGAGCTGCGGCTCGAGCCCGGGAGCCTCGCCGTCGCGGTGGTCAAGGCGACGACCGTCATCGTCGAGACCCCCGGCGGCGCCGGGTGAGCTCCGTCGCGCGCGGCACGGCCGTGCTGGGGTCGTTGGCGCTCGCGGTCGGCCTCACGGCGTGCGGCGCGGACGGGGAGCCGGGGGCACCGGAGGAGCGCACGCTCACCGTGCTCGCGGCGGCGTCGCTGCGCGACGTGTTCACCGACCTCGCGGCGGACTTCGAGGCCGAGCACGACGGCGTGACGGTGGCGCTGTCGTTCGCGGGGTCGGCGGACCTGGGCGACCAGGTCCTGGCGGGAGCACCCGCGGACGTCTTCGCGTCCGCCGACGAGCAGACCATGGACCGCGTCGTCGAGGCCGGGGACGCGAGCGACCCCGTGGCGTTCGCCACGAACACGCTGACGATCATCACGCCGCCCGGCAACCCCGCGGGCGTCGAGTCGTTCGCCGACCTCGCGCGCGACGACGTCACGGTGGTGGTGTGCGCACCCGAGGTCCCGTGCGGCCGCGCGACGGACACGGTCGCCGACGCCGCGGGCGTGACGGTCCACCGTGCGAGCGAGGAGGGCAGCGTCACCGACGTGCTCGGCAAGGTCGTCGCGGGCGAGGCCGACGCCGGCCTCGTCTACGTCACGGACGCGACCCTGGCGGGCGACGACGTCGAGGTCGTCGACGTGCCCGAGACGCACGCCGCCGTCAACACGTACCCGATCGCCGTCGTCGCGGCCGCCGCGGACACCGGGCCGGAGCAGGAGCGGCTCGCCCAGGCGTGGGTCGACCTCGTGACCGGCCGGGCCGGGCAGGCGGCGCTCGCCGACGCGGGCTTCGGCGCGCCGTGACCGTCGCCGTGACCAGCGCCGCGACCAGCGCCGCGACCAGACCGACGCCGGGTGGCCGCTGATGCGGTCGCTCCCGCGCTGGCTGCTCGTCCCGGCGGTGCTCGGCACGCTGTTCGTCGTCGTGCCGCTCGGGGCGATGGTCGCGCGCGTCGACGTCGCACCGGGTCCCGACGGCTCGGGCGGCCTCTGGTCGCTCGTCACGTCCCCGTCGGCGCTCGACGCGCTGTGGCTCTCGCTGCGGACGTCGCTCGCCGCCACGGCGTGCTGCGTGGTCGTCGGCGTCCCGATGGCGCTCGTCCTCGCCCGCACCTCGTTCCCCGGCCAGCGGGTCGCGCGGGCCCTGGTGCTGCTCCCGCTCGTGCTGCCGCCCGTGGTCGGCGGCATCGCGCTGCTGTACACGTTCGGGCGGCGCGGCCTGATCGGGCAGCACCTCGAGGTGCTGGGGATCGAGATCGCGTTCACGACGACGGCCGTGGTGCTCGCGCAGACCTTCGTCGCGCTCCCGTTCCTCGTGCTGAGCCTCGAGGGGGCGCTGCGCACCCAGGACACGAGGACCGAGGACGTCGCCGCGACGCTCGGCGCGCGCCCGACGACCGTGCTGCGCCGCGTCACGCTCCCCCGCGTGCTGCCCGCGCTGCTGTCGGGGTCCGTGCTCGCGTTCGCGCGGGCGCTCGGCGAGTTCGGCGCGACCATCACGTTCGCGGGCGCGCTGCAGGGCGTGACCCAGACCCTGCCCCTCGAGATCTACCTCCAGCGCAGCGCGGACCCCGACGCCGCGGTCGCGCTGTCGTTCGTGCTCGTCGTCGTGGCGGTGGTCGTCACCGCCGCGGTCCACGGTCCCCGCCTGCTCGACGGCGGGGGTCCCGGCCGTCCGGTGAGGCCGCGCCGCTCAGGTCCGGGGCCGGGCCGGGGGCGAGCCGGGGAACCAGCGGTGGCGGCGGTGCCGGATGCGAAGGGCGTAGGAGCCGCGCGCGGCCACGGACCGCCGGACGACCGAGGCGACGGCGCGGCCAGCCCGAGCGCCGGCAGCGCCCCCACCGCTCCGACACCCGCGGGCGTCCCCGGAGCGGACGGGCCAGCCGCCTCGCTCGCCGTCCGGGCCGTCGTGCCCGGCCGCGGGCTCGAGGTGGACCTCACGCTCACGCCCGGCGAGGTCGTCGCCGTGCTCGGCGAGAACGGGTCGGGGAAGTCGACGCTGCTCCAGGTGGTCGCCGGTCTTCTGCCTCCCGGTGTGGTCCGGTCGTCCCGCGTCATGATCGACGGCGCCGACGTCACGCGTGAGCCGCCGCGCGGCCGACGCGTCGCGTGGCTCAGCCAGCGACCGTTGCTGTTCGAGCACCTGTCCGTCGTCGGCAACGTCGCGTTCGGACCGCGCGCCCGGGGTGACGGGCGCGGGGCGGCCAACGCCACCGCGCTCGGCGTCCTCGCGCACGTCGGCGTCGACGACCTCGCAGCGCGCCGAGCGACCGACCTCTCCGGGGGGCAGGCGCAGCGCGTCTCGATCGCGCGCGCCCTCGCGACCGACCCGCGCGTCCTCCTGCTCGACGAGCCGCTCGCGTCGCTCGACGTGGGCGTCGCCCAGCACGTGCGCACCGTGCTGCACGACGCGCAGCGCAGCCGGCCGCGCACGACCCTGCTCGTGACCCACGACCTGCTCGACGTCCTCCTCCTGGCGGACCGCGCCGTCGTGCTGGAGGACGGTCGCGTCGTCGAGGACGGACCGGCGGCCGAGGTCCTCACGCGCCCGCGGTCCCGGTTCGCGGCCCGCCTCGCAGGCGTCAACCTGCTCGCGGGCGTGGTCTCGCACGTCACCGAGCCCGTGCCCGTCCCGGTGCGGTCCGTCGCAGCGACCGCCGAGCCGGGCGGCGACGCCGTCGAGCACGAGGCGGCGCTGTCCGTGGGCGGCGCGGGGACCGGCGTGCTGGGCACGGCGGGCGAACCGCTCGCCGTCGGCTCCGCGGCCGTCGCCGTCTTCGAGCCGCGCGCGGTCGCGGTCCACCGCGCGACGCCCGAGGGCAGCCCGCGCAACGCCTGGCACGTGGTCGTGACGAGCGTCGAGCCGCACGGCCCGCTCCTGCGGGTGTGGGCCAGGATCGAGACGGGCACCGCCGCACGCGACGTCGTGCCCGACGACGCCCCGCGGCTCGCGGCGGACCTCACGCCGCGCGCGCTGGCCGAGCTGCGCCTCGCCCCCGGCGAGCGCGCCTGGTTCGTCGTGAAGGCTGCGGAGGTCCGCCTCCACGGACGGTGACGGCCGTCAGGGTCGGTCGGGACGGTCGACACCGCCGAGGGCGCTGCGGACCTCGCCGACGAGCGCGGCCATCGCCGCCTCGGCGCGCTCCGCGTCCCCCTCGGCGACGGCGTGCGCGACGGCCTCGTGCTGGTCGAGCGCCTCGGGCACCGGCGACGCGGGCATGAGCCCGAGGTGCGTCCGCCCCGAGAGGACCGCGGCGACGACGTCCGCGAGCGCCCCGAACATCTCGTTGCCGCTCGACCGGAGCAGGAGCTCGTGCATGCGCACGTCGAGCGCGAGGAACTCCTCGAGGTCTCCGGCCTCGCCGAGCAGCCGCATGCGCGCGGCCGTCCCGACGAGCTCGTCGCGGACCTCCTGCGTGGCGTTCCGTGCCGCGCCCGCCGCGGCGAGCGGCTCGACGGCGTGGCGCAGCTCGGTGAGCGTGCGGAGCTGGGCGTCGCGCCCGGGACCCTCGAGGCGCCAGCGGATGACGCGCGGGTCGAGCACGTTCCAGGCGTCCATGCCGAGCACCACGATCCCGACGCGCCGCCCGGAGCGGACGAGGCCGAGCCCTTCGAGGAGGCGCATGACCTCCCGGGCGACCGTGCGGGAGACCCCGAACTCCGTCCCGATCGCGTCGAGCGTGAGCGGCGTGCCCGCGGCGACGTCGCCGCTGGTGATGCGGCGACCGAGAGAGTCGAGCACGGTGGTGTGCAGGACCGTCGTCGCCATGACGTCGAGCCTAGTGGCGACCATTGGTGTGATCAATCGCTTGCCAATGGTGTGATCAATGAGGCATCCTCGAACGCACGGCGCGACGGCCGCGCCGCGACACCGACGTCGACGGTCGACGTCGGTCCGAAAGGACCGGACAGGACCCCGCATGGACAGCACGGACCGCGAAGACGCACCCGGCACGCCGACGCAGGCGCCCGGCTCCACCGCAGCAGCACCCGAGCACCTCGTCGTCATGGGCGTGGCCGGCTCGGGCAAGACCACGGTCGCGACGCTCCTCGGCGACCACCTCGGCCTCACCTACGCCGAGGCCGACCAGTTCCACCCGCAGGCCAACATCGACAAGATGAGCGCGGGCACCCCGCTCACCGACGAGGACCGCTGGCCGTGGCTCGAGGCGATCCGCGACTGGCTGAGCAGCGAGGCCGACGCCGGCCGCTCCGGCGTCGTGACGTGCTCCGCGCTCCGGCGCTCGTACCGCGACCTGCTGCGCACCGCGCGCGGCCAGGTGTGCTTCGTGCACCTCGACGGGTCCCCCGAGCTCCTGGCCGAGCGCATGCAGCACCGCAGCGGGCACTTCATGCCGACGTCGCTCCTGCCGTCACAGCTCGCGACGCTCGAGCCCCTGACCGACGACGAGCGGGGCTTCCGGCTCGACATCGCCGCTCCGCCCGAGCAGCTCGTGGAGGAGATCCTGGCGCGCGCGCACCTGCGCGGCACCGCCGAGGCCCGCTGACGCGTCGTCCGCCACCCGGCGGACCCGCACGACCGGCAGACCCGCAGGACCAGTAGGACCCGTACCGAGACCACGCCCGGGGCCCAGCGCCCACCACCCGACCGTCGACGGAGACACCCATGCCCCCCGAGGACTGGACCCAGACCCTGACCGCGGGCCCGCTGCTCGCGATCGCCGCGGGCGCCATCGCGCTCCTGCTCTTCCTCATCATCAAGCTCAAGCTCCACGCCTTCCTGGCGCTGATCGTCGTCAGCCTGCTGACCGCGCTCGTCGCGGGGATCCCGACGGGCTCGGTCATCGAGGTGCTCACGGCGGGGTTCGGCACGACCCTCGCGACGGTCGCCCTGCTCGTCGGGCTCGGTGCGATGCTCGGCCGGCTCGTCGAGACGAGCGGCGGCGCCCAGGTCATGGCCGACTTCCTCATCGACAAGTTCGGCGAGAAGCGCGCACCGTTCGCGCTCGGCCTCGCGTCCCTCATCTTCGGGTTCCCGATCTTCTTCGACGCCGGCCTCGTCGTGATGCTGCCGATCGTCTTCTCGGTCGGCCGCAAGCTCGGCGGGTCGCTCCTGCTCTACGGGCTGCCGGTCGCGGGCGCCTTCTCGGTCATGCACATCTACGTGCCGCCGCACCCCGGGCCGGTCGCCGCGACGGAGTTCCTGGGCGCGAACATCGGCATCGTCATCCTCCTCGGCCTCGTCGTCGCCATCCCCACCTGGTACGTCACCAGCTACCTGTTCGGCCGGTACGTCGGCAAGCGCATCGACCTGCCGATCCCGGCGATCCTGGGCAAGGCCGACGAGGACCAGCTCGAGAACCCGCCGAAGTTCGCCACGGTCATCACGATCCTCCTGCTGCCGCTCGTCCTGATCTTCGCGAACACGGGCCTCGACGCCCTGGGTGCCGCGGGCGCCGTCGACCGCGAGAACCCGGGCGTGCTCGCCCTGCGGGCCATCGGCGCGACGCCCGTCGCGCTGCTCATCACCGTGCTCGTGGCCGCCTGGGTGCTCGGCAAGCGCCGCGGGGTGAGCGGGACGGCGCTCGAGAAGACCCTCGACTCCGCGCTCGGCCCGGTCTGCTCCGTCATCCTCATCACGGGCGCGGGCGGCATGTTCGGCGGGGTGCTCCGCGCGACCGGGATCGGGGACGCGCTCGCCGACGTGCTCGGCGACCTCGGCCTCCCCGTGATCGTCGCCGGGTTCCTCATCGCGACGATCCTGCGCGTGGCACAGGGCTCCGCGACCGTGGCCCTCACCACGGCGGCGGGGCTCATCGCGCCCGCGGTCGAGGCGGGGTCCTTCAACCCGGTGGAGCTCGCGGCCATCGTGCTCTCGGTCGCCGCCGGGTCCGTGGTCCTCAGCCACGTCAACGACTCCGGGTTCTGGCTCGTCGGCCGGTTCTTCGACATGGACGTCAAGACGACGCTGAAGACCTGGACCGTCATGGAGACGGCCATCGGCGTGATGGGCTTCGCCATCGCCGGACTGGTGTTCGTCGTCGCCTGACGGGACCGGATCCCCGGCGGTGGGTAGGTGGACTGACTACCGGTAGCAAGATAGCCTACCTACGTGACCCGTACCGTGCGGCAGCAGTGGCTCCACGGGCTTCTCGACGCGTGCCTCCTGTCCCTGCTCGACGAGAGCAGGGACTACGGACGAGGCCTCGTCGAGAGGCTCGTGCGGGCCGGGTTCGACGAGGTCCCGGGCGGGACGCTGTACCCGGCGCTCCTGCGCCTGGAGACGCAGGGCCTCGTGCGCACCGAGAAGGAGCCGTCCACCTCCGGTCCACCGCGCAAGTACTACGAGCTGACCGACGACGGCCGCGCGGCCGTCCGGGAACGCCGCGTGGCGTGGCGTCAGTTCCGCACCGCGGTGGACGCCGTCGTGACGCCCTCGGAGGCCGCGGCGACCCGGGACGGCGCGACGCCATGACGACGGCCGAGGAGTGGGCGAGGCAGCTGCGTGGCCGCCTGACCGACCTGGGGATCGGCGTCCGCCAGGCCGACGAGCTCGCCGAGGACGCCCTGTCCGAGTCCCGGGCCGCCGACGTCGAGCCGGCCTCGATGTACGGGCCCGCCGTCGCCTACGCCGGGACGCTGGCACAGGCCGCACGGTCCGGCTCCGCCGCCGCGGCGCCGCTGCCGCGCGTGCTCGGCCCCGTCGTCCTGCGGCTGCTGGGCGTGTCCAAGCGCTACCGGCGGCGACACGTCCTGCGCGACGTCGACCTCACCCTCCGGGCAGGCGAGGTGGCCGCGGTCGTGGGCGCCAACGGCTCCGGGAAGTCGACGCTGCTCAACATCTGCGCCGGGTCGACGAGGCCCTCGTCCGGGACGGTCGAGCGCACCGGGCGGATCGGGTACGCGCCGCAGCAGAACGGCGTCGCCCCTCTGCTGACACCCTCGGAGCACTTCCGGCTCTTCGGAGCAGCGCACCGGATGGACGCCCGGAGGTCGGTGGCGCTCGGTGAGCACCTCGCCGCCCGGCTGGGGTGGCGGGCGCGCAAGGACGGCGTCGTCGCGCAGCTGTCGGGTGGGACGCAGCAGAAGCTCAACGTCGTCCTCGGCGAGCTCGGGCGTCCCGACCTGATCCTGCTGGACGAGCCCTACCAGGGCTTCGACCAGGACTCGTACCTCGACCTCTGGGACCAGCTGTTCCGCTGGCGGGACGCCGGTGCGGGGGTCCTCGTCGTGACGCACCTGCTGCACGACCTGGACCGGGTCGACCACGTGCTCGAGCTGGCCCCGGTGGAGGAGACGTGATGCTCCTGACCGTCGCGACGACCAGCCTGCGCGAGATGAGCAGGCGCCGCGTCGCGCTGCTGCTCGTCCTCCTGCTCCCGCTGGTCTTCTACCTGGTCCGCCTCGACGTGCACTGGCAGGCGATCCGGTTCCTCGCCATCGGGATCGGCTGGGCGGTCGCGACGCTGTCGCTGTTCAGCCACGTCGGCTCACGCCACCTCGACCGGCGTCTCAGCGTCGTCGGCGCACGTCCCACCGCCCTCTTCTTCGGCCGGCAGCTCGCGCTGCTCGCCGTCGGGCTCGTCATGGCGGGTGTCTACTTCGGTCTCGTCACGCTCACCCAGGGCGACCTGCCACGTCTGGGCGGCGTCGCGCTGCTCCTGGCCACCACGGTGTGCGTCGCCGTGCCCCTGGGCGCGCTCGTCAGCCTGGTCATCACGCGCGAGCTCGAGGGGGCGCTCGCGCTGCTGTCGATCATGTCGCTCCAGCTCCTGGTCGACCCTGCGGGGTCGCTCGCCAGGCTCCTGCCGCTGTGGTCCACCCGGGAGCTGTCCGGCTATGCCATCGACGGCAGCACCGGCACCGACACCCTCGCCGCGGGTCTGGTCCACTTCGCCCTCGCCGCCACGCTCTGCGTCCTCGTCGCGTGGGTCGTGAGCATCGTGCGGCTCCGCCCCGCCGAGATCCGCCCTCCCTCGTGAGGGCGGGCCGGGCCGAGGTCGCACCCGGACGGTCACGTCGTCCGCCCCCGGCCGTATCCTGCACGACCGCACCGCGGAGACCGCCCGGGCGCGAGGCCCGGGCGGTCCCGTCACCCGGTGAGGTCAGCCCCGCTCGGTGAACACCGGGACGTACGCGTCCGGGTCGGCGAGCCACGGCTTGCGGCGCAGGCGTCGCATCACCAGCCCGACGAGCGTGAGCCCGCCGGCCATGAGCAGCAGACCGAGGTCGTCACCGCCGGCGCCCGTCGTCGCGAGAGCCGTCGGCCCCGACGCGGCGACCACCGGACCCGCCGCGCCGACCCCACCGGTCGTCACGGCACCGCTCCCCGAGCCGGTCGGGTACTGCACCCGGATCACCGTGCCGTCCGAGCCGCCCGTGCCTGTGGGGTCGGTCGGGTCCGTCGGGTCCGTCGGGTCCGTCGGGTCCGTCGGGTCGACCGGGTCCGTCGGGTCCGTCGGGTCCGTCGGGTCCGTCGGGTCGACCGGGTCCGTCGGGTCCGTCGGGTCCGTCGGGTCGGTGGGGTCCGTCGGGTCGGTCGGGTCGGTCGGGTCGACCGGGTCCGTCGGGACGACGGCGGCCGGGCAGGCGGCGGTCGCGTCGCCCAGGAGCCCCACGCCGATGCAGGAGACGTCGACCGGGACCGTCACCGGCACGTCGACGTCGAGGTCGGGCAGCGCGTCGACCAGACCGCCGTCGCCGACGACGCCGTCCAGCAGGCCGCCGTCACCGACCACCCCGTCCAGCAGACCGCCGGTGTCCCCACCGCCGACCAGGCCGTCGCCCAGCAGGTCGTCGACCAGACCGCCGTCACCGAGGACGCCGTCGAGGACACCGTCGGTACCGTCACCGTTCCCGAGGAGGTCGTCCACGAGGCCGCCCGCGCCGAGGAGGTCGTCGAGCAGGCCGTCGTCGTCGCCCATGGCACCGTCACCGCCCGTCCCCGGACCCGAACCCGAGCCGGAGCCGGAGCCGGAGCCCGAACCGACGGCCGCGTCGCCGACCACGCCGATCGCCACGTCGGACACGTCCACCGGGATCGTGACCGGTGCGTCGACGTCCACGTCGGACGAGGTGTCGTCGGTGGTCGTGCCGCCCGGTGCCGGGGTCTCGCCCGCGGCGCCCTCCGCCGGGGAGGTCACCACCGCGTCGCCCAGGACGCCGACCGCGACGCCCGACACGTCCACCGGCACGGTCACCGGCGCGTCGACGTCGACGGCCCCCGCGTCACCCTGCGCGGGCGGCGACGCGGGCGCGCCCGCTCCTCCGCCCGTCGCGGGCTGCGTCACGCTCGCGTCGCCGAGGACGCCGACCGCGACGCCGGACAGGTCCACGGGGATCGTGACCGGCGCGTCGACGTCCACGTCGGCGGGTCCGGCCGGCTGCTCGCCCGGGTCCGAGCCCTGCGGCGCAGGGGCCGGGACCGCGACGGCGGGGTCCGCCGACGAGGTCGCCGTCGCGTCACCGAGGACGCCGACCGCGACACCGGACACGTCGACCGGGACGGTCACCGGGACGTCGACGTCCACGCCGGGAGCTGCTGCGGCGGGTTCCGCCGGTGCGTCCTGCGACGGGGCGGGAGCCGGAGCCGCGGGCTCCGGTGCGGACTCCACCGCGGCGTCGCCGAGGACGCCCACGGCGACGCCGGAGACGTCCACCGGGACGGTCACCGGCACGTCCACGTCGATGCCCGCGGGCTCTGCCGCGGGTGCGGGTGGCGCCTCCGCTGCCGGTGCGGGGGCCGCCTCGGGTGCCGGGGCGGGGACCACGGTCGGGGCGACGCTCGCGTCGCCGACGACCCCCACCGCGACGTCGGACACGGAGATCGGCACGTCCACGGGGACGTCGACCGAGACGTCGGGCAGGACGTCCGCGACGTCGCTCGACGGAGCGTCGACCGAGACGTCGATCCCGAGATCGCCGAGGAGGTCGCCCTCGGCAGCGTGGGCCGCTCCGGCCCCGACGGCCAGCAGGCCGCCTGTGACGAGCGCTGTGCGCAGCGCACGCCGGACGAAGATGTGCATGGTGTGCTCTTTCCTGGTCTGAGGTGGTGGCGCTCGGTGCGCCGGGTCGCGTGCCGTGCTCGGGGCACGGCGCGACCGCCTCAGGCAGGAGAGACCGGGACCTCGAAGAAGGTCGACGGGTGGGCGGACCGCGCGTCGTCGACGACGACGGTCCAGGAGTCGGGGGCCGCCAGGGCCGCGTGGGCGCCGAGCGCCGCGTCGGCGCCGCCGCCGGCCGTGCGCGGAGTCGCGCTGCCCGACGGCGCGGGCGCGGTGCCGAGGGTCCCGTCCGCGGGACCGTGGTGCCCGCCGTCGGTCCCGGACGCGCCGGTCGGCGTCGCGACCGCGGCCTCCGGGAGGCCCTGGCGGGCGACGTCGGGCGTCACGGGCGAACCCGGCGCGGCGAACGCACCAGGGGCACCGTCCCCGCGCGCGGGCGACGCCGCCGCCACGCTCACGGGCACGGCGGCAGCCGTCGCTGCCGCAGGGGCGACGGAGGCGCCCGACGGCGGGGAGGTCGAGCCTGCCGGGGGCGCCGGCACGCCGGGGGTCCCCGGGCCGGCGCCACCGGGCCCCGGTGCCTGCGGCAGCAGCGGCGCGAGGGGGTCGACCGGTGCGAGGGGCCCGGTGATCGGGCCGAGGACCGGGTCGGTGATCGGAGCCAGCTCGTCGGTCACCGGCGCGAGCAGGTCGAGGACCGGCGTGGTCACGGGCGCCAGCGGGGCGGTCGCCGCCAGGACCGGGTCGAGGACCGGCGCGAGAGCGTCGACCACGGGGGTGACGACGTCGGTCACGGTGTCGAGGGCCGGCGTGGTGACGGGCTCGACCGCGCCGACGACCGGGCGGACGACGGGAGCGACGGGCTCCGTCACCGCCCCGACGACCGGGGCGACGGGCTCCACCACCTGCTCCACCACGGGAGCGACCGGCTGGGCCACGGCGTCGACGACGGGGGCGACGGGCTCCACCACCTGCTCCACCACGGGAGCCACGGGCTCGGCGACCGCCTCGACCACGGGGGTGACGGGCGCGGCGACGGGCGCCACGACGTCGTGCACCACGGGCTCGACGACGTGCTGCACGACCGGTGCGGCGACCGGGTCCACGACGTGCTCGACCACCGGCTCGACGACGGCCTGCACCGTCGAGGTCACGGGGTCGAGGACCCCGCCGAGGCCCAGCGGGTCACGGTCGGACGCGGCAGCACCTCCGGCGGTCGCGACGGTCAGGCCGAGGCCGACGCCCACGCCGCCGAGGGCCAGCAGGCCGCGCAGCGCCCAGCGGCGGACGCCGGAGCGTCTGCGCTGCTGAACCTGCGTCTCGTCCACGACCGTCCCCTGAGTCGATGCCACACGACCGGCCCGTCGCAGGACCGGTCCGGGCCACGGTAGGCAGAGGGACGCGTGTCCCACCACCCGACGCACCGGATTTCACCCGACCGTTGCCCCGAACACCCGTCCGAGGAGGTAGGTGGCGAGCGCCGCGCCGAACCCGATGGCGACCTGCCGCAGCGCCCGGGTCACGGGAGACGTGCCGGACAGGAGGCCCACCGTGGCGCCGGTGGCCAGGAGGGCGATCCCGACGAGCCCGGCCGCGACGGCGATCGCTGCCGCGCCGGTCAGGCCCAGCAGGTACGGCAGGACCGGGATGAGCGCGCCCGACGCGAAGAAGAGGAACGACGACACCGCCGCACCGATCGCCGTGCCGTGCGTCTCGTGCTCGTCGACCGCCGGAGCGGGCGCGATCTCCGTCTGCGCCGTGTAGGTCGAGAGCACCTCGGACGCGTGCGCCTCGGCCTCGCCCGCCGTCATGCCGCGCGCCCGGTAGACCAGCGCGAGCTCGTTCGCGTCGACGTCGAGGTCGGGCAGCGCGGCAGACGCGTGCGGGCTCGGCGTCGACGCGTCGAGGAGCTCGCGCTGCGAGCGCACCGACACGTACTCGCCCGCACCCATCGACAGCGCTCCGGCGAGGAGCCCGGCGAGCCCGGAGAGCAGGACCGTCTGGTTCGATGCGCCCGACGCCCCGATGCCGAGGATCAGGGCGAGGTTGGACACGAGCCCGTCGTTGGCCCCGAACACGGCGGCGCGGAACGTCCCCGACATGCGGTTCCGCCCCCGGGTCGCGAGTCCGCGCACGACCTCCTCGTGGATGCGCTCGTCCGCGGCCATCCTCGCCGTCGCGTCCGCGTCGGTCTCGTACGCCGAGCGCGCCTCGGCCCGCTGCGCGAGCGCGAGGACGAACACGCCACCGAAGCGCCGTGCGAGCCAGCCCAGGCTCCGGCTGCGCCAGTCGCCGCGCAGCGGCCGCCCGACGTCCGTGCCGAGGAGGTCGAGCCAGTGCTGCTCGTGGCGGCCCTCGGCGTCGGCCAGGGCGAGGAGGATCTCGCGCTCCTCGCCGCTGCGCCGGCTCGCGAGGTCGCGGTACGACGCCGCCTCCGCGCGCTCGTCGGCGAGATACCGGCGCCAGCGGCGCACGTCGCGCGCGCTCCGGCCGCGGTCCGCGACCGGGCTCGCGGGCGCGCCGGAGGGAGGTTCGGGGGTGGAGGCCATGCCTCCATGATGGCGATTCTGCCCGCCGCGGTGTTTCGCCTCCCCGAACGCGAGGACGGGGGCGCCCGGCGGGCGTCGTCCGTGGTTGGATCGACGACATGACCACACAGCCTGAACGCCCCGAGATCGACGCGCCCGAAGGGCCCGCACCCACCGAGCTCGTCGTCGAGGACGTCGTCGTCGGCGACGGACCCGAGGCCACCCCCGGCTCGACCGTCGACGTCCACTACCTCGGCGTCGAGTACGAGACCGGCGACGAGTTCGACGCGTCGTGGAACCGCGGGCAGTCGATCAACTTCCCGCTGCGCAGCCTCATCGCGGGCTGGCAGCAGGGCATCCCCGGCATGAAGGTCGGCGGGCGCCGCAAGCTCGTCGTGCCGCCGGAGCTCGCCTACGGCCCGGCCGGCGGCGGCCACCGCCTGTCCGGCAAGACGCTGATCTTCGTCATCGACCTGCTCGGCGTCTCCTGACCCACCGGGGTGGGGCCCCGGTCGCGACCGGGGCCCTACCCCGCGGCCCTCCCGCACGGGACGAGCGCGGCGTCGGCGTCCGCCGGCCGCACCGCCGCCGCGGGTGCCGGCGCGCGGCCGGCCGCGACCAGCCGGACCACCGCGTCGACGACGACGCCGAGGAGCACCCCACCGGCGACGCCGACGACCACGGCGAGGAGCGGGCTGTCGCCCAGCCACGCGGCCGCGAGCGTGCCGATCGCGACGGAGTACGCGGCCCACAGGCCGGACGCCACCGCCGAGAGCAGCATGAAGCGCCGTCGGGAGAACCCCACGGCACCGGCGGTGACGTTGACGGCCGTCCGCCCGACGGGCACGAACCGCGCGGCGAGCACGACCGACGCCCCGCGGCGGTCGAGCGCCCGCGTCGCCCAGCCCACGGCGCGCTGCCCGCGACCCCCGCGCAGGACCGGCAGGGCACGGGTCCCCAGCGCGCGGCCGAGCGCGAACGCGAGCTGGTCGCCGCACCACGCGCCGAGCGCCGCGACCAGCAGGACGAGACCCCAGGCGACGCCGCCGCCGGACTGGGCCCCGACCGCGAGCATGACGATGACGGTCTCGCCCGGCACCGGCGGGAAGAACCCGTCGGCGGCGGTCGTCGCGAAGAGCGTCGGCAGCGCCCAGACGGAGTCGACGAGCGCGAGCAACCACGACTCGACCTGTCCCCACAGCTCCCCCACCCACGTGACCATGTCACCCAGCCTCGGCGACGCGACCACCGCACCACCATGGGGTATCCCCCCGGTTCTCCCCTGAGGCGACCCCGAGCCGCCGGCAGGACGGACACGTGCACGACGACGCCCGGGGACGGGAGACAATGTGCCCCGACGCATTCGCCTCCCCGCACCGCGGCCTGCGGCCGGGGACGTCCGTGATCGAGGAGCACAGTGGATCGAGGAGCGCAGTGATCACTGTCAGCACCGACGGCTCGTGCCTGGTCAACCCCGGCGGGGCGATCGGGTGGGCGTGGATCAACCACGACGGGTCGTTCGACTCCGGCGGTGCCGTGAGCGGGACCAACCAGGTCGCGGAGCTCACGGCCCTGCTCCAGGCCGTCCGGTCGCACCCGGGCGCGGAGCCGCTGCTCATCGAGTCCGACTCCCAGTACGCGATCAAGTGCGCGTCGGAGTGGGTCGTCGCGTGGAAGCGCAAGGGCTGGCGGACCGCGGGCGGCCAGCCCGTGAAGAACCTCGAGCTCGTCCAGGCCATCGACCGGGCGATCACCGAGCGCGCCGGACCCGTGCGGTTCCGCTGGGTCCGCGGCCACGTGGGCGACCCGTTCAACGAGCGGGCGGACCAGCTCGCCGGCCTCGCCGCCCAGGACTGGGCCGCCGGTCGCGGCGACCTGGACGGCACGCTCGTGCCCGAGCTCGGCGACCCCACCGGGTCGCCCGTGCGCCCGGCTCCCTCGGCCGTGCCGGCCGCGACGAAGGCCGGCGCCACGCCGCCCGACTGGGGCATGGACACGCTCTTCGACTGACCGGCGACTGACCGGCGACTGACCGGCGACTGACCGGCGGACCGGCCGAGAACGACCTCACGGTCGCCGAACCGGCGGAGACGACCTCCAGGTCGTGCTCGGCGGCGGGCGACGTCGTGGTCGGCGTCGGGCGTCGGGGGCGGCGTCGGGCGTCGGGGGCGGGTGCGACCATGGGACGGTGACCGTCGCGCCGAGCACGGGCCTGGAGCCCGCCGAGCACGGGCCCGTCGACCGTGCTCGCCCGGATCCGGTGGCCGACCCCGTGCTCGCCGCGGACGAGCCGCGCGCCCGGCGCCTCACGTCCGACCGGCCGCTCGACCTCCGGCTCACGCTCGCCCGGCTCGTGCGCGGTCCGTACGACCCGACCTTCCGCGTGTCGGCGTCCGGCGAGGTCTGGCGGACGAGCCGCCTCGCGTCCGGCCCGGTCACGTGCCGCCTCGCGCAGGCCGGCCCCACCGCCGTCGCCTGCCACGCGTGGGGCCCCGGGGCCGAGGAGGCGCTCGACGGCCTCCCGCACCTGCTCGGCGAGCACGACGACGCCACCGGGTTCGTCCCGCCGCCCTCGCTCGGGGACGTCCACCGCCGGGCGGCCGGGCTGCGCGTGCCCCGGACCGGCCGGGTGCTCGAGGCGCTCGTCCCCGCGATCCTCGAGCAGCGCGTGCAGACCGTCGCCGCGTGGCGTTCCTGGATCTCGCTCGTGCGCCGCTACGGCGAGCCGGCCCCGGGACCGGCCGGCGGCGTGGGGATGCTCGTCGTGCCCGACGCCGCGACCTGGGCGGGCATCCCCAGCTGGGACTGGCACCTGGCCGGGGTGGACCCGGGGCGCGCGCGCACCGTCCGGGCGGCGGCACGCCTCGCGCGACGGCTCGAGGAGTGCGCGGACGTGCTCGACGCGCAGGGAGCGCCCGCCGCCCACGCTCGCCTCCGGCTCGTCCCGGGCGTCGGCGTGTGGACCGCGGCCGAGGTCGCCCAGCGCGCGCTCGGGGACGCCGACGCGGTGTCCGTCGGCGACTACCACCTGTCGAAGGCGGTGGGGTGGGCACTGGTCGGCGAGCGCGTGGACGACGAGCGCATGCTCGAGCTCCTGGCGCCCTACGCGCCGCACCGCTACCGCGTCGTGCGGCTGCTCGAGATCTCGGGCAGGGCACGTCCGCCACGCCGTGGACCGAAGCTCTCGATCCAGGACCACCGGCGGAACTGACCGACCCACCCGAGCCGCTGAGTGCATGAAATAGTCGCCGGAATCAGTCGATCCGGCGACTATTTCATGCACTCACGGTCACTCGGGGAGGGCGCACACCCCGTCGACGCACGCGCCGGCGTCGTCGGAGCCCACCATCGTGAACGACGGCGCGGCCTCGTGCTGGGGCGCCGCCGCCTCGGCCGCGGAGACGGACACGAGCGTCGTGCGGCGCGGGTTGGCGAGGGAGTGGAAGAGCGTGGTGTCGGTCATCGGGAGATCCTCCTCGTGGGATTCACGGGCTCCGGTGCACGCGGTAGTCGGTGCCGGCAGCGGTGCTGGCTTCGTCCCAGTGTCGGTGATACCGCGTCTCGGCTCCACCGCACCGGCTGTGACGTGCGTCGCTCCGTCGCAGGCGCGTCAGGCTGCGGCACCCTCGGCGGCCGCCTGCTCGAGCACCTGGACGAAGACGGCCGGGTCCTGGGCACCTGAGACTCCGTACCGTCCGTTGACGACGAAGAACGGGACGCCGTTGATGCCGTAGGCGCGGGCCTGCTCGATGTCGGCCTGCACGTCGTCCGCGTAGCGGCCGTCCTCGAGCGCGGCCACGGTCTCGTCGCGGTCGAGGCCGATCTCGGCGGCGAGGTCGGCCAGGACCTCGACGCGGCCGACGTGCCGCCCCTCCTCGAAGTAGGCCTTGAGCAGGCGCTCCTTCATCTCGACCTGCCTGCCGTGCGCCTTCGCGTGGTGCAGCAGCTCGTGGGCGGTGAGCGTCTTCGTGTGCTGGAGGGCGTCGAAGTCGTACGCGAGCCCCTCCGCCGCGGCGAGCTGGGTCATCTGACCGAGCATCTGCTCGACCTGCTCGCGCGGCATGCCCTTGTGCCCGGAGAGGAAGTCGACCTCCGTGCCGTCGAAGTCGACGGGGGTGTCCGGGGCGAGCTCGAATGAGTGGTACTCGATCTCGACGCGCGATGCGAAGCCGCTCTCCTCGAGGCGACCCAGCGCCGTCTCGAGGCGCCGCTTGCCCACGTAGCACCACGGGCATGCCACGTCGGACCAGATGTCGATCTTCACCGTCGAGGGGTTCTGCGTCATGTGACGGTTCAACCGTGTGCCGGGCTCACCGATTCCCCGGGTCCGCTGTGACGTGCGACGCCCGGTACAGGTCCTGCAGCACCATGATCTCCGCGCCGTGGTGGATCAGCTCGCGGTTCATGTGCGCGACGAGGTGGGCGAACGGGGACTGCGCGTCGATCTCCGTCGCCTGGCTGAGCCCCACGGTGAACACCTCGTCGTCGGGCAGCGCCTCCACGTCGGCACGCCAGCGCTCGACCACGCCGCGCAGTCCGTCGACGGCGGGCCCGACCTCGCCCGAGAACGGCACCGTGTCGCGCCGTCGCTCGTGGCCGCCGAACGTCCACTCCCAGCGCTCGAGGAACCCCTCGGTCAGGTGCGCGACGAGCCACGCGATCGTGCGGGGCTGCGGCGACTCCGGACCGGCCGGCCACTCCATGACCCACTCCCCCGGCCCGAGCGTGCGGGGCGTGCGCTCCTCGCCGCGCCGCACCACCCGCAGCGCGTCCGGGCCTGGCTCCCACTCGAGCTCGGCCTGCGTCACCGTCGCCAGCCGGTCCGCGAGCACGAGCCACGAGAAGCCGAGCTGGCCCGTGACGACCGCGGACGCCGTCGGCACGGAGAGCACCGACCAGTCGAACTCGGGGCTGCCGTAGACCTGCTCCTCCGCACTTCCGGCGCTGTGGCCGGGCCCGTCCTCGTCCGCGTGCGCCATCGCCGCCTCCTCGCCGTGGACCGTCTGTCCCGGGTGACACTAGGACGACCTGCCCACACCGGTACGCCGCCCAGCCGGCACGCCACCGAACCGACCGGAGAACCACCGTGCGCCTGCGCCCCCGCACCGTCCTGCTCGTCGCCACCGGGGTCGCCGTCGTGCTCCTCGTCGCGCTCGTCGGCTTCCTCGCGGTCAACGGGGTCGACGGCGTCGCCGGCTGACGGCGACCGGGACCGGGCCGACGCGCCGCCGCCCGCCGCGCGCCGTCGGTGCCGGCGAGGGATCCTGCTGGGAGGCCCGAGGCCCTCGGACCGCGAGCAGGAAGGCGTCCCGTGACCGCGAACGACACCGCACCCGACCCGCAGCTCGTGCTCGTCCGGCACGGGGAGACCGAGTGGAGCGCGACCGGCAAGCACACCGGACGCAGCGACATCCCGCTCACGGTCGCGGGCGAGCAGCAGGCCGTCGCGGCCGGCGTGTGGCTGCAGAGGTGGGCCGACGAGCGCGGGCGACGCCCCGCCGTCGTGCTCGCCAGCCCGCGCCAGCGCGCGCGCCGCACGGCGGACCTCGCGGGGTTCGCCGACGTGCCGACGGACGACGACCTCGTCGAGTGGGACTACGGGCCGGTGGAGGGCCGCACGACGCGCGAGATCTCCGCCGAGCTGGGGCGCGACTGGCTCGTCTTCCGCGACGGGGTCAACGTGCTGTCGTCGCCCGACCGGCACCGGGGCGAGGCGCTCGACGACGTGGCCGCCCGCTGCGCCCGGGTCCTCGCCCGGGTCGAGCCGACCCTGCGCGACGGCGGCGACGTCGTCCTCTTCGCGCACGGGCACGTCCTGCGCGTGCTGGCCACGGTGTGGCTCGGCGTCGACCCCGCTCTCGGCGCCCGGCTCGAGCTCGGCACGGCGACGATCTGCCTGCTCGGGTACGGGCACGGGCTGCGCACGATCGAGGGCTGGAACCTGCCCGCGACCTGAGGTGGCACGATGCTCCCCATGGGACTGAGCGAGAAGCATCTCACCGAGGGCGAGCACGTCGTCATGGAGCTCAAGGAGCACGCGAAGGCGCTGTTCTGGCCGCTCGTCCTGCTGGCTCTCCTCGTCGCGGCGGTCGTCGTCGCGGTCGTCCTCGTCCCGGACGCGGTCGTGCGGTGGGTGGTCGTCGGGGTCGCGCTCGTCGCGGCCGTCATCTGGGTCTTCGTGCCGTGGCTGCGCTGGCGCACCACCGAGTACACCGTGACCAACAAGCGCATCTCGCTGCGCAGCGGGATCGTCACGCGCACCGGCCGGGACATCCCGCTCTACCGCATCAACGACGTCAACTACGAGAAGGGGCCGATCGACCGGCTCTTCGGGTGCGGGACGCTCGTCATCTCCGACGCCACCGACAAGCCGGGGCTCGAGCTGCACGACGTCCCCGACGTCGAGAACGTCCAGGTCCGCCTGCACGACCTCCTCTTCAGCGCCGACGACGGCTCGGACGACGGCGAGTGGCCGCCGAACGAGCCGCCGCGCGGCCCGCGCGGGCCGCGCGCTCCCCGCATCCCCCGCGCCGAGCACGGCTGACCGGCGGAGCGGTCCCGGTCAGTCCTCGACGCCGTGCCCCGCGGCGATCTCGGCGCGCTCGCGCATCTCGTCCGTGAGGGTCGTGTCGCCGCCGAGGTGCGCGGCGAGCAGGCGCCGCGCGACGTCGGCCGCGCGCTCGGGGTCCGCGCCCCGGCCGGTCCACGCGCCGAACCAGTCGGTGAGCGTGACGCCGTGCTCGGGCCGGTAGCAGACGGTCACCGCGTCGCCCGCGCGGAGCTCGCCCGACCGCACGACCCGCAGGTACGCGCCGGTGCGGTTGGCCGCCGCGAACCTCTTGACCCACCGCTCCTCGCCGAGGTGCCGCGCGAACGTCGCGCAGGGCGTCCGCGGCTGGGTCACCTCGAGCAGCGCCGTGCCCACCGACCACCGCTCGCCCACGACGGCTGAGCTCACGGGGATGCCGTCCACGCGCAGGTTCTCGCCGAACAGCCCGGGCGTCACCTCGCGCCCGAGCTCGCCGGCCCACCACGCGGCGTCGTCCTGCCCGTACGCGTACACGGCCTGGTCCTCCCCGCCGTGGTTCGCGCGGTCCGCCTGCAGGTCCGCGTAGAGGCCGAGGCGGCGCACCTTGACCGGGCCGTCGACGGGGCGCTTGTCGATGGCCGTGACGCCGACGGGCCCGGCGTCGGGCAGGAGCGCGTGCACGCGGCACACCGCGAGCAGCGCGCCCGTCGGTGCGGACGACGCGAGATCGGTCACAGGGGCGGTGGTCGCGGTGCTCATCCTCGGATTGTCGCAGCCCGGGTACGGTCGGGGAATGAGCACCGCCCGTCCCTCCCGCTGGGAGCAGAAGGTCGCCGCCGACCCGTCGCACTCCACCTGGTACGTCGAGCGGTTCCGGCGCATGGCCGCCGACGGCGCCGACCTCGCCGGCGAGGCCCGGCTCGTCGACGCGATGCTGCCGCGCGGCTCGCGCGTCCTCGACGCCGGCTGCGGCCCGGGCCGGGTGGGCGCGGAGCTCGCGGCGCGCGGGCACGCGGTCGTCGGCGTGGACGTCGACCCGGTGCTGGTCGACGCCGCGCGCGCGGACCACCCGGGCCCGGACTGGCGCGTCGCAGACCTCGCGGAGCTGGACCTCGTCGCCGAGGGCGTCGAGCCGTTCGACGCGATCGTGTGCGCGGGCAACGTCATGACGTTCCTCGCGCCGGGCACCGAGGCCGAGGTCCTGCGCCGCTTCCGCGCGCACCTCGCGCCGGGCGGTCGGGCGGTCGTCGGGTTCGGGGCCGGGCGCGGGTACGCGCACGAGGCGTTCCTCGCCGACGCCGCGACGGCAGGTCTCCGCGTGGACCTCGCCCTCGCGACGTGGGACCTGCGCCCGTGGTCCCCCGACGCCGACTTCCTCGTCGCGGTCCTCTCGGACGGCGGGCGGCCGACCGCTCCGGGCCGCTGAGCGTGCCGTCGTACCGCGTCACGCTCGCCGTCGGCCTGCTGCGGCCCGGTGCCGACCCGGAGTCCGTCCTGCCCGCGGCCGTCGCCGCCGGCCGCGAGCGCACGACCGTCGAGGCGTACGACGTCGGCGTCGTGCGCGGGGAGGCACGCATCACCGTGCGCTTCCTCGCCGACGGCGACGAGGCGGCGCACACGGTGGCCCGCGCGGTGGAGGCCGGCGTGCGGACCCTCGCGGCGGCGTCGGACCGCCGCCTGACCCGCCGGTGGGGCGCGCGCTGGTACCCCGCCTGACTCCTCGCGATCCGGTCACCGGTCGGACGCGCTGACGGGCGACTCCGCTCAGGGTGACCAAGGACCTCACACAACCTACGCAACCGTAGGTTACGGTGGCGTAGTGAACATGCTGGCGACGAAGCCCTGGACGTCCCGCTACGCACCCGGCGTCCCGGCCGACGTGAAGATCCCCGACGAGCCGGTCACCGCTGCCCTCACCGAGGCGGCGGGCCGCTGGCCCGCCCGCGTCGCGGTCGACTTCTTCGGCGCGACGACCACCTACGCGCACCTCGCCGCCGAGGTGGAGCGCGCGGCCGGCGCCCTGCACGACCTCGGCGTACGGCGCGGCGACCGTGTCGCGCTCGTCCTGCCGAACACCACCGCCCACGTCGTCGCGTTCTACGCGGTCCTGCGCCTCGGGGCGGTCGTCGTCGAGCACAACCCGACCTACACCGCGGACGAGCTCGCGCACCAGCTCGCCGACTCCGGCGCGAGCGTCGCCCTCGTGTGGACCAAGGCCGTGCCCGCGGTCCTCGCCGCCCGCGACGGCTCGGAGCACGCCGCACCCGGCCTCCGCACCGTCGTCGCGGTGGACCTCGCGCGCGACCTGCCCACCGCGTCGCGGCTCGCCCTGCGCCTGCCCGTGGCGCGTGCCCGCGCCCAGCGCGACGCCCTGCGCGGCCCCGTCCCCGCCGGCGTACCGGACTGGCACGACCTCGTCCGGCGCGCCCGTCGCCTGCCCCCGGCGCTCCCCCACCCCACCGCCGACGACGTCGCGCTCATCCAGTACACGGGCGGCACCACGGGCACGCCGAAGGGCGCGGTCCTCACGCACCGCAACCTCGTCGCGAACGTCGTGCAGGGCCAGGCGTGGGCCGGGTTCACGGAGGGCGCGGAGGTCGTCTACGGCGTCCTCCCGTTCTTCCACGCGTTCGGCCTGACGTTCTGCCTCACGCTGCCGGCACGTATCGGCGCGACCCTCGTCGCGTTCCCGAAGTTCGACCCGCAGGCGTTCGTCGCCGCGCAGTCGCGCCGGCCCGCCACCTTCCTCCCCGGTGTCGCCCCGATGTTCGACCGGATCGTCGCGGCCGCCTCCGGGACGCCGTCCGACGACGGCACGACGGGCCGCGGGGCGAAGCCCCGGACGGACCTGTCGTCGATCCGGCTCGCCTTCGCCGGCGCGATGCCGATCACGGCCGAGACCGCGAGCCGCTGGGAGGACGCCACGGGCGGCCTGCTCATCGAGGGCTACGGCATGACGGAGACGGCACCGGTCGCGCTCGGCAACCCGTGCTCCGACGACCGCCGCCCCGGGACCCTCGGCCTGCCGTTCCCGAGCACCGACATCCGCGTCGTCGACGCCGAGGCGCTCGACGCGGGCGACCTGCGCGACGCGGAGCCCGCCACGCCGGACGGCGGCGTCCCGACGGTCCGGGGCGAGCTGCTCGTCCGCGGCCCGCAGGTGTTCCAGGGCTACTGGCAGCGCCCGGACGAGACCGCCGACCAGCTCCTCGACGACGGCTGGCTGCGCACCGGCGACGTCGTCGAGGTGCCGCTCGACGGTCCCGACGCCGGCACGGTCACCCTGGTGGACCGCATCAAGGAGATGATCGTCACCGGCGGTTTCAAGGTGTACCCGTCACAGGTCGAGGAGCACCTGCGGCAGATGCCCGGCGTGCGCGACGTCGCGGTCGTGGGGCTCCCCGGGACGGGCTCGGACGAGCAGGTCGCGGCGGTCCTCGTCCTCGACACGGCCGACGGCCCGGACGACGGCACCGCCCCGCGCGTCGACCTCACCGCGGTCCGGGAGTGGGGCGAGAAGCGCCTCGCCCGGTACGCGCTGCCGCGGACGATCGCCGTCGTGCCGGAGCTGCCGCGCTCGCAGATCGGCAAGGTCCTGCGCCGCGTCGTGCGCGAGGACCTCCTCGGCCGCGACGACGTCGAGCGCCACCGCGGCTGACCGCCGCACCGGTGCCGGATCGCCTGCGCACCGGCGTCGCCGTACCCTGGCTGACGTCGTCGGCGACGTCCGCGGTCCTGCTGGCGGGCGCCGTCGGGCCCACCGTCCGTCGTCCCGAGGAGGACCCGTGCCCCAGTCCGCAGCGCCCACCGCCGTGCCGCACGTCGTGGTGGTGGGAGCCGGGTTCGCGGGCCTGGCGACGGTCAAGGCCCTCGCCAAGGCGCCGGTACGGGTCACCCTCGTCGACCGTCGCGTGTACAACACGTTCCAGCCGCTGCTCTACCAGGTCGCGACGGGCGGGCTGAACCCCGGGGACGTCACCTACTTCCTGCGCGGCCTGCGGCTCAAGCAGAAGAACGTGCGGGTCGTGCACGAGCACCTCGTCGCGGTCGACCACGAGGCGCGCAGGATCCGTCTGCTCAACGACGAGTGGCTCGACTACGACTACCTCGTCCTCGCCAACGGCGTGACGACGAACTTCTTCGGCACGCCCGGTGCCAAGGAGAACGCGTTCCCCATGTACTCGCGCTCGCAGGCGATGAAGATCCGCGACGCGCTCTTCATCCGGCTCGAGAAGGCGGCCGCGACGCGCGCCATGGACGACGGCCTGCGGGTCGTCGTGGTCGGCGGCGGCGCGACGGGCGTCGAGGTCGCGGGCGCGCTCGCCGAGCTGCGCACCGCCGGTCTCCGGCCCGCCTACCCCGAGATCCACGGCGACGCGTTCGAGGTGAAGATCGTCCAGCGCGGCAAGGAGCTGCTCAAGTCCTTCCACCCGAGGCTGCGCAGCTATGCCGCCGACGAGCTGCGCCGGCGCGACGTGAGCCTGCACCTCGGTGCCGGCGTCGCGGAGGTCCTGCCGGACGCCGTCGTCCTCACCGACGGCACGCGCATCCACTCCGACCTCACCGTCTGGTCGGCGGGCGTCAGCCCGCACGAGGAGGTCGACGACTGGGGGCTGCCGCGTGGCGAGGGAGGGCGTGTCGTCGTCGGCGACGACCTCCAGGTCGAGGGCCTGCCCGGCGTGTTCGCCGCGGGCGACATCGCGATCTCGCCCGCCGGCCTGCCGCAGCTCGCGCAGCCCGCGATCCAGTCCGGCACGCAGGTCGCGCGCAACATCCAGGCGCTCGTCGGGGGGCGTCCGACGACGCCGCTGCACTACTTCGACAAGGGCACCATGGCCGTCATCGGGCGGCGCGCCGCGATCGCCGAGGTCGTGGGCAGGCTGCGTCTCACGCGCGGGGTCGCGTGGCTCGCGTGGCTGTTCGTGCACATCATGGGGCTCATCGGACCGCGCAACCGCCTGACGACGCTCGCGGGCCTGGTCACCCGGTACGGGTTCCCGTTCCACCGCCGCCCCATCCCGATCGTCGGGGACGTGCCGACGATCCGTCCCCCGAAGCGGCCCGCCGGGCAGGACCGTCCGGACATCGCGGACAGGTCCGCCTGAACCACCCCGCCGCTCGCTCGCCCGCGCGGATCGTCACGTACGCTCGGTGCGGGATCCGCAGGGGGCGGAGACCGGAGCATGGGGGTCAGCAGTGCGTGGTGTCGTGCGTCGGTACGGTGTGGTGGCGACGACGGTGGTGGCCGTCGCTCTCCTCGGGGCGTGCAAGGCGCCCGGGTCTCCCGGGCAGCCGTCGCCGAGCCCGCCGCCCACGAGCAGCCCGACCCCCAGCCCGACGACCGAGCCCACCACCCCGACGGACCCTCCTCCGACGACGGACCCGACCGACCCCACGCTGCCCGGCGGCAGCGAGGGCGTCGAGGTCCGCGTCGCGATCGAGCCGGGCTACAGCATGCCGGACCTCGTGGGGACGTCGCTCCAGCAGGCCCGCCGCACGCTCGACCGCGAGGACGCGACGACCGTGCAGGTCGTCGACGCCCGCCGCGGGGACGCCGTCGCCGGGCGGTCGAACGGGTGGACCGTGTGCGGGCACGAGCCCGCCGCGGGGACCTTCACGTACGAGTCCGCCGCGGTCGTGCTCGTCGCCGCGCCGACCGCGCGGCAGTGCGCGTGAGCCGCCCGCGAGCCACCCGCGATCCGGCGGTGGGCCCCGCCTGAGCGCTCCGTGACCGTCCCCGGGGACGCTCGCCGGGCACCCGGCCTCTCGACGGCGTTCCCGGCAGCGCCTACGCTCACGTTCACACGAGTCCTCGCACCGTCGCGTCTCGTGTGCGACTCGGCTGATCCCTCGGCACGACCGGGGACGGCCGGCGGGGGCCCACTGCCGAGGAGGATGCGTGAGACCACGAACGTTCGTCCCGTCCGCAGCCGCCGCGAGCCTCGTGCTCGCGGTCCTGTCCGCTGCGCCGGTGGGCGCTGCGCCCGCCGGCGCCCTGCGCGCCGCCGCCGACCCGCTCCCGCTCGAGGACCTCGTCACCGGCGACGCGGTCATGGACCGCCTGGAGGACCTGCAGGGCATCGCCGACGCGAACGGCAACAGCCGCGCGCTCGAGACGCCGGGCTACGAGGCCAGCGCCGTGTACGTCGAGGAGGCCCTGACGGCCGCCGGCTACACGCCCGAGCGCCAGTACTTCACGTTCGAGGACTTCGTCGTGGACGACCTGTCGCTCACGGCGGCGGGCGTCGAGCCGGCCGACGACCTCTACGCCGCGGAGTTCTCCCCCGCCACCCCGGACGACGGCGTCACGGCGCCGATCGTCCAGCCCGTCGACGACCTGCGCCAGGGCTGCACCGCCGCGGACTGGGACGGCGTCGACGCGACGGGCGCCGTCGCGCTCGTCAGCCGCGGTTCGTGCGCCTTCTCGATCAAGGTCACCAACGCCATGGCCGACGGAGCCGTCGCGGTGATCCTCTACAACAACGTCGACGAGCCGCTGAACCCGACGCTCGGCGCCGCGGGCGCGTGGGTCCCGACCGTCGGTCTCTCGCTGTCGGACGGCCAGGCGATCCTCGCCGCGCTCGAGGGGGGCGCCGCCGCCGAGGCGACCTACGACTACCAGTACCACGTCGACGAGTTCGAGACCTTCAACGTCATCGCCCAGACGCCGGGAGGCCGGACGAACAACGTCGTCATGGCCGGCGCGCACCTCGACGGCGTCGAGGAGGGCCCGGGCATCAACGACAACGGCACCGGCTCGATGGCGATCCTCGAGGTCGCGGTGCAGCTCGCCGCGGCCGCGGAGACCGACGGCTGGCCGGACAACGCGGTCCGGTTCGCGTGGTGGGGCGCGGAGGAGGTCGGGCTCGTCGGCTCGACGCACTACGTCGACGACCTCGTCGAGAACGACCCCGAGGCGCTCGACGACATCGCCACGTACCTGAACTTCGACATGGTCGGGTCCCCGAACTACATCATCGGCGTGTACGACGCGGACGAGTCGACGTACGAGGCGCCCGTCGAGGTGCCGGCGGGCTCGCCGGAGACCGAGGACGTCTTCACGGACTACTTCGACCAGATCGGGCAGCCGTGGGTCGACACCGAGTTCTCGGGCCGCTCCGACTACCAGGCCTTCATCAACAACGGCGTCCCGTCGTCGGGCCTGTTCACGGGTGCCGACGGGTCGAAGACCGCCGAGGAGGTCGCCCTGTTCGGCGGCACCGAGGGCATCTACTACGACCCGAACTACCACTCGCCCGAGGACACGATCGACAACGTGGACCCGACGGCGCTCGACATCATGTCGCGCGCGATCGGCCACGCGGTCGCGTCCCTCGCCGACGACACGTTCGCGGTCAACGGCGCGGGCAACCCCGAGCTCACCGCGCTCGCGGCGGAGACCCGCTGCGTCAACGGCACGGCGTACGTCGCGGTACGCGCGACGAACGACGAGACCGGGTGGGCGGACGTCCGGATCGCGACGGACTTCGGCCAGAAGAAGTTCACGAAGGTCGGGTCCGGCTCGAACGCGTACCAGTCGTTCACCACCCGCTCGGCGTCGGTCGAGGCGGGCAGCGCCACGGTCAGCGCGTACCGGTGGAACGACGGCGACCCGCGGCACCAGTACTACGACGTGCCCTACGACGCGATCAGCTGCGGCTGACGCCTGGCGAGCACAGGGACGGCGACCGGGTCCACGCGGACCCGGTCGCCGTCCTCGTGCGACGTGCGCAGAGCCTCAGGGCTGCGGCGTGCCCGACTGCTCCGCGAACACCTCGAGGACGGGCGCGTCACCCGACGTGAAGCGCACGAACCGGCCGACGGTCGCGGGCGAGCGCAGCACCTGGGTGACGACCATCGCGACGTCCGCCCGGGGAACCTGGGACGCCGCGCCCTCCGGTGTCTCGGCCTCGTCGCCGAGGACGGTGATCGCGCCCGTCGGGTCGTCGTCGGTGAGCGTGCCCGGCCCGAGGATCGTCCAGTCCAGGCCGCTGGCCCGCAGGTGGTCGTCCGCGGCGAGCTTCGCGTCCGCGTAAGCGTAGAAGCCGTTGTCCTGCGGGACGCCGTGCTCGGGGACGGAGCCGATCCACGACACCATGACGTAGCGACGGACACCGGCCGACGCGGCGGCGTCCATCGAGCGGACCGCGGCGTCCCGGTCGACGGCATAGGTGCGCTCCGGGGAGCCGCCACCGGCCCCGGCGCTCCACACGACGGCGTCGAACCCGTCGAGCGCCGCGGCGATCTCCTCGGTCGACGCGTGCTCGACGTCGAGCAGGACGGGCTCCGCGCCGAGGGAGCGGACGAGCGGCACCTGCTCCTCGCGCCGCACGACTCCTGCGGCGTGCTCGCCGCGGTCCGCGAGGATCGGCAGGAGCAGGCGACCGACCTTGCCGTGGGCACCGATGACGGCGACCTTCATGGGGGCGTCCTTCCGTGGGGGGTGGGCCAGTGTCCACCGTGGCCCGCGCGCGGTCCCGCCGCCACCCGGGCCGTGGGTCACGCGCGCGGCGCGGGTGCGTGGATCCCGCGGGGGACCCAGCCGAGCACGCCCGAGCGGCCCACGAGGTCGGCCGCGTACCACGCGGTCGCGAGCCACATCTCGGTGCCCTGCAGGCTCGGCAGCCCTTCCGGGACCCCGGACGCCGTACCGCCCGGCGCCGTCCGGGACCCCTCCGGGGCGAAGGCCAGGCCGTCCGGCGCCCAGCGCCCCACGACGCCGTCGAGGACGTGGCGCGCGACGTCGTCCGTCTCGCCCGAGCGGTAGCCGTCGGCGCCGCAGCGGCGCGCCCACCACAGCAGGTGCACGACGTCGAGCGCGTCGCACGCCGTGACACGCGGCGCGTCGAGCACCCCGGAGGACGCGTGCCGCAGCACCGAGTCCGTGAGCTCGCGCCCGAGCCCGAGCGGTGTCCCCCACTGCGCGAACGTGCCGCGCACGAGCCGGTACGTCCCGTTGACCGGCTCGCGCCACCCGTCGGCCGCGCGCGGCGCCCCCCACAGCCCGGTCACGGGGTCGCGGTGCTCGACCAGCCAGCCGACGAGCGTCTCGCGCGCCCCGGCGGGCACGTCGGCGCCGGCCTCGCACGCCCACGTCAGCGCGGTGCCGACGGTGTCGACGGCCGAGCCCGCGCCCCACGCGTTCGTCGCCCACGGCAGCGCCTCGAGACCTCGCACCACCTCCTCGGCGGTCGCGGACGCGTACGGGACGGCGGGCAGCCGGCTCCCGAGCAGGTCGAGCGCGTAGCCGACGCACAGGACGTGGTACGCGCCGGGGCCGCGGGGCCGTGCGCCGACCGGCGACGCGGCGTCGGGCACGGGTCCGGGCTCCTCCCCCAGCTCCGGGATGGCACCGTCCGGACCGACGAGGTCCGTGAGGCGCCGCGCGTGCTCGTCGCGCGACAGGCCCGGGGGGACGCCGCCCGCGAGCGCCGCGAGCTCGACGGCGTCGCAGCGGGCGCGCACGGTCGGCGGGGCGCCGGGAGCGTCGCGGAGGTGCTCGCCGTCGACGGCGCGCGCGACGAGCGCGGGCAGCGTGGCGACGACCTCTGCCCCGAACCGCTCGAGCCGGCGCGACCGCTCGTCGTCGCGGTCCGGTCGCCGGGCCGACGTGGGGCGCTCGCCCGTGCGGCGGTCCCGCACGACGCGCGCCGGGTTCCCGACGGCCACGGCGTCGGCCGGCACGTCGCGCGTGACGACGGCCCCGGCACCGATCACGGCTCGGTCGCCGACGGTGACCCCGTCGAGGACCACGACGTGCGCGCCGATCCACACGTCGTCGCCGATCGTGATGCCGCGCGACGTGAGGCCCTGCCGGAACACGGGGACGTCGAGGCGGTCGAACGCGTGGTCGAACCCGAGGATGCTCGTGTGGCTGCCGATGCGCACGGCGTCGCCGACGGTCACGCGGCCGCGGATCGCGGCGGAGACGTTGACGGAGCAGTCCGCGCCGATCGCGACGTCGCCCGTGACGTGGGCGTGCGCCGCGACGTAGCTGCGGTCGCCGAGGGAGAAGGTGTCCGCGTCGACGTCGGCGAGGCCGGAGACGACGCAGCCCGCGCCGATCGGGTGGCCGGCGGCGCGCAGCGCCTCGACGCGGTCGCTGTTGGCCGCGCGCTGCTCCGGCGAGGCGGTGGTGCCGAAGGTCCAGGGGGCGAAGTCGGGGGTCAGCGGGCCGGGCACGCGCACCAGGCTCGCACAGGCGGACCGGACCGTCCTCGGCCGTGGCGCAAGCGAACGGAAACGGTCACGCGTGGCCGGCCGTGGCGTCGGCGGCGTGGGGCAGACTGTGCCCGTGCCCGGATTCGCCGTCGTCGACCTCGAGACCACCGGGTTCTCCCCCCGCCTCGGCGACCGGGTCGCCGAGGTCGCCGTCGTCCTGGTCGACGACGCGGGCCGGGTCGAGGACGAGTGGTGCACCCTCGTCAACCCCGGTCGCGACCTCGGGCCGCAGCACGTGCACGGCATCACGGCCGCCGACGTCGCGCTCGCGCCGACGTTCGACCGCGTCGCCCCGTCGCTCCTGCGGCTCCTCGACGGCCGGGTCCTCGTCGCGCACAACGCGTCGTTCGACACGCGCTTCCTGCGCGCGGAGCTCGGCCGCGCGGGCGTCGCCGCGGCGATCGACCCGCTCGCGTGCCTGTGCACGCAACAGCTCGCGGGCCGCTGGCTCACCGGCTCGCGCAGCCTCGCCGCGTGCTGCGCGACCGTGGGCGTGCGGCACGACGGCGTCCACTCGGCCCTCGGGGACGCCCGCGCCACGGCGGGGCTGCTCGCGCACTACCTCGACGTCGCGCGCGACGACGAGTGCTGGGGCGTCGCGCGCGCCGCGGCGGACGGCGTGCGCTGGACCCTGCCGCCCGCGCTCGACGTCGAGCCGGTGCCGCGCGGCGCGAGCCGGCTCCACGGCCACTGGCTCGCGGCCCTCGACGGGCCGTCCCGGCCCGCGGCGGTCACGGGGGACCCGACCGGCGAGTACCTCGCCCTGCTCGACCTCGCGCTGCTCGACCGGTACGTGTCGCACACGGAGCGTGGCGCCCTGCTCGACGCCGCGCGACGCGCCGGGCTCGACCGGCAGGACGTCGAGCGGCTGCACCGCGACCACCTCGCCCAGCTCGCGGGCGACGTCCTCGACGCCGCCGGGTCGTCGGCGCTCGGCGAGCGCGTCGACGAGGCGGGGGTGCTCGACGCCCTGGCGGCGGACCCGACGCTGCACGAGGTCGCCGGCCAGCTCGGGCTCGACGTGGACGACGTCCTCGCCGCGGCCCAGGCCGCGGTCGGCGCGCGCCTCGTGGACGAGGCGCCCGGCGGCGGCCCGCGGCGAGGACGCTTCGCGCTCGCCCCCGGCGACGAGGTCGTGCTCACGGGGTCGATGCGGCGCTCGCGCCCCGCGTGGGAGGACGCCGTGCGGCGAGCGGGCCTCGCGCCGTGGGCGTACGTCACGCGCCGGACCCGGCTCGTCGTCGCGGCGGACCCGGACTCGCTCTCGACGAAGGCGCGCACGGCGCGTCGCTACGGCGTCCCGATCGTCACCGAGGACGCGTTCACCCGGATGCTCGACGAGGTCGGGCGGACCACGGCCGGGGTCGCCCGCACGGCGTGAGCACCCGGCTCCCGCTCGACGCTGCGCGAGGCGCGGCCAGCGGGGAGGCTGTCCCCATGAGCCCCGACGCACCCGTCGACGTCGACGCCCTGCTCGACGAGCTGTACGCCCTGCCGCTCGAGCAGTTCGTCGTCGCGCGCACGGCGGCGTCGAAGCGCATCAAGGCGTCGGGCGACGCCGTCGGGGCCGAGCGCGTCGGGCGGCTCCCCAAGCCGACGGTCGCGGCGTGGGTCGTCAACCAGGTCGCGCGCGAGCACCCCGACGAGGTCGCGGCTCTCGTCACGCTCGGCGACGAGCTGCGGGCGGCGACCGAGGACCGCGACCGCGCCCGGATCACCGCGCTCGACCGCCTGCGGCGCGAACGTGCCGAGGCGCTGGTCGGGACCGTCCGGAAGGCCGGCGAGGTGGCCGGGCGGGCGGTCTCCGCGAGCGCCGTCGACCGCCTCGCCGAGACGCTCACGGCGGCCGTCATGGACCCCGACGCGGGCGCCGTCGTGCAGGCCGGGCGGCTGAGCCAGGCGTTGCAGCACGTGGGCTTCGGCGTCGTCGACGAGGGCGGGGAGCCCGCGGACGTGGTCACGCTGCGCGTGGTGCGGGACGACGGCGAGCCCGCCCCGGTGCGGAAGGGTCGACGCGGCGCGGCCGGCAGGAAGGCCGGCGGCCCGGGCGCCGAGGCCGAGCCGGCGGACGCGGAGGAGCCGGACCCTCTCGCGGAGGCCGAGCGCGCGGTCGAGGAGACCGCCGCCGAGGTCGACCGGCTGGAGGCGGCCCGCGACGAGGCCGACGGCCGCGCGCGGGAGGCGGGCGACGTCGTCACGCAGGTCGAGGACGACCTCGGTCGCATCGAGGACGAGCTGGCCCGCCTCGCCGACGAGCGCGACGAGGCGCGCGCCCGGCTGGAGACGGCGCGCGCCGCGCAGGACGAGGCGCAGGCCGCGCTCGAGTCCGCCGACGACGCCCTCGAGGCCGCGGAGGAGCGCGCCGCCGAGGCCCGCAAGGCTCGGCGCGCCGCCCGCGGCCGCTGAGCCTCACCCCACGCCGGGCCGCGCGAGCGGGCCAGACAGCTCCAGCGACACCTCCCCTGCGGTGAGCCGGTCCTCGATGCACCGCACGACGTCGGCCGCGTCCGACCGGGACACCCCCGGGTCGAACCGCACGCCGACCGACGACGCCGGCATGTCGGCCGTGGAGAGGGTCTCGGCGACCGCCAGCCCCGACTCCTCGACGCACGACATCCACTCCCCCTCGCCGTGCGCGACGCCGATCGTCCAGGCCTCGTCCGGCGCCCCACCGCCCGGCCCGCGGGCCACCGCCCCGCACGCCGCGAGGCACGCCGTCAGGACGACCAGCACCGCCGCGCCTCCTCGCGTACGCGGATCTCGGGTCATCACGTCCTCCCCTCGCCCTGTTCGTGTGCCGACCCCGCGCGCCCTTGCACGGGCCGACCCGTGCCGTCGCCGTTCGTCGTGCGCGAACGCGGGATTGAGCGAGATCCGCTCAAGGTTGATCCCGTCAGACGCCGCGGGCTCACCGCGGCACCAGACCCGGAGGAGTCACCATGACCACCACCCTCACCCCGATCCCGTTCGGCGCCCTCGCCGCGGACCGTCTCGTCCGCGACCTGTGGGCCCGTCCCGCCGCCCCCGCGCAGCGGGACGGCTACGCACCGGCCGCCGACGTCTACCGTGACGGCGACGACCTCGTCGCCCGCTTCGACCTGCCGGGCGTCGACCCGGAGCGCGACGTGACCGTCGAGCTCGAGGGTCGCCGGCTCGTCGTGCGCGGCGAGCGTCGCGACCAGCGCGTCGTCGAGGTGCCCGAGGCCACCGACGAGCCCGCCGAGGGCGCGGAGACCGAGGCGCCCGCGGAGCCCACGGCCGAGAAGCCGACCGGCCGCCGCGTCCGCGAGGTGCGGTTCGGCGAGTTCCGCCGGACCGTCACGCTGCCGAAGGCCGCGGACGCCGAGGCCGTCCGCGCGTCCTACGACGCGGGCGTGCTCACCGTGACCGTCGCCGGCGTGTTCGCCGGCCGTGCGCCGCAGCGCATCGAGGTCACGCGCGCGGCCTGACGCCGCGCCACCTGCTCCGGCCGTGCCCCGCCCCTGGCGCGGCCGGAACCCCGACGGGCCGGTACCTCCCGAGGTACCGGCCCGTCGTCGTCCGACCGGAGCGAGGTGCCGAACCCGGGTCGGGCGTCGGGCTGTCAGCCGCGGAAGGCGCGCAGCGCCTCGACGACGAGCGCGTGGTCGTCCGCCTGCGGGAGGCCCGAGACCGTGACCACCCCGACGGGCCCGACGCCCTCGACGCGCACCGGGAACGCGCCGCCGTGGGCCGCGTACTCCTGCAGCGGGAGCTGGTGCTGCTCGGTGAACGTCGTGCCCTTGGCCCGGGCGCGCAGCCCCACGAGGTACGACGACGCCCCGAACCGCTGCACGACCCGCACCTTGCGCTCGACCCACGTGTCGTTGTCGGGCGTCGTGCCCTCGCGCGCGGCGTGGAACACCTGCTGCGTCCCCTTGCGAACATCGATCGTCACCGCGAGGTCGCGCTCCGCGGCGAGCTCGACGAGGAGGCAGCCGAGGCGCCACGCGTCGTCGTGGGTGAACGAGCCGAGCACGAGCTCGTGCTCCTGCGCCTCGACGGAGGCGATGGTCGCGGCGAGGTCGTCGGTCGTGGTGGTCATGGCGCCATCGTGGCACGAGCAGGGCCTGGGTACTTCTCCCCATGGGGGCCGCGCACCGTCGTCGACTAGGGTCCTCGGAGCGCGGCACGCACCGGCGCACGACACGTCGCGGGCACGGCCCGCGCAGCATCCACGAGACGACGAGGGGGACGCGTGAGCTCAGGGATGTGGGGCGCCGACATCGCCGCCCTGCGCGCTCTCGCGCAGCAGATGGGGACCGCGAGCGACACGCTGCGCTCGGTGGCGTCGACCGTCGGGCCGCAGGTGGTGCAGAGCCCCTGGTCCGGGCCGGACCGCTCGGAGTTCATCGGCACGTGGGACGCGGCGCTGGCGCCGCAGCTCACGTCCGTGGCGGACATGCTCGCCGACCGTGCGGAGTCGTTGCAGGCGGACGCCGACCAGCAGGAGCAGGCGAGCACGGACGGCGGCGGCCCGGGTGGGCCGGGCGGCCCCGGCGGTGGCGGCAGCTCCGGCGGTGGCGGCAGCTCCGGCGGTGGCGGCGGGGGCGGCACGTCGGGCGGCGTCACCGACGACCCGGACACGTGGTGGTTCGGCCTCCCGGGGTGGACGTCCGACGCCGTCACCTGGGGCGGGGTCCTCGCAGGCGCCGGCGACCTCGTCTTCTCGACGCTCGACGAGTTCGGCTTCCTCACCAACGCGGGCAAGGGCCTCAGCGCCCTGGGCACGGGCCTGACCGCGGCCGGAGGGGTCTTCTCCTTCCTCACCATGGCCGACGGCATCGCGGAAGGCATCGGCGGCATCGTCGACGGCGACGGCTGGTCGGTCGCGGACGGCGTGATCAGCACCGCCATCGGGGGCGCCGGGACCGCGGTCGCGATCGCGGCGCTCGCGTCCAACCCCGTCGGGTGGGGCGTCGCGGCAGGGATCGGCGTCGCCGGTCTGGTCTGGGGCGGACTCAACCTCCTCACGCCCGACGGCATGGAGACCACCGAGTGGCTCGGCGGCATGGCGAGCGACGCCTGGAACGCCACCTCGTCGTTCGTGGGCGACGTCGGGTCGAACATCGCCGAGGGCGCGTCGCACGCGGTCGACGCGGCGAGCGACTTCGTCGACGACGTGACGTCACCCGTCCGTACACTGTTCGGGTTCGGCTGAGCACCGGCCTGACCGAGCACCCGACACCAGCCGGAGAACCCCTTGAGCAACCCCGCGATGCCCTTCACGTCGTTCGAGCTCGTCGCCCTGCTGACGTTCCAGCCCGGCGCGGCGGCGACGCAGTCCGCGCAGAGCCTCCGGCTCGCCGACCTGCAGTCGTCCGCCGACGCCCGCCGGGCGGGCCTGTCGTCCCTCCTCGTCCGCGGTCTCGCCGTCGCGACCGACGGTCAGGTCGCACCCGTCGGGAACGCGGGCGGCGTGAGCGGCGTGCTCACCCGGGCGGACCGGTGGGTCGAGGTCGGTGTCGTCCGCCGCGACCGGACGGACGCCGCCGTGCTCGCCGGGGTCGGCGGCAGCGGGCTGCTCGTCAGCCCGCGCGGCCTCGACACGTGGGACGCCCTCCCGGTCCGCCCGGGTGCGGACCTCGTGGACGCCGGCGTCGACCTCGCGCGCCAGGGCGTCGAGGACGCCGGGGAGCAGGCCGTCAGCGTGAGCGTCAAGGTCACGACACCCGCCGGCTCGGTCGCGGCGGCCGTGCACCGGGACGACGCGGGGACGTGGCGCGTCGCGACCGAGCCGACGGACGCCGACGGCGCCCTGACGATCCGGGACGACGCCCCCGCGGACGCGGACGCGGCGCTCGCCGCGCTCCGGGCTGCCCTGCGATGGCCTGGCAGCCTCCCGCCGGTCCCCCCGGACCGCCCCCTCCGCCGGCCCCCCGTCGCGGGGGCCGCACGCCGGAGGGCGCCGTGCGGTTCGTGCGCTACTGGCTGCCCGTCATCGCGGTCGTCGCGCTGCTGGTCGCGGTCTCGCTCCTCGGCGGGCTGCTCACCGGCGCCTGGGTCGGGGAGAGCAAGAACGTCGCGCGCTGGTTCGGCGCGGTCACCGCGACGGCTCTGGGCGTGTTCGCGATCTGGGTCCGCGTCCTCGCGATGCGCAAGATCCGCAGCGGCGAGTACCCGCCGCCGGACCGCCGCTGACCGTTCTGCGCCGGCGCGCGGAGACGCCAAACCCGGGGTTGCCCGTCAGCAGGTCTCTGACGGGCAACCCCGGGTTCGGCGCTGCTGTCAGGAGCAGGTCAGGGCGTCGACCGGGACGTCGTACGCGCGGGAGGCTCCGCCGTCGGGCAGCGCCCCCGTGACCGTGACCGTGCCCGCGTCGACCGACGTGGCGCGCGTCGAGAAGGACTGGTACGCCGCCCGGCCGGGTGCGACGCCCGCGGAGGAACGGGTGCCGTACGGCGTCGCGAGCGTGACGTCGACCGGCACGTCCTCGCCGTTCGTCGCGCGGACCGCGACGTAGGCCGTGCCCGCGAGGCAGCGGGACTGGGCGGTGATCTCGACGAGGCGGGGACCCTGCGGGGCGCGCTGCAGCGTGACCTGGTCCATGACGCGCTCGGACGCGGTCTCGTACGTCGTGATCGTCAGCGCCTCGGGCGTGACGTCGACGTCGGAGTAGCTCGGCGTGCGCTCCTGCTCCCAGCGCGCGGTCCACGGCTTCTCGCCGTCGAAGCCGTAGTACTTCGAGCCGCTCGCGGAGTTGCCGGTCACGTAGAGGACCTGGTCGTCCTCGGGGACGAGCACGTCGCCGACGGCAGGACCGGTCGCCGGCTCGACCGGCGTCGTGCCCTCCATGAGGTGGCTCCGGGTGTAGATGTGGTCGTGACCGGCGAGCACCAGGTCCACGCCGAGCTCGCTGAAGACGGGCGACAGCGCGTCGCGCATCGCGACGACGTCGCGGTCGCGCGAGTGGAACGCCTGGCTGTACAGCGAGTGGTGGAACGTCACGAGGACCCAGTCGTAGGAGTCGCCGTGCGTGCCGACCACGTCGCGCAGGAAGGCCTCGTGCCCGGCGAGGTCGCCGTCGCTCCAGTCGTTCGAGTCGATGCCGACGACGAGCACGTCGTTGTAGCCGTACCAGTAGTCGCGGCGCTGCTCGGCGGAGAGGTTCGGCATCGCGAAGTGCTGGTCGTACAGCGCGCTCGCCGTGTCGTGGTTGCCGTCCTGCGTCGCGAACCGCAGCTCGCGCATCTGCTGCGGGGCGAGGAAGCCGGTGTACTGCTGCGCGCTGCCGGCGTGCTCGACCTGGTCCCCCGCGGAGACGAGGAACGACGCGTCCGGGTGACGAGCGGTCATCGTGCCGAGGTTCTCGGCCCAGCGCGCGGCGTCGTTCGTCGCGCTGCCGCTCGCGCCGATCTGCGCGTCCCCGACGAACAGGAACGAGAACTCGTCCCCGAAGGTCCCGGTGTCGAACGTGCTGGGCTCCGACCATCCGGAGGTCGCGCTGCCCACGCGGTACACGTAGGAGGAGTCCTCCGCCAGACCGGTCATCGTGGCGTGGTGGTACGTCGCGCCGTCGGCGGACGCACCGCCCGTGGACGACGACGTCCGGGCGCCCTCCCACGAGACGTCGCCCGCGGCGTCGGTCGCCTCGTCGGCGCGCGCCCACTGGACCTCGCCCGCGCCGGGCAGGGTCGAGAACCACGCGACGTTCGCCTGCGTCTCGTCCGCGCCGACGTTGAGCGCGACGTCGCGGACCTCGCCGTGCGTCGGCACGAGCGAGCGGACGTCGAGGTAGATGTCCGAGCTCGTCGGGGCGTCCTGGTAGAGCGCGACGGAGATCGTGTTCTCCCCCACCGCGAACGCGTCCGCCGGGACGACGAACGTGCTCGTCACCGGGTCCGTGCGGCCGTTGCCGTGGTACTGCAGGTTCTCGGTGATCTCGCGGGCGTCGTCGCCGAGGCGCGCGACCTCCTCGCCGTTGACGTAGACGATCGCGGCGTCGTCGTAGACGATCTCGCCCTCGAACGCCGGGACGCCGTCGAGGTCGGCCGCGGTGAGGTCGACGTCGGTGCGGAAGAAGAACGTCGGGACGTCCGTCGTCGTGCCGGGGACGTACTGGGTCAGCAGGGTCGCGATCGGGAACGCCGCCCCGATGCCCGTGGGCTGCCCGCGCTTGGCACCGAACGCGCCGGTTCCGGACGTCCAGGCCGAGTCGTCGAACGCGGTCGTCGTCCAGACGCGCTGGTCCGCGTCGGTGCCCGCGGGGTTCGTGTTGTCGTCGAGGTAGCGCCACGTGGTGCCGCTCGTGCTGAGGAGCGACTCGTCGTCCGCGACCGCTGACGAGGCCGTCGCGATGCTGCTCGTGACGAGGGCGGCGCCGACGAGCGACGCGACGAGCGTCGCCGCGGCCGCGCGCGTGAGCGCGCCGGGCTGCCGGGAGGCATGCAGGGTCATGGGTTCCTTCGCAGGTCAGGGGTCCCGGCAGCGACGGCCGTCGGACCACCGTGGCAGCGCAGGACCCGGGGAGGGAAGCGCTGTCACGGTACGAAGGGCCGGTGTCCCGAAGTCGTCCTCACCGTGAACGCCGTGCGGCGATCAGGTAGCCGCCCCGGGAGACGCGCGACGCCGCGCCCCGGGCGGGGACGCGGCGTCGGCTCGTGGTGGTTGCGGGTCGCCGGTCAGACGCCCCGGCGAGGGCGCGCGACGAGCACCGCGCCGAGCGCGACGAGCACGAGGGCGGCCACGGCGATCCCCACGGTCTGCGCACCGGTCGTCGCGAGACCCTCGTCCGTCGGCGTGTCCGTCGGGGTCTCCGTCGGGGTCTCCGTCGGCGTGACGGTCGCGTTCGGGGTGGTCGGTGTCGGGTCCGGCGTCGGGCTCGGGGAGGGGTCCGTGGTCGGGTCCGGGGTCGGGTCCGGCGCGGGCTCGCTGCCCGCCGTGTTCGTCAGGACCAGCTCGACGCCGTCGGTACCGCTCACCTCGACGCTCACCACACCGTCCGCGCCGGGCTCGACGAGCTCGCCGTCAACCTCCCAGGCGGGCTCGCCCCACACGACGCCGTCGACCTCCGGGAACGTCGGCTCGGACAGGACGACCTCGGAGCCGAGCGGGAGGTCGTCGATCGTCTGCGAACCGCCGACCGGGACGGTCAGCTCGCCCGACGTCCCGCCGACGACGTACGCGACGGTGAACTCCGTGCCGTCCGGGACGCTGCTCGCGGCGTCGCCGTCGACGACCTTCGACACCGTGATGCTGCCCGTCTCCTCGACGGGCGTCGTCCCGCACGGGATCGCCCCGGCGAACAGGTACGCGTGCGCCTCGCCGCCGAGGAGCGTGAGGTCGTGCGCGACGACCTGGCCGTCGAGCGGTGCCGCGTCCACGGTCAGGTCGGCGAACGGTGCGTACACGGAGCCGTCGACCCGGGTCCCGGCACCGTCCAGGGTCACCGCGCCGTCGATCGACGAGAGGTCCCACAGGACGGAGCGGGCGGCGGCGCCCGAGCCGCCGAACACCTTGCCCTTGACGGTCGCCGTGCCCGCGGGCACCGAGACGACGAGCGGCGCGTCGACCGAGGGCAGGACGCCGTCGGCGAACTGGACCTGGTACGCGCCGGCGATCGCCGCGTAGTCGACGACGTTCGGGCGGCCGGGCTCGAGCGCGGAGAGCACCACGCGGTCGCCGGCGTCCTCGACGACGGTCAGCTCGTGCGCCGCGCCGGAGGGGACGAGGTCGGCGAGGCACTGGCGGACGACGTCGGGATCGGTCGCGCCCTGCTCGACGTACCCCGCGACGGAGCCTCCCTGCGTCGCGACGGTCGCCGCGCCGTCGGGCCATTCCTGGTTCGTCGCGTCGATCGACGGCGCGCCGTCGACCGCGGTCCGGTAGCGCGTCCAGGTGCCGCGCTCGTACGTGCCGAAGGCGGGGTCGTCGCCGACGACCTTGAGGTAGCCCTCCAGCTCGGGACCGCTGTCCGCGGGGACGCCGTGGTTCGAGATCTCGACCATGCCCGACGTCGGCGCGTAGCTGCCGACGAGGAGCCGCGTCGGGTCGCCGTCGACGGTCGGGATCGAGTAGTCCGCGGTGCCCGCGGCCTGGTGGATGATCCCGTACATGCCGCCGTCGGCGCGGACGGCGAGCTCGCCGCCGACGGCGACCGCACCCTCGGTCTCCGTGTTGTCGAGCTGCGCGTCGCCGCGGGCGTAGACGCTGAAGCCCCCGGCGAGATCGAAGGGGTTCACCGGCTCGACGGCGGCGACGGCGACGGCGCCCGCGGACGGGACGACGAGCGCTGCGGCGGCGAGCCCCGCGACGAGGGCCGCGCGGGTGCGCCGTCGGGCACGGGACGAGATGGTTGACGGGGACAACGGAGCTGAGGACAGCGTGGAGCGGGTCATCACTACCTGAGGGTCGGGTTCGGCGGACGGGGCGATCGCCCGCTCCCACGCTAGGTCGGCCTGGACGCGCGTCCAGGTCAGGCCAGGGGTGAACTCGAGCCCGTGTGAGCAAACCCACGTCCACTACAGGCCGATTCGTCCGGCCATGTCGGACACGAGCGCAGACCCGACCGTGCCCGACCGTGCCCGACCATGCCCCCGTCGGAGACTGTCGGGTCAGTCGTCGCGGGCCTTGCGGGTCTCGCGGTCGTTGGCGCGCTGGATCGCCTCGACGAGCTCGTCCTTCGTCATCGTCGACCGCCCGTGGACGTCGAGCCGGCGCGCCACGTCCAGGAGGTGCTCCTTCGACGCGTTCGCGTCCACGCCACCCGCCGTCTCGGCCTTCCCGCCCGGGCCGCCGCCCTCGGCGCGCGCGTCCGACGGACCGTTCTCGTCCTTCGGCTCCCAGTGGTCGCCGACCTTCTCGTGCGTGTGCTTGAGCGCGGCGAACGCGACACGGGCCGCACGCTCCGCCTCGCCGTACTCCTCCATCGCGGCGTCGTACGCCTTCGCGTACGTCCGCTGCGCCTTCTCGTCCGAGCGCTGGAGCGTGCTCGGGATCTCTGACTCCTTCGCGTCGCCGCTGCGCGTCGTCTTCGGCACGGTCGGTCTCCTTCCGGGTCGCTGCCCGACGGCGGTCGCCGCCTCCGTCGAGCGTCTCGCCTCGTGCGGTCCCTCGCCAGCGCGGCGGCCGCCGACGGGCGACCACGGACGGGCGGTCCTACGCTGCCCGGGTGCGACGCGCCCTGATCTTCCGCGGCCGGATCGCCGGCTGGGGGACGTCGTCCGGGACGCGCGTCGTGCTCGGCCGCTGGGACCGGTCGCCGTTCGGCGCGTTCGCCGACGTCATGGTCGAGCGGCCGGACGGCGAGCGCATCCTGCTCGCCCCGTCCGAGGAGGTGGCGTCCCTCGTGGGCTCGACGTACTCGTTCGACCGGGTCGAGCTCGTGCCCGTCGAGGTGCGCGACGCCGAGGATCCCGGATCGACGGCCGAGGGCCGGGACGGCGGCGGCACGGCCGTGGGCGAGGTCGGCGACGGCACGACCGTGGGCGAGCGCCGCGGTCGTGGGCCGGCCCCGTGGCACGTGGTAGCCGGACCGCTCGAGGCGCGGCTCGTCGTCGGGCGCCGGACCGGGCTGGGGCGCGCGCTGCGCGCGGTGCCGGACCGGGTGTCCGGCTCACGGCGGTTCACCGCGGTGACCGACCCGGTCGCCCGCGCGCTGCTGCACGGCGTCCGGACGCGCGGGAGCGCCGGTTCCGGGCGGGTCGAGCACTACGGGGCGACGGACGTGCACGCGCTCGAGGAGGTCGTGTCGTCGTGGGACGGCGAGCCGCTGGGCAGCCTCACGTCCGTCGACCCGCCGGTGCGCTTCGGGTTCGGGTCGACGCCGCGGCGGCCGGCGGTGACCGACGTCGTGACGACGATCGTCCTGCCCGACGCGGACGACGCCGCCTGAGCGCACACGTCGCGCTCCGTGCGAGAGGCTGGTCCCTGAGCCGACCCGGCACCGACCCCGGAGGAGACCTGTGGACGACCACGAGCGTGAGACCCGCCGCCGCATGGCGGCGCACGAGCTGTACACGGACCACGGTGTCGCCGGCCTCGCCGCCGAACGGGCCCGTGCCACGGAGCTGACCTACGACTTCAACGCGACGCGCCCGTCCGCGACCGAGGAGCGGCAGCGGCTGCTGCGCGAGCTGTTCGCCGCCGTCGGCGACGACGTGTGGATCGAGCCGACGCTGCGCGTGGCCTACGGCGGCACGACGCGCCTCGGGAACGGCGTGTACGCGAACTTCGGGCTGACGCTCGTCGACGACGTCGAGATCACCGTGGGCGACCGCGTGATGTTCGCGCCGAACGTGACGATCTCGACGACCGGTCACCCGGTGCACCCCGACCTGCGCCCCGACGGCACCCAGTTCTCCGCCCCGGTCGTCCTCGAGGACGACGTGTGGGTGGGCACGGGAGCGGTCGTCCTGCCGGGCGTCACCGTGGGGCGTGGGTCGGTCGTCGCCGCGGGAGCCGTCGTGGCGGGGAACGTGCCGCCGATGACCGTCGTCGGAGGGGTGCCCGCGCGCGTGCTCCGGCCGATCACGGACGCCGACCGCGAGTGGACCTAACGCGCGCCCCGGACCCTCGACGTCCCGGGACCGGGACCCCGGGTCGTCCCCGCCGCGGCGCCCGGCACGGCCGTCTGACCCCGGACGTACTCCGTCGCCGCGTCCGCGAGCGCTGCGCGCAGCTCGTCGAACAGCGCGACGCTCGCCCTCCCCGGCCAGTCGGCGGGCAGGGCGCCCGGCGGTAGCCCGGGGTCCACGTACGGGACGGGCCGCCAGTCGTCGACGGCGCGCACCCAGCGGGCGAAGGCGTCGCGCGGCGAGGCGACGGCGACGCCCGGCCGCGCGCCGTCGGGTGCGGACGAGCCGGACGCGTCGCCGTGCCGGGCGAGGAACGCGCGGTGCAGCGCGGCGATCCGGTCCAGATCCCACCAGCGCGCCGCGGCATCGGCGAACGGCCCGGCGGTGCGCGGCGTCCCGGTGACGAACAGGGTCGCGGCGTCGCGCAGACCGAGGTGCACGAGGACCTGCTCGACCTCGTCGGCCAGGTGGGCCGGGCAGATCCACAGGGCGTCGGCCACGGTCCCGCACCCGATGCCCGCGAGGTGGCGGCGCAGCTGGTGGCGTGCCGCTCGCCGGTCCTCGGGGACGGAGAACGACACGAGGAGCCACGCGTCGTCGTCGGCCTGCTGCCGGTAGGCGAAGATGCGGCGGTCGCCGCGCGCGAGCATCGCGTCGGCCCCGGGTGCGAGCCGGTATCCCGGCCGACCGTCGACGTCCTCCGCGACGAGCAGCCCCTTGGCCTTGACGCGCGAGATCGCGCTGCGCGCTCCCGCCGCCGGGACGCCCACGGCGTCGAGGAGCTCGACGAGGTCCGCGACCGCGACCCGGCCGCCGAGGTCCCGCACGGAGAGCCCGACGACCGTGCGCAGCAGCGACGTCGCGCTGCCCGGACGGGCGTCGAGGTCGTCGAGGACCACGGCGCCGCGCCCAGGTGCCGGGCTCATGAGGTCGCGCTCGGGTGTCGGGCTCACGGGGCCGGTGTCGGTCGTGGTGCTCACGGCGTCGGCGCGTCGGGCGCGTCGTCGGCCAGGCGCTGGGCGGGGACCGCGCCCGACGTCACCTCGACGAGCGCGTCGCGCACGGCCTCGACGCCGATGCGCACCTCGTCGAACGACGTCGACAGCGGCGAGAGCCCGAGGCGCAGGCCGTTCGGCCGGCGGAAGTCCGGGATGACGCCGCGAGACCACAGCAGCGGCAGCGTCGCCTCGAACGCGTCGTGGTCGACGGTGACGTGGCTGCCGCGCCGAGCGGCGTCGCGCGGGGACGCCACGCGCGCGCCGAGCGGCACGAGCAGCTCGTCGACGAGGTCGAGCGCGTGCTCGGTGAGCGCGACCGACTTGGCGCGGATCGCGTCCATGCCGGCGTCGGCGACCAGGTCGACCATGTCCTGCATCGCGAGCATCCCCACGATCGCCGGCGTGCCGCTGAGGAAGCCGCGCGCGCCCGGGTGCGGGGCGTACCCCGGTCCCATCTCGAACGGCGCCGCGCTGCCCATCCAGCCCTGGATCGGCTGGGTCACGGTCTCCTGCAGGTCGGCGCGCACGTACCCGAACGCGGGCGCACCCGGCCCGCCGTTGAGGTACTTGTAGGTGCAGCCCACGGCGAGGTCGACGTCCCACGCGTCGAGCGCGACGGGCACCGCTCCTGCGGAGTGGCACAGGTCCCACAGGACGAGCGCGCCGGCGTCGTGCGCGCGGCGCGTGATCTCGGCCGCGTCGCTCACGTACCCGGACCGGTACGCGACGTGGCTCAGCACCACGAGCGCGGTGCGGTCGGAGAGCACCGCGCCGACCTCGTCAGGGGTGACACCGGCGTCGTGGTCCGGCTCGATCCAACGCAACGACGCCCCGTGCTCGCGCGCCACGCCCTCGAGGACGTAGCGGTCGGTCGGGAAGTTGCCGGAGTCGAGGACGATCTCGTCGCGCCCGGCGACCTGCGGGGCCGCGAGCGCCGCGCGCACGAGCTTGTAGAGGACGACCGTCGTGGAGTCCGCGACGAACGTCTGGCCCGCTGCCGCGCCGAGCGCCGCGGCACCGATCCGGTCGCCGACCGTCAGCGGCAGCTCGTACCACTCCTCGTCCCAGCCGCGGATGAGCCGCGCGCCCCACTGCTCCGTCGCGAACCGCGCGAGACGCTCCGCGGAGGCGCGCGTGGGGCGGCCGAGCGAGTTGCCGTCGAGGTACGCGACCACGTCGTCGGACGGGACGAACGCGTCGACGTACCGTGCGAGCGGGTCGGCGGCGTCGAGGTCGCGAGCCCGCGCGGCACGCGCTGCGGCACGGTCGACGGCTCCGGTCGGCGCGTCGGACGGGTCGGCGTGGTCGTCGCGGGACGCGGTGGTGGGGCTCATGGCTGGTCCTTCCGGGTGGTCGTGCCCGACGGCGGGGCGAACCGCGGGTGCAGCACGTCGGCCAGGTGCAGGGTCGTCGCGCCGGTGAGCCAGCGCGTGATCTGGGCGAGCTCGTCGGGGCCGTCGAGCAGGTGGAGCCGTGCAAGGTCCTCCACCGGGGGTCCGGGGACGTAGGTGACCGCTCCGGACGACGGCAGCCCGGAGGTCAGCGCCCGCAGCAGCGCGTCGGCGCCGAGACCGGCGGCGGCGAGCGCGGCGAGCTCGCGCGGGTTCACGCCGAGCGGCAGCGGTCCGTTGCCGAGGTCCGTGCCGTAGACGACCGAGCCGCCCGCAGCGACGAAGCGCCGGACGTTGTCGGCCGCGACGTCCCGCTCGGGCGTCGGTGCGCCCCAGCCGTGGATGTCCAGCGTGCTCACCCAGGTCATGCGGCTCGCCCGCGCCTCGCCGAACACGACCTGAAGGTCGTTCTCGGGGCCATTCGGTTCTTCATGACGTGTTCGACGCCGCGCCGAGCCACGCGCCGGGAGCGGGCCGGGGCGAGCCATGGCGGCGATGAGGTCGTCGGACAGGCGCTCGGAGAACGGGGCGTGCGCGAGCCGGTCCACGCGGGCCTCGAACGCGCGCGCCGCCTGTCCCGGGCCCTCGGTGTGCGCGACGACCGGGACCCCGCGCTCGTGGGCGCGGCCGACGACGGCGGCGAGCGTCGCGTCGTCGGGGACCGGGCCTGCCACGGTGTTGAGCACGACCTTGACGTACGACGCCCCGACGTCGAGCTGCCGGTCGACGGCGGCGACGGCCTCCTCGGGCGACGCGATCTGCGCGACCGAGCCGTCGGGCGCCCACGCCCGGTCGGACGGGTATCCGCCCGGCGCGGTGAGGAACGCGCCGGCGAACACGACGTGCGGCAGCCGTGCGGCGGGCGGTGCCGTGGGGCGTGCCCACACGGCCGCGACGTCGGGGATCCAGCCGAGGTCGTGCACGGCGGCGACGCCGTGCGCGACGAGCTCGGTCGCGTCGACGAGCCCGAGGTGGACGTGGGCGTCCGTGAACGGAGGCAGGAGCGTACCCGGCAGGTGCAGCGGTTCACCCGCGGCACCGCTCCCGGGGCCGAGGCCGGACGCGGTGGCGAGGAACGCCGTCGGGCCCGTGGGCGGACGACCGGGGAACCAGGAGGCGTCGACGGTGACGAGGCGGGCGCCGTCGTGCACGGGCCGGTGCGTCATGCGCCGGACGGCCGCGCGGCGCCGATCTCAATGCGGACGGCGAAGAGCTCGGGGAAGAACGTGAGGTCGAGGGCCTTCTGGAGGAAGCCGACGCCGCTGGACCCGCCCGTGCCGCGCTTGGTGCCGATGATGCGCAGGACCGTCTTCATGTGGCGGAAACGCCAGAGCTGGAAGTTGTCCTCCAGGTCCACGAGCTCCTCGCACGTCTCGTAGGCGGACCAGTGGGTGTCGGGGTCGTCGTAGATGCGCCGGAACACCTCGACGAGGTCGTCGTCGAGCACGTGCGCGTGCGTGACGTCGCGGTCGAGGACGTGCGCGGGGACGTCGTGACCGTGGCGCGCGAGATAGCGGAGGAACTCGTCGTAGACGCTCGGCTCGGTGAGGAGCCGGGAGAGCTCGGCGTGCGCGGCGGGCTCGGACGCGAACACCTGGAGCATCCCCGCGTTCTTGTTGCCGAGGAGGAACTCGACCGCGCGGTACTGCCACGACTGGAAGCCCGACGCGTTGCCGAGGAAACCGCGGAACTCGGCGTACTCGCTCGGGGTGAGCGTCGCGAGGACGGACCACTGCTCGGTGAGCGTGCGCTGGATGTGCTTGACGCGGGCGACGCGCTTGAGGGCGGCCTGGAGCTCGTCGGCGGCCAGGAGGTCGCGCGCCGAGACGAGCTCGTGGAGCACGAGCTTGAGCCACAGCTCGGTGGTCTGGTGCTGGACGATGAACAGCATCTCGTCGTGGTGCGCCGGCGCGCTGGTGGGCTCCTGCGCCGCGAGCAGGGTGTCGAGGTGCAGGTACGACCCGTACGTCATGCGCTCGCGCAGGTCGGTGACGATGTCGGGCTCGAGGGCGCGCTCGTTCGAGGTCGTGGACGAGCCCCCGCCGAGGGGCGTCGATGCGTCAGCCATGCCGTCGAGCGTATGTCATCGTCGTGACGATCGCTGCGTTCGTGCGATATGAATGAGGGTCGGGGTGCCGAGAGGTGGAGGTGGTCGCGGCGCCGTCAGGAGTCGGCGTCGGCGCGCTCCTCGGCGACGGACTCGCCGGTCGGGTCGTCGGCGAGCTCGTCCGCCAGGACGTGGCCGCCGAGCGGGCCGGCGCTCATCCCGACGTAGCGCCAGCCGTTCTCGGGGTCGCCCTCGACCTCGACGAGGCCCGTGTTCTCGAGCGGCGTGTAGGCCATGGCGTGCAGGTCGACGCCCTCGGCACGGATGCTCGTCCACGAGCGGATGGCGGCACCGTGCGAGACGACGACCGCGGTCTGCCAGCCGGCCGACGCGACCTTCGCCACGGCGTCGTCGAAGCGCGCCACGAACTCCGTCCCGTACGGGCCCCCGGGCATCCGTCGGGTGAGGTTGCCACCACCCCACGCGAAGACCGTCTCGAGGTAGAGCAGGTGGTCCTCGTGCCGGTCGGACATCTCCAGGTCACCGGCCTCCACCTCGCGGAAACCGTCGAGCTCGAGCGGTTCGAGCTGACGGTGCTCGGCCAGCGGCGACGCGGTCTGGTGCGTGCGGACGAGGGTCGAGACGGCGATGCCGTCGATGACGCGCTCCGCCAGCGCGTCCGGGAGCGCCGCGGCCTGGCGCGCGCCCAGCGCCGTGAGCCCGGGGCCGGGGTGGCCGGTGTCGAGCAGACCGGCGACGTTGGACGGGGTCTGTCCGTGACGGACGAGCAGCAGGCGCATGATTCTCCGGTTCGTGGGGTACCGCCACCCTATGGTCCGGAACCCGCGCACGCCTCGACAGGCGGCGCGACGAAAGGGGCGAACACGGCGGCGCGGAGAGGGCGCCGACGCGGTGCTGGGAGGCTTCGAAGAGGCGTTGGGTGGGTTCGGAGAAGCGCTGCGAAGGCGCGAAGGGGCGCTGGGAGCGTGCCGACCGGTGTTCCGTGGGCGTCGGCGGATGTCTCGGGTGGCGCGTTGGCCGGTCGTGGGGGTACCCGTCAGCCGACGGGGTCCGTGACGAGGCGCGAACGCGCCTCGTAGACCTGGAGCGGCTCGGCCGCGCTCGCCGTCGTCGCGGTGCCCGGTACGTCCGTCCACGTCGGTGAGCCAGCGATGCGGAACTGCCCGGTCCACGACGTCGTCAGCCCGATCGTCAGCGACTCGACCGGCTGCTCGTAGGTGTGGTGCACGGTGTGGTCCGGGTACGGCCCGCCGGGGTCGGACGTGACGAGCGGCGCGCTGCCGTCGGCGTAGTCCCACGCGAACGACTCGGGCGTCGCGCGGATCTGCACGGGGATGCCGAGCAGCGTGGTGTCGAACGTCTGCTCCGCGGAGTCGGTGTACGTGATGGTCGGGACGTTGACGAGCGTCCAGCCGTCAGGCGGCTGCACGACGATCGACGACGGCGTGATCGGCAGCGTCGCGAACTCGCGCTCCGCCTCTGCGAGAAGGTCGGCGGGCGTGATGCAGCCCTCGTCACCGACGAGCTCGGGCGGCCCCCAGGAGCCGTCGGGCTGCCGGACCTCGCGGAACAACGCACCCTCGGCGAACTCGTCCGGCCCGCACTCGATGCCCTCGTAGGCGAGCTGCTCGCCCTCGGTGCACGCGAAGTCGTAGCGCGTCGACGGACCGTCGAGGTTGTTGACGAGTGCGCACAGCGCCGGCGTTGCAGAGAAGTAGCGGTCGACCGGGTCCTCAGCCCCCGCTGGGACAAAGACACCACCACCGCGAGTCGCCTCCCTGACAGCCTCCGTGTGGATTGCGCCGCCCTTGGACTCACTGGTGAAGTCCGTGTAATCAGGCGTTAGCGCAATTGCCGATCCAGGGCCAGAGTGGACGAAGGCGGCGGCAAGTGAAACTGCGGCGAGGTGCTTGAGCCTTAGATTCCGGCGGCGCACATCCGGAGTCGTCACGCCGGCATCTCCGCGATTGTCACAACAACCCACTCCCCGTCCCGGAGCCCCACCTCAACACGCCGCTCATTAGAGGTGCGCTGGGACGAGAAGAGCTCCTTCCCAGAGGAACTCAGAATCCTCATCGGCTCTTGGCTGTACTGCACGTCCAAGGGAACGATGCCAGTGATCTCGTCGCGCATGTATCGATTTGGCTCCGGGACATCGACCGAAATTTTACCTCCCTCGAAAACGTCACCCCGACTGGCAATCGTGCTGGCCTGGTCGATGAAGCCCGAGCACGGCTCACAAGTTTCGAGGGACATTGCCTGCCACTCAGCTGTGTCACCAGTCGCCATCACGTACGGATAAAGCTCGATGAAGTACTCCGCGGCAGCCGCCGCGCCCTCGGCGTCCTTCTGCTCCATCGCCGCCGGACGCTCCGGCTTCACCGGGCCGGTCTCGGTCGGTGAGGGCTCTGGCTCTTCGGTCGGCTCCGCCGACTCCTCGGCCGTGCTCGTCGACGGCTCGGGCTCGACGGGTTCCTCACCGGTGCACCCGGCGACCAGCATCCCCACGGCGACGACGACACCAAGGCCGAGCACGCGCCGTCGGGCACGGGACGACGATCCTGACGCGAGACGCATGCAACCCCCTGAGACCCCCTGCGCGCCCGGATCCGGGCGACGCCGCACGAACTGCCCCAGAACCTAGCGAACTAGGACGTCCCGTGGAACCCGCCTTCTCGTTCTGTGGACAACGGCGGGGCGTGGCAGCCTGTCGGCATGTCGCGCAGGGAGCTCGTGGTGCTGGGGACGGCCAGCATGGTTCCGACCCGGACGCGGAACCACAACGGGTACGTGCTTTTCTGGGACGACGAGGCGATCCTCTTCGACCCCGGCGAGGGGACGCAGCGGCAGATGACGTTCGCGGGCGTCTCCGCGACGGACCTCACGCGCATCGCGATCACGCACCTGCACGGCGACCACAGCCTCGGGCTCGCGGGCGTCGCGCAGCGCATCAGCGGTGACGGGGTGCGGCACACCATCCCGGTGTCGTACCCGGCGTCGGGACAGCGGTGGGTCGACCACCTGCTCGACGCGTCGGCGCACCACCGCCGCGGCCACCTCCTCGAGCAGCCGCTGACGACCGACGGCACGATCCCGCCGTCCCCCGACCGGCCCGACCCCGGCTTCACGCTGAGCCACCGCCGCCTCGACCACACGCTCGAGGCGGTCGGGTACCGGCTCGACGAGCCCGACGGCCGCAGCCTCGACCCCACCCTCCTGGCGCGGCACGGTCTGGCGGGGCCGGTCGTCGGGCAGCTGCAGCGCGACGGCGTCGTCACCGCGCCCGACGGCCGGACCGTCACCCTGGACGATGTGAGCGCGCCACGCCCCGGCCAGTCGTTCGCGTTCGTCATGGACACGCGCCTGTGCGACGCCGTGCTCGAGCTCGCGGAGGGCGTCGACCTGCTCGTCATCGAGTCGACGTTCCTCGACCGCGACCTCGACCAGGCCGAGCGCTGGGGCCATCTCACGGCGTTCCAGGCGGCGAAGGTCGCCGCCGACGCCGGCGTGCGGCACCTCGTCCTCACGCACTTCTCGCAGCGCTACACCGACCCGCGCGCGTTCGAGCGCGAGGCCCGCACCGTGTTCGACGGCGACCTCACCGTCGCGCAGGACCTCGACCGCGTACCGGTCCCCCGGCGCCGCAGCGCCCACCGTCGCGGCGCCCACTAGCTCGGCATCCAGCAGCGCGACGTCCAGCAGCGCAACGCCCGCCCGTCCGACGACGCGACACGCCCCGTGGGCACGGACGAGCCCGGCGGCCCTCGTCGTGAGGGGCCGCCGGGCTCGCGGGTAGTGCTCGTCGACGGCGTCAGGCGCCGCAGCTCGGCGCGTCGAAGGCCGCGGTGAACGTCTGCGTCATCCCGTCCGGGGCGGTCGCGGTGACCGTGGCCTCCCCCGCCGCCGCCGTGCCGCGCACCTTGAAGGACTGGTACGCGTTCTTTCCGGGCTCCACCTGGGCGAAGCTCTTCTCGCCGAACGGCGTCGAGAGCGTCAGCGCGAGCGCCTCGTCGCCGTCGTTGGTCGCCCGCACCGCGACGAAGGCCGCGTTGCCGAGGCAGCGGGTCTGCGCGGTCACCGCGACGTCGATCTCCGTCGGCGGCTCCTCGCGCGGGTAGACGTCCAGCGCATCGAGCTCGGTGTACCAGCTGCCGCGCGTGAAGGTCACGGTGTTGAGGCCGGCCTGGAGCTCGACGTCGTGCTCGACGCTCTGCCAGTTGCCCCACGTCGTGTGCGGGAAGGTGACGACCCCGGCGTCCTCGCCGTTGACGGTGACGCGGTCGGTCGACGACAGCGTGTACCCGCCGCGCTCCGACCCGTTCGCGAACCGCACGGCGAGCGTGTACGGCCCGGCCTCCTCGGCCTGAACCTGCAGCGTCACGGAGCTGTCGGCGAAGTCGAGGCCGCCGACCTTCTCCCCGCCCGACGCGCCCGCAGCGGTGCCCACCGAGCCGCGCACGATCACGCCGTCCTCGAACTCGTACCGCACCGCGTCGTCGGGGATCACCGGCGGGACGACGGTCCGCGGCTCGTCGAGGACGGGGAACACGTCGATCGCGTCGATCTCGGCGAAGAACGTGGCCCGGGTCAGCGTGACGGTGTTCCAGCCGGCGTCCAGCTCGGCGACGTGCTCGACCGTCTGCCAGTTGCCCCACGTCGTGTGCGCGAACGTCACGGTCCCGGCGTCCTCACCGTTGACCGTCATCGTGTGGGTCGACGGGACGCGCTCGGCGCCGACCGTCGAGCCGTTCGCGTACCGGACGCCCAGCAGGGCCGGGCCGGCCTCCTCGGCGTAGACCTCGACCGAGACCGAGCTGTCCGCGAAGTCGAGCCCGCCGACCTTCGCGAGTCCCGACGCGCTGCCGTCCTGCACGACACGCGCGTTCGTCACGACGCCGTCCTCCGCCTGGTACCGGTCGGACGCCGCGGCGACCGACGGCACGCCGTCCTCCGACCACTCCAGGTCGCTGAGGTACATCGCGCGGTACGTGAACGCCTCGTTCCAGCCGTGGAAGACGATCGCGGTGCCACCGTCGGGCGTCGTCACGACGTCCTGGCCGCCCGGGCCGCGCACGTCGCCCCGGAAGCGGTCGCTCGTCATGAGCTCGGTGGTGGCCTTGGTGTAGGGCCCGGTCACGCTGTCCGACGTCGCGTAGGCCGTCCGGTAGGCGCCGCCGTAGAAGTCGTTGGCGGAGTAGATGAGGTAGTACGTGCCGTCGCGCTCGACGATCGTCGGCGCCTCGACGACGCGGCCCTCGTTCGCGAGGTCGACCCGGATGAGCTCCGTCGCCGGGCCGGTGAGCGTCGTGCCGTCGGCCGAGAGCGGCTGGGCGTAGATGATCGCCGTCTTGCCCGTGCAGCAGTTGCCGTCGGCCTTCCACAGCAGCCACAGCTGGTCGCCGTCGTGGAACGTGCCGGCGTCGATCGCGCCGCCGAGGTCCTGCGTGCCGTCCTCGCCGTTGGGGCAGACGATCGGGTCGTCGCCGACGGGCACGAACGGCCCGTCCGGGGTGTCGGACAGCGCGAGGCCGATGCACTGGCGCACCGTCGTCGCGTCGCGCGCCGTGTAGTAGAGCGCGTAGCCGCCCTCGACCGCGGCGACCTCGGGCGCCCAGACGCACCGGTCCGTCGCGCCGCCGGGGCTGAAGCTGCACTCCCCCACCCAGGCGCCGAGCTCGGGCGCGGCGTCGGGCTGCTCGGTCCACGTCACGAGGTCCGTCGACGTCCGGTGCTGGACGTTGTCGCCGTCGGAGTTCGTCGCGTACGCGTGGTAGACGCCGTCGACGAGCAGGATGTCGGGATCGGGGAAGTTGTCGTCGATCACGGGCTCGATCACGGGCGCCGCGTCGGCAGCGGCCTGCGCGGCGACGGGACCTGTGGTCGCGGTACTGGGGGCGGCCGCGGTGGCGGTCGTCGCGGACGCGACGAGGCCGAGCGCGACGAGAGCGCTCGTCGCGAGCGCGGCGAGCGAGGGCAGGGAACGGGTGGACCGGGCGCGTGGCCTCATCGGTGTCCTCTCGACGGTGAGGGGCGGTGTCCCCGGGGCAGCGTCGTCCCTGGGAATCTGAGTGTCCCTGGCGAACGCACACGAGTCAACACATTCGGGCAAGAGCCAACACTGCACGATCGACCACCGACGGAGTCAGGGTGGAGGCGCCGTGGCGGCGATACGGTCTGCGGGTGACTGCACCTCAGGACGGACGACGGTGACCGCGCGGGCCGTCGTGATCGGCGGCGGCATCGGTGGACTCTCGTCCGGGGTCGCGCTCGCACGCTGCGGCTGGGACGTCACGGTGCTGGAGCGCGCGACGTCGCTCGAGCCCGTCGGCGCGGGGATCGCCGTCGCGCCGAACGCGGTGCGCGCACTCGGCGCGCTCGGCCTCGGCGACGCTTTGCGCGAGCTGTCGACCCTCCAGGGCGAGGTCGGCATGCGCCGCCCCGACGGCCGGTGGCTCGTGCGCGCGGACACGGCGGATGCCGGCGCGCGGTTCGGCGACCAGACGCTCGTCCTGCACCGCGCGCAGCTCGTCGGCATGCTCGCGGACGCCCTGCCCGACGGCGCGCTGCGGCTCGGGGCGAGCGCCGCCGTCGTGCGCGCGGGGGACGGCGGGCGGCCCGCGGTGGTCCTGGTGTCCGACGCCGCGAGGTCGGTCGACGGTGACGTGCCCGACGTCGGGGGTCCCGCGGGAGGAGACGTGGCCGACGGCGCGGGGCCAGCGGGGACGGACGCGCCCGACGCCGCGGCGTCGGGCGAGGAGGTCGAGGCCGACCTCGTGGTCGCGGCGGACGGCATCGACTCCCCCACCCGGACGCGGTGGTGGCCAGACGCGCCGCGGCCCGTGCACGGCGGGTCGACGGCGTGGCGGCTCGTCGCGCCGGCCCGAACGGACATCGTCGGGGGCGAGACCTGGGGGCGCGGGATCGTCGTCGGGATCGTGCCGCTCGCCGACGGTCGGGTGTACTCCTACGTCTCGGTCGCCGACGCGGCGGACGTGCCCGAGACCTTCGAGGAACTCCGCGAGCGCCTCGCCGACTGGCACGAGCCGATCCCGGAGCTGCTCGCGTCCGTCGACCCCGCGCAGACGCTGCGGCACGCGCTCCGCTGCCTGCCCGCTCCCCCGGCGACGCTCGCGACCGGTCGCGTCGCACTCGTCGGCGACGCAGCGCACGCGATGCTGCCGAACGTCGGGCAGGGCGGGTGCCAAGCGCTCGAGGACGCGGTCGTGCTGGGCGTCCGGGTGCCGGCGTCGGCGACCGTGGCGCGCCGGTCCGGCGGGCTCGACGTCGCGTCGGCGCTGCAGGCGTGGTCGGCCGAGCGCCGGCCGCGGGTCGAGAAGGTCATGAGGCTGTCCGCGCAGGTCGCCGTCCCGACGCGGTGGACGTCGCCCGTGCTGACCGGCGCCCGCGACCTCGGGGCGCGAGCGGCCGGGACCTGGGCCGCGTCGCTCGGGACGCGCGCGCTCGACGGCGTCATGGGCTGGCGGCCGCCGACGCCGGGCGAGGCGTGAGGAAAACCGTCAGTCGGTGGGCAGCGGCGTGAGGACGCCGATCTGCCAGCGGTCGCCCGTGTCGAGGAGCTGGTAGACGAACCGTTCGGTGAGGTCGTTGTCGTGGTGCCACGTGACGTCCGCCCAGATGCTGTGCGGGGCCTCCGCGATCACCTCGATGTCTGCGCTGGTGTTCTCGACGCCCTCGTACTGGCTGAAGGCCGAGGAGAAGAAGGCGGCGGTCTGCGAGCGGTCGGCCACCGCGAGCGACTGCTGGGGGAACGCGATGAGCGCCGGCACGGCGTACAGGTCGGCGAGCGCCTCCTCGTCGCGGTCCAGCAGCGCGCGCGTGTAGCGATCGAAGAACTCCTGAGCGGTTCCCTGGGCGTCCATGCTGTCGACGGTAGGCACGGCCTGTCGCGCTCGCGCGCGCTCCGGTCCGGCAGGTCGGGGGGCTGGTGGAGCCGCTTGGTCGGCCCCGCCAGGGGCGCGGCGTCAGGCCCGACGGCGGTCCGGCAGCCCCGCCGCCTTGCGCAGCTCCGCGTACGCCGCGCCGAGCGTCCCGACGGTGTGGTGCGCGTTGAGCCCGCTGGGGTTGGGCAGCAGCCACACGCGCGCCGGGCCGATGCGCCGCTCCTGAGGGCCGGTCGTCGCGCGGCGGTCGCCGAACGCCGTGCGGTACGCGCCCAGCCCGAGCACCGCGACCCAGCGCGGGCGCCACGTCTCGGCCGTCTGCACGAGCCGACGACCGCCGTCGACGATCTCCTCGGGCGCAAGCTCGTCCGCGCGCGCCGTCGCGCGACGCACGACGTTCGTCATGCCGAGGCCAGCGTCGAGGAACGCGTCGCGCTCCCACGGGCCGAGCACGCGGTCGGTGAAGCCGGCCGTGTGCATCGCCTTCCAGAACCGGGTGCCCGGGTTGGCGAACGGCAGCCCCACGGCCGCGGAGTACAGGCCCGGGTTGATGCCGCAGAACAGCACGTCCAGGTCGTCGCGCAGCCAGTCGTCGATCTCGCGATCGCGCGCGGCGGCGAGCTCGGCCGGCGTGGGGCGCGGGTAGGGCGGCGTCGGGCGGTCGTCGGGGCTGTGGGGAGGCACCGGACCATCCTGGCGCGCACGGGTTCCGGGGTCGACGCGGACGTCGCCCCGGCTCGGTGCTGCAGAGCCTCCTCGCCGGGACGTCAGCCCAGCGCGACCTCGACGCCGCCCGAGAGGAACGAGTCGTGCAGGTCGATCGACGCCGGCACGGCGTCGGCAGGGATGTCGAACACGACGGTCCCCTCTTCTACGCGGAGGCGTCGCCCGAGCTCGGCGTGCTGCACGTCGATGACCCGGTGTACGTGCGGGGGTACAGCCTCAACCGGCTGCGCGACGACGGAGTTCCCGGGGTTGATGTCGGTGAGGAAGCTGTTTGCGTTCCCGAGGTAGATCGCCGCGCTGCCGTCGGAAGAGTGCGTGCGGCCGACGGTGTCGGTGAGCTCCTGGCTCGACCCGTCGAACACCTGCGCCTCGTCGCCGATGTTCGTCGCCGTCATGTGCACCACCACCTACCGACCCTGCGCCTGCTCGTTGAGGAACTCGTCCCCGACACTCGGCACGCCCGACTCCACCGACGTCACGGTGAATTCGAAACCCTGTCGGGTGCATCGAATCTACGGGGGCCCCTCGGCGTACGCCCGGCTCGCGTCGGCTTCACCGGACCCGATCGAGCAAGGCCGGTTCACACCACGCGGCGATCCTTCCAGGCCCGTGTCGCCAGGTCGAAGTGGCCATGAACGAGATCGATTCGCGGCCGCTTTGCTTGGTCGAGCACCAGCTCTCGATCTGCCAGGTCGCGCAAGAGCGCGAAGCGATCGACCAGGGCGGGATCGACACGCGCACGCCAAGTCTTCGGGTCGATCGTCAGCACGAGTCGGTCGAAGAGCCGATGAACGTCCGCCCGGAGGAGCAGTCCACCATTCGGATCGTGATGCGGCGCGTTCGCGTACGAGTACAGATGAGCTGCGTCCAGTATCTGATCGGGCTGCGGACCAGTTACCGCGCACACCGTGCCAAAACGGTCGACGAGGCCCTGCCGGAACCGCGCCTGGCCTCGCCGCACCTTCGCCACGGATTCTATGAAGCCGCCTTCGAGCGGCCCGACCGCGTGGGAGATCTGAACGAAGAACTGCCCGTCAACGCCAGCAAGCTGTCCGATGAGATGTTCTGCCTCAATCGCATCGAGCCGCCGTATGGCATTCTGCCGGTCCTGCTGAGCGTAAATTTCGAGCAACCGGCGCACAGGTGCGGGCGAGGGAAGTGGGACCCACCATCGCCCGTAGTGTGCGACAAACTTGGTCACGATGGACGGCTGGACGAGTGGCTCATCAAACTCGGCCTTGCACTTGAGGCAGCGATACTCCGGAATCACTGCCTTCCGTCGGGACACGGCCGCACGGGAGCACTGAGGGCACCGCTGCATCAATTTCTCGCCCTGGGAAGCGTCGATGCGGTCGACGACCCCGAAGCCGAAGATCAACTGGGCATCGCGAATGAGGAGAATATCCCCTTCGCGGATTCGAGAGCTGTTCACGACGTTCGAGTCGTACTCGTATCGCTCGCCAAATCGGTCCTCATACAGCGCGTCGTCGCTGGTCGCAAACACCTTGGAGTAACAGCTCCAGACGGACCGCTCCACGGCAATCTCCTCCTCGACTCGCCGTGAGCTTAACCCGCGTCGCGCCGTCAGGCGCTCAACGGCGGTTTGCGACCGCGCCTAGCGGACCGGCGGTGCGCTGCACCTCGCTGGTGTAGCAATAGAAGCCAGGGACGCTGGCGCCGTCGGGCCGGAAGGTTACCTTGTTGAGCGTGCCGGACCGGTTGGCGAGGGCCGACCATCGGACCGGACCGCGGGCTGCGTCGTCGATGAGCTCTTGCACGGCCGCGCGCGAGCTGTCGGCGTTGATGAACACCGGGACACCGCCGAGCACCGCGTGCAGTGCCGCGCTGCCGCCGTAGCTCGTGACGTCGGCGACGGTCGTCTCTCCGGTGGTGAGCCAGCTGCGCAGGTGCGCGAGCAGCTCGAGCTCGGAGAACGGCGACGTCTTGGTCCCCTCACCACCGCGACGCGCCGCACCTCGGGGTGCGGCCGCGCTGAGCCGCTCCGCCTCCGTGTACCCGGCGTGCTGGTCGCGCGCTGCGGCGGGGGCCGCCCCCGCCCACACAGCGCCGCGCATCGCGGCCATGCTGCGCGACGTCGCGGCGTAGGCCTGATCGACGTTCGCCGTGTCGTAGGTGAGCGAGCGCTCGCGCTTGACGCCGATCGACTCGCCGACCTCAATGGCGTCCTGGTTTGCGCCCATGTAGAGGAACGTCCATCCGAACGTCTCCTCGCGCTCGGTGACGAGCGCCTTGATCGCGGCGTGCGTGAACTCCTTCGACGCGTTCTCCATGCCGTCGGTCATGATGCCGACGATCACCGCGCCCGGGCGCTGCTCCTCCGGCAGCTGCGCGATGCGCAGCGCGGTCGTCTGGACGAGCCGGCCTATCGAGTCGAGCAGCGCCGTCATGCCGCGCGGCCGCAGGTCGAGCCGCGGGACCTGACGGATGTCGAGGTCGGTGTAGACCTCCTCGTACTCGTTGTCGAACTGCGCGAGCGTGACCGTGCAGCGCCCCGGCGCCTCGCGCTGCTCGGAGAGGAACAGGTCGAAGCCCTGCTCGGTGGCCGTCTTGATCGCCTGCATCGAACCGGACCGGTCGAGCAGCATGGCGAGGTGGGTGAGGGCGTTGTCGGGCATGGCGGTTCCCTTCGTCGTGCTGCTGGTCTGGGTCCTGGAGAGTGGCGCTGGCTCAGCTGCGGCGTCGGCGGAACCGCAACGGTTCCGTGGACGACGGCGCGGCCGGCGGCGGGGTGCCGCGCTCGCGGTCGTAGCGGGCGCGAGTGACGCCCTCGGCCGAGACGCGGCCGTCCGGACCGGAGTAGCCGCCGAGCGACTCGGTCCGACCGAGCCGAGGCGGCACGGTGTTGGGCGCGACGCCCGCCTCCTCCGCGACGGACCGCATCGACGCCCCGGCGAGCAGCGACTCGGCCATGGCCTCATCGAGTGCGGCGTCGAGGAATCCACGAGCCCGGGCGAGCGGCTCGACCGCCTGTCCCGGCGCAGCCCTCGTCGCCTCGTCGAGCGCCGCACGGACGGCGTCGAGGCGAGGGCGGGGCTGTCGCGCCGGGGTCGAGGTCATGCGATCAGGCTATGTGCAGTAACTGCACATGCGCAAGAGGTGCACGCAGTTTTCACCCGCACGGTGGACGCGGACGGGCACGAGGTCGCACCTACTGTGGCCGCGTGACCTCGACGCTGAACGTCCCGAAGATCCTGACGCCCGGTTCCCGTGCCCAGGCCGTCGAGCACCTCCGCCGGTACTTCGGTCCCGTCGACGGGACGTCTGGCTGGGCGGGCTCACGCTTCGAGCGCCTGGCGGGTGGAGGTGACCGCCCGGACGTCGCCGACCGGTTCACTGCGGACGACCTCGTCGCCGTCTCGCTCCTGTCGGTGAACGTGCCACCTCACGGAGCGATCCAGCTCCTCGAGTCTCGTGCGGACGAGTTCGCGAGCCTGCTCGCCGAGATCCCTCACGACCTCGAGCTCGTCGACGTGGAGTCGATCCCCGACGACTGGGCCCCGAACCGCCTGTGGGCGACGTTGCGCGACGTCCGCGGCATCGGCTGGGTCACGGCGGGCAAGCTCCTGGCGCGCAAACGTCCGCGCCTCATCCCGGTCTACGACACCGTCGTGCAGGCGGCGGTCACGCCCTCCGCCTCGTTCTGGGAAGCACTTCGCGCAGCGCTGCGCGCCGACGGCCGCGCGCTCCACCGCCACCTCCTCTCCCTCCGCGACGAGGCCGGCATCGGCGACGACATCTCGGCGCTGCGTGTCTTCGACGTCGTCGTGTGGATGCACTACCGCTATCTCAACCCCACCACTGACGCAGAAGCCGCCTGATGACCGAGGGACACCTCTTCGTCGTCAACGGCCGCCTCGAGGCGCTGAGCGCCGACGCCTTCGTCATCCCGACCGATGCGGCGTTCCACGTCGAGCGCTGGTGGCGCGACGCGGCCGGCCTGGAGCCGGCGACCACCTGGAGCCAGGTCAAGCCGGGCGGCTGGGGGCAGGGCGCAGCCCTCCCCGCGCGAACGTCCCGCCGTAGCGCCAAGCACCAGCCAGAGGTCTGGTTCCTCGACACCATCGCCACCACGCCCGACGGCGTCGGAGACGCCGCCCGCCGGGCCGTCGCCGCGATCGTCGAGCACTCGGCCGACCGTCTCCGCACCGCTGCCGAGACGGCGGGTCGCGACCTGCCGCTCGTCGCGCTCCCGGTCATCGGGACCGGCTACGGCGGCCACCGGCTGCGCCGCGGCCAGGTCATCTCGGCTCTCCTCACCACCCTGCACGACGCCGCACGCGACCTCGGCGTCGACGTCGCCCTCGTCGCGTCGAACCGGGCGGACTACTCGGCGCTGCAGCACCGCCGTCGGGCGCTGGCCCGACCCACCGGGCTCCCGCCGGAGACGACGACACGAGCGCAGGAGCTGGGCCGGCACGCCGCCGACGGAGACCTCGCCCTGTTCTTCGGCGCCGGTGTGAGCATCGCCGCGGGACTGCCTTCGTGGAGCCATCTGCTCACCGAGCTGGTCGCGAAGCTCGACCTGGACAGCGACGTTCGCGCGCGCATCAGCGAGCTCGGTCCGCTCGAGCAGGCGGAGCTCATCCAGGTCGCGCTCGCCGACCGGTCCGCACGCGCCAAGGCGGACACGCAGAAGGCGCTGGGCAGCCGTGTCGCGAAGATCATCACGGCGGCGTCTGCCCGGCCCAGCCTCGCCCACACCGTTCTCGCGAGCATGCGCGTGCGCGAGGCGGCGACGACCAACTACGACCAGCTCTACGAGCAGGCCGTCACCGCGACTGCCGGCCGCCCGTCCGACGACCAGCGGGTCGTCATCGACCGGCTCCCGTGGGACCGCACGAGCACCGACCGGCCGTGGCTGCTCAAGATGCACGGCGACGTGAAGCACCCGGACTCGATCGTGCTGTCCCGCAGCTCGTTCGTGCACTACGACACCCGGTGGAAGCCCGTCGGGTCGCTCGTCCAGTCGCTGATGATGACGAAGCACCTGCTCGTCGTCGGCGCGTCGATGACCGACGACAACCTGCTGCGCTTTGCCTACGAGGTGGCCGGCCTCCGCGCGAGCATCGAGAAGCGCGCGCCGGGCGCACCGGAGATCGGCACGGTCGTCCACCTCGCCGACGACGCGGCGTTCAGCCGCCTGTGGAAGGGCCGGTTCGACGTCGTCGTCCCCACCCTGGACGCCGCCGACCGGATCGGAACCTCGACGCCGACGCCGGAGCCCGCCGAGTCGGACGAGGCGCTGCGCGACCGCGAGGCGGCCGAGCGCCGCCGGGCCGCGCGAGCGCTCACGGTGTTCCTCGACGTCGTCGCGATGCACGCGGAGCGCGACGCATCGCACCTGCTCGACGATCGGTACGCCGACGAGCGCGGGGACGAGGCGGTGTCACTCGTCGCCGATCTTCGGAGCATGGCGAAGGCCGCTCGTCGGATCGGCACGGACGACGCCTGGACCCAGCTCGCCGACACCCTCGACCAGTTCGGTGCGGGATCCGCCGGTCGCTGACCCGCTGTCGCGGCGCCCTGGGGGTCTACCGGCCGACGACCCGCCTCAGCGCGCCCGCGTACTCGTCGAGGTCGTTCTCGACGGTCGCGCGGACTATCAGGGGATCGACGGTCGAGTATCCGTGCGCGATCCGGTTCCGTGTCGCCCAGATCGCGGTCCACGACCCTCCGAACGCGGCAGCCCGTGCTTCGTCGCTCAGCTGCGCTGCCCGCTCGATGGACGCGGCGAGGCGGAGGCACACGGCGTCCACCAGGATCTGCTGATCCCACGAACCCTCCGCGACGTAGCGGTGGATCACCTCGACGTGCTCGAGCACGTCCCGCACATGGTCCGCGTCGCTGCGCCTCACAGCGGGATCGCTTCGACCGTCGCGCGCACCGCCGGCCGCAGGGACCGTTCCGGCACCACGTCGACGGGGCGACCGAGGATCTCCTCGAGCTCGACCTGGAGGGCACCGAGCGCCAGGAGCCCGACGTCGTCGTCGAGGTCCACGAGCAGGTCGATGTCCGACTCGGCGCTGTCCGCCCCCGACGCCACCGATCCGAAGACTCGCACGTTCCGGGCGCCGTGCCGCGCCGCGGCGTGGACCACGGCGTCACGCCGCCGTCGCAGGACGTCGTCCAGGACGGAGACGCGCCCGCCGGTCTCGCCGTCATCGATCCGGGCGGCACCGGCTCCGGCGGAGCGGTCGAGGAGTCGCTTGACCTCCGGCTGGCTCCGACCGAGCGCGCGAGCGATCCGGCGCTGGCTCCACCCCAGTGCCGCCGCCTGGCGCGCACCGCGCTCGAGCGTCTCGCGAGCCTCCGCACGCAGAACGTCCGCCCTGACCGTCAGCGCGCCGAGATACTCCTCGAACGCCCTCTCGACCTCAGACCCCGCAGCCATACGTCACCTCCGATAGCAGATGCTATCGGAGCGATCATCGCGTCGCGAGCGCCTCCCGCAGCAGCCGCACCGCCTTGGGCCCGACCCCGTGCAGAGCCAGCAGCTCCGCATCACTCAGCCGCGCGACGTCGGACAGCGACGTGAGACCCGCGCCGGTGAGCGCGCGCTTGGCCGGGCCACCGATCGACGCGGGCAGGTCCCCGACCTGCCCCGGCTCGGCGGCGTCCCCCGCCGCGACCGTCGCCGCGAGGCGTTTCGGCGCCCGGTGCAGCCACGCGCGGCGTACCCAGTGGTTGAGCTGCTGCCCGTTCACCTCGGCGAGCGGCACGCGCACCCCGAGCAGGGACTCGCCCCGGGTCAGCCGCGAGGCACCGGGATGCTCGGCGAGCAGCCGCTCGACGTCGTCGGCCGGGAGGTGGAGCTGCACGCCGTCGTCCGTCGTCACCGACGCGAACCCTTGCCGTGGAACCTGAACGCGACCATCCCGAGATGCGGCTTCTCGACGGTCTCGGGCAGCGCGAGCGCGGGCTTGCGGAGCTGGGCGAGCGCCGTCATGCAGTCACCCTTCCACGACTGCTCGGCTCCTCGCCGCCAGATCGGACGCTGACTTGTCCAAGAGTTCACCCGCGACAACCGAGCCGAGAAGTCCTGTGGGTGCCCTATGCTCGCGCTGCTCGACGCGGGAGTCCGCGCTCGGCTCGCGGACAGGAGTGAGCATGACGAAGCGGTACGCCGCCTGGTGGTGCACGATCGCGTTGGTTCTCGGGGCTCTGGTTGGCCCGACCGCAGCACATGCAGAGGAAGTGGCTGGGCCTGGGGCCGTGGGCACTGTCGAAGCCGTCGACGATCCCGCATGCGTCGACGGCTTTCGCGCCCAGTTCACGCAGACCCACGCCTACGGCCGGCAGTTCGGGGCGAGCGTTCGCGTGGCGGAGTGCGCGTCGGGCGCTCCTGCCGACGGGACCGTCCGGCTCGCCCTCTCTGGCAGCGGCGAGGTGATCGCGGAGTCGCGACTGTCGAGCGGGTCCCGCTCGTTCGCGGGTGTCTCGGCACCACGCTCCGAATCGTCGTTCGACATCGTCGTGGTCTTCGAACCTGTTGACGGCAGCCCGTCGCGCTCGTGGCCTGCCCGTGTCACGACGGCGTCGAGCTCCGTGAGCCTGCGCATGTCGACCGACGTCAAGGCGGGTGGCGTGACGAACGTCGATGCGACGGTCGTGACCCCGCGCACTCTCAACATCGGAGGTCTGGTCACACCGAACAAGGCGACGGGGACGGTTGTCGTGCGTCGTGGTGACGCGATCGTCGGAACGGCCGAGCTGACGCCGTCGAGCGTCTACGTGAACGAGTCGTGGGCGCGGCTGAGAGTCAGCGGCCTCGCGATCGGGGAGCCGGTCGTCCTGGACTACCTCGGAGATGCCGGGTACCCGGCTGGCACTTCGTCCAAACCCTTGCTCGACAACCGGACGAGGACGGAAACGGCGATCACGTCGGCCACCGTGAGCGCCACCCACGCGCAGGTCGTCGCAGAGATCGTGGACTGGTCACCAGGATCCTCCCAGTGGTTGCTCGGTGAACCGGTAGCCATCAGCGTGGACGGACGCCTGTTGGGCCACGTCGTTGCGCCCGCGAACGAGCTCGGTCGAACGGAGACGGAACACGGACTGCGTTCGAGGCTCCGTGTCGTGAAGAACTTCGAGATCGCACCGGGAACGCACGACATCACGGTGTCGTTCGGCGGCACCGACCAGCTCCAACCGTCGTCAGCATCGACAACACTCACGGTCGCCAAGGTCCCGACGTCGGTGAGCAAGCCCCATGCGGTCCCCGCCACCGTCAGGTCGACGAGCCCGACGGTTCTTCGCTCCACGGTCCTCGACTCCACGGGAGCTCCGATCAACGTACGGGTCGCCTTCCAGGAGCGGGCTGTGGGGTCGACGACCTGGCGCACCGTGGCGACGGCGACGACGAAGAACGGCGTAGCGGCACTCTCGACGACGCCACGCGTCTCGCGCGACTACCGGGCGGTCGTCCAGGGCACGTCGACCTACACCGGGTCGACGTCGCAGACCTCCCGCGTCACGGTGTCGCGAACGGCTTCCCTTGCTCGCATCCAGCATCCGACGGCGCCCCGCACCTCGGCGATCCTCGTGACGAAGGTCGCGCCGGTGGGCAAGGTCCTTCTGCAGGAGCGGCTCACGAACGGAACATGGGTCACTCGCGTGACCCGTACAGCGGCTGGGTCGGCCGGCTCGACGAGCGAGGTCCGGTTCCTGGTCGGTCGGACGACCGCGAACCGCGTCTTCAGAGTGCTGGCCCCTTCGGACCAGGCGGCTACCCAGGCGATCAGTCCTACAGTCACGGTTCCCAAGCGCTGACGGCTTCGCGGCGACGAACAGCGGACCTCATGATTCATGAGGCCGCCATCCCGGTGTGACCGATGACGGACGGCACAGCAACGGGCCGCGCCCCCGAGGGAGCGCGGCCCGTGCCTTCTCGTGTGCTGCGTCAGCACATCCCGTCAGAGCATCAGCGACCGATGTCCGACAGCTCCGCCGCAGCGATGATCAGCTGCCGCTCGGCGCCGATGAGGACGCCCTCGTCGACGAGGTCGGCCGTCACCTCGCGCACGTGGCGGACGAACTCCCGGTGGGTCGGGTACTCGTCGCCCTCGGCGATGTGGTCGTTGACCGTGCAGCCCTCGCCGTCGTCGAAGTTCTGGACCGTGCTGTCGTGGCCGTCGATGACGACGGTCGGCCGCACGTCCGAACCCTGGCAGCGGTCGCGCAGCAGCTGGACGACGGTGAAGGTCACCTCGCCCGTCTGCGACGTCTCGCCGGCACCGTTGACCGCCCGGTAGCGCACGACGTGCTCGCCGTCCGCCGCGACGACGAACGGTGCGGCGTAGCGCTGCCACGTGCCGCCGTCGACCTGGAACTCGGTGCGGTCGACGCCCGACTCCTCGTCGACGGCCGTGAGCGTCACGGTCGCCCGCCCGACGAACGCGCCGTCGCGGTTGCGGCTGCCGCCGATGCCCGCGGTGACCTCGGGACCCTCGCCGCCGCCGGGCTCGCCGCCCTCGATGACGACGGTGACCCTCTGCGGCGCCGACACGTTGCCCGCGACGTCCGTCGCGCGGTACGTGATGGTGTGCTCGCCCGGGGTGCGCAGCGAGATCTGCTTCGCGTACGCGGTCCACTCCCCGCCGTCGAGCTGGTACTCGACGGACGCGACGCCGGAGCCGGCGTCGGTCCCGCGCAGTCGGACGAACGCGGGACCGACGTACTCGCCGGCGTCGTTCAGCTGGCCGTAGACACGGTGGTCCACCTCGGGCGCCACCGTGTCGCTCCCGTCGCCCGCCACGACCACGAAGGTCACGGTCGCGGCCTCGGAGACGTTGCCCGCCTCGTCGGTCGCACGGTAGGCGAGCGTGTGCTGGCCGGGCTCGTCGACCACGACGGCCTCGGTGTACGCGGTCCAGCCCGCGCCGTCGAGGTCGTACTCGACCGACGCGACGCCGGAGCCGTCGTCGGTGGCGGTCACCATGACCGACGCCGAGCCGACGTACGCGCCGTCGTCGTCCTGCGTGCCGCTGAGCTCGGTGGCGACCGTCGGCGCGGTGGTGTCCTCGCCGCCGCCCTCGGCGACGACGGTGAACTCCGTGACCGTCTCCTCGGAGACGTTGCCCGCGACGTCCGTCGCGCGGTAGACGAGCGTGTGCTCGCCCTCGGCGTCGACCACGACCGGCTCGGTGTACTCGGTCCAGCCCGCGCCGTCGAGGTCGTACTCGACGGTCTCGACGCCGGACGCGTCGTCGGTCGCGGTGAGGGTCACCGTCGCGGAGCCCACGATCGCGCCGTTGTCGTCGCGCTCGCCGGCGACCTCGGCCGTCACGGTCGGGGCCGTCGTGTCCTCGCCGCCGCCGTCGGCGACGACGGTGAACGTCGACGTGCCGACCTCCGAGACGTTGCCCGCCTCGTCGGTCGCGCGGTACTGCACCGCGTACTCGCCGGGCTCGGCGAACTGCACGGTCGTCGTGTACGGCAGCCAGGTGCCGTCGACCGCGTACTCGATCGACGCGACGCCCGAGCCGCCCTCCTCGTCGGTCGCGTGGAGCATGAAGCCGGCCGAGCCGACGTACGCGCCGTCCTCGTCCTGCTCGCCCATGACCATCGGCTCGACGACCGGGGCGGTCGTGTCCTCGACGGGGCCGTCGCCCTCGACGACGGTGAACGTCGCCGTCTGGGCCTCGGAGGTGTTGCCGGCCACGTCGGTCGCGCGGAACTGGAGCGTGTGCGCCCCGACCGCGTCGACGACGAACGGCTCGTCGTAGGCCTGCCAGCCCGCGCCGTCGAGGTCGTACTCGACGCCCGCGACGCCGGAGCCGTCGTCGGTCGCGGCCAGCGTGACGGTCGCGCCGCCCACGTAGGCGCCCGCGCCGTCCTGGTCGCCCGTCACCGTGGCGCTGACCGACGGCGCGGTGGTGTCGTCGCCGCTGCCGCCGTCACCGGTCACGACGAGCTCGCCCCACATGTCGCCGTGCCCGGGGATCGCGCAGAAGTAGCGGTACGTGCCCTCGGTGAGCACGACCTCGGCCTCGTGCAGGCCGCCCATCGCGTCGAACGGGCTCGCGAGGATGTTGAGGTCCACGTCGTGGTTGTAGCCGGGCGTCGCGGTGTCGAACGTCAGCGTGTGGCTCATGCCGAACGTGTTGCCCGTGGCGAGGCTGTTCTCGAAGACGATCGTCGCGGGACCCGCGGTCGCCGTCGCCGGGAACGTCTTGTAGTCGGTGACGCTGTTGTCGCCGGTCCAGGTGAGCACCTGCTCGGCGGCGACGACGGCCTCGGTGGCCTCCGCGTCGGCCGGCTGGGCGACCGACGGCAGGGCCGCCGGCTGGGGGCTCGCCGTCGCCGGGGCGACGGAGATGACCGTCGCGGCGGTGAGGCCGGCGACGACGGCGGCCAGGAGCCGCTGTCCGCCGCGCGCTCTCGCGCTGTGTCGTTCCATGGGTGTGCACTCCTCGTCGATGTGCAGGTCGTTCAGGTCGTGGACTCCGGGGCGGTGCCCCGGGACGCTGGTGCGCCGCGTGGGCGGCGCGGTGCCGGGCCGGCGGGGTGCTCCCCCGCCGGCCCGGCCGGGTGCTACAGGTCGGCCACCCGGATGTCACGGAACTCGATGAGGTCCGCGTTCCCGTGGTTCTGCAGCCCGATGAACCCGCTGTCGAACTGGCGCAGGTCGGTCGGGGGGTCGCCCGCCCGCGAGGACTCCTGGCCGGGCGAGTTCTCGAACTCGTTGATGACCTCGCCGTTGCGGATGATCGTGTACTGCTGGCCGACCACCCGGATCTCGTACTCGTTCCACTCGCCCTTCGGCTTCAGCCCCGGGGTGTCGAGACCGAGCGGGTCGAAGTTGTAGACCGAGCCCGTCTTCTGCGGCTCGCCCGTCGGGCCGTCGTAGATCTGGATCTCGTGACCGCACGAGATCGCGACCCACGCCGGGGACTGGCCCTCGGCGCACTCGGCGTCACCGGGTGCGTCGGGGTTCGGGAACCGCGTGAAGACGCCGCTGTTCGCGAACGTGCTCCCCTGCGAGATGTCGCGGTACAGGAGCTTCACGGAGAAGTCCCCGAGCTCTTCGCCCGCGTACCAGAGCATCCCCAGGCCGCCGCTCGAGCGGAGCGACCCGTCGGGCTGCAGGACGAACCTGCCGCCGGGAGCCTGCTTCCAGTCGAACAGCGACTCCTGCGTGCCGTCGAAGATCGTCCGGTACCCGCCCGGGTCGACCCCGATCTGCGAGCGCGCGGCCGCGTTGACCAGCGCGTTGCGCTCGGCGCCCGTGATGCGGCTGTCGTCGAAGAGGCTCTTCGCGACGGCCTTCACGTGGCGCAGGAACTTCTGGTGCGAGTCCCACTCCTTCTCGTCCTGGAACAGGTCGGCGATGGTGCAGCCGCCCAGGTCGTCGTTGGCGACGCCGGAGTCGAACTCGCCGAAGAAGACGGTCTCGCGGTCGTCCGGCAGCGTGCACGTCGTGCTCGCGTCGGCCGTGACCTTCTCCGTGCTGCCGTCGGCGTACGTGACGGTCAGCGTCGCCTCGTACTCGCCCACCCGGGGGTAGGTGTGCCGCGGGTTCGCCTTGGTCGACGTCGCGCCGTCACCGAAGTCCCAGTGGTAGGACACGCCGCCGGAGCGGGAGCCGATGAAGGACACCGTGAGCGGGTCGCCCTGGATGCTCGCCGCGGTGGCGGTCGGCAGCGGGGTGGGTGCCCCGCCGTCGTACGTGACGCGCACGAGCTTCTGGTTCGGGTCGAGGCTGAAGAAGCCGCTCGCGTAGTCGAGCAGGTACAGGGCGCCGTCGGGACCGAACTTCGCGTCCATCCAGCTCTGCACGAGGGTGTCGCCGCGACCGCCCGGGAGGATCTGACGCAGGTCCTCCATGAACGCCGGGGCGCCCTGCGACTCCACGGCGTCCGGGTCGACCGTCACCGCGGTGCGGTTGTTCGAGTTCGACTGGTCACCGAGGAACCACTTGCCCTCCCAGTACGACGGCCACGCGACGTCGCTCTCCGGGTCGACCTGCGACTGGCGGTAGGTCGGGCCGGACATGACGGCCTGGCCGCCACCGCGGAGCCACGGGATCGTGTAGGTCGCGTCCTCGTCCTCGTACGTCGGGATGCCGTCCTCGCCGATCGGGAAGACGGGGCCGCCGCCGCTGGGCGAGTACCAGATCATGTTGTCGCGCACCGGCGGGAGGTCGACCAGACCGGTGTTGCGCGGCGACGTGTTCTTCGGGTTGTCGCAGTCGTACCAGCCGGTGAGGACGCTCGCGTCCTCGTTGCTCCGGTCACGGTACGGCTGCCGGTTGCCCATGCAGTACGGCCAGCCCTGGTTGCCGGCGGACGTGATGATCGTCGCCGTCTCGTACTTGGCCGGGCCGAGCTCCGGGTCCGGCATGCCGGCGTCCGGGCCCACCCACGCGGCGGTCAGCCAGTCGGTGTCCGGGTCGATCTGCAGGCGCGAGATGTTGCGCACGCCCATGACGTAGATCTCGGGACGCGTCTTGTCGGCGGGGTACTCGCCCACGGGGAACAGGTTGTCGTCCGGGATCGTGTACGTGCCGTCGGCCTCGGGGTGGATCCGCAGGATCTTGCCGTTGAGGTCGTTGGTGTTGCCCGACGTGCGGCGCGCGTCCTGGAAGCTGATCCCGGCGTACTCCTTCGTCCAGTTGTTGCCGGAGTAGCCGTTCGAGCCGCCGGACGAGTTGCTGTCGCCGGAGCCGATGTACAGGTTGCCGTCGTCGTCGAACGCCATGCCGCCGCCCGCGTGGCAGCAGCTGTGGATCTGCGTCTCCCACTCGAGCAGGTCGACGCGCGTGCCCTGGTCGATGGTCGGGCCCGCGGGGTCGTACGTGAAGCGGGACACGGTGCGCATCCCGACGCGACGCTCGGTGTCGATCGACTCGTGCGGCATCCAGTAGACGTAGAGCCAGTGGTTCTCCGCGAAGTTCGGGTCCGGCGTGATGCCGAGCAGGCCCTCCTCGTTCTTCACGAGCTCGTCGCCGCTGCCACGGTTGCCCATGACCTCGAGCGTCGTCAGCAGGTCCACCTCGTCCGTCTCCGGGTCCCACTGGTGGATCGTGCCGCAGCCCAGGCCCACGTCGGGGTTGTCCCACGACGGGATCGGGCCGGTCGGGCACGCGCCGCGGCCGATGTAGAAGACCGTGCCGTCGGGCGCGATCGTCAGGCCGTGGGGCTCACCGTTCTGGTCGAGCTGACCCGCGGTGTTCGGTGCCGAGAGGCGCTCGGTCGTGTAGTTCGACGCGATCGTGGCCTGGCAGTCGCCGCGCACGACGCCCGTCGTCCACTGCAGCGCGCCGAGCAGGTGCTCGCGGAACGACTCGTCCGCCCAGCTCTCCGGCGTGCCCCCCATGCCGGTGTAGAAGGAGCGTCCGCCGTCGTAGTCGCGGCACCAGGACACGGGGTGGAACGGGTTGGTCGTCGGGCCGGCGTCGGGGCCGGGCTCGACCTGCGCGACGGTGTGCACCTGGCCCGCGGGGCTGTCGGCCCAGTCGAGCCACCGGTCGTCCCGCTCCCACGTGAGCGGGAGGTCCGCCGTCGCGGGGTGCTGGCGGTCGATCAGGTCGACCGTGCGCGTCTCCACCGGGATCTCGGGCTCCGGCTGGTTCACCGACTCGTCGTCGAACAGCGAGATCTCGGCGAGCTGCGTGAGGCCCTCGCCCGCGTTCTTCGTGATGTCGAGGCGGAACCACTCGTACGCGGTGTCGCTCTCGACCTCGAAGTTGCGGGGCTGGAAGCGCTGCGGGAAGTCCTCGTCGCTGCGCTCGTCGACGTCCACCCAGGTCTCGCCGTCGGTGGAGCCCTGGAGCGTCCAGTTCTGCGGGTCGCGGCCGGCGGAGTCGTTGGCCGAGATGAGCGTGTAGCGCGCCAGCTCGAGGGGCTCCTCGAGCCGCAGCGTGATGGTCGCGGTGGGCTCGAAGGCGAGCCACTTGGTGCCGGGGTCGCCGTCGACGAGGTTCGGTGCGTCCTCGTTCGGCGGGTTCTCCGCGGTCGCGGAGACCTCGGCGACGTCCGCGGCGTCGGGCTGGGCACCCGCGATCCGGGCGCCGACGAGACCCGTGAACCACTGCGAGGCCTCCTGGGCGCGCGCCGCGTCGCGCACGCCGAGGAACCCGCCGCCGCCGTTCACGTAGGCCTGGAGCGCCGCCTCCTGCGCGGCGCTCAGCTCGATGCCCTCGGCGGACAGCATGACGACGCCGCGGTAGTCGCCCAGCGCGGCCTCGGTGAAGACGGCCGGGTCGGACGACGCCTCGACCTCGAAGCCGTTCGCGGAGCCCAGCTCGGCGAGCGCCTGCGTCGCCTCCACGACCGGGTCGTCCTGGGCGTCCGGGGCGCCGTGGAAGACGAGCACGCGCACGGGCGCTGCGTTCGTCGCGGTCTTCACGGCGGCGGGCTGCGCCGCCGTCGAGGTGGTGCCGGCGGCGAGGCCGGACTGCGCGGAGGCCGGGATGACGGCCGCGCTCGCGACGAGCGCGACGCTCGTCAGGCCCACCGCGACCGAGCGGAGCGCTCCTGGTCGGGAGCGTCCTCTCGTGGCGGGGGACGGTGCACGTCTGGATAGCACTCTTGAACTCCTTCGTCATCGGTGCGGTGCGCCCGGACGGACCCGGGCGCCGAACGTGGTGGTGCGGCTCTGCTGGTACCGCTCGTGGTGCTCGACCGGGTCAGTGGTCGGCGTGGCCAGCGAGCGGCGGGAGGCCCTCGACCCCGTGGTCCGTGGCGGCCTCGGGATCCGTGGCCGTCGTCCCGGTCGAGCTGCCCGACATCGCGTGCGCGCCGTGCGCCTGGAAGCGGTCGATCGACTCCTGGGCGCCGGCGGGCATGCTGCCGTCGGCGTTGCGCACGAGGAAGATGCCGGCCATGCCGCCGTCGGCGTGGAACTGGACGTGGCAGTGGTACATCCACGCGCCCGCACCGACGCCGAGCCCCGCGACGACCTGGAAGCCGAACGCGTCACCCGGGTTGAGGTCCCGGTTGTCCACGACCTGGCTCGTGTCCTCGCGACCGGAGAGCAGCCCGGTGCGGTTGTTCGCCCAGCGGTGCGCGTGCAGGTGGAACGTGTGGAACGTGTTCCCGTGACCGATGCAGATGAACTCGACGCGCTCACCGAGCTTCGCCTCGAACATCGGGGTGTTCGGGGCGGCCTTGTTGTTGATGAGCATGTCGTTGAAGACGACGGTGAACTGCTTCTCGGGCAGCACGTCGCCGACCCGGCGCACGACGAGCGCGCCGTAGAGGCCGGCGGCGATGCCCGGGGTCCCGTGCTCGCCCCAGGCGTGGTCGTGGTAGTGCCAGTAACCCGCGCTCCCCGGCATCCAGATGCCGCGGTCGCGGCGCATCGGCACCGTCGACCAGACGTACGTCCGGGTCTCCCCCGGCTCGTTGAACGAGTCGTTGAACGGGCTGCCGTCGCTGTTCACGTCGTAGTTCACGCCGTGGGGGTGGATCGACAGGCGCTGGTCCGTGGTGTTGACCAGCGTGATCTCGAGCGTCTCGCCCTCCCACATCTCGAGGATCGGGCCGGGGACGGTGGCCTTCCCGGGCTCGAGGCCGTAGCCGACGGTCTTCGCGTCGATGCGCTCGGCGTACATCGTGATCTTGCGGACGGTGCCGCTCACGGCGGTGGCCACCGGTGCGGCGGCAGCGGCCGGGGTCGCGGCGACGACGCTGCCTCCCGAGCCGAGCACGAGCGCCGCGGCGGGGCTGGCGGCGACGACGCCGGCACCGATGAGCAGGGAGCGCCGGGACAGCGGCGTGGTGGGGGCCTGACCGTCGGTCGTCGGTGCGGACATGGGTCTCCTTCCGGACGAAGGCATGCCGAGCCGACCCGGCGCGTCGGCGCGCCGCGGCGACTGGGTGCCACGTCTTTCGATCGAGCGGTCACGGGAGTGCCCCGGGCCGCGAGGGCACGACTGAGCACGCGGGGTCTTTCCCGCGCTGGAGGTACGTCGGAGGCGTGATGAGGTTGTCGGACGGGCGGGGCGCACCACGCGGCGGGCAGGTACCCGAGCCGCGAGGAGGTCCAGGGCCAGCGAGGGCCGTGCCGGTGCACGCCGCGATGCGTGCGGGCCGGCGGTCGGTCCGGACGTCCGGCTTCCCCTGGGCCCGACCTCCGGATCCCCCGGTGGATTCCAGGGGCAACTGAGATTCATCACACCCCACCCAGACAGCGGTGTCAACAGGTGTACGGAAGTTTTGTCGCCGAGGCGCAAAAGTCTCATGTCGACCGACAGAGCGCTCAGCATGTGGGAGCGATGCCATCACGCGCGCCGCGTGACGGGCGTCGCGCGAGCCGCCCGGAGCGCTCGTACGCTCACGGGATGCGACGCATCGTCCTGCTCGGCGCCACGGGGTACACCGGCACGCTCGTCGCGCACGAGCTCGTGCGGCGCGGCGCACGCCCCCTGCTCGCCGGGCGGTCCCGCGACCGGCTGGCGGCGCTCGCGGACGACCTCGAGCCCTCGGACGGGTCGCGCCTCGAGACGGCCGTCGCCGACGTCGACGACCCCGGCGCCGTGCGCGCGCTCGTCGGGCGCGGCGACGTGCTCGTGTCGACGGTGGGTCCCTTCGCGCGGCACGGCCGCCCCGCGGTCGAGGCCGCGATCGCCGCGGGCGCGGTCTACCTCGACTCGACGGGAGAGCCGTCGTTCATCCGGGACGTCGTCGAGCGGTACGGGCCGCGAGCCCGCACGGCGGGCGCCGCGCTCCTCACCGCGTTCGGGCACGACTGGGTGCCGGGCAACGTCGCGGGCGCGCTCGCGCTGCGCGAGGCGGGCGGCGCCGCGACGCGGCTGAGCATCGGCTACTTCGGCAGCGGCGGGGGCGGCATCAGCGGCGGCACCCGGGCGAGCGCCGCGCGGGTCGTGCTCGAGCCGTCGTACGCGTTCCGCGGCGGCCGCGTGCGTGCCGAGCGGGTCGGCGCGCACGTCGTGACGTTCGACCTCGGCCAGGGGCGGCGCGTGCGGGGCGTCTCGGCGGGCGGCACCGAGCCGTTCACCCTGCCACCCCTCGCGCCCGGCCTGCGCGACGTCGACGTCGTGATCGGCGCCAGGACTCCCGCGCTACGGCTCGTGCCCGCGGCGACGGCGGTCCTCGCCGGGGCGCTGCACGTCCCGGGCGTGGGCGCCGTGGTGCGCCGAGCCGTCCAGGCGCGGTCGACCGGCTCGTCCGGCGGCCCCGACGCCGCGCGGCGCGCACGGTCGCGCAGCCACGTGCTCGCGGACGCCCGCGCCGCCGACGGCGCGCTGCTGCACCGCGTGCGGCTCGACGGCCCGGACCCCTACGACCTCACCGCGCGGTTCCTCGCGTGGGGGGCGCTCCGCGCGGCCGAGGACGGCGTGCGCGGCGTCGGCGCGCTGGGCCCGGTCGACGCGTTCGGTCTCGACGCGCTGCTCGACGCCCTCGGCGACGCGGGCGTCACCGTGCGCTGACCGGGGACGTCGTCGTCCGCCGATCCCGGCCCGGCACGGTCCGCGGGTCCGGGACACTGGTCCCGTGACCCGCGCCGCCCGACCTGCTCGCGTGCACCGGCGCGCGCTGGTCTGGACGCGGGTGCGCGGCGGCGTCCGCGGCCGCGAGCGCCTCACGCCCCTCGTGGACTTCCTCGCGGTGCTGCTGGTCCTGCTCGTCCTGCTCGGCGGGTGCGCGGTGCTGGGCGTCCTGGCGCTGCGTGCCGAGGAGGGGCTCGCGGCGTTCGTGGCCGCCGTGGCGGCGCTCGGGTTCGCGTACGGGCTCGCCCTGTACGTGCGCGCCCCGCTGCGCGGGTCGGTCGTCCTGCGACCCGACGAGGTCGAGCTGCCGACGGGCCGCACGGAGACGACGCGCGTCGTCGTCCGCTGGGACGACGTCGCCGACGTGCGGGTCGTCGCGGGCGAGCGCCGTCCGGTCCTGGCGGTGGACCTGCACGACGGCGCCCGCGTCGTCCTGGCCGAGGGCGAGGACGTCCTGCGGTCGCGCCGGCCGGGCGCAGCGCCGGACGTGGGCGCCGTCGACCTCGTGGACGCCGAGACGGTCGCGCTCGTGCTGCGCCACCTTCTCGACCACCCCGAGGACCGCGACCGTCTCGCCGCGCGGGAGGGCCTGGGGATCGTCCTGGCCTTCGCGCGCCCCGCCGACGGGACGACCGGGCGCTGAGCGCGTCAGCCCGCGAGGACCTCGCGGAGGGTCTTCGCGAACGCCGCGGGGTCGTTGTTCGGCGACCACTCGCTGACCATGAAGCCGCCGTGGTCGCCGGGGAACGTCACGGCCTCGACGCCGAGCGCCCCGGCGAGCGCGGCACCGCCACGCCACGCCAGCGTGCCCTCGCCCTCCGCGCTGACCGCGGGGACGATCCGCACCCCGGACGACCGCAGGGCCTCGACGTCCGGCGCGTACAGCGGCTGGGCCGCGAGGTTGCCGTACAGCAGCACGTCGTCGCGGGACCCGTCGTCCTCCGTCGGCATCCCGAACATGGCGGGATCCGGGGCGGGGCGGTCGAGGTAGTCGGCCGGCAGCGGGCCGACGTGGCTGACGAGCGCGATGAACTTCGCCATCGCGGGCCCGTACCCGTCGCGGTGGTAGGTGGCGACGATGTCGAGCTCCGCCGCGTCGGCGACCTCGCGGTCCTCGAGCACGGCCGTGACCGGCGGCTCGTGCGCGACGAACGTCCGGAGGTCCTCCGGGTGCTGCTCGATCCAGGACAGGCCCACGATCCCGCCGCCGCTCGACCCGAAGACGTCGACCGGCCCGATGCCGAGCGCCTCGACGATCCGGTGCAGGTCGTCCGCGTGGCCCGGCATGGTGACCTCGCCGTCGGGGGCGATCGTGCTGCGCTCGGTGCCGCGCGGGTCGTAGAGGACGACGGTGCGGTCGTCGAACAGCTCGGCGAGCTGCGCGAAGCCCGAGGCCGCCATCGGCGAGCCCATGACGACGAGCGGCGGCTCGCTGCTCGGGGTGCTGGGCTCGATCACGTCGTAGGTGAGGACGGCACCGGGCACGTCCAGGGTGTGGGTGGTGCGCTCGCTCATGGCAGCCTCCGTGTCGTCGGGTCCTGCCGGCCCTCCCGCCTGCGGGCCGGGTCCGGCGTCATGGACGGTAGACGGGGGCGCGGGCGCGAACTGATCGGCCTCGGCGCGCTCGCCGGCCCCGTGCGCCTCCGTGCGCTGGGGGGACCTCAGCCCGCGAGGACGGTCGAGACGATCGCGGCCCCCCACGGCGAGCAGCGCCATGGCGCCGCCGACGACGGCCGCCACGACGCCGATCCTCGTCGACGCCGACATCTTCTCGCGCAGGCCGAGCGACGCAGCGGCCTCGGACACGAGGCGGTGCCCGGGCGCCGTGGAGAAGGCGTAGTCCACGACGGTCTCGACACGCCCGGCGTCGCTGACGCCCACGACCTTCTTCGAGGAGTAGCTCCATGTCCGGCCCTGGAAGGCGGAGGCACGAAGCGTCGCACCGACGCGCGGGACAGGGCCGGACGGGCCGGCCCTCCAGACGACCTCCGTCCGACGGTCCGAGATCGCGTAGGAACGCCCGTCCGGGGAGACCCCGACGAGGAGCTCGTACGTCTCACGCAGCCCGCTGCGGGAGAGCACGCCCCACCAGCGCGCGTCGGCGAGGTCGAGCCGCAGCGTGAACCCGTCCGGGCGCAGGTCGACGATCCGGTAGGGCGTCTGCTCGAGCCGCTGCCCGACGGCTGCGGCGAGGTCGGCGGCGTTCGGCACCGCGCCACCCTACGACCCGCCAGCCGTCAGGTCGACGGACGTGTCCTCGTCGACCCTCGCGCCGCCCCTCGGTGCCGTGGGCTCGTCGGGGCTCCTCCGCTGCCGTCGGGGCACCGGCCGGCCCGGTGCCCGACGGGATGTGTCCGGCTCGACGTGTTTCGTAACACCCGGGTGCCACTACCCTCGCAGGATGCCGTCATCGAGGACCGTGCCACCCGTCGTCGTCGCCGGACTGCTCACCGCGGTGCTGTGGCTCCTCACCGGCCAGGCCGCCGACTGGGTGCACGCGAACGCCACCTACGCCGTCCACAGCGCGGTCGTCCGGACGGTCCTTCCGCACCCGACCGGCCTCGTGCTCGGCGGCGAGCCGCTGACCGGGAGCGCGGTCCTCACCGCGGCGCTCGCGGGCGCCGTCGCCGCCTTCGGCACGTTCCTCGCGGTGCGACGCCTGCCGCTGTGGACAGGGCGCTGGGCGGCGTTCCTCGCGGTGTGGTTCACGGTGGTCGCCGCGGCGGTGGGGGCGGGGACGGCGCGCTCGTTCTCGGGGATGACGCTGCCGTGGACGGCGGAGCGGACGTCGGGGCTCCTCGACGCGCTCGTCGACGGGTACTGGGGGCTGGTGAACGGCTGGGTGGTGGGGCTGGCGGTCGTCGTGACGCTCGCGCTCACCGACCGGCGCGACGACCCGGCGGGGTCCCGGCACGCGCGCGCCCTGCCGCACGTGCGGATCCTCCCGGCGGTGCTCACGGCCGTCGTGACGGCGGTCGCCGTGTGGGCGGGTGCGGGCGTCACGCAGCAGGTGCTGCTCTCGGCGCCGTGGGCGGGCGACGTCCTCGGCCCGCTCGCCGGTCGCGTCGTGCCGCCGGCGATGCGCTGGGGCGAGACCCCGCAGGACCTCCTCGACCAGCCGGTCGAGCTGGGGCTGCTGGGTGTCGTCGCACTCGTCGTCGGCGTGCTCGCGGCGCTCGCGACGCGTCGGCTGCCGCCCGCGACGGGACGCGTCGCGCTGGGGCTCGCGGTGTGGTTCGCGTGCGTGGCGGCGGCGGCGACGGCCGCGCTGGTGCGCGAGGTGGCGCACCGGCTCGAGGTGTTCGGGTCGCTGAGCGGCCCGGACCTGAACCAGGTGCTGCCGCCGGTGCAGGACGCGCTGGCCTGGGGCATCGGGCTCGGCTGGCTCGTCGCGCTCCTGACGGTCCTGGTCCACCGGCACGCGGGGACGGTCGTCCCGCAGACCGGCCCCGTCGAGGACCCGTGGCCCGCTCCCGCACCGACGCCGGAGCCGGTGGACGACCTCGAGGTCCGCGAGCCGGAGGAGCAGGTCGAGCAGGCGCGGCGGGACGAGCGGGCGCACCGGGACGACCCTGCGCGGCACGACGGCGCGGACGCGGGGCAGGGAGCACGACCGGTCACCGACCGGACCCCTGCCTGACGCCTCCCGGCCCCCTGCCCGACGCCGCCCCGTCACCTCGGGCGGCTAGCGTCGCGGACGACCGCGACACCGGGAACCACCGGAAGGGCACACCGACGATGACCCTCACGATCACGCTCGTCCGCCACGGGCAGACCGTCCTCAACGCGCGCCGCCACCTCCAGGGCGCGTGCGACTCCCCCCTCACGCGCACCGGCCGCGCCGGCGTGCGCGTCACGGCGCAGCACCTCGCGCGGCACGACTTCGACGCCGCGTACTCCTCGCCGCAGGGCCGCGCCGTCCTCACGGCGATGGAGATCCTGCGGCACCACCCCGACCTGACCATGACGGTCGACCACGACCTGCGCGAGCTGTCGTTCGGCACGTTCGAGCGCCGACCGGAGCACGAGCTCGACGCGGTCGAGCCGTGGTCCGAGCTCGTCCCCGCCGTCCTCGCCGGCACCCACCCGGGCGTCGGCGGCGGCGAGCCGGGGGCGGACTTCATGGCCCGCGTCGCCGCGGTGTTCGACCGCATCGTCGCCGCGCACGACGACGCGGCCCGCCCGGGTGCGACGCAGGACCGCGACGTGCTCGTCGTCGGGCACGGGCTGACGCTGGGCGCCTACCTCGCGACGCTCGACCCGACGTGCCTCGCCGCGCTGCCCAACGCCTCCGTCTCGACGGTCGAGGTGACGGACGGCACCGCGCGCGCCGTCTCGGTCGGCGTCGACGTCGCGGGCCACGGCTCGGTCGCGGCACGCCCGGCCCCGCTCCCCCCGGGCGGCGTCCCGGTCGACCCCTCGGTGGTCGCCGCGCGCACCGCACCCGTCCCGGGCTGAGATCCGGGCGCGTCCGCGCGAGAAGCCCGGGGCTCGGGACGAGCCCGGCGGGAACGACGGCGCGCGCGGGTCGTGGCGGGTCTGGCGGGAGGCCGCGAGGCACGAGCGGCCGGATGGTAGACCCGCGCGCGCCGTCGTGGACGCCGGGCGGACGGAGCACGCGGAGCACCGGGCGACCGGACGCGCGACGGACGACTACGGGGTTCCCCGTACGGGGGTTGTCCATCGCCCGGCAGGCGGCACAGGCTCGTCGGTGACCCGATCCCGACGAGAGGTGCACCGATGCACTCCCCCGCTCAGACCCGTGTCTTCCGGCACCCGGCCCCGCTCTCCCGACAGCTGTCCCGGCCGCTCGCCGCTCTCCTCGCGCTCACCCTGGCGCTCGTCGCCGCGGTCGCGCTGACCACGGCCGGCCCGGTGCCGTCCGCCCAGGCCGCCACGGCGTGCGCCCCCGCGTGGAGCGCGGGCGCCGTGTACACCGGTGGCGCGGTCGTCTCGCACGGCGGCCAGAACTGGCGCGCCGGCTGGTGGACCCAGGGCGAGACGCCCGGCACCACCGGCCAGTGGGGCGTGTGGCGCTCCCAGGGCGCGTGCGGCGGCACGACCGACCCCGGCGGCCCGACCGACCCCGGCACGCCCGGCGGCTTCGTCGTCAGCAGGGCGCAGTTCGACCAGATGTTCCCGAACCGGAACCCGTTCTACACGTACGACGGCCTGGTCGCGGCGCTCTCGGCCTACCCGCAGTTCGCGTCGGCGGGCGGCACGGAGATCGCGAAGCGCGAGGCCGCGGCGTTCCTCGCGAACGTCAACCACGAGACCGGTGGCCTGGTCCACGTCAAGGAGATCAACACCGCGAACTACCCGCACTACTGCGACACCTCCCAGCCGTACGGGTGCCCCGCCGGCCAGAGCGCGTACTACGGCAAGGGCCCGGTCCAGCTGAGCTGGAACTACAACTACAAGGCGGCGGGCGACGCGCTCGGCATCGACCTGCTCAACAACCCGTACCTCGTGGAGACGAACTCCGCCGTCGCGTGGAAGACGGGACTGTGGTTCTGGAACACGCAGTCGGGCGCGGGCACGATGTCCGGGCACCAGGCGATCGTCGGCGGCGCCGGGTTCGGCGAGTCGATCCGCTCGATCAACGGCTCCATCGAGTGCAACGGCGGCAACCCCGCGCAGGTCCAGTCCCGCGTGACCGCGTTCCAGCGGTTCGCGCAGATCCTCGGCACGACGACGGGGGCGAACCTGTACTGCTGACCCGACCCCGGGAGGCGCGTCGGCGCCGGTCGCCCCACCGGCGCCGGCGCGCCCTCCGGTCGTGCGCCCCCACGGTCCTCCCCGGAGGGCCGGGCCCGCCGGCCCGCGCGTCACCGGACCGACGCCCGGCGTTCGTCCGCTCGTCGCGCGGGAGCCACCCGGTGTTCCTAGCGTCGTCAGGGCAACCGTCAGCACGACGCCTGGAGGACCCGACGATGACCCTCACCACCACCCGCCCGACCCGCAGACCCGCCGCGGGACGATCCGGCCGCCTCGCCGCGGCGCTCGTCGCCGCCACCGTCACCACCGCGGCGATCGCCCCCGGCGTCGCCGGCGCCGCACCGCTCCCCGCCGCCCCCGGTGCGGGCGCGGTCCCCGCCGTCCTCGCCCAGGAGCCGGGCGACGTCGTGCTCACCGAGACGTTCGACGGCGACGCCCTCCCCGCCGGCTGGACGCCCGTCCTCGGCGACTGGCAGGTCCGGGACGGCCGGCTCGTGGGCGACGCGCCCGACGGCTCCTCGCCCGCACGCATCACGTTCGGCGAGTCGCTCGAGAACTACCGCCTCGAGGCGACGCTGCGCTTCGAGCAGGTCGACAACGCCTCCCGCTGGGCGGGTGCGATCCTCGACGTCGCGCCCGACGGGTCCGTCCCGTGGTGGCAGGCCGTGCTGCGCAGCACCTCGACCGCCGGCAACGGCGTCGAGATCGCGCAGCGCACGCGTGCGAACGCGTGGAACGTCCCGTACACCGCGTCGGCGCCCTTCGACGCGGGCACGGGTCGCGACGTCGCGCTCGCCGTCGAGGTGCAGGGCGCGAGGACCACGTGGTCCCTCGACGGCCGGGAGGTGCTCGAGGGCCGCATCGACCGGACCGACGGCGGCGCGCTCGGGTTCGTCGTGGCAGGCGCGACCGTGAGCGTCGACGACGTCACGGTCACCGAGATCGAGCCCGCCTCGTACGTCGGCGACGACGGCGAGCTGCCGGTCACGGTCGCGCACCGCGGGTACTCGTCGGTCGCTCCCGAGAACACCCTCGCCGCGTACGCGGCGGGCATGCGTACGGGTGCCGAGTACGTCGAGATCGACGTGCACACGTCCGCGGACGGGGTCCCCGTGGTGAGCCACGACCAGACCGTGGACCGCACGACGGACGGCTCGGGCGACGTGGCGCGCCTCTCGTCGGCCTACCTGACGGGGCTCGACGCGGGCTCGTGGTTCAGCCCCGCGTTCACGGGGCAGCGCCTGCCGACGTTCGCCGACATGCTCGACCTCATGGGGACGGGCTCCTCGACGATGCTCCTCGAGATCAAGGGGCCGGAGACGTCCGCCGAGGTCGAGCGCGTCGTCGACATGATCGTCGACGCCGGGCTCGAGGACCGCGTCGTCCTCCAGTCGTTCGACGTGGACGCCCTGCGCTCCGCGCGCGAGCACGCGCCGCAGATCCCGCGCGGCCTGCTGCGCGGCGCGCTCGACGCGGACCCCGTCGCCGTCGCCGAGGACCTCGGCGCCGTCATGTACAACCCGTCGGCCGCGGCGCTGCTCGCGCGGCCGGGCGTGGTCGCCGACCTCAACGAGGCCGGCATCGCCGTCATGCCGTACACCGTGAACTCGGCGGCGGACTGGAAGCGGCTCACGGACGTCGGCGTCGACGGCGTCATCACCGACCGCGCGGGCGCGTTCATCGGCTGGAAGGAGGCGCAGGGCCAGGTCGGCGAGCCCGCTCCGGCCCCCGAGCCGACCGTGAGCATCGTGAGCCCGGCCGACGGCGCCGAGGTGGAGCGGGGCGACGCGGTCGTCGTCGCCGCCTCGTCGACCGACGCCGACGAGGTCGTGCTCACGCTCGACGGCGAGCGGGTCGAGAACGGCGCCACCGTCCCGGCCGCCGACCTCGCGCTCGGCGAGCACACCGTCGTCGCGACGGCGACCGGCGAGGGCGGCGAGGCGACGGCGGAGCGGACGGTCGTCGTGACCGTCACCGCCGAAGGGCTGCGCGCCCGGCTGGCCGGTCTGGACGTGAGCACGGGCCAGCTCCAGCAGCTGCTCTCCGCGCTGGAGCGCGAGGACTGGGACCGCCTCGTGCGGACCGTGACGAAGCACGTGGACGACGACGCGACCGTCGAGCGCCTCACCGCGGAGATCGACCACCTCGCGCCCCGCTGACCGCGGGCTCGCCGCACTCCGCACCCCGGGTCGCACGCCGGTCGACGGCCGGCGCGCGGTCCGGGGTGCGGCCAGGGTCCGGCCGGGGTGCGGCGGTCAGACCGGCTGCTTCGGGGCGAACTGCGAGAGCGTGAGCTCGGCGCCCTGCGGGTCCCTGACCACGGCGTCGCGCGACCAGTCCGTCTCCGCCGACGCCAGCACCGTCGCGCCCGCGCGCTCGGCCGCCTCGACCGACGCGTCGCGGTCGGCGACGGCGAACGTCACGACGAACCGCGCCGGACCGTCGGCGCGCTCGATGCCCGCGGCGACGTCGGCGAAGCCCGGCGGCAGCAGCGCCTGGCGCTCGTGGATGCCGGGGTCGGCCGTCCGCGCGAGATGGTCGCCGTAGCCGGGCACGCGCACCATGCCCGCGCCGAGGTCCGGGTCCACCTCCCACCCGAGCAGCGGCCCGTAGAAGTGCAGCGCCCGCAACGGCTCGGGCGTGCGCAGGTTGCTGAAGTTCCACGTCCCGGGCTCGTTGACGCGCTGGGCACCGAGCCGCTCGTCGGCCTGCCAGAACCGGCACGTCGCCCCCTGCGGGTCGCGCACGACCGCCATGCGACCCGCGGCCCCGACCGTCGTCGGACCGTCGAGCACGGCACCGGCGAGGTCCTCGACGCCGCGGGCGCTCGCGTCGACGTCGTCCACCGCCACGTACGTGACCCATTCCGGCGTCCCCTCGTCCGTGTCCCGTGACGCGATCGCCGCGACCGGCTGCCCCGTGAGCGACGCGACGACGTACCGCCCGCCCGCACCAGGAGGGAGCCGGTCCTCGAAGGCCCAGCCGAACAGCGCACCGTAGAACGCGAGCGCCCCGTCGACGTCGGGCTGCTCGGTGTCCACCCAGCACGGCACGCCGTGGGGATAGGTGCGCGGGACCGGTCCGCCCGGCTGCTGGTCCGTCATGTCGGCCTCCGTCCCGTGCCGCTGCGACGCGGCCCCCACCCACCTTCGGCCCGTGGTGGCCGCCGACGCAAGGGTCCGGACCCCCTTCCGCGCGCGAGCACCCGGGCGCGGCCCTACGGTCGAGGATCCGACGACCTCGACACCCCGGAGGCACGACCATGTGGGCATTCTTCGGACGCCGGCTGCGCACGCTCGTCATCGCGGTCGTGCTCATCCCCGTCGCGACGCGGGTCGCGCGCGCGATCGCGGACCGCACGGAGGCGAAGCACGGCGGGCCGACGACCCTCTCGCGCGGGCTGCGCTCGGTCGACGGGCTGGCCCAGAAGGCCCGGCGGCTGCTCTGACCCGACGCCGGGGCGTCACCTCCCGGTCTTCCCGGCGTCACCCCGACCTCGTACGGTGACGGGGACGACCCGTCGACGACGAGGGAGACCGACCGTGTCCACCAGCACCACGCACCCGCGCACCACGCGACCGCGCACCACGCACCGCACCCGTCCCCGCACCGCGCTCGCCGCGGCGCTCGCCGCAGCCCTGGCGCTCGGCGCCGTCGGCGCGTCGGCGGGTGCCGCCGTCGCGCACGGCGGGCAGAGCGGGCAGAGCGGCGGGCAGAGCGGCGGGCACGGTGGCGGGCAGAGCGGCGGGCACGGTGGCGGGCACGGGAAGGGCGAGACGCTGCGCGTCGCGACCTACAACGCGAGCCTCAACCGCGCCGCCGCGGGCGAGCTCGAGGCGGACCTGTCGACGCCCGACGACGCGCAGGCCGCCACGATCGCGGAGGTGCTGCAGCGCACGCGCCCGGACGTCGTCCTGCTCAACGAGTTCGACTACGTCCCGGACGGCCGTGCCGTCGACCTGTTCCGCGACAACTACCTCGAGGTCCCGCAGGGCGGCGCGCAGCCGATCGAGTACCGGTACGCGTACGTCGCGCCGTCGAACACCGGGATCCCCAGCGGGTTCGACCTGAACAACGACGGGACGGTCGGCGGCGGGGACGACGCGCTCGGGTTCGGCGTGTTCGAGGGTCAGTACGGCATGGCGGTCCTGTCGCGGTACCCGATCGACACGCGCGACGTCCGCACGTTCCAGGAGTTCCTGTGGAAGGACATGCCGGGCGCGCTCCTCCCCGACGACCCGACGACGCCCGCGCCCGCGGACTGGTTCACGCCCGAGGAGCTGGAGGTCGTGCGGCTGTCGAGCAAGTCGCACTGGGACGTCCCCGTCCGCGTGGGCCGCGAGACCGTGCACGTGCTCGCGTCCCACCCGACGCCGCCGACGTTCGACGGTGTCGAGGACCGCAACGGCCGCCGCAACCACGACGAGATCCGGTTCTGGGCCGACTACGTCACGCCCGGGAAGACGTCCCGGTACGTCTACGACGATGACGGCCGTCGCGGCGGGCTGCGACCGAGCGAGTCGTTCGTGATCCTGGGCGACCAGAACGCCGACCCGCTCGACGGCGACTCCGTGGACGCGGCGATCGACCAGCTCCTCGACCACCGGCGCATCGCGGACCCGCTGCCCACGTCGACGGGCGGCCCGGAGGCGGCCGCGCTGCAGGGCGGCGCGAACGCGACGCACGAGGGCGACCCCGCGTACGACACCGCGGACTTCGCCGACACCGCGCCGGGCAACCTGCGCGCCGACTACGTGCTGCCGTCGCGCGACCTGCGCGTGCGCGACGCCGGCGTGTTCTGGCCCGTGCAGGCAGACCCGCTGTCGCGGCTCACCGGCGTGTTCCCGTTCCCGAGCAGCGACCACCGACTCGTGTGGGTCGACGTCGTGGTGCGCTGACGCCTGGAGATCACCCGGTTTCTCACCCCGCCGGCCGGCTCTCGACCCTGGCGCCGACCCGGCCGGCGGGTGCACACTCGTGGAGGCTCGTGCTCACTGCCGAGTCACAGCCAGCTCTCACCGACTCTGCGGCCGGCCCCGCCGGCCCCCGGCACGGTCGCCCCGCGACGCGCGCCTCCGTCGTCCGGCCCGACGACACCCTGTACCGCCCGGACCTCGCGCGCCCGCCCCCGCGGGCCGTCCCCTTGCGGGTGCCGGGCACTGCCGGACCTTGGAGCACACCCATGAGACGCGTTCCCACCGTCCTGGCCGCCGCAGCGACGACGCTGCTGCTGGCCGCCACCCCCGCCGTCGCGCACGGCGGCGGCACGCCGGAGCCCCGCCCGCCCACCGTGAAGGACGTCACCGGCGGCCTCGTCGGGCCGCTGAGCCTCGCGGTCGGCCCGAAGGGCCTCACCTACGTCTCGCAGGACTTCGCCGGGGCGCTCACGTCCGTCGCGCGCGACGGGACCGCCACCACGATCCACACCGCCGAGCCGGGGTACGAGGTCGGGGGCGTCTCGTACGGCGACCGCCGGGTCGTCTTCACCGAGACGTTCTACGGCGAGAACCCGACGTCGCTGGCCGCCACGGTGAAGACGCTGCGGACGGACCGCTCGGGCCGGCCCGTCGGGTCGCCGACCGTCCTCGCCGACATCCACGCGTTCGAGACGGCGAACAACCCCGACGGCGGGACCTCGTACGGGCTCCTCGAGACCGACCCGGCGTGCGTCGCGCAGGTGCCGCCCGAGCCGGTCCCGGCCGTGTACACCGGGGTCGTCGACGCGCACCCCTACGCGACGACGTCGTTCCTCGGCACGACCTACGTCGCCGACGCGGGCGCCAACGCGATCTTCGCGGTGGACCGGCGCGGGGTGCGGACCGTGGGCGTGCTGCCCGCCCAGCCCTACGTCATCACCGAGGCGCTGGCGGCCGAGGTCGGCTGGCCGGCGTGCACGGTCGGCGAGACCTACTGGTTCGAGTCGGTGCCCACCGACGTCGAGGTGGGTCCGTGGGGCCAGCTCTACGTGTCCGTGCTCCCCGGCGGCCCGGAGGACCCGTCGCTCGGCGGGCGCGGCGTCGTCTACCGGATGGACCCGTGGCGGGGCGCCGTGCGGCAGGTCGCGACCGGCTTCGTCGGCGCGACCGACCTCGCCGTGACGGAGAAGGGCACCGTGTACGTCGCCGAGATGTTCGGCGGGAAGATCTCCGTGGTCGAGCGCGGCGGTCTGCGCACGCTCGTCGAGGTGCCGCTCCCGGGTGCCGTCGAGTGGACCGGCAAGGGGCTCGTCGCGACGACGAACGTGCTCCCGGGCGAGGGTGTGCCGCCCGACGGGCGCGTCACCACCGTGACGCTCGGGAAGACGCACGGCCACGGCGGCTGGGGCGGTTGGGGCTCGTGGCGCGACGACTGGAAGGACGACCGCCACGGCCTCGGCGGGTGGTTCGACCGCGGTCGCTGAGCCCGACGGACCCGCCGGCGCACGCTCCCGACGGGGGCGTGCGACGGCGGTCCGGGCGTCAAGCGGTCGCGGCGTCAGGTGGTCGCGGCGCGGCGGAGGGCGTCGAGGCTGTGCCGGACGTCGTCGTCGGTCGTGGCCCAGCTGCTCACCGAGATGCGCAGCACGGCGCGGTCGTGCCAGCGGGAGCCGGACATCCAGGCCGTGCCGTCCTCGAGCACCCGGCGCACGACGTCCCGCGTGCGGTCGTCGTCGCCGAAGGACGCGCACACCTGCGTGAACACGACGTCGTGCAGCACCTCGACGCCGTCCAGCGCGCGCAGCCCGTCCGTGAACGCCGCGGCGTGCCGGCAGAAGCCGTCGACGAGGTCGGCGACGCCGTCGCGCCCGAGCGACCGCAGGACGGCCCACACCGGGAACGCCCGGCCCCGGCGCGACAGCTCGGGCACCTTGTCGAGCGGGTCGCCCGCGGCGCTCTGGATGAGGTAGTCGCCGTGCATGCCCATCGCGGCGCGCAGCGGCGCGGGGTCGGCGACGATCGCGAGACCGCAGTCGTACGGCACGTTGAGCGTCTTGTGCGCGTCGGTCGCCCAGGAGTCGGCGCTCTCGTAGCCCGCGACGAGGTGCCGGTACGTCGGCGAAGCGGCCGCGAACAGCCCGAACGCGCCGTCGACGTGCACCCACGCCCCGTGCCGGTGCGCGACGTCGATCGCGTCGGCGAACGGGTCGAACGCGCCGGAGTGCACGTTGCCCGCCTGGAGGACGACGATCGGCGGCGGCCCGTCGGGGTGCGGGACCGCGTCGAGCGCCGCGGCCAGCGCGTCGGTCCGGATCCGGCCCTGGTCGTCGGCGGGCACGACCTCCGGCGCGCCGAGGCCGAGGTACGACAGCGCGAGGTCGACCGACTCGTGCCGCTCGGCGCCCACGAGCACGCGCACGCGCGGCGCGCCCGACAGCCCGTCGGCCCGCACGTCCCGGCCGACCCGACGCAGCACCTCGGCCCGCGCGGCCGCGAGCGCCGTGAAGTTGGCCGTCGTGGCACCGGTGACGAAGCCGACCGCGCTCGCCGGGGGGAGGCCGAGGAGGTCGAGCAGCCACGTGCTCGCCACGTCCTCGACCGCGGTGTGGGCGGGCGTGACGGTCCGCAGCGCGGAGTTCTGGTCCCAGGCGCTCGTGAGCCAGTCGGCGGCGAGCGCGGCGGGGTGGCTGCCGCCGATGACCATGCCGTAGAAGCGTCCGGAGGGCATCGCCGTGAGGCCGGGGTCGCACGCGGTCGCGAGCAGGTCGACGACCTCGGCGGGCGGCGTCGGTCCCTGCGGGAGGTCCGTGCCGAGCGCCGCGACGACGTCCTCGACGCCCGCGCGCGGCGGCACGGGCCGGGTCGCGAGCGAGTCGAGCCACGTGCCCGCGTGCTCGACGGCGCGGCGCAGCGCCTCGGTCCGGTCGTCCATGACCGCTCCTGACCGCGCCGGTCGCGCGCCGGCGCCGGTTCCAGGCTCGTCCTGCGCACGGGCGCGGTCAACCGCGGACCCGGGTGATTCCCGGCCGGTCCTGGACGTCCGTACTTCTTACACCCGGGCAACGACCAGGCAACACTCGGTGCCTAGGGTCGGGCGGGCCACGTACCACCCACGGAAGGCCACCCCCTTGAGAACGCTCACACTGACCCTCTCCGGGCGCGTCGTCGCGCTCGTCCTCGCCGTCGCCCTCGCCCTCGCCGCGGTCGTCGCGACCGTCGCGTACTCCGTCGCCGACTCGCGCGCCACGGCGGCCGCGGCCCGGGCCGAGGGCGCGCAGCCCGCCGTCGTCGCCGCGGGCGCCGCGACCAACCCGCTGGGCATCGCGTCCGCCCGGTACAGCACCGCGACGGCGAACGCCGCGGCCGGCAAGCCGAAGGTCGTCGTCGTGGCGACCGGCGGGACCATGGCGGGCAAGGCGACCGGGCGCGACACCTTCACGAGCTACCGCGCGGGCACGTACCGCATGGAGGACATGCTGAACACGCTGCGGCCCGAGCTCGACGCCGTCGCGGACGTCACGGCCGTGCAGTTCGGCAACGCCGGCTCGTCCGGGTACTCGATCGCGCAGTTCCACGCCCTGACGCTCGAGGTGGAGAAGCAGCTCGAGACGGCGGACGCCGTCGTCGTGACGACGGGGACGGACACGCAGGAGGAGTTCGCCTACTGGCTCGACCTCACCGTGCAGTCGCGCAAGCCCGTGGTGACGTCCGGCTCGATGCGCCCGTGGGGGTCGGGCGACGGCCCGGACGACAGCCTCGTGTTCGGCACCGACGCGCCCGCCAACCTGTACAACGCGATCAAGGTCGCGGCGTCCCAGCAGACCTACTGCTTCGGCACCGTGCTCATGCTCAACGACGAGATCCAGGCGGCCCGCGAGGTCACCAAGTCGAACTCGTACCGCACCGACACGTTCCAGACCCGCGAGTACGGCGTGCTCGGCTGGATCGACGGGAACAACATCACGCTCGGCCGCGCCCCGGCCCGCGTCATGACGTGCGACACGGAGGACTGGTTCACGCCGTTCGACCTGACGAAGACCGCGCCCGAGAACCTGCCCCGCACCGAGATCCTCATGTCGTACCAGCAGGCCGGCGGCGAGGCCGTCACGGCGTTCGCGAACGCGGGCGTCAAGGGCATCGTGACCGCGGGCACCGGCGCGGGCGGCATCTCGTCCGCGATGAGCCAGGCCCGCACCGCCGCGATCCGGGACAAGGGCGTGTGGTTCGTCTCGACGACGCGCACCGGCTCCGGGTCCTCCTACGGGTCGGGCAACGGCCTCATCGCGGGCGGCGACCTCACCGCCGTCAAGGCCCGGCTCCTGCTGCTCCTGTCGCGCGCGTTCACCGAGGACTTCGCGACGGCGCAGGGCTGGTTCGCGACGTTCGGCAACGCGTCGTTCGACCAGTCGGCGACGGCGGACGTCGTCGGGGCCACCCCGGGCAGCACCGCGGTGCTGTTCTCCGGGACCGCGACGCCGTCGTGCAAGGCCCAGAAGGCCGAGCTGACGGTCGCGATCACGAACTCCGACGCCGTGCCGGTCGACCTGCGCGTCGACAGCCCGGCGGGCGGGTACAAGTTCACGAAGATCCCCGCCGGCCAGACCGTGAAGCACACCATCCCGGCCAAGGTCGCCGACCTCGCCGCGGGCGAGGCGAAGCTCACGGCGTACAAGAACGTCGACGGCAAGGGCATCCAGACGGTCAAGACCGTGGCGTACCCGGCGACGACGTGCTGACGCACCGGTGACGCCCCGCTGACGCACCGCTCGTCCGACCACGGGGTCGGCGACCGCCGAGCACGGGTCGGTGACCGTTTCCTGAGGGATCCGGTCGCCGAGCCCCTGCTCGGCGGACGCCGGCCCCGTCGCCCGTCAGGCCGGGCGGGCCGCGAGCGTGGCGACGTCGGCCGCGGCGGGCACGGCGTCCTGCGCGCCCGGGCGGGCGACGGCGAGCGCACCCGCGGCCGCGGCGAGGCGGGCGGCGTCGACCAGGTCGTCCCCTCGGGCGAGCGCGGCCGCGAGGACGCCGCAGAACGTGTCCCCGGCGCCGGTCGTGTCGACCACGTCGGCCGGGAACGGCGGGACGACGGCGAGCTCCGGCCCGGCTCCCGCGGCCCGTCCGCGCCGGGCGACCAGGCACCCCTCGCCGCCGAGCGTCACGACCACGGCCGGGACGCGCGCGAGCAGCGCGACCGCGAGCGCGTCCGCAGGACCCCCGTCCGCACGACCAGCGTCCGCACGACCCGCGTCCGCACGACCCGCGCCGCCGGGATCGGCGGGCCCGGCCAGGTCGGCGGCCTCGTGCTCGTTGACGACGAGCACGTCGACGGCGGCCCACACGTCGTCGGGCAGGTCCCGGGACGGGGCGGCGTTGAGGACCATCGGCACGCCGAAGCGGCGGGCGTCCGCCGCGGCGCGCACGACGTCGAGCGGGACCTCGAGCTGAGCCAGCACGGCGTCGGCCGCGGTGATCCGCGCGACGTCCTCGGCCCCCAGCCGGACGTGCGCGTTGGCGCCCGGTGCGACGACGATCGTGTTCTCGCCGTCGGGCGAGACGGTGATGAGGGCGGTACCGGTGGCCGCGTCCACGCGCGCGACGCGGTCGGTCCGCACACCCGCCCCGTCGAGGGACGCGAGGAGCAGGTCGGCGCCGTCGTCGCGGCCGACCGCCCCGACGAACGTCGTGTCCGCGCCCCCGGCGCGCGCCGCCGCGACGGCCTGGTTCGCGCCCTTGCCGCCGGGCGACCGGCGCAGGTCGCCGCCGAGCACGGTCTCCCCCGCGCCCGGGTGCCGCGGCACGTCCACCACGAGGTCGACGTTCGCGGAGCCCACGACGACGACACGGCCCCGCTCCGCCGGGCCCCCCGCGCTCACGGCGCCGCTCGTGCTCGTCGCGCCGCTCGCGCGAGCCCTCATGGCGCCTCCCTGGTCCGCGGTCTCCCGTCCGGTGACCGGCTGCTGGACGTCCCGCCCGGGGACGTCCAGCAGCGTACCCAGCGTGGTGCGTGCGTGCAGCGCGCCGACCGGTCCCGGGGTGCCGCGCGACGGCTGTGGACAACCCGTGGCCGGGTGCCTCGCGTTGCTAGCGTCGCACCGGATCGAGGGCCGTCGGCCCTCGCGACCGACGAGGGCAGGGGGCCGGGGTGGGGCACCTCGAGGTGGACACGGACGCGCTCGCGCTCGCCGGGGCGCTGACCGCCGGCGCCGCCGGTGCGCTCCTCGCCGTCGACGGACCGGGGGCCGGAGACCCGGCGGCTGGCGCGTCCGCGACCGGTGACGCCGTGCTGGCCGACGCCGTCGCTGCGCTGGTCGCGGCGTGGGGTCCGGCGCGGCGGCTCCTGCTCACCGAGCTCGACCAGCTCGCGTCGGCGCTCCGCGCCGCGGCGGCCCTCCTCGACGACGCCGAGAGCGGGTCCGCGCGCGACCTCGCCGCGGTCCTGGTGCCGTCAGGGGCCGTGGGCGCCGCGCCGTCGGCCGCCCGGCCCGGGCACGCGCGGGAGGCGTGACGTGGGCGACGTCGAGCACCTGCCGCTGGCGGGCGACCCCACCGCGCTGCACGCGACCGCGTCGACCCTCTCGCGCGCCGGGGACGCGCTCGAGGTCGCGGACGCCGGGCTCGCGCGCGTCCGGGCGGCCGTCGCGTCCCAGCGCGGCGCGGCCGTCACGCTCGCCCTCGGACGTCTCGACGACCTCACCGCGCGGTCCGCGGCCCACGGTGCGGTGCTCGACGCCGCGGCGCGCGTCCTGCACGGCCAGGCCGACCTCCTGCGCACCCGCCAGCTCGAGGCGGCGGCGGCGATCGCGCGCCGCCGTGCCGCCCTCGACGCGGTCACGAGCCGGGAGGCCGAGCTCGACGCGCTGCACCGGACGCCGTTCCTCGACACCCTGGGCGCCGGCCACGGGCACGCGGTCGCGGACGCCGTCCGGCGCGTGGTGGAGGCGCGCGACGACGTCCGCCGGGCCGAGGAGGACTGGCGGGCCGCGCGCGACGCGAAGCAGGCGGAGTCCCGGCGTGCGGCGGCACGCCTCCTCCCGCTCACCGAGGTACGTGCCGTGAGCGCGTGGGTCGCGTCGGGCGGGGACGCGTCGGCGTTCGGGACCACGTGGGTCGCGGGCGGTGGTCCGGCGCCGACCGCCTCCACGGTGTCGGGCCTCGCGGCCGCCGCGCTCGTCGACCAGGTGGCAGGACGGGCGCTGGACGACGACGCGCAGGCGGCGGTGCTCGACGGGCTCGCCCGGCTCGTCGGCGGCGCCCGGGCGGACGAGGCCTTCTGGTCCGCCTTCTACGCGGCGACGACGCCGCAGGACCTCTACGTGCTGCTGGAGGGCGACCACCTCGCGCCGGACGGGTCCGTCCTGGGTCCCGGGACGCACCACGGCACGATCGCCCACGCGGTGGCCGACACCTTCGGCGCGTGGGCCGCGTCGCTGCCCCCGGACGAGCAGTCGGCGCTGGGCGCGCGCGTCGTCGACGACCTCGGGTCCGGCACGATCCCCGGCGGCTGGGCGGCGGCGGCCACGGCGCTCCTCGGTGCGGCGCGGGGCGCACCCGGGACGCACCGGGGCGCGCTGGAACGCCTCGACGCGCGGCGACAGGCCGACGCAGCCTCTCTCGACCCCCTCGCGTCCCTCCCCTTCGAGCGCGACGCGCGGTACGTCATGAGCGCCGCGCTGCGCGGGCTCGCGGACTCTCCCGAGGAGTCGCTGCGCTTCCTCGCCGGCGACGGGGACCCGGCCCGCGTCGCCGCGCGGTCCGCGCGGTGGGTGGGCGCCGTCCCCCTCGGCGGCTGGCCCGACGAGGGCGAGGGCGTCGCGGCGGTCGTCCGGGCCGCGGTCGAGCACGGGGCGGTGAGCACCTCGGCGACGGACCAGGAGCGCGCGGCGCTGCTGCTGTCCCGGGTGACCTGGGACGCTCCCGGCGGGCTCGCCGGCGCGCCCCTGTCCCCCGTCGCGCAGTCCGACCTCGCCGCCGCCTACGCCCCGTACGTCGAGGCGTTCGACCGGGGCTTCGTCGCCCAGGGCCCGTTCGACGCCGTCGGCACCGTGGACGGAGGTGCCGGCGGAGGCGCCGACGGGAGCGGCGGCCGCCGGCTGCCGCTGCTCGAGCCGGAGGCCCTGTCCCGCACGCTGTCCGCGACCATGGCGTCGCCCGACGGGGTGCGGTCCTGGAGCGCGACGATGATCGCCCACCACGACACGACCGTCCTCGACGCGCTCTGCCCGACGCCGTCGGCGCCGGACCCGACGGACCCGGAGCTCCGCACCGGCGTCGTCCGGGCGCTCGACGCGCACGACAAGGTGCTGTCCGACGCCGGGGTGGTCGTCGGCAGCATGCACCGCGCCGACGTGGCCTCCGCCGTGGACGCCGCGGAGCGGTACGACGCCCGCGTCGCCTTCCTCCTGGGCGTCGCGGGCGACGTCGCCCCCGGGCCGGCCGTGCTCAGCACGCCGGCGCTCGCCGTGGTCGAGGGCTACCTCGTCGACCTCGACTCCGGCCGCACGACGGCCGTCGACCGCGCGAGCGCGGAGGGGACGGCCGAGAGCGCGGTCCTGCGTGCCCGCGGTCACGACCTCGTCGTCGCCGCGCTCGTCGCGGACGGGGTCTCCCCGGAGGACGCCGCGGCCCGGGCGGCGGCGTTCGTCCGGACCGAGGACGGCGAGGACCGCAGCGGCTTCGGCGCGCCGTTCCTGCAGGCGGCCGGCCTCGCTCCCTACCGCGGCACGTCCCTGGCCGTCCCCCCGGGGCCGCCCGTGCCGTGACGTCGACGACCGCGCAGGTCAGAGCGCGTCGAGCAGCCCGCGCAGGCGGTCGATCTCGGCACCCTGGCCCGCCGCGGTGTCGGCGGCGATCTCGAGCGCGTACGTGTCCTGCCCGTCGACGAGCACGACGTCGACCATGTCGAGCGCGCCCTGGTGGTGCTGGATCATGCCCTCGAGGAAGAGGCGGTCGAACTCCGCCCCCGTCGCGCTCTCGAGCGCCGTCATCTGCTCCGCGCTGAGCATGCCGGCCATCCCGTCGTGCGCGTGGTCGTGACCGCTGTCGGGGACGCGCGGCCCGGTGCCGTCGAGCGACTCGACCTCCGCGGGGACCGGCAGCTCGCGCTCCTGGAGCCACGCGGCGAGCGCGTGGATCTCGGGACCCTGCGCGGCGGTGACGCGCTCGGCGAAGGCGGCGACGTCGGGAGCCTCGGCCCGATCGGGCGCGAGCGCGGCCATGTCGAGCGCCTGGAGGTGGTGGCCGATCATGCTCGTCACGAACGTGACGTCGGCCTGGTTCCACTCCCCCGCCGGCTGCGGGCCGTCGAAGTCCTCGGGCGCCGTGGTCGTCGGGTCGTCACCGGGCCGCCCCGGCTGCACGACGGCGCTCGACGGCGTGGCCGAGGCGTCGTCGTCGCCGGTGCACGCCGAGGCGACGAGCAGCATCGGGACGACGACCGCGCAGGTCAGCGCCGCCTCGCGCCGACGGCGCCGCACGTTTCCACCAGGAAAACTCCTCACGCCGCTCGTTCCCTCCGTGTAAAACATCGCCAGAAAGTGTCCGGTTTGGGTAGCCGAGCCGGGAATTGCCCGTCAGAATTCGCAGAACCCTACCAAGGAGGTGTTTCCCCCGTGCATCAACCGACGCACAGGCAACGACGCCGGGGCATCGTCGCCTCAGCACTCGCCGCAGGACTCGCCGTCTCCTCCCTCGCGGTCGCCGCACCCGCCCTCGCCGAGCCGTCCGACGGCTCGCCGGAGGCCGTGGAGGCCCTGACCGATCTTCCCGCCCAGCGGATCGCACCGCTCGCCGTCTCCGCCCCGGTCCTCGGGGTCGGCGAGGTCGCGGGCAGCCCGAACCTCGAGCTCGTCGCCAACGTGCCGAAGAACGGCGCGTTCGCACCCGAGGGCCAGTACAGCTCCGACCTCGCGTTCCAAGGGCGGTACGCGTTCGCCGGCAACTACGGCGGGTTCACGGTCTACGACGTCGCAGACCCGACGAACCCGCAGCAGGTGGTCCAGTACGAGTGCCCCGGCTCCCAGAACGACATCTCGGTCCACGGGGATCTCCTCGTGCTGAGCACGGACTCCTCGCGCAGCACCGACTCGTGCGAGAACGTCGCGCAGAGCGCCACGGTCAAGGAGTCGTGGGAGGGCCTCAAGATCTTCGACATCTCGGAGCCGACGTCGCCGCAGTACGTCGCGTCGGTCGAGACGCAGTGCGGCTCCCACACGCACTCGCTCGCGCCGAGCAAGGACGGCGAGGACCTGTTCGTCTACGTCTCGTCGTACAGCCCCAACGCGGCGTTCCCGGACTGCCAGCCTCCGCACGACCTCGTGAGCGTCGTGCGGATCCCGGTCGACGACCCGGCGTCGGCGGCCGTGGTGTCGACCCCCGTCCTCTTCCCGGACGGCGGCAACCCCGGTGGCAACGGCTCGAGCACGACGTCGGGCTGCCACGACATCACGACCTACCCGTCGAAGGACATCGCGGCGGGCGCGTGCATGGGCGACGGCGTCCTCATGGACATCACCGACCGTGCGCACCCCGTGGTCACCGAGGTGGTCCGCGACACGAAGAACTTCGCGTTCTGGCACTCGGCGACGTTCAACAACGAGGGCACGAAGGTCGTCTTCACCGACGAGCTCGGCGGCGGTGGCGCACCGACGTGCAACGCGACCGTCGGCCCGGAGAAGGGCGCCGACGCGATCTACGACATCGTCGACGGCCAGCTCGTCTTCAAGAGCTACTACAAGATCAGCCGCGAGCAGGCGCCGACGGAGAACTGCGTCGCGCACAACGGCTCGCTCATCCCGGTCCCCGGCCGCGACATCATGGTCCAGGCCTGGTACCAGGGCGGCATCTCCGTGTGGGACTTCACGGACTCGGCGAACCCCGTCGAGATCGCGTGGTTCGACCGTGGCCCGCTCTCGGCCGAGCGACTGATCCTCGGTGGCTCGTGGTCGGCCTACTGGTACAACGGCGCGATCATCTCGAACGACATCCAGCTGGGCCTCGACGTCCTGCTGCTCGACGACCCGATCACCAACGCGGCGAAGTCCGTCGTCACGGACGAGCTCAACCCGCAGGCGCAGCCGACGTACGAGGAGCCGGCGGCCTGGGCCAAGGGCACCGCGTACGCGGGCGGGGCGGTCGTCACCTACGGGGGCGCGGTGTGGAAGGCCCAGTGGTGGAGCAAGGGCCAGACGCCGGGCGACCCGTGGGGTCCGTGGGAGGAGATCGCGGGCGTCGACTCCGCGGGCGTCGGCGCGTGGAAGCCGACGCGCGTGTACGTCAAGGGCGACACCGTGACGCACGAGGGCACCGAGTACACCGCGAAGTGGTGGACCCGGAACCAGGAGCCCGGCGACCGCTGGGGCCCGTGGGACCCGCAGGACTGACCCACCGACCGCCCGGGTCGTGACCCGGGCGACCGGCAGACCGACGGCGCCCGCTCACCCTCCGGTGGGCGGGCGCCGTCGCGCGCGCTCGGTGCGCGGCGCAGCGTTCTGCGCGGGCGCCGTCACGCCGCCGCGACGGCGGCCCTGCGCTCCCGCACGGTCGCGAGCGCGACGCTCCACGCGACGAGCTCGTCGAGCATGGCGTCGAGGTCGCCCTCGTGCCGCGCACGCGGCGCGAGCCGCGCGTACTCCTCGAAGTCGTCGTAGAGCGACAGGCCGACCTGCGTGCGCACGTCCGCGAGCCGGAGCTCGCCCGCGACGAGCCGCAGCTGCTCGACGGCCCGCGCCCCGCCCTGGACCCCGTAGCCGACGAAGCCGACGGCCTTGTCCGCCCACTCGTGGTACAGCCAGTCCATCGCGTTCTTCAGCACGGCGGCCGGCGCGTGGTTGTACTCGGGCGTCACGACGACGTACCCGTCGAAGCCGTCGATCAGGCGCGACCACTCCCAGGCGAGCGGGTTCTCGTACTGCTGCATCCGCGGCGGGAGCGCCTCGTCGAGGTGCGGGAGCGGGTGGTCGGCGAGGTCGACGACCTCGAAGGTCGCGTCGGACCGCTGCACGGCCCGGTCGAGCACCCAGTCCGCGACGCCCGCACTGTTGCGGCCGGTGCGCGTGCTCCCGACGAGGATCGCGATGCGTGGGGTCGTGGTCATGGTTCCTCCGTTGAGTGACGTGTCACCTAACTTGGTGATGCGTCACCGTACCGCGATGTCGGTGACGTGTCACGCAACGCGGGTAGGATCGTCCGCATGACGGGACACCCGATCCTCGACGACGCCGAGCGAGACGCGTGGGACGCCTACCTCACGATGCGTCGCGCGCTCGACCGGGTGCTCGAGGCGGCCATGCGCACGGAGGGCGACGTGTCGCCGCCGGAGTTCCAGGTGCTCTCCGTGCTGCACGCCGCCGACGACCGGGCCCTGCGCACGGGCGAGCTCGCCGCCGCGCTCGACTGGGAGCGCAGCCGGGTCTCCCACCTGTCCCGCCGGATGGCCGAGCGCGGCCTGCTCGAGCGGACCGAGTGCGTCGACGACGGGCGCGGGACGTGGATCGTCCTGACGAACCCTGGACGCCGTGCGCTGCTCCGGGCGGTCCGCGGTCACACGGAGCTGCTGCGGGAGGTCCTGTTCGAGCCGCTCGGCCCCGACGGGCTCGCGCGGCTCGAGGACGTCGCCCACCGTGTCGTCGACGCGGTCGAGCGCTCCGGCCGGCCCGGCGCGCCGGCCTCGGGCCGAACGGCACGCACGGGGGCGTCGTCGTGACCGCGTCCTCGGGTCGGCGGGCCATGCCCGACGACGCGCGCTGCCCGTGCCTGTCCGGCGACACCTACGGCGCGTGCTGCGGCCGGTACCACGCCACGCCGGCCTCGCTGCGCGCGGGCGGCGGGCCGGACACCGCCGGAGCGCCGACGGCCGAGGCGCTCATGCGCTCGCGCTACAGCGCGTTCGCGGTGGGCGACGCCGACTACCTCCTGGCGACGTGGCACCCGTCGACCCGGCCGGGGTCGCTCGAGCTCGACGACGACGTGGAGTGGCGGCGGCTCGACGTCGTGCGGACCGAGGCGGGCGGACCGTTCGACACCACGGGGGTCGTGGAGTTCGTCGCGCACCACCGCTCGCGCACCGGCGGCCCGACGACGCGCGGCCGCCTGCACGAGGAGAGCCGCTTCGTCCGGGAGGACGGGCGCTGGACGTACGTCGACGGGGACATCCGCTAGAGCACGTCGTACGACACGGCCACGGTGCCGAGGCTGGTCGTGGAGCACCCCGTGAGCCGGAGCGACCGCGGCGCGGGGAGCTCGCGGAACAGGCGCTTGCCGGTACCCAGCAGCAGCGGGTGGACGAAGAGCCGCAGCTCGTCGACGAGCCCGAGCGCCATGAGCTGCCGGACGAGGTCGCCGCTCCCCAGGACGGCGAGGTCGCCGTCGCCTGCCGCCTTGAGCCGCGGTACGGCTGCCTCCAGCTCGCCGTCGAGCACGCGCGCACCGTCCCAGGCGAGGTCGGTCAGCGTGCGGGTCGCGACGTGCTTCGGGGTCTCGCCCAGGTGCCGCGCCATCGGGTCGTCGGCGGGCGCGTGGGGCCAGAACGCCGCCATCTTCTCGTAGGTGCGCCGACCGAAGAGGTAGCCGGTCGTGCGGCCGAACCCGTCCGCGGCGACGGCCTCGTGGACCGCCCCGGCGTACGGGGCACCCCAGCCGCCGTGGGCGAAGCCGCCCTCCGTGTCCTCCTCCGGCGAGCCGAGGCCTTGCATCACGCCGTCGACGGTCAGGAACTCGATGATCACCAGTCGTCTCATGGCGTCGATGCTGGCCCCCACGACGCGGTCCCGGCTTGAAGAATGTTGACCCGGCGGTACCGGGGGCCCGCGCCGCGCGCCATACTGCCGTCATGGACGACGACCGTCGCGTCTCGCTCGTCCGGCACCGTCCCCGGCCGGGTCTCGCCGGGCTGGTCGCCGGCATGGTCGGGCTGTCGGAGAGCGCACCGGGCGTCGTCGGGCGCCGGCAGCCGGCCGGGACGCTGCTCCCGCTCGTCCTCACCCTCGACGGTGCGCTCGAGATCGTCGACCTCTCGGACGGGACGGGAGCGGGCCGCTCCTACCGCTCGTTCGTCGCCGGCCTGTCGGGCGGCCACGCGACGACCCGGTTCGCCGGGACCATGGAGTGCCTGCAGGTGTACCTCACCCCGCTCGGCGTCCGCCGGGTCCTCGGCGTCCCCGGCACGGAGGTGGCGCGCCGCGTCGTCGCGGTGGACGACGTCGTCCCCGGCCTGGGCGACGACCTCGCCGACCGCGTCGCGTCCGCGCCGGGCTGGGAGCAGCGGTTCGCCCTCGTCGAGGCCGCGCTCACCCGGCACGCGGCGCGCAGCGCGGGCGTCGTGCCGCCGTGGGTCGCGTGGATGTGGCGGCAGATCCGGGCGAGCGGCGGCCGGGCCCGCATCGCGGACCTCGTCGAGCAGACCGGCTGGAGCCACCGGCACGTCGCGACCGTCTTCGCGCAGAACGTCGGCGTGACGCCCAAGCAGGCGGCCGGCGTCGTCCGGTTCGAGCGCGCGTCCGCCGACCTCGGCCGGCTGCCGCTGGCCGAGATCGCCGCCCTCCACGGGTACGCCGACCAGAGCCACCTCACGCGCGACGTCGTGCGCTACTCGGGGGACACGCCGGGCGCCCTCGTCGCCGCCCGCCGCCCTACGCCGTCGACCGCGCTGGGCCTCCTCGACCGGGACGAGGACGCAGGACCGCGACCGCGAGCGCACCGAGCAGCGCCCCGGCGGTGTTGAGCACGACGTCCTGCACGGTCGGCACCCGGCCCGGCAGCAGGATCTGCGTCAGCTCGATCGCGGTGGACAGCGCGGCGGCCGCGAGGGTGACGAGCGCGACGGCACGCCCCACGCCCGGCGCGCGGCGACCGCGGCGCGCGACGGCATCGCGCAGCAGCGGCAGCCCGAGCACCCCGAACGGCAGGAACATCACGACGTTCGCGGACGCCTCGAGCACCGGGAGCGTCAGCGGGATCCCCAGGCCGTCCAGCACCTCGAGGGTCGCCGTCGCCCACCCGGGCGCCGCGGTGGACTGCGGCGACGGCCACAGCGTGACGACGCCGACGGCGGCGAGGTAGGCGGCGAACGTCCAGGGCAGCAGGCGCACCGCCACAGCGTAGGGACCTGCGCCGTGGCGGCCCCGTGCGGGTGCCGGACCGCCACGCCGCCTTCACCGATCCCGCCCCTCGACGCGCGGGAAGGCAGGACTGTCGGTTCACTGGGCGCCATGGTCACTCTCGGATTCCACTCCTCCCACGAACAGATCCCGCCCGGTCCCCTCCTCGCCGCCGCCCGGCGCGCGCAGGACGTGGGTTTCGACGCGGCGATGTGCTCCGACCACCTCGCGCCCTGGAGCGAGCGGCAGGGCGAGTCCGGCTTCGCGTGGTCGTGGCTCGGCGCCGCGCTCGCGACGACCGACCTGCCCTTCGGCGTCGTCACCGCGCCGGGCCAGCGCTACCACCCCGTGATCATCGCCCAGGCGATCGCGACCCTCGGCGCCATGTTCCCCGGCCGGTTCTGGGCCGCCCTCGGCTCCGGCGAGGCCATGAACGAGCACGTGACCGGTGACCGCTGGCCCACGAAGGAGGAGCGGGACGAGCGGCTGCGCGAGTGCGTCGACGTCATGCGGTCGCTCCTCGCGGGCGAGGAGGTCACGCACCACGGGCACGTCACCGTGGACCGGGCGCGCGTGTGGTCGCTGCCCGACGTCGCCCCGCGGCTCGTCGGCGCGGCCGTCACGGCGCGGACCGCGCGCCGCCACGCCGACTGGGCGGACGGCCTCGTCACCGTGAACCAGCCGGTGGAGACGCTGCGCCGCGTCGTCGGCGAGTACCGCGACGCCGGCGGTCGCGGCGAGCTCGCCCTGCAGGTGCACGTCGCGTGGGGCGAGGACGACGAGGCGGCGTTCGCCGTCGCGCACGACCAGTGGCGCTCGAACCTCCTGCCCCCGAGCGTCAACTGGCACCTCGAGACGCCCGAGCAGTTCGACGCCGTCGCGGACCTCGTGCGGCCCGAGGAGGTCCGCGGGACCGTCCTCGTCGAGCACGACGCCCAGCGGCTCGCCGACCGCGTCGGCGAGATGGTCGCGTGCGGGTTCGACGCCGTCTACCTGCACCACGTGGGCCAGGAGCAGGACGCGTTCCTCGACGCCGCGGGCGAGGAGCTGCTGCCCCGGCTCCGGGAGGCCGCCGCCTCCACGACGGCCGCCACCACCACCGGAGGGGGGACCGCGTGAAGATCCGCGACACCGGCGACCTGTGGTGGAAGAACGCCGTCGTCTACTGCCTCGACGTCGAGACGTTCATGGACTGGAACGACGACGGCATCGGAGACTTCCCCGGCCTCGTGCAGCGGATCGACCACCTCGCCGACCTCGGCGTGACGTGCCTGTGGCTCATGCCGTTCTACCCGACGGCCGACCGCGACGACGGCTACGACATCACCGACTTCCTCGGCGTCGACCCGCGCCTGGGCGACATGGGTGACGTGGTCGAGCTGGTGCGCACCGCGCGGGACCGCGGCATCCGCGTCATCGTCGACCTCGTCATCAACCACACGTCGGACCGCCACCCCTGGTTCCGCAGCGCGCGCCGCTCGACCGACGACCCGTTCCGCGACTTCTACGTGTGGCGCTCCGACGAGCCGCCGTCCACGAAGGACCAGGTCGTGTTCCCCGACCAGGAGGACGGCATCTGGACCCTCGACGAGAAGACCGGCGAGTGGTACCGCCACCGCTTCTACCGGCACCAGCCCGACCTCAACACGGCGAACCCGAAGGTGCGCGACGCGATCGCCAAGGCGATCGGGTTCTGGCTCGAGCTCGGCATCTCGGGGTTCCGGGTCGACGCCGTCCCCTTCGCCCTGACGGACGCGGCCGCGAACCCGGACGACGAGATCGACGACCCGCACGACATGCTCCGCGTGCTGCGCGCGTTCCTCGGCCGCCGCTCCGGCGACGCGATCCTCATGGGCGAGGTCAACCTCCCCTACGCCGACCAGGCGCGGTTCTTCGGCGACGGGAACCCGGCGGACGGCGACCCGGGCGGCACGACGAGCTCCGAGCTGACGATGCAGTTCGACTTCAACGCGATGCAGGCCATGTACCTGGCGTTCGCGCGCCACGACGCCGGCCCGCTCGCCGCGTCGCTGCAGGCACGACCGCCCATCCCGCACGACACCCAGTGGGCGACGTTCGTGCGCAACCACGACGAGCTGACCCTCGACAAGCTGAGCGAGGACGAGCGCCAGGAGGTCTTCGCCGCGTTCGGTCCCGAGGAGGACATGCAGCTCTACGGGCGCGGGCTGCGCCGCCGGCTGCCGCCCATGCTGGGCGGGGACCCGCGGCGGCTGCGCATGGTGTACTCGCTGCTCTTCTCGCTGCCGGGCACCCCGGTGCTCTTCTACGGCGAGGAGATCGGGATGGGCGAGAACCTCGACGTCCCGGGTCGGCTCGCCGTGCGCACCCCCATGCAGTGGACGTCGCAGCACAACGGCGGGTTCTCGCGCGCGCCCGCGCGCCGGCTCGCCGCGCCCCTGCCCGACGACGGGTACGCCCCCGAGCACGTCAACGTCGCCGACCAGCGGCGCGACCCCGACTCGCTCCTCACGTTCGTGCGGCTGCTCGCCCACCGCTACCGGGAGTGCCCGGAGCTGGGGTGGGGCGACGCCGAGGTGCTCGACCAGCCGGAGGCCTCGGTGCTCGCGCTGCGCACCACGTGGCAGGACGCGTCGATGGTCACGCTGCACAACCTGTCGCCGGACCCGGCCGTCGTGCCGCTCGTGCTCGACGACCTGCCCGACGAGGCCCGGCTGGTCGACCTCCTCGACCACGACGACCTCGAGCCCGCGGCCGACGGCAGCGTCGAGGTCCGCCTCGACGGCTACGGCTTCCGGTGGCTGCGCGTCACGCACCCGGAGGCGCGCCGGCTGCTGTGAGCGAGGACTCGTCGGTCTGACGCGCGACGCCCCGCCCGGGTCCTGCCCGGGCGGGGCGGCGTGGCTGTCGGCCGTGCGAGTCGTGCGTCAGCCGTGCGCGTCAGCCGTGCGCGTCAGCCGTGCGTCGGCTCGTCGGGCCCCACGGGGGGGCCGGGCGACGACGGCCAGCCCGGGTCGTCCGGGACGGGGTCGCTCGGGCGCGGCTCGCCCGGGACCGGCTCGCCCGGGCCCGGCCCGTGCGGGGGCGCCGAGGGGTCGGCGGGCGGCCCGGGAGACTTCGGGGGCTCCACGACGGGCTCGGCCGGCCGCACCGGCTCGACCGGACCCCCGGGCTCGACGGGTCCGCCGGGACCGCCGGGGTCGACCGGACCGGTCGGCTCGGCCGGTCCTGCAGGGTCGGACGGCTCGGCCTGGTTCGCGAACGTGTCCCGTTCGTCGCGCGGCAGCCCGGTGAAGTTCGGGTCGTCCGGCACCGAGCCCGGGTCGGGGATCGTGGTCATCGCGCACCTCCAGCGTCGAGTGCGACGCCGACGTCGGCGTCCCTCCTGACGCTAGGCCCGGACCGCCCGGCTCGCGCGCCGCGTGCCTAGGCTGGGCCCGTGACCTCGTTCGCCTCGGACAACTACGCCCCTGCCCATCCCGACGTCCTCGCCGCCCTCGCCGCCGCGAGCGCCGGCCACGCGATCTCCTACGGGGAGGACCCGTGGACCGCGCGGCTGCAGGAGGTGGTGCGGGACCGGTTCGGCGGGGAGGCGACGGCCTACCCGGTGCTCACCGGAACGGGCGCCAACGTCGTCGCCCTCATGTCGATGCTGCCCCGGTGGGGCGCCGTGGTGGCGTCCGAGCACGCGCACCTCGACACGGACGAGAACGGCGCGCCCGAGCGCGTCGGCGGCATCAAGGTCCTCACCGTGCCGGCCGCGGACGGGAAGCTGACCCCCGACGCCGTCGACCGCTTCGCGGCCGACCTCGGCGACCCCCACCGCGCGCAGCCGCTCGTCGTCTCGGTCACGCAGGCCACCGAGCTCGGCACGGTGTACACCCCGGACGAGATCCGCGCCGTCGCCGACGCGGCGCACGCGCGCGGGATGCGGGTGCACCTCGACGGCTCGCGGCTGGCGAACGCCGCCGCGGCGCTCGGCGTCCCGCTGCGCGCGCTCACGACCGACGCCGGCGTGGACGTGCTGTCCTTCGGCGGGACCAAGAACGGCCTGGCGCTGGGCGAGGCCGTCGTCGTGCTCGACCCCTCGGCCGTCGACGGCGTCGAGTTCGTCCGCAAGTCGACGATGCAGCTCGCTTCGAAGCTGCGGTACGTCTCCGCGCAGCTCCTCGTCCTCTTCGAGCCGGTCGGCGACCCCGTCGCGGAGGTCGACGAGCTCACCGCCGCCGACGAGCTGTGGCTGCGCAACGCGCGGCACGCGAACGCGATGGCCGCGCGGCTGCGCGCCGGTCTCACCGACGCCGCCGCCGGTCGGGACGGCGGCCCGACGGACGACAGCCCGGCGGACGACAGCCCGGCGGAGGGCGCGCCGCCGGTGTCCCGCCTCGTCCTCACGCAGCCCACCGAGGCGAACGCGGTGTTCGCGACGCTGCCGCGCGCCGTCGTGGCGGCCCTGCGGGAGCGCCACCGGTTCTACGACTGGGGCCCCGGCGAGACGCCCGACCGCGTCGAGGTCCGCTGGATGTGCGCGTGGGACACGACCGCCGCCGACGTCGACGCGTTCGCCGCCGACGTCCGCACCGCCCTCGCGAGGTAGTGCCGCAGCAGCGACCGCGGCACCACCTCGCGGGACCCCGGTGCTACCTCGCGGGGCCCCGGTGCTGCCTCGCGGGTCGACGGTCGTCGCTCGGCAGGAGACGCGCCACCTCCGGGAGGGCGAGGTAGCCCGCGGGGCGGCGGCCGTCGTCGAGCAGCACGGCGGCGGCGTGGCGGCCCGGGGCGTCGTTGTGCACCTCGAGCTCCTCGATCGGCGGCGACCCCGGTGCGAGCGGGAACGCGCCGGGACCCAGGCCGTGGAACGCGAGCGGGTCACGGCGGTCGCGGACCGCGACCCACCGGTCCACCTCGGCGGGCACGCGGAGCGGCGCCCGCGCGGCGAGGGCGTCCCGGACGGCACGGACGGCGAGCGGGGCCCCGAGCGTCAGGAGCAGCGGCACGTCCCAGCGCCGTGCCGCCGGGTGCTCGCGCAGCACCGAGTAGGCGACGACCGACCCGAACGAGTGCCCGACGACCACCGCCGGCTCGTCCGTCGGCATCGCGGCCGCGACGGCGTCGTCGATCACGCGCCGCACGTCCGCGTCGTGCAGGTACGCCCAGACGTCGCGCACGAGGAGCACGAGCACGGCGCTGCTCAGCCCGGGGACGTGCGCGTCGAGCGCCGACAGCAGCGCGTTGACCCAGCCGCCGAGCTCCTCGAGCACTCCCGGGGCACCGCTCACGTCGCCGCCCCGGGGCGTCACGGCGCCGTCGGCGCGTGCCACCGCCGCGACCTCGGCGTCGTCCACCCCCGCGGCGCGCAGCACCTCGGACGCGACGGACTCGAGGAAGCGCAGCTCGTCCTCCGGGAGGTCGGCGACGCCGCGCGCGTCCACGTCGGTCCGGTCCCGGCGCGCGCCGGGGATCGCGGGCACGGCGTGCACGGTCACCGGCGGGGGTGAGCCGTCGCCCCGGACGAGCGCGGCGAGGGTGTCGCCGTAGTAGACGAAGGAGGCGTCGTCGTCGGCCACCGCACCCGGCCGGCCGGCGGCCGCGAGGCCGGCGGACAGGACCGTCCGCCACGTGCGCTCGAGCTCCTCCGCGTCGAGGCCCTGGTTGTCGCGGCCGTGGAGGAGCACGAGTCGGGTCACGCGGATGAACCTACCCAGACCGGCCGTGATCCGCCCCACGTCCGTCCGGGCTGCCGGGCGCGCCGGGACGGTCTACGGTCGCTCCCAGGCCCCACCCCCAGGAGGTACCCCATGACCGGTCACACCACGACCTGCACCGTCCACGTCGCCCGCCCGCCGGAGGTGGTGTGGTCCCAGATGGTCCACCCGGGCGCGCGGTGGATGCTCGGCATGAACGTCGAGACGGACTACCGGCCGGGGAGCCCGGTGACGTTCGAGGGTCACTACATGGGGCGGGAGTTCGCCGACTGGGGCACGGTGGTGGCGGTCGAGCGCCCGCGCCTGCTGCGGTTCACCCACTTCTCCCCGACCATGGACCTGCCCGACGTGCCCGAGAACTACCACGACATCTCGATCACGCTCGAGCCCGACGAGGCCGGCACGACCGTGCACGTGCTCGAGGAGAACATCGAGACCGCCGACCGCGCCCAGCGCGCCTACGACCTGTGGTGCAAGGCGCTCGCGACCCTCGCCGGGCACGACTGAGCGGCGCCTGACCGGTCCCGCGCACCGCTACGGTGGCACGCGGAGGTGGTGACGTGTCGAGCAGGGCCCGAACCGTCTGGGTCGTCGTGGCGGTGGTCGCGACGGCGGCCGCGGTCCTGGCCGTCGCCTGGTCCGTGCTGCGGCCGGGCACGGGCGGCGGAGGCTCCCCCACGCCCGGCGCCACGAGCACGAGCGAGCCCGCGCCGTCGCCCACCCCGACCGCCCCGACCGCCCCGACGCCGACGACGCCCGCCCCGGACCCGCTCGCCGGCTGGACGCTCGAGCAGAAGGTCGGCCAGGCTCCTCATGGTGGGGGTCGACGTGCGCTCGCCGCAGCAGGAGAGCTACGACGCGGTGACCACGCGGCACGTGGGGAACGTGTTCCTCGCGGGCCGGTCGCAGGCGGGGACGACCGCGACGGCCGACCTCGTCGCCGGCTTCACGGCGCTCGTGTCGGAGGAGACCACGCGGGGCACGCCGCTGTTCGTCGCGACGGACCAGGAGGGCGGGCTCGTGCAGGTGCTGCGCGGGCCCGGGTTCTCGCAGATCCCGACGGCGCTCGACCAGTCCCGCCTCGAGCCCGCCGCGCTGCAGCAGCAGGCGGCGACGTGGGGGTCCGAGCTCGCCGCCGCGGGCATCAACCTCAACCTCGCCCCCGTGATGGACCTCGTGCCCGAGCAGTCGGCGGCGCAGAACCCGCCGATCGGGTACTACGACCGCGCCTACGGCTTCACCCCGGAGTCGGTCACGTCGCACGCGAACGCGTTCAGCGCCGGGATGGAGGCGTCCGGCGTCGACGTGACGATCAAGCACTTCCCCGGGCTGGGGCGCGTCACCGCCAACACCGACACCGACGCGGGCGTGACGGACGACGTCACGACGCGCGACGACCCGTCCGTCGCGGTCTTCGCGTCGGGCATCGACGCGGGCGCGGCGTTCGTCATGACCTCGACCGCGGTCTACACGCAGATCGACCCGGACCGGCCGGCGGCGTTCTCACCGGTCGTCGTCGACGGGATGCTGCGCGGCGACCTCGGGTACGAGGGCGTCGTGATCACCGACGACGTGTCCGCGGCCGCACAGGTGCAGGCGTGGTCACCGGCCGAGCGGGCCGTCCTGACGATCGAGGCCGGCGGGGACGTGGTGCTCGCGTCGGCCGACCCGTCGGTCGTCGCGGAGATGGCCGACGCGCTCGTCGAGCGCGCGGCGAGCGACGACGCGTTCGCCGAGAAGGTCGACGCGGCCGTCGAGCGCGTGCTCGCCGCGAAGGAGCGCCTCCGCTGAGGCACGCGCGCCCGGCGCCGACGGACGCCGGGCCGGACGGTGGTCAGTGACCGCCGTTGGCGAGGAACACGATCCCGCCGGCGATGGCGAGCACGACGACGAGGAAGCACACGCCCGCCGCGACGACGCGCACGTTCGACGCGCGCTCCACCGTCACCACCTCGCCCGACGGCGTCATGTGCACGCCCTCGGCGTCCACGGCCGCGGGCGTGGTGCGACCGGCGGCGAGCCGGACGCCCAGCGCGAAGAGCGCGGGCAGCCCGGCGCCGATGATCAGCCCGGCGACGACGACCTTGAGCAGGGAGTCGATCTCGATGAACTCGGCCACGAGGGCTCCTCTCAGACGCCGGCGCGCTGGCGCGCGCCGAGCGGCTCGGTGGACGACGTGACGGCAGAGGCCTCGGGCGCAGCGGTCGCGACGACGGCGGGGGTGGCGGCGACGTCGGCCAGCACGGGCTCGACGGGCTCGGCCCCGGCGGGCTCGGCGCCCTCCCAGTCGTCGTTGACGTTGTTGTGGTCGACCGGCTTCCGGCGCGAGGCCACCCAGATCGCGACCGAGACCGCGATGAGGATGCCGAACACGACCGCGGTGCCGAGCACGCCCCCGATCCCCGACTGGATCCAGAAGCACAGCGCACCGACGACCCCGGCGGCGGGGAGCGTGAGGCCCCACGCGGCGAGCATGCGGCCCGCGACTCCCCAGCGGACCTTCGCGCCCGGCATGCCGACGCCCGACCCGAGGATCGAGCCCGTGGCGACGTGCGTCGTCGAGAGCGAGAAGCCGAAGAAGCCGGACATGAGGATGACCGCCGCGGACGACGTCTCCGCGGCCATGCCCTGGCGCGAGTCGATCTCCACGAGGCCCTTGCCGAGGGTGCGGATGATGCGCCACCCGCCGAGGTACGTGCCGAGCGCCATGAAGAGGGCGCAGGACAGGATCACCCAGAACGGCACGCCGGAGTCGGCGGGGACCGCGCCGCCCGCGATGAGCGCGAGCAGGATGATGCCCATCGACTTCTGCGCGTCGTTGGTGCCGTGCGCCAGAGAGACGAGCGACGCGGAGCCGACCTGGCCCCAGCGGAACGCCCGGTTGCTCGTGTCCTCGGGGACGTCGCGCGTGAGCCGCGCGACGAGCCACGTACCGACGCTCGCCACGCCGATCGCGACGAGCGGCGCGAGGAGCGCGGGGATGAGGACCTTGGCGGCGACACCGGTCCAGATGACGCCCGAGGTGCCGACGGCCGCGAGCACCGAGCCGACGACGCCGCCGATGAGGGCGTGCGACGAGCTGGACGGCAGGCCCAGGAGCCACGTGAGCAGGTTCCACGTGATACCGCCGACGAGACCGGCGAGCACCACCTCGAGCGTGATGACGTTCGCGTCGACCAGGCCCTTGGCGATGGTCGCGGCGACGGCCAGCGACAGGAAGGCGCCGACGAGGTTCAGGACGGCCGACAGCGCGACGGCGGTCTTGGGCTTGAGGGCGCGAGTGGCGATGGAGGTGGCCATCGCGTTGCCCGTGTCGTGGAAGCCGTTCGTGAAGTCGAAGGCGAGTGCGGTCACGACGACGAGCACCAGCAGGAGCGTCTCGGTCACGTACTCCATGGTGGGGTCGCGCCAGGAGCGCTGCCGACCATCCTGTGGATTCTTCTTCCAGTGTTCATCGACAGTTCACCCAGCGTTCGAAGCCCTGTTCGAACCGTCCGGAGAGGCGCCCGCGCGGACGGCCGCACGGTGCCCCGGACGCCCTCGGGCGCGCACGTCAGGCGCGCACCTCGGCGAGCGCCTCGTCGAGCTCGACGACGACCTCCGAGACCGCCTCCCGCCGGGTCCGGGCCCGCTCGACCTCGTCGACCACGTCCTGCCGGGCCCGCACGATCTCGGCGTCGAACGACTCGACCTGGCGGCGGGCGTGCTCCCTCTGGTCACGGGCGCGGCGTTCACCGGCGTACCACTGCCAGCCGCCGACCGCCGCGGCCCCCGCCACGACGACCCACCACGCGGGCGCGGCCACGACCGCCAGGACGAGCGCCACGACGGCCGCCGCGCCGAGACCGCCGACGACCGGCCACGAGACCCCGTCGAGCGGGCGTGCGGCGAGCTCGGCGCGCGCCGTCGCGGCCGTGCGCTCGCCGTCGTCCGCGGGAGTGACCGTGACGGTCCGGCCGGCGAGGCGCAGGGTGCGCGCCGGTGCCGGCTCGGCGGCGAGCCGCGCGGCGAGGTCGTGCGCGGCGTCCCTCAGGTCCTCGGCGAGGATCGGCGCCACGAGCCGCGCACGCCCCGGGTCGTCGCCGCGCGCGTCCGCCGCGAGGAGGTCGACGAGGCTCCCGGCCGAGGCGTCCCAGCCCGGCTGGTCGCGCTCGCGCTCGCGGCCGACGAGAGCGTCCAGCTCGTCCGCCCGGTCGAGGAGGTCGCGCTCGACGGGCGCCCCCTCGTCGAGGACCGACGAGACGACGGACCGCAGCGCCGTACGGGCCGGGTCGGTCGCGGCCGGGACCCCGGCGGCGGTCCCGTCGGCCCCGGCGGGAACCAGGGCACCCTCCGCGGCCGCGCGCGCCCACGCCGACCACGCGCGCAGCACGCCGAGGTCGTCGCGGGCGCCGGACGGGCTCCCCCAGTCGCCGCCGCCCCCGCCGAGAGCGGGCGGCTCCGCGAGCAGCGCGCCGCGCAGCCGGTCGTGCGCACCGACGTCGAGCAGCCCGACGCGCTGCACGAGCGCGTCGCGCACGGTCCGGTCGGCGGCGTCGCCGAGCAGGCCGGCGGCCGCCGCCAGCCACAGCGCACGCTCGGCGACGGCGACGGTCACGTCGTCCGGGTCGTCGTCGGGCTCCGTCCGCTCGCTCGCGCTGCCCCAGCCCGCGTCGGGGAGGGCGGGCGCGTCGAGCACGGACGACAGCCACGGTGCGGCGAGCGCGGGGTGCCCGACGAGCGCGCACACGCCCACGACGAACGTCGCGGTGCGTCGCCGGTCGCGCACGAGCGCCTCCTGGAACGCGTCGTCGTCGAGCCGACCCTCCCGCACGTCCGCGACGGCGAGGGCCGCCGGCACGAGCCAGTACCCGTGCACGTCGACCAGGTCCGGCGACCGGCGCAGGTACGACACGTCGCCCTCGCCCGAGACCACGGCACGCACCAGGTCGCGCGCGGCGTCGCGCGCCCGACGCGCGGGCGTGAAGAGCGCGAGCTCCTCGCGCACCTCGCCGAGCTCGACGAGGGCGTTCACGAGGCGCTGGAGGACCTCCACGCGGCTCGACAGGTCGCCCTCGAGCGAGCGCAGCCGGCGGTTGAGCGACGCCTCGCGCGAGCGGGCCATCGCCGCCTGGGCCTCCAGCTCCTCGGACAGTGCCTGCATGTTGCCGTGGTCCGAGCGCCAGGAGCTGTAGGTCGACATGCGCGCGAGCGTACTCAGCGGGGAGCGGTTGTCCACGGGGACCTCTCCCCTGTCTCGCGGCTACCCCCGCAGCCGGCGCTCGCGAGCACGCAGCACCCGCTCGCGCCGCTCGCCGATCGCGTCGCTCGTGAGCGCGGTGAGGGGCTCGGTCTCCTGCCGGGCGCGCGCACGCTCCGCCTCGACCTGCTCGCGGTGCGCCGCGGACCGCGGGCCCGACCGCACGACGCGTGCGCCGTCCCGCAGGACCACCCCCGAGGGGCCGTCGTGCTGCGCGACCGTCCGCTCGCGCCGGCCCGCCCGGGCCCGTTCACGGTGGAACCGCCAGACCCACCGGCGCCGCAGCAGCACGACCGACCACACCGCGAGGGGGACGCTCGCCGCGAGCAGCGCCAGGCGTACCGGCCCCGGCATCGCGGTCGAGGCCCCGGCGCTCGCGAGCACCCAGGCGACGCCGCCGGGGACCGCGGGCCACAGCTCGCGGAGGTCCGGGTCCCAGCCGCAGGCCGCGAACCGCACGAGCGTGTCCGTGAGCCGCGAGCGCCGCACCGGCTGGAGGGAGATCGCCACCGGCCCGGGGAGGGGCGGTCCGAGCGTCGTACCGGGTGCGGCGCGGCTCGTGAAGGACAGCCGGTCGCCCCGGTACGACGGCCGCAGCGCCCGCGCGGCGTGCACGAACGACAGGGCGGCGAGCGGCCAGGTCGCGCACGAGAGATACCAGGCGACCGGACCGGCGAGCAGGACGAAGACCGGGGCGACCACCGCGAGCCGACCGAGCACGGCGCCCGGCGACGCGGCCAGCTCGGCCCACGGCTCCTGCTCCTCGGGCGGTTCGAGCAGCCCGTAGACGGCGACGGCGAGGTACAGGCCGACGACGAGCAGCCCGATCGTCGTCCACACGAGACCGGTCGCGAGGTAGCCGAGCGGGCGCAGGAGCAGCACCGCCGTCCCGGGCGGCGTCGCGTCGCGCGCGGTCCGCGGGTCGGGGTGCGCGCTCGTGCCGGTCATCGCGTCACGACCGCCGCCCTCGTCACCGGGCGGCCAGACCGAGCACGTCGAGCACCCACGCGTCCTCGTACGCGATCTCCCGCCACGCGTCGTACCGGCCGGAGACGCCGCCGTGCCCGGCGTTCATCTCGATGCGCAGCAGCGCCGGCGCTCCCGCGGCGCGCAGCCGCGCGACCCACTTCGCGGGCTCGACGTAGAGCACGCGCGTGTCGTTGAGGCTCGTGACGGCGAGGATGCGCGGGAAGTGCGACGCGTCGTCGGGCACGTTCTCGTACGGCGTGTACGAGCGCATGTACCGGTAGACCTCCGGGTCGTGCAGCGGGTCGCCCCACTCGTCCCACTCGACGACGGTCAGCGGGAGGGACGGGTCGAGGATCGAGGTCAGCGCGTCGACGAACGGCACCTGCGCGAGGACCCCGGCGAACAGGTCCGGCGCGAGATTCGTCACGGCGCCCATGAGCAGACCCCCCGCGGAGCCGCCCTGCGCGACCATCCGCTCCGGGCTGGTCCAGCCCGTCTCGACCAGGTGGCGGGCCACGGCGACGAAGTCGGTGAACGTGTTGGTCTTCGCGAGCATCTTGCCGTCGTCGTACCAGCCGCGACCCATCTCGCCACCGCCGCGCACGTGCGCGACGGCGAAGACGACGCCCCGGTCGAGCAGCGACAGCCGCGACACCGAGAACGCGGGGTCGATGCTGATCTCGTACGAGCCGTAGCCGTACAGCAGCAGGGGCGCCGGCTCCGCGCCCGTCCCCGTCGCGTCGAGGCCCAGCGCGTCGCGACGCCACACGAGCGAGATCGGCACCTGGGTGCCGTCCTCCGCGGTCGCCCAGTCGCGGCGCTGCACGTAGTCCGCGGGGTCGTAGCCGCCGAGCACGGGCTGCCGCTTGAGGAGAGTGAGCTCGGCCGTCGCGACGTGCAGGTCGTAGACGGTCGCGGGCGTGACGAAGCTCGTCGACGACAGCCGGACCGTCGGCTGGTCCCACTCCGGGTTCGGCCCGAGGCCCGCGGTGAACAGCGGCTCGTCGAGCTCCACCTCGCGCACGCGCCACGGCTCGCCGGGCGCGGTGAGGTCGACGAGGCCGACGCGCGAGAGCGCGTCGCGACGGTAGGAGAGCACGAGGTGCCCGGCGAACGCGTCGACGCCCTCGAGGCGCGTCGCCGGGTCGTGCGGCACGACGACGCGCGCCCCTGCCGGCCCGGTCGCGGCGGCTCCCTCGTCGTCCGGGCCGCTCGTGCCCGGGACGTCGACGACGGCGAGCTCGAAGTTCTCCGCGCCGTCGTTGTGGAGCACGAGCAGCACGTCGTGACGCGCCTCGGTCGCCGAACCCGACCCGAGGGTCGTTCCGGGCGCCTTCCCGTCCTCCAGGTCGTGGTCGGCAGCGGGCAGCCACGTGCTCGGCACGACCGCGTGCTCGACCGTGTACTCGACGCCCTCGCGGCGCGGCCAGACGACGCGCGGCTCGCCCGCCGGGTCGGCGGCGTCGATCAGCCACGTCTCGGACGTGATCTTCGACCCCAGCTCGATCTGGACGAACCGCTGCGAGCGCGACACCCCCACACCCACCCAGTACCGCTCGTCCGGCTCCTCGAGCACCACGACGTCGTCCGTGGCGGGGGTACCGACCTCGTGGCGCCACACGCGCCACGGGCGCCACGCGTCGTCGACGGTCGGGTAGAACACGTACCGGCCGTCCGGGGAGAAGACGGCGCCCGGGAACGTGCCGGGGACCACGTCGGGCAGGTCCTCCCCCGTCGTGAGGTCGCGCACGCGCAGCGTGTAGCGCTCGTCGCCCACGACGTCGACCGCGTACGCCAGGAGGCGCCCGTCGACGGAGACGTCGAACGAGCCGAGCGAGAAGAAGTCGTGCCCCTCGGCCTCGACGTTGTCGTCGAGCAGGACCTGCTCGCCCGGCACCGGGGCCCCGGGCTCCAGCACGGGCGGCACCCACGCCCCGGCGACCGCGTCGAGGTCGTCCGTCGCCCCCGCGTCGATCGGGGCGCGCGCGTGGAGGGGGTACTGCCGGCCCTCGACCGTGCGGGCGTAGTACCAGTGGTCGCCCTGGCGCACGGGGACGGACAGGTCCGTCTCGAGGGTGCGCCCCTTGATCTCCTCGAAGATCCGCTCGCGCAGCGGGGCGAGGTGGGCGAGCCGGCTCTCCGTCCACGCGTTCTCGGCCTCGAGGTGCGCGACCACCTCCGGCGACTCCTTGTCGCGCAGCCACTCGTAGTCGTCGGTGGTCGTCTCCCCGTGGTGCGTGCGCGTCGTCGGGCGGCGGGGCGCCACGGGTGCGGCGACGGGCGGCGTGACGGGAGCGGCGCCGGGTCGGTCGCCAGGCCGGGTGACGGGGGTGGACGAGGGCGCGATGACGTCGTCGGACATCTGGCCAGGGTAGTGGGCGGCGCCCGCGGCGAGGGCGCGACCCGGCTTCCGGCGACGCCCCGCCGAACGGTCGGTGTCGCCGCGCTGAACAGTGCCGGAACACTCGTCCCCGACCCTTCTCCCCCGGTTGCGGCACCGCGACACTTCCGGTGTGCACGACACCCTCGCCGAGCTGGCCCAGCACGTCGCCGTCCGCCCGCGCGCGCACCGGGTCGGTGTCGTCGCCGAGCTGGCCCGGCCCGTGCTCGCCGTCGGGTCGTCGATGCCGGTCGGGCAGCTCGAGGTGATCTTCCGGCCCGCCGACGTCGCGTGCGTCGTCGTGCAGGACGACACCGCCGGCGACCGGACCGGAATCGTGACGCGTGCGGGCATCACCGCGGCGCTCACCGGTCGCCTGGGGTACGGCCGTGCCGTGCTGGAACGCCGCCCCACCGAGAGCATCACGGACTGGGCGCCGCTCGCCGTGCACCCCGACGCGTCGGTCTCCGAGGTGGCGACCCTCGCCATGGAGCGCCCCGGCGAGCACCGGTACGACGACGTCCTCGTCGGCGGGTCGAGCTGGCGCAGCGCGAGCACGGCCGACCTCATGCGGTCCCTCGTCGGGACGCTCGCCGAGCGGTCGACGCACGACGCGCTGACCGGCCTGTCCACCCGCGGGACCACGTGGCACTCGCTCACCCGGCGCTGCCGCCTCGTCGCCCGCGGCGGGACGCGCGTCGTGCTGCTGCTGCTCGACGTGCGCGGGATGGCCACCGTGAACGCCCGCTTCGGCCAGGAGGCGGGCGACGCGGTGCTCGCCGAGCTCGCCGCCCGGCTCGCCGCCGCGGTGCCCGGCGGGTGCGAGGCCGGCCGCGTCGACGGCGACCGCTTCGCCGTCCTCGCGACGCTGCCCGCGATGGACGACGTCCAGGCGGCCGCGTCGGTCGAGGCGCTGCGGCAGGACGTCCTGGCACGCCTCGTGGGCCCGTCGGGAGCCGTGCCGGCGACTGCCTGGCCCACGGTCGACGCCGCCGCCGTGTGGTCGGTCGCCGGCGCGGCCGACCCGGACGAGCTCGTCCGCGAGGCCGAGCACCGCCTCGCCGTCGTCCGGTCCGCGCTGCCGCACGCGCCGCTCACCGCCTGACCGGCCTGGCCGGGCCGGACGGGCGGGTCGCCGGGCCGTACGCTCGGCCCGTGCGCACCGACCCGGGCCCGGCGGGGCCCGACCTCACGAGCGGGTCGATGTCCCGCGCGTCGGGCCTGTCGCCGAAGGCGCTGCGCCTCTACGACGCGAACGGGCTCCTCGTGCCGGCACGCGTCGACGCGCGCACGGGCTACCGCGCGTACGCGCCCGAGCAGGTCGCGCGGGGCCGCACGATCGCGCTCCTGCGCCGCCTCGACATGCCGCTCGCGACGATCGCCGACGTGCTCGACGCCGCCCCCGACCGGGCGCGCGACGTCCTGCTCGCCTGGTGGTCCGGCCGGCAGGCCACCCTCGTCGCGCAGCGCGACGCCCTCCACGCCGCCGCCCTGCAGCTCGGTGCCGGACCGGAGCCGACCCCGGCGCACCGGCCCCCCGCCGTCGCGGAACGGCGCTCGCCGCCCCGCAGGCTCGCGACCGCCGCGGCGACGGTCGACCAGGAGGACCTCGTCGCGCGGTTCACCGCGGACCTGCTCGGCGTCCGCGCCCACCTCGACGCGCACGGCGCGACGTGGGGCGCGGAGTACTGGGTCGTCTACCACGAGCCGCCGGGACCGGGAGTCGCCGGTCGGATCGAGACGTGCGTGCCCTACGCCGGGACGGCCGACCCGTCCGAGCGCGTGACGCTGCGGGTCGAGCCGGGACGGACCGAGCTCGTCGTCCCCGTGCCCCCACGGGACTGCCGCTACCCGCAGATCCTCGCCTACACCGGGACCGTCGCCGCGGCCGCCCGCGCACGCGGCGGCGCGACCGGGCCCCCGCGCGAGGTCTACCCCGTCCCGTGGTCCGCCGACGCGGACGCGGTCGTCGCCGAGGTCGTCGTCCCGGTTGACCCTGCCCCAGGGGCGGACCCCACCGTGTCGCCATGAACCTCGCCGACTACGCCACCCACAGCCCCTACTCCGACCCCGGGCCGCACGCGGCCCTGCTCGACGCCGTCCCCGTCGACACCGCGAGCCTCCACGCGGCGGTCACGGCCGCCGTCGTGCACTACCGCGCCGGGGCCACCCCGCCGACGCCGGACCAGCTCGCCGACGTCGACGCCCGCTGGGTGGAGACGATCCTCGCCACCGCGGCCCGGCGCGCTCCGGGACGGGGGCTCGCCGACGCGCGCGACCCCGCCCAGCAGGTCGGCGGGTGCTGCCGCGACCACGCGCTGCTCGCGGTCGCGGTCCTGCGCGAGCACGGCGTGCCGGCGCGCACGCGCCTCGGGTTCGCCGGATACCTCGACGACGGCTACCGCACCGACCACGTCGTCGCGGAACGCTGGGTCGCCGACGCCGTGCTCGCCGACGAGGTGCCCGCCGACGAGGTGCCCGACGCCGCGGCCGCCCGGGCGCGCACCGGGACGCCCGGGCGGTGGGTGCGGTTCGACCCGGAGCTCCCCGCGGGTTCGCGCGGCTTCGACGTGCACGACCTGCCGTCCGGCGAGGGCTCGCCCTTCGAGACGGCCGCCGAGGCGTGGCTCGCGTACCGCGCGGGCCGCACCGACCTCGCGACCTACGGCGTCGCGCCCGACCTCCCGGAGCTCGGCGGGCCGGCGATCGTCCAGCGCTACGTGCTCGGCGACCTGGCGCACCGGATGCGGACGGAGCTGCTCCTGTGGGACGTGTGGGGCACCTCGCGGGTCTTCCGCTCCCCGGTCGACCCGCGCGACGTCGTGCTCACCGACCGGGTCGCCCGGCTCGTCGTGCGCGCCGACGCCGGAGACCCCGCCGCGGAGCGCGCGCTCAGCACGCTGTGGGCGGCCGACGACGTCCGGCTGCGCCCGGGCCCGGACGTGCTCACCTGGTCCCCCGCGGGCCGCCTCGGGTCGACCGACCTGGTCCGCCGCACGACCGTCTGGCACACGGCGCCGGCGCCCGGCCTCTCGTGACGCGCGACCGACCGCGCCACGACGGTCGTCAGTGCAGCAGCGCGACGGAGTCCTCGCCGACCGACAGGAGCCGCCCCTGGACGCTGAGGTAGGACCACGCGTCCCGCGTACCCTCCTCGTTCCACAGCACCCGCCCGTCGGCGAGGTCGACCGCGACGAGCGACGGCGCCGACGCCGAGGTGCTCACGACGAGGAGCGCGGTGCGGCCGTCGGTGAACGCCTGCATCACCGATCCGACCGAGAAGCCCGCATCGGCGAGGGCGGCCGGCTCGACGCTCCACCGCGCCCGTCCCGTGGCCGGGTCGAGGGCGGAGAGCCCACCGAACCCCGACACGAGGACCGCGTCGGCCGTCGCGACGAGGACCTGGTCCGGCGTGCCGTCGACGTCCGGCTCCCAGAGCTCGGCACCCGACCGGTCGAACGCGGAGAGCGTCAGGTCGGTCCGCACGAACCGCAGCTCCGACCGGCCGTCGGTCGCCAGCGGCGGGACGAGCACGCCGGGCGCCTCCCACGCGACCGACCCGTCCGCGGCGAGCAGCGCCGAGCGCAGCGGCTCGCCCGACGCGTCGTACAGCCCCGCGACGCCGTACATCACCGAGCCCGCGGACGGGTCCCGGAGGTAGCCGTCCCCGTGCGCGACGGCGACGTCCCCGTCGACGGCCGGGTCGTCGGTGCGCACGCCGTCGGGCGTGAACGACGCCGTGACGCCGCACCCCTGCACGTGCACCCCCCGGTCCGAGCCGAACCCCCAGGCCTGGTCGAGGTCGGCGGTCGCCGACTCCACGGCCCCGCCGTCGGACGGGACCCACAGGGCGCACTCGTACGACGACTGGTCGCGCACCGTGGCGGGCACGACGGCGGTCCACCGCACCTCACCGCTCGCCACGTCCTGGAGCGCCAGCGCGACGTCGGGCGGGTCGCCGAGGATCCGGACGTTCCCGGTGGACTCGTCGACCTGCACCGTGGCGCCCTGCTGCTCGGCCTCGGGACCGACGCGGCCGACCCAGAGCAGCGTGCCGTCCGGCCCCGCGGTCGGGCGCAGCCACCGGACCTCGGCACCGGCCTCCGTGCCGTCGACCGGGCCGGAGGGAGGAAGGAGGTCGCGCGCGGCGACGGTGGTGCCGTCGTCCGCGAGGACCGCCACCGGGACCGGGTCCCACCCCGCGGCCGGGCGCGGGCCGCGCTCGACCCCGCCCGCCGCCGGCAGGCACGTCATCGACTCCTGCACGCTCACGGCGACCGCGGAGTAGTACTGCGCGGGCAGACCGCAGGACGTCGGTCCGTCGAACGTCGCGCGCCACGCCTCCTCGCCCGTGTCGAGGTCGTAGCCCACGACGTCGTCGCCCTCGTTCAGCACGATCGCACCGGTCACCGCGCCGAGACCCTGGGTGCTCATGTCGACGTCGAGCTCCCACACGACCTCCGGGGCGTCCCCGATCGGCGCGAGACCGCCGGGCGCCTCGCGCAGCCGTGCCGTCTGGACGCGCTGCGTGATCGCGTCGACGGCCGTCATCCCCCCGAGCACGACGACGACGGCTGCGGCCGTCGCCACCACGGCGCGACGGCGCCGGGGCGACGCGGACGCCGGGGCGCCGGTCCCTCCGCCACCGAGAGGGGCACCCGGACCGTCGTCGCCGTGCCCGGGGTCGGGATGCAGGCGGTCGGGTCCGGTGGCGCCCGGGGCGGCGCGACCCAGGTCGGCGAGGACCGTGGCCGCGTCGAGGTCGTCGGACGTCCCGGCACTCGAGCCGGCCGCTCCCACCGGGTGGACGCGCCCTGCCGGTCGGACGCGCTCCGCCGGGTGGGCGAGCCCGGCCGCCGCGACCGTGCCCGGCGGGAGCCCGTCGAGGTCGGGCTCGTCGTCGAACCCGTCGTCGACGAGCTCGAACGTGTGGCGGTCGGCAGCGGCCGCGCGGCGTCGCAGGGGCACGAGACGATCGTAGGCGCGCTCGGGGTCCCCCGCGGACGTCACGCGACGCCCAGGTACGCCTCCTTGATGCTCGAGTCGGCGAGCAGCTCCCGGCCGCCGCCCGTGCGCACGACCTCACCCGTCTCGAGGACGTACGCGCGGTCGGACCGCGAGAGCGCCTGCTGCGCGTTCTGCTCGACGAGCAGCACCGTCGTCCCCTGCGCGTTGATCTCCGAGACGATCCGGAAGATCTGCTGGATGATCATCGGGGCGAGGCCCATCGACGGCTCGTCGAGGAGCAGCAGCCGCGGACGCGCCATGAGCGCACGCCCGATGGCGAGCATCTGCTGCTCGCCGCCGGACATCGTGCCGCCCACCTGGTCCTTGCGCTCCGCGAGTCGCGGGAAGAGCTCGAACACCCGGTCGACGGTCTCGTCGTGCTCGGCCTTAGAGGCGAACGTGCGGGCGTACGCGCCCATCTCGAGGTTCTCGATGACGGTCATGCCCGGGAAGATGCCCCGGCCCTCCGGCGCCTGCACGATGCCCTCGAGCACGCGCAGGTGCGCCTTCATGCGGGTGATGTCCTTGCCGTCGAAGAGGATCCGTCCGCGCGCGACGGGCCGGATGCCCGAGATCGCGCGCATCGTCGTCGTCTTCCCGGCGCCGTTCGCGCCGATGAGCGTGACGAGCTCGCCCTCCTCCACCGTGATGGAGATCCCCCGGACCGCCTCGATGCGCCCGTAGGCGACGGTCACGTCCTGCAGCTCAAGCAGTGGCATCGCCGCTGCCCCCTTCGTCCGTGGTGGCGGCGTCCCCGACCAGCTCCTCGTCCGGGACCCCCAGGTAGGCGGCGATGACCTTCGGGTCGCTCGTCACCTCGTCGGGGGTGCCGTCCGCGATGACGCGGCCGAACTCGAGCACGACGATCCGGTCCGTGACACCGCGCACGAGGCGCATGTCGTGCTCGATGAGCAGCACCGTGTAGCCGTCGTCCCGGATGTGGCGGATGAGGTCCATGAGGGCCTCCTTCTCCGCCGGGTTGAAGCCCGCCGCGGGCTCGTCGAGGCACAGCAGCTTGGGCTCGGTGGCGAGCGCGCGGGCGATCTCCAGCCGGCGCTGGTCACCGTAGGAGAGGTTGCGCGCCTTCTCCGTGGCCCGGCCGCCGACCCCGACGAACTCGAGGAGCGCCATGCCGCGGTCGATCGCGTCGCGCTCCTCGCGGCGGTGCCGCGGGAGCCGGAACAGCGCGCCCGGCACGGACGTGCGGTGCCGCGCGTCCGTGCCCACCACGACGTTCTCCAGCGCCGTCATCTCGTTGAACAGCCGGATGTTCTGGAACGTCCGGGCGATGCCGCGCTGGGTGATCTGGTACCGCTTGAGCGCGCCGAGGGGTGCGCCGTCGAACACGACCTGGCCCTTGGTGGGCCGGTACACGCCCGTCATCGCGTTGAACGCCGTCGTCTTGCCCGCGCCGTTCGGTCCGATGAGGCCGAGGATCTCCCCGCGCCGGATCTCGAACGTCACGTCGTCGAGCGCGACGAGACCGCCGAACTGGACGGTGACGTTCTCCATCTGCAGGAGCGGTTCGCCGACCTTGGCGTGCACGGCGCGGTCCGGCGCGACCATCGCGTCGACGAGCTCGGGGTCGGCCAGCTCGGGACGCACGGACTCGACGTCGACGATGACCGGCTCGTCCAGGACCGCGCCCGGCATGTACGTGTCGGGACGGGTCGAGTCCGCGCGGCCGGAGGCGGCGAGGTGCTCGTCGCCGTGCTCGCCGCCGGCCCCGATGCCGCCCGGGTCGTGGGTGCTCATCGGGTCTCCTCCCCGCTCGTGGTCGCCGTGCCGCTCGTCGTGCCGCTCGTCGTGCCGCCGGTGCCCGACGCCGCCACGGGCGCCGGAGCGCCCGGGCGTGCAGCACCGCCGGCCCCGTTCCCGGCACGGGCCAGCCGGCGCGCCGCGACGTAGAGCTCGCGGCCGTAGGCCAGCAGCTTCTGGCGGACGGGGATCAGCCCCTGTGGCCGGAAGATCATGAGCACGACCAGCGCGATCCCGAAGAACAGGTAGCGGTAGCTCGCGATCTCGTTGCCGTTGATCGGGATCCCGAACAGCTCGGTCCGGCCGAGGAAGAAGTTCGGCAGGTACACGATGATGAACGCGCCGAGGATGACGCCGAGCTTGTTGCCCTGCCCGCCGAGCACCACGGCGCAGAGGAAGAGCACCGAGTTGATGACGTTGAAGTTCGTCGGGATGACGAACTGGACCTGTCCCGCGTAGAGCGCACCCGCGACGCCGCCGATCGACGCACCGATGATGAACGCCCACAGCTTGAAGCGGAACGTGGGGACGCCCATGATCTCCGCGGCGTCCTCGTCCTCGCGGATCGCGACCCAGGCGCGGCCGACGCGCGACCGCTCGAGGTTCCCGACGAAGAGCAGCGAGATGACGATGAAGACGAGGCTCACCCAGTACCACCACACGCCCGAGTTGAGCGTGCCGCTCGCGTTGCCCGCGGAGAAGACGCCGTTGGGCAGGTCCTCCGTGACGCCGAGCCGGGGGTAGGCCACGCCGCGCAGGCCCTGGCCGCCACCCGTCAGCTCGTCCAGGTTGTCGGCGAGCAGGCGCACGATCTCACCGAACCCGAGCGTGACGATCGCCAGGTAGTCGCCCCGCAGGCGCAGGGTCGGGGACCCGAGGATCAGTCCGGAGATCGCGGTGATCGCGACCGCGACCGGGAGCGTCGCCAGCCAGGCCCACTCGCGCGAGAGCCACATGCCGTCACCCGCCTGGTTCCACGGGCTGTCCGGGCTCGTGAGGATCGCGACCGTGTAGGCCCCGATCGCGTAGAAGCCGACGTACCCGAGGTCGAGCAGGCCCGCCTGTCCCACGACGACGTTCAGGCCGATCGCGATGAGCGCGATCATGCCGAACTGCGCCATGACGCCGCCGAAGTTCGTGCCCACGGTGGTCAGCACGGGGATGTTGAGGATCGGCACGAGCGCGATGAAGAGGAGGAACGGGACGCCGGCCGCCCACTGGGCGGGGCGCGGGAGCGCGTCCCACCACAGGCGGAGGCTGTCGCCGACGCCGCCGTGCGGACGGTCCTTGGTCGCCGTGCGCCCGGCGGGCGGCAGCTGGACCGGCGCGCCGCCGGCGGGCTGGGGTGCTGGTGTCGACGTGCTCATGCGCGGGCCCTCCCCAGCGACTCCCCGAGGATGCCCGTCGGGCGGAACATCAGGACGATGATCAGCAGCGCGAACGCGACGACGTCGCGCCACTCCGTGCCGAACACGACCTGGCCGTAGTTCTCCATGACGCCCAGGATCAGACCGCCGAGCAGCGCGCCGCGCAGGTTGCCGATCCCGCCGAGCACCGCCGCGCAGAAGGCCTTGATGCCGAGGATGAACCCGCCGGAGTAGATGATCCCGTTCGGGACGCGCAGCGTGTACAGCAGCGCCGCGGCACCCGCGAGGATGCCGCCGATGAGGAACGTCAGCATGATGACGCGCTCGCGCGAGACGCCCATGAGGGTCGCCGTGACCGGGTCCTGCGCGACGGCGCGGATCCCGCGCCCGAACTTCGTCCGGTTGATGAACATGTCCGTCGCCAGCGCGAGGACGAGCGCCGACAGGATGATCACGAGCGTGATGTTCGTGACGGGAGCGCCGCCGATCGTGAACTGCACCTCCGGCTGCACGAGCCGGATGGGCTGCTCCGCGTTGACGCCGCCGAGCGTGCCGCCCGTGAGCTTCGGCAGCACGAAGTGCACGAACTCCTGGAGGATGAACGACATGCCGATGGCCGTGATGAGGAACACGAGCGACGGTGCGCCGCGCTTGCGCAGCGGCCGGTACGCGACGCGCTCGAGCCCGACGGCCGTACCGCCCGCGACGAGCATCCCGCCGAGCATGGCGATCCCGAGGTACAGCACCGTGAGCGCGATGCCCTTGTCGTACGCGTCGCCGCTCGGGTAGAAGCCCAGCAGCAGGAGGGTCGCGTACTGCCCGAACATCCCGAGCATGAAGACCTCGGAGTGGGCGAAGTTGATGAGCCGGAGCACGCCGTAGACGAGCGTGTAGCCGACGGCGACGAGCGCGTAGATCGCGCCGTACGTGAGGCCCTCGATGGTGAGGCCCCAGAAGTTGCGGCCGAGGGCGGCGAGGTCGAAGTCGATGAGCGACTGGTGGACGAGGGGACCGGCGGTCGCGCTGGCGATCAGCGCGTCGGCAAGAGCGGGCATGACGCTCCTTGATTCTGGCTCGGATCGTACGAGGTCGTGGTCCACGACGGGGCGCCCCGCCCGCTGGGCCCCGCCGGTGGCGGGGTGCGGGGCGAGGCGCCCGTCGTCGTCGGACTACTGGACCTCGTAGATCCAGATCAGGGCGGAGGCGAGCTCGCCCTTGTCGTCCCACTCGTAGTTGCGGGCGAGGCCCTCACCGGAGTAGTTCGCGACGTAGTCGATCATCGCGGCACGGTCGGTGACGCCCGACGCGATGCCGGTCAGCATGATCGTGGCGAGGTCGTAGCCCTCGACCGAGTAGACGCCCGGCGCCTGGCCGGCCGACTCCTCGTACTGGGCCGCGAAGTCCTCGGGGGCGGGACCGCACGGGCAGGAGAGGATCGCGCCCTCGGACGCGGCGCCCGCCTGCTCGACGAACTGCGGGTCGTTCGTGCCGTCCGCCGAGACGAACGGGATCTCGACGCCACCGTCGCGCAGGCCCTGCACGAACGGCGCCGCCTCCGCGTAGTAGCCCGCGTAGAAGACCGCGTCCGCGTCGGCGCCCGCGATGATCTGGACCGCTGCGGAGAAGTCCTTGTCACCGGTCTTGACCTCGGCGGCGCAGTCCGGGTTCGCGGCGTCGCCGAGACCGGTCGTGATCTGCTCGGCGAGGCCGATGCCGTAGTCGGAGTTGTCCGAGACGACGCAGACGCTGGCGAACTCCTGGGTGTTCACCAGGTACTTCGCGACCGACGGGCCCTGGACCGCGTCGTTCGCGAGACCACGGAAGAAGTTGGTCCAGCCGTTGGCCGTGAGGTCGGGGTTCGTGGCCGACGCCGTGAGGGACAGCAGACCGGCCTGGTTGAAGACGTCGCCCGTCGCGGCCGTCTCGCCCGAGAACGCCGGGCCGAGGAGGCCGATGACGCTCTCGTCGCCGACGATCTGCGGCGCGACCTGCGTCGCCTTCTGCGGGTCGCCCTCGGTGTCGAACTGCTTGATCTCGACCTGGCAGCCCGGGTTCGCCTCGTTGAACGCGTCGACGGCGACCTGGGCGCCGTAGAGGATGTTGAGGCCGAGCGCGGCGTTCGGTCCCGTGAGGGCACCGGCCATCGCGATCGAGGTGCCCTCGGCGCACTCGGCGCTGCCGTCACCTGCCGGGTCGACCGCGTCGCCGCCCGCCTCGGCCTCGACCTCCGCGCCGTCGATGTCGATCTGCACGGAGGGGACGATGCCGAGCTCCCCGGAGTCCGCGTCGCTGGTCTCCGTCGAGGTGCCGGTCGTCTCGTCGTCGCCGCCCTGGGACTGGGGTCCGCAGGCGGTCAGGACGAGGGTGGCCGCCAGGAGCAGGGCCGCACCCCCGCTCGCCCGTCGTGCTGTGCGATGCATGCCAACCTCCGTGGTCCAGATCCCCGCGGAGGTGGCCTGAGCCGCACGCCTCCACGGTCGATCGCTGAGTTCAACACTGAATAGCGTGCTGAATAGTGACACAGGTCACCGACAGCCGAAACCCACCTCGGACGTGCCGACCCGGGGCTCCCGCGCTGCGGCGGGCCCCGCCGGGCCGACAAATCCGCGGGAGGGGGCGCTCTCCGCGTACCTGGGTGCCGTGAACCTAGGCGCGCCGGGTTTCGCGGACGGCCACCAGTTGTTACCGACTCGTAACGCGCTGGTCTCTGTTCGAGCCGATGCCGGTACAGCGGTACCACTCCTCGACCTGCACCGACCGGGCGCGCCGGCCGGGCGCCACGGGCCCCGCGTCGACGTCGCGGCGGGGACGGTCGGCGTCCGCGAGGCCTGCCGTCGGGCAGTTCCTGCGCCCTCCGGCGCGATCCGACGAGGGGTGCGGGACCGCTACCACGAGATCTCCCCAGATCCATAGCCAGGATCGGGCGAAGGCTGTACGGTTGTGCGCGAGATTGCAGTGCCTCGCTTGTCCTCGCGCTGAGGTGACACCCTCGGGTGGAGCCCCGGCGGACCTTGTTACCCCAAGAGTTGACGACGAACACCTGTGATGTACGCCCCCGCGACCGTGGGGGGTGAAGGTTGACACTCTTGAAGGAGTAACCATGGCTACCGGAACCGTGAAGTGGTTCAACAGCGAGAAGGGCTACGGCTTCATCGCCCCCGAGGACGGCTCGGCCGACGTGTTCGCGCACTACTCCGCGATCCAGTCGCAGGGCTTCCGCACGCTGGAGGAGAACCAGCGTGTCGAGTTCGACGTCACGCAGGGCCCCAAGGGCCCGCAGGCGGAGAACATCCGCGCGATCTGATCTCCCCGCGGCCGTCAGGCCGCGTGAGCTGATCTGACGAGTGCCCCTCGACCTCCGGGTCGGGGGGCGCTCGTGCGTCCGGGCCCGGCGCGCCGCGCAGCAGCCCCCGGGCGCGAGGCGTGGCGCGGGCCGACCGGCCGACCAGCGCGGTCTCGGCGTGCGGAGGAACCCGGCACGACCCACGCTCGTTTCCCGGGTGTCGGGCGGACGCCCGTCCACGACGACCCCGGAGGGCGAACATGGGATTCCTCGACCGACTTCTCGGCCGCGAGCCGCAGGACGCGCCGCCGAGCCTGTACCCCACCCAGTACCCGCCGAGCGGCCCCGCCTACGGCACCCCGCACGACGCGCCGTCCGGGCCCGGTGCTCAGCGCACCCCCGACCAGGTCGCGATCGACCGCTACCGCTACATGCTCCGCACCGCGCCGCCGGACGCCGTCGAGCAGGCGCACGCGGAGGCGTTCGCACGGCTCACGCCCGAGCAGCGCCGCCAGGTCCTCTCCGAGCTCGGCGCCGTGGTGCCCCCGGCGGAGCGTGCGGCGACCGACTCGCCGCAGGACCTCGCGCGCATGGCGACGCGCGCCGAGATGCGTCAGCCGGGCACCCTCGAGCGCTCGTTCGGGGGCCGGCAGGGCGGCGCGCCGGGGTTCGGGTCGATGGTCGGCTCGAGCCTGCTGGGCACCGTCGCCGGTGTCGTCATCGGCTCGGCCGTCGCGAACGCGATGTTCGGCCCTGCGTTCGCCGACCCGTCGCAGCCGGTCGCGGAGGACGCTGCGGCGGCCTCGGGCGAGGACCCGGGCGCGGGTGGCGACACGGGAGCCGGTGACGCAGGTGCCGGCGACGCGGGCGCCGTCGAGGCGTCGGGCGCCGACGCCGGTGCGGACTCCGGCGGGGACGGCGGCTTCGGCGACTTCGGGGGCGGGTTCGACGACTTCGGCGGCGGCTTCGGCGAGTTCTAGAGGTCCGGGCCGCCCCGCTGGTCGGCGACGACGGGCGAGGCGGCACCCAGCGCGAGGAAGGCGCCGAGCTCCTCGAGGCCTCGTGGCGAGCTCGGCACGTGGTCCGTGAGCGCGGGCGACCGGACGACGACCGCGGCCCACTGCGCGCGCGACACCGCGACGTTGACGCGGTGCCGCGAGAGCAGGAACCCGAGCCCGCGCGAGGCGTCCCGCGCGGACGACGCGGCGAGGGTCACGACGACGACCACCGCCTCCTTGCCCTGGAAGCGGTCGACGGTGCCGACCTGCACGTCGGGGTACCCCGCGTCGGCGAGCGCCGACCGGACCGCCCAGACCTGGGCGTTGTACGCCGCGACGACGAGGACGTCGCCGGGCCCGAGCGGCCGGGTCACCTCGACGCCGTCGACGGACGTGGTCCACGACCGCCCGACGAACCGCTCGACCTGCCGGACGACCTCCGCGGCCTCCTCGCGCGACCGGACGGTGTTGCCGGCGTGCTCGACGAGGACCTGCTCGACCCCGGGAGGAACGCCGTCGAGCACGCGGCGCGCCGCGACGGGGTGCGCGCGCAGCCGGTCCTCGTAGGAGAGCGTCGACACGGCGGCCGCGAGCCGCGGGTGCAGGCGCCACGTGCTGGGCAGGAAGTACCCGAGCTCGTCGGGGAGGGTGCGGTGCCCGTCGGCGAGCCAGCCGAGCGCGGAGCGGTCGACGGGCTCGGGATGGGTGCCCTGGCTCACCTGGGGCAGCTGCTGCGGGTCGCCGAGCAGCAGGAGGTTCCGCGCGGCGCGGGCGACGGCGACGGTCGCGGCGAGCGAGAACTGGCCCGCCTCGTCGACGACGAGGAGGTCGAGCGTGCCCTCGGGCAGCCGCTCGGCCGCGAAGTCCCACGCCGTGCCGCCGACGACCCGCGGGCCGGGCTCGGCGGCGAAGGCCGCGAGCGCGGCGCCGTCCAGCTCCGCGCACACGGCCGTCGGCGACGGGCCGTCGCCCGACAGCTTCTTCGCGACGATCCCCGCGGGCACACCCGCCTTCCCGACCACCGCGGACAGCATGTTCTCGACCACGGCGTGCGACTGCGCGACGACACCCACCTGCCACCCGCGCTCGACGAGCCGCGCGACGACGTGCGACCCGACGTGCGTCTTGCCCGTCCCCGGCGGTCCCTGGACCGCGACGTACGACCGGTCGAGGCGTTCGACGGCGGCGGTGATCGCCGTGACGACGTCGTCGTCGACCGGCCTCGGCAGCGCACCGGACCCGACGAGCCGTGGTGGACGGCGCAGCAGCAGGTCGGACGCGGCGTCGAGCGGCAACCCACCGGTCGCGCGCCACGTCCCCAGCGCGCGTCGTGCCGCCGTCGCCAGGGCGGCCTCGAGCGGCTTGGTGCCGGGCCCGGGCGCCGGCGTCAGCGCCGTGGGCAGCATCGGGAACGGCTCCGCGCCGCGGGGCAGCCGCTCTCGCACGAGCAGCACGTCCCGCTCCCCCGCGTCCGTGCTGCGCCGGTCGCCACCGAGGATCGATCCGCCGGTCAGCCAGCCGCGCACGCCGTCCGCGGAGGTCCGCGCGCAGGGCGGCAGCGGCGGGTCGTAGAGCACGTAGGTCGAGACACCGGCACGCAGGTCGGTGCCCTCGGGCAGCCGCCCGACGAGCTCGACCCGACGCGACCACGTCGTGCGGCCGGGCTCCACCTCCCAGTCGCCCACGACCTCGGCACGCTCCACACGGAACGCGTTCCTGCGCCCGAGCCACTCGTCGACCGGCAGCGCGAGCCGCGAGAAGTGCTCCTGCCAGAACGGCTTCGCCTCCCGCCGGTGGTACCCGACGGCGGCCCCGTACAGCGCGAGCGCCTGGACCGACGCGTCCCGCCCGGCGCGGTCCTCCCCCACGACCCCCCGGATCTCCGCCTCGAGCGCGAGCGCAGCCTCCTTCACCCCGGGCTCACCGCCCGCCGTCGTCCCCACGGGACCGACCGGGGCGACGCCCGAACCCGACCCGACCACGACCTCGGCACCGGGACCGGGACCGGGACCGGGACCGGGACGACCGACGGCCCACCGCAACCACTCGAGCAACCGCCACGTCGACACGCAGTCGTACCGGTTGTAGTCCGCGATCCCGCGGAGCAGCTCGTCGGCCTCCTCGTGCCGGCCGGCGTCCCGCAGCGCGGTGTACTCGGCGTACGCGACGATCGACGCGGCGGCGTCCTTGACGTCGCCGCTGCGGAGCTCGTCGCCCATGTACAGCGGCTCGAGCTTCTTGAGCGACCGTGACGGGTCGGAGATGCGCAGCGCCGGTCGCACGACGGCGTAGAGGTCGACGAGCACGCCGTCGCGCAGCAGGTCGTCGACCTCCTCCTCGTACACGCCGTGGCGCGCGGCGATGGAGAGCAGGTGGGCCTTCTCGTAGTCGGCGTAGTGGTAGACGTGCAGGTCGGGGTGCTCGCGCCGGCGTGCGGTGACGTGGTCGACGAACGCGACGAGCGCGTCTCGCTCGGACGCGAGGTCGTGCGCCCAGAGGGCGTGGAAGGGCGGTGGCTCGCCGGGTCCCGCCGGTCTCTCGACCCAGCCGAAGAGGTAGTCGAGACCCCAGCTCTCGCCGTCGGCGTCGACCCACAGGGGGTCGCCCTCGAAGTCGAAGAAGAGGTCGCCGGGACTGGGCTCGGGGAGGGCGTGGACGGGCGCGGGGTCGTCGATGCGCCACGAGAGCTCGCGCGGACCGGACGCGTCGGCCCACACGACGGTCCCGTCGGGCGTCCCGGTGCCGAGCTGGAGCGCGGCCTGGTCGCGGGCGCGCGCGAACGACGACGCGGACATCCCCTCCGGCGGCTCCGTCGCGGCCGCGAGCTGCTCGGCGGTCCGGATGCCCGCGGCGTTCAGGAGCGTGCGCTGCCGCTCGTAGACGCCGCCGACGAGCAGGACGTCTCGCCGGGACTCGACCTGCTCCCGGCACGCGTCGCACCGCCCGCACGCGTGGACGTCCGGGTCGTCCCAGGGCGCGCGCCCGTCGCGCGCGAGGTGCGTCGCGGTGAGGTGCCGCAGCCTGTCCCGCCGCGCGCGGTACACGGGCAGGAGGTCCGCGAGGCGGTGGGTGCTGCGCGCGCGCGTGCCGAGGACGAGCACGACCTCGGGGGCCACGGGGACGTCCGCCGCCAGGAGCTGGTCGGCGTACGCCGCGAGCTGGAGCAGGGCGGGCACCTTCGCGCGGCGCGCGAGCTTCGCGTCCATGACGGCGTACCGCGCCGGCCTCCCGGGTCCCCGGGCGTCGCCGGCGTCGTCGGTCTCCGACGTCCGGACGAGGAAGTCGGCCCGGCCGTGGAACGTGCCGTCGAAGAACGCCGCCTGGTGCACGACGTCCGCGCCGGCCTCGACGGCGGCGAGCGTGCGGTCGTGCGCCGCGACGAGCTCGTCCCAGGAGCCGTGGCGCGGCGGCTCGAGCCTCAGCACCCCGCGACCGGTCGCGGGGTCGTACGAGCCGTGGCGCGCCTCGAGGTCGGCGAGGACGGCGTCCTCGTGGCGTCGCCCGAGCACCGCGGCGCGCTCGAGCATGAGGTCCTGGGCGTGCTCGCGGCGGGGCGACCGGCCCAGCTGCTCGTCGAGCCGGCTCAGGAGCCGGTACTCGCACGCCGCGGCGACGACCAGGTCGCTCGCGGAGTGCACGAGGGCGGGCGTCGTCACCCCGGTCACCGGTGCAGCGCCCGGCACCACGCCGCTCGCGGGCTCGTCGACCAGGAACACGCGCACCTCCGCGCTCGGACGGCGCCGACGTGGCCGACGGCCGGCCGGCGAGCCGGTGTCCCCGGCTCCTGCCGTTCTACCAGCGGCCACCCACGCGGTCCGGCACCTCGGAGTCCTCGACGCTCTGCGCACGGGTCGCGGACCAGGTCGCGGAGCGCCTCTCGCCCGGGGCGTGCCCGGCTCCGTCGCGCGCTGTCCTCGCCGGCGCCGCGTACACGACGAGCGCCACGTCGTCGCGCGCGGCGTCCCCGACGAGCTCGGCGAGGAGCGCGTCCGCGACCGCGGCGGTGGGGCGGTCGCGCACGACGCGCGACGCCACCGACGCGAGCCGCGCGAGCCCCTCGCGCAGGCTCTCGCCCCGACGCTCGACGAGCCCGTCGGTGTAGAGGACGAGCACGTCGGACGCCTCGAGCGCGGTGCTCGTCTCCGTGCGGCCCGCGGACGTCGCCAGGGTGAGCGGGGCGCCCCGGCCCCCGGCGAGCCAGCGCGCCGCCCCGTCGCGCACGAGCAGACCGGGCGGGTGGCCCGCCGTCGACCAGGTGAGCGTGCCCGTGGTCTCGTCGACGACGCCGCACAGGACGGTCGCGTACTCGGCGCCCGGCAGCTCGTCGGCGAACCGGTCGAGCGCGGCGAGCGTAGCCGCGGGCCCCTGGTCGTCGAGCAGCAGCGCGCGCCCCGCGCTGCGGAGCTGGCCCATGAGGGCGGCGGAGTGCAGGCCGTGACCGACGCAGTCGCCGACGAGCAGGCCCCAGCGCCCTGGTCCGAGCGGCACGACGTCGTACCAGTCGCCGCCCACCGCGTACCGCTCGTCGGCGGGCTGGTAGCGCGTCGTCCACCGCGAGGTGGAGAGCTGCGGGGGCAGCATCGCGAGCTGGAAGGCCTCGCTCGCGGCGCGCGCCTCGCGGACCTCGCGCTCGTGCGTCACCCGGTCGCGCACCGCCGTCGCGAGGGCCGCGGCGACCAGGCGCAGGAAGTCGAGCGCGGCGGCGTCGACCGGGCGCGTCCGCACCGCCTCCAGCACGACGACGCCGAGCGGCGCTGCGGTCCCCGGCCCGTGCAGGGGCGCGACGAGCGTCGCCCCGAGCGTGCGCGCGACCCCGTCCTCCAGCACCTCGAGCGCGGTCGCGCGCAACGGGCCCGTGGCCGTGCGAGCCGGGTCGGGTGACGGCGCCCGGTAGGCGGCGGGCCGCTCCGCCGTCGCCGCGAGGAGGACGACGTCCGCGCCCTCCGCGCTGCGCGCCCACACCTCCGCCCCGACGAGGTCGGCGCTCGAGGCGACCTCGTCGACGAAGGTCCGGGCCAGCTCGTCGACCCGGTGCGCGCGGTCCTGCAGCGCGAGCGACAACCGGCTCAGGAGCAGCATCCGGCGACGGTCGACCACGCGGTCCGTCGTCTCCGTGGCGATGTCGAGCACGCCGCGCACGACGCCGTCGTCGTCCTCCAGCGGGCTGTAGGAGAACGTGAAGTAGGTCTCCTCGAGGTAGCCGGAGCGCTCCATGAGGAGCTTCGCGTCGACGGTCCAGGTCGGACGGCCCGACGCCAGCACGGTCGTGAAGAGCGGCCCGATGTCGTCCCAGATCTCCCCCCACACCGTGCGGGCGGGCGCTCCCATGGCGGCCGGGTGCTTGTCCCGGCCCAGCATCTCCCGGTAGCCGTCGTTGTAGATCATCGTCAGCTCGGGCCCCCACGTCAGCATCACGGGGAAGCGGGTGCTGAAGCACAGCACGAACGCCGCCCGGAGCCCGTGGGGCCACGTGGAGGGCCGGCCGAGGGGCGTGGCGGACCAGTCGACCTCCCCGGCGAGGGAGCCCGTGCTCGTGGTCGCGGTCGCGCGCGCGAACCAGTCGGGTCTCATCGCGCAAGATTAGGCGGTCCGCGCACTCAGGACGGCATCCTGGCGGCCACCGCGGCGGAACGGGCGATTCGTCCCGCGGAAGCCCCCTGCAGCATAGTGTTCCCGTCGATCGCGCCGACCGGCGCCCGTCGAAGGAGGTCCCATGGCCGTGCGGTTCACACCGCCCCCTGGTTGGTCGGTCCCGCCAGGCTTCACGCCGACGACCGACTGGCACCCGGACCCGTCGTGGCCGCCCGCCCCGCCCGGCTGGGTGTTCTGGGTCGACGAGGCCCCGGCCCCGCCCGCCCCGGTGCCCGCACCGGCAGACCTCCCGCCGAGCCGGCGGTCGCTGCGTGAGCGCTCGTCCGGCCCGGTGCCCGTCGTCGCGGACGACGCGCCCACCCGGTCGCGAGCTCCACGATGGTCCTGCCGAGCCTCGCCGGCCTCTCCGCGACGCCGGCGCCCCGGCCGGCGGCCGTCCCGGTCGGGACGGTCGGCCCGGTCGGCCCGATCCGCCCGGTCGGCCCGGCGCCCGCGGCCGCCCCACGGGCTGCGGCCGGACCGCTCGGCCCGTTGTCGCTCCCGGCGGCCGACGACGACCACCACGCCCCCGACCGAGGACGGCGCTGGCTCGTGCCGAGCGCGTTCGGGCTCGCGGGCCTGGCCCTCGGTCTGCTCGTCGGCATCGGCCTCACGCTGTCCGCGCAGGGCGCCGCGCAGGAGGCGACGGCCGAGGCGGAACGGGTGCAGGCGGAGGTGGAGGCGGAGCGGGAGCAGCTCGAGACCGAGCGCGCGGACCTGGAGGCTCAGCGCGCCGAGGTCGACGCCGCCCAGTCCGGCCTCGCCGAGCGCGAGGCCGCGGTGGCGAAGGCCGAGGAGGACGCGGCCGCCCGCCAGAAGGAGCTCGACGACACGAAGGCGGAGCAGGACCGGCGCGAGCGGGAGGACCAGGAGCGCGACCAGGGCGGCGGGAACGGGAACGGCAACGACGACCAGGACGGCGAGGACTCCGGCTGGTCCTGGGGGGATCTCGGGAGCTGGGGCTGACGTCACTTCTCCGGGTGGGGGTGCTCCGCGAGGAACGCGTACCGGCTGAGGATGAGCGGCCAGTCGGTGAACCGGGCGCGGACGTGCTCGGTCCCCTGCGCCCAGCCGCCGTGCTCGACACGGACGGCGGTGCCGTGACGTGTCGGGCGCAGGTCCACCCGCACGAGCGACCCCCCGCCCGACGGCTGCGCGAGCGTGACGGTGTGGGCGAGGTGCGCCGTCGGCTCCCAGAGCGTGACGCGTCCCCACTCCTGCTCGACCGCACCGTACGAGGCGACGATCCGGCCGCCCACCGCCGGCTCGACGGCCAGGCCGGAGAACGTCTCGGCGTGCGCCGTGTACTGCCGGGGCCACCACTCGCTCATGCGCAGCGCGTAGGTGTCGAACGCGGTGCCGACCGGGCACGCGAGACGCAGCTCGTGGACTATCGGGGCGAGGCTCATCGGACCCTCCCGGAGATCCCGGACTCGGGGACGACTCATCGAACCGCGGGACGGCACGGTCCGCCACCCGACCCCGCGCACGCACGACGTCGTCACGGACACGTCACGCGTTCCGGTCGCGGTCTTCACGCGCGTCACCGAAGGTTGTGGGGTGCGCCGTTCCACCACCTCCACATCTGACAGCGAGACCCCGATCTTCGACGCCCTCGTCGTCGAGCACGAGCACCAGCTCCCGCTCCTGCACCTCGGCAGGGCACTGAGCGGGGAGATGGTGACGGTCGCCCGACCGGTCGGCCTCGACCCCCGGATAGTCCCCTCGGAGGACGTCCCCGTCCTCCCGCGCCGCCGCGCCTCCTGACGCGAGACCGACCCGGGCGCCGCGGCGTCGACCCTCGGAGGTCGCTCCCGGTGCGCTCGGGTCGGTCTCGGTGCGGACCGCTACAGGACGTGCGCGAGGAACCCCTTCGTGCGCTCGTGCTGCGGGTCGCCCAGCACCTGCTCCGGGGTCCCCTGCTCGACGATGGCGCCCTCGTCCATGAAGACGACGGTGTCCGCCACCTCGCGCGCGAACCCGATCTCGTGCGTGACCACCATCATCGTCATGCCCGAGCGGGCGAGGTCCCGCATGACGGACAGGACCTCGCCGACGAGCTCGGGGTCGAGCGCGGAGGTCGGCTCGTCGAACAGCATGAGCTCGGGGTCCATCGCGAGCGCCCGCGCGATCGCGACGCGCTGCTGCTGCCCGCCCGAGAGCTGCGCCGGGTAGTGGTCGGCGCGGTCCGCGAGCCCGACGCGCTCGAGCAGCTCGTTCGCGCGAGCCCGCGCCTGCGCCCTGCTCAGGCCGCGGACCTGCACGGGTGCCTCCATGACGTTCTCCAACGCCGTCATGTGCGGGAACAGGTTGAAGCGCTGGAACACCATGCCGATGCGCGCGCGCTGGCGCGCGACGACCTTCGGGTGGAGGCGGTGGAGCACCGTCCGCCCGTTCTTGGTCACCTCGCGGTAGCCCATGAGCTCGCCGGCGACGTGGATGCGTCCGCCCGTGATCTCCTCGAGCTCGTTGACGCACCGCAGGAGCGTGGACTTGCCGGAGCCCGAGGGCCCGAGCACGACGCACACCGACCCCCGGGGCACCTCGAGGTCGACGCCCCGCAGGACGTGCAGGTCGCCGAACATCTTGTGCAGGCCCTCGACCCGCACCATCGGCTCGTCGTCCGTGGCGCTCACGGGGTCACCTCCAGGAAGGGGTCGTCCTTGGTCGTGCGGGAGGCCGCGATGAGCTCCTGCTTGCTGGGCCTGCCCCGGCGCCGTCGCCCGCCCGGGCCGCCCCCGCGCCGTCGGGCACCCGAGGCCTGGTCACCGAACCCGCGGCCGTAGTAGCGCTCGATGTAGTACTGGCCGACCATGAGGATGCTCGTGATGAGCAGGTACCAGAGCGCCGCGACCATGAGGAGCGGGATGGGCAGGAACGTGCGGTTGCCGATCGCGTTGGTCGCGTAGGTGAGGTCGAGCGTGAACGGCACCGCGAGCACGAGGGACGTCGTCTTGAGCATGGAGATCGTCTCGTTGCCCGTGGGCGGCACGATGACGCGCATCGCCTGCGGCAGCACGACGCGCGTGAGGATCTTGCGGTCCTTCATGCCGAGCGCCCGCGCCGCCTCGCTCTGCCCCGGGTCGACGGACCCGAGTCCCGCGCGCACGATCTCCGCGAGGTAGGCCGCCTCGTTGAGCGCGAGGCCGAAGAGCGCGGCCCAGAAGGCGGTGATGACGTCCTGCGTGCGGAACTCGAAGAACTCGGGCCCGAACGGGACGCCGAGGCTGAGCCGCGGGTAGAGCACCGCGAGAAGTCCCCAGAACACGAGCTGCGTGTAGATCGGCGTCCCGCGGAAGAACCAGATGTACGCCCAGCTCACCGAGCGCATCACGGGGTTGTCGGAGCGCCGCATCACCGCGAGGCCGACGGCGAGCACGATGGCGATGACCATCGAGCCGAACGTCAGGACCAGGGTCCAGCCGACGCCGCGGACGACGTTGACGTCGCGCAGGTACAGCCACACGACGTCCCAGCGGAACTTCTCGTTCGTCACGAGGCCGTGCACCGCCATCGCCGCGAGGACGAGCAGCACGACGGCGGAGATCCACCGGCCGGGCCGCGGCACCGGGCGGGCGTGGATCCGGTCGGGGACCGGGTCGTTCGAGGGGTCGCTCGTGCGGTCGGGCGACGGGTCCGGCGACGTGCCGGACGACGCGTCGTCGGTGCCGTGGGGTGCGTTCGGTCCGGGCAGGGCCATGGGTCCACCTCGGGGTTCGGGCTCGGGTCACCGAGCTGCCGCAGGCGGGTGCGTCCTCGCGCCCGCCGACGACCAGGTGTGCCGGTCGCGGGCCCCGACGTCGTCGGGTGCCCGCGACCGGCGGGTCAGTACCGTCTCAGGACGGGGTCAGCCGACCGACGGGTTGATCTCGGCCGTGTCGAGCGCGGCGTCCTCGGAGCCCCACGCGCCGAGGATCTCGGCGAGCGTGCCGTCGTCCATGAGCGTCTGGAGCGCCGCCTGGATCGCGGCGGCGAGGTCGGTCGCGTCCTTGGCGACGACGATGCCCTGCGGCGCGGCGTCGAACACGTCGCCGAGCTGCTCGATCTGGCCGCCGGTCTGCTCGATCGCGTAGCCCGCGACCGGGGAGTCGGCGTACATGACCTGCGCCTTGCCGCCGACGAGGTTCGTCGTCGCGTCGGCCTGCGACTCGTACTGGAGGATGTCGATGGCCTCCTCGCCGGCGGCCTCGCACTCCTCGCTCTGCAGGGCGATGTCCTCGTCCTGGATCGTGCCCGTCTGGACCGCGACCGTGACGCCGCACAGGTTCTCCGGGTCGATGTCGTCCGGGTTGCCCGCCGCCACCGCGTAGGCCGAGCCGGCGTTGAGGAACGCGATCATGTTCGACTCCTGCATGCGCTCCTCCGTGATCGTGAAGGAGGAGATGCCGGCGTCGTACTTGGTGCCGAGCGCGGGGATGATCGCCGGGAAGTCGGCGGACTGGATCTCGACCTCGAGGCCGAGCGTCGCGCCGACGGCCTTGATGGTGTCGATGTCGAAGCCGACCGGCGTCTGCCCGTCCTCGCCGATGAACTCGGCCGGCGCGTACTCCGTGTTGGAGCCGACGGTGAGCACGCCCGCGGACGCGACGTCCTCGGGGAGCAGGGCCGCGGCCGCGTCGTCGACCTCGATCGTCGACGGGTCGAACGACGGCGCGGCGCTGGACTCGCCGTCGGTGCCCGCGGTGCCGCCGTCGGTCCCGGTCTGGGACGCGTCGGTGCACGCGGTGAGGAGCAGGGCGGTCGTCGCCGTGAGCGCGACGAGTCCGGTGAGGGGGAGCTTGCGCTGAGCCGTTCGCATGAGGTCTCCGATCGGGGGTGGGCCGGGCAGGGGCAGCGTATTCACCGATCGTCTCCGTCGTGTTACGTCAGCACCCGGAGCGGGAGACGTACGGGGAACAGAGGACCCGGCGGTGCGCAGCACCAGGGGACGAGTGTGCGGGAGAGTGGCCCCCCGTGCCAAACCGGCGCACCCGCCGCACCGGCAGGTTCTACGTGTCGCGCTCGAGGGGCGCCGCGTCCTCGCGCCGGTCGTCCTCCCCGCCGGGCGGGAACTCGGTCCGTTCCGGGCGCGCGCGCAGGGCGAGCGTGCTCGCCACGAGCCCGCCCCACACCACGACGATCGCGAGCACCAGCAGGATGATCGCCTCCGTGCTCATCGGGTCACCTCCGGCTCGGTGCGGCGGGACGACGTCGCCCGCTCCGGCGGGTACGGCGGCCAGGCCGCGAACTCGTCGGGGCTGCGCCGCCAGCGCATCGCGGTGAGCACCGCCGCGCCGACGACGATGAGCAGGACCGCGCCCCACCCGAAGACCGCGAGGTACCAGGCCGGGTACCCCTCGTACCCGTCGGTCAGGAGCGTGACGATGCGCGACACGAGCATGTAGCCGAGCACCACGGGCGCGAGGAGGCCGACGAGCCACACCCACCACCGGCCGACCTGGAACGTCGAGACCGCGTTGAGGTGGTACCGCAGCTCCTCACCGCGGCGCTGGACCCACACGACGAGGATCGTCGTGAGGACGGCGGACGCCACGATGCCGATGTTGTTGGCCCACTGGTCCGCGGTGTCGAGCGCGATGAGGCCGGTCGTCGTGGAGAACAGGAGGACGGACACGACGGCGCTCACGACGCCGACCCGCACCGCCGCCCCGCGCGGCGACCAGCCGAACTTCTCCTGGAACGCCGCGGAGACCACCTGGAGGATCGACAGCAGCGACGTGAAGCCCGCCATCGCGAGCGAGCCGAAGAACAGGGCGCCGAAGAACGGGCCGCCGGGCATCTCGGAGACGATCGCGGGGAACGTCACGAACGACAGGATCGGCCCCGAGATGCCCTCGAGCTCGCCGACGCCGATGCCCTCCTCGTGCGCGAGGAAGCCGAGCGTCGCGAACACGCCGATGCCCGCGAGGATCTCGAACGACGAGTTGGAGAACGCGACGACGAGGCCCGGTGACGTGAGGTTGGCCCGGCGCTTGCGGTACGACGCGTAGGTGATCATGATCCCGAACGCGACCGAGAGCGAGAAGAAGATCTGGCTGTACGCGGCGATCCACACGTTCGCGTCGCCGAGCGCGGCCCAGTTGGGCGTGAAGAGGGCGTCCAGGCCGTCGGCCGCGCCCTCGAGGAAGAGCGAGCGCACGACGAGCACGAGGAACGCGACGACGAGCAGCGGCAGGAACACGGTGTTCGCGCGCTGGACGCCCTTCGCGACGCCGGCCGCCAGGACCGCGATCGTCACGACCCACACGAGCACGAGCGGGATCAGCACGGCCGGGACGAAGTCGAGGGAGATGCCGGGGTCCGCGAGCTGCAGGTACTCGCCCGTGAAGAACGCGGCCGGGTCGTCGCCCCAGCGCAGGTCGAAGGAGAAGACGAAGAAGCTCAGCGCCCACGCGATGACCGCGGTGTAGTAGACCGCGATGACGAAGCAGATCATCACCTGGAACCAGCCGAGGCCCTCGAGCCAGCGCGCGACACGACGGAACGCGGTCGGCGCGGAGCCGCGGAAGCGGTGCCCGAGCGCGTAGTCGAGGAACAGGATCGGGATGCCGGCGGTGAGCAGGGCGATCAGGTAGGGCACGAGGAACGCGCCGCCGCCGTTCTCGTACGCGACGCCCGGGAAGCGCCAGATGTTGCCCAGCCCGACGGCCGAGCCGATCGCCGCGATGATGAAGCCGACCTGGCCGGTCCACTCCTCGCGCGGCGCCTCCGGGGCGGGCGCCCCGCCCGTGGTGCTCGGTGTCGCTGTCACAGGTCTCCTCGGTGCCGTGCCGTGGCTCGCGCGTCGCCCCGGAGGCACGACGGCGGGCCGGATCTTCCGCGTCGACCGTACCGAGGGGTCCGGTCGGGCGCGAACCGGGACGCGCCACGCGCGCGAGGGGGGCCGGGCGCAGGACTGCTCGCGCGGACGGCCCGCTCAGAGGGCGAGCAGCCGCTCGACGAAGCCTCCGCGGAAGCGCCCCGCGGGGTCGAGGCGCTCGGCGAGGGACCGGAGGTCGGCGAGCCGGGGGTACGCCGCCGCCACGGCCGCGAGCGCCTCCGGGGCCGCCCCGCCGGCGACCGCGTGCGAGAGCTTGCCCCAGTGGGGGCGCGCGCCGAGGGGGGCGAGCGCGGCCTCGACCTCGGGCAGGAGGCGCGCGACGTCGTCGGGCGCGTGCCTCCACGTGAAGTGGAACCCGACCGTGGGACGGTCGAACGGGCTCAGCCACGACGGCTCGGGGTCCGCGGCGACGGTCCGGATCTCCGAGACCTGGAGCAGGGGCGCGATCCGCGGACCGAGCGCCCGCAGCGCCGCGACGCCCGCGAGCGCGTGCTCGCGGGGCACGAGGTACTCCGACTGCAGCTCCTCGCCGTTGCTCGGCGTGAAGTCGAGGCGGAAGTGCGGCAGGCGCTCGTTCCACGGCCCGGTCGCACCGAGCTGGGGCGTGCAGTGCACCGGGTCGATGCCGTCGAGCATGTGGACGGGCGCCGTCGCGAGCCGCGTCCCGAAGAAGTCCCCGGGTGCCGCCCCCTCGTCACCGGGCACGAGGCGGGTCTTGCGCCAGACCTGCTGCGCGCCGTCGGGACCCCAGTCGGTGAAGAGGCTCACGGAGTACGCGGAGCCCGTGATCTCGTCGAGGTGCCCGGTGATCGCGTCCCACGACAGGCCGAGGTGCACGTCCTGGCGGACGTCGAACGTCGGCTCCGTCTCGAGCTCGAGGCGCGTGACGACCCCGAGGGCGCCCAGCGCCACGACGGTGCCCGGGAAGTCGGCGTCGCCGCGGCGCACGACGCGCCGCTCGCCGTCGCCCGTGACGAGCTCGACCCCGACGACGGCGCTCGCGAGCGATCCCACCCCGTCGCCCGACCCGTGGGTGGCCGTGGCGACCGATCCCGCGACGGAGATGTGCGGCAGCGACGCGAGGTTGGCCAGCGCACGGCCGGCACCCTGGACGTGGCGCGTCACGTCGCCGTAGCGCAGCCCGGCGGCGATCGACGCGACGCCGCTGGCGGGGTCGACCTCGACGGGCGGGCGGCCGTCGTCGTACGCGTCGAGCACGACGTGCGTCCCGGTCGTGTCGGCGACGTCGTCGAACGAGTGCCGTGAGCCGAGCGCCTTGACCCGCGGCGAGGTGCGGACGACCTCGGCGAGCTCGTCGGGCGTCGTCGGGCGCACGGTCCGCGTCGCGGAGTACGTGAGGTTTCCCGCCCAGTTCGCGCTGCGGCTCGTGCGGGTCGTCGGCGTCGTCGTCACGGGGACCACCCTGCCATGCGGCGGTGCACCGAGACGGCGCGGACGGGGGTTGTCCCCACCCCAGGACGGGTGCGCACCGGGGTCCGGTGCGTCGCGCGGCTCGGTTGGATCGGGGCATGACGACGACGACGGCTCCGGGCCGCCCTGCCGCTCGGCTCCCCCAGGTCCGGGGCGGCCTGCCCGTCTTCTGGCTCCTCGCGTTCGGGCTGAGCTGGGGCCCGTGGGCGGCCGCGCTGGCGACGGGCGGGGACGTCGACGACCCGCTGACGTTCGCGCTCTACGCGCTCGGCGGCTGCGGCCCGAGCCTCGCCGCCCTGCTCCTCGCCGCCACGGGTCGACGCACCCCGAGCTCGCTCCGCTGGGGAGCGGCCGGGCGATGGCTCCCGGCGGCGGTCGGGCTCGGGGTCGCTCCCGCCGTGGTGACGGCAGCCGTCACCCCGCTGCTCGGCGGGCCGTCCGTCGACCTGTCCGAGGCCGCGCGCGTCGTCGCCGGCGCGGGCGGCCTGCTGGCGTTCGCCGCGTTCTCGCTCGTCGCCGGGCCGCTGGCCGAGGAGCTCGGGTGGCGCGGGTACGCCCAGCCGCGCCTGCGTCGTCGCCTCTCGCCGCTCGCCGCGTCGGCGCTGCTCGGCGCGGTGTGGTCCGTGTGGCACCTGCCGCTGTTCCTGCTGGACGGGACGTGGCAGTCCACGCTCGGACCCGTCGAGACGGTGCTGTTCCTCGTCGCGATGGTGCCGATGTCGTCGACGTACTGGTTCGTCACCGAGCGGCTGCACGGCGGCGTCCCCGCCGCCGTGGTGCTGCACCTCGCGGGCAACACCGCGCTCGCGCTGCTCGCGGTCACGGCACCGGTCGGCATGGCGGTGTACGTCGGCGTCGTCGTGCTCACGGCCGTGGTGATCCACCTCGTGACCCGGCCCTAGGACGCCGGCGGCCGCAGCGGCAGACCCCAGTGCGTCGCCACCTCGTCGGCCTGAGCGCCGAATGCCGCGAGCTCCGCCGGGGTGGGATCCCGACGCCACTGCGCCTCGACGGCCACGTCCCGCGCGCCGACGACCCACCGCCACCGTCCGACGGCCACGCCGTCGACGGCCAGCCCGTGGATGAACGACCCGAGCCGGTCGCCCAGGTCGACGCCGGGCGCGACGACGACGCCGCGACTCTCTCCGTAGGACATGAACAGCTCGTCGTAGCTCTGCAGGAGGTCGACCACCGGTCGCGACGGGTCGACGGGCGGGGCGTACCGCCCGGGATCGAGCACGCGCGAGCCCGCGGCGTCGTCGGCGACGCGCCACAGCACGAGGCCGTCGAGCGTCCCCGCCCCCGGGACGGCGACCACGTCCTCGCCGAGCAGGTCCAGCGCGCGACGCACGTCCGTGAGCGTGAGACCCGACCACTGCGCGACGTCCTTGACCGTCGCGTACGCCCGGCTCGCGAGGTAGCGGCGGACGAGCTCGACGAGCGCCGCGTCGCGGTCGAACCTCGCGCCGAGCGGCCCGTACCCGGCGGGCACCCGGTCGTCGAAGGCGGCGTAGGTCTGCTGCCTGCCCCGCACCGGGCCGCTGATCACCTCGCGGTCGAGCTCCGCCGCCATGAGGACGTACCCGAGGGCCATGCCGTCCAGCGCGAGGCCGCTCTCCCCGAGGAGGGCGGCGAGCTCGCGACGGGTGCGCGGGCGGTCCTGGACCGCCGCGACGACGAGGTCGCGCCGATGCCCGTGGTCCGCCGTGCCGACCTGCCGGTACATCGTCCCGTTGGTCCCGTGCACGCGCGGCGCGCTGAGCTCGAGCAGCCAGCGCGCGTCGTCGGGCCCCACGAGGTGCCACGTGGGACGCAGGACGTGCGTGCGCAGGACCTCGCCCCGGTCGCACGCCGCGACGGCGCCCTCGGCGCCCGGCCGCGCCGCCGGGTCGAGCCGGCGCGCGAGCCCCCACAGCGCGGGGTGGAACTCCTGGCCCTGCGCGGCCACGAGGTGCCCGACGGCGCCCGCGACGTCCGGCAGGTCGGGCGACCGCAGCCGGGGCGCGGCGAGGCGCGCGGCGCGCACACGGTCGCCGTCGACCGGGGGCGTCCCCGGCGCGGGTCGGCGCTCGCGGACCGGGCTCACGCGGGGCTCACGGACGGGCTCACGGACGGGCTCGCGGACGGGCTCACGGACGGGCTCACGACGGCCTCATGACGCGACGAGGTCCGTGGCGACGACGTCGGTCCCCGTGACCGCGACCCGGACACCGCCGTCGGCGACGGCGACCGAGTCGAGCGCGACGCCGTCGGGCAGGTCGAGCGCGATCTGCAGGTCGGTGAGCGCACCGGAGACCCCCGCCGGGAGGTCGTCGACCGACACGACGCCGAGCCCGGTCCGGACCGCCTCGACGTCGACGGCGAGCGTCTCGGGACCGGAGACGCGCGGCGTGACGTCGACGGTGACGGGCAGGCCCAGCACCTCGACCCCGAGGGCGAGCACGTCGCCGTCGGCGGCGACCGTGACGTCCAGGTCGGACTGCTCCTGCACGGCCTCCTGCAGCGACGACGCCGCGAGGACGCCCGACGCGGTGCCCGACGCGACCGTGTACGGCTCCGACGTCCCCACGCCGCGCGCGTCGACCTGGAGGTCCGTGATGGCGTAGCCGGCGAAGGTCGCCGAGTCCGCCGAGCCCGTGACGTGCGAGAGCTCGCCGCGCGCGACCTGCGTGAGGAACGGGAACCCGGTGATGTCGATCTGCGCGCCGGTGACGTCGTCGGCCTCCTGCTCGAACGCCGTGACGGCCCCGCTCTCGGCCGACCGGAGCGCCACCCGGTCCACGACCACGGCGACACCGACGAGGACGACGAGCACGACCAGGACCCCCACGAGGCGCTTCATGCGCCCACCCTAGGTCCGCCGAGCACGACATGACGGTCGTTCTGGGGCGCTTCGCGTCCTTCAGGTCGTTCTCGACCGCGGGCGGCGTCGTGCTCGGCGCCGACGTAGATTGCCGCCCATGACCTCTTCGCAGCACCCCTTCCGCATCGGCGTCCAGATCCAGCCGCAGCACGCCGACTACGCCCAGATCCGCGACGCCGTGCTGCGCGCGGAGGACCTGGGCGTCGACGTGATCTTCAACTGGGACCACTTCTTCCCGCTCAGCGGCGACCCGGACGGCAAGCACTTCGAGTGCTGGACGATGCTCGCGGCGTGGGCCGAGCAGACCGAGCGCGTCGAGATCGGCGCGCTCGTGACGTGCAACAGCTACCGCAACCCGGACCTGCTCGCCGACATGGCGCACACGGTCGACCACATCTCCGGCGGCCGGCTGGTCCTCGGGATCGGCGCGGGCTGGTTCGAGCGCGACTACGCCGAGTACGGCTACGAGTTCGGGACCGCGGGCTCGCGCATCGCCGACCTGGCGGACGCCCTCCCCCGCATCCGGGCGCGCTGGGCCGCGAAGAACCCCGCCCCGACGCGCGAGATCCCCGTGCTGATCGGGGGCGGCGGCGAGAAGAAGACGCTGCGTCTCGTGGCCGAGCACGCCGACGTGTGGCACTCCTTCGGCGACGCGTCGACCCTCGCGCGCAAGAGCGCGATCCTCGACGAGCACGGCACGGCCGTCGGACGCGACACCGGGGCGCTCGTCGAGCGGTCGATCGGCGTCTCCCGGCCCCCGAGCGAGGTCGCGGACGAGCTCGTCGCCGCCGGCGCGACCCTGTTCACGACGGACACGGACGGCCCCGACTACGACCTCGCGCTCACCAAGCAGTGGGTCGACTGGCGCGACGCGCAGGGCTGACCCGACCGCGCGGCCGTCTCAGCACGTGATCGCGTACGGCGTGCGGGAACACGTCGTGCGCGATCACGGTTGCCGTTCACATGCCTTCCGAACCCCCCGCGTCGACGACCCCCGACGCCGCCGCCGCGACGGCACCCGCTCGCCGCACCCGGCTCCCCCGCGACCAGAGGATCCCCGCGGGCCTCGTGATCCTGCTGTCGGCCCTGACCGCCGTCGGCCCCCTGACGATCGACCTCTACCTCGCCGCGTTCCCCGAGATCGTCGACGAGCTCGGCACCACCGCGTCGCGCGTGCAGCTCACGCTCACCGCGACGCTCGCCGGCCTCGCGCTCGGGCAGCTGCTCATCGGGTCGATGTCGGACGCGCTCGGACGGCGCCGTCCCCTGCTCGTGTCGCTCGCGGTGTACGTCGCGGCGTCGGTCGGGATCGTGTTCGCCGGGTCGGTCGAGGCACTGACCGGCCTGCGGTTCGTCCAGGGCCTGTCCGCCGCGGCGGGGATGGTCCTGTCGATGGCGATCGTGCGCGACCTGTTCGACGGCTACCGCATCGGCAAGGTCATCGCGCGCCTCATGCTCGTCGTCGGCGTCGCGCCGATCCTCGCGCCGACCATCGGCGCCCAGTTCCTCCACCTGTGGACCTGGCGGTCGATGTTCGTCGCGCTCGCCGCCGTCGGGGTGGCGCTGTTCGTCGTCGTGCTGCTGCGCCTGCGGGAGTCGCTGCCCGCCGAGCGCCGGCGGACCGGAGGCACGTCCGCGGCGCTGCGCTCGTACGGGTCGCTGCTCTCCGACTGGTCGTTCGTCGGGCTGGCCCTCATCGCCGGGTTCTACATGGCGGCGATGTTCACGTACATCTCCGCGTCGACGTTCGTCTTCCAGGAGACGTTCGGGATGTCCGCCCAGCAGTACGCGCTCGTGTTCGGCGCGGGAGCGGTCTCCGTGACCGCCGGGTCGCAGATCAACGGCGCCCTCGTGGGGCGGGTCGCGCCCGAGCGCATCCTCCAGGCGGCGGTCGCCGCGGGCTTCGTGCTGTCGGGGGCGCTCCTGGTCGCGGCGCTCGCCGGCGGCGGGCTCGGTGTGCTCGTCCCGCTCATCGTGCTCACGCTCGGCACGGCGGGGTTCGTCATGCCGTCCGTGCCGGCGATCGCGCTCGAGCGCAACGCGCACCGGGCGGGCAGCGCCGCGGCGCTCATCGGGGCGGCGCAGTTCGGGGTCGGGGCGGTCGTCGCGCCGGTCACCGGCCTGCTCGGCGGGTCGCCCGCCGTGACCATGGCGGCCGTGATGTTCGGCGTCGTCACCGTCGCCGGGGTGGTGCTCCTCGCCGTGCGGCGGACGTTCGCCGCCGCGCCGCCCGACACCACGGAGGACACCGCCGAGGTGCTCCCCGCGGCCCCGGCACCCGCGGTCGCGCGGGTCGACGCCTGACGCCGGACGCCTGGCGTCGAGCACGTCCCTGCTCGCTGCCGAGCACGACCTGACGGCCGTGTCCGGCCCGATGACGACCTTCAGGTCGTGCTCGGCGGGCGGGCGAGCTGGGTGCGAGGGCACGTCCGGCGCGGAAGGGCGTCCTCGGCGGAGGATGGGACGGTGACGCCCGACGACGACGCCTACCCCCGCGCGGTCCGCGACGCCGCGACGCTCGACGATCTCGACGCGCACCTCGTCGGCTGCCGCGCCTGCCCGCGCCTCGTGGCGTGGCGCGAGCACGTCGCCGACGTGCGGCGCGCCGCGTTCCGCGACGAGGAGTACTGGGCCCGGCCGGTACCGAGCTTCGGCGACGACCGTCCGGGGATCCTCGTCGTCGGGCTCGCGCCCGCCGCGCACGGGGCGAACCGCACGGGGCGCATGTTCACCGGCGACCGCAGCGGGGACTTCCTCTTCGCGGCGATGCACCGCACGGGCCTCGCGAACCAGCCCGTCTCCGTGAGCGCGGACGACGGCCTGCGCCTCGCGGGCGTCCGCGTCACCGCGCCCGTCCGGTGCGCACCGCCCGACAACAAGCCGCTCCCCGTGGAGCGGCAGCGCTGCGGCCCGTACCTCGCGCGCGAGCTCGAGCTGCTCGACGCGTCCGTCCGCGTCGCCGTCGTGCTCGGCGGGTTCGGCTGGCAGGCCCTGCTCGCGACGCTCGCCGAGCAGGGCTGGGAGGTCCCGCGCCCCCGCCCCCGGTTCGCGCACGGTGCGGAGGTGACGCTGCGGCGTCGTGCACCGGTGCCCGACGGCGCGAGCACGGCCCCGGAGCGGACGCTCACCCTCCTGGGGTGCTTCCACGTGAGCCAGCAGAACACCTTCACGGGACGGCTCACGCCCGACATGCTCGACGCCGTGCTGCTCCGGGCGCAGGAGCTCGCCGCGCTCGCGTCGCCCGACGCCCCGCGCGACTGACGCGTCTCCGCGCGAGAGCTGCGTCCCTGCACGCATCGTTCGCGCGGGCACGCATCGCTCGCGCAGGGTGCGGCGCTCGGTGCCGGTCAGCGGGAGGCGGTCACCGGCGACTGGCGGCGCGGCGCGTCGGCCCACCGGCGACGCTGCACGACGCGCGGCGCGACCCGGCCGACGAGCCGGAGCTGCTCGCGGCGCTCGATGACCTCCATGCGCCGCAGCTCACGCTCGAGCGGGGACGATGCTGCTGCCATGCTGCTCTCCTTCGACCGGACCGTCGTGTCGCCTGCCTGCCCCCACGGGAGGGACGGCCACGACGCCCGTTCGTGACATCGGGAGCGTCACGCCGTCGGCAGCGACGACGCGTCGTACTGCTCGACGAACTCACCCGTCGGCGGGATCGGCGTGATGACGTCGAGGAGGACACCGTTCGGGTCGGCCGTGATGAAGTGCCGCTGGCCGAACGCCTCGTCGCGCAGCGACCGCAGGATCGGCAGGCCGGCGGCGACGAGGCGGGCGTGCACCGCGTCGACGTCCTCGACCTCGAGGTTGAGCAGCAGCCCGCCCGCGCGACCGCGGCCGCTCTCGGGGATCGTCTCGTGGTCGCCGTCGAGCACCGCGAGGTTCACGGACTCGTCGTGCACCGACTGCAGGTGCACGTACCAGCCGCTGGTGAAGAGCGGACGGAAGTCCAGGTGGTCGACGTAGAACGCCGCGGTAGCCGCGACGTCACCGGTCATGATCACCGGGTACCAGCTCGTGATGCGCACGGTCGTCTCCTCGCGTCGTGCCGGGCCGGAGCCCGGTCGCCATTTACATACAGCCTGCTTGTTTCTCATCGTGACGTACAGTCTGTCGGTATGCAAGAGGGTGCACCGCGACGAGCGTCGCGACGCAGCAACGAGGAGCGCACGCGCACGACCCGGGCGGCACTCGTGTCCGCCGCGCGGGCCCTGTTCGTCGAGAAGGGGTACGCGGCGACGTCGACGCCCCAGATCGCCACCGCCGCCGGCGTCACGCGCGGCGCGCTCTACCACCACTTCGCCGACAAGCAGGCCCTGTTCCGCGCCGTCGTCGAGGCCGAGGCGGCGGCGGTCGCGCAGGACATCGAGAGCGCGGCGACCGGCACGGCCGCTCCGTCCCACAGCGAGGACGACGCCGCCGCAGCACGACGCCGCCTCACGGCCGGTGCGGCGGCGTACCTCGACGCGATGGCCGTCGCGGGCCGCACGCGCCTGCTCCTCGTCGACGCCCCTGCCGTCCTCGGCGCGACGGAGGCCGACGCCCTCGACGCGCGCCACGCGCGCCGCACGCTGCGCGAGGGTCTGGAGGCGGCAAGGCGCTCCGGGCCCGCCGAGGCCCCCGAGCACCCCGACGCGTCCGACGCATCCGACGCATCCGACGCGTCCGACGCGTCCGACGCCCGTGGCCCCGACGCCCTCGAGCTCGACGCGCTCACGCTCCTGCTCTCGGCGGCGTTCGACCGCGCCGCGCTGGCCTCGGCCGACCAGGACGGACCCGGCCGCGACGCGGTCCACCGCGCGGTCACGGACCTGGTCGAACGGGCGTGCGCACCGCGCCCCGCTCGGCTCACGCCCGCACGGTGAGCGTGCTCCCTCCCCCGGGCGCCCGCCGGACCTCGACACGCTCCGCGACGGCCTGCTTGAGCGCCTCGACGTGCGACACCACCCCGACGACGCGACCGCCGGCGCGCAGCCGACCGAGCGCCCCGAGCACGACGTCGAGCGTCTCCGCGTCGAGGCTGCCGAAGCCCTCGTCGACGAACAGCGTGCCGAGCTCGACCCCGCCCGCCTCCGCGGTCACGACGTCGGCGAGGCCGAGGGCGAGGCACAGCGACACGTAGAAGGTCTCCCCGCCCGAGAGCGTCCGCGGGTCGCGCTCGCGCTCCGTCACGTGGTCCACGACCTTCATCGCGAGGCCCGTCCGCCGCGAGCGCACGTCCTCGCGCGACGCGCTGCGCACGAGCTCGTACCGCCCGGAGGACATCTCGGCGAGGCGTTCGTTCGCGGCGGCGACGACGTCCTCGAACCGCTGCACGAGCACGTAGGTCGCGAGGGACAGCGCGTGGACGTTGTCGCTCCCGGTGCCGGCCGAGAGAGCGGCCATCCGGGCGACGGGCGCCGCGTCGTCGAGCGCCGCGTGCCACGCGTCGACGGCGGTCCCGACGGCGTCGGCACCGTCCGCCGCGGCCGCTGCCTGACGCACGGCGAAGTCGTGCCGCCGCGTCGCGGTCCGCGCGGCCTCCTCGGCCTGCACGACCGCGGCCCGCGCCGCGTCGACGTCGGCGGTCGCGTCCTCGGCGAGCGCCGCCACGGACGGGTCGGCGAGCCCGGCGCGGAGCATCGCGAGCGCCGACGCGTGCTGCGACACCTCGTGCTCGAGCCGGGAGCGCTCGGCGTCGTCGAGCACGGCGGCGAGCGCGTGCCGGGCGTCGGCGAAGCCACCCTGGGACACGAGGTCGGCCACCTCGGCCTCGCGCCGCTCGACGTCGCGCCGGGCGACGGCGACCGCGTCGTGCGCCTCGGTCAGCGCGGCGACCGACCGGACGCGCTCGACCAGCCGCGCGCCGAGCACCGCGACGGGGTTGCGCGCCCCGCCCGCAGACCCCCCGACGTCGACACCGCGCCGGGCGTCGTCCGAGCCGTCAGGCCGTGCGGCCGCGTCGGGGCCGTCGGGGTCGTCGGACGGCGCAGCGTCGTCCGGGCCGCCGACGAGCGCGAGCGCGGCGGCGGTCTCGCGCGCGACCTCGGCCCGGTCGGCGGCGACGGCGGCGGCGAGCTCGTCGAGCCGGGACGTCCCCGCCGCGACGGTCTCGGCGAGCGCGCCCGCCTGCTCCTGGAGCGCCGTCGTGACCGCGTCGTGCTCGTCGAGCGCGCGCTCCGCGGCAGAGCGCTCGGCGACCGCCTCGCGCGCGGCGCGCACCTCGGCCTCCACCGCCGCCACGCGCTCGTGCGCCTCTCGGGCGTCGCGGCCCTCCGCCGCGTGGCGCAGGGCGTCGCGCCGTTCCGTGAGCGCGACGACCCGGCCCGACGCGTCGGCCAGCGCGGTCTCGGCCGCGACGCGCGCCGCCTCGGCCGCGTCGACCTCCGCCGGCGTCACGTGGTCCTCGGTGCGGGTGGCGGGCCGGGGGTGCTCGAGGGAGCCGCACACCGGGCACGACGCCGCGGGGCCGAGCCCCGACGCGAGCTCGCCCGCGATCCCGGCGATGCGGGCGTCCCGTACGTCCCGCTCGGCCTCCACGGCGTCCCGCGCGCGCTGCGCCGCGCGGGTCCGGTCGTCGACCGCGTGCGCGAGGTCGACCTCCAGGGCCTCCGCGTCGCTCGCCGCGGTCGCGACGGCCCGGGCCCGCAGGGCGCGCTCCTGGAGCTCGCCGAGCCGCCCCGCGGTCTCGCCCAGCTCGGCGACGCGCCGGCGCAGCGTGTCGCGCACCGCCGGGCGCCCGGCGAGCTCGGCGAGCACGCGGTGCCGTTCCTCGACGGCTCGCTCGACGTCCTTGCGGCCGTCCGCGAGCTCCCGCTCGCGCCCCGGCAGGGCTGCTCCGACGGGCAGCAGCCGCTCGACGCGCACGGACACGGTCAGCAGCTCGGACCGCACGGCCTCGAGCGTGCTCTCGTCCGCGCCCGCGAGCTCCGGGGGGACGCCGGCGCGCGCGAGCTCCTCGCGCTCGAGCGCCGTCCCGAGCACGCGCGCCGCCGCGACCGCTCCCCGCGCCGCCGGTGCGACGACGGCGGCCCGAGCGGCCGCGTCGAGCCGTCGCCGGTGCTCGGCGACCCGCGGCTCCGCCTCCGTGAGACGTGCGCGCTCCGTCCGCAGCGCGGCGCGGCGGTCGAGCGCGGCGGCGGTCGACCGCTCGGCCTCGAGCCGGTCGCGGGCCGCCACCAGCGCACCGTTCGCGGTGAGCTCGACCGTGACCAGCTCGTCCGCCTCGGCCGCACGGCGTCGGGCGTGCGCGAGCGCGAGCGCGTGCACCCCGGCCCGGACCGGCGCCTCCCCGGCAGCCTCCCCGACCGCCTCTGCCGCGGGCGCGCCGGGGGGGACGACCGAGCCGGCGCCCGGGTCCGCGACACCGGCGGCCAGCAGCGCGGCGACGTCCTCCGGTGCCGCGCGTCGCAGGCATGCGTCGTCGCGCGCGGCCTCGCGCAGCGCGTGCGCGGCCTCCAGGGCGAGCCCCGTGGCTCCCGCGAAGTGCTCGACGGCGCCCGTGACGCCCTGCCGCGCGGTCTCCGTGCGCGCGCGGGCTGCCCGCGCGAGCTCGCCGAGCCGCGCGGCGGCGCGCTCGTAGACCTCGGTCCCGAAGACCTTCTGCAGCAGGTCCCGGCGCTTCTCGGGCTCGGCGCGCAGGAAGCTCGCGAACTCGCCCTGCGGCAGCACGACGGTCTGCACGAGCTGACGCCGGTCGAGACCGACGAGGCGCTGGATCTCCGCCCCCGCCTCGTCGAGCCGCGCCGACAGCAGCTCGCCCTGCGGGTCCTCGTCCGCGAAGGACGGCACCGCCGGGAGGCGCCACAGGCGGACCGACGCCTGCTGCGTCGTGGTGCCCTCGCCGCGCTTCTTGGGGCGCCGGTACTCGGGCGTCCGGCGCACGCGGAACACGCCGCCCGGCACCTCGAGCACGAGGTCCACGAACGACTCGACGTCGCCCGCGGCGAACGCCGAGCGCAGCCGGTCGTCGCTCGTCGCCTCCGACGCGACCTTCCCGTACAGCGCGAAGACGATCGTGTCGATGATCGTCGACTTGCCGGCGCCCGTCGGTCCGTCGAGGAGGAAGATCCCCGACGCGCCGAGCGTCGCGAGGTCGATGCGGTGGCGCCCGGCGAACGGACCGATCGCCTGGAAGGCGAGCGAGTGCAGGTGCATCAGGCGCTCCGGTCCGCGGCGAGGGCGTCCTCGAGCGCGCCGCGCAGCACGACGACCTCGGCGTCCGACGGTGCACGTCCCGAGACGTGCTCGACGAAGTCGCGCGCGACGTCGAGCGGGTCGTGCCCGGCCCCGACGGCCGTGACGGTCTCGCGCTCGGCCGAGCGCGGCGGGCGGTGCGTCACCTGCAGCGCGTGCGGGAAGCGTCCCCTGACCCGCGCGTAGAGCTCGGCGGGACGCACGGGGTCGGTGACGACGACGCGCAGCCAGTCGTCGACGTGCTCCTCCCCCGCGGCCCCGAGCAGGTCGTCGAGCGTCCCGGTGAGGTCGGCGAGCCGGCGCGGGACGGGCGCGGGCACGAGCTCCACGGCGTCGTGGTGCCCCGCCCGCACGCGTGCCAGGTCCACGAGCGCGGTCGACTTGCGCTGGTGCGCCTCCGAGAAGGAGAACGCGAGCGGGGACCCGGAGTACCGCGCGACGGGCGGGGCCGCGGTCCCCGCGCGCCCCACTGCGCCGTCCACGGGGACGTCCCGCGCGACCTCGGGCACGACGACGCGCTGCGGACCGTGCAGGTGCCCGAGCGCGACGTAGTCGAGGCCCCACCCGCCGAACGTGCCCGCGGGCACCGCGTCCACGCCGCCGACCCGGATGTCGCGCTCGGACTCCGAGGCCAGCCCGCCGACGACGAACGCGTGGCCCATGACGACGGCCCCGCCGTCGTGACCGCCCGCTCGACGCCGCGCCAGGTCCGCGCCGACGCGGCGCAGCGCGGCACCCATGACGGCCTCGTGGGACCGGGCGAGCGGGTCCGACGGGTCGTCGGCGAGGACGTGCCGTGCCGCGTCGGGGTCCAGGTAGGGCAGCGCGTAGACGAGCACGCTCTCGTCGTCCGACCCGGTCGCGCCCCCGGGGCGCGGCCCCAGGACGACCGGTGCACCGACGTCGGCCGCGCGCGTGCGCAGGTGGACGCCCGGGCGCAGCAGCTGCTCGGCGAACCCGAGACGGATCGCGGAGTCGTGGTTGCCGGGCGTCAGGACGACGTGCGCGTGCTCGGCGAGGCGGGCGACCGCGTCGGACAGGAGCGAGACGGCCTCGACGGGCGGGATCGCACGGTCGTACACGTCCCCCGCGACGAGCACCGCGTCGACCCGCTCGGCGCGGACGAGCTCCACGAGGTGGTCGACGAAGGCGGCCTGGTGCTCGAGGAGGTCGACCCCGTGGAGCGTGCGCCCGAGGTGCCAGTCGGACGTGTGCAGGAACCGCATGGTGCGACCGTAGCCGCCCGCACCGACAGGGCCGCGGAGGCCGGTCCGTGGCGGGAGGCCCCCGCCGGCCGGTGTCAGCCGACGCCGACGACCTCGACGGGCCCGGTCGTCGCACCGCTGCGCACGACGGGGATGCGCCCGCCCATGCCGATCATCTCGAGCAGCTCGACGATGCTCGACGACGGGTCTCGCAGCGCGACCGGGCGGCGGTCCTCCTCGCCCAGCATGTAGAGCTGGATGATGAACGCGATGCCCGAGGAGTCGATGAACGTCACACCCGCGACGTCGACCGTGACCGGCCCGCGCGTGTCCAGGACGTACGACATCGCCTCGCTCGCGCGGTCGCGGAGCGCCGCGTCCACCTCGCCCCACATCGTCACGACGACGCCGTCCTCGTGCGGCGCGTAGGTGATCCCGCTCGCGCTGTCTGTCTCCATGCGTTCCAGCTCCACCGTCTCTCGAAACCGACTGCTGTCGCGCCCCTGTCCCGACCATGTCCAACGTCCGGAGGACGACCCCTGTTCCCCGGAGGGAGCACCGTGGGGTGACGTTCCGTACGGACGACGCGGCCGGAGCACCACGAGTGTGCACCCGACGCACCGAGCACACCAGCCCGTCAGCCCCTTCGGCGCGACCTGCCCGAAACCCTCACACCGTCCGGGGCGGCGCGAGGGACGGCACGGACCCGCTGGTCAGGGCCCCGACGGGTCACGCGGGCTCGGTGACGTCGGCGACCTGGGCGTCGAGCGCCCGGACGAGCGCCGCGCCGTCGACGGTCGCCGCGACCCCGTGGGCCCCCGCGCCGATCGACACCGGGCCGGGCCCGGAGACGACGCGCAGGTCGGCGACCACGGGCCACGCGCGCGTCGCCCCGAACGGCGTGATGGTGCCGCGCTCGTAGCCGGTCACGTCGCGCGCGACGTCCTTGTCCGGCATCGACAGGCGCGAGACGCCGAGCAGCGCGCGCAGCTTCGGCCACGAGATCTGCCGGTCACCGGGCACGAGGACGAAGAGGTAGTCGTCCTCCGCGCGCCGCACGACGAGCGTCTTGAGCACGCGCGAGGGGTCGACGCCGCGGGCTGCGGCGGCCTCCTCCAGCGAGGAGACCGCCCCGTGCCGCGTGATCGTGAAGTCGATGCCCGACGCCTCCAGCGCCGCCTCGGCGCGTTCGCTGCCCATGGCACCCGACCCTACGCGCCGCTGCGCGCCCTGCGGGCCGAGCCCTCAGAGGCTGTCGAAGAAGCGCACGACGTCGCCCGCGGTCTGCTGCGGCTCGAGGTAGGCCGCGAAGTGGCCGCCGCGCTCGTACGTGGTCCACTGCCGGATGTTCGCGTGGTCGCGCTCGGCGAACCGGCGGATCGTGGCGAAGTCCCCCTTCGCCTGGGCGAGCGCGGTCGGCGCCGTCGTGGGCCCGGGGCGCTCTCCCGCCTCCTGCGCCCGCTCTTGCGCGAGGGCGTTCTCCCGGTACAGGCGCAGGGCCGAGCCCTGCGTCCCGGTGAACCAGTACACGGCGGCGTTGGCGACCGTGAACGCCGGGTCGAGGTCAGGCATGAGCTGGACGTTCCAGCCGAGCAGCCCGGCGGGCGAGTCGGCGAGCGAGTGCGCGAGGGTCTGCGGCTGCTGGGACTGCAGGACGTTGAAGGCGCCGATGTTCTCCCAGAACCAGCCGAGATGGGCGAGCGCCGCCTGCTCGTCCTCGTCGAGGTCGGCCAGCTCGGCCGGGTCCCCCGACGGGAACGAGTAGAGTTGCGTGACGTGCACGCCGACGACGTGGTCGGGGTCGAGCCGGCCGACCTCGGGCGAGATCATCGAGCCCCCGTCGTTCCCGACCGCGCCGTACCGCTCGTACCCGAGCCGGCGCATGAGCTCGGCCCAGGTGCGGGCGACGCGCTGGTTGTCCCAGCCGCGCTCCGTCGTCGGGCCGGAGAAGCCGAAGCCCGGGATCGAGGGGAGGACGACGTCATACCCCGCCGCCGTGAGCGGCTCGATCACGTCGAGGTACTCCACGACCGACCCCGGCCAGCCGTGCGTGAGGACCAGCCCGACGGCGTCCGGCCGTCCCGATCGCACGTGGAGCGCGTGCACGCGCTGGCCGTCGATCACGGTCTCGACCTGCGGGTACGCGTTGATCCGCGCCTCGAGCGCGCGCCAGTCGAACTCCTCGAGCCAGTAGCGCACGAGCTCGCGGACCGACGCGACGCTCGTGCCGTAGCCCTCGTCGGGGTCGAGCGCGTCCGTGAAGCGCGTGCGCGCGAGGCGCTCGCGGACGTCGTCGAGGTCGGCCTGGGGGATGTCGATCCGGGTCGGGGTGACCTGCGTGTCCATCGTCGTTCTCCTCGGTCGGTGCGGTGTGCGAGCGGTCTGTTGGGGGGTGCGGCACGACGTGAGAGCCGTGACGGGGGCGGGGGCCCGGGAGGGTCAGGAGGCTGCGGTCCAGCGCGGGTCGCGTCCGAGGTAGCGCAGGAGCGCGTCGGCGGGGCGGGGGGCCGCGCCCTCGGGGGCGGCGAGCGCCGCGGCGTAGACGCCGTACGGCCGGACGGGCTCGACGAGCGGGGGTGCGACGGAGAGCAGGAAGCCCGCGAGGTCGTCGTCGAGCGGGGAGCGCTGGCCCGTGGCGACGGCGACGTCCCACGCGTGCACCGCGGCGTCGATCGCGGCGGCACCGGCGGCCGAGAGCGCCGGCACGGGGCCGATCGGCAGCGGGGTGGAGACCTCGCCGGCCGGGTCGACGAGCGCGAAGGCCGCAGCCGACGCCGCGAGGGCCGCCTCGACGAGCTCGCGCGGGCTCTCGGTGAGCCGGCCCGACGGGGAGAACGGGTCGTCCGTCGGGCCGCCCTCCCCCGTGAGCGCGGCGACGTACGCGCGCTGGTCGCCCGCGGCGTGCTGGAGGACGTGCGCGACCGTCCAGCCGGCGCACGGCGTGGGGAGCGCCAGGTCGGTGGCGGAGAGCCCCGCGACCACCTGTCGCAGCGCGGCGTGCGCGCGGTCGATCACTGCCGTCGGGTCCGTGAACGTGGTCATGGTTCCTCCGCGGTCCGTGGTGCACCTGTCATGCACCTCGAGTCGGCCCCGGCGCCACCGTCGGCGACCGGGAACGGAATACATCGTTCCGTACTTCGCAGCGTAGCGGAATGTTCCGTTCCGTACAAGTGCTATCGTCGTGCGCATGACGACCGAGAGCAGCCCACCGCTCAGCGGCCGCCGCGCCCAGGCCGCGCGGAACGACACCGTGATCCTCGCGGCGGCTCGCGACGTCTTCGTCGCGGAGCCCGACGCCCCCGTCGCCGCCGTCGCGCAGGCCGCGGGCGTCGGCATCAGCGCGCTGTACCGCCGCTACCCGAGCAAGGAGGCGCTGCTGGCGACGCTGTGCCTCGACGGGCTCCGGCGGTTCGTGGAGGTGGCGCAGGCCGCGCTCGACGTGCCCGACCCGTGGCGGGCGTTCGAGACGTTCCTGCGCGGCATCGTCGACGCCGACGTGCACTCCCTGACGGTCCACCTCGCGGGCCGCTTCACGCCGACGCCCGAGCACCACGCGCTCGCCGGCGAGGCCGGGGAGCTGGCCGCGCAGGTCCTCCGGCGTGCTCAGGACGCCGGCGTCGTGCGCGCCGACGTCGACGACACCGACCTGCCGATGGTCTACGAGCAGCTCGCGGCGATCCGGCTCGGCGACCCGGACCGGGTCGCGGACCTGCGGCGCCGGTATCTCGAGCTGCAGCTCGCCGGTCTGCGCGCGGCCGCCGCCGACGGGGCGGCCCTGCCCGGGAGCGCCCCGACCCAGGCCGAGCTCGGCGCCCGCTGGGTCCCCCGCGGCTGACCGCACGCCGGGCCGTCCGCGACCGGTCGGCGACCGGCCGCGAGCCGTCACACGTCGTCGAACTCGGTGACGACCGTGCGCCAGTACTCGGCGCCGTCGCGCGTGCGGTGCACGAGGCCCGCGTCGACCATCGATCGCCGCAGCGACACGGGGTCCGCCGCCCGCTCCGCGAGCCGCTTCGTCAGCGTGAGCTCGGTGACGGGCTCGTCGAGCGGCAGTACCTGCGCCGCGAGGTACCGCACGACGAGCTGACGGTCGCGCAGCCGCCTCGGGCTCCGGACGAGCCGGCCGTCGCTGAGGAACCGCTCGGGTCCGCTCTGCTGCGGCGCCGACCCGCCCGCGAGCAGCGCCGCGAACCGGCCGGCGTCCGCCCGCAGCGACCCGGTGTCGTCGCGCACGACGACGCCCGCGGCGAGCAGCGGCGCGAGGCGGCGGCGGTCGTCGGTCGACAGGTCCGCCTCGGCGGGCGTCTCGACGACCACGCGTCCGAACAGGCGCAGCCGCCCGTCGTCGGCGAGCGAGGCGACGACCTGCTTCCAGGCGTTGTCGGGGACCGAGGGCGCGCTCTCCATGCTCCGACCCTAGGCGCGCTCAGGCGAGGTGCACGACGTCGCCGGTCCAGCGTCGCCGCAGCCAGCGGTCGTGCGACGCGACGACGACGGCCCCCGGCCAGTCCTCGACCGCCTCGAGGAGCTCGGTCGCGAGCGTGAGCGAGACGTGGTTGGTCGGCTCGTCGAGCAGGAGCACGTCGGGCGCCTGCGACACGAGCATCGCGATGACGACGCGGCGGCGCTGCCCCACGGACAGGTCCGCGAGCGGACGCCCGAGGTCGCGCGGGGCGACGAGCCCGTGCGCGTCCACGCGCGCGTCGCGCACGCCCTCCCCCTCCCCCACGCCCTGCACGAGCGCGAGGAGCTCGCGCGGTGTGCGGGCGTCGTCGTGCAGGTGGACGTCCTGCTCGAGGAGCCCCACGCGGACGCCGCGCGCCCGGCCGGACGACCCGGCGTCGGGCACGAGGTCCCCGGCGAGGACGTGCAGCAGGGTCGACTTGCCGGCACCGTTCGCCCCCGTGACGAGCAGGCGCGCGCCGCGCGCGACCTCGATCGACCGCGCCCCCGACGCGACGAGGTCCAGCCGGGCGGGTCGCTCGCCCGGGGGCGCGGGACCGTCGCGCCGCACGACGACGTCGTGCGCCCACACCGCGAGGTCGCCACCGGGGACCTCCCCGCGTGCGGCGCGCGACGCCGCGGCGGGCGGCGCGAACCGCAACGGCGCCGGCGGCCTGCGGACCTGCTCGCGGTCGAGCGTGTCGAGGCGCAGCTGCGCGTTGCGGACGCGGCGCGCCACCTGGCTCTGGACCCGCTCGCCCTTGAAGTCGTAGAGGATCTTCGCCTGGTTGCCGCGCTCGCGGTTCTTGCTGACGTCGCGCGCGGTCACCGCGACGGCCCGGCGCAGCTCGGCGAGCTCCGCCTGCTCCGCGGCGAACCGCTGCTCCCAGCGCTCCCGCTCGACCCGCTTGGCCTCGAGGTAGTCGCTGTACGTCCCCCCGTAGGCGGTGATGCCCGACGCGGCACCGTCGCCCGACGTCTCACGGTGCGGCACCGCCGAGGGGTCGAGGTCGAGGATCTCGGTGCACACCTCGTCGAGGAACACGCGGTCGTGGCTCGCCAGCACGACGGCTCCGGGGAGCGCGCGCAGCGCAGCCGCGAGGAACTCCGCGGCACCGTCGTCCAGGTGGTTCGTCGGCTCGTCGAGCAGGAGCGCGCCGGGCTGCCGGACGAGGAGCGCCGCGAGGCCGAGCCGCGTGCGCTGCCCGCCCGAGAGCGTCCCGACGGGCCGGTCCGCGACGCCCTCGACGTCCAGGCCGAGCCCTGCGAGGGTGCGGGCCGCGCGCGCGTCGGCGTCCCACACGTCGGCGAGCTGAGCGCGCGTGAGGGCGGCGTCGTACGCGGCGGCGGGGTCGGGCGCACGGCCCGACGCCGCACCGGGCGCCCGCGGGTCCGCGAGAGCCGTGGCCGCCGCCTCCAGCGCGGCCTCGATCGCCCGGACCTCCGCGAGCGCGTCGTCGACGACGGCACGCACCGTGGTCGACGGCGCGTACGGGAACTCCTGGTGGAGGAAGCCGAGGTCGGGCGGGCGCTCGACCGTGCCGGAGTCCGGGGCGGTCGCGCCGGCGAGGACGCGCAGGAGCGTGGACTTGCCGGCACCGTTCTCGCCGACGAGCCCGGCGCGGTGGCCGGGGTCGACGGCGAGGTCGACGCCGCGCAGCACGGCGCGGCCGTCGTAGGAGACGTGCACGTCGGACGCGCGGAGGACGGGGTTCACGGGATCACCTGCCAAGGGGTGCCCGGAGCTCCGCGCGACGGGGCGCGGCGGGCTCACGGGCGGGGACGGACGGGCCGGTCGGGGCAGGTGAGGATCACATCGGGGACGACGCTACGCGCCGTCCGGGCCGGCGTCACGCGAATTCCGACCGCGCAGGGTCAGGGCGCCTCGGTGACGACGTCGGTCGGCGTCGCCGTCGGGATCGCCGTCGGCGAGGACGACGGCTCGTCCGGCGCCGGCTCGGTCGGCGGGTCCGTCGGGGGTCGGTCGGCGGATCCGTGGGAGGGTCCGTCGGCGGGTCCGTCGGCGGATCCGTGGGCGGATCCGTGGGCGGGTCCGTCGGGGGGTCGGTCGGCGGGTCCGTGGGCGGCTTGGTCGGCGGGTCCGTCGGCGGCTTGGTCGGCGGGTCCGTCGGCTTGGGCGGCGGGTCCGTCGGTGTCGGCGTCGGTGTCGGGGTCGGCTTCGGGCCCGGCGACGGCGCGGGCGCCGGCGGCACGGTGGGCTTCGGCCCGGGTGCGGGGTTCGGCGACGGCGACGGGCGCGGAACCGTCGTCTCGCCGGGCGTGTAGCGGTCGGGCATCGCGCCGGCGCCGAAGAACTCGAAGTGCCACGGCTCGGGCTTGGAGCCGTTCGGCCGCGCCCACGAGGGGTTGTCCCACCCGTAGTCCGGTGCGTGCATGCGCAGCCACACGTACTCGGCCGACGTCCCGGACGGCACGTTGCCGCCGACGTCGATCGCCAGGCCCCAGCCGTGCTGCGACGTGCCGGGCACCGCCGCGAGGTAGGGCTTGATCACCTTGAGCCGCACCTGGTCCTCGTACGGGCGGTACGAGTCCGTGATCTTCAGCGCGTAGCCGAACTCCTTCTCGAACTCGGCGGCCAGGGCCTCGAGCTGCTCCGCGGCGTCGCACCGCAGCGACTGGCCGGCGGCGAACGACAGGTCGCACAGGGCGTTCGCGGGGATGCGCCCGTTCTCGTAGTCGGCCGTGGAGCCCGCGTACTTCGCGACGACCTCGGCGAGGCGGGCCGCGAGGGCGGAGCCGGCCTTCGCCCCGGTGGTCGGGTCGACGCCGTCCGCGGGGAGGACGCCGACCTCGGGGAACTGGGTGGTCGTGCCGAGCAGGTCGGCGAGGTGCGTCGCGGAGACGACGACGTCGTCGAGCGTCACGGCCCCGTGGTCGTGGCCGTCGCCGTCCTGGTGCGTGCCGTCGTCCTCCGCGTCGCCGCTGCCGTCGTCGCCGGCCCCCTCGTCGTCCTCGAGCTCACCGGGGGCGACACCGTCCGGTGCGGGGACCGCGTCCTCGGGGAGCACGCGCTCGCCCGGGCCGTCGGGCTGCCCGGTGTCCGACGACGACCCGTCCGGCCCGGTGGTGGGGCCGGTCGCCGGTCCCGTGGGGTCGTCGCTCGGGAGATCGGTCGGGAGATCGGTCGGCAGGTCGGTCGGCGTCCCGGAGGGCGAGCCGCTGGGCGTCGGCCGGGGAGCGGGGGTCGCCGAGGCGAGCGTCGCGGGCTCGTCGTCCGGCGTGGCGGCCTTCCCCGGGACGTCGTCGTCCGGCGCCGGCACCGTCGAGCCGGGCGTCTCGTCCGCCGGCACGTCCGCGGGGTCCTCCGTCCGCGGCGGGTCGCCGCCCGCGGCGTCCTCGTCGTCCGTGGACGGTGCGAGAGGGTCCGGGACGGACGGCAGCGCCGGGTCGTCGAGCGAGGAGTCGAGGTCCAGGTCCTCGTCCGGGACGACCTGCACGGGCACGCGCCGCGCGGCGTCCTGCTGCGCGAGGTAGGTGGCGACCAGCATCCCGAGCTCGGACCGCGCCTGCTCGATGGACGGGCTCACGACGCCCGACTCGAGCGCGTTCGCGGTCGCGAGGACCTCGATCGCGCCGTCGAGCTGCTGCGACTCGTCGAGGCCGGTGCCGAGCACGCTCGCCGTGGGCTCCACCGTGGCCGTCACGGGGGTCGCGAAGAAGGACGCGCCCTGCTGGGGAGGCGTGCTGCTCGCGAGCGCCGCGACGAGCGTGATGCCGAGGGCCGAGGAGATGAGCGTCTGCGAGACCAGGCGGAGACGGCGCGACGGCTCCGGCAGCGCGCGGTCCTCCGCGTCGTCGCTGTGCGTCTCCGTGCTCACCGTGGCTCCCTCGTACACGTTCGCCGTACGGCCCCGCACTGGTCCTGGAGTCGCCACCGGTCACACGCGTCGTCGCGCCCGGCGCCGCGTTGTCGGACCGCCGCGGTGCCTCGTCTGAATACCGTACACCGCGTTCCCGCAGCTCTCACCCCGCTCTCATGTGCCGGTGGCACGATGGCTCCATGAGCTCACCCGCGCGTCATCGCTGGTCAACGTCCCGCGCCGTCGCGGTCGCCGCCGTCGCGGCGAGCGCGTTCGCGCTCACGGCCTGCACCGAGGACGGTTCCGTCTCCGTGCCGGAGTTCACCCTCACCGGCGACGGGCTCGAACAGCTCCTCGACGACGCCCGGTCGCAGGCGGAGTCGATCGGCGACGACGTCCGCTCGCTCACCGACGACCTGGGCTCCCTGCCCGACGACACCCGGGCCCGCGCCGAGGAGGCCGTCGCCGCGGCCCAGGACGCCGCGGAGGAGGCCCGGACCGCCGTCGACGACGCGGCGTCGGCCACCGCCGACGAGCGCGCCGAGGCCGAGCAGCGCCTCGCCGACGCCGAGGAGCGCCTGGAGACGGCGTCCGACCAGCTCGACGACGTCGTGTCGTCGCTCCCGGACGCGGACGCCGCGGTCCGCGAGTCGCTCGAGGACCTGCGCGCGCAGGTGGACGACATGCGCTCCGACATCGACTCCTCCACGTCCTGACCGGTCGGGCGACCGCACCGCGGCCGCCCGGGGACCAAGGTCCCCCCGTCGCGCGACCTTCTCCCGGCGTCCACGGCTCCTTCACGGAGTGAGATGGGTACCGAGGAGCCCGGCCACAGGGACCGGGTCGACGAGAAGGGCACGACGATGACGGGGACGATCGAGCGGAACGCCAACGTGCCGCTCACGACGGTCGAGGGCACCACGCCCGAGACGCTCAGCCTCGCTGCACGAGCGAGCCGGCCTACGCAGGTGGTGCTCGGCGTGCTGCGCATCGCCCTGGGGTTCTACTTCCTGTGGGCGTTCTTCGACAAGACGTTCGGCCTCGGCTTCGCGACGCCGGCCGAGAGGGCCTGGGTCAACGGCGGCAGCCCGACGACCGGCTTCCTCTCGGGCGTCGAGGGTCCGTTCGCCGGGTTCTTCAACGGCATGGCGGGGGCCGTCTGGGCAGACTGGCTCTTCATGGCGGGCCTGCTCGGCATCGGGCTGGCGCTGGTCCTGGGCATCGGGATGCGCATCGCCGCGGTCAGCGGCTCGCTCCTCCTGGTCTTCATGTACCTCGCGGCACTCCCGCTGGAGACGAACCCGGTCGTCGACGACCACATCACGATGGCGCTGACGATCGTGGCGCTCGCCCTCATCGGCGGCGGTGACGTGCTCGGTCTGGGCAAGGTCTGGAAGAACCTGCCGATCGTCCGCCGCAACCGCTGGCTCGTGTGACGCACCGGACCGCCCGCCGCGAACGGCGGGGCGCAGGGGCAGGACCCAGGACCGCGCGACGCTTCTGAGGCCGTCGCAGCGCAGGCCGCCCCGGGGGAAGAGGGTGTGCGGGTGGTGGGGAGACCACCCGCACACCCTCTGTCGTGCCCGGACCCGTCAGCCGAACCGCGTGAGGAGCTCCGCCGCGTCCTGGTCGCCCCGGTCCGCGGCGTCGCGCCACAGGTCCATCGCCTCGGGGACGCGACCCGCCTTGAGCCGCAGGACGCCGAGCGCCGTGCCCGACGCCGCGTCGCCCGCGAGCGCCGCCTGCTCCAGCAGGTCCTCGGCGTCGGCGAGGCGACCCGCACGGGTGTAGAGGTCCGCGAGCGCCGGCGCGACCCGGGGCTCGCCCGCCTCGGCCCACGACTCGAGGAGCCCGACGGCGGCGTCGGGCCCCATCGACCCGGACCGTGCCTGCTCGACGGCGGTCTCCCAGTCCTCGCGGGCCGTCTGGCCGAAGCCCGCGTCCAGCCGGTCGGCGGACGCGCCGTCGGGCCGGCCGCCGACGGTCCTGCCGGAGCCGGCACCGAGGTCCGCGAGGACCCGCGCGAGGCGCTCCTGCGCGCCGTCGACGCTCCCCGCCTGCTCGTACCAGCGGCGCGCCGCGTGGAGGTCGCCCCGCTCGTGCGCGACCTGGGCGGCCATGAACGCGCCGAGCGCGTCGCCCGCGAGCCCGGCGAGCTCGAAGCAGCGGAACGCCTCGGCGTCGTCCCCCGCGTCGTACCGCGCGAGGCCGAGGCGGTAGAGCGCCCCGGGGACCTCGCGGCCCACGGCCTCCTCGTAGAACGGGACCGCGGCGTCCGGGGTGCCGAGCGCGCACAGGTCGTCGGCGATCGCCACGAGCTCGGCGGGGTCGTCGGGGTGCAGGTGCGCGACCGCGGCGCGCAGGTCGGCGAGAGCGCTCTCACGGGTGGAGGGCAGGGGGGACATGGCAGCAGCGCGTCCTTCCGTCCCCCCGCGTCGGCGTGGACGCACCCTAGCGCACCGTCGTGTCGCGCGGGTCACACCACGCGCCCGCAGAGGCGGGCTGTCGTCGCGGGTCTGGGAGACTGCGACGGTGAGCGGAGACACGGACCTGCCGGGCGGCGTCGGGCGGCGCCTGCTGGACGCCGTGGTCGCCGTGACGAGCGACCTCGACCTCGACCAGGTCCTGCGGCGGATCGTCCAGGCCACGATGGACCTGACCGGGGCGCGCTACGGCGCGCTCGGCGTCCTGGACCCCTCGGGGCGGGAGCGCCTCGCGCGGTTCGTCCCGCTCGGGCTCACCGACGACGAGGTCGCGGCGATCGACCACTGGCCGCACGGCGAGGGCCTGCTGGGCGAGCTCATCGACCACCCGGAACCCATCCGCGTGGCGGAGATCGCCGACGACGTGCGCTCCGCCGGGTTCCCCGCGGGCCATCCGCCGATGCACACGTTCCTCGGGGTGCCCGTGCGGGTGCGGGACACGGTGTTCGGCAACCTGTACCTCACGGACAAGGCCGGGGGCGAGCCCTTCACGGCGCAGGACGAGGCGGCCGTCGTGGCGCTCGCCGCAGCGGCCGGCGTGGCGGTCGAGAACGCGCGGCTGTACGGGCGGGCGAAGCAGGTGGGGGTCCTGGAGGACCGCGACCGCATCGCGCGCGACCTGCACGACGTCGTCATCCAGCGCCTCTTCGCCTCGGCGATGTCGCTCATGAGCGTGCAGCCTCTCGTCACCGACCCGACGGCGCGCACGCGCATCGAGGAGACCGTCGCCGACCTCGACGACACGATCCGGCAGATCCGCTCGACCATCTTCGCCCTCCACACGGCGGCCGACCCCGACGCGCCCTCCATCGAGGACCGGCTGCGCGCCCAGGCCGCCGCGGCGACGACCGTCCTCGGGTTCGCGCCCGACGTCCAGGTCGAGGTCGCGGGCGAGCGCTCCGGCGCCGGCGTGACCGAGGGAGGCCCGAGCATGCCCGCCGAGGTCGCGGACCAGCTCGTCGTCGTCCTCGGCGAGGCGCTCACCAACGTCGCGCGGCACGCCGGGGCGAGCGCCGTCGTCGTGCACCTCGGCGTCACGGCGCACGAGGCGCGCCTGACCGTGACCGACGACGGCGTCGGCATCCGCGAGGGCGGGCGCCGCTCCGGGCTGCGCAACATGGACGCGCGCGCGTCCGCGCTCGGCGGCGGCTGCACGGTCACCGCCCTGCCCGACGGCGGCACGCGCCTCGAGTGGTGGGCCCCGCTCGGGTAGCCGCCGGGCCTCAGAGCGTGCGGTGCATGACGTGCAGGCCCACGAGCCCGTGCGCGGGGTGGTCGAACGCCTCGGGCACGGTCGCGAGGACCGTGAAGCCCAGCGACTCCCAGAGGCGCACGGCGCGCTCGTTGGTCTCGACCACGGCGTTGAACTGCATCGCGCGGTAACCGTCGGCACGGGCGCCGTCGAGCACCGCGCGGGCCAGCGCGCGCCCGACACCGCGGCCCGCGGCGTCCGGCCCGACGACGAAGCTCGCGTTGGCGACGTGGGCGCCCGCGCCCGGGTGGTTGGGCAGGTACTTCGCGGTGCCGAGGACCGCGCCGGCGTCGTCCACCGCGACGAGGACCCGCGCGCCGGGCGACCCCGTCCACGCCGACCGGGCGTCGTCCTCGGTGATGTCGCGCGGGTACGTGTACGTCTCGCCGGCGCGGAACGCGGGCTCGAGGACCCGCCAGATCCCGGGCCAGTCGGCGGCGGTGGCGTCTCGGACGGCGGGCGCGGTGGTCACGGGTCGAGGCTAGCCGGACCGTTCGGCGGCTCCGGCTGCCGATCGCGGCAGGACCCGCCGAGCCGTCAGGCCGGGCGGGCGATGCGGCGGCCCGTGACGATGCGCGGCACGACCTTGATGACGCGGTCGCGGTCGCCGGGGACGAACGTGACGAGCGGCAGCGCGAGCAGCCGCTCCCGCTCGGCGGGGTCCGTCACCTCGTACGTGCGGCCGACGAGGACGACCGACCAGCCCGAGCGCGCCTCGGCGTCGAACCAGTCCGCCTCGAACGCCACGACGGCGCGGCTCGCCGCGACCGCGAGCTTCGAGCCCTCTCCGGTGCGGAAGACGACGTCGGGCCCGTCGAGGACGAAGTTCACCGGCTGGATCGCGGGTAGCGCATGGTCCGTGAAGACGATACGGCCCACCGGCACCGTCGCGAGGAGCGCGTAGCTCTCCTCCGGCGCGAGCTCCGCGAGCCCCGCCGACGCGAGCCCACCCCGGGCGCCGGTGATCGTCATGCCACCATCGTCGCGCCGGGATGTCGGGTCCGTGAGTGCCGAAGGTCCCGACGACGCGCGGTCGCCCGGCCTCGGGACGACGGGTCCGGCGCCGTCAGGGCCGGGGCCGCGACCCACCGGGAGCCCTGCCCGTCGAGCCCGGTGCACCGGCGGCACCGCCCCGCGCCTCCTCGTTGCGGATCTCCGTCGCGAGGACGGCGACCTGCGTGCGGCGCTGCAGGCCGAGCGTCGCGAGCACGTGCGAGACGTAGTTCTTCACGGTCTTCTCGGCGAGGTACAGCCGCTGGCCGATCTCGCGGTTCGTCAGGCCCTCGCCGATGAGCGCGACGATCTGGCGCTCCTGCTGGGACAGCCCTTCGAGCCGGTCGGGGATCTCGTCCGCGGCGTGCCGCAGCCGCTCGAGCACGCGAGCGGTGCTCGACGGGTCGAGCAGCGACCCGCCCGCGGCGACGGTGCGGACCGCCCCGACGAGGTCCGAGCCGTGGATCTGCTTGAGCACGTAGCCCGAGGCGCCGGCGAGCACGGCCTGGAACAGCGCCTCGTCGTCGGCGAACGACGTGAGCATGAGGCAGCCGACCTCCGGCAGCTCCGAGCGCACCTCGCGGCACACCTCGACGCCCGAGCCGTCGGGCAGGCGCACGTCGAGGATCGCGACGTCGGGCCGGGTCGCGCGGATGCGCGACAGCGCCGAGGCGGCCGTGCCGGCCTCGCCGACGACGGTGATGTCGCCGGCGGCCTCGAGCAGCGCGGCGACGCCGCGGCGGACCACCTCGTGGTCGTCGAGCAGGAACACGCGGATCGGGTGGGGAGAGCCCATGGCTCTCAACGTAGTCGCTCCCCGGGGCGTTCTCGCGCCGGGCCGGGTCCCCCGGTGGACCCGGGGACCTTGGTCCCGGAGGGTCGTGCCGTCCGGCCCGGCACGCCGGACCGTCCGGCCGCCGCGCGACCCCACCCCGCGGAGGTATCCAGGAGAGGAGAGGGATCGGTACGTCACGGAGGTCGACGACATGAGCACGCAGGGCGGGACGAGGAGCACGGGCGCGACGGGCGCAGGACGAGAGCCGGCGGTGCTGGTCGGCGTCGACGGGAGCACGACGAGCGGACGCGCCCTCGACGTCGCGGTCCACGAGGCGGCACGCCGCGGCGCGACGCTGCGGGTGGTGCACGTCGCCTACGTGCCCGTCGTGTCGACGCCGTTCGTGGGCGGCGTCTACTACCCGACGGTCGAGGAGGTCCAGGCGATCGGGCGACCGATCCTCGACGCCGCCGTCGACCGCGCCGCACGCCTCGACCCGACGGTCCGCGTGCTCACCACGCTGCGCTCCGGCGCCCCGTCCGAGGTGCTGCTCGACGCCGCCAAGGACGCCGACCTCGTCGTCGTCGGGACGCGCGGCCTCGGCTCCGTCGGCTCGGCGTTCTTCGGCTCCGTCTCGACGCGGCTCGCCGCCCGCAGCGCGGCCCCCGTGCTCGTCGTGCCGCCGGTGGACGCCGGCCACCACCGCACGTCCGACGTCGTGGTCGGCGTCGACGGCTCGCCGCACGGCGACGCGGCCCTGCGCTTCGCGCTCGACGAGGCGGCGCTGACGGGAGGCCGGGTCGTCGCGGTGTCCGCGTGGCGCCACGGTGCGAGCCTGCAGCCGGACGAGCGCCTCGCGTTCGACACCCGCGCCGAGCGCGACGCCCGCGCGGCGGCGTCCCGCACCGTCGAGGAGGCGCTCGCGCGCGTGCGCACCGCCCAGCACGACGACGTGGGCGTCGAGACGTTCGTCGTCGAGGGACGACCGGGCGCCGCGATCCACGAGGCCGGCCGGAGCGCGGGCCTGACGGTCGTCGGGTCGCGCGGGCGCGGCGACGTGCAGGGCATGCTGCTCGGCTCGGTGAGCCAGGACGTGCTCCACCACGCCGAGGGCCCCGTCGCCGTCGTGCACGCGGCGCGCGCCTGACGGCTCAGGAGCGCCCGCCGAACCGGAACGGGACCGGGATCGGCCCGCAGCAGCAGACGCCGCTCACGCCCGACGTGGCGAGGAGCTGCGCCGCCTGCCAGCACGCCAGGAACCGCACCGCCGTGGGGAGCGTCGCCCGCACCGCGCCACGGCGGGCGACGAGCTCCCGCACGGCGGCGGAGCACGAGTCGCCGCCGTGCGCGACGCGGTGGGCGCAGCCCCACCCCTTCCGTGGCGAGACCTGCGTCTGGTACCACCCGATCGCGGAGTCTGCCCATCGGCTCGCTGCACTCATCGGGTCACCGTAGGTCGGGGCCGCGGTGCACGCCGCTCGGGCGCCCCGCACGCACGCAGCGTCCGGGCGTTGCGAGCGCTGGGGTGCCGGACTATGTTTTTCGGTATGCCGAACTTCTACTCGCGACGGCGTCCCGCCGGCACCGCCGCAGCGCTCGCGGGGCTCGCCCTCGCCCTGTCGGCGTGCTCGCCCGGCACCGACGCCGGCTCGGCGAGCGGCCCCGCGGACGACCGCCCGGTCGTCCTCACGACGTTCACGGTGCTGGCCGACATGGCGCGCAACGTGGCCGGCGACCGTCTGCGCGTCGAGTCGATCACCAAGGTCGGGGCGGAGATCCACGGCTACGAACCCACCCCGGGCGACCTGCGCCGCGCGGCCGAGGCCGACCTGGTCCTCGACAACGGCCTCGGCCTCGAGGCGTGGTTCGACCGGTTCGTCGGCGACCTCGACGTGCCGCACGTCGTCGTGAGCGATGGGGTCGACACGATCCCGCTCGGCGACGACACCGCCGAGGAGTACCAGGGCACCGCGAACCCGCACGCCTGGATGTCGCCCGTGAACGGGCAGCTGTACGTGCACAACATCGCCGACGCGTTCGCCGAGCTCGACCCCGAGCACGCCGACGAGTACCGCGCCGCGGCCGACGACTACGCCGCCGAGATCGGCGCCGTCCACGACGAGCTCACCGCGGCGCTCGACACGCTCCCGCCCGAGCATCGCGTGCTCGTCACGTGCGAGGGCGCCTTCTCCTACCTCGCACGCGACGCGGGGCTCGCGGAGCACTACCTGTGGGCCGTCAACGCCGAGCAGCAGGCCACACCGCGGCAGGTCGCCGGCACCATCGAGCGCGTGGAGCGCGACGAGGTCCCGGCCGTCTTCTGCGAGTCCACGGTGTCCGACGAGCCCATGCAGCGCGTCGTCGAGGCGACCGGCGCGACGTTCGGCGGCGTGCTCTACGTCGACTCGCTCTCCGAGCCCGACGGTCCCGTCCCGACCTACCTCGACCTGCTGCGCCACGACGCGGGCACGATCGTCGGCGCCCTCACCGGCGAGGCGCCGGGGAGCGAGGGGTGATGGCGCGCGACCGGGCGGCGTCGGGCGACGGGGCGGCGTCGGGTGACGGGGTGGCGCGGGGCGCGGCGACGGACGGCGCGCCGGCGATCGACGTGCGCGACCTCACGGTCCACCACGGCGACGTCCTGGCGCTCGACGACGTCTCCCTGACGCTCGGCCCGACGGCGGGTCGCGGGACGGTGTGCGGGCTCGTCGGGATGAACGGCTCGGGGAAGTCCACGCTGTTCAGGGCGATCATGGGCATGCTGCGCCCGGACCACGGCACCGTCCTGCTCGACGGCGCCCCGCCGGCCCGCGCCCGGCGGGCCCAGGCCGTGGGGTACGTGCCGCAGAGCGAGGACGTCGACTGGGCGTTCCCGCTGAGCGTCCACGACGTCGTCATGACGGGGCGGTACGGCTACCAGGGCTTCACCCGGCGGCCGCGCGCCGCGGACCGCGCGGCGGTGGAGCACGCGCTCGAGCGCGTCGAGCTCGCCGACCACGCGGACCGGCAGATCGGCGCGCTCTCCGGCGGGCAGCGCAAGCGCGCGTTCGTCGCGCGCGGCCTCGCGCAGGGTGCGACCACCCTCCTCCTCGACGAGCCGTTCGCCGGGGTCGACAAGCGGTCGGAGGCGACGATCACCGCGCTGCTGCGCGAGCTCGCGCGGGACGGCGCGACGGTCCTCGTCTCGACGCACGACCTGCACGGCCTGCCCGCCCTCGCCGACGAGGCGGTCCTGCTCATGCGCCGCGTCCTGCTGCACTCGACGCCCGAGGAGGTCCTGCGCCCGGAGAACCTGGCGCTCGCGTTCGGGCTGGAGGTCGCGCCGTGAGCCCGGGGCTCTGGGACCTGGTCGTCGAGCCGCTGTCGTTCGAGTTCGTGCGGACGGCGCTCGCCGTGACGGTGACGGCGGGCGTCGTGTGCGGGGTCCTGTCCTGCTGGCTCGTGCTCATCGGCTGGTCGCTCATGGGCGACGCGGTGTCGCACGCCGTGCTGCCGGGCGTCGTGCTCGCGTACGTCGTCGGGGCGCCGTTCGCGCTCGGCGCCCTCCTCTTCGGCCTGCTCGCGGTGCTGCTCATCGGCGCGGTCCGGGACACGAGCCGGGTCAAGGAGGACGCGGCGATCGGGGTCGTGTTCACGACGCTCTTCGCCCTCGGCCTCGTCCTCATCTCCGTCACGCCGAGCCAGACCGACCTCAACCACATCCTGTTCGGCAACCTCCTCGGGGTCTCGCGCGCCGACCTGCTGCAGGTGCTGGTGCTCGGCACCGTGACGCTCGCGGTCGTCGTGCTCAAGCGGCGCGACCTCACGCTCTACGCGTTCGACCCCGTGCACGCGCACGCGATCGGCCTGTCGCCCCGCCGGCTCGGCGCGCTGCTGCTCGGCCTGCTCGCCCTCACGGTGGTCGTCGCGCTGCAGGCCGTCGGCGTCGTGCTCGTCGTCGCGCTGCTCATCACGCCGGGCGCGACGGCGTACCTGCTCACCGACCGGTTCTCGCGCATGCTGTGGATCTCGCCGCTCGTCGCGTCGGTGAGCGGGGTCGTCGGGATCTTCCTCAGCTACTGGCTCGACACGTCGTCGGGAGGGACCGTCGTCGTGACGCTCGGCGCCGTGTTCGGCCTGGCGTACCTGTTCGGGCCGCGCCACGGGCTCCTCACGACGCGCGTCGCGCGGGCACGGCGACGGCGCGCCGTCGCCGCGGCGCGCTCCTGAGGCGTCCGGCCTGCGCTGTGTGCGAAATCTCCACACCTCGGGGCCCGATTCCCTGGCTCTTCCCAGGAACGCCCCCCAGACTGTTCACCATGTCAGCGAGGACGAGCGATCAGCCGGCGACGCCGCGGACGAGGACGTCTGCCCGTTTCGCCGCCGCGAGCCTGCTCGCGCTGTCGATGATGCTCCCGCTCGGCGCGACAGCGAGCGCCGCCGAGGTGGAACAGCTCATCGCCGACGCACAGGTCCAGACCGAGACGATCGGCGACGACATCGAACGCGTCGGCTCCCACCTGCCCGCCCTGCACCCCGTGCTCCGCAACGACGTCGTCGACGCGACCGAGTCCGTCCAGGCCGCGACCGACGAGGCGCGCGCGGCGCTCGACCGCGCCCAGGACGCCGAGAACGCGGCCGACGGTCGCGCAGCGGTGGCCCTGGCCGACGCGCAGGTCGCGCTCGACGCCGCGTCCGCCCAGCTCCGGTACGTCACCGACCTCGCGCACGACGCCGGCGAGGGCGTCGCCGTCGCCCTCGAGCGGCTCCAGGCGCACATCGACGAGCTCCGGGGCGAGACGACGCGCGCGACCGCCTGAGTCTCGCGACGATGGCGTCCCTGGTCCCGCGCCGGCCGCGGCCTCGTGCCGTGCGGCGCGTGACGGGCCTCGTCAAGCCGCACGAGGCGTTCCCGGCCGTCGCCCGCGCCGACCGGTCGATCAACGACCGCACGAACCGCCGTCGGCTCGGGACGCGGGCGGACGCGGCCCTCGCGAGCCTGTCCACCGCCGCCGACCGCGGCGCGCTGTGGGGCGGCCTCGCCCTCGCCGCCGCCGCGACGGGGCCGCGCGGCCGGCGTGCCGCCGTGCGAGGCTACGGCTCGCTCCTCGCCGCGAGCGCCGTCGCGAACCTCGTGGGCAAGACGGTGTTCGGCGGCGAGCGGCCGTCGCTCGAGAGCCTCCCCGCGTGGCGGCGGCTCGCCCACCCCCCGACCTCGCCGTCGTTCCCCTCCGGCCACTCCGCGTCGGCGGCGGCCTTCGTCACGGGCGTGGCCGTGGAGTGGCCCGCGCTCGGCGTCGCGCTGGTGCCCCTCGCGACCGCCGTGGCCTACTCGCGCCTGCACACCGGGTCGCACTGGTTCTCGGACGTCGCGGCCGGAGTCGCGGTGGGCGCCACCGTCGCGCTCGTGGGGCGGGCGGTCGCGCCCGGGTCCCACCGTCGCCGCGACGCCGCGCCGGCCGGCCCCACCGCCGACGTCCCCGCGCTGCCCGACGGCGCCGGGCTCTTCGTCGTGGCCAACCCCGCGGCCGGCTCGGGCCGGGTCCTCGCGGAGGACCCGGCCGCGGCCGTCCGGGACGGGCTCCCGGCGGCCGAGCTACATCTCCTGTCCGACGGCGACGACCTGCGCGCCCTGTACGACGACGACGCGGCGGCGCGCGGGGCGAGGGCGCTGGGGGTCAGCGGCGGCGACGGCACGGTGTCGACGGCGGCCGCGGCGGCCCGCGCGCACGACCTGCCCCTCGTGGTGCTGCCCGGCGGGACGCTCAACCACTTCGCGCGGGCGGCCGGCCTCGGCTCGGTCGCGGCCTCCCTCGCCGCGGTGCGCGCGGGGACGGGTGCCGTGATCGACGTCGCGGACCTGGACGTCACGGGTCCCGGCGTCGACGGCGACCCGCGCCGCGGTGCGCGCACGGTCCTCAGCACGTTCTCGGTCGGGGTGTACCCGGAGCTCGTCACCGAGCGGGAGCGCTACGAGCACCGGCTCGGGAAGTGGCCCGCGGCGGTGCTCGCCGCCGCGCGCGTCCTCGGCAGCGCGCGGCCCGTACGGCTCGACGTGGCCGGCCACGAGGTCAGGAGCGGCGACTACTGGTCGCTCTTCGCCGGCGTGAACCGCTACTACCCGCAGAGCCTCGCGCCCGTCGAGCGCCGCCGCCTGGACGACGGGGTGCTCGACGTCCGCACCGCCCGTGCCGAGCGCCGCGCGAGCCGTCTGCGCACGTTCCTCGAGGTGGCGGCCGGCGACACCGGGACCCGGCTCGCGCGCCGCGTGCCCGGGGTGCGCCGGCACCTCGTCGTCGGGGCCACGGCGGTCGAGCGGCTCGACCTGCGGTTCCCCGCGCGCGGGCCGGGCGACCCGCACGTCGTCCTCGCGCACGACGGCGAGGTGCTGACCGTGGGTGACCACGCGTCGTCGGGCACGGTCCGCGTGCGGCTCACGGTCCGCCGCGCGGCGCTGCGCCTCTACGTCCCGGCCGGCGAGGCGCTCGCGGAAGATCCCGCGCCCCGGAACCGTTGACCGGACGCACCCGTCGGCCCCGACGGCGCACGACGACCGAGGAGAGACCATGACCGAGCCCACCACCGCCCCCGCGGAGACGACCGCTCCCGAGCAGGTCGAGCTGGGTCTCGACACGTTCGGCGACGTCACGGCCGGGCCGGACGGTGCGCCGGTCACCGCGGCGCGCACGATCCGCGAGGTCGTCGACGAGGCCGTGCTCGCGGACCAGGTGGGCGTCGACTTCTTCGGAGTCGGCGAGCACCACCGCGAGGACTTCGCCGTGAGCGCGCCCGAGGTCGTGCTCGCGGGCATCGCGACGCGCACGTCGCGGATCCGGCTCGGGTCGGCCGTCACGGTGCTCAGCTCGGACGACCCCGTGCGCGTCTTCGAGCGCTTCGCGACGCTCGACGCCCTGTCCGACGGCCGCGCCGAGGTGATCCTCGGGCGCGGGTCGTTCATCGAGTCGTTCCCCCTCTTCGGCTACGACCTCTCCGACTACGAGGTGCTGTTCGAGGAGAAGCTCGACCTGTTCGTGCACCTGCTCGACGAGGGACCGGTGTCGTGGTCCGGCACGACGCGCGCGGTGCTGAGCGGGCTGGAGGTCTTCCCGAAGACCGAGTCCGGACGCCTGCGCACCTGGGTCGGCGTCGGCGGGTCGCCGGAGTCGGTGGTCCGCACCGCGCGCCACGGCCTCGGGCTCATGCTCGCGATCATCGGCGGCGAGCCCGAGCGGTTCCGCCCGTACGTCGACCTGTACCACCGCGCGGTCGACGAGCTCGGGCAGCCGGTGCTGCCGGTCGGCGTGCACTCCCCCGGGCACGTCGCCGAGACCGACGAGCAGGCGCAGGAGGAGGTCTACGAGCACTTCGCGGCCATGAACAACCGCATCGGCCGCGAGCGCGGCTGGCCCGCCTACCACCGCGGCCGGTTCGCGCACGACATCCGCGACGGGTCGCTGTACGTCGGCTCGCCCGAGACGGTCGCCCGCAAGATCGCGTCGACCGTCCGCACGCTCGGCGCCGGCCGGTTCGACCTCAAGTACTCGTCCGGCACGCTGCCGCACGACGCCATGATGCGCAGCATCGAGCTCTACGGGACCCGGGTGATCCCCCGGGTGCGCGAGCTCCTCGCCGAGGGCTGAGCCAGGGCAGCGCGCCGAGCACGACCTGAAGGTCGTCAACCGGTCGTCGGCGACCTTCAGGTCGTGCTCGACGGCGCGCGACGTCGTGCTCGACACCGCTGCCCGCACGGTCGGCAGCGCGAGGCGAGGGACGCTCAGGCCGTGAAGCCGACGCCCGGTCGGCCGGGTGCGTGGCGTGCGCCGGAGCCGGCGGCGGCGTCAGCACCGGCGAGGCGGAGCACCTCCTGCTCCAGCTCCGGCGGCAGCCCGATGCCGGGCCGGTCGGCGCGCTGCGGCGTCGCCTCCCCCGCGGAGTCCAGGGACTGCAGCCAGTCCCACGTGTCGCGGACCGTCTCGCGCACGTCGCGCGTGCGCAGCCCGAGGGAGAACGCGCGCGACACGTCCGAGCCGTGCAGGGCGTCGTGCAGCTCTCCCGGCGGGAACCACACCGGCAGCTGCGTCCACGGCTGGATCCCCGCGCGCTCCACCACGTCCGGCTCGACCCACACGAGCTCCGCGGGCGCGGCACCCGCCTCGGCCGCGGCGTCGGCGGTGACCGCGACGCACGCGGACAGCAGCTCGCGCATCGTCGTGTGGCCCGGCGCCGAGACGACGTCCACCGGTCCCGACGCGCCCGTGATCGCCGCGTCGAGGGCGAACGCCGCGAGGTCGCGCGCGTCGACGTACTGCAGGGGCAGCTCCGCCGGCCCCGGTGCCAGGACGGGGCCGCCGCGCGCGACGCGGCGCAGCCACCACGGCAGGCGGCCGACGTTCTCGCGCGGCCCGAGGATCAGGCCGGCGCGCAGCAGGAGCGCGCGGTCGCCCAGCGCGTCCACGGCGGCGATCTCGGCGCCCCGCTTCGCGCGCGCGTAGTCGTCGTGCGTCTCCTCGTCCGGGTGGGCGTCGACGAGCGGCGCCGACTCGTCCGCACCCCGCGGCGTCCACGGCGCGTACACCGAGCGCGACGACACGTACACGTACCGGCTGTCGCCGGGGATCCGCCCCGCGAGCAGTCGCGCGGCGTCCCGCACCGCGACGGGCGCCCAGGACCACGTGTCGACGACGACGTCCCACTTCTGCGCGACGTCGTCCGACCGCAGGGCGTCGAGGCCGTCGGGGCGGGTGCGGTCGCCGACCAGGGCGGTGACGGCGTCGGGCACGGGGCGCGTGCCGCGGTTGAGAACGGTGACGTCCCAGCCGCGCGCGAGGGCGTCGTCGACCACCGCGCGGCCGACGAAGTCCGAACCACCGAGGACCAGGAGCCGTGTCGTCATGCGCCCCAGCGTCGCGCACGGCGCGCCCGCACGCAGCCGCTTACGCGGTCGGCAGACGACGCAGGCTCAGTCCGGGTCGCTCGGGTCCAGCGGGGCGTCGGGGTCGAGGTTCACGACGCCGCGCCGCCAGTAGCCGTGGATCGCGAGCTGGTCGGGGCGTGCGCCCGCGCGGCGCAGGTCGCGGCGCACGGGGACGAGGTCGGTCGCCTCGCCCACCCCCACCACGTACTCGTCCGGCTCGGGCACGCCGAGAGCGCGCACGGCCTCGGCGAGCTGTCCCGGCCCGTCGGTGCGGTAGAGGATCTCGACGGTCGCGCGCCCGAGCTCGTCCTCGACGAACGCCTCGTCGACGTCGTCGCCGATCTCGACGATCGCCGTCACCGGGACGTCCGGCCCGACGGCCGCGACCCAGCGCGCGAGCGCGGGCAGCCCCGCCTCGTCACCGACGAGCGTCAGCCGCCCGATCCCGTCGGGCACGCTGCGGCTCGACGCCGGCCCGGCGAGCACGACCTCGTCCCCCGGCGTCGCGCGCGCCGCCCAGGCGGACGCCGGACCACCCGGCTCCCCGGGCGCGGCGCCCGGGACGTCGTCGCCGTGCAGCACCCAGTCGACGTCGACCTCCGCGACCCCGTCGACGGTCCGGGTCGCACGGACCGTCATCTCGCGGGAGATCGACACGACGCCCGTCGGGCGCTGGAGCGCCCCGTCGGGCGCGAGGGTCGGGGCGTGCAGGACGCCGGTCGCCGGGTCGGGCAGGAAGACCTTCGCGTGGTCGTCGGGGCCGGGGGCCAGGAGCGCGGCCAGCGACAGCGGGCCTTCGGCCCGGTCGCCGTCGGCGACGGCGTCGCGGAAGGTGATGCGGCGCAGAGACGCCGAGGTCTCCCGGACGGCGTGGACGCGCACGCGACGTGGGACCAGGTCGAGGCGGGTGCGGGGACGCGTGAACACCCTGCGATTCCATCACGACCGCCACGGCTAGTCTGGCGTCCCGGCCGCCGACGACACCGAGGAGCGACGATGTCCAGGACCTCCCGCCGGGCCACGCTCGACGACCTCGTCCGCGCCTCGCGGTACGCGTCCCTGCGCCGCATCGACGGCGACGGTGCGTCCCTCGCGTCGATCACCCTCCGAGACCTGTTCGTCATCGGGTCGACGTTCGTCGGGGCCGACCTGCGGCACGCGACGCTCGACGGCTGCGCCTTCCTGTGGTGCGACCTGACCGGGACGAACCTGCGAGGAGCGTCGCTGCGCGGCGCCTCGTTCAGCGGCACCTGCCTGCGCGGCGCCGACCTGCGGGACGCGGACCTCACCTCCGCGCGCTTCGGCTCGACGGGTGACCCGGTGCACGTCACGGACCTGACGGGAGCGCTCCTCGACGGTGCGACGCTGCGCGACACGACGTTCGAGGACGTGCTCGGCCTGCTGGACCGGTGAGGCCGCGCGCCGCCGTGCAGCGGCTGTCGGCGCGTGGGTCTAGCGTGACGACCGTGGGGACGAGAACGCTGGCGGGCCACGACGTCGAGGTCCGCTCCGCCGTCGGGCGCTTCGACGACTTCGCGACGGTCGTGGGGCCGAGGAAGGCGGGCGTCGGCGCGTGCTGGTGCATGTCCTACCGCGACAGCCGCGTCTCGAACGACGGCCGCCCCGGGTACATGGCCGACCTGTGCGACGCGGAGCCCGGCCCGGGCGTGCTCGCGTACGTCGACGGCGAGGTCGCGGGCTGGTGCTCCGTCGCGCCGCGCAGCACGTACCGGCGGCTCATGCACTCGCGCACCATCCCGTTCGTCGACGACCTCGACGCATGGAGCGCCGTCTGCTTCGTCGTGCGGCCCGGGTACCGCAAGCAGGGCCTCCTGCACGAGCTGCTCGCGGGCGCCGTCGAGCACGCCGCCGCGCACGGTGCACCCGCGGTCGAGGGCTACCCCGTGGACTCGCGCGGCGAGCGGGTCGACGTCATCTCGGGGTACGTCGGCAGCGTCGACGTCTTCGAGCGGGCCGGCTTCGTCCGCGCCGCCCCCACGACGGGCGTCAGCGGAGGGACGACGCGGGTCGTCATGCGCAAGGCGCTGGGCTGAGCCTCGTCGCCGAACCCGGGATCGCGCGGCACGAAGGACGGTCCGTCGCCCACAGCCGGGGTTCGGCGTCACGATCCGGCGACGATCCCGGCCGGCGCCGGTCGAGCGTGCGACGGCGCACCTACGGTCCGGCCATGGGAGCTCTCGTCCGTCCCCGTCCTCGCCCCGGCCGCCGCCTCCGGGCCCGACGACGCGGGGTGGTGACCGGCGTGACGGTCGCCGTCTGCGTCGCCGGAGCGCTCGCCGGGTGCGACGCCCTGCGGGGCGGCGCGGACGTGACGGTCGACGGGGTCGCCCTCTGGGGTCACAGCGTCGGCGCCGGGGACGGCGCGCTCCTCGAGGGGACGCTGACCGTCGAGGACGGGTGCGTGTACGTCACCGACATCACCGGCACGCGGTGGCTCCCGGTGTTCAGCGAGGATCGCGTGGGCTGGGACGGCGAGACGCTGAGCGCAGCCGGCGGCGCGTTCGTCGACGGCGACCCGATCAGCCTCGCGGGCGGTGTCCTCGTGGAGGGCGCCTCGGCGTGGGAGCCGCCCGAGGGCCTGCACGTACCCGCGCCGTGCGAGCCGGAGAACGTCTGGAACGGGACGCGCTGACCTCACGTGCCGGACTCCCGCGGCCGGCCAGGACACGTCAGGCCCGGTCGCTGCGCGTGGGTCGCCGGGACCCGATCGCCGAGGGCACGTGGTCCTGGTCGTCGGCGTAGGCGGCGAAGATCTCCTCGGTGGAGCCGCCCGTGTGCAGGTACTGGTCGTCGAGGAGCGCCGCGAACCGGTCGAGCGTCCACCGGAGGGACGCGGCCGAGCGGCGCACCTCGGGGTCGGCGGACCGGCGCGCACCGTCCGCGAGGCCGACGCCCATGCCGACCGCGGCGGGCAGCGCCTCGTCCGGGTCGGCGTCCCGGAAGTAGTACGTCTCGCCGTAGTGACCGAGCTCCGCGTGGACCGTAGCCACCTCCTGGACGAGGTCCTCCACCGTCGACACCGGCAGGGCGACGGGATCGGCCGCGGGGGCGGGCGAGGTCAGCCGGTGCGCCTCGGCCAGAGCGGTCAGCCGGCGCGCGAGCGCACGACGGTGCGTGAGCGAGGGCGACACCTGCAGCACCCAGGACATCGACGCGCTCAGCAGCGCGAAGCCGACGAGCGCCTGGACCGCCGTGCACGACCGGGTCCAGCCCGTCGTCGGCACGACGTCACCGATCCCCAGCGTGGACAGCGCGACCATCGACACGTAGACGGTGTCGGCGAAGCGTTCCCACGTGTCGGCGGACGGTGGCCCGGTGGTGTCCTGGAAGCCCTCGGGCATCTGCGGCCAGAAGACGAACGACCAGCCGAGCACGGCGCCCGTCGCCCACCCGACGATGGTCGCGGCGAGGACGAGCGGACCGGCGAGGTCCAGCAGCAACCGGCGCGGCCGGGAGCGCGCCGGGAGACGGTGCACCGCCCACCACGTCGCGCGGCCCAGGGCGCCGCTCAGGCGCCCCTCGCCCGCCGGGTGCCACAACGTGTGGAAGACGTCGCGCAGCACGAGCACGATGACGGCGATGCCCGCCACGGTCAGGACCACGTCCATGAGGCTCCTCACCCTCGACCTCCGGCCCACCGTAGGCACGGCCTCTGGGCCTCGCTCGCGAGGTGGTCCCACGACGCCCGCCCCCGGACCGACGACGCGGACGTCCTGCCCCGGCGGCGCACGGTCCCGTACCCCGGGTGATTTGCGGTTGCCACCGCTTGAGAGAATGGGTCGTCGTGAGTCCCGAGTCCTCCCAGCCCCAGCCCGACGTGCGCCCTCCCCAGCAGGGCGGCGCCGCCGAGGGCACCCCTCGCGCGCCGGGCCGGCGACGCGGGAACCGCCGCCGCGGCCGCGGCCCCCAGGCGCAGGGACAGGGCGAGCGCCCGGAGCAGGGCGCGCGGTCCGACCGGCGCGAGCGGCCGGCGTCGGGCACGCGCCAGGTGAGCCGTGCCCAGCTCGAGCGGGCGGCCGCGAAGCGCGCTGCCGTCGAGGTCCCACCCATCGTCTACCCCGAGCAGCTCCCGGTCAGCGCGCGGCGCGACGACATCGCCGCCGCGATCCGCGACCACCAGGTCGTGGTGGTCGCGGGCGAGACGGGCTCGGGCAAGACGACGCAGCTCCCGAAGATCCTCCTCGACCTCGGACGCGGGCGTGCCGGGCAGATCGGGCACACGCAGCCCCGCCGGATCGCGGCACGCACGGTCGCCGAGCGCATCGCCGAGGAGCTCCAGGTGCCGCTGGGCGGCGTCGTCGGGTACCAGGTCCGGTTCACTGACACGTCGAGCGAGGACACGCTCGTCAAGGTCATGACCGACGGCATCCTGCTCGCGCAGATCCAGCGGGACCCGCAGCTCCTCGCCTACGACACGATCGTCATCGACGAGGCGCACGAGCGGTCGCTCAACATCGACTTCCTGCTCGGGTACCTCGCGCGGCTGCTGCCGCAGCGCCCCGATCTCAAGCTCGTCATCACGTCCGCGACGATCGACTCCGAGCGGTTCGCCGCGCACTTCTCGCCCGCGCACCTCGCCACGCTCGGCGGCGCGCCGGACTACGTCGTCGACGCCCTGCCCGACGCCGCGCCCGTCGTCGAGGTCTCCGGCCGGACGTACCCGGTCGAGATCCGCTACCGGCCGCTGTCCCCCGACGTCGACCCCGGGAGCGGGAAGACCGTCGGGAAGGCCAGGACCGAGGAGAAGGACCTCGTCACGGGCATCGTCGACGCGTGCGACGAGCTGATGCGCGAGGGCTCCGGCGACATCCTCGTGTTCCTCTCCGGCGAGCGCGAGATCCACGACGCCGCCGACGCCCTCGAAGGTCACCTCAAGGACCGCGTGCGCGACCCGAAGCACCCGCAGCGCGTCGAGATCCTCCCCCTCTACGCGCGCCTGTCCTCGGCGGAGCAGCACCGCGTGTTCCAGCAGCACGCGTCGCGCCGCATCGTCCTCGCGACCAATGTCGCCGAGACGTCGCTCACCGTCCCGGGGATCCACTACGTCGTCGACCCGGGCACCGCCCGCATCTCGCGCTACTCCAAGGCGACGAAGGTCCAGCGGCTGCCCATCGAGCCGGTCTCGCAGGCGAGCGCCAACCAGCGCTCGGGCCGCTCGGGCCGCGTCGCCGACGGCATCGCGATCCGCCTCTACTCCGAGGACGACTTCCTCTCCCGCCCCGAGTTCACCGAGCCCGAGATCCTGCGCACGTCCCTCGCGTCGGTGCTGCTCCAGATGATCTCGGTGGGCGTCGTCGGCTCGCCCGACGACGTCGCGCGCTTCCCGTTCGTCGAGCCCCCGGACACGCGCGCCGTGCGCGACGGCGTCCAGCTCCTCACCGAGCTCGGCGCCCTGGAGACCGTCGCGGCGGCCGACGGCGGGCAGCAGACCACTCGGCTCACCGAGGTCGGCCGCGTCCTCGCGCAGCTGCCCATGGACCCGCGCCTGGCCCGCATGATCTGGGAGGGCTCGACGCTCGGGGTCGCGCGCGAGGTCGCCATCATCGCGGCCGTCATGTCGATCCAGGACCCGCGCGAGCGCCCCGCCGAGCAGCGCCCCCAGGCCGACCAGCTCCACGCCCGCTTCACCGACCCGCACTCCGACTTCCTCACGTACCTCAACCTCTGGGAGTACGTCCGCGAGCAGCAGCACGACCTCTCCTCCTCGGCCTTCCGCCGCCTCTGCAAGGCCGAGTACCTGAACTTCCTCCGCATCCGCGAGTGGCAGGACGTCGTCGCCCAGCTCCGCGACATGGCCAAGCCCCTCGGCATCGACATGTCCTACCGCCCGCGCGGTGCACGGTCAGGTACGGCGGGCACCCCCGGGCGACAGGACGGACGAGCGGGTGGTGCGACGTCGGATGCGAAGGGCGTAGAAGCCGCGCTCGAGAACGGACGGCCGAGCACCCGAGGCGACGGCGCGGCCAGCCCGAGCACCGACGGCGCACCGGCCGCGCACCCGACCACCGGCCCGAGCACCGACGGCGCACCGGCCGCGGACCCGAGCACCGCCTACAAGCGCGCCTGGGACGGCGACACGATCCACCGCGCGCTGCTCGCCGGCCTGCTGTCGCAGATCGGGATGCAGGACACGGGCGACGTCAAGGCGTCGTCGGTCGCCCACCTCAAGGGCGAGGCGCGCGCGAAGGCGCTGCGCCGGGCGCAGAAGCAGGCGCGCAACGAGTACACGGGCGCACGCGGTGCGCGGTTCGCGATCTTCCCGGGCTCGCCGCTGAGCAAGAAGCCGCCGGCGTGGATCATGGCGGGCGAGCTCGTGGAGACGAGCCGCCTGTGGGCGCGCGACGTCGCACGCATCCAGCCGGAGTGGGCGGAGGACCTCGCGGGCGACCTCGCGCGGCGCACGTACTCCGAGCCGCACTGGTCGACGAAGCGGGGTGCGGCGATCGCCGTCGAGAAGGTGCTGCTGTACGGCGTGCCGATCGTCGCCGACCGCAAGGTGCTCTACGCGAAGGTCGACCCCGAGGCGGCGCGCGAGCTCTTCGTGCGGCACGCGCTCGTGCAGGGCGAGTGGACGACGCACCACCAGTTCTTCCACGAGAACCGGCGCCTCCTGGAGGAGGCGGAGGAGCTCGAGGCACGCTCGCGCCAGCGCGGTCTCGTGATCGACGACGAGGCGCTGTTCGCCTTCTACGACGAGCGCGTCCCCGACGACGTCGTCTCCGCGGCGCACTTCGACCGCTGGTGGAAGACGGCGCGGCGCCGCGACCCCGACCTGCTCACCTTCACGCTCGAGCAGCTCGTGCCCGACGCCGACCAGGTCGACACGTCGCAGTTCCCCGAGACCTGGCCGCAGGGCGAGCTCACGCTCCCGCTCACGTACCAGTTCCAGCCCGGCACGGAAGCCGACGGCGTCACGGTGCACGTCCCGATCTCCGTCCTCAACCGTGTCGTTCCCGACGGCTTCGACTGGATGGTCCCCGGCCTGCTCGACGAGCTCGCGACGGCGACGATCCGCTCGCTGCCGAAGCCGGTCCGCGTCCAGCTCGTGCCCGCCCCGGACGTCGCGCGCGACGTCGTCGCCTGGCTGCGCGACAACACCCCCGCGTGGGAGGACATGGCCCGCGCCGGCGACATGGCGGAGCCGTTCCACGTCGCGTTCACGCGCGCGGTCCGCGCGCTGCGCGACGTCGTGATCCCCGACGACGCGTGGGGCCCCGAGCAGGAGTCCCGCCTCCCGGCGCACCTGCGCATGACCTTCCGTGTCGTCGACCCACGACGCCAGGGTGAGGTGGTCCTCGACGAGTCGAAGGATCTCCTCGCACTCCAGCGCCGCCTCGCCGCCCAGAACCAGGCGGCGGTCCGCGCCGCCGTCAAGGGTGCGGTGGGCGCGGCGCTGCGGGAGGCGGCCGCTGGTGCGGAGTCGGGTACGGCGGCCGAGGGGGCGTCGGCGCTCGGGCTACCATCCGCACCGCTCGTCCCTCGCGGTGCTCCCGCCAGGCCCACCACGCCCTTCGCCACCGACGCCCCCTCCCCCGCCTCCGCGTCCGGCTCACCGGGGCGACACGACGGACGAGCGGGCGGTGCGACGTCGGATGCGAAGGGCGTAGAAGCCGCGCGCGGTCACGGACGGCCGACCGCTCGAGGCGACGGCGCGGCCAGCCCGAGCACCGACGGCGCACCGAACGCGGACCCGACCACGACGGCACTCGTCGCCGAGCAGACCGGGCTCACGTCGTGGCCGTCCGACCTGCCGGGCGGTGCGATCCCGGCCACGGTGTCGACGGACCTCGGGGGCGGCGTCGTCGTGCGGGGGTACCCGGCGCTCGTCGAGGAGCAGGACGCGAAGGGGCGGCCGACGGTCGCGCTGCGGGTGCTCGCGGACGCGAACGCGCAGGTGCGCGAGCACGCGCGCGGCGTGCGACGCCTGCTGCTGGGCGAGGTGGCGCTCGCGACGGGCCGGGTCACGAGCCGGTGGAGCGGGACGCAGTCGCTGACGCTCGCCGCGAGCCCGTACCGCAGCACCGACGCGCTGGTGACCGACCTGCAGCTCGCGTCGGTCATCGCCCTGACGAGCGGGGGCGGCGGGTCGTACGGGCCGCAGCCGGACGCGCGCACGATCCGCGACGCGGACGCGTACGCGGCGGCGCGCACGTTCGTCCGGCAGCACCTGGAGGACCAGGTGCACCGCGTCGTCGGCCACGTGGTGGCGGCCCTGTCGGCGGCGCGGACGCTGGACGGGGAGATCCGGTCGGCGAACAGCCTGGCGCTGCTCAACACGCTCACGGACCTGCGCGACCAGGTCGCGGGGCTGGTCCACGACGGGTTCGTCTCCGCGACGCCGCCGGACCGGCTGCCGCACCTCACCCGGTACCTGCGCGCGGCGTCGTACCGGCTGGAGAAGGCGCAGGCGAACCCGAACCGCGACGCGGAGCTCGCGTGGCGCGTGCACGACGTCGAGGAGGCGTTCGCGACGGCGCGCGCCGCCTACGCCGCCGGGCCCGCGGACGTCGGCCGGTCGCGCGAGCTCGCCGAGGTGCGCTGGTTGATCGAGGAGCTGCGGGTGTCGTTGTTCGCGCAGCAGCTCGGCACCGACGGCCCGGTGAGCGAGAAGCGGATCCGCAAGATCCTCAGCCCCGGCGGCTGGTGACCCGGGTCGACGTCCGGGCCGCCGCGGATCGAGCGGTGTGAGATCGGCCCGGGAGGTCCTCCGCACGCCCCGATACGACAGATGCGGCCTCCATGTCCTGGAATAGTGCCCATCAGCCGGCACCCGTCGCGGCGACGGGTCGAGGGAGCGGGGGGCGTCCATGACACGCGCAGTGGTGACAGGGTTCGGAGCGGTGACCCCTCTGGGGACCACCGCGGCGGCGACGTGGGACGGGTTGACGCGAGGTCGCTCGGGGATCCGCGCGATCGAGGACGACTGGGCGCAGGAGCTCCCGGTGCGCATCGCGGCACGGGTCGACGACGCGTTCGCGGAGGCGCTCAGCGTCCGCGAGTCCCGCCGCACCGACCGCGCCGAGCAGCTCGCGCTCGTCGCGGGCCGCGAGGCGTGGGAGTCGGCCGGTGCACCGGACGTCGACCCGACGCGCCTCGCGGTCGCGATCGGGTCCGCGAACGGGGGGATCGCGACGACGCTCGCGCAGGCGAAGGTGCTCGACGAGCAGGGCTACCGCCGCGTCTCTCCTCACAGCGTGACGATGCTCATGGCCAACGGGCCCGCGGCGTGGCTGTCGATCGTCCTGGGCGCCAAGGCCGGCGCGCGGGCACCGATCAGCGCGTGCGCGGCCGGCACGGAGGCGATCGCCATGGGCCGGGAGATGATCCTCGCGGGGTCGGCGGACGTCGTCGTCTGCGGAGGGGTCGAGGCGGGCGTGCTGCCGTTCTCCATCGCGGCGTTCGCGCAGTCGCGCGCGCTGTCGACCCGCAACGACCACCCGGAGAAGGCGTCGCGGCCCTTCGACGTCGGTCGCGACGGGTTCGTCATGGCCGAGGGGTCGGCGGTGCTCGTGCTGGAGGACGAGGAGCACGCGCGGGCGCGCGGCGCGACGGTCCACGGCGTGGTCGCCGGGGCCGCGCTGACGTCGGACGCCTTCGACATCGTGGGCGGCGATCCCGAGAACCAGGCACGCACGATCACGCAGGCCGTCCGGTCCGCGGGGCTCGTCCCGGGCGACGTCGGGCTGGTGCACGCCCACGCGACGTCGACCCCCGCCGGGGACGTCAACGAGGCGACGGCGATCCGCACGGCGCTGGGCGTGCCCCCGCCCGTCACGTCCACGAAGGGCGCGACCGGGCACCTGCTCGGTGCGTCCGGGGCGCTGGGCGCGCTCGCCGCGGTGCTGGCGCTGCGCGACGGCGTCGTGCCGCCCACGCTCAACCTCGACACGCAGGACCCGGCGATCGACCTCGACGTCGTCCGGGAGACGACACGGACGACGGCCCGGCACGCGCTGGTCAACGCGTTCGGGTTCGGCGGGCACAGCGCGAGCCTCGTGGTGTCGCGCGACTGAGCTCCGCCTCGACGGTCTCAGACCGACGTGCCGCCCTCGGGCGACGGTCGCCGGTCGCGACCGACCCCGCCGGTCCACCGCATCACGAGGTACAGGACCACACCGACGGCCAGGAGGGCGCCGGCACGGAGCCACGTCACGCCGTCCTGCTGGGTGAGGAGCAGCACGCACGACGCGACGCCGAGCACCGGCACGACCGTCGCGACGCGGAAGTGCGGCTGGTCGACGTGGTCGCGCCGCAGCACGAGCACCGCGACGTTCGTCGAGGCGAAGACGAGCAGGAGCAGGAGGACGACCGTCTCGGCGAGCGCCGCGACGTCGCCCGTGAAGACGAGGCCCATGGCGACGAGCGTCGTGACGACGATCGCGACCCACGGCGTGCGACGGCCGGGCAGCACGCGCCCGAGCGCGGACGGCAGGATGCCCTGCTCCGCCATCCCGTACGCGAGGCGGCTCGCCATGATCATCGTGAGCAGCGCGCCGTTCGCGACGGCGATGAGCGCGACGAGCGAGAACACCCAGGCCGGGACGGAGCCCTCCGCGTCGACGACCTCGAGCAGCGGTCCCGACGAGCCCGAGAGCGTCTCCGGGGACACGACGGCGACCGCCGCGAGCCCGACCGCCACGTACACGACGCCCGCCGTGATGAGCGCCCCGAACAGGGCGCGCGGGTACGTGCGCCGGACGTCGCGCACCTCCTCGGCGAGGTTCGCAGACGTCTCGAAGCCCACGAACGAGTAGTACGCGAGGATCGCGCCCGCGAGGACGGCGAGCGCCGGCGTCGTGCCCTCGGCGAACTGCGTGACGCGCGCCGGCTCGCCGTCGCCCCGCCCGAGCACGACCGCCGCGAGGACGACGACCAGGACCAGCCCGGACAGCTCGATCGCGGTCATGGCGACGTTCGCGCGCAGCGACTCCTTGATGCCCCGCGCGTTGAGCGCCGCGACGGCCGCGAGGAAGAGGACGGCGACGAGCCGGTCGGGCGCGTCGACGAACGTCGCGAAGTAGTCGCCCGCGAAGGCCAGCGACAGGCCGGCCGCGCTCGTGACGCCCGCCGCGAGCATCGAGAACCCCACGAGGAACGACACGAGCGGGCTGCGGAACGCGCGGTCGGCGAACACCGCGGCGCCGCCCGCGCGCGGGTACTTGGTGACGAGCTCGGCGTACGACCCCGCGGTGAGCAGCGCGAGCCCGAGCGCGACGAGCAGCGGGAGCCAGACGGCCCCGCCGACCTCGCCGGCCATCTCGCCGACCAGCGCGTAGACGCCCGCCCCGAGGACGTCGCCGAGGATGAACAGGTACAGGAGGCGCCCGCCGACGGACCGGGACAGCCGCGTGTCCGGGTCCGTGCTCCGAGGGCTCCGGGAGGTGTCGGTGCTGCTCATCGGCCCAATGTGGCACCGACTCCGGTTGCTCGCGGCCCGAACCGGTCCGGCGAGAACGCGTCCAGGCGGACGACCGGCGCCTCGTCGAGCGCGAGCGCCGCCACGGCGTCCCCGACGGCGCTCGCGTGCTTGAAGCCGTGGCCCGAGCACGCGGCGGCGAGCACGACGCCCGGGTACGCGGCGGGCTCGCCGATCGAGAACGCCTCGTCGGGAGTGCGCGTGTACATGCACCCCTCGGCGGTGACGGCCGCCGGGTCGAGGCCGGGGAGGCGGCGCGCGACCCACGCCGCGACCTCGCGCCACTCCTCCGGTGCCGCCGTGAGCGGGTTCGACGAGGGGTCGTCGACGAGCGGCACGGGCGCGTCGTGCAGCCCGACCTTGACGCCGCGCCCCTCGAACGCGGGCGCTCCCCACGCGAGGCGCCCGTCCGCCTCGTGCACGAACACGGGGAACCGGTCCGGACCGTGCGCGGCCCCCTGCCCGGGGCGCGGCGCGAACCACGTGAGCAGCACGCGCCGCACCTCGTGCGGGACCGTGAGCGCGGGCAGCAGCCGGTCGGTCCACGCGCCCGCGGCGACCACGAGGCGCCGCACGCGCCACGACCGGCTCCCCTCGGGCCCGTCGGCGTGCACGACGACGCCCCCGCCCACCGGCTCGACCGCCACCACGCGCTCGTGGCTGCGCACCCGGGCGCCCAGCCGTCGGGCTTCCTCGACCGCTGCGAGGACCGCCGCCTCCGGACGCAGCACGCCGGTGCCGGGGTCCAGGAGGCCGACGACGTCGTCGTCGAGGGCGTGCTGCGGGAAGCGGGCACGGACCTGCGCGGTGTCGAGGAGCTCGTGCGGCAGGTCGTGCGCCCGGACGACGTCGAGCGTGGCGGTGAGCATCGCGCCGTCGGGCCGGCCGACGAAGAGCCCGCCCGTGAGCGTGAGGAGGTCGCGGCCCGACGCGCGCTCGAGCTCGCGCCACAGGTCGTGCGCGTGCCGCACCAGGTCGACGTACCGGGCACCCTCGACGAGCGCGGTGCGGAACAGGCGCGAGTGCCCGTGCGACGACCCGTGCGGGTGACCGGGCTCGTGCTGCTCGAACCCGACCACGCTCGCGCCGCGGGCCGCCGCGCGCCACAGCGCCGCGCTGCCCGCCGCCCCGAGACCGACCACTCCCACCTGCGCGTCCCACGTCATGCCCACCAGTCTCGCCTCCCGGCGCGGCTCGGGGTCCCGACGCACGAGAACCAGGGTCGGGTCGGGGGTTCTCCGGATGTCGCCCGGGCACGAGCGGTCGTAGCGTCGAGGGCATGAGCAACTCAGCAGCCTCCCCCGCCGGCAGCTCCGCCACGCTGTCCCGCCCGCGTCACGGCCGCATGATCGCCGGCGTGTGCGCCGGGATCGCGCGCCGCTTCGGCTGGAGCACGACGGTCGTGCGCGTCGTCACGGTCGTGTCGCTCCTGCTGCCCGGGCCGCAGGTCCTGGCCTACCTCGTCCTGTGGCTCCTCATGCCGAACGACCGGGACTGACGGTCTTCGGGTCCGTCCGGTCCTTGAGGTCCGTCCGCCCTGGAGGGACGGCCTCGGTGCTCGGGCTGCCGCGCCGTCACCACGGTCGTCCGGCTGTCCGTGGCCGCGCGCGGCTCTGACGCCCTTCGCCTCCGAGGCCGCCCCTCCAGGGCTCGTGGTCCGGTCGCCCACCCGGCGATGAGCCGGTCCTTCGGGCTCGCCGGTCGGGTGGCCTGCCTACCCGGGGATGCCGCGCATCCGGCGGCGGGCGACGACGATGGCGACGCCGCCCGCGACGAGGACGATCGCGAGACCGATGAAGGTGCCCACGTGCACGCCGGTGGTGGCGAGCCCGCCCGGTGACGCGGCGTCGTCGTCGCCGGAGCCGCCTGCGGGGCCGTCGGCGAGGACCTCGAGCTCCGTCCACAGGACGCGCCCGTCGACCTGGCCGACGACCGCGAAGCGGTGCGTGCCCGCCGCGACGTCGGCCGGGACCGTCACCGTCGCGGTGAGCGTGCCGTCGGCGTCCGCGCGGAACAGGCCCAGCTCGGCCGGCGTCGAGAACAGCGTCGCCGAGACCCACTCCCCCGGCACGAAGCCCTCGGCGGTGGCCGTGACCTCCTGCCCCGGGCGGACGCGGGTCGGCGAGAGCGTCACGCCGCCCTCGTTCGCGTCCGTGAGGTCGTCGGCGCCGACCGTGTGCCGGACGGGCGCCGGCGGCTCCTCACCGGCACCCGGCGTCTCGCCGCCCGGCTCCCCCGGCTCGCCCGGCTCGCCCGGGTCGGTCGGGTCGGTCGGGTCGAGGTGGCCCTCGAACACGTCGGCCGCGGCGCCCAGGCCGAGGAGCACGGTCTCGCCCGTGGCGTCGTCGAGGCCGTCGTTGTCGGTGACCGCGTAGACGGTGCCGTCACCGGCGACCGTCAAGCCCTCGAGCTTCTCCTGCGTCCAGCCGTTCGTGGCCCGCAGGTCGGGCAGCACGTCGTGCGCGAGGTCCTTGGTGAGCGCGACCGGCACCGACGACGCGGCGCCCACCGCCGTCTCGGGGACGTCCACCGCGTAGACGCGCTTCACCGCGGCCGCCGGCCCGTTGAGCTTGTCGCGCTCGACCACGGCGAGCGTGTCGTCGTCGACGACCACGACCTCGCTGAGGCCCATCCAGTCGCCCGACGTCGTGGTCTGCTCGAGCGGGTAGGCGAACCAGTCCCACGTGCCGGTGACGACGTCGTACCGGCCCAGTCGTGCGGTCCCGGCGGTCCCGCCCTCGTCGGTCGTCAGGCCGCGCTGGAGCGCCACCCACACCTGCTCGGTCTCGCCCGAGCCCTGGACCGCGACACCCTCGAGGCCCTGCTTGCCGAGGCCGGCGGCGACGTCGTCGGGCAGCGCGACGGTCTCGACGAGAGCGCCGTCCGCGTCCACGCGGACGACCGCGTTCTCCGGACCCGACGCCCCCTCGACGGCGAGCCAGAACCCACCGTCGGGACGCGCGGCGAGGCCCTCGACGTCCAGGCCGACGGGCTCGCCGTCGGCGGTGAGCGTCACCGACCGGTCGACGACCGCCGGCGAGCCGTCCCCGTAGGCGCTGACGTCGAGCGACAGGAGCTGGGTCATCGCGTACGCGGCGTCGGTCGCCGTCCACAGGCGCTGGGGATCGGTCAGGTCCGCGGTGAGGGCACCGAGCGCGCCCCACCCGATCGGCGAGCCCGCGGCGTCGCCCTCGGTCGCGTCTGCGGAGACGACGCTCGGGAACTGCGGCGACCCGGCGGCGTCGGCGTACCGCTCGCCGAGACCGAACACCGTGACGGCCGAGCGCACACCGGCGTCGGCGTCGTCGGTCTCGCTCGAGACCACGAGCAGGTCGCGCTCCGGCACGACGAGCAGGCCCTCGGGGCCGTTGGTCGTCGCGAGCACCTGGACGAAGCGGGGCGCGGTGGGGTCGTCGACGTCGTAGACCGCGACGAGGTTCGACCTCTCCGACCCGACGAAGGCGTAGCGGGTCCCGCCGAGCGTCGCGACCGTCAGGCCCTCGGGCTCGGTGCCCTTGTTCTCCGTGCGGCTCTCGTCGTGCAGGCCGACGCGCGCCGCGAGGTGCTCCATCTCGGCACCCGCCTCCCAGACGACCTGGCCTGACGTGGTGTCGAACACGGTCCAGCCGCGCGAGCCGCCCTTCCAGTCGCCCTCGTCCGCGGTCGCGACGTGCGTGTCGTCGAGCCAGCCGATCGCGTCGGGCTCGCGCGGGACGTCGGTGATCGAGCCGGTCAGGTCGATGACGTCGTCCTCGACCGTGTCGACGCCCTCGACCGACGCGGTTCCCGCCGAGAACGCGCCCTCGAGCTCGCCCGTGGCGACGTCGACGAGCACGACACCGTTGTTCTCCTGGAGCGTCACCGCGACGGTCGTCCCCGCAGGGTTCACCGCGACGTACTCGGGCTCGGGGTCCTGCGGCGTGTCGAGACCGGCCTCGACGAGCAGCGGCAGGGCCGAGCCGTCCTCGGCGACGAGCGGCACGGGCCGCGTCGACCAGCCCGCCGGGTCGTCGCCCGGCAGGTCGAGGACCTGGAGGAAGCCGGCGGGAAGCTGCGGGAGGTCGCCCTCCTCCGCCCCCTCCGGGGTCGCCTCCTCGTCGCGCTGGTTCTCCATCGCGACGACCGCGTGCCGTCCGTCCGGGGTGACGACGACCGAGTCCGGCTGCCCGCCGAGCTCGAACGACCTCACCCTCTCGCGCGTCTCGAGGTCCACGACGTCGAGTCGACCGCTCGCGTCGACGAAGCTCTGCGAGGTGTCCACCACGACGAGCACGTAGCCGCCCACGACCGCCACGGAGGTCGGCTCGTCGTGCTCGGAGCCGAGCTCGGCGAGGCTCAGCGTGCCCAGGCCCTTCGGCGCGCTCGGGTCGGAGATGTCGAGGAACCCGATGCGCCGCGCGGCCGCGTCGGTGTGGACGACGGTCCTCCCGTCCTCGCTCACCGCCGAGATCTCCGCGACCGTCACGTCCTCGACGGCGGCCCCGCTCGGGCGGTTCTGGAAGACCGGGTACGTCGCGAGGCGGTGGAACGTCTCGCCGGCGGCGGGGTGCGCGAAGGCGGACGTGACCGCGGGGGCGAGGGGCGTCTGGTGCAGCCCCTGCGTCCCCGCGCCCGACGGCGCGGCGGCCAGGGCGGGGACCGCGCCCAGCCCCAGGGTGAGCGCGGCGCCGGTGGCGACGAGCGCGGCGAGGCGCGAGCGGCGGGTGCCGGTGCGCGCGGTGGTCGGTGGCATGGGTCTCCTTCGGCGGGTCGTGCGGGCCGAGCAGAGCGTGGTGGTGCCGCGTGGCTCGCGGGCGTCGTGCGCGGTACCTGCGGGTGACGTCGCGGTGAACAGTCCACCGCGCCGTCCACCGCCCGTGGACGATGTCGTTGCCGGGGGCGACGTCGTGACCGGGCAAGTACTGGATACTCCGAGGCCGTGACCGAATCGTGACGAGATGTCCGGGGACATTTACCTGCTACTCGCTGTCCCCGGAGCCGGGAGCGTTGCTAGCGTCGATCGAGAATTACTTGATACCCGGCGTCCCGCCAAAGGGGGCGGACGTCCGGCGGCCCACCTCCTCGGGCCTCCCTCCCCGCTCCTGACCGCCCGGCGACGACGCCGGGCGCGAGGAAGGACGACCATGCCGACCACCCTGCACGCCGCCACCCGACCGTCCCGCGCCCACACCGTCCTCACGTCCGCCGCCCTCGTCGTGCTGGCGCTCCTCGTCGCCGGTCTCGTCGCGTACCTCCTGATCTTCAACGGCAAGGTCGCCGACGGCGCGACCCGGCTCGACGACGGCGCCTCCCGCCTCGACGGCGGCGCCGCCGAGCTCGCGGCCGGGACGGCCACCGCCCGGGCCGGAGCCGTCCGGCTCGCGTCCGGGGCGGGTGACCTCGAGGACGGCGCGGCCGAGCTCACCGCCGGGGCGCAGAAGGCGTCCGCCGGCGCCGACGAGCTCGCCGCCGGCGGGGTCACCGCGCTCGACGGCGCGACCGAGCTCGCCGCCGGCGCCGACGAGCTGAACGCCGGCGCCTCGCGCCTGGCCACCGGCGCCGGAGACGCCGCCGCCGGGGCGTCCCGGCTCGCCGCGGGGACCGCCGACCTCGACGCCGGAGCGCGCGAGCTCCGCGCGGGCACCGTCCGAGCCGCCGACGGTGCAGCGCAGATCGCCGACGGAGCGGGCGTGCTGAGCGACGGCGCCGCCGAGCTCTACGTCGGCAACGCCACCGCCGCGTACGGAGCGGGACAGCTCGCCGACGGAACGTCCGCGCTCGCTGCCGGCGCCGTGACCGTCGCCGACGGGTCGTTCATCGTCTCGACGGGGCTCGCGACCCTCGCGGACGGGTCGTCGACCTTGTCGGCCGGTGCGACGCGAGCAGCCGGCGGGGCGGGCGCCGTCGCCACAGGAGCGAAGCAGCTGGTGGAAGGGACGTCGTCGCTGCGTACGGGAGCCTCGACGGCCGCCGCGGGGAGCAAGACGCTCGCGGCCGGTGCGGACGGCGTCGCTCGAGGTGCCGCGGACCTCGCCGCCGGAGCGCGATCGCTCGAGAGCGGCACCGTCACCCTCGCCGCCGGCGCGGACGGTGTCGCGACCGGCGCCCGGACCGCGCACGGAGGTGCGCTCGCGCTCGCGGACGGCCTGGCGGCCGCGAGAGACGGCGCGGTCGCGCTCGCCGACGGGTCGCAGTCCGTCGCCCAGGGTGCCGGCCAGGTGCACGAGGGCGCGAGCGCGCTCGCCACCCAGCTCGCCCAGCTCGCCGCCGCGACCGACGACGCGACGCTACGGGCCCAGCTCGAGTCGCTGGCCGCCGGCGCGGGATCCGTGCGAGACGGAGCGGCAGCCGTCGACACAGGAGCCGACCGTCTCGTCGCAGGGTCGACGACGCTCCGTGACGGGCTCGCCGGGGAGCAGGGCGCCGTCGAGCGGGCGAACCAGCTCGCCACGGGGCTCGGCACCCTCAGCGCCGGCGCGAGCGACGTCGCGACGGGGGCACGGTCGGCCCGTGCGGGTGCCGACGTCGTCGCGGGCGGTGCCGAGGCGGTCCAGCAGGGTTCCGCGCAGGTCGCCCAGGGCGCGCAGGAGCTCGCCGTCGGTACCGAGCAGCTCGCCGGTGGCGCAGCGGCCGTCGCCGGAGGCGCCGTGGGCCTGCAGGCGGGCAGCGCGGAGGTCGCCACAGGAACCACCGCCCTCGCGACCGCGGCGTCCCAGGTCGCCGGGGGATCTCGCGAGCTCGCGGACGGCGCCGTGAAGGTGTCCGCCGGCGCCCGCACGGTGGCCGACGGCAACGAGTCCGCGGCCGTGGCGTCGTCCCGGCTCGCCCAGGGAACGGCGCACCTCGCCGACGGCGCCTACCAGGTCGCGGGCGGCAACGCGTTCCTCGCGACCAAGACGTGGGAGCTCGCCACGGGGACGCAGGACCTCGTGGGAGGGGCGACCCGCCTCACGGCCGGCACGCTGCGCGCCGCGGAGGGTGCCGGCGACCTCCGCGACGGCGCGGCGCGGCTCCTGACGGGCTCCGGCGACCTGTTCGCCGGGACGACGCGTCTCGAGGACGGGACGCTGCGCCTCCAGAGCGGCCTGACCACGCTGTCGACCGGCGCGACGACGCTCGCCGCGGGCAACGCGGCGCTCGCGACGGGGTCGCTCACGCTCCACGAGGGCACGTCGACGCTCGCGGACGGCGCGTCGGAGCTGAGTGACGGCAGCGCGAAGATCGCTGACGGCGCCGAGACGCTCTCCGACGGCACGGGCACGCTCCAGGCCGGGACCACCGAGCTCAAGACGGAGGTCGAGAGCTCTCCCGCCGGGAAGCTCTCGGTCGGCGCGTCGGCGCTGCTCGGAGGGAGCGTCCTCGCCGGTGTCGCCGGGATCGGGCTCGGCCTGCGGCGTCGCCTCCAGGCCTGACGCTCGTCCGCGCGGTCACGATCTCGAGGGCGGCTTCACGTCGACGGTGCCGCCCTCGCGGGGCGGTGGTCCCGGTGCATCAGGGCACCGGGGCCACCGCCCCTTCCCTTGCGCCGACGTGTCCTGGGTGACGGCTCCCCGCGGAACGGGCAGAGTGGACGCCGTGGCCCCCTTCGACCGGTTCGAGGACCGCCTCGCCGTCGTGACGGGCGGTGCGTCCGGGATCGGTCGCGACCTGGTGCTGGAGCTCGTCCGGCGTGGGATGCACGTCGCGGTGTGCGACGTCGACGGCGACCGGCTGGCGGCGACGGTGCGTCGGGCATGCGCGCTCGGCCCGGCGGTCCGCGTCACAGGCCACGCGGTGGACGTCGCCGACGCGGACGCGGTCGACCGCTTCCGCGACGACGTCGCTCAGGAGCACGCGACGGACGCGGTCCACCTCGTGGTCAACAACGCCGGGGTCGTGGGCGGGACGTCGTTCGTCACCGGACCGCGCGAGGAGTGGGAGCGGACGTTCGACGTCAGCTGGCTCGGGACCTACCGCTGCACCCGGGCGTTCCTGCCCCTGCTGCTGGCGGCCGACCAGGGCGTCATCGTCAACATGTCGTCGGTGAGCGGGCTGTGGGCGAGCCTCGGCCCGCGCGCGCCGCACAGCGCCTACTCGACGGCGAAGTTCGCCGTCCGGGGCTTCACCGAGTCCCTGCTCGTCGACTTCCGGGCGAACGCGCCGCACCTGTCCGCCGTGCTCGTCCTGCCCGGTCACGTGCGCACCCGGATGCCGTCTCCCCCGCGGACGTGGCGACGAGCGCTCGGCTCGCTCTTCGCGGACTACCAGCCCGTGTCGAGCGCGGAGGCCGCGGTGGCGATCGTCGAGGCGGTGCGGCGCGGCGACTGGCGGGTCGTGATCGGCGCGGACGCGACGGCCGTGGACGAGCGCGTCCGGTCGGACCCGTGGACGGCCTACGACTGACCGCGGGCCCCGACGGTCGACCCCCGCCGGGCGGCCGCGTACACGGGCGCACGCAGAGCGTCCTCCCAGGGGTACGTCCCCAGTCGGCGAGGTGCGTTCCGTGTGGGGTCGAACCGGACGCCGGGATCGCCACCGTCGCGCGGCGCCCCGGGCACCGGGCCGTGCAGCTCGAGCGCGCCGAACCGTCGCCAGGGCCCGAGCGGGGAGGCCTCGAGCACCTCGAGCACGGGTACACCCCGCGCCCGCGTGGCGCCCGGGTCCGGGCGCAGGCCGAGCACGACGGGTCCGTGCGGCGAGCGCAGCGGCATGAGCGTGGAGAAGTCGCCGTGCATGAGCCGGCGTCGCGGCGCGAGGACGTAGCGCGTGACGCGTCCGGAGCCCGCGGACGAGAACAGGACGTCCTGGGGAGCACCGTCGTCGGTCCACCGCACGGCGAGGCCCACGACGTCCGGGAGGCCGCGCGGCAGCCCCACCGCGAGGGACACGCGCATGAGGGCGTCCGTCCGCCCCTGGGGCAGGGCGACCGCTCCGGCCTCGTCCTCCGCGACGACGAGGGTCGCGCGCAGCAGCACGCCCCGCGGGTGGAGCGGCCGCCGTCGCAGCGCGCGGGCCGCCACGCCGGTCACCGCCGCGAGCGCCGTCCCGACCGGTCGGACGACGCGCTCCTGGATCGTTCCTGTCACCCCGCCACCGTGGCATCGCACCGGTCCACCCGCACGGTCGGCGCCCTGGCCCGGCAGGGTGGGCCGGCGCGGGGACGGCTCCCGGCGGCCGCTAGCCTGGCGCCGTGGACCGCAGCCTCTTCCTCGCCACCGCGCGCAGCGCCCTCGAGCTCGCCGCCCGCCCGGAGGTCGCCGCCGCCTGGTCGGCCGAGAGCGCGTGCGAGGGGATGACCGTCGGCGGCCTCACGCACCACCTGCTCAAGCAGCTCGCGAACACGCGCCTCGTCCTGGAGGCGCCTCCGCAGGCGGCGGCCGACGTCGTGGGCGCGCACGAGCACTACGCGCGCTCGGCGTGGGTCGGTGCGGACCTCGACGCGCCGGCGAACGTGGGCGTCCGCGAGGCGAGCGACGCCGCAGCCGAGGACGGTCCCGAGGCGGTGCTCGCCTGGGGTCGCGAGGCCTGCGACGCGGTCGCGACCCTCGTCGACCGGCCCCGCACGCCCGACCTCGTCGATCCTCCGTGGACCGCCTGGGCGATGCCCACCGACGACTTCCTCACGACACGCCTCGTGGAGCTCACCGTCCACAGCGACGACCTCGCGGCGAGCGTGGGCGTCCCGACCCCGCAGCTCCCCGAGCCCGTGGTCGACGCCGTGCTCGACGTCCTGACGACGGTCGCGGTCCGGCGTCACGGGCAGACGGCGGTCCTGCGCGCCCTGAGCCGGCCCCAGCGGGCGCCGGCGAACGTCTCCGCGTTCTGACCCGGCGCCCGCCGGCTCCCGCTGCCCGCGTCGGGGCGGTGCGCTACTGCCGCCGCCTCCGCGCGAACGCCCATGCCGCGCCGCCGAGGAACACCACGACGAGAGCCGCGCACCAGGCGAGGGCGAGCACCGCCGTCGGGCCCAGGTCGGTGACCGGCTGCCCGTCGGTGCCGAGGCCCACGAGCAGCCCGCGGATCGTCTCGATGACGGGCGTGACCGGCTGGTGCTCGGCGAAGCCGCGCAGCCACTCCGGCATGGTCTCGGGCGGCACGAACGCGCTCGACACGTAGGGCAGGAACAGCATGAAGAAGCCGAACCCGCCCGCGGCCGCGGGAGAGCGCACGAGCACGCCGACGAAGGTCGCGACGCACGTGATCGCGACGACGAAGGCCACGATCGTCGCGACGGCCCCGAGCCACTCGAGCGCCGACGCGTCGGCACGGAACCCGATGAGGTACGCGACGCCCAGGACGACGGCCGTCGTCACGAGGTTCTTCACGACGCTCGCGACGACGTGCCCGACGAGCACCGTGGCGCTCGCGATCGGCATCGAGCGGAAACGGTCCATGATGCCGCCGGACATGTCCTGCTCGATGGTGATCGCCGTGTTCGAGGCGCCGTACCCGGCGCACAGCAGGATGATCCCGGGCGTCGCGTAGGTGACGTAGTCGACGCCGACGGCGATCGCGCCGCCGAACACGTAGACGAACAGCACCATGATCATCACGGGCAGCACGAGCGCGAGCAGCAGCTCGTCCGGTTCGCGGCGCACGAGCCGCAACGACCGCCCGATCATCGCTGACGTGTCCGCCAGCACGTGGCGCCCGGGCCGTGGCGCGGCGTCGCTCCGCGGCAGCACGGCGCCCGACGGCGCGGGGAGGGTCTGGGCGCTCATGCTGCGGCCTCCTCGTGGTTCTCCGGCGTGGTGGCACGGTCGTGCGTCCGGGCCGCGTGACCGGTCAGGGTGAGGAACACGTCGTCGAGCGTCGGCTCCCGCACCTCCCACCGCTCCGGCTCGACCCCGGTCGCCGCGACGGCGGCGAGCACGTCCCGCACGTGCCGGACCGACCCGTCGGTCGGCACCCGCAGCGTCGCGACGCCCGCTGCGCCAGGACGAGCGGGCGTGGGGGCGGAGGATGCGAAGGGCGTCGAGGCCGCGCTCGCGGACGGACGCCCGGACACGCCGGGCGACGGCGCGGCCAGCCCGAGCACCTCCGGCCCCAGGCCCGCGGACCGCGCCGCGGCCGCATCCTCCGGCGTCGCGAACGTCAGCTCGACGGCGGCCTCGCCCACGCGGCGCTTGAGCTCGGACGGTGCGCCCTCGGCCACCACGCGCCCGTCGTCGACCAGCGCGACGCGATCGGCGAGCTGGTCGGCCTCCTCGAGGTACTGCGTCGTGAGGAACAGGCTCGTGCCGTCGGCGACGACCTGCCGCACCACCTCCCACATGGTCTGGCGGCTGCGCGGGTCGAGACCGGTCGTGGGCTCGTCGAGGAACATGACGCGGGGGCGGACGAGCAGCCCGGCAGCGAGGTCGAGGCGGCGGCGCAGGCCGCCGGAGTAGGTGCCGACGCGGCGGTCGGCGGCGTCGGTGAGGTCGAACGCGTCGAGCAGGTCGGCCACGCGTCCGCGGAGGGCACGACGCGGCAGGTGCGCGAGGCGACCCATCATCGCGAGGTTCTCCCGGCCGGTCTGCTTCTCGTCGACGGCCGCGTTCTGCCCGGTGAGGCTGATGATCTCGCGCACGCGCGCGGCGTCGCGCACGACGTCGTGGCCGGCGACGGTCGCCGTGCCGCCGTCGGGCAGCAGGAGCGTCGAGAGGATGCGGACCGTCGTGGTCTTGCCCGCGCCGTTGGGGCCGAGGAGCGCGACGACCTCGCCCTCGGCGAGCGTGACGTCGACCCCGTCGAGCACGGGGACGGGCCTGCGGGGACTGCCGAAGGTCTTGCGCAGGCCGACGGCCTGGACGAGCGGCGGGGACATGGCGGCTCCCTGTGCGTAGGTCAGAAACTGTTTATGGGCGAATCAGTTATGTGTACGGTAGACACAGTTTCGCGCCGGGTCAACGTCCGGGAGAGGATGGCCGCATGGACGACGCGCCGGACGAGGCGAAACCGACCCCCGAGCCCGTGGTCTCCCCCACGTTGCAGCGGCTCTGGGGCCGCGGGGACGCCCGACGTCGCGGGCCGAAGCCGGCGCTCAGCATCGAGCAGGTCGCGCGAGCCGCGGTCGCGATCGCCGACGCGGAAGGGCTCGACGCCGTGTCGATGGCACGCGTCGCCGAGTCGCTCGGCTACTCGTCGATGGCGCTCTACCGGTACGTCACCGGCAAGGACGAGCTGCTGTCCCTCATGGCCGACGCCGCAGCCGCCGACCTCCCGCTCCCCGCCGACCACGGCAGCGACTGGCGCGCAGGGCTGGAGTCGTGGACGCGCGCGCAGATCGACGGCATCCTCGCGCGCCCCTGGTTCCTCGAGCTGCCGCTGACGACGGTCCGCCTCGGACCGCACCGCGTGCAGTGGCTCGACCACGCGTTCCGGGTCCTGCGGGACGTCCCGCTCACGGCGGACGAGAAGCTCCAGATCGTCGGCCTGCTCGCGCAGCACGTGCTCGGCGAGGGTCGCGTGGCGGTCGAGACCCAGCGCGCGGCGGCCGTCGCGGTCCGGCTCGAGCAGGGCCTGCCGGCGAGCACCCCCGAGTCCGAGCTCGACCCCGACGCCCTCGAGCGCGCGAACCCGTACTACGACTTCGAGACGGTGCTGCGCCACCTCGCGACCCCTGACGCGTACCCGCACCTCCTCGCCGCGCTGGCCGGGGACGAGCCGGCGCCGGACGGGCCGCGCCACGAGGACGAGTGGGAGGACGGGTTCGACGTCGGGCTGCAGATCGTCCTCGACGGCATCGAGAGGTTCGTCGAGCAGCGGACCGCGCTGCGCCGGCGCTGACCCCTGCCGGGAGCGTCAGGGCGTCGGGCCGCCCGGGACCTCGACGTCGAGGGGCGGCACGCTGGGCAGGTCGAAGTCGGGGATCTCGACGTCGGGCACGTCGAACGTCGGCACCTCCATGTCCTCCATGCGCTCCTGCATCTCGTCCAGGCGCTCCTCCCGCTCGCGCTGGAGGCACCCGATGCGGGTCACCGGCCGGCCGGTGCACGACGACGTCGAGCCGTCGGAGGGGTCGCGGACCACCTGGACGTAGCGGCCGTCGGCGTCGTGCTCGTTCGGGACGACCGGGACCGCGACGAGCGCCACCACCCCGGCGAGGGCGACGATCGCCGTCGTGAGGGCCAGCACGGCACCGCCGACGACGGCCCGCACGGTCCTCGCGACACCGGTCCGCGGCCCGTCCGGTCCCGCGGCCCGCACGCGGGCCAGGAGCGACCGCGCGAACCACAGCGCCAGGAGGCCGGGCAGCGTCCACGCGACCGCGGCGAGCGCCGCGACGCCGCGACCGTCCTCGCGCGCGAGACCGCCGGCGCCGATGGCCAGGACGACGACCGCGGGGATCCCGACGACGACCAGGCGGCGGATCGTCTCCGCCCGCAGTCCCGACCGCAGCGCGGTCAGCCGCGCCGCGCCGGCGCGTCCCGGCGGGTAGTAGCCGAGGTCCCGGGCCTGGGCCAGCATCGCGCGGTGCAGCATCACCGACGTGGCGCCGCTGAGGAGGAGCACGCCCGCGAGGCCGACGAGGGACCAGCGCACGGCCACGGCGTCGCGCACGCCGTACAGCAGGACGAGCGCCGCCACGACGCCCACCCACCCGACCACGAGCGCCACGGTGGTCCCCCGCCGCCACGGCGTCCAGCGCAGGGTCCGGCGCAGGAGACCGGGCGGCACCTGCACGAGCACCGGCACGGCGCGCAGCGCGGTGACGAGGACCCCGACCAGGACGACGACCCCCCAGATCGCGGTGCTCCCGACCAGGGCGTCGCTCATCGTGAAGGTCACGACGAGAGCCACCGCGCCGACGAGCAGGACCGGCGCCTCGACGAGGCGCAGGACCTGCTGCCACACGCTGAGGTGCAGCACGTAGCCGGCCTCGGCGTGCTCGGGGTTCTGCGCGAGGACGGCGCCGAAGCCCTTCGCGCTGCGCCCCGCGTCGGTCGAGAGCGCGGCGTCGAGATAGAGCAGGTCCACGTGCTGCGGTGCGACGGCGAGCCCGCGCCGCACCAGCGTGCGCGCCGTGTCGTCGTCGCCGAGCCGCGACCACAGGCGTGCAGCCTGGAGCAGCCGGTCGGGGTCCTCGGGAGCGAGCTCGAGCGCCGAGGAGATGCGTTCGCGCGCGAGCGCGCGGTCTGCCCGCCGCACCTTCCCGACGAGGTGCACGTCGGCGATCTGCAGGTGGTAGCGGGCGTCGTCGGGGTCGAGCTCGAGCGCACGACCGGCGCTGTCGCGCGCCGCCGCGACGTCGCCCGTGTTCTGCTGCGCGATCGACAGCAGGTAGAGGGCGCCGTGCGCCGCGGGCTGTCCCGCGACGACCTGCTCCAGGAGCGGGACCGCCTCCGCCGAGCGCTGCAGGCGCAGCCGGACCCAGCCGGCGGTGACGAGGAGGCGCGGGTCGTCGGGCGTCGCGGCGAGCGCCGCGTCGACCTCGTCGAGGGCCCGCTCGGGCCGACCCATCTGGACGAGCATCTCCACCCGCGAGACGACGGTCCCCGGGTCGGTCGTGGTGCTCACCGACGGCTCAGAGCATGCGCCGCGCACGCAGGTACGCGGCGAGGTCGTCGTAGCGGCCGTCGTTGTTCGCGAACGTCACGACGTTGCGAGCCGACTGGAGCCACGCCGTCGTCGAGGGCCGCAGCTCCTGGAGCGCGGCCCGCACGTCGGTCATCGTGATCGGCCGGACCTCGCCGGACGCGATCGAGTCCATCATCGCCTTCTCCGCCGCGGTCGCGCACAGGTGCTCGAGGTCGGCGCCGGAGTACCCGTCGGTCTGCGCCGCGATCGCGCGCAGGTCGATACCCGCGACCGGCCGTCCCGCGAGGTGGTGGCGCAGGATCGCCTCGCGCGCCGGCTCGTCGGGCGGCAGGACGAGCACGACGCGGTCGAAGCGGCCGGGCCGCAGCAGCGCGGTGTCGACGTCCCACGGGTGGTTCGTCGCGCCGAGCACGAAGAGGCCGTCGTTGTCGGAGCCGATGCCGTCCATCTCCTGCAGGAGCTGGTTGACGATGGTCCGCATCCCCGACGACCCCGAGTACTGGGCGCGCTTGCCACCGATCGCGTCGACCTCGTCGAGGAACAGCACCACGGGCGCGAGACGCCGTGCCTTCTGGAAGATCTCGTGCAGGCTCTTCTCCGACTCTCCCTGCCACCGGTTGAGGATGTCCGCGAGCGTCACCGTGAGGAACCGCGCGCCGAGCTCGCCCGCGACCGCGCGCGCCATGAACGTCTTGCCCGTCCCGGGCGGGCCGTAGAGCAGCAGGCCGCCGCGCAGGGACTTGCCGAACGCACGCGCGATGGCCTGGTTCCGCATCGGCTCGAGGAACGCCTCGCGGATGCGCTTCTTCACCGGCTCGAGGCCGCCGACGTCCGCGAGCGTGATCGTCTCGCGCGACACCTCGACGAGGGACGGGTCGTCGGTCGCCTCGGCGTCGTCCCGCGCGGGCACGAGGTCCGGCGGCGCCGGGACCGCCGCGGGCGGTGCGGTCGGTGCGTCGTCGCCCGACGGCGGCGCACCGGCGGGCGACCTCGGCGGCGTCCCCTCGACGAACGGCGGGGGGACGTCCAGGCCCATCTCCTTCTCGAGGAGGCGCCAGTCGATGCCCGACGCCGCGGCGTCACCCTGCATCCCGGCGACCCCGCCGGCGGGCCGGCGCGGCACCGTGAGGTCGTCCGGGACGCCCGTGACGAGCGGGCCCGGGCCGGGAGCGGTCCCGGTCGGCGCGTCGCTCGCGGGCGCGTCGGTCGTGGGCGCGTCGGTCGTGGGCGCCTCGGTCCTCGGGGTCGCCGGGGGGACGGGCGCCGGCGGCACCTGTCCGGCACCGACGGCGGCCGCGGAGCGCTGGAGGACGTCGACCGCCTCGGTGCTCGTCGGGTCGAGGCGCAGGGCTGCGCTCGCGTGCTCGATGGCCTCCACCGGACGTCGCGCCGCGAGGAGCAGGGAGGCGTAGTGCAGGCGGAGCGGTGCGCTGCCGGGCGAGGCCTGGACGGCGGCGGCGAGCGCGGAGAGCGCGGCGTCGGACATACGAGCTCCTCGGGACGGGGCGGACGGCCCTAGTGTGCCCTGCCCGGGCGACACCGCTCCTCACCGTTCACAGTCCTGCGGTCCGTCGGTCCCCTCCACAGGTCCGCGTCGTCGGCTGCACGATGTCGGCGCCGGGCGGCACAGTGGAGCCATGACGACCGACGCTCCCGGCACCGAGACCCCCGAGCGGCCCGCGACTCCCCTCGCGGTTCCCGACGACACCCCCACGGCACCTCCCGCCGGGACCCGGTGCTTCGGCGACGGGGACGCGCTGTACGAGGACTACCACGACACCGAGTGGGGCGTCCCGGTGCGCGGGGAGGCCGCGCTGCTCGAGCGCATCGCGCTCGAGGGGTTCCAGTCGGGCCTGTCGTGGCTGACCGTGCTCCGCAAGCGACCCACGTTCCGCGCGGCGTTCGCAGGGTTCGAGCCCGAGGCCGTGGCCGCGTTCGGCGAGGACGACGTGACACGCCTGCTCGGCGACGCCGGCATCATCCGCAACCGGCAGAAGATCGAGGCCACGATCTCCAACGCGCGCGCCGTCCTCTCGCTGCACGAGCAGGGCCGCACGCTCGAGGAGCTCTTCTGGTCGTTCGCCCCGGAGGCCCGGGCGGAGGCCGCCCGCCCGCGCACGTGGGCGGACGTCCCGTCCTTCTCGCCCGAGTCCGTCGCCCTGGCGAAGGCGTTCAAGAAGCTCGGTTTCCGCTTCATCGGGCCGACGACGGCGTATGCCGCGATGCAGGCCTGCGGCCTCGTCGACGACCATCTCGCGACGTGCCCCGTCGTGCTGGGGCGCTCCGCCTGACCGGCCCGGCCACCCTCGACTCGTCCGCATCCTGAGACACGGTGCGACGATGGGGTCATGAGCTCCTACGTGTCGGTGCTGGACCTGTTCTCGATCGGCGTGGGTCCGTCGAGCTCCCACACCGTCGGCCCGATGCGCGCGGCCCACGCCTTCGCGCGGTCGCTCGCCGCGAGCGGTGCGCTCGACGACGTCGCGGGCGTGCGCGTGGTGCTGTGCGGGTCGCTCGGCGCGACGGGCGTGGGGCACGGGACGCCGGACGCCGTCGTCGCGGGCCTGACGGGGCTCGACCCGGAGACGTGCGACCCGGACCGGGTGCCGGGTGGGTGGGAGAAGCTCGGCGACGGCGCACGGGTCTCGCTCCTGGGACGCCACGGCGTGACGGTGCGCCAGGACGACGTGCGGCTCGCCCCGCTGACGCGCATGCCCGGGCACCCGAACGGCATGCGCTTCACGGCGCTGTCCGCCGCGGGCGACGTCCTCGCCGAGGAGGCGTACTACTCGGTCGGGGGCGGGTTCGTCCTCACGGCGGCCGACCTCGTCGCGGCGTCGGCGAACGAGGCGGCCCAGGTCGGCGCGGAGCTCGCGGGCGAGGCGGTCGACCGGGCGACGGAGCCGGCCGACGTACCGTGCCCCTTCGCGAACGCCGCCGAGCTGCTGGCGACGTGCGCCGCGCAGAGGACGTCGATCGCCGCCGTGGCGTGGGAGAACGAGACGTCGCTGCGCCCGGCCGGGGAGGTCGGGGCCGGTGTCGACCGCATCTGGGACGCGATGAGCGCGTGCGTGGACGCGGGTCTGGACCGCCAGGGCGTGCTGCCGGGCCGGCTGGCGGTGCGGCGCCGCGCACGGGCCCAGCGCGAACGGCTCGAGCGTCTCGCGTCGGAGCAGTCGGGCGCGGTCGACCACTCGATCGAGTGGCTGCAGGCGTACGCGATGGCGGTGAACGAGGAGAACGCGGACGGGCGCCGCGTCGTGACCGCGCCGACGAACGGGGCTGCCGGGATCATCCCCGCCGTCGGCCGCCACTTCCTGCGCACCCACCCGGAGGTCGCCGCGGACGACGAGCGGCGACGTCGGGCGATGCGGACCTACCTGCTGACCGCGGCGGCGATCGGCGCGCTCTACAAGCGCAACGCGTCCATCTCGGGAGCGGAGGCCGGTTGCCAGGGCGAGGTCGGGTCGGCCTGCTCGATGGCCGCGGGAGCGCTGTGCGCCGTGCTGGGCGGCACGCCGGCCCAGGTCGAGAACGCCGCCGAGATCGCGATGGAGCACAACCTCGGCCTGACGTGCGACCCCGTCGGCGGGCTCGTGCAGGTGCCGTGCATCGAGCGCAACGCCATCGCCGCCTGCACGGCGGTGTCCGCGGCACGGCTCGCGCTCCAGGGCGACGGCTCGCACGTCGTCTCGCTCGACACCGTCATCGAGACGATGCGTCAGACCGGCGTGGACATGTCGACGAAGTACAAGGAGACGTCGACGGGTGGCCTCGCGGTCAACGTCATCGAGTGCTGAGCCGGAGCGCAGCGGAGCAAGCGCAGGCTCCAGCACGACCGGCAGCCCGAGTGCTGAGCCGGAGCGCAGCGGAGCAAGCGCAGGCTCCAGCACGACCAGCAGCCCGAGTGCTGAGCCGGAGCGCGGCGGAGCAAGCGCAGGCTCCAGCACGACCAGCAGCCCGAGTGCTGAGCGCAGGCTCCGGCACGACCAGCAGCCCGCGTGCTGAGCCGGAGCGCAGCGGAGCAGGCGCACGCGCGTCTCGGGTCCGACTCCGTCGTGAGAGCATCGCGGGCGTGCTCGCCGTCCCCCGCCTCGTCCTCGTCGGGCCGCCCGCCGCGGGGAAGTCGACGCTCGGCGAGCTGGTCGCCGCACGGGTCGGCGCACCGTTCGTCGATCTCGACGCCGTCGGCGACCGCTACTACGGCGAGGTCGGGTGGAGCGTCGAGCGCCTCGTCGAGCGCGTCGCGGTCGTCGGTCGCGTCGCGGCGGAGCGCGAGTGGGAGCCGGCGCGCGCGCACGCGGTCCGGCGCGTGGTGGCCGAGAGTCCGGGTGCCGTCGTCGCGCTCGGTGCCGGGCACACCGCGTACTCCACCGACGAGCACCTCGGCACGGTCCGCGCCGCCCTGGCCGACGTCCCGGACGTCGTGCTCCTCCTGCCGGCCGCCGATCGCGACACGGCGCTGACGGAGCTGCGGCGCCGGTCGATCGCGAGCAAGGGCACGGACTGGGTCCGGGACGGCCACGACCTCCTCGCCGGCTGGTTCGACGACCCGGGCACACGGGGGCTCGCGACCGCGACGCTGGTCACCGGCAACGAGGGCCCTGCGACTGCGGTCACCCGGCTCGTGGCACTCCTCGACGGAAGGACCGGCGGGCGACGCTGACCGCGCGGTCGGCAGCACCAGGCACAGGCGCACCCCGACAGGGCCGGGCGGGTAAGCGGATTCCGTTTAAACGTTTCAGACGTCGCTACGCCGGACCGTCTCGTCCTAGCGTCGCGACCGGCTCGCTCGAGCCCGGCCGACACCGGTGTCGGCCGCCGCACCGCTGGAGGCACGCCATGACCCATCCCCGGAGAACCGTCCCCCTGCTGATGGCGGCCGTGCTGGCCACCGGAGTCGGCGTGACGGTCGCGCAACCTGCGAGCGCCGCGGCCGGCTGCCGCGTCGACTACACGGTCACCCACCAGTGGGGCGGTGGTTTCGGCGCCGACGTCACGATCACCAACCTCGGTGACACCGTCGACGGCTGGACCCTCACCTGGTCGTTCGACGCCGGGCAGACGGTCACTCAGGCCTGGAACGCGGCAGCGACGCAGGGTGGCGCCCAGGTGAGCGCGAGGAACGTCTCCCACAACGCGGGCATCGCGACCGGCGCGAGCACGTCGTTCGGGTTCAACGGCACCTGGGCAGGCAGCAACCCTGTCCCGACGGCCTTCGTCCTGAACGGCACACGCTGCACCGGTAGCCCCGTGGACCCCACCACGCCTCCCGTCGACCCGACGCCGCCGGACCCCGTGGACCCGACGCCCCCGGTCACGGCGCCTGCGGGGTCGTGGCAGGCCGAGGACCTGGATCGCGGCCTCATCAGCGTGCGGTCGGGCAGCGACAACCTGGTGCAGTGGCGGCTGCTGGGCACCGAGGCGGCGAGCACCGGGTTCACCGTCTACCGCGACGGCACGAGGGTGGCCGGGCCGATCACGGGCTCCACGAACTACCTGGACCCCGGGGCGCCCGCAGGCGCCCGGTACACGGTCCGCGCCGTGGTCAACGGTTCCGAGCAGGCGGCGTCGCCTACCTCGCTGACGTTCGGCAACGGCTACCTCGACGTGCCCATCCAGAGGCCCAGCGCCCAGCACGTGGCCAACGACGGCAGCGTCGGGGACCTGGACGGGGACGGCCGGCTCGAGATCGTCCTGAAGTGGGACCCGACGGACGCGAAGGACAACTCCCAGTCGGGCGTCACGGGCAACGTGTTCGTCGACGCCTACCAGCTCGACGGCACCCGCATGTGGCGCATCGACCTGGGCCGCAACATCCGCGCCGGCGCGCACTACACCCAGTTCCAGGTCTACGACTACGACGGCGACGGCAAGGCCGAGGTCGCAATGAAGACCGCCGACGGCACCCGCTCGGGCACCGGTCAGGTCATCGGCGACGCGAACGCCGACCACCGCAACTCCGGCGGCTACGTCCTGTCCGGACCCGAGTACCTCACCGTGTTCACCGGGCAGACCGGCGCGATCGGCGCGACCACCGACTACGTGCCCGCCCGCGGCACCGTCTCGAGCTGGGGTGACGGCTACGGCAACCGGGTGGACCGCTTCCTGGCCGGCACCGCCTACCTGGACGGCTCACGGCCCTCGATCATCATGGCCCGCGGCTACTACACGCGCGCGGTCGTGGTGGCCTGGGACTACCGCGACGGTCGGCTGACCCGCCGCTGGACCTTCGACTCCAACGTCTCGGGCAACAGCACCTATGCCGGACAGGGCAACCACTCCCTGTCCGTGGCCGACGTCGACCAGGACGGCCGCCAGGAGATCCTGTACGGCTCGGCCGCGATCGACGACGACGGTCGCGGCCTGTGGAACACCCGGAACGGCCACGGTGACGCCGGGCACGTCGGCGACCTGATCCCGAGCCGGCCCGGGCTGGAGTACTACAAGGTCGACGAGGACGGCAGCAAGCCCGCCTCGTGGATGGCCGACGCCCGCACGGGCCAGGTCCTGTGGAGCACGCCCCCGGCCGGGGACAACGGGCGCGGTGTCTCCGCGGACGTCTGGCCCGGCAGCCCCGGCGCGGAGTCCTGGTCGTCGGCCGACTCCCAGATGCGCAACACCTCCGGCCAGACCATCGGCCGCAAGCCCGGCTCGGCCAACTTCCTCGCCTACTGGGACGGCGACACCTCGCGCGAACTCCTCGACGGCACCCAGATCTCCAAGTACGGCACCGGCGGCGACACCCGCCTGCTGACCGGGTCCGGGGTGCGGTCCAACAACGGCACCAAGTCCACCCCGGTCCTGTCCGGCGACCTGCTCGGCGACTGGCGCGAGGAGGTCGTCTGGGCCAAGACCGACGACACCGGGCTGCGCATCCACGCCACCCCGACCGTCACCAGCACCCGCGTGTGGACCCTGCTGCACGACCAGACCTACCGGGTCGCGATCGCGTGGCAGAACACGGCGTACAACCAGCCGCCCCACACCGGCTTCTTCCTGGGCACACCGTTCACGCTCCCCGCCCAGCCCAGGATCTACACCCGCTGAGGCCCCGAGGCGGAAGGGCCGTCGCCGGTTCGGCGGCGGTCCTTCCGGCGGCGCCGGAGACGTACGACGAGCACGGCCCTACCGCGCGAGGGTGGCCTCGTCGTCGAGCCACGCCAGCTTGTCGGGGTTCGCGACGCCGAACAGGCGGGTGATGCGACCACCCTCGACGACGACGCCCACGGCGCTCGCGAGCCGGCCGTCCAGCTCGATCCGGAGGCCGGCCGCGCCGTTGATCCACGCCAGGCTCGCCGCGACGGTCCCCCCGGCCTTCCCGAGCCCTCCCAGCAGGTACCGGGCGAGCCGGTCCGCACCGACGACGGGACGGCGCGCGGCCGAGACGACGCCACCGCCGTCGGACACGAGGACGACGTCCGGGGACAGCACGTCGAGCAGGCCCTGGACGTCTCCCGTGGAGAGAGCGGCGAGGAACCGCTCGACGACCTGCCGCTGCTCGTCCCGGTCGACGGCGACCCGCGGACGCCGCGCCGCGACGTGGTCGCGGGCGCGGTGCGCGATCTGCCGCACGGCGGCCGGCGAGCGGTCGACGGCTTCGGCGATCTCGTCGTAGGGCACGTCGAACACCTCGCGCAGCACGAAGACGGCGCGCTCGGCCGGGCGGAGCGTCTCGAGCACGGTGAGCATCGCGAACGAGACGCTCTCGGCCAGCTCGACATCGTCGGCCACGTCGGGGCTGGTCAGCAGCGGCTCGGGCAACCACTCGCCCACGTAGTCCTCACGGCGGCGCGAGACGGTCCGCATCCGGTTGAGCGCCTGCCGCGTGACGACCCGGACCAGGTAGGCCCGCGGGTCGCGCACCTCGTCCCGGTCCACGTCGGCCCACCGCAGCCAGGCGTCCTGCACGACGTCCTCCGCGTCGGCGGCGGAGCCGAGCATCTCGTACGCGACCGTGAACAGCAGGCGTCGGTGCGTGACGAACGGGTCCTCGCCCATGCGGTCAGCCTGCCACGGCGGCCGGGCGGGCGAGCGGCGGCAGCCCGCACGACGCCGCGAGCTCCTGCGAGCGGATGCCGAGCGCCACGTTCGTCCGGGCCGTGGCGTTCATGAAGCCGACCTTGGCGGCCAGCTCCACGAGGGCCGCCGCCCCGAGGTCGGCGAGGAGCGCGTCGGACAGCGCGTCGGACACGGCGGGCGGCGTCTGGCACATCGCCTCGGCGTACTCCATGACCCGACGCTCGGTGGGCGTGAAGACGTCCGACTCGCGCCACCGCGGGACCTCGCGCGCCCTCGCCTCGTCGAGGCCCTTGTCGTGCGCGAGGAAGTACTGCAGGTCGAGGCAGAACCCGCAGCCGACCGTCGCTGCCGTCGCCATGTGCGCGAACGTCGCGAGGTTCGGGTCGAGCCGGTCCCACTTCTCGGCCCTGCGCCCCAGCGTCATCAGGTCCTTGAACACGGCGGGGTTGTTCCACATCACCCCGAGCGAGTCCGGGACCTGTCCGAGCATCCGACGGCTCATCGTCTTGACCAGGGCCCCGTAGACGCCGGTGATCTCGGCGGCGGGCACCCGTGCTTCGCTGACCATGTCTCCTCCAGAGGTGTCTCGTGGTGTCGACATGGAGACACCGGCCGGGCGGCGGCTGTGACAGCCCGGTTCGAGATCCGGCGCGAGGCCCTCGCCGTAGGGTGTGGCGGTGTCGAGCATGCACTTCGAGGGGATGGCCGCCGAGTACGCGTCCGCACGCCCGCCCTATCCGGCGGTCGTCTTCGACGCGTTGGAGGCGGCCGGCGCGATCGGTCGTGGGTTGCGGGTCCTCGAGGTGGGCGCAGGCTCGGGCCTCGCCACCGCGGAGCTCGTGCGCCGCGGGACGGACGTCGTCGCTCTCGAGCCGGGCGGACGCCTGGCCGCGCTCGCGCGGGCCACCGCCCCGGGAGCAGAAGTGCGCGTGGCCCGGCTCGAGGACGCGGAACTGCCCGACGACGCGTTCGACGCCGTCGTCGCGGCGACGGCGATGCACTGGGTGGACCTCGCCGTCGGGCTTCCTGCGATGCACGCGACGCTGAGACCGCGCGGGTGGCTCGCCGTCTGGCGGAACGTGTTCGGCGACGACGTCGCCACGCCGTTCCGGAGCCGCGTCGACGAGATCGTGGCCCGGCGCGAGCGGCCCGACGACGCGCCGGCCCGCGAGCTGCGGCCGACCGTGGTCGAGCTGTCGGCAGGCGGGCTGTTCGAGCACGTCCGATCCGACCGCTGGCACTGGTCGATCGACCTCGACCGCGACCGGGTGCACCGGCTCTTCCGCACGTTCAGCGACTGGAGCGCCGACGAGGCGGAGCAGGCCGCGCACGCGGTCGACGAGCTGGGTGGCACGGTGACGGAGCACTACCAGACGGTCCTGCACCTCCTGCGGAGCGCAGGGGACCCGACCGCCTGAGCCGGGGGCGACGCGATCAGCCGCAGACCACGCCCGCGTACGGCACGGTCCGCACCTCGTGGTGCCCGACGCCGTCCCACAGGTACCCGGCGACGGTCGCCGTCCCCGCGGGCACGCTCGTCGCGCGCGAGCTCACGAGCACGTAGGCGCCCGCACCCGGCCGCACCGCGCTGCGCTTCGCGTCGCCGTAGGGCGTCGTCAGGCGGACGTCGACGGGGGCCTGCTCGCCGTTGACCGCGTGGACGGCGACGTGGGCGCGGCCGTTCAGGCACTGCGCCCGCGCAGCGAGGTTCACGAGCCGCGGGTCGCCCTCCCACGCGTAGCCGTCCGGGAGGTCGTAGCCGCGGTCGGCGAGGACGTCGCGCAGCACGTCGGGGTGGTCGGTGATGATCCCGTCCACCCCGAGGTCGACGAGGTGCTCGAGCGTGGGGCGGTCGTCGACGGTCCACGGAACCACGCGGATCCCGGCGGCGTGCGCGTCGTCGACGAGCTCCTGCGTGGTGAACGGCACGTAACCGGGGTCGTCGATCGACCCGTTCTGCGGGTCGCCGTGCACCGGCGAGAGCGCGTCGGCACCGAACGAGTCGACCGCGGCGACGAGGTCGCCGTCGAAGTCGTCGATGTCGAGGCCGCCGAGCCACGGCGACGCACCCGGCATCCCCACCTGGAGGAACTGCTGCCCGTTGGTCAGCGCGACGATCGGCAGCTCCGGCATCACCTCGCGCACGCGCACGAGGGAACCCCAGTCGAAGCTCTGGATCGTCACCTGGTCGGCCATGCCCCACGCGCGGACGAGCCCGGTCACGACCTGGACGAACTGCTCGCGCGGCGCCGTCTCGTGGGGCGCCCCGGCCTCGACCTTGGTCTCGACGTTGAGCACGACGTCGTCGGCGTCGTGGTCGCGCACGAGCTGGAACACCTCGGTGAGCAGCATCATGCGCGCGCCCGGCGAGGGCTTCTGCTCCGGGAACTGCGGCTTCGTCACGGAGCCGCAGTCGAGCGTGCGCAGCTGGGCCAGCGTCAGGTCCTTGACGTACCGCCCGACGTAGGGGAACTCGGGGTCGCCCGGCGTGGCGGGGCGCGTGTCCCGGCAGACGGCGGCGTTCGTGCGCCGGTCGTGGGTCACGACGGCCTGCCCGTCCTCGGTGATCTGCACGTCGAGCTCGAGGGTCGTGACGCCCATCCGCAGCGCCTCGGAGAACGACGCGACCGAGCTCTCGACGTTCAGGCCGACGCCACCGCGGTGCGCCTGGACGTCGAACGCCGGCAGGTCCGAGCCGGGCGGCGGGACCGCGGGCGCGGCGACGGCGGCAGCCCCGGTGCCGCAGGCGAGCACCGCCGCGAGGGCGGCGGCGAGGAGCGGTGTACGACGGCTCACGGTTGGTCCCCTTCTCCTTCGACGGGCACGCGGCCGCGTACCGCACGCTCCACGCTAGGCGGCGTGGGTGGCACGGGGCCCACACCGGGACGTCGCGCGCGTGAACAGCGGATGACCGGGCGCGGGCCGCCCCGAGCGGGGCGGTCGCCGTCTCAGCCGTCGACCGCGGTCCGGGCCGCAGCGCCCACGAGCCCTTCGACGACGTCGACCACGCCGTCCGTCCCGGGCGACGCGGCGATGCGCTCGCCGATCCGCGCGCTCGCGGCCGCGTACGCCGCGTCGTCGAGCACGCGCCGGACCGCGCGCCGCACCTGGGACGGCCGCGGCTCGTTGGTCCGCAGCCGGACGCCCGCCCCGGACCACGCGACGCGCGCCGCGACCTCGGCCTTGTCCTCGGTCTTCCCCGCGACGACGAGCGGTACGCCGTGGCGCAGCGCGTGGTGCACGCCGCCGTACCCGCCGTTCGTCACGTAGGCCGACGTGCGCGGGAGCAACGCGTCATAGGGCAGGTACTCCGCCGCGCGGGCGTTCTCCGGCAGCGCGCCGAGGGCCTCGACCGGCCGCCCGCCCGTCGCCGCGACGACGAGGACGTCCTCACCGGCGAGCGCCCTGATCGTGGGCAGCAGGAGCTGCTCCGGGTCGTCGTTCGCGACGGTGCCCTGGGTGACGTGGACGACGGGCCGCGTCCCGTCGAGGTCGCCCCACCAGGACGGCAGCGCCGGTCCGCCGGTCCCGCCGGCCGCCGACGCCGCGGGCGGGCCGACGTAGTGCACCGGCGTGGGCACGTCGGGTCGCGGGTACTCGAACTCCTCGACGGTGAGCTGGACGATCGCGTCGGCGTGCGCGGGCCAGCCGAGGAAGAACCCGTCCAGAGGCCGCTCCCCCGCTGCCCGGACCAGGTCCGCGGCGGCGTCCTGGGCGGGCGCGAGCGAGCGTTCCACCACCCGCTGCAGCACCCGGTTGCGCGCGACGCCGAGCGGACCGCGCGCGGGGAGCAGGCCCAGGCCGAACGGCGCGGTGTGCGCGCTCGTCAGCCCGAGGGGGAAGATGCCGAGCGCGACGAGGGGCGGGCGTCGGTCCGCGGGCGTGGCCGCGAGCGCCGTCGCCCCGAGGAACAGGGGCTCGACGAGCACCGCGTCGGCCGGCCGGTCGGCGAGGGCGGCGAGCACCGCGCGGTGCTGGGCGAGCCCGGGGCCGACGAAGATCTGCAGCATGTCGTACCGGATGGCGTCGAGGCCCGTCCGTCCCGCCCGCCCGGGGAAGCGACCGGCGAGGTCGCGGTCGTCGAAGTCGGCCTCGGCGGGCAGCGACAGGTGCTGCGCCCCGGCGGCCGTGACGGCGTCGGCGAAGCGCGCGCCGGTGAGGAAGCGGACGTCGTGGCCGCGCGCGACGAGGCTGCGCGTGACGGCGAGCAGGGGGGTGACGTGGGCGTGGACGGGCGTCGAGCACAGCAGGACGGAAGCCATCGGTCGTGCCTTTCGTAGGGAGCGCTACAGGGGGAGAGAGCCTGTGACGCGCGGACCGGGCCGTCCGGGCGTGTGGAAAGATCGATCAACCGTCCGAAGTATTCATCACCCTCAGGGGGTAGTCAATAGTGGTCCCTCGTGCGTACTCCTCCGACCTGCGCGCCGAGCAGGCCGCGCTCACCCGCGACCGGGTGGTGCGCGCCGCGGCGACCGAGTTCGCCGAGCGGGGCTACGAGCGCACGGCGCTCGCGCGCATCGCCGACCGCGCGGGCGTCTCCGTCGAGACGGTCAAGGCGCACGGCCCCAAGCGCGCCCTGCTCCTCGCGGCGTTCGAGCTGACGTTCGGCGGCTCCGAGGGCCCGCAGTCGCTCGCCGACCGGCCCGAGGCCCGGGACGTCGTGGCGCTGACGGACCCGGGCGCCTTCCTCGACGGGATGGTCGCGCTCGTCGCCGACGCGAACGCGCGCGTCGCGGGGCTGTGGCCCGCGTTCGTCGCGGCGGCCCACGGCGACGACCAGGTCGCCGCAGAGCTCGAGGCGCTGCTCGAGCGCCGCCGGTCCACCGTGCTCGCGAGCGTCGATCTGCTCGTCGCGCACGGGTTCACGCTGCGCACCTCGCGCGAGCGGGCGGCCGAGACGCTCTCGTACGTGTTCGCCCCGGAGGGTCGGACCCACTTCGTCCCGGGCGCCGGCTGGTCGGACGAGGACTACCGCGCGTGGCTGCGCGACGCCGTGGTCCGGCTCGTGGCGTCGCCCCCGGGGGCCGAGCCGGTCACCTGACGGATGACGCGCCGTCGCGCACGGCCTACCGTGAGGCATGAGCACCCTCACCCCCGGCTTCCAGGGCCGGCCGAGGCCGCAGGGCGTCGCCCTGCCGCCCGGGCAGTACGTCGAGGCCGGGTTCCCCGTCCTCTCCGCGGGACCCACCCCGCGCGTCGACACGAGCACGTGGCGGCTCGACGTCGTCACCGAGACCGGCGCCACGCACACGTGGACGTGGGCCGACCTCATGCGCCTCCCCCAGGACGAGCCCACGGTCGACATCCACTGCGTCACCCGGTGGTCGAAGTTCGGCACGACGTGGCGCGGCGTCTCCCTCGACACGCTCCTGGCCGACGTGGAGTCGACGGCCGACTTCGCGATGGTCGGCTGCTACGGCGGGTACACGACGAACCTCCCCGTCGCGGAGCTGCTGGGCGGGAAGGCGTGGATCGCCCACACGTTCGACGGCGCGCCGCTGCACCCCGTGCACGGCGGCCCGGCGCGACTCATCGTGCCGCACCTGTACTTCTGGAAGTCCGCGAAGTGGGTCAACCGGATCACGCTCATGCCGATGGACGAGCAGGGCTTCTGGGAGCGGCTCGGCTACCACGACCTCGGCGACCCGTGGCGCGAGCAGAGGTACCAGGGTGACTGAGAAGCTGACCGAGGGAGCGGCCGGCGGGGTCGGCGGAGGCACCGCGCTCCCGGGCGCCGCGGAGCAGCCCGGCGGCGTCCGGCTGGGAGCGCGCTACGCCATGCCGTCGGGCTGGCGCGTCGCCACTCTCGTCGACGCGTGGGCCGAGAGCCCGACGGCGCGCACCCTCGTCCTCGAGGTCCCCGACTGGCCCGGGCACCTCGCGGGACAGCACCTGGACCTGCGCCTCACCGCTGCCGACGGCTACACGGCCGAGCGCAGCTACTCGATCGCGAGCGCCGCCACGGACGCCGCGGCGACCGCGCGCGTGGAGGTGTCGGTGCAGCGCGTGCCCGGGGGCGAGGTCTCCGGGTACCTCACGGACGGGTTCACCGTGGGTGACACGATCGAGGTGCGCGGGCCGATCGGCGGCTGGTTCGTGTGGTCGCCCGAGCACGACGCCGGGACCCCGGTCCTCCTGGCCGCCGGCGGGTCCGGGATCGCGCCCCTCATGGCGATGCTCCGGACGCGCCGCGACGAGGGTGACCGCTCGCCGTTCCGCCTCGTGTACTCCGTGCGCCGGCCCGAGGACAGGCTCTACGCCGACGAGCTCGCGCGCCTCGCGCGGGCGGGTGACGGTCTCGACGTGAGCGTCGCCTTCACGCGCGCCGCGCCGCTCGACTCCCGGCGCGCTCCTGGCCGTCTCACGCTCGCCGAGCTCGGCGCGTGGGGGTGGCCGCCCGAGCTCGAGCCCGCGTGCTTCGTGTGCGGGCCGACGGGGTTCGTCGAGGCGGTGTCGCGCACGCTCGTCGGGCTGGGCCACGACCCGGCACGTGTGAAGACGGAGCGCTTCGGCCCCGCGGTCGACTGAGCCGCGGGGTGACTACCGCGGCGGCTCGACGGTCGCCTGCGCCCACGCGCGCGCCCGCGCCTCGCGCTCCGCGAGCACGCTGCGGAGCAGCTTGATCGTCAGGACGAGCGCCCAGACGACGAGGACGGCCACCGTCGCGATGACGAGGACGTAGGCGAGGATCAGGAACGGGTAGATGGCCATGGGCGGACCCTAGCGGGCGACGGCACGGGGGGACGTCATGGGATCCAGGTCACGCGGCACCACGAGGCCACGGTACGGCCGCGCTCGACGCCGGACCTGCACGTCGGCGATCCGGGACTCGCGCCGCCGAGGTCGGCGCCCGCGGCTACGGGGTCGACCACTCACCGGCTGCCGCCGCGTCGGCGACGAACGCCTCCAGGGAACGCGCCGGCCGGCCCGTCAGGCGCGGCACGTCGTCCGTGACGACGGCGAAGTGCCCGGCGCGCACGCGCTCGTACGTGAGGGCGGTCAGCTCCCGCTCGAACCCGGTGAGCCCGTCCAGGGCCTCCGCGGCCCCGAGCTCGGTGTAGACGACCGGCCGGCCGAGCGCGGCGGACAGGAGCTCCGCCGTCCGGGTGTGGAGCACGGCCTGCGGGCCGGAGAGCTCGTACGTCCGGCCGGCATGCTGCCGGTCGAGCAGGGCGAGCTCAGCGACCTCGGCGATGTCGCGCACGTCGGTCCAGGCCACGGGCGCCTCCGCGTGCGGGAAGGCGAGCTCTCCGCCGGCGATCTGGTCGCGCAGGAACCGGGGGTCCCTCATGACCTGCATGAACCAGCCGGGCCGCAGGACGGTCCAGGACCGCCCGCTCGTCCGGACGGCGTGCTCCACGCGGGAGGACCAGCCCTGCGGTCCGGACTGCGCCGGGTCGCGCTCGGAGAGCAGGACCACGTGGGTGGACCGTGACGTCGTCGCGAGGTACGAGGCGACGAGCTCGGGAGCGTCGGCCCGGAGCGGCACGACGACGAAGACCGCGTCGACACCCGCGTTGGCGCGGGCCCACCCGTCCGGGACGTCCCAGGACAGCTCGACCGGGACGACGCCGTCGCGCGTGACCCGCGCGGGGTCGGTGCTCCCGCCCCGGAGCTCGACGTCGTCCCGCGGCGCCAGCCGGTCCGCCAGCGCCGACCCGGTCTTCCCACGGACGGAGGTGACGAGGATGCGCATCATGCGTGTCCTTCCCTACGGAGTCTTCGGTCGGGTCGGTCGGGCGGGGTCAGGAGCCGGCGCCCTCCGGCACGACCGCGGTGACCCGGATCTCGACCCGCATGCCGACGGCGCCGAGGGCGGCGACGCCGATCTCGGTCCACACCGGCGCGCGGTCACCCATGCGCTCACGGAGCTGCTCGACCATCACCGCGGTGTGCTCGTCGCCGATCTCGTCCGGACGCGTGGGGACGTGGAAGCTGTCGACGGCGACGACGTCGCGCCACGTGGCGCCCGCGAGCGCCAGAGTGCGCTCGACGTTGTCGAAGGCCCGGACGATCTCGTCGCCCAGGTCCTCGGGGAAGCGGATCTCGTCGTCCCAGCCGCCCTGGCCGGAGACGTGGACGACGTCGCCGACGCGCACCGCCTGCTGGTAGTGAAGGCGCTCACGCATCATGTCGCCGTAGCCGGGGGTGACGAAGAACTGGGGCGTGACCATGGGATGCTCCTTCGATTTCACTTCAGGTGTGAACTGAACGTAGCACGGGTTCACTTCACACGAAAAGTGATTCGGCGCTGTTAGAGTCGGGTCCATGCCGGAACCGACCCAGGAAGCTCAGGTCGGCGCGGACGCCGAGGACGAGCCGCGCTGGCTCTCCCCGAGCGAGAAGGAGGCCTGGACGGGCGCCGTATCCCTGATGCTCCTGCTGCCGAGCCGCCTGGAGTCGGCCGTCCAGCGCGCGGCCGGACTGACGCTCTTCGAGTACCTGACGCTGAGCCACATGTCGGAGGCGCCGGACCGTCGGCTGGTGATGAGCGAGCTGGCATACCTGACCAACGGCTCGCTGTCCCGCCTGTCCAACGTCATGAAGAAGTTCGAGGCCCGCGGCTGGGCCTACCGCCAGCCCGACCCGGACGACGGGCGACGGACGATCGCGGCCCTCACGGACGAGGGCTGGGCGAAGGTGGGCGAGGCGGCCCCCGCGCACGTGCGGTCCGTGCGCGAGCACGTGCTCGACCCGCTGACGGTCACCGACCAGCGGGCGCTCGCCCGGATCGCGGAGAAGCTGCGGACCCGGCCGGAGGACTTCGCGGCCTCGTGAGGGGACCCCGGGTCTCGCCGAGCACGCGCGACCCGGGGTGGACCTTGCGGTCAGTCCTCCACGACGGAGACCGTGACGTCGATGTTGCCGCGCGTCGCGTTCGAGTACGGGCAGACCTGGTGGGCCGCGTCGACCAGCTCCTGCGCGACGTCGTGAGGGACGTCCGGCAGGACGACCTCGAGGTGGACGGCGAGGCGGAAGCCGGACTCGCCGTCGGGGCCGATCTGGACGCGCGCGCCGACGGACGAGTCGTGGAGCGGGACCTTGCGCGCCCGGGCGACCGACTGCACGGCCGAGTGGAAGCACGCGGAGAAGCCGGCGGCGAACAGGAGCTCCGGGTTCGCCGCTCCTCCCGCGCCGCCCATCTCACGCGGGACGGCGAGGTCGAGGTCGAGCACGCCGTCGCTCGTGCGGACGTTGCCGTTGCGTGCTCCTCCGGTCGAGAGCGCCTCGGCGGTGTAGAGGGGGACCATGTCGGTTCCTTTCGTCGGTTCGGGGTCGTGCCCCGGGGGTTCGCGCGAGGACTCTCGCGCGAGAGGTCGTAGGTGGGCCCGGTCGTGGGCGGGCCCGGTCGCGCGCAGGGCCGGCCGGTGCGAAGGGTGGACCTGCCGGTCGAGGTGGGCGCTCAGCCGACCTGACGGGCCGCCGTCGTCACGGCCCTCATGCCGTCCGTGAGCCCGTGGACCGCGTCCCGCAGCCGACGGGCTCCCTCGGGGTCCAGCCCCATCCCCTCGTAGACGCGCCGGGGGACGTCGCCCAGCTCGTCACGCAGCGCGAGGCCGCGGTCGGTGAGCCGCGCCACCACGACCCGCTCGTCCGCCTCGTCGCGCGTCCGCACGAGCAGGTCTGCGCGCTCCATGCGGCGCAGGAGCGGGGAGAGCGTCCCGGAGTCGAGGCCCAGGCAGGCGCCGAGCTCTCCGACCGTCCGGCTCTCGTGCACCCAGAGGTCGACGAGGACGAGGTACTGGGGATAGGTGAGGTCCCACGGCGCGAGCAGCGCCCGGTAGGCCTGCGTCGTCGCGCGTGCCGCGGCGTACAGGGAGAAGCAGACCATGTCGCCGACGTCGGTCGGCGGGCTCTCGGTGCTCACCTCCTCATCATGGTGCACAACCCGGTTGTGCACAATACGTCTCGCGCGAACCGTCGTCCCTCTCCGGGACACTGGCGGCATGAAGACCGACGTGGAGGACCTGGGCGCGCTGGTCGCACGCGTCCGCGCGCTGCAGGACCGGGCGGACGGCGGCCGGGTCGTGGTCGGGATCACCGGCAGCCCCGGCGCGGGCAAGACCACGCTGGCCGTCCGGCTCGCGGAGTCGCTCGGGCCCGAGGCGGTGCACCTGCCGATGGACGGGTTCCACCTCGCGAACGCGACGCTCGACCGGCTCGGCCGGCACGACCGCAAGGGCGCGCCGGACACGTTCGACGGCTGGGGGTTCGTCGCCCTGCTGCGCCGTGTGCGCGACGAGGTCGACCACCCGGTGTACGCGCCGTCGTTCCACCGCGAGGTCGACGAGCCCGTGGCCGGCGAGATCGCCGTGGGTCCCGAGCACCGGGTCGTCGTCGTGGAGGGCAACTACCTCCTCGTGGCGGAGGAGCCGTGGGTTCGCGTGCGCGACCTGCTCGACGAGGCGTGGTTCTGCCGCGCCACCGACGAGGAGCGCCGGCGACGGCTCGTCGACCGCCACACACGGCACGGACGCACGGTCGAGGCGGCGACGGCCTGGGCGGACGAGGTCGACGGCCGCAACGCGCTCGTCGTCGAGGCGACGCGGCCGCGTGCCGACCTCGTCGTCTCCGGCGCGATCCCGGACTAGGACGTGTCTCCCAATCGTGTCCAGGCACGGCTGCTCACTAGGGTCAGAGCGCGTCGATCGCCTCTCCGAGGTCAGACGCGTAGGCGCTCCAGCAGATAGCGGTGCCGTCGTCGGCAAGTTCGCCCATGTACCAGTTGTCGTCGTGGCGTACGAGGATCAGCCCACCGACCTGGACGATCGCGCGTGGGATGAGCGGGACGAGGTCGTTGCCATCGTCGAGGTAGGCGTGTCGAACGAGAGAGAGCTCCTCGGCGTTGGCGTCACCCGAGTGGGTGCGCACGCGCTCGATCGTCCACCCCTGGCCCAGGTTCGTCGTCACCGTTGAATGGTCGCACTGCGAACCCAGGCGACGATCGCGGCGAGGACAGCGCCGGCGCGGTAGATCACCGCGTGCTTGTCGTATCGGGTTCCCAGGCCGCGCCACTGCTTGAGCAGATTGAAGGACCGCTCGACGACGTTGCGCCGCTTGTAGGTCTCGCGGTCGAGTTTCGGCGGGCGTCCGCCCTTGGCGCCGCGACGCTTCCGGTTCGCCTGCTGATCGGCCGGCTCAGGGATCACGACCTTGATGCCGCGCCGACGCAGCATCTCCCGAGTGCCGCGCGAGGAGTACGCCTTGTCCCCGAGCACCGCGTCCGGTGTCGTTCGTGGACGGCCCACGCCCAGGCGCGGTACCCAGATGTCGCCGAGCACCAGCTCCAGCGCACGCCCGTCGTGCGACTGCCCAGGTGTGACCACCACCGCGAGCGGACGTCCTCGCCCGTCGACCGCGTGGTGGACCTTGTTCGTCAACCCACCACGCGACCGCCCGATGCCATGACCTGCAGGTTCACTGTGGACGACGCTCTCGCGGCACTTCTTGTGATTCGACGACGCCCCCTGTGTCCTGCTCCGGACGCCTCGTGTTCGTCGCGTGCTGGTGAGCCCGGTTGATCGTCGAGTCCACCGACACCGTCCAGTCGATCTGCCCAGCGGCGTCGGCCTCGGCCATCAAGTGCGCGAGGATGCGGTCCCACGTCCCGTCGTCGGCGAACTTCTTGTGCCGCTTCCACACCGTCTGCCACGGCCCGAAAGCCTCGCGGGGCAGATCACGCCATGGGATCCCGGTCCGGTACCGGTAGGCGATGCCCTCCACCACCGTGCGGTGATCACCGAACGGGCGACCAACCTTGCCCGCGTTCGACGGCAGCAACGGCTCGATCCGCTCCCATTGCTCGTCCGTCAAGACCTGGAAACGACTCACGGCCGCGAGTCTGCCGCGAGCCTCACCGCTGGGTTAGGAGACACGCCCTAGTCCTCGGCCGGCCCTGCCGTCGCGGCCCGGTGGTGCTCCAGCGCGACGCCGAGCCAGGACGACAGGCCGTCGCCGACGACGGCGGCGGCGTCGACCGCGACCCACCCGGGCCCCATGTCGCGGCCCGCGCCCATCTGGGCCCGCGCGGCACCCGGACGCGCGACGAGCTCGTCGTGACGGCGGGCGTCGACACGGACGAGGAGGTCTCCGCCACGCAGCGCGCTGACGACCAGCGCGTCGTCGACCATGAAGGACCGACCGCCGAACATCGACACCTCGCGCACCGACGGCTCGTCGGCGAGCAGGGCCCGGAGCCGGCCGACCAGCTCGTCGCGCGCCGCCGCCGCGGCGTCGCCCGTCATGAGGCACCCGCCGCGCGTGCCTCGCCGCCGTCACCGAACCGCCAGCGCATCGCGGCGTGCTCCGCCGTCCGCTCGTACGCGAAGACGACGTCGGGCCGGACGGCGAAGACCAGGGCCTCGCCACCGTCGGCGTGCCGGAACGACCCGTCGCGCACGGTGAACGCCCACTCGTCGCCGTACTTGCACCGCCACCGCTCGGCGAGGCGGTGCAGCGCGGCGTCGTCCGTCACGCGCACCGCCTCGCCCTCCACGACCACGTCGAGCGCGTCGACGTACGCGTTGGTGCCGGTGGTGAGCACGACGTGGGGGTTCTCCGCGAGGTTGCGGGCCTTGCGCTCCTCGGGGCCCGTGGTGACGTGGAGGCACCCGTCCGCGACGACGGTCATCAACGGCGTGACGTGAGGACGCCCGTCGGGGCGCACCGTCGAGATCCACGAGATCTCGGCGCGCTCGAGCGTCCGTCGCACGGTCTCCCACGGCACCGCGCGCGCGCCGGGCGAGCTGTAGCCGGGGACCAGCGTCCCGTCGGGGTCGCCGGGCGTCTCCACGGTGCTGCCGAGGTCCGGCGCGGGGGCGGCGGCGACGGTTCGGGTGTCGAGGTCGTCGTCAGGGGTGGTGGTCACGTCGGGTCCTCTCGTCGGTCTTCCCTGGGACCGGCGAGCGAGCGCGGACTCATCGGCCTACGGTCCACGGATGAGCATCTCGCGCGGGGATCGGGTCTCGTGGAACACGTCGCAGGGCCGGACCACGGGCACGGCCGTCGAGAAGCGCACCACGCGCTTCGAGCACGACGGCCAGGCCTTCGTCCCCACGGACGACGACCCGTACTGGATCGTCGAGTCGGAGAAGAGCGGCGCCCGCGCCGCGCACAAGGAGTCGTCGCTCCGGGCCGTCTGACCGGGAGCGGTCAGCGCTCTGACCCGGGCGCGGTCAGGCCGGGGCCACCGGCCCTGCTTCATGACCTGCGCGGCCCGCCGACCGCCGGTCCTGCTTCATCCGTGCCTCGAACAGGTGCCGGACGCCGCCCGCGAGCTCGTCGCGTGCCTTCCGCTCGTGCGCGCGGAACGCCGACCAGTAGCCGTCGTCGTACTCCTCGACGAGCTGGAACGTCCACCGACCCGACACGACGTTGCGTCCGACGAGGTCCGCCTCGACCCGGTCGGCGACCTCGTCGTGCCCCGCCGCCCGCAGCTTCTCCACGGCGTCGCCCAGGGCGAGGTCCGCCTCGCCCGTGAGCTGGTGGAACGCGTAGAGGTGCCCCCGCGCGCGCTCCGTCGTCTCGAGCGCCTCGCTGAGGGCGCCCAGGGCGTCGACCGTCGCGTCGCTCACGCCGTCCGGCGCCGCACGCCCCGGCAGCTCGTGGGTCTCGCGGGGGTCTTGGTCGGTCGCGTCGTCGGCCACGCGGCCACGCTAGGACGAGCACGAGGCACCCGCACGCGAAGAACCGGGCCGCCGCGTCCCCCGGCCGCGCGCGGAGGGACGCTGTGACAGTGTTGACCTGCCCACCCCCGAACGGAGACGCCCGAACCGCTCATGCCAGAGACCGCCACCGCACCCTCCGTCACCACCGAGCCGTCCAGGAGCCAGCGCCCGCACCGGGCGGCCCGCCTCGAGGACCGGTGGCGCGCCGTCGTCTCCCGGTTCCAGAAGTCCCGCGGGTGGCGCCCGCGCGTCGAGCCCTTCACGGGGTACGGGAGCACGCGCCGCGTGCGCGTCCTCGGGCGGGTCCTGCTCGCGAGCCCCGCCTTCGACCCCGCGACGACCGCGGACCGGCGTGGCTGGCGCTACTTCTTCACCGCGCCCGCGTCGCGCGAGGAGGTGCGGGTCTACGTCGGCGAGACGGTGGTCGACGTCTGCTCGGACCGTTCGGGCTATCTCGACGTCACGGTCGAGGTCGACCTCCCCCCGGGCTGGCACGACGTCACGTTCCGGCCCGCGTCGGGCGAGCTCGTGACGGGCCGCGTCCTGGTCGTCGCGGACGGCCGACGGCTCGGGGTCGTCTCCGACATCGACGACACCACGATGGTGACCGCGGTCCCGCGACCGCTGCTCGCCGCGTGGAACACGTTCGTCCGGCACTCGAGCGCCAGGGTCCCGGTGCCCGGCATGGCCGTGCTCTACCAGGGCATCGCCTCGGCGAACCCCGGCACGCCGTTCGTGTACGTGTCGACGGGCGCGTGGAACACCGCGGCGAACCTGCGCCGCTTCCTCCAGCGCAACGCCTACCCGCCGGGCCCGCTGCTGCTCACCGACTGGGGCCCCACCAACACGGGGTGGTTCCGCAGCGGCCGCGAGCACAAGAACACGTCGATCGACCGGCTCGTGCGCGAGCTCCCGGACGTCGACTGGCTCCTGATCGGCGACGACGGCCAGCACGACCCCGAGATCTACACGCGCGCCGCGCGCCTGCACCCCGACCACGTCGCCGCGATCGCGATCCGCCAGCTCACGCCCACGCAGCAGGTGCTCTCCCACGGCTCCCCCCTGCCGACGCCCGGGGACGACGCCCACCGTCCCGAGCACGAGGCGCCCGTGCCCGCGGCGCAGGGTCCCGACGGCGCGGCGCTCGCGCGCTCGCTCGCCACGGCGCTGGCGGACTACCGCCGCTGAGTGATGCACCGCCGAGGGGGTGGTGGGACGCTGGGAGCATGAGCACCGGAGGCGTCCGACGGCACACCGAGGCCCTCGGCGACGACGCCGTCGCCACCGCGACGGGACAACCCCGCGCGACGTGGTTCGCGCTGCTCGACGCCCAGGACGCGACGACGTGGACCCACCGGGACATCGCCGCGTGGCTCGTCGAGGAGCAGGGCGTCGACGGCTGGTGGGCGCAGTCGCTCACGGTCGCGTACGAGCAGGAGCGCGGGATGCGTGCGCCCGGCCAGCGGTCCGACGGCACCTACGAGGTCTCCCCCAGCCGGTCCGTCGTGGGGTCGGTCGAGGAGGTGTACGCCCTCGTCGCGGACGACTCCTCGCGCGCGCGGTGGCTCGACGCCGCCCTCGACGAGGTGGGTGCCGGCGAGCGGCTCGAGGTGCTCGGCGCCACGCCCACGTCGTCCGTGCGGCTCGCGTGGCCGGTCGGCGCGCTGGGCGCACCGCCGGACCGGCCGGGACGCGTGACGGTCGGGCTCTACCAGCCGCGTGCGGCCGACGGCAGCCCCGCGGGCAAGGTCCGGGTCGGCGTGCAGCACGGCGGCCTCCGCTCGCCGGACGACGTCGCGCCGCTCAAGGCCTTCTGGTCCGCGCGGCTCACCGCCCTCGCCGAGCTCGCCGAGCAGGCGCACCCGCCCGGTTAGACGACCGGTCGAGGGCAGCCGGCGGGTCGGCGCGCGTCCGCGCGCCGCGGCTGCCCGGATGCCGCGGCGGCAGGCCGGTGGTTGCCTGAGGACATGATGACGCCGAGCTCCGCCCCACCACCCGCCGGTCCCGACCCTTCGGAGACCGACCAGACCCGGCGGACCTGGCCGTGGATCGTGCTGACCGTCGTCGCGGTGCTCGTCGTCGCGCTCGTCGTGTGGCTCGTCAACCGGCCCACGGACGGCGAGCCCGCAGCGTCGCCCGCGCCGTCGGACACCGCGAGCGAGTCGGCGTCGCCGACCGAGACCTCGTCGCCGAGTGACAGCCCGACGACGTCGGCCCCCGCCGCCGAGGGCTGCCCGGCCGAGGGCGACGGCCCGCCGGAGGGCGCGGACACGCACGAGATCGTCGACGTGGACGGCGACGGCCGCCCCGACACCGCCTGGATCACCGGGGGCGCCGACCGTGCCTTCGGCATCACGACGGCGTCGGGCGCGACGTTCTCCGCGCCGATCGGGTCGGCGAGCCCCCAGCCCGCGAGCGCGATCGTGCAGCTCGTCGCGGCGGGCGACGGGACCTCTCCGATCGCCCTCGTCGACACGGGCCGCGAGGTGCTGCTCCTCTCGGCGGCCGGCTGCGCGGTGGCCCCGACGCAGAACGTCCAGGGCGAGGCCTACACGTTCGACAAGGGCTTCACGGGGTTCGGCACCGGCGTCGGCTGCACGGAGCAGGGCGGCGAGCTGCGGCTCGCGGGCCTGGACGCCGTGTCCGACGACGGCACCTCCTTCACCGTCGACCGCACCTTCGTGGACCTCGACACCGACGCCCGCACGGCGACGAACGGCCAGGAGGAGACCGTCGCGACGGGCGCCGGCCCGGAGGACGCGGTCGTCACGACCGCCCAGGAGACGAGCTGCGGCGAACTCGTCGCCAGCCAGGACGGACCCGTCGAGCCGCAGTAGCGCGGCCGCCGAGCACGACCTGGGGGCCGTTCTCACGCGGAGAACGACCCCCAGGTCGTGGTCGGCGACCCCGGGGGCTAGCCTTGGCCGCACACGACGCACGCGCCGCGGCGGCGGAGCCAGTAGGCGTAGGTCGCGGCGCCGAGGGCGACGGACCACAGCGGCCACAGGAGCGCCGGGCCGACGGCGCCCCACGAGTCGGCCGTGAGCGCGAGCTTCGAGTCGCTCACGCCGAGGGCGATGAGCGACAGACCGGCCGGGAGGACCGCGACGGCCACAATCGTCGCGGGGACCACCGCGAGGTTGACCGGGACGCGACGGCCCGCGAGGCCGACCATCCAGCGGGGGAAGACCTCGCCCCAGTGCTGGAAGAGTCCGAGCGTGAGGACGGCGCCCACGAGCGCGAAGCCGCCCAGGCCGAGCGCCGCGATCCAGGCGTCGTCCCCGGCGAGTGCCGCGACGTCGTCGGCCGAGAAGCCGAGCGGGATGCCGAGCACCCAGGCGATGCGGGTCACGGCGTAGAACAGCGGGATCGCGGCGGCGACGAGCGCGGCGACCCGGCCCCAGCGGGCGGCGGACGCGGGCGTCGTCCAGGCCGGGTCGGGGCCGTCGTGCCGACGGCCGCACGACTCGCACGCGCCGACCGCTCGGCGCGCGAACCGCGTGGTCGACGCCGCGAGCAGCCCCGCGCTGGCGAGCACCGCGAGCTGCAGCAGCACGCCGGGGGTGAGGAACTCGGCGAACGCTGCGCGCAGCTCCGCGTCGAACGGCGCCATGATCGCGGTGACCGGGAGGTAGCCGAGCCGGGCGAGGATCGACGCGTCGACCAGTGCGACGGCACCCGCGAGGACGAGGCCAACGGCGGCGCAGGTCGCGAGGCGCACGCCCCGCGCCACGGGCCGGGACCGGCCGCCGCGCCAGGTCCACGCCGCGAGCGCCGCGCCCGTCAGCGCGAGGACGGCGACCCACGGGGTGAGGCTCGCGCCGCGGACGGCGGTGAGCGCGCTGAACCCGGTGGCGTCGGCGTCGCCGACCGGCAGCGTGCCGCCTGCGAGCGTGACGGCGAGCGCGACGACGGCACCCACCACCCACCACAGCGCGGCGGTCGGGCCGATCCAGGTACCGCGCGCCCGACGGGCACGGTCGGCCGGCTCGGCACGGCGTGGCCGCTGGGGGTTCGGTGCCGGCGGACGGTCGGGAGCGGTCGGGGCGGGCTCGCCGGGGACGGGACGGGTTTCGGGGTGTCGTGTGCTCATGACCCGACCCTCGTCCCGCACGAGGCCGCAGGGATCACCCGCCGCGGTGACGCCCCTCCCCCGGTCGGGTGACCCTCAGTCGCGGGCGCGGCGCAGGGCGCGCAGCGCACCCGTCGACCACAGCGCCCAGGCGACGAGCACGGGCTGGAAGAACAGCCGGCCGAGGCGCTTCGCGTCCGTGTCGAGACCGAACCCGTCCTTCCCCTCCATCCACTGCGCGACGTTCCCGGGGAAGATCACGACGAAGAACGCCGCCGCGACCAGCCCCACGGCGACCTTCCACCGCGACAGCACGACGAGCGACGCACCGAGCGCGATCTCGACCGCGCCGGACGCGAGGACGGTCACGTCCTCGTCGACCGGGAACCAGCCCGGCACCTGGGCCTGGAACTCCTCGCGTGCCACGGTGAGGTGGCTGACGCCCGCCCCGACGAGCGCGAGGCCGAGCGCGACGCGCGCGACCGTGGCGGGGACGGACGTGCGGGTCGGCTGCGTGAGCACGGTGAGGTCCATCCACCGATCGTCGCACCGCGGCACCGCTCGCGACACCGCGGTACGACCGCGGCGGAACCGGGCTCCCCGCGAGGCCGCGACTCAGCCGGCCCGGACGAACCCCGACTCGTACGCCCGGACGACGGCCTGGGTGCGGTCCCGCACGCCCAGCTTGGCGAGGAGGTTGCCGACGTGCGTGCGCACGGTCTCGACGCCGAGGTACAGCTCCCCGGCGATCTCGGCGTTCGACAGCCCGGTCGCCATGAGCCGCAGCACCTCGCCCTCGCGATCGGTGAGACGCGCGCCGCGCAGCCCGTCCCCGGCGGGAGGCCGGGCGGTCGCGAGGCGTCGCACGGCGTCCGGGAAGAGCAGCGACTCGCCGCGCGCGACGACGCGCACCGCCTGCACGACCTCCTCGGGCCGGGCGCGCTTGAGCAGGAACCCGTGCGCGCCGGCGCGCAGCGCGTCGAGCACGTGGTCGTCGTTCTCGAACGTCGTGACGACGAGCACGCGCGGGGCCGCGTCGCGCGCCAGGAGCGCCGTCGTCGCCGCGATCCCGTCGACGCGCGGCATGCGCACGTCCATGAGCACGACGTCGGGCCGGGTCGCGGCGACGACGCGCGGCACCTCGACGCCGTCCCCGGCCTCGCCGACGACCTCGAGGTCCGGCTCGGCCTCGAGGATCGCGCGCAGCCCGGTGCGCACGAGCGGCTCGTCGTCGACGAGCACGACACGGATCACGGCGTCGGTCACGCGTCCGGCCCTCCCCGGGGGAACGTCGCGCGCACGACCCACACGGCGTCGTCCGGCCCTGCGACCAGCTCACCCCGCAGGAGCCGGACGCGCTCCTGCATCCCGGCCAGGCCGCGTCCACCACCCGCCCGACGACGGCCCGCCGGACCGAGCGGGTTGCGCACCTCGACGCGCAGGGAGCCGGGTGGGACGCCGGGGCTGCGCGGCGCGCGCCGGTCGTCGGGGTCCGCCACGCGCACCACGTCGACCGACACCTCGACAGGAGCGCCCGGGGCGTGCCGCATCGCGTTGGTCAACGCCTCCTGGACGACGCGGAACGCCTCCTGGGACGTCGCGCGCGGCACCGCGTCGAGGTCCGGGGGGAGCGGTGCGCGCACGGCCCCGCGGCCGGCGCGACGCGTCGGCCCGGACGGTGCGACGAACGTGACGTCGGCGCCCGCCCGCCGGGCGTCGTCGAGCAGCGCGGGGAGGTCCGCGAGGGTGCGGGCGGGCGACCGCGGGGCACCGACGCCCGCGTCGGCCCGCAGCAGGCCGAGGACGTGGTCGAGGTCGGCCATCGCCGTGCGACCCGTCTCCTCGATCGCCGCGAGCGCGCGCCGGGCCGCGTCGGGGTCGGTGTCGAGGAGGCGCGACGCGGCCGCCGCCTGGAGTGTCGTGACGGTGAGCGCGTGGCCGACGGAGTCGTGCAGCTCCCGTGCGAGCCGGCCACGTTCGGCGTCGCGGTCCGCCGCGGCCTCGAGCTCCGCGATGCGCTCGGACTGGTCAGGGCCGAGCAGCGGCCACGCCGCCTGGCGCAGGAGCGCGCGAGCGGCCACGGTCACGTACGGGAGCGCGAGCAGCAGGACGAGCGCGAGCAGCGCGAGGGGCCACGTGCCGGCCCACGACGGCACGCGCTCCCACGGGCGCCAGTCCGTGAGCAGGACGGGCTCGACCCCGAGGGCGGACAGGACGAGCTGCGTCGCGACCGGGACCGCCAGGAGCACGACGACGAGCACGGCCGCACCGAGCGCGAGGTGCAGCGCGTACCAGGCCGCGGCCCGCCACCGGGTCGCCGCGCTCGGGTGCGCGTCGCCGGCAGGCGCCGGCAGGTCGAGGTCGAGGAACGTCCGCACCGCCGCGATCTCCAGCGCCCGCACCGGTGCGAGGAACGGGGGCGTGCCGGCGATCACCGCCGAGAGGACGGCGAGGACCCCGGCGGCGACACGCGGCGTCTGCGTCGACGCGAACATCTGCACGAAGCCCGTCACGAGGACGAGGTACGCGCCCGCGACGACCCCGCCGATCACGAGATACACGCCCGCGCGCACGGTCGACGCGCTGCGCAGCGGCGCGGTCAGCCGCTGCGCCGTGTCACCGCCGCCCCGGCGGGTCCCCTGCGTCATACGCCTCATCCTGCCCCGGGCCACGCGTGGGCCGCCTCCCCCGCCCGGGTGAGCGACGCCGTCGAGCACCCGTCGCGCGGTCCGTGCGCCGCGCTGGTCCACTGGTCCCATGGAGGGTTTCTGGTGGGGGCTGCTCGCGAGCTCGTCGCTGCTGGTCGGCGCGGCGGTCGTGCTGTGGCGCCCGCCCGGGCAGCGGGCGGTCGGTCTCGTCATGGCCTTCGGCGCGGGCGTGCTCATCAGCGCCGTCGCCTACGACCTCGTGGAGGACGCCTCGCGCAGCGTGAGCGGGTGGCTGCTGCTCGCCGGTCTCGCGGGCGGTGCGCTGACGTTCTTCGTGGGCGACCGGGTGATCGACAACCTGGGCGGCGAGGGCCGCAAGCGCTCGACCGGCGTGCAGCGGCACACCGTCCAGGCCGCGGGCGGCAGCGGTGGCGCCGCGATCGCGCTCGGCACCGTGCTCGACGGGATCCCCGAGTCGGTCGTCCTCGGCGCGACGCTCATCGGCGGCGGCGGCGTGAGCGTCGCCATGCTCGCCGCCGTGTTCCTGTCCAACCTGCCCGAGGCGATGGCGGCGACGTCGGGCCTGCTCAAGTCGGGCACGCGGCCCTCGCAGCTGTGGATGCTGTGGGGGTCGACGACGGTCGTGTCCGCCCTCGCCGCGGGGTTCGGCTACCTCGCGCTCGACGGCGCGTCACCGGCCGTCGTGGCGGTCACGCAGGCGTTCGCCGCGGGCGCGCTGCTCACGATGCTCGTCGACACGATGATCCCGGAGGCCACCGAGTTCGGCGGGCCGGTGACGGGCCTCGTCACCGTGCTGGGCTTCGCGACGGCGTTCGGGCTCAGCTCGATCGGCTGACGAGCACGACGTCGCGCGCGGTCGAGCACGACCTGAGGGTCGCGAAGGGCACCAGAACGACCGTCAGGTCGTGTTCGGCGAGCGCTCGTGCTCGGCGGAGGGGCGGTCAGGCCGCGAGCTCCTGGCCGCTCATGCGGTGGATCGACGCCATGACCTCGTCGGTCAGCTCGCGACGCGCCTGCGCCGGACGGGTCCCGGCCGTGAGCTGGCGCTGCGGATCGATGGGCTTGCCGAAGTGCACCTGCACCCGGTGGATGCGCGGCAGGCGCGCCCCGACCGGCTGGACCTTGTCCGTGCCGCGGACCGCGACCGGGACGACGGGCGCGTGCCCGGCGAGCGCGAGCCACGCGACGCCGGTCCGGCCCGGGTGCAGCTTGCCGTCGCGCGAGCGCGTCCCCTCCGGGTAGATGCCGAACGCGCCACCGCGCTGCAGCACCTCGAGCGCGTCCTCGAGCGAGCGCTGGCCGGCGCGCGGGTCGTCGCGCTGCACGGGGATCATGCCGATCGTGGTGAAGAACCACCGCGACAGCCGTCCCTTGATGCCGCGTCCCTCGAAGTACTCCGCCTTGGCGAGGAACGTCACGTGCCGCGGCGCGACGATCGGGATGAGCAGCGAGTCGATGAACGACAGGTGGTTGCTCGCGAGGATGACCGCACCGTTGCGCGGGATGTTGTTGCGTCCGGTCACCTGGGGTCGCAGCAGCACGTACGCGAGCAGCGACAGGAGGAGCCTGAGGACGCGGTAGGTCATCCGCTCATTGTGCACCGTCGTCCGCGCACGCCCGTGCACACGCGACGCGACCTGCGACGACGCCGTGCACGCCGGTGCACGACGGCGTCCCCGCCTCAGTCGGTCGCGCCCGGCCGGTCGCGGGTCGGCACGGGCGCCGCGGCCAGCCGTCGCGCGCGTCCGCCCCGCGTGAGCGCGTACAGGGCGAGGAGCACGACGACGAGACCGGCCGTCGACGCGAGCTGGGCGCGCGCGGTGTCGTCGGTGAGCATCAGGACCGCGAGCGCCGCGAGCCCGACGAGGACCGCCCACGTGAGCCACGGGAAGCCCCACATGCGCAGCGTCAGCGGCTCGCCGGCGGCGCGCGCCTCGGCCTCGAGCCGGCGGCGCAGCCGCAGCTGCGACACCGCGACGAGCACCCACACGACGAGGAGCGCGGCACCGACGGCGTTGAGGAGGATGCCGAGCAGGGCGTCCGGGGCGAGCCAGTTGAGGCCCACGGCGACGAGCGAGAAGAACACCGACACGAGCACCGAGACCCACGGCACGTCGCGGCGCGAGACGCGGCGCAGCGCCGTCGGGCCGTCGCCGCGCCCGGCGAGCGAGTACGCCATGCGCGACGTCCCGTAGACGTTCGCGTTGAACGCCGAGAGCAGGGCCACGACCACGACGACCTCCATGAGCCGCGCGGCACCCGCGAGGCCCGCGAGGTCGAGCACCGCGACGAACGGGCTCTCCGCGAGGAGCGGCGAGTCCCAGGGCAGGACGAGCACCATGATCGCGACGGAGCCCAGGTAGAACACGAGGATGCGCCACACGATCGACCGCGTGGCGCGCGCGACGGCCGTGCGCGGGTCGCGGGCCTCGGCGGCCGCGATGGTGACGATCTCGATCCCGCCGAACGCGAAGACCACGACGAGGAGCCCCGCCGCGACGCCCGCCCAGCCCTGGGGCGCGAACCCGCCGTGCCCGAGCAGGTTGCTCGTGCCCACGGGCTCCGTGCCGGGCAGCAGGCCGAGGACGAGCAGGACGCCCACCACGAGGAACCCGACGATCGCCGCGACCTTGACGAACGCGAACCAGAACTCGAACTCCCCGAACTGCCGCACGCCCCACAGGTTCACGACGGCGAACACCGTCACGACGGCGAGCGCCACGCCCCACTGCGGCACGCCGGGGAACCAGCCGGTGACGATCACGGCGGCCCCGGTGATCTCCGCGCCGAGCACCATGACGAGCATGAACCAGTAGAGCCAGCCGAGGACGAACCCGGCCCACGGCCCGAGCGCCTCCTCGGCGTACACGGAGAAGGACCCGCTCGCGGGCCGAGCGCTCGCCATCTCGGCGAGCATCCGCATGACGAGGATGACGAGGACCCCGGCGATCGCGTACGACACGAGCACCGCCGGCCCCGCGGTCGCGATGCCGACGCCCGACCCGAGGAACAGCCCGGCACCGATGGCGGAGCCGAGGCCCATCATCGTCAGGTGGCGGGCACGCAGGCCGTGGCCGAGCCGGTCGGAGGACGTGGGACGGGGCGTCCGGTCGGACGGGGGCATGGAGGTGCTCATGAGGTCCTGCGGTGGGAGGGGGTCGGGCCGGTCGGCCGACGTCCGACGCTACCCGACTCCCGCCGGCACCGCGGGTCCGGGCCCGGCCGGGCGCCGACGACCTCGGAGCACCCGGTGGTCCGCCCGTCGCCGCGACGGAACGGGGGACGGCACGTACATTCGGTTCGTCATCAGCTCGCGACGACAGGAAGGTGCGAACGATGGGATGCATTGCTTACGCCATGCTGTACCCGTTCATCAGCTGGATGGGCGGCGGCTCCCCGTGGTCGGTCTGCTCGGGGGGCTGAGAGGACCCGTGGCGGGTTCCCTGCCGCTCGACTGAGGTCACGGAGACAGGTCGGCCGTCCCGGACGGCCGACCTGTCTTCCTGTGCCCGGTGTCAGGACACCTCGGGCGTCGGGGTGCGCGGCGCCGGTGCCGCGTGCCCCGCCTCACCGTGCTGTGCCGCGGGCGGTCGACCGCCCGGGGAACCGTCCGAGCCGACGGCCGGCGTCGTGCCCCGGTCGGCGGCGGGGCCGGTGGACGTCCCCGGCGCGGCGGTGCGCCGTCCCGCGGACCCGTTGAGCACGCCGTCGTCCTCGAGGTCCTCGAGGTCCTCGTCGTCCACCGAGCTCGCGCCGCGCTCGGCGCCCTCGGCGAAGACGGACGGCTTGTCGGGCGTCCCGGCCTTGATGTGGTTGAACAGGATGTTGAGCAGGATCGCCATGATCGCGGCCGAGCTGATCCCGGAGTGGAAGATGATGCCGAACCACGTGGGGAACTGGTCGTAGAAGTCGGGCTTCGCGATGGGGATCATGCCGAACGAGATCGACGCGGCGACGATGATGAGGTTCGCCGAGTTGGAGTAGTCGACCTTGGCGAGCGTGCGGATGCCCGACGCGGCGACCGAGCCGAAGAGCACGATGCCCGCGCCGCCCAGGACCGGCGTCGGGACGGCCGCGACGACGCGTCCCAGCACCGGGAGCAGGCCGAGGACCACGAGGATCGCGCCGCCTGCCGAGACGACGAACCGCGACTTGATGCCCGTGATCGCCACGAGGCCGACGTTCTGCGCGAACGCGGACTGCGTGAACGACCCGAAGAACGGCGAGACCACCGACGACGCCATGTCCGCGCGCAGACCGTTGGCGATGCGCTTGCGGTCGACCTTGGTGCCGACGATCTCCCCGACCGCGATGATGTCGGCCGTCGTCTCGGTGAGCGTCACGAGGATGACGATGAGCATCGAGACGATGGCCGCGATCTCGAACGTCGGGGCGCCGAAGCCGAGGAACGAGGGGAACGCGGCGACCGGTCCGTCGCTCACGCCCGAGAAGTCGGCCTGGCCCGTGAGGACGGCGACGAGCGTCCCGAGGACGATCGCGAGGAGGATCGACAGCCGCGAGACCGTCCCGCTGCCGACCTTGGAGAGCAGGATGACGATCGCGAACGTCAGCGCCGCGAGGCCGATGTTGCTCACCGAGCCGTAGTCCGGCGACTCCGCGTTGCCGCCCATCGCCCAGTTCGCCGCGACGGGCATGAGCGTGAGCCCGATCGTCGTGATGACGACGCCCGTCACCACCGGCGGGAAGAACCGGATGACCTGCGCGAAGAACGGCGTGATGAGCAGCCCCACCGCCGAGGCGACGAGCACGGCGCCGAGGACGCCGGGGATCCCTCCCCCGCCGCCGACGATCGCGACCATCGTCGAGACGCCGGCGAACGACACGCCCTGGACGAGCGGCAGCTGCGACCCGAAGAACGGGATGCCGATCGTCTGCAGGATCGTCGCGAGACCGCCCATGAACAGCGACGCCGCGATGAGCGTGCCGATCTCGGCGCCCGTGAGCCCCGCGGCCGCGCCCACGATGAGCGGGGGCGCGATGATCCCCCCGTACATCGTGAGCACGTGCTGGAACCCGTACCCGAACGTCGCCCCGAGGGGCAGCCGCTCGTCCTCGGGGCGTACCGGACGGCGTTCGGCGTCGTCCGCGACCTTCTGGGCTCGCGCATTCATAGCGGACCTCCTCGTCGGCTATCGTTCCGCTGGGCGGAAAAGTACTTCCACCATTCGAACCCCAAGTGTGACGTGTGTCAAGTCCCGCTCCCCAACTCGTCCGTGGCCTGCGGCGACGCAGACGTGACGGCCGAGCGGAGGGTGGGGACCGGAGCGGGGCGGCGGCGGGTCGTGGTGGGCCTGGCGGGAGCGGCCACGGCTCACCCCCCGACGAGACGCCGCGCGGCGGCGGAGTGCTCGGCGGCCAGCGCACCGAGGTCGAGGCCCGGGATCGTGCCGTCCACGACGCGCCACGCGCCGCCCACCATGACGCGGTCCGCGCGGTCCGCACCGCACAGCAGGAGCGCGGCGACGGGGTCGTGCGTCCCGGAGAAGCGCAGCTCGTCGAGCCGCCACAGCGCGAGGTCGGCCTGCTTGCCGACGGCCAGCACGCCGACGTCGTCCCGGCCGAGGACGCGCGCGGACCCGCGCGTGCCCCAGCCCAGCGCGCGCGTGACGGGGAGGTCGGCGCCGTACCTGAGCCGTTGCAGGTAGAGCGCCTGGCGGGCCTCGAGGATCATCGTCGACGCGTCGTTCGACGCCGAGCCGTCGACGCCGAGGCCGACGGGCGCGCCCGCGTCCTCGAGCTCGACGGCCCGCGCGGTGCCGGACGCGAGGCGCATGTTCGACGTCGGGCAGTGCGCGACGCCGGTGCCCGCCGCACCGAGCCGGCGCACCTCGTCGTCGTCGAAGTGGATGCCGTGGCCCAGCCAGGCGCGGTCGGTGAGCCAGCCGACCGACTCGAGGTAGTCGACGGTGCGCAGCCCGAAGCGCTCGCGGCAGAAGTCCTCCTCGTCGATCGTCTCGGCGAGGTGGGTGTGCAGGCGCACGTCGAGCGCCTCGGCGAGCGCGGCGCTCTCCCGCATGGCCTCGGTGGTCACGGAGAACGGCGAGCACGGCGCGAGCGCGATCTGGACCTGCGCGCCCGCGCCGCGCTCGTGGTACGTCTCCACGAGCCGGCGCGAGTCCTCGAGGATGACGTCGAGGGTCTGCACGACCGACTGGGGCGGCAGGCCGCCGTCGTCCTCGCCGAGCGTCATGGACCCCCGGGTGAGCGTCGCCCGCACGCCGAGGCGCCGGACCACGTCGACCTGGATGTCGATCGCGTCGTCGAGCCCGTCGGGGAACACGTAGTGGTGGTCGGCCGCCGTCGTGCAGCCGGACAGGAGCAGCTCGGCCAGCGCGACGGTCGTCGCGAGCTCGTGGTCGCGCGGCGTGAGGCGTGCCCACACGGGGTAGAGCCGCTGGAGCCACGGGAACAGCGGGGCGTCGGCGACGGGCCCCCAGGCGCGCGTGAGGGTCTGGTAGAAGTGGTGGTGCGTGTTGATCAGGCCGGGCGTGAGCACGTGCTGCGACGCGTCGAACGTCTCGTCGACGGGCGTCGCGGGTGCACCGCCCGCCGGGACGAGCTCGGCGACGACGCCCTCCTCGACGACGATCCCGCCGCGTGCGTCGGGGGCGTCGGGGGTGTCGTCCGCGGTGAAGACGCCGAGCGGGTCGCGGATCCAGAGACGGGTCATGAGGACTCCTGGTGGCTGGTCGTCGCGTCACCGGTGGCGGGTCGGGCGGCGCCACAGCGACGCCACAGGCGCCGGCTCAGTGGTCCTGTCTGCCGATCCAGGGGCCGGCGGCGGTGCGCCGCGGCTCCTCTGGACGGTAGGACCCGTCGGGGCGCGAGGTCAACCACGGAGCCTGCGGCCGCCAGCGCGCTCCGCCCGCGCGCCCTGCGGGCCGGTGCGCCATGCTGGTGCCGCCGTCCGCCGCCCAGGGAGTCGCCGTGAACGAGTACGCGCCGCTCGTCCCCGTGTTCGTCGTCGCGCTCCTCGCCCCGCTGCTCTCGGGGCTGATGCCGGCGCGCGCCCGGCTCCCCCAGGTGGTGCTCCTGCTGCTCGGGGGCGTCGTCATCGGGCCTCAGCTGCTCGGCGTCGCCGGCCCGGACGACGTGGTCCTGCTCTCGGACCTCGGCATGGGGTTCCTCTTCCTCCTGGCCGGGTACGAGCTGGAGCCCAGCGTGCTGCGCGAGCGGGAGGGCCGCAGGGCGGGCGCCGCGTGGCTGACCTCGCTCCTGCTCGGCGCGCTGGTCGCCCTCCTGCTCCTCGAGCACGACACGGTCCACGCGCTCGCCGCGGGCGCGATCGCCCTGACGACGACGGCGCTCGGGATCGTCCTGCCGATCCTGCGCGACGCGGGCCGGCTCGGCACGCGCCTGGGGCGGACCGTGCTCGTCAACGGCGCGGTGGGCGAGCTCGCCCCGATCGTCGCCATGGCCCTGCTCCTCGGGACGCGCCAGACGGGGGCCGCCGCCGTCCTGCTCGTGCTCTTCGGTGCCGTCGCGATCGGCCTCTCCGTGCTCCCGGCGCAGGTCCACGCGCCCGCGGGCTCGCGCCTCCTCGAGGCGTCGGAGCACGGCACCGGGCAGAGCACGCTGCGCCTGACCGTCCTGCTGCTGGTCGCCCTCCTCGCGACCGCGGCGGCGATGGGCTTCGACGCGGTGCTCGGGGCGTTCGTCGGTGGCATGGTCCTGCGGCGGTGGGCCCCGGGCGACGTGCGACGGCTCGAGGAGAAGCTCGACGTCGTCGCGTGGGGCATCTTCATCCCCGTGTTCTTCGTCAGCTCCGGCATGGGCCTCGACGTCGACTCGATCGTCGCCGCGCCGGCCCTGCCGCTCCTCATCCTCGCGCTGATGCTCCTCGTCCGCGGCGGCCCGGTGCTGTTCTTCTTCCGTCGGGACCTGCCCGCGCGCGAGCGCGCCCAGACGGCCCTCTACTCGGCGACGGCGCTCCCGGTCCTCGTGGCCCTCACCGAGCTCGCCGTGGACGACGGGGCGATGAGCTCACGGACCGGCGCCGCGCTCGTCGGGGCCGGGGTGCTCTCCGTGATCGTCCTGCCGATGGTCGCGAGCCGGCTCGGACGGGACCGCGACGACGCCGACCTGCCTGCCGACCGACGGACGGACGGGCCGCAGGACGGCGTCGTCGAGACGGTGTGAGCCGTCCGGTCAGGCCACCGTGACGAGGTAGTCGTCGGCGTCGTCGTCCCACGCGAGGGCGACGGCACCTGCCGCCTGCGCCGCCTTGCAGAACTGCAGGAACCCGCGGTAGCCGAGGGCCTTCTCGCTGAAGTCCGGCCGCTTCTTGCGGATGGCGTTCTTCAGCCCGGACAGCGCCGCGGACCCGCCCTCCTCCTGCACGACCGAGCGCAGGAGCTCGAAGGTCGCGTCCGTGTCGCCCTGCGCGGGCAGGGACACCTCCGGGTCTCCCGTGGCCGGACCGGTCGCGAGCTCGACGAACCCGCGGTCGGCGAGGAACCGCAGGAACTCGCCGAACGTGCGGAAGCCGTAGTCGGCCTCGCTGAACGTCGGGTCCTTGCGCAGGAGCGTCCGCTTGAGGACCGACGCCGTCACGGCACCTCCCGTCGACGACGCGAGGTCCGCGAGCGTCTGCGCGACGCGCACCTCCATGGGCAGATCCTCGCCCGCGGGGGCGTCGTCGTCGGCCGCCTCGACCGGCTCGGCCGGAGCAGCCGGGTCCGCGCCGGCGGGGACGGTCGTCGGCACGACGGCCTCGAGCGCACCCTCCGGCGCACCCTCGCCCGCCGGGGGCGCGGTCTCCTCGGCCGACGCCGCGCCGGGGGCCGCGCCGACGAGCGCGGCCGCGGCCGCACGCGCCGACTCGTCGCGCGTGGGCTCCGGCTTCGCACCCTTCTCGGCGGCCGGCGCGCGGCGCCGTCCCCCGCGAGGGCCCGTCGCGCCACCCGCGGCCCGCCCGGACCCGCGGCGCGCCGTCGGGCGCTCCTCCGGCTCGTCCGGCACGTCGACGCCCTCGAGGCGGTCGTAGAACAGGAACTCGTCGCACGCGGGCGGCAGGAGCCGGGACGTCGACTTCTCGACGCCGACGCCGATGACGCGCTTGTTCAGCTCGCGCAGCTTGTGGACGAGCGGGGAGAAGTCGGAGTCGCCCGTGCACATGACGAACGTCGAGATGTAGTCGCGCTCGAACGCCATCTCGATCGCGTCGACGACCATCTTGATGTCGGCCGCGTTCTTCCGGGACGCGCCCATGCGCTGCGGCATCTCGATGAGCTCGACCTGGTGGCGCGTGAGCGACCGCCGGTCCTCGTCGAAGTACGACCAGTCGGCGTACGCGCGCCGCACGACGACGCGGCCCCGCACCGCGAGCGCGTCCGCGATCGGTCCGAAGTCGAAGGACATCCCGCCCAGGTGCTCGCGCGCGCCGAGCGCGAGGTTCTCGTAGTCGATGAAGACGGCCAGGCGTTCCTCGAGGTCCATGCCCCGAGCCTAGGGCTCTCGCGGCGCAGGTGCCGGACCGCCCTCCCCGCCGCCGCCCGGGCGTCGATGTGTACGATCGTACGCAACCAGGCCGCGCCACCGGGGCCGGACCGTGGGACGAGACCGAGCAGGGAGCCCCCTCATGACGACCGACCACTTCGCCGGCGACGACCGCACGAACCGCGAGCGCATGCTCGCGGGCGACCTGTACATCGCGGACGACCCGGAGAACGAGCGCCTCGCGAAGCGCGCGATCCGCCTCGCCGACGAGTACCACCGCGCCGTCGTGGCCGACGACGCGTCGTCGCGCACGATCCTCGCCGAGCTCCTCGGCTCCCTGGGTGACGGCGCGTGGATCCGGCCGTCGCTCGTCGTCGACTACGGCGAGAACCTGCACGTGGGCGCGCGCACCTTCGTCAACGCGAACCTCACGGCGCTGGACGTCGCGGCGATCACGATCGGCGAGGACTGCCAGATCGGGCCGAACGTCCAGCTCCTCACGCCCACGCACCCCGTCGAGCCGCAGCCGCGGCGCGACAAGCTCGAGGCGGCCCGGCCGATCACGATCGGCGACAACGTGTGGCTCGGCGGGGGCGTGGTCGTGTGCCCGGGCGTGACGATCGGGGCCGACACGGTGGTCGGTGCGGGTGCCGTCGTGACCCGCGACCTGCCGGCGGGCGTCGTGGCCGTGGGCAACCCGGCGCGCGTGGTCCGCCAGGTCGCCTGACCGTGCCCGGGGAGCCGTCCGCCGACCTGCCGCGCGCCCGCCGCCACGACCCGGGACGGCGCGACCGCATCGTCGACGCGTGCCTCGACGTGCTGGCCGAGGTGGGGGTCGCGGGGACGTCGCACCGCCGCGTCGCGGCCGCCGCCGACGTCCCGCTCGGGTCGATGACCTATCACTTCGCGGGCATGGACGACCTGCTGCAGGAGGCGTTCGGCCGGTTCGCGCGGCAGGCCGCGGCGCAGTTCGAGCGCCGCATGGTGGAGGCCACGACGCCCGAGGAGGCGGTCCGGGCCGTGACGCGGCTCGTCACACACGAGGTCTTCGCCACGCAGCGGGACCTCGTGCTGAGCCACGAGCTCTACACGCTCGCCGCGCGCGACCCCGCCTACCGCACGCTGACGAACGACTGGATGCGCCGCAGCCGCGCGGCGCTCGGGCACCACTTCGACCCGACGACGTGCCGTGCGCTCGACGCGTTCGTCGAGGGCATGACCATCCACCGCGCTCTCGACACCGAGCCGCACGACGACGCGGACGTCCTCGACGCCGTGCGTCGCCTCACGGGCGTGCCGGCACCCACCGGCGTCGGCGGCCCGGCGAGCGCCCTCGACGCCTGACGGCAGCGGCCGCTCGCGCACATCTGCAACTGAGGGGTTGCGCGACCCCCTCCTGTTGTGCAACTCTCTAGTTGCACAACAGGAGGGAGTCCCGATGCCTCGGCGAACCGCTCCCCCGCGCCTCGTCCTGACGACGCTCTTCCTCGGCGCGTTCACGATGGGGTGCGCCGAGATGCTCGTGGTCGGCCTGATCGACCTGGTCGCGGCAGACCTGACCGTCTCCGTCCCGGACGCCGGCGCGCTCGTGACCGCGAACGCCCTCGGTCTGGCGGTCGGCGGTCCGCTGCTGACCCTCGCGACCACGCGGCTCGACCGCCGCGTCGTCCTGCTCGTCTCGCTCGCCGTCTTCGTCCTCGCCAACCTGCTGCCTGCGCTCGGCGCCGGCTACTCGGCGTTCCTCGTCGCCCGGGTCTCCGTCAGCGCCGTGCAGGGGCTGTTCATCGCCGCGGCGATGACGGCGGCCACCAGCGCGTTGCGGCCCGCACCGTCCCCGGGGACGACGGCCGACGAGGACGTCCCGGCACGAGCCTGACCAGGCGCACGTCCCGGCCCGAGACACACCCACCGAGGAGGAACCATGAGCACGCTGCTGCTGGAGGACAGGACCGCCGTGATCTACGGCGGCGGAGGAGCGATCGGCGGTGCCGTCGCGCGGGTGTTCGCGCGGGAGGGAGCGCGCGTCTTCCTCGCCGGGCGGACGCCGGAACGGCTCGACGCCGTCGCGCGGGACATCGCCGCCGCAGGCGGGACCGTCGAGACGGCACAGGTCGACGTCTTCGACCAGGAGGCCGTCGAGGCGCACGCCGCAGCGGTCGCCGCGAAGGCCGGCGGGATCGACGTCGCGCTCGACGCGGTGAGCGTCCCGCACGACCAGGGCACCGTCCTCGCGGACCTCACGGTGGAGGAGTTCATGCGGCCCGTCGACGGCTTCCTGCGGACGCTGTTCGTCACGAGCAAGGCCGTGGCGCGGCACATGGGCGGCGAGCGGCCGGGTGTCGTCCTCGTCCTCTCGGAGCCGGGGGCGAGGCTGGCCGTGCCGGGCATCCTGGGTCACGGCGTGAGCGCGGCGGGGAAGGAGGCGTTCTCGCGGCTGCTGGCCGCGGAGCTCGCACCGCGCGGCGTCCGCGTCGTCGGCCTCCGTCCGCACGCCGTCGTCGACGCGCCCGCCGCGGGGTCGTACACGCGCGAGCTCTTCGCACCGGCCGCGGCGGCGGCCGGCCAGTCCGTGCAGGAGCTCCTCGACGCCGGGAGCATGGCCGCGGGGACGCTGCTCCAGCGGCTGCCCACCCTCGAGGAGGTCGCCGAGACGGCCGCGTTCCTGGCGTCGGACCGCGCGGGCGCCATGACGGGCACGGTCGTCAACCTGACCGGCGGCGCTCTGGTCGACTGACGGCGGTCAGACGATCTTCGGGAAGCTCAGGAGCAGTCCGACGCCCACGAGGAAGAGGACGCCGCCTGCGCAGACCATGCCCCACGACGCGCGCTCCGAGCGGAACCGCCCGGCGAACGCGCCGAAGAAGAGGACGAGGGCGAAGAGGACGGTCACGAGCGTGTAGTCGTCGCCCCGCTGGTTGTTCCGGAGGGCCTGGTCGAAGTACTCGTCGGCGCGGGCGTCCGCCTCGACGGCCTCGACCTCGCCGGGCGGGACGTACGCGTCGAGCGCGAACGGGCTCTCGGCGGCGTCCGGGTTCTGCAGCGGGCGCGAGGCCAGCCACTCCTCGAAGGCCGGCTCGAAGTGCGGCGTGAAGCGGTCCCGCGCGAAGTCCTCGAGCACCTCGTTCCCGTTCGCGACGCCCTCCAGGTAGAGGCTGAACACCTGGAGGTCGATCGCGCGCGCGGCCTCCGAGCGGGTCCGCTCCGTCGACGCCTCGATGCGCTGCGTGGAGGCGCGCGAGAACGCGATCGACATCTCGCCGCCCCACTTGCTCGCCTCGAAGCCGCTCCACGCGGTGAGCACCGCCGTCACGGACAGCAGCACCACGGTCACGGTCTCGCGCAGCGGTCTCTCGCGCCTGCCCACCTCGTCGTCGGCCACGGCAGCAAGGTAGCCCGCGTCGTCGGGTCGCGCGCGGCGGGCTCAGCCGACCCGGCGTCGCACCCCGAGGAGGACCGCGCCGGAGAGCAGCGCCGCGAGCGCCACCGCGAGCATCACCCCCACGTCGGATCCCGTGGCCGCCATCTCGCCGCCGCCGTCCGCGTCGCCACCGGGCGTGCCGTCCGGGCCGCCCGTCGGGACGTCGGTCGGGCCGTCCGTCGGACCGTCCGTCGGAGGCGCGGTCGGGTCGGTCGGGGTCGGCGTCGGGTTCGGCGTCGGCGGGTCGAGCACCGTGTTCGTCACCGTGCACGTGACGTCCGCGCCGTCGTCGACCTGGACGGTGTCCGCGTCGACCAGCTCGCCGCCGTCGCAGACCCACCCCTCCTCGACGTAGTCCCAGCCGCTGCCGGACTCGGAGAGGTCGTACGTGCCCTGCGCGACGGGGACGAGGGCGACGTCCCGGCTGCCGTCGAAGCCCGAGATCGGCGTGGGCCCCGACGCCGTGAGCTCCCAGTCGCTGACCGGGACCACGTCGTCGACCACCTGCTTGTGCAGCGTGAGCGTGCCCGCGAGCCAGTGGTTCGTGACCGTGCACGTGACGTCGTCGCCCGGCTCGACCACCACGGTCGAGAACAGCGCGCCGCCGTCGCCCGGGGACTGGACGACGCGCGCGCCGTCGCACACCCAGCGCAGGGCGGTCCAGCCGTCGGGGCCGCCGGTCTCGCCGAGCACGTACCGGCCGGGGGCCACGGCGACGTGCGAGACCTCCGGGCTGCCCGTCGCACCCGAGATCGAGGTGCCGCCGCCCACGGCGGTGAGGGTCCAGTCGGTCGGCTCGACGTCACCGGTGAAACCCCGGTCGTCGAGCTCCTTGACGAGCGTGAGGTGCGGCAGCTCGGCGCGGTTCGTCACCACGCACGTGACGTCGTCACCGGGACCGAGGGTCACGGTCGAGCCGTCGAGCGGCGCCGGGCCACAGCTCCACCCCTCGGACACGTAGCCGCCGAAGCCACCGGACTCCGCGAGGTCGTAGGTCCCGGTCGGCACCGCGACCGACGTGACCTCGGCGCTGCCGGCGGGGCCCGCGAGGACCGTCTCGCCGGACGCGTCCGTCGCGCTGAGCGTCCATGCCGCGGGGTCCGCCGACCCGCCCACGACGACCTTGACGAGGGTCAGCGTGGACTCGACGTACGTGTTCGTCACGGTGCACACGACGTCCTCGTCGGCCCCGACCACGACGTTCGCGCCCGCCTGCAGGAGACCGCCCTCGCAGACCCAGCCCTCGGACTCGTAGCCCGGCGGTCCGCCCGACTCGGCGAGCGCGTGGACGCCCTCCCCGACGTCGACCTGCGTCACCGCGACGCTGCCCGACGGTCCCGAGATCGTGCCCGCGGTCCCGTCCGGCTGCGGCCCGGTCGCCGACAGCGTCCAGTCCTCGGGCGCGGCGGGGCCGCCGTCGACCACCTTGACGAGCGTGAGCAGCGACGGCAGCGGGGTGTTCGTGACGGTGCACACGACGTCCGCGCCCGCACCGATGCTCACGACGTCACCGGTCACGGGGGCGCCCGTGCAGACCCAGGGCCCGGCCTCGAAGCCGCTCCACCCGTCCTCGACGAGCGTGTAGTCGCCCGCGGGGACGAAGGCGTCCGTCACCGCGTCCGACCCGGACGGGCCGCTGACCGTCACCGGGGCGTCGGGGTCGGGCCCTCCGGTCGCGGTGAGCGTCCAGTGCTCGGGCTGAGCGAACAGCTCGCCCTCGAGCAGCTTGGTGAGCGTCAGCGTCGCGCCGGCCCACGTGTTCGTCGCCGTGCACACGACGTCCTCGCCCTCGGCGACCGTGACCGAGCCGCCGGACCCGTCGCCCGCCGCAGCACCGGTGCACGACCACGCGCCGTCGTACCCGGCCGGGCCGTCCTCCGTGAGGGTGTAGGCCCCGGGCTCGACCTCGACCGCGGACACCCCGGGTTGGCCCGTGGTCCCCGTGACCGTCGACGGACCCGTCGCCGTGAGGTCCCAGTCCGCGGCCGTGGCCGGACCCCCGACGACCTCCTTGACGAGCGTCAGGGTCGGGACCGTCGGCGTGACGGGTCCGACGTTCGTCACGGTGCACGTCACCGAGTCGGCGAGGTCGATCGTCACGGTCGACCCCTCGACCTCGGCGCCCTCGCACGCCCAGCCGTCGTTCCGGTACCCCTCGGGCCCGCCCTCCTCGGACAGCGTGTACTCCCCGACCCGGACCTCGCGGTTCGTCACCTCGTCGGAGCCGGACGGCCCGCCGATCGACGACGGCCCCTGCGCGCGCAGCGTCCAGTCCTCGGGCGAGGCCGTGCCGCCGACGACCTCCTTGACGAGCGTCAGCGTGGGGTAGATCGCCTCGTTGTCGACCGTGCACGTGAGCGTGCCGCCCGCGGAGACGACCACCTCGGGCGTCGGGTCGAAGATGTCCTCGCCCCCGCAGTTCCAGTCCTGGAACCGGTAGCCCGCGACGCCACCGCTCTCCCAGATCCGGTACGTCCCGGCGGGGACCTGGAGCGACTGCACGCCGTTGAGCCCGTCGCCCTCGACGAGCTCCCCGGTCTCGACGTTCTGCGCGTGCATGGTCCACAGCTCGCGCCGGCCCTCCGAGGCGCCCGTGTCGAGGTTCTCGATGCGCTTGAAGAGGGAGAGCGTGCCCGTGGCGGTCTGCGCCGAGGCCGAGAGGGCCGCGGGTACCGCGAGCGCCAGCACGAGGGCGAGCGCGAGGAGCGCCGCACCGACCGTGGCGAGCCGACGAGGGCGGGATGCCGGCACGGCCGGGGACGAGCGAGGGAGCACGGGCTGAGACCTCCGTCACGGGGGGACGGCACGAACCTAACCCGCGGTCCCCACGCACGCCCGGCGACGACCCGCGACGCGATCAGTCGATCAGACGCCCGTAGACGTACATGTCCCGCCGCTCGCCGCCGACACGCTGCCACCCCCGCAGCAACCCTTCCCGGACGAAGCCGGCGCCCTCCGCGGCGCGCCACGAGCCCTCGTTCCACGGCTCGACGAAGAGGTCCGCGCGCTGGACCCCCGGCAGGCCCAGCGCCCAGTCCGCGGCGGCCCGCAGGGCCGCTCCCGCGTAGCCGCGCCGGCGCCTGCTCGCCGCGACCCAGTACCCGATGCCGACCCGTCCGTGGTCGACGTCGCGGAGGAGGACCGAGAGCTGTCCGACGGCGCGGTCGTCCTCGGCCGTCGCGACGACGAACGAGTAGCCCACGCCGTCGGCCAGGCGTCGGCGCTGCCGGGCGACGTACGCGTCCACGGCGCAGGGGTCGGCCGTGCGGGGGACGGTGGTCACGAGAGGGATCAGCGGGTCCTGCGACGCCTCGACGACGACGTGCGCGTCGTCGGGCCGCCAGGCGCGGAGCCGGACGGGGGGCGCGTCGAGCGTCGGGGTCCGCTCGTCGACCACGCCACGGCCGTCGTCCACGGCGCCATCCTCGCGCGCACCGGCGCCGACGGCGGCAGCGACGCACCGCTCGTCGCACGCCGACCACCGTTCGTCGCACCCGCGCACCGCCCGTCCCGGCGGGGCCTCCGCGCCGGGACGTGCGGCCCTAGCCTGCTGATGTCGAACGCAACGACGCGACGCCCTGGGAGGCTCCCGTGTCATCGTCCACCCGGACCGCGGAAGGACCCGCGGCCCCCGAGCCGGAGATCGTCCCCGATCCCTCGCTCCCCCGACCGCCGTCCCCGAGGACGACCTCACCCCGCGCTGGACCCCGACGCGGATCGCGGTCTGGTCCGCGGTCGCCCTGCTCGGCGGCGTCGCGTGGGTCATGCTCGCCGTCGTGCGCGGCGAGACGGTCAACGCGATCTGGTTCGTGTTCGCCGCGGTCTGCACCTACTTCATCGCGTACCGCTTCTACTCGAAGGTCATCGAGCGGTACATCACGCGACCCGACGACCGGCGCGCGACGCCCGCCGAGGTGCGCGAGGACGGCAAGGACTACGTCCCGACCGACCGCCGCGTGCTCTACGGCCACCACTTCGCCGCGATCGCCGGCGCCGGCCCGCTCGTCGGGCCCGTGCTCGCCGCGCAGATGGGCTACCTGCCCGGCACGATCTGGATCATCGTCGGCGTGGTGCTCGCGGGAGCGGTGCAGGACTACCTCGTCCTGTTCTTCTCCATGCGCCGCGGCGGCCGGACCATCGGCCAGATGGCGCGACAGGAGCTCGGTCGCGTGGGCGGCACCGCCGCGATCGTCGCGTCGCTGCTCATCATGATCATCATCGTCGCGATCCTCGCGCTCGTGGTCGTCAACGCGCTCGGCGAGAGCCCCTGGGGCGTCTTCAGCGTCTCGATGACCATCCCCATCGCGCTGTTCATGGGCGTCTACCTGCGCTACCTGCGTCCGGGCCGCATCACGGAGGTCTCGGTCATCGGGTTCGTGCTGCTCATGGCCGCGATCATCGGCGGCGGCTGGGTCGCGGACACCGCGTGGGGCGCCGAGCTGTTCCACCTCGACCGCACGACGATCGCGATCGGCGTCATCGTCTACGGGTTCGTCGCGGCCGTGCTGCCCGTGTGGCTCCTCCTCGCGCCGCGCGACTACCTGTCGACGTTCATGAAGATCGGCGTCATCGTGGTCCTCGCCGTCGCGGTGATCGTCGTGCGGCCCGAGATCACGGTCCCTGCGATCAGCGAGTTCGCCAGCGGCGAGACGGGCCCCGTGGTCTCCGGGTCGCTGTTCCCGTTCCTCTTCGTCACGATCGCGTGCGGCGCGCTGTCCGGCTTCCACGCGCTCATCGCGTCCGGCACGACCCCGAAGCTCGTCGAGAAGGAGCGCCAGACGCGCTTCATCGGCTACGGCGGCATGCTCATGGAGTCGTTCGTCGCCATCATGGCCCTGGTCGCGGCGATCTCCATCGACCGCGGCATCTACTTCGCGATGAACTCGTCGGCCGCGGCGACCGGCGGCACGGTCGAGGGCGCGGTCGCGTTCGTCAACGGCCTGGGGCTCATGGGCGTGAACCTCACGCCCGACATGCTGACCTCGACCGCCGAGGCCGTCGGCGAGCCGTCGATCGTGTCGCGCACCGGCGGCGCCCCGACGCTCGCGCTCGGCCTCGCGACGATCATGCAGCAGCTCGTGGGCGGCACCGCGATGATGGGCTTCTGGTACCACTTCGCGATCATGTTCGAGGCGCTGTTCATCCTCACCGCGGTCGACGCCGGCACGCGCGTCGCGCGCTTCATGCTCCAGGACACGATCGGCAACGTGGCCCCGAAGTTCCGGGACGTGACGTGGCGGCCGGGCGTCTGGCTGTGCACGGCGATCATGGTCGCCGGGTGGGGGTCGATCCTGTACCTGGGCGTGACCGACCCGCTCGGCGGCATCAACACGTTCTTCCCGCTGTTCGGCATCGCGAACCAGCTCCTCGCGGCGATCGCGCTCGCCGTCGTGCTGGCGATCGTCACCAAGCGCGGCCGCAGCTACTTCCGCTGGCTGTGGATCATCGCGCTGCCGCTCGCGTTCACGGCGGTCGTGACGATCACGGCGTCGTTCGAGAAGATCTTCTCCCCCGTCCCGGCGGTCGGGTACTGGGCGCAGCACGACGCGTTCCAGGACGCGCTCGACGCGGGCGAGACGTCGTTCGGCACGGCAGGGTCCGTGGAGGCGATGGAGGCCGTCGTCCGCAACACGTTCGTCCAGGGCACCCTGTCGATCGTGTTCGTGGTCCTCGCGATCGTCGTCATGATCGCCTCGGTCGTCACGACCGTGAAGGCGCTGCGCGCCGGCGGTGGCGAGAACCACGAGGAGCCCCCGGTCGCGTCGCGACGCTACGCGCCCTCGGGGATCGTCGCGTCGGCGCCCGAGAAGGCCCTCGAGAAGGACTGGGCGGCGCTGCCGTCCGACAGGCGTCCTGTCGCGACGGGGCACCGGTGACGGTGCGACAGGACACGCAGGGCTCCGCCACGACGGTCCGAGCGACCGTCGTGGCGGGGCTCCGCACCGCGGGCCGGCGCCTGCGCGACGCCGCGCGCGCCGTCCGCTGGTACGTGCGACAGCTCATGGGCGACGACGCGTACCCCACCTACGTCGCGCACCACCGGGCCGCGCACCCGGGGTGCGACGTCGTCAGCGAGCGCGAGTTCTGGCGCGCGCGCATGGCGGACCAGGACGCCAACCCGGGGTCGCGCTGCTGCTGACGCCCTCGCGGCCGAGCACGACGCCACGCTCCGTCGACCACGACCTGAGGGTCGTCATCACGCCGATGACGGCCCTCAGGTCGTGCTCGGCGAACACCGGTCCGCGGCCGCGCCTCGTTACGATCGCTGCATGACCGGGCCCGTGCTCGCCGGCGTCGCCGTCGGCCTCGTCGTGGGCGTCCTGCTCACCGCGGGCCTCGTCCTCGCGCTCCGGTTCGCCCGCGGCACGCGCGAGCTCGGCAGCGACTCCGAGCAGGCCACGTTCCGCACGCTCCACCTCGCGTCGCGCGCCGCGACCCACCTGCGCGACGGGCTCGACGGCGACGACGTCCGCCGCGCCGCGCGCTCCCTGCGGAGCCTCCTCGGCTGCGACGCCCTGGCGATCGTCACGCGCGACGGCGTCCTGGCGCTCGACGGACCGTCGCACCTCGTGCCCGACGCGCGGCGCGTCGCCGAGCGCGTCGTCGCGACCGGTCGGCGCCAGGTCTCCACGGAGCGGGACGGGCCCGCGACGCCCGCGGCGTCGTCGGGCACGGTCGACGTGGGGTCGTACGCCGTGCGCGAGGCCGTCGGCGCGCCGGTGGTCGCGGGCGACGAGGTCGTCGGTGCCGTCGTCGCGTTCGCCGGCCGCGTGCGCCCGCCGCTCGTGCGCGCCACGGAGGAGGTCGCGCAGTGGTGCGCCGCCCAGCTCGAGCTCGGCGAGCTGGAGGCGTCGCGCACGGCGCTCGCCGAGGCCGAGCTGCGGGCGCTGCGCGCGCAGATCAGCCCGCACTTCGTCTACAACGCGCTCGGCGCGATCGCCGCGTTCATCAGCACGGACCCCGAGCGGGCCCGCGACCTCGTGCTCGACTTCGCCGACTTCACGCGGTACTCGTTCCGGGACCGCGGCGACTTCACGACGCTCGCCGACGAGCTCCGCAGCATCCACTCGTACGTCGAGCTCGAGCGCGCACGCTTCGGCGAGCGCCTCACCGTGACGCTGCGGATCGCCCCCGAGGTGCTGGCCACCACGATCCCGTTCCTGTCGGTCCAGCCGCTCGTCGAGAACGCGGTGCGGCACGGGCTCGAGCCGCGCGAGGAGGGCGGGACGATCGTCATCACCGCCCGCGCGGAGGGCACCCGGACGGAGATCACGGTCGAGGACGACGGCGTCGGCACGGACCCCGCGACGCTGCACGCCGTGCTCGTCGGGGACCGCGCGGGCCACGTCGGCCTGCGCAACGTCGACACCCGCGTGCGCCAGCTCTACGGCGACGACCACGCGCTGGAGATCGAGACCGCTCCCGGCTCCGGCACCATGGTGCGGATGCGCATCCCGCTCTCGCAGCCCCTGCACGAGACCGAGGCCCGCCCGTGACGGCACCCCCCGGCACGACGGACGGGCCGACGCTCGACGTCCTCGTCGCCGACGACGAGCGCCCGGTGCTCGACGACCTCGCCCGACTCCTCGGCGCCGACCCGCACGTCCGGTCCGTGCGCACGGCGGCCACCGGCTCGGAGGCTCTGCGCGTCCTCGCCGAGGAACGGCTCGACGCCGCGTTCCTCGACATCCACATGCCCGGCCTCAGCGGTCTGGACCTCGCGCGGGCCCTGTCGCGGTTCGCGCACCGTCCCGCCGTCGTGCTCGTCACCGCGGACGAGGCGCGCGCGCTCGAGGCCTTCGACCTCGAGGTCGTCGACTACGTCCTCAAGCCCGTGCGGCGCGAGCGGCTCGCGCGCGCCGTCGAGCGCGTCGTCGCGCGGGTCGAGGCCGAGCGGCCCGCGCCACCTGCCGCGCCGTCGTCGGACCGGCCGCCCGCACCCGACGAGGGACGCCGCGCGCCCGCGGAGGGCGGCCGGCGGCCCCCGGCCGGTGACGCGACCCCCGGCGACGAGACCCTCGCCGTGACCGTCGGCCAGACCACCCGGGTCGTGCGCCGCAGCGCCGTGCGCTGGGTCCAGGCGCAGGGCGACTACACGCGGCTCGTCACGGACACGGACTCCTACCTCGTGCGCGAGCCGATCACCGACCTCGAGGAGCGCTGGACGGAGGCCGGCTTCCTGCGCGTCCACCGCTCCTACCTCGTGCAGCGCGGCGCGGTCACCGCCGCGCGCTTCGGAGGGCCACGGCCCGTGCTCGTCGTCGCCGGCCACGAGGTGCCCGTGAGCCGCCGCATGCTCCCGGCAGTCCGGGACGCGCTGCTGCGGCCGCACCGGCGGCCGTCGTGAGCACCCCCGGCGAGGACGCCGACGGCGGCGAGCACGGGGTTCGCGCTCCACGCGTGCGCGTGCGCTCGACCGACCCCGCCCCGCCCGGCCACCCCGGTGGCCCGGGCGACCCTGGGCCCCGGCCCGACGCCGCGCCGTCGGGCACCGCCGCGCGCCCGCCCCGGGCCGTGGACACCGGAGACGACGCGACGGTCTACGCCCGGAGCCTCGCGCGCGCCCAGCTCCGGCTCGGGCTCGCGTGCGCGGGGACGTTCCTCGTCGCGGTCCTCCTGCTGGCCCTGCTCGTCACGACGACGAGCGCGCTCGACGACGTCGTCGTCGCGGGGGTTCCCCTGCCCTGGCTGGTCCACGCGTACGGCTTCTACCCCGTGATCGTGGCCTTCGCCGTCGTGTTCGCCGTCGCGGCGGCCCGCAACGAGCGGCGGTTCCGTGCGCTCGCGGAGCCCGGCGCGGCCGCGGACCAGCCCGCGGAGGACGAGTGAGCACCGCGCTGCCCCTCGTGGCCGTCGGGATGCTCCTGCTCGCGACGGTGCTCATCGGCGTCTACGGCCTGCGGATCTCCCGCACGACGAGCGACTTCTTCGTCGCGTCGCGCACGGTCCGGCCGGTGTGGAACGCGTCGGCGATCAGCGGCGAGTACCTCTCGGCCGGGACGTTCCTCGGGTTGTCCGGGCTGGCGCTGCTCGCAGGCTCCGAGGCGTTCTGGTTCCCCGTCGGGTACGCCGCGGGCTACCTGCTCGTGCTGCTGTTCGTCGCCGGGCCGCTGCGCCGCAGCGGCGCCTACACGATCCCCGACTTCGTCCAGGCGCGTCTCGACTCCGTCACCGCGCGCCGCGTGACGAGCGTCCTCGTGCTCGTCATCGGGTGGCTCTACGTGGTCCCGCAGCTGCACGGCGCGGCGCTCGTCATCGCGGCCGTCGCGCCCGTCCCGCCCTGGGTCGGCTCGGTCGGCGTCGCCGCGGTCGTGTGCGTCGTCGTCGCGGCGGGCGGCATGCGGTCCATCACCTACGTCCAGGCGTTCCAGTACTGGGTCAAGCTCACCGCCCTCGCCGTGCCGGTCGTGTTCCTGCTCCTCGCGCTCGGGGCCGACGGCGGCCCGCTCGCCGACGCCACCGCGCACGACCCGGCCGTGGTGTTCCCCCACGCGCAGGGTCCCGCCGCGACCGACGTCTACGCCACGACGTCGCTCCTGCTCGCCCTGCTGCTCGGCACGATCGGCCTCCCCCACGTCCTCGTGCGCTTCTACACGAGCCCCGACGGCGGGTCGGCGCGGCGCACGACCGTCGTCGTCATCGTCATGATCAGCCTCTTCTACATGGTGTCGAGCACGATGGGCCTCGTCGCCCGCGTCGTCGCACCGGACCTCGCCGAGCCCGGTCTCGCCGACACCGTCGTGCTCACGCTCCCGACGCGCCTCGTCGCGGGAGCGGGCGGGGAGCTGCTCGCGGCGCTGGTCGTCGCCGGGGCGTTCGCGGCGTTCCTCGGCACGTCGTCGGGGCTCGTCGTGGCGCTCGCCGGCGTGGTCAGCCAGGACCTGTTCGGCGGCACGGTCCGCTCGTTCCGGTGGTCGGCCGTCGCGTGCACCCTCGTGCCGCTGGCCGTCGCGCTCGTCACCATCCCGCAGGGCCTCGTGACGAGCGTCGGCACGGTGTTCGTGTTCGCCGCGTCCGCGCTGTCCCCGGTGATCCTGCTCGGCGTGTGGTGGCGCGGGCTCACGGCCCGCGGCGCGGTGGCCGGGATGGTCGTCGGCGCGGTGCTCTGCGCGACGGCGCTGCTCGCCTCGTCCGCGATCGGCACCGGTTACGGGGTGGCGCCGTCGGGCGGGGACGACGCCGTGCCGGGATGGGTGCGAGCGCTCCTCGGGCAGCCGGCCGCGTGGACCGTCCCGCTCGCGACGGCGACGGTCGTCGTCGTGTCGCGGCTGGACCGCCGCGGGCCGCCGCTGCGGGCCGACCGGATCCTGCGCCGGCTGCACGTGCCCGAGATCCCCCGCCGATGAGCCGCGCGCCGACCGCCGCGCGCGTCGGCCTCCCGGCCGCCCGTGACACACCCGTCTCACCTGACGAGCGCCCTCGACCGCATGGCGGATACCGCTTAGGATCGGGTGAACCATCCAGAGCGGTCGAGAGTCCTGGCTCGACGACACCGCAGCAACCCGCCGACGGAAGCCTCCCGAGGACAAAGGTGCTAACGCCAGGGTCGATGGAGTGACTATGGTCAACGAGGCATCCTTCGCGCACCGTCCGGGCCTTCCGTGCCCGACGGCGAGCGCTCCCGTCCGCACGTCGGCGCGCCCCGCCGCGCAGCCCCCGCGCGAGGTCGCGGCGTGAGCGTCGCCGACGCCGTCCGGCGCGCGCACGCCGAGACGGCGAGGCCCACGGTCTCGTTCGAGCTCATGCCGCCGCGGCGCCCGGACGCGGCGCCGAAGTTCTGGGAGACCGCGCGCCGGCTCGTCGCGACGCAGCCGGACTTCCTCTCCGTGACGTACGGCGCGGCGGGCACCGACCGCAAGACGTCGCTCGACGTCATCGGCCGGCTCCTGCACGGGACGCCCGTGCACGCGATCGCGCACCTCACGTGCGTCGGGGCGTCCCGCGAGCACGTCGAGGACGTCATCACCGACTTCCTCGACGCCGGGGTGCGGAGCTTCCTCGCGCTGCGGGGCGACCCCCCGAAGGACCAGCCGGACTGGCGGCCGGCCCCGGACGGCGTGGGGTCGAGCCTCGAGCTCGTCGCGCTCCTGCGCGAGGTCGAGGCGTCGCGCTGCGCCGCGAACCCCTCGCTCGCGCTGCGCGGCGCGGCCCGCCCCCTGACGATCGCCGTCGCGACGTTCGTCGACGGCAACCGCGACGCCGGCACGACGCGCACCCAGGAGGTGCAGCGCCTGCTCGAGAAGCAGCAGGCGGGCGCCAGCTTCGCGATCACGCAGCTGTTCTACGACGCGTCGTCGTACACCGACTTCGTCGCCGAGGCCCGTGCGGCCGGAGTGACGATCCCCGTCCTCGCCGGGCTGCTGCCCACGACGGAGCCGCGCAGGCTCCGTCGCGTCGAGGAGCTCACGGGCGTCCCTGCACCCCAGCGCCTGCTGGACGCGCTCGACGCCCTGCCCGACCCCGAGGCGCAGCACGCCTACGGGATCGCGTACTCGTCCGACCTCGCGCAGCGCGTCCTCGACGCCGGTGCGCCGGGCCTGCACGTGTACACGTTCAACAAGTACCGCGCCGCTCTTGACCTGCTCGAGGGTGTTCACCTCGGCGGCGGGACGCCCGGGACCGACGACTCGGCTGTCGTCGACCTCCCCGGCGGTCCGGACCTGGCCAGCGGGCCGTGGGTCACCGGCACCTCCCTGCCCACGACGGGCGTCGCCTCACGCGGCACACCCGTCTGACCGGTCCTCAGGACCAGCAAGAGGTTTCGATCATGACCGCTTCCGTACCCTCCCCTACCCATTTTCCGGCCGGGACCGTCCTCGGCTACCCGCGCATCGGGCGCCGGCGTGAGCTCAAGAAGGCCGTCGAGGCCTTCTGGGCCGGCCGCACGACCGCCGACGAGCTCGAGGCCACCGCGCGCGACCTGCGGATCGCGACCGTGCGGCGGCTCGTCGACCTCGGCCTCGGCGCCGACGACGCGTCCGTCCCCGGCTCGTTCTCCTCCTACGACCAGGTGCTCGACGTCGTCGCGATGCTCGGCGCCGTGCCGTCCCGGTTCGCCGGGCTCACCGACGCCGAGGGCCGGCTCGACCTCGCGGGGTACTTCGCGGTCGCTCGCGGCACCGGCGGCCAGGACTCGCGGGCACCCCTCGAGATGACCAAGTGGTTCGACACGAACTACCACTACCTCGTGCCCGAGATCGGTCCGGACACCCCGATCCGGTTCGTCGACGACCACGTCGTGCGCCAGTTCGTCGAGGCCAAGGAGGCCGGGGTCGTGACCCGGCCGGTCGTCGTCGGGCCGGTGACGTTCCTCGCGCTGTCGAAGGCCGCCGACGACGCCCCCGCCGGGTACTCGCCGCTCGACCGCCTGGACGACGTCGTCGCCGCCTACGCCGACCTGCTGCGCGCGCTCGCCGCGGCGGGCGCGCCGTGGGTCCAGCTCGACGAGCCGATCCTCGTCACGGACTCGGCGGACGCCGCGGAGCTCGCCGAGGCGGTCGAGAGGGCGTACCGCGCGCTCGCCACGGATCTCCAGCCCGTGCGGAGCCCCGGGTCGGACGGCAACCAGACGTCCGGGTCCCGCGAGAACCCGGCCTCGGCAGACGACACGCGGCCCGCGATCCTCGTCGCCGCGCCATACGGGCGGCTCGAGACCTCGCCGGGTCCGGACGGCCGGTCTCTCGACTTCCTTGCGGTCCTGGCCGAAACGGACGTCGAGGCGATCGCGCTCGACGGCGTCGCCGCCGACCTTCCCGACGGCCTGCCCTCGGGGCTCGGGACAAAGACCCTCGTCCTCGGCGTGATCGACGGGCACAACGTGTGGCGCGCCGACCTCGCCGCGAAGCTCGACCTGCTCGAGGCGTACGTGCCCGGACCGGACCTGGGAGCGGTCGCCGTCGGCACGTCGACGTCGCTGCTGCACGTGCCGCACGACGTCGAGGACGAGACGTTCGCCGAGCCGGGCACGGCCCCGGGCACGACGCTCGACCCCCGCCTGCGCGAGTGGCTCGCGTTCGCCGACCAGAAGGTCGGGGAGGTCGCGACGCTCGCCCGCGCCCTCACGGAGGGCCGCGAGGCCGTGGCCGACGCGCTCGCCGCGTCGAGCGCCGCCGTCGCGTCGCGCGCGGCCGCGGAGGGCGTCGTCGTCCCCGCCGTGCGCGAGCGCGCCGCCGCGCTGTCCGACGCGGACTTCGCGCGCGGCCCGTACGCGGAACGGGCGGCCGCCCAGCAGGAGCACCTGAACTTGCCGCCGCTGCCGACCACGACCATCGGGTCGTTCCCGCAGACCCCGGAGATCCGCCGCGCCCGCGCGCTGTGGACCAAGGGCGCGCTCTCGGACGCCGACTACACGGCGGCCATGCGCGACGAGATCGCACGCGTCGTCGCGCTGCAGGAGGAGCTGGGCCTCGACGTGCTCGTGCACGGCGAGCCCGAGCGCAACGACATGGTCCAGTACTTCGCGGAGCACCTCGACGGGTTCGCCGTCACCGCGAACGGCTGGGTGCAGTCGTACGGGTCGCGCTGCGTGCGCCCGCCGCTGCTGTGGGGCGACGTGCAGCGTCCCGCACCGATCACGGTCGAGTGGTCCGCGTACACCGCGTCGCTCACCGACAAGCCGGTCAAGGGCATGCTCACCGGGCCGGTGACGATCCTCGCGTGGTCGTTCGTGCGCGACGACCAGCCGCTCGGCGACACCGCGAACCAGGTCGGGCTCGCGCTGCGCGACGAGATCGCGGACCTCGAGGCGGCGGGCATCGGGATCGTGCAGGTCGACGAGCCCGCGCTGCGCGAGCTCCTCCCGCTGCGGCGCGCCGACCAGCCGGCGTACCTCGACTGGTCGGTGCGGTCGTTCCGCCTCGCGACGTCGGGCGTGGAGGCGGCGACGCAGATCCACACGCACCTGTGCTACTCGGAGTTCGGCGAGGTCATCGGGGCGATCGACGGCCTCGACGCCGACGTCACGTCGGTCGAGGCGGCTCGCTCGCGCATGGAGATCGTCCCCGAGCTCGCCGAGGCGGGCTATCACCGCGGGATCGGGCCGGGCGTCTACGACATCCACAGCCCGCGCGTGCCGTCGGCCGGCGAGGTCACGGAGCTGCTCGAGCTCGCCGTGAGGTCGATCGACCCGAAGGTCGTGTGGGTCAACCCCGACTGCGGGCTCAAGACCCGCCGCTACGAGGAGACGGTGCCGTCGCTCGAGCACCTCGTCGAGGCGGCGAAGGCCGTCCGCGCGACGCTCGAGCAGCCGGCGAGGTAGTACGGCAGGTCACGAGGTAGGACGCAGGTCGCGAGGGCGAACCTCGGGGGGTTCTCCCTCGCGACCTGTCGTCCTCGCGCGCCCTGCGGGGCAGGCGGTCAGCGCTCGGTGTTGCCCGTGAACGTCATCGGCCACATGAAGGCGATCGTGCACGCGGCGATGCCGCCGACGAACAGCCAGGCGCCGTAGGTGGCCTCGACCGACATGCCCGACCCCATGAGGACGATGCCGCCGACGAAGAGGGCCAGGGACACGACGAACCGCGCGAACGCGCCCGCGTGACCGGGGATGTCGCGGCCCTCGGTGCCGGTCGGGAGAGGGCTGTGCGCCGCCTGCTCGCTCGTCGTGGTCATGTCGGTGGCTCCTTCTGAGGTTCGGGGAGGGCTGGGGCTCGTCGGCCGGGTCGCTCCGACGAGTCACTCCAGATAGTGCTCCACGGTACCGGGGTCGCGGACGGTCGCGGTGTCGGGGTCCGCGCCGTACTCACGGGCCGCGTCCCGCTGACGCAGCAGGTCCCAGTACTGGTCGAGCTCGACCTCGATCGCCTGCAGCTCCTCGCGGTCGGCCGGAGCCGCGCCCTCGCCCGACCCGAGCCAGTCACGGATCGCGCGCTCTCGCGCGACAAGCTCGCTGATGTGCTCCCGGATCCCGCCGTCGCTCGCCATCCGCCCACGGTATTCCGGTCTCCGCCGGCAGGCACGCGATGCGGGGGCGGTGGTTAGGCTCCCCGGCATGACGACGACGATCGGCCGCACCGTCCTCCTGTGCCGCGACCTCGACGCGAGCGCCGCGTTCTGGGCGGACGGCTTCGGCTTCGGGACGCTGTTCCGCGGCGAGACCGAGGGATTCCCGCTGCTCCACGTCGGCCCGGGGCGCGTCGACGAGCCGGGCCTGTGGCTCGTCCCGCTGCCCGACGGCGCGTCCCCGCTCGTGCGCTCCGGCCTCCCGAACCTCGTGCTGTACGTCGACGACCTCGACGCGGCGGTCGGGCGCCTCGCGGCGATCGGCGTCGAGCCGACCGTCGGACCGGGGACCGACGACGAGACGGGCGACCGGTTCGCGCACGTCGAGGACCCGGACGGGCACCGCATCGTCGTCGTGCAGCTCGGCGACGCAGCGGCCGGCTGACGGTCCAGGGCGGCCGCCCGAACCCTGGGTTGTGCGGCTCCGCCCCCGCCGGTGGACCTCGGCGGGGTCGCTGAGGCACCATGGTTGGGTCGGTCAACCATCAGGCGCCGACGCCGCGGGCCGCGCACGGCTCGCGCGGACACCGGTCACGACCACGAGGAGACAGCGGATGCACGGCGTCACCGCAGGCTGCGAGGTGGCCGCGTCGGCCTGCTCGGCCGGCGCGTCGACCCGCACGTCGCCCGCCCGCCCTGAGCTGAGCCCGCACCCGGGCTGAGCCTGCTCCTGTGCACCGCTCCGGAGCGCTGCGGTCGGCCCGACGTCGGGCCCTCTCCTTCCCACGCCGCCGCCCGGGTGACCCGTGTCGCCCGGGCCCGGACCGCCGCCGTCGTGCACCGCGCGCTCCCGCGCCCGGTCGCGCCCGCGCCGTCCCGGCCGGCGGCTCCCGACCGCACCGGAAGCCTGAACCATGAACCCCTTGACCGAGAAGCAGATCCGCTCGTCCTTCGTCAACGCCTCGAAGCGCGAGGCCGCCCAGGCGACGCTCCCCGACCTCGACGCCCTCGACTGGGACCGCCTCGACTACCTCGGGTGGCGCGACCGCAGAGCGCCGCTCGCGTCGTACGCCGTCGTCCCGCTCGACGGCGAGCCCACGGGCATCCTGCTGCGCTCGTCCGACGCGAAGACCGGCGGCCCCCGCAAGCGCGCCGTGTGCGCGTGGTGCGAGGACGTCGTCGTCACGGAGGACGTGAGCCTCTACGTCGCGCGGCGCACCGGCGCCGCCGGCCGCCGCGGCAACACCGTCGGCACGCTCATCTGCACCGAGTTCCTCTGCTCGGCGAACGTCCGCCGTGCCCCGACCCGCACCGAGATGGGCGACGACGAGTCGATGCGCGACCTCTTCGTCGAGCTGCGCATCCAGGGCCTGCGCGAGCGCTCGGCGCGCTTCGTCACCGAGGTCCTCCGCGACGCCTGACGGCCACGGGGAGGACCCTGGTCGCCCCGACCAGGGTCCTCCCCGACGACCGCGGTACGACCTCGGACGTCCCCGGCATTACCTTGCCGAACCCCGGTACTACTTCGCCAAAGCGGGGTATTACCTCGCCCAACCCGGGTACTACCTCGGCGGACGCAGGTGGTGACGCCGCTCAGAGAGCCGACGTGTCCGCGGGGGTGGGGGTCGTCGGCGGGTCTGGCGGGAGCCCGCGAGGAACGAGCGGGCGGATGGTAGACCCGCCCCGCCCCCGCGGAGACGTCGGCGGACCAGCCCCCGGACGACCCCGGCCACCAGTTCCACCGACCCAGGAGCGTCATCGTCGCGGGCAGGAGCAGCCCGCGCACGACGGTCACGTCGAGCACGACGGCGATAGCCATCCCCACGCCCACCTCCTTCATCGCGACGACGTCGCCGATCGCGAAGCCGAGGAACACGATGGTGATCGCGACGGCCGCTGTCGTCACGACGGGACCGGTCGCGGTGATCCCCCGCAGGACGGCGCGGTCGTTCGCGACGCGCGGGTCCTCGGCGGGGTCGCGGCGCCGCCACTCCTCGGTGATGCGCGCGAGGAGGAACACCTCGTAGTCCATCGACAGCCCGAAGACGAGCAGGCACAGCAGCAGCGGCGTCGTGACGTCGAGCGCGCCCCAGGAGTCGAACCCGAGAACACCCTCGCCCCAGCCCCACCCGAAGATCGCGGTGAGCGCACCGAGCGTCGCCGCGATGGTCAACCCGTTGAGCAGCAGCGCCTTGACCGGCACGACGACCGACCGCGTGAGCGCGAGGAGCAGGAGGAACGTCGCGAGGACGACGACCCCGAGGGCGAGCGGGAGGCGCTGCACGAGCTGCGCCTGCGTGTCGACGACGTCCGCCGCCGGTCCGGTCACCTGCACGACGAGGCTCGGTGCGTCGCCGACGCCGGACCGGGCGTCCCGCAGCTCGCGCACGTCGCGCACGACCTGCTGCGCCTCGGCGCCCGTCGCGTCCCCGTCGGGCGTCAGCTCGGCGACGGTGACGTCCGGGTCGAGGGCGTCGAGGTCCAGGCCCGCGTCGGCGACGCCGGGCAGCGCGGCGGCCTCGTCGAGGAAGTCCTGCACCCGCGGGTCCTCGACCGGCGCGTCGAGGATCACGGTGACCGGCTCGACGCCGAGGTCGGAGAAGCCCGTGGTGAGCGCCTCGTACGCGCGGCGCTCCTCGGCGTCGGCGGGCATCGAGCGCACCTCCGAGCTGCCGAGCGTGAGCGAGCCGAGCGGCGCGGCGAGCACGAGGAGCCCGGCGGTCGCGCCGAGCGTCACGAGCACCGCGTGCCGCTGGGCGAGGGCCGCGAGGCGTCCGAGCAGTCCCGTCCCGCCCGACGGCGTCCGTGCGGCCTCCGCACGCCGGCCGGCCGCGCCGGCGGCCTCGGGGCGGACCCCCCACGGTCTCGACCACGTGCGCACCCCGCGCGCGGGGACGTGCCGGTGCCACGTCGCGACGAGCGCCGGCACGAGCGTGAGACCGGCGACGGTCGCGACGAGCACCACGACGGCGCCCCCGACGGCCATGCCGGACAGGAGCGGGTCGCCGAGCAGCAGCAGGCCGGTGAGCGCGATGCCGACGGCGACCCCGGAGACGAGCACGGCGCGCCCGGCGGTCGCCACCGACCGGCCGACGAGCTCCTCGACCGCCGCGTCGGGGGCGAGCGCGCGCTCCTCCCGGAACCGCGCGACGACGAGCAGGGCGTAGTCGACCGCGAGGCCGAGGCCGAGCAGCGTCACGACGTTCACCGCGAACTCGTTCACGGGAACCACACCGAGCAACCCGGAGAGGACGAGCAGCGCGACGGCGATCGTCGCGAGGGCCGCGAGCACCGGCAGGGCACCGGCGCGCAGACCGCCGAGCACCATGACGAGCACGACGAGGAGGACCACGAGCGCGATGCTCTCGCCGACGGCGGCGTCGGTCAGGGAGCGGTCCACGAACGCGCGCTCGGCGAGCAGCTCGCCGCCGACGAGCACCTCGGGTGCGTCGACGGTGCGCAGCGTCTCGGCGACCCGGTCCGCGACGGCGACCGCCGCGTCGTCGTCCAGGGCGGGGTCCAGCTCGACGGTGACGAGCGACCCCTGCCCGTCGTCGCTGATGAGCCCGCCCGCGGTGTAGGCGTCGTAGACGTCGACGACCCCGGGGATCGCGCGGACCTCCGCCATGACCGCGGTCGCGCTCTCGACGAGCGCCGGGTCGAAGAAGTCGCGACCGCTGATCACCGCGCTGACGATCTCGCCCTCGGGCTCCTCGCCCGCGGGCGTCGTGATCTCGGTGAGCCGGGCGTCGGCGAGGGCCGACTCGCTGCCGGCCGGCGCGTCGGCGAGGGGCTGGGTGCGGTCGAACACCGCGCCCCCGAGAACGGCACCCGCCACGAGCAGCACGGCCCACAGCGCGAGGACGAGCCCGCGTCGTCGGGCCACGGCACGGCCGAGCCGTTCGAGCATGGGGTACTCCTCGTCGAGGTGCGTCCCGGGCGAGGGTCCGGAGCGCGAAGGTGCCGGTGGGTCGGTGGGTCGGTGGCCCGAGCAGCGTACGTCGTGACGGGAGCGTCGTCGGACCGCGCTCCCGTCACGCCCGTGCCGGCCGTCCCCGGCACCGACCCGCGGAGGACGGGCAGGGCCCCGCGCCCGGCGTGACGCCGGGCGCGGGGCCCCTGGGGTGATGCGTCAGCCGCAGCTCGTCGCGTCGTACGCGACGTCGAGCTCGGCCGTGCGCCCGTCACCGGACGCGCTCACCTGCGCGGCTCCGGCCTCGAGCGACGTGGCCCGCACCGCGAACGACTGGTACGCGGCCTTGCCGGGCTCCACCCCGGCGAAGGTCTTCGTCCCGAACGGCGTGGTGAGGGTGATGTCGGCCGCCACGGTGTCGGCGTTCGTCGCACGGACCGCGACGTACGCCTTGCCGGCGAGGCAGCGGACCTGCGCCGTGGCGTCGACCGCGAGGTCCTCGGCCGGCTCCTCCGCGAGGTCCTTCACGCGGATGTTCCGGTAGGAGACCATCTCGCCCCCGCCGTGGTTCTGGATGCCGATGAACCCGCTCGACAGGTCGCGCGCCGGGTCGGTGCTCGTGAAGTCGTTGACGAGCACGTCGTTGAGGTAGACGCGGATGCGGTCTCCCTCGACGCGGATGTCGTACGCGTTCCACTGGCCCACCGGGTTGAGCGCGGACTCGACCGCCTCCGCGTCGGCACCCTGGAACGTGTAGATCGCACCGGTGGTGCGGTCGTCGGCGTCCGTGGCGTCGATCTGGATCTCGTAGCCCTGGTTCACGGCGACCCACGGGTCGTTGCCCGGGTTCGGGAAGCCGATGAACACGCCGCCGTTGTCGTCCTTGGAGAGCTTCCAGTCGAGCTTGAGCGAGTACTCGCCGAGCTCCTCGGCCGTGTACCAGAGCAGGCCCATGCCGCCCTCGCCGCGGATCGAGCAGTCGTCCTGGCGGCCGAAGCCGCCGGGTCCTGCCATGCGCCACCCGGCGTCGAGGCTCGCGAGCGTGCCGTCGAAGAGCGCGGTGTAGCCCTCCTCGACCTCGCCCGGGGTGCAGATGTCCGGGGTCTCGCCGACGGAGAGGACGTCGAGGTTGACGTTGCCCTGGTCGCCGTCCTCGTAGCGCAGCGTGATGGTGTTCACGCCGGCCTCGAGCTCGAGGTCGCGCGTCTGCGTGCCCCAGTTCTTCCAGTCGCCGGTCGTCGGGAAGTTCCACTGCCCGAGGTCGGCGCCGTTGACGTGCAGCGAGACGTTCTTCGCCCGCAGCTCCGTGTACGGGTGGATGCCGTTCGCGTACCGCACGTTGACGGGGTAGGTCCCCGCCTCGTCGACGGTGACGGTGAACGTCCGGCCGGAGCCCACGTTCGTCATGCCCGCGGCGAAGCCGGTGCCCGAGTAGTTGCTGTGGTCGGCCGCGATGCTCGAGCCACCGAGCGGCTGCGCCGTCTCGGCCTCGTACCACCCGCGGTCCGCCGGCGCGACGTAGCCCGGCAGCGAGTTGAGCGTGTACCAGGCCTCGGTGCTGAGGAGCTCGGTGCCCTCGGCCGAGGCGAACGGACGCGGCGAGCGCAGGTGCACGACGTGCCCCGGCTTGAGGCCGTCGACCTGCAGCGTGACGGTCGTGCGGTCCTCGGACACCTGGGCGTCCGTGACGAAGACCGGCTGCTCGTCGACCTTCGGGCCGCCGTACTGCTGCGTCGGCACGTAGCGCCACTGCTTGAGCTGGTAGGCGTCGGCGAGGTTCGCGACGACCTCGTCGGAGACCGGGTCGGTGTACTCGATCTCGAAGCCGCCCTCGACGACGCGCATCTCCTTCATGTCGAAGGAGTCCTCGTTGACGGGCGTGAGCTTCTGCAGGCCGAAGCGCAGCTTGCCGGACTCGCCCCAGTTGCCGCCCTCACCGGTGCCGCCGACGTACAGCGCGCCGTCGGGACCGGTGATGACGCGGTTGACGCCGACCTCGAGGCCCGCGGTGTGGCGGAAGACCGCACCCTGGAACTCGCCGTCGACCTTCTCGAGGAACGCGCGCTGGATGCCGCCGTAGGTGACGTCGCCGAGCAGCATCTGGCCGGCGAACTCGCCCTCCTCGACGAGGATCGGGTTGCCCGGGGAGTTGGCGATCTCGTTCTGCGGGAGCCACACGGCCGGCGGGGTCACCGGGTTCGCGTCGAAGGGACCGGCCGGGTTCGTGAAGTGGTTGAAGAACCGGTCCTGCTCGATGTGCACGAGCTTGTTCGACGGGAGCCACGCGCCCTGGTTGTCCGTCGCGAAGAGCTCGCCCTCGGGGCCGAAGCCGATGCCGTTCGGGGTGCGCAGACCGCCCGCGACGTAGGTCACCTCGCCGGTCTCGCGGTCGATCTTGATCGACGTGCCGCGGTTCTGGGCCGGCTGCGGGTTGGTCGTCGCGCCGCCGTTGTTGATGGCGACGGAGAGGTTCACGTAGAAGTAGTCCTCGTCGTGGACGAGGCCGAACGCGAACTCGTGGAAGTTGCCGCCGTCGGGCCACTCCGCGATCTTCGTGTGGACGTCGTAGAAGCCGTCGCCGTCGGGGTCCGTGAGCTGCGTGAGCTGGTTGCGCTCGGAGACGAAGATCGAGTCCTCGATGACCTCGATGCCCATGGGGTTGAGGAGCTCGTCGGCGACCTTCGTCACCGTGACGTCCTCGGGTCCGTCGGCACCGACGACGCCGTCGAGGAAGTACACCTCGCCCGACACCGGGTCGGGCCGCCAGCCACCGGAGCTGACCTCGCCCGTCGTGACGACGGCGAGCTGCTCGTCCGGGGTGAAGGCGAGACCCGAGACCTTGGGCTCGAAGCCCGCGGGGCGCAGGTCGGTGAGCTCGTAGTTCGGGTTGACGGTGTCGAGGCGCAGGCCGTCGCCGGCGGTGTCGCTGTCGCCCTCGCAGTACTTGTAGCCGGGGGCGGTCACGCGCACGACGTCCGCCTCGGTGCTCAGCGCCGACTGGGGGACCACCGCGAAGGCCGAGCTGCCCGGCGTCTTCCAGGCGAGCGTGAGCCGCTGCTTGTCGCCGCCCTCGTAGTAGTCGACGCGCAGGTCGTGCACGCCCGCCGTGAGCGTGGCCGTGCCCTCGACGGACGTCGAGTCGTTCGGTCCGTCGTTCTCGGCCACGAGCTGGCCGTCGATGTACACGAGCGCGCCGTCGTCGTTGGTGACCCGGAAGGTGTACTGGCCGTCCGCCGGCACGTGGAGGTTGGCGGTGACCTGGGAGATGAACCGGTCCTCGGCCCCGAACTGCTCGGCCGTCGTCCAGTCGATCGTCGGCATGAGCTTGTCGACGTTCGGGGTCTGGCCCGACTTCAGGGTGCAGACCGCGCCGGGGTCCGACGCGAGCTGGAAGGTCCGCAGCGTGACGCCGGGCTCCTGCTCGGGCAGGTCCGCCGCTGCGGGAGCGGCGAGACCGGTGACGGCGACGGCGCCGAGAGCGAGGGCGGCGATGCCGCTCCGTCGTCTGCGGGCGCCGTTCCGGGGTGGTGGGGGTGACGTGCTTACGAGCATCTTCGCTCCTCGTGAGGCCGACCGGACCGGCGGGGACCAACGTTGCCTCCCCGTCGATGACAACGCTGGACAATGTAACCCGGTTCAGCCACCCTGTCGACAACTTCTGTCGACCAATCGGCAAAAGTCACCCGCTGGTCCGCGCGTAGTCTCGTCCGCATGAGTGCACGCCACGGCGAGGTCGCCCCCTCGCGACCCTTCGCCCAGGTCGACGTCTTCACCGCGGTGCCGACGCTCGGCAACCCCGTGGCGGTCGTGCTCGACGCCGACGGGCTGGGCGACGCGGAGATGGCCGCCTTCGCGCGGTGGACCAACCTGTCCGAGACGACGTTCGTGCTCCCGCCCACGGCCGAGGGCGACGCGGGCGGCGCGGACTACCGGCTGCGGATCTTCACCCCCGCGGGCGAGCTGCCGTTCGCCGGGCACCCCACGCTCGGCTCGTGCCACGCGTGGCTCGAGGCGGGCGGCGCGCCCCGGGCGAGCGGCGCCGTCGTGCAGGAGTGCGGCGTGGGCCTCGTGACGCTCCGGAGGGGTGTCGCCGGAGGGGACGGCACCGGTGCTCTCGCGTTCGCCGCGCCGGACCTCCTCACGGACGCGCCCCTCGGCGACGACGAGCTCGGCGCCGTGGTCGCGGCCCTCGGCGTTCCCGCCGACGCCGTCGTGGACCACCGGCTCCTCGACAACGGACCGGGCTGGCGCGTCGTGCTGCTCGACTCGGCCGAGCGCGTCGCCGGCCTCTCCCCCGACTTCACCGCGCTGCGCGCGGAGCACCCGGACCTGTCCCTGGGCGTCGTCGGTCTGCACCCCGCCGGGCCCGACGGCGCCTCCGGGCCCGACGGCGCCGCGGCCGAGGTGCGCGGCTTCGCCCTGGCGATGGGCATCCCCGAGGACCCCGTGACCGGGTCGCTCAACGCGGTGGTCGGGCAGTGGCTCACGCGCGACGGACGGCTGCCCGACCGGTACGTCGCCGCGCAGGGCGCCGCCCTCGGCCGCGCGGGCCGGGTGCGCGTCGAGCGTGACGAGGCTGGCACGGTGTGGGTCGGCGGCGACTGCGTCACCGTCGTGGCAGGCACCGTCCGCCTCTGACCGTTCGGCCTCCGGTCCCGTGTCCCACGGCGCGCCCGGGCTGCCGCCGCGCTCCGTAGACTGCGGCAAGTGTCAGGACTCCCAACAGTTTCCGCGGACCCGGCGGCCCGCGGCGGCGACGCCACGACCGTGGCCCGTGCCCGCTGGGCGCTCATGGTGCAGTTCGCCCTCTTCGGGGTCGTCGGCACGTCGTGGATGAGCCGCCTGCCGTCGGTGCGCGACGCGCTCGGCCTGAGCTCCGGGCAGCTCGGGGCGCTGCTCGTCGTGGGCGGTCTCGGCACGCTCACCGCGGTCGTCGTGACGGGCGCCGTCGTCGCGCGGTTCGGCAGCCGGACGACGCTCGTCGTCGCGACGGCGGGCAACGTCGTCGGGTTCGCGCTCGTGGCGGCCGGGACGGGGACGGGGAGCGTCGGCCTCTTCGCTGCGGGGGCGTTCCTCAACGGCGCGTGCGGCGCGCTGACCAACGTGCCGATCAACGTCTGCGCGGCCGCCGTCGAGCAGCACGTCGGGCGGGCGATCCTGCCCCACTTCCACGCCGCGTTCTCCATCGGGGCGGCGTGCGGCGCCCTGGCCGCGGCGACGTTCTCCTGGGCGCACGTCGGGATCACGGCGCAGCTCGTCGTCGTGACCGCCGTCGTGGCCCTGACGCGCGCCGCGACGATCCGGCCGGCGACGGCGCTCGAGCCCGCGCGCACGGGCTCCACGACCTCACCGCGCCGCGGGGCCGGGGTCCGCGCGGCGCTCGGCGCGTGGCGCGAGCCGCGCACGCTGCTCGTCGGGCTCGTGCTGCTCGCGTCGTCGCTGTCGGAGGGGTCGGCCGGGAACTGGCTCTCGATCGCCGTCGTCGACGGGTTCGAGGTGCGCGAGGCGCTCGGCGCGGTCGCGTACGGCACGTTCGTGGGCGCGATGACCGTCTTCCGCCTCGCCGGGACCGGCCTCATCGACCGGTTCGGGCGCGTCACGGTGCTGCGCGCCTCGGGGGTCTCGGCGCTCCTCGGGCTCCTGGCGTTCGGGCTCGCGCCGAGCCTGCCGCTCGCCTGGGTCGGGATCGTGCTGTGGGGCTGCGGGGCCGCCCTCGCCAACCCCGTCGCGATCGCCGCCGCGTCGGACGACCCGGCGCACGCCGGCCCCCGGGTCGCCGTCGCGACGTCGTTCTCCACCGTCGCGATGCTCGGCGCCCCGCCGCTGCTCGGGCTGCTCGTCGACGGCGTCGGTGCACGCCACGCTCTGCTCGTCCTCTGCGCGGCCACCGTGCTGAGCCTGGCCGTCGCCGGGGCCGTCCGCCCGGTGGCGGAGCAGCGCCCCGCGCGCGACGCCTCGGCCGTCTGAACCCGCGCGGCACGGCCCCCGACGCGGCGTCGCAAGCCACCCGCAGCGGCGGCGCGGGCCGCCCGCGGCGGCCGCGCGGTGGGTGAACCTCGTCTGTGAGGTCCATCACACCACGGCAATGCGCAACGCTGTGACCAGGCACGATGCTCCGTGGGAGCGCACCCACGGTCCTGGACGAGCGTCCAGGACCGTACGTTGGGGCCGCCCCCTGCCTCGACCGCCCGAAAGGTCCGCGTCCATGCGTCTCGCCCCGGCGACCCTCGTCACGACAGCCCTCACGACCGCGACGGCCACGGCCCTCGTCCTCGCAGGCCCGGCCGCGACCGCCGTCGCGGGCGGCTCCGACGCCCCGACGCCGTACACCGTCACGGCCGCCGGCGTGACCCTGCCGACGGGCACGGTCTTCCGCGAGAGCAACCACGTGAACTACCGGGTCACGGCGCTCGACGGGACCGGCGAGACGGGGCTCGGCCTGCACTTCGACCCCAACGTCGGCCACCCCGGCCGCGTCTACATCGGCAGCAGCACCTTCGACTTCTTCCAGGCGGCACAGACGTTCCCCGAGGGCTACTGCGTGACCTGGGTCCAGGTCGACGGCTTCGACGAGCACTTCGGCGAGGGTGGCCAGGACCCCCTCTGCACGACGACGCCGCTCACCCCGGGCGTCCCCGAGACCCCGGAGACGCCCGTCTCCCCCGAGACCCCGGCGGAGCCCGAGACCCCACCGAGCCCGGGACGGACGAGCCGACCGTCCCCGTGCCGCCCGTCGAGGTCCCCGAGAACGGGACGCCGTCGACGCCGGAGGGCGGCGCGCCCGACGTCGACGTCCCGGCGCAGGAGCTGCCCGAGGGCACGACGCCCGTCGGGACCGACGACGCCGAGGGCGCGCCCGCGCCGTCGGGCACCGGCGCGCCGGGTTCCGCGACGCTGGTCGAGAACGTCGTCGCGTCGGCGGACCAGGGCTCGCCGGCCACCGAGGACGAGCTCGCGACGACCGGCGGCTCCGTGGTCGCGCTCCTCGCCGTGGGCGCGGCTCTCGCCCTCGGCGGCGCGGTGCTGCTGGTCGCGCGGCGGCGCCGGCTCGTCTGACGCGGGCTCAGGCGCCGGGGCGCGGGTCGCCGTCACCCGCGGTGACGCCGGCGGCCTCGCGCTCGGCGAGGGCGGCGGCGACCGCGGCGTCGACCGCGCGCTGCTGCGCGGCCCTCGCCCGGCGCCGCGCCCGGACCCGCCACACCACGAGCGCCACGACGAGCACGACCAGCCCCAGGGCGACCCACGGGACCGCCCAGGTGGACGCAGACGCCGTGACGCCGGGCACGACGACCTCGGGGTCGGGCACGGTGCCCGGCAGCGGCACGACCTCCCCGCCGACGGTGAGCGTCGCGCCGAGCCGCACGAGCGGCCGCACGCCGTCGACCTCGACCGTGCGCTCGACCGACGACCCGGGCAGGAGCTCGGGCGCGTCGACCGAGGCGGCGCTGCCGCCCGCGAGACCGAACGGACCGGTCACGCGCACGGACGTCGCGGGAGCGACCCGCGTGTTGCCCTCGTTGCGCACCGTGAAGCGCAGGGTCGCGGTCCCTGCCGCGAACGGGCCGAGCGTGCCGTCGTACTCGAGGTGCACGTCGTCGACGGCGAGCGCGGGGGCGAGGTCGCCCTGGACGCGCAGGTGGACGCGGGAGCCGAGGCGGCGGTCGGTCGTCACGCCGTCGTCCGCGGCCACGACGAGGGACGAGACGACGCCGGCCGCGTAGTCGCCGGGCGTGGCGTCCTGCGGCACGGTCAGGGTGAAGGGGACCTCGACGCTCTCCTGCGACGGGACCACGATCTCCGGCTGCGTGAGCACGATCCACGAGCCGAGCGCCGTCGACTCCTCGCCCGTCGGGAGGAGGTCCAGGGTGCCGTCGTCGGTGAGGAACCCGTCCGCCGCGTAGACCCCGAGGGTGAGGGGCTCGTCGCCGTGGTTGGTCACGACGATCGCGTCCTGGACCGAGCCTCCCGGGGCGAGCGAGTACGCGAAGTTCGGGCGGTCCGTGCCCTGGGCGGTGTCCGCGGGACGGAAGCCCCACTGCACGGTCGTCGCCGACTCCGGTGGTGCGGGCGCGACGTCCGCCGCGGCGACGCCGGCGGGGGTCACGAGCAGCACGAGCGTCAGGACGGGTGCGGCGAGCACGGCGAGCAGCCGCCGCAGGCGTGCGCTCGCGGGGGCGGTGGGACGGTTCCGTCGGTCGGTCATGATGCTCGGTCCTTCGTCGTGGAGCGTGGTGGCGGCCGGCCTCGTCGAGGCCGTGCGCACCGGTCCGGCCGACCGCCACGGCGCTCGTGGCGGCCGGCCGCGCCCCGCCCCTCTCGGCCCGAGGGGCGGGGTGGTGGATCACCCCAGAGCGGTCAGGGTGATCGTCGCGGTGTACGTGCCGCGCGGGGTGTCGAGCGGCAGCTTGAGGTCGAGGGTCGCCCCGACCACGGACGCGCCGCGCGCGTGACCCTCGTCGGCCCGCGCGAGGGTGCGGGCCTGCGCGAGGCCCTCGCCCGCGTCGAACCCGGACGCCACGTGCTCGCCGGCGATCGCGTCGCCGCCGTTCTCGAGCACGCCCGGCGTCCAGCCGAGGTACTTGCCCTCGACGGTCTGCCCGCCCGCGACGAAGTCGGACACCTGTCCGGTGACCGACCACGCCGGGTCGCCCGCACGCGTGTCCTGCACGCGCACCGGGACGAGCTGGCCCATCGCCTGGTAGTAGCCCAGCTCCTCCGTCGCGACGCCCAGGTCGACGAGGCTCGACGAGCCCTCGAGCTGCCACGTGAGCTCGCCGCCCGACTGGGCGGGCACGGTGACGGCCACGGCCTGGTCGCCCTCGGGGGCCGCCCCGGGCTCCTCGCCCGAGTGCTCGCCCTCGACGGCGCCCGCCGTGTTGCCCGGCCCGAACGCCGCCGCCGGGTCGTTGCCCGACGTGCGGATCGAGCCCTGGACGGCCGTGCCGGCGACGCGCAGGTTGCCCGCGTTGTCGGTGAGCACGAGGTCGCCCGCGACGGCGTTGCCCCACTCGTCGGCCTCGCCGTCGGCGGTCGCCCCGACCAGCAGGTCGCGCTGGCCGTTGCTCACCGTGAGGGTGCCGCCGACGACCGCACCGGCGACGGACACGCCGTACGCCGAGCCGTCGAGGGTCGCGTCCCCGTGCACCGACGTGCGCAGCAGGTCGACGTAGCTCGCCTCCTGCGTGAGGAGCGTCCCGGAGAGCGTCGAGTCGTTGATCTCGACGTCGACGCCCCCGGCCGCGACGTCGCCGCCGACGGTGAGGTCGTTGAGGTACAGGAACCCGACCCGCGTGTCCGCGGAGTACGCGCTCACGTCGCCCGCGACGCTCGTGCCGTCGAGCGAGACGCCGTACGCGTCGGTCGCGACGACGTCGCCCCCGACCGTCACGGACGTCGCGTCGAGCCAGCCGTCGGGGTTGACGACGACGTCGCCCTCGACGGTCGCGCCGCCCAGGACGCAGTCGACGCCGCCGGGGACCACGAGGTCCCCGCTGATCGTCTGGTCACCGAGGTCGCCCGTGCACTCGACGTCCGCGGCGTGCGCCGCCGGGGCGACCACCGTGGCCGTCGCCAGCGCGAGCAGCGCGGCGGACGGGACCTTCCACTTCCATGTCATGCGTGCTTCTCCTTCGAAAGAGCGTGTTGTCGGTCGCGTCAGCCGCGGAGCGAGGAGATCTCGCCGTAGCTGCGCCGGGCGTTGCCCAGGGAGTCGAGCGCGTTGCCGGGCTCCGCCACGGTCGCGGCGTTGTCCTGCTCGTACATGCCGAAGCGCTGGCCGCGGTCGCGCAGCTCGGAGAGGAAGGCGGCGTAGGGGATGTTGCCGGCGCCGAACTCGATGATGTCGTAGCCGTTCGTGCTCGCCTCGTTCGTCTTGCCGTCCTTGAGGTGCAGGATCGGGAAGCGGCGAGGGTCGGCCTTGACGTACTCGATCGGCTCGAACCCCGGGTACAGGTGGCGGCCCACGTAGGCCCAGTACACGTCCATCTCGAAGAAGACGAGGTCCGGGTCGAGGTTCTCCCAGAGCAGGTCGTAGACGCGCGTGCTCGGGTCGTCGCTCGTGAAGTTGAACTCCTGCGCGTGGTTGTGGGAGTACAGCTTGAGCCCCGCGGCTCGCGCCTTCTCGCCCATCTGGTTCCACACGTCGGTCGCCTGGAGCCACGCGTCCTTCGGCACCGGGCCGCCGTAGCCGCCCGCGATCGGGCCACCCTGCCCGAGGTGCGGCATGCCGAGCACGAGCGCCTTCTCGATCTCGGCGTCGATGTTGTTGAGGTTGAGGTTGACGTGGGCGCCCGCGGCGCGCAGGCCGTTGTCGTCCAGGAGCTGGCGGATCTCCTGGACGGTGATCGCGCCGACGTTGCCCTGCGTGTACCCGGCGAACTCGATCTCGGAGTAGCCGATGTCCGCGAGCTCCTCGAACACCTGGCGGAAGCCGAGCGAGCTGACCTTGTCACGGACGGTGTAGAGCTGGATGCCGATCCGGTTGACCGGGACCAGGCGCCCGCGGCCGCCCGAGGGGGCGGGGGCCGCGGCGAGGCCTGCGCCACCGAGCGCGCTGGCCGCCGCCGGGCCGAGGATCGCTCCCGCGCCCACGGCGACCGACGACGCGGCGAGCGCCTTGAGCAGGTTGCGACGGCTCATCGGCTTGGCCGGGACCGTCGGGTGGTGGTGGTGCTGTGAACTCATGTCTCTCCTTCGAGGTGAGCCGTCCCGGGACCGGCCCGGGGACGTCCGGTGGGCCGGTGGCCCGGGCTCGAGGCCCGGGCCACCGGCGGACGGTCAGCTGCGGACCGTGAGGTTGAACGTCGCCGAGCTCTTCGCGACGCCGGCGGAGCCGGCGTACTGGGCCTGCACCTGGTAGGTGCCGGTCTCCCCGAGCCTGGGCAGCGTCACGACGACGTCGCCGGCCGCGTCGAGCGTCCCGGTGCGGGTCGCGACGGTGACGTTGTTCTTCTTGATGGTCAGGACGACGTCGCCCGTGGCGACGACGCCGGTCGACGGCTCGACGTGCAGCGTCGCCTTGGCGGCGACCGCCGGCTTGACCGGGTTCGGCATGACCGAGCCGGTCAGGGTCGACCGCGCCTGGGCGACGGTGAGCCGTGCCCCGGCCGACGACGCCTTGAACGTGCCGTCCGCCTGGTACGTGGCCTTGACGACGTGCGTCCCGACGGCGAGCGAGGGGTCGATCGCGATCGTCGCGGTGCCCTCGGCGAGGGTCCCGCGGCCGACCTCGACGTCACCCGCCGTGAGCACGACCTCGCCGGTGGGCACGCCGCCCTCGCCGGTGACCGTCACGACCGCGTCGCCCGGGTCGCCGTAGGTGACGCGAGCGGCACCGAGCGTGATGCTCGTGGTCGACTCCACCGTCGGCTCGTCGGGTGCGTCGAGGTCGATCGTGAACGACGCGCTGCCGAGCTCGGAGACGTTGCCCCCGGTGTCGGTCGCCCGGTACTGGAGGTCGTACGTGCCGCTCTCCGAGAACGCGACGGAGTACTGCTGGCGCGACGAGAGCGCCTGCCACGTCGCCCCGGCGTCGCGCGTGTACTCCACGCTCCGGACCGCCCCGTCGTCGGTGGCACCCACCGAGAACGTGACCGGCTCGTTGAAGACCCCGCCCACCCCGGTCGGCTCGGCCGGCGCGAGGGTGTGGACCACGGTCGGGGCCGTGACGTCGGAGACGCCGGCGCCGACCATCGTGACGGCGTCGACCGCGAGGTCGGCGGCCGAGGTCACGAAGAGCTGACCGCTGCCCTCGGGGGCGTCGAACGCGATCTCGACGTCCTTCCAGCCGGCACCGCCCGGGATCGTCGCCGTCGCGAAGGGCGCCGCGTCGGCGGCACCCCAGCGGAGCTGGACCTGGCCGGCGCCGTTCGCGCGGACGACCGCCCCGTCGATCCCGGCGAAGTTCACCGGGTCGAAGCGCAGGAAGTCGCCACCCGCACCGAGGCCACGGACGGCCGTGCCGCCCGACGCCGTCTCGTCGGCGTACACGACGACGCCCTGACGCTGCGTCGCGTGCTCCGTCTGCTGGAGCTTCGGGTTGAGGCGGACGGTCGCCTCGCCCTGGGCGGGGGGCAGCCCGTTGTGACCGGCGTCCGTGTACGTGACGACGACCGCACCGTAGAGCTGTGCGCCCGGGCCGTGCTCGGGCGAGTTCGGGTCGGTCAGCCACGCGCCCGTGCAGCCCGTGCCCGTGTTCTCCGGGTGGGCGTGCTCGTCGTGACCGAGGCCGTACGTCCACGCGACGCGCGAGCACACGGTCCCGCCGCCGCTCGGAGCCTCCTCGAACGCGGCCGCGTAGGCCGTGACCACGCCCTGCACCATCTCGGCCGACAGGGCGCCGCCGGACAGCGCGACGAGCTCGTTGAGGCTGTACCCGCTGATCTCGCCGAGCGTCTCCGCGTCGATCCCGAGGTTCTCGACGAGGACGTCGTGACCGATCTGGTCGGCGAGCCACGCGCTGATCGGGGAGTCCGCGGTGAGGTGCGGCTCCGGCGTCTCGACGGAGGCGTCGTCCTCGGCGTCGGTCGTCGTGACCCGGTAGGGGATCGCGTTGCCCCAGTCGAAGAACGAGCCGTTGCCCGGGTACTCGACCGTGACCTCGGGCGCCTGGTTGCCGACCGAGATGACGCGCGACGTGAGCCCGCGCCGGCCGCCGTCGTCCGTCGCCCGGAGCCGTGCCGTGTACGCACCGATCTCGGTGTAGGTGTGCGTCGCCTGCGCGCCCGTGTAGTCGTACGTGCCGTCGCCGTCGACGTCCCACTCGTAGGTGAGCGCGTCACCGTCGGGGTCGGACGACGTCGAGGCGTCGAACGTGACCTCGAGCGGAGCCTCGGACGACGAGTTCGGCGTGGCCGTGAACCGCGCCTGCGGGGACTTGTTCCCCTCGACGTAGTCGATGCGGTACAGGCCCGCGTCGGGGTTGGCGCGGAAGAAGCCGTCGCCGTAGTCGAGCACGTACATCGAGCCGTCCGGACCGATCTCGATGTCCATCGGGTTGTCGTGGATCGGCTGCGCGGCGCTCGTCAGGGCGGAGTTCGGCAGGAAGTCCTCGATGTGCGTCACGTCGAACGTCGACCAGTCGACGGTGATCGCCGCGATGTAGTCCTGCGAGAACTCGCCCATGAAGGCCTTGCCGTCCCAGTACTCGGGCAGCTTGGTCGTCGAGGGGTTGTCGGCGTCGTAGTGGTAGACCGGTCCGCCCATCGGCGCCTGGCCGTTGCTCGTCCCGAAGTTCACGAGCTCGTCCCAGGGCTGGTCGCCGGGCTCGTCGCCGTAGTACAGCGTCGCGGGGCGCGGCGCCGGCAGGTCGACCAGTCCCGTGTTCCAGCGCGACGTGTTCTGCAGGTTCTCGGGGTCGAAGAACTCACCGGGGGTCGACGTCTCGAAGTCCCAGTCGTTGTAGGCGAAGTTGTCACCCGTCATGAAGGGCCAGCCCGCGTTGTGCGGGTCGTCGAGGCTCGCGACGTTCCACTCGACGTAGCCCATCGGGCCGCGGTCGTTGGCGTCGGCGACGGCCTTCGTCGCGTCCGGCCCGTAGTCGCCCCAGGAGATCGAGTTCGTCTCCGGGTCGACCTCGAACCGGAACGGGTTCCGCACGCCCATGATGAAGATCTCGGGCCGGGTGTTCTCGGTGCCCGGGGCGAAGAGGTTGCCCTCGGGGATCGTGTACGTCCCGTCCTCCTCGACGTGGATCCGCAGGATCTTGCCGCGCAGGTCGTTGGTGTTCCCCGCGCCGCGGCGCGAGTCGAAGCCCGGGTTCATCCCCGGCGCGTCGTTGTTCGGCGCGAAGCCGTTGGCGCCGGGCGTGCTCGCGGGCGTGTTGTCGCCCGTGGTGAGGTAGAGGTTGCCCTCGCCGTCGAAGTCGATGTCCGCCCCGACGTGGCAGCACTGGCCGCGCTGGACCTCGACGTCGAGGATGACCTGCTCGCTCGACAGGTCGAGCGCGTCGTCGGTCCACTGGAACCGCGAGAGGCGGTTCACCCCGACCCACTGGTCCCAGTAGCTCTCGTCCGCACCGGCGGGCAGGGAGTTCGGCGCGTTCCCCGTGGGGGTGTCGGGCTGCCCGTCGCCGTCGGCGTCGATCGGCGCGTAGACGAGGTAGACCCAGCCGTTCTCCTCGAACGCGGGGTCGAGGGCGATGCCCTGGAGCCCGTCCTCCGAGTTCGCGTAGACGGGGACCTGGGTGATCGTGCGCGTGGTGCCCGTCGCCGGGTCGGTGAGCCGGACGTCACCGTTGCGCGCGGTGTGCAGCACGCGCGAGTCCGGCAGGATCGCCATGTCGAGGGGTTCGCCGACGTTCTTCGTCAGCAGGACCTTCTCGTAGTTGGACCAGTCGAGCGCGGCGTCGGCACCGGGCTCTGCCCCGTGGTCGACGCCGTCGTGCGCGGTCGCGGGAGCGACCGCCAGGCCGACGCCTGTCAGCGCGAGGGCGCCGGCGGCGAGAGCGGCCGTCATCCCTCTGCTCAGGCGGGACCGCCTGCGGATATCCTTCATGTGATGCCACTCCTGTGAGGTTTCAGTCGCCTGTGAGGGGTCATCCGGACCGGGTCGCCCCCGTCGCGCCAACGACGGGATCAGGTGGCCCGGTCTGTGTGTGTGCTGGTGGGCGCGGATGAGCGCCGTGCGTCGTGTCCTCCTCGTCTCGACGTCGAGCGGGGCTCCTGCACGTCGGCGTGCGGGAGGAACTGCGCTCCGAGCACCGTGCGCGGTCCGCGGAGCGGGCGGCCACGGGTCCTTCACCTACCACCCGGTCGTTATCCTACGGACCTTCTGTCAGGTGTCAATCAAAAGTTGGAAGCCGGTCGTTATTGAGACCTGGGGCCTCTCCGGACGCGACGATCCCCGCAGCGCCCTGGGTCCCAGGGTGCTGCGGGGATCGTGGGGTGCCGGCCCTCAGCCGCGCAGACCGAGCAGCGCCGCGTAGCTGCGCTCCGCGTTGCCGAACGAGTCGACCGGGTTCGGCGGTACCGCCGTCGTGGGGGCGTTGTCCTGCTCCCAGATGCCGTACCGCGTGCCGCGCGCCTTCGTGGCCCGGAGGAACTCGCGGTAGGGCAGGTCGCCCGCGTCGAACTCGATGATGTCGAACCCGTTGGGGTTCGCGGCGTTGCGGTCGCCGTCCTTCAGGTGCAGCAGCGGATAGCGGTGCGGGTTGTCCCGGACGTAGTCGATCGGCTCGAAGCCCGGGAAGCGGTACTGACCGACGAAGGCCCAGTACACGTCCATCTCGAGGAACACCGTCCGCGGGTCCGTGTTGTCGAAGAAGACGTCGTAGAGGCGCACGTCCGGCTGGTCCGTCGCGAACGCGAACTCACCGGCGTGGTTGTGCTGGTAGAGCTTGAGGCCCGCCGCGCGCGCCTGCTCCCCCCACGCGTTGAACTCGTCGGCCGCCGCGCGGTACCCGTCGACCGTGTTGACGTTGGTCGGCGCGTTCGCGGTCCCGACGTGCGGCATGCCGAGGACGTTGGCGATCTCGAGCTGGCGCGGGAGGTCGTTGCGCAGCGCGTTGAGGCCGACGTGCGAACCGACGGCGCTGAGCCCGTTGTCGTCGAGGAGCTGCCGGATCTCCTCCGGCGTGATCGGCCCGACCTGGCCCTGGTTGTAGCCCGCGAACTCGATCTCGGAGTACCCGATGTCGGCGAGCTGCTCGAAGACCGCGCGGAACCCGAGGCTCGAGACCTTGTCGCGGATCGAGTACAGCTGGATGCCGATCTTGCCGGGCGGCAGCAGCCGGCCGTTGCCGGCTGCCGCGAGCGGCCCGGCGGTGGGTGTCGCCGCGCTCGCCGCCGGGGCGGCGGCGGCACCGAGGCCGACGGCCACGGTCGACGTCGCGAGCGCCTTGATGAGGCTCCGACGTGTCATCTGGGACGTGCTCATCGTCTCTCCTTCGAGGGATGACCGATCTGTGTCCTTGCTGGTCGGGGCGTCGTGCCCCGGGGCCGATCCTCCTCGTCTCGCCGTCGAGCGGGGGCTCTCGCACGTCGTCGTGCGAGAGGGGCGACCTCGGCGTCCGGCGCAGCGTGCGCCGTGGTCGGTCCGGACTGCGCGGGCGGCCGGTCGACCGACCACCCGGTCGACATCCTACGAGGGTCCGTCGAGAGCCGTTCCGGACGTGCGGGCCGGGCGCGCCGGACGGGTCGACTCCTCCAGCAGCTCGAGGACGTGGACGTAGTCGTGGCCCGTGGCGCGGGACATGCCCGTCTCGCACGTCCGGTTGCTCGACACGTAGGCGTCGAATCGTCCTGCCGGCAGCGCCGCGGCACGGCGCGCGACCTCGGCGCTCTCCGCGTGCGTCGCCGCCGCCGTCAGCTCGGGGTGCAGCATCCCGCGGTCGCCGGCGAACCCGCAGCAGCCCCACGCGGCCGGAACCTCCACGCGCTCCGCGACGGCCGCGGCGACCGCCCGCAGGTCGTCGACGGCACCGAGGTGCACGGTCGCGCACGTGGGGTGCACGACGACGTCCCCCAGCCTCGCGACCTCGACGCCCCGGTCCGCGAGGGCGGGCAGGACGTCGGTGCGCACGAAGGTCACGGCGTCGACGAACCGGAGCCTCGACCACCGCCCGTGGGCCTCGGGGTCGTGCGCCAGCCGGTGCCCCGACTCGACGAGGCCGTGCGTGCAGCTCGACGCGTCGCACACGACGGGCAGCTCGCCCTCGCGCGTGGCCGCCCACAGCGCGTCGAGCACGCGGCGCGCCATGGTGGCCGCGCCGTCGGGCAGGCCCTTGGACGACCACGGCGTGCCGCAGCACAGGCCACCCACCCCGGCGGGGACGACGAGCCCGACACCTGCGCGCTCGCACACCGCGCGCAGCGCGGCACCGGCGCCGGGCCCGCCCGCCGCGGGCGCGAACATCTCCCCCGTGCACGACGCGAACAGCACCGCGCGCACCTCGGGGTCCGGGCGCGCGGACGCCCCGGGAACCTCCGGCCTCGGCTCGCGGCGCGGGCCCGGGCCGGGGAGGTCGTCGTCGGCGAGCGGCACGGCGTCGGCACCGAGGAGCGCCCGGCCGACCTGCGACGCCCCGCGCACGAGCGGCGTCGGCAGCGCGTCGGCGACGGCGAGCGCGCCGCGCACGCCCGTGAGGACGCCGCCCCAGCGCTCGGCGGCGACCTCTCCCCCGCGGCGGGCGAGCGGACCGTGAGCCCGGGCGCGGTGACCCTTCATCACGGTGCCGGTGTCGATGCCGACCGGGCACGCCTCGACGCACAGCGAGTCGACGGCGCACGTCTGCACGGCCTGGTACCCGTAGTCGCGCTCGAGCTCGGCGCGCTCCGCCGGGCTCGCGGACGACATCTCCTTGAGCAGCGCGATGCGCTGGCGGGGCGTCGTCGTGACGGTGCGCGACGGGCAGCCCGGCTCGCAGTAGCCGCACTCGACGCAGCGGTCCACGAGCGCGGCGTCCTCGCCGCCCGCCGACGCCTCGACCTTGAGGTTCCGCAGGTGCTCCTCGGGGTCGTCGCTGAGCACGACGCCCGGGTTGAGCAGGCCCTGCGGGTCGAGCAGCCGCTTGACCTCGCGCATGACGTCGTAGAGCTCGTCGCCGTACTGGCGTCGCACGAACGGCGCCATGATGCGGCCCGTGCCGTGCTCCGCCTTGAGCGTCCCGCCGTGGTCGAGGACGAGGTCCACGAGGTCCTCGCTGAAGGCGGCGTAGCGGGCGAGCTCCGCGCGGTCGCCGAGCCGCGGCGTGATCATGAAGTGCAGGTTGCCGTCCTTGGCGTGCCCGAACGTCACGGCGTCGTCGTACCCGTGGCGCGCGAAGACCCCGGAGAGGTCGCGCACCGTCGCGGTGAGGTCGGCGACGGGCACCGCGACGTCCTCCAGGAGCGCGGTGCTCCCCGCCGGCCGTGCGCCCGCGACCGCCGTGTAGAGGCCCTTGCGCACGCGCCACAGCCGCTCGCGCGTCGCCGGGTCCGTCGTGAGGACGGCCGGGACCGCCGTCGTCGTGGAGCCCGCGAGCCCGTCGACGACGTCACGGGCCGCCTCCTGCAGCGGAGCCAGCGCCTCGGCCGTGGCGGCGCGGTACTCGACGAGCAGCGCGGTCTGCTCCGTGATGCCGGGTCCCGCGGCGAGTGCGCGCATCGAGGGGTCCGCGGCCGGGTCGACGGCGGCCACCCGCAGCGACGCGGCGTCGAGCAGCTCGACCGCCTCGGCGCCCGACGCCGTGAGCGGGACGAGGGCGTCGGTCGCGCGCTCGATCGAGTCGAGCACGAGGAGCGTGGTCGCGGCGTGGGTGAGCAGCGGGACGGTGCGGAACGTGACGTCGGCGACCCAGCCGAGCGTCCCCTCGGACCCGATCATCAGGTGCTCGAGGACCCGCACCGGCTCGTCGTGGTCGAGCAGCGCGTTGACCGAGTAGCCCATCGTGTTCTTCATCGCGAACTGACGCTCGATCTCGGCGCGCGCGGTCGCGCTCGCCCGCACCCGGTCGCGCAGCGCGGCGAGGCCCGCGTGGACGTCGGGGCGGACGGCGCGCAAACGGGCGTCCGCGTCCGGGGCGCCCGTGTCGAGCACCGTGCCGTCGGCGAGCACGACCGTCATCGACTCGACGGTCCGGTACGCGGTGCGCGCCGTGCCCGAGGACATCCCGCTCGAGTTGTTCGCGACGACCCCGCCGATCGTGCACGCGATCTCGCTCGCGGGGTCCGGTCCCAGGCGCCGGCCGTGCCGGAGCAGGTGCGCGTTGACGAGCCGGAGCGTGGCGCCGGGCTCGCACCGCACGCGCGCGCCGCCGTCGAGCACCTCGACGCGCGTGAACCGCGTGCGCGTGTCGACGAGCATCCCGCCGCCCGACGCCTGCCCGGACAGGCTCGTCCCGCCCGACCGGAACGTCACGGGCAGACCGCGCCGGTGCGCCTCGCGGAGCGCGGCGACGACGCCGCCCCGGTCGTGCGCCCGGACGACGACGTCGGGCCGCAGCAGGTAGTGCGAGGCGTCGTGCGCGTGCGCGACCCGGGTCAGCAGGTCGGTGCGCAGCTCGAACCCCGGCCCGGCCTGTGCGGGCCGGCCGGTCCGGGACCGGCGGGACGTCACGGGCGGGCCCGGCGCTCGTACCCGAGGCGGTGCGGCTGGACCGCCTCGTAGGTCGCCCGGAGGTTCTCCGTGGTGCGCTCGAACAGCCGCTGCGCGACGCGCACGAAGAGGAAGTCCACGATCGCGAGCTGCGCGATGCGGCTCGACAGCGCCCCGGAGCGGAACTGGGTCTCGCGCGCGGTCGTCGTGAGGACGAGGTCGGCGTGCCCGACCAGGGGCGACTCGGGGAAGTTGGTGACGGCGACGGTCGTCGCGCCCCGCTCGTGCGCGATGCGCAGCGCGTGGTTCGTCTCGACCGTGAGCCCGCTGTGCGAGACGCCGAGCGCCACCGCGCCCGGCCCGAGGAGCGCCGCGGACTGGAGCTGCACGTGCGGGTCCGGCGACGCGAAGCACACGAGCCCGATGCGCTGGAGCTTCTGCGCGAGGTCCTGCGCGGTGAGGCCGCTCGACCCGACGCCGAACAGGTCGATGCGCGGCGCCGCCGCCACCGCGGCCGCGACGGCCTCGAGCGCCTCGAGGTCGAGCGCGCGCGCCGTCTCCTCGATGGTCCGCGCCTCGTGGAAGGCGATCTTCTCGACGACGTCCTGCACGGTGTCGTCCGGGTCGATCTCGCCGTGCGCGACGTTCGCGCGCTCCTGCTCGACGGCGCGGCGGCTCGTCGCCTGGGCGAGGTCGATGCGGAACTCGGGGTAGCCGGCATAGCCCACCGCGCGGCAGAACCGGACGACGGTCGCCTGGGACGTGCCGACGTGCGCGGCGAGCTCCGTGATCGTCTTGCCGACCACCGCGGTGGGGTCGTCGAGCACCGCCTGCGCGATGCGCGCCTCGGCGGGGCGCAGCGTGGGCAGGGCCTGGCGGATGCGGACGAGACCGTCAGCGGCCATCGGGATCCTCCTCGACGAGGTCGGTGTGCGGTGCGGGGCGGGTGGGGCCGGAGACGCTGAGCCACGGCTCGTGCCCGACGACGGCGGCCGGGTCGTGCGCGAGCCGGCCGGCGAGGAGCAGCGCGCCGTCCAGCGGCGTGCCCGCCGCCGGGACGAGCTCGACGTCGGGCCGCAGCACGGCGAGGCGCGCGCGGAAGGGGCCGGTGAGGAGCGTGCCGGCCTCCAGGACGCCGCCGGTCGCCGCCGCGCGCGGCGGGACGCCCTCGACGAGGGCCGCGGCGAGCGTCGTCGCGAGGTGGGTCCCCGCGCCCGCGAGGACCTGCCGGGCCACGGGGTCCCCGGCGTGCGCGACGGCCGCGACGTCGGGCGTGAAGGACGCGAGCACCTGGGCCCGGTCGGCGCGCGTGTACAGCTGCGCGGGCCACGTGGGCACGGCCCCGAACCGGGCGGTCGCGGCGTCGAGCAGGGCGGCGGAGCCGCCGCTCGGGCGTCCGTCGTGCGCGGCGGCGGCCGCGCGCAGGCCCTGCGCACCGATCCACGACCCCGCGCCGAGGTCGCCGAGCAGGTGTCCCCAGCCGTCGACCCGCTGCCACGTCGTGCGCAGGTCCGTGCCGAGCGCGATCGCTCCCGTCCCTGCCGCCACGACCGCTCCCCCGCGCCCGCCCAGCGCCCCGAGGTGTGCGGTCAGCGCGTCGGCCGCGACGGCCGAGCGGAAGCCCGGTCCGTCGGGCGCCTCGGGCGCGTCGGGCGCATCAGGCATCGCGAGGCCCTCGCGGAGCGCGGTGTGCAGGACGGCGGGGTCGCGGACGAGCGTCGCGAGCCCTGTCGCCCCGACCGCGGCGGCCCGGACGTCGGCCACGTGCGGCGCGTCGGCGCGCAGACGGGCGAGCAGCTCCCGGACGACGTCCACCGCGTCGCTCCCGTCGGGCCGGACGGCGACGGGGCGACCGGCGAGGACGACGTCGGTCGGCGCAGCACCGGGGGCGGGCAGCGCCGTGGACGACCGGCGCGCGACGAGCCGGCTCCCGGAGCCGCCGACGTCGAGCGCGACGATCCAGGCGGCGTCGCCAGCAGGATTCGGCACGACCCCATTGTGGCACAAACTTTCACGTCGGGGTGTGCCCGTGGAGAAATTCGCCAGGACCCAGCGGTCCCGCCGAGTCCTGTCAGCGTAGCGCCGGGTCGACCTCGTGGTGGCGGTCCACGGGGAACGTCACCCAGACGTTCTTCGTCGTCCCGGTCGTGTACCAGCCCACGTCGAGCGCGAGCTGCCGCGCCAGGTGGAGGCCCATGCCGCCGGCACCCGGCACCCGCTCCCCGGCGTACACCGGAGGCACTCCCCGCTCGTGGTCGGCGATGTCCAGGAGCCAGAGGTCGTCGTCCCGCGAGAGGCTCACCACCGTGGGAGGCAGTCCGTGCTCGAGGGCGTTCGTGGCCAGCTCGGACGCGACGAGCACGACCTTCTCCGGCGTCTGCGCGAGACCGGCGTCCGGTCCGGACTCCGCCTGGCCGAGCACCTCGCCGAGCTCACGGCGCAGCGCCGACAGGCCGTCGAGCGAGTCGAGGCGCCAGCTCCGGACGGGCACGAAGTTGGCGGGCGGGCGGGACACCGGCAGGCCGGCATCGGTCGTGGGGACGGCGAGCGGCTCGACAGCAGGACGGGTCATGAGGACTCCTTCGCTCGGCGGGCAAGGTTCGAGAGTTCCACGAGCGGGGCGCTCGTGCACGGTGGAGCAACCCGTCGTCACCGTTCGACGAGCGCGGGGTGCCGGGCGTCGTCGACCCGGACCACCACGTCCGCGACCTGCTCCGGCACGACCTCGGTCGCGTACCGCGCGTAGGCCCGCAGCGTCCACGCGTCCGCCGCGGCGGTCCGGCGCTCGACCGTCGCCGGCCGGAGCGCGAGGTGGACCGCGAGGTCCGTCACGAGTCCGCGACCGAGCGACAGCGACCCGTCGAGCACGACCACCAGCCCGGGTTCCGCCTCGACGTACGCCGCGCGCGTCGCGCGGTCCGTCACGGGGTCGCGCAGGCTCGGGACGTACCGGCCCCGGCCGCCCGCACCGACCGCGTCGAGCACCTCGCGGTTCAGGCCCGCGACGTCGATCCGGTCCTCGAGCAGCGCGTCCGGGTCCTGGCGTCCGCGCTCGAGCCGCAGCGACGCGGCCCGCCAGAAGTCCGCGACGTGCAGCCGGGCGACCGGCCTGCCCGCGGCGCGCAACGGGTCGGCGAGCGCGTCGGCGAGCGCCTCCGGTCGGGTCGAGGGATGCCCGTCGACGAGCACGCGCAGGGCGCCGGGTCCGACCGGGCGGGCGAGCACGACGTCGACCACGCGTCGCACGAGGACGTCCTCGGACACCGGTTCGACGCGCACGGAGCCAGCATCGCACCGCGCGCGGTGGGAGGCGTCGCAGGGCCGGGTGAGCGACCGGGCGAGCGGTCGGGGCGTCCGCGTCCCATACTGCTCGGGGCGCCCGCACCGGCCGCGCCGCAGTGCGCCCACCGTCACCCAGGAGAACCACCATGAGCAGTGCGGCACCGGCCGGCGACGGCACGACCCTCGCCGCGAGCGGCACCCCCGCCCGCGGTCGCGACTTCCCCCTCTACGCCGGTGACCCGCGGCGGCTCACGGGCGTCCAGTGGGCGGTGCTCCTCGGAGCGTGGCTCGTGGCCGCCGCGTGCGACCTGCTCGTCGGCGTGCCGGGACCGCCCTGGCTGAGCATCGTGGTGCGCGGCCTCCTGTTCGCCGGCCTGCCGCTGCTCGCCCTCGCGTGGGCACTGGGGGGCCTGCGCGCGGCGTGGGGCACGCTCTTCCGCCGGGTGCGCGGTCGCGACGTCGGCCTCATGGTCGGGTTCGCGGTGCTCAACGTCGTCGTGACGTTCCTGGTGGGCGTGCTCGTGTCGTCCCTGTTCGAGGCCACCCCCAACCCGACGGGCGCGGCGCTCGCCGACCTCGGGGCGGGCGACCGGATCGCGTACTTCCTCAGCATGGTCCCGCAGCTGGTCGGCGAGGAGGTCTTCACGGTCGTGCCGTTCCTGGCCGTGCTGACCCTGGCGACCGTCGCGTGGCGCTTGGGCCGACGCGCCTCGGTCACGGTCGCCGTCGCCGTCGCCGCCGTGATCTTCGCGCTGATCCACCTGCCGACGTACGACTGGAACCTGCTGCAGTGCCTGCTCATCATCGGCGTGGCGCGCGTCATCCTCTTCGTCCCCTACCTGCTGACGAAGAACCTCGCGGTCTCGGCGGGCGCGCACGTCCTCAACGACTGGACGCTCTTCGGCCTCGGGCTGCTCGGTTCGGGGACGGTCGGCTGACGCGCGGTCGGGCGCGCGCTCAGGTCGGCGACGACGTGGCCCACGCCCTGCGCTCCGCGGGGGGCAACTTCTCGACGGCGGCCCGCAGCGTCGGGCGCGGCATCGTCGCGGCGTGCTCGTCGAGGAACGCACGGAACCTCTCCGGCTCGACGTCGCCGACGACGCGCAGCATCCAGCCGACGCCCTTCTGGACGAACGGCTCCGGGTCGTCGTGCAGGATCTCGGCGAGGCGGAGCGTGTCGTCGACCTGGCCCTTGCGCAGGAACGCGGCCGTCGCGACGACCGCGGTCCGGCGGCGCGGCCAGTCGGGGGCGCGCGCGAGGTCGTAGAGCGGGTCCCGAGGCCGGTCCAGGAGCCAGGTCCCGAGCACCTGGTGGGCCGTGAGGTCGACGAGGTCCCACGCGTCGACGCGGTCGTGGCGCCGCAGCAGGAGCCCGACGAGCTCGGCGTGGCGGGCCGGGTCGACGCGACGGGCGGTGGACGCCTTGCCCATGATCGAGCACGCGCCGGCCCGCACCTCGTGGACGGGGTCCTCGAGGAGGCGCTCGATCTCCGCGACGGGCATCGCGAGCGAGCGCTTCGCGAGCGTGAAGACGTCGCCCATGCGCACGCCGGCGAACGAGGCGTCGCCGGGGAAGAACCGCGCGTACTGGCGCTTCTGCTCGCGCGTGGCCTGCGAGAGCAGCTCGGCGCGGAACGTGGCGGCGTCGAGCGCGGGGGCGGTGGTCGCCGGGTCGGGTCGCATGTCAGCGCGGCGCCATCCGGATCGCCCCGTCGAGGCGGATCACCTCGCCGTTGAGCATGGGGTTCTCGACGATCGACCGCACGAGCCGCGCGTACTCCTCGGGCCGCCCGAGCCGGCTCGGGTGCGGCACCTGCGCGGCGAGGGACTCCTGGGCCTCCTCGGGCAGCGACGCCATCATCGGCGTCCGGAAGATGCCGGGGGCGATCGTCATGACGCGGATGCGGTGCTGGGCCAGGTCCCGCGCGAGCGGGAGGGTCAGCCCCGCGACACCGGCCTTCGACGCCGCGTACGCGGCCTGCCCGACCTGACCGTCGGTCGCGGCGACGGACGCGGTCTGCACGACGACGCCGCGCTCCTCGCCGTCGGGCAGGAGGTCGAGCGCGACCATCCGCTCGGCCGCGAGCCGCACGACGTTGAACGTGCCGACGAGGTTCACCTCGACGACGCGCCGGAACGCGTCGAGCGCGTGCACGCCCTGCTTGCCCAGCACGCGCTGCGCGAGGACGATCCCGGCGCAGCTCACGACGACGCGCGCGCCGCCCAGGTCGTCCGCGACGTCGAGAGCTCGCGCGACGTCGTCCTCGTCCGTCACGTCGGCGGGGACGAAGCGCGCGGCGTCGCCCAGGGCCTCGGCGACCGCGGCCCCGTCGGACGACGCGAGGTCCGCGACGACCACGCGCGCGCCCGCGGCGACCAGACCCTCCGCCGTCGCGCGCCCGAGCCCGGACGCTCCCCCCGTCACGAGCGCCACCGTGCCGTCGATCCGCATGCCGTCTCCTCCGCAGCCAGCCGGGCCACGTCGCCCGTCCCCCACGACCGTACCGAGGTCGACCCGTCCGTCGCGACGTCGACCGTCGGGCGCTCGGTCCCGGAGCCCCCCTGGTCCGTCCCGGGGCGGACCGGCGTCGCGACGGGTGCAGGATGGCAGCATGACCCTCTACGACATCCCGTTCCAGGCGATGGACGGCTCGACCCGCACCCTCGGCGAGCACCGCGACGACGTGGTCCTCGTCGTCAACGTCGCGTCACGGTGCGGTCTCGCACCGCAGTACGCGACGCTCGAGACGATGCAGAAGGAGTACGGCGACCGCGGGTTCCAGGTCATCGGCTTCCCGAGCAACCAGTTCCTCCAGGAGCTCGGCAGCAACGAGGCGATCCAGGAGTTCTGCTCCGTGACGTACGGCGTGACGTTCCCCGTGGTCGACCGCGTGCGCGTCAACGGTCGCAACGAGCACCCGCTGTACACGGAGCTCAAGAAGACGCCCGACGCCGAGGGCAAGGCCGGCCGCGTGACGTGGAACTTCGAGAAGTTCGTCGTGCTCCCGGGCGGCGCGGTGCACCGCTTCCGGCCGCGCACCCTCCCCGACGACCCGGCGATCGTCGGGCTGGTCGAGGCGCACCTGCCGCGCTGAGCGGCCCGCCCGGTACGCTCGCCCGATGACACGGCCAGCCGTCCGCGGGGGCATCCGCGAGGCCGCCGGAGGCATCGTCGCGCTGAGCCTCGCGACGTTCGTCGCGATCACGACCGAGCTCGTGCCGATCGGCCTCCTCCCCCTGATCAGCACCGATCTCGACGTCACGGAGTCGCTCGCCGGCCTGCTCGTGACGGCCTACGCGCTCATGGTCGCCGCGCTCGCCGTGCCGCTGACGCTCGGCACGCGCCGGCTCCCGCGCAAGGGGCTGCTGCTCACGACGCTCGTCGTCTACACGCTGAGCAACGTGCTCGTCGCGATCGCGCCGACGTTCGCCGTCGTGGCGGCGGCGCGGGCGCTCGGCGGCGCGTCGCACGCCGTGTTCTTCTCGGTCAGCATCGGGTACGCGTCGCGCCTCGTCCGGCCGCACCTGACGGGTCGGTCGCTCGCCCTCGTGACCTCGGGCGCGTCCGCCGGGTTCGTGCTCGGCGTCCCGCTGTCGACCGCGCTCGGGGCCGCCGTGGGCTGGCGTGCCTCGTTCGCCGTCCTCGCCGGGGTCTGCGCGGCGACGACGCTCCTCATCGCGTGGCTGCTCCCGCCCGTGCCCGGCGGGGGCGCACCGCCCGCCGACGCCGCGCGGTCGGCCCGCCGTGCGGCGCTCGCCGTCGTGGTCACGACCAACGCCCTGACCTACCTGGGCCAGTACACGGTGTACACGTACGTGTCCGTGCTGCTGCTGGCGGCCGGCCTCACCGAGTCCGCGCTCGGCCCGGCGCTGCTCGTGCTCGGCGCGCTCGGGCTGCTCGGGACCGCGTTCGCCGCGGCGCGTCTCGACCACCGGCCGCGACGCACCACGGTCGTCATGCTCGTCGCCGTCGGGGGCGGGATGCTCGCGCTCGGGCTGACCTTCCCCGGCCTGGTGGGCGTGCTCGTCGCGACGGCGGTCTGGAGCGCGGGGTTCGGCGGCGTCGCGTCGGTCTTCCAGTCGGCGGCCATCAAGGCCCACGGCGCCTCGCCCGACATGACGGGCGCGCTCGTCAACACGACGGCGAACGTCGGCATCGGCGGCGGGGCCGCGATCGGCGCGCTCGTCCTCGCCGGCGCCGGGCTCGAGGTCGTGCCGTTCGTCGGGGCCGCGATGATCCTCGCGGCGCTCGTCGTCGTGCTCGTGGCGAGGCGCGCGTTCCCCGCCGGCCCGACATCGGGGGATGGGTAGGTCCGGCCACGCGGGCGTGCCCACGAGAAGGGCCCGGTCCTCGCCGTCGACGACGACGAGGACCGGGCCCGGACGACAGGTCAGGCGCGGCGACGGCGGCGGTTGCCGTTCGTCAGGGCTCCGTAGAGCCCGAGCGTGATGAGCGAGCCGAAGAGCGCGAGCAGCCAGGTGCGGAAGTCGCCCAGGTCGCCCAGCGTGGTGCCGAAGAACTCCGCCCCGAGCCAGCCGCCGAGCAGCGCGCCGAGGATCCCGAGGACGATGGTGATGACGAGAGAGCTGGTCTGCTTGCCGGGCAGCACGGCACGCGCGACGAGTCCCGCGACGAGGCCGAGCACGATGTAGGCGAGCCAACCCATGATGAGTCTCCGTTTCATCCGGTGTGCGCGGTTTTTCCGCGAGCCAGGACGATCCCAGATCGGGACGGTCCCCGCATCCCGGACGCGGCGGAGGCTCAGCCCGGTGGCAGCGTCGACGCCTCGCCCAGCGGGACCGTGGGGGTCTCGAACGGCACGACGTCCTGGGCGCACGAGGCACCGTCCGTCGCCTCGCCGTCCACGAGGTAGCGAGCCACCGCCTGGTCCGCGCACGCGCTCTTGCCGACGACCGTGTGGCCCCAGCCCTCGACCGTGAGCACGCGGGCGTCGGGCCACCGGTCGGCGTAGGGCTGCGTGAAGCCGTACGGGGTCGCCGGGTCGTAGCGGGTGCCGATCACGAGGACGGGCGTCTGCGTCGTCTGGTCCCACGGCCCGGTGAAGGCGTCCTCGTCGTGCGCCGCGACGAACTCGCACTGCACGCCCACCCAGCCCCGCAGCCGGCCGAAGTGCGGGTACTGCGCGTCGAGGGCGTCGACCTTCGCGGGGTACTGCCAGGGTCGTCCCGGCGTCGTGGTGTCGACGCACAGGCTCGCGAGCGCGCCGCCGATCGACGGGTAGTCCTCGGCCCAGCCGGCGCGGCGCAGGAGCTCGCCGAGCGAGGGCAGGGCACCGAGAGCGCGCGGCTGGCGGGCGGCTGCCGGCGGCTCGACGGCGCCGCTCATCACCGCGAGCTGCGCGAGCGTCAGGTCGAGGTCGCCCCACGCGACGGGCTCGTAGAGGTACGAGAACACGAGAGCGACGGTGTCGTCGTAGCCGATCTCGGTGGTGCTTCCGTCGGGCATCGGCACGGACACCGGCCGCGCCTCCAGGGCGGCGTACGTGGCCTCGACCACCTCGGCCGGGTCCCCGAGCGACGCGAGCGCGCAGGTCGCGGGACCGGCCTCCGCGCACAGCCGGGCGAACTCGCCGAACGTCTCGGTCGCGCCCGCGGCCTGGCCGATGCGCGCCCCGACGAGCTCCTTCGAGCCCACGCCCGACCACGCCTCGACGTCCATCGTCCCGTCGAGCACCATCGCGCGGACCCGGTCCGGGAAGAGCGCGGCGTACGTCGCGCCGAGCACGGTCCCGTACGAGTAGCCGACGTAGGACAGCCGGTCGTCGCCCACGGCCTGGCGCAGGAGGTCCATGTCGCGGGCGACGTTCGCGGTCGACGACGAGGAGATGCGGTCGCCCGAGAAGAGGGAGCAGCCCGCCCCGAGGACGGCCACCTGCCCGAGGAACCGCGCCTCCTCGCGCGCCGTCACGGGGAACGCGGGCAGGCCCGCGAGGAACGCCTCCTCCCGCCCGGCGTCGCGGAAGCACGTCGCCGGGTCCGACGTCCCGACGGCGCGCGGGTCGAACCCGATGACGTCGTACGCCGCGAGGACCTCCTCGTCGAACAGCGAGCCGCCCAGGAGGTGCAGCGTCTCGACGCCCGGGCCACCCGGGCCGCCGAAGTTGGTGAACAGGCTCCCGACCCGCGCCTCGGGGTCGCTCGCGGGCAGCCGCGTGAGGCCGATCGTCGTCGTGCGGCCCTGCGGGCGGTCGTAGTCCGTCGGGACCTCGACGGTCGCGCAGTCGAACGCGTCGAGCCCCTCGCCCTCGCACGGACCCCACGCGACCTCCGGCACGGGCGCGTCGACCTGGCCCGCCGTCGTCGGGCCTCCGTCACTGCTTCCCGACGGCGCGCTGCCGGTCCCGCGCGGTGGGTCACCCCCCGGCCCGGCGACGGCCGCGGCGGGCAGGCCGCCCAGGAGGAGGACCGCCGCCAGCGTGGACGCTGCGGCGCGGACAGCTCGTGTCGTCGTCGATCGCGAAGTCATGACCAGCACCAGACCACGGAAGGACCGGACGCGCACCTCGACATGACCGGACGTGACCGCTCTCCCACCGCAGCGGGGGTGGGAGTCATCCGCCGGACCGGGACCCCCGGTCATGCTCACGAGGGGACGGTCGCGCGGCCGAGGTACGTGAGGGGGCCGGGGTCGGCGACGTCGATCTCGTGGAAGCCCAGGGTGTCGTAGAACCCGCGCGCCGGGACGTTCGCCGTCACCATCCCGACGTGGAGCGCGGGCGCCCCGGCGTCCGCCGCCGCGCGCGACCATGTCTCGACCAGGACGCGACCGAGGCCGCGGCCCTGGGCCTCCGGCAGGAGGTCGACGTGCAGGTGGCCCGGGTACGGCGCGAGCTCGGGCACGAGGAGCCGCTCGGGGTGGTGGTGCAGGTGCAGCATCACCTCGTCCGGTGAGGCGTCCGCGGGCAGCGGGTCCGGCGGCGACGGTCGCCGGGCACCGAGCGCCGGGATCCACTCGTCGCGGTACCGCTGGGCGAACCGCGGCGTGCTGGACGTGCCGACGACGTACCCGACGACACGCTCGCCGTCGTCGACGACGAACGCGAGGTGTGGCTCGAGCGTCGCGTACGGGCCCGCGAAGAGGTCGCCCATCAGGTCGTCGTCCGCGTGGAGCCCGCGCGCGTCGCCGCCGGCGTCGGCGGTCCGGACGCACACGTCGTAGAGGTCGCGTCGGTCGGACGGGCGGTACGGACGGACCTCTGGGCGGCGCATGCTCTGGATCCTTCCGAGGAAGCGTTCCCCGGCGCAACGGCCCTCGCGCCGCCGACAGGCCCGGCCCATCGTTGTCATACACGACAACTCAATCGGTCATACAGGGGACTCGATGCCGCGGTTCACCATCACGTACGTCGACATCGACGACCGCAATCGGGACCACATCACCCAGAACGGGCTCACCGAGGACGACTACCGCTCCATGCTCCTGGGCCCCTGATCGCTACCCGCAACAAGGCGGGACGAGCCGCTGACTACACCGCCGCGGCCGAAGCCCTCGACGGCACGACGTGGATCGTCTGCTTCACCTACCAGGAGGGCGAAGCCCGGCCGCGACTCGGTCAGCGCAGCGCGACCGCCAGGACCCCCGCCGCGACGGCGAGCGGGGCGAGCAGGAGACCCTGCCGGACGACGGGCCACGCGGGCGGCCCACCGCTCCCGAACGTGTGCCGCCGGTACTGCTGCCACCACAGGACGGTCGCGAGCGACGCCCAGGGCGTGACGAGCGGTCCCGCGTTCACCGCGACGAGGAGCGTCGCGAGACGGTCGAGGTCCTCGCCGTCGGCGGGGGCGAGCGCGAGGAACGCCGGGAGGTTGTTCACCGCGTTGGCCGCGAGCACACCGGTCGCCGCGAGGCGGGCGAGGTCGCCGCCGTCCGTGCCGTCCCCGGCGACCGCGGCGAGGAGGTCGCCGAGACCGTGCGCGTGCCACGCCTCGACGACGACGAACAGGCCCGCGACGACGACGGCGGACCGCCACGGGACCATCTCGCGCACGGGGACGAGGAGGGGCACGCGACGCCACCACGTCGCGAGGCCCAGCACGACGACGCCCGCGAGCGCGACGACCGCGACGGGGAGCTCGGCCGCGAACGCCACGGCGAGCAGGGTCACGACGACGCCCGTCACGACGAGGAGCACGCGGTCGGGCGGGACCGGGCCGCCGTCGGCGAGGGTGAAGCGGCCCCTGATCGACCGGCCGTGCAGGGCCAGGAGCACGACGACCGTCACGGCGAGGACCGCGAGCGCCGGGAGCCACATCGCGGCGACGTACCCGGACCCGAACCGGTGGGCCACGAGGAGGTTCGTGAGGTTCGAGACGGGCAGCAGCAGCGACGCCGTGTTGGCGAGCGCGAGGACCGTGAGGGCGAGCGGCAGGGGGCGCGTCCCCGTGCGCCGCGCGAGGGCGAGCACGACGGGGGTGACGAGCACCGCCGTCGTGTCGAGGGACAGCACGACGGTGCTCGCGGTCGCGAGCAGCACGACGAGCGCCCACAGCACGAGGCGTCGACCCCGGGCGACGCGCGCCGCACGACCGGCGACCGCGTCGAACAGCCCGGCACCGGCGCACAGCTCCGCGACGACGGTGATCGCGAGGAGGAAGACGAGGACCGGCCCGGTGCGGACGAGGAGGTCGCGCGCGTCGTCGGACGGGAGGAGACCCGTGGCGGGGAGGGCGACGACCAGGAGCGCCGCGACCGCCCACGGCGGGACGCGGCGCCGGCGGCGGTGGTGGTCGTCCACGGCCCCGAGGTCCGGGCCCGCGCCGCCAGGACCAGGAGACGTCACCGCGGCAGGGTACGTCGCCGGCGACGGAGAAGCGCTTCGGCGTGTGAGCAAGCAGGGCCGGTGCTTCACTGGCGGCGTCGGCGGCATCCCGCCGACTGCGTCGAGCCGCGCGGTGGCGTCGTCGACCCGTCGACCGTCCTGCGGTGATCCTGAGGAGGCCGGAGATGCGACGAGGACGCGGCACCGCAGCCGCACGGACGGGCATGCTGGCGGTGGGGGCCCTGGTCCTCGCCGCGTGCGCGCAGGGGACGGGCGACACCGAGACGGACACCGACTTCTCGGTCGACGAGACCCCCGGGGAGATCTCCGTCATGGGCTTCGGCACGGGCGACGAGATCGGTGAGGTGCGGTACGACCGCGCGGTCGAGGAGCTCGGCGCCGACGTGAAGCTCTCCGAGGGGGAGCTCGACATCCAGGCGTTCCTCTCGTCGGTCGCGTCCGGCAACCCGCCCGACCTCGTCTACGCGAACCGCGACCAGATCGGCACGTTCGCGTCGCGCGACGCGATCCTGTCCCTGGACGAGTGCGTCGAGGCGGAGGACGTCGACATGGACGCGTTCGTCGACACCGCCGTGGAGCAGGTGACCTTCGACGGCAGCGTCTACGGGATCCCCGAGTTCAACCAGGTGCAGGTGACGATGGCCAACGCGGAGCTCCTCGACGCGGCAGGGCTCTCGGTCGAGGACGTCAACGGCTCGGACCGCGAGGCGGTCACGGCGGCCAACGAGGCGCTGATGAACGCCGACGGCGGCACGCTGAGCGTCATCGGGTACGACTCGAAGCTCCCCGAGTTCCTCCCGCTGTGGGCGAAGTCCGTCGGGGCCGACCTGCTCTCGGAGGACGGGCGGACCGCGCAGCTCGACAGCCCCGAGGTCGTCGAGTCGCTCGAGTGGGCCGTCGGCATCTACGACGCGCAGGGCGGGTTCCCCGCCGTGAAGACGTACCGCGACTCGGCGGACTTCTTCGGCGCCGGCAACCAGTTCGCGACGAACGTGCTCGGTGCGATGCCCATGGAGCAGTGGTACATCAACGTGCTCAACGAGTCGTCGCCGGACGCGCCCATGGCGTTCGACGCCGTCCGCACCACCGACGGCGACCCGATCGCCTTCGCGTCGGGCTCGGCCTGGGCCGTGCCGCGCGGGAGCGAGAACGCGGGCGCCGCGTGCCGGTTCGCGCGGCTCATGACCGAGACGGACGCGTGGGTCGAGGCGGCGCAGGCCCGCGCCGACGCGCGCGAGCAGGACGGCCTGGTGTTCACGGGCGTGCTCACGGGCAACGAGGAGGCCGACGAGCAGATCCGCTCCGAGCTGGTCCCCGACGACGCGCCGCAGCCGTGGCAGGACGCGATCGACGCGATGTACGAGGCGAACGACGCGACGTTCGCCCTGCCCGCCAACCCCGCGGACAACGAGTTCGAGACGGCGTGGCAGGACGCGGTGAACCGCGTGCTCAACGGTCAGCAGGAGCCGGCGGAGGCCATGGCCCAGGCGCAGGAGGAGGCTCAGGGCGCCCTCGACGACGCGTGGGCGCAGTGGGACGAGGAGGAGTGAGGTGACCGCGGTCGACGTCGCGGCACCGGGAGCCGCGGCGCGGGGACGCGACGACACCGGCCGTCGGCACCGCCTGAGCCCGGGCGCGCGCCGCGAGCGCAACGCGGCGCTGCGGTTCATCAGCCCGTGGATCGTCGGCTTCCTGATCTTCACCGCGTGGCCGATCGTCTACAGCGCCTACCTGTCCTTCACGGACTACGACGTCATCAACGACCCGACGTTCGTCGGCCTGGACAACTACCGGGAGATGTTCCAGGACCCGAAGGTCTCCCTCTCCCTCTGGAACACGCTCGTGTACACGGTGCTCCAGGTGCCGCTCTACACGCTCGTCGGGCTGGGTCTCGCGCTGCTGCTCAACCAGGCCGGGCGCTCCGCCGGGTTCTTCCGCACGGCGTTCTTCATCCCGAAGATGACGCCGCCGGTGGCCGTGGGCGTCCTGCTCCTGCTCCTCTTCAACGGGCAGTACGGCGTGGTCAACGAGGTGCTGTCCTGGTTCGGCATCCAGGGCCCGTCGTGGACCACGGACCAGGACTGGATCAAGCCCGGCCTCGTCCTCATCAGCCTGTGGACCGTGGGCGCGGCCGTGATCATCCTCCTCGCGGCGCTGCGCAACGTGCCGAACGACCTGTACGACGCCGCCAAGGTCGACGGCGCCGGGTTCTGGCGCCGTACGCGCACCGTGACGATCCCGATGATCAGCGGGGCGATCTTCTTCGTCGTCGTCGTCAACACGATCGCCGCTTTCCAGATGTTCACCGAGGCGTACTCGGCGTACTTCGGCGCGGGCAACTCGACGTACAGCAACGACGCCGCGCTGTTCTACGTGATCTACCTGTTCCAGGAGGGCTTCCAGGAGCTGCACATGGGGTACGCGTCGGCGCTGGCGTGGCTCCTGTTCGTCGTCATCATGCTCGTCACGGTCGTCCAGCTCCTCGTGTCGAGACGCCTCGTCTACTACGAGGGGGAGCAGCGATGACCACCGCCCCGTCCTTCCCGCGCCCCGCGGTCTCCGGACCCGGCGCGGCGCCGGACCCCGCGACGGGGGACGCGAACGCCGTCGTGCCTCCCCCGCCCCCGGGCAGCACCACGCGGAGCCGCAGCCCGCGGCGCCGCGTGCTGCGCGTCGTCGTGCTCCTCGCGCTCCTCCTGGCGACGGTCACGTTCGTGTACCCGCTGCTGTGGCTGCTCTCCGCGTCGTTCAAGCCGCGGGCCGACGTCTTCGACAACCGCCTCGTCCCGAGCACCTTCACGCTCGACAACTACGTCACCGTCTGGCAGGAGGCGCCGCTCGCGCTGTGGCTGGGCAACACGGTCGTGGTCACGGTCCTGGCGGCCGGGCTCGTGACGCTGTCGAGCGCGCTCGTCGCGTGGGGGTTCGCGTTCTTCCGCTTCCGCGGTCGCGGGCCGCTGTTCGGGCTCGTGCTCGCGACGATGATGCTCCCCGGCGCGGTGACGATGATCCCCACGTTCCTCATCTGGAACCAGCTCGGGTTCGTGGGGACGAACGTGCCGCTGTGGGCGGGCAACCTCTTCGGCAGCGCGTTCTACATCTTCCTGCTGCGCCAGTTCTTCCTGGGCCTGCCGCGCGAGCCGTTCGAGGCGGCGAGGCTCGACGGCGCGAACAACTGGCAGCAGTTCTGGCGCCTCGCGGTGCCGCTGTGCCGGCCCGCCCTCATCCTCACGTTCCTCTTCGAGGCGCAGGCGTCCTGGACGGACCTCATGCGCCCGCTCATCTACCTGCAGGACTCGTCCACGTTCACGATCCCCCGCGGGCTCAAGGCCCTCATCGACCAGTTCGGCCCGGGCGGCGAGTCGCAGTGGGAGATCGTCGTGACGGCCTCCGTCATCACGACGATCCCCATGATCCTCCTGTTCTTCCTGGGCCAGCGGCACTTCGTCGAGGGGGTCGCGACGACCGGCAGCAAGGGCTGACCCCCGCACCACCCGCACCACCACCCGAAGGAGACACCGTGCGAGCACTGACCTGGCAGGGACGCGAGAGCGTGAGCGTCGAGGACGTCCCCGACCCCCGGATCGAGGAGCCGACCGACGCCGTCGTGCGCGTGACGTCGACGGCGATCTGCGGCTCCGACCTGCACCTGTACGGCGTGCTGGGGATGTTCCTCGACAGCGGCGACGTGCTCGGGCACGAGGCCATGGGCGTCGTCGAGGAGGTGGGGTCGGCGGCGGGCGACCTCAAGGTGGGCGACCGCGTCGTCGTGCCGTTCAACATCGCGTGCGGGCACTGCTGGATGTGCAGCCGCGGACTGCAGACCCAGTGCGAGACGACGCAGGTCCACTCGCAGGACAAGGGCGCGGCCCTGTTCGGGTACACGAAGCTCTACGGCCAGGTCCCCGGCGGCCAGGCGCAGTACCTGCGCGTCCCGCAGGCGCAGTACGGGCCGGTCGTCGTGCCCGACGACGGCACCCCCGACGAGCGGTACCTCTACCTCTCGGACGTGCTGCCCACCGCGTGGCAGGCCGTCGAGTACGCGGACGTCCCGGAGGGCGGGAGCGTGGCCGTGCTCGGGCTCGGCCCCATCGGGCAGATGGCGGCCCGGGTCGCGCGGCACCGGGGCGCCGGGCTCGTCGTCGGCGTGGACCCGGTGCCCGAGCGGCGGGCGATGGCCCACCGGCACGGCGTGCGCACGGTCGACCCGACGACGGTCGACGACCTCGCCTCCGCGATCCGCGACCTCACGGGCGGCCGCGGGCCGGACTCGGTGATCGACGCCGTCGGGATGGAGGCGCACGGGTCGCCCGTCGCCGAGGCGACGCAGAAGGTCGTCGGCATGCTGCCCGACGCCGTCGCCGCGCCGCTCACCGAGCGTGCCGGCACGGACCGGCTCGCCGCGCTCTACACCGCGATCGACGTCGTGCGGCGCGGCGGGACCGTGTCGATCTCCGGCGTCTACGGCGGGGCGAAGGACCCGCTGCCCATGATGCAGCTGTTCGACAAGCAGGTGACGCTGCGCATGGGCCAGGCCAACGTGCGGCGCTGGACCGACGACATCCTGCCCCTCGTCCAGGACGACGCGGACCCCCTCGGCGCGCTCGACCTGCGCACCCACCGTGTGTCGCTCGAGGAGGCGCCCGAGGCCTACCGGACGTTCCAGCGCAAGGAGGACGGGTGCATCAAGGTCGTGCTCGACCCCTGGGCGAAGGCCACGGGATGAGCCGGCTCCGCCTCGGAGCCGGCCGGACGAGCGGGACCGGCCGACCGTGCGCACGGTAGACGCGGTCGTCGTCGGCGCGGGGCCGAACGGCCTCGTCGCCGCGAACGCGCTCGTCGACGCGGGGTGGGACGTCCTCGTGCTGGAGGCGCAGGACACGCCCGGCGGTGCCGTCCGCACGGCCGAGGTGGCCGCGCCCGGCTTCCGGACCGACCTGTTCAGCGCGTTCTACCCGCTCGCCGCCGGCTCGTCCGTGATCCGGGGCCTGCACCTGGAGGACCACGGTCTCGCGTGGTCGCGCGCGCCGGCCGTGCTCGCGCACGCGCTCGACGACGGCCGCGCCGCCGTGCTGCACGACGACCCCGACGACACGGCAGCGGGGCTCGAGGCCTTCGCCCCGGGCGACGGGGAGGCCTGGCTGCGGATGTTCGCGTCCTGGACGCGGGTGCGCGACCCTCTGCTCGACGCGCTGTTCAGCCCCCTGCCCGCCGCCGGCCCGGTCGTGCGGCTGCTCCGCCGGCTCGGCGTGCCGGGCGCCCTCGACCTCGCGCGCCTGGCCACGCTGCCCGTCCGGCGCCTGGCGGACGAGACGTTCCGCGGCGAGGGCGGCGGGCTGCTGCTCACGGGCAACGCGATGCACGCCGACGTCCCGCCGGACGCGGGCGGCAGCGGCGTGTTCGGCTGGCTGCTCGCGATGCTCGGCCAGGACGTCGGCTTCCCCGTGCCCGTCGGCGGGGCGGGGATGCTCGCCGAGGCGCTCGCGTCGCGGCTCGCCGCGGGCGGCGGGGAGCTCGTCACGGGCGCCCGCGTCGACCGGGTGCACGTCGCGGGCGGTCGCGCGGTGGGCGTGCGCACGGCGCAGGGCGAGCACGTGCGCGCCCGCCGCGCCGTGCTCGCCGACGTCACCGCGCCGTCGCTCTACCGGGACCTCGTGGGCGCGGGGCACCTGCCCGCGCGCCTCGTGCGCGACCTCGAACGGTTCCAGTGGGACCACCCGACGTTCAAGCTCAACTGGGCCCTCGACCGCCCGCTGCCGTGGGCGGCCGAGGGAGCCGTCGGCGCGGGGACCGTGCACCTCGGCGTCGACCGGCTCGGCTTCGTCGACGTCGCCGCCGACCTGTCGAAGGGCCGGGTGCCCGGGCGCCCGTTCCTCGTCCTCGGCCAGATGACGACGTCGGACCCGTCGCGCTCGCCGCGCGGGACCGAGTCGGCGTGGGCCTACACCCACGTCCCGCACGGGATCACGTGGACCCCCGACGCCGTCGAGGAGGAGGTGGCCCGCATGGAGGACGCCGTGGAGCGCGTCGCGCCCGGCTTCCGCGACGCCGTCGTCGGCCGGTTCGTCCAGAGCCCGCGCGACCTCGAGCAGGCCGACGCCAACCTCGTCGGCGGGGCGGTCAACGGCGGGACGTCCGCCATCCACCAGCAGCTGTTCCTCCGCCCGACCCCCGGCCTCGGGCGTCCCGAGACCCCGGTCGCCGGGCTCTTTCTCGCGAGCGCGTCGGCGCACCCCGGCGGAGGCGTGCACGGCGCGTGCGGCTGGAACGCCGCGCGAGCGGCGCTCGGCGCGTCGAGCCGGTGGCAGTCCCTCCCGCGCGCCCTGGCGCGCTCCGCGTGGGGCCGCCTCCTGCGAGAGCCCTGACGCTCAGGGCGTGCGCCGCTCGGCGAGGAACGCCAGGCGGCGCAGGGTCTCGCGGTTGCGCGGTGCGATCGCCGCGCTGCGCACGGGCTTCGGCACGAGCGTGCCCGGACCGCGGTCGGCGTCCTCGACGATCCGGACGCGGCACGTGCCGGCGCCTGCGTCGACGACGTCGATCCGGACGCGCGCCTCCCCGGCGGGCCAGCCGCGCGCCTGGATGTCCAGGGATCCGGCCGGGTCCCACGCCCGGACCACGGTCTCGTCGTCGAGGAGCGCGGGCCACAGCCCCACCGAGTGCAGGATGCGCGAGCCCGGAGCGGGCCAGCCGGCGTCGACCGCGCGGATGCGGGCCGTGCCCACGACCCAGGTCGAGTACGTCCAGCCGTCGGCGAGCACGGCGAGCACCGCGTCCTTCGAGCAGCGCGCGGTGCGGGTCACGGTCACCATGGTCCGACGGTAGCCAGGTCCGGGGCACTGGCAACCCATGCGGAGGCGTACCGTGGAAGTTCGGGGAGACACCACCTCGCCCCGGCACCGAGAGACCGTGACGGACCCACCAGCGCGGCGGACTCGCGACTGGCGTCGGCCGCCAGACGGGACGCACACCATGGCTCTCTCCCGCTATCTCGACGAGTACGCGGCGCGCGCCGCGGCCGCCCTCGGCGGCGACGTCGAGGCCTCCATCACCGTGCGGGAGCACGGCATCACCCTCCGGGCCGGCAGCAGCGCCGCCGGTGCGGCGCGGTGCGACCAGGCGGAGGCCCGGGCCGACGCGGGGCCCTGCATCGACGCGATGGTCGCCGGGTCGGTCGTCGTCGTCGCGGACGTGGCGGAGGAGTCCCGCTGGGACGCGTGGCGCGCGCAGACGGCGCACGAGGGCTTCGCCAAGGCCGTCGCCGTCCCGTCCGAGGTGGTCCCCGGCATGGCCGTCGCGCTCAACCTGTACTCCCGCTCCCCCGAGGGCTGGGAGGCGCCGCTGCTCGGGACGGCCCACGCGTGCGCGTGCCTCGTCGCCGCGGGCGTGCGGCTGCACCTGCAGTTCGCCGACGTCGAGGACGCGGCGGCCGGGCTGTACCGCGCCATGTCGGACGGCGTCGCCGTCGAGCGGGCCGTCGGGGCGATCATGGAGACCAACTCGTGCTCGCCCGACGACGCCCGGAAGGTCCTGCGGTCGGCCTCCGGCCACCGCGGCGTGAGCGAGCGCGAGATCGCCGAGTCGATCCTGCGCTCCCTGGCGCCAGGAGGCCACGGCGACATCGTCGACGAGCGCGAGCGCTGACGCGCGAGCACGCGGATCGATGGAAAACTGGGTCGGGTCGGCAGGGTGACGGCCGGCAGGACGGAGGGCAGTTGTGGACGCGTCGGTGCTGCTCGGGCTGCTCGCACGGTCGCTCGCCGGCATCGATGCCGACATGGCGATGCCGTCGAGGCTGTGCCGCGCGTGCGTCGAGATCCTCGGGGCGCAGAGCGGCGCGCTCACCGTGCGCGCCACGCCCGAGGACCGCGTGACGGTCAGCTCGTCCGACGGCATGTCGGCGGAGATCGAGGACCTCGAGGAGCTGCTCGGCGAAGGTCCGGGCCAGCTCGCGCTGGACGAGGACCGGATCGTCGTCACCGAGCTCGACGGCGGCAGCCCCACGGACGAGAAGTTCCCCGTGTTCTCGCACCTCGTGGCCTCCCTGAGCGGGCCGGCGACCGCGTACGCGGTCCCCATGCGCGTCGGGGGCCGTCCCATCGGCGTGCTCAGCCTCTACGTCACCTCGGGCGGGCTCGCGCGCGACCCCGAGGACGTCCAGTTCCTCGCGGACGCCGTCGGGACGGCGCTGCTCGGCGAGCTCGAGTCGATCGACTGGTCGGCCAGGGCCCGGATCCACCAGGCGACGGGCATGGTCACCGCACAGCTGCGCATCTCCCCGCGCGACGCGCTCGCGGTCCTCCGCGCGCACGCCTTCGCGACCCCCGCCACGCTCGAGGACGTCGCGGACGACGTCGTCGCGCGCCGGGTCGCCTTCACCTACGACGAGACCGACGCGGTCACGACAGAGAGGACCGAGGAGCCATGACGCCGCGCACCCCCACCGAATCCCTCGCCGACGCGGCCCGGGCGCTCCTGGGCGACCACGACGTCACCGACCTGCTCGCGCAGCTCACCCGTGACGCCGTGCTGTTCGCCGGTGCGGACGCCGCCGGTCTCCTCGTGCGCTCGGAGGGACGGCTGGAGACGCTGACCACCACGTCGCACACCACCGAGCACCTCGAGGCGTTCCAGTCCCAGCGCGACGAGGGTCCGTGCGTCGACGTGGTCGAGGCGGGCCGGCCCGTCGAGGCGGTCGGCCGGCAGGAGCTGGAGGACCGCTGGCCGACCGTGGGCCCGGCGATCGTGGCCGCGGGGTTCCACTCCGTGTACGCGGCGCCCCTCGCGTGGCAGGGCGGCGTCGTGGGAGGTCTCAACGTCTTCGGGCGCGAGGCGCGCGCTCTCGACGACGAGCAGCGTCGCGCGGTGCAGGCGTGCGCGGACATGCTCACCCTCGTCGTCGGCCAGCCCCTCCGCCTCAGCAGGCTGGACTTCGGCCGGACCATCGAGCGGGCGCTCCGCGACCGGGTCGTGATCGAGCAGGCCAAGGGCGCGCTGGCCCACCGGCTCGGCATCGACGTCTCCGCCGCCTACGACGAGCTGGTCGACCGCGCCGAGCGCGAGGGCACGTCGCTGACCGGCACCGCGAGCACGGTCCTGCACGAGGCCCAGCGCCGCTGAGGACGTCACGGCTGGCTGCGCGCCACCGGGCTCGCACCCCGGCGTCGTCCAGGCCGCGGTCACGCCGTCAGGCCGCTGTCGCCCCGGTGACCGCGACGCCGCCCCGCGCGGTCTCCGGCCGCAGGCCGGACCGGGTCCCGAACCGCAGGCCGAGGTGGTCGACCGTGCAGGGCAGCGGGTCGTCCGCGAGGTAGCGCCCGCGGCCCACGTTCAGGTCGAGCGTCGCGAGCCGGGCGAGTGCGTGCGACGCGACGAGCAGGACGACGTTCCGACCCGGGCACGAGACGGGTCCGCCGCTGAACGGCACGATCCCCCAGTCGGCGTCCGCACGCCCGTCGAGCCAGGCCTCCGGCTCGAACGCGTCCGCGAACCCGAGCCGGTCGCCGTCGCGGTGGAAGAACGCGCTGAGCACGACGAAGCCGGTGCCGGCCGGGAGCGTGCGCGTGCCCCACCGCACGGGGCGGGTCGCGTCGCGGAGGACCGCGAGCGTCGTCGGCCACAGGCGGACCGCCTCGAGCACGCACCCGCGCCCGTAGGGCAGGACGCTCGGTCCCCGCCCGGACGTCACGAGCTCGGTCACGAGCCGCTCCTGCACCTCGGGCCGCGCGGAGGCGACGGCCAGCGCGCGGAACGTCGCGGCGCCCGCGGCGTCGAACGCGAAGAGCCAGTGCGGGATCTGGCCGCGCACGGCGTCCGCCCCGCCGACGTCGCGACCGCGCGCTGCGAGCGTGCCCGGCTCGGCGACCGCGACGTGCTCGGCGATGCGTCGCTCCAGGCCGGCCCGCAGCCACGGGCGACGCGGCCGGAACCACGACCAGTTGCCGTCCCGGCGCAGCGCCTCGAGCAGCGCGCTGAGCTGCTCGTCGTCGCGCGCCGCGCTGCCGAGCACGAGCGTCCGCACCGCCCGCCACCACGCCGCCGCGAACGTGTCCCAGTCGAGACGGCCGGTCCTCTCGACCACGTCCGCGAGCTCGCGCATCTCGCGGTCGACGACGGCCGTGAACGCGCCGCCGTCGGCGTGCACGGGCTCGCGCATGTCGAGGAGGTGCTCGTTGAGAGGACGCCGGGTGCGACGGTCGTCCGTCGAGGAGATGAGGACGCCGTCCGGCTGGAAGTGCGCGAGCGCGCCCCGCTTCTCCCACGAAGCCGGCGTGTACGGGTCGGGAGAGCCGTCGAGGAGCCGCTTTACGTGCTGCGGCCCCATGGCGAGCACCAGGCGGCGGCCGCCGAGCCGCAGGGCGAGCGGCGCGCCGTCGTACCGGTCGCGCAGCTCGCGCAGCAGGCGACGCGCGCGCCGGTCGACCTGCCGGCGCTCCGCCCAGGCGGTCATGGACGGCCGTCGGACGATGGCGCCCTGGGCGACGAGCGGACCGAGCACGCCCTGCAGGACGCGCCCGGTCTCGCTCGTCGTCAGGTCGACGGGGGTGTCCGTCACGGGCGACGAGCCGTCGTCGTCGTGCCCGTGGTCGCGGTCGTGTCCTTCCGGACGGGCCAGAGCGCGATGGCGAGACCGGCGACGGCGCTCACCGCGTGCAGGACGTTGTCGGCACCGTTGATGTTGAGCAGGTTCGCCTCGGGGTCGTTCACCACGACCAGGCCGTAGACGAACGCCGCCCCGTACCCGATCGCGAGGATCCACCCGTAGGTGCGTGCGCTGGCCGACCGGCTCCACATCAGGACGCCGAGCAGGCCGATGACGAGGTGGACGACGTTGTGCAGCGGGTTGATGGCGAACCCGAGGAGGGTCTGCGAGTGGTCGTGCACGGTCCAGTCGTCGAACCCGGTGATCGCGAACCCCACCGCTCCCACGAGGAGGTAGACGACACCGATGACGAGGGCGAGGTACTGGTGCACCCCGCGGTGCGCGCGCGCCGGGCGCGCGGAGGCGCCCGAGGCGCCGGAGGTCGATGCGGCAGTCATGACGACCCCCTCAGCCCTTGTGCAGGGCGTCCTTGACGACCCCTGCGGCCTTCTCGAGCCCGGACGGCTTCGGCGTGGTGCCGTGGAACCGCTCGTCGGGCTGGGTGGGCGGCGGCATCGGGACGCCGGCCGGCGGCGTCGGGACGTACTCGAACTCGCCCTTGCCGTCCGGGGTCGGACCGCTCGCCCAGCGGCCCTCGGACGCGTGCTCGCCGTCGGAGAAGTTGATGTACTGGTACGACACCGACCGGTCCTCCTGCTTCAGCGGGAACGTGCTCGGGACGGGGAGCTCCTCGATCCCCTCGTCGCGCAGCTCCTGGGCCGCGGCGAGCCACTGGTTCTGGTGCATCGTGTCGCGCGCGAGGAGGAACGAGAGGAGGTCCTTCACGCCCGCGTCGTCGGTCATGTGGTACAGCCGCGCGACCTGGAGCCGGCCCTGCATCTCGGCGTTCGCATTGGCCGTGAAGTCGGCGAGCATGTTGCCGCTCGCGGTGATGTAGCCGGCCGTCCACGGGTTGCCGTTCGAGTCGACCGGACGCGCGCCCGCACCCGCGACGATCGCGTGCTGCGGGTCCGTCCCGCCGATGACCGCCGCGATCGTCGGGTCGTCCTGCATCGCGCCCTCGACGATGCCCACGGGCGCCTTCTCGAGCAGCTGGGCGATCATCGTCGCGAGCATCTCGACGTGACCCATCTCCTCCGCACCGATGCCGTAGAGGAGGTCGCGGTACTTCCCCGGCAGGTGGGCGTTCCACGACTGGAACCCGTACTGCATGGCGACGGTGATCTCGCCGTACTGACCGCCGAGCACCTCCTGGAGCTTGCGGGCGTAGACGGCGTCGGGCTTGTCGGGCTTGGCGCTGTGCTGAAGCTCTTGACGGTGGAAGAACATGGGTCTCTCCTTCGAGAGAGTCGGCCGCCACGGCACGGCACCGCGTGCCCGGACGACCCCGGCACGCGCCTCGTTCTCGACGCGTCGAACGTGCGTCCAGCCTCGACCGACGTCCTCCCGGTCGCATCTCGGGACGGACCCGAGACGCGACCGGGACGTGCCAGGGACGCCCGACGCCGGCCCGGCGGACGGCTCAGAGCAGCCGGCCGCCCGTGACGCCCAGGCGGTCGCCCGTGATGTAGCTGGACTCCTGCGAGGCGAAGAAGACGTACGCGGGGGCGAGCTCCGCCGGCTGCCCCGCGCGGCCGAGCGGCGTGTCGCCGCCGAACTGCTCGACCTTCTCCTCGGGCATGGTCGCCGGGATGAGCGGCGTCCAGATCGGCCCCGGCGCGACCGCGTTGACGCGGATGCCCTCCTCCGCGAGCTGCTGCGACAGGCCCCGCGTGAAGTTCAGGATCGCGGCCTTCGTCGACGCGTAGTCGAGCAGCTGAGGGCTGGGCTGCGACGCCTGGATCGACGTCGTGTTGATGATGGACCCGCCGCGCGGGAGGTGGTCGAGCGCCGCCTTCGTGATCCAGAACAGCGCGTAGACGTTCGTCTTGAGCACGCGGTCGAGCTGGTCCGTCGTGATGCCGCGCAGCCCGTCGTCCTGGGCCATCTGGTAGGCGGCGTTGTTGACGAGCACGTCGAGGCCGCCCAGGCCCGCCACCGCGTCCGCGACGAGCTGTCGGCAGAAGGCCTCGTCCCGGATGTCGCCCGGCAGCAGCACGGCCTTCCGGCCCGCCTGCTCGACCCAGCGCGCCGTCGTGCGGGCGTCCTCCTCCTCCTCGGGCAGGAAGGAGATCGCGACGTCGGCGCCCTCGCGCGCGAACGCGATCGCGACCGCGCGCCCGATGCCGGAGTCGCCGCCCGTGATGAGCGCCCGTTTGCCCTCGAGGCGGCCCGAGCCCTCGTAGGACTCCTCGCCGTGGTCGGGCTCCTGCGACATGTCCCCCGTGCGACCGGGCGGCTGGAGGTCGTCGGCCGGCTGCTCCGGCTCGGGGTGCTGCGTGGTCGGGTCCTGCGGCGTGGTCTGGTCCGTCATGGGTGCTCCCGTCTCGGTCGGTCGGTCGTCCGTCCAGCATGGGCACGACGGCTCGCGCTCGCAGCGGCACGCGCACCCCGCGGTGCGAGCGCACGCCCGGTGCGTACGGTGAAGGTCAGGACGGTCCTCCGACCGTCACCATGCCGACACGGCGGCCGCGGTCGCAGGACACCGACGTGCACCGTCAGACAGGACGGACCCCATGAGCATCTCCCGCTACCCGTCCGAGTTCGCCCAGCGGGCGGCCGCGGTCCTCGGTGCCGACCTCGAGGTGAGCATCACCCTGCGCGAGCACGGTCTCAGCCTGCGCGCGGGGAGCAGCACCGCCGCCGCGGCACGGTGCGACCAGGCCGAGGCGCTCGCCAACGCCGGGCCGTGCATCGACGCGGTGGGCAGCACGACGGCCGTCCTCGTGCCCGCCATCGCCACGGAGGACCGCTGGGAGGCGTGGCGCGACCAGGCCGTGCGCGAAGGGTTCGTGTCCTCGCTCGGTGTCCCGGCCCAGGTGGAACCGGACGTCGGCGTCGCGCTCAACCTCTACTCGCGGTCCCCCGACCCCTGGACGGACCGTCTGCTCGCGGCAGCCGACTCGTACGCCCAGCTCGTCGCCTCCGCCGTCCGGCTGCACCTCGAGCTCGCCGAGCTGGAGGACCGCACGGCCGGCCTCTACCGCGAGATGACCGACGTCGTCGCCGTCGAGCGTGCCGTCGGTGCCGTCATGCACACCAACGGCTGCAGCGAGGAGGAGGCGCGGCGCATCCTGGAGTCCGCCTCGCAGCACCGCAACGTGAGCCGGCGCGAGGTCGCCGAGACCGTCCTGCGGGCGCTCGTGGTCACCGACGACGACTCCGTCCCCGGCTCCTGAGCGAGCGGGCCGTCCGGATCCTGCCTACGGTCGACGCAGAGAGGCGTCGAGACCTGCGCGCACCCGACCGAGGAGCGCCATGTCCACCGAACCGACGGATGTCCCCGTCCTCCTGAGCGCCGTGCGACGGCTCGAGGAGTCGTCGAGCGTCGACGGCCTCTCCGGCATCGTCCGCGGTGTCGCCCTCGCCGTCGTGCCCGCGCACGGCAGGCTCCGCGAGGAGCTCCACGGCCGGTCGCTCGGCCACGCCCTGCACTCGACGCTCACCGACGTCCCGGTCGGCCTGTGGACGAGCGCGGCGGTGCTCGACCTCGCCGGCGGCGAGCGCAGCGCGCCCGCCGCGCAGCGCCTCGTGGGCCTCGGCCTCCTCGCCGCGGTACCGACCGCCCTCACCGGGCTGGCCGACTACCTCGCGGTCGACGAGCGGGCCCGTCGTGTGGGCTCGGTCCACGCGACGCTGAACGGCGGCGTGTCGCTCCTGTACGGGGCGTCATGGCTCCTGCGGCGCGCGGGCCGACGGCGCGCGGGCGTCGCGGTCTCCCTGCTCGCCTACGGCGTCGCGGGAGCGAGCGCGTACCTCGGGGGCCACCTCGCGCAGGCGCTGCGCGAGCCCCCGGCCGACGTCGCGCTGGGGTCCGAGGACGAGGACGACGACTGGACGGCGACCGGTCTGTCCGGACCGTCGGGCGGCGCCTCGGGGGCGGCGTGAGCCCCGGGTCCCGGCGAGGTCCCGCCGAGCCCGCGGACCACGACGTCGCGCTGGTCACCGGCGCGACGAGCGGCATCGGGCTCGCGATCGCGCGCGAGCTCGTCGACCGCGGCCACGACGTGCTCGTCGTCGCGGACCGGGACGTCGACGAGACGGTCCGGCGCCTGGGCGGCCGCGGTGGCCGCGGCAGCGTCGGCGTGACCGGGCTCGAGGTCGACCTGACGACCCCGGCCGGCGTGGAGGCGGCCGCGGCCCGTGCCCGCTCGCTCGGCGTGCGGACGCTCGTGCTCAACGCCGGCGTCGGGGTCCACGGGCCGTTCGCCCGGACACCGCTCGAGGCCGAGCTCGGGCTGGTCGACCTCAACGTCCGGTCCGTCGTGCACCTCACCCACCTGCTCCTGCCGGAGCTCCTCGCGCAGGGCGACGGGCGGCTGCTCGTCACGTCGTCGGTCGCCGGGACCATGCCGGCACCGCTGTTCGGGACCTACGCGGCGTCGAAGGCGTTCCTCCGCTCGTTCGCCTGGTCGCTGCGGGGCGAGCTGACCGGCACCGGCGTCACCGTGACCGCGCTCCTGCCCGGTCCGACGCGCACCCCGTTCTTCGCCGAGGCCGGGATGCGCCGAACGCGCGTGGGCCGGCTGCCGAAACCGAGCGCGGCCATGGTGGCGCGCAAGGCCGTCGACGCGCTCGCGGCCGGCCGGCCCGAGGTCACCACGGGGTCGGCGGGCAAGACGATGCTCCTCATGTCGCGCGTGCTCCCGCAACGGGCTCGCAGCGCGTTCCACGGGTGGTTCTACGCACCGGGAGCCTGAGGGACGAGCGGGTCGGTCGGCGCGTCAGCCACCGTCCGCCGCGGGTCCCCGCCCCGGGCGTCGACCGCCGGCTCGTGCGGCGCGGTACCACCGGAGGTAGTGCTTGCGGCAGAGACCGCGGGCGGCGGACACCCGCTCGCACGGGACGACGAGGCACCGGCCCCGTCTGCTCTCTCGGGCCGACCGCGTGGAGTCGAAGTGCTCGAGGGCGCGCGCGGCGGTCTCCTCGTCGATCCGCCACGGACCTGCTCCGCTCCGGACGGCGTTCTTCCGCAGCCAGTGCCGGACCGCCGACGGCGAGACCCCGGCCTGGTCCGCCAGCTCCGCGGTGGTGGTCTCCCCGAGCACCGGGCCGAGGTGGCTCACGCGGTGGCTCGACCGGCGGCCGCGTCGTCGGACGGGTCCGGCTCCACGCTGACCCCGGACGTCATGGTGCCGGCGAGGACCTCCCGGACGCAGACGGGCACCGCGCGCAGCACGACCGGGTGCCGCGCGGCGCGTCCGAGCCGGCTCAGGAGCTCGAGCCCTGCCGCGTCGCAGGACCGCACGCCGGACAGGTCGACGACGATCGAGCCCGCCACGCGTCTCGCCATGGACTCGAGCTCGCCGCAGAACGACTCCAGAGCCGTCCGGTCCAGGGCGCCTCGCAGGGCCCACGGCCCTTCGAGGCAGTAGGTGACGCCCCGCACGCAGGGCCGAGGCCTGCCTGGGCGGCCGTCGATCCCGGCCGTCGTGGGGGTGTCAGGTCTCCACGAGAGCTCCGTCGCCATCGCAGCGCCTCCGCCGTAGCGCCGACGGGCCGCGCCTCGACCCTCCTCAACGGTACCTCCGGTGGGCCCTGCCCGCCCTCGAGGACGGCTAGGCGAACAGGTCGGCGACGTCCTGGACGACGGCCGGTCCTCGGGAGGCGGCGGTCCCGACGATCTGCTCGGCGAGGTCCCGCAGGCGGACGTTGCGGTCGTTCGAGACGCGCCGGAGACGTCGGTAGGCCTCGTCCGGGTCGACGCCGCAGGCGAGCGCGACCATGCCCTTGGCCTGCTCGATCGGTCCACGGCTCTGCGCGGCAGCGGCGATGTCGCGCCCGGCCTGGGACGCGGCCTCGGCGCGGACCGCCTGGGTGACGTCGACGAAGTAGCCCAGCAGCTCGACGACCTCGCCGGTGTCGGAGCGCCGCCGGCCCTGGCCGACGACGACGAGAAACCGTTCGCGGCCGCGGGCGTCCATGATGCGGTGCATGCTGGAGAAGGGCTCGCCCGTCCGGCGGGCCTCGTCGAGCGCCTGCCGCACGCGGTCGCGGTCGTCCGGGTGCTTGTGGGCGAGGACGAGCGCGGTCGTGGGGACGACGTCGCCCGGGGCGAACCCGTGCAGGTGGTACGTCTCCGCCGACCACCACCACACGTCGGTGGCCAGGTCGAGCCGGTAGCGACCGGGCAGCTGACGCGTTCCCCGGGCGAGGGGGAGATCGATCGGTGCGTCGTGGACGGTCATCCTCGTACCACCAGTTCTTGGTGTCGATGAGGAGCCAGGGCCAGACTCGTCGCCCTGAACCTAGCCCACTTCCGCCCGATCACCCACTCGTCGGGGTCTCACGCCCTCTTCGCGGACCCGAACGTCAGACGACGCGCCAGGACGTCGTCGATCACGGACGCCAGGGTGGACGCGCGCGCCAGGGCGCGCGCACGGAGGACGGCCAGCGCGTCGTCCGGCCCCACCCGCAGCTGGGCGATCACCATCCCGATCGCCCGGTGCCTCCTCGTCTGGTCGGGCCACTGCTGCTCGAGCGGGGCGCGTGACCCGAGCAGCACGGCGCACGCCGTGTCGGCGAGCGGCTGCGCCTCGTCGGCGGGGATCGGTGTGCTGCCGGTGTCCTGGTAGAGCGTCAGCGACCCGAGAGGGCGCCGGTCCAGGCGCAGAGGGACGGCGACCACCGACGCCCACGTGCCGAGCTCCGCAGCCGCGGACGCGAACACCGACAGCGTCGGAAAGTCCTGCGCGTCACCCGTGAGCGACAGGGCGACGCCGCGGTTCCGGACGTACGCGAGCCGGCCCGGTCCTTCGCCGAGGACCTCTTCCAGGTCCTCCAGCCGACGCGTCGCCTCGTCGGCCGTGGTGGCGCTCAGCCGCTCGAACGCCGTCGGCAGGAGGGTCAGCGCCCCACCCCGGGCGCCGAGGATGCGCGCGCACGCGTCGCACAGCCCGCTCGCCAGCGGCACGTCCGGGTTCAGGCCGGCGAGCACACGGGCGAGCTGTGCTGGTTGCGTCGGATCGACCACTGAGCTCCTCCCCTGTCGGCTCCCAGTGTCGGCACCCCGGCCTGCACTCGCCTCTCACCGGGGAACCGCAGCGGTCGGGGGCCGGGCCACCTAGGCGGACCGGTCGAGCGGGAGCAGGTCGTCGCGCAGGTGCTGCGCGTAGCCGCCGGGGGTGCGCCCGAGCAGCCGGCCGGAGGTCAGCACCTCGGCGACGGCGTCCGCGACGACCCGGGCGCCGGCACGACGTGCGGCGCGCACGAGCGCGACGTCCTCGTGCTCGGCGACAGGCGCGAACCCGCCCGCCGCGTCGTAGGTCGCGAGGCGCAGACCGAGGTTGGCGCCGTGCACGTGCCCGTTCGCGTGCCCCGGCGCGTGGCGCGCACGCCAGGCCGCGGCCCGGTCGGCAGAGAGCTCGTCGAGCCGGGGACGGACGGTGCCGACCACCACGTCGGCGCCCTCGTCGGCCAGTGCCACGTGGTGCGCCAGCCAGTGGTCGGGCACCACCGAGTCGGCGTCGGTGCACGCGAGCCACGTCCGGTCCCGCGCGGGGACACCCCCGAGGAGGTCGAACGCCGCCTCGACGCCCGCGCGCCGGGCCGGGCCGACACCCGCCCGGCCCGTGACGAGCGCCGGGAGGCCCGCCGCGGCGACCGCGTCCGCGCTCGCGTCGGTGCACCCGTCGAGCACGACGAGCGTGGCGACGGCCAGCCCGGGCCGCGCCGCGCGCAGGGTCCGGACGGCCCGGCGCACCGCGTCGAGGCACGCCGGCAGCAGCTCCTCCTCGTCGTGCGCCGGGACGACGACGAGGACCGCCTCGACCGTCGGCACGGCCGCCACGTCCGTCGGCACGTCCGTCGGCACGTCCGTCGGCATGGCCGTCGGCACCGCGCCCGTCGCCCGCTCGACGGCACGCCCACCCGTCATACGAGCCCCGTCTCGCGCGCGACGGACCGCGCCGGGCGCCGGGTCAGGACGTCGAGCACGAAGTCCTCCTCCTCGTGGTGGGCGAGACCGCCGAGCTCGGGCCGCGCGAGGACCCGCGACTGCACCGTGTCCCCGTTGAGCGGGTACTCGGGGACGTCGTGGCGCCAGTGGCACGCGACGAGCACCCCGTCGTCCGAGAGCGAGGCGACGGCGCGGTCCAGCGTCCGGTCGAGGTCCTCGTCCCCGTAGTAGTACAGGACCTCGGACAGCACCACGAGGTCGAACGTGCCGTCGGGCCACTCGTGCGGCGTGTCGAGCCGGAGCAGCTCGACGCCGGTCCCGAGCCGCCTCCGGGCAGCCTCGAGCGGGGCGTCGGCGATGTCGACCCCCACCACCCGGTCGGCGCGGGCCGCGAGGCCCGCGGTGAGCACCCCCGTGGAGCACCCGATCTCCAGCGCGGCCCGGAACCGTGGCCGCGGCAGCGACGCGAGGAGCACGGCTCGCTTGCGCTCCTCGTACCAGCGCGACTCGAAGCCCCACGGGTCGGCGCGGCCCGTGTAGAAGCGGTCGAAGAAGTCCCGCGCGAGCGAGCGACCAGCACCGGCGCGTCCGTCGCGACCCGTGGCCGGCGGGGACGACGTCGCGTCCTGGCCCGACCCGTCCGCCTCGACGAGCACCTCGACCTGTCGGGCGGCGTGGCGCAGCATCTCGGGCCCGACGACGGCCTCGTCGCCCGGGTCCCCGGACAGCGGGCCGACCTGGGACGCGTGCGCGGCCACGGCCTTGCCCTTCGCCGCGGCCTCGTCGACGGTGAGGCGCAGGCCGCGCAGCGCGTCCCACGGCACGTCGGGCCCCGCCGGGTCGGCCCAGTGCCAGAACCACACCGGGTACTCGACGAGCCGGGCGTCCCGCGTCGTCGCGACCTCGGCGGCGACCTCCCCGGCGATGCGGTGGTCGCGGTGCCCGTCCCCGCGCCACGGCGCGCACACGAGCGTGCGTCCCGTGCCCCTCCGTGTGCCCGCCCGTGTGCCCGTGGCGAGGTCCACGGCCGCCTCGACGGCGGTCCGCAGCACGTCGCGGTGCTCGCGCAGGCCGCCGTCGGGCAGCCCGAGCAGGAGCACCCGGGACCCGGCCGCGAGCGCGTCCACGGCGTCGAGCAGCTCGCGCCGCCGAATCGCGCGCAGCTCGTCCGGCGACGTGCTCGACCCGGGGTGGGAGCCCTCGCCGTCGGTCGCGACGACGAGCGTGACGGGAACCCCTCGCGCCGCGAGCCGGTGGACCAGCCCGCCCGCGCCCAGGGACTCGTCGTCGGGGTGCGCGGCCAGCACGACCAGCGCCGCGACGTCGTCCAGGTCGAGGTCCCGCGGCCGGTCCAGGACGCCCGCTCGCACCCAGTCGTCCTCGGAGGTCCCCGGTTCGCGGTGGTCGAAGCTCACCACGGCCGCTCCCCCGCCGCGAGCAGGTCGCGCCCGAGCGCGGCCTGGTCCCGCTCGGCGTGGTGCTGGCGCACGTAGAGGCCGAGGTCGGCGACCCGGCGCGCGAACTCCTCGTCCGTCGTCAGCGGACCCGGCCCGAGGGCGTGGGCGCACCGGCGCTGCACCTCCTCGACCGCGTCGGCGACCACGGCCCGGGCGCGCCGCGCGACGAGCGCGGCCCGCACGCCGTCGAGCCCCGCGTCGACGGCGGTGGCCGCCTCCGCGAGGACCGCCCGGGCCGCGCCGAGGGCGACGTCGGTCGCCCCGAGGTGCGCGAGCGCGAGCTGGTCGGGATCACGGCGGCCGAGCGTGTCCCAGAGCGTGCGCGCGAGCCCGACGGCACCGCCCCACCAGCACGCCGCGACGCCGATGCCGCCCCACGCGAACCCCGGGCGCTCGAGGTACCAGCCGGCGGCGCCGACGGGCACGGCCGGCGCGTCGTCGAACCGGACCGGGGCGCTGACGACCTGCGCCAGCCCGCGGGCGACCCACGGGCCCCCGGCCGGTGCGACCGCCGCGGTGCGCAGGTCCACGGCGAACAGGCGCCGGCCCGCGTCGGTCCACGCCGTGACCAGGGCGTGGCTGAGGTCCGCGGCGAGCGAGCACCACGGCTTGGTGCCGGTCAGTGACCAGCCGTCGGCGGTCGCGGTGGCCTCGAGGCGGGCTCCCGGCCCCTCGGCCGCGAACACGCCCCACGTGTTGCGCTCCCCGGCGTCGACGACGCCGAGCGGGACCGGCTCGGGTACCTGCGCGAGGATCGCGAGCGCGTCGAGGTGCGGCTCGAGCGCGCGAGCGACGCCGACGTCGACGGCCGCCACGGTGGCGAGCGCCGACCACAGGTCCGCGGTGCGACCCGCTCCGGGGAGCGGGAGCCGCGGGGCGAGGTCGGCGACCCACGCGAGCGTCGTCGGGACGTCCGTGCCGAGCCGCCGCACGGAGGCCAGGTCCTCTCCGGTGAGGACGTGACCGGGGGCCGCGTCTCCCGGTGCCGGCAAGGGCGCCCCGCCGAGGGGCGACGGCTCGGTGCGCGCGAGCGCGGTCATGAAGGGCCTCCAGGGCGCCGGTGGGGCGGTCCTGCTCCGGACCGCGCCCAGCGTCGGTGCAGCCGGAGCGCTCCGCAACCGGAACGCCCCGGCCGGCGCCCGGGAGGCCCTGGGCCCTCAGCTGGTGGTCGTCGGCCCGAAGAGCGGCTCGGCGGCGTCCGCCATCTCGAGCTCCGCGGTGGCCTGGACGAGGGCGAGCAGCTCCGGGTCGAGACCCGGGGAGTACTCCTCGAACCGCTCGGGCGCGATGGTCGACGGGACGCCGGGAGGTGCCTGCTCGGTCGCGTCGAGCTCGGTCCCGTCGTTCGAGGGCGACATCCCCTGGAAGATCCGACCGGCCTCCGAGGCACCCTCGAGGTCGAACGTGTACTGCTTGGACTGGAGGCCCAGGTCGAGGAGCTTCTTCACCTCGGGGAACTTCTCCGCCTCCGTCTTGGGGATGGGCAGGGTCGCCGACCAGTTCACGCCGAGCGTCTCCAGGGCGCGGGCGTAGGCGTTCTCGTGGGCCTGGTCCCGCACGATGAGGTAGGAGATCGTGGAGCGGGCGGTCTTGTTGTCCGTCATCTCGTAGATCCGGCACTTCTGCAGCCGGCCCGTGGACTCGAGCATGAGGTTGTAGAGCAGGTCCAGGACGAGGTTCCCGGAGTTGTAGACGTAGCTGCCGCTCCACGGGTTGCCTGCCGCGTCGACCGGCAGCGCCCCCTGGGAGGCGACCAGGTAGTGGTGGATGTTCCCGGCACCCAGCGCCACGTCGAGCGGGGTCTTGCCACGGGCACCGGGGGTGTCGAGCGGGTCGGTCTTCTTGCCGTTGTACCGCGGCGAGCCGTCGAGCAGGCGGGAGATCGTCGTCCCGATCAGCTCGACGTGGCTGATCTCCTCGGTCCCGATGCCCTGGAGCAGGTCGCGATAGGGCTTCCCCGTCGGACCCCGGAAGTTCATGCTCTGGAACAGGTACTGCATCATCGTCCGCATCTCGCCGAACTGGCCGCCCAGACCCTCCTGCAGGGCGTTGGCCGCCGCGGGGTCCGGTTCGTCCGGCACGATGTCGTTGATCAGGCGCTGCACGTGCAGGTACATGTCGTGTCTCCTCGGTCGGAGGGTGCTGGTCCCTCACCGTGCGTCCGGGGGGCGCGACTGGCATCTGGGGCGGCCCTTCCCGCCCCGGCGGGCTCAGGTCCCGTCGTCGCCCGCGTCGAACACCTCGCGGTAGAGGCGTCCCGCCTCCTCCACGACGCCCGGGTCGAGCGAGGCGGCGGGCACGACCCCGACGAGGAGCGGCTCGCAGTCCGGGCCCCGCCCGGAGACCTCGCCGGTGAGGAGCCACGGGAACCGTTCACCGGTCATGAGGTGGGCGTACTGGCAGAGCTGCCGCGCGACCCAGTGCTCGACCGGCCGGTCCCACCACGGCTCGGGGTTCATCGGGTTGACGCTCAGACCCGGCAGGAGGCAGCCGCTCTCGTGGTCGCGGCTCACGGTCTGCCGGTCGTCCTCCGGCCCTGCGCTGAACCGCACGTACAACGGGTCGACCACCGCGACCAGCTCGGCGACCTCCGTGAGGCTCCGCAGTCGCGGGAGCCCGTCGAGCGTCCCCTCGTCCTGTGTCGGCATCCGGACCTCCTGGCATGCACGGGCACTGCTCGTGCCCCGTGACCGGTGCGGGCCAGTTCTCGACTCCGTGACGCTGTCCGTCGGCCTCAGGCTACGAGGGTCGACCGCCGCGGGCACCCCCGGGGCGCTCCGACGCTGCGAACGCGGCGGGTGCGTGCCACGGTGACGGGACCGGCGCCCTCCCGGGCGCGCCGACCGACGACCCCAGGAGGCCGACATGAGCGAGAGCGACGAGCAGGGCCGCGGCTACGACCCCGGCGAGGACCCGGACGCCGACCCCGCGAACCTCAACCCGCGGGAGGGCCAGGGCGCCGAGGGGTCGACCGACCAGGGAGACCCCGACGCCGACCCGGCGAACCTCAACCCGCGCACCGGCGCGGAGGCGTCGGGCGACGGCGGCGACTGACACCGCCCGAGCGCGACGCCCGGCCACGGCCGGGACCCCGTGTGCCGCGGCGCCTCGCGCGCCGCGGCACACGTTCGTGCGGGTGGGGGTCGTCAGCCCTCGTCACCCCCCGTCAGCCCCCGTCAGCCCTGCTGGGACCCCTGCGGCGACGTGGCGGACGTGCCGTGCTGCGTCAGCTCGGCGAGGAAGCGGTGGCACTGCTGCGCGCGCTCCGAGTCCTCCTGCATGACCTTCTCGAAGAAGGACGCGATCTCCTCCTTGCCCGCGTTCCGTGCGTCGCGGACGTACTGGCCGTAGTCGTGCCCGGCCTTGAGCGAGTGGTACTGCACCGAGATGAGGTCGAACGTGACGTCGTCGAACCCGGTCTCTCCTGTGGCCATGATCTGCTCCTCCGGCGCACCGACGTCGGTGCGTGGTCGTGGTGCCGAGCCGCGGCCCGGCGCGTGCGACGGCCTCCTGCTGGACCACGTCCACCGTCGCAAGGCTCGTGGCGCTCGCAACCGCAGCGGTCGTCGACCGGTGGTCGGGGGCCGATCGGGCACCGGTCGGACGCAGCGAGCCCGTCCAGTTGTGAGCGGGGCGAGCCGCCCTACCGTGAGGGAACAGGTCCAGCAAGAGGCCGTCACCGGTGGCGCACGAGCCCTCTTGCGGTCTCGTGCTCCGCCGTCAGTGCCAGCGCCCGACCACGGGCGGGGACGACGACAGGAGTCCACCATGAGCGACACGCAGATTCCCTACGGCTCCGGACCCGGTTCGCCGGGCTCCGCGACGACGGACGACGGCGGGGGCACGGGGGGCAAGCACGCGACCGGGATCAAGGACCGGGTCGGCGACGCGGCGTCCCACGCGGGCGACGCCGGACGTGAGGTCGCCGGGGACGCGAAGGAGAAGGCGCGCGACGTCGCGCACGAGGCGAAGGACCGTGCCCGCGGGCTCGTCGAGCAGACGCGCGACGAGCTGAGCTCGCAGGCGTCCTCGCAGCAGCAGCGCCTCGCGGGCGGTCTGCGCACCCTGGGCGACGAGCTGCGGCAGATGGCCGACAACACGCAGGACCCGGGCTACGCCACCGACCTCGTCCAGCGCGCGGGCGACGCGACCGGTCGGGTCGCCGACTGGTTCGAGGATCGCGACCCGTCGTCGGTCCTGCGCGAGGTCGAGGACTTCGCGCGCCGGCGCCCCGGGATGTTCATCGCGATCGCAGCGGGTGCCGGCCTGATCGTCGGCCGCCTCCTGCGGGGCGCGAAGGACGCAGGATCCGACAGCGGCTCGGGCGGCGGCAGCGAGTCGACCGGCTACGGGACCGGCGGGTACGGCGCCACGGGCGCGCCGACGGCGTACGGCAGCACGGGCTACGGCACCACGGGCTACGAGTCCGCGGGCTACGGCACCACCGGGGCCGGCTACTCGACCGGCACCGGCTCGGCCGCCGTCACGGGGTCGACGACGGGCGGCGTCGCGAGCGGGGACCCGCTCGCCGGGCGGACGGGCGCCTACGCCGACGACGACCCGCTCGTGCCGGACCCGGAGCGTCCGAGCGCCGTCGAGCCGACGCCGCCGCCGTCGTTCCCGCCGACGCCCACGGGCGGCGCCACGGGGACCTCCACGCTCGGGGGTGAGGCCGATGTCGAGCGCACCTGACCCGTTCGCCGCGGCGAACACGTCGCGGCACGCCGCCACCACGGGGCCGGACCTCGGGACCGGCGGTCCGGGCCTCGGCGCGGACGCCACCCCGGGCGTGGACCCGGTCCGTTCGCCCGAGCAGCAGAGCGTCGGCGAGCTCGTCGCCGAGGTCAGCCGCGACCTCTCCACGCTCATGCGGCAGGAGGTCGAGCTCGCCAAGGCCGAGGCCAAGCAGTCGGCGCAGCGCGCCGGGAAGGGCGCCGGCATGCTCGCCGGCGCGGGCGTGGCGGGGCACATGGTCCTGCTGTTCCTGTCGATCGCCCTCTGGTGGGCGCTCGGTGCGGTCATGGGCCGCGGCTGGTCCGCGCTCGTCGTCGCGGTCCTGTGGGCCGTCGTCGCGGCGATCCTCGCCGCGATCGGTCGCAAGGAGCTGAAGACCGTCGAGGGCATGCCCGAGACCGCCGACACGATCAAGAAGATCCCGAACGCCGTCCGAGGACACGAGGAGAAGAACTCATGAGCACCAGCGACCCCGAGGAGATCCGCGCCGACATCGAGCGCACGCGGAGCGAGCTGAGCCGTGACGTCGACGCGCTCGGCGACAAGGTGAGCCCCGGCAACGTGGCACGGCGTCAGGTCGACCGCGTGAAGTCGGGCGTCGGCTCCGTGAAGGACCGCGTCATGGGCAGCGCCCACGACACCGCGGACTCCGCGCGCGGCACGACGCACGACCTCGCGGACCGCGGTCGCGAGGCGGCCTCGTCCGTCGCGGACTCCGCGCGCGGCGCCGCGTCGTCGGTCGCCGACACCGCGCGCTCGGCGCCCCAGGCGGTCCGCGAGCAGACGCAGGGCAACCCCCTCGCCGTGGGCCTCGTGGCCTTCGGCCTCGGCCTCGTCGCGGCGTCGCTCATCCCGGCGAGCCGCGCCGAGCAGCGTGCCGCGTCCACCGTCAAGGAGAAGGCTGCGCCGCTCGTCGACGACGTCCGGTCGACGGCCACCGAGCTGGTCGACGACCTCAAGGAGCCGGCGAAGGAGAGCGCCCAGGCCGTCGCGGACTCCGCGAAGGACGCGGCCCGCTCGGTCGGCGAGCACGGCCGCGAGGCCGCCGGCGACGTGCGGTCGCAGGTCAAGGAGGGCTGAGCAGGCCGAGCGCGGCTGAGCACGGCCGCACTCCCCGGGGGCCCGGGCGACGTCGTCGCCCGGGCCCCCGCGCGTCGCCGTCCTGCCCGGCCTGCGCGTCGTCGGGCCGGCTCACGACGAGCGAACGACGGGTGTCGGGGACAGGATGACCGTGGTGTCGAGCAGGGGCGCCTCTTCCTCGACCCTGGAGCGCCTCGATGAACCCCGCCCCGGCACGCACCGACGCCGCCGACACCGCGACCGACACGTCGACCGGCCTCGCGACCGACACGTCGACCGACCCCGGCACCGCGACGGCGGCCTCGGCCCGCCTGCCCCTCCCGACCCCTCGCGGCCCGGCGAGCGCGGCGCTGCTCGCCGTGCTCACCGCGGGTCCGCCGGACGGCTCGGCGGACGTCCGGCTCGAGGCGGTCCGGGCGGCCGTCGCGGACCGGCTGGACCGGGCGACGTCGGGCCGCGACGTGCTCGACGACGAGGACCTCCAGCTCACGCTCACGGTGCTCTACGAGCTGCACTACCGGGGCGTCGAGGGTGTGGACGACGCGTGGGAGTGGGAGCCGACGCTCCTCGCCGTGCGCGCCACGATCGAGCGACCGTTCGAGCGCGCGGTGCGCGAGCGCGCCGGGAGCCCGGGCTGCCCGGGGACCGACGCCGCCACGGTGGCGCGGCGGCTCTTCGAGCTCGCCGCGGAGGACGACGGGCCGAGCCTGTCGCGCTACGTCGCCAAGCGGGCCGACGCCGAGCAGGTGCGCGAGCTGCTCGCGCTCAAGTCGCTCTACCAGCTCAAGGAGGCGGACCCGCACACGTGGGCCGTCCCGCGGCTCGCCGGCGCGCCGAAGGCCGCGCTCGTCGAGATCCAGGCGGACGAGTACGGCGGCGGTCGACCGGGCCGCATGCACGCCGAGCTGTTCGCGCGCACGATGCGCGGGGTCGGGCTGGACGACACGTACGGCCGCTACGTCGACGCGGTGCCCACCGTGGTCCTGGTGGCGCTCAACACCATGTCGCTGTTCGGCCTGCACCGTCGCCTGCGGGGGGCGATCGTCGGGCACCTCGCGGCGTTCGAGATGACGTCGTCGGTCCCCAGCCGGCTCTACGGGAACGGGTTCCGGCGCCTCGGCCACGACGAGGGCACGACGTGGTACTTCGACGAGCACGTCGAGGCGGACGCCGTCCACGAGCAGATCGCGGCGCGCGACCTGGCCGGGCGGCTGGTCGAGCAGGAGCCGGCGCTGTGCGACGACGTCCTCCTCGGCGCGGCGGCCTGCCTCGCGGTCGAGGGCGACGTCGCCGCGTACGCCCTCGGGCGGTGGCAGGAGGGCCTGTCCGCGCTGCGCGAGCCGCTCGCGCCCGCGCCCGGGGAGGCCGTGCGTGCCGAGGGCTGACGCGGTGTACCTGCTGCCGATCCGACGTCCCGCGGTGGTGGACGGCGAGCTCGACGAGCTCGCGGCCTACCTGCGCCGGCTCGCGCGCGAGCTGCCCGTCGTCGTCGCCGACGGGTCGCCACCGGACGTCCGGGCGCGGCACGCCGCGTCCTGGGCGGGAGCCGCGCGCCTCGTCGCGGTCCCGCCGCCGCCGCCGGGCACGAACGGCAAGGTGGTCGGGGTCCTCGCCGGGCTGGCCGCGACGACGCAGCCGCGCGTCGTCGTCGCGGACGACGACGTCCGGTGGGACGGCCCGACGCTCGACCGCGCGCTTCGGCTCCTCGACGCCGCGGACCTCGTCGTGCCGCAGAACGTGTTCGACCCGGCGCCGTGGCACGCGCGCTGGGACACCGCCCGGTCCCTCGTCAACCGTGCGGTCGGTCACGACTGGGCCGGGACGACCGTGCTGCGCCGCGCCGCGCTCGGTGCCGAGGGCTACGACGCCGCCGTGCTGTTCGAGAACCTCGAGCTCGAGCGCACGGTCGTCGCGCGGGGCGGCCGGGTGGTGCACGCGCCCGACGTCGTGGTCCCCCGCCGGCCACCGGAGGCGCGTCGCTTCGCCGAGCAGCGCGTGCGCCAGGCCTACGACTCGCTCGCGCAGCCGGCGCGCCTCGCCGTCGAGCTCGCCGTCGCCCCGCTCCTCACGGCGGGGGTCCTCGCCGGCGTCCGCGGCCGGGCGCGCGCCCGGTCGGCAGGGTGGGCCGTCGTCGTCGCCGTGCTCGCGGGCGCCGTCGTGCTGGCGGAGGCCGGCCGTCGACGCACCGGCGGGACGGCCGTGTTCCCCGCCACCGCCCCGCTGTGGGCGCCGGCGTGGGTCCTCGAGCGCGCGCTGTGCTCGTGGGTCGCGCTCGGGTGGTGGGCGCTCGGCGGCGTGCCCTACGCGGGGACGCGCCTGCGGCGCGCGGCACACCCGCTCCGCGTGCTGCGCGCCGACGCCCCGGGACGGGGTGCCTCGTGACGCGCCCCGAGCAGGACGACGTCACGGTGACCGCGTGCCCGGACGGCCCGCTGCTCGTGCGCGGGCCGGCGCGGCTCGTCGACGGCGACGGGCGCGAGATCGAGCGCAACCGGGCGACCGTCGCGCTGTGCCGGTGCGGCGGCACAGCCATCCCGCCCTGGTGCGACGGGACGCACAAGGTCAACGGGTACCGCAGCGGCGAGCCCGCCTGACGGGAGCACTCGCCCGGACAACCGGTCGGGGTCGTCGCCGGTGGTCTCCCACCCGTTCACCTGGTGATCGACCGCCGGACATCGAGGAGCGGTCGGATCAGGCCGTGCGTGTCAGCGCACGACTGTCCCCCGGATACGGAGATGTCCCCGTGAAGAAGCGCACGCCCGAACAGGGCAGCCCGACCACAGCCGGCACGAGTCGGCGGGTCTTCCTCGGCGGAGCCGCGACCGCCGCCGCCACCGCGTGGATCGCGGCGAACGGCCCTGCCGCCGTCGCGGCCGACGACGTCCCGCTGCGCGCCGCGGTCCTGGAGCTGCGCGACCCGTGGACCAGCGCGACCGGTCTCGAGAAGCTGCTGACCAACGCCGGCTTCGCGGTCGTCGCGCTCGACCCGTCGAAGCCCGCCACCGAGCAGGGCGTCGACGTCATCGCCTTCGGCACGTTCACGAACAACGCGCCGACGTACGGTCGCTACGTCGAGTCGCAGGCCGAGTCGCTGCAGGCCTTCGTCGCCGCCGGCGGCGTCGTCCTCGACATGGCCCAGTCCGACCAGTTCCACTCGACGGCGACGTACCTGCCCGCGCCGATGTCGGCGAGCCGCAACGACTCGGACTACGACTCGATCTTCCCGGTCGTGGCCGACCACCCGCTGGTGTCGCACCTGCGCGTGGTCGACGGCCGGGTGTTCACGGGACGGTCGACACAGATCCGCGTGAGCTGGGAGTCGCTGCTCGACTGGCGCCAGATGCGGGTGCTGCTCGCGTGCAGCGCCGGCGGGCGCCCGCCGGCCCTGCTCGAGGGGGCGCACGGTCGCGGCCGGTTCGTGCTGACCAGCCTGACGATCGACAAGATCTACAACGCCGCCGGTCAGACCATCCAGCCGGCCCAGGCCGTCGCGGACAGCGAGATGTTCTTCACGGCCTTCGCCGCCTACGTCAAGATGGTCGTCGCCGGGACGGCGCCCGTGGTCACCCCGACGATGCAGGCCGTCGCCGGCCCGCTCGTCGGGGACACCGGGACGGACCGCTCCCGCGTCCTGATCCGGCCGGGCAGCGACCTGCACGACCGCGAGTCGTGGACGCTCGAGTACTGGGCCGAAGGGGGACCCCGCCAGAGCGTCGGCGCCGTCCTCTCCCCCGACAACGACTCGACCGTGCTCTTCGACATCGCCGGCCTCAGCGCCGCGACGGCCTACTCCTACGCCATCGCGCCGGAGGGCGATCCGATCCCCGGGCTCGACATCTCGGGGTCGTTCACGACCGCACCGGCCGACGACGCCCCGACGAAGCTGGTCGTGGGCCTCGGCTCGTGCGTGTGGACCGAGCAGAACCACATCTGGGACACGATCCGTGCGGAGGGGTGCGAGGCCTTCGTCCTCATGGGCGACACCCCGTACATCGACAGCACGAACCTGCAGACCGCCCGGGACAAGCACCGGGCCTTCCTCCAGGTCCCGCAGGTGCGCGAGGTGACGCGGACGATGCCGGTCTGGGGGACGTGGGACGACCACGACTTCGGCGGCAACGACGTGCACGGCGACCTGCCGGGCAAGCGCAACAACCGCACCGCGTTCGTCGACTACCGCGCGAACGCCACGTTCGGGCACACGGCGGCGGGCGAGCCGCTGCGCGAGCGCACGGTCGACGGCGAGGGCATCTACACGTCGTTCCGTCGCGGCCCGCTCGAGGTGTTCCTCCTCGACCCGCGCTGGTTCAGCCGCACGGAGCAGAGCTGGGCGGACGCGACGAGGACCACGGGCATCGGCCAGGTGCAGTGGGAGTGGCTGCAGGAGAGGCTGCTCGCGAGCACGGCACCGTTCAAGCTCCTCGCGAGCGGGATGATCTGGGACGACAAGCAGAACGGCGAGGCGGACGACTGGGGCACCTACTCGTACGAGCGCGACGCGATCTTCGACCTCGTGCAGGAGCACCGCATCCCCGGCGTCTTCCTGCTCGGCGGCGACATCCACGTCTCGCGCGCGCTGAACTACGGCCCGCGCGTCGGCTACGACCTCTGGCAGTTCATCGTGAGCCCGATGCACAGCTCCGTCATCCCGAGCCTCAACGTGCCCAACCCGGCGCTCGTCCACAGCGCCGTCGAGCCGCACGTGTTCCTCAAGCTCGAGATCGACTCGACGGTGGAGCCCGCGACCATGACCGCGACGTGGATCAACCGCGACGGCGAGCGGGTGTTCGAGGTCGCGACCGACGCCGCGCAGCTCACGCCGCTGCCGGTCCTCGTGGGCTTCCCGTCGGCCGCGACCGAGCTGCTCGCGGGTCGGTCGTCGACGATCACGACGAGCGTCACCAACCAGTCCGGTGACTCGCTCGACGAGGTGACGGCAGTCCTCGAGGCACCCCTCGGCTGGCAGGTCACCGCGGCGACCGGGACGACGTTCCACGACCTCGCCGACGGCGAGACGCGCACGACGAACTGGACGGTCGAGCCGCCCGTCGGTGCCGAGCCGGGCGACGTCGTGCTCGTCGCCCGGTCGACGTACTCGCCGGCCGGTGCCCACGGCACCGCGACGCGACAGGCGACCGTCTCGGTCGTCGCGGACGGGACGGTGCCCCGCTCGCGCCTGTCGATCGCCGGGTTCAGCAGCGAGGAGCCGTCGGGCGACCGCGCGGCGAACGTCATCGACGGCGCGCCGCTCTCGATCTGGCACTCGCGGTGGGCCGCGCAGCCGGTACCGGGCTACCCGCACTGGATCGCGGTGGACCTCGGGGCCGAGCACCTGCTCGACGGCCTGGGATACCTGCCTCGGCAGTCCGGCACGAACGGGCTGATCAAGGACTACGAGGTCTACCTCTCCCAGGACAACGCCACGTGGGGCGGCGCCGTGGCGACGGGGTCGTTCCCCGCCGGGACCGCGCTCGCCCGCGTGGACTTCGCCGAGACCGCCGCCCGCTACGTCAAGCTGGTGGCCCTCAGCTCGCAGAACGGCCTCCAGTTCGCGGCGGCCGCCGAGCTCACGCCCTACGGCCGACCGCTCGAGCGCGAGCGGCCCGAGGCGGTCGTCACGGCGGAGACCCGCACGATCGCGGACAAGGTCGTGGTCGCCGTCCGGGTCGAGAACACCGAGCCGGTCCCGGTGGACGTCAAGATCACGACCGACTTCGGCACGAGGTCGTTCCTCGGCATCGAGCCCGGCAGGAGCGCGTACCAGTCGTTCGCCACCCGCAGGTCCGCGGTCCCGGCGGGCGCGGTGACGGTCGAGCTGAGCGGCCGGATCGACCAGCTCGCGGTGCGCAACACCCTCACGGCGCTCTACGACGCCCGCGGCTGACCCGCCGCGGCGACGCTCCGCTCGGGCGCCCCGCGTCCCGAGCGGAGCGTCGCCACCACCGAGAGCCACCCGCCCCGCGCCCGGGCGAGCACCAGGTCCGCCCGGGCACCCGGGACCAGCGCGCCACGGTCGACGAGGCCTGCCGCACGGGCGGGTCCGGACGTGACGAGCGAGACGGCCCCCGGCAACGACGCCAGGCCCTCGCGCACGACGACGTCGACCGCTGCCAGCATGCTCGCGGGCACGTAGTCCGAGGCCAGCGCGTCGACGAGACCGAGCGAGACGAGCTCGCGCGCGGACACGTTCGCGGTGTGGGACGCACCGCGCACGACGTTGGGCGCACCGGCGACCACCGAGAGTCCTGCTGCCCGTGCGGCACGGGCGGCGACGACCGTCGTCGGGAACTCCGCGACGGCACCCCCACGGGCCGCCAGGGCCTCGACGTCCTCGACCGTCTCCGGGTCGTGCCCGGCGAGCCGCACCCGCCCGGTGCGCGCGAGCTCGCCCAGCCAGCGGAGTGTCACGGCCGCGACGTCCGCGCGCTCCTCGCGGTCGGAACGCCAGCGCACGACGTGGTCGTGCGCCGCGTCCGCGGACATCCCGGCGCGCTCGACCAGCCAGCGTTCCATCGTCCCGGGCCGGGCGTACTGCCCGATACCGGGGGTGTGGTCCTCGTGCGACACGAGGACGGGTGCGCCGGCGGTGCGGAGCACGCCGCCGGCCGTCCCGCCCAGCACGTCCCGGAACGTCGCCACGGCCGACGGGCACCGGACGTCGAGGCGATGCAGCACGCGCGCACCCTCCCCGTGCACCGCGTCCGCCGCGAGAGCGGCGAGCACCTCCCCCGGCTCGGGCTCGCCCGCGGGCAGCCCGACGGGCGTGCGCTCCCCGTAGGCCACGCCGTGGAACGCGGTGAGGACGCCCGCCGCGGCGAGCCGGTCGGTGGCCGTGCGGGCCGCGAGGTCGAGCGGGAGACGCGCGCCCGGGCGCGGCCGCGCCTCGTGCCCGAGCACGTCCGTGTGCACGTCCACCAGGCCGGGCAGGCACAGCGCGCCCCCGCCGTGCATCTCCGCCGTGCTGCCGGGTGGCGCCTCGGCCACCTCGACGACCAGGCCGTCGCGCACCACGACGCGCGCGTCCTCGACGACCCGGTCCGGCAGCACGGCCGTGACGCCGTCGAGCGTGTAGTCGAGCGGCGCGCGGCCGACGTCACGGGCCACCCCACCCCCTTCGCGCGGGTGGGACGGGGCAGCAGGGACGGTCGGCAGCGGCATGGCCGCATGTTGTCCGGACGACCTGGCGAGACGGTGAACGACAGTTCACCGGTCGTTCACCGTCGCAGGGCCGACGGTTCTTCCGGCTCTCCCAGACTCCTCGACGGCGCCCGCCCCGGGCGCCACCCGCTGACGTCACACCCCGGAGACGACATGAAGACCACGACCACCACCTTCACCGCCGTCGCGCTCGCGGGCGTCGCGGCCCTCGCCCTGTCCGCGTGCGGAGGCTCGAGCGAGGCGGCGGACGGCCCCTCGGGCGACACGTCGACGACGAGCTCCGGCTTCCCCGAGGTGCTGCGTCTCGGTGCCATCCCCGCGGAGAACTCGACCGACCTCGCCGCCGGCTACGACCCCATCATCGCCATGCTGGAGGCGGAGACCGGCTCGACGGTCGAGGTGAGCCAGGCGTCCGACTACGCGGGCGTCATCGAGGGCCTCATCGCCGACAAGGTCGACATCGCGTTCCTCGGCTCCTTCGCGTACGTCATCGCGACGCACAACGACGCGGCGATCACGCCGCTCGGCGCGGCGATCGAGGCGGAGGGCGCCGAGCCCGGCTACTACTCGCTCGGCATCACGCAGGGCGACAACGCCGAGATCGACGACCTCGAGGACTTCGCGGGCCGCAGCGTGTGCTTCGTCGACCCCGGCTCGACGTCCGGCTTCCTCTACCCGAGCTCCGGTCTCATCGACGCCGGCGTCATCGAATCCGGCACGGAGAAGGACCTCGCCGCGGGCGTGCAGCCCGTCTTCGCGGGCGGCCACGACGCCTCGGCGCTGGCCGTCGCCGCGGGCGACTGCGAGGCCGGGTTCGCGATGGAGTCGATGGTCCAGGACACGCTGCCCACCGCCGGCGACCTCGCCGAGGGCGACCTCAAGGAGGTCTGGAGGTCCCCGAAGATCTCGGGCTCGCTGTTCGTCGGGAACGACGCGCTCGGCGAGGAGAACATCGCCACGCTGACCGAGCTCATCACCGAGAAGGCCAACTCGGAGTACCTGCTGTCGCAGGGCTTCTGCGACGGCGAGTGCCTCCTCACGGACGAGGACGCGTGGGGCTTCGCGCCGGCGGAGGACGCCGACTACGACGGCACGCGCGAGGTCTGCACGCTCACCAAGTCGGACAAGTGCGAGGGCTGACCGTGCGCACGACGACCCCCGTGGACCGCGCAGCCCCCGGTTCCCCCGCACGTCCGACGGCGGGCGAGCCGCTCGTGCGGGTCCGCGGTCTCGTCAAGGAGTTCGACGGGACCACGGCCCTCGCGGGCGTCGACCTCGACGTCGCGCGCGGCGAGCTGCTCGTGCTCCTCGGTCTCTCGGGCTCGGGCAAGTCGACGCTCCTGCGCTGCCTCAACGGTCTGCACCGGCCGACGTCCGGCGAGGTCGAGGTGGCCGGCACGCGCGTCGACCGGGCGTCGTCGGGCGAGCTGCGTCGCCTGCGCACCGACGTCGGCTTCGTGTTCCAGCAGTTCAACCTCGTGGGGCGACTCACGTGCCTCGAGAACGTCCTCGTCGGCGGCCTCGGTCGCGTGCGCGGACCGCGGTACGGCATCTCGACGTACCCGCGCCGCATGCGCGAGGAGGCGATGGCGCACGTCGAGCGCGTCGGGCTCGCGGACCAGGCGTACCAGCGAGCCGACACGCTCTCCGGGGGCCAGCAGCAGCGCGTCGCCATCGCCCGCACGCTCATGCAGCGGCCCCAGCTGGTCCTCGCGGACGAGCCCGTCGCGTCGCTCGACCCGGAGAACGCCGGCGCGGTGATGGACCTGTTCGTCCGCGTGTGCGCCGAGGAGGGGCTCACCGTCGTCTGCACGCTGCACCAGGTCGACCTGGCGCTCGGGTGGGCGGACCGCCTCGTCGGTCTGCGGCACGGGGAGAAGGTGCTCGACCGCCCCGTCGCAGGGCTCACGAAGGACGAGGCCATGGCGATCTACCGGCGCGTCGCGCCGGGGACGCCGGCCGAGCCCGTGCCCGCCGGGGCGAGCGCGTGACGGCCGCCGCACCGCCACGTCCCGCGCCGTCGCGCCAGGACGGCCGGCCCGGAGGCGGGTATCCGGTCAGGCCACGCCCGACCCGGCAGCAGCGGATCCTGCGCTGGCTCGGCGGCGGCGCCGTCGTGGTCACGCTCGTCGCGGCGTCGTCGATCGGTCTCGACGTCCCCACGCTCGTCGCGGGCGGCGAGGACGTCGCCAACCTGCTCGAGCGCATGCTGCCCCCGCGCCTCGACGACCCCGCGCGCATCGCCACGCTCGCCCTCGACACCGTCCTCATGGCGTTCCTCGGCACGGTCCTCGCGACGGTCCTGTCCGTGCCGCTCGCCTTCCTGGCCGCGCGCAACACGACCCCGCACCCCGCCGTCGCCGCCGTGGCGCGCGCGATCATCACGTTCTGCCGCGCGGTGCCGGACCTCGTCTTCGCCGTGCTGTTCGTCCGTGCGCTCGGGCTCGGCGTGCTGCCGGGCGTCCTCGCGCTCGCGCTGCACTCGGTCGGGATGCTCGGCAAGCTGTTCGCCGACGCGGTCGAGGACGCCGACCCGGGTCCGCGCGAGGCCGTGCGCAGCGTGGGCGTCGGCCGCCTGCGAGAGCTGCTCAACGGCGTCGTGCCGCAGGTCGTGCCGGCCTGGGTGTCCGCGTTCGTCTACCGCGTCGACATCAACCTCCGTACGTCGGTCGTGCTCGGGTTCGTCGGTGCGGGCGGCATCGGCTTCGCGCTGCAGGACGCTCTGCGCGGGCTCGTCTACCCGAAGGCGCTCGGGATCGTCGCGGTCGTCCTCGTCCTCGTCGCCGCGATGGAGCTCCTGTCGGTCGCGATCCGGCGCACGCTGCTCGCGCCGAAGCGGCCCCGGTTCCAGCGCGACCGCGTGGTGCGGTGGGCGTCGGGCGCTGCGGCCGCGGCACTCGTCGTCGTCTCGTTCGTCCGCCTCGACATCGACCCGCTCGCCGTCGTGACGTCGGTCCCGAGCCTCCTCGAGGTCGCGGGCCGCACCTTCCCGCCCGACCTCACGTCCCTCGGCCCGGCGCTGTGGGAGGCGATGCTGCAGACGCTCGCCATCGGTGCCGTCGCGACCGGCCTCGGAGTGGTGCTGTCGCTCCCGCTCGGCCTGCTCGCGGCCCGCAACGTCGCACCGCACCCCCTGGTCTACGGCGCCGCCCGGACGACCGTCCTGGTGGTCCGGGCGATCCCGGAGCTCATCCTCGCGGTGGTCTTCGTCGCCGCCGTCGGGCTCGGCCCGGTCGCCGGGGCGATCGCGCTCGGCATCGGATCGATCGGCTTCCTCGGCAAGCTCGTCGCGGACGCCGTCGAGGAGATCCCGCCCGGTGCCGCCGAGGCGGTGCGCTCGGTGGGCGGCGGCTGGTGGAAGGTGCTGTTCTCCGCGGTCCTGCCGCAGGGGATGCCCTCGATCGTCGGCTCCGGGCTCTACCTGCTGGACGTCAACATCCGCACGTCGACCATCCTCGGGATCGTCGGCGCCGGCGGGATCGGCTTCCTGCTCTTCGAGGCGGTGCGCACCCTCCACTTCGAGGTGGCGGGCGGGATCGTGCTCCTCGTGTTCCTCGTCGTCCTCCTCATCGAGAGGCTCTCCGGGTGGATCCGCGCACAGCTGACCTGACCACCGTCGCGCTCTGGGAGGGCGGTGACGCCGTCCGCCTCGTCGACGTGCCCCTGCCGGACCTCGAGCCGGGCGAGGTGCTCGTCCGGCTGCGCCTCGCGACCGTGTGCGGCAGCGACCGCCACACCGTCTCGGGCCGCCGGCAGTCGCCGTCCCCGTCGGTCCTCGGCCACGAGGGCGTCGGGGAGGTCGTGGCTCTCGGTCGCGACGGCGCACCGGGCGAGGACGGCACGCCTCTCGCCCTCGGCGACCGTGTCGTGCTCGGCGTGACGGTCGCGTGCGGGGTCTGCGACCGCTGCAACGCGGACCGCAGCGCCAAGTGCCGCTCCGTCCGCAAGATCGGTCACGAGCCGTTCGACTCCGCGTGGCCCCTCAGCGGGACCTACGCGCACCACGTCGTGCTCCCCGCCGGCGCGACCGTCGCGCGCGTCCCGGCCGGTCTGCCCGACGTCGTCGCGGCGCCCGCGGGGTGCGCGACGGCGACCGTCATGGCGACGATCGAGGCGGCCGGCCCGCTCGAGGGCAGGCGCGTGCTCGTCAGCGGGGCCGGGATGCTCGGCATCACGGCCGTCGCCGCCGCGCGCGACGCCGGCGCGGCCGAGGTCGTCGTCACCGACCCCGACCCGGGGCGGCGCGGTCTGGCGCTGCGCTTCGGCGCGACGTCAGCGCGCGGCACGGACGAGCCGGTCGGCCTGGTCGACGTCGCGATCGAGCTGTCGGGCGCGAGCCCCGCCGTCGAGCGGTGCCTGGGTGCGCTCGACGTCGGCGGCCGTCTCGTGCTCGCCGGGTCGGTCGCACCGGCGCCGGCGGTCCCGCTCGACGCCGAGCGCGTCGTGCGCGGCTGGCTGACCGTCACGGGGGTGCACAACTACGAGCCGCGGCACCTGCGAGCGGCGCTCGACCTGCTCGACCGGACCCGTGACGCGGTGCCGTGGGAAGAGCTCGTCACCTCCGCGGTGCCCCTCGGCGAGGTCGGACGCCTCCTCGCCGGTCCCGCCGGTACCGCGCCGCGCGCGGCGGTCGTGCCGTGACGCCGACGGGATCAGCCGTCGCCCAGCTCCACGACGACGCGCACCGCGTCGGCGCGGACCCAGCGCTCGGTGGACAGCAGCGGACGGCCTCCCACGCCGTCGCGCGCGAGGCTCGCGATCAGCCACGCCGGGTCGCCGGGGCGGCACCCGAGGCCCGTGCTCGCGTCCTCCGGCGCCGACTCCATGCTCGCGCGCGTCCAGGCGCGCTCGGGGACCACGCGCGCCGTGCCGCGCAGGATCGCGTCGAGCGACTCCTCGTGCCGCAGGGCCGCGGGCAGCTCGGGCACCAGGGCGGCGGCCAGCCACTCCACGCCCCACGCGGCCGGCATGCCGTCGATGAACGAGCGGCGCACCAGGCGGAACCCCGGCGTGCCGGGCACGGTCTGGAGCGCTCCGGCGACGTCGTCGGGCAGCGGGACCTCGTCGCACGCGAGGACGACGGTGCGCGGCGTGGCGCCCGCCTCCCGGACGGTCCGGCTCCACGACGGCGCGCGCCCCGGCGCCACGAGGTAGTCGACGCGTCGCCGGGTGAACGTCCCGACGCCCTGGATGCGGCTGACGAGCAGCCGGCGCTCGAGCTCCTCGAGCGCGGCGCGCGCCGCGGCGCGTCCGACGCCGAAGCGCAGGCCGACGCCCGCCTCGGACGCCACGCGCGTGCCGGGAGGCAGGGCAGCGAGCTCGTCGGCGAGCACGCGGACGATCTCGGTCGACCTGGTCACGCGCGGACCGTACCGCCGGCAGATGACCGCCGGGTGAACACCACCCGCGAGGAGGAGGAGGACCGATGATCACCACGCCAGGGCGCAGCCACGTCGCCGTCGTCGGAGCCGGCGTCGTCGGCTTGGGCGTCGCCGCCGAGGCGCACCGCCGCGGTCACCGCGTGACCGTCGTCGAGCAGGCGGCCGGTGTCGTCGGCTCCTCGGTGCAGAACTTCGGGCACGTGTGCGTGACCGCCCAGGCGGGCGTCGCCCGCGACTACGCGCTCGTCGCCCGCGACCGATGGTTGTCGCTCGCCTCGGCTGCCGGCTTCCGCGCGCAGGAGAGCGGCACGCACGTCGTCGCGCGGACCGCCACGGAGCTGCGCCTGCTCGGCGAGCTGGCGCAGGAGCGGGGAGCGGACGAGGTGCGCATGCTCGACGCCGACGGGCTGACCGGCGCGGTGCCCGTCCGGCCCGGACGGGTCGTCGGTGGTGCCCACCTCCCGCTCGACCTGCAGGTCGACCCGCGCGCCGCCGCGCCGGCGCTCGCCGCGTGGCTCGAGGCGCAGGGCGTGCAGATCCTCTGGCGCACGGCCGCGTGCGGCGTCGGCACCGGCCGCGTCGACACCACCCGCGGGCCGGTCGACGCGGACGTCGTGGTCGTCGCGACGCACCACGACCTCGACCGGCTCCTGCCCGACGTCGCGACGGCCGCCGGGCTGCGGCGCTGCCGCCTGCACATGCTCCGGGTCCGCCCCGCGGCCCCGGTCGTGCTGACGACCCCCGTCCTCACCGGGTGGTCGACCGTCCGGTACGCGGCCCTCGCGGCGTGCCCGTCGGCGACGGCGGTCGCCGCGGAGCTCGCCGCGACCGACCCGGAGGCCGCCGCCTGGGACGTCAACCTCATGACGACGCCGCAGGACGACGGGACCCTGATCCTCGGCGACACCCACGTGCGCGACCTCGACGCTCCCGTGTTCCAGGACGAGGCGGGCTACGACGTGCTCCTGCGGCTCGGCGCGGACCTCCTCGGCGCCGACCTGCACGTCGTCGAGCGCTGGCAGGGCACCTACGCGACCGCGCCCGACCGCGAGGTCCTGCTCGCCGAGCCCGAGCCGGGCGTCCACGTCGCCACGCTCACCACCGGCATCGGCATGACGACGGGCCTCGGGCTGGCCGCCGACGTGCTCGCCCGCGCAGGGCTCGCCACCTGACCCTCACCCGGCCGTCGCCGTGACGGTCGGGACGACCCACCACCCCACCCGAGAGGACCATCGTGATCGCACTCGCCGCCCTGGACGTCGCCGGCACCACCGTCGAGGAAGGAGGCGCCGTCTACCGCGCGCTGCACGACGCCGTCCGACGGCGCGGCAGCACCGCGACCGTGCACGACGTCGCCCGCTGGATGGGAGCGGACAAGCGCACCGCCATCCGCGCCCTGCTCGCGCACGGGGGCGACGCGACCGCGGTCGAGGACACCTTCACCGACTTCGAGCGCCTCCTGCGCGAGGCGTACGACGCGACGCCGCCGGTCGCCATGCCCGGCGTGCTCGACGCGTTCGCGGCGCTGCGCGACCAGGGCGCGCGCATCGCCCTCACCACGGGGTTCTCCGCCGACGTGACCGGCCTGCTCCTCGAACGGCTCGGGTGGCAGCACGGCGTCGTCGACGCCGTCGTGACCACGGACGACGTCCCGGCCGGCCGGCCGGCGCCCTACATGGTGCACCGGGCCATGGAGCGCACGGGCGTCACCGACGTGCGGCGGGTGCTCACGGTCGGGGACACCGTCCTGGACCTCGAGGCGGGCACGAACGCGGGGGCGCGGGTCGTCGTCGGAGTGCTGAGCGGCGGCGTGCCCCGGGACGTCCTGGAGGCGGCGCCGCACACGCACGTCGTCGACAGCGTCGCCGACCTGCCGCTCGTGCTGGTCGGCGACGCCGGAACGACCCCGGGGACGGCACCGCTCGCGGCCGCGCGGTGAGGTCGTGGGGGCCCCGTCGGGCGGAGGGGGTCAGCCCGCCTGCCCGCCGAGGCCCTCGAGGTGGATCGCCTTGCGGAGGGTCAGCTCGTCGAGCAGGTCCGGCCCGTAGCCCGCGCCGCCGCCGCTGCCGCGGCGCGGGTCCGCCGAGCCGCCGGGCGCCCCGCCGAAGACGGCGTTGACCTTCACGGTCCCGACGTCGAGCACGTCGGCGGCGCGCAGCGCGTGGTCGAGCGACGGCGTGAGCACGGTCGCGGCCAGCCCGTACGCGGACGCCGACGCGCGCCGCAGGCCCTCCTCGAAGTCCGCGACCCGCACGACCGGCACCACGGGGCCGAACGTCTCCTCGGTGAGCAGCGCGACGTCGTCGGGGCAGCGGTCCAGCACGGTCGGCGCGTAGAACGAGCCCGGCCGGTCGAGCCGCGCGGCGCCGGTGACGACCTGCGCCCCGGCGGCGGTCGCGCCGCGCACGTGCTCGTCGACGACCGCGAGCTGGTCCTCGTCGACGAGCGGTCCCATGGTCGTCGCCTCGTCCCCCGGGTCGCCGACCCGCAGGTCCTGCGCGATCCGCGCGAGCTCCGCGACGACGGCGTCGGCGACCTCCTCCACGACGTACGCGCGCTCGACCGCGGTGCACAGCTGCCCGCCGTTGGTGAACGCCCCCGTCGCGATCTGCCGGGCGGCGAGCGCCGGGTCCACCCCGGCGTCGACGACGACCGGGTCCTTGCCGCCGTTCTCGAGCAGCACCTTCGCGCCGCGGGCCCCCGCGGTCGCCGCGATGCGGCGCCCGGCGGCCGTCGAGCCGACGTGCGCGACGAGCGCGACGTCCTCGTGCGCGACGATCGCCTCGCCCGTCGCCCCGTCGCCGCTGACCACGCGCAGCACGTCGGCCGGCAGCGCGCCCGCGACGAGCTCGGCGAGTCGCACCCCCGGGGCGTCGCTGCGCTCGGACGGCTTGTGGACGACGACGTTGCCGGTGACCAGCGCCGCGGCGACGAGCCCCGCGGCAGCCGGGTACGGGTCGTTCCAGGGCGTGATGACGGCGACGACGCCGCGCGGCTCGCGGCGCACCACGTCGAGCGCCGCCGGGTCCCCGGCGAGCACGCGACCGGCCCGGCCGAGGCCCGCGACCGCCGCCTCCTCGAAGAGCTCCGCCGCGACCTCGGCCGACGCGCGCGACTCGCCCTCGAGGCGCCCCGTCGTCGCGCGCAGGAGCGCACCGAGCTCGTCGGCGGCCTCCCGCACCGCCCGCGCGGCGGCCCGCAGCGCTGCGGCCCGCTCCCCCGGCGGTGTGGCGCGCCACGCGGGCCACGCGGCGGCGGCGGCGCGCACGGCGGCGTCGACCTCGTCCGGCCCGGCGCACTCCACCGGGGTGCCCGGCCGCCCGGTCGCGGGGTCGGTGCGCTCGAGCCGACGCGCACCGGGGGTGTCGGCGGTCGGCGCGGCGGCGTCCGGATCGGTGGCGGGGCGTGAGGTCGAGGTCGTCGTCATGCGGTCCTCCAGGGGAAATGACACGGAGAGAAGTACCTGTGCGTGCGGGGTCGAGGTGCGAGAAGCGCTTCTCGGGGTGAGGGTGAGGGCGGGTTGCAGCAGAGCCGACCCGTACGCGTCAGGCGAGCGCCCACGGATTCTCGAGGCGCACCACGAGCCTGGCCCCATCGAGGAAGGCTCGCCAGCCCATGCGCGTCCTCGGCGTCAACGCCCTGTTCCACGACCCCTCCGCTGCGCTCGTCGTCGACGGCCGCGTCGTCGCCGCCGCGGAGGAGGAGCGCTTCTCCCGGCGCAAGCACGGCAAGCGGCCCGTGCCCTTCGCGGCCTGGGAGCTGCCCGAGAAGGCGATGGCCTGGTGCCTCGAGGCCGGCGGGCTGCGCCCGCAGGACCTCGACGCCGTCGCGTACTCGTTCGACCCCGCCCTGGCGAAGCCCGCCGAGGAGATGGGGCTGCCCGACCCGTGGGACTGGCTGCGCGTGCAGTACGCGGAGCGCGCCCCGCAGTTCATCGCGACGGCGCTGCCCGGCCTGTCCCCGGCCGCGGTCCGGTTCGTGCCGCACGAGGTCGCGCACGCGGCGTCGGCCGCGCTGGCCTCGCCGTTCCCCGTGGCCAGCGTGCTGTCGCTCGACGGGCGCGGCGAACGCTCGTCGCACCTCGCGGGCCGCTACGACCACGGTCGCCTCGAGGTGCTCGCGAGCCAGGAGCTGCCGCACTCGCTCGGCCTGGTCTACGAGTCGCTCACCGAGCACCTCGGGTTCCTGCGGTCGAGCGACGAGTACAAGGTCATGGCGCTTGCGTCGTACGGCGAGCCGCGCTTCCTCGACGACCTGCGCGAGATCCTCTACGCCACGGACGACGGCGGGTTCGTCGCCGAGGCCCCGGACTGGAACCGCTGGGCGCCGCGCCGCGTCGACGACGGCACGTGGGGCACCGAGCACGGCGGCCTCGCGGAGCACGCCGACCTCGCGGCGTCCGTCCAGGCGCGGCTCGAGGAGGTGCTGGTCGACCTCGCGACGTGGCTGCACGGGCAGACCGGGGACCGGGTCCTCGCGATGGGTGGCGGCACGGCGCTGAACTGCGTCGCGAACTCGCGCATCTGGCGCGAGACGCCCTTCGAGGAGGTGTGGGTGCAGCCCGCCGCGGGTGACTCGGGGACGGCGCTCGGTGCGGCGATGCAGCTCGCCGCCGAGGCCGGCGACGCGGTCGAGCCCATGGGGTCGGCGGCGCTCGGGAGGTCGTGGACCGACGACGAGCTCGCCGGCTGGCTGCGCACGGCGAGGGTGCCGTTCACGACGCCCGACGACCTGCCCGGCGAGGTCGCGCAGGTCCTCGCCGACAACGGGGTCGTCGCGTGGTTCGACGGCCGTGCCGAGTTCGGACCGCGCGCGCTCGGGCACCGCTCCCTCATCGCCAACCCGGGCCCGGTCGAGAACCTCGAGCGGCTCAACGACGTCAAGGGCCGCGAGCAGTTCCGCCCGGTCGCGCCGATGGTGCTGCTCGAGGACGCCGCCGAGATCTTCAGCGGCGGGCCGATCCCCAGCCCGTACATGCTCTTCGTCCACGAGGTCGCGCCGGAGTGGCGGGACCGGATCGCGACGGTCGTGCACGTGGACAACACCGCACGCATCCAGACGATCGACGACTCCACCCCGCGCCTGCAGGCGATGATCCGCGCGTTCAAGGACCGCACCGGGCTGCCGGTCGTCGTCAACACGAGCCTCAACACCGCGGGCCGCCCGATGGTCGACGACCCGCGCGACGCGCTCGAGCTCTTCGGGTCGGCACCGGTCGACCTGCTCGTGCTCGGCCCGCACCTCGTGCGGCGCGCCGACGTCTTCGCCGGCGGTGACGGTGCGGGCCCGGACGAGGAGGAGGCCCGCGCATGACCACGCCCCGGCACGCGGCCGCCCCGGTCGGAGCCGACCGGCCGGGGGTGGCGGCCCGCGGCTCCTACGCCGTCGTCGTCCCGTCGATCGGCCGGCCCTCGCTCCTGCGGCTGCTCGAGACGCTCGCCGCGCAGGCGGGGTCGTCCCCCGGCGCCCCGGCCCCCGCCGAGGTCGTCGTCGCCGACGACCGTCGTCTCCCCGTGCCCGGCCAGGGCGCGGGCGGGTCGTCCGTGCCCGGACCGCTGGACCTCGGCGAGGTCGGTGACCGGCTCGGCGCGCGGGTCGTGCGCACGGGCGGGCGGGGCCCCGCGGCCGCGCGCAACGCCGGGTGGCGCTCGACGTCGGCACCGTGGGTCGTCTTCCTCGACGACGACGTCGAGCTGCCCGACGGGTGGGCCGGCCTCCTCGCCGCCGACCTCGCGGCGGCGGACGACCGCACCGGCGGCGTCCAGGGCCGCCTGCACGTGCCGCTGCCGGCGGACCGCCGTCCGACCGACTGGGAGCGCGGGACCGCGGGCCTGCAGGACGCGCTGTGGCCGACCGCCGACATGGCGTACCGGCGCGCGGCGCTCGAGCAGGTCACCGGGTTCGACGAGCGGTTCCCCCGCGCCTACCGCGAGGACGCCGACCTCGCGCTGCGCGTGCGCGACGCCGGATGGGAGCTGCGGCGCGGGACCCGCACCACGACGCACCCCGTGCGCCCGACCGACGACGGCGTGAGCCTGCGGGTGCAGGCCGGGACGCGCGACGACGCGACGATGCGCGCGCTGCACGGGCCGGACTGGCGCGAGCGTGCCGAGACGGGCCGCGGCCGGCTCGCCTGGCACGTCGCGACGGTCGCCGCGGCGGGCGTCGGCGTCGCCGGCGTGCTGGCCCGCAGGCCGCGCGTCGCCGCGCTCGGTGCCGCGGCATGGGCCGGGCTCACGCTCGACTTCGCCCGACGCCGCCTCGCGCCCGGCCCGCGACCCGGCGACGACGTCTTCGGCGCGGAGCTGCGCCGCATGCTCTGGACGAGCGCCGCGATCCCGTTCGCGGCCGTGCGCCACCGTGTGGCGGGGACGGTCGCGGCCCGGCGCGGCCTCGACCCGTGGCCGCCGCCGCTCGCCGCCGTGCTCTTCGACCGCGACGGCACCCTCGTCCACGACGTCCCCTACAACGGCGACCCGGAGGCGGTCCGGCCGGTCGCGGGCGCGCGCGAGGTCCTCGACGACCTGCGGTCGCGCGGCGTGCGCGTCGGCGTGGTCTCGAACCAGTCGGGCGTCGCGCGGGGCCTGCTCGCGCGCGAGCAGGTCGACGCGGTCAACGCGCGCGTCGAGGAGCTCCTCGGACCGTTCGACACGTGGCAGGTGTGCCCGCACGGGCCCGACGACGCGTGCGCGTGCCGCAAGCCCGCGCCCGGGATGGTCCTCGCCGCCGCCGCGGAGCTCGGCGTGCCGCCGTGGCGCTGCGCCGTCGTCGGTGACATCGGCGCCGACGTCGGCGCCGCCGTCGCCGCGGGGGCCGTGCCCGTGCTCGTGCCGACCCCCGTCACGCGGCGCGAGGAGGTCGACGCCGCTCCCCACGTGGCGGCCGACCTCGCCGCGGCGGTGCAGGCCCTCAAGGACCGGCTCCCCGACCCGGCCGGAGGCTCCGCATGAGCGCCGACGTGCTGGCCGTCCGTCTCGACAGCGACGGCGACGTGCTGCTCACCGGCCCGGCGGTCCGGGCCCTCGCGGCCGGTGCCGCGGCGCGCGGCGGCCGCGTCGACGTGCTCGCGTCGTCGGCCGGTCGCGCCGCCGCGGACCTCCTGCCCGGCGTGCGCGACGTGCTGACGTTCGACGCGCCGTGGTCCGGGTACGCCCCGCCGCCGCTCGACCGCGCGGAGGTCCTCGGCCTCGTCGAGACGCTCGCCGCGCGCCGCTACGCCGCCGCCGTGGTCTTCACGTCGTTCCACCAGAGCCCGCTGCCCATGGCGCTGCTCGCCCGGCTGGCCGGGATCCCCCACGTCGCCGGGACCAGCGACGACTACCCCGGCTCCCTGCTCGACGTGCGCCACCGTCGCCCCGACGGCCTGCACGAGGTCGAGGCCGCGCTCGACCTCGCGTGCTCCGCAGGCTTCCCCTCCGCCCCCGGCGACGACCGGCTGCAGGTCCGCGAGCCGCTGCCCGACGTGCGTCATCTCCTGCCCTTCCCCGGCGACGACGAGGGCGCGGACCCCGACGTGCCGTACGTCGTCGTGCACCCGGGCGCCTCCGTGCCCGCCCGCGCCCCGTCGCCCGACCACGCCCGCGCGCTCGTGGCCGCCCTCGTCGACCGGGGGCACCGCGTCGTCGTCACGGGCGGGCCGCGCGAGACCGGCCTCGCCGCGCACGTCGCCGACGGGCGCGCGACCGACCTGTCCGGGCGCACGGACCTCGCGGGCCTGGCCGCCGTGCTGGCCGGCGCCGCGTGCGTCGTCGTGGGGAACACGGGACCGGCGCACCTCGCCGCGGCCGTCGGCACGCCCGTCGTCTCGCTGTTCTCCCCCGTCGTCCCCGCCGACCGCTGGGCGCCGTGGGGCGTGCGGACGGTCGTGCTCGGCGACCAGCAGGCGGCGTGCCAGGGCACGCGGGCGCGCGAGTGCACCGTGCCCGGGCACCCGTGCCTGACGGGCGTCACCCCCGACGACGTCGCCGACGCCGTCGCCCAGCTCACCGCACCGGCGACCGCGCGCACGGGGGACCTCCTCCTCGTGCCGCCCCCCGCGGTGCCCGAGACCGCGGAGGTCGTCGCATGAGGATCCTCGTCTGGCACGTGCACGGCTCGTGGGCCACGGCCTTCGTCGCCGGTGCGCACGAGTACGTCGTCCCCGTCGTCGCGGACCGCGGGCCCGAGGGCCGGGGGCGCGCGCAGACGTGGGACTGGCCCGCGACGGTGCGCGAGGCGACCCCCGAGCAGCTCGCCGACCTGACGGCCGGCGGCGGGATCGACGTCGTCGTGCTGCAGCGGCCCGAGGAGGTCGAGCTGCTGCGGCGCTGGACGGGCCTGGTCGCCGGCCGGGACGTCCCGGCCGTCTACGTGGAGCACAACGCCCCCACCGGCCACGCCGCCTCGACGCGCCACCCGCTCGCCGACCTCGACGTCGTCGAGGAGGGGCTCGTGCCGATCGTCCACGTCACGGCGTTCAACGCGCTCATGTGGGACGCGGGCGACGCGCGCACCCTCGTCGTCGACCACGGCATCCCCGACCCCGGCCACCTCTACACCGGGGAACGCGCGAGCGTCGGCGTCGTCGTCAACGAGCCCGTGCGGCGCTGGCGCGTCGCGGGTACCGACGTCCTCGTCGAGGTGGGCCGCCACGTGCCGCTCGACGTGTACGGCATGGGGGTCGGCAAGCTCGCCGAGCACCTGGACGGGCACACCGCCGGGCCGGTGGTCCGGCACGGCCTGCACGACGACGTCCCCCAGGCCGCGATGCACGCGCGCCTCGCGACGTCGCGCGCCTACCTGCACCCGTACCGCTGGACGAGCCTCGGCCTGTCGCTGCTCGAGGCGATGGCCCTGGGGATGCCCGTCCTCGCCCTGCCCACCACCGAGGCACCCGTCGCGGTGCCGCCCACCGCCGGGACGCTCAGCTCCCGCCCCGACGAGCTCGTCGCGACCGCGCGGCGCTGGCTCGCCGACCCGGACGAGGCGCGCGAGCACGGCTCCGCCGCGCGCGCCCACGTCCTCGAGCACTACTCCCACGCCAGGTTCCTGCACCGCTGGGACACGGTCCTCCAGGAGGTGACCTCATGAAGATCGCCATGATCTCCGAGCACGCCAGCCCGCTCGCCGCCCTCGGCGGCGTCGACGCCGGCGGCCAGAACGTCCACGTCGCGTCGCTCGCGACGCGGCTCGGCGCCCAGGGGCACGACGTGGAGGTCTACACGCGCCGCGACGACGTCTCGCTGCCCGAGCGGGTCTCCCTCGCGCCGCGCGTCGACGTCGTCCACGTCGACGCGGGCCCGCCGGTCCCCGTCCCGAAGGACGACCTGCTCCCGCACATGGACGCGTTCGGCGCGGACCTCCTGCGGCGCTGGAGCGAGCCGGGTGCGGCGCCCGACGTCGTGCACGCGCACTTCTGGATGTCCGGGATCGCCGGCCTGCTGTCGGCGCCCCCGCTCGGCATCCCGCTGGTGCAGACGTTCCACGCGCTCGGGTCGGTCAAGCGGCGGCACCAGGGCGCGCGCGACACGAGCCCCCGCGAGCGCGTCGCGCGCGAGCGGCTCCTGTGCCGCGGGGTGGACCGGATCGTCGCGACGTGCAGCGACGAGGTGGACGAGCTCGTCGCGCTCGGGGCCGACCCCGGCCGCGTCGACGTCGTGCCGTGCGGCGTCGACATCGGGCGCTTCCGGCCGGACACGGACCGCGCGGCCCACCTGCGCGAGCACCGCGGGGACGAGCCGGGGACGATCCGGCTCCTGTCGATCGGGCGCCTCGTCGAGCGCAAGGGCGTGGACACCGTCATCGAGGCGCTGCCCGAGCTGCCGGGCGCGCAGCTCGTCGTCGCGGGCGGGCCGCCCGCCGAGCACCTCGAGGACGACGAGGAGGCCCGACGGCTCGTGAAGCTCGCCGACACGCTCGGTGTGCTCGACCGCGTGACCCTGGTCGGCAGCGTGACCCAGGACGACGTCCGCGGCCTCATGCACGCCGCCGACGTCGTGGTGTGCGACCCCTGGTACGAGCCCTTCGGCATCGTCCCGCTCGAGGCGGCCGCGTGCGGGCGGCCGGTCGTCGGGGCGGCGGTCGGCGGGCTGCTCGACTCGGTCGTCGACGGGCGCACGGGGCTGCTCGTCCCGCCGCGCGACCCGCACGCCCTCGCCGCGGCGCTGCGCCGGATCGCGGACGACCCCGCGCTCGGCGAGCGCCTCGGGTCGGCCGCGCGCGTCCGGGCCGAGCGCCTCTACGGGTGGACGACCGTCGCGGCGCGCACCCTGGAGTCGTACGAGCGCGTGGTCGCCGAGGGTCCGCGGTCGGGCGCGCGAGGACCGGCGGGGGGCTGGCTCTTTTACACATCTGACGCCGCCGGCGAAAAGAGAGGGGGGGGGAGTGGGGGGGGGCGGGACAGTAAAAAAAAAAAAAAAATAAAACTCCCCCGCCGATGCGGCACCCGCCGGCGCCCCGGTGCGGGCGGTGAGCGCCCGATGACCGCCGCGGAGCGCTGGCTGCGCGCGCACGCCGACGACCTCCACCAGGGCCTCGACCTGCTCCTCGCCGAGGCGCACCGCATCGACGCGTGGGGCGAGCACCTCGCCGACGTCGTGCTCGGGGGCGGTCGCCTGCTCGTCGCGGGCAACGGCGGCAGCGCGGCGGAGGCCCAGCACCTGACCGCCGAGCTCGTGGGGCGGTTCGAGGGCGAGCGCGTGCCGCTGTCCGCGATCAGCCTGCACGCCGAGACGTCGAGCCTCACCGCGATCGTCAACGACTACGGGATCGGCGAGATGTACGCGCGGCAGGTCGCCGCGCACGGGCGCCCGGGCGACGTCCTGCTGCTGCTGTCCACGTCGGGCAACAGCGAGAACGTCGTCGCGGCGGCCCACCGCGGGCGCGAGCTCGGCCTCACGACGTGGGCGCTGACGGGCCCGAGCCCGTGCGGGCTCTCGGCCGCGTGCGACGAGACGCTCGCGATGCAGGGCGCCTCGACGTCGTCCGTCCAGGAGCTGCACCTCGTGGTCGCGCACGCGCTGTGCGCCGCGCTCGACGCGCACGTGCGCCGGCGCGAGGCGGAGGCATCGGGCGAGCCCGTGCCCGAGCCCGTGCCTGCGGTCGCCGGCGTCCCCGGGGACGTGCCGGAGCCCGCCCGGCAGGAGGACTCCCGCCCGCGTGTCGTCGTCGTGGGCGACGTCCTGCTCGACCGCGACGTCGACGGCCAGGTGACCCGCTTCTCCCCCGACGGGCCCGTGCCCGTCGTCGACACCCTCGGGGTGCGGCGCAGTCCCGGCGGCGCCGGCCTCACCGCGCTCCTGGCGGCCGACGGCGCACGCGTGCGCCTCGTCGCGCCGCTCGCCGACGACGACGCCGGGTCGGACCTGCGCGGTCTCCTGCGCCGGCACGTCGAGGTCGTCGCCGTGCCGCAGGAGGGCACCACGCGCCGCAAGACGCGCGTGCGGTCGGCCGGGCAGACCGTCGTCCGCGTCGACGACGGCGGACCGGCGCGCCCGGTCGACGTCCCCGTCGCGCGGGTCCGCGCGGCGCTCGCCGACGCGGACGTGGTGCTCGTCTCCGACTACGGCGCGGGCACCACGCACGACGGTCCGCTCCGCGACCTGCTCGCCGAGGCGGCGGTGTCGACGCCGGTCGTGTGGGACCCGCACCCGCGCGGCGGCCGCCCGGTCCCCGGCGCCGCCCTCGTCACGCCGAACCTCGCGGAGGCGCTCGACGCCGCGGAGTCGCTGGGTGTCGAGGCGTCGCCCGACGACCTCGGCGGCCTCGCGCAGTCGCTCGCGCGCGGCTGGCAGGTCGCCGCGGTGTGCGTCACGGCCGGCGACCGCGGCGCGTTCGTCGCGCGGGCGACCGGCGAGCCGGCCTACGTCCCGGCCACCGCCGTCGCGGGCGACCCGTGCGGCGCGGGCGACCGCTTCGCCTCGACCGTCGCGGGAGCCCTCGCGCGCGGCACCGGGCTCGTCGACGCGGTGGCCCGCGGCGTCGAGGTCGCGTCCACCTGGGTCGCGACCGGGGGCGCGGAGGGCTACCGCCGTCGAGCCGACGACGCGGGTGACCGGAGCACGGTCGCGACGGCGGCCCCCGCCGCGACCGCCGACCCGGAGCAGCGGCCCGCCGGACCCGGGCGGGATGCCCGGACGCACGGCTCGCCCGCGGACGTGGGCGCGCGCCTGCGCGCCCTCGGCGGCACCGTCGTCGCGACCGGCGGGTGCTTCGACATCCTGCACGCCGGTCACGTCGCGACGCTCGAGGCCGCCGCCCGTCTGGGCGACCACCTCGTGGTGCTGCTCAACGGCGACGCGTCCGTGCGACGGCTCAAGGGTCCCGAGCGGCCCGTCGTCGCGCAGGCCGACCGGGCACGGGTCCTCGCCGCGCTCGACTGCGTGGCCGCCGTCGTCGTCTTCGACGAGGACGACCCCCGCGCCGCGCTCGACGCGCTCCGGCCCGACGTGTGGGCCAAGGGCGGCGACTACACCGAGGAGACGCTGCCCGAGGCCGAGGTGGTGCGCCGCCACGGCGGACGCGTCGTCGTCCTCCCCTACGTCGCCGGCCGCTCCACGACCTCCATCCTCGAGCGGTCCGGGCGCTACGCGCCCTCCACGGCCGACTCCCCGACCCCCCTCCCGACCCCGAAGGAGACCACCGCATGACCTCCCCCACGACGTTCCAGCAGCCCGCGGACTCACCGCTCCCCGTGCCCCGCGAGGTCGGCACCGTCTACGTGACGGGCGGCGCCAGCGGCCTCGGCGCGGCGCTCGTCGAGGCCGTCACCGCGGCGGGCGGCAAGCCCGTCGTGCTCGACCGGGTCGCGCCCGCGAACGGCGGCCTGCACGCGATCGTCGACCTCTCGGACTCCACGGCGGCCGCCGCCGCGGTCGAACGGCTCGCCGTCGAGGTGGGCCCGCCCGACGCCGTCGTCACCGCCGCCGGGACCGACGCGTGCGGGCGGCTCGACGAGATCGACACGGAGACGTGGGAGCGCGTCGTGCGCGTCAACCTCTTCGGGACGGTCGCCGTCGTGCGTGCCGCGCTGCCGTACCTCGAGGAGCGCCGCGGCACCGTCGTGACGGTCGCGTCGACGCTCGGGCTCAAGGGCGTCTCGGACGCGACCGCGTACTGCGCGTCGAAGTTCGCCGTCCGGGGCTTCTCGCAGGCGCTCGCCGCCGAGCTCGCAGGCCGGGTCGGCGTGACGTGCCTCGTGCCGGGCGGCATGCGCACCGCGTTCTTCGACGGCAGGACCGAGCAGTACAAGCCCGGTCCCGACGCCGACCTCAACGACCCGCGCGCGACGGCGGCCGCCGTCGTCACCGCGCTGCGCCAGCCCGTCGGCTGCGAGATCCGCGAGATGCTGGTGATGGCCTCCGGCGAGACGTCGTGGCCGTGACGGGGGGCGCGGACGAGCTGCCCGACGACGCGGTGTCCGCCGAGGGCCTGACCGGGACCGACGGGGCGAGCGAGCTCGCGCCCGACCTGCCGTCGGTCGTCGACGGCGCGGACGAGGGCACGGTCCTCGTGCTGCGCGCGCTGGGGCTCGGCGACGCGGTGACGGCGATCCCGGCGCTGCGCGGGGTACGCCGCGCGTGGCCGGGGCGGCGCGTGCTCCTCGCCGCGCCGGCCGAGACCGGCGCGTGGCTCGAGGGGCTGGGCCTCGTCGACGGCGTCCTGCCGACGCGAGGTCTCGAGCCGCTGCGCTGGCTCGAGGAGGCCGAGACCGTCACCGGCGCGCCCGCCGCGGGGCACGTGGCGGTGAACCTGCACGGCAGCGGGCCCGAGAGCCACCGCGTGCTGCTCGCGACCGGGCCCGACCGGCTCGTGGCGTTCGCCTCGCGCGAGGCGGGCGTCGACGGACCCGCGTGGGACCCGGACGAGCACGAGGTCGACCGCTGGTGCCGGCTCGTCACCTCCGCCGGGGGCGAGTGCGCGCGCGAGGACCTGCGGCTCGAGCCGCCGGCGCCGCGCGACGCCCACGTCGTCGTGCACCCGGGCGCCGCGTCCGGGTCCCGGCGGTGGCCCGCCGACCGGTTCGCCGCCGTGGTCCGGCACCTCGCGGAGGCGGGCCACGACGTCGTCGTCACGGGCAGCGCCGACGAGCGCGAGCTCTGCGAGCGCGTCGTCGCCGAGGCGACCGGGCGCGCGGGTCGCGGCGGACGGGCCGCCACCCCGACGTCGCTCGCCCGCGGCGCCGTGGACCACGCGGCGGGCGTGCTCGACCTGCCCGCGCTCGCGGACGTGGTCGCGACGGCGCTCCTCGTGGTCAGCGGGGACACGGGCGTCGCGCACCTCGCGACCGCCTACGGCACGCCGTCGGTCGTGCTGTTCGGCCCGACGCCGCCCTCGCTGTGGGGGCCCGCGATCGAGCCCGAGCGGCACGTCGTGCTCTGGCACGGCGAGGACCTCCTCCCGGCCGCGGTCAGCGGGACCACGCCGTACCAGGGCGACCCGCACGGAGCGGACGTCGACCCGGCGCTCGACCGCGTGACCGTCGACGAGGTCACGACCGCGGCGGACGCGCTCCTCGCGCGGGAGCTCCAGCAGTCCGACCGGTGACCCGCCCGGTGGCGCGGTCGACGGGACGACCCGTCGACCGCGCCGGGAGCGGCGGTCGGCGCAGACCGTGACGGTCGAGCCACGCTCCGACCGCACGGCCGATCTCGACGGGCCTGTCCTCGGTCGCGTGGTGGCCCGCCGACCCGAGCCGTTCGACCTCGAGCGCAGAGATGCTCTCCTGCGCCCACGCGACCGCCGCCTCGTCGACCAGCAGCGTCGGGGAGCCCTCGAAGACGAGCAGCAGCTTCGGCACGTCCGAGGAGCTCTCCAGCCAGACGCCCGCCCGTCCGAGCCGTGCGACGAGCTCCGGGGGCGGGGCGCCGAGCTGGCGCGCCCAGGACAGCAGCGGACGACGGCTCTCCCGCGTCGGGTACGGCGCGAGGTACGCCGCGAGGTCGTCCGGCGAGACCGGGTCCAGCACTCCCCCGGTGTAGGCCTGGCGGACGGCGGTGTCCTGGTCCAGGAACATCACCTCGCCCTCGGGAGACGCCACGAGCTCGCGCCGCGCTCGCGCCTGCGGCGACAGGTGCTCGGGCCGCACGGGCCGGAGCACGGCCTCGAGGAGCACCGCCCCGCGGACCCGGTCGGGGAACCGGGCGGCGCGGTCGACCGCCAGCGCGCCACCCCAGTCGTGACCGACGAGGACCGCCGGCTCGTCCCCCAGCACGGCGTCGAACCAGCCGTCGAGGTAGCGCGCGTGGTCGGCGAACGTGTAGGCGAGGTCCGGCTTGCCGGAGCCGCCCATGCCGATCAGGTCGGGCGCCAGCAGCCGGCCGTGCCCCACGGCGGGCAGCACGCGGCGCCAGGTGTGCGACGACGACGGGTTGCCGTGGAGGAACACGACCGGCGTCGTGCCGGAGGAGCCGGTCGAGGACTCCGCGTGGTGCAGGGTCGAGCCGAGGACGGGGACGTCAGGCATCGGTGGCTCCCGGGTCGAGGGTCGTGTCGAGGGGTGCGTCGAGCAGCGCGGTGAGCATCGTGACGAGGTCCGCGCTGCGCGGGCTGTCGCGGCCGCCGAGCGGCGCGAGGAGCTGGTCGAGCAACGCCTGGACCGTGCGCATCGCCGGGCGGACGACGGACAGCCCACGCTCCGTCAGCTCCAGGCGGACGACCCGGGTGTCCCGGTCGTCGCGGGTACGGGTCAGGAGACCGTCCGCCGCCAGCGTGCGGACGAGCCGCGAGACGTACATGGGCTCCAGGCCCGAGGTCTGGGCGAGGTCGCGCTGGCTCGGTGCGGCGAGACCCGACCCGACCGATCCCGACCCGACGGAGCCGGACCCGACCGGGTCCGGCTCCCCGGCGCGGCCGGCGTGCATCGCGAAGAGCGTGGTGAGCACGACGTACGTGGCGTGCGTCAGGCCGTGGGGAGCCACGGCGCGGTCGACGGCGGTGCGCCACCGGGTCGACAGGCGCCAGACGAGCGCCCCGGCGCGGGCTCCGGGTGGGACGGGCATGGAACGACCCTAGACGCAGACAGTAAACATGACAAGCATCTGGCCCTCGGTGTCGCGGGACAGCGGCGCCGCTCCCGCGCGGGACGGTCGATACGCTCCTGCGATGACCCAGGACGACGTGACGATCCGCCCCTACACGGCCGACGACGCCCTCGCGACGCTGCGCGTCTTCGAGCGGGCCGTCACGGAGACGGCCCGCTCGCGGTACTCCGCCGCGCAGGTCGGGGCGTGGCTGGGCGGCCCGCGCGACCTGGCGGCGTGGCACGCGCGGCGCGCCTCCGCGGCGACGGTCGTTGCCGTCGTGGACGGGGAGGTCGCCGGGTTCACCGACCTGCGCGACGAGGGCTACGTCGACATGCTCTTCGTCTCGCCCGACCACGGGCGCCGCGGGATCGGCGCGCGCCTCCTCACCCACGTGGTCGAGTCGGCGCGACGCGACGGCCTCTCGTCACTCAGCACCCACGCGAGCGAGGTGGCACGGCCCGTGTTCGAGCGCGCCGGGTTCGCGGTCGTCGAGCGCGAGACGGTGCACCGGGGCGACGTCACGCTCGACCGGTACGTCATGCGACGCTCGACCGGCCCGGTCGACGTGGTCGAGCAGCGAGGCAACGCCTGAACGGTCGCCCGCGGTCACCGGAGATGCGTGTGCCGACACCGCTTCGCAGCATGGGGCGATGAGCGACGGAACCGGTACGGACAGGATCGTGGCCGACGGGCTCGTGGACCGCCTCGTCGACTGGCAGGTCGACCGTGTCTTCGGCTACGCCGGGGACGGCATCGACCCGATCCTCGCGGCGCTGCGCCGCCGCGCGGGCGACGTCGAGCTCGTCACGGCCCGGCACGAGGAGATGGCCGCCTTCATGGCGAGCGGGCACGCGAAGTACTCCGGCTCGGTCGGCGTCTGCCTCGCCACGCAGGGCCCCGGTGCGGTCCACCTGCTCAACGGCCTGTACGACGCGAAGCTGGACCGCAAGCCGGTCGTCGCGATCGTCGGTCAGGTCGTGAGCACGGCGCTCGGCGCGGGGTACCTGCAGGAGGTCGACCTGCACACGGTCTTCAAGGACGTGTGCGCGCAGTACGTGCAGACCGTCATGTCCCCCGAGCAGCTCCCGCACGTGCTCGACGCCGCGTTCCGCACCGCGCTCGCGACGTCCAGCCCGGTCTGCGTGATCGTGCCGCACGACGTCCAGCAGGCCCCCCTGCCCAACCCGGGTCACGAGCACGGCGTCGTGCACTCGTCGGCCACGTTCGCCCGCAGCCGCGCCGTCCCCGACGCCGACGCGCTGGAGGAGGCCGCCCGGGTGCTCGGTGCGGGCGAGCGCGTCGCGGTGCTCGTCGGTCAGGGCGCGCGCGGCGCCGAGGAGCACGTGCGCGCGCTCGTCGAGCGGCTGGGCGCCGGTCTCACCACGTCGCTCCTCGGCAAGCCGCTGCTCGACGAGTCGCTGCCGTACCACTGCGGCGTGATGGGCCACCTCGGCACCACCGCGTCCGCCGACCTCATGGCAGGGTGCGACACGCTCCTGATCGTGGGCAGCAACGACCCGTGGACCGAGTTCTACCCCGCTCCGGGCCAGGCGCGCGCCGTGCAGGTCGACGTGACCGCGCGGAACGTCGGCGCCAAGCACCCCGTCGAGGTGCCGCTCGTCGGCGACGCCGCCGCGACGCTCGAGGCGCTCGTCCCCCTGCTCCCCGAGCGACAGGGCTGGCGTGCCGACGTCGAACGGTTCGTGGGCACCTGGCGCGACGTCGCCGCCGACCGGGTCGCGCAGGAGACCGAGCGGCTCAACCCCCAGCTCGTGGTGCACGAGCTGTCGGAGGTCCTGCCGCGCGACGCACAGGTCGCCGTCGACGTCGGCTCCGTCACCTACTGGTACGCGCGCTTCCTCCGGCTGCCCCCGGGCGTCCCCGCCCACCTGTCGAGCACGCTCGCGTCCATGGGCTCGGCCCTCCCGTACGGCGTCGCGGCGAAGCTCCTGCACCCCGACCGGCCCGTCGTCGCGCTCGCGGGCGACGGCGCCATGCAGATGAACGGGCTGTCGGAGCTCATCACCGTCGCGCACCGGTGGCGGGACTGGTCGGACCCCCGGTTCGTCGTGCTCGTGCTGCACAACGGCGACCTCGCGGAGGTGTCGTGGGAGCAGCGGGAGATGGAGGGCGACCCGCGGTTCCCGACGTCGCAGACCGTGCCCGACTTCCCGTACGCCGCCTACGCGGACCTGCTCGGCCTGGGCGGACTGCGCGTCGAGGCGGGCGACGACGTGGGCGCCGCGTGGCGCGAGGCGCTCGGCGCGGACCGCCCCGTCGTCGTCGAGGCCGTCGTGGACCCCGACACGCCCCTCCTCGCACCGCGGCAGCCGCAGGAGAAGGTCGACCAGGCGCTCCGCGGCCTCGGGCAGGAGGACGTCGGAGACCAGGCCGCGCGGCTGCTGCGCGAGCAGCGCGACCACGAGGGCTGACGCCTCACGTCACGCCGACACCCTCAGGAGGTGTCCGCCGGACCCCTCACCGACCCGACGGCCGCGACCGCGGCGCCCTCTCGATCGGTGTCGTCGGGCGCGTCGGGACGCTCCTGCGGACCGGAGCGGAACCACGCGACGGTGCGCGCGAGGCCCTCGGGCCAGGACGTGCGAGCCACCCACCCGAGCTCGCGCTCGGCGAGCGTCGTGTCGGGACGCCGACGGCGCGGGTCGTCCTCAGGCAGCTCGACGCGCTCGATCCCGGCGTCGCACCCGGTCGCGGCGAGCACGTCCTGGGCGACCCGCTCCACCGTGAGCTCCGTGCGGTTGCCGAGGTTCATCGGCCCGGGGTGGCCGCTCGCCGCGAACGCGAGCAGGCCCTCGACGAGGTCGTCGACGTAGCAGACGGACCGTGTCTGGGACCCGTCGCCCGCCACCGTGAGCGGCTCGCCGGCGAGCGCCTGCCGCACGAACGTCGGGATCATCCGGCCGTCGTGGCCGCGCATGCGCGGACCGTACGTGTTGAAGATCCGGACGATCCCCGCGTCGACGCCGCGGCTGCGGCGGTAGGCCGTCGTGAGCGCCTCGCCGAACCGCTTCGACTCGTCGTAGACGCTGCGGGGCCCCACCGGGTTCACGTTGCCCCAGTAGTCCTCTCGCTGCGGGTGGACCTCGGGGTCGCCGTACACCTCGGAGGTCGACGCGAGCACGAACCGGGCTCCGGCGCGCTCCGCGAGCTCCAGGGCGTTCCGCGTCCCGGCCGACCCGACGAGCAGGGTCTCGACCGGGAGCCGCAGGTAGTCTGCGGGCGAGGCCGGGGACGCGAGGTGCAGGACGAGGTCGACGCGCTCCGGCTCCGGGATCTCCAGGCCTGCGGAGACGTCGGCCACGACGAGGTCGAAGCGCGGGTCGTCGCGCAGGGCGGCGACGTTGCGCTCGTGCCCCGTCGACAGGTCGTCGACGCACACGACCTCGGTGCCGCCCGCGACGAGCGCCTCGCACACGTGGCTGCCGACGAACCCCGCGCCCCCGGTGACCACCGCGCGCCGCACGGGCCGCGGCGTCGTCGGGGCGCTCACCGGCGCACGAGCCCGACGAGGGTGCTGTCGCCGCCCCGGGAGCGTGGCGCGACCCACGAGCGGATCTCGTCGTGGTCGGTCGTGGTCCTGGTCTCCGACTTCTCGGCCATGGTCGCTCCTCACGCAAGGGACGACGGGCTCTCTGCTGGACCCGGCGCCTTCACGCTGGCACGGGCCCTCAGCACCCGCACGCCGAGAAGCGCTTCTCGCGGTTCAGCCCTGCGGCGGCACGGGACGTTCGGCGAGCGCCGTCGCGACGGCGTGCAGGTTGTGCGCCATGAGCTGGCCGGTCGACCGGGCCCACTCGTGCCCGTGCCCCGTCTGCACGTAGTCCGGGCCGGGGCCGGGACCCTGGTTCCAGTAGGTCCACGACTGGCCGGGGATCGTGTACCCGATGTCGACGAGGGCGCCGTTGATCTCCGAGATGACGTGGTGCGCGCCGTCCTCGTTGCCCGTCACCACGACGCCGGCGACGCGGTTGTACGCGACGGGCGTGCCGTCGTCGGCGGTCTCGGAGATCATCGCGTCCATGCGCTCGAGCATGCGCTGGGCGACCGAGGACGGACGGCCGAGCCACGTCGGGGTCACGACGACGAGGATCTCGGAGCCGAGCAGCTTCTCGTGGACCTGCGGCCACTCGTCCCCCTCGCCGAGGTCCGTGACCACGCCGGGAGGTACCTCGAGGTCGACGAGCCGCAGGTGCTCCACCGTGACCCCCCGGTCCTGGAGCGCCTCCGCCACGACCCGCGCGAGGGTCTCGGTGTTCGACGGTTCGGGAGACTTCTTGAGGGTGCAGCTGACGAACAGGGCCTTCACGACGGCCACCTCCGGACACGCGCCACGATGCAGCGGGCGCTCTGCTCGACCCTCCGGCCACGGTAACCAGGACTCGCGCGGCCTGCACCGGCACGGGACCGGCGTCGCGCCCTAGACGGTCGCGGCCCCGAGGGCCGGGTCGTGCTCGGCGTACCCGGCGGCGAGCCGGACGCCTTCCGGCCCGACGCCCGTGACGTCCTCCCACCGCACGAGGTAGGTCCCGCGGTGGCGGTGACGGACGAGCTGCGGGATCGGCCAGGGCGAGCGAACCTCCGTGCGCTCGTACCCGTGGAACGAGCCGGCCCTGCGCGGGCTGACCAGGATCCCGACGACGCGCGCGTCGCCCACCGCGCCGCGCCCCGCGGTCGAAGCGCTCAGCGGCTCGTCGTCGGGTCCGCCGTCCCGACCGACGTCGCGACGGGAGGCGTCCTCCCGGTCGCGAGGCCCGCCCGGGCCGTCGTCCTCCGCGAGGAGGTCGAGCACGAGCCGGACGTCGACGACGAATCCCCGCCGGGCGCCGTCGGCCCCGACGACGGGCGCGTCGAGCAGGTCGGAGAGGATCACGAGCCCTCCTCCGGGTCGTGCGTGCCGCCGGGGATGCGCCCGACGACGTGGTCCCGCACCCACCGCTCGGCCCAGCCGACGTCGAGCCGGTCCGCGGGCACGGTCAGCTCGAGCGCCGTGCCGACGTGCCCCACGTCGTCCCACGCGATCTGCGCCCGTCGTGACCGCGGTGGATGCCCGCCGAAGATCCGTGTCACGAGCACGGGCCACGCGACGATCGCCTCGACGCGCGCCTCCCGGCCGGGGACGACGTCGCCTCCGTCCGGGCCCACGAGCTCGAGGTCGTCCACCGTGGTCACGGGCTCGCCGTCGACGTCGAGCACCTGCCGGCTGAGCAGGTGCAGCCGCGCGTCGACCACGCGGGTCCCCACCACACGGCGCGGTCCGTCGCTCATGTCCCTGCTCCCGTCGCGACCATCAGGGGGATCGCCGAGACCGCCGCGGCGACCACGACGACGAGGTACACCGTGCCGAGCGCGTTCATCACGCGCCCGTTGACGTGCTCGCCCATGTACTCGGGGTCGTTCGCCACCACGAGGATGGGGATGTAGGTGAGCGGCAGCGCGACGGCCGAGAACACCACCGACATCTCCGTGACCCGGATCGGGTCCACGCTCGTCATGAGGATCCCGACGGCGAGCAGGAGCGCGACGACCATCGTGAGGTGGAACCGCGCGGCGCGGGCCGGGCGGCGGAACTTCCCCCACGACCAGCCGAGGTACTGCGCGAGCGTGTACCCACCGGACAGCGCCGTCTCGAGCGCGGCGCCGAACGTCGCCGCCACGATGCCGAGGATCACGAGCGCGAGGAGGATCTTGCCGCCCGCGAGCGCCACGGGCAGGACGATCTGGGACAGCGACGACACCTCGATGCCGGCCGGCAGCAGGACCACGGCCGCGCACGCCGCGATCGCGACCGACAGCAGGCCGCCGAGCGGGAAGCCGACCAGCACGTTCATCCGGTTCTGCACGAGGTCCTTCGCCGTCCACTTCTCCTCGACCGCGCCCGAGGAGAAGAAGAACACCTCGTAGGGCGTCATCGCCGCGCCGAACAGCGCGACGGCGTAGTACCAGTACGACGCGACGTGCTCCGTCGCGGGCGGCGACGGCGGCACGGCCTGCCGCACGAGCTCGCCCCAGTCGGGGCCCAGCAGGAACAGCGCGACCGCGAACCCGACGAGCAGCAGCCCCATGAGGCCCGCGACGTTCTCCATGACGTCGAACTTCACGCGCCACAGCACGAGCCACACCGCGAGCGCCGCGACCGGGATCCACAGCCGCGGCTCGACGCTGCTCACGAGGTGCAGCGCGAGCGCGATGCCCCCGACCTCGGCCGTGAGCGTGAGGAGGTTGATGAGGAACGACGCCACGAGGTTGGCACCGGCGGCCCGCGGGCCGAGGCGCTCGCGGATGATCTCGAACGTCGCGCGCCCGCTCACCGCGGCGACGCGGCCCGACATGCTCGCGAAGACGCAGATGCCGACCACGCCGACGACCACGACCCACACGAGGGAGAGACCGAACCGCGACCCCACGACGGCGTTCGTCACGAGGTCCCCGATGTCGACGAACCCGCCGATGGCCGTGAGGATGCCGAGCGCGACGCCGAGGACCTGCTTCACGCGCCACCCGCCAGGGCCAGCGCGGCGTCGAGGTCGGCGGCCGCGGCGTCGAGCCGGGCGATCGCCTCGTCGCCCGTCGCGGGCACGTCGCCCGCGTCGGACAGGTCGCCGCCCGCCTCGCGCGCCACCCAGGCGCGCGCCGCGACGACCTCCGTCGTGACGCCGTCCAGCGCCTCGAGGCCGGCGGACCGCTGCGCGGAGGACGTGTCGTCGGGCGGCACCAGGGTCGTGAGCGCCGTGGACGCGTCCGCGAGGACGCGCACCTGGTCGAGGATCGCGGCGTCCGCGACGGTGGACGTGACGCGGTCGTCGTCGAGCAGCCCGACCGTGAGCCGTGTCGTCCCGGCGGCGGAGGCCGCCTCGGCGAGCGCGTCACGCACGGCGGCCGTGGCCTGCCCCGGCTGCTGCCGGCTGGCGACGGTGCAGCCCGTCGCTCCCGCGGCGACGGCCAGGGCCACGGCGACCCCTGCGACGGTCGCCCGCGCACGTGCTCGACGGCGTCCCACCTGCGGATCGTCCCGCGGAGCGCGGGACCGCGCACGACGAACGTCACCCGCAGGGGATGAAGAGCCCGGCCGACGGCTGCGGGGCCGGCCAGGTGTGGGACGCTGGAGGTCTGGGGGCGTGGACGGGAGGTGAGCCGCCGTGGACAAGGTCCAGGTGCTCGCACGGCTGGCGTCGAGCATCGCCGGCACCGACCGCGACGCGCCCCTGGCACTGCGCCTGTGCCGTGCGTGCGTCGACATCCTCGGTGCGCGCGGCGGCGCGATCACGCTGTCCCCCGCGGACCCCGAACGGTGGACGGTCTCCGCCACGGACGTCGTCGCCGCGCGGCTCGAGGACCTCGAGGACGTGCTCGGCGCGGGGCCCGGACGTCAGGTCACCGCGTCCGGTGACGCCGTCGTGATCCGGCTCGCGGAGGACGTCACGGACGGGCTCGGCGAGTACGTCCACGAGGCGCGGCGCATCGCCGGTCCGACCACGCTCTACGCGCTGCCCTTGCTGCCCGAGCCCCACACGATCGGGGTCGTCGTCGTCTACCAGGACGACGGCGTCGAGCTCGGCCTCGACACCGACGACCGCCAGTTCCTCGCGGACGCGGTCGGCGCGGCCCTCCTGCGCGACACCGACGTCGTCGAGGGGACAAAGACGTCGTCGTGGCCCCACCGTGCCAGGGTGCACCAGGCGACGGGCATGGTCGTCGCCCAGCTCGGGATCCCCACCGCGGACGCGCTCGCGCTGCTGCGCGCCCACGCCTTCGCCGACGACACCACGCTGGAGGATCTCGCCTCCGTCGTCCTCGCACGACGGTTCGACTTCTCGCACTCGGACGACACCCCGGGTGCCGCCGCGGACCCCGACCGGCCTGCGGACCACGACGAGAACGAGGGACGATGACCGACCCCACGGCCGCCCGCGCGCTGGCCTCCACGACGTCGGCCCTCGTCGGCGGGCTGAACGTCACCGACTTCCTGGCCCGGATGCTCGGGGACGTGGTCGAGCTCTTCGACGCCGACTCGGCCGCCGTCCTCGTCATGCTGCCCGGCGGCGACCTCGACGTGCTCAGCGCCACGTCGCACGAGGCGTCCGCGCTCGAGGTGTACCAGGCCCAGCGTCGCGAGGGCCCGTGCGTCGACGCCATCCGGGAGGACGGCGTGGTGGTCGCGGGCTCCGCGGACGAGGTGGCCCGGCGCTGGCCGGACGTCGGGGCCCGGATGCTCGCGACCGGGTACCGGTCCGTCTGCGCGACGCCCATGCACTGGCAGGGGTCGGCGTTCGCCGGCATCAACGTGTTCGCGAGCGCGGAGCGCTCGCAGGGCACGTCCGACCTCGCCACGCTGCGCACGTTCGCCGACCTCGCGACCCTCGCGATCGTCAGCCCGGACCACCTGGACGGGGAGGCGCTCGCCGCCCGCGTGGCACGCGCCCTCGACGAGCGCGTGGTCGTGGAGCAGGCCAAGGGCGTGCTCGCCTACCGCCACGGCGTCGACATGGCCGAGGCCTACCGCCGTCTCCTCGAGCTCGCGTCGGCGGGCGGCCGACGGCTCGACGAGGTCGCGTACGAGGTCGTCGGCGCGGCGGCAGCCGGCGGCAGATGACTGTTTCGCCCCAACCGGTGCGAAAGCTCAGGACCGGCGTTACGGTGAGGAGAACGAGTCAGGCCACGGCTCATTTCTACGCCTTCTTCTCAGAACAGGTGACGGAGATGACTGTCGAAAACTCCTCCGCCGTCGAGCACTCCGCCGTCGAACGAGCGCTGGCGCTCGGTCCGCAGCAGCTCACCGGCGAGTACCGCCTCGACCTCCGGACGGGGACCTGGTGGTGGTCGGACGAGGCGTTCCTCGTCCACGGCTTCGCGCCGGGGGAGGTCGTGCCCACGACCGCCCTGATCCTCGCGCACAAGCATCCTGAGGACCGCGAGCACGCGCGCAAGATCTTCGACGCCGGCCGACGGACCGGTGCCCCGTTCAGCAGCGTGCACCGCATCATGGACGCGCGCGGGCGCGAGCGGACGGTCGCCGTCGTGGGCCGGGGCCGGCGCGACGGGGCGGGCGAGCTCGTCGAGCTGACCGGCTACTTCGTCGACATCTCGGGTGTCGTCGCGGAGCGCAGCGACGAGCGTGCGACGGAGCAGATCGCCGCCGCCGCCAAGACCCGCGGGACGATCGAGCAGGCGAAGGGTGTCATCGCGGCGACCTACGGCTTGGAGCCGGAAGAGGCGTTCGGCCTGCTCCGCTCGGTCTCCAACGACCGGAACGTGCGCCTGCGCGACGTCGCGCAGCTCGTCGTGCGGACGGCCAGCGCGTCCGGGGAGCGCTGCCGCGAGTACCTCGACGCCGTCCTCGCTCCGCGCGCGAGCTGAGCCACCACCTCTCCGCGAGCGCCGACGAGGTCGTCGGCGCCAGGATGGACCATGCTGCTCGCCGAGGTCGCCGCCACGTCCGACGCCGTCGCGTCCACCCGCTCCCGGCTCGCGAAGCGCGCCGCGATCGCCGACCTGCTGCGCCGCGGCGCGCACGAGGCGCTCCACGGCCCGACGCACGCGCTCGGTCCCGCGCTGGACGAGGTGGAGGTCGCCGTCGCCTACCTCGCCGGTGAGCTGCGTCAGCGCCGCACGGGTCTGGGTTGGCGGTCGTTGCGCGAGCTGCCGGCCCCCGCCGAGGCGCCCACGCTCACGCTCGACGCGGTCGACGCCGCGTTCGAGCGCATGGCCGGGCTGTCCGGCCAGGGTTCCGCGACCGCGCGCCAGGGCGAGGCCGCCGCGCTCTTCGGTGCGGCGACCGCGCGCGAGCAGGCGCTCCTCGCGGGCCTCGTCTCGGGCGAGCTCCGGCAGGGCGCCCTCGACTCGGTCGTCGTGGACGCGGTCGCCGAGGCCGCGGACGTCCCCGCGGACGCGGTGCGACGCGCCGTCATGCTGCGCGGCGCGACCGGGCCGGTCGCCCGCGCCGCGCTCGCCGCGCCGGGCCCGGACGCGGCGCTCGTCGCGCTCGGTGAGTTCCGGCTCGAGGTGGGGCGACCCGTCCGGCCGATGCTCGCGCAGTCCGCCCCTGACGTCGCGGAGGCGTTCGCCAAGCTGGGGGTCAGCGGGGTCCCGGACACCGACGGGCTGCCCGGCTACGACGACGAGCCGCCGGTCACGGTGGACGTCAAGCTCGACGGCATCCGCGTCCAGGTGCACCGCGACGGCGACGACGTGCACGTCTTCACCCGCTCGCTCGACGACATCACGGCCCGCGTGCCCGAGATCGTCACCGCCGTGCGCGCCCTGCCGTCGCGGACGCTCGTGCTCGACGGGGAGGCGCTCGTCGTCGGCGACGACGGCGTGCCGCGACCCTTCCAGGAGACGGCGGCGCGGTCCGCGACCCACGACGCCGGGGAACCCGCGCTCGCGGCAGCCCAGGCCTCCGGGTTCGAGCTCACGCCGTTCTTCTTCGACGTGCTCCACGCCGACGGCAGGGACCTGCTCGACGAGCCGCTGCGCGAGCGCCTCGCGGTGCTCGACGTCGTCGCCGGCCCGCACCTCGTGCGTCGCCTCGCCACGGCGGACCCCGCCGAGGCGACCGCGTTCTTCGAGGGAGCCGTCGCGCAGGGCCAGGAGGGCGTCGTCGTGAAGTCGCTCGACGCGCCCTACGCCGCCGGGCGGCGCGGCGCGGGCTGGGTCAAGGTCAAGCCGCGGCACACGCTCGACCTCGTCGTGCTCGCCGTCGAGCAGGGCTCCGGCCGGCGGAGCGGGTGGCTGTCGAACATCTGGCTCGGCGCGCGCGACCCCGACGGCGGCTTCGTCATGCTCGGCAAGACGTTCAAGGGCATGACGGACGAGATGCTCGCGTGGCAGACCGAGCGGTTCACCGAGCTCGAGACGTCGCGCGAGGGACCCGTGGTGCACGTGCGGCCCGAGCAGGTCGTGGAGATCGCGTTCGACGGGCTGCAGCGCTCGACCCGCTACCCCGGCGGCCTCGCGCTGCGGTTCGCGCGCGTGATCCGCTACCGCGACGACAAGACCGCCGCCGAGGCGGACACCATCGACGCGGTCCGGGCGCTCGCCGGCCGGTGACCGACCGCCGTCAGCGGGTCTCCAGCATCCGGTCGACCACGTGCTCGGCGATCGCGAGGCTCGACGTCGCGGCGGGCGACGGCGCGTTGCGCACGCTCGTGACGCCGTCGGCCCGGTCGATGCGGAAGTCGTCGACGAGCGTGCCGTCCCGCTCGACGGCCTGGGCGCGGATGCCGACGCCCGCGCGACGGACGTCGGCCGCACCGATCGCGGGCACGTACCGCTGCGCCGCGCGCATGTACGCGCGCACGGACAGGGAGCCGAGCAGCTCGCGCGCGCCCGTCCGCCAGTGGGTCCTCGCCATGTGCCAGGCACCGGGCCACGACGCGATCCCGGCGACGTCGCGCGGCGAGAGGGCGAAGCGCGCGTAGCCCTCGCGGTCCAGGGAGAGGACCGCGTTCGGCCCCACCTCGAGCCCTCCGCCCACGCGACGCGTGAAGTGCACGCCGAGGAACGGGTACCGCGGGTCGGGCACCGGGTAGACCATGCCGCGCACCAGGTCCCGCTTGTCGGGGCGGACCGTCATGTACTCGCCGCGGAACGGCACGATCCGGGGCGACGGCGCCCCGCCCACGAGCGCGCCGAGGCGGTCCGACTGGACACCTCCGCACAGGACCAGCTCGTCGACCGGGACGCGCTCGTCGCCGCTCAGGACGTCAACCCGCCCGCCGTGCCGGACGACGCCGGTGACGGGCGTCGCGAGCCGGACGTCCCCGCCCGCGGCCTCGATCTCGGCGCCGAGCGCGCGGCACACCGCCACGTAGTCCGTGATCGCGGTGCGCGGCGAGTGCAGCGCCGCGATACCGGCCGCGTGCGGCTCGACCTCGGCGATCTCCCGGCCGTCGAGCCGGCGCAGGCCGGGGACGCCGTTCTCCGTGGCGGTCCGCTCGAGCGCGTCGAAGCGGCCGGCCTCGGACGGGTCGACGGCGACGACGAGCTTGCCGCACTCGACGTACGGGACGTCGTGCTCGGCGCAGTAGTCGCGCAGCAGGTCGCGCCCCCGCGTGCACAGCAGCGCCTTGAGGCTGCCCGGTCGGTAGTAGATGCCGGCGTGCACGACGCCGGAGTTGTGGCCGGTCTGGTGCGCCCCGAGCCGGTCCTCCTTCTCGAGCACGACGACGCGCGTGCCGGGCCGCCGTCGGACGACCTCCCGCGCCACGGCGAGGCCGACGATCCCCCCGCCGACGACCCCGACCGTGCCGGGGTCATTCCTCGTGGCCACGCTTCTCCTCCCGACGGTCGTGGGTGCTCATGCTCCCGCGGCCCGGCTCCCGGCGCGAGGATGAAACGCGGCTCAGTCCGCGACGGTGATCCCGAGGTCGCGCGCGAGGAGGTCGGCGAGCTGCGCGAGCTGCGGCGGGCTGATCGTCACGCCCCGCAGCGACCCGACGCCCGCGAGGTCGTGCAGGTCCGCCCCCCGCAGGTCCACGTGGGCGAGGGTCGACGACTGCACGTCGAGGCGCCGCACGCGCGTGCCCGTGAACGACATCCGGGTGACGCTCGCCTGCACGAGGTCGAGCTCGTCGACCGTGCAGTCCGTGAACGCGACGTCGTGCAGCGCCGCGCCCCGCAGGTTGAGGTACCCGAGCTTGCACCCGACGAGGTGCACGCCGTCCCACGTCGACTCGTACAGCTCGGCCGACCCGATGCGCGCGCCGCGCACCTCGACGTCGCGCCACCGGCCTCGCACGCCGCGCAGCACGGGCACGTCGGCACGCTCCAGGACGACCTCGGTGAGCGTCGCACCGCGCAGCTCGGCCTCCGACGCGCGCACGCCCTCGAGCCGCGACCCCACGACGCTCGCGTGGGCGAGGGAGAGCTGGTCGACCTCGAGATCCACGAACCCGAACCCCTCGAGGTCCGCCTCGTCCTCGAGGTCGTAGCGGTCTCCGGGCGTCAGGTCGGCGAGGACGACGGGGTCGAGCACCGGCGGCTCGGTCGTGGGCTTCTTCGGCGGCATGGTCCGATGGTGCTACAGGCCACCGGGCTCCGGGCAGTCGAACGTGACCTGCTACCTGCCCGACCGTTGCCGTTCGCCCACCTTTCGTGGCGCCCGCTCGACGGGTCAGCGCGGCCCGGACTCCCAGCGGAAACCGTCGGGGTCGGTGAAGGTACCGGTATCGCCGTGGACCACGAGGCGGTGCGAGCCGTCCCCGTCCGGCTCGACCCCGGCGTCCTTCGCTGCCGCGCGGCGCGTGTAGAGCGCCAGCTTGAGGGCCGACCCGGGGGTGTCGAGCTCGACGTACCTGCTCCCGAAGCTCTTCCCCACCGCGAGACCGCGGTCGACGTAGAACTGCTTGGTCGCCCTGACGTCCTGCACGCCGAGCAGAAGCACGACGTCGTCGACCTCGCGCGTGGGCGGTCCGCTGTCCTTCTTCGCCGTCGACGCGACCTTCCAGATCGTGCCGTCGGGCGCACGGAGGACACCGCCATACCCCCAGAAGCTCTTCGCGACCGGCTTGAGCACGGTCGCGCCGGCGTCGAGCGCCGTGCCGACGAGGCTGTCGACGGTGCTCGGCTGCGCGACGACGAGCGACAGCGTGAAGCCGCGGAACCCGGACGTCGGCGCGTCCGACTCCCGGACGCGGACGGTGCCGCCGAGGCCGAAAGCCTGGTCGTAGAAGACCTCGGCGGTGGCGACGTCGGTCACCTCGAGGGTGACGTGGTCGATGGCGGTGCGGTTCGTGGTGTCCATGCCTGAACGGTAGGAGCGGCGGGACGGCGCGCGCTTCTCGAATCCTGACCGGTCACTGACCGGTCACGCGGCCCCGATCGTGCGGACGGCACCGGCCGGGAGCTTGGCCCACCAGTGGTCGTAGCGGGCGAACGGCGCCGGGTCCCGGTCGGCGAGGAACGCGACGAGCGACCGGGCCTCCTCCTCCAGGGCCGGCCACGCGTCGTCGGGCACGGGCCGGTACGTGGTGACCTCGACGCCCGCGGCCACGGGGCGCCACACCCCGACGACGTACCCGTCCACGAGGACCGTCGGCAGCACGTCGCCGTTCGAGCGCGTGACGAGCGGGCGCGCGTCCGGGGGCACGACGCGCGAGCGGTCCGCGTACGCGAGGAGCGTCTCGTCCCACATCCCGAGGAGCCGCGGTGGTGCGGGGACGTCCTCGTCGGGGAGCGGGGCGCCGGGCACGTCGAGCAGCTCGGTGCCGTCGGGGCCGGCGAAGCGCTCGAGCGCGTCACCGAGCGCCTTCACCGCCGCCCGGACGCGGGCGCGCGGAATCATCGCGACCTGCGACACGTCGGCGACCGACGCCGGCCCGAAGCCTTCGAGGTAGCGCCGCACGAGGGCGGGGAGCGCCGCATCGAGGGCCGCGGTCTCGCGTGGGTGAGCGGGCGTGCCGGAGGCGACGTAGGTCGTGCTGCTCCCGAACGACCACGGCCCGCCCGTCGGCACGTGGTGGAGCGGCGCGAACGTCCGGAGCGCCCACCACGCCCCCCGCGGCGTCTCGGGGACGCGCGCGTCGACCCACGCCTCGAGCTCGGCGCCCGTGCGCGGGGTCGCGGCGTAGGCGAGGAGGTACGGGACGAGGGCGTGCGCCTCGTCGATCGAGATCCCGCTCACCGCGAAGCGCGGGTCGTGCAGGCGAGCGGCGCGCAAGGACGGCTGCATCGCGGTGTGCACCGTCTCGTAGTCGTCGGCGTGCACGAGGTGGAGCGCGACGCGCAGGAGCGAGGCCCTGACCACCGTGCGGGCCGCGAGCGTCGTGTCGAGGTCGGCCGGGTCGAACCCTGCGACCCGGTTCCACAGCGCGACGTACGGCGACGCCGGGTGCTGCGCCTGGAGCGCGACGACGCGGCGCACCGCCTCGGGGACGGTCACGTCGGCCCGTTCGAGGAGGAGCTGGCGCGCGAGGGTCGCGCGGTTGAGAGCACGTTGCGACAGCGGCGTCACAGGAGCGACTCTGCCCCCGATCGGCTCCCCTGGCGAGCGCGGCCGGCCCGCGTAGCGTGGCTCGTCCACGGGAAGAAGCCCCGTGCCACCTCCCTCCCGAGGAGGCCTGCCATGAGCACCAGCACGAGCGCCCTCACCGCCCGCCGCACGACGGCCGACCCGCCCAGCATCGCCCTGCCCGGCATCGTGCTGGGTGTCGGGCTCGGCGGTTTCGTGGACGGCATCCTGCTGCACCAGATCCTCCAGTGGCACCACATGCTCTCGAGCGCGGGCACGGCGAACATCGACGTCGGCAGCTATCCGCCGACGACCGTCCACGGCCTGCAGATGAACACCCTCTGGGACGGGCTCTTCCACACCGTGACCTGGGTCGCGGTGCTCGTCGGCCTGGGCCTGCTGTACTCGCGCGTCACCGAGGCGCGCGGGCGGGTCTGGGCGTCGCGCACGCTGTGGGGCTGGGTGCTCGTCGGCTGGGGGCTGTTCAACCTCGTCGAGGGCGTCATCGACCACCACGTGCTCGCCATCCACCACGTCGTCAGCGGCCGGTACCAGACGCTCGCCGACGTCGCGTTCCTCGTCCTCGGGGCCCTGCTCGTGCTCGGGGGCTGGCTGCTGCAGCGCACGGGCCGGCCCGTCGAGCCGTGACGGGCCACGGCGGGCACGGCGGCGGTACGGGGGTCGGACTCGACGGGGAGTCGCTGCTCGTCCTCGCCGTGCTCGGGGTCGTCGCGTGGGCGTACCTCGTCCTCGCGCTGCGCCAGCACGCCGACCCGCGCGGGTGGAGCCCGTGGCGCACCGCGAGCTTCCTCGGTGGCGTGGTGCTGCTCGCGGCCGCTCTCGTGCCGGCGCTGTCGCCGCTGCCCGGGGGCTCGTTCGCGGACCACATGTACCGGCACCTGCTCGTCGGCATGTACGCGCCGCTCGCCCTGGTGCTCGGGGCACCGGTGACGCTCCTCCTGCGGTCCGTGAGCCCGCGTGCCGGGCGTCGCGTCGGACGGCTGCTGCGCCGTCGTCCCGTGCAGGTCCTCGCGCACCCCGTGACCGCCCTCCTGCTCAGCGTCGGCACCCTGTACGCGCTCTACCTGACGCCGCTCTACGCGGTGACGACGCAGGACCCGACGCTGCACCACCTCGTCCACCTGCACTTCCTGGCAGCGGGCTACCTGTTCGCCTTCGCGCTGGCCGGCCCGGACCCGGCCCCGCACCGACCGCCGGTCCCCGCGCGGCTGGTCGTGCTGGGCGTCGCGATCGCGGGGCACGCCGTGCTCGCCCAGCTGCTGTACGCGGGGGCGTTCGTCGTCGTGCCGGGCCCGGCCGGGGACCGGCAGACGGGAGCGGAGATCATGTACTACGGCGGCGACCTCGCGGTGGTCCTGCTCGCGCTCGCCCTCGTCTCGACCTGGCGCCCGGTACGGGCACGCGCGGCCGCCACCACGGACCGGCTGGTGGCCACGGCGACATCCGGTCCACGACCGGTGCATCCGAACCTGCCCTTCCAGGGGAAGTAGTGGTGTCAGCAGCACTCGCGCCCGGCAGCAGCGCCGGGCCCGCCACCTGGAGGACACCATGCACCGCACCGCACGACGCAGCGCCGCGCTCGCGGGCGCCGTCGGACTCGTCGCCCTCGGCGCGTTCGCCGCCCCGGCCTCGGCCGACACCGCGGAGAACGCCAAGCTCTCCGTCCTGCACGGCGTCCCGGACACGCCCGTCGACGTCTGGGTCAACGACGAGCTCACGCTCGACGACTTCCAGCCGGGGGACCTCGCCGGGCCGCTCGACCTGCCCGCCGGCACGTACAGCGTGGCGATCACCGCCCCGGACGCGACGGACACGAGCGCACCCGTGATCGGGCCGGTCGACCTGCCCCTCGAGGCGGGCGGGAACTACACCGCCGCAGCGCACCTCGACGCCGCCGGGGAGCCCACCGCGACCCTGTTCACGAACGACACGTCCCCGACCGCGGCGGGCGAGGGCCGGCTCACCGTCCGGCACATCGCCGCCGCGCCGGCCGTCGACGTCCTCGCGGGCGGCACCGCCGTGGTCTCCGGGCTGGAGAACCCCGACGAGTCCGTGCTGAACCTCCCGGCGAGCACCGTGTCCGCGGCCATCGCCGCGGCCGGGACCACCGAGCCGGTGCTCGGCCCGGTCGACGTCACCGTCGCCGAAGGCGTCAACACCATCGCCTACGCGTGGGGCAGCCTCGACGCGGGCAACCTCGCCCTCGCCACGCAGACCGTCGAGGGCCTGCACTCCGCGCCGTCCGGCGTCCCGGGCGGGCAGACCGGTCTCGCGGCGGAGCCGTCGACGTCCTCCGTGTTCACCACGGTCGCCATCGCGTTCGGTGCGAGCCTCTTCGGCCTGCTCCTCGTCATGGCGGGCGTCATGCTCACGCGGTCGATGCGTGGAGAGCGGGCCCACGAGGCCGTCCCCACGACGCCGCGCGACCACCGCCCGGTGTGACGCCCCGCCACGCGACGGCGCCCGCGTCCGTCGCCGTGGGCGCCGTCCTCCTCCCCGGCGGGGGCTCCCCCCCCCCCCGACGAGACCGCCGCCGGAGGTCACGTCCCGGCGGCGGAGGCTCCCGCCCGGCCCGCCCCGGGCGGGAGCACCGCCGGGACGGACGCGGCGACGTCGGGCCCCGTGCCCGACGTCCCCGTCCGTCCCGCGCGGGACCAGGCGGGGGCGGCACCACCGGCGGCGACCCGGGTCGTCGTGCCGTCGATCGGCCTGGACATGGCCGTGGAACCGGCGGGCGTCGACGGCGAGGGACAGATGGCCCTGCCCGACGACGCCCGCTCGGCGGCGTGGTACCGGTTCGGTCCGGGGCCCGCGAGCCCCGCGGGGGCCGTCGTCGTCGCCGCGCACGTGGACGACCTCGCCGGAGCAGGACCGTTCGCACGGCTGGCCGACGTCGCGGCCGGCACGACCGTCGACGTCCTCGACGCGACGGGCAGCACCTACACCTACACAGTGACCGGCGTGGAGGACGTCGCGAAGGCGGACCTCCCGATCGACACGGTCTTCGACCGCGAAGGCCCGCCCCGGCTCGTGCTCGTCACCTGCGGTGGTGAGTGGGACCGCGAGCGACGCTCGTACACCGCGAACGTCGTCGTCACCGCAGAGCGGACGGGCGGTGCGTGACGGGCTACGATCGCCCCACACGCACACGGCCGGCGACGACGAGGACGGCCCCCGAGCACGGAGGACCCGAGCTGAGCTCCCCCGACACCGCGGTCGACGACGCCGACGTCGCCCTCCTCGGCCGGCGGTTCGCCGACGGCGACGAGGAGGCGCTCGCCGAGGCGTACCGCCGGTGGTCGACGCTGGTGCACACCATCGCGCTGCGGTCGCTCGGGAACCGGGCCGACGCCGAGGACGTGACGCAGCAGGTCTTCGTCGGGGCGTGGCGCGGGAGGCACCGGTTCGACCCGGACCGCGCGCGGCTCCCCGCCTGGCTCGTCGGCATCACGCGGCACAGCGTCGCCGACGCGCACGAGGCGCGGTCCCGGGCCCGGCGCTCCGAGCAAGCCGTCGCGGCGTCGGCTCCGAACCCTGAGACGACGGAGGACGACGTGCGCCGGGTCGCCGACCGCGTGCTCGTCGCCGACGAGCTCAGACGGCTCGGAGACCCGGGGCGGACGATCCTGGAGCTCGCGTTCTTCCGTGACCTGACGCACGTGCAGATCGCCGAGGAGCTCGACCTGCCGCTCGGTACGGTCAAGAGCCACGTACGACGGAGCCTGATCCGGCTGCGCGACCGAATGGAGGTGGACGGTGCAGCACATCGATGACGAGACCCTCGCGCTCCTCGCGCTCGGCGAGGACGTGCTCGACGACGCCGCGCGCGCCCACCTCGGCACGTGCCCGGGCTGCGCCACCGAGGTCGACGGCCTGCGCTCGGTGGTCGACGACGCACGGGCCGGTGGTCCCGACCTCGTCGCGCCCGGGCCGGACGTCTGGGACCGCATCCAGGCGGAGCTCGGGCTCGGCGCCTCCTCGACGCCCTCGACGCCGGCACCGGCACCGGCACCGGCCGGTGTCGCTCCGGCCGAGCGGTCGGGCAGCGGCACGGGCGGCACGACCGGCGCGGGCGACCTCGCGACCGTGACGCCGCTCGCAGGGCGGAGGCGCCGTGCGTGGCTGCCCGTCGCCGCGGCCGCGTGCCTCGCGCTCGTCGTCGGCGTCGCGGGCGGCGTCTGGTGGGAGCGGCGCGAGGTCACCCCGGTCGAGACGACCGTCGCGACCGCCGAGCTCGCCCCGCTGCCCGGCTGGGACGACGCGAGCGGTGAGGCACGGGTCGAGGAGTCGGCCGACGGTCGGCGCCAGGTGGTCGTCTCGCTCGACGCCCCGGCACCCGACGGCACGTTCCGCGAGGTGTGGCTCCTCGCGGAGGACGTGAGCGGGCTCGTGAGCCTCGGCGTCCTGGAGGGCAGCGAGGGACGGTTCGACCTCCCCGACGGGCTGGACCTCGCGGACTTCCCGCTGGTCGACGTCTCGGAGGAGCACTTCGACGGCGACCCCGCGCACTCGGGCGACTCGGTCGTGCGCGGCCCGCTCGACGTGTAGGTCGCCCGCGCTCCAGCCTTCGCTCCCGCCCGAGAAGAGGCCACGACCTGACCGCCTCGAGCGGGACGCTGGTCGTATGACCACCTCCGAGACCACCCCGTTCCGCATCGAGATCCCGCAGGCCGCGATCGACGACCTGCGCTCCCGGCTGGCCGCCACGCGGTTCGCCGACCAGCTGCCCGCGGCGACGTGGGGGCACCGGCGGCGCGCGCACGGCCGGCGCCGAGGACTGGTCGCGCGGCGTCCCCGACGCGTGGCTGCGCGAGACCGTCGCCTACTGGCGTGACGAGTTCGACTGGCGCGCCTTCGAGGACCGCGTCAACGCGCTCCCCCAGGTCCTCACCGAGGTCGACGGCCAGCGCCTCCACGTGCTGCACGTGCGGTCGAGCCACGAGGACGCGACCCCTCTCGTCCTGACGCACGGCTGGCCGGGGTCGTTCGTCGAGCTCCTCGACCTCATCGGCCCGCTCACGGAACCGCAGGAGCACGGTGGGGATCCTGCGGACGCCTTCCACGTCGTCGTCCCGTCGATCCCGGGCTTCGGCTTCTCGAGCCCTCTCGCGGACGGAGGCTGGGACGAGGCGCGCATCGCCCGCGCGTTCGCCGAGGTCATGGACCGGCTCGGCTACCAGCACTTCGTCGCCCAGGGCGGCGACGCCGGGGCCGGGATCTCGCCGGAGATCGCCCGGGTCGCTCCGGGTCGGGTCATCGGGGTGCACGTCAACGGGACGACCGGCCAGATCCCCGAGCTGCCGCTCCCCGCCGACGTCGAGGCGGCGCTCACGGACCGCGAGCGCCGGGCGGTCGCCGACATCGAGGCGTTCTCGTGGTCGCAGATGGGCTACATCGCGGTCCAGGGAACGCGACCGGGGCTCGTCGGGACGATGCTCACCGACAGCCCGGTGGCCCAGCTCGCCTGGATCGCCGACAAGTTCCAGGCGTGGACGTGGCCCGTCGACGCTCCCGTGCTCGACGTGATCGACCGCGACGTGCTGCTCGCGAACGTCTCGCTGTACTGGTTCACACGGACGGCCGGGTCGGCCGCGCTCACGGTCTACGCGCAGGACACGGCGTGGGGCACGACGAAGGAACGGACGGACGTGCCGCTCGCCGTGCTCAACCTCGCCCACGACGTCGCGATCCGCCGATACGTCGAGGAGAGCAACACCGTCGTCCGGTGGACGGACGTCGACCGCGGCGGTCATTTCGCTGCGCTCGAGGAACCGCAGCTCCTGGTCGACGACCTGCGCACGTTCGTCCGCGGCCTGCGCTGACGGACCCGCCGGCCGCACGCGAGATCGGCCCGTCCGTCGCGGCGTCGACCCTCTGGGGGTCGACGTCGCGGCGGACGGGTCGATCTGGCGGTGACCGTCAGGGCGAGGACTCCGCGATGCGGCGGATGGCCGCAAGGCGTCGGTCCCACCCGGCGCCGATCGCGTCGAGCGCACGCGCGGTCTCGGTGAGGCGGGCGCCGAGCGCCCGGTACCGGACCTCGCGCCCGGCCCGGGTGGCCTCGACGAGGCCGGCGTCCGCGAGCACCGTGAGGTGCTTGGCGATCGCCTGCCGGCTCACGGGGAGCATCTCCGCGAGCGCCGACGCCGAGAGCTCGGCGCCGCCCAGCTCCGTGAGGATGCGCCAGCGCGTGTCGTCGGCGAGGGCGGCGAAGACGGGCGTGAGCGTTGCCGCCGGGTCCGGCGCGCTCACGCCGGCGCGCCCGCCGGGGGGACGGTCGCCCCCTCCACCAGCGCGACCAGCTCGTCGAGCTCGCTCGTCCAGCCCTGGCGGTGGTCCTCGAGCGCCGCGCGCGCGTCCGCGAGGTGCTCGAACCCGGTCTCGACGACGCTGAGCACGGTCGAGTCGCCGTCGGGCACGAGCGTGAAGCGTGCGACGGTCGAGTTCTCGTCGGTCAGCGGCTGACCGGCCGGAGCGCTCCAGCGCAGCGCGAACACGGCCGGCTCGTCGTACTCCTCGATGCGGACGGGAGCGTCGGCCTCGCCGTCCCAGCCGAAGACGCCCTCCCCGCCGACGCGGAGGTCCGGCAGCGTGGCCCGCTGGCCGAACCACTGGCTGATGAGGTCCTCGTGCGTGAGGGCCGCCCAGACGCGGTCCACGGACGCACGGATGTGCACCGTGCGACTCACCGTGAACGTCTCCTGGTCGACGACGGCCGGCTCGTTGGTCGTGGTCATGGTCGTGCTCCTCTCGGTACGTGATCGGGACCCTGTTCGCTCCAGGCAATGCAACTACAGAGTTGCACGACATCACCGTCAGGCGCAACCCCTCAGTTGCATCCACCGCATCGGAGCCTGGTGACGGTACAGCGTTCCGTGTATCGTCGACGCCATGGCCGAAGCCGTCACCCTGACCCACACCGCCGCGCTCGCACGCCTCGGGTACGCGCTGTCGGACGAGACCCGGACGCGGATCCTGCTCACCCTGCGGGAGGCGCCGGCCTACCCGTCGGACCTGGCCGACGCGCTCGGCGTCTCACGCCAGGTCATGTCCAACCAGCTCGCGTGCCTGCGCGGCTGCGGCCTCGTCGAGGCGATCCCCGACGGGCGTCGCACCTGGTACCGGCTCGCGGACGCCCACCTCGCCCCCGCGCTCGACGACCTCCTGCGCCTCGTGGTGGCCGTCGACCCGGCGTGCTGCGCGCCCGAGGGGTGCACCTGCTCATGACCTCGGTCTCGCTCGGGCCGCGCCCCCTCTCCCCTGCACGCCGGTCCGTCCTCGAGCGGCGGGTCCGCCGGGTCGTCGCCGCGACCATCGCGTACAACGTCGTCGAGGCGGTCGTCGCGATCACCGCGGGGCGCGTGGCCTCGTCAGCGGCGCTCGTCGGGTTCGGCCTCGACTCCGTCGTCGAGGTGCTCTCCGCCGCCGCGGTCGCCTGGCAGTTCGCCGCCCCGGACCCGCACTCCCGCGAACGCGTCGCGCTGCGCGTGATCGCCGTGTCGTTCTTCGGTCTCGCGGCCTTCGTCAGCGTCGACGCCGTCCGCACCCTCCTCGGCGCCGCCGAGCCGGACCACTCCCCGGCCGGCATCCTTCTCGCCGCCGTCAGCCTGGCCGTCATGCCGTTCCTCTCGTGGTTCGAGAGGCGCACCGGGCGCGAGCTCGGCTCCGCGTCCGCCGTGGCCGACTCGAGGCAGACGCTGATCTGCACCTACCTGTCGGCCGTCCTGCTCGTCGGGCTGGTGCTCAACGCGACGCTCGGCTGGACCTGGGCGGACCCGCTCGCCGCGCTCGTGATCGCGGCGTTCGCGGTGCGCGAGGGCGTCGAGGCCTGGCGCGGCGACGCGTGCTGCACACCCGTCGGCGCGCTCCTCACCACCAGCGACACCACCGACGACGACGACGGGTGCCACGACGGCTGCTGCACCCCCGGGCCTGCGGCCCGCTAGGCGCGGCGCCGGCCTCGCTCACCCCCGGGCGGTCTCCGTGAGCACGGCGGCCAGGGCCGTCAGGGCGCCCGGCACCAGCGAGTAGTACGCCCAGCGCCCGCGCTGCTCGCGGGTGAGCAGCCCCGCCTCGACGAGGATCTTCAGGTGGTGGCTGACGGTCGGCTGCGCCAGGCCGACAGGACCGGTGAGGTCGCAGACGCACGCCTCCCCTCCGTCGTGAGCGGCGACGATCGACAGGAGCTGGACCCTCGTGGGGTCGCCCAGCGCCTTGAACACGCGGGCGATGTCGCGCGCGACCTCGGGGTCCGCGGCCTCCCGGACGAGGGGCGCGCAGCACCCCGCCGCGGCCGGTGCTGTCGGCGGGGCGGGCGTCAGCTCCACTGTCGTCGTCATGGCCCCCATCTTGCCACGCATCGACAATCATGGATACGTTGGCCTCGGTTTGATCGAAGTTCGTCGATGCGAGGAGAGTGTGCGATGAGCGTGGAGCGTGCGGAGCTGCCGGTCGTGGTGATCGGCGGGGGCCCGGTCGGGCTGGCGGCGGCGGCCCACCTGCTGGAACGCGGTCTGGAGCCGGTCGTGCTCGAGGCGGGGGCCGGACCGGGAGCGGCGGTGGCGTCGTGGGGCCATGTGCGCCTGTTCTCGCCGTGGCGGTACGACGTCGACGCCGCGGCCCGTCGGCTCCTCGAGCCGACCGGATGGGTGGAGCCGGACCCGGACGTGCTGCCGACCGGTGGCGAGCTCGTCGGGCGGTACCTGGCGCCGCTGGCGGCGACCCCGGCCATCGCGTCGCGCCTGCGCACGGGGACCCGCGTGCTGGCGGTGGCGCGCGACGGCGCGGACAAGACCCGGTCGCTCGGCCGCGAGCGGCAGGGCTACCGGGTGCGCACGGTCGGTCCGGACGGGCGCGTGCAGGACGTCCTGGCCCGCGCCGTGATCGACGCGTCGGGCACCTTCGGGACGTCGAACCCGCTGGGCGTCTCGGGGCTGCCGGCCGCGGGCGAGGCCGAGTCGGCCCGCTTCGTGACGGGTCCGCTGCCGGACGTCCTGGGCGCGCAGCGCGACCGGTTCGCCGGCCGGGACACGCTCGTGGTGGGGATGGGCCACTCGGCCGCGAACACGCTGCTGAGCCTCGTCGAGCTCTCCGAGACCGAGCCCGGCACGACGGTCACGTGGGCGATCCGCGGCGGCTCGGCCCGGCGCCTGTTCGGCGGCGGGACCGACGACGAGCTCCCGGCGCGCGGGCTGCTCGGCACGCGCCTGCGCTCCGCCGTCGAGGCGGGGCGCCTGACCCTTCTCACGCGGGTCTCGATCGAGCGCCTCGTCCCGGGCCCGGACGCCGTCCAGGTGCTGGGCACCGCGCGCGACGGCGCCCTGAACCTCGACGTGCACCAGATCGTCGACGCGACCGGGTTCCGCCCCGACCTCGACATGCTGCGCGAGGTGCGTCTCGACCTCGACCCGGTCGTCGAGGCGCCCACGGCGCTGGCTCCCCTCATCGACCCGAACCAGCACTCGTGCGGCACGGTCCCGCCGCACGGCGAGCAGGTCCTCTCCCACCCCGACGACGGGTTCTACCTCGCCGGCATGAAGTCCTACGGGCGTGCCCCGACGTTCCTCCTCGCGACGGGGTACGAGCAGGTGCGCTCGATCGCCGCGGCGCTGGCCGGGGACCGGGCGGCGGCCGACGCGGTCGAGCTGGACCTGCCCGCCACCGGTGTCTGCTCGAGCGACCTGGCCCTGGCCGCCGACGGCGAGGCCGCCGGCGGCTCGTGCTGCGGCACGGCACCGGCCGAGCCGCAGCTCGTCGCACTCGGTGTCGGGGCGCCGGCGGGTGTCGGATTCGGCTCGGGTGTCGCGCACGGGCGTTCGAGCGACGGTCTGGACGCGTGAGCCCGTACGACCGCTGGCTCGGCACGAGCGTGATGCAGAAGACGCTGACCTGACACGCGCGTCGGCCGGGACCCTGGGCAGGGTCCCGGCCGACGTCGTGGTACGGGCAGTGTCAGGCGGTGGCCACCTGCACGGGCGTCACGCCGAGCTCGTCGAGCAGGGTGAGCACGCGGGTGCGGATCTCGTCGCGGATGGGGCGCACGGACTCGATGCCCTGCCCGGCCGGGTCGGCCAGGGCCCAGTCCTCGTAGCGCTTGCCGGGGAAGATCGGGCAGGCGTCGCCGCAGCCCATCGTGATCACGACGTCGGACGCCTGCACGGCGTCCGTGGTGAGGACCTTGGGCTGCTCGGCACGGAGGTCGATGCCCTCCTCGAGCATCGCCTCGACCGCGACGGGGTTGATCTGCTCGGCGGGCGCCGACCCGGCCGAGCGGACGTCGACGGCGCCGCCGGACAGCGCGCGCAGGTACCCGGCGGCCATCTGGGAGCGGCCGGCGTTGTGCACGCAGACGAACAGTGCGGACGGCTTCGCGGTGGTGGTCTCGGTCATGGGGTTCTCCTGGTGGGCGGGCGGGTCACCGGTCGGTGTGGGTGAGGTCGGGCAGCAGGTCGATGAGGAGGGCGCGGACGCGGGTGTCGAGCTCGACGCGGATCGCGGCGACCCCGGCCGGGGAGGCCAGGGCGGGGTCGCCCACGAGCCAGTCCTCGTACCGCTTGTCGGGAAGGACCGGGCAGACGTCGCCGCAGCCCATGGTGATCACGACGTCCGCGGCGCGGACCGCGTCGTCGGTCAACGGCTTGGGGAACGCCTCGCCGTCGGTGGTGCCGAGCGCGGTGAGCTCGGGGCGCACCGCGGGGTGCACGTCCGCGGCCGGCGTCGAGCCCGCGGAGCGGACGACGACGCGGTCCCCGGCGTAGCGGCGGACCAGGGCGGCCGCGAGCTGAGACCGGCCGGCATTGGCGACGCACACGAAGAGCACCTGCGGTCGAGCGTCGGCCTCGCGGGACAGGTCCGCGAGGCGTTGGCGGGCGAACCGGTCCGTGAGGGTCAGCAGGTGCGCCGAGACCGTGGCCGAGCGGGCCAGGGCCGTGTAGGACTCGCGCACGGTACGCAGCACCACCTCGGGGCCGACGTTCGGGTGGCGGGTGGCGAGGTCGGCGGCCAGGCGGTCGAGCGCGGCGTCGACGTCCTCCAGACCCGTGGCTCGTGCGGGGCGACCAGCGCCTCGAGCGCGGCCGGGGCGAAGGACTCGAGCAGGGTGGAGACCGCGCCCTTGTAGCCAGGGGTGATGCGGTACCAGACCCAGGTGCCGCGCCGCTCGGAGGTCAGCACCCCGACGTCGCGCAGCACCTTGAGGTGGTGCGACACCGTCGGCTGAGACACGTCCGTCAGGGCAGCCAGGTCGCACACGCACGCCTCCCCGGCCGGGGAGGTCGCGATGAAGGACAGCATCCGCAGCCGGAGCGGCTCGGCGAGGGCCTTGAGCGTGGTCGCGACGGCGACGGCGACCTCGGTGCCGATCGCATGGGACTCGGCGTGCAGGAGCGAGGGCGCCTGTATCGACATGTGTCTATGTTGACACCTGTCGATGCCTTGGACAAGGCGGCGGCTCGTCGCTGCTCCGGTCGGCGGCATACGGTGGTCGTATGAGCACCCTGGGGATCATCGGCAGCGGGAGCATCGGATCGGCGGTCGCCCGGCTCGCCGTCGCGGCGGGCATCCCCGTCGTGGTCGCCAACTCGCGCGGCCCGCAGACCCTCACGGGCCTGATGGACGAGCTCGGCCCTCTCGCCACCGCCGGGACCGTGGAGCAGGCCGCAGCAGCCGGTGACCACGTCGTGCTCTCGGTCCCGCTGACGGCGGTCGAGACGCTGGACCCGCACCTGCTCGACGGCAAGGTCGTGCTGGACACCACGAACTACTACCCGTCCCGCGACGGACGTGTCCCGCGCCTCGACGACGGCGACGTCACCTGCGGCGAGCCTGGTCCAGGAGCACTTCCCGGCAGCGCGCCTGGTCAAGGCGTTCAGCAACATCGTCGCCCCGCACGTCCGCGCCTGGCCCGCCCGTCCGGCGCCGACGACCGCACCGCCCTGCCGATCGCCGGCGACGACGACACGGCGAAGGCCGAGGCCGCAGCACTGATCGACCGGCTGGGGTTCCTCACCGTGGACGCCGGGACCCTGGCCGACGCGTGGCGGTTCGAGCCGGAGTCGGCGGCGTACACCCCGCTCTACCTGGCGGACCCGAGCACACCGCCGGAACGGCTGATGGAGGCCCCGGCCGCCCCCGTCCCGCCCCCTCCCGCCTGTCGCGCCACCTCGCCGCCGCCACCCGGGTCGACGTCGCGGGCCGGCAGTTCTGACCACCGGGCGGCTCCCGACGGAGCACGCGGGCGAGCGGGCGTCCCGCGACCGGTCCGCCCGGCGGACGTCGGGAGACCTGGCCTAGCGCGTCGGCGGCAGCACGATCTCGCGCGTGCTGGTGAGCACCGTGACGGGCTCGTCCGCCGGCAGCCCGTCGACGTGCACGACGCTCGTGCTGGGCTCGACGTCGATCGTGCAGGGCCGCGTGTCGGTGGCCGGGCGCCGGCCGAACGTGAAGGCGAGGGTGCGCTCGGCCGGGTCCCACTCGACGTCGACGGGCGTGAGCGGGCACGAGCTCGACCCGACGGTCACGACGTTCACCGTCTCCGGCTCCCCGCCGCGGGCGAACCCGACGCCGTGCTCCTCGGGGTCGACGGCCGGGCGGAGCTCACCTCCCTCCGCCGGGAGCCCGGGGTAGGTGACGTCCGCGACCGAGCGGACGTGCACCACGGGGTCCGCGACGCACGCCGCGAGCCCGAGGCCTGCCGCGAGGGCGACCGCCCCGCCGACGGCGGCGCGCGTCGTGCGGCCGCCGACCGGGCGGGTCCTCCGGGTCGTCCCGGTGGGCCGGGTCGCTGCCGCCTCCCGCGTGGTCCTCGTCCGGGTCGCCCGGGTCGTGGTCGTGCTCGTGCTCCACGTCATGGCTCGTCCTTCCGTGCACGCCGGGCGACGTCCGTCCCGGCCGTGCGACCCACGCTCGTCCTGAGGCCGCGGCGGCCGCATCGGGCGATCGCGCACGACCGGCGACGCCGGGACTCAGGCACACCTCGGTGGCACGACCGTCCCGGGGTGAGGCACCTCAGGCGGACCTCGTCGCCGTCCGGTGCATCCGTGGGGACCGTCCTGGGGGAAGAGCAGGTGGACGTCGACACGACGTCCGGCGGCTCCCGGGCCGCCGTGCTCCGACGAAGGGACTCGACGATGAACCTCCGACGCACGCTCCGCCGCACCACCGCCGCCATGACGGCGGTCCTGCTCGCCTCGACGGGCGTCGCGGTCGCCGCGACCTCGGCCTCCGCCGCACCCGGCACCACCAGCCTGGCCGCCGTCCTCGCGGCCGACGGCGACACGTTCGACCGGAACTGGTCGGACTTCGACATCGTCGACCAGGCGGTCGCCGCCGTGCTCGCCGCGAAGCCGGACAGCCCGGTCGCCGTCCTCGCCGACGGGACCGTCCCGCTCACCGCGTTCCTGCCGAACGACCGCGCCTTCCAGCTCCTCGCGTTCGACCTCACGCACCGGTGGCAGCGGACCGAGAGCGGGACGCTGACGGCGATCGCGGGGGCCGTCGGCATCGACGCCGTCGAGCAGGTGCTCCTCTACCACGTGGTCCCGGGCGCGACGATCGACGCCCGCACCGCGCTCGCCTCCGACGACGCGGCGCTCACCACCGCCCAGGGCGGCACCTTCCGCGTCGACGTCCTGAGCAAGAAGCTCGCGCTCGTCCGGCTCGTGGACCAGGACCGGAACGACCTCAACCCGTTCCTCGTGGCGAGCAAGCTCGACCTGAACAAGGGCAACGTGCAGATCGCGCACGGGATCACGGCCGTGCTGCGTCCGCTCGACCTCTGAGCCGTCGCCTCGCCGTCCTGACGGTTCGGTAGCCCGCGCACCGTTCGGCACCTCGTGCTCTCCCCCGGCGTCTGCAGCCGCCGACGAGCGCACGAGGTGCCGAGCCGTACGCCGTCAGGCAGGACCGGCGTCGTCGGACGCGGGGCGGAGCCGGAAGCGCAGGTGGGTCACGCGTTCGCCCGTCGAGATCTCCGGGCCGTCGAGCACGTACGGGGCCGGACCGATCGCGTCGAAGAACCGCACGCCGTCGCCCAGCAGGACGGGTACCAGGTCGAGCACGACCTCGTCGAGGAGACTGGCCGCGAGCGCCTGGCTCGCCATCTCGCCCGCGTTGACCGCGACGTCGAGACCGCCGGCGAGCTCGTGCCCCGCCGCGACGGCGTCCTCGATCCCCGTCGTGACGAACCGGAACGGTGCGCCGGGATGCGCGTCGACCCACTCCTGCGGGACGGTGTGCGTGAGCACGACGACGGGCTTGTCGAGCGGGTGCGTCCCTCCCCAGCCGTCGGTCATGTCGAACAGCCGCCGGCCCACGACGAGGACCCCGATCTGCGGCATCACGGTGCTGAGATAACGGTGGTCGGCCGGGGACAGGTGGAAGTGCACGTCCGGGTTCGCGCTCGGGAACTCCTGGTCGCCGCCGTCGTACCAGGCGAAGAGGTGCTCGAAGCCGGTGCCCTGCGGTCCCGCGATGAACCCGTCCAGCGACACGCTCGCACTCGTGGTCACGATGCCCATGCCGTCCGCTCCCTCCGTCTCGACGGCCCGTGCTCGTGCGCGGGCCCACCCGTGGTCCGACCGGACCGGTGCCCGCGACTCATCGGCCTGCGTACGGTGGGTCCAGTCGCCCGACCCCGGAGGTGCGTGTGCCCGAGCCCGTCGTCCTCTCGCTGCCGTTCACCGGGCGGTGGCTCGTCCAGAACAGCCCCGCGCGGCGCGTGCCCAGCCACGGGGTCGAGCTCTACGGCATGCGGTACGCGATCGACTTCGTCGGCGTCGACGAGCGGCACCGCACGAGCCCCGTCCGCGACTGGCGGACCGCGCTCGCGACCGAGCCGCCGGAGCGGTTCGTCGCGTTCGGGCGACCGGTCCTCGCGCCCGGTGCGGGCGTCGTCGTGCACGTGCACGACGGCGAGCCGGACCACGAGGCGCGGCGGTCGCCGTTGGCGCTGGTCCCCTACGCGGTCGGCCAGGCGGGGCGCGTGCGACAGGGGCGGGAGGCGGTCGCGGGGAACCACGTCGTCGTGGCGCTGGCCGGGCGGCGCGCGTGGGTCGCGCTCGTGCACCTGCGGCTCGGGTCGCTGCGCGTGCGTCCGGGCGAGGAGGTCGCCGAGGGCCAGGTCCTCGGCGAGTGCGGGAACTCGGGCAACTCGACGCAGCCGCACGTGCACGTGCAGGTCACGGACGGTCCGGACCTCGCCGTCGCGCGCGGACTCCCGACGGCGTTCCGCGACTTCCGGGAGTGGCCGCACCGGGGTCGCGCCGCGGTCGAGCGCGACGTGGGCGTGCCGGGCGAGCGGTCCGTGGTGGAGCCGCTCGCGGCCGGTCCGACGCGCTCCTAGGCGGCCGTCACGCCTGGCGGACCTCGTGCGCGCGCTGCCAGGCGCCGACGACGCGGCCGTCGTCGGTGACGAGCCGGAACGGCGCGAGGGGAAGGTTCCCCGCCCGCAGCCGGGACCGCAGGACCTCGAGCGCCGCGGCGTCGTCCGAGGCGCCGAAGACCTCCCCGCGGACGGCTCCCCCGGCGGTGACGACCTGGTACCTCGTGGAGGCGGTGTCGCTCGCGCGGACCTCGTGGGCGTGCTGGGCGACCTCCTGGGCGACCTCGCGCGTCGGCAGCTCGTTCCACGTGCGGTCCTCGGTCTCGAGCACCCAGGTCCCGTCGGTCACCTCGGGGCGGACCGTGTACGAGCGGTCCTCCGAGGCCGCGCGCCACGCGTCCCCGTCCAGCGCAGTCCACCGCAACGTGCTCATCACATCCCCTGCCGGCCAGAACTTGGCACCGGCGTGTACCCCACACCAGGCCCGAACAGTGTGACCCATGGGTGCGCGAGGACGAACTCGACCGCCTGGTAAGGGTGCCGTACGGCGACCGGCGGCGGCGGTACGCACCGCCCCGACCTGCGACGACGTGGAACTTCACCCTCGACACCCCGCGGTGCTGCCCCCAGGATGAAGGCGCTCGGCGACCGCCGGCAGACCGACGGGAGACCTGCATGCGCAGCGCACGCGCCCTGATCGCCGGTGGCCTCGCCGCCGTCCTCGCCGTGGGGGGCTCGGTCGTCGTGGCGGCGCCGGCCTCCGCGAACGCCGCGACGTTCCAGTTCGGCAAGGCCGTCTACGGCCCGAACGAGGTCGTGCTCATCGAGACGGGCGGCCTCACCCGCGACTGCGACTTCATCGAGACGACCTCGGACCTGTACGTCGTGCCGACGGGTTCCGTGGGCCCCGGCAGCACCCTGTCCGACGTGAGCGGGACGCCGAACACCGTGCAGAGCTTCCTGCTCGGGAGCGCCGTGATCGACGAGCAGGTCGCGATCACCGCGCCCGGCGGCACGCTCGGGACGGGGACGTACGACGTCGTCGAGGACACGTGCCAGAACGGCGTCTTCGACGGCTCCGACTCGATCCGGCGCGAGGCGTTCTCCGTCGCGATCCCGAGCAGCGTGCCCGACCTGCCCGGCGGCGCGATCGCCGCCATGAAGTCCGCGGCCTCGGCCGAGGCGGACCACTGGCGCGACGCCGCCCTGGCGTACACCGTGCTCTTCACCGCGTACAGCACGTACGAGCTCGTGTCGTCGGCGATGGTCCGCGACATGAAGGGCTTCATGATGTTCTACCTGACCTACGTGTGCAGCACCCCGCTCGTGCCGGCGGCACCGGGCGGGTCGCCGGTCAGCCCGTGGTGCCCCACGGTGAGCATCCAGGACACGCTGCGGCTGCAGATGGAGGTCGTGCGCACGGTCGTCAACCACTCGCGACACTACGAGGGCATCGCGGCCGACCCGCCGGACCCCGACTTCGTCGACCCCGCCCTCCCCGGCCCCGTCGCCACGTTCGACTGGCCGTCCGGCGACCCGGTCGGCACCGCGCTCGCCGACTGGGCCGACACCGCGGCGCAGGGCGAGACGCTGACGAAGGCCTACCTCGCGTCGATGGAGAAGTACCAGGGCGCCGCGGAGCAGGACGACGTCGCCGCGGCGCTGATGCACGCCCGGGACGTCCAGGCCCGCGCCGCCGACCTCGCCCTCGTCCTCGAGCAGCAGGACGCCGCGGCAGCCGCGCTCACCACGATGCTGGACGAGCGCGGCGTGGACCTCGACGCCGCCGTCCAGGACCTCCGCGACCTGCAGGAGCGCGTCGCGTCGGACGGGCCGACCGACGAGGAGCTGCGCCACCTGCGCAACGCCGGCTTCTCGACGACCGAGATCGCCGAGCTGGACCGGGTGCTCGTGGAGGACGTCGAGCTCGAGCACCCGTTCGCCTCGCTCCAGGAGCTCGTCGACGCGCAGGCCACGGCCAACACGTCGATGGCGTCGGCCTTCGTGGGCGTCGCCGACGCGCTGGACCCGGTCGTCGCGGAGCTCGAGACCGCGGTTGCCGTCCGCGGCGTGCCCGCCTACCCCGTGGTCGACGCGGGCGGCCCGTACGCCGCCGTGGTCGGTACGCCGGTGCAGGTCACGGCGTCGTGCGCGGACTGCGCGCAGGCGGCGTGGGACCTCGACGGCGACGGGGCGTTCGACGACGCGACCGGCCCGACGGCGACCCTCACGCCGACGAGCACGGGCGACCGGCTCGTGGCCGTGCAGGTGACCGACGGCGGCGGTCGCCTCGGCGTGGACGTCGCGACGCTCTCGGTCTCGAGGGCCGACCCGGGCGTGACCCTCGGCGGTCTCACCCCGCCGCCCGACGGGGGTGTGGTCGAGGTCCCGCTCGGTTCCGCCGTGGAGCTGACCGCCACCGGAACGGGGCCGGCGGGCGAGACGCTCACGCCGCAGTGGGAGCTCGACGGGCAGCCGGCCGGGACGGGCGGCACGTTCACCGTCACGGCGACGACCGCCGACCCGGCGGCGCGCGACGTGCGCGTCACCGTGTCCGACGGCGTCTCACGGCGCACCGCGCACTGGTCCGTGCTCGTCACCCACCCCGACGCGGACGGTGACGGCTGGACCGCGAACGCCGACTGCGCCGACGACGACGCCGCCGTGCACCCGGGCACGCCGGAGGTCCCGGGGAACGGGCTCGACGACGACTGCGACCCGGGCACGCGCGACTCCGGTCCGCCCGAGGCGGGGTTCGACGTCGGCCCGCAGCCGGGGATCCTCGGCGAGGCGGTCACCCTGACCGACACCTCGACCGACCCGGACGGCGAGGTGCGCGACCGGGCGTGGGACCTCGACGCGGACGGCTCGCCCGACGCGACGACCCGCGAGGTCGTGCACACGTGGACGACGGCCGGCCCCCACCCCGTGACGCTCACCGTCACCGACGACGACGGCGAGAGCGCCGGCGTCACCCGCGAGGTGGTCGTCACCGACCGCCCGGTGGCGGCGTTCTCCGTCGAGCCGGCCGAGCCCGAGGTGGGCGCGACCGTCCTGCTCGCGGACGCCTCGACCGACGCCGACGGGATCGCCTCCTGGGAGTGGGACCTCGACCACGACGGCACGACGTTCGACGTCGACAGCACCGAGCAGTCCCCGCAGCACGTGTTCGCGGCCGACGCGACGGTCGCGCTGCGCGTCACGGACGCGCTCGGCGCGGTCTCGGAGGTCGTCACGCGGCGCGTCGACGTGTCGGGCCCGCCCGTCGCGTCGTTCGAGCCGCTCCCGGCGGGCGGCCGCACCGACGTCGCGCTGCTCGCCCACGGCGCGACCGTCGTCGGGTCGTCCAGCCAGGCGTCCGCGACGTACGCGCCGCAGGAGATGGTGGACGTCGACTACCCGGACGCCTCCCGCCCCTGGCGCACCGCGAACGGCCAGGTCACCGACCAGTGGGCGACGCTCCGGCTCGGGGCCGACTACCTCGTGAGCGCGGTCGAGCTGCGCTCCGCGGCGTCCGGCGCGCGCGTGCGCGACGTCGAGCTCGCCGTCTCGACGACCGGCACCGACCCGGCGGACCTCACGACGGTCCTCCGGGACCGCGTCGCGAACGACGCCACGCTGCAGACCTTCGAGCTCGACCGCCCGGTCGCCGCACGGTACGTGCGGCTCGACGCCAAGGACCGCTGGGGCACGACGGCCTACCTCGCCGTCGACGAGCTGCGGCTCCTCACCGGGCAGGTCGGCGACGCGACGGTCACCTTCAGCGACGCCTCCCAGGACCCCGACGGGGACGTCGTCGCGTGGGCGTGGGACTTCGGCGACGGGGCGACCTCGACCGAGGCGAGCCCGACGCACACCTTCGCGGCGCCGGGCACCTACCCCGTGACGCTCACCGTCACCGACGCGACCGGCCGCACGGCCGGCACGACCCTGCCCCAGACCGTCGTCGGTCCGCCCGCGGTCGCGACCATCGGGCCCGTGACCGTCGCGGAGGGGTCAGGCGCCGCGTTCGGCGACACGACCCCGACGACCGACCGCGGTGTCGTGGACCGCACGTGGAGCTGGGGCGACGGCACGACGACCGCCGGGACCGTGGCCCCGAGCCACTCCTTCCCCGACGACGGCACGTACGACGTGACCCTCGCCGTCACCGACACCTTCGGGCAGCGGGCGAGCACGACCCGCTCGGTCACCGTGACCAACGCCCCGCCGACGGCCGACGCCGGAGCGAACGCGTCGCTCTTCGTCGACGCCCTCTGGACGCCGGCCGCGAGCGCGACCGACCCCGGCACCGGCGACCGCGGGACGCTCGCGTGCCGCTGGGACTTCGGGGACGGCACGACCGTCGACGTGCAGCCGTGCTCGACGAGCACGGTCCGCGTGCCGCACGCGTACACCGCCGCCGGGACCTACACCGCGACGCTCACCGTGACGGACAAGGACGGCGGGACGCGGACCGACACGACGACCGCGACGGTCGCCCTGCGCCGCACGTACCTGTCGGTGCACCCGGTCCCGGGCACCGCCGCAGGCGGCGACGTCGACGTGCGCGCGGTGCTGTGGGACCGCGAGTCGTGGGCGCCCCTGGGCGGGGTCCCGGTGACGCTCGCGCTCGGAGCGGAGTCCCGCACGCTGACGACCGACGCGGACGGCGTCGTGCGCGCGACCCTGCCCCTCGCCGGCTCCGAGGGCTCGGTGACGGGGACGTTCGCCGGCGACCGCGTGCGCGGCGCGGCCACCGACACCGACGCGGTGACCACCAACCTGCGCCCGCCCGGCGACGTCGTTTTCCTCGTGGACGAGTCGGGGTCGATGGGGACGTACCAGGCAGCGGTGCGCAACAACGTCGTCTCCATCTCGAACCAGCTCGCGGCGGGCATCGACCACCAGATCGGCCTGTGGGGCTTCGGGGCGGGCACCGACCACAGCCTCCCGGGCCGCGACGGGTACCTCCCGCACCTGCACGTCCCGCCCACGGACAATCTCGACGAGGTGTCGGCGGCCGCGGCGGCGCTCACCACGAGCGGGGGCACCGAGCCGGGGGTCAACGCGATCGTCGACGCGCTCGGCCCGACGGCCGGGCTGCGGCCGGACGCGGGCGTGTGCCTCGTCCTCGTCGCGGACGAGCCGGTCCAGCAGGCCCTCGGCGTGACGCTCGCGGACGCTCAGGCCGCCCTCGCCGCGCGCGGGGCGGTCCTGTACTCGATCGTCACGCCCGGTGCGGGCTCGCAGGGGTACCAGGACCTCGCGATCGAGAGCGGTGGTGCCGTGTTCGACATCGGGACGTTCGGCGCGAACCCCACGCCGGTGCTCGAGGCGCTGCTCTCGGGCTGCGTCACGCAGATCACGCAGCGGCCCGACCTCGTCACCACGGTCGACGACGGCCGCACCGAGGTGGGGGCCGGCGAGCAGGTGGAGCACACCGTCACGGTCGCGAACGCGGGCGAGGCGGACGCGACGGGCGTCTCGGTGACCGTCGAGCTCCCGGCGGGCGCGACGTTCGTCGCCGCGTCCGACGGCGGCACCGCTGCCGACGGGACCGTGACCTTCCCGACGACGGACCTCGCGGCCGGTGCCCAGCTGGTCCGGACGGTGACCGTCCGCGCGGGCGGCGGTCACGGCGACCAGCTCACGGTCACCGCGACGGCCACGGACGACGGGGCGCACGGAGGCGACCTCACGCCCGCCAACAACACCGCCACGGACACGGACACCGTCGTCGCGCGACCGCGCCTGACCGTCGTGACGCGCGTCGTGAACGACGCCGGCGGGACGGCCTCGCCCGCCGACGTCGCCGTCTCGGTGACGCGGGACGGCACCGTCGTCGCCGTCTCCTCGGGGACGGGTTCCGGCGTCACGCACGAGCTCGCGCCGGGGACGTACGTCGTCCCGCCCGTGACCGTCCCGGCGGGCTACGCGGAGAGCCCCCGCGAGGGCTGCACGGCGCCGCTCGACCTGGCGTACGGCGACCACGTGACGTGCGTCGTCACGGTCGACGACGTGGCGCCCGTCCTCACGGCGACCGTCACCGTCCAGGGCGGGACGGCCGTCGTCGACGACGTCGGGCTCACCCTCGACGGCGGCGCGGTCACGAGCGGTTCGCAGGTCACCACCGCGGCCGGGACGCGGACGCTCGCCGCGACCGCGCCCGCGGGGTACGCGGTCTCCGTCGGCGGGGACTGCGCGGCGGACGGCACCGTCACGCTGGCGCTCGGCCAGGAGGCCGCGTGCACGGTGCTGGTGACGTTCCAGGAGACCGACACGGACGGAGACGGGGTGGACGACGGCCAGGACGTCTGCCCCGCCTACCCCGACCCGGCGCAGACCGACTCGGACGGCGACGGGACCGGCGACGCGTGCGAGCCGTGGTCGTGGCCCGTGGGCGGCTTCCACGCGGTCGGCGCGGACGCGGCGCACGCCGACGGCGACGACGTGTACTTCTGGGGCGCGCAGTGGGCCGGTCGCAACGCAGGCGGCCCGGCAGCGTTCAAGGGCTTCGTCGGTGCGGGCGGCGCGACCCCCGTGTGCGGGGGGACGTGGACGTCGCGGCCGGGCAACAGCTCGCACCCGCCGGCGACCGTGCCGCCGTTCATGGCGGTCGTCGTCACCGCCGACCCGGTGAAGAAGGGGTCGACGACCACGGGCACGGTCGAGAAGGTCGTCGTGGTGCGGACCGACCCCGGGTACGCCGGGAGCCCGGGCCACCCGGGGACGGGCCAGGTCGTCGCGACGCTCTGCGAGTCCTGAGCGTCAGGCCCGACGAGAAGGACTGGCGCGCAGAGGACGGTTCGGCACGCGGGGCGGGCGCGCGGGCGGCGCGCCCGTCCCGCGTCGGGAGGATCAGACCGAGCAGGTGGGGCTGACGGTCGCCTGGCTGCTGACCACGTGCCACTCGCCGATGCTCGCGAGCCCCGTGTTCACCTTGTACTGCGTGCCGATCTTCCGGGCGGTGTACACGACTCCCGGGTTGGTGACGTAGACGCGCACGGAGAACGGCTTCGCCGAGCTGAACGCCACCTGCCGGCCGGCCGGGCACGAGAACCCGGGTGCCGCGCTCGCCGCGCCGACGGGGACGACGGCGACGCCGAGCGCCAGGCCGACGCCGAGCAGGACGCTCACGAACCTCTTCTTCATGGACAGGTCCCTTCTCGCTGGCGACCCGTCGTCGGGCCGCGCGCTCGATGTTGACAGGCACGACGACCAGCTGGCAAGACTTTGTCAGGAGATCTCACGTATCGACCTCGCACCGCTGGCCGGGCGCTGGTGAAGGGGCCCGGGGATCGGCGCCGGTACCCGGTGCCGGGCGCGCCGGAGCGCGTCAGGGAGCCGGTTCGGGCGACGGGTCCGGGATCTCGCCCGGGCGGTAGCGCGGCAGCCGGCTCGCCGGGAGGATCGCCGTCGCGCTGACGCCCGCCAGGATGAGCAGGCCGAGGCGCAGCGTGTCGAGGCGCGCCTCCTCGTTGACCGCGACGGCCGCGTCGACCTGCGCCGCGTCCGCGTCGGTGCGGTCGAGCACCTCCTTGAGCTCGTCGTTGCTCACGAAGTTCACGCTGTCGAGGTCGACCTGCGCGACGAGCGACGGCGGCAGCTCGGGGTGCTCGACGACGGCCCGGCCGACCGTGATGCCGAGGATCGTGACGAGCAGCGCGCCGACCAGGGCGGTCCCCACGGCGGACGCGAGGTTCTGCGTGGTCCCGCGGATCGAGCCGACGTCGCCCGCGAGGGTCTTGGGCACCGCCGTCACGAGGACGTTGAACACGAGGGTGACGAGCGCGCCCTGGCCCACGCCGAAGACGAACAGACCGAGGATCGTCGGGAGCGTCTCCCAGTTGTTCGTCACGACGAGCGCGAGCCACGCGAGCCCGACGGTCGTGAGGACGAAGCCGAAGACGCCGATGACCCGCGGCGCGAAGCGCCCGTAGAACCGCACGACGAGCGTCGCCGTGACGAACACGGTGAGGTTGAACGGCATCATCGCGAGCGCGGTGTCGAACGGTGTACGACCCTGCACGATCTGGATGTACAAGGGCACGGTGAAGTTGAGCGCGGCCTCGAGCGCGACGACCACGAACATCGCGTAGACCGCGGCGCGCTCGCTCGGCGAGCCGAGGACGGTGAGGTCGACGAGAGGCGTCCGCCCGGACGCGGCCCGTCGCCGCGTCCACCAGAAGAACGTCTGGCCGAGCACCACGCCGACGACCACGAACAGCGGCGCGGGCGAGGCGCCGGCCACGCTGAACGGCGCGTCGGGGGTCGCGGTGAGCAGCCCCCAGGAGTTCAGGTTGTTGAACCCGAGCGTGAGCAGCACGATCGCCGCGCCGATGAGCACCGCCGCGACGAGGTCGATCCGGATGCCGGGGTCGCCACGGTCGGAGCGCAGCCGGAAGCTGAAGACGAACACCGTGATCGCGAGGGCCAGCACGATGCCGAAGACCGGGCGCCATCCCACGAGCGTGCCGAGCGCGCCGCCGATGAAGAACGCGCTCACGCCGGAGATCGCGCGCGCGGAGCCGAGCGAGCCGATCGCCGTCGCCTGCTGGGCCCCGTGGTAGTTCTCGGCGATGAGGGCCACGAGCGCCGGGACGATGATCGCCGCGGACGCGCCCGCGAGGGCCTGCCCCGCGATCGCCCAGCCGACCGTCGGCGACAGGATCATGAGCACCGCGGAGCCGGCGAAGGTCGCGACGACCACGCGGAACACCGTGACCCACCCGATCCGCTGGCCGAGCTTCGCCCCCGTCATGACGAGCGCCGCGACGGCGAGCCCGTAGACGACGATCGTCGAGCTCACGACCGTCGGGGGGACGCCGAACTCCTCGACCATGCCGCCCAGTGACACGGGCAGAGCCGCGACGTTGAAGGACATGAGGACCTGCGCGAGGAACAGGCCGACCATCGGGACCCAGGACCGCCGCTCCTCGGTCCCGGGCGGGGGCGACGCCGTGGCGCGCGCGGGTCCGGCCGTGCCGTCGTGCGTCATGCGCCGCGCTCCGTTCGTTCGGGGACGTGGACCGAGGAGGCGAAGAGGTTGAGCCCGAGCGCGCGCGAGAGGTAGGCCGTCGCGCGCTGCCCGCGCACGCTGTTGCCCGCGGGGTCGAGCGGCGGCGAGAAGGTGCCGATGGCGCCCTTGCCCGGCGCGACCGCGACGATGCCGCCCGCGACCCCCGACTTCGCCGGGAGCCCGATCTCGAACAGCCACTCCCCCGACCGCTCGTACATGCCGGTCGCCGCGAGGACCGCGAGCGTGTCCCGGCACACCTGCGCCGAGACGACGCGCTCGCCGGTGAGCGGGTTGACCCCACCGTCCGCGAGCGTCGCCCCCATCACGGCGAGGTCCCGCGCCGTCACGCGCAGCGAGCACTGGCGCGTGTAGACGTCGACCACCTCGAGCGGGTCGGTGTCGATCCGCCCGTAGCTCTCGAGGAGCCGCGCGATCGCCTTGTTGCGCATGTTCGTCGCGGACTCCGACCGGTACACCTCGCCGTCGAGCTCCAGCTGGCGACCCGCGAAGCGCGACAGCCCGGTGCGAACGGTCTCCCACTGCTCGGCCGGTGAGCCGCCCGGGACGAGCGCCGTCGTGGCGAGCGCGCCCGCGTTGACCATGGGGTTGCGGGGGTGGCCGTCGTGCAGCTCGACGGCCATGACCGAGTTGAACGCGAGACCGGTGTTGTCCACGCCGACGCGCTCGAGCACCCGCTCGTGCCCGTACGCCTCGCACACGAGCGCGTAGACGAAGGCCTTCGAGACGGACTGGACCGAGAACTCGACGTCCGCGTCGCCCACCGCGTGCACCGCCCCGCCCGACTCGGCGACGCAGACGCCGAACCATGCGGGGTCCGCCCCGGCGAGGACCGGGATGTAGTCGGCGACCGTCCCGCCCGCGTGGTCGCGGTAGCGCTCGTGCGCGGCGTGGACGAGCTCCTCGACGCGGTCCCAGCCGGGCAGCGCGCCCGTGGAGACCTCCTGCTCGACGCCCTCGACGTCCGTGTCCACGCCCACCCCCGTCCGACCGGTCGCGCACCTGTCGCGATGGTTCCACGGGGCGTCCACGACGGCACGCGCAACAGGTCGCCGCGTCCTGGTCGCACGCGCGAGGTGTCAGGTGCCCTGTGCGACGCCCTCGACACCGGCTGAACACGCGGTTAGCATGCTGAACATGCGTTCAACGACGGCCGGCCGCCCGAGCGGCGCGGACTCCGACCTCACGACCCGCGCCAGGGTGCGCGACGCCGCGGTCGAGCGGTTCGCGCGCGACGGGTTCGGCGCGCCGCTGCGCGCCGTCGCGGCGGACGCCGGGGTGAGCCCCGCGCTCGTCGTGCACCACTTCGGGTCGAAGGACGGACTGCGGACGGCGTGCGACGAGCGGGTCCTCGAGCAGATCCGCACGGCCAAGTCCGAGGCGATCGTCCGGACCGACACCGGCGCGTTCCTCCAGTACTTCGCGACGGCCGACCGGTACTCGACGGCCATGGGCTACGTGCTGCGCTCGCTGCTCGACGGCGGCCCGCTCGCCCGCACCTTCGTCACGCACATGATCGAGGACTCCGAGAAGTACGTCGGCACCGCGGTGGCCGCCGGCGTCGCCGTGCCGAGCCGCGACGAGCGGCGGCGCGCGCGCTACCTCACGCTGTCGGCCCTCGGCGCCATCCTCCTGTCGATCACGATCGACCCGCCCGAGGACCTCGGCGACGTGAGCGCCTCCATGCGCCGCTTCTTCGACGAGCTGACGCTTCCCGCCCTCGAGCTCTACACCGAGGGCTTCCTCACGTCCCGCCGCATGCTCGACGAGTACCTCCTCTACGTGGGCGACCCGCCCGCCGAGCCCGGCGCGCCGTCGGCCTGAGCCGCCCCGGGCCCTCCACCGCGCGCCGTCCGCCCCGTGCTCCCACCGTCGCGAGAAGAGGAACCATGACCACCAGCACCCGGGCCTCCGAGGCCCCCGCCATCGAGATCCACGACCTGCGCAAGTCGTTCGGGACGGTCGCCGCCCTCGACGGGCTCGACCTCACCGTCCGACCCGGCGAGGTCGCCGGCTTCCTCGGTCCCAACGGGGCCGGGAAGTCCACGACCATCCGCGTCCTGCTGGGCCTGCTGCGCGCCGACTCGGGGTCGGTGCGGCTGCTCGGCGGGGACCCGTGGCGCGACGCCGTCGCGCTGCACCGGCGCCTGGCGTACGTCCCCGGCGACGTCACGCTGTGGCCGAACCTCACGGGCGGCGAGGCGATCGACCTCCTCACGCGCCTGCGCGGCGGTCGTGGCGGTCGTGACGGTACGGCCACCGCGCGGCGTCGCCAGGAGCTGCTCGAGCGCTTCGAGCTCGACCCGACGAAGAAGGCCCGCACGTACTCCAAGGGCAACCGGCAGAAGGTCGCCCTCGTCGCGGCCCTGCTGTCCGAGGTGGACCTGCTGATCCTCGACGAGCCGACCTCCGGCCTGGACCCGCTCATGGAGGCGGTGTTCACCGAGCACGTGCGCGAGGCGAAGGCGTCGGGGACCTCGGTGCTGCTCTCGAGCCACATCCTGTCCGAGGTGGAGAAGGTCTGCGACACCGTCACGATCATCCGTGGCGGCCGCGCGGTGGAGTCAGGCACGCTCGCCGAGCTGCGGCACCTGACCCGGTCGACGGTCACCGCGGTGGTCGACGGCGACCCGGCACCGCTCGCCGCGATGGACGGGGTCCACGACCTCGCCTCCACGCGGACCGACGCGGGCACGCGCGTCGGGTTCGACGTCGACGACGCCCGGGTCGGCCCCGTCCTCGCGGCCCTGAGCGCGCTCGGTGTGCACAGCCTCACCGCGGCCCCGCCGTCGCTCGAGGAGCTGTTCCTGCGCCACTACGGCGACGACGTCTCCGGCGACGGGTCGGACGGCGCGTCCGACGCCGCGCCCGGGCGCCGGGCGGCGCGCAGCACGGCAGGTGCGCGATGACGACGACGCTGACGCGACCCGCGACGGCCGGTCCCGTGGACCGCGCGCCCGGCGGGACGACGCTCGCGGGCACGTGGACCCTGGTGCGGTCGATCCTGCGGCGCGACCGGGTGCGCCTCGCGGTGTGGGCGGGGTCGGTCGTGCTGTTCTACGCCTACTTCACGTTCGCCCTCGACACGCTGTTCGCCGACCCCGCCGCCCAGCAGGGCCGCGCCGCCGTCATGGAGACACCGGCCGGGATCGTCATGGGCGGACCGGGCTACGGCATCGACCACTACACGACCGGTGTCGCGATGGCGAACGAGGGCATCACGTGGGTCGTGCTGGCGCTCGCGCTGTTCAGCATCCTGCACGTCGTGCGCCACACGCGCGCCGAGGAGGAGTCGAACCGCGCGGAGCTCGTCCGCGCGGCACCCGTCGGCCGTCACGCGCCCGCGGTCGCGACCACGATCACGCTCGTGGCGGCCAACCTCGTCATCGCGACGCTGTCCGCGCTGACGATGGTCGGCACGGGCGGGCTCGCCGTCGTCGACTCGTTCGCGATGACCCTCGGCTCCGCGGTCAGCGCGATGGTCTTCGGCGCGGTGGCCCTGGTCCTGTGCCAGGTCACCGGGCACGCGCGCACCGCGACGGGACTGAGCCTCGCCGTGTTCGGCGTCGCGTTCGTGGTCCGTGCCGCAGGAGACCTGCGCGAGACCGGCGGGAGCGCGCTGTCGTGGTTCTCGCCCGTCGCGTGGGCGCAGCAGATGCGCGCGTTCGTCGACCTGCGCTGGTGGCCGGCGCTGCTGGGCGTCGTCGCGATCGCGCTCCTGCTGTGGCTCGCCTCCGTGCTCGCGTCGCACCGGGACTTCGGTGCCGGCCTGCTCGCGACGCGGGGCGGGCGGCCGACGGCGCGCGCCTCGCTGCACGGTCCGGTCGCGCTGGCCTGGCTGCAGCAGCGCTCCGCCCTGCTCTGGTCGAGCCTCGGGCTCGGCCTCATGTGGTTCGCGTCGGGCACCATGCTCCCCGACATCGACGAGATGGTCGGCGGGATCGCGCAGGACAACCCGGCCGTCGCCGCGATCTTCGGCGCGGACCCCGACCAGTTCACGCTCGGCTTCCTCGGCGTGATGATGCTCTACGGAGCGCTGTGCTGCGCCGCCTACGCCGTCGTCATGGGGCTGCGGCCGAAGGCGGAGGAGTCCGCCGGGCGGGCCGAGGTCGTGCTCGCGCTGCCCGTCTCCCGCGCGCGCTGGCTCGGCGCGCAGCTCCTCGTCGCCGGCGTCGGCACGGCCGTGCTCCTCGCCGTGAGCGTCTACGCGGTGTGGCTGGGCGGCGTGTCGGTCGACGGCGGCGGCCCCGACCTGGGTGCGTACACCACCGTGCTCGTGACCTACCTCCCCGCGGTGCTCGTGTACCTGGCGCTCACCGCGGCGCTCTACGCGTGGGCGCCGCGTGCGACCGGTGCCGGCTGGGCGCTGCTGGCCTACACGTTCGTGATCGGGATGTTCGGCGGTCTGATCGAGGACCTGCCCGACGCCGCGCGCTGGGTCTCCCCGTTCCACTGGGTGCCGTCGGCCTTCACCGAGGACCTCGACGTCGGCCACCTGATCGGGCTGTCCGCCGTCGTGGTCCTGCTGCTCGGTGCCGCGCTCGCGGGCTTCCGACGGCGGGACGTCGCCTCGGCCTGACCGCGCACGTCCCGCTCGACGTCAGACCTGCGCGTCGAGCGGGACGTTCAGCGAGACGTGGTCCGACAGCGCGGCGAGGAAGTCCGGCGCGTCGAAGACCGCACCCGCGGAGACGACGCCCGTCGTCCTGGTCCGGCCCGTGAGGACGCGCTCGACCGCCTCGACCACGAGCGGCGCGGTGACGGCGTAGATGTCCCGGCCGGTCGCGACCGCGCGCCGCTCGACCCCGCCGTTGCGCACCCGGGCGTCGACGACGAACGTCTGGTCGGAGCGACCCTCCGCGTCGACCGCAACCGGCGAGGACGCGTCGGGCGCGGACAGGTCCGCGGCCGCGACGGCGGACATGGAGGTGCGCACCTCCGGGACGTCGAGGTGGCTGGGGACCGTCACGACGTCCGCCATGGAGAACTCGCCGAGGACGGGCTGGGGGCCGAGCGGCGGCGGGAAGGGCCACTCCAGCGTCGGCAGGGCGTCGTCGTGGTACTGGAGGCGCCCGCCTGTGAAGCGGACGCGACGCCCGGCGCGTCGCCGACCCGAGACCGCGCCCGCCGCGAGGGTGCCCGCGGTGGGGTGCCAGCTGCTCAGCCCGTAGGCGACGTGCACCTCGTCCGCTGAGTCCCAGTCGCCCGCCGCCGCGGTCACCAGCAGGTCGCCGAGGCCGCCGAAGAACGCCATCGCGGGCACCACGAGCGCGCCGGCGGCGCGGGCCCGGTCCCCGAAGTGCGCGAACGTGTCGGCGTTCGCCTCGATCTCCGCCGCCACGTCGACGTACGGGATGCCTGCCCGCAGCGCGGCCTCGACCAGCGGCGCTGCGGTGGTGGCGAACGGCCCGGCGCAGTTGATCACGGCGGCCGCGCCGGCGAGGGCGCGGTCCAGCGAGGCTGGGTCCTCCACCGACGCCTGTCGCGCCTCGAGGCCCGGTCGGTCCAGGACCAGCGCCGCCAGCCGGTCGGCGTCGCGACCGAGGAGCAGCGGCGTGTGCCCGCGCGCTGCGAGCTCCGCGACCACGAACCGTCCCGTGTGCCCGGTGGCGCCGTACACCGCGACGACCCGACCCGGACCCTGGCTGCGACCTGCGCGCTCGACGTCGTCCATGAGGAGATCATGCCCGGTCGCGGCGCCGTCTCCCAGCGCCCGGAACGACACGAACCGTCCATTTCCTGCCACGTCTCGCGAGCCTGCTCCCGAGCGCCGTCGTGCCGGGCTCCGGCCCGTTGCTACGGTCGTGCGGACGCGCGCCCGGGGACCCGGGCGCCCGAGGACCACCCCGCACCACCACGGACCACCTGAATCGAGCAGCCATGAGGATCGTCGACGCGCAGGTCGTCGTCACCAGCCCCGGACGCAACTTCGTCACCCTGAGGATCACGACGGACGAGGGCGTCACGGGCCTCGGCGACGCGACGCTCAACGGCCGCGAGCTCGCCGTCGTCTCCTACCTGCGCGACCACGTGGCCCCGCTCCTCGTCGGGCTCGACCCGCACCGGATCGAGGACACGTGGCAGTCGCTCTACCGCGGGGCCTACTGGCGCCGCGGGCCGGTGACGATGGCCGCGATCGCCGCCGTCGACGTCGCGCTGTGGGACATCAAGGCCAAGGTCGCCGGGCTCCCGCTGTACCAGCTGCTCGGCGGAGCCTCGCGCGAGCGGGTCCGCACCTACGGCCACGCCAACGGGCGCGACGTCCCCGAGCTCCTCGACTCGGTCCGCGCCCGTCTGGCCGAGGGCTACCAGGCCGTGCGCGTGCAGACCGGCGTGCCCGGTCTGAAGGTCGTCTACGGCGTGCACGACGGCACGGCGATCGCCGCGGAGTCCGACGGCGCCCGGCTGGACCAGCGGGTCCGTCCCGTCGTCGAGGACTGGGACACCGCCGGCTACCTGCGGCACCTGCCGCGCGTGCTGGAGGCGGTGCGGAACGAGTTCGGCCCCGAGCTGCCGCTGCTCCACGACGCGCACCACCGCCTCACGCCGCAGCAGGCCGCGCGGCTCGGCAAGGAGATCGAGCGGTACGACCTCTTCTGGCTCGAGGACTGCACCCCCGCGGAGAACCAGCAGGGCCTGCGGCTCGTCCGCCAGCACACGACGACGCCCCTCGCGATCGGCGAGGTCTTCAACACCGTGCACGACTACCAGACGCTCGTCGACGAGCAGCTCGTCGACTACGTCCGCTCGGCCGTCACCCACTTCGGCGGCGTCACGCCGCTGCGCAAGCTCTTCGACTACGCCGCGCTGCGGCAGATCAAGAGCGCGATCCACGGCCCGGAGGACATCTCGCCCGTCGGGATGGCGGCCGCGATCCACCTCGACCTCGCGATCCACAACTTCGGCATCCAGGAGTACTCCGGGTACACCGACCTGACCCACGAGGTCTTCCGGCACGCCTTCACGTTCGACGACGGCCACCTCCACCCCGGCGAGGCGCCCGGGATCGGGGTCGAGCTCGACGAGGAGATGGCCGCCGCGCACCCCTACGCGCCGGCCTACCTCCCCGTCAACCGCCTCGCCGACGGGACCGTGCACGACTGGTGACGCGAGCCCGTGCCCGGGTCACGTGCCGGTGTCCGGTCCGGGGCCCGTCCGACCGCCGTCGGGTCAGCCGAGCTGCTGCATGGTCTGCACGCCCGAGATGGCGCCGAGGATGAACCCGACGGCCGTGCAGGCGATCGCCACGCCGAGCGCGATCTTCGCCGTCTTCTCGTTCCGCTTGACCGCGAGCGACGCGAAGACGATGGCGAGCACCCCGAACACGATGGGGAGGAAGATCAGCGCGATCGGGCTGAACACGTACGCCAGGATCGTGCGCCAGGTCAGCGGCTGGGGACCGGCGGGCGGAGCGTAGGGGGCGTAGCCCCCGGGGCCGCCGTAGGGCGACCCGTACGGCTGCCCCTGCGCGGGGTACGCCCCGTACGGCTGGCCGGGCGCCGGGGCGGAGCCCGGCGCGGGCGCCTGCGGTGCCATCTGCCCGTACGCCGGCTGGTGCTGCCCGGGCTGACCGTAGGGCGGCTGACCGTGGTCGGGCTGACCGTAGGCCGGCTGACCGTAGGCGGGCTGACCGTAGGCGGGCTGGCCGTGGTCGGGGTGCGCGGGCTGACCGTAGCCCGGCTGCGCGGGCTGGCCCTGGGGCGCCGGGGTCTGCGAGGGCTGAGGGGCGTCGCCGCCCTGGTACGGCTGGTACGGAGGCTGGCTCACGGCTTCGATCCTTCGTCGCGGCGGGGCGTGCTGCCCGGATGACCTCGCGGTCGTCGTCGAGCCTTCGCGACGTCACCCGAGGAAGCACGGCGGTGTGCGCCGATCGGCGCGCTTCGAAGGGTAGTGCCTCCCCGTGGAGCACGACGACGCCCGGTGTGCGGGGACGTCAGGTGAGCAGCCGTCGGCGGTATCCCTCGGCCACCGCCGACGCTCGGTCGCGGACGCCGAGCTTGTCGTAGACGTGCTGCAGGTGGGTCTTGATGCTCGCCTCGCCGATGAACAGCGCCGCCGCGGCCTCACGGTTCGAGCTGCCGTTCGCGACCAGCTGCAGCACCTCCTTCTCCCGGTCGGTCAGCGTGCCGGCGCCGGGCCTGCGCACCTGGCCCATGAGGTGCTGCGTCACCGACGGCGCGAGCACCGACTCGCCTCGCGCAGCGGCACGGACCGCTCGCATTAGGTCGTCGGGCAGCGCGTCCTTGAGGAGGTATCCGGTCGCACCCGCCTCGATCGCCGGCAGGACGTCGCTCTCGCTGTCGAAGGTGGTCAGGACCAGCACGCGGACGTCCGGGGCTCGCTCGCGCAGGGCTGCGGTCGCGGCGACGCCGTCCGTCCCGGGCATCCGCAGGTCCATGAGCACGACGTCCGCCGCCAGCCGCACGGCACGGTCGACGCCTTCGGCGCCGTCGCCGGCCTCACCGACCACGACGATGTCCTCGGCGTCCGCGAACGTGTCGCGAAGGCCGCCCCGCACGATCGGATGGTCGTCGACGACCACCAGTCGGATCATCGGCCGCTCTCCCCCGTCGCTCTCGTGCCCCCCGGGGCGATGGCCGGCACGCGCGCGCTGACGGACGTCCCGTCCCCCGGTGCGCTCTGCACGTCGACGTGACCGCCGACCCCTCGGATGCGCTGGCGCATGCTCGTGAGGCCGAATCCCGTGCCGACGCCGGTCGTGAACCCGCGTCCATCATCGCGCACGTCCAGCAGCACCTCGTTGCCCGTGTACGACAGGGTGACGCCGACGCGTGACGCCTCCGCGTGCTTCGCCACGTTGGTCAGCGACTCCTGGGCGACCCGGAAGAGCGACACCTCGATCGCCGGGCTCAGCGGCTCCCGGGTGCCGGTGACCTCCAGCCGCGCGCTGATCCCCTGGTCCTGCGACCATCGCTCGGTCAACGTGCGCAGCGCGTCGGGGAGGTGCGCCCGCCCGAGCTCCTGGGGAGCGAGCGCCTGCACGGACCGTCGGGCCTCGGTCAGGCTGCTGCGCGCGAGCCGCAGCGCCCGCGCGACGTGCTCGTCCGCTGCGCCGTCCGCGTCCGCGGAACGCTCCGCGGCCTGGAGCTGCGTGATGATGCCCGCGAGACCCTGGGCCAGCGTGTCGTGGATCTCGCCGGCCAGCCGCTGCCGCTCGTCCTGGGCCCCGGACTCCCGGGCCTGGGCGACGAGCTGCGCGTGGAGCCCGGCGTTCTCGTGCAGAGCCGCCTCGAGCCGCTCGACGAGCTCCTCCCGCCTGCGCTCCTCCGGCTCGCTGCGCGCCGTCAGCAGGATGCCCACGCCGATCGCCGCGGTCTGCACGGCGACGACGAGGAGGAGCTCCGCGAGCACCTCCGGGCTCGGGTCGGCCCACACCCGCATCGCCGAGCCGTTGAGGGCCACGGACGTGGCCAGGACCCCGAGCACCCCCACCGGCCACGGCCTGAGCAGGTACGCCTGGAAGAAGCCCGCGACGGTGAAGACGAGGAACACGTCCGAGTACGTCATGAGGGCGACGCACAGCGCCAGCAGCCCGACGAGGTGGACGACCGCCGGCACGGGCCGGAGCGTGCGCCTCCTCAGGGGCAGCGTCTGCCCGAACAGCACCCACAGCGCCGAGACCGCCACCAGCCCGAGGACGGAGGCGCCCGTCGGCCAGAAGCCGTCACCGGAGGCCGGGAGCACCCGCGCGAGGTAGACCACCGTCGAGACGGTCAGCAGCAGCCACGGCGCGAACAGCTGCAGGAGGTCCCAGACCCGCAGCTGCTCGCGCTTCCAGGCCAGGCGGGAGCGGTGCGCGATCTCCGCCTCTTCCGTGAGGGTGGGCTCGGTCGTCCCCGGGCTCGGGTGCTCGCCGACCCTGGCATCCCGCGTCATCGACGACCCCTACTCCCAGCGGAAGAGCTTCGCGGCGACCGCGCTCGCGATCACGGCGATCGCCGCCATTATGGCAATCTGCAGCCAGAACGGCTGCCCGCCGGCGGTGGCGGTGACCTCGGCCGCCTCGGGTGACCACGCCGCGGTGAGGGCCTGCAGCCCGGGTGGCACGAGCTCGCCGACCACCCGCAGCACGTCGGGCATGAGGACACGGGGCAGGAAGGCCCCGCCGAAGAACATCAGCGCGACGAACAGGACGGTGCCGACCTGGTTGGCGGCACTGCTCGTGCGGACCACGGCCGCGGAGACCATGCCGATCCCGAGCAGCGCGGCATAGCCGACGACGAAGGCGACGGCGAACTCCAGGGGCCGCGCGGGCGGCGCGACGTCCAGCACCGCCCACGCGACGAGGATCAGGAGCGTCGCCGAGACGACCACCGAGGCGGACGCGACGACCATCTGTGCGAGCAGGACGCTCCGCGGGTGCGCCGGGGTGGTCGACAGCCTGCGCAGGATGCCGCGCTCGCGATACGTCGCGACCACGGCCGGGACGTGCTGCACGGCGATCATCACCATCCCGAACACCAGGGCGGTCGGTGCCCAGACGTCGATCGCCCGGAGCCCGCCGGTCTCCGGCGTGGGCTCCCTGAGCGCCGGGACGGCACCCAGACCGAGCAGGAGCACCGCCGGGAACAGCACGCCGAAGAGGACGGTCGCGGAGTCCCGGAGGAAGAGCTTCGCCTCGACCGTGACCATCTTCAGACGAGCACGCGACCCGAGAGCGCGGGTGGTGGGGACGGACATCAGTCGACCCTCCGCTCGGAGGGCGCTGTCGGCTGCGGGCTGCGTCCGGTGAAGGCCACGAACGCGTCGTCGAGGGTGCGCTGGTCGACGCGGAGGTCCTCCGCGACGACCTCCGCCCGGGCGAGCGCTCCCGCGACGCTGCTCAGGAGCTGTCCCGTACCGGTGACCAGCCAGCGCCCCTCGACGACCTCGACGTCGGACACCTCGGGGAGCCCGGTGAGGACGCTCTCGTCCAGCGGCCCGCTCACGCGGAACCGGATCTCCTGCACCGCGCTCGACCGCCTGACCAGTCCTGCCGGCGTGTCCACCGCGGCCACCCGTCCGCCGTCGATCACGGCGATCCGGTCGCTGAGGTGCTCCGCCTCGTCCATGAAGTGCGTGACGAGGAGGACCGTGACGCCCGTGTCGCGCACCCGCTCGACGAGGCTCCAGGTGTCCCGCCTCGCCTGCGGGTCCAGTCCCGTCGTGAGCTCGTCGAGGATCGCGACCTCCGGGTTGCCGACGAGGGCGAGCGCGATCGAGAGCCGCTGCTTCTGCCCGCCCGAGAGGGCCTTGTACTGCGTGGTGCGCTTCCCGGTGAGGCCGAGGAGCTCCATGAGCTCGCGCCAGTCGACGGGGTCCCGGTAGAACGAGCTGTAGAGGTCGAGCGCCTCGGCGACCGTGATCGCGTCGGGGAAGCTGCTCTCCTGCAGCTGCACGCCGAGCCGCTCGCGGACCTCCGCCCGGTCCTCGACCGGGTCGAGCCCGAGCACGGAGATCGAGCCCGAGTCGGGTGTCCGCAGGCCGGCGATGCTCTCGACGGTCGTCGTCTTGCCGGCGCCGTTGGGCCCGATGATGCCGAAGATCTCCCCCTCCTCGACGGTGAACGAGACGTCGTCGACGGCGACGTGCTCCCCGTAGCGCTTGTGCAGGTTCCGTACCTCTACCGCGGTCATGCCGCGAGACTACGAACGCGCCCCGCCGCGCCACGTCCACCGTGGCGCCTGCGCCGAGGTGGACCCGCGCCTCCACCGTTCGGTGGAGGCGCGGCGACGGCGACCGGGACCGCACGCTCAGGCGGGCAGCCCTTCGAGGACCTCGTCGGCGCGCTCCGCGCTGCCGCCCGCGAGGCCGCGGTCGATCGCGCGACGGGTCGTGAGCCAGAGGACGACCCCGACGAGGCAGACGACGACCTCCGTGACGGTCAGCGCCCAGACGATGCCGCTCAGCCCGAACAACAGGTTGCCGAGGATCACGACCGGGACGAACAGGACGCCCTGCGACACCGACATCGCGATCGCCGGCACGGTCCGACCCGTCGCCTGGAACAGCGACGTCAGGAGACCGGCGAACCCGTTCGCGATCATCGCCACGAGCTGGGCGGTGAGGATCGTGACGCCGATCGCCAGGACCGCCGGGCCCGCCACGAACGCGGAGAGCACCTGGTCGCGGAAGAGGAACACGGTCGCGGAGAACAGCAGCCCGACGCCGCCGACCGTCACCGCCGACGCGCGCAGCGCCGAGGTGAGGCGGACGCGGTCACCCTTCCCGTAGGAGTAGGCGAGCAGCGGGAGGACACCGAGGGTCACTCCCATCAGCAGGAACTCCGGTACCTGCGCGATGCGGACCGCGACGCCCATCGCGGCGAGCGGGCCCTCGCCGTACGCGGCCGCGAGGTTGTTGAGCACCAGCGACGTGACGACGAGGAACGACGCCTGGAGCAGCTCGCCGACCCCCACCCCGAGCACGGGCCTGAGCACCGCCCCCGAGAGGGTGAACCAGCGCGGCGCGAGGCTCATGTGCTCGCTGTGCCGCTGGAGCCAGACGACGAAGTAGACGACGACGGCGAGGTTCGACAGACCGGTCGCGAGGGCCACGCCGGCGACGCCCTGGTGCAGGACGAGGACGAAGAGGACGTCGAGCACGAGGTTCGCGACCGTGGAGGCGACGAGGGCGTTCATCACCTGGCGCGACGCGCCCTCCGCCCGGACGAGCTGCTCGAGGCAGAACGCCGCGGTGAGCACGGGCACGAACGCGAGCATGACGGCGACGTAGTCGGCGGTCGCCGAGGCGGCCGTGGCGTCCGCTCCGAGGAGCGAGACCACGGGCCGGAGGAACACGAGGCCCAGGGCTCCCAGGACGGCTCCGGCGACCACCGCGCCCCAGACGGCGAACGACGACACGTTCTTGATCGCGGCGGCCTCGGCAGGGTCGTGCTCCGCCGCACCGAGCAGGCGCGAGACGAGCGCCCCGCCACCGACGCCGAAGACGCCGCCGACGGCCATGACGAGGCCGAGGACGGGCGTGCCGAACGTGACCGCGGCGAGCAGGGTGTTGTCGTGGAGCGAGCCGACGAAGCCGGCGTTGATGACGTTGTAGACGGCGCCGACGATCATCGCGGCAGCCATCGGCACGCACAGGTGCACGAGGGCTCGGACGATCGGTGCGGAGGCGAGGTACCAGCGGTCGGTACCGGCGGCGGGGGCCTCGCGGGACGACGGGGTGGTCGCCGTGGAGGGCTCCCCTGTGGCGGGCCCCGTGCGGGACTCCAGGTCAGCGGTGCTCATGGCTGCTCCTTTCCGGGCAGGCTCGAGCGCACGCCGACGGACGCCGGCGCGGCGGAAGGAAGGACGTGAGGAAGGAAGGACGTGAGGAAGGAAGGAGGGGCGGAAGGTGCTCGGGCCGGGTCAGTCCCGGGTGGGCCGGGGCAGCTCCGCGGCGATCTTGGTGAGCAGCGCCTGCAGGGTCGCTCGCTCACCGGGGTCCAGGGGCGCCAGGATCGTCTCGTCGGCGGCGGTCATCGCGTCGGCGAACCCCGCGACGAGCTCCGCGCCCACCGGGGTCACGTCGACGAGCTTGACGCGGCCGTTGTCGGGCGCCGCGCGACGCTCGACCAGGCCACGGCGCTCGAGCCCGGCCAGGAGGCTCGAGACGCTCGCCGGGCTGGTGCGGCTGACCTCGGCGATGTCGCGCTGGATCGCGCCGGGGTTCTCCACCAGCCAGCCGAGGACGTAGCCCTGCTCGTGCGTGAGGTCTCGCTCGCGGATCCACTCCTCGGCGGCCTTGCGCTGCGCCCACCCGATCCACCGGAGGAGCTCGAGGCTGCTGGTCGGCGTGCGCATCTCGGTCATGATGAGGACTCTAACTGTTAGATGTCGAATGGTCAACGACGGAGGGAGAGCGCTCCGCCCGAGTGCCGACGGCCCCTTGTCGCCCGCCTCCTGCCTCACTAGCGTCGACACATGACCGCGCCGCGTCCCTGGCAGTCCGAGGCCGATCGGCTCGGCAAGGCCGACCCTTCCGACCCGACCGGCTGGTTCGAGCGGCTCTGGTCCTCCGCCCGGTCCGGCGACGTCGCGATGCCGTGGGAACGGGACGACCCGCACCCGGCGCTCGCCTCGTGGACCGACGGCCCCGGTCGCGGCGACCGGGGCGGGCGGGCGGTCGTCGCCGGCTGCGGGCTCGGGGCCGACGCCGAGCACCTCGCCCGGCTGGGGTACGGGACGACGGCGTTCGACGTCTCCCCCGCCGCGGTCGCCGCCGTCCGCGAGCGCCGTCCGGGCTCCCCGGTCACGTACGCCGTCGGGAACCTGCTCGACCTGCCGAAGGAGTGGACCGGTGCGTTCGACCTCGTCGTCGAGATCTACACCGTCCAGGCGGTGAGCCGCAGCGTCCGCGGCGACATGACGGCCGGCGTCCGCTCCCTGGTGGCGCCGGGCGGGACCCTGCTCGTGGTCCAGGCGGCCACCGAGTCGGCCGACGAGGACGGACCGCCCTGGCCGCTGACCCGCGCGGAGATCGAGGCGTTCGGCCAGGAACCGCTGTCCGCGGTGTCGATCGAACGGCTCGCCGTCCCTGGTCCCCCGGGCAGCTCCGGGACCTGGCGCGCGGAGTTCCGGCGGGCCTGAGCCGGCCGACCCGGCCGTCCGCTACTGCACGTTGCCGTGCTCGCGGAACTCGCGCCAGACGTTCTCGAAGAAGTCGTCGTCCGCCGGGAGCGGGCGCCGGGGACGCCAGCGGAACACCGGGACGCCCGCCGCGTCGGCGGCCTCTCGCGGCACGACCGGAGCCCACGAGGTGCCGTCCTCGGCGGTCGGGACGCTCCCGCCGGGCGCGACCCACGCGGTCTCCTGGACCTCCTCGTCGAGCGCGCCGCCGTCGAGCCGGAAGCGGTAGAGGTCGGGCAGGTCGAGCTCGCGCTCCGCATCGTCGCCGTACCCCACGAGGGGCAGGTCGCCGTCGGCGTCGGTGTAGAGGACCGACCCGCGCGAGCGCCCGCCGTGGGCGACGTAGTCGGCCATGGCGGAGAGGTAGACGTACGCGCTCGTGAGGATGTCGCGGACGAGGAACGTCCGGTTCACGGCGCGCCGCGACCCGGCGTCGGCGCTGACGAGATCCTCGTAGCGGGTCAGCCACGCGTGCACCTGGTCGAGCGCCTCGCGGATCGACGCCTCCGACCGCACGGGTCCGGCCTTCTCGCTCATGAGCCGCTGCACGTCGCGCAGCAGGTCGCCCGTGTTGTCCGGCACGCCCGCGGCCACGCGGCCCGTCGCGCGGGCCGTGAGGTCCAGCGCGGCGGCGAGCACCGGTGCCGCGGCCTCGGCGAAGGCCGACTCGTCGGACGGCTTCTCGTCGCGCCGCGCCGCGATGAACTGCGCGGCGCGCGTCGCCCCGACCTGCCCGCTGTTGAGCGCAGCGCCGCCCGGGCGGTAGACGCCGTGCGCGCCGCCGGCCTCGCCGACGGGGAAGAACCCGGCGACGTTCGACTGCCACCAGGCGTCGACCACGAGGCCACCGTTGTTGTGCTGCGCGCACACGTCGACCTCGAGCATCTCCTTCTCGAGGTCCACGTACGGGTTCTTGTCCAGGTAGAACTGGTACGCGGGCTCGTTCATGCGCCGCAGCCGCTCGATCGGCGTCCCGGACAGCACGCCCGCCTTCTCGAGGTACTGGTACGCCTCGGGCGCGAGCGCCGTCGGGTCGAAGTCCTCGCGCACGGGGTTGCGCCGGAAGTCGAGGAACACGCGGCGCCCGCGCAGCACCGTCTCGCGGTACACCAGCAGGTCGATCAGGCTCGACCCGTCGCGCGCCTTGCGGATGTCGAACGGCCACTGGTAGCCCTTGAGGAACACGAGCGTCATGAGCCGCCCGTAGTCGGTGATCGCCTCGGTGAGGAACTCGCGCTCGTCGCCGCCGTCGGCGTCCGTCGAGACGAACCGCGGCACGACCTGCATGTACGTGCCCGACACGTTCCACCGGGGCTTGGTCGACGCGAGCCCGAACTGCCACTCGGTGAGGTTCTTGCCGTGCACGCCCGCGCGATAGGCCGCACCCGACGCTCCCCACTGCCCGTTGGGGAACACGCGCGTCGCGTACATGCCCGCGGGACCTCCCGTCGCGTAGACGAGGTTGGTGCACCGGAACAGCAGCCAGGGGCTCGCGGCGCCGTCGTGCGGCACGTCGGTCCGCAGGACGAGCAGGCCCGCGACCCGGCGCGCACCGGGGCCGCCGTGCGGGTCGGGTGCCGTGACGACGTCCACCACGCGGCACTCGTCGAACACCCGCGTGCCGTCGGCCTGGACCTTCCGCTCGAGCTTCTCGACCATCGTCCGGCTCGTGTACGGGCCGACCGAGGTCGCGCGGCGCCGGGGGTCGTGGTCCGTCTTGTACCCGATGAACTCGCCGAAGCGGTTCTGGGGGAACGGCACGCCCAGGTCCACGAGGTGCAGGAAGCCGCGCGCCGACAGGGCGGCTTCCGCGAGGGCGTTGTCGCCGTCCATCGAGCCGCCCGAGAACAGCGTCTGCGCCATCTCGCGCACCGAGTCGTCGTCGCCGCCCGAGAGCGTCAGCTTGTAGTACGTCTGCTTGTCGGACCCCGCGTTGCGCGACGCCCCGGCGTGCACCTTGTCCGCGACCATGACGACGTCGTCGTGGCCGAACTGGACGAGGCGGTCCGCCGCGCAGTAGCCGGCGGACCCGGTGCCGACGACGACGGTCGTGGCGGTCACGACGGGCACGTCGTGCCCGCCGATGCGGAGCGTCTCAGGCTCGTGGCTCATGGCTTCTCCCCTCACAGGACCGGGATGTGCATGCCGCCGTCGACGTGGAACACCTCGCCGGTCGAGTACGGGGTCTGACCGGAGGCCAGGATCGAGACGGCGCCCGCGACGTCGGCGGGGCGTCCCCAGCGGTTGATCGGCGCGAGGCCCTGCTCGATGAGGTCGTCGTACTTCGCCGTGACTCCCGCGGTCATGTCCGTCGCGATCACCCCGGGCCGGACCTCGTACACCACGACCCCCTCGGGCCCGAGGCGCGCCGCCCACAGCTGCGTGGCCATGCCGACGCCCGCCTTGGAGATGCAGTAGTCGCCGCGGTTGGTCGAGACCGTCGTGGCGGAGATCGACGAGACGTTGACGACCGTCGCGACCGGACCGGACGGCGGCTCCGGCAGCTCGTCGAGCGGCCCGCGCAGCTCGATCACGCGACGCGCGAACTCCTGCGTGAGGAAGTACGGGCCGCGCAGGTTGATGCCGAGCACCCGGTCGAACGACTCCGCCGTGGCGTCCAGCAGGTCCGCGCGCACGCTCGGCGCGACCCCCGCGTTGTTGACCAGCACGTCGAGCCGGCCCCACGTGTCGACGGCGTCCGCGACGTACCGGCGGTGGTCGTCCAGGTCGGCGACCGACCCCCGGACGTACCGCACGCGCGACGCGTCCCCCGCGAGCTCGCGCAGCTCCTCGATCACGTCGGTGGGCTCCTCGCGCGTCGCCAGGATCGAGACGGCGAAGCCGTCCGCGAGCAGGCGCCGGCTGATCCCGAGCCCGATCCCGCGGTTCCCACCAGTGACCAGTGCGACAGTCGGCATCGTCGCCTCTCCTCCTCGAGCGTGCGGTCCGCACCCCTACCGTGTCACGACCTGCGTGCCACCTGTGCGACGCCCGATCCTGCCATGCCGGAGGACGATGGGCAAGCGCTTTCCAACGCGTCGGGTCGTCGCGGCGCGGAGAATTCCGCTGGTCGACGCTCGCCCCGCTGCGCGACGATGCGCGGGTGCGACCCTACGACGAGCTGATCACCGAAGCCGTGGAGGCGGACGTCACCGGCTGGGGGTTCGGCTGGCTCGACGGCCGCGCCACCGAGGAGCGCCCGCCGTGGCGCTTCGTCTCCCTCCTGTCCCACCGCCTCGCCGCGGCGGACTCGGCGCTCGACCTCGACACCGGCGGCGGCGAGGTCCTGGCCGAGGCGCTGGCGGCCGCGGCCGACCGCGGCGACCCCACCCCCGCCACGCTGGTCGCCACGGAGACGTGGGCGCCCAACGCCGCGCTCGCCCGCGAGCGCCTCGCGCCCTGGGGCGCCCACGTCCTCACGCCCGTCGACGACACGCTCCCGGTTCCCGACGCCACCTTCAGCCTGGTCACGGCCCGCCATCCCGTCGCACCGCCGTGGCCGGAGATCCACCGGGTGCTGCGGCCCGGCGGTGCGTACCTCGCGCAGCACGTCGGACCCGCCTCCGTGTTCGAGCTCATCGAGCTGTTCCTCGGCCCGCAGCCCGAGGCGCGCGCCGGCCGCGACCCGCGCGTCGAGGCCGAGCACGCCCGCGCGGCCGGCCTCGACGTCGTCGACCTGCGCACGGCGACGTGCCGCATCGAGCTGTACGACGTCGGCGCGGTCGTGTGGCTCCTGCGCAGGTGCGTGTGGTGGGTGCCCGACTTCTCCGTCGACCGCTACGGCCACGTCCTCGAGGAGCTCGACGCCCGGCTGCGGGCCGGGGCACGCGACGACGGCCCCACGACCACCCCGTTCGTCGCGCACTCGACGCGCCACCTCGTCGAGGCACGCCGGGACGCCTGACCGGACAGGCGTCCGACGGCGTCCGACGGCGTCCGACGGCGTCCGACGGCGTCCGACGGTGAGTCTGCCGGCGCCACGCGGTCTCAGGTTCGTCCCCCTTCCCGCGACCCGAACCAGGAGACACCGTGAAGCTCCTTCTGACGTCCGCAGGCGTCCAGAACGCCAGCATCCACGACGCGCTGCTCAGGCTCCTCGGCCGACCGGTGGACCGGTGCGACGCCCTCTGCATCCCCACCGCGATGTACGGGCACCCGCACGCCGGCCCGGGAGCGGGAGCGTGGCAGTTCGTCGCCGGACGGTCCACCTCGCCGATGGTCGAGCTGGGCTGGAGGTCCGTGGGGCTGCTCGAGCTCACCGCGCTCCCGAGCATCGACGAGGAGCAGTGGGTCCCCCTCGTCCGTGACGCGGACGTCCTGCTGGTGTCGGGCGGCGACGCCCTGTACCTGAACCACTGGATGCGGGAGTCCGGCTTCGCGGACCTCCTCCCCTCGTTGACCGAGACGGTGTACCTGGGGATGAGCGCGGGCAGCATGGTGATGACCCCGCGCATCGGCGAGTTCTTCGTCGGGTGGACGCCGCCGTCGGGCGACGACGCCACCCTGGGAGTCGTCGACTTCTCGATCTTCCCGCACACCGACCACCCGATGCTGCCGCACAACACCCTGGCCGCGGCGGAGCGGTGGGCGGAAGGGATCGACGGCCCGGCGTACGCGATCGACGACGACACCGCGATCGTCGTGGCGGACGGGACCGTCGAGGTCGTCTCCGAGGGGAGCTGGAGGCTCCTGCGCGACTGAGTCGGCGCGCCCCCCGGACTGCACGCTGCCTCACCGCGCAGCCGACCGCCGGACCCGACATCCGCACCTCTTGCCATCGCCGGGTCCTGCCTTGACAGGGCAATGATCGACCCATAGCGTCTTTTGAACACCTATCAGGCATAAGTCGCATGATCTTCATCCCAAATCGACAACGCTGTCAATTGAGGAGTCCCATGCAGAACTCGCAGCACTCGACCCGCCCTCGGCGCCTCGGCGCAGCACTGACCGGCGGCGCGCTCCTCGCGAGCACGCTCGCCGCCGCCCCGGCACTGGCCACCCCGGCGACCGTCACCGACCCTTCTCCCACCACCACAGCGGCTCCGGCGTGCGGTGAGGACATGGGGATCCCCGACTCCAAGATCTCCATCCAGCTGTACACGCACGTGGGTGAGCTCGGGTCGTCCGGGACACCGTCCCCGGAGACGCTCGACCGTGTGCTCGGCGAGGTGGCCGGGGCCGGGTTCACCAACGTCGAGCCCTACAACCAGCCCTACTCGATGCCGGTCGACGAGTACAAGGCGATCCTCGACAAGCACGGGCTCGAGGTGTCCTCGAGCCACGGCAGCACGAGCTGGGACACGTGGCCGGAGACCGTCGCCTACGCCGTCGCGCTGGGCCAGGACTACATCGGGACCGGGGGGATGGCGGGTGGCTACGGCACCTACGACGAAGCGCTCGCGACCGCGGCACATGCCAACCGGCTCGGCCAGTACGCGCACGAGAACGGCGCGAACAAGATCGTGCTGCACAACCACCAGAGCGAGCTCACCACACGATACCCCCACCCGGAGACGGGTGAGATGGTCAGCGCCTGGCAGGTCATCGAGGAGAACACCGACCCGCGCTACGTCACGTTCCAGCTCGACGTCGGCTGGGCCGCCGACGCCGGCATCGACGTCCCGGCGTGGATCGAGGAGTACGGGGACCGCATCGAGCAGCTGCACATCAAGGACGCCGTGAACGTGAACGCCGAGGGCGACATGAGGCAGGTCGCCCTCGGCAACGGTGACCTCGACCTCCCCGCGATCATCGCCGCGGCCGAGCCGTACGTCGAGTACTACACGTACGAGTGGGACTGGGCGCCGTCCTTCGAGACCTCTGCGGAGTCCTACCAGTACTTGCGCTGCTACCTGTCCGACGGCGACGGCGGTGGGGGTGACGACGAGGAGTCGCTCGCGCTCGGCCGGCCCGTGACGGCCTCCAGCATCGACGAGCCCGGGCACGAGGCCGAGATGGCGGTGGACGGCAACGCCGGCACCCGCTGGAGCAGCGCGTGGAGCGAGCCCGAGTGGATCGCGGTGGACCTCGGCGCGAGCTACGACCTGGACCGCGTCGTGATCGACTGGGAGACCGCGTTCGCGTCGGGGTACGAGATCCAGACCTCGCAGGACGGCGCGACCTGGACCACGGTGCACACCGTCACCGACGGTGACGGTCTCTTCGACGAGCTGGACGTCTCGGGCACGGCGCGGCACGTGCGTCTCTACGCCACGGAGCGCGCGACGCAGTGGGGCTTCTCTCTCTACGAGCTCGAGATCTACGGCACGCCGAGCGGCGGACAGGCGGAGCTCGACCTCGACGCCGAGGTCCAGCCGCGGTGCATCGCCGGCCAGGCCTACCTCGCCGTCCGCGCGGCGAACGGCGAGGACTCAGCGCTCGACGTGACCCTCGCGACGCCGTTCGGCACCCGCGAGTTCGGCGACGTCGACCCCGGCACGAACGCGTACCAGGCGTTCCCCGTTCGCTCGACCTCGGTCGCGAGCGGCTCGGTGACCGTCACGGGTACCGGGGTGATCGACGGCGAGGACGTCACCTCGACGGTCGACCTCGACCACGACGAGCTCGCCTGCTCCTGACGGTCTCCTGGATCGCTCGATCCTCTCGAAGGTCTCGAACGTTCCAGGCAGCCCAGCTCTGACCCGGCGCCCGCCGGCCTCGTGACGAGGTCGGCGGGCGCCCTTGCCGCGCCGGTGGACGATCGAGCAGGGCAGGTTGCGCGGACACGCCGCTGTACCTTGCGCGATCTCGGCCATGCCGTGGGTCTTGCGCGACGTAGGTGCAACGTGCCTGTCCAGCGGATCGCCACGTCACGGCCCTCACCGCGGAGACTTCGCCCCCGATGGCGATCGGTGGCCGGGCCGCGACGGGCTGTGCGTTGTGGGCTGTGCCTTGGTGACGGCCGAGGCTCGCGACCGGTCGGTGATCGTCGCTGTCATTTCTGCACGGCGCGGGGGGTTGGCTCCGGCCCGCGCGACGGTGATGGCCGCGACGGCGACGCAGCGTCCGAGGATCCCGGCGAGCGTCGGACCGTCGATCGCGCGGAGCGCGTCGCGGCGCTCCGCGCCGAGCAGGTGCGCGTCCCACAGGCCGTCGAGGAGAGCGCCCATGAACGAGTCGCCGGCGCCGACGGTGTCGACGACGTCGACGCGGGGGGCGGCCACGCGATGCTCGCCCGCCGCGGTGACCGCGACCGCGCCCTCGCCGCCGAACGTCACGACGACGAGCGCCGGGCCGAGCGCGAGCCAGTCGCGCGCGACCGCGACCGGGTCGGCGCCTGGCGCGAGCCACGCGACGTCCTCGTCGCTGACCTTGACGACGTCGGAGAGCGCGACGAGCGCCTCGATCTGCGCGCGCGCGTCGACCAGGCCGCCCATGAGAGCGGGGCGGGCGTTCGGGTCGTAGGTGATCGTCGCGGTCGCGCGCGCCGTGGCGACGAGCGCACGCACGTCTGACGCGCCGGGCTCGAGCACCGCGGCGATCGAGCCGGTGTGCACCGCCAGCGTCCCAGCGTCCGGGGCGGAGCCGGCTGGGACGCGCCACTCGAGGTCGAACTCGTAGGTGGCGGCGCCGTGGGCGTCGAGGTGCGCCGTGGCGACGCTGGTCGACGGCGCGCCCGTGCTCCCCGAGGTGAGCGTCACCGACGAGTCGTCGAGCCACGCGCGGACCACGTCGCCGTGCGCGTCGTCGGCGATCCACGTCGTCAGTCGCGCGTCGCGGCCCAGGCGGCCGAGGGTGAGAGCGACGTTGGCAAGGCTGCCACCGGGGTGCTCGTCGACGCTGCCGTCGGCGCGGTGGACGACGTCGATCAACGCCTCTCCCACCACGAGCACGTGTTCGGCTGATGGGCGCGCGGTCGCGCCTCCAAGAGATGGTGCAGAAGTCACGCTTGCCTCTCTGTTGCGAATCGCCGTGACGCTCTCGTCTCTGCGTGGGGGTGAGAGCCGGATTTCGTGCTGCGCCCGTCGGCACGCCGGGTGGCGACGCTCGGGCCCCGCGGCGCGGGCTAGTCGACCGCGTCGTAGCTGACGGTCCGCGTGGACGTGATCACCGTGCCGTCGACGGTCTTCGAGACCTTGATGGTCACCTCCCCTGCTCCGATCGCGGTCTGCCGCGTCGCGAACGACTGGTAGGCGCTCTTGCCGGGAGTGACTCCGGTGAACGTCTTCTCGCCGTACGGCGTCGTGACGGTGACGTCCACCGAGACGTCCTCCTCGGAGGCGACTCTGACCGCGAGGTAGACCTTTCCCGCCAGCACGCGCGGCTCCACCACCTCCGAGAACGCGACCTCCGGCTCGTCGACGCCCGCGACCGGGACGTTGATGTCGTCGACGCTCAGATGTCCGAAGCCGCCTGTCGCCTGGTCGACGATCTCGATGTAGAACCTCTCCCCCACGTGCTGTGCCGCGTCGATGACGCGTCGCTGGTACTGCGCGCGCAGCGTCTCGTGGACGTTGCCGCTGACCTTGGCGACCACCTCCCCGCTGTCGGCGCGCACGAGGGCGACGTAGAGCGAGTCGGGGTCGTCGCCGCCTGCGGTGAGCAGGTCGATCTGGCCGTCGCCGCCGAGGGTGAACGTCTCGGACCGCAGTCGACCCGTCGCGGCGTCCCCGACCGCCTCGTTGAACCCCCACAGGTGGCAGCGGTCCTCGCTGCCCCACGCGTTGGCCTGGCGGAACGGACCGCCCCAGCCCCAGTCGGTCGCGTCGGTGACGTTGGCGTCGCCGTAGGCGTCGCCCTCGACGACGGTCCACCCGGTGAGGTCGCACGTCGCGAAGTCACCGTTCGTCAGCTCCTCGGTGGTCTCGCCCGCGGTCGGCTCCTCGTAGTGCGCCGGAGCGACCTCTCCGTAGGCGCCGTCGAGGTTCCAGACCTCGAGGGACGTGACCTTGACGTTGGAGCCCCCGAGGACGTGCAGCCCGACGGAGTCGGGGAGGGTCGGGTAGATGCGCGTGGTCATCGACTTCTCGCCGTCGACGAACGCCTCGACGACGGAGCGGTCGACGTAGACGTGCATCGTGACCTTGCCGTTGGCGTCGACCTCGAAGGCGCCCTGGTCGACGCCCTTGCGGGTGTCGGGGTCCAGGCTCGAGTAGTTCCGGTCGAGGGTGAGGGTGTCGTCCTCGCGGTCGACGGTCAGGGTGGTCCGCTCGGTCCCGTCGCTGCTGCGCCGCACCTCGAGGCCGGCCTCCGTGGTCGCCCCGTTCGTCGATCCCGGGGTGATCTGCAGCTCGGCCTTGATCTCGAGCAGGTCCGTGAACGTGTCGTGCTTCTCGTCGAGCGTGGCGTTGGTCCGCTCGACCGACTGGTTCTTGACCGAGACGACCTTCGTCGAGCGCAGCGACTGCAGCTCGTCCACCGGCTCGAGGCCGGCATCGCCGTCGTCGGTGAGCGTGAGCTCGACCGGCAGCCCCATCGAGTGCGCCCAGCCGGCGTCGTGGTGCTCGTCCTCGCTGCGCCCGTCCTGCGTGATGGTGAACAGAAGGGACCTTCCCTCGGGGTCGACCATCCCGGACGGTCCGGTGAAGTGCTCGCCGTAGTCGAAGAGCCGCGGCTCGTCGTGGTCGGGCACGAACGTGTGGCTGTCCCGGTCCCACTCCCCCACCCAGTAGTAGGTGTTCTTCGCGGTGTTCTCGTCGTATCCCTCGAACCACGGGTTCACGACGAACACGTACTTCTCCGCGCCGTCCTGCTCGCCGAGCGGGAGCAGCACCGGCAGCTCCCACACCGTCCCGGTCTTCGGGTACGTCTGCGCGTCACCGATGAACAGCGGGTTCTGGTACTCCCAGTGCACGAGGTCGCGGGAGGTGTAGACCAGGGCCGTCCCACCGACCTTCGTCTCGCCGTCGACGATCCCGGATCCCACGATCTGGTACCAGATCGGCGTGCCGTCGTCGGCGGTCTCCTTCCACACGAACGGGTCGCGGAACTGGCCGAACCACGGCGTGCCCACGGGTGAGGTGAGGTCGGGCTCCTGGACCGTGACGGGCTCCGGTTCGAGCCGCCACTCGGTCAGCGGGCTCTGCGCGGCGCCGGGCACCGGCCATGCGAGACCGGTCGCCTGGTTCGGGACCTTGGAGTCGTTGCCCGCGGTGTAGAACAGCACCGGGTTGCCGTCGGCGTCGGTCGTCGCGCTGCCGGACCACACCCCGTCGGGCGTGACGGGCTCGGTCGGCGCGATCGCGACCGGGAGGTCCTCCCAGTGGACCAGGTCCGTGCTCACCGCGTGGCCCCAGTGGATCTGGTGCCAGTACGGGCCCTGCGGGTTGTGCTGGTAGAAGATGTGGTACTGCCCGTCGAACCAGATCGGTGCGTGGGGTTCGTTCATCCAGTGCTCGGGCGGCAGGAAGTGGTACTGCGGGCGGTAGCGGTCTCCGTCGAAGCGCGACCGGTCCGGCTGCAGGTCCTCGGTGGAGGTGTCACCGCCCTGGGCCGCGGCGTCGGCGATCTGCTGGGGGCCGAGGAGCTCGTCGGTCACGGTGAGCTCGTCGATCGCGCCGTTCCAGGAGTTCGCGTGGAACGTGCCGTTGATGACGGCGGCCTGGTTGTGCCGGCCGACCAGGAGCGGCTGGTCGTCCGCCGCGAGGATGCGTGTCCCGGCCCCGACGTCCTTGGTCGCGACCGGCTCGCCGTTGAGAAAGAGGCGCATGACACCGGACCCGGCGTCGTAGGTGGCGGCGACGTGGCTCCACTCGTACGTCGGCAGGACGGCGTCCTCCGGGGCGCGCAGCGTGTGCCAGGCGATGCCGTCACCGAGCTCGAGACCCCAGGACCCGTGGCGGTACATGCCGAGCAGGTACCCGGTCCTGGCGTCCGGGTCGTGCTGGTTGACGATGGCCGACGCCTGCCCGAGGTCTCCCCACTCGTAGGAGCGCGGCGCGACCCATGCCTGGATGCTCAGGGTGCTGCTCGGGGTCAGGGCGGCGGCCCCGTCGCGCTGGACGTAGGTCGAGTAGCCGTCGAACAGCAACGACCCGGCGTCGACGCCCGCGCTCCACAGCGGGTCGGAGTCCGGCTTGTACCTCGCGTCGTCGAAGACGTAGGCCACGTCGTCGACCGTGTCCGACCCGTCGTCGCGGGCCTGCGTGCCGGAGGTCTCGTCGAAGGACCAGTGCATCGGGTCGTTGACGAGCGTGCGCACGCCGTCGACGTTGAGGTGACCGGTCGAGGAGTCGTCGACCAGCTGCAGGTAGACGGCCTCACCGAGGTGTCCGCCCAGGTCCAGGACCGCCTCGTGGTAGACCTCACCGGTCTGGGCGACGGTCGCGCGTGCGAGCTCCCGGTCGTCGGTCGCCGAGCGCACGGTCACGTACACCGCGGGGTCGGCGGTGCCGCCGAGCAGGAGCCGGACCTGGCCGCGCCCCCCGACGACGAAGCGCGGTGACGTCAGGGTTCCGGTCAGGCTGTCGTCCCCCTGCGCCCCGCCCCACAGGTGGTGCGTGCCCTCGGCACCGAACGGCTCACCGTCGGGGGTGGTGGTCTCGGTGCTGACGTCGTCCGCGGTGAAGGCCTCCCCCTGGGCGGTCCACCCGTCGAGCGTCCCGGACTCGAAGCCGGCGTTGTCGAACTCGTGGCCCAGCACGTCGACCGTGGTGTCGAACGCGTCGACGTTGATGTGCCCCCATCCGCCGGTCGCGTCGTCCACGACCCGCAGGTAGAGCTCCTCACCGAGGTGGTCGGTCGCGTCCCAGCGCACGCGGCTGTACTTCTCTGAGTCGGCGAAGGCGGTGTTCGTGGTGCGCAGGAGCTCGGTGTCGTCCGACGCACGGTGCAGCGCGACGTAGAGGTTCTCCGGGTCGTTGCCGCCACCGATGAGGAACTCGATCGCGCCGGTCCCGGCGAGGGTGAAGGTGGACGACGTGAGCGTGCCGGTCGCGGAGTCGGGCACGTCCTTCGCACCCCACAGGTGGTAGGTCCCGTCCTGACCGAACGGGCCGCCCCAGCCCCAGTCCGTGGCGTCCGTGACCTGGCCCGCGGTGAACGCCTCGCCGGTCGCGGTCCAGCCCGTCAGGTCACCGGTCTCGAAGCCGGGGTTGGCGACCTGGGTGATCGACTGCTCGGTGTAGGTGCGCACGTCGTCGAGGTTGAGGTGGCCCCAGCCGCCCGACGCGTCGTCGACGACCTCGAGGTAGAGCTCCTCGCCGAGGTGGGCCGACGCGTCCCACACCACGCGGCTGAGCTTCTCCGAGTCGGCGAACGCGGTGTTGGTCGCGCGCATCAGCTCGGCGTCGTCCGACGCCCGGTGCAGCGCCACGTACACGTTCTCCGGGTCGTTGCCGCCACCGAGCAGGAAGCTGATCTCCCCGATGCCCTGGAGCGTGAAGACCGAGGAGCGCAGGCGTCCGGTGCGAGCATCACCCCCGGCGGCCGCTCCCCACAGGTGGTAGGTGCCGTCGGGGTTGAAGCAGCAGCCCCAGCCCCAGTCGGTGGCGTCCGAGACCGCGGCGTCGGTGAAGGCCTCGCCCTCGAGGACCTGCCACCCGGTCACGTCGCCGGTCTCGAAGCTCGGGTTGTCGATCGTGGGCGGGGCCGCGGCCTGGGCAGGCGGGGCCACGGCGAACGCCCCGGCGAGGGCGAGGACCGCGGCCATGCCCGCGGAGGGCAGGACGCGCCATGGGCGCGGCTGCGCGGAAGCTGACGTTCTCATGACATCTCCTGGGATGTTCGTCGCGCGAAAGTAGCGGGATCGGCCGCCGCCGTGGGGTCGGCAGCCGCTGTGCGGTGCGGTCAGGAGCCCGTCGTCGGCCAGGCGGACTGCAGCTGCCAGACGTCGGTCTGGGTGAAGCGGGTCTGGCCGCCCTCGGAGTAGAGCCTCAGGCCCGTGCTGGCGGCCGCGCCGTCCGCGCCCCGGCTCGTCGGGTAGATCCGGTTCGAGAACGCCGCGGCGTCGTTGACGAACACGTCGATCACGGAGTGGTCGACGAAGACGTGGAACGTGCGGGGCTTGCCGAAGGCTGCCTCGTCGTAGGCGCCGCGCAGCAGCACGGCCTCCTCGTTCTCGAAGTTGCGGCTCGACCGGGTCTTGTCGATGACGATGTCGTTGCCGTCGTAGTAGATCCGCGTGATCTCCGCGCCGTCGGGCGAGGCGCCGAGGCACAGGCCGTACCGGGTCCCGGTGCTCGCCGGGTCGACCGTGGCGAGGATCTCGACCTGGTTGCCGGCCGCGGCGAGGTGGTGCTCCCCGGTCACCACGACGTTCGTCGCGGTCTGCGCCGAGCCCGCTCGCAGGGTCATGAGCTGGGCGACCGGCCGCTGACCGAGCGTCTGGCCGTCCTCGAGCAGACGCCACTCCCGCGGCGCGCTGAACGTGTGCGCCCAGCCGAGGTCGCGCTGCATCGTCGAGCTCGAGCGCTCGTCCACGATGCCGATGGCGACGATCTTCCCGTCGGGGCCGTGGGTCACGGTCGGGGAGAGATGGCCGTGGATGAGGTCGAGGTTGTTGGGTCGGGCGTAGTCCGGGGTGAACTGGCTACCGTTCCACGTCCCCGTCCAGTAGACCGAGCGTGTGTACGGCTCGGTGAGCTTGGACACGGACCTGCCGATCGGGCTGACGACCAGGACGTACTTGTCCCGCCCCTGGTGCGTGCCGATCTTCTCGAAGACCGGCATCTCCCAGATCGCCGAGCCGATGTCCATCGACGCGAACGGGATCGTGGAGAACGGCCGGCTCGCGCGCGTCCACTGCCCCTGGATGTCCTGGGTCGTGTAGTGCTCCAACGCCCCGCCGGCGTCGGTCGCGGCGCCGATGATCATGTGCCAGGTCGCTCCCTCCTGCCACAGGTAGGGGTCGCGGAAGTCGGCCACGTGCGCCGGGGCGTTCTTGTCGATGACCCCGGTGCTCGCCTTCGTCCAGGTCAGCAGGTCCGGGTCGGAGCTGGACGCGCGCGAGATCCCCGGGTCGAAGGGCCCGCCGAAGTTCACCGTGGTGAAGAACGCGTGCGCGGTGCCGTCCACCGACACGACGTCGCCCGACCAGATCCCCTTGGAGCCCTGCGCGGTCAGCCCGCTGCCGGCGACCGCGCCGAGCCTCGCCTCGCGGTCGTTCAGCTCCGGCCGCAGCGCGTCGGGCATGTTCGTCCAGTGCACCAGGTCCGTGCTGGTCATGTGGCCCCAGTTCATCTGCCACTTGAACGGGCCGTTCGGTGTGCGCTGGTAGAACATGTGGTAGCTGCAGTCGTGCTTGACCAGGCCGTGCGGCTCGTTGGTCCAGTTGGCCGGTGGCATCGCGTGGTACCGCGGCCGCAGGATGTCGTCCGCGAACCGCAGACCCGTCACCTGGAGCGCGACGTCGTGGGCCGGGCTGGCCCCGGCGATCCCGGTGGTGTACTCGCCCGTCAGCGCGGCGGCGCCGCGGGCGATGTCGTAGATCCGTGTGTCGTCGTACGCGGCGTTGATCGCGTTGATCAGGAAGACGCCGGTCGTGACGTCCTTGCTGGCCTTGCCGACCACCAGCGGCGCTCCGGCGGCCTGCGTGAACCGCGACCCCGTCGGGATGGCGACCGAAGCCATCTTCGGCCCGGCCGCGTCGTCCAGGTGCAGTCGCAGCTGCCCGGCGTCGCCGTCGACGACGGCGGCGATCTGCACCCACTCGTAGAGGGGGAACAGCCACGGTGCCTTGACCGTGCGCCACTGGCCACCCACGTGCGCGGTGAACCACCACTCGCCGTAGGTGTTGATGGCGATGTCGAACCCCGCGTCGTCGGTCCGCTGGTAGATGATCGACGAGGGCGTCAGCGCGTCGTAGGGCTGTTCGCTGTCCGAGGGGTAGCTCTCGAGCGCGATCCAGGTCTGGACGGTCATCCGCGTCGTCAGCGGCGTCGCGAACTGCCCCGTCGCCCACGTGGAGAAGCCGTCGGTGCGGAACGCGTTGCCGCGCACGCCGGGCACGCGCTCGGCCGGGTTGTTGCTGACGTGGACGGTGAAGGTGGACCGGCCGACCTCGTCGAGGACGGTGGTCGAGCCGTTGGGCTGGTCGTAGGTCAGGCGGAGGACGGGGTCACCGGTCGCTGCGGCGGCCGGGCGGAACAGCGCACCGGTCGCGATGACCGCCGCGGACACCGCGGCGCCCTGCAGGAAGGTCCGGCGGCCGAGCCCCGGAAGGTTGGTGGTCGGCTGGGTCTGTCGGAGCTCCGTCATGGGAACTACCTCTCGTCGTGTCGTCGTGGTCGTCGGTCGTCTCGAGCGCGGTGGGCGCGCTGCAGAGGGCCTAGGCGTCGTGGGGCGCGACGCTGCCGAGCCCGTCCCGGCACGTGCTGGCGGCGGCCGCCCAGCTCGTCCGGGACGCGGGGTCGACGACCGGGGTGATGGTGAGGGACGCGTTCGCACCGAGGGCCTGCGCCTGCTCGGTCGAGGGGAGGTCGAGCGCGGACGGCGTCGGGTCGTCGGTGGGCGTCCGGATGTCGTCGACGTTGAGGTGTCCGGTCGACGAGGCGTCGACGAGCCGCAGACGGACCGTCTCCCCGACGTGGCCGGTGAGGTCGAGGACCGCTTCCGTGTAGGTCTCGCGCGAGGCGGCGACGCCCACGCGGGCGAGCTCCTGGCCGTCCGTGTCCGATACCGCGGCGACGTAGACCTTCGGATCGGCGGTCCCCCCGATCAGCAGCCGGATCTGCCCGCCTCCTCCGACGACGAACCGCGGGGAGGTCAGCGTGCCGGTCAGGCAGGCTCCCTGCGCACCTCCCCACAGGTGGTAGGTCCCCTGGGCGCCGAAGGGTTCGCCGCCGGCGGTCGTCGTCGCGGAGCTCACGGTGGCCTCGGAGAACGCGTCACCGTCAGCGGTCCAGCCCTGCAGGCTGCCCGCCTCGAAGTCCGCGTTGTCGAACTCGTGGCCGACGGGGTCCTCGTCGACCGCCATCGTGAAGGCGTCGACGTTGATATGTCCCCAGCCGCCCGTGGCGTCGTCCACGATGCGCAGGTAGAGCTCCTCGCCCACGTGGTCGGCCGCGTTCCACCGCACGGGGCTGTACGCCTCGGAGTCGGCGAACGCGGTGTTGGTGGCGCGCATGAGCTCGGTGCCGTCCGACGCGCGGTGCAGCGCCACGTAGAGGTTCTCGCGGTCGTTGCCGCCGCCGATGAGGAACTCGATCACCCCGGTTCCGGTGAGGGTGAAGGTGGACGACGTCAGCGTGCCGGTCTTGTCGTCGCCGCCGTCGTTCGCGCCCCACAGGTGGAACTCGCCGTCATGCCCGAACGGGCCGCCCCAACCCCACTCGGTGCGGTGGGTGACCTGCGCTGCGGTGAACGACTGCCCGGTCGCGGTCCAGCCGGTCAGGTCGCCGGTCTCGAAGCCGGGGTTGAGGATCTGACCGATCGAGCGCTCGGTGTGGGTGCGCACGTCGTCGAGGTTGAGGTGGCCCCAGCCGCCGGAGGCACGGTCGACGACCTCGAGGTAGAGCTCCTGACCGAGGTGGTCGGACGCGTCCCACACGACGCGGCCGAGCTGCTCGGAGTCGGCGAACGCGGTGTTCGTGGCGCGCATCAGCTCGGCGCCGTCCGACGCGCGGTGCAGCGCCACGTACAGGTTCGCCGGGTCGTTGCCGCCGCCGAGCAGGAAGCTGATCTCGCCGGTTCCCTGCAGGGTGAACACCGAGGACCGCAGGCGGCCGGTCGGGGTGTCTCCCCCGGCGGTGGCCGCTCCCCACAGGTGGTGGGTCCCCTCGGGGTTGAAGCAGCAGCCCCATCCCCAGCCGGTGGCGTCGGACACCGCGGCGTCCGTGAACGCCTGGCCTTCGACGACGGTCCAGCCGGTCAGGTCGCCGGTCTCGAAGCTCGGGTTGTCGATGGTGGGGCGGGCCGCGGCGGTGACCGGTTGGGCCGCGACGAGGGCGCCGGCCAGGGCGAGCGTGGCCGCCAGCAGCGTCGCGAGCAGTGCGCGTTGACGAGGGCGCGCAAGAGCGAGCATTCTCATGGCATCTCCTTTGATGTCCGTCATCCGAGGGGTAGGGCCGGCGGCCGGCCCGGCATGGCCGGCCGCCGGTGTGTCACGCGAGGTGGTCGAAGCGGCCGTCGCTCACGTGGAGACGCCCGTCCGGTGCCCAGCCGACGGGCAGGGGGTCGGACAGGGAACCGACGAAGGCGCCGGTGTCGTCGACGTGGTGGAAGGCGAAGAGCCACCAGGCGCCGTCGCGGTCCTGGACCAGTCGACCTGCGTACAGGCTCTCGTCCGTGAGGCGGCGGGCCTTCTCCACGTCGTAGGGGCCGGTCGCGGAGTCGACGGGGACGGCCCAGACCCCGCCGCGCTCGCCCGCGCTCTTGCGGTCGTCGCTCAGCTCGCCGTGCAGGCAGCTGAAGATCAGCACGGTGCGCCCCTCGATCGTGGCGATCTGAGGGACCTCGAGCTGTCCGAACCCGGCACCGGGGTCGGACAGCGGTGCCCGCACGGTCCACTCCTGCAGGTCCGGCGAGGTGGCGTGCCCGATCACGCCGCGGCTGTCGGTGTCACCGTGGTTGGCGCGTGCCGTGACGAGCATGTGCCAGCCCGCGCCCTCGGGGTCCGGGAAGACCCACGGGTCGCGCCAGGCCTCGTCGAACCACGCCACGCCGTCGTACTTCTCGTACCAGGTGGCGTCCGCCTCGCACAGCGCCTCGGTCGAGGCCTTCTCCCAGGTGTACAGGTCGCTCGACGTCGCGACGCCGACGCGCTGCACCAGCGCGCTCTCGTCGCGGCTGGTCCCGGTGTAGAACATGCGCCACGTGCCGTCCGGTGCACGCACGACCGAACCCGTCCAGGTCGTGTAGTCGTCGAACGCCGGGGAGTCCGAGGCGATCAGCGCGTCGGGGGCCTCGCGCCAGGTGCGCAGGTCGTCGGAGACGGCGTGGCCGACCGTGACGTGGAAGTGCCGGCGGTTCGCGTCACCCAGTGCGCGCGAGGCCTTGAGGTAGAAGACGTGGTGCTCGTGCCCGTCGTCGACGAACCACATGTCCCACGTCCAGACGTCAGGAAGAACGTACGGCATCAGCCCTTGACCCCCGAAGCTGCGATGGAGTTGATGAAGGACCGCTGGAACGCCAGGAACAGCGCGACCACAGGGATGGTGATCAGCGACGAGTAGGCCATCACCTGGCCCCACGAGGTGTTCATCTGGAAGAAGTACTGCAGCCCGATCATGACCGGCCGCAGCTCTTCGCTCTGGACCACCATGAGCGGCCACAGGTAGGAGTTCCATGCGGGAAGGAACGTGAGGATGGCGACCGTGGCGATCGCGGGCCCGGACAGCGGCATGACGACCTTGCGGTAGATCGCGAACCAGCCGGCGCCGTCCATCCGTGCGGCCTCGTCCAGCTCGCGCGGGATCGAGGCGAAGTACTGGTAGAAGAGGTACACGGAGAAGGCGTTGGCGATGAACGGGATGATCTGCACCTGGTAGGTGTCCAGCCAGCCCTGCTTGAACGCCAGCGAGAACCCGTCGGCCTCCAGCGAGGGCAGCTTGTTGACCCACCACAGGAGCGGCAGGGCGAGCGTCTCGAACGGGACGATGAGCGTGGCCAGGACGAGGCCGAGCACGACGCCCTTTCCACGCCAGCGCAGACGTGCGAGCGCGAACGCCGCCATGCTGTTGACCAGGATGCCCAACGCGATCGTCGCCCCCGAGATGACGACCGAGTTCAGGATGAACCGGGCGAACGGGACGCGGTCGAACACGCCGACGTAGTTCTCGAGCGACACGTCGCCCACCGGCAGGAACGCCCGTGGGGAGTCCAGGTCGGCGAAGATCTGCAGGTCCGGCTTCAGGGACGACACCAGCATGAACACGATCGGCAGGGCGAAGAACAGCACGAGCGCCGACCGCAGGATCGTCACGACGACGGCACGGCGTCGCTCTCCGGTCGTCTTGTTCTGTGCCGTGGTGGTACGGGACGGGGCAGCGACGGACATGGAGATCAGCCCTTCTCGCGGGTGAGGTAGCGCTGGAGCAGCGACACCGTGAGGACGAGGGCGAAGAAGACGAGCGAGATCGCCGACGCGTACCCGGTCTGCAGCTGCTGGTACCCGCTGCGCACGGCCTGGTAGACGACCGTGGTCGTGCTGTCCAGCGGTCCGCCCTGCGTCATCACGTTGATCTGCGTGAACAGCGAGAACGCGGCGATCGTGATGGTCACGAGGATGAAGGTGCGGGTCTGCAGCAGACCGGGCCACGTGACGTAGCGGAACTGGTGCCACGTCCCGGCGCCGTCGAGCTCGGAGGCCTCGTACAGCTCGGCGGGAATGGTCTGCAGGCCGGCGAGCCAGATGATCATGGTGAAGCCGACGCCCTGCCACACCGACATGAACATGATCGCGGGCATCGCCCACGTCGGGTCGTTGAGCCAGTCGATCGGCGTGTAGCGACCGAACGTCACCGCGTCCAGGATCTGGTTGACCAGCCCGTCCTGGCGGTACATGAACCGCCAGAGCAGGGAGACGACGACCATCGAGGTGACGACCGGCAGGAAGTACACGGTGCGGAAGAACTGGGTGCCCCTGACCTTGGCGTTCACCAGCACCGCGAGCACGAGCGCCAGACCCGCCTGGACCGGGACCACGACGATCGCGAAGTAGAAGGTGTTGCGCACCGACGCCCAGAAGACGGGGTCGGTCAGCAGCAGCGAGAAGTTGTCGAGGCCGATGAACTCCGGCGGGCGAGGGGAGATGAGCCGCGCGTTGGTGAAGGCGAGGGCGAACGCCAGCACGATGGGCACGAAGAGGAACAGCAGGAAGAGCGCGAGCGCCGGGCTGATCATCCAGGCGGCGGCCGCGGACTCTCCACGCCGTCCGCGTGGGCGGCGCAGCGGGGGTGACTGGGTGACCAGAGCCGGAGACGATGGCGAGCTCTGCTGGGTTAGGGCCATGAGGTGGATTCCTTCACCGGGGGCGAGCGGCTGCGGGCGCGACTGAGCTGCCCGCAGCCGCCGCCGGGGGTCGTCCTGACGCTCAGGTCAGGAGGTGTACCCGCCGTTCTGCTGGATGTCACGGTCGATGTCGGCGACCGCCTTGTCGAGGATCGACTGCGGGTCGCCACCGGCGAGGATGTCGCTCGTCGCCTTCTGGAAGACCGAGGAGATGTACGGGTAGGCCGGCGTCTCGGGGCGCACGACCGCGAACTGGTCGGCCATCTCGAGGTAGATCCGGCTCTCCCCGTCCTCGGCGTAGGCGGGGATCTCCGCCGCGGCGTCCAGGGTGGCGGGGATCAGGCCCACGGCGTTGCCGTACTCCACGAAGTACTTCGTGTCGTGCGCGAACTCGAGGTACTCGCGGGCACCGTCGACCTCCTCGCAGCCCTCGGCGAGCGCCCACTGCCAGGAGCCGGCACCGATCTTCGGCCCGGCACCCAGGTCCGGCGGCGGCAGGACGACGGCGTCGTCGAACGCCTCCCTGACCGTCGCGTCGGCCCAGTTCCCGGTGAACAGCAGACCGCTCTTGCCGTTCACGAAGTCAGCCGTGGAGTCGTCACCGGAGGTCTGCGCCATGTAGCCGTCGTCGACCAGGCCGCGGAACCACTGCGCCCACTCGAGCGCCTCCGGCCCGTTGAGCACCCCGTCGGCGCTCTGGAAGTCGGAGCGGTCGATCAGGTCACCGCCGAAGCTCTGCAGCTGCGGGGAGTAGCCGTACGGGATCCACTCGCCCGTGCCGCCCGTCCCCATGTCCAGGGCGTAGTCGAACTGGCCGAGACCGTCGATCTTGGCGAGAGCGTCCATGAACTCGTCCTTGGTCCACGGCTCGTCGACCGTCGGCACACGCACGCCGGCCTCGTCGAGGACGGACTGGCGGCTGAACATGGCGAGCGCGACGTCGAAGTACCCGTAGGCGTAGACCTCGCCGTCCACCCGGCCCAGCGTGCCGGCGAGCTGACCGTCGAAGGTCTCCTCCGGCAGCCCGAGCGCCTGGATGTACCCGGCCCATGCCCAGTTGGCGACGTTGGGCCCGTCGACGTCGACGATGCACGGCAGGTTGTCCGAGGAGGCGGCCGCCACGACGGCGTCGTTGTAGGCGTCCTGGGGGAAGTCCTGGACCTTGACCTCGTACTGGTCCTGGCTGGCGTTGAAGTCCTCGACGATGGTGCTGATGACTCCCAGCTCGGCCTCGTTGCCGCCGGCGTGGGTCCAGAGGTCGATCGTGGCGGGTCCGTCGGAGTCGTTCCCGCCGGACCCGGTGCTGCATGCGGCTGTGCCCGCAACAGCGAGGACGGCTAGGCTGGCCGCGACGATGCGGCTGTTTCTGCGAGACAAGGTGCCCTCCCAGGTCACTTGTTCGTGTGGATGGTTGGTGCTGCACCGTCAGCGCCGGCGTTGGCCCGCCGGTCTGAAGGTTGGCGCCGCTTCCCTGGGCTCTGAACCCAGGGGGGCGGCGCGACCGAGTCCCGGTGGATCACCGGTCCCCGAAGTCGTGCTGTCGGAGCGGGCTGGGGCGCCTGCTGCGCCGCGTCGATGCGGTCGAAGAGCTGCTCGGTGGCCCAGACACCCATGTCGTAGTGCGGCAGCTCGATGGTCGTCAGTCCGGGGAAGACACCGTCCGCGACGAACTCCTGGTTGTCGAAGCCGACGATGGACAGGTCGTCGGGGATGCGGAGCCCCAGCTCCGTGGCCGCGCGGTAGACGCCCATGGCGAGGCGGTCGTTGAAGCAGAAGATCGCCGTCGGGCGAGCCTCGGCCTCCAGCAGCCTCCGGGCCGCGGCGTAGCCACCGGCCGGGTCGGTCTCCGCCGTGACGACCTCGAGGTCGTCCGCGCGCAGCCCTGCCTGTGCGGCGCGCCGGCGAAACCCCTCCTCGCGGCCGAACGCCGCAGGGATCTCGTCGACGTCGTTGATGAACGCCAGACGGCGGTGCCCCGCGGCGAGCAGGATGTCGGCCGCGTCCTCCCCGCCCGCCACCTCGTCGGGCACGACCCACGGCACGCCAGGCGTGGTGCACGAGGCGTTGATCAGGACCGTCGGGACCGAGGCGAGCTGCGGAGGCAGCTCGACCGTCCGGTGGTACATCGAGGCGTAGAGGATGCCGTCGACCTGCCGACGCAGCAGCTCCTCGATCTCGCGGTTCTCCACGTCGCGCTGGTAGCCGGTCGAGACCACGAAGACGACCGCGTCCCGCGACAGCGCGACGTCCTGAGCACCGAGGATCAGCTTCCCGGCGAACGGGGTCGTCGCGATCTCGTCGCCGACGAGACCGATCGTGTTCGACCGCTGGGTGCGCAGGCTCTGCGCCAGCCCGTTGGGCACGTAGCCGAGCCGCGTCGCCGCCTCCTTGACCCGCTCCCGCGTGTCGGGGTGCACCCGCTTGCCCGGCACGTCGTTGAGGACGTGGGACACCGTGGTGATCGACACGCCTGCCTCAGCGGCGACCTGCTTGATCGTGACTCGTCGTTGCGCCATCTCTTGCCCAATCGTTTTGCGTGCCCCCACAGTGCCGCCCCGGGCGCGTCCCGTCAAGTCGTCGGCACCCGCCGATCGGATCGTTACCCGCCTGTGACGACCTCCACGCAGCGACGTCGACGCCTCCGTCGCCCGCTCCCCGCGACATCGACGGGGGGTACCGCGACTTTCCGTGACCCCCGGAGAGCAGCTCGCTGGCCGCGGAGCAGATCCGACCCCGCTCGTCCTCCATCGCTCGCTCCCGTCGACCCATCGCGCCGGGATGCGTTTCCACGGCAGCCCTCCTTGACAATATTACTGAGTGGACTCATGCTTGAGTACGCTCGGCACTGTCGGCAGTGACCCGCCGGTCGCGAGGGAAGAGAGGGACAGGGGATGGGACGCGCAGCGCACGGACCGCATGCCACACCGGTGCGTCTGGTCGATGTACCGACGCGGACCATCGCCGTGGCTGGTACGGAGTACGTCTATCGCGATCTCGGTGACGAGCGCACGGACGCCCCGCCGTTGGTGGGGTTGACGCATCTTGGTGCGAATCTGGACAGCTGGGATCCGGAGCTCGTCGATCCGCTCGTGAAGGATCGCCGGGTGATCCTGATCGGCTACCGCGGCGTCGGCGCTTCCACCGGGGTCGCGCGGGAGCGGTTCGAGGACATGGCTGCGGACGCGATCGCCGTGATCCGGGCGTTGGGCCTGTCGCGGGTGGACCTGTTCGGGTTGTCGATGGGCGGCATGGTCGCCCAGGCGCTCCTCGAGCAGTCACCTGAGCTGGTGGACCGGGTGATCCTCGCCAGTACCGGTCCACGGGGCGGTCCCGGGCTGACACGCATGACCGGAGTATTCGTCCGCGGTGTCGTGCGGGGGCTGGTGACGTTCACGCACCCGACGTCCCTGCTGTTCTTCACCCGCACGCGCCAGGGCACGCGGGCAGCGAAGGCGTACCAGGCACGCCTGAAGCAGCGGCGCACAGGACGGGACGAGCCCGTCTCCCCCGCGGTGCTCCGAGCACAGCTGCGCGCGGTGAACCACTGGGGATGCCAGCAGCCACCCACGGTGCCGTCCGAGTCGACGACGCCCGTACTGGTCCTTCACGGCGACAGCGACCGCATGGTCCCGCCCGCGAACGCCGACGCGCTGCTGCAGCGGTACCCCGACGCGCAGGTGCAGGTGTTCCCGGACTCCGGGCACGGGGCCGTCTCCCAGAGCCGCCGGACCGTCGCTCACCTCACCAGCACGTTCCTGCAGCGTTGACCGCCGGTCACCCACAGACAGATCCAGAGGAGACAGAGGAACCATGCGAGCGTTCCTGTTCGACGACTACAAGCAGCCCATCCACGAGGCGGAGGTCCCCGAGCCCACCGTGGGCGACCGCGACGTCCTCGTGCGCGTGACCGCCACCAGCGTGAACCAGCTGGACGAGAAGATCCGGGCCGGCGAGTTCAAGGCGATCGTGCCCTACAAGACCCCGCTCGTCCTCGGGCACGACGTGGCCGGCACCGTCATCCGCACCGGAGCACGCGTGACCGGCTTCACGCCCGGCGACCAGGTCTACGCCCGCCCCCGGGACGGGCGGATCGGGACGTTCGCCGAGCGCATCGCGGTCGACGAGTCCGACCTCGCCCCGATCCCCGAAAAGCTCAGCCCGGTCGAGGCGGCCTCCCTGCCCCTGGTGGCGCTGACCGCGTGGCAGGCGCTCGTCGAGCGCGGGGACGTCAAGCCGGGGCAGAAGGTCCTCGTCCACGCGGGTGCCGGCGGGGTCGGATCGATCGCGATCCAGCTCGCCAAGCACCTCGGCGCGCACGTCGCGACCACCGCGTCGGGGAAGAACGCCGACTTCGTCCGCGAGCTCGGAGCTGACGAGGTGATCGACTACCGCACCCGGGACTTCGAGACCGAGCTCTCCGGCTACGACCTGGTCCTGGACTCCCTGGGCGGCGAGAACCTCGCCAAGTCCCTGCGGATCCTGAAGCCTGGTGGGAAGGCGATCGGGATCGCCGGCCCGCCCGACCCCGCGTTCGCGAGGAGTCAGGGTCTGAACCCGATCCTGCGGGTCGCGATCGCCGCACTCAGCGGGAAGATCCGCCGGCAGGCGAAGAAGCTCGGAGTGTCCTACGAGTTCCTGTGGATGCACGGCAGCGGCGACCAGCTGCGGCAGATCGCGGCCCTCGTCGACGCCGACCGCCTCCGCCCCGTCGTCGGCGAACGGTTCCGGTTCGAGGAGACCCCGCGTGCCCTGGATGCCCTGGCCCAGGGCGGCCTGCGCGGCAAGGTCGTCATCACCGGTCCCTGACCAGCCAACCACTCACTGTCACCGACACCTACCACCGACAGCGCAATCCGCTGCAGGAGGCGACCATGAGCACCGACCACAGCACCGACGAACCCGTCATCACCTCCTACGCGAAAGCCCCGGCGAAGTCCGTCAACGCCGGTGGCGTCACGTTCGCCTACCGGGAGCTGGGCCCGAAGGGCGGCATCCCCGTGGTGTTCTTCGTGCACCTCGCCGCGACGCTGGACAACTGGGACCCGCGCATCGTCGACGCCATCGCGACGACCCGTCACGTCATCACGTTCGACCAGCGCGGCGTCGGCGCATCCGCCGGCACCGTCCCGGACACGATCGAGGAAGCAGCCGATGACGCCTACGCCTTCATCACGAAGGGCCTGGGGTTCGAGAAGATCGACGTCTTCTCGTTCTCCATGGGCGGCATGATCGCCCAGGACCTGATCGTGAAGCACCCCGACCTGGTCCGCCGGCTCGTCCTGACCGGAACCGGCCCGCGTGGCGGGAAGAACATCGACAAGGTCGTAGCCGTCACCTACTGGGACATCTTCCGCGCCACCCTGACCCGCTCGGACCCCAAGGAGTTCCTCTTCTTCAACCGCGACGCCGTCGGAAAGAAAGCTGGGAAAGCGTTCGTGGAGCGGCTCAAGGAGCGCACCGCCGACCGGGACGAGCCGATCAGCAACAAGGCGTTCAGCACCCAGCTGAAGGCCATCCAGAAGTTCGGCCGCTCCGCGCCGTCGGACCTCTCGGTGATCACCCAGCCAACGCTGATCGCCAACGGCGACAACGACCGCATGGTGCCCTCCATCCTCTCCGCGGACCTGCACCAGCGCATCAAGGGCTCGGAGCTGATCATCTACCCCAACTCCGGGCACGGCGGCATCTTCCAGCACTGGGAGCAGTTCGCCCCCGTCGCCGCGAAGTTCCTCGCCCCCTGACCCTCCGAACACCCGAGAACGGAGGACGAGGTCGACATCTTCCGTCGCCCCCTCCTGCACGCCGGTCCTCCCGGCACTTCCCGTTGGTACGACGTCGCCCCTGGCGAAAAGCCCGGATCCCGCGTCATGGGACACCCCGAACGTCGCGCACGACTACCCGCACGACCAGCACCTGCACGCCTCGGTCATCCTCGGGTTCTCCGACGACACCGCCCGTGACGCGTTCTACACCGACCATGCCGGACACCTCACCGAGCTGCTCGCTCCGCACGTGTCCGCCATCCACGCCTAGGACGTCGAGGCCGCGCTGACGTTCGTGAGGAACAGCGAGATCCTGCCCAGCTACGAGGACTGACCGAGCCGACGCGGCACGTCTTCGTCCACTGACCGAAAGGTGCCTTCTCCATGCGCGCGATCGTCGTCTCCGCCCCGAGACAACCAGCCGTACTGACCGATATCGACCCTCCACGCCCGGGCGCGGACGGGGAGGTCTTGATCCGGGTGTCGCACTCGAGCGTGAACTACAAGGACGGCAGCACCGTGCTCGGCCGTCCCGGGTTCGTGCGCGCCTGGCCGCTGACCGTCGGCATCGACGTCGTCGGGACCGTCACCGAGTCGACCTCGGACGCCTTCGCGCCCGGCGACCGAGTCACCCTCAACGGGGCCGGGGCCGGCGAGAAGCGCCCCGGCGGACACGGCGAGTACACGACCGCGCCCGCTGCGTCCCTGGTGAAGGTGCCGGACACCCTCACCTCCGCGCAGGCGGCCGCGATCGGCACCGCAGGGTTCACCGCCGCGCTGGCCGTCCTCGCGTTCGAGGACCACGGTCTCGAGCCCGGCGACGGCCAGGTGCTCGTGACAGGCGCCGCAGGCGGGGTAGGTTCCATCGCGATCAGTCTGCTCGCCCGCCGCGGCTACTCCGTGACCGCGTCCACCGGCCGCAAGGAAGACGAGCACGCCTACCTCACCGGGCTCGGCGCATCACGGGTCATCGACCGTCAGACCCTGTCCGAACCGGCGTCCGCACCGCTTCAGGCGCAGCGCTGGACGGGCGTCGTCGACGGCGTCGGTTCACACACTTTGGCCAACGCACTCGCCCAGGCGCGCTACGGCGGCATCGTCGTCGCCTACGGGCTCGCCCAGGGCCCGGATCTGCCCGGCACCGTGCTGCCGTTCATCCTGCGCGCCGTCACCCTCACCGGTGCGAACTCCGTCGACGCACCCCTGTCCCTGCGGCAGCGCGCGTGGAATCTGCTGGGTACCGAGGTCGACCGCGACGCCCTCGACCACATGAGCACCACGATCGGTCTCGCCGACGTGCTCGACGTCGCGCCCCGCATCCTCGGCGGCCAGGTTCGCGGCCGCACCATCGTCGACCTCAGCCGGTAGGAGCCTCCGCCACGACGTCTCGTGGCAGGGCACGGTCCTGGTGCGTGATCACGCAGGTGCCAGAATTCGGGGCCTCGGCACGCACTGGTCGCAGATGTCGGCACGGCGAACGCAGCAGGGACGTCGCCGTCGTCCGCACGAGCGCCACCGAGGCCGCGTTCGCCTGGCACCGCTCCGCGCTGGTCAGCGCGGGAGGATCGCCGCGACCTGGGTGCGGATGCTCGAAAGTAGCTCCGGGACGCTCGACTTCACGTTCACACTCGCGGCCAGCTCGAGGAACTGGACGGCCGAGATCATCCGGGCGAGCGTCGAGGCCTCGGCGGCTGGTAGGCGCGCCTTGTCGGCCAGGATGGCGGCGACGGCTCCTTCGGTCTGCGCGACGATGGACAGCGCCGCGGCGTGATGCGGTTCGCCCGGGTCACCGAAGACCATCTCCCGCAGATACGTGCGGCCGTTGTCGACCTGGACCCGGTTGCACTCCACGACCGGCGTCAGCAGCGCAAGAATCGCATCCACCGCGGTGGCCTCTTGCGCAGCAGCGGCGCGCCCTCGCTCCAGAGCCTCGGCGTAGTGGGCGTTCTGCACGAGCAGCAGCAGCTCGCCCTTGGTCTTGGCGTACAGGAACAGGGTGCCGGTGCCGATGTCCGCCGCGTCGGCGATCTGCTGCGTGGTGACCTCGTCCACGCCGTGCTTCGCGAACAGCTCGCTCGCGGCCGCGGTGATGCGCTCGAGCTTGGCGCGCTTGTTTCGCTCACGGCGACCGAGCGGCGGTGTCTCCACGGACATCGTGTTCCTCCCCGGGGAATAGAGTCTGACCTACCTCAGTTCTGAGTATAGTCACTATCGCGTGGGCTCGGATGCGGCCCTGCTCATCCTTCCACGCCGGTACTCGACCACCGTCGTGCACCGGAACCGGTGGCGATCCGCGCAACGGAAGGGAACCCGCCCGTCATGACCACCTCGTCTCTCTGGAAGCCGCTGACCCTCGGCCGAATCGAGCTTCCGCACCGACTCGCGCTGGCGCCCATGACCCGCAACCGGGCCAACGCCGACGGCACCCCCGGTGAGCTCGCCGCCGAGTACTACGGCCAGCGGGCCGCCCTCGGACTGCTGATCACCGAAGGTACCCAGCCCTCGGAGGACGGGCAGGGGTACTTCAACACCCCAGGCATCTACACGCCCGAGCACGTCGACGCGTGGCGAGAGGTCGCCGACGCCGTGCACGAAGACGGCGGCCACTTGTTCATCCAGCTGATGCACGTCGGCCGGATCTCTCACCCGGACAACACCCCGCACCACCGGCAGCCGGTCGCGCCGTCGGCGATCTCCGCCCAGCAGGACATCTTCACGCCCGACGGCCCCCAGAACACTCCCGTCCCTCGCGAGCTGAGCACCGCGGAGATCCGGGACGTGATCGGCGAGTTCCGCCACGCCGCGGCCTCCGCAATCGCGGCCGGTGCCGACGGGGTGGAGATCCACGCCGCGAACGGATACCTGCTGCACCAGTTCCTCGCCCCCAACGCCAACCACCGCACCGACGCCTACGGCGGGTCGATCGAGAACCGTGCCCGGTTCGTCATCGAGGTCGCCCGAGCCGTCGCGGACCAGATCGGCGCGGACCGCACCGGCATCCGCATCTCCCCTGCGTTCCCGCTCGGCGGCCTCGACGAGGGCGACACCGAGGCCGTGCGCGCCCAGTACCGCTACCTGGTGGGCGAGCTCGCGAAGCTGGGACTGGTCCATCTGCACGTGCACCACCTCGGCGACGACGAGCTGCTGCGCTCCTTCCGTGAAGCGTGGCCGACCGCGGTCCTCGTCGTCCGCTACGGGCGCGACCGTGACGGCATCGCCGCGGACATCGACGCCGGCCTCGCCGACGTCGAGCCCCTCGGGCGGTTCGCTCTCGCCAACCCCGACATCGTCGACAGGCTGCGCGCCGACGCACCGCTCAACGAGGTGGACCCGGCAACCCTCTACACCGGCGGCGCGAACGGATACACCGACTACCCCGTCCTCGCGCACGCCTGACACCCACCCGACCAGACTCGACACAAGGAACAGTTCTCATGACCTCGATCAACGGCGCCGTCGTCCTCGTCACCGGCGCGAACGGCGGCATCGGCACCCACTTCGTCCGCGAAGCCCTCGCCCGTGGAGCAGCCAAGGTCTACGCCACCGCTCGCAACCCCCGCGAGTGGGACGACGACCGCATCGTGCCGCTCACCCTGGACGTCACCGACCCCGACTCGATCCGGGCCGCCGTCGAGGCGGCCCCGGACGTGACGGTGCTGATCAACAACGCTGGCGCGACCGTGTCCAGCGCGGGCATCCTGACCCACTCGGACGAGGAGATCCGCCGCAACGTCGAGACCAACTTCCTCGGCCCGTTGTTCCTCGCCCGCGCTTACGCCCCCCTCCTCTCCGCCCACGGTGGCAGCGCGGCGATCATCGACATCCACTCCGCCCTCGCCTGGTACGCGGTCGCCGGCATCTACTCGGCCTCCAAGGCCGCCCTGTGGTCAGCGACCAACTCACTCCGGCTCGAGCTCCAGCCCGTCGGCGTCCAGGTCGTCGGCGTGCACGTCGGCTGGGTCGACACCCCGATGGCCACCAGCGCCACCGACCCGAAGCTCGACCCCGCCGTCCTGGTCAGCGCAGTGCTCGACGCGACCGAGGCCGGCGAGCTAGAGGTCCTTGCTGACGAGACCTCCGTCCAGGCCAAGGCCGGCCTCTCCGCCCCGATCCAGGCCGTCTACCCACAGCTGGCCGTAACGAGCTGAGCCAGAGGCGTCGGGCGGCGCCGCGATCGTGGCGGCGCACGCCCGGTCACGCCGGCTATATTCAGTAGATGCCGAATGTAGATGCAGAGCTCCGGATCGACGGGTGCACGCTGCGCTTCGAGGACGGCGGGGGCAACGGTCGCCCCGTCGTCCTGCTGCACGGCGCCGGGACCGACCGCACGACCTTCACCACCCAGGCCGCCACCCTCGCGTCCGCCGGGTACCGGCCGGTGCTCCTCGACCTGCGCGGCCACGGGACCTCGCGGCCGAGCGGCGCGCCGCTGACCGCGGACCGGCTCGTCGCGGACGCCGAGGCGCTCGTCGACCGTCTGGGCCTCGTCCGGCCCGTGCTCGTGGGCCACTCGCTCGGCGGCAACCTGGCCCAGCGCCTGGTGCGCCGCTCACCCGACCGGTACGCGGCGCTCGCCGTCCTGGACGCCACGTGGAGCACGGGGCCGCTCACGCGCGGCGAGCGCCTCGCGCTACGCTCGGCGGCGCCGCTCCTGCGACTGGTTCCGGCCCGCTCGCTTCCCCGCCTCATGGCGGACGCGTCGGCCGTCACCCCTGCAGCCCGCGCGGCGCTGCGCGCGCTCTTCGCGGTCCAGTCCCGAGCCGAGTTCCTCGCGGCGTGGCGGGCGACGACGCAGTTGGTCGCGCCCGATCCGGGTTACCGCACGCCCGTTCCGCTCTTGCTGCTGCGCGGGGCGGCGGACCGCACCGGGAACATCGCGACCGCGATGCCGCGCTGGGCCGCCGCGGAGGGCATCGAGGAGGTCGTGGTGCCCGACGCCGGCCACGTCGTCATGCTCGACGCGCCGGGCGCGGTCGACTCGGAGCTGCTCGCATTCCTCGCGACGGTGGTGGGTCACCGTGGATGACCGGCGCGAGCGCTTCGTCGAGGGGCTCGCGGACCTCCTCGCCTCGTGGAGCCTGCCGCGCGCGACCGGCCGCGTCTACGCGGCTCTCCTGCTCAGCGACGCGCCCGTCACGCTCGACGCGCTGCAGGACGAGACGCGCCTCAGCAAGGGCCAGACGAGCACGTCCGTCCGGGAGCTCGCGAGCTGGGGGCTGGCCCGGACCACGACGCGCCACGGCGGACGGCGGCTCTACGTCGAGGCCGAGGCCGGGCTCGACACCCTGCTGGACGCGTCGCACCGCCGAGCACGCCTCTTCATCGCGGCACTGCGAGGCGGCGAGGAGCTCGTCCCGGCCGACTCCAGGGCGCGGGACCGACTCCACGACGTCGTGGCTCTCTTCGACGGCTACGTCTCGGCGGGCGAGCAGATCCTCGCGAGTCGCCGGGACGTCGACGCCGCGCGCGGCACGCCGCTGTCCAGCCACCCGGAGGCCTGAACCCGCCGCACGCGCCACCCGGGGGCCGGGTCACGTCGCCCCGACGCCCCAGCGGCCGACCGGTCGCGTACTCGATGAAGAGCGCTGCCCGACCGGGAGTGAAGGCTGCTCCACGGATCTGTGGCATCTGAGATCGGTTGCTCGCCGAGCATGCGGGAAGGAGAAACTGCTGCAGCCCTGCGAGGGTGAGCGGCGTGCGGGTCAACCGGACGAAGGATCGGTCAAAGTAGCCCCGCATCTCGACACCGAACCCGCTTGAGTGTCGACGTGCAGCGCAGATTGCCGGGAAACGCCGTTGTACCTTGCATGGTCTCGGGCGTGGCACACGCGTCGCGAAAGGTAGGTTGCACGCATGCGTTTCCGGGTATCCGACGAGCAGAATCAGCGTGAGACGTCTTCGCGGGGCGGTTGGATCATCATCGCGAGCCGGGTTCCATCGTTCTCGCGCATGCCCTCACTTCCATCGAAGAGGTTCGAGTCGTTGGCGAGAGCGCGCCAGGAGCCGAGAGACTGTGCGTAGACACGGCAAAGGTGCGCGTGTGCTATTACGAGAGCAGGACAGGCTCGATCAGCCTGTCGAGAAGGCCTCGCTGTGCTCGGTCGACGTCGGTGCTGCGGGGGACGTCGTGACCTCGCCTCGGCGTGACGAGTGCGATCGGAGCTGTCCAGCAGCGCTTACGCAACGTATCTCGAGGATCGCGAAAAGTAGGCTGCAAGTCGACAGGTGTCTTGGGAGAGCGGGGGAGCTACGAGCCGGATCACTCCACTGCTACGCCCACCACAACTGGACCATGCTCAGGCAAAGCACTCCCCATGCAGCATGTGTGCAGGATTCTGCAATCTAGGCTGCACGTCGACATCGACAGCCTAGAATCACATCTGCATATCGGCGAATCGCTGGTAGTGGCCCTGGAACGCGACCGTGATGGTGTCCGTGGGACCATTTCTGTGCTTCGCGACGATGAGATCCGCCTCACCCGCACGGGGCGATTCCTTTTCATAGGCATCTTCGCGGTGCAAAAGGATGACGACGTCAGCATCTTGTTCGATCGAGCCCGATTCGCGAAGGTCGCTCATCTGCGGTTTCTTGTCTCCGCGCTGCTCCGGTCCACGGTTCAGCTGCGAGATCGCGATGACCGGAACCTCGAGCTCCTTGGCGAGCAGCTTGAGCGCGCGGGAGAACTCGGAGACCTCCTGCTGTCGCGACTCGACGCGCTTTCCCGAGGACATGAGCTGGAGGTAGTCGATGACGACGAGCTTGAGATCGTGGCGCTGCTTGAGCCGTCGGCACTTCGCGCGGATCTCCATGAGCGACATGTTCGGTGAGTCGTCGATGAACAGCGGCGCCTCGGCGACCTTGCCCATGGTGCCGGCGAGCTTCTGCCAGTCGCCGTCGTCCATCTTTCCGGAGCGCATGCGCGTCAGCGGGACCTTCGCCTCCGCTGCGAGCAGACGCATCGTGATCTCGTTGCGGCTCATCTCCAGGGAGAAGATGACGGACGCCATCTGGTGGTGCACGGCGGCGTGCGTCGCGACGTTGATGCCGAGCACCGAGTTGTGCGTCGGCACCATCGACCGACCCGCGAGATACAGGTGGGAAGAGTGCTCGACCTCCACGCAACGCACCGGCACCGACTCGACCCGCCGCACGTCGACGACGAACCGCGACGTCAGCCTCGCGGTGCCCGGGCGTCGTCGGTCCTTGTGGACGAGGCGCTTGCGCTCCAGCGCGAAGACGTCGTCCTCCGTCGTGAAGGTGATCGTGTACGCGGTCGATGACGCCTCGCTCCGGCCCTTCACCGCTCTCGTCGACCACCCCGTGCGATAGCCGAGCGTGTGCACCAGCTCCCGCGTGTCGGACGCGAGGCGCAAGTTGGTCAGTGTGATCTGCACGCTGCCTGTCGGGTTCACGGTCCCGTCCGTGTCGAGAAGGCCCGCCAACAGCTCTCGTCGCTGGGCCTCGCTCGCCCGGAGGTATGACTCCGGGATGTGCTTGTTCGACAGCACCCCGAGAGCGCGAAGCCGTCCCCCCATCGTGCCGTTCTGCGAGTGACACTCCTGGCAGCGCCGAAATCCCCAGCCTGCCTTGCCGCAGTCAGGACATGTCGGCGCTACCGGCCGCGCCATGCCTCGAGAGCGCGCCGCGCAGGCCTTGCTGCATGCGACGAGGGTGGCCATCCGCGGGGTGAACTCGGTCCCGCATGCGAGGCACGGACGCACGATGGGCTTCGGCTCAGGCAGGAGCATTGAGTAGGTACGCGCGCGGCCTTTAAGAGCGCCTCGTGCCTGCGCTACGTAGCCGAGGCCCTCGATCCGCATGGCGATCTCGGGGTCGGCGGACGTAAACTCCGCGAGGCGCGAGCTCCCGTCACCCAGCCAGACGCCCAGTGCGTAAGGGTGGACCGGCAGCTCGGCATCCGGGAGAGCCAACGGGCCCGCCGTCGCGATCGAGTGGTTCACGCGCCGGTCCGCCGTGGTGCACCGCACCGTGGCGGCGAGCTCCTCGGTCGTGCGGACGGACGACTCGGGCGTCTCGCCAGCGCGCACCACGCGACGCTGAGCGCGGGTCGAGGTCACCCACTGGTGCTGGGCGTCCGCGACGATCACGGTGCCGTCGTCGAGCTCGACCTCGTAGCAGGGACGGTCGACCATCACCTCGGTGGCGGCGACGACGCGGGTCGGCGTGCCGTCGGCTGCGACGAGCAGGTCGCCGACCGCGACGTCGCCCATCGTCGTCCAGCCGGACGGCGTGGGGAGCGGCGTGTCCAGCGCGAGGGCCTTGCCGATGGCCGGTCGCGCCGCGACGACGATCATCTGACCCGGGTGCAGGCCGTTCGTCAGCCGGTCGAAGTCGGAGTAGCCGGTCGGAACGCCGGTCATGCCCTCGCCACGCCCCTGCGCGGCCTCGATCTCGTCGAACGTGGGGCCCAGGATGTCGGAGAGCGGCGCGTAGTCCTCGGTCGTCCGCCGCTCGGTGACGGCGTAGACCTCAGCCTGGGCGTTGTTGACGATCTCGTCGACGTCGCCGCCGTCGGTCGCGTACCCGAGCTGGACGATGCGCGTCCCTGCCTCGACGAGGCGGCGCAGCACCGCGCGCTCGCGCACGATGCGCGCGTAGTACCCGGCGTTGGCGGCGGTCGGGACGCCGGCCATGAGGTCGTGGATGTACGGGGCGCCGCCGATGCGTTGGAGCTCTCCGCGCTTCGTCAGCTCCGCGACGACGGTGATGGCGTCCGCCGGCTCGCCGCGCCCGTAGAGGTCGATGATCGCGTCGTAGACGAGCTCGTGCGCCGGGCGGTAGAAGTCGTTGCCGCGGATCTGCTCGATGACGTCGGCGATCGCGTCCTTGGAGAGCAGCATGCCGCCGAGGACGCTCATCTCGGCCGCGACGTCCTGAGGCGGCGTGCGGTCGAACCCGGAGTGACCGGACCCCCCGTAGCTCTCCTCGAGCTCGTCGATCGACATGCGCCCCTCGTTCCCCCGGGGACACGGCCCTCTCGGGGGCGCCCCGGGCATCGCCCGCGTCGTACACCTGTTCTACAGCGGGCCACCCACACGACTGTCCCGGTGGCCGCACCTCCCTCTGCCGACAGGCACGACCCCGCGACACTAGATCCGCCTCCCGGCCACCGCAAACGTGCCTGTGCACGGGCCGGTGGACAGGCAGGGACAACCTGTGGACACGCGCCCCCATGCTGTGCACACCCGGTGGACAACCATGTGGACAACGGGCGCATCTCCCTGTGTACAGACGCCCGATGCCCGCCTGACCAGCCTCTTCACTACCCTCAAGGGTGTGGACGAAAGAAAGTTCGACGACACGCCGACGACACGCCGGCCACCCTCCGGCCAACCGTCCGACACGCCGTCGTCATCGGGCGAGGGCGACGTAGCACCGTCATCCACAGGCCGCCGGTCCCGGTCGCTCCTCGATCGGCAGATCCTCGCCCTCGCGGTGCCCGCGCTCGGCGCGCTCGTGGCCGAACCGCTCTTCGTGCTCGTCGACTCGGCCGTCGTGGGCCACCTCGGCACCGCGGAGCTCGCCGGTCTGTCGCTCGCCTCGACGCTGCTCGTCACGCTCGTCGGCCTGTGCGTCTTCCTCGCCTACGCGACCACCGCGGCCGTCGCACGACGCCTCGGCGCCGGCCAGGAGCGCGAGGCCCTGCAGTCCGGCGTCGACGGCCTCTGGCTCGCGCTGGGCCTCGGGATCCTGCTCGCAGGTCTCCTGTGGATCGCCGCGCCCTGGGCCGTCGGCGCGATGGGCGGGACGGGGGAGGTCGCCGAGCACGCCGTCGTGTACCTGCGCTGGTCCGCGTTCGGCCTGCCCGGCATGCTGCTCGTCCTCGCCTCCACCGGCGTCCTCCGCGGGCTCCAGGACACCCGCACCCCCCTGTGGGTCGCCGCGGGCGGCGCGACGGCCAACGCCGTGCTCAACGTCGTCCTCGTCTACGGCGTCGGCCTCGGGATCGCAGGGTCCGGCATCGGCACGGCGATCGCCCAGCTCGGCATGGGCGCGATCCTCGTCGCGGTCGTCGTGCGCGGTGCCCGACGACGCGGCGCGGCCCTGCGCCCCGCGGCCGGCGGGATCTGGGCCAACGCACGCGCCGGCACCCCGCTCTTCGTCCGCACGCTCTCGCTGCGCCTCGCGATCCTCCTCACCGTGTTCGTCGCCACGGGGCTCGGCGAGGTCCCGCTCGCCGGCTACCAGGTCGTCGCCTCCGTCTGGGGGCTCGCCGCGTTCGCGCTCGACGCGCTCGCCATCGCCGCGCAGGCGCTCGTCGGCCACGGTCTCGGGGCCGACGACGTCCCCCGCGTCCGCGCCGTCCTGCGCCGCACCCTGCAGTGGGGCGTCGCGGCGGGTGCGCTGCTCGGGCTCGTCATGGCCGCCGGCGGCTGGTGGTTCGCGCTGCTCTTCACGTCGGACCCTGACGTGCGGACGGCCGTCGCGCTCGGCATGGCGGTCTGCGGGCTCCTCCTGCCCATGGCGGGGTGGGTCTTCGTGCTCGACGGCGTGCTCATCGGCGCCGGCGACGGACGGTTCCTCGCCTGGGCGGGCATGCTGACGCTCGTCGTCTACGTGCCGTTCGCGCTCGCCGTGCGGCAGTGGGCGCCCGACGGCCCGGCGGGCCTCGCGTGGCTCTGGCTCGCGTTCGCCGGGGTCTTCATGGCGGCCCGCGCGCTGACGACGGGGCTGCGCGCCCGCGGGACGCGCTGGATGGTCACCGGCACGGCCTGAGCGCGGCGCGTCCGGCCACCGGTGACCTGGCCGTCTCCGCGCCCGGGAGCCCGTCGCGGGTCAGCACGAAGGCCCGGCCCCTCCGGAGAGGGACCGGGCCTTCGACGTCCGAGCCCGGGGGCTCAGGGGTACTGCTGGGTCAGGCAGCGACGACCTTCACCGCGACGGTCGCGGAGACCTCGGGGTGCAGGCGGACGGAGACCGTGTAGTCACCCGTCGACTTGATCGGCTGACCGATCTCGATCTTGCGCTTGTCGACCGACGAGCCGGCAGCGGCGACCGCGGACGCGATGTCCGCCGTCGTCACGGCGCCGAAGAGACGACCGGCGGTGCCGGCCTTCGCCTCGACGACGACCGGCTTCGACTGCAGCGAGTCGCGGATCGCCTTGGCGTCGTCGAGCGACGCGATCTCGCGGGTCTTGCGCGCCTTGCGGATCGCGGAGACCTGCGACTCGGCGCCCTTCGACCACGGCGTGGCGAGCTTGCGCGGGACGAGGTAGTTGCGGGCGTACCCGTCCTTGACCTCGACGACGTCGCCGGGCTCACCGAGACCGGTGACCTCGTGCGTCAGGATCAGCTTGGCCATGAGTTCTTCCCCTTCCCGCTCAGCGAGCCGTCGACGTGTACGGCAGCAGAGCCATCTCGCGGGCGTTCTTCACCGCACGGGCGATCTGGCGCTGCTCCTGGACGGAGACGCCGGTCACGCGACGCGCGCGGATCTTGCCGCGGTCGGAGATGAACTTGCGCAGCAGCGCGGTGTCCTTGTAGTCGACCGACTCGATCTTGGCCGACTTCAGCGGGTTGGACTTCTTCTTGGGCTTGCGCACCACAGGCTTCGCCATGGTGTTGCTCCTCTACAAGGTGCGATCTGCGCCCTGGCCGCTCACGCGGCGTCGGGCACCAGATGTCGGGTGTTCTGGGTGAGGCGAACGGTCAGAACGGGGGCTCGTCCGAGAACGAGCCACCGGACGACGCGGGACCAGCCGTGGCCCACGGGTCGTTCTGCTGACCGCCGCCGGAAGCGCTGAAACCGCCACCGCCGGAGGCTCCGCCGGAGCCTCCGAAGCCGCCACCGCCGCCGCCGAAGTTGCCGCCGCCACCGCCACCCGAGCGCTGTGCCCGGGTGACCTTCGCGGAGGCGTAGCGCAGGGACGGACCGATCTCGTCCACCTGCAGCTCGACGACGGTGCGCTTCTCTCCCTCGCGGGTCTCGTACGAGCGCTGGACGAGGCGGCCCTGCACGATGACGCGCATGCCCTTCGTCAGCGACTCCGCGACGTTCTCCGCGGCCTCGCGCCAGATCGAGCAGCGCATGAACAGCGTGTCGCCGTCCTTCCACTCGTTCGACTGGCGGTCGAAGGTCCGCGGGGTCGACGCCACCGTGAAGTTGGCCACCGCCGCACCCGCAGGGGTGAAGCGCAGCTCCGGGTCACCCGTGAGGTTCCCGATCACCGTGATGACGGTGTCACCTGCCATGGCCTGCTCCTTCGTGGTTCGTCGGTGTCGTCGGCGTCGAATCTCGACTCGTACGATGTCTCGCCGCTCGCGCGTCGGCCCATCCCATCACGCGACGCCCACACGCGCTACGGCGTGGTGACGACCCGTGGACGAGGGCCGAGAGGGGGCTGCGGGGAGGGTCAGCGAGCGTCCGTGCGCAGGATCTTGGTGCGCAGCACGACCTCGTTGAGGCCGAGCTGACGGTCCAGCTCCTTGGCGGTGTCGGACGTCGAGGTGAAGTCGACGACCGCGTAGATGCCCTCGGACTTCTTCTTGATGTCGAACGCCAGGCGGCGACGACCCCAGATGTCCACCTTGTCGACGGTGCCGCCGTCGGTCTTGATGACCGACAGGTACTTGTCGAGCGACGGGGCGACGGTGCGCTCCTCGACCTCAGGGTCGAGGATGATCATCAGTTCGTACTGGCGCATGCGGGTAACCCACCTCCTCTGGTCTTCGCGGCCACGGTCCATCCGTGACAGGAGGGTTCGTTCATGCACTGCTGTGCGCTCTCGCGCACCTGCTGCCCGACGTCGTCGCTCACCCAGGCGGGCGGGCGTCGGCGTGGACAGCAGCTCCCCAGGCTACCCGCACGGGGCGGGGCCCGGGAAATCCGTGGGTGGCGTCAGCCTCCGCCACCACCGCCGGCACCGCCGCCGCCGGCGCCACCACCTCCGGCCCCACCGCCGCCGCCCGGTGGCGGCTCCTCGGTCTCGCCGTCCGTCGGCTCCTCGGTCGGCTCGGGATCCTGGGTCGGCTCCTCGGTCGGCTGGGTCGCCGGGTCCGGACCCTTCGACACGACGATCGAGATCGTGGAACCCGGGGGCACCTCGGCCATCGACGACTGGCTCAGCACGAACCCGCGCGGCTGCTGGTCGGAGAACTCCTCGGTGACCCGCACCTTGAGCCCGGCCGCCTGGAGCGCGGCGCGCGCGGCGCCCTGCTCCATGCCGACGACTCCCGGGACCATGACGTTCTCGGGCTGCTCGACGGGCGGCGGCTCCTCCGTGGGCTCCTCGGTGGGCTCCTCCGTCGGTGTCTCCGTCGGCGTCTCGGTGGGCTGCGGCTTCCGCGGGGGGACGTACTCCGGGAAGTCCGCGACGGGCATGTTCGCCGTCGCCGCCTGCATGTACGACGTCCACGCCTCGACCGGCCAGGTACCACCGGTCATCGCGGGCTCGCTCCACGTCGCCCACTTGCCGAAGGGCGTGATCGACTCCTGCGAGTCGTCGGCACCGACCTGGTACAGCCCGACGACGGTCGCGAGCTGCGGGGTGTATCCCGCGAACCACGCCGACTTGTTGTCGTTCGAGGTGCCCGTCTTGCCGGCTGTCGGACGCCCCAGCGCCTTCGCCGGCTCGCCCGACCCGCTCTCGACGACCTGCGTCATGGCGTAGGTCGCGGCCGCCATCACGTCGGGCTCGAACTGCTTCGTCCTCTTGTCGGTCCCGGGCGCCTCGTAGACGAGGCGTCCGTGCGCGTCGACGACGGTTGCCACGATGTGCGGCGTCGACCGCTGGCCCTGGGCCGCGAAGGTCGCGTAGGCGTTGGTCAGCTCGAGCGGGGTGACCGTCGCGGTACCGAGCACGTTCGCCGCGTTCGCGGCCACCTCGGTGTCCTCGCGAATCCCCGCGCGGTGCGCGACCTCGGCGGTCTTGTCGGGTCCCACGGCGATGTTGAGCTGCGCGTAGACCGTGTTCACGGAGTTCGCCGTCGCCGTGACCAGGTCGATGTTGCCCCACGAGTTGAACCCGAAGTTCGTGACCTTCCAGTCCGCGCCGTCGTTCGCTCCGGGGAACGTCATCGGCTGGTTGCCGTCGAAGCGCTCGTCGAGCGTGTGCCCGGCCTCGAGCGCGGCGACGAGGGTGAACGGCTTGAACGTCGACCCGCCCTGCGCGGCACCGCGCGTCGCGTTGTTGTAGGCCTGCTCCACCGCGTCCTGGCCGCCGTACAGCGCGCGGATCGACCCGTCGTTGGGGTCGATCGACACGATGGCCGCGCGCAGGTTCGGCGACGCCGGGTTGGCGTCCTGCTCGGGCGTGCGCGGGATCGAGTTCGCCGTGTCCACCGCCGCCTGCTGCATCGCGGGGTCGATGGTCGTGGTGACCTTGTACCCCTTGCTCTGCAGCATGTCCTCGGTGATGTCGTTCGCCGCCAGCTCCGCCTCGACCATGCCGAGGAGGTACCCCGTCGGGCCGGCGTACTTGTTGGACTTCACGTACTCGATCGGCTGGGGGAACCCCGCGGCGATCGCCGCGTCGTGGTCGGCCTTGGAGACGTGCCCGTCCTCGAGCAGGAGGTCCAGCGTGCGCTCCCAGCGGTGCGCCGCCTGCTCCGGGGCGTTCGCCGGGTCCCAGTTCGTCGGGCTGGGGATGATGCCCGCGATCATCGCGGACTCCGAGAGGCTCAGCTCGGCGGCCGGCTTGCCGTAGTACTTCTGCGAGGCCGCCTCGATGCCGTACGCCCCGCGACCGAAGTAGATCGTGTTGAGGTAGTTCCCGAGGATCTGGGACTTCTCCTGCTGCTGCGTGATCTTCACGGCGAGGATGGCCTCGCGCGCCTTGCCCGCGTAGTCGGTCACCGTGTTGGTGTAGTACCGCTCGACGTACTGCTGCGTGAGCGTCGAGGCGCCCTGCCGCCCGCCGCCCTTGATGTTGTTGTAGAAGGCGCGCGCGATGCCCTTGACGTCGACGCCCGAGTTCGTCCAGAAGGTCCGGTCCTCCGACGCCACGACGGCGTCGCCCACGTACTCGGGCAGCGTCGCGTAGTCGACGATCTCGCGGTTCTCGATGGCGTAGGTGCCCATCGTCGTCGTGCCGTCGCCCCAGTAGACCGTCGAGGTCTGCGCGTCGACGCTCGGGAGCTCGTCGGGGACCTCGGTCGTGAACCACGCGGCGACGATCACGCCCGCGACGAGCGCGACGCCCGTGAGCATCGTCCCGACGACGACGCGCCACGACGGCAGCCACCGACGGAAGCCCTGGACGCGCGAACGCGGGTAGTCGAAGAAGCGACGACGCCCGCTGGCGGTCGTCCGTCCCTTCGTCCTCGTGGATCGCGCCACGGTCTACCTTCCTCTGGGGGGCGAGCGGAGAGCGCCCTGGTGCGCGCTCGTGGCCCGTCACGACCCGGCCCGGGGTCCGACGCCGCGTCCCCCGCTTGAGGCGAGGGACGTCGTCGGGCACGGGGCCGGCACACGGCGGACCACCCTGAACAATAGGGCGTCGCCCTGCGCGCACAAGGGCCTGCGGCGCCGATCGGCCGATGCTGCCCCATTGATTCGCCCCGGCGTCCCCGCGCCTCCCCGGGTCCTTCACAAACCTCGGCGGACCGGTGACGCGCGTCTCACCGGCGAGCCGGCATTGCGCGACACCTCGGAAGGACCTAACCTTCCGATGTATCGACTCGATACATCGGGTTCTTCGGCCGGTCGGCCGGCGACACAGGCGGCAGGCAGGAGGTGGGATCGTGCGCAGCAAGACACCGGTGCTCGAGACCGCGATCCTCGGCCTGCTCAACGAGTCACCGCTGCACGGTTACGAGCTGCGCAAGCGGCTCAACATCATGCTCGGCTCGTTCCGCGTGCTGTCGTACGGCTCGCTGTACCCGGCGCTGAAGTCGCTCGTCGCGCGCGGCCTCATCACGGGGACCGAGCAGACGGCGGCGCAGACGGCGCTCGCCCCGGCCCTGTCGGGCAAGCGGGCGCGCATCGTCTACGAGCTGACGGCCGAGGGCAAGGAACACCTCCAGAGCGTGCTGGCCTCCTCAGGGCCCGCCGCGTGGGAGGACGAGAGCTTCGACGTCCGGTTCGCGTTCTTCGCGCAGACCGACGCCGAGACCCGCATCCGCATCCTCGAGGGCCGGCGTACCCGGCTCACGGAGAGGCTGGAGGCGGTCAGGGAGTCCGCGGCACGCACCCGCGAGCGGCTCGACGAGTACACGCTCGAGCTGCAGCGCCACGGACTCGAGCAGGTCGAGCGCGAGGTGCGCTGGCTCGACGGTCTCATCACCACCGAGCGCGACCGGACCTTCGGGCACCCCCGAGGGAGCGGTCGCGGACGACCCAGCAGCACCCCGCATCCTGCGGAACCACCCGAGCAGGAGCCCGACGGCGCATGGCGACCCGAGGACCCTGGAACTTCGAACACCAAGGAGCGAGGATGACCTCCATCCGCGTCGCCATCGTCGGCGTAGGCAACTGCGCATCGTCTCTGGTCCAGGGCGTGCACTTCTACCGTGACGCCGACCCGAGCAGCACCGTCCCGGGCCTCATGCACGTGCAGTTCGGCGACTACCACGTGTCGAGCCTCGAGTTCGTGGCGGCGTTCGACGTCGACGCGAAGAAGGTCGGCTTCGACCTCTCCGAGGCGATCAGCGCGTCCGAGAACAACACGATCAAGATCGCGGACGTCCCGCCGCTCGGCGTGACCGTCCAGCGCGGCCCGACGCTCGACGGCATCGGCAAGTACTACGCGCAGACGATCGAGGAGTCGGACGCCGAGCCGGTCGACGTCGTCGCGGCGCTGCGCGAGGCCCAGGTCGACGTGCTCGTCTGCTACCTGCCCGTCGGGTCCGAGGCCGCCGCGAAGTTCTACGCGCAGGCCGCGATCGACGCCGGCGTGGCGTTCGTCAACGCGCTCCCCGTGTTCATCGCGTCCGACCCGGAGTGGGCCGCGAAGTTCGAGGAGGCCGGAGTGCCGATCGTCGGCGACGACATCAAGTCGCAGGTCGGCGCCACGATCACGCACCGCGTGCTCGCCAAGCTGTTCGAGGACCGCGGCGTCGTGCTGGACCGCACGTACCAGCTCAACGTCGGCGGCAACATGGACTTCAAGAACATGCTCGAGCGCGAGCGCCTGGAGTCCAAGAAGGTCTCGAAGACCCAGGCCGTGACCTCCAACCTCACCGGTGCCCTCGCCGGCAAGACGGAGGACCGCAACGTCCACATCGGCCCGTCGGACTACGTCGCGTGGCTCGACGACCGCAAGTGGGCGTACGTGCGCCTCGAGGGGCGCGCGTTCGGCGAGGTCCCCCTGAGCCTCGAGTACAAGCTCGAGGTGTGGGACTCCCCCAACTCGGCCGGCATCATCATCGACGCCGTCCGCGCCGCGAAGATCGCGAAGGACCGCGGCGTCGGCGGCCCGATCCTCTCGGCGTCGACCTACTTCATGAAGTCCCCGCCGGTCCAGATGGAGGACACGAAGGGCCGCGCCCAGCTCGAGGCCTTCATCGCCGGCGAGGTCGAGCGCTGATCCGGAGCGCCGTGAAGGGTGAGGGCCGAGGAACGAGGCACTCGCCCGGAACGGAGCGCAGGATCAGCGCGACCGACACGGTCGAGCGCTGATCTGAACGCTCCGAGGTAGGGCTCTGGTCCGGTTCACGGGTGGGGCGTTCTCGGTGCTCGGGCTGCCGCGCCCTCGCCACGGTCTGTCGGCCGTGGGTTCACGAGCGCGGCTCGACGCCCTTCGCATCCGAGCCCGCCCCACCCGCTCGGCCGTCGTCTCACCTGCGACCGGGGCTCTGTCTCGCCGACTGGGGCTCTGTCTCGCGGACCCACGCTCTACCTCGCGAGCCAGGCCTCCACCTCGCGGAGCCAGGCTCTCTCTCGAGGGCGGCCGCAGCCACGGCCTGCGGTGAGACGGCACCGGGAGGGCGGGTGGGCGCGCCGCGTCGTGGCGGGTCTGGCGGGAGCCGCGAGGAACGAGCGGCGGATGGTAGACGCGGCGCGCCCACCCGCCCGACAACCCGAGCCGACCGACGCCACCGCGCTCCCGAGCCGACCGACGCCACGCGCACCGGCAGCCGACCGACGCCGTCGCGCACGGGGGACAACCGCATGTTCCGGCCGCCACGACGAAACGTAGGGTGAACGTGTGGGTGTGATCTCCGAGCTCCGGGCTGCTGCGCCTCGAGGGCTTCCGTCGGCTGTTCGCGGTGCGGCTCGTGTCGCAGGCCGGGGACGGCATGTTCCAGGTCGGCCTGGCGTCGCTGCTGTTCTTCTCCCCGAGTCGCAGGGCACGGCCGCGGCGATCGCGGGCGCGTTCGCGGTGATGCTCGCGCCGTTCACGATCGTCGGGCCGTTCGCGGGCGTGCTGCTCGACCGCTGGCAGCGCCGGCAGGTCCTCGTGTGGGGCAACGCCGTCCGGGTCGTCCTCACGCTCGGCATGGCGGTCCTGATGCTCTCCGGCGGCGTGAGCGGCTGGATCTACGCGGTGGGCCTCGCCGCCCTGTCCGTCAACCGCTTCCTCCTGGCTCTCCGCGGGACTCCCGCGCGTCGTCGACGGCCCGCTGCTGCTCACGGCCAACTCGCTGACCCCCACGCTCGGCGCCGGTGCGGCGTTCGTCGGCGGCGGCATCGGGTTCCTCCTGGGCCTGACGTTCGAGCCGGGCCGGGTCAAGGACTCGTCCGCCCTGGTGTGCGCGGCCCTCGTCTTCGGCGTCGCGTCCCTCCTCGCGCTCCGGCTGGGCCGCACGCAGGCTCGGTCCCGAGCGCCCTGCCGAGGCAGCGATCACGAGCGAGATCGCGAAGGTCGCGCGGGGCCTGGTCGACGGCGCGCGCTACCTCGTCGCGCGCCGCACCCCCGGTCAGGCGCTGCTCGCGATGGCGACGCACCGCTTCCTCTACGGGGTCGTGTTCATCGCGTCGATCCTCATCTCCCGCAACCTGCTCGACCCGGGCAACCAGGACGCTGGCATGGGGACGTTCGCGATCGTCGTCGGCCTCACGGGCGTCGGCGGAGCGGGCGCGATGGTGCTCACCCCCACGCTGTCGCGGTACACCGGTCCGCAGGCGTGGATCGCGATCATGCTGCTGCTCGCCGCGGCGAGCCGCCTCCTCCTCGTCACGACGCCGACACGCGCCGTGGTCTACACGGGCGCCGCCCTGCTCGGGCTCGCCGCGCAGGGCACGAAGATCGCCGTCGACACGATCGTCCAGCGCGACACCGAGGACGGGTACCGCGGGCGTGCGTTCGCGTTCTACGACGTCCTCTACAACGCCGCGTTCGTCGGTGCCGCGGCCCTCGCCGCCTTCACGCTCCCGGACACCGGGTGGTCGCGCGGCGTGTTCGTCGCGCTCGCCGTCGCGTACGCGCTCGCCGCGCTCGTCCTGTGGACGCGGGGGGCCCGCACGCCTGCCGGCCCCACCGGGTCCGCCGGGCACGCCACGACGTCCGACGACGCGAGCCCCTCCGCCTCGCACCTCGCCTGACGAGAGGCCTGGGTCGGCGCGCGCGACGGGTGATTTCTGCCCACGGCAGACCGATGACTCCACGAGCGAAAAGGAGTCGTCACGTCCGGTGGGAATAACGCAGGATGAGGATCGGTCGTACAGGGTACGGATCGTCGTGGCGCACGCCGCGGGGACCGGCCGGCCCGGCTCCCGGGTCACCCCACCGACCTCCCCCGACACCGCCGTCGCGTGCCTCCGCACGCGACCTCCGGGCTGCCACCGCGCAGCCTCCCCGCCCTCCGCCGGCCTGGACCGAGACCGGCGCACCGAACGACGCGAGCGGAGATCCCCCGTGCCAGCCTCCCCCTCCCCCGACACGACGGCCCGTCTCGAGCCGCGCGACCCGGTGACGGACGCCGTGACCGACGCTCCCGTCGTCGACGCCCCGTCGGGCGCCGCACCGCACGGCGGCGCCGACAAGCTCCCCCGCGAGGACTTCCTCGTCATCGCGCTGCTGCTCGTCTCGGCGTTCGTCGTGATCCTCAACGAGACGACGATGAGCGTCGCGCTCGCGCCGCTGATGGCGGACCTCGGCATCACCGCGAGCACCGGTCAGTGGCTCACGACGGCGTTCATGCTGACGATGGCCGTGGTCATCCCTGCGAGCGGCTTCCTGCTGCAGCGGCTCGGCACGCGCGGGGCGTTCCTGCTCGCAATGTCGCTCTTCAGCGCGGGCACCCTGCTCGCCGCGCTCTCGCCCGGGTTCTCCTGGCTGCTCGTCGGGCGCGTCGTCCAGGCGTCGGGCACCGCGATCATGATGCCGCTGCTCATGACGACGATCATGACGCTCGTCCCGCCGGCGATCCGCGGCAAGGTCATGGGCAACATCTCGATCGTCATGGCGGCCGCACCGGCGCTCGGCCCGTCGCTCTCGGGCCTCATCCTCGACACGCTGAGCTGGCGCTGGGTGTTCGGCATCGTGCTGCCCATCGGCCTCCTCGCCCTGGCGCTCGGCTTCCTGTACGTCCGGGACGTCGCTGACCGTACGCACTCGCGCCTCGACCCGCTCTCGCTCCTGCTCGCCGCGCTGGCGTTCGGCGGCCTGGTCTACGGGCTGTCGAGCATCGGCGAGGCCGCACGCCACACCCCGGTGGTGGCGCCGTGGATCCCGATCGTGCTCGGCGCCCTCGCGCTCGGCGTGTTCGGGTGGCGTCAGCTGCGCCTGCAGCGCGAGGACCGGGCGCTGCTCGACCTGCGCGTCTTCGCCTCGCGCGGCTTCAGCGTCCCGCTCGGCATCATGGCGGTCGGCATGGTCGCGATGTTCGGCTCGCTCATCCTGCTCCCGCTGTTCCTCCAGGACGCGATGGGCCTCGAGCCGCTGCAGACGGGTCTGATCGTCCTGCCGGGCGGGCTGCTCATGGGTCTGCTCGGCCCGACGGTCGGGCGCCTGTTCGACCGCGTCGGCCCCCGTCCGCTCGTGATCCCCGGCGTGAGCGTCGTGGCCGTCGCCCTGGCGGCCTTCACGACGATCCACGCCGACTCCTCGCCGTTCTTCGTCCTGGCGCTGCACGTCACGCTCAGCCTCGGGCTCGCGTTCATGTTCACGCCGCTCTTCACGACGGCCCTGTCGTCGCTCCAGCCCAACCGCTACTCGCACGGCTCCGCGGCGATCGGCACGGTGCAGCAGCTCGCGGGCGCCGCCGGCACGGCGATGTTCGTCGCGGTCATGACGACACGCTCGATCGCCTACGAGGCCGACGGCGCGTCGCCGCAGGTCGCGCTCGCCGAGGGCGTCGGGGACGCCTTCGTCTGGGGCACGGCGGTCATGCTCGTCGCCGTCGGGCTGTCGTTCCTCCTGCGCCGCACCCCGGTCGCCCCGCACGGAGCCCCGGTCCCGTCCGGCCACTGACGAGCCGTCCGGCGTCGGACGAGGTCGTGTCGGCGTGACGCGACGGGCGCCGGTCGAGGCAGGAAGGTGCCGGTCGTGACGCGACGGGCGCCGGTCGAGGCCGGAGGGGCGGCCGTGCCGGGTCGTGGCGGGTCTGGCGGGAGCGGTGCGAGGAACGAGCACCGCGGATGGTAGACCCGGCACGGCCGCCCCGGAGCGCCTCGTCCGGCGCCCATCCCAGGCCGCGCTCACCCAGGCCCGCCCCACGCCTGCACGCCGACCCGGGTCAGGAGGCCGACGACTCCGGCTGCTCGGCCCACCACCGCAGGAGGTCCTCGCGCGCGACGGCCTCGTCGACGGGGCCGCGGTCGAGCCGCAGCTCCAGGAGGTGCTTGTACGCGCGCCCGACGACCGGGCCCGGGCGGATGCCGAGGATCGTCATGATCTGCTGCCCGTCCAGGTCGGGCCGGACCGCGTCGAGCTCCTCCTTCGCCCGGAGGTCGGCGACGCGCCGCTCGAGGTCGTCGTACGACTCCCGCAGCCGCTGCGCCTTGCGGCGGTTGCGGGTCGTGCAGTCGGCCCGCGTGAGGCGGTGCAGCCGTTCGAGCAGGGGTCCGGCGTCGGTGACGTACCGCCGCACCGCGGAGTCCGTCCACGCGCCGTCGCCGTAGCCGTGGAACCGCAGGTGCAGCTCGACGAGCCGGGCGACGTCCTTCACGACCTGCTTGTCGTAGCGCAGAGCCTTGAGCCGCTTCGCGACCATCTTGGCGCCGACGACCTCGTGGTGGTGGAAGCTGACGCCCCCGCCCGGCTCGAACCGGCGCGTCGGGGGCTTGCCGACGTCGTGGAGCAGCGCGGCGAGCCGCAGGACGAGGTCGGGTGCGGGGACGGCGCCGTCGGGCCCGGTCTCCTGCGCGATCGCCTGGTCGAGCACCGTGAGGGAGTGCTCGTAGACGTCCTTGTGCCGGTGGTGCTCGTCGATCTCGAGCTTGAGCGCCGGCAGCTCGGGCAGCACGTGGTCCGCGAGCCCGGTGTCGACGAGCACCTCGAGACCGCGTCGTGGCTCGGCCGCGCACAGGAGCTTGGACAGCTCGTCGCGCACGCGCTCGGCGGAGACGATCTGCACGCGGTCGGTCATGAGGACGAGCGCGGCGAGCGTCCCGCCGTCGACGCCGAACCCGAGCTGCGCCGCGAACCGCGCCGCGCGCATCATGCGCAGCGGGTCGTCGTCGAACGAGCGCTCGGGAGCGATGGGCGTGCGCAGCACGCGGCGCGCGAGGTCGCCGAGGCCGTCGAACGGGTCGACGAAGGTCATGTCGGGGACCCGCACCGCCATGGCGTTGACCGTGAAGTCGCGCCGCGACAGGTCGCCCTCCAGCGTGTCGCCGAACGCGACGACCGGCTTGCGGGACGCCGCGTCGTACTCGTCCGAGCGGTACGTCGTCACCTCGACGACGATCTCGGGCGAGAACCGCTTGGCGCCGATCGTGCCGAACTCCTTGCCGATGTCCCAGTGCGCGTCGCCCCACCGGGCGAGCAGGGCCTGGGTCTCGTCCGGGGACGCCGACGTCGCGAAGTCGAGGTCGTTGCTCGCCCGTCCGAGGAACGCGTCGCGCACCGGCCCGCCGACGAGCGCGAGCTCGTGCCCTGCCGAGCGGAACGCCTCGCCCAGCTCGATCGCGGCCGGCGCGAGCTCGGTGAGCACGGCGAGGGCGCGACGCTGCAGCTCGAGCGACGCGGGAGTCGGCGGGGGGGACGCTGGCGTGGGCACGACACCCAAGCCTGCCAGATCGGACGGTCGGCGGAGCGCCACTCGGTAGTGTTGGTGCATGTCCACCCCTGCGCGCGCCGACGACCCCCGGAGGGTTCCGGGCGCCGGTGGACCGGGCGACAGGGGTCCGACGACCACGGGTCGCGGCCCGGACCGTCCCGTCGCCGTCCCCGCCCCGCCGGGCGGACATCCCCTGCACATCGACCCGCGCGCCCGGGCCGCGCCGGTGCCCTCCCCGCTCCCCGTCGTGGAGGAGGTGTCGGCGGGAGGGCTCGTCATCGACGACACCACCGGCCGCCCGAGCGCCGCGGTCATCGCGCGCCGCAACCGGGGTGGCCGCCTCGAGTGGTGCCTCCCGAAGGGCCACCTCGAGGGCACGGAGACGCCCGAGCAGGCGGCGGTCCGCGAGATCGCGGAGGAGACGGGCATCCGGGGCGAGGTCCGCGAGCCCCTCGGCGTCATCGACTACTGGTTCACGGGGGACGACCGCCGCGTCCACAAGGTCGTGCACCACTTCCTGCTCCGTGCGACGGGCGGCTACCTCACGGTCGAGGGAGATCCCGACGGCGAGGCGGAGGACGTCGCCTGGGTCCCGGTCGACGAGCTGCCCGAGCGCCTCGCCTACCCGAACGAGCGACGGATCGCCCTCGTCGCGCACAGCGTCCTCGCCGGTCGACCTGCGCGGTTCCACGGGACGATCACGAGTAGGGTGACCGGGACGATCGTCCGTTCGTCCCGCCGGCCGACCGACGCGCCGGGCGGGCCGCCACCGCCCGCCCCCCGGAGCCCCACCGACCACCCATGACGTCCTCCGACCCTCGCGGCGCGCGCGTGCACCACGCCGCCCCGGCCGTGCTGCTCGCTCTCCTCCTGCTGGTCCTCACGGTCCTCGCCCCGGTCACGAGCCGCGCCACCCCGTCCGTGCTCACCGCGGACGTCGCCCCGACCGACGGCGAGGTCACCGTCACGGTCGACGCGCTGTCCCCCGGGGTGCTCCCCGCGGGAGGCACGCTGGCGCTGACCGCGACCGTCGCCAACGGCACGGACCGCACGCTCGAGACACCCGTCGTCGACCTGGGTGTCCAGCGCGGCGCGGCGGTGACCCGCTCGGCGCTCGACGCCTGGGCCACCGCAGACGCCTCGGGCCTCCCGGGCAACCTCGCCGCGCGCGAGACGCCCGACCCGATCGCGCCCGGCGCCACGGTGCAGGTCTCGTTCTCCGTGACGGCGGCCGAGCTGGGCCTCGGCACCGCGAGCGACTGGGGGCCGCGCGGGCTCGCCGTGCGGGTGTCCGACGGCGGGGAGCGCCTCGCCGTGCAGCGCACCTTCGTCGTGTGGGCGCCCTCGGGAGACGTCGCGCCGGTGCGGCTGAGCGTCCTCGCCGCCGTCACCGGCCCGCCCGTCGACCCCGACCCCGAGACGTACGACGACGCGCTGTCCGACGCGGTGGGCACGGAGGACGAGCCGGGACGCCTGCACCGGGTCACGGGCGCGACCGGGGCGACGTCGCAGGTCGGCTGGGTCGTCGACCCGGCGCTCGTCGCGGCCGCGCAGGCGTCCCCGGACCCGGCGGTGACGCGGTGGGCGAGCGGCGTGCTCACGGCCGCCGAGCAGCGGACGACGTTCGCGCTGCGCGCCTACGACCCCGACGTCGCGGCGTACGCCCACGCGAACGTCGCCCTGCCGGAGGGCACGCCGCTCCCCGGCGCCGACCCCGTCCCGGCGGTCCCCGAGGAACCGCCGGCCACGGCGGCCTGGCGGACCGACCTCGCGTGGCCCGCGGAGACGGTCCCCGACGTCCCGACCGTGACGCTCGCCGCGGCGTCGGGAGCGTCGACCGTCGTGGTGGGCGGCGACGCGCTCGCCCCCGACTCCTCCCTCACGTACACGCCCACGGGGAGCGCACGCGTGTCGACGTCGGCGGGGGACGTCACGGCCCTCGTCCCCGACCCGGTGCTCACCGGCCTCCTCGCCGCCGGTGGCAGCGCCGAGCCCGTGACGACGCAGCGGCTCCTCGCCGAGACCGCGGTCATCGCCCGCGAGCGCCCGGCCGACCTGCGGAACGTCCTCGTCGCGCTGCCGCGCGCGTGGGACCCCGACCCCGCGGCGTTCACGGCACGCCTCGCCGCTCTCGGGTCCGCGGCCTGGGTGGACGTCGTGCCCGTCGACGACCTGCTCGCCGCGCCCGTCCCGGAGGTCGGGCGCACCGCGCTGCCCGAGAGCTCGCCGGCGGCGGACGAGATGCCGACGACGGAGCTCCGCGCGCTCGTGCGGTCCCGCGACGACCTGGCCGCGTTCGCCACGGTGGCGCCCGACCCCGCGGCGCTCACGCGCCCGCTCGAGACGGGGTTCGTCACGCCGACGTCGGTCGCCTTCCGCACCGCGCCCCCGGCGCGGTCCGACGCGGTCCGGCAGGCCGAGCAGGCGGCGCGGTCCGTCACGGGGAGCATCTCCATCGTGCGCGGCTCCTCGATCCTCCTGCTCGCCGAGCAGCAGAGCCTGCCGGTCCGGCTGCAGAACGACCTGGCGCAGGACGCGGTCGTGCAGGTCGTCCTGCGTCCCGACGAGCCCCGCCTGAAGGCGCCCGACCGCGAGACGGCGACGATCCCGGCCGGCTCCGAGGTCACGGTGCAGGTGCCGGTCGAGGCCGCGGGCAGCGTCAACGTGGTCGTCGACGTCGAGGTGGTCAGCGCGGCGCGTCCGGACGTCCGCGTCGCCGAGCCGCAGCAGTTCGTCGTCCGGGTGCGCGCGGACTGGGAGTCCGTCGGGACCGTCGTCGTCGCCGTCCTCCTCGCGGTCGGGATGGTCGCCGGCATCTGGCGGACCGTGCGCCGGGGACGCTCGCCGCGCCGCCTCGCCGGGGCGACTGTCGACCAGCCCGCTCCGCCCCCGTCCGACGGCGAGCCACGCCCGTGACCGGCGTTCCGCGCCACGCCCGCCCTCCGGGCGCGGGCCACGGCGACCGGCCGGGCACGACGCGCGGCGGCGCACCCGGGCCGTCGACCCTCCCGGGCGACCCCGCGGCGTCGGGCACGCCGGACGAGGTCGCCGAGGCGGGGGCGACCGACGCGCCCGCGACCGACGGGTCGTCGGCGGGAGCGCGGTCCGGGGGCCTCGGCCGGTCGTCGGCGCTCATGGCGTCCGGGACGTTCGTCTCGCGGGCGCTCGGCCTGGTGCGCAACGTCCTGCTCGTCGCGGCGATCGGGACCACGGGCCTCGTCGCCGACGCGTTCGACGTCGCGAACAAGATCCCCAACGTGCTGTTCGCGATCCTCGCGGGCGGCGTGCTCAACGCGGTGCTCGTGCCGCAGATCGTGCGGGCCTACCGGGCCCACAACACGCAGGAGCGGCTGGACAAGCTCCTCACGCTCTCGGGCGTGGTGCTGCTCGCGGTCTCGGCCCTGCTCACGGCCGGGGCGAGCATCCTCGTCGCGCTGTACACCGGCCCGGGCTGGACCACGCCCCAGATGTCGCTCGCCGTCGCGTTCGCCTTCTGGTGCACCCCACAGCTCTTCTTCTACGGCCTCTACACGCTGCTCGGCCAGGTGCTCAACGCGCGCGGCCAGTTCGGGCCGTTCATGTGGGCGCCGGTGCTCAACAACGTCGTGTCGATCGCCGGGTTCGCGGCCTTCATCGCGGTGTACGGGCCGGCGGCGACGGGCAACGTCGACGACCTGTCGCAGTGGGACGGACCGAAGATCGCGCTGCTGGCCGGGACGGCGACGCTGGGCGTCGCGGCACAGGCCCTGATCCTGCTGGTGCCGCTGTGGCGCGCGGGGTTCCGGTGGCACGTCCGGTTCGGCCTGCGCGGCATCGGCCTGCGGTCGGCCGGCCAGGTCGCGCTGTGGACGTTCGCGGCCGTGCTCCTCGAGCAGGTCGGCGTGCTGTTCACGACGCGGTTCGCGAGCGAGGCGCCGCGCGCCGCGCTCACCGACGCGTTCGGGCGGTACGCCGACGACCCGGGCGCGCTGGGCGTCGTCACGGGCCTCACCGCCGGCGCCCCCGCGACGTTCGCCGACTCCCTCACGGTGGCCGGCAACGCGGCCTACACGCAGGCGCTCATGATCTACCTGCTCCCCCACTCGCTCGTCACGGTGTCGATCGCGACCGCGCTGTTCACCGGGATGAGCGCCGCCGCGCACGCCGGCGACGTCGCGCGCGTGCGGCACGACCTGTCGCGCGGCGTCCGCACGGTCGGTGTGTTCACGGTGTTCGCGACCGCCGTGTTCGTCGTCCTCGCGCTGCCCATCACCAAGCTCCTCGTGCCGTCCGTCGACGCCGCCTCGGGCGCGGCCGTCTCGCAGGTCCTCGTCGCGATGGCGTTCGGCCTCGTCCCGCTCGGCGGCATGGTCCTCATGAAGTGGGTCTACTACGCCTTCGAGGACGGGCGCACCGTCTTCTGGATCCAGGTGCCGGGCACGATCGTGCTCGTCGGCGTGTCGTGGCTCGCGACCCGCACGCTCGACCCGCAGTGGTGGGTCGTCGGGGTCGGTGCGGCGATGAGCCTGTCGAACGTCGTCGCGGTGGCCCTGCGGACCGTCGGGCTGCGCCGCACGCTGCGCGGCCTCGACGGCTTCCGCATCGTGCGCATGCACGTCAAGGCCGTCCTCGCGGCGCTCGTCAGCGCCGGCGTGGGCTGGGGCCTGCTCCAGCTCCACGGCCGGTTCCTCGGCGACGTCTACGGCCTCTCGTGGTGGCACGCGGTGGTCGTCGTCGGGGTCGTCGGCGTCGTCATGACCGCCGTCTACGTCGGCGGCCTCAAGGTCCTGCGCGTGCGCGAGCTCGACCAGCTCCTCGCACCGGTCCTCGGCCGCGTCCGACGTCTCGTGCGGCGATGAGGGCCGGAGCCGGCCCGCCGTCGCGCAGGGCGCGCCGACGGTCTTTTGCCTGGACATCCGGGCATTCCGGGCCCGCGTACCATGTGGTGGTGTCGACCACGAGTCCCCCGAAGGAGGTCCGGTGAACGGCGTGGCCCCAGGAACACTGCTCGTCGCCCGCTATCGGTTGGACGAGCAGCTCCCGTCCGACCTCGCCGACGTCACGGCCTGGTCGGCGCACGACCAGATCCTCGACCGGCCGGTGCGCGTCTCGCTCGTCACCGGCGCGCACGTCGCCGACGCGCTCGACTCCGCGCGGCGCGCCGCGCTCGTCGCCGATCCCCGCCTCACCCGCGTCCTCGACGTCGGGGCGGAGGACGGCGCGGCGTACGTCGTCACGGAGCCGTTCGTCGGGATCACGCTCGCCGAGGTCGTCGCGGGCGGCATCGTCGACCCGCAGCAGGCCCGCGCGATCGTCGGCGAGGCCGCCGCCGCGCTCGAGGCGGCCCGGCGCCGCGGGGTGCACCACCTCGCGCTGCGGCCAGACGCCGTCCGGGTGGACGGGAGCCGTGTCGTCGTGACGGGGCTGGGCCTCGACGCGGGCGTCGCCGGGCAGGACCAGCAGGACCCCGCGCGCACGTCCCGGGCGGACGCCGTCGGGCTCGTGGCCCTCCTCTACTACGCGATGACGGCCCGCTGGGCGGGCCCGTCGCTCGACGTCCCGTGGATCTCCGCGGCCGCGATCCACCCCCTGCCCGCGCAGCTCGCGGACGACCGTGCGCTCCCGCCGTCCGCCGTCCGGTCGGACGTGCCCGCAGAGCTCGACGAGCTGTGCAGCGAGACGTTCACGGCCTCCACCGGCGACGCCGCGTCGTGGACGCACCCCGCCGAGGGCGCCGGTCCGAGCACCCCTGCGGACGTGGTCGCCGCGCTCGAGCCGTGGGGCGAGGTCTCCGTCGTGGCCGCGCTGCCCGCGTTCGTCCAGCCCGGCGCGGGGGCCGCCGCCGCGGGCGTGAGCCGGCAGTCCGTCCGGACGGCGTTCGACGGCGGGGCCTCGGCCCCGCCCGGGACGCCCCCGCCCGCTCCCCCGTCCGGCGTCCCGCCACGGGCAGGATCCACCGCGTCGGTGCCGTCCCCGGTTCCGCGGGGTACGCCGCCGCGGGATACGCGGCCGGGGCCGCGACGTACGGCCAGGACGCGACGGGTGCGGGGACGACGGCGGTCGGTGGCACCGCGAACGGCGCTCCGCCCGTGCCGCCGCCGCCCTCCACGTACGACGCCGGGACCGCGGCGACCGAGGCGTACGCCGTCCCCGCCGGTGCGCCAGCCTCCTACGCGCCGGTGTTCGACCAGCCCGAGGGCCCGCCGCCGGCCGCCCACGAGCCCGTGGAGCCCCGTGCCGAGAACAGCTGGGGCGAGCCCGTCCCGCGCCGGGGACCGCGCCGCTTCAACGCGACGCCGTTCGTGCTCGTGCTCGTCGTCCTCCTCGTCGGCGCGGGCGTCTTCTGGGCGGTCAACACCGCGTTCGACGGCTTCTCCCCCGCCGTGCAGTCCGACGGCCGGGAGACGGCCGGCGCCGAGACCCCCGCGGAGGGTGAGGCCGGCGCGACCGACGACGGCGGCGAGGAGCCGGCCCCGGCACCCGAGGTCCGCCCCGTCATCGCGTCGGGCCAGGCCCTGGACCCCCAGGGAGACGCCGACCCCGGCAACGAGGGCGAGCACCCGGAGGCCGTCGCGCTGGCGTTCGACGGACAGCCCGAGACGTTCTGGTACACCCGCCGGTACAACAGCCCCGACTTCGCCGGGCTCAAGGACGGCATCGGCTTCGCGGTCGTCCTCGAGCAGAAGGCACCGGTGCAGACGATCGTCATCGACTCGGCGGTGAACGGCGGCAACGTCGAGATCCGCGCGACGTCGCCGTCCACCCCCACCGAGGGCGAGGTGCTGGCGTCCGGTCCGCTCTCGCCGGGCGTCGAGTTCACGTTCGAGGCCCCCGTCGAGGCCGAGTCGATCGTGCTGTGGTTCACCGAGCTGCCGCAGAACGCGACCGGTGAGAACCGTATGGAGATCAACGAGATCCTGCTCTCCTGAGCAGGACGGCTGCTGCGCCCGGAGCCGGGCGCAGCAGCCCTCGGCACCGGTCCGGCCGGCCCCCCGAGCGTCGGCGGAGCACCACGACGGCAGGACGCCGTACCGTGGGACGCGTGGGCGGTGACGCGGAACAGATGCGCCGTCGCCAGCGTTCACCACATCGCGCGACCGGTACGTCGCGCACCGACACCGAGGAGCATCACGTGACCGAGCAGCCGACCGTCGAGAACCTGATCATCGTGGGATCGGGTCCTGCGGGCTACACCGCGGCGATCTACGCCGCCCGTGCGGGCCTGGCGCCCGTGGTGCTGGCGGGATCGGTGACCGCCGGTGGTGCGCTCATGAACACGACGGACGTCGAGAACTTCCCCGGCTTCCCGGACGGCGTGATGGGTCCGGACCTCATGGAGTCGCTGCGCAAGCAGGCCGAGCGCTTCGGCGCCCGGGTCGAGTGGGACGACGCCACGTCGCTCGAGCTCGACGGCCCGGTGAAGACCGTCGTGACGGGCAACGGCGACACGTACCGCGCGCGTGCCGTGATCCTCGCGACGGGCTCGGCCTACCGTGAGCTCGGCATCGACGACGAGAAGCGGTTGTCCGGGCGCGGGGTGTCCTGGTGCGCCACGTGCGACGGGTTCTTCTTCCGCGACCAGCACATCGCCGTCGTCGGCGGTGGCGACTCCGCGATGGAGGAGGCCACCTTCCTCACGCGGTTCGCGCAGAAGGTCACGATCGTGCACCGCCGCGACGAGCTGCGTGCCTCGAAGATCATGGCCGACCGGGCCTTCGCCGACCCGAAGATCGACTTCGCGTGGAACGCCGAGGTCATCGGCATCGACGGGCAGAACAAGGTCGAGGGCGTGCGCCTGCGCGACACGGTGACCGGCGCCGAGAGCGAGCTGCCCGCCACCGGGCTCTTCGTCGCGATCGGGCACGAGCCGCGCAGCGAGCTCCTCGCCGGCCAGGTGGACCTCGACGAGGACGGCTACGTCCAGGTCGTCGGGCGCACCACCGCGACCAACCTCGCCGGCGTCTTCGCGTGCGGCGACCTGGTCGACCACACCTACCGCCAGGCGATCACCGCGGCCGGCTCCGGCTGCTCCGCCGCCCTCGACGCCCAGCGCTACCTCACCGAGCTCGCCGACGCCGCGGGTCTGGCCGACCTCGCCGGCACGCCCGAGACCCCGAACCCGGAAGAGCTCCCCGAGGCCCTCGCCGAGATCCGCGCCTGACGTCTCACCATCTCCCCATCCGTCCCGCGACGCAGGTCGTCCTCGTCGCACTCCACCCTGGAGGTCACGCATGGCCACCGTTCCCGTCACCGACGCCACGTTCCGCGACGAGGTCCTCGAGTCGGACGTCCCCGTCCTCGTCGACTTCTGGGCCACCTGGTGCGGCCCGTGCCGTCAGGTCGCGCCCATCCTCGAGGAGCTCTCCGAGGAGTACGGCGACAAGATCAAGATCGCGAAGCTCGACACCGACGCGAACCCCGAGACGACGGGCGCCTACGGCATCGTCTCGATCCCGACCCTCAACGTCTACGTGGGCGGAGAGCTCCAGCGATCGATCATCGGCGCTCGCCCGAAGCGCGCGCTGACCGAGGAGATCGACGCCGTCCTGGCCACGACGGCCTGACACCTCGTCCACGCACCCGCCGGAGGGCGGACCGCCACGAGCGGTCCGCCCTCCGGCGTCTTCACGGGATCCCCCGATCCGCCGTGCCAGACTGGGAGGCGTGACCGCGCCCACGACTCCCCCGCAGCAGCCGGCCTCCGGTGGCACCCGCCTGGACCCGTGGTTCGGCGCCTACGCAGAGCGTGCGCACGGCATGCGCGCGTCGGAGATCCGGGCGCTCTTCGCAGTCGCCAACCGTCCCGAGGTCGTCTCCCTCGCCGGCGGGATGCCGTACCTCGAGGGTCTGCCGCTCGACACGATCGCCGAGACGATGCAGCGACTCGTGGCCACCCGCGGCACCACGGCTCTCCAGTACGGCTCCGGGCAGGGAGACGAGACGCTCCGGGAGAAGATCCTCGACGTCGTCCGGCTCGAGGGCATCGACTGCCACCCCGACGACGTCGTCGTGACGACCGGGTCCCAGCAGGCGCTCGACCTCGTGACGAGGATCTTCATCGATCCGGGCGACGTCGTGGTGGCCGAGGCGCCGAGCTACGTCGGCGCGCTGGGCGTCTTCCGCTCCTACCAGGCCGACGTGGTCCACGTGCCGCTCGACGAGCACGGCCTCGTCCCCGAGGCGCTCGAGGAGACGCTCACCGCCCTCGCCGCCGACGGTCGACAGGTCAAGCTGCTCTACACCGTGCCGAACTTCCACAACCCGGCCGGTGTGAGCCTGTCCGCCGAGAGACGGCCCCGGGTGCTGGAGATCGCGCGCCGCCACGGCGTGCTCGTCGTCGAGGACAACCCCTACGGCCTCCTCGGCTTCGACGGTCAGACCCTCCCCGCGCTCCGCTCGCTCGACGAGGACGGCGTGCTCTACCTCGGTTCCTTCTCGAAGACCTTCGCACCGGGCTACCGGGTCGGCTGGGTCGTCGCGCCGCACGCTGTCCGGGAGAAGCTCGTCCTCGCGAGCGAGTCGGCGATCCTGTGCCCGTCGAACGCGTCGCAGCTCGCGATCGCGGCCTACCTGGACACCTGCGACTGGAAGGGCCAGATCAAGCAGTTCCGCGAGCTCTACCGCGAGCGTCGTGACGCGATGATCGGCGCGCTCTCCGAGCACCTGCCGACGGCTCGCTGGACGGTCCCCGACGGGGGCTTCTACACGTGGGTCCGGCTCCCGGAAGGCCTCGACGCGCGATCGATGCTCCCACGGGCCGTCACGGCACGGGTCGCCTACGTCCCCGGGACGGCCTTCTACGCGGACGGCACCGGAGCCGACCACGTCCGCCTCTCCTTCTGCTTCCCGACCCCCGACCGCATCCGCGAGGGCGTGCGCCGGCTCGCCGGGGTCGTGAACGCCGAACGCGAGCTCGTCGAGATCTTCGGGACCGGGACCGCTCTGGACCCGGACCTCACGGACGTCGAGAACCCCTCGCCCGACCTCGCCTGATCACCGCCGCCATCTCACCCGTGAGCCCGTCGCTCGACCGCGCGCAGAGGGCTCAGCGACAAGGAGTCCGTTCGTGGACACGACCACCGGCATCCCCTCCCCGATCGACGAGGACGCAGACCGTGCAGACCGTCACGAGGTGAGCTCCTCGGCAGGTTCGACCGGTCGTGACCGTCCCTCTGACCTGCAGGTTCACCTCGGAGATGGAAACGTTGGGGCACAGCCCGGCGGACACGTCGTCATCCTCGCCGGCGGCCTCTCGCACGAGCGAGACGTGTCCCTGAGGTCTGGTCGACGCGTCGCAGAGAGCTTGCGCGCCGCAGGGCTCGAGGTGTCCGTGCACGACCTCGACGCGACGCTCCTGCCCTTCCTGGACAAGCACCGTCCCGACGTCGTGTGGCCGCTCCTGCACGGGGCGAGCGGAGAGGACGGTTCCGTCCGCGACATGCTCGAGCTGCTCGGTCTGGCGTACGTCGGAACCGGACCCCGGGAGAGTCGTACCGCCTGGAGCAAGCCGGTGGCGAAGAGCATCGTCCTCGGCGCCGGCATCTCCACCCCCGAGTACGTGACCCTTCCCCAGAGCCTCTTCCGCGAGCTCGGTGCTCGACCTGTCCTCGATGCCGTCGTCGCCCGGCTGGGCCTCCCGCTCGTCGTCAAGCCCACCCACGGCGGGTCGGCACTCGGGGTCACCCTGGTCGCCACGGCCGATGCCCTCCCCCGGGCCATGGTCAACTGCTTCGCCTACGGCGAGGTCGCGCTCATCGAGCGTGCCGTGCAGGGAGTAGAGCTCGCGGTGAGCGTCGTGGACCTCGGGTCCGGGCCGTCCGCGCTTCCCCCGGTCGAGATCGTGACCGACGGGCCGTACGACTACGACGCGCGCTACAACCCCGGGCGCACGGAGTACTTCGCGCCGGCCCGCATCGACGACGCCGTCCTGGAGGGGGTGAAGGACATCGCCGTTCGCGCACACACGGCGCTCGGGCTCCGCGACCTCTCGCGGACCGACGTCGTCCTCGACCCTGACGGCGTGGTGCAGTTCCTCGAGGTGAACGTCGCACCGGGCATGACGGAGACCTCCCTCTTCCCTCAGGCGGCACGCGCCGCCGGAGCCGATCTGCCCGGCCTCTACAGGGCGCTCGTGCGCGTCCACGCTCGAGCGTGACGAGCGTCTGAGACGCACACTGTCGCTGCGTGCCTTGGGCCCGGCTGGGTCGCTTGCTCATCGACGCCGTAAAGGCCTGGGCCCCGGTGCGGGCGGCGCGCGGTCGAGACTGTTTCACGTGAAACGGGCGAGCGGGCCCTCGCGTGGTTCGCCGGACGTCTGCCACGCAGTGGCGGTGGTTTCACGTGAAACGCGCGCGCCGTTCCGTTGTCCGCTCCCCCGGGTCCTGGGCGCTGTGCATGGATCTGCGCACTCACCGCTAACGCATGCACTCAGTCACCGGCAGAAGGCAACGGAGGCACGGACTGCGCCACGGCACAGGACGAACCCGTGGTCTGGCCGGTGATGGCGTTGCTGCGCTGCCTGGCTTGAGAGTCCGTTCGTGGCTGTGCGAGCGCGATCCGTCTCCCGGATGCGCTGCGGGTGACTGCTTCCCCGAAGTGCTGTGGACGACACCCATCCTGCCGGGCGTACTGGCGGTCGGCTGTGCCCGGCCCCGCACCTTCGGGCTGCATTGGCGTGGTGGGATCCGTCGGTCGCTGCGCGGTCGCCCGAGCCAGCTACCACCGGCTCCGCATCCGTTGGCGTGCCACATCCACGAGTCGTCGTGCGCGTCGCCCCGAACCAGCCACCATCGGCTCCGCGTTCGTCCAGAGCGTATCGCGGGACGCTGTACCGGTCCGCCGAGCTGGCCACCACCGGCCACGCATCTGTGGCGTCACGGCATCTGTCACGTGCTGAACAAGCCGACGAGATCCTGAACAGCGGCGGGGCGATCTCGGACGCCACCGCACCCCCGAGCGGGCCCCCGAGTCCCTGACGGGTCGGCGTCGAACCGCTCCGTCCAACGATGCGACGAGACTAGTGCCCTCCGAACACCGTCCTCGTCGCACGTGTTTCACGTGAAACGGCAGGACAGGGCTCTGTCGTCAGCCACGTTCGACGAGCCGGACGGGATGACCGCCGCCCACAGCACCGGAGTTGATCTGGGAAGACACGGCAGTCAGCGGAGCCAGGGCGTGCCCATCAGGCGCCGCCGAGCGGAGGCCGAGTTCCACGATCGCCGTTCCGCCCGGCCACACCCACGCACTGCGAGGTGGCGCTGCCCAGACCCTGCACCAGGGTGCGCGAACGCCTCGCAAGCGCCTGCGACCCGCGCCAGCAGCCGAACTGCGCCAGCATCCCCGCCCGCGTCGGTGCTCGCTCATGGGGTGAGGATGAGGCTCCCGAGCGATTGGCGCAGTGCGTCGGTATCTGGTCCCGGTAAGAAGGCGGGGATGCACAGGAAGTCCTCGAGGTCGTGCCGGGAGAAGTCTCCCAGGTTCTCGGTGCGACCCTCACGGATGGCCTCGACGATGGAGGTGCCGCGGACGTAGACGGGATCGGTGAGGCGCAGTCGACCGTCCGAGGTCTGCAGGACGTTGACGGGACGGATGTCCGAGCCACCCCAGAGCCGGAATCGTCGTGCACCTCCGGCGAGAAGGCTCGTGATCCGCTTCCGCAGCTCAGCGAGGGCTGCGTCATCGCCGGGGTCCGCAGCGCTGCCACGGAGCAGTGAGCCCGTCGCGGCCGCACCACCCAGAGAGGCGACGAGGGCCTTCGCGCGGTCCTCGTCGGCCGGATGCAGTCGTTCCATGACGACGGCGTAGGCCTTGCGGCGCAACGGGATGACCTTGTCGATCTGCACGACGAACCGGTTCGGCGGAGCCAAGAGACAGGCCTCCGCGAACATGCGGAACGCCGGATCGAACGGGGTCACGCGCACCGCTACATGGTCGTCCGGCGACGCGAGGACCCATGCCCAGTCGCCCGTACCGAGGGTCCGCCAGCCAGTGGATTCAAGAAGGGTGCGCGCCTCGACAGCCGAGGTGCGACGGGTGAACGTGGGAAGCACGGAGCCAGGATGCGCGACGTACACCGGTTCGGTCAGGTCCTTTTCCCGGCCGCATCGCAATGAGGCGGCGTGTCCCCCATGCAATGTCGCCTGCCTCACGTCGTGGGCGTCACGTCGCCGCTGTGTGACATCGCGCTTCTCGCGCCGTGGGCGGTCTCGTGACGTCGCAACTGCGCGCGCGATCAAGCATGCGCAGGACGCACGACCTCCGCCGGCGATCGAAACGCCGACGCTCAGGCATGGCCCTGGATTCTCATCGCTGCCCCGCGCATGCGGCTCGCACTCGTGCCGGCACTCCTTTCGCCGACGCCGCTCCCCCGGGCCGTGCGCCCGCCGAGATGACGCGGTCGACCTCCACGTCGACCCCTACGTTTGCCTTGCCCGGTAGATCGTCTGCAGGGGACGCCCGTCAGCAGCGCGATGTGGTCCGCGCCCAGTTTGAGGGAGCCCCGGGTTGCGCCTACTCCTGGAGACGTCGGCAGTAGTCACGACGGGACCAGCGCCATAGGTTCCACGTGAAACATAGCCATTGCTGACCGCGTTACCGGCCGTGGACGACCGATCACCGCGGCAGGAGCGCCGACACGTTTCACGTGGAACATTTCAGAGCGTCAATCGGATCGACGAGCCGTTGTGAAGAGGCTTGCCATGCTCTTCAAGGACCGCCGCAACGACGTCATCGCGGCCACCCCGGTGACGACGGCGCGGATGCGGCGCGAGGCGTTTCACGTGCCTCGGATTGCTTCACATGGCAGGGAGCAGCGCTGGGCCCCCAGCAGAGCTCCGCGATACCGAGACTTCCCCGGTACGACAGCTGGACGCGACCGGCCGTCACTCACTCCGGCCGATCGGCCCAACCCTTCATGATCCAGGGATCCCGCGCACCGCAGCCTTGCTACTGCCTCAACAAGCCTGGATCCTCAGGGGCCATGAGGTCGAGGATTCGATTGAGGTCCTCCACGGACGCAAACTCGACCGTGAGACGTCCCTTGCTCTTGCCGAGGTCCACCTTGACGCGAGTCTCGAACCGATCGGACAGCCGGGTCGCCAGCTCGTCGATCGCCGCCGACCGTTGTCCCGCCCGCGGTGCGCGAGGCTGGCGGTGATCCTGATCGAGGCCGCCCATGGCGACGATCTCCTCGGTGGCACGTACCGAGAGTCCTTCGGCCACGATGCGCTGCGCCAGGCGCTCGATCTCTCCGCCGTCCGTCAGGCCGAGCAAAGCCCGCGCGTGGCCAGCAGACAGGACACCCGCGGCGACCCGACGCTGCACGAGCGGAGGGAGTCGCAGAAGTCGCAAGGTGTTGGAGATCTGCGGGCGACTCCTCGAGATGCGCTCGGCGAGCTCCTCGTGGGTGCATCCGAAGTCGTCGAGGAGCTGCCGGTAGGCGGCGGCCTCTTCGAGCGGGTTGAGCGCGCTCCGGTGCAGGTTCTCGAGAAGTGCGTCGCGCAGCAGATCAGCATCTTCCGTCTCGCGCACGATTGCTGGGATCGCGGCCAGGCCCGCAGCCTGAGTCGCGCGCCACCGACGCTCCCCCATGATGAGTTCGTACGAGCCGCTCTCGCCCGGAACGGGACGAACGACGATCGGCTGGAGAACTCCGATCTCGCGGATCGAGCCGACAAGCTCATCGAGGTCGACGTCGTCGAAGACCGTACGAGGCTGCCGAGGGTTGGGGCGGATCGCCGTGACGGGGATCTCCGCGAAGCGCGCACCGGGGACGGGCACGAGGTCGTCTCCCGCACCGCCAGTCCACTCCAGATCGACATCAATCGCCCGCGCATTGACGCCATCGGGCGCCAGATCTCCCCCCGTCGCGGACTCCGCTGTTTCACGTGAAACGTCACTCACGCCGTCGTGAGCCGTGCCTGCTGACGCATCCTCGACCACGGAGCTTGTCGAAGGGCTGGCGACAGACGCCGTCTCACCATCCCCGCCAGCACCGCCGTGCACCTCTTCAAGCGCAGCAAGCTCCGCGAGGTCGTCGTCGGAAAGCCCGACGATGCCGATCACGTCAGCGGGATCAGACGTGCCGTCAAGCGTGGTGACAGCCGTCTCGGATTCCGTGCGGCCATCACGTGAGGTGCCAGGTGATGCGGGCCCGCCTACCGACGGCTCCGTCTCCTGCACCTCCGCGTCATCCGCTGGCGCACTAGGAAAGAAGACGTCGACGGGACGCTTTCCCTCGGAGCTCGTCGGAATCAAGGCGCCAAGGCCGCGTCCCAAGCCACGCCGCTTCTCGCTCATCGCTGCTCCTCCAGTCGGACAGCCGGTCCTCCGAAGGACGCGGCAAACCGATGTTCGTTCGTCGTTGTCACGGCCCGTTCCGGATCGCCCTGCGGAGCGACGGTGACAACCTCGTCGTCCGTCGTGCCGGAGTCCTCAGACCGCCCGTTGACGGCCTGCGTCCCGCCCCAGATGTCCGGACGCTCGTCGTCTGCGACGACTCGCTCTGTGTCGCCCTCGGGCGTGCTGGCCTCGTGGTCGCCCCGACCTGCGGTGTCGCGCGGTTCGCCCTGGCCGGCCAAGACCGGCCCGCGCTGCGTGAGTTCCCGCGCCGCTTCGAGATAGGCCAGCGCACCTGTTGATCCGGCGTCATAGGTCATGACCGTCTGCCCGTGGCTCGGCGCCTCGGAGATCCGGACGGAACGAGGAACCGTTGTCCGGAGCGTCTGGTCCGGGAAGTGCTCTCGCACCTCCGCCGCTACCTGCTGTGCGAGGTTCGTGCGACCGTCGTACATGGTGAGCAGGATGGTGGAGACATGCAGACCGGGGTTGAGGTGTGCCTTGATCAGCTCGATGGTCTTGAGCAACTGACTCAAGCCCTCCAGTGCGTAGTACTCGCACTGGATGGGGATCAGCACCTCGCGACCGACGACGAACGCGTTGATCGTCAGGAGACCAAGACTCGGCGGGCAGTCGACGAGGACGTAGTCGATAGGGTCCAGCCCCGCCGCGACGCGTTGCTCAAGGTAGACGTCCAGCGCACGCCGGAGCCGCGTTTCACGTGAAACCATCGAGACGAGTTCGATCTCCGCGCCGGACAGGTCGATCGTGGCCGGAACGCACCACAGAGTCGGGATGTCGGGGCACTGCTGAACCGCCGACTCCAGCGGAGCCCCATCAACCAGAACCTCGTAGATCGACGGTGTGCCAGCACGGTGGTCGACCCCCAAGGCGGTGGAGGCGTTGCCCTGGGGATCGTTGTCGATCACGAGGACGTTCAAACCCGCCTGAGCCAGTCCTGCGGCGATGTTGACCGTTGTGGTGGTCTTGCCGACGCCACCCTTCTGGTTGGCCACGGTGATGATCCGTGTCGAAGCCGGTCGCGGAAAGCGGCGACCTTGGAGATCGATCCGCCGACGTGCGTCGACGGCCAGCTGTGCCGCCAGCGGCGTGGTCTCGTCCGTCTGAGGCAGGCTCGCCATGAGGGCGGCACGGCGATCATCCTCAGCAGGAAGACCACGCTCCGCGAGCCTGTCGGCATCGCCCCAGCCCGTCGCACCGGTGTCGACCTCGTGGGTGCTCTCGGTCACGCGCCTCTCCCTCTTCGACTCATTCGACCAGCAGGCGTCGAGCCTGGATGACAGGGCCGCCTCCGGCGGTCCACTCTCCACTGGTCCTCGCCACCCCGCACCACGTCGTCTCCGAGGTGCCGGGTGCTCAGCGAGACCCAGTCTGCCGCACGATACGGACGACGGTGGTGCTCTCCACACCATGGATCGTCGGCGCGTCGATGATCTCAGGCTCGGAGCCCTTGAACTTCCGGATCACCTTGCGTGCTGGGTCGACCTCGTTGGCAACACTTCGCCCCTTGAGGACGATCATCTCGCCGCCAGGCCGAACCAAGGGCATAGACATGCGCACCAGCTTGTCGAGCGACGCGACGGCACGAGATGTCACGGCGTCACACTCGAACGCACCGTGGAACTCCTCCGCGCGCCCGCGCTTGACCTCGATGTTCGCAAGCCCGAGGTCGCGAGCGATCTCCGTCAACCACGCGCACCGCCGCTCCATCGGTTCGATCAAATAGACCGTCGACTCGGGCCTCAGGGCGGCCACCACGATGCCGGGCAGACCTGCACCGGACCCGACGTCGGCGATGAGACCCCTGACGGGAAGGAATGGCACCACAGCGGCAGAGTTGAGGATGTGCCGGTCCCAGATGCGCGGCACCTCCCGCGGACCGATCAGGCCGCGGAGTTCGCCCTCGCTCTCGAGCCGCTGCGCGTACGCCTGGATCTGTGGATATGCCTCACCGAAGTAGGTCGCCAGCGTCGACTCGTCCAGCTCTGACGCGTCCCGGTCCCCCGTCTCAGCAGCATCCATGTATCCGTCGCCCTCTCTCGTCTCGATCAACGCTCCATCGTTTCACGTGGAACCGTTCCGGGTGCCCCGGTCGCCAGTCGCCCAACGACGAACGCCCCCTGTTTCACGTGAAACAAGGGGCGCTCGTCGGGGTTCGTCTACTCGGCGGCAGGATGGATGACCACGTAGCGCTGCGGCTCCGCGCCTTCGGAGTCGCTGCGGAGACCAGCCGCCGCCACAGCGTCGTGGACGACCTTTCGTTCGAACGCGTTGAGAGGGTCCATGGCCACCGTGGCACCCTCGCTCTTCACCCTCGAGATCGCCTCCTCGGCCAGCGTCGTCAGTTCACGCCGCCGCTGTGCACGGAATCCCGCAACGTCCAGCATGAGCCGGCTACGTTCGCCCGTTCGCGCTTGGACCGCCAGCCGGGTGAGCTCCTGGAGAGCCTCGAGGACCTCGCCGTCCTCGCCGACCAGGGGATCAAGCTCCGATGCGTCCTCGGCGACGATCTCGACGGCGGCGCGATCGTGCTCGACGTCGATGTCGATGTCCCCACCGAGGTCGGCGATGTCGAGCAGCTCCTCCAGGTAGTCCGCCGCGATCTCACCCTCTTCCTCGAGCCGGGACGGCTGTCGCGTCGCGGCCTCGTCGGCAGTGGTGTCGTCGGGCACAGGGGTATCGGTTGATGGCATACGGGTGCTCCTCGGTGCGGCAGGGTCGCGCGATGGCGCGGGGTCTACTGCTTCTTCTTGGGCTTCTTCGCCGGTCCGGAGACCGGCGGATCACTCGGGCCCTCATCGACGACGGGCGCATCCTCGATGGGCTCCTTCTGCCCGTTCGACGCAGCCGACGGTCCGGAGACCTGAGGCCGGGGCTTCTGCCGGTCCTTCCGCTTAGGCTGCTGCCGCTGACCGCGGGGCTGCTCGATGACCGGCGCCGTGTCCTCGACGATCCCCTTCGCGGCCTTCTTGCGTGCCTGTCGCTCCTTGAGCAGGCGCTCGGCCTCGGAGCCCGGCGCCGGCATCCGGCGGATCGTGTAGAACTGCTGTCCCATGGACCACAGGTTCGTCGTGGTCCAGTAGACGAGGACGCCGACGGGGAAGTTCACGCCCGAGACCGCGAAGATGAACGGGAAGACGTAGAGCATCATCTTCTGGGTCGAGGCCATCGGGCCCTCGAGGGCCGCCTTCGGCATGTTCTTCATGGTGAGCTGGCGCTGGGTGAAGAACGTCGTGGCGCACATCGCGAGGATGAGGACGGCGATGACGATCCTCGCCTGGAGGTCGTCGGTCCGCAGGAAGACGTCGGAGAGGTTCGCACCGAACACCGACGAGCTCTCGATGTCGCTCGCCACCGCGGCGTTGATCGGCCCGATCGGGTCGTCCGAGCCGTCAGAGATCGGCACGAGGCCGTTGAGGACGCGGAACAGGGCGAAGAAGATCGGGGACTGCAGCAGGATCGGCATGCAGGACGCGAACGGGTTGGTCCCGTGCTTGCGGTACAGCTCCATGGTCTCGCGGCTCATGGCCTCACGGGACGCGGGGTCCGACTTGCCCTTGTACTTCTTCTGGATCGCCTGCATCTCCGGCTGCAGCATCTGCATGCCTCGCGAGGCCTTGATCTGCTTGAAGAAGAGCGGGATGAGCAGGATACGGATGATGATGACGAGGCCGACGATCGACAGCACCCACGCGGGGCCCGGACCGTCGGAGAACCCCAGGAACACGAGGCCCTGGTGACACAGGTACATGATCCACGCCACGGCCCACTCGATGGGGGCGAGGAACGCGAAGAAGTCCATCGGTGACTGCTCCCTAACCTTCTGACAAAGCTCGTGGGTCGCCCCCTGCGGGGCTCAGGACTGGTGCGTGTGCGCGTCTCGTGCCGGCGGCACGTCGTCGACCCCGCCGAGGCTCCACGGGTTGCAGCGGAGCAACCTCCAGAGGGCGAGGCCCGTGCCGCGCAGCGCACCGTGCCGCTGCACAGCGGTCAGGGCGTACTGGGAGCAGGACGGGTAGTACTTGCAGGTGGGCCCGGTCATGGGCGAGATCACGGACTGGTAGGCCCGGATCATCCCGATCAGGGTGAGTGCCGGCACTCGGCGAAGCAGATCGATGACCCGGTGCCTGACGCCCGTTGGCGCTGACGCACCCTCGTCGGCCGAGCCGGCCGAGGGACGACCGTCCTCGACCGTGGGTGCGGCGTGGTCCTCGCGCGTCCTGGTCGTGGTCACGGCCGAGCGCTCTCGCGCTCGCGCCACCGGGAGGCAGCGCGGTCGAGGCCGCGGGCGACGTCACCGTCCAGCTGTTCGAAGCTCGCCGACGAGGACGCCGGAAGCGCTCGGACGACCGTCCGGCTCCGCGCAGGAAGCGCGCCCAGATGCGGCGCGACGGCGGCTCGGAGGCGGCGCTTGACGCGGTTGCGGTGCACGGCGTTGCCCACGGCCTTGGATACGACAAAGCCGACCTGTGGCGCGTCGTCGCCCCGAGGGTCCTCGGAGAGATGGACGACCACGGTCGACCTGCCAGCACGCACGCCGCGGCGCACCGCCCGTTCGAAATCTACGGAACGGCGCAGTCGGTGCGCCGCGGGGAGCACGCGATCAGGCAGAGAGCTCGGTGCGGCCCTTGCGACGGCGGGCAGCCAGGATGGCGCGGCCGGCACGGGTCCGCATACGCAGCCGGAAGCCGTGGGTCTTCGCCCGGCGCCGGGTGTTCGGCTGGAAGGTCCGCTTGCTCACGAGGTACTCCAAGAACGTCGGGGAGGTACACCGTCTATGTCCTCGACGATGCAGTGACAGGCTCCGGTGGACCCTGTCGGTGGTTCGGGTGGCGCGACGAGCGGTCTCCCCCTCGTCGGCCGTCCTGGTGCGAGCAACACGTGGACCGTGTGCAGTGGCTGGTCCTGCGCGACGCGACTCCGCCCGCAGCTCGACCCGCGCTGTCCACGCGGGCGCGCCAAGAGCACCTGGAACGGCTGTATGACGCTACGCTGCCGGACCCGCCCAGGTCAAACCAGCACGGCCACGACGACGATCCCCAGCACACCGCCCGACCATCGTCTGCGAGCCCGCCGCTGCAGCCCGACCTGCGGACCCGCGCTGGGGCCGATCCTCGGTCGGTCGACGCGCGCGTCTTGACCTCAGCCGATTGTCACGCTAGTAACCCACAGCCTGTGGACAACTATGTGGATGAGCCCTTGACGTGGCACGATCGTCCTCAGCACCAACCCCTCTGACTCCCGTCGACCCTCGCCACTCGCGCCCTCCGTCGCGCGGCCACCGCTCGTCGACGCACACCCTCGACCTCGTGAGGACACCGCCCGTGGCGAACCCGGCCGACAGCATCGCCGACGTCTGGGCACAGACCCTGAGCATCCTCGAGGCGAGCCCGGACATCACGCCACGGCAGATCGCGTTCATCCGGCTGGCGAAGCCGCTCGCGATCCTCGACGACACGGTCTTCATCGCGGTGCCGCACGAGCAGACGCGGACCTACCTGGAGACCAGGGTCCGCGACGAGCTGGTGACCGCCATGTCGTCGTGTCTCGGCCGGGACGTGCGGTTCGGTATCACCGTCGATCCCGAGCTCAGCTCGGAGCCCGTCCTGGCACCCGCCTCGAGGCCTGCCGTCGAGCGCCCGTACGTCGACCCCGACGACGACCTCCCCGACCTCCCGGCTCCGCCTCCTCCTCGGCCGCAGGCGGAGCCGAGCCGGCTGAACCCCAAGTACGTCTTCGAGACGTTCGTCATCGGCTCCTCCAACCGGTTCGCCCACGCGGCGGCCGTGGCGGTCGCGGAGGCGCCGGCCAAGGCGTACAACCCCTTGTTCATCTACGGCGACTCGGGCCTCGGCAAGACGCACCTCCTCCACGCGATCGGGCACTACGCCCACAACCTGTATCCCAACGTCCGCGTGCGGTACGTGAACTCGGAGGAGTTCACCAACGACTTCATCAACTCGATCGGCGAGGGCAAGGCCGGCGCGTTCCAGCGCCGCTACCGGGACGTCGACGTCCTCCTCATCGACGACATCCAGTTCCTGCAGGGCAAGGAGCAGACGATGGAGGAGTTCTTCCACACCTTCAACGCTCTGCACAACGCGAACAAGCAGGTCGTCATCACGTCCGACCTGCCCCCGAAGCAGCTCAACGGGTTCGAGGACCGCCTGCGCTCCCGGTTCGAGTGGGGCCTCATCACCGACGTCCAGCCGCCGGACCTCGAGACGCGCATCGCGATCCTCCGCAAGAAGGCGAGCAGCGAGCGGCTCAACGCACCCGACGACGTCCTGTCCTACATCGGGTCGCGCATCTCGACGAACATCCGCGAGCTCGAGGGCGCGCTCATCCGGGTGACGGCGTTCGCCAACCTCAACCGGCAGCAGGTCGATCTCCCCCTGGCCGAGATCGTCCTCAAGGACCTCATCACCGACGAGGACTCCGCGGAGATCACGCCGGCCGCGATCATCGCGCAGACGGCGGCGTACTTCGGTCTCACCATCGAGGACCTGTGCGGCAGCTCCCGCTCCCGGGTGCTCGTGACCGCACGGCAGATCGCCATGTACCTGTGCCGGGAGCTCACGGATCTCTCCCTGCCGAAGATCGGTCAGCAGTTCGGCGGCCGTGACCACACGACGGTCATGCACGCCAACCGCAAGATCACCGAGCAGATGGCCGAGCGCCGTTCGACGTACAACCAGGTCACCGAGCTGACGAGCCGCATCAAGCAGCAGCACCGGGGCTGAGCCTCGACGGTGGACCGCTCCGCGGCGACGTCCGACCAGGACCTCCACCGACCCGTCTGCCAGTCACCTCGTCGTGCACGCCCCGGTCGCGGCCCGTCCCCCCGCCCGGAGCCCGCGGACGCCACGGCTGTCCGAGGAGACCACCGGACGACGCCGCCACGCACAGGGTGTGGGCGGAGATATCCACACCCATCCACAGGAACCTGTGGGCAACGCTGCTGCCGGAAGCGCAGTCTCTCCGGGCGTCCACACCCTCCCGAGGCGCCGCCCCTCCGTGCGTCATCACCAGGTTTACCCACACCATGCTGTGGACGGACCGTTGCCGATCCGTCGAACCATCCCGGACAGGTGTACACAGTTGTGCATGTCGCTGTGGATAACTGTGGACGACGGGCCTCTGCGTGTGGACGGAGCCCCTCTCCCCGGTGGACGACCTGTGGGGAAAACACCGGTACCCACAGGTCGTGCGACTTACCCACAACGCGCCCACGACCTCGTCCACATGCCGAAAACGCCGCTGACCTGCGCAAACAGTCGTTTTCCACCGTATGCACAACCCCTATGACGACGACTAACGATCTATCGAGGGGGAAATTCGAGCGCCTTCATCAGGCCTGGGACGTGGAGCGCGCCGGACCTGTCGACGTACCGCTCCGGCCCCCGTGCCGACAGCCCACACCGCCAGCCCTCCCGGTTCCTCCTGAACGCGGTCCTCGCGTACTGTTCATGCTGGACAGGACGTCGTTCACCGACCCGCCGCCATGCCGACCGCACCACCCGGACACCGCGCACACCGCCGTCGAGCGGCGCGCCGGTCCCCCGGTCCTGAGACACGGGGCGGCCGACGGGCACAGGCGAGCACGGACGTCCGGCACGTGTGAAGATCGAGTCCGATCCTGGACGTGGGGACGAGAGGGTGTGGGATGAAGTTCCGGGTTGAGCGTGATGTCCTGGCCGACGCGGTGACCTGGACGGCACGGACCCTGCCGACCCGTCCTCCGGCTCCCGTGCTCGCCGGCGTCCGGCTCGAGGCGGACGCCTCGGGCACGATCGGCCTCTCGAGCTTCGACTACGAGGTCTCCGCACGGTCCGAGATCCCCGCCGAGGTGAGCGAGCCGGGCACGGTCCTCGTCTCAGGACGCCTGCTCGCCGAGATCTCCCGCGCGCTCCCGGCGAAGCCGGTCGACGTCGTGCTCGAGGGCACGAAGGTCATCGTGACGTGCGGCGCGAGCCGGTTCACGCTCCTGACGATGCCGGTCGAGGAGTACCCCGCCCTCCCGGCCATGCCGGAGCTCACCGGCACGGTCTCCGGCGACGAGCTGACCCACGCCGTCGCACAGGTGACCGTCGCCGCCAGCCGTGACGACACGCTCCCGCTCCTCACCGGCGTCCGCGTCGAGATCGAGGGCGAGCGCATCACGCTGCTCGCGACCGACCGCTACCGTCTCGCGCTGCGCGAGCTCACCTGGACGCCCGTCACGCCCAGCTTCTCGGCGGTCGCCCTCGTGCGTGCCCGCACCCTCAACGACGTCGCGAAGTCGCTCGGCGGCTCGGGCCTCGTGAACGTCGGCCTGAACACGGGCGCCGGTGTCGACCTCATCGGCTTCGAGGCGGGTGGCCGCCACACGACGTCGCAGCTCGTCGACGGCGACTACCCGGCCGTGCGCCGGCTCTTCCCGGACGAGACGCCCATCCACGCCGTGGTGCCCACGGCGCCCCTGATCGACGCCGCCAAGCGTGTCGCGCTGGTCGCGGAGCGCAACACCCCCATCCGCCTGTCGTTCACGGACGGGCAGGTCGTCCTCGACGCCGGACAGGGCGACGACGCGCAGGCCTCCGAGGCGCTCGAGGCCGTGCTGGTCGGTGAGGAGATCTCGGTGGCGTTCAACCCGCAGTTCCTGCTCGACGGGCTCGGCGCGCTCGGGACGGACTTCGTCCGCCTGAGCTTCACGCACCCGAACAAGCCGGTCGAGTTCACGGGGCAGGAGTCCCTGGACGGCGAGGACTCGTCCGCCTACCGGTACCTGCTCGTCCCCATCCGCTTCGCCGGCTGAGGCAACCGCCCGACAGCGCACCACACGCACCCGGAGGACTCGCATGGTCACCCGCATCGGACTCGTCGGCCTGGGCAAGATGGGCAACAACATGCGCGAGCGCGTCCGCGCCGCGGGCATCGAGGTCACCGGCTACGACCCGCGGCCCGAGGTCTCGGACGTCGCGTCGCTCGCCGACCTCGTGGCGGCCCTGCCGACGGACGGTCCCCGCATCGTGTGGGTGATGGTCCCCGCGGGCGACCCGACCCGAGGCGTCGTCACCGAGCTGGGCGAGCTGCTCGGGGCGGGCGACGTGGTCATCGAGGGTGGCAACTCCTACTACCAGGAGGACCAGGCACGGGCCGCCGAGCTGGCGACGAAGGGTGTCGGCTACCTCGACGTCGGGGTGTCCGGCGGCGTGTGGGGCCTCGAGAACGGCTACGGCCTCATGGTCGGCGGCGAGAAGGACCTCGTCGAGGCCGCGATGCCGGTGTTCGACGCCCTGCGACCGGACGGTCCGCGCGAGGAGGGGTTCGTCCACTCGGGCGGCGTCGGGGCCGGCCACTTCGCGAAGATGGTCCACAACGGGATCGAGTACGGCCTCATGCAGGCGTATGCCGAGGGCTACGAGCTGCTCGCCGCGAAGGACCTCGTCACGGACGTGCACGGCACGATGAAGGCGTGGACGCGCGGCACGGTCGTCCGGTCCTGGCTCCTGGACCTCTTCGTCAAGGCGCTGGAGGAGGATCCGCAGCTCACCGCGATCGACGACTGGGTCGACGACTCGGGCGAGGGACGCTGGACCGTCGACGAGGCGATCGACAACGCCGTGCCCCTCCCCGTCATCTCCTCCGCGCTCTTCGCGCGCTTCGCGTCGCGACAGGACCAGTCGCCGGCGCTCAAGGCGGTCGCCGCCCTGCGCCAGCAGTTCGGCGGGCACGCGGTCAAGGCCGCGGGGCCGGCCTCACCCGGCGCCGGTCCGCTCGAGCCGCCCGCCTGACCGGCGGTCGCCCGACGCGCCGGCCCGACCTCTCCGCACCACCGAGAAGCACATGTACGTCTCCCACCTGTCCCTCGTCGACTTCCGCTCCTACGAGACCGTCGACGTCGAGCTCGAGCCGGGCGTCAACGCCCTCGTCGGGCCCAACGGGCAGGGCAAGACCAACCTCGTGGAGGCGATCGGGTACGTCGCGACGCTCACGAGCCACCGGGTCGCGGGCGACGTCGCGCTCGTCCGCGCCGGTGCACCTCGCGCCGTCGTCCGGACCCGCGTGGTGCGTGGCGACCGGGCGAGCACGGTCGAGATCGAGCTCAACCCGGGCAGGGCGAACCGCGCCCGCATCAACCGCTCCCCCGCCGCCCGCCCGCGGGACGTCCTCGGGGTCGTGCGGACGGTGCTCTTCGCCCCGGAGGACCTCGCGCTGGTCAAGGGCGACCCCGACGGTCGCCGTCGCTTCCTCGACCAGCTCGCGGTGCTCCTGGTGCCCCGGGTGTCGGCGCTCCTCGCCGACTACGACCGCGTCCTGCGACAGCGAGGCGCGCTGCTCAAGTCCGCGTCCTCGCTGCGCGGCAGGGGCAGGGGGCGCCCGTCGCGCGCGCCGGAGCCTCCCGTGCCCGACGACGGTGCCGGGCCCGCGCAGGCCGGCGGCCCCGAGGCGGCCCTCGCCACCCTCGACGTGTGGGACTCCCGGCTCGCGAGCCTGGGCGCGGAGATCACCGCCCTGCGACTGCAGCTCGTCGCGGCGCTCACCCCGTACGTCGCGCACGCGTACGAGCAGGTGAGCGCCGGGCAGGGCGAGGCGCTCGTCGCCTACCGGTCGTCGGTCGACGAGGCGGTCGGAGAGGCAGGGTCGTCCCCTGACGGCACGCCCGGGGCCTCGGTGGACGACCGCGCGACCCGCTCGGTGGCGGACGAGGACGGCGCAGCGCGCTCAGGGGGCGAGCCGGAGCCGGCGGGCGACGGTCCGGCGTCGGGCATCGCTGACGTGGCGACGCTCGAGAAGCGCATGCTGGACGCCATGCGCGAGGTGCGGGCGAAGGAGATCGAGCGGGGGGTGAACCTCGTGGGCCCGCACCGGGACGACCTCGTCCTGACCCTCGGCGGCCTGCCCGCGAAGGGGTACGCGAGCCACGGGGAGTCGTGGTCGTTCGCCCTCGCGCTGCGCCTCGCCTCCTACCGGCTGCTGAAGGACGGGGCCCCGGCGGGGCTGGACTCGCTCCTGTGGGCGGACCAGTGGGGGCCCGACGGCGAGCCCGTCCTCGTGCTCGACGACGTGTTCGCCGAGCTCGACGCGCGCCGCCGGGACCGCCTCGCCGAGCTCGTCGCGGGTGCGGGCCAGGTCATCATCACCGCGGCCGTCGCCGAGGACGTCCCGGCGCTGCTCGTCGGCGCGCGCTTCGCCGTCCAGGACGGGACGGTGCAGCGTGTCGACGACTGACGACGAGAACCCGCCGGCGCGGGAGCACGAGGACCCCGACGACCGTGGCGCCCGCGACCACGACGACGACCGCCCGGCCCGCGCGACCGGGGTGCCGGTCGGGAACGTCGTGGACCTCACGCCGCCCGCCGAGGTCGCCCGTCAGGCGCTCAACCGGGCGAAGGCGGCGGCACGTGCCAAGGGTCTGCGACCCGGTCAGGAACCGCGACGTCGGATCCTCGCGGACACCCCCACGTCGGGCGCGCGACCGAGCGGTCGGGACCCGCAGCTGCTGTCGGACGTCCTGGCGCACCTGCTGCGCGAGCGCGACTGGGTGGCGGACGTCTCGGTCGGCGGCGTGATCGGCCGCTGGCGCCAGGTCGTCGGCGACCAGGTCGCGGACCACTGCGAGCCGGAGACGTTCGAGGACAAGGTGCTCGTGGTGCGCGCAGACTCGACGGCGTGGGCGACGCAGGTGCGCCTGCTGGTCCCGCGCCTGCTCGAACGCCTTGCGCAGGAGGTCGGCGAGGGCGTCGTCGAGAGCGTGACGGTGCTGGGGCCGGCCGGCCCCAGCTTCCGGCGCGGCAAGCGTGCCGTCCGCGGGCCGGGTCCGCGCGACACCTGGGGCTGAGCGCGGCGCCGACGCCGCACCGTGCGTCGTCGGCGGTCCCTCGCGCGATCCGTCGGGGAACGGCGGAGGCCCGCCGCGACGTGCGTCGCGACGGGCCTCCGGGCCGGACCGGCCGGCCTTCCCGTGTCAGGCCTGCACGCGTCGGCGCAGCCAGAACACCAGCGCGCCGCCCGCGACGAGCAGCACCGCGAACGTCGCCGCGCCCGCGACGGTCGCGCCCGTGGAGGCGAGCTCGTCGTCCTCCCCGGCGCTCACCAGCGTGGCGTCCTCGTCCGCGACGGGCGTGACCGGCGGGTTCGCGCACTCGCTCGACGCCGGCGGGTAGTCCACCACCGTCTGGTACGACGGGTTGACCTCGAACAGCACCTGGACGCCCTCACGCGTCCACGCGAAGTTGCCCTCGGTCTGCGCGTACGAGCCGTCCTCGTTGCGGACGTACCCGGGCCACTGCTTCGGCTCGGTCGCCGAGGCGCCGGGCCACAGGATGCTGCCCGACAGCGGCTGGTCCGTCACGACGTAGTCCTCGCCACCGCGGGGGTGCAGGAACGTGATCGTCAGGGGGGTGTCGCCGTCGGCCTCGACGCCCTCGGGGAGGGCGACCGCGTAGCCCAGGTACGGGACGTCGGCCTCGCAGACGGCCTCGATCGCACCGGGGACCAGGGCGCACTCCTCGGCCGTGGGCAGGAGCTGGTCGACCGGGAACAGCAGGCCCTCGTCCGTGGCGGTGTACCCGGCGAGGTCCTCGCCGAAGACGCGGCCCTCGGTCGGGGTCGCGAGGATCCCGGCGTCCGTGACGAGGTACGTCACGTCGGCGGTGTTCGCCGGGGCGACGAGGCTGGTCGAGTCCGCACCGCACACCGTGACGGGGGCGGGCGCCTCGGGGACGACGACGACCGGCTCGTCGACCTCCTCGACGGGCGGGGCGGGAGGCGTCGCGCAGTCCTCGGCCGACGGCAGCGTGATGCCGAAGGCGGAGAGCTCCTGGTGGGTCCAGTCGACGAGGCGTCCGTCCATGGACGTCCCGTCCGGGTACGTGAGGGTCGGAGGCATCGTGTACTCGTCGGGCCCGCCGCGCAGCAGGTCCTGCTGGACGCCCCACCCGAGGCACAGGTCGACGTCGTCGAGCAGCGTGGTCTCCGGCAGCTCCGTGAACCAGTGCTCGTCGTTCTTCAGCTGGTCCTCCGGCAGGACGAGCGTCTTGGTCGCGAGGAGCTCCTGCTTGCCGGAGTTCTCCCAGGCGGCGCCCTTCGTCGCGTCGAGCTTGGGGTACAGGTAGATGCCCACCTGGACCTCCTCGCCCTCCTCGCCCGCGGCCGGCGGGCAGGCCGTCGTCGTGCCCTCGTCGGACCAGTCGTACCGGTTCTTGTCGGAGGCGTCGACGGAGACGCTCCACGCGTGGTCGGCCGAGCCGTCGAGCTCGAACGACTTCTTGTAGCGGTCGCCGAACTCGTCCTCGGCGAGGGTCTTCCCGTCGACGACGACGGTCACCCGGTTGCCGCTCTTCGCGTAGTAGCTCAGGTCGACGTCGAGCGAGTCGCAGTCGGCCACGACGACGGGCGTGTGGGCCGAGGCGGGGGCGGCGGTGGCGACGAGCAGCCCGCCGAGGGCGAGTGCCGTGGTCATGGCGCCCGCGAGGAGTCTCTTCACTGGGGGAGGTGTCCCTTCGGGGTGGGGCCGACCGCTTCGCCGCGGCCGACGTGCACAGGAGGATCGTGTGTGGTAGTCAACCACCTTCCTCGCAAAAAGCCGATTCCCGCCAATACCATGTGAGCGGTAGCGAAACGGACGCTCCGGACGGGCGTCGCGGTGGTCGGCGGCGGACCGCGCAGGGTCCCGTCGGAGCGGTTCTCGCGCCGGACAGCAGGCTGTGGGCGAGCCTGTGGACAACGATGTGGAGAAACCCTGCTCGCAGGATGCCGGGACGGCCGGGACCGTGTGCACGAGATGTCCTCAGGAGGCCGAGGATCCGCGGTTTTCGGCTCGTTCCGGGTAGACTGGGAGGGTCATTCCGGGTCGTCTCACCGACCGTCTACGCAACCCTCCTCCGAGGTCGCCGTCGGCCATCGCCGGCACGAGCTCGACCGAGGGGATCCGGCGTCGACGGGCGGTCGGGGGCCCGGAACCTATGAGCCGTCGACGACCGCCCTGCAGCGGGATACGGCCGGATCCTGGCCGGATCCGCGCCCGTGCCCGCCGCGGCAGCCGTCGTCGCGCGCGACGACGAGGAGTAGTCCTGCCCGTGGCAGATCACACCGACACCGCCCAGCCCGTCTCTGCGGCACCCGCCGACGGAGCACCTCCCGCAGGCGGTGGCTACGACGCGAGCAACATCACCGTCCTCGAAGGTCTCGAGGCGGTCCGCAAGCGTCCCGGGATGTACATCGGCTCGACGGGTGAACGAGGGCTCCACCACCTGGTGTACGAGGTTGTGGACAACTCTGTGGACGAGGCCCTCGCGGGGCACGCCGACACGATCGACGTGACACTTCTCCCCGACGGAGGTGTACGAGTCGTCGACAACGGTCGAGGGATCCCCGTCGCGATCCACCCGACCGAGGGAAAGCCGACCGTCGAGGTCGTCATGACGATCCTCCACGCCGGCGGAAAGTTCGGCGGCGGCGGCTACGCCGTGTCGGGCGGCCTCCACGGCGTCGGCATCTCCGTGGTCAACGCGCTCTCGCGCCGCGTCGTGACCGAGGTGCGGCGCGACGGCTACTCGTGGCGCCAGGAGTTCGGGGACGGCGGGAAGCCCCTCACCGGGCTCGAGCGCGGCGACGCCACGACGGCCACCGGGACGACCCAGACCTTCTGGGCCGACCCGGAGATCTTCGAGACCACCGAGTTCGACTTCGAGACGCTGCGCGCCCGGTTCCAGCAGATGGCCTTCCTCAACAAGGGCCTGCGCATCACCCTCACCGACGAGCGCCCCGCGCACCTCGACACGGGCGACGAGGTCACCGGTGTCGACCCCGAGCCCGGTGAGGACAGCTCGGCGGAGACCGATGCACCGAAGGCCCGGGTCGTGTCGTACAAGTACGACGGCGGCCTCGTGGACTACGTGAAGCACCTCAACTCCGCGAAGAAGGTCGAGCTCGTCCACCCCGAGGTGATCGACTTCGAGTCCGAGGACACCGAGCGACGCATCTCCGTCGAGATCGCGATGCAGTGGACCAGCTCCTACTCCGAGTCGGTGCACACCTACGCGAACACCATCTCGACGACGGAGGGCGGCACGCACGAGGAGGGCTTCCGCGCGGCCATGACGTCGCTCGTGAACCGGTACGCGCGCGACAAGGGCATCCTCAAGGAGAAGGACGACAACCTCACCGGGGACGACATCCGCGAGGGACTGACCGCCGTCGTCTCGGTGAAGCTCGGCGAGCCGCAGTTCGAGGGCCAGACGAAGACGAAGCTCGGCAACACCGAGGCGAAGACGTTCGTCCAGCGCGTCGTCAACGAGCGGCTGGTCGACTGGTTCGACTCGCACCCCACCGAGGGTCGCGACGTCATCCGCAAGGCGATCCAGGCGTCGCAGGCCCGCCTCGCCGCGCGCAAGGCGCGCGAGGCCACGCGACGCAAGGGGCTCCTCGAGTCCGGGGGCATGCCGGGCAAGCTGCGCGACTGCCAGTCGAACCGCGCCGAGGAGTGCGAGATCTTCATCGTCGAGGGCGACTCCGCCGGCGGCTCCGCGGTGCGCGGGCGCAACCCCGACAAGCAGGCGATCCTCCCGATCCGCGGCAAGATCCTCAACGTCGAGCGTGCACGCCTCGACCGGGCCCTGTCCAACCAGGAGGTCCAGTCGATCATCACCGCGTTCGGCACCGGGATCGGCGAGGACTTCGACCTCACCAAGCTGCGGTACCACAAGATCGTGCTCATGGCCGATGCCGACGTCGACGGCCAGCACATCGCGACGCTCCTGCTCACGCTGCTGTTCCGCTACATGAGGCCCCTCATCGAGAACGGCCACGTGTACCTCGCGCAGCCGCCGCTGTACCGGCTCAAGTGGTCCAACGCGCCGCACGACTACGTGTACTCCGACCGGGAGCGCGACGTCTTCCTCACGCAGGGGCAGGCCGCGGGCAAGCGGATCCCCAAGGAGAACGGCATCCAGCGCTACAAGGGTCTCGGAGAGATGGACTACTCCGAGCTGTGGGACACCACGATGGACCCGGAGCACCGCACGCTGAACCAGGTCACGCTCGACGACGCCGCCGCCGCGGACGAGATCTTCTCCGTCCTCATGGGCGAGGACGTCGAGTCGCGACGGAACTTCATCCAGCGCAACGCCAAGGACGTGCGTTTCCTTGACATCTAGCGCCGGTCGCCCGGCTGTCCGGGGTGCCGAGCCGTGGCTCTCCGGGGCGGCCGTGCCGGGTCTACCATCCGCGCCGCTCGTTCCTCGCGGCGCTCCCGCCAGACCCGCCACGACCCGGCACGGCCGCCCCTCCGGCCACGGCCCGGCGCGCGCGCGCCCGTCACCTCATGGGGTGATGCGACGCCGAGCCACAGCAGCACGACGAGAAGACGACGAACGAGGTAGATCGTGACCGACGAGCAGAACCCCGAGATCGAGCCCGCGGTTCCCGGCGACGGGGCCGAGGAGATCGTGCACTCCGACGGGACGGCCGTCGCGGTGCACCACGGGCGCATCGAGCAGGTGGACCTGCAGCTCGAGATGCAGCGGTCGTACCTCGACTACGCGATGAGCGTCATCGTCGGGCGCGCGCTGCCCGACGTCCGCGACGGCCTCAAGCCGGTGCACCGGCGCGTGCTGTACGCGATGTACGACGGCGGGTACCGCCCGGACCGGTCGTTCTCGAAGTGCTCGCGCGTCGTCGGCGACGTCATGGGCAAGTTCCACCCGCACGGCGACACCGCGATCTACGACGCGCTCGTGCGCCTCGTGCAGGACTGGTCGCTGCGCTACCCGCTCGTCGCGGGCCAGGGGAACTTCGGGTCGCCGGGCAACGACCCGGCGGCCGCGCCCCGGTACACCGAGTGCCGCATGGCTCCGCTGGCCATGGAGATGGTCCGGGACATCGACAAGGACACGGTCGACTTCCAGGACAACTACGACGGGCGCACGCAGGAGCCGGCCGTCCTGCCCGCCCGGTTCCCGAACCTCCTCGTGAACGGCTCGGCGGGCATCGCCGTCGGCATGGCGACGAACATCCCGCCGCACAACCTGCGCGAGGTCGCCGAGGGCGTGCAGTGGCACCTCGACCACCCCGACGCGAGCCGCGAGGAGCTGCTCGCCGCGCTCCTCCTGCGGATCAAGGGACCGGACTTCCCGACGGGCGCCACGATCCTCGGGCACAAGGGCATCGAGGAGGCGTACCGCACCGGGCGCGGCTCCGTCACGATGCGCGCCGTCGTCAACGTGGAGGAGATCCAGGGACGGATCTGCCTGGTCGTCACCGAGCTGCCGTACCAGGTCAACCCGGACAACCTCGCCGCGAAGATCGCGGACCTCGTCAAGGAGGGCCGTGTGCAGGGCATCGCGGACATCCGCGACGAGACGTCGGGCCGCACCGGGCAGCGCCTCGTCGTCGTGCTGAAGCGCGACGCCGTCGCCAAGGTCGTCCTGAACAACCTGTACAAGCACACCCAGCTCCAGGACACGTTCGGCGCGAACATGCTGGCGCTGGTCGACGGCGTGCCGCGCACGCTGAGCCTCGACGCGTTCATCCGGCACTGGACGGCGCACCAGCTCGACGTCGTCGTGCGGCGCACGCAGTACATGCTCCGCGAGGCGGAGAAGCAGATCCACATCTACCGCGGCTACCTCAAGGCGCTCGACGCGCTCGACGAGGTCATCGCGCTGATCCGTCGCTCGCCGGACGCGGACCAGGCCCGCGAGGGCCTCATGACGCTCCTCGACGTGGACGAGATCCAGGCGACGGCCATCCTCAACATGCAGCTGCGCCGTCTGGCCGCGCTGCAGCGCCAGGAGATCATCGACCAGCACGACAAGCTCCAGCGCGAGATCCGCGAGTACGAGGCGATCCTCGCGTCGCCGGAGCGCCAGCGGGCGATCGTCGGCGACGAGCTGCGCGAGATCGTGGACCGGTACGGCGACGAGCGCCGGACGACGATCCTGCCGTTCGACGGCGAGGTCTCGATCGAGGACCTCATCGCCGAGGAGGAGATGGTCGTCACCATCACGCGCGGCGGGTACGCCAAGCGGACGCGCAGCGACAACTACCGGTCGCAGCGGCGCGGCGGCAAGGGCGTGCGGGGCACGCAGCTGCGCGAGGACGACATCGTCGACCACTTCTTCGTCACGACGACGCACCACTGGCTGCTGTTCTTCACGAACCTCGGCCGCGTCTACCGGGCGAAGGCGTACGAGCTGCCCGAGGGCGGGCGCGACGCGAAGGGTCAGCACGTCGCGAACCTGCTCGCCTTCCAGCCGGGAGAGAAGATCGCGCAGGTGCTCGACCTGCGGGACTACGCCGCCGCGGAGTACCTCGTGCTCGCCACGCGGCGCGGGCTCGTGAAGAAGACGCGGCTCACGGAGTACGACTCGCCGCGCTCCGGCGGCCTCATCGCGATCAACCTGCGGGAGGACGAGGCTGGGACGCCGGACGAGCTCGTCTCCGCCCGGCTCGTGGACTCGACGGACGACCTCATCCTCGTCTCGCGCAAGGGCCAGTCGATCCGCTTCACGGCCGACGACGACGCGCTGCGCCCCATGGGCCGGGCGACGTCGGGCGTCACGGGCATGAAGTTCCGCGAGGAGGACGAGCTGCTCTCGGCGGACGTCGTCGAGGACGGCGCGGACCTGTTCGTCGTGACCGAGGGGGGCTTCGCGAAGCGCACCCGGCTCGACGAGTACCGCGTCCAGGGACGCGGTGGCCTGGGCATCAAGGTCGCCAACCTCGTCGAGGCTCGTGGAGATCTTGTGGGAGCACTGGTCACGGAGTCCGACGACGAGGTCCTCGTCATCATGGAGCGGGGGAAGATCGTCCGGTCGGCCGTCGACGAGGTCAACCTCACCGGGCGCAACACCCAGGGAGTGACCTTCGCGAAGCCGGACAAGGGGGACCGCATCATCGCCGTCGCCCGGAACGTCGAGCGTCGTCTCGGGGAGGATCGGGATACCGTGGGCGAGGAGAGCACGTCGAACGACTCCGCCCCGGAGACCGACCAGAGCGCCACGGCCGAGGAGGCCGGTGGGACCGACACGGCGCACGGAACCACCGAGGAAGCCAGATGAGCACCGAGAACAACGCACCGCCGGCGATCACGCCGAGGCTGACCGTGGCACGCCCTGACACGAGCACGCCGCCTCCGCCGCCTCCGCCGCCGTCGGCCGCGGAGAGCAACGGCGGCTCGGGCCACGGCGCGTCCGGCAACGGCGTGTCGGGCAACGGCACCTCCGGCAACGGCACCTCCGGCAACGGCACCTCCGGCAGCGGTCCTGCCGGCAACGGGTCCGCGACGGCGACGGACCCGTCGGACGGCATGGAGGTCGCGTCCGGCGAGAGCCGCGTCGCGGTCGCCCGCGCCGGTGCGGTGAAGGCCGCGGCCGCGGCGATCGCGGCCGCGAAGACGGCGGCCAAGAAGGTGTCCGCCTCCGTGCCGGCCGCTCCCCCGGAGACGCACGACGACGAGATCGACGATCGGACGGTGAAGCGCGTGACCACGACGAGTGCTGCCGCGTCGGTGGGCGCCGCCGCGCCGGCCACGGGGACGAACGGCTCCTCCGCGGGCGCCTCCTCGATGCACTACTCCGCGGCCGGCGTGACCGGCACCGCGAACCCGGTCACGGGGGCGACCTCGACGGCGTCCCCCGCGACGGGCGCGACCCCGACGGTCCGGCACGACGGGCCCCGTCGCGTGCGGCTCTCGGTCTCCCGTGTCGACCCGTGGTCGGCCATGAAGCTCGGGTTCCTGCTCGCGGTGGCGATCGGCATCATGACCGTCGTGGCGACCGCGGTCGTCTGGTACGTCCTCGACGGCATGATGGTCTTCCAGAAGGTGCAGGACTTCGTCACGCAGATCGCGGGCGAGGAGAGCAACGTCGACATGCTGCAGTTCGTCGAGTTCGGGCGCGTCATCTCGGTCGCCACGCTGCTCGGCGTCGTGAACGTGGTGATCATCACGGCCCTGTCGACGATCATGGCGTTCCTGTACAACATCGTCGCTGCTCTCGTCGGTGGCGTGCACCTGACGCTGACGGACGACTGACGCTCGGGCGCTCCGACGGGGTGCCGGAGCCCGGTCTCGGTTTGGGCGTCCGGGCCCCCGTGGGGTAATCTCAAGCGCTGCCTGCGTGCGGAGCAGCTCCTGACCTGAGTCGGAGCGTGCGACGCTGCCGGCGAACGGGCCTATAGCTCAGACGGTTAGAGCGCTTCCCTGATAAGGAAGAGGTCAGAGGTTCAAGTCCTCTTAGGCCCACTGCCGAACCCACTCGAGGGGGAACGTGATGAAGAAGATCCTGGTGGTCCTGCTCGCTGCCGGCGCCGGTTACCTCCTGTGGCGCAAGTACTCGGAGGACAACGCCGAGCGCGACCTGTGGGCAGAGGTCACCGACACGTTCGAGTGAGTCCAGCGGCTCGTACCTCCGGCCGTCGGCCGGAAGTCCCGGGGCCATGGCGCAATTGGTAGCGCACCTGCTTTGCAAGCAGGGGGTTGGGGGTTCGAGTCCCCCTGGCTCCACGTCCCGAACAGCACGAAGGCCCCGCACCCACCGGTGCGGGGCCTTCGTCGTCTCTCCGCGGGCGACGCGCGACCGCGGGACGTCCAGGTGGCTCACCGCCGAGCGAGGTCGCGTCGCGAGCGTGCCGGCGCCCAGCCCTGCCGCTGCGCGACCCCGCGGCGATCACCCGCGGGCGATCGAGGGCCGCCGGCGCGGAGCGCCGCGCTGGCGGCGAGGAACTCGTCACGTGCCTCCTCTGCACGGGCGAGCACGTGCGCGAACGCGGCGTCGTCGAACGCGGTGCTCGACAGGTGCTCCGAGCGCGTCCTGTCGGCCTGGGCCGCGCGCCACAGGAGCTCTGCCAGCATGTCGACCTCGGCCCGGGCTTCGCCCCCTTCGGCGTGAGCGACGGCGAGACGCAGCGCGGCGCTCCGACCGAGACGAGCGCTCTTCACGACGTGAGGTGCGGCGATCTCACGGATCTGACGGACGGATCGTCGGCTCCGGGCGTCGCACCCCCATGCGACCGTGACCGCGACGCACCACACGACGAACGAGACGGCGATCGCCGGCTCGAGGGCTGCCTCAGTCGACCCGCCCGCAGCCTTCGAGGCGGAGACCGCCACGGCGAGGAAGACGAACGGCGTCGCGACGACCAGCGCGTGCGCGGCGCGCGACCACCGGTAGCGCGTCCGGGCCAGCCTTCCGACGGCGGCCAGACGCCGCCTGGTCGACTCCACGTCCGTGTCGGAGGTCCGCGGGTGCAGCACGACGACGTACCGGTCGAGGGCTTCCGCCAGGACGGGCGTCCAGTCCAGGCGCAGGATGGAACCAGGCTTCATCACCAGCCACATGACGGCGAGGAACCGCCCCGGACAGGGTGCGATCCAGGCGTGTCGCATGGCGGGATCGTAGCGGCTCCCGACGGAGAGGGGCCCGCACCGTGCGGTGCGGGCCCCTCTTCACGACCTCCGTCGGCGACACGAAGGTCGCCGGCCGTCGGTCAGGCGTCGTCGGCCTTGTCCGCGGCGTCCTCGCCCTTGGCCTCGGCGGCCTCGCGGGCCTTCCTCGCCGCCTGCTCGACGTGCTCCGCCGCCTTGTCGGCGTCGCCGCCGGCGGTGGTCTCCGTCGCGTCGGAGGGGACGGCCGACGCCGTGCCGGTGGCGTTCTTCGCGGTGCCACCGCGCGGACGGCTGGTCGCCTTCTTCGCGGCCTCCTTGGCGTCGCCGACGGCACCGGTCACCCGGTCGCTGACGTCGTCGCGCACCTCGGCGGCACGCTCGGAGAGCTTGTCCGTGGCCTCGCGTCCCTTGGCGACGGCTGCACCCGCCGCCTCCCCGAGGGTCTCGGCCGCGTCGCCGACGGCGTGGCGGGCGTCGCCCACGACGTCGTCGAACCGCGCGTGCTGCTCCTCCTGCTCCCACGGCTCGGCCCAGGGGTCGGTCGTGGGCTGGGCCCGGCGGTAGAGGACGTAGCCGACACCGGCAGCGGTCACGCCGCCGGCGACCCACCAGAGGGTCTTGCCCTTGCTGCCGGTCGAGTCGCTCTCGGCGGCCTTCTTGCTGGCCTTGTCCGCGACGACGGCCAGCTTCGCGCTCGCCTTCGCCGCGGCCTTGTCGGCCGACTTCGCGGCCTTCCTGCCCGCCCTGCCCGACGACTTCTTGGCCTGCTTGGCAGCCTCCTCGGCGGCCTTCTTCGTCCGCTTGGCGAGCTTGCGGCCCTTCCGGCCGCTGGCGGCCGCGGCGGCAGCGGTCGCCGCTGCGGTGGCGGCCGCGGCGTCGTCGGCGGCGCGCTGCGCGGCCTCCGAGGCGCTGGCTGCCGCGGCGTTGAAGCTCGCGACGATCTTCGGCAGGACGTCGTCGACGATCTTGTCGTGCGCCGTGTCGAACACCGGCGCGGCCTTGTCCGCCGCCTTCTCGACGCGCGGCGCGGCGGCCTGGATGCTGTCCTGCCACGCCTTCTCGACGCGCGGCTGCAGCCATTCGAGGAACGCCTCGACCTTCGGGGTGCTCCACTCCTTCGCGTGGACCGCCGCGTCCTTCGCCTGGTCCGCGAGCTGGATCGCCGCGCTCTGCGCCGATGCGGCGGCGACGGCCGCCTGGTCCTTGATCTTCTCGGTGTCCAGCGAGTCGATCGTCTCCTTGATCGGGCTGGACCCTGAGCGAGAACGAGTCATGCGCGCTCCTCGGGTGTCGTCGTCCGTGACGGACGAGTGGTGGAAGGTCACGATTCCGCCCACTCTGCCACCAGCAGGGCGCGCCCGCGAGATGTCTGGCGCATCGGCGTCGGACGGGTACGGCGCGGGTGTCGTGGGAAGATGGTGGGCATGTTCGCAACCCTCCACACGACCGCTGGTGACATCCGGATCGAGCTCCTGCCGAACCACGCCCCGAAGACGGTGGCGAACTTCGTCGGGCTCGCCCAGGGCACGAAGGCCTGGTCCGACCCCCGCACGGGCGCCGAGCGCACCGAGCCGTTCTACGACGGCCTGATCTTCCACCGCGTGATCTCCGACTTCATGATCCAGGGCGGCTGCCCGCTCGGGACCGGTACCGGTGGCCCCGGCTACACGTTCAACGACGAGATCCACCCCGAGCTGCAGTTCGACAAGCCGTACCTGCTGGCCATGGCCAACGCGGGTGTCCGCCGCAACCCGGTCACGGGCGACGTCGAGGGGACCAACGGCTCCCAGTTCTTCATCTCGACCGTCCCGACGCCGTGGCTCAACGGCAAGCACACGATCTTCGGCACGGTCGCGGACGACGCGTCGCGCGCCGTCGTGGACGGGATCAACAACACGCCGACGCGTCCGGGGGACCGCCCGCAGGAGGACATCGTCATCACCTCCGTGACCATCGAGGACTGACCATCTCGCAGCCACCGGTGCCCCCCGGACCTCCGGGACCTCCCGCCTACGGGACGGCCGGGCCGTACGACGGTCCCGCCGTCCCGCCCGTGTGCCCGCGGCACCCCGACCGCGTGTCCTACGTCCGCTGCCAGCGGTGCGGGAGGCCGACGTGCCCGGAGTGCCAGCGTCCCGCGGCCGTCGGGATCCAATGCGTCGACTGCGTGCGGGACGCGTCCCGCAACGCACCGGAGCAGCGCACGGTGCTCGGCGGGAAGGTGCGCGGGGGCCCGCCGGTCGTGACCTTCACGATCATCGGGCTGTGCGTGGTCAGCTGGATCCTCCAGCTCGTCACGGGGGGCGAGTGGACCCGTCTGCTCGCGTTCGCCCCGGTCGTGGGCGAGCAGGACCCGTACCGCTTCCTCACGGCGGCGTTCCTGCACTCCACGAGCCCGGTGCACATCCTGTTCAACATGTACGCCCTGTGGATCACCGGGCCGTTCCTGGAGCAGATGCTCGGCCGGTGGCGGTTCACGGCGCTGTACCTGCTGTCGGCGCTCGGCGGGTCGGTCGGCTACCTCGTGCTCGCCGGGGGGCCGACGGAGCAGGCCTGGTACACCGCGGTCGTCGGTGCCTCGGGGGCCGTCTTCGGGCTCTTCGGCGCCATCCTGCTCGTCCTGCGGCGCACGGGACGCAACGCGATGCAGATCGTCGTCCTCATCGGCATCAACTTCGCGATCGGCCTGTTCTTCCCGGGCATCGCGTGGCAGGCGCACCTCGGTGGCCTGATCGTCGGTGTGCTGCTCGGGCTCGCCTACGCGTACGCGCCGAAGGCACAGCGCACCCTCGTGTCGGTCGGTGCCACAGTGGTCGTCACCCTGGCCCTGGTCCTCACGGCGTGGCTGACGTACCAGTCCGTCGGACTTCCGCCCGGCGTCGTGGGCTGACCACCGGACCGGTTGTCCACAGGTTTGTGCACAGGTGTGGAACGAACTACGTGCGTGTCATTCCGTCCGTGCGCACGGGTGCCTCGGCGGCGTCACTTCCAGCGCGTGGTGAGGGCGAAGCCGGCGATGATGAACGCGAACCCGACCCCGAGGTTCCAGGCACCGAGCGCCGGGACGGGCAGCTGCGCCGGGCCGCTGAGGTAGAACAGCACGATCCACGCGAGACCCACGAGCATCAGCGTGAGCATGGTCGGGACGAGCCAGCGCGGGTTGCCGGTGTCCGGCTTCGGCTGGCGGGGCTCGCGGGCCGGGCGCGCCGGCTTCTTGCGGGACTTCGACTCGGGCACGAGGGATGGCTCCTGTCCTGGTGGTTCCTGCCGTCGTCGTGCAGGAACCGTGCGTGGCTCGGGTGGACGTCGTCGACGGGCGGTCGCGGTCCGGGGCTCTTGCCCGGGTCGCGGCACTCGTCCCGTCCGTGGACGGCGTTCGTCGTCTAGCGTAGTGGGCGCACACAATAGACCACACCACCGGGGTGTCGGGCGACCGTCACCAGGCCCCGGCCGGCGCACGTCGAGCCATCGGCGAGCATCGGCGAGCACCGACGAGCACAGCACCGCGAGCACGAGAGGAGAGGGCGCATGGCCACCGACCAGCCCCCCGTCCCCGCACCCTCCCGTGCCCGGCGCTGGCGGTCCGCGCTGACCGTCGCCTTCGTGCTCGCCCTCGCGGGCCTGATGTTCACGGCGAACGCGCGTCTCGCGCGCGGCGAGGAGAGCCGGCACCCCGAGAACCTGGCCCAGCTCGTCGACCGCGAGTCGGAGCGGGTCGCCGACCTCGCGGCCCAGGTGGACGCCCTCGACGACGAGATCGCGACCCTGTCGGCGGCGGACCCCGCGTCCGGTGCGGTGGACCCCGGGCTCGCGAGCCGTTCGGGCGTCGCCGCGGGCACGGTCGCCGTGAGCGGGCCCGGCGTCTCGGTCATGCTCGACGACGCCCCTCCCGAGGGCTCCTACCCCGCGTCGATCCGACCCGACGACCTCGTCGTGCACCAGCAGGACATCCAGGCCGTCGTCAACGCCCTGTGGGCGGGCGGTGCCGAGGCGATGACCCTCCAGGGCCAGCGCGTCACCGCGACCTCGGCCTTCCGCTGCGCGGGCAACATCCTGCTCCTGCACGGGCGCGTCTACTCGCCGCCGTACGTCGTGGAGGCCGTCGGCGACCCGCAGCGGCTGCGCGACGCGCTCGACCGCTCGGAGCGGATCGACATCTACCAGGAGTACGTCGAGGCGGTGAACCTCGGGTGGGCCGTCGAGGACCACGACCGGATCGACATGCCGCGCTACGAGGGCGCGCTCGAGCTGAAGTTCGCGCGCTCGACCTCGCCGACGTCCACGACGTCGGACGGGACGCCGGGGACCGAGGGCGACCGACCCGCCGAGGTCGCGCCGTGAGCACCACCACGGTGCCGCCGATCCGGCACCGCTCGGGCGGCAGGCCACGCCGGGGCGGTGTCTCCGCGGTCGTCGGCGTGCTGGGCGAGGTCCTCATCACCCTCGGCGTGCTGCTCGGCCTCTACGTCGTCTGGCAGCTCTGGTGGACCGACGTCCAGGCGGACCGTGAGCAGACGCAGATCCTCGCCGAGCTCGACGCCCCGACCCCGGACGCGGACGACGTCGCGGTCGAGGTCCGCCGGGACGCGCCGCCCGTCATGGACCCCCCGGCCGTCGGCGAGGTCTTCGGCACGCTGCACGTGCCCCGCTGGGACGACGCCGTGATGCCGATGGCGCAGGGGACGGACAAGCGGACGATCCTCGACAAGGCCATGGCGGGCCACTACCCCGAGACCGTGATGCCCGGTGACGTCGGGAACTTCGCGCTCGCCGGGCACCGCATGACGTACGGCGCGATCTTCCACCGTGCGGAGGAGCTGCAGGTGGGCGACCCGATCGTCGTCGAGGCGGACGACACCTGGTACGTGTACCGCGTGACGCACATGCAGGCGGTGCAGCCGGACCAGGTCGAGGCCGTCGCCCCCGTGCCGTGGGAGCCCGGCGTGGAGCCCACCGAGCGGTACCTCACCCTGACGACGTGCCACCCCATCGGGCTCAACTCGCTCCAGGCGCGCTTCATCGTCAACGCGAAGCTCGACTACTGGCTGCCCGTCGCGGACGGCACGCCGCCGGACCTCGTGGGCCAGACCGCACCGACCGACGGGAGCGCGTGATGTACGGGGCGTTGTGGCGCATCCTGCCCGGACCCGCGTGGCTCCGGGTGCTCCTCCTGCTGGTGCTCGCGGCCGCCGTCGTGCTGGTGTGCTTCGAGTGGCTGTTCCCGATCGTCGCCGAGCGCATGCCGTTCAACGACCCCAACGTCCAGACGGGCGCCGCCGGCATCCAGACGGAGGCAGGAGAGACCCTGAGATGACCCGCATCCTCGTCGTCGACAACTACGACTCGTTCGTCTACACGATCGTCGGCTACCTCGACCAGCTCGGGGCGCAGACCGTCGTCGTGCGCAACGACGCCGTCCCGGAGCCCGACGCCGACGGCGTCTTCCGCGACACCGACGGCACGCCCTTCGACGGCGTGCTGGTCTCCCCCGGCCCCGGCACGCCGAAGGAGGCCGGGCAGAGCGAGCAGGTCATCCGTGCGTGCGCCACGTCGCGCACGCCCATGCTCGGCGTGTGCCTCGGCCACCAGGCGCTCGCCGAGGTCTACGGCGCGACCGTCACGCACGCCCCCGAGCTCATGCACGGCAAGACGAGCCTCGTCGAGCACGACGGCGCCGGGGTCCTCGGCGGTCTGCCCGAGCCGTTCACGGCGACGCGCTACCACTCGCTCGCCGTCCTGCGGGAGACCGTCCCGGGCGTGCTCGAGGTCACCGCGCAGACGGCGGGAGGCGTCGTCATGGGCCTGCAGCACCGCGAGCTCCCGCTGCACGGCGTCCAGTTCCACCCCGAGTCGGTGCTCACCGAGGGCGGGCACCGGCTGCTGGCGAACTGGCTCAAGGCCTGCGGGCTGGACGGTGCCGTCGAGCGATCCGCCGGCATGGCGCCCCTCGTACGGCAGTGACCCCCGCACGGCGGTGACCCCCGGACGGCGCCCTGCGCACGGGGAGCGCGGCGGCGCCTCCGGCGCGCCGTAGCCCTGCGCGGATCCTGCACGACGTCGGCCCCCACCTCGAGAGGTGAGGGCCGACGTGCTGCTCGGGGGGCAGCGTGCGTGTCGCGCGGAGGCGGGCTCGGGGCGTCAGCCCTCGCCGCCGCCGCCCTCCCCGCCGCCTTCGCCGCCGCCGTTCCCGCCGCCGTTGCCACCGCCGCCGTTCTCGTCGTCGGTCGCCGGCCCGGGGCCGGTCGAGACGATGAGCGAGACCTCGGTGCCCTCGGGGACCTCCGAGCCGCCGCGCGGGTCCGAGCCGATGACGGTGCCCGCGGGCCACGTGTCAGATGCCTGCGTCTGGCGGTTCGCCGACGCGTTCAGCCCTGCGGCACCCAGCGCTTCCTGTGCCTGCGCCTCGGTCATGCCCGCGAGGTTCGCCGGGACGGTGGTCGTCTCGACGGCCCGCGGGATCGCGACCGCGATCGTCACGTCGGAGCCCTGGGGGACCTGACCGGCGTTGGGCTGCTGCGACAGCACGGTGCCCTCGGCCTCGTCGGACTCGGTCTCCTCGACGACCGGGTTGAGGCCCAGGTCGGTGATCGCCGCCTCGGCCTCCTGCCGGCTCATCCCCACGAGCTCACCGAGCTCGACGCGCCCGTCGGACGTGTAGAGCGTGACGGCGGAGTTCGCCGCCACCGTCTCGTTCGCGGCCGGCTCGCTGCGCGTCACGTTGCCCTCGGGCACGTTCTTGGAGTTCTCCGTGTTCACCGTGCCGACCGTGAGGCCCGCGTCGGTGAGGAGCTGGCGCGCCTCGTCCTGGCTCCTGCCCGTGACGTCGGGCACCTGCACGCTGTCCGGGCCGGTGGAGAAGAAGACGCTCACCTCGGAGCCCGGGTCGACGTCCTCGCCGCCCGCCGGGTCCTGGCGCACGAACTCGCCCTCCGGCACGTCGGCGCTCTCCTCGAGCACGGGCGTGAACTCGAGGTCGACGTCCTCGAACAGCGCGCGCGCCTCGTCCTCCGTCATCCCGGCCTGGACCGTCGGGACGGTGACCGTCTCCGGTTCGGCGGGCGGCCGGTTGAGCAGCCACATCGTGACGATCGCCGCGACGGCGAGCACGGCGACCGCGATGAGGGCCCACATGAGGCCCTTGCGGCTCTTCGTCGGCTCCTCCTCGTCCTCGCCGGGGACCTCGCCCGGCGGGACGGCGGGGGCTGCCGCCGTCGCCCAGGGGGACGGCGGCGCGGCCGGGCTCATGACCTGGGTGGCCGACTCGACCATCGTGGGCTGCATGTCGGCGGCGGCGAGGGCGCCGAGACCGGCGGCCGCCGCGGCGACACCGAGCGAGGGCGCGGTGATCGCCCCGCCGCGCACGGCGTTCTCGAGGTCGGCCCGGAACTCCGCCGCGCTCGAGTAGCGCGCCGTGCGCTCCTTGGCGAGCGCCTTGAGCGTGATCCGGTCGAGCACCTCCGGGACGTCGGGCGCGATCGCGCTCGGCGTCGCGGGAGCCTCGCGCACGTGCTGGTACGCGACGGCGACGGGCGAGTCGCCGATGAACGGCGGGCGGCCCGTGAGGAGCTCGTAGAGCAGGCAGCCGGTCGAGTACAGGTCGCTGCGCGCGTCGACCGTCTCGCCGCGGGCCTGCTCGGGCGACAGGTACTGCGCGGTCCCGATGACGGCGTGGGTCTGCGTCATGGTGGCCGCGGAGTCGGCGACGGCGCGCGCGATGCCGAAGTCCATGACCTTCACCGCGCCCGTCGGTGTGATCATGACGTTCGCGGGCTTGATGTCGCGGTGCACGATGCCGGCGTGGTGGGAGTACTCGAGCGCGGCCAGGACGCCGGCCGTGATCTCGACGGCCTCGTCGATGGGCACGGCCTGCCCGTCGCGCAGGATGTCCCGCACGGTGTGGCCCTCGACGTACTCCATGACGATGAACGGGACGTGCACCGACGCACCCTGGGTGTCGGTGTGCACGTCCTCGCCCGTGTCGTACACGGCGACGATCGCGGGGTGGTTCAGCGACGCGGCCGCCTGCGCCTCGCGGCGGAAGCGGGCGAGGAACGACGGGTCGCGCGCGAGGTCGGAACGCAGGATCTTGATCGCGACGGTGCGTCCGAGCCGGGCGTCGTGACCGATGTGCACCTCGGCCATGCCGCCGCGGCCGATGAGCTCACCGACCTCGTAGCGACCGGCAAGCACTCGGGGAGCGTTGTCCACCACTCATTCGTCCTTCGGAGTCGTCGGAGCCGCGGGCGCGTCCGCGCACGGCACAGCTGGCGCAATCATCCCACCCGGGGGCGTCCCGGAGGGACGGGAACACAACGATGTCGTCACGATGTCACCCGGTCGTCCAGCAGCTCCGGGGCCGCGGCGTCGACGCTCGTCGTTGCCGTGGTGCCAGGTGCGGCATCGTCCGCGGAACCGTCGCCACCCGTCACGATCGTCGCGACGAGGACGACGAGCAGCAGCCCGAGCAGCGCGACGAGCGGCCACGTCATCCCCTTCGGGATGCCGCCGATCCGCTGGCCGGTCGTCGTCGAGGTCCGGCGCGCGGTGGCCGTGCGGCCGGGCGCGTCCGTGGACTGGCGCCGCATCTCCGCCCGTGTCGACGGCGGGCCCGACGCCGCCCGGTCCCCCGTGCCCGGACGGTCGGGGCGGCCTGCCGGACCCGTGCTGCGGTTCGTGGCGCGCGGGGACCCCGGTCGGGCAGCGGCGGGCGCGGGCCGCCGCGTCCGGGAGCCGTGCATCTCCCGGCGGGGCGGGTAGGAACGAGGGGTCGCCGCGTCGTCGTCGCCAGGCGCGCCGGGCACGGCCGACGACGGTCGCTCCCAGGGCAGGGCGGGCCCCGGCGCGGCGGGCGTCGCCTCGGCGGGGGTGGCCGGCGGGGGCGGAACGTCCGTGCGCGGGTCGTCGGGGTGCCGGTCGTCCGGGGTGCGGGTCGTCGGGGTGCGGCGCCCGCACGGTCGCGGGGATGACGATGGGCGTGATGACCGGGGCGAGGTCCTCGCGCGAGACGCCGCCGCGGTCGCCCTCCCCACCCGTCGGCGGGGTGGTCCCGGCGCCCGCCGGCGCCGCGTCGTCGGGCTCGTGGCGGCCGCGTCGCGAACGCCGGGTGGACGGCCCGGTCACGCGCGACGACCACGGGTCGGCGGCGAGCCGCGCGGCGATCTCGTCGAGGACCTGGGCGAGCTTCGCCGCCGTCCGCGGGCGTGCCAACGGGTCCTTCGCGAGCATCGCCATGATGAGCGCGGACAGCTCCGGGTCCACCGACGACGGCAGCGGGGGGACGGGCTCGTTGACGTGCGCGACGGCGATGTCGACGGGCGTGGAGCCCGTGAACGGCCGGTTCCCGACGACCGACTCGTACGCGACGATGCCCAGCGCGTAGACGTCGGAGGCGCCGGTCGCGGCCTGCCCGACGGCCTGCTCCGGCGACAGGTACTGCGCGGTGCCCATGACCATGCCGGTGGCCGTCATCGGTACCTGGTTGGCCGCGAGCGACACCCCGAAGTCCGTGATCTTCACGGTGCCCGAGCGGTCGATGAGGATGTTCCCCGGCTTCACGTCGCGGTGCACGACGCCCGCGACGTGCGCGGCGTGCAGGGCGCGAGCCGTCTGCGACAGGATCGGCAGGAGCCGCACGGGAGGGAGCACGGGCTCGCGCTCGAGGAGGTCGGCCATGGGCTCTCCCACGACGAGCTCCATGACGAGGTAGCCCGACCGGTCCTGCTCGCCGTAGTCGTACATCTGCGCGATGTTGGGGTGCGACAGGGCGGCGCTGTTGCGGGCCTCGGTGCGCAGGCGGTTGAGGAAGTCCTCGTTGCCCGCGTACTCCGAGCGCAGCACCTTGACCGCGACCTCGCGGCCGAGCGCGTCGTCCGCCGCGACCCACACCTCCCCCATGCCGCCGACGGCGATGCGCCGCACGAGGCGGTACCGGTTGCCGAGGTGGAGCCCTCGAACGGGCTTCATCCGTTCAACACCGCCTCCATGACGGCGCGGGCGATGGGGGCCGCGAGAGCGCCACCCGTCGCCTCGCTGCCCAGGGACCCGCCGTTCTCGACGAGGACGGCGACCGCGACCTGCGGGTCGTCGGCCGGCGCGAAGCCGGTGAACCACGCGTGCGGTGCGGCGTCGGGCACGCCGGTCTCCGCGGTGCCGGTCTTGCCCGCCACCTGCACGCCGGGGATCTGCGCCGCGGTGCCCGAGCCGTTCTGGACGACGCCGAGCATCATCTGCGTGAGCTGGTCGGCGGTCGTCGGCGACACGGACGTGCGCAGGCGTCGCGGCTCGGACTGCTGGACGACCTCGAGGTCCGGGTTGCGGATCGTCTCGACCGAGTAGGGCGCCATCTGGACGCCGTCGTTCGCGATGGCGGACGAGATCATGGCGATCTGCAGGGGTGTGGCGCGCACGCTGCCCTGCCCGATCGCGGCGTCGGCGATGTTCGACGCGGTGGTCTCGTCCTCCGTCGGGAAGTGGCTCGCCGTGACGTCCATCGGGACGGTCAGCGAGTCGTCGTCGAACCCGAACTCCTCCGACTGGTCGCGCAGCACGTCCTGGCCGAGCGTGACCCCGAGGTCCGCGAACGCCGTGTTGCACGAGATGCGGAGCGCGTCGGCGAGCGTCATCTCGCCCGTCGGCGAGCAGCGGGTGCCCCCGAAGTTGTTCATGGTCGACGTCGACTGCGGGCGCTGGTAGACGTCCGGGGCCGGGATGACCGACTCGGACGTGTACTGCCCGCTCTCGATCGCGGCGGCCGACGTGACGAGCTTGAACGTCGACCCCGGCGGGTACGTCTTGCCGCGGATCGCCCGGTTGCTCATCGGGTCGCCGTCGGCGTTGGCGAGCTCCTGGAACGCCGCGTTCGCCGCTGCCGTGTCGTGCGTGGCGAGCACGTTGGGGTCGAAGCTCGGCTTGGACACGAGCGCGAGGATCCGGCCCGTCTTCGGCTCGATCGCGGCGACCGCGCCGCGCTGGTCGCCGAGCGCGTCCCAGGCCGCCTGCTGGGCGGCCGGGTCGATGGTGAGCTCCACGGACGCGCCCTGCGGCTGCTCGCCCGTGAACAGCGCGGTGAGCCGGTCGAGCCACAGCGAGCTCGCCTCGCCGTTGAGGTACTCGTTCTCGGCGCGCTCGATCTCCGACGTGCCGTTGACGACCGAGAAGTACCCGGACACGGGCGCGTACAGCGGCCCGTCCGTGTAGGCGCGCTGGAAGCCGAACGGGTCGTCCACGGGCGTGGACGACGCGATCGCCTCGCCGGCCACGACGATCGGGCCGCGGAAGTTGCCGTACTCGCGGTAGACCGTGCGGACGTTGCGGCCGTCGTCGTTCAGGCTGTCCGCCTGGAACACCTGGATGTAGGTCGTCGACACCATGAGCGCGAGGAACATCACGAGGACGACGCTCGCGACGCGACGCAGGGGGACGTTCATCGGGATCCTCCCCACGGGTCGGCGTCGGTCGGTCTCCGTACCACCTCGGTGCGCTGGTCGTCGGCGTCCTGGTCGCGTTCCGCGCCGGGGACGGGCCCAGGGCCCGACGCCGCGGGGTCGTCCGCGCGCGGCACCGCGGCCTGCACGCCGGTCGCCGCCCGGACCGGCCCCGTGCCCGGGTGCGCGGCGGCGCCGACCGTGGTCGGGGCGTCGTCGGGCGCCGCGCCGACGGGGATCGCGCCGGTGCCGCCGACGACCTCCACCGGGTCGCTGTCGGTGCGCTGCCGGACGCCGCCCGCGGCCACGAGCCCGCGCACGGGCAGCGACGACGGCCGTCGCGCGTCGTCGGAGATGCGCAGCAGGAGGCCGACCACGATCCAGTTCGCGAGCAGGGACGAGCCGCCCTGCGCGACGAACGGCATGGTCAGGCCCGTGAGCGGGATGATGCGCGTGATGCCGCCGACGACGACGAACAGCTGCCACGCCATGACGAACGCGAGGCCGCCGGCGAGGAGCTTGCCGAAGCCGTCGCGCACGCCGATCGCGGTGCGCAGGCCGCGCTCGACGAGCACGAGGTAGGCGAGCAGGATCGCGAGCAGGCCCGTGAGGCCGAGCTCCTCGCCGAGCGACGCGTAGATGAAGTCGGAGAACGCGTAGGGCACGAGGCGGGGGTAGCCCTCGCCCCAGCCGGTGCCGAAGAGCCCGCCGTTCGCCATGCCGAAGAGCCCGCCGACGAGCTGGCCGGAGCCGCCCGGGTCGCGGTTGTAGATCTCCGGCGCGAGCGGGTCGAGCCACACGTCGACGCGCGCCTGCACGTGGCCGAACGTCGTCGCGGCGAGCACCGCGCCGGCCGCGAAGAGGAGGAGGCCGATGACGACCCAGCTCACGCGCTCGGTCGCGATGTAGAGCATCGCGACGAACAGGCCGAAGAACAGCAGCGACGTGCCGAGGTCGCGCTCGAACACGAGGATCGCGAGCGAGACGAGCCACACGATGATGATCGGTCCGAGGTCGCGCAGGCGCGGGAGCTGCAGGCCGAGCAGCCGCGGCCCGGCGAGCGCGAGCGTGTCACGGTTCGTCACGAGGTAGCCCGCGAAGAAGATCGCGAAGGCGATCTTGGCGAACTCGGCCGGCTGGAGCGAGAAGCCCCCGACCTGGATCCAGATCTGCGCGCCGTTGATGCGCGTGCCGAGACCGGGGACCAGCGGGAGCGCGACGAGCACGATGCCGGCGATCATCGCGGTGTACGTGTAGCGGCGCAGCGTGCGGTGGTCGCGCAGGAACCAGATGACGAGGAACGCGCAGAGGATCCCGAGCGCCGTCCACTGGAGCTGGCGCGGCGCGAGGTCCTGGCTGCCCCCGGTGACCTGCGAGCCCAGGTCGAGCCGGAAGATCATCGCGAGGCCGATGCCGTTGAGCGCGACCGCGACCGGGAGGATCACCGGGTCGGCGTACGGCGCCTTGATCCGCAGCAGCACGTGCGCGGCCCCGGCGAGGACGATCATCCCCGCGCTGTAGACGTAGAACCGGCCCGGGAGCTCGTCCGTGAGCTGCAGCCCCACGATCGCGTACGCCCCGATGCCCAGCGCGAGCGCCAGGACGAGCAGACCGAGCTCCGCACCCCGGCCGGGGCGCACGTCGGTGGTCTCCACCGTCGCCATCAGGCCCCCGCGTCGCTGCTGGTGGTGACGTCGGGCGTGCTCGAGGGCTCGTCCGTCGGTGAGGGAGTGGTCGTGCCCGGCTCGTCGCCCGACGGCGCGTCCTCGTCGGTCCCGGGGTCGCTCTCCCCGTCCGCCCCCTCGTCCGCGGTCGCCTCGGCGACGAGGCGGTCCGCGCGGGCGCGCGCGTCCTCGAGCGACGACGCGGGGATCGTCGTCTCGAGACGGTCGACGACGTACCCGGGCAGGTCCGCGACACGCGCGCCCGTGAGCTCGACGGGCGTCGACAGGGTCAGGGGACCGGCGCTCTCGGGGATGCCGCGGAACACGGCGACCTGACCGTCGGCGACGCCCACGTAGTACTGCGTCTGCGTCCAGCGGTAGCCCGCCCAGCCGGCGACGCCGAGGCCCACGACGACGAGGGCGATCGCCACGATCGTCACCCAGCGGCGCGGAGCGCGACCGGGCCGGACGTCGTCCGTGCCGTCACCGTCGTCCTCGCCGGGGGCCGGGTCCTCGCCGTCCGGCTCCTCGCCGTCGGGCGGCGTGGTGGCCTTCGCGCTCGCGACGAGCGAGGCGGCGCGCGCCGCGGGACCGTCCGCCGCCGAGGTGGGGCGGTCGCGGTCGATCGCGGCGGAACCCACGACCTGGGCGCGCGTGGAGGGCGCACCACCGTCGGGCAGCGCGTCGACGTCGACGACGTCGGCCACCACGACCGTCACGTTGTCCGTCGAGCCCGCGCGCAGCGCGAGCTGCAGCAGCCGGTCGGCGCACTCGTCGACGTCGGGGGTGTCCGTCATCGTCTGCGCGAGGGTCTCGGTGCTCACGAACCCCGACAGGCCGTCGGAGCACAGCAGCCAGCGGTCCCCCGGCTTCGCCTCGCGCACCGACATGTCGGGTGTGAGGTCGATGTCGAAGTCGCCGAGCACGCGCATGACGACGTTGCGCTGCGGGTGCGTCTCCGCCTCGTCCGCCGAGATGCGCCCCGTGTCGACGAGGTGCTGCACGAACGTGTGGTCGGTCGTGACCTGCGCCAGCTCGCCCTCGCGCAGGAGGTACGCGCGCGAGTCGCCGAGGTGGGCCATCGCGAGCTTGTTGCCGGCGCGCAGGATCGCCGTGACCGTGGTCCCCATGCCGACGAGGTCCGGGTCGGACACGCTGCGCTCGACGAGGTCCTGGCGCGCGTGGTCGATCGACTGCTCGAGCTCGGTCAGCGCGTCGTCCGACCCGTGCGACTCGCCGTCGAGGTGCGCCAGCGCCGCGATCGCGATGGAGGACGCGACGTCTCCCCCCGCGTGGCCGCCCATCCCGTCGGCGACGACGAGGAGGTGCGGTCCCGCGTACCCCGAGTCCTGGTTGTTCGAGCGCACGAGCCCGACGTCGGAGCGCGCGGCGTAGCGCAGGGCGATGTTCACTGCGGGCTACCTCTGCAGCTCGACGACGGACTGACCGATCCGCACGCGCGTCCCCGGTCCGAGCGGCATCACCTGGGTGATGCGCTGGTCGTCGACGTACGTGCCGTTCGTCGACCCCAGGTCCTCGACGAACCAGGAGCCGTGCTGCGGGAAGATCCGGGCGTGCCGCGACGACGAGTAGTCGTCGTCGAGGACGAGCGTGCAGCTCGGTGCGCGGCCGATGAGGATCGACGACGTCGTCAGCGGGACCGTCGTGCCGCGCAGCGGGCCCGCGGTGACGACGAGCCGGGACGGGCCGGCCGGCGCGGACGGCCGGGCGGGCTCGGGAGCCGCGGGAGCGCCGGCGGCGGGCGTCGGGGTGGGGCGGGGCCCGGCGTCGGACTTCTTGCCGCGGCGGGGCGTGATCTTCGTCCCGTACAGGTCGCGACGCAGCACCCCGATCGCGGAGAGCACGAACACCCAGAGCAGCACCAGGTAGCCCAGCCGGAGCAGGGTGAACGTGAGGTCGGTCATGCGGGCCGGATCACCACTCCTCGTTGTCGGACGCGCCGGTCCAGAACATGATGCGGGTACGGCCGATGGTGAGGGAGTTCCCGTCGAGCAGCGTCGCCGCCGGGACCTGGTGGCCCTCGACGAACAGCCCGTTCGTCGAGCCGAGGTCGGACGCGATGACGCCCTCCGGCGTGACGCGGATCTCGAGGTGCCGGCGCGAGACGCCCGGGTCGTCCACGACGATGTCGGCCTCCGACCCGCGCCCGATCACCGTCACGGGGCCCGTCAGGAGGTAGCGCTGGCCGTCGATGTCGACGAGCGGGTGCCGCGTGCTCGGCGACGCCGACGTCGCGGGAGCCACGTTGCCGCGCACGCTCGCCGACCGGAGCTGGAAGCGGCCCGTCTCGAGCACGTCGTTCTGCTCGAAGCTCACGCTCACCGGGCCGACGAACGCGTAGTGCTGCGACGCCGCGTACTGCGTGACGTTCGACGCCAGCTCGTCGGCGAGCGTCTCCGCGCCCCAGCCCTCGACCTGGCCGAAGTCGTCCACCGACAGCTCGATGGTGAACTCGTTGGGCACGACGGTGCGCTCACGGTCCACGACGGCGGCGCGGTCGTCGACCTCCCGGCGCAGCGCGCTCGCCAGCTCGACCGGCTTGACCTCGCTCCGCCCGACCTTGGAGAACGCGTTGTTCACGACGCGCTCCACGCCCTTCTCGAAGCGGTCCAGGACTCCCATGCCACCTCCTCCCGTTCGTCGCTCGGTGACGCCCCTGCTTGCCTGCCGGTCGCCGTGGACGCGGACCTGCGTCCAGGCAGACTACCTAGATCGTATCGACCACGTCTGCGGCGTCGGCCCGTTTCGTCGGGAGAATCCGGGACGGATGTGGCGCGTTCGTGGCGGAGGCTGTGAACGTCCGGCACGACCGCGACGTCGGCCGGGCGACGAGCACGACCTGGGGGCCGTCTTCCGGCCCATGGCGACCTCTATGTCGTGGTCGGCGGTGCGGAGAGGCGCCGTCGACGGGCGGGCGCGCTGAGGCCCGTGGAGCGACGGCAGGATTCCGGGCCCACCGCTGCCCCGTGCTAGTCTTCTGCGGCACGCGCGAGTGGCGGAATAGGCAGACGCGCACGGTTCAGGTCCGTGTGCCCGAAAGGGCGTGGGGGTTCAACTCCCCCCTCGCGCACGTGAAGAGGGTTTCGACTTCTGAGTCGAGGGACCTTCGGAGAGTCCCGGTCAGGTGATCCTGGCCGGGACTTTCTGCATGCCGTGACGGACAGCGGCTCGGCTCACCAGGGGGCGGTCGAGGTCGGCCCTCATCGTCGCCGGAAGGCGAAGTGGGCGTGGTGGAGCGTTCCCTCGTGGAGTCGGCCGTAGGCCCAGAACCCGAGGTCGTCGCGGTACACGACGTGGTCGCCCACCGTCCAGAAGCGGCCCTGGTAGGCGTGCGGTCTGCCGCCGCGGGTCTCGTCGTACCGCCCGTCGGCCGTGAGGACCTGGACGACGTCGGCCCGTTCGTCGACCCAGCTCCCGACGTATCTCCGGTCGACCAGCCCCTCGGGCGCCGAGTCCGGAGCGGGTAGCACCGAGGGTCGGTGGGGTGCGCGGGCGACGCCCTCGACCCAGATCGACTCGGCCTGCTCGGTGTACCAGACGAGCCGCTCCAAGGGAGCACGCCGGGGGGTCCGGATGACGCCGAACGTCGCGGTGCTCCCCGGCACGAGAGCCCCGACGGCGCCAGCACCGCTGCCGGCTGCGGCGGGGACGAGGGTCCTGCCGGTGCAGTCCACGACGACGGCGTCGGCGGTGGCGGCCCGCAGCCCGGGTCCGACCCGCGTCACGACGGGGCCGTCGAGCACGACGTCGACGTCCTCGAGGTCGTCGTGGACGTCGTCCAGCGTGCGCACCGAGGCGTGCGTGAGGACGACCGGACGCCGGCGGCGCGGGGAGCGCGCCGGGGCCGGCGTGTCGCGGTGAGCGGCCACGGGCACGCTCCTCTCCGTTGGGCTCTCGTCGGTCAGCTGTGAGCGTGGACGGTCGCCGACCACGCAACCAGGCCGTGACGGGGCCAGGCATCTCGTGCCGCTGTCGGCTTCGCTGGTGGTCGACGCGGACGACGTCGACCCACCTGCCCCGCCGACCAGGAGGAGGTCCAGCGCATGGATCGCCAACGCACCCCCGGAACCCGTCGGATCGCTGTCGTCACGGGCGCCGCCAGCGGGATCGGCCTGGCCTCCGCGCGCCTGCTGGTCGATCGCGGCGACGCGGTCGCTCTGCTCGACCAGGACGGGCGTGCGCTGCGCGACGTGACGAACGACATCGCCCGTCGAGCCCCGGGCCGGGTGGCGTCGGCGGACGTCGACGTCTCCGACACCTTCGCCCTGCGGGAGGCGCGCGACGACCTGGTGGCCCGGCTCGGGGGTCCCCCCGACGTGGTGATCGCCGCCGCTGGGCTGATGGCGGGCGGCTCGTTCGCGAGGGGCGTACCGGGCGAGTGGGCGGACATGGTGGGCGTCAACCTCACCGGGATGCTGCAGACCGCGCAGACGTTCGTGCGCGACCTGCAGGCCTCGGCCGAGGCGGGAGAGCGCAGCGACCTCGTCCTGGTGGGCGCCATCGCCGGCACGTGGGGATTCCCCCGCTTCGCCGTGTACTCGGCCGTGGAGGCGGCCGTCGGGCAGCTCGCGCGCACCGTGCGTGTCGAGCTCGGCTCGCACGGAGTGCGCGTGCACCACGTCCAGCCCGGTGCGACCGGGACCCGGCTGGGCTCGACCATGAGCGACCGCAGCGCACGCAAGGAGTGGCAGGCGCTCCTCCGGTCCGTGCCGCCCGTCGACCCGGCCGCCGTCGCCGAGGCGATCGCGTTCGGCCTCGACCAGCCGCCGCACGTGACGGTCGCCGACATGGTCGTCCTGCCCACCCGGCAGGACGCCGTCCTGCCGGCGGTGCAGGGAGACCCCGAGCCGGAGCGCCCACGATGGAGCCTGCGGTGAACCGGGACCGGACGCCCCCGGTGCAGGACCGTCGCCGCGGCGCCCGGCTCGGTACGTCGCCTGTCATGGCAGCCTCGGTCCTGCTCGTCGCCACGATCGCCGCCCTCGTCTGGGCGAACCTGCCGGGGTCGACCTATGAGTCGTTCTGGCACACCCCGGTCGCCCTGACACTGGGCGACACCGTGCTGGAGCTCGATCTTCGGCACTGGGTGAACGACGCCCTGATGGCGTTCTTCTTCTTCCTCATCAGCCTCGAGGCCAAGCGGGAGTTCGTCGTCGGTGAGCTGCGCGACCGGCGCAGGGCGCGAGTTCCCGTCGTCGCCGCCGTCGCGGGGCTGCTCCTCCCCGCCGGGCTCTACGTCGCGCTGCTCGGCTGGGCCGGGGCTCCCTCTGAGGCGGTCGGCGCCTGGGGCGTCGTCATCTCGACGGACACCGCGTTCGCGCTCGGCCTGCTGGCGGTCGTCGGCCGCCGGGCACCCGCTGCCCTGAGGCTGTTCCTCCTGACGATGGCGGTGGTCGACGACGTCGGTGCGCTCGCGGTCGTCGCGGTCGCCTACACGGGAGACCTCCGGCTCGGTCCGCTCGTCGTGGCGGCCGTGGCCACCGTGGCCATCGCCGCGCTCCGACGGCTGCGCGTGTGGCGAGGGCTGGTCTACCTCCTGCTGGGCGTCGTCATCTGGGTCGCGGTGCTCGAGTCCGGCGTTCACGCCACCCTTGCCGGAGTGGCGATCGGGTTGGCGATCCCGGTCTACCCGCCGCACCGTGACAAGGTCGAGGCCGCGGCGAAGGCGGCGGCGGCCTTCTCGCGCACGCCCACTCCGAGGAGGGGCAGGGACGCTTCCCTGCGGATCGCGCGCGCGGTGTCGGTGAACGAGCGGCTGCACGACCTGTACGCGCCGTACGTGAACCTGCTGGTGGTGCCTCTCTTCGCCCTCGCGAACGCCGGTGTGGTGCTCGACGGACCGACGCTGAGGTCCGCGATGACGTCCCCCCTCACCTGGGCGGTGGTCGCCGGCCTGGTCGGGGGCAAGCTGGTCGGCACCACGGTCGGCGCGGCCGCGGCCGTCGGGCTGCGGCTCGGCAGGCTCTCCCCCGGCCTGCACCCGCGGCACCTCGTCGCGGGTGGCCTGATGTCCGGGATCGGGTTCACGATCTCGCTGTTCATCATCGACCTCGCGCTGACGGACCCTGCGCTGCGCTCCGACGCCCGGATCGGTGTGCTCACGGCCTCGGTGCTGGCAGCGCTGCTGGCCGCGGTCGCCTTCGCGCTCGTGGCCAGGACCGACCGGCATCGGCCGGACCAGGCGGAGCCCTTGATCCGGGCCGTCGACGGCCGACGCGACCACCTGCGCGGCCGGACCGAGGCCCCGACCCAGCTGGTGGTCTACGCATCGTTCGCCTTCCGGGTCGCCGGCCGCGCCGTGGAGACCGTCGACGAGCTGCGAGCCGTGCTCGGGGACCGGCTGCTGTTCGTGTACCGGCACCTTCCCACCGACGACCCGGCGGCGCTGGAAGCCGCGCAGGCTGCCGAAGAGGCTGCTGTGCAAGGTCGGTTCTGGGAGATGCACGACGCTCTCTCCGCCTCGGGCGGGCGCCTCACGTCCCGCGAGGTGCGGCGGTGTGCCGCCGCGGCGGGCCTGAACCTGGACCGGCTCGACGACGCGCTGCGCCACGGCTCCCATCTCGCCCGAGTGACGGAGGACGCCGTCGACGCAGCGACCATGCGCCTGCCCGGGCCGCCGGCCTTCTTCGTCAACGGCCTGCGTTACGACGGCCCTGTCGACGTCGACGAGCTTCGATCCGCCCTGCTCGCGGGGGGCGCCGACGGCTCCGGCACGTCGGCAAGCACGTCTGCATCTGCCACCCGTCTCATCCGGACCTGAGGAGGACCCATGTCGCTGGTTCAGTCAGCCCGACTGGAGGACAACCCCTATCCGCTGCGCTCGCGCACCGCTGTCGTGACCGGCGCCGCCGGCGGCATCGGGCAGGCCGTCGCTCGTGCGCTGCTGGGTGCGGGCGCGAACGTCGCTTCGCTGGACACGCGCGAGTCCGTGCTCCGGACCGACCGCACGGTCGCTCCCCCCGGATCCCGCGCGCTCGGCGTGGTGGCGGACGTCACCGACGCGCAGGCCCTGCGCCGCGCCCGCGAGGAGGTGCACCGCTCGTTGGGACGGGTCGACCTCGTCGTGGCGAACGCCGGCGTGATGTACGGAGGACCGTTCGAGCGGTCGTCCGAGGAGCAGTGGGCGTCGATGGTCGACGTCAACATCGTCGGCTCGCTCAACACGGCACGCGCCTTCGTCGACGACCTGCTCGAAGCCGCCGCCGAGGAGCGACCGACGGACCTGGTCTTCGTCGGCTCGGTCGCCTCGCACATCCTCCTGCCCGACTTCAGCGTCTACTCCGCCACTGCGGCGGCACGCGCACACCTGTCGCGTACCCTGCGCGCGGAGCTGTCCGGACGGGGCGTGCGCGTCAGGCACGTGGAACCGGGCACCACGCTGAGCGCGCTCGGGTCGGAGATTGACGACGACGCCGCGAGGGAGCGACTGGACCGTCTGCGCTCCGTGAACCAGCCGCTGACACCCGAGGACGTCGCGCACTCCGTCCTGTTCGCGGCGTCCCTGCCCGCGCACGTGAACGTGGCGGAGCTGGTCGTGATGCCGACCCACCAGGTCTGACGGTTCCTCCCGGGGGGCCGCGACCGGCGCGCGCCGGTCGCGAGGTGGCCGTCGTCGGGCCTCTTGCTAGGCCCGTGCCAGCAAGAGGCCCGCCGGGTCCGGCCGGGTCGCCGCAGCAGCCGCGACCCCGCCGGCGACGGCGGTGAGGACCAGGCCGCCACCGACGACGGCTGCTCCGAGGAGCCACGGCACCTGAAGCGTCGCGACGCCGGTGAGGTGGGCCGTCGACGTGAGGACGGCGAGCGCCGTGGTGGACGTCGCGACGACACCGAGGAAGATCGCGGAAGCACCGACGAGCATCGTCTCCAGGACGGCTGCCCCGAGCGCCTGAGCGCGGGTCATCCCGCTCGCGCGGGCGACCGCGAGCTCGTGGCGGCGGCCCGAGGTCGCGATCGCGATCGCGTTGACCACCCCGATGACCGCGTACGCCGCACCGACCGCCATCACGACCACGAGCACACGTCCGTTCTCGGCCTGGCCCGCCGCGCCTGCGTCCGCAGCCCAGCTCTCGAGATCGGACACCTGGCCTGACCGCCCCAGCTCGCGGGCGGCGGCGGCGCTGTCGGCTCCCTCGTCCAGCGTGACGAAGGTCGTGGCGGGCACGGTGTCGAGGATCTCTTCGGGCACGAGGTCGCGCGGGAGCACGACGCCGACCGGGCTGCTGCTTCCCGCGGGGACCGCGGTACCGAAGCCGAACGCTCCAAGGTCCCGGTCACCGATGCTGACCGTGCCTCCGCTGCCGAGCCCGAGGCCGGCCGCTCCGGGGCCAGGTGCCGCGTCGCCGTCCTGCAGCGCGTCGACCGCCCCGGCCGCTCCCGGATGGGCGGCACCGAACGCGACCGGGTCGACCACGAGCGCCTCCGTGGTCACCGCCAACGGCGTCCCGGCGATCTCCTCCGACATGCCGGGGACCGCCGAGCCGGACGGATGGACCCGGACGGGCACGACCCACTCGGTCGACGCGTTCGCCACGCCGACGACCTGGCGAGGGTCCTCGTCCGGCGGCCCCACGGTGCGGAGCACCAGGTCGGCCTCGGTGCCTCGCACCGTCTGGGCGAGCGCCGCCTCGCCGAACGACAGCATGGCGACCGGCTGGCTGAGGACGAGCGCCACCAGCACGATCAGCGGCGCCGCGGTGGACGCCGTGCGGGCGGCGGCGTCACGGAGGTTGGCGACGGCGAGCCCCGGGATCGGTGAGGCGGGACGGGGCGCGAGCGACACCACCGCCGGCACCAGGGCCGGGGCGAGCACCGTCATCGCCAGTGCCGCGGTGATGCCGGCCGACATGGCCATCGCCTGCGCGCCTGCAAGCCCGCCGAAAGGTGCCGTGACGACCAGTGCGACCGTCGCGAGGACCAGGGTCCCTCCTCCCACCCACCGGGCCCGCGTCATCGGCTTCTCGGCCGCACCGGTGGCGCGCAGCGCGTCCAACGGGTCGATGCGGGCCGCCCGTCGGGCGGCGAGAGCCACGCCGGCGAGGGAGAGGGCCACGCCCAGCGCGAGCGACGCGGGGACGACCCACGGCTGCCAGGGCGCGGTGAACGCGGCCGGCACGAACTCGGACGCGGCCAGCAGGCGGGTCTGGAGGTGCTGCAGGGCGATTCCGACCGGGATGCCGACGGCGGCGCCGAGCGAGCCGAGCACGACCGCCTCGGACAGGAGCATCCGTCGGAGCTGTGCGGCGTCGGCACCGACGATGCGAAGCAGCGCCAGGTCGCGGCGTCGTTCCGAGACGGAGAACGCGAACGTCGAGGCGATGATGAACACGGCGAGGAACGCGCCGAACCCGAGCGTCACCGAGACGACGGTGAGGGCGACGGTCCGTGCGCTGTCGAAGCCGGCCAGCGCCACGGTGTCCGCGCCGGCAGGAGGCTCCATCCCTGCGACGGCCAGGAGCAGCAGGAGAGAGGACTGGACGAGACCGACGCCCAGGGTCACGGTCACGAGCGCGCCGGTGTACGTCTGCCAGCGCTCGGCGAAGCCGGCCACGGCGAGGCGGTTCATCGTCCGGCCTCGAGGGCCACGAGCCGGTTCGCGATCGTGGTCGCGTCCGCCCCGACGAGGTGGTCGACCAGCCCTCCGTCCCGGAGGAAGACCGTCTCGTCGGCCGCCGCCGCTGCGGCTGGGTCGTGCGTCACCATGAGGATCGTCTGCCCCGTCCGGGTCATGTCGCGCATCATCCCGAGCACCACGCCCGCCGCCCCCGAGTCGAGCGCGCCGGTCGGCTCGTCGGCGAAGAGCACCTCCGGACGCGTGATCATCGCTCGCGCGATGGCAACCCGCTGCTGCTGGCCGCCGGACAGCTCTCGCGGTCGGTGACCGGCGCGCTCCCCGAGGCCCACGAGACCGAGAGCCTGGCGGACGGCGTCACGCCCTGGGCGTCGCCCGGCCAGCTCCAGGGGCAGGGCGACGTTCTGCTCGGCGGTCAGCGAGCCGATGAGGTTGAAGTTCTGGAAGACGAATCCGATCCGTGCACGGCGCAGCTCGGTGCGTTCGTGGTCGGTGGCGTGGGTGATGTCCGTGCTGCCGATCACCACCCGTCCCTCGTCGACGCGGTCGAGCCCGGCGGCGACCTGGAGCAACGTCGACTTCCCCGAGCCGGACGGCCCCATGATCGCCGTCCACGTGCCGCGTCGCAGGTCGAGCGAGACGTCGCGCAAGGCTGTGACGCGGGTGTCTCCGGTGCCGTGGGTGCGTGTCACTCCGGTGAGGGACAACGCGGTGCCGGTCCCGACGGGGGCCGGTTCGAGGGCGGTGATGGTCATGTGTCTACTCCACTCGTCGTCCGTGCTCCGAGGTAGCCGGTGGACCCCCCGACGCGGCTCCGGTTGTCCCGGCCCGCAGAGGCGTTGCTCCGGCCCAGGACCGGTGCCTCATGCTCGTGACTGTCGACAGGGAGAACCAGGCCGCCGCGCACCCAGGAACGCGCGGCGCCCGGTCGGACCGTCTCGCGTTGCCGCGCCCCGCGGTTCGGTTCCTCGTGCCCCGACCTACTCGCCGTCCGGACCGCTGAGCACGATCGCGTCCTCGGTGGCGTTCCTCTGCCGGAGCTCCTTCCACGGTGCGTACTCGTCGGACTCGTAGAACCGGCGGAACGCTGCCTTGTCGACGAACTCGATGAGGACCGCGAGGCGGGGACTACGCGTGCCCTCGGCGATGATCGGGTCCTCGTCCCGCGCGATGACCCGACCGCCGAAGCGCTCGAGGATGGGCTGGACGTTCCTCTCGTACTCGGCGATGACGTCGTGGTCGTGCGGAGTCATGTCGATGCTGATGTAGGCGGCCACCGGAGGCGCTCCTTGTCCGTTCGGGAAAGTTCGAACCGACAACGTACACGATTCGGCTACAGTCGAACCATGCCGCAGCTCACCCACCCTGACGCCGACGAGATCCAGCTCGTGGACGTCCTCGCTGCGCTCGGCAACCCGACCCGTCTAGGGGTCGTCGAGCGGCTCGCGAAGGGCGAGCACCTCAACTGCACGACCGCGCTCCCTGACGTCCCCAAGTCGACGGCGAGCCACCACTGGCGCGTCCTGCGCGAGAGCGGTCTGCTCCGCCAGAGCAAGGAGGGACGGTTCATCACGATGACGCTCCGCCGGCACGACCTGGACGCGCGCTTCCCTGGGCTGCTCGACTCCGTGCTCGGGGGGACGGGGCCACGGCCGTAACACCTCGGCAACCGCAGTCCCTTACGATCTCGCCTGCAGGAGGCTGGGCAGCGGCCTGCAGGCAGGTACCACCGGTGCGGCGGCTTCCTCGGGGAGGTCCAGGACGCGCCGGGACCGTCGCACCTCCGATGGGAGCAGATCATGAGTGAGCTGGGCGATTTCCTCCGGGCGAAGCGGGCCGGAGCGTCTGTCGAGACCCTGCCGTTCGCCACCTCGGGACGGAGGCGCGTGCCAGGACTACGCCGAGACGAGGTCGCCCTGCTCGCGGGTGTCAGCGTGGACTACTACACGCGACTCGAGCAAGGACGGGAGAAGAACCCGTCGGCGCAGGTGCTGGACGCGCTGGCCCACGCTCTCGACCTCGCTGTGCACGAGCGCCGCTACGCGTACGGGCTCGCCCAGATCGCCTGGGTTCCCGAGCTCCCCGGGAGGGACGAGCCGGTCGACGCCCCCTTGATGCGGCTGATGGAGGACTGGCCCGGGGCGGCCTGCTTCGTCCTCGACCCCCTGCTCGACATCGTGGCGACGAACCAGCTCGCGACGGCCCTGTTCCGGCCGTTCACCGCGACGAGGAACCTCGTCGAGATGGTGTTCCTCGACCCGGAGGGAAGCTCCTTCTACGTCGACTGGGACCGCGCAGCGAAGGGATGCGTGGCCAATCTCCGGGCCACCTCGGGGCTCTACGCCGGCACTCCCCGCCGCCAGGAGCTCTTGGACCGCCTTACCACGGGCAGCGCGTACTTCGCCGAGCTGTGGGCGGCTCACGAGGTGGAGCCGAAGACTCACGACCAGAAGGTTCTCCGACACCCCGACGCCGGGGAGTTCTCGATCGACTTCGACGCCTTCGAGGTCTCCGCCATGCCCGGGCACCAGCTCGTCGTGTATCGCGCCGAGCCTGCGAGCGCCGGCGAAGCGGCGTTCCGCAAGCTGTCGGCCGAGATCTCGGCGGCGTCACCGGCTCCCCACGACCTGGTCACCGGCTGATCCGGACGGTGCCTGCGCCTAGGAGGACCAGGGCCAGGCTTGCCGCCCGTGACGTGGCTAGCGTGCGAGCGTGCCTGAACCGACCACCCAGCCGTCCCTGGCGCTCCCGGAGCGAGAACCCGCGGTCGTCCTGGACGGCGGTCTCCTCGTCGTCGACGCGAACCGGCGATGGCGTTCGCTCCACCTTCCTCTGACCTTCCCCCACGACCTCGGTCGGACGGTGTTCTGCGACCCGGCCGCGGTCTGGTTCTTCGCCGACCGTCAGCACGAGGAGTACGACGTGGTGGCGGCACTACTCGACAGCCTCCGTGACGAGCACGCCCACGACTCTGCACGGGCCGCCGTCAGCGACCTGCGAGCGACGAGCCGCCGCTTCGCGGACCTGTGGGAGGGCCGCCGCGTGAGACAGCGACAGCTCGACACGTATGCGGTCCGCCACCCTGACCTCGGTGACCTGACGTTCGACCGCCGCACGGTTCGTCGTGACGGCTACCTGCTGCGCGTCGCCACCCCGAGGCCCGCGACGTCACGGCTCCTGCCGCTGCTCGACCACCTGTCGGGCTGAACGCCGACGGCGGACACGGGTCGTGCGCGGCTAACTGGCTGCGCGACTGCTAGGAAACCGGCGACCTGGTTCGACCGAGACCCCCGCGTGACGCTGGACGTGCCTCGGAACGAGGGGCAGAAGAATCGTCGGACGAGGAGTCACCATGACCGGAATCATCATCCCTGGCGCACTCGACGGACGCGTGGCGGTCGTCACGGGCGCTTCGAGCGGTATCGGCGAGGCGACCGCGGAGCTGTTCGCCGCTCTCGGGGCTGAGGTAGCCCTGCTCGCACGGCGGGCCGACCGTCTGGACGCCGTCGCCGCACGCATCCGGCAGAACGGCGGCAGGGCGCTCGCGGTGCCCACCGACGTCACGGACCGCGCGCAGGTGCGGGCTGCGGCGGACCGGATCGAGACCGAGCTCGGCGCCGTGGACCTGGTGTTCGCGAACGCCGGCGTCCAGCTCATCTCCTCCATTAGCGACCTGAAGGTCGAGGACTGGGACGCGCAGATCGACCTCAACATCAAGGGGGTCATGAACACGATCCAGGCGTTCCTGCCGGCGCTCGAGACCGCCGCGGCAGCCGGACGAACGGCGGATCTCGTGACGACATCGTCCATCGCCGCCACGCGGATCCTGGAGAAGTTCCAGGTCTACTCGGGGACCAAGGCCTACATCAGCCACCTCACCCGGCTCCTGCGCACCGAGCTCGGGCGCAAGAACGTCCGTGTGACGACCATCGAGCCCGGCATGGTCGACACCGAGCTCCCCGACCACGTGACCGACCCTGACGCGAGCGCCCTCATGGCGGACCTGATCGAGCAGATCGACGTGCTCCAGTCCCGCGACGTCGCCGAGACCGTCGCTTTCGTGACGGGCCTTCCCCGGCACGTGAACCTCACCGAGATCACGATCCTGCCCACCCAGCAGATCATCTGAGGAGCCATCGTGACCGGCCACTTCACGCGGTATCCGCTGGACAGGGTCCATCGTCTCCTCGAGCCCGGACCCGTCGTGCTCGTGTCCACGTCCGACGGGCAGCGAGCGAACCTCATGACCAACGGGTTCAACATGCCCGTGCGTCACTCGACGACGCTCGCTCTCGTCGTCGGGCCGTGGGACCACTCCTACACGGCGCTCCGCGAGACCCGCGAGTGCGTCGTCGGCATCCCGGGCCGTGACATCCTCGAGACCGTCGTCGACATCGGCAACGTGTCAGGGGCCGACGTCGACAAGTGGGAGCGCTTCGGCCTGACCCCGGTACCCGCGGAGACGGTCGGCGCTCCCCTCGTCGGGGAGTGCTTCGCCAACGTCGAGTGCACCGTGGCCGACGACCGGCTCGTCGACGACTACGACCTGTGGCTGCTGCGGATCGAGGCCGCGTGGATCGATCCGGCCGTCGAGCCCGGCGCCGAGCTCCACCACCGGGGCGACGGCACGTTCTCGGCCAACGGTGACCTCGTCGACCTCAGGTCTCGGATGACCAGGTGGGAATCGCTCACGCGCGATTGACGCTCGGCGCCCGAGCGTGCACCGGGCACGGGGCCACCGCACGGCCGGGTGGTCCTGGCTCGGACCCTCCGCACCGGCGGGTGCCCCCAGGGAGACGACGGAAGGGCTCGCACCCCTCGTGGCGGTGCGAGCCCTCCCGTCCTGCGCAGGGACGACTACGCGGACAGGTGGGCGATCGCCTCGGTGATGACGCCGGCCACCGCTCCGGGCTGCGACACCATGACCGAGTGGGACGCGCCGGGGATCTCCGTGACCGAGACGGCGCCGGCACGCTCGGCCATGAACCGCAGGCCTTCGACGGGGATGTTCTTGTCGGCGTCGCCGAAGACGAACCACGACGGGATCGACTTCCACGCAGGGGTCTGCGCCGGCTGGGGCTCGCCCAGGGCGTAGTCCCTGATCGGGCGCTGCGTGCGGGCCTGGGTCGCGGCGTCGGCGGCCGGGACGTCGGCGGCGAACTGGCCGGGGAACAGGTCCCGGTCCACGACGAGGTCGTGGGTCCCGTCACCCAGCGGGTAGGGGCGGACCGTCTCGCCGAGGGTGCTCCCGGGGAACCGGCCGGTCAGCTCGAGCGCGGTCTCGCCGTGGTCGGGGGCGAACGCCGCGACGTAGACCAGGCCGACGACGGCGGGGTTGTCGACGGCCGCCTCGGTGATGACCGCGCCGCCGTAGGAGTGGCCGACGAGGAGGACCGGTCCACCGATCCCCTCGACGGCCCGCCGCACGTTCTCCGCGTCGGTGGTGACGCTGCGCAGCGGGTTCGGCGTGGCGACGGCGGCCACCCCGGCCGCGGTGAGCCGGGGGATCACCCCGGACCAGCTGGCCGACTCGGCGAACGCGCCGTGGACCAGGACGACGGTGATCTGCTCGGACATGCTTCGTGCTCCTTCGTGGGTGGGGGTCATGCGAACTCGACGACCAGCTCGACCTCGACCGGCGAGTCGAGCGGCAGGACGGCGACGCCGACCGCGCTCCGTGCGTGCACCCCGGCGTCGCCGAAGACGGCGCCGAGCACCTCGGACGCGCCGTCGAGCACGCCGGGCTGGCCGGTGAAGGCCGGGTCGGAGGCCACGAACCCGACGACCTTCACGACGCGCGTGACGCGGTCGAGCGTGCCCAGCACCTCCTCGACGGCCGAGAGGGCGTTGAGCGCGCTGGTGCGTGCGCAGTCGGAGGCGACCTCGGGGCTGACCTCGGCGCCGACCTTCCCGGTGACGGGAAGCGTCCCGTCGACGAGAGGGAGCTGGCCGGCCGTGTGGACGAGGTTGCCGCTGACGACCGCGGGAACGTAGGCGCCGGCGGGCGCCGGCGACCGGTGCGGGACGGTGATGCCCAGGTCCGCGAGGCGGGCGTTCACGTCGGGCATCAGCGGGCCAGGAACTCGAGGATGTCGGCGCCGAGCGCCTTCCGGAAGTCGCCGTAGACACCGTGCGGCGCGCCCGGGTAGACCTTCAGGGTGCCGTGCTTCACGAGCTCGGCGGAGCGGAGCGCCGCGGCACCGATCGGCACGATCTGGTCGTCGTCGCCGTGCGCGATGAGGATCGGCACGTCGAGGGCCTCGAGGTCCTGGGTGAAGTCGGTCTCGGAGAAGGCCTTCACGCAGTCGTACGCGGCCGACAGGTTCACCAGCATGCCCTGCCGCCAGAAGTCGTCCTTCGCGCCCTGCGACACGTCCGCTCCCTCGCGGTTGGCTCCGAAGAACGGCTCGGCGAGGTCCTGGTAGAACTGCGAGGCGTCGTTCAGCACGCCCGCACGGATGTCGTCGAACACGTTGATCGGCAGCCCGCCCGGGTTCTCCTCCGTGCGGACCATGAGCGGGGGCACGGCACCCACCGTGACGACGCGGGAGACGCGTCCGGCGCCGTGCTGCGCGGCGTAGCGCACCACCTCGCCCCCACCGGTCGAGTGACCGACCACGACGAGGTCGCGCAGGTCGAGGGCCTCCACGAGCTCCGCGAGGTCGCGCGCGTAGGTGTCCATGTCGTGGCCCGTGGAGGTCTTCGACGACCGGCCGTGACCGCGGCGGTCGTGCGCGATGGCCTGGTAGCCGGCGTCCGCGAGCAGCTTCAGCTCGACCTGCCAGGCGTCCGAGCTCAGCGGCCAGCCGTGGCTGAACAGGACCGGCTGGCCCGAGCCCTGGGTCGTGAAGTAGATCTCGGTACCGTCGGACGTCGTGATGTAGGGCATGAAATATCCTCTGCTGCTGGTGATGTCGTCCCGGCTGACGGGCCGGACGTGGGGCCTGCGCCCGCTCGAGCGGGGGCCGCGGGCGAACGCCTGTCCCCACCTCACCGTCGGCCCGGCCGGGTGACCAGGCAGAAAGCAGGCAGAAATGGGAAGTCACCTCCGGTGAACCGACCCCCCACGCTCGGCGAGCAGCTCCGTCGCCTGCGGACGTCCGCCGACCTCACCCTCGAGGCTCTCGCCGAACGCTCGGGGGTGAGCGTGCGGACGATCGGCGACATCGAGCGCGGCGTCAGCGTCGCGCCCCACCGTCGGACGGTCGACGCCCTCGCTCGCGGTCTCCGGCTCGGGTCCGCGGACCGCGAGGCGCTGCTGCGCGAGTCGCGGGTCCGACGAGCCCTCCCTGCGCAGGGGCCGCGCGCGTCGGCGGTCGCACCTCACCGGGTCTGGGACTTCAGCGGTCGGGAGCGCGAGATCTCCGAGATCGTGTCGTTCCTCACGCCGTCGGGAGAGGGCCGCGTCGCACCGGTCGTGATCTCCGGGCTGGCGGGGATCGGCAAGACGACGACCGCGCTGGAGGCGATCCACCGCCTCGAGCCGTCCCTGCGTCCGGTCCTGTTCCTCGACCTGGACGGCCTCAGCTCGTCCCCCCTGACCCCGATCCAGGTCGTCGGGGCGCTGCTGCGCCAGGTCCCCGGCCTCGGTGAGGCGGTGCCGCGAACCCTCGACGACGCGGTGCTCAGGTGGCGTGCCGTGACCGCCGAGACGTCGGTGACCGTCCTGCTGGACAACGCCGACTCGGAACGGCAGGTCCGGCCCGTCCTCACGCTGCACGCCGACAGCGCGGTCGTCGTCACGTCGCGGCGGTCCCTCGCCGGCCTGGAGGGGGTGCGCCGGATCACGCTCGGTCCCCTCCGGCCGGAGGAGAGCGTCGAGCTCCTCGCGAAGATCATCCCGGCGGACCAGCGTGACGCCGGTGACCTGCGCGAGCTCGCCGAGCTCTCCAGCCACGTCCCGCTGGCGATGCGGATCGCGGGGAACCGGATCGCCAGCACGCCGGCGGTCCACGCGGGCGACTTCTCGGCGCGGATCAGGTCCGCCGAGAACCGCTTCCGGATGCTGGTGGCCGGTGACCTGGCGGTGGAGGCAGCGTTCACCCTGTCCTACGAGGACCTCGAGCCGGAAGTCGCGACCCTCTTCCGCGCGATCTCCGTGCTCGACGCCGGAACCTTCGACGCCCGGATCGCCGCCGCGACCCTCGCGCCCACTGAGAGCACCGGGGAGGTCGAGGACTGGTTGGACGAGCTGACCGACCTGGGCCTGCTGGAGGCCAGGGGCGGCAACCGGTACCACCTCCACGACCTCGTGCGCCTGTTCGCCGGCTCACGACGGGTCGCTGCCGACGCCGACGACGCCGACGCTGCCCGGTCCGACGGGGACGCCGACGGTGCTGCCGAGGCGACGCAGGCACGGCGCGACCGGTTGCGGCACTGGCTGCTCGGGAGCCTGGAGCGTGCCGGTGCCTGGTTCGAGCCGGAGCGGTCGCCGGCGGGAGCCGGGCCGGCGGGCGTGACCTTCGCCGACGCGGAGGCGGCCGACGCCTGGATCCGCCTCGAGGAGCACCACTGGTGGCCGGCGATGCAGGCGGCGGCGAGGGCCGGCGAGCACACCCTCGTGGTCGACGTGGCCGACGCGATGCACTGGTTCTCGGAGCTCTGGGCGGAGTGGGGGCACTGGACGGAGTTCTTCGGCCTCGCGGTGGACTCGTCGCGCGCCCTCGGGGACGAGCGCCTCGAGGCCATGCACCTGGGCTACCTCGTGTGGGCCACCGTCGTCGAGTCGTCGGACCGCGTGGAAGGGCTCCGGCTCGCGCGGCTCGCGGTCACCGCCGCCGAGGCGTCGGCGGACCACCAGCAGCTGGGCTGGGCGAGCTTCTACCTCTCCTGGATGCTCAAGGAGAACGGTCTCGACGGGAGCCTCGAGGCCTGTCGCACCGCGCTGCTGCAGTTCGGTCTCGCCGGTGACAGCGAGGGCACGACGAGCGCCGCGTCCCTCCTCGGCGACCTCGCGCGGGCGACCGGTCACCACCAGCTGGCGCTCGACGAGTACCGCGCCGCGTACGACCAGGTGCACGCCGGGGCGCCGGTCTTCACGCGGGCGATGACCCTCCTCGTCAGCACCCTGCACTACCGGATGTCCGAGGCGCTGGTCGCGCTCGACCGGCCCGCCGAGGCGATCGACGCGGCGGACCGTGCGATCGCCATCGCGGAGGAGGTGCGGGGGCTCACCCTCGTCCGGATGTCCCTCCGGTCACGGGCGATCGCCCACCTCGCGACGGGCGACGGCTGGCAGGCCCGGGCGGACATCGAACGGGCCCTGGAAGGACTCGACGTGACGTCGTCCACCGGGGTGAACACGGCATTCCGGGACACCCTGCTGCCTCTGCTGGACGAGGCCGACCGGATGTCCGGAGGCGACGGGACGTCGTCGTCGGTCGGCCCGCGCTGACGCCTCCGGCGCCCGGTCCATCCCTCCACCGCGGCTCGCGAGCCGCCGCGGGCGGCAAACTTCTCGGAACGTGCCGGATCGGGTGAAAAAACTCGGGGTTGCGTCTGAGAAACCGGTCTCTTAGGATCGAGAAACCGGTTACCCGTCCTCCTCCGGGTCTCCAGGGGTGTGCCCGCTCCGACGGCGGAGCGGGCACCGCCCAGGCGGCCGGTGCTCGTCGAGGGGGACGTGAGAGCGAGACCGACGGCCGTCCGCACCGGAGCGGACGCCGCCGGCGCCGGCGCGCTCGGGTCAGCCAGACCCGACGGCGGAGCACGTCAGCTCCACCAGCACTGCCCGAATTTCGATGACGAAAGGTGAGGCAACGATGAGACGACCAGTCGCACGACGACTCGTCGCGGCGGGGGCCGCGATCTCCCTGACGGCCGCCATGGGCGTGACCGCCCTGGCGACGACGGCCACGGCGGCCGTGACCGGCAGCCCGACGGGGTACGCGACCCAGAACGGGGGGACCACCGGCGGCGCCGGCGGCCAGACCGTGCGGGCCACGACGGGGACGCAGATCCACGCGGCCCTGTGCAACCGGGCCAGCGACGACACCCCGATCACGATCCAGGTCGAGGGCACGATCAACCACGGCAACACGGCGAAGGTCTCCGGCGAGAGCTGCAACACCGCAGCCGGCGTCATCGAGCTCAAGCAGATCAGCAACGTGACGATCGTCGGCGTGGGGAGCGGTGCCACGTTCGACCAGCTCGGCATCCACATCCGTGAGGCCAGCAACATCATCATCCAGAACGTCACGGTCAAGAACGTCAAGAAGTCGGGCTCACCGACCTCCAACGGCGGTGACGCGATCGGCATGGAGAGCGGCGTCCGGAACGTGTGGGTCGACCACGTCACGCTCGAGGCGTCGGGCGGCGAGTCGGAGGGCTTCGACGGCCTCTTCGACATGAAGGCCGGGGTCCAGTACGTGACGCTGTCCTACAGCATCCTGCGCAACTCGGGCCGTGGTGGCCTCATCGGCTCGAGCGAGAGCGACACCTCGAACGGCTTCGTGACGTTCCACCACAACAAGTACGAGAACCTCGACTCGCGCACCCCGCTGCTGCGCGGCGGCATCGCGCACATCTACAACAACCACTACGTCAAGCTCAACGAGTCGGGCATCAACTCGCGCGCCGGGGCGCGGGCGAAGGTGGAGAACAACTACTTCGAGGACTCGAAGGACGTCCTCGGGACGTTCTACACGGACCAGAAGGGCACGTGGCAGGTCGCGGGCAACGTCTTCGACAACATCACGTGGTCCACCCCCGGCGGCGACATCCAGCCCGCCGGACCGAACCCGACGTCGACGACGAGCGTCTCGATCCCCTACGCGTACACGATGGACGGCGCGAGCTGCGTCCCGGCCCTCGTGAACCAGACGGCCGGCGCGAACAAGGGCCTCAAGGTCTCCGACGGGTCGTGCACGCCGCAGACCCCCGACCCGACCGACCCGACGGACCCCACGGACCCGACCGACCCGACCGAGCCCACGGACCCGACCGACCCGCCGGCGCCCAGCGCCGAGACGATCTACGTCGCGCCGAACGGCAGCGCGACCGCTGCCGGCACGCTCGCCGCGCCGACGACGCTCCCCGTCGCGATCGACCGCGTCGCCTCGGGCGGCGAGATCTTCCTGCGGGGCGGCACGTACAACCTGTCGCAGACCGTGACGATCGAGCCGGGCAACGACGGCACGTCGGGCAACCGCACGCTGCTGTCGGCCTACCCCGGGGAGAAGCCGGTGCTGAACTTCTCGGCGCAGGCCGAGGACCCCGCCAACCGCGGTCTCGCGATCGGCGGCGACTGGTGGCACGTCTACGGGATCGTCGTGGAGCGTGCCGGTGACAACGGGATCCTCCTCGGTGGCAACAACAACGTCATCGAGCGCGTGGTGACGCGCCACAACCGGGACACCGGTCTCCAGCTCTCCCGCCTCGTCGCGGGCGCGCCCTCGAGCGAGTGGCCGTCGAACAACCTCATCGTGTCGAGCGAGTCGCACGACAACGTCGACTCCGACGGCGAGGACGCGGACGGCTTCGCGGCCAAGCTCACCTCGGGCCCGGGCAACGTGTTCCGCAACACCGTCGCGCACCACAACATCGACGACGGCTGGGACCTGTACACGAAGACCGACACCGGGCCCATCGGCGCGGTGACGATCGAGAGCTCGCTCGCCTTCGAGAACGGCACTCTGTCCAACGGCGGCCAGGCCGGCAACGGCGACCGCAACGGGTTCAAGCTCGGCGGCGAGGACATCAAGGTGAACCACGTCGTGCGGAGCTCGTTCGCCGTGAACAACGGCAAGCACGGCTTCACCTACAACTCCAACCCCGGCTCGATCACCATGAGCGGGAACGTGGCCGTCGGCAACGAGGAGCGCAACTTCAGCTTCGACGCCGGCACGCACCGCTACAGCGGGAACGTGTCCTGCGACTCCGGGGCGAACGACAAGACGGTCGGCACTGATGCCGGCGGCAACTCGTTCTACAGCGGGTCGAACGGCTCCGCGTGCGGCGCCTACGACGGCGCGCTCGGCTGGTCGTTCGCGTCCGACGGCGCGCTGCGCGTGACGTTCGGCGGCGAGCCGACGAACCCGACCGACCCCACGGACCCGACGGACCCGACCGACCCGACCGAGCCCACGGAGCCCAACCCGCCGTCGGGCACGAACCTGAGCATCGGTGCGGGCGCGGACGGCTCGAGCAAGGCGAGCGGGACGAGCTACGGGAACGCGATCGACGGTGACGCGAGCACGTACTGGTCGCCGAGCGGCTCCACGGGCACGATCTCGGTCAAGTGGGGCACGTCGAAGACCGTGTCGTCGGTCGTCATCCGCACGGCCTCGGGCGGCGGCACGCTCGGTGCCTGGCGGCTCGTGAACAACGACACGGGGGCGGTCCTCAAGACCGGCTCCGGCGCGGGGACGGCCACGTTCCCGGCGACGTCGACGAAGAAGATCAACCTCGTGATCACGAGCGCGTCGGGCACGCCGCGCATCGCCGAGCTCGAGACCTACGGCGGCTAGCCGGTCAGGTCGTCCCGCGGAGGGGCGGGGTCGAGGGCCGTCCGGTCCTCGACCCCGCCCCTCCGCTCGTCCCGGCCGGGCGCTGCCGCAGGCGCCGGTGCCCGACGGCGCCCGACCGGTCAGGCGAGCGCGCGGGCCGGGGTCGGTGCGAAGGTCAGCGCGGGTGCCGACGCGACCCCCCGGAGGCCGGGCCGGTGCCGCGCCGCGTACTCCTTGAGGTCACCGCGGAAGACCACCTCGCCGGGGAGGTCGAGCAGCATCTGCGGGCGCACCTGCCAGCGTGCGACGCCCAGGTCGCACACGCCCGCGCCGTGCAGCACGTGGTAGACGAACTCCGAGCAGACGAAGCGCGTGTCGTCCTCCGAGCCGCGCCCCGTCAGCACGCTGACGAGCCCGGTCTTCTTGTAGGAGTAAGCGTGCGAGTCCAGGAGGAACTCGCTGATGCGGGCGCAGACGACCGCGTGCTGCTCCGGGGTCACGGGGATCTCCAGCACGAGGCCGGGGACGACGTCCATGCCGCGGTAGAGCCCGTCGTCCAGCCGTTCGCGCTTGAAGCACCCGACGAAGGGGTTGTTCGCCCGCCGTCGCGCGAAGCTGAACATGAGCTCGAGGCCCGGGTCGAGCGCGAGCGAGGCGTGCGTGAACTCGTCGCGCGTCGCCAGGGCGATCGTCCGGGACAGGACGGTGCGGCTGCGGGACAGCACGAGGTACACGTTCACGCCGCAGACACTACGTCGAATCCGGGTGGACATCTACACGTTCGGGCCGTCTGACGTGCGTGGATGTCTGACGGGAGGTATAAGCGTGCGCCGGACGCCTCCGTCCGTCGCCCTCAGGGCGCCGCGAACGGGTCGGGCGTCAGCGTGTACTTCGTCTGGAGGTACTCGTGGATGCCCTCGGCGCCGCCCTCGCGGCCCAGCCCGGACTGCTTCCAGCCGCCGAACGGCGCGGCGGCGTCGGACACGACGCCGACGTTGAGCCCCATCATCCCGGTCTGCAGGCGCTCGATCATGCGCTGGCCACGGGCCAGGTCCTGCGTCCAGACGTAGGAGACGAGCCCGTACTCCGTGTCGTTCGCCAGGCGTACGGCCTCGTCCTCGTCGTCGAACGGGGCGATCGCGAGGACCGGGCCGAAGATCTCCTCGCGCAGGACCGCGCTCCCGGGCGCGACGTCGCTCAGCACGGTGGCCGCGAAGAACGACCCGGGCCGGTCGAGCGCGGTCCCGCCGGTGCGGAGCGTGGCGCCGCGCTCGACGGCGTCGTCGACCAGCGCTCCGGTCCTCGCGACGGCGCGGTCGTCGACGAGCGGTCCGATCGTCACGCCCTCCTCGGTCCCCCGTCCGGTCCGGAACGCCTCGACCCGTTCCGTGACGCGCCGCGCGAACTCCTCCGCGACGGACCGGTGCACGACGAACCGGTTGGCCGCGGTGCACGCCTGGCCGATGTTCCGGAACTTCGCCGTGATCGCGCCGTCGACGGCCTTGTCGAGGTCGGCGTCCTCGAAGACGACGAAGGGCGCGTTGCCGCCGAGCTCCATCGACGTGCGCAGCACCCCGCCCGCGGCCTGCTCGAGGAGCGTGCGCCCGACGGGCGTCGAGCCGGTGAAGGACAGCTTGCGCAGGCGCGGGTCCCGGACGACCGCCTCCGAGACCGGGCCCGTGCGCGACGTCGTGACGACGTTCACGACGCCGGCGGGCAGCCCGGCGTCCTCGAGGATGCGCGCGAGCAGCAGCGTCGTCAGCGGGGTGAGGGACGCGGGCTTCACGACGACCGTGCAGCCGGCGGCGAGCGCCGGGGCGATCTTGCGCGTGGCCATGGCGAGCGGGAAGTTCCACGGCGTGATGAGGAAGCACGGGCCGACGGGGTGCTGGGAGACGACCATGCGGCCGGTCCCCGCGGGGTTCGCGCCGTAGCGCCCCTGGACGCGCGGCGCCTCCTCGCTGAACCAGCGCAGGAACTCGCCGCCGTAGGCGACCTCGCCGCGCGCCTCCGCGAGCGGCTTCCCCATCTCGAGCGTCATGAGGAGCGCGAGGTCGTCCGCGCGCTCCTGGACGAGGTCGAACGCGCCGCGCAGGATCTCGGCGCGCCGGCGCGCGGGGGTCGCGGCCCACGTCGGGAACGCGTCGCACGCGGCGTCGAGCGCGGCGACGCCGTCGGCCACGGTCGCGTCCGCGACGTCCTTGAGGCGCTCCCCGGTCGAGGGGTCGTCGACCCCCAGCACGGCACCGTCCTCGGCGGCGCGCCAGCGGCCCCCGACGAACAGGCGGTCGGGCACGGTCGCGAGCAGCGCGGTCTCGCGGTTCTCGGTCATGGGACTCCTTCGTCCGGCGGCGGAGGAAGGAGCATACCGCTCGGTATGTCGAGCGGTGGCGGGATCAGCCGACGAGGTGCGAGCCCGGGACGGAGAGACGCACGACGCCGTCCTCGACGACCGCGATGTCGTCCGCGGCCGCGTACCGGCTGCTGCCGAGGAACCCCGGGCCGTCGATCCGCACGTAGCCCAGGCGCTGGAGGCGCTCGCGGTCCGCCTCGGCGATGCCGTCACCGGTCGTCACGGCGTCCATCACCGAGCCGAGGAGGTCGTCGAGACCGCCCCTGTCCTCCGGGGCGTTGTCGTCGAGGACGGCGTCGCCCGTGCGGACGTCCTCCACGGTGCCCACGTCCTCGCCGGCGCTGTCCACGACCCGCAGGCCTGGGTAGACGTCGGCGATCGGCCCCGGGTCGCTCGTCGGCACGCTCATCTGGTCTCCTCTGCTCGGCGTCGGGCACCGGTGGCCCGCCGTCCCCCCACCCTGGCGGGAGCGGCAGCGCACGCAACCCGGCGAGGACCCCTCCCCGCGTGCGTGCCGCCGGACCGCTTCTCACCATGGGACGACGGCTCGAGCAGGCGGGCCCCCGCACCCCCGCCGCACGAGGAGCACCCCATGACCCGTCTTCGTCGCACCACCGCCGTCATCGCCGCCGCCGTCGGAGCCGTCGCGCTCGCCGCCGGACCGGCCGCCGCCGCACCGTCCGAGCAGGACCAGCAGTGGATGGCCTCCGCCCACCAGGGCAACCTCGCCGAGATCGCCGCCGGCGAGGCCGCGGTCGCCCAGGCGACCACGGAGGACGTCCGCCACCACGGGCAGATGCTCATCGACGACCACACCGCGCTCGACGCCGACCTCACGGAGCTGGCGTCCGAGCTCGGCGTCACGCTGCCCGACGCGCCGACCGCCGAGCAGCAGGCCACCCTCGAGTCCGTGACGAGCCGGTCCGGCGAGGCGTTCGACACGGCGTGGGTCGAGTCGCAGATCACCGCCCACCGCCAGACGCTCGCCGCCGGCGATCAGGAGGTCGAGCAGGGCTCCGAGCAGTCGGTCAAGGACGCGGCGGCCGCCGCGGCACCCGTCGTGCAGAAGCACCTGGACGGCCTCCTCGCGACCGCGCAGGAGCTCGGCCTGCCGTCCTCCGTGCCCGCCGGCACGGGCGGTGACGCGGCCACCGGCCCGCGGGCGATCGGCCTGGCGCTCCTCGCGGTCGGCGCTGCCGGCGTCGTGGCGGCCGGCCTGGTCGTCACCCGCCGTCGGCGGACGACGTGACGCGGGCCCGTCGCCGACCCGGTCGCCGACGGGCACCGCTCGTCCTCGGAGGGGGCGGGGCGTGCGCGATCGCGGTCGGCGTCGCGCTCGTCCTGCAGCCTCCCGAGCTGCGCGTCCCGGACGCCGGCACCGGGGAGCCGGTCGTCCGGGCGGCGCCGCTGACGGTCGCGCCGTCGGCACCGCCGTCCGCTCCGGCGCCCTCGTCGGCGCCCTCGCCGGGTCCGGTGCCGCGGTCGACCCTGAGCGGGGTCGCCGTCTCGCCGCCCGTCCACCTGGACGTCCCGGCCGTCGACGTCTCGGCCGACGTCGTGCCGGCGGGCGTGCTGCCCGACGGCGCGCTCGACGTCCCGCCCGACCCGCGCGTCGTCGGGTGGTGGTCGAGCGGTGCGGTGCCGGGGGCGCCGGCGGGCACCGTCGTCCTCGCCGCGCACGTCGACGCCTCGGGCGTGGGGGCCGGACCGATGGTGCGGCTCGTCGAGGCACCGCTCGGCACCGAGGTCCGCGTCGGCACCGCCGACGGGGACGTCGCGACCTACGCGGTGGCCGAGCGCCGCTCGTACGCCAAGGCGGACGGCCTGCCGCGCGAGGTCTACCGCGCCGACGGCCCGCACCGCCTGGTGCTCGTGACGTGCGGCGGGGTGTTCGACGCCCGGACCGGGCACTACAGCGACAACGTCGTCGTCGTGGCGACCGAGGTCGCCGGGGCGTAGGGCGGCGGCGGCGCTCGGACGGTGTCACGGCCCGTCGCCGTGCGGCTCCCTCCTGGGAGGAGGGACCGTCCGGATCGAGGTCGCGATGAACATCGACGCACACCAGCTCGGGCCGGGCGCGGGAGCGCGACGACCCTGGTACGACCGCGAGCCGCCGTGGCTGGTCCGCGAGGTCCTCATGGCCCTGCTGCTCGCCGTGCTCGCGATCGCCGTGGCGGCGTTCCTCGACGACCGGCGCTCCACGCGCGAGCAGGCGCTCGACGACGCCCGGGCTCGGCGGGCGGAGCAGGTCGAGGCCGAGCGTGCGACGCAGGCGTTGCGCCTGGAGAACCTGCGGTACGTGCGTGAGCAGTCCGTGGCCGCGGACGGAGGGGACAAGCCGTTCGCGAGTCTCGACCTCGTCAGCGCGCACCTCTCCGAGCTCGACCTGTCCCGGGCGGACCTCTCGAGGGCCGCCCTGGACGACGCGGACCTCTCGGGTGCCGACCTCACCGGGGCGGGCCTCTTCGAGACCTCGTTGCCCGGGGCGAGCCTGTGGATGGCGCACGCGCAGGACGCGGACCTCACGCAGGCCGACCTGTCCGGCGCGGACCTCACGGGCGCCGACCTCACGTCCGCCGTCCTCTACGAGGCCGACCTGCACGGGGCGCAGCTGCGCTTCACCGATCTCAGCGGTGCGAACCTGACCGGCGCCGACCTGCGCGGCGCGGTGCTCCGAGGGCGCTTCCTGCCCGAGGAGCTCGAGACCGACCCGCTGGAGCAGGACCTGCTCCCGGCGGACCACGACCTCCACGACGCGAGCTTCGCCGACGCGGACCTCCGGGACGCGGACCTCCGCGGCGCCGACCTCCGGGGGGCGTGGCTCGTCGGCGCAGCGCTCGAGGGTGCGGACGTGACCGGCACGTGCTGGAACATGGACGACGACCCGGCCACGCCCTCGTTCGACGAGACCACCTGGTGGCCCGACGGCTTCGACCCGCCACCGTCGGACCCGGCCCGCTGCCGTGCGCTCCCTGCCGACTACACGCTGCCGGAGGCCGCCGGCTGACGCCCTGTCCGTCGCGGCCGCCGCTGCCTACGATCGACCTCATGGGCGACGACGACCTGACCGGTTGGCTGCTCGACGCCGACCCGGCGCTGCGCTGGCAGGTCGAGCGCGACCTGCTGCACGCGCCGTCGGACGTGTGGGAGGCCACGCGCGCCCGGGTCGCGACCGAGGGCTTCGGGGCGCGGCTGCTCGCGCACCAGGACGACGACGGGCGGTGGGCGGGCGGCGCCTACTTCCCGGGCGGCGCGGCCGCGACCGACGCGGAGGGCCGGGCGGAGGAGGGGCAGCCGTGGACGGCGACGACCTGGTCGCTCAACACGCTGCGCGAGTGGGGGCTCGACCCGGCGGTCCTGCGCGCGCGCCGCACCGCCGAGTTCCTGGCCGAGAGCTGCCGCTGGGAGTACGACGACCTGCCGTACTGGGACGGCGAGGTCGACTGGTGCATCAACGCGTTCACGCTCGCCAACGGCGCGTGGCTCGGCGCGGACGTCGAGGGCCTGCGCCGGCGCGTCCTCGACGGCCGCCAGGCCGACGGCGGCTGGAACTGCGCGTGGGTCGAGGGCGCGACCGTGTCGTCGTTCCACTCGACGCTCAACACGCTCCGCGGCCTCCTCGCGTACGAGGAGATCACGGGCCGCGACGAGGCGGTGCGTGCCGCGCGCGCCACGGGCGAGGAGTACCTGCTGCGACGCCACCTGCTCCGCCGGCTCTCCACGGGCGAGCAGGTGGGCGACTGGGTCACCCGGTTCGCCTACCCGTTCCGGTGGTACTACAGCGTGCTCCACGCGACCGACTACTTCCGGCGCGCAGCCGCCCTCGACGGGACCGCGCCCGATCCTCGCCTCGCGGAGGCCGTCGGGGTCGTGCGCGCGCGACGCCGGCCCGACGGCACGTGGCTCCAGGAGCACCGGCACCCGGGACGGGTCTGGTTCGAGGTCGACGTCCCGCCCGGTGAGCCGTCGCGGTGGCTGACCCTCTGCGCGACGCTCGTCCTCCGGTGGTGGGACGACCGCTGACGCCCTCGGCGAGTCAGGATCCCTCGGACTCCTACCCCTAGGTCTGCTAGGCTTCCAACCCCTGGCAGACCGAGGCAAGCACCCAAGGAGGCGCCCCGTGCGCATCGACAAGGACCTGGTCGCGGCGTCGGCCACCCCGCTCGTGCTCGGCATCCTCGCCGAGGGCGAGTCGTACGGGTACGCGATCCTCAAGCGGGTCGACGAGCTGTCCGACGGCCGGATGCAGTGGACCGACGGCATGCTCTACCCGCTGCTGCACCGGCTCGAGCGCCTCGGCCACGTGGAGGCGTCGTGGGGCGTGTCCGACGTCGGGCGTCGCCGCAAGCACTACGCGATCACGGCGTCGGGCCGCGAGGCGCTCGCGGAGCGCCAGGACCAGTGGGTCGTCGTCGCCGCCGCGCTCCAGCAGGTGTGGCAGGCGGCGCAGCCCGGCCCCGCGCGACCGCCCCGTCTCGCGGAGGGGTGGGCCTGATGGCGCCCGCGGCGGCCGGGCCGCACGCCGCGCCGCACGCCGAGCTGGAGGCCCAGATCGACCAGTGGCGCGGGTACGTGCGGCGGCGCGAGGCGATCTCGGCGGCGGACGTCGACGAGATGGAGGACCACCTGCGCGAGCGCGTCGAGGACCTGCGCGCGACGGGCCTCGACGACGAGGAGGCGTTCCTCGTCGCCGTGAAGCGCATGGGTGACCTCGACGCCGTCTCGCGCGAGTTCGCGCGCGAGCACTCCGACCGGCTCTGGAAGCAGCTCGTCCTCGTGCGCGAGGCGCCGGCGGACGGCGCGCGCTCGTGGCGGGAGCTCGCCGTCGTCCTGGCGCTGGCCGTGGGTGCCGGGATCGCGGTCAAGACGGCCACCTCGCTCGTCGACGACGAGTGGACGATCCTGCGCAACGTCGGTCTGCTGGTCTTCCCGTTCCTCGCCGGCTACTTCGCGTGGAAGCGCCGGCTCACGGGGCAGGTCGGGCTGATGCTGCTCGTGCCGTTCGTCGTGCTGGCCGTCGTGCTCACCGCGTACCCGTTCGTCCCGGGCGGGTCCACCGAGATCATCGCCGCGGTCCACACGCCGGTCGTGCTGTGGGCGCTCGTCGGGGTCGCGTACGTCGGCGGGCGGTGGCGCTCCGACGCGCGGCGCATGGACTTCGCGCGCTTCACGGGCGAGCTCGCCGTGTACTTCACGCTCCTCGCGCTCGGCGGCGGCGTGCTCGTCGGGCTCACGGCGGGCGTGTTCTCGCTCGCCGACGTCGACCTGGAGCCGTACCTCGAGGACTGGATCCTCCCCTTCTGCGTGCCCGGGGCGCTCGTCGTCGCGGCGTGGCTCGTCGAGGCGAAGCAGAACGTCGTCGAGAACATCGCCCCGGTCCTCACGCGCGTCTTCACGCCGCTGACGGTGGTCATGCTCGTCGCGCTGTTCGCCGTGCTCGCCACGTCGGGGAACCTCGCCGACGTCGACCGCGAGCTGCTCATCCTCATGGACGGCATCCTCGTCCTCGTCGTGTGCCTGCTGCTGTACTCCGTCTCGGCGCGCGACCCGCTCGCGCCGCCGACCCTGTTCGACGGTCTGCAGCTCGCGCTCGTCGTGGGGGCGCTCGCGGTCGACGCGATCGCGCTGACGGCCATGCTCACGCGCATCGCGGAGTTCGGCGTGAGCCCGAACAAGGCCGTCGCGCTCGGCCTGAACCTGCTGCTGCTCGTCCACCTCGTGGGGTCGGCCCTGCTCATGGTCCGGTTCCTGCGGCACCGGCCGTTCGACGCGCTCGTGCGCTGGCAGACGCGGTTCCTGCCGGTCTACGCGGTCTGGGCGGCCGCCGTCGTCCTCGTCGTCCCGCCGCTCTTCGGCTTCGTCTGAGCGAGGACCCGCACGCGGGGTCCGACCTGGCCGCGACCGTCGTCAGGCGCGGCGCGGCCGCACCTCCGGGACGACGAGCGGCGTCCCGGTGACCGGGTCGTCGATGATGCGGCACGGCAGGCCGAAGACCTCCTCGACCAGCGCCGCCGTGACGACGTCGCCCGGCGCCCCCTCCGCGACGACGGCGCCGTCCTTCATCGCGATGAGGTGCGTCGCGTAGCGGCACGCGTGGTTGAGGTCGTGCAGCACCGCGACGAGCGTGTTGCCGCGGTCGCGGTTGAGGTCCGCGCACAGCTCGAGCAGCTCGACCTGGTGCGCGATGTCGAGGAACGTCGTCGGCTCGTCGAGCAGCAGGATCGGGGTCTCCTGCGCGAGGACCATCGCGACCCACACGCGCTGGCGCTGCCCGCCGGAGAGCTCGTCGACGAGGCGCCCCGACAGCTCGGTGACGCCCGTGGCGGCCATCGCCTCGACGACCGCGGCCTCGTCCTCGCGCGACCACTGCCGCAGCAGCTTCTGGTGCGGGTACCGTCCGCGCGCCACGAGGTCCGCGACGGTGATGCCCTCGGGCGCGATCGACGTCTGCGGCAGCAGGCCCAGCCGGCGCGCGACCTCCTTCGCCGGGATCGACGAGATCGCCCGGCCGTCGAGCACGACCTCGCCCCGCGACGGCTTGAGCAGTCGCGACAGGGCCCGCAGGAGCGTCGACTTGCCGCACGCGTTCGGCCCGACGATCACCGTGAACGACCCGTCGGGGATCGTCACGTCGAGGCCCGAGGAGATGACGCGGTCGTCGTACCCGAGCGTGACCCCGTCGGCGTGCAGGCGGTCGGCCGGCGCGACGTCCCCGGCGCGCTCCGCGCCCGACGACGCGTCGCGGGGCCCGCGGACGGCGTCGCCCGGGGCGTCGGCGAGGTCGGGGGAGGTCGTGGCGCTCACGGGCGTCCTTCCACGTCGGAGGAGCGGGCGGTCGTGCGGTCGACGACTCATCGGCGGGCCTCCCGCACGAGGAGCCACACGAGGTACAGACCGCCGACGCTCACGGTGACGACGCCGACGGGGAGCTGGGTGGGCGCGAACGCGCGCTGGGCGACGAGGTCGCTCGCGGCGAGCAGGACCGCGCCCATCACGGCGGCCGGCAGGATGCGGACGCCCGCGCTGCCCGTGAGGCGTCGTGCGAGCTGGGGCGCGGCGAGCGCGACGAACGCGATGGGCCCGGCCACGGCCGTGGCGAGCGCGATGAGAGCGACGCCCACGAGGACGAGGGCCAGCCGCACCGGCTCGCGGCGCAGCCCGAGCGCGGTCGCGGCGTCGTCCCCGAGCTCGAGCATCGCCATGCGCGGCGCGAGCTGTACGAGCGGGACGGCGACGACGACGGCGACCACGGTCGCGGGGAGGGCCTGCGCCCACGTCGACCCGTTGAGCGACCCCGCGCCCCAGACGGCGGCGGCCATGGCGGTCTCGAGGTCCGCCGTGAGGACGAGCCACGTGTTGACCGACGCCAGCATCGCCGACACCGCGATGCCGACGACGACGAGCCGGAAGCCCTGGACCCCGCGGCGGTACGAGAGCGCGTAGACCACCGCCGCGGTCGCGAGCCCGCCGACCAGCGCGCCGCCCGTGACCGACGCGTAGCCGCTGCCCAGCACGGTCATGACGACGAGCGCCCCGGTGTACGCGCCCGTGCCGAACCCGATGATGTCGGGGCTGCCGAGGGGGTTGCGCGTGAGGGACTGGAAGATCGCACCGCTCGCCCCGAGGCACGCCCCGAGGACGAGCGCGAGGAGCGCGCGCGGCAGGCGCCACTCGACCACGACCATGCGCACCGGGCCGTCCTCCGCGCCCGCGAGCGCGCCGAGGACCTGCGGGACCGTCAGCGGGTAGTCACCCGTCGTCAGGGCGACGACGCCGATGCCGAGCGCCACGACGAGCAGCACGACGCACACCCCGACGGTCCGCAGGTCGAGGCGGTGGCTGAACCGGCCGCCGAACCCGCGCACGACGCGCGTCGGCCGCCCGAAGTCGACGCGCGCGCCGTCGTCCGGCGGGACCGCCGGCGGACCGCCCCGCGCACTCGCCGGGGCGCTCACAGCCCGCTCGCCTTCGTGCGGCGCACGAGCGCGATGAGCACGGGGGCGCCGACGAACGCGGTGACGACGCCGACCTGGACCTCGCCGGGGGTCGCGACGACGCGACCGACGACGTCCGAGACGAGCAGCAGGACGGCGGCGAGCACGGCGGAGTACGGGACGATCCACCGCTGGTCGGGACCGACGGTCCAGCGGGCGACGTGCGGGACCATGAGCCCGACGAACGCGATGGGCCCCGCCACGGCGGTCGCGGCGCCGCACAGGAGCGTCACCGAGATGCCGACCAGCACGCGCGTGCGCCCCACGTGCGCGCCGAGCGAGCTCGCGAGGTCGTCGCCGAGCGCGACGGCGTTGAGCGGTCGCGCGACGAGGAGCGCGAGCACCAGGCCGACGGCGACGAACGGCGCGACGGTCCCGGCCATCTCCAGGGTCCGGCCCGCGAGCGACCCCGCGCTCCAGAACCGCATGCGGTCGAACACGGCGGGGTCGAGGAGCATGACGCCCTGCGAGATCCCGCCGAGCACGGCGGCGAGCGCGACACCGGCGAGCGTGAGCCGCACCGGGGTGGCTCCCCCGCGGCCCTGCGAGCCGATCGCGTACACGGCGACCGTCGCGAGGATCGCGCCGAGGAACGCGAACCAGACGAACGACGAGATGTCGGTGACGCCCAGGACCGCGACCGCGAGCACCACCGTGAACGCGGCGCCGGCGTTCACGCCGAGGATCCCCGGGTCGGCGAGGGGGTTGCGCGTCAGCGCCTGGATGAGCGCGCCCGCGACGCCGAGCGCCGCGCCGACGAGCAGCCCGACGACCGTGCGCGGGAGCCGCAGGTCGCGCACGATGACGTGGTCGGCGGAGCCGTCGTACGCGGTGAGCGCGTCCCACACGGTGGCGGGGGGCACGGCCTTGGAGCCGACGACGAGGCTCAGGACGACCGCGACGAGCAGCGCGAGCACCGCGACGAGCAGGCCGAGCCCGCGGGCGGCGCCGGTCCGGGCGACGCCGGGCGCGGGCCGGTCGTCCGGTGCGTACGACGTCCCGTGCGCCTCGGCGGGGACCGCGCCGACCGTCGCCGCCATGCCCCGCACGCCCCCCGTGCCGACCGTGCCCCTCGGCCCGCGCGGCGCGGGGTCGCGCGGCGTGCTGGTGGCGGCGGACGAGGACATGCGGCTCTCGGGATCTGCTCGGGTCGCGGGCCGACGAGGTCGGCCCGCACCTCGCGGGGCGTTGAGGTCAGGCTCACCTTATTTCACGCCGGGGCCGTCTCGGCAAACCGCCTGGCGACAGGGTCGCGTGCCCGTCTCCACCCTGCCGAGGTGTGCGAGAGTGGCGGCATGACCCCCCACGTCCCCGTCGCCGCCGACCACGTCGTCACCGTGGACGACGAGGGTCGCCGAACCGGCACGTTCGAGCGCTCCGCCGTCCACACGAAGGAGACCCCGCTGCACCTGGCGTTCTCCTGCTACGTGGTCGACGACGACGGCCGCCTCCTGCTCACGCGCCGCGCCCTCGCGAAGCGCACGTGGCCCGGGGTGTGGACCAACTCGTTCTGCGGTCACCCGCGCTGGACGGAGACCACCGAGGAGTCGATCACCCGGCACGCGCAGCACGAGCTCGGGCTACGGGTGACCGACCTCGCGGTCGCCGTCCCCGGCTTCCGCTACCGAGCCGTCGACGCGTCGGGCGTCGTCGAGAACGAGATCTGCCCCGTCTACACCGCGCGTGCGGCGAGCGCCGTCGAGCCGAACCCCGACGAGGTCATGGAGCTCGCGTGGGCCGACCCGCGCGACGTCGTGCGCGCGGTGGGCGCGACGCCGTGGGCCTTCAGCCCGTGGATGGTCCTGCAGATCGAGGCGCTGCGCGCCGCGGTCGCCGCGGGAGCGGCGGACGACGGCCCGACGGCGCAGCTCGCCGCCGCGCTCGCCGTCCCGACCTCCTAGCGGGCGGCGGGCGCCCGGCGCACCCGCGAGCTGCGCATCGCCTCCGGGATCGCGAGCCGGTCGGCGCCGTCGGGCGACACCTCGACCGGGCGCGGCGGGAGCGCGAGCGGCTCGACGTCCTGCGCCCCGGGCACGGCGGCCGCACGCATCGCGTCGCCGAGCGCGCGGACGAGGGCCTCCTGCCGACGCGGGTCGCGCGCCGAGAACATCCACAGGTCCGCGCTCTGCGCGGTCGCGAGCGACACGGGCTCGCGGCGCGCGGCGGCACGCCGCGCGAGCACGGGGGCGACGCCGAGGAAGGTCACGCACCGGCGCGACCACAGGACGGTGCGCGAGGCGCCCGAGACGCCGCGGTCCGCGAGCAGCAGTCCCGTCGTGCGCGGGTTCGCGACGACGGCGCGCACCGTGCGCGCGTCGATCGCCGTGAACGGCAGGACGGCGGGACGCAGGAACGGCGCGAACGAGCCGACGAGGATCCCGTGGTCGAGGACCACGAGCTTCTCCGACGCGAGGAACCACAGGCCGAGGGCCGCGAGGGCGGCGAACGCCGGCAGCAGCACCGCGACGGACGACGGCGCGGCGTTGCCCACGAGCGACGGCCCCAGCGAGAAGACCAGGAGGACCAGCACGAGCACGGCCCAGGCGGGACCGTTGAGCGTCGTGGCGGACACGTGCCGGACCTCGCCGAGACCGGAGGCCGCGGCGAGGTGCCGGACCTTCGCCGTCGCACGGTCGCCCGTCGACCGGGCGGCACCCGGCCCGGGTCCGGCGGTCATCGGCCGAGCAGCTCGAGCGGGAGGCGGCGGACCGTCGCGGCGCCCACCTCGGACAGCGTGAGCGTCACGGGCGCGCCGTCGGCCCCGTGCTCCCCGCCGCGGACGACGTACACGCCGTCGGGCGTCGCGTAGACGCTCACCTGCACGAGCACGTCCGAGCCGGCGCGGACGCCCGCGAGCGTCGTGACCGCCACGGCGTCGGAGATCTCCGGGAGGGTCGCGGCCTGCGCCGTGAACTCCTCGACGGTGAAGGTCTGGGACCGCCCGTCGAGGACGGCCTTCGAGGCGGGGTCGAGGAAGACGGCGAGACGACCGGCGAGGTCGGCGAGCGGGTACACGCTGAAGGCGTGGTGCCCGCTGGGCGCGACCTCCTCCTCGAGCACGCGGTCGTCCTCGTGCAGGTACAGGTAGACCCAGTGCTTGCCGAGCGCCGTCGTGCGCTCGGCGGAGAGGATCGCGCTCGCGGTGCGGCGCAGCACGAGCGGGCCCGTGACCTCGGGCGCGGCCTCGATGCCCACCTGTGGCTCGCCGTCGGCGCCCGGCGCCGCCGCGCCGTCCGACGGGACGACGAGACCGCGCGCGAGGAGCGAGCGCAGCGCGACGCGGCCCACGAGCGCGCGGTCCGCACCCTCCTGGGCGTCCAGCCACGGGAGGGCGACGATCTGCTCGTGGTGGAGCCCGTCGAGGATCGTCACCTCCTCGTCGGTGAGCGTGACGACGTGCGTCACCTCGCCCCCCGCGGACCTGGCGAGCGTCTGCTCGGCCGCGGCGATGTCGCTCGTGGACCACCGCATCTTCTGCTCAGCCTGCTCGGTCTGCTGGGTCACGAGAAGAGCCCTCCGACGAAGTCACCGGCGGCGGACAACCCGTCGCCGACCGCGTCCCCGACGTCGGACGCGACGTCCCCGATGGTATCGACCGCGTCGCCCGCGAAGTCGGTGACGTTGTCCCACCCGGCGGCCAGGTACGGCCCGGGGTCCGACACGAAGCCCGTGATCGAGTCCCAGTTGTCGACGACGAGGTTGCCGAGCGCCCACGCGCCGGCCACGACGCCCGCCCCGACGACGATCCCGATGCCCACCGGGTTGGTGAGCATGCCGGCCATCATGAGCATGGTCCCCGCACCGCCGATGACGGACACGCCGCCCATCACCCGGTCGACGCCGCCGCGCACCCCGTCGTACTCGGAGGCGAACATCTGCTGGAAGCCGCCGATGACGCCGAACGCCCCGCCGACGCCGCCCAGGAGGCGGCCCGCCGTGCCGAGGCCGCCCAGCATGCCCATCGCGTCGTCGAGCACCATGCCGCGCGCGAACACGGACGCGCTCGCGGCCGCGTCGGACACGTCCGCGAGGCGGCTCGCCTGGAGGAAGCCGTTGAGCGCGGTGCCGACCTTCCAGCCCTTCATCCCGGCGAGCGCGAGCGACACGCCGCCCCACGCGACCTGGCCGACGTCCCAGATCGAGCCCTGGAGGCCGGGCGCTCCGCCCAGCGGGCCGCCGCCCGGACCTGTCGGCAGGCCAGGGGCAGGCACCCCGGGCGACGGGATGGAGCCGCCCTCGGTGCTCGTGTCGTGCTGCTGCTGCGCGTTGCGGAGCACCGCCTGCGACGCGTCCGCGAGCGTCTGGCTCACGCCGCGCAGGAGCGCCGTCGACGTGCCGGACCACTCGCTGCGGAACTGCGCCGCGTCGTCACCCTGCCAGCGCGTGGAGGCCTCCACCAGCGACGACACCTGCGCCGTCGTCGAGCTCAGCTGCTCCGACGCGGACTGCAGCGACTGCGCGAGACTGCGCAGCTGGTTGACGTCGGCTCCCCAGAATCCGCTCACGCGTCCGTCCTCCCTCGCCCCGCCGTGCCGGACGGCACGCGCTCCGGGAGGCTATCGCGCGGCGTCGGGACGTGGCGACGGGGAGAGGTCCCCATCCTGCGCCGTACCGAGACCGGTGCGGGGCGCGTCCCGGTCCTCCGGGCGCCTCCCAGGTGCGCGGGGCACAATCGCAGCATGTCCGCCGCGGTCCCCGAGCGCCCCGCCCCACCCTCCCGCGACGCGTCCTTCGAGGCCCACGTCGCGTGGGCGCGCTCCGTCCCGGGGGTCGGGGCCGACCTCTCCGCGGTGGAGGGCCGCGTCGTCGAGGACCCGCTCCCGTGGGACTACGCGGCGCTCGCGCGAGGCTCGTGGCGGGCGGGAGAGGGCCGGTGCTCGACCTCGGCACCGGGGGCGGGGAGGTGCTGGAGTCGCTCGGGCCGTTGCCCCCAGGGTCCGCCGCGACGGAGGGCTGGGCGCCGAACCTGCCGGTCGCGCGCCGCCGGCTCGCTCCGCTGGGCGTCGAGGTCCGCGCCGTCGAGGGTGGCGAGGACCAGGTCCTGCCGTTCTTCGACGGGCAGTTCGCCGTCGTGCTGGACCGCCACGAGGAGTTCGACCCCGACGAGGTGCGCCGCGTCCTCGCACCCGGCGGCGTGTTCCTCACGCAGCAGGTCGACACGCGGGACGGGGTCCGGCTGTGCGCGGCGCTCGGCGTCGAGCTCCCGTGGGACCCCGACTCGGTGACGGTCGACGGCGCCGTCGAGGTGCTGCGCGACGCCGGCCTCGTGGTCGACGTCGCGCGCGATCACGACGGGCTGCGCCGCTTCCGCGACCTCGGGTCCCTGCTCTGGTACCTGCGCGCCGTCGCGTGGCTCGTGCCGGAGCTCGCGAGCCTGTCCCCCGAGGCGGTCGCGCGGTTCGAGGCGCCGCTGCGCGCCCTGCACCTGCACTTCGCGGCGGGGCACGAGTTCGTCGACGAGGCGCCGCGGTTCCTCGTCGTCGCGCGCGCGCCGTCCTGAGGACGCCCGCGGGGCTGGGCGCCCGGGGCGCGGGGGCAGGAAAAGGCCCGCGGGCCGGGGATCTCTCCCCTGTCGTGCTGGACGATGGCACGACACCCGCGGGCCCCGGTGGTCGCGTGGTACTCGCTCGCCGTCGGGAACCTCCCCTCGGGAGGTCCCGCCCGGTTCACGGGCTCACCGCATCCGGTCCGTCAGTCGAATCGGCTGCGCGACGACTAGCGCGCAACCACCTCACGAGTCCGAAGAGTCTTCACTTCTCGGATCACCTCCTTTCGCGTGTACGACGACGGTACGTCCGGCCGAGCGGGTCGCGCCAGGGGTTTTCGCGCACGGAGGACAACCGCGCGCGCCTCAGGGGCGCAGGTGCGCCCACTCCTCGGGGTAGTCGTCCAGCCAGCTCGCGAACGAGTGCGCCGGCCGCTCGGTGAACCGCCGCACGGTGTCGCTGACGCGCGCGAGCTCGCCCGCGGCGATGGCCGTGTACGACGAGACCCACCCGTCGACCTCGAACGACGGGGCCCCGTAGGTCGCGCGCGACGCGTAGGCCTCCTCGACCGTCTCGGGGTGGTACGTGATCTCCCGACCGGTCGCCCGGGAGAGGAGGTCGGCGACGTCGGCGAGCGTCAGGGCCTCGGGCCCGGTGAGGTCGTAGACCGCGTCGTCGTGCCGGTGCGGGCGCTCGTCGAGGAGGACGGCGGTCGCCACGTCGGCGATGTCGTCGTGCGACACCGAGGCCACGCGCCCGTCGCCGGCCGGGCCGCGGATGACGCCGTCGTCGCCGACCATGAGCGCGAGGCCGCGGTGGTACAGGTTGTCGCGCAGGAACGTGTGCCGCAGGCCCGTGCCGCGGACGTACTGCTCGGTGTGCCAGTGGTCGCGCGCGAAGGTGAACACGGCGTCGGGCGCCGCACCGACGAACGAGACGTAGACGAGCCGCCCGACGCCCGCGACGACCGCCGCGTCGACGGCGGCGCGGTGCGTGGCGACCCGGTCGGCGTCCTCGCGCGCGGACACGAGGAACACCGTGTCGCAGCCCGTGAAGGCCCGGACCATGGCCGGCGTGTCCGTGTAGTCCGCGACGACCGCGACGTCGGACTCGGGCAGCGGGTCGTCCCCGAGGCTCGGGGCGCGCGCCGCGTCGCGCACGACGAGGCGCTGCGTCGCGCCCTCTGCGGCGAGCCGGAACGCGAGCTTGGAGCCCAGCAGCCCGCTGGCGCCGGTCACCGCGATGCGCCCGGGCCCCGCCCTGATCGTCATGCGTCCACGGTAGGTCCGTCCCTGTGCGGGTGCGCGACGAGTCGGCCGCTACTCGTCCGCCGGCTCGTTCTTCCGCCGGATGACGAGGAGCGGGTCGGGCGTCCCGACGACCTCGTGGTCCTTGCCGTCGTAGTCGAACCGGCTGAGGAAGTAGCGCATCGCGTTGATCCGTGCGCGCTTCTTGTCGTTGGACCGGATGATCGTCCACGGCGCGTACCGCTTGTCGGTGCTCCGGAACATCTCCTCCTTGGCCGCCGTGTAGTCCTCCCAGCGGTCCAGCGACGCGAGGTCCATGGGGGACAGCTTCCACCGCCGCACCGGGTCCAGCTGGCGGATCGCGAACCGCGTGCGCTGCTCCGTGCGGGACACGGAGAACCACAGCTTGGTCACGTGGATGCCGGAGTCGACGAGCATCCGCTCGAACGCGGGCGCCTGCGTCATGAAGGTCCGGTACTCCTCGTCGGAGCAGAAGCCCATCACGCGCTCGACGCCGGCGCGGTTGTACCAGGAGCGGTCGAACATGACGATCTCGCCCGCCGTCGGCAGGTGCTGGACGTAGCGCTGGAAGTACCACTGGCCGCGCTCGCGGTCGCTCGGCTTGGCGAGGGCGACCACGCGCGCGGTCCGCGGGTTGAGGTGCTCGGTGAACCGCTTGATCGTCCCGCCCTTGCCCGCCGCGTCACGTCCCTCGAAGAGGATGATCGCGCGCCGGTCGTTGTCCTCCAGCCAGTACTGGAACTTGAGCAGCTCGACCTGGAGCCGGTACTTCTCGAGCTCGTAGGCGTCCCGGTCCATGAGCGCGTCGTACGGGTACCCCTCCTGCCACGTGTAGACCGGGTTGCCCTCGGGGTCGATGAGGTCCGGGTCGGGCGTGTGCCCGTCCCGGACCGTGTAGCCCCGGTCGCGCAGGTACTCGATGTACTCCCGCAGGTCGCTCGGGGGGTTCACGACGGTCATGCAGGTCTCCTCGGTGCTCGGCGGGCTCGCCCCGCAGGTCCAACCTGCTTCCTCCGGCGCGCGGGCGCCACCGGGCGTCCCCGGGAGCGACGCGGCTGCGGCGGGCAGAATGATGGCATGTCCGAGCCGTACCGTGTCATGACCGTCTGCACCGGCAACATCTGCCGGTCGCCGATGGCCGAGATCGTGCTCCGCGACCGGTTCGAGGCGGCAGGGCTCGGCGACCGGGTCGTGGTCGACTCGACCGGGGTGAGCGACGAGGAGCGCGGGAACCCGATCGACCGCCGGGCCCGCGCGGTCCTCCTCGAGCACGGGTACGACGTCGACGGCACCCACCGGGCACGGCAGGTCCGGGCCGAGGACGTCGCGTCGCGCGACCTCGTCCTCGCGATGACGGCGCAGCACGCCCGTGCGCTGCGATGCCTCCTCGACGGTCGGCGGGGCCCCGAGCAGCGCACCGGCAGCGAGGACCTCGCGGACCGCCTGCGGATGTACCGGTCGTTCGACCCGGCCGCGCCGCTCGTCGCGCCGGGCGAGCGCGAGTCCGTCCTCGACATCGCCGACCCCTGGTACGGCGGGGCGCAGGACTTCGAGGAGTGCCTGGCCGAGGTCGAGGCCGCGGCCGACGGCATCGTCGAGCACGTGCGGGCACGGCTGGAGGCACCGCCGGCGACGGCCGCGGACGGCACGACCGGGTAGCGTGCCCGCGCTCGCGGTCGGCCGGTCGTGCGCGGTCGCGCGGTCAGGCGAAGGAGATCCAGCCGACGGCGACGCACAGGGCGAGCATGCCCGTCGCGTTGACGAAGAGGTTCCGGCCGAGGTCCCGCGCCCGGACGTGGGCGCCGACCGCCAGGAGGAAGAACACGACGAGGCCCACGTCGGCCGCCAGCGCCAGGTACGGGACCCACAGGCCCAGCAGCAGGCCGGCCGCCGCGGCGAGCTTGATCACCGGGAAGATCCACCAGAGCCGCCGCGGGAAGCCGACGTCGTCGAAGCAGTCGGCGACGAACTGCACGGGTCGGACGCACAGGAGCCCGTCGACGACCTGGACGACGGCCAGCACCACCACGGGCCACCACGGGTCAGGGAGCACGGCGAGCACCTCGTCGGGGAGGAGGGATGGGTGTACCATACGGTACACCCCGTGCCGCCGGCCGTCGCCGACCGTGGGGCACGTCACACCGCCCGCACCGGAGGTCGCCCCATGACTACCCGTCACAGCGCGCGACGGAGCGTCGACGCTCCCCTCGCCACCGTCTGGGACGTCCTCACGGACGTCGAGCGCATGCCCACCTGGACGCCGTCGATGACGAGCGTGCACCTGCTCGACGGAGACCGCCTGGCCGAGGGGGTGACGGTCGAGATCCGCCAGCCACGCCTGCCCACCATGGTGTGGACGGTCGACGAGGTCGTGCCTCGGGAGCGGTTCGGGTGGTCCACCACGCGCGGCGGCGTCGTGACGCGCGCGGACCATCGTCTCGCCCCCCGCGCGGACGGCCGGAGCACGGACGTCTGGTTCGAGATCCACCAGACCGGGCGGCTGGCCCGGCTCGTCGGCGCCCTCACCATGCGCCGGACGGCTCGCTACGTCGACCTGGAGATCGACGGTCTCCGGGAGGCCAGCGAGGCGGCCGCTGACCTGCGCCACGAGTCGTCCGGTCCGGACGCATGACGGAGGCCGGGGGCGCCGCGGACGCCGCGGTGACGGAGGCGACCGGTCCACGCCGACGCCTACTCGACGCCACGATCGAGCTCATGTCCCGCGAGGGCAGCAGCGGCTGGACCCTGCGCCGCCTGGCGGAGGCCCTCGGCACGAGCCACCGCATGGTGATCTACCACTTCGGGTCGCTCGAGGGCCTGCTCCTCGCCGTCGTCCAGGAGGTCGAGCGCCGTCAGCGCGAACGCCGGGCGAGGCTGGCGGCGGAGCACCCCGACCCCGTCGAGGCGGCACGGGCGCTGTGGCGCGAGCTCGCCGGCCCGGCGGCCGCACCGCACGAGCGGCTGTTCTTCGAGCTGTACGCGGCGGGCCTCCAGGGCAAGGGCCCGGCGGCCGACCTGCCCCAGGCCTCGGTCGAGGAGTGGCTCGAGCCCTTGGCGGCGATGTTCGCGGCGGCGACGGGGGACGGCGAGCACGCGGCCGTCGACGCGCGCCTCGGGGTCGCGGTGGTCCGAGGACTGCTCCTGGACCAGCTCGCCACCGGGGACCGCGACGCCGTGGCCGCGGCGCACGAGCGCTACCTCTCGCTCTACGCCGACCGGTTCACGGACGCCGGCCGGGCGCAGGGCGGTGCTGCGCCACGTCCGGACGCGCCGTGACCGCGCCTCTCGCCCGGTCCGCGGCGTCGTGGGCGGAGCGTCAGCGTCTGGGTTTCGAGGCGCGGCGGGTCCGGAGCCGGCGCGCCTCTCCACGCACCCGCCCGACGACGTACCCCGCGGCCCGGCCGACCGCACGGGCGCCGAGGTGCAGCGCCCGGAGGAGACGGGGGCTCGCGGACGGGTCGCCCGCGGTCGCGTCAGCGCCCGGGCTCGGGCGTCGCGGAGCGGCGTCGTCGTCCGGCGGGGGCGGGGCCGGGAGGTAGGCCGTGAGCCACTGCGCCAGGCGCCCGTACGCGAGCGCCCGCACCGGGCGGGCGGAGAGCACGACGTCGTGCAGCGCGCCGTCGATGCGCGCGATGGTCACGAGGTCGCCGAGCCGGACGGACCGCAGTGCGACGCCGTCCACGTCGAGCGCCGTGTCGGTGTGCGCCATCTCCGGGGTCCAGCGCGGTGCGAGCGTGCTGCGCGTGGACAGCAGGACGAGCACGGGCACCCCGATGCCGAGGCCGCGCGCGACCTCCTGGTGGCCGTGGAAGACGGCGGTCAGCCACGCGGGCGTCGTGCTGAAGCCGTGCTGCGGGCGCCACGCGAGGTCGTACGTCCACTCGCCGTCGAAGTCCTTGCTCACCGTCCGCGTGTAGAAGCCGAGGTCCACGTTGGGCAGCGGGCGGGTGGGGGTCAGCCGGGCGCGGGCACCGATCACGGGCTCGAGCAGCAGCCGTCCCACCTCGCGCGTCTGGAACTCGAGCCACGGGCTGTTCAGCACGACGGCCGACGCCCGCCCCGGGTGGTGCGCCGCCCACAGGCTGAGCGTCAGCCCGCCCGTGGAGTGGCCCATGAGGACGAGCCGGCGCCGGCTCGTGCGGCGGGTGCCGTGCCCGATCACGTCGAGGGCCGCCTCGAGGTCCTCGTCGTAGGTGGCGAGGTCCGTGACGTACCCGGGTGTCTGGCCCGGGCGCAGGGAGCGGCCGTACTTGCGCAGGTCGAGGGCGTGGAACCGCGCCCCGTGGGCCTCCCAGAACTCGGCGAGCTCGGTCTGGAAGAAGTAGTCGGACCAGCCGTGCACGTAGAGCACGTCGAGGTACGGCTCCGGGTCGCCGGCAGGGCGTGGGCGGGGTTCGTCGTCCGCGGCCCGACGGCGCCGCACGAGCGTGGCGACCACGTCGCCCTCGTCGTCGGGCGCGAGGGGCAGCGTGAGCTGCTCGTAGTCGTCGCCCAGGACGTCGGGCTCCCAGCCGGCCATGGACCGACCCTAGGAGCGGCGTCCTCCGGGCGCCTGCCGAGCCCGCCAGCGCGCGACCTCGGTCTCGACGTCGCGCGTCGGCGTGACGACCGGCGGGCCGCCGAGGAGCTGGCGCCGGGCGTCGACGACGCGTGCGTTGAAGTCCTCGAGGATGTCGCGGACCGCCTGCTCGTCGAGCTCCTGGTCGAGGCGGTCGTCGAGGTCCCGGTCCTCCGTCTTCAGCAGCATCGCGGGCGGCCCCAGGCCGGTGAGCTGCTCGCGCTCGATGACGCTCTTCAGCCACCAGTCCGGGTCGTGACGGCCCGTGAGGCCGGGGATGGGCTTGCCCGCGAGCGGCAGGTCGTCGAACTCGCCGCGCCGGATCGCCTGGTCGACCACCACGTCGACGTAGCGCGCACGGTCCTCGGGACGGACCCGGCGCGGCGTGCGCACGGTCTCGGCCTCGTCGGCTCCCTCGGGTCCGTCGGCTGCCTCGGCTCCCCGCGCGGGGGGCGGCGGGCCGTCGTCGTCCGTCCCCTCGACGGCCTCCCGCTCGCTGTCGCGGTCGACCCGGTACTGCGCCGCGCGGCGGACCGGGTCGTCGTCGGGCACTCGCTGTCGTCTGCTGAACACGGTGCGCCTCCTGTCGCATCGCTCGTGGCACCTCGTCCCCAGCCTAGGCAGACGTCGGCGGCATGATGGGTCCATGGCAGGGTCGATGAAGGTCTCGCGACGGTCGCACGTGCCGCCGTTCGCCGTCATGCAGGTGCTCGCGGAGGCGAACCGGCTGCGCGACGCCGGGGCGTCGGTGCTCAACCTGTGCGCGGGCGAGCCCGCGACCGGGGCGTCGGACGTCGTGCGGCGCCGCGCGATCGAGCTCCTCGAGAGCGGCGACCTCGGGTACACGGAGGCGCTCGGCGTGCCCGCGCTGCGCCGCGCCATCGCCGAGCACTACGGCCGCTGGTACGACGTCGAGGTGGACCCGGCGCGCGTCGCGGTGACGACCGGGTCGTCGGGCGGCTTCCTCCTCGCGTTCCTCGCGGCGTTCGACGTCGGAGACCGCGTCGCGCTCGCCCGCCCCGGCTATCCCGCGTACAAGAACATCCTCGCGGCGCTCGGGTGCGAGGTGGTCGAGCTCGACTGCGGGCCCGGGACGCGCTACCAGCCCACGGTGTCGCAGCTCATGGAGGCCTACTACGAAGGCGGGCTCGACGGGCTCGTGCTCGCGAGCCCCGCCAACCCGACGGGGACGATGATCCTCCCGGACGAGCTCGCGGCGGTGGCGGCGTGGTGCACGGACCACGACGTGCGCCTCGTGAGCGACGAGATCTACCACGGCATCGTGTACGACGACGGCTCCTCCTCTCGTACATCGACTCCGGTGGCTCGTGGCGGGGTGCCACGGGCGGCCCTCGGGGGCGGCTCGCCGACCGCAGCCCGGTACACGCGGGACGGCGCCGTCGTCGTCAGCTCGTTCTCCAAGTACTGGGCGATGACGGGCTGGCGGCTCGGCTGGCTCGTGCTCCCCGACGAGCTCGTCGGTCCCGTCGACGCGCTGGCCGGGAACGTGGCGCTCTCGCCGCCCGCCCTCGCGCAGCACGCGGGGGTCGCGGCCTTCTCGCCCGAGGGGTACGCGGCCGCGGAGGAGAACGTCGCACGCTACGCGGCGTCGCGCGAGCTCGTCCTGTCCCGGCTCGACGACCTCGGCTGGTCGCGCGTCGCCCCGGCGGACGGCGCGTTCTACGTCTACGCCGACGTGTCCGGCGACGGCATGGATTCCGTGACGTGGTGCGAGCGGCTCCTGGCCGAGGCGGGGGTCGCGCTGACGCCCGGCACCGACTTCGACGGCGTGAACGGGCGCGACTGGGTCCGCCTCTCCTTCGCGGCGGCGCCCACGACGGTCGCCGAGGCCGTCGAGCGAGTCGTCGCGTGGCGTGCCACCCTGCACCGGTGACGTCCCCGCCGAGCTCGACCGCGGTGCCCCCGCGCGCACCTGGCACGCTCCGCCTCGCGACCTTCAACACCCTGCACGGTGCCGCTCTCGACGGGAGCGTCGACGTCGAGTGTTTCGCGCGCGCCGTCGCGTCCCTCGACGCCGACGTCCTCGCGCTCCAGGAGGTCGAGCGCGACTCGCCACGCTCCCACCGGGCCGACCTGGTCGCCGTCGCCGCCGAGGCGCTGGGCGCTCAGCACCACCACCTGTCCCCCACGCTGCGTGGCGTGTCCGGCGCCTGGGCACCGGCGGGCCGTCCGGGTCGCGGCGCCCGGCGGGTAGCCGGTGTCGCGTCGTTCGGGATCGGGCTCGTGAGCAGGTTCCCCGTCGACCGGTGGCTGCGGCTCGAGCTCGAGCGCATGCCGTGGCGGTCCCGGGTCCGCCGTCGCGTCCGGTCCTCGGCCTCGCGGTCCTCGGGGATCGCCCGCCTGATCCCGGTGCGGGTCGTCCCGGACGAGCCGCGAGCGGCGCTCGCGGCAGCGGTGCGGACGCCGTGGGGCACGCTGAGCGTCGTCACGACCCACACGACGTCCCGGCCGGAGTTCACCGCAGACCAGTTCCGGTCCTTCGTGCGGGCGTGCGACGGGCTGCCCCGCCCGCTCGTGGTCCTGGGCGACCTCAACCTCCGGGCGCCCGAGCCCGTCGAGATCAGCGGGTGGACGCCGCTCGCCGAAGGGCTCACGCACCCCGCCGACCGCCCGGTGCGGCAGATCGACCACGTGCTCGCCGACACCGGTCGCGGCGGCCCGGTCCTTCGTCCGGTCGGTCCCGCGGTGGCCGTGGACACGGGGCTGTCGGACCATCGGGCGCTCGTCGTGGACGTCGTCGTCGACGACGGGCACGCGGCCGCCTGACGCGCCGGGCGCGCACGCCGTCGCTACGCTCCGAGCAAGGACGTCGACGGCGAGGGAGCGGTCCGATGGTTCCGGAGATCAGCTACTGGGCGGTCCTGGCCGCCACGGTGTCGAGCATGCTCGTCGGCTCGGTCTGGTACACGCCGAAGGTCTTCGGCACCTACTGGATGCGCGTCGCGGAGGTGGAGCCGTCCGGGGAGGGACGGGGCGCCGTCGTGCCGATCGTGGTCACGCTCGTCGTGAGCTTCGTGACCGCATGGGTGCTCGCGGGCGCGACGTACCTGGCGTGGTCGTTCTACGGCGGCGGCTACCTCGGCAACGCGCTGCTCACGGCGCTCGTGCTGTGGGCAGGGTTCACGGCGGCGCGGTTCGTCACGCACGACGCGTTCGAGGGGCGGCCCGCCGGGCTCACCGTGCTCAACGTCGCGCACGAGCTCGTGACGCTGCTGGTCATGGGCCTGCTGATCGGCCTCATCGCACCCGCGGGCGTCTGACCCACCCGTGCCGAGGGATGCGTTCACCGCCGCATCGCTCGACCGCGCCGTCGTCAGGCGGCGAGCTCGACCTCGTCGGGGACGGCGACCTGCCCGACGACCTGCCCGCTGGCAGGCTCGGCGACCGGCTCGGCGACCGGGCGGTGGCGGGCCCGCCGTGCGCGGACGATGAGCACGACGGCCTGGACACCGATGACGATCCACACGAGGTTCGCGAAGACGGACGGCCACACCCCGTTCGCCGCGGCGACGAGGCCCATGAGGCCGGCCGCGGTGAGGTTGGTGAGCTGGAACGGCGCGGAGGACGCGGCCCAGCGGCCACGGGTGACCTGGGCGTAGGCGACGACGCCGGCGGCGGCGCCGATCCAGCCGAGGAACATGACGAAGGCGTCGAGGGTGATGGGCACAGCAGACTCCGGCGACGAGGAGGTGGGTGGAGGGACGTCCGCGACGCTGCGGTGGCTGTGCGCTCCGGGCTCGTGGCTGGTGGCGCGGGTGGTGCGAAGCTCTGGCGCCGACCCGTAGAGGAGGAGGAAACCGATCGGCGCCGTGCACCAGTGTGGGGTCGATCGGCGTTCAGCACAATCGAACAGCGCTGGAAGAGCCGTTTAGTATCGCTACATGGCCACGGACCCACGCAGACTTGCCTTCCTCCTTGCCGTGCACCGGGGTGGAGGTGTGCTGGCGGCCGCGGACCTGCTAGGAGTCACCCCGTCCGCCGTCTCGCAGCAGATCCAGCGGCTCGAGGCCGAGGAGGGCGTCCTGGTGCTCGACCGCGGGCCGCGCGGCGTCACGCTCACGCCGGCCGGGCGCGTGCTCGCCGACGTCGCGGAGCGGATCGAGACCGAGCTCGTCGAGGCGCGCAAGGAGCTCGCGGCGCTCGGCGACGAGGTCGCGGGTCGCGTCGCCGTGGGGGCGTTCCAGTCCGCGATCCGCGCCGTCGTCGCCCCCGTCGCGGCACGTCTCGCCGAGACCTCGCCCGGGATCGAGCTCGACGTGCAGGAACGCGAGCCCGCCGAGGCGCTGCGCCTCCTGCGCGCCGGCGAGCTCGACGTCGTGCTCCTCGAGCGGGACTTCGAGGCCGCCGAGGCCCCCGCGCCCCGGGGCACGCACGACGTCGTGCTGCTCGAGGAGCCCTGGCGGCTCGTCGTCCCGGCGTCGATGCCCACGCCCGCCCGGCTCGACGACGTGCGCGACGCCGTCTGGCTCGGTCCCCAGCCCGACACCGCCGCGGCGCGCGCGCTGCGGCGGCTCTCCCAGGGCCTCGGCGGCACGCTGCGCACGCGGCACGTCTACTACGACTTCGACGTCGCGCTCTCGCTCGTCGCCGTCGGCCTCGGCGTCGCGATGCTCCCGGCGCTCGCGGTCGAGGGCGGTGCCTCGGACGAGGTGCCCGACGGCGTCACCGTCATCGGGCTGCCGGGCCTCGGCTCCCGACGCCTGGTGGCCCGGCACCGTGCCACTCGGCACGAGCCCCGGCCGGTCGTGAGCGCGGTCCTCGACGCGATGGTCGACGCCGCGGCGGAGATCTCCTTCGCCTGAGGCGAGGCGGCCCGTGCCGTCCGTCGTGGACGTACGCTGCCGGGGTGGACGTAGCGGTGATCGGCGCGACGGGGGACGTCGGGCGCCAGGTGTGCACGCAGCTCGTCGAGCGGCAGGTCCTGCCGCCGACCTCGCGGCTCCAGCTCGTCGGGCGGCGGGACGGCGCGTCGGCCCGCGCGGTGCACGGGCTGCGCGCCGACCTCGTCGACGCCTACGACGAGCACGCTCCGCTGCTCGACGTGGCCCACTCCCCCGACGACGTCGCGGCCGACGTGATCGTCGTCGCCGCCGGTCTCACCGCGCCGGCGCGCACGGGGACCGACCCGGACCGCCGTCTGCTCGCCGCGACGAACCACGCGGTCCTCGCCGAGCACGCGGACGCGATCGCCCGCCACGGGTCGGGGCAGGAGGTCGTGCTCGTCGTGACGAACCCGGTCGAGCTCGGCGTCGCCGTGATGGCCGAGCGCCTCGGACGCCACCGCGTCGTGGGCATGGGCGCGTGGCTCGACACGCTGCGGTTCCGCCGCGAGATCGCCCTCGAGCTGGGCGTCCGGCGCCACCGTGTCGGCGGCTTCGTGGGCGGGCAGCACGGCGAGGACGCGGTGCCGCTGTGGTCCACCGTCCGGGTGAGCGGGCTCGACCTCGACGAGCGGCGGCGCGCCGTCGACGCCCTGCGGCGTGGACGCACGCTCGACGTCCTGCCCGCGGAGATCGCCGCGGTGAAGCGCGAGCTCGCCGCCGTCGCGGCGCAGGACATCGGCGCGGCGTTCGACCTCATCGACACGTGGCCCGCAGACCTGCGGACCGTCACGCGGCCGTGGATGACGCACCAGTCCGGAGCGAAGACCCCGGTCGGGACCGCGAGCGCGACGGTCGACCTCGTGGAGACGCTCCTGGACGGCCGCGAGATCGTCGTCGCGGGACAGGTCGCGCTCGACGGGGAGATCTCCCTCGGCGCGGGCGGCGCGCCGTTCCGGGGCGTCCTCGGCGTCCCGCTGGTCCTCGGGCCCGAGGGCTGGACGCGCGTCCTCCTCGACCCCCTGCCCGACGACGAGGCGCGCCGCCTCACCGAGGCGGCGGACGGCGTCGGGCAGATGCTCGCCGCGGTCACCGACCGCCCGGCCGAGCCCGGCCAGCCGCCCGAGCGCGCCGACGGGCCCGCGGACGAGGCCGTCTCGAGGGCGGTCGAGCGGGCGGGCGCCGAGGTCGACTGGCTCGCGACCGTGCACGGCGACGACCGGCCCGGGACGCTCACCGCGCTCACCGGCGTCTTCTCCACGCGCGGCGTGAGCTTCGACTCGCTCGCCACGCGGCCCGCCGACGACGGCGGTCGGGTCGGCCGCATCGACGTCACCTTCAGCGCCACGGAGCGCCGCACGCGCGCGCTCGAGCGGGCGGTGGGCCGGCTGGCCACCGTGCGGTCCGTCGTCGTGGAGCGGGCGCCGTTCTCACAAGGCGCCGCCCGCGGCTGAGCGAAGACCGTAACGGGACCGGGCGGGCGGGGACACGCCGGGGAAACGCCTCGCGCCTAGCGTCGGGAGCGCCGCACGACGCGGCAGGCCACCGACGACCTCTCCCCCGGAGCCGTGCCCCATGTCCTACGTCAAGCCCGCCGAGCTCGTCCCGACCCTCGTCGACGCCGGCGCCAGCAAGGTCCTGCTGTCCACGCGCGACACGCTGATCCGGTCCACGATGGGCGGCGCGATCCTCGCGATCGCCGCCGCGTTCGCCGTGACCGTGACGGTGACGACCGGGCACGCGATCCTCGGCGCCGTCCTCTTCCCCGTCGGGTTCATCATGCTGTACCTGCTCGGGTACGACCTGCTCACGGGCATGTTCGTGCTCGGCCCGCTCGCGTGGCTCGACAAGCGCCCGGGCGTCACGCTGCGCGGCGTGCTGCGCAACTGGGGACTGGTCTTCGTCGGCAACTTCCTCGGGGCGTTCGCCGTCGCGGTGATGATGGCGATCGTCGTCACGTACGGGTTCGACACGCCGCCGAACGAGGTCGGCCAGGCCATCGGCCACATCGGCGAGGGGCGGACCGTCGGGTACGCGGAGCACGGGGCGTCGGGCATGCTCACGCTGTTCGTGCGCGGGATGCTGTGCAACTGGATGGTGTCGATGGGCGTCATCGGCGCGATGGTCGCGAAGGACGTCCCGGGCAAGGCGATCGCCATGTGGATGCCGGTCATGCTCTTCTTCTTCATGGCGTTCGAGCACTCGATCGTCAACATGTTCCTCTTCCCGTCCGGCCTGCTGCTCGGCGGGCAGTTCACGATCATGGACTACCTGGTCTGGAACGAGATCCCGACCGTGCTCGGCAACCTCGTGGGCGGCCTCCTCCTGACGGGCCTCCCCCTCTATTACACCCACGGGTGGCAGAAGGCCCGCCGCGGAGCGGAGACCACGCCCGTCGCGCCGGTCGCGGGGCCGACGCCGGAGCGCGAGCTGGTCTCCGAGCCCGCCTGACGGGCCGCGAGGGCTGCGCCCGGCGCGCACCGGCGGCGCGGCGCACGCCACGCACGGGACAGTGCGGGCTCAGCAGGGGCCGCTTCGGCTCAGCGGGCCCGTGTCCCGCCCCGACGTGTCCCGGCGGTGGTGGCCCGCACCGCACGGGTCCCGACCACGGCGCCCGCGACGGTGAGCCCCAGGGTCACCGTGGTGGCGACGAGGGTGGCCACGAGCTCGGCCCCCTCCCCGTCGACGAGGAACAGCACCGGCGCCGCGGCGACCAGCACCCAGCCTGCCGCCTCGCTCAGCGGGCGGGCCGCCCGGTGCGCCGTCCGCCACGCGTCGTCGCTCGCGAGGGTCGTGGCGGTGCGGATCCCGGCGACCTGGTTGCGTCCGATGCGTCCGCTCGCCGTCGCCCGGGCGCACCAGACGAGCAGGATCCCCGCTCCGGCGAGGACGAGCAGGAGGACCACGTCGACGATCGTGTCGGAGGGCATGGCGACCACCCTGCCAGACGCGCGACCCGAGACGGTCTGCGCCGGGGGCGCTGCCGGTACGATGGCCTCACAACTTCATGCTTCAGCGGTAGCGCTGCGCCCGTCGTCGACGGACAGGCCTGCCGTGCCGCCCGAACCACGACGGGAGAGTCCGGCCGGTCCTCGTGACCGCCGGCGCCGAAGGAGCAAGTCCTCCCCGGGAATCTCTCAGGCCCACGTACCGTCGCGGCGAGGCAACTCTGGAAAGCGGGGAACGGCGTCGTCCACGGGCGTGCCGCTCCCCCACCGACGGTGCAAGCCGGCGCGCCCCGGCCCTCGTGAGGGCATGGCGGACCGGCAAAACTCTCAGGTCGACGCGTGCGTCCGATGACAGAGCGGGGAGGGACCCCTCGTCGTCCCCCGCCACCGGAGGTCCCTCGTGACCCAGCAGTCGTTCGACCCCGCCGCCCCGCACGGCGCCAGCACGGGAGCGTTCGCCCCGCGCCACGTCGGTCCTCGCGGCCGCGAGGTGCAGGCCATGCTCGACCAGCTCGGCCACGCGTCGCTCGACGCGCTCGTCGACGCCGCCGTGCCCGCGTCGATCCGGACCGACCGTCCGCTCGACCTGCCGGCGGCGCGCACCGAGACCGAGGTGCTCGACCACCTGCGCGGGCTCGCGGACAAGAACGTCGTCAAGACGCAGATGATCGGGCTGGGCTACTACGGCACGACCACTCCCCCGGTGATCCGCCGCAACGTCCTCGAGTCCCCCGCCTGGTACACGGCCTACACGCCGTACCAGCCGGAGATCTCGCAGGGCCGGCTCGAGGCGCTCCTGAACTTCCAGCAGGTCGTGGAGGACCTCACGGGCCTCGACGTCGCGAACGCGTCGCTGCTCGACGAGGCGACGGCCGTCGCGGAGGCCGTGGCGCTCATGTGGCGCGCGTCGCGCGCGACGACCGGCTACGTCGTGGTCGACGCCGACCTGTTCCCCCAGACGCTCGCCGTCACCCTCGGCCGGGCCCGGGCCATCGGCCTGCCGGTGGTCGTCGCCGACCTCTCGGCCGGGCTCGCGGCGGGTCTCGACGCGGCGCGCGCCGCCGGCGCGGTGCCGGCGGGTCTGCCCGACGACGCGTCGCTGGTCGGCGTCGTCGTGCAGCAGAGCGGTGCGTCCGGGCGGGTCGTGGACTGGAAGCCCGTCGTCGCGGAGGCGAAGGAGCGCGGAGCGCTGGTCACCGTCGCCGCCGACCTGCTCGCCCTCACCGTGCTCGTCCCGCCCGCCGAGCTCGGCGCCGACGTGTCGGTCGGCTCGGCGCAGCGCTTCGGCGTGCCGCTGTTCTACGGCGGCCCGCACGCCGCGTTCATGGCGGTGCGCAAGGGCCTCGAGCGGTCGCTGCCCGGTCGCCTCGTCGGCGTCTCGATCGACGCGGACGGCGACACCGCCTACCGTCTGGCCCTCCAGACGCGCGAGCAGCACATCCGTCGCGAGAAGGCGACGAGCAACATCTGCACCGCGCAGGCGCTCCTCGCGATCGTCGCCTCGATGTACGCGGTCTACCACGGGCCCGACGGCCTCCGTGCGATCGCCGAGCGCACCCACGGCCACGCCGTGTCCCTCGCCGAGGCGCTGCGCGCGGGCGGCGTCACCGTCGAACTCGACGTCTTCTTCGACACCGTGCGCACGACCGTCCCGGGGCGCGCCGCGCAGGTCGTCCAGGCTGCCGCGGACGCGGGCATCAACCTGTACAACCCGGATGCGGATCATGTACAGATCGCGTGCGACGAGACGACGACGTCCGCCACGGTGAGCACCGTGCTGGCGGCCTTCGGCGTCACGGACGCGGTGCCCGCCGTCGGCGGGGGCCACGCGCTCCCGGACTGGGCGGCGCGCACGTCCGACTTCCTGCGGCACCCGATCTTCCACCTCCACCGCTCCGAGACCTCGATGCTGCGCTACCTGCGCCGCCTCTCGGACAAGGACCTCGCGCTGGACCGCACGATGATCCCGCTCGGCTCGTGCACGATGAAGCTCAACGCGACCGCCGAGATGGAGGCGATCTCCTGGCCGGGGTTCGCCAACCTCCACCCGTTCGTCCCGCTCGACCAGGCGCAGGGCTACGCGGAGCTCATCGGCGGTCTCGAGGCGGCGCTGGGGGAGATCACCGGCTACGCGGGGGTGTCGGTCCAGCCGAACGCGGGGTCGCAGGGCGAGTTCGCCGGCCTCCTGGCGATCCGCGAGTACCACGTGTCACGGGGCGACACGGAGCGGGACGTGTGCCTCATCCCCGCGTCGGCGCACGGGACCAACGCGGCGTCGGCGGCGCTCGCCGGGATGAAGGTCGAGGTCGTGGCGACCGCGGCGGACGGGGAGATCCGGCTCGACGACCTGCGGGCGAAGCTCGCGGACCACGGGCCGCGCGTCGCGGCGATCATGATCACGTACCCGTCGACGCACGGCGTGTTCGAGGAGCACGTGCGAGAGGTCTGCGACCTCGTACACGACGCCGGCGGTCAGGTGTACATCGACGGGGCGAACCTCAACGCGCTCGTCGGCCTGGCGCGGCCGGGCGAGTTCGGCGGCGACGTCTCGCACCTGAACCTGCACAAGACCTTCTGCATCCCCCACGGCGGGGGCGGGCCCGGCGTCGGGCCGGTCGCGGTCGCCGAGCACCTCGTGCCGTTCCTCCCGGGCGACCCCCTCGAGGGGACCACGAAGCAGGGGGAGGCGCGCGCGGCCTCCGGCACGCCGGTGTCCGCGACGCGGTACGGCTCGGCGGGCATCCTGCCGATCTCGTACGCCTACGTCGCCCTCATGGGCCCGGACGGGCTCACCGAGGCGACGAAGACCGCCGTCCTCACCGCGAACTACGTCGCGAGCCGGCTCGCCGACCACTTCCCGGTGCTCTACACGGGACCGAACGGGCTCGTCGCGCACGAGTGCATCCTCGACCTGCGAGGGATCACCGCCGAGACGGGCGTGACCGCCGAGGACGTGGCGAAGCGCCTCATGGACTACGGCTTCCACGCCCCGACGCTGTCGTTCCCGGTCGCGGGGACCCTCATGGTCGAACCCACGGAGAGCGAGGACCTCGCGGAGCTGGACCGGTTCGTCGACGCCCTCGTGGCGATCCGCGGGGAGATCGACGCGGTCGCGTCGGGACGCTGGTCGGTGGAGGAGTCTCCGCTGCGCGGGGCGCCGCACACCGCCGCGGCGCTCACCGCGGACACGTGGGACAAGCCGTACTCGCGCGAGCTCGCCGCCTACCCGGTCGCGAGCCTGCGCGGCGGGAAGTACTGGCCGCCCGTGCGCCGGATCGACGGCGCGCGCGGGGACCGCAACCTCGTGTGCTCGTGCCCGCCCCTCGACGCCTACGCGCACTGACGCGCCCCAGGAAGGACCTCACGATGACCGACCAGCCGACCGGGCAGACGCCTGCGGACGCCCCCGAGGGCGAGCAGGACCGGTACAGCCCGCTGCACGACGAGCACGTCGCGCTCGGGGCGGCGCTCACGAGCTTCGGCGGGTGGCAGATGCCGTTGCGCTACAGCTCGGACCTCGCGGAGCACCGCGCCGTGCGCGCGGCCGCCGGGCTGTTCGACCTGTCGCACATGGGCGAGATCGAGGTCGCCGGTCCCCAGGCCGCGGCGGCGCTCGACCACGCGCTCGTCGGCGACCTCACCGCCGTCGCGCCGGGACGCGCCCGGTACACGATGATCTGCGCCGAGGACGGCTCCGTGCTCGACGACCTCGTCGTGTACCGGCTCGACGACGAGTCGTTCCTCGTCGTCGCCAACGCGGGCAACGCGCCGCTCGTCGCGCACGAGCTCGTCGCCCGTGCCGAGGGCTTCGACGCGGTCGTGACGGACCGGGGGAGCGAGACCGCGCTCGTCGCGGTGCAGGGTCCGCGCGCCGAGGAGATCGTCGCCGGGCTCGTCGACACGGACGCCGCCGGGGCGGAGGGCCAGGGCGATCCTGTACAGACCGTTCGTGCGATGAAGTACTACGCCTCGGCGCCCGTGGTGCTCACCACGGAGGACGGCGTCGTCGAGGCCCTCGTCGCGCGCACGGGCTACACCGGCGAGGACGGCTTCGAGCTCTTCGTGCCCGCCGACCGTGCCCGCGCGCTGTGGCGCACGGTCCTCGCCGCCGGCGCGCCGCACGGGCTCGTGCCGGCCGGGCTGTCCGCGCGCGACTCGCTGCGGCTCGAGGCCGGGATGCCGCTGTACGGGCACGAGCTCGACACGACGACGACGCCGTACGAGGCGGGGCTGGGCCGGGTCGTGAAGCTCGACAAGACGGCACCCGACGGCACGCCGCTGCCGTTCGTCGGCCGGGCGGCGCTGGCCGCGCGCAAGGTCTCGCCACCGGCGCGCGTCCTCGTCGGCCTGAAAGGGCTCGGACGCCGGCCGGCGCGTGCCGGGTACGGCGTCGTGCTGCCCGCGGCCGGGGGAGAGCCCCGCCGGGTCGGGACCGTCACGTCGGGGGCGCCCTCGCCCACGCTCGGCCACCCGATCGCCCTGGCGTACGTGAGCCCGGAGCTCGCGGCCGAGGGCACCGAGCTCGCGGTCGACGTCCGCGGGCGCGCCGAGCCCGTGGTGGTCGTGCCGCTGCCGTTCTACCGTCGTCCTCAGCAGTCCTGACCGCCGTCGCCATCCGCCCGAAGGAGTCCCCATGACCGACGCCCAGTTCCCGTCGCACCTGCAGTACACCGCCGAGCACGAGTGGATCGACGGGTCCGAGCCGGCCGTCGTCGGCATCACGTCGACCGCGGCGGAGGCGCTCGGCGACATCGTCTACCTCGAGCTGCCCGAGGTCGGCACCGAGGTCACGGCCGGCAGCGTCGTCGGCGAGGTCGAGTCCACGAAGTCGGTCTCGGAGCTCTTCTCGCCCGTGACGGGGACCGTCACCGAGGTCAACCAGGCCGCGATCGACGACCCTGCCGTCGTGAACTCCGACCCGTACACCGACGGCTGGCTGTTCAAGGTCGACGTCACCGCGACGGGAGATCTGCTCTCCGCGGACGCCTACGAGGCGCTCGTCGCCGGCTGACCGGTCACGGCACCTGACGGGGCACCCCGGGCGAGTTCGCCCGGGGTGCCCCGTGCGTTCACCGGGAGGTGCCCTGTCGGACAGGTCCGTGCCGGACCCTGGACGACGACGTCCGGTCCGGTCCGCGCGGCCGGTCACGAGACGTCACGGCGAAAACCTTCACAGGGAGCCCTCTGCGTGAAAGTGTTCGCCATACGACGACAGGCACCGACCGGAGGACCTCAGCGATGACGCTCGACACCGTGCCGAGACCGGCACCCGCCCACCGAACGGCCCGGCACCGGGCGACGCGGCTCGCCGGGGCGCTCGTCGCCGCCGGCCTGGTGACGACGGGGCTCGCGGCGCCTGCGTCGGCAGCTCCCGGCGGGACGGCCGCGGGGACCGTCGCGCGATCGGCACCCACGTCCGCCTGGCCGGTGCCGCGCGAGCTCGCGCTCGACGACGCCGGCGACGCCCTCGTCACCGACGTGGAGCAGCGCACGATCGCGCCGGGGCTCGAGCAGACGAGCTTCACGCGCCTCGGGCGCGACGGCTGGCTGAGCGGCGAGGTGCTCGTCGCCGAGCTGGGCTCGGACGACGTGCGCGTGGGGTACCTCGGCCCGGACGCGGTGGCCGGGAACGCGACCGTCAGCGAGATGGCCGCGTCGCGCGGCGCCGTCGCGGCCGTGAACGGCGACTTCTTCGACATCAACAGCTCCGGTGCGCCGCTGGGGACCGCCGTGGACGACGGTGCCCTGCTGTCCTCGGCGGTGTCCGGCCGCGAGCGCTCCGCGGTCATCGGCTCCGACGGGCTCGGGCGCCTGGCCGAGCTGTTCCTCGAGGGCAGCGTGAGCGTCGGCGCGCAGCAGGCGGCGCACCCGGTCGCGGGTCTCAACGTCACGGCCGTCCCGACGGGAGGGGTCGCCGTCTTCGACAGCGCGTGGGGCGCCCACACCCGCACGCGGGTCCTGGCGGCGGGGGAGCCGGGCGTCGAGGTGCTCGTGGGCCCCGACGGGACGGTGACCTCCGTCGGCACGCCCGGGAGCGGACGGCTGGACGAGGGCGTGCGCGCCGTCGTCGCACGCCCCGGCGCGGCGGCGGACGCGCTCGCGGCGCTCGCGCCCGGCGACCCGGTGACGCTCGAGTACGGGCTGCGGGCGGACGCGGGCGACGTCGCCGTCGCGGTCGGTGGCGACCAGGGCGACTGGCTCCTCGAGGACGGTGAGCCGACCTCGTGGGAGGGCGGGCACTCGCTGGTCCGGCACCCTCGCACGGCGATCGGCTTCAGCGAGGACGGCGCGACCGCCTACCTCGTGGTCGTCGACGGACGCCAGTCGCACAGCACCGGCATGACGCTGCCCGAGCTCGGCGAGCTCCTGGGCCAGCTCGGCGCCGACGACGCGATCAACCTGGACGGCGGCGGGTCGAGCCAGATGAACGCGCGCCTGCCCGGCGACGCGTCGACGACGATCCTCAACTCCCCGGCCGACGGCACCGAGCGCCGCGACGCGAACGGCCTGGGGCTGTTCGTCGCGGGCGGGTCGGGTGTCGCGAGCGCGTTCGCCGTCGCCCCGGCCCTCACGGCCGACGACGCCGACCGGGTGTTCCCCGGGCTGCACCGGACGCTGACGGCGAAGGCGTACGACGAGGCCGGGTCGCCCGTCGAGGCCGGGCCGTCCGCCTGGGCGAGCACCGACGACGCGGTCGCGGACGCCACCGACGGCACGGTGACCGGCGTCGCACCGGGCACCGCCACCGTCACGGCCGTCGGCGGCCCCGACGGCACGGCGACCGGCAGCCACGAGCTCCGGGTCCTCGGGCCGCTGGTCCGCGTGGCCGTCGACGAGCCGGTCGTCAGCCTCGCCGACGCCGGGTCGACCGCGACGCTCACCCTCACGGGGTACGACGCCGACGGGTACTCCGCCCCGATCGAGGCGCGCGACGTCGTCGTCAGCGGGGGAGAGGGCGTCGTCGCGGTCGAGCCGGGGACGTCCGGCACGTTCACGGTCCGTGGCACCGCGCCGTCGGGGGCCGTGACGCTCGACCTGGCCGTCGGTGAGCACCGGGCCCAGGTGGCGGTCGCCGTCTCCCTCGAGCAGGTCCCCGTGGCCGACTTCGCGGACGCCTCGACGTGGAAGGCGGCGAACGACCGTGCCCCCGGGGGTGGCGTCGCTCCCGCCGAGGGTCACGACGGCGCACCCGGCCTGCGCCTCTCGTACGACTTCACGCAGTCCACCGCGACGCGCGGCCAGTACGCCGTCGTCCCGGAGACCACCCGCGAGATCGCGGGGCAGCCGCAGCGGCTGACGATGTGGGTGGACGGCGACGCGAGCGGCGCGTGGCTGCGCCTGCAGGTCCAGCAGGGCAACGGCGTCACGACGCAGCTCGACGGCCCGAACGTCTCGTGGGAGGGCTGGCAGCAGGTGACCTTCGCCGTGCCCGCGGGCGTGGACTTCCCGCTGCGCCTGCAGCGCGTCCGCGTGCTCGAGACGCGCGCGTCGGCGCAGTACACGGGCGCCATGACGATCAGCGACCTGCGGGCGCACGTCCCGCCGGCGGTCGAGACGCCGCAGGCCGGGCGCGTGGAGGACGACGTCGTCGTCGCGGAGAACGCCACCGACGCGTCCCCGCTCCGCGTCGCCGTGATGTCCGACGCGCAGTTCGTCGCACGGTCGCCGGAGTCGGGGGCGGTGGAGGGCGCGCGCCGCACCCTCCGGGAGATCGTCGCGTCCGGGCCCGACGTGCTCGTCATCAACGGCGACCTGGTGGACGAGGCGTCGCCCGCCGACTTCGACCTCGCGCGCGAGATCCTCGACGACGAGCTCGGCGGGACCGACCTGCCCTGGTACTACGTCCCGGGCAACCACGAGGTCATGGGCGGCTCGATCGAGAACTTCGTCGACGAGTTCGGCGACACCACGCGCCACCTCGACGTCGACGGCACCCGCCTCGTGCTGCTCAACACCGCGGCCGGCACGCTCAACGCCGACCACGCCCAGCTCCGGATGCTGCGCGAGCAGCTCGACGCCGCGGCGGAGGACGACGCGGTGACGGGCGTCGTCGTCGTGGCGCACCACCCCGTCGACGACCCGCTGCCCACGAAGGCGAGCCAGCTCGTCGACCGGCTCGAGGCGGACGTCGTGCGCGGTTGGCTCGAGGACTTCCGCGAGACGTCGGGCAAGTCGGTCGCGAGCGTCGGCTCGCACGTCGGGGTCTTCCACGCGAAGACCGAGGACGGCGTCCCGTACGTCGTCAACGGCAACTCCGGCAAGAGCCCCGCGAGCACGCCCGACGACGGTGGCTTCACGGGCTGGACGATGCTCGGGATCGACCCCGCCCAGGGCACGTGGTCCGACCCGTCCGGAGGGGTGCCGGGGGAGCCGGGAGCCGGGTGGCTCGCCGTCGAGGTCAACGCGCGCGCGGACGCCGTGGAGGTCGCGGGTCCCGCCGAGCTGGCCGTCGGCGCGTCGGGTGCGGTGAGCGCGACCGTGGTCCAGGACGACGACCGCGTGGTCCCGGTCGCGTGGCCTGTCTCGGCGGCCTGGAGCGGCACGGACGGCGTCTTCGTCGGTGCTGCGCAGGACGCGCCGCGCGGGACCGTCGTCGCGCTGGACCCGGTGTCCCACGAGGTCACGGCCGTCGTACCCGGACGGGCGACGCTGACGGTCGAGGTGAACGACGTCGTCGGGACGCTCGACGTCCTCGTCCCGGCCGGGAAGCCGGGCCAGGCGCGGATCAGCGACGACAACGGCTGGGACACGGGCCTGCGCGACGGGGACTACGCCGTGATGGTCGACCTGTGGTGGGGCGAGAACGCGACGACGCTGCGCCTGTACGAGGACGGCGAGCTGGTCAGCACGCAGCCGCTCGTCCACGGCGGCACGCGGGCGCAGCGGGTCGCCGTCCCGGTCACGGGCCGGACGAACGGTGCGTACACCTACACGTGCGAGCTCGAGAACGCCGCCGGGGTCACCCCGTGCGCCGGCTCACACACCGTCCGGGTGACGGACGCGAACCCCGGCACGCCGGACCTGTCGCACGACAACCACGACCGCGACGGCGACTACACCGTCACGGTGAACAAGTGGTGGGGCACGCAGGCGACCGGGTACGCGCTGTACGAGGACGGGGTCGAGATCGACCGGCAGGAGCTCGTGCCGGGCGAGGGCGGCGCCGCGCAGTCGGCGTCGACCGTCCTCACGGGCCAGGCCCCCGGCCGCTACGCCTACGTCGCCGTGCTGACCAACGCCGCGGGGGAGACGCGGAGCAGGGAGATCACCGTCACGGTGCGGTGACGCGCGTCCGTGCCGCGGGCGACCTCAGGTCGCCCGCGGCGGCACGGCGTCGGCGGCACCGTCAGTGGAACGTCGTGGCGTAGTACGACTGCTGGTCGACCGTCTCGACGGTGACGTCCTGGTGGCGCTCGAGGTGGCGACGGAGGTTGTCCGCGAAGCGCAGCGAGTCGTCGTTGAAGCGCGAGACGTCGTACGCGCACACCACGCGGTGCTCCGCGAGGTGCGCCACCAGCGCGTCGATCATGTCCATGAACGTCCGTGTCGCGCGCCGGCCCGGGTGCGCGAGCGTGAACCCGATGTACCAGACCGCACCGCGAGCGGCGTGCTCGGGGTAGCGCGCGGCGAAGAACTCGGGGCTGACCCAGGGCACGGCGGCGAGGTCCGTCGCGAGCGTCGTCATGCCCACCGCCTCGCCGTGACCGTCGTGCGCGAGGAGCTTGAGGACGCGCGGGTCCTCCATCTCCTCCACGAACTCCTCGTGGTGGAGCACGTGCCGTGCCGCGGCACGCGTGCGCAGCGGCTCGAACGCCTCGAGGTACAGGCGCCAGAACCGCTCCGCGACGTCGTCCGTGACCGTCGTCTCGAACGTCACCTCAGCGCGCACCGCCGGCCTCCTCCCAGCCCGCGCGGCGGAACGTCGCCACGACGACGGCCGCCACCGGGAGCGCCTCGCACGTGATGCCGACCAGGTGCCGGCCGGCCTCGTGGTAGATCCCGCCCCGGGTCGCCGAGAGGTCCTCGAGGCTGTGGGTGAGGTCCGTCTCGACCTGCTCGTGCGACGGTCCCTCGTGCTCGACGAACAGCCCGGCACCGCTCTCGTCGTCCCGCAGGGACCACGCGACGCCGGCCCACGCCTCGTGCCCGGGCAGCTGCGCGTGGGCCTCCGCGTACACGCAGTACAGCGCGTCGCCGTGCGCGCCGACCAGCTGGTCGCCGCCGGCGACCTCCAGCACCCGGCTGCCCGGCGGGACCACCGAGCTGAGCCGTACGAGGTTGTAGTCGGCCACCCCGGCGGCCATGAGGGCGGCGTCGAAGGCGGCGAGGGTGGTCCGGCCGGTACCGGTGCCGGAGCTCACGCGGATGGTCAGTGCGTTGGTCATGGGGTTCTCTGGGTCGGGGTCGGGGGGACGTCGGCGTGCTCACGGGGTACGAGCCCCGAGGCGGCGTCGAGGAGGTCGAGCACGGGCCGGAGGATGCCCTCCGGCGCGGCGCGACCCTTGGTCAGGAAGACGGTGGGCCCCGGGCCGAGGTCGGCCCGCTCGTCGGAACCGAGCTCGGTGCCGCTGTACACGACGACGGGGAGCCTGCGGAGCCTGCCGTCGCGGCGGAGGTCCGCGACGAGGTCCTGGCCCGAGCCGTCGGGCAGGGCGAGGTCGAGCACGACGAGGTCCGGCTCGTCCTCGCGGCTCAGGGCGTCCCGTGCCTCGGCGACGGAGCGGGCCCGTGTCACGACCAGCCCGCCGCGCTCGAGGACGGTGGCGAGCACGGTGCGCAGGTCGTCGTCGTCCTCCACGACGAGCACGCGCCCGTGGTGGGGACGCAGCCGGATGACGTCGTGGACCGTCTGCGCGAGCCGGGCCGGGTCGACCGGCTTGACCAGCCAGCCGTCCGCGAGGACCGCGGCCTCGCGCGCCTCCGTCGACCGGGTCCCCGACACGACGACGACGGGCACGTCCGCGGTCGCGGCGGTGCGCCGCAGCCGACCGAGCACCTCGGTCCCGTCGGTGCCGGGCATGGCGAGGTCGAGGACGAGGGCGGCAGGATGCTCCTCCTCGACGAGCGCGATCGCCTCGCCGCCGTCGGTCACGCCGACGACGTCGTACCCGCGCGCCTCGAGCACCTCGCGCAGGACGTCGACCACGTACGGGTCGTCGTCGACGACGACGACCCGTGGCGTGGGGAGCCCGAGGTCGTCGGCCGGCTCGTCGTGCGTCCCGGGCCGGTCGCTCGCCGCGCGCTCGGTCCACGGCTCGGCGGGCAGGGTCCGGGGCGCCGGGACCGCCACGCGCGGCAGCGTGAGGCGGAAGCTGGACCCGGTGCCCTCGCCGTCGCTCACGGCCCACATGCGTCCGCTGTGGCGCTCGACGATGCTCCGCGCGATCGCGAGGCCCAGCCCGGTCCCGCCGCGTTCCCGGGCGTCCGACGCGTCGACCTGCTCGAACCGGCGGAACACGGCCTCCAGCTTGTCCGCCGGGATGCCGCGCCCCTCGTCGTCGACGCGCAGCTCGACCATCTCGCCGACCGGGACCGTCGACACGCGCACCCTCCCCCCGCCGGGGGAGAACTTCACCGCGTTGCTCAGCAGGTTGGTCAGCGTCTGGACGATGCGCTCGCCGTCGGCGTGCACCACCTCCGGTCCGGTGCCGGACGAGTCCAGGACGACCCCGGCGTCGGTCGCGAGGATCGCGACCTGCTCGAGCGCGGCGGCCACGAGCTCCTCCACCGGGTGGTCGGCCAGCTCGAGCGACGTCGTGCCCGCGTCCATGCGCTCGATGTCGAGGATGTCGTCGACGAGCCGGTTGAGGCGCTCGCTGCTGGTGAGGGCGATGTGCACCATGCGCGTCGCCTGGGCCGGGTCGGTGTCGAGGACCCCGCTCTCGAGCAGGCCGAGCGCACCACGGATCGACGTGAGCGGCGTCCGGAGCTCGTGGCTCACGACCGAGACGAACTCGTCCTTGATGCGCTCGACCTCGCGGCGCTCGGCGACGTCGCGGAAGACGACCACCGCGCCGCGGATCGCCCCGTCGTCGCGCAGCGGGCTGGCGGTCACCTCGACGGGGACGTCCTTCCCGTCGAGGCGGCGGTACACGTCCAGCTCGGCCGTGGCCGTGACGCCGTCGCGGACGGCCTCCGTGATGTAGCAGCGCTCGACCGGGTACGGCGTGCCGTCCTCGGACGGCGCGTGGAACGTCGTGTGCGCCTCCCGGCCCACGAGGTCCTCGGCCGACGCCCCGAGGGTGCGGGCACCGGCGGCGTTGACGAACGTGACCCGTCCGGACGCGTCCACGCCGTAGATGCCGTCCGCGACCGACTCGAGCGTGCGCTCGCGCTCGCTCGCGAGCGCGCGCAGCTGCCCCGTGCGCTCCTCGACGCGTCGCTCGAGCCCGTGCCGGAGCGACTCGTTGTCCACGACCACGAGGATCTGGCGCGCGACCACGGCCACGAGCACCCCGACCCACAGGGCGTTGGCGATCCCCGGGGTCGTCCCGCCCGCCTGGGCGACGCGGACGAGCGCCGCGGCGAGGAAGAGGACGAAGGTCACCGCCGTGCCGAGGACGGCGGACCCGTCGGCGCGCCGGTCCACGACCGGGCTGCCCGACGCCGCAGGGTGTCGCGCGGCGAGAGCGATGGCGAGGTAGCCGCCCACCCAGGCGACGTCGACAGGGCTGCCGAACGTGAACTCGCCGCCTGCCGACAGGAGGGCGAACGCGACGTCGGCCACGGCGTAGAGCACGAAGCCGCTGCCCACCAGGACCAGCGGGACGCGCTCGGACGCGCTCGACCGCGTCATGACGAGCACGGCGAGCGTCGCGAGCAGCGCGTCGACCACCGGCAGGGCATAGGCGGTCGCGGACGGCGCGGACTGCCAGGACTCCCCCTCGAGGACGACCGCGAAGACGGAGATGTAGAGGACCGACCCGCCCACCACCACGCTGTCGAGCAGCATGCGGACGATCTCCTGCCCGCGGGGAGGCACGGTCGGGAACAGCGCGAGCCCCACCACCCCGAGGGCGAGGGCCGCGATGTAGGCGACGTCACCGGTCGACGGGTCGCCGACCACCGCGGCGTAGACGTTCCCGAGCAGACCCACCACGCCGCCGAGCGACAGCAGGCCCCAGGCCCGCCGTCGGCGCCCCGTCGACCGCGACGCGCGCCACCCGCAGCTCACGGCCGCGACGACCCCTGCCGCGGCGATCGAGAACCGGGAGATCTCCTCGCGCGTCGACTGGTCCAGGGGGCTCGCGAGCAGCACGAGGAGGACGAGCACGACGACACCGGCCACCCAGCACCAGCGGACGAAGCTCTCCCTGGCTCGCGCCGCCGCGCGCCGCCCCTCCTGCATGCGACGAGCGTAGGCGACGGGTGCGGTGCTCGCCGTCCGGCGGCGACGGGCGCGGCGCTGGGTTACGGTCGTCGGGGCGACCGGCGAGCGGACGGGGGACGGCACACGTGGCACCAGGGGGTCGACGCGTGGTGGTCATCGACGACGACGCGTCCATCCGCGAGGTCGCGGCGCTCGCGCTCACGGCGGTCGGCGGCCACGAGGTGCACACCGCCGGTGACGGTGCCGAGGGGATGACGATCGCGCGAGAGGTCCGCCCCGACGTGATCCTCCTCGACGTGATGATGCCGACGGTCGACGGCCCTGCCGTGCTGGCCCGGATCCGGGCGGACGAGGCGCTGCACGACGTGCCGGTCGTGTTCCTCACGGCGAAGGTCGGCACCCAGGACATCTCCCGGCTCGACGGGCTCGGCGCGGCGGCCGTGCTCACCAAGCCGTTCGACCCCCTGACCCTCTCCAGCAGGCTCGCCGAGGTCCTCGGGTGGGTGCGGTGACGGCCGACGACCGGCCCGGCCCCATCCCGTCGCTCGACGACTCGCTCGCCCTGCTCTCCGAGCGCGCCCGGCGTCGCAACGTCGAGCGCACGGGCCGGGTGCTGGAGCTGCTCGGCACCGGAGGGGCACCGGACCCCGGCTCGCGCGAGCAGGCCGCACGCCTGTGCCACGACCTGGCCGGCTCGGCCGGGACGTTCGGGGACGCAGCGCTCACGGACGCCGCGCGGCACCTGGAGGACGTGCTCCGTGCGGGGCCGGGTGCCGAGATCCCCGACGCCCTGGACGGGCTGCGACGGGCCGCCCGGCTCGACGGACCAGGAACCTGAGCCAATCCTGAGCCTTCGTTGGGGTTCGGGACCTGGGTCCTTGAGGGAGGTCGGGGAACGTGGGTCGTGCCTCGGGGGACGGCCCCCGACGGCTCCACAGGGGGAGACTCATGTTCCGCACCAGCCCGCACCCGGTCCCGGCGCTCGACGAGCGTCAGGGCGCCGGTCACGACGTCCGTCACGACGACGAGACGGTCACGGCCCGTCCGCAGGTCCCGACGCCGACCTACCTGTCGTCCGGCCCGCGCCCGACGGTCGACGCCGCGATGGCGGCGCTCAGCGACGCCCTGGAGCGGACGCTCCAGGAGGACCTCGCTCAGGGGATGGTGCCGCTCGTCGAGCACCTGGCGGTCGACGTCGTGACCGAGGACCGGCACGCCGGTGCGTCGCACGTCGCCGTCGCGCTCGTCCTGCTGTCCTACCGTCGCGCGTCCTGACCTGCGACGACACCGCCACAGGCCCTCCGCGGGCCGGGCTGGGAGAGGCTTCAGGACGAACGTCCTGAATCAGGTGCGAAAAGTCGCGTCATGAACGAGACCGTCACCCATCTCTTCCAGTAGCACCACACCGGATCCGTCAGGGGTGTGACGTGACCGGAGACATCTGGAGGAGAATCATGAGCACCATCGAGCTGGTCCGCCCGTCGGCGTTCCCGCTGGCTGCGTCGTCGCAGCCGATCGCGCCGCTGACTCGCCGCGAGCGCGTCGTCCTGTCGAACCTGTCCGAGGACGTGACCCTCGAGCAGATCGCCACCAAGCTCTTCGTCACCCGCAACACCGTCAAGTCGCAGGTGCGCAGCCTCTACCGCAAGCTCGGCGTCTCGACCCGCGCCGAGGCGGTGGCCTGGGCCCGCGCCGCCGGCCTGCGCTGAGGCGAGGTCGTGCGCGACGTGCGTGCCACCGGCACGACACGCCGACGTGCGACACTCCGCCTATGACTCTGCGCAGACTCGTCGTGGCCGCGGCCATCGTCGACGACCTCGCGGCGCCACGCCTGCTGCTGGCTGCGCGACGGTCCCGCCCGCCGCACCTCGCCGGACGCTGGGAGTTCCCGGGCGGCAAGGTCGACCCGGGGGAGACGCCGGAGGAGGCGCTGCACCGCGAGCTGCGCGAGGAGCTCGGGGTGGACGTGGAGCTCGGCGACGAGGTCGTCGGGCCCGAGCACGGGACCTGGGTGATCACGGACCGGCACGTCATGCGCCTGTGGTTCGCGCGCGTCGTCGACGGCGACCCTCAGCCGCTCGTCGAGCACGACGAGCTCGCGTGGCTCGAGCCGGGGGAGTGGCACACCGTGGACTGGCTCGACGGCGACGTGCCCATCGTCGACGAGCTCACGCGCCAGGTCGCGTCGGAAGCCGTCTGACCCACCGCTCGACCTCGCGCCGCGACCGCAGCCGCACGAGCGCGACGTGCGGCGCCTCGAGGGCGAGCCGCTCGGGCAGGTCCCGGTACTTGTGCCGCGTGACCCAGGACCATCGGACGATGTTCTCCTCCGGGGGCTGGAAGACGGACCGCCAGACGGGCGGCTCCACGTTGCCGTTCCACAGCACCTCGCGGCGCACGGAGCGCCGCACGGTCCGCCCGACCACCTGGCGCATGGTCACCCTCGTCGGCAGGTCGAGCCACACCAGCACCTCGGCCCGCGCGAGGATCAGCGGGCGCGCCCCCGAGAACTGCCACTCCGTGACGAACGCGTCCTGCGCGAGCAGGGCGCGCACGTCGTCGAGGAACTCCGGTCGAGGCACCCAGCCGGGGCCGTGGTGGAGGCCGTCGATGTCGGTGTGCGGCACGCCGAGCCGCTGGGCGATCCGGCCCGCGAGCGTCGTCTTGCCCGACCCGGACACCCCGGCGACCGTGAGGCGCCGGGGGACGTGGCCGAGGTGCGCGACGACGTCGTCGTCCGGTCCGAGAACGATCACCGGGAGACCCTACCCACGCGCCCACCCCTGAGTGCATGAAATAGTCGCGGTCGAATCGTCCCTTCGCGACTATTTCATGCACTCAGGCTCGGTCAGCCGACCGGCTGCACCCAGGGCGACGGCGCCGGGGGAGCGACGACAGGTGGCCGGTCGCTGCACGACGGCGCGTTCGGCACGAACTGGCCGAGCCAGTTCACCCGCCCGGGCCCCCACGGGCTGAGCGACGTGCCGTCGTTCCCGCCGAGGTCGGTGAGCGTGAACTCGGTGCCGCCGGCGGGGAAGTTGAACGACCCGCAGCTGTTCACGCCCGCCCAGCCGACGTTCCGCGCGTCGACGTTCTCGAACGACGCGCCGCCCCGGACGCGGGCGCTGACCACGGACGTCCCCGTCCCGTCCACGCGCACGTCCTCGAACGCGACGCCCTCGATCGAGACCTGGTCCTTCACTCCCCAGTCGGACACGAGCATGATCGCGTTGTAGGTGCTGTCGAGGTAGTGGTCCCCCGTCACGCGGACGTCGGCGTCGATGTCGCCGTCCAGTGCGTAGAACCAGATCGCGCCGAGCCCGATGTTCCAGTTGAGCTCGTAGGTCCCGGCACGCACCGCGGTGTTGTCGGTGACGTCGAGCGTGCCCGCGAACGGTTCGGCACCGAACCGCGCCCCGACGTGCAGGCCGCTGCCCTCCCGGACCGGGTCGGCGACGAGGTTGCCGCGCACCGTGTTGTCCGAGCCGCCGTAGACCGCGATGCCGTTGGCCAGGGTGTTCGACTGGACCGTGTTCCGCTCGAACACGATGCCCGTGTTCGCGAGCTTCTCCGACCACATCGCGAGCCCGTCGTCCCCGGTGTTCCGGACGACGTTGCCGCGCACGACCGAGTCGGTCACGCCGCCGTGGAAGTTCAGACCGTCGGCGATCTGGTCGACGATCACGTTGTCCTCGACGACGAGGTTCTCCATCGGGCCGTCGAACCACAGGCCCACCTTGGTGTGCTGGACGTACAGGCCGGAGACCGTCGAGTCGCTCAGCGCGCCCCCGACGCCGTTGACCTGGTCCGTGTCCACGCGCTCGCGCACGTCGCCGACGATCGCGAAGTCGCGCAGGTGCACGTCGCGGCTGCCCCCGTCCTCGGCGTACCGCCCGTAGAAGCCGACGCCGGTGTGCACGGACCCGTCCTCGGCGGGCTCGTCCAGCGCGACCTCGGATCCGCGGAAGACGGTGTACCAGCTGCCAGCGCCCTGGATCGTCACGTCGTCGACGATGACGTGCCGGTCGACCCGGTAGACGCCCGGGGGGACGTAGACCTCGAGGTCCCGCTTCTTCGCCCACGCGATCGCCCGGTCGAGCGCGTCGGCGGAGTCGCGGCGGCCGGTGGGGTCCGCGCCGAAGAGCAGGGCGCTGGCCGCGCGGAGGCGGATCGTCGGCGGGGCGACCTTCTCCGTGTCGAGCAGGTCGATCACGGTCCAGGCCGCGTTGCTGCCGGCGGGCATGGTGAACCGGACCGTCTCCCCGGCCTTGACGGTGCGCCCGAGCAGGAGGCGCTGCTCGTCGTAGAACTTCATGGGCCGGAACGGGGTGTCGAACGTCGGGACGGGCGTCGTCTGCGACGGGACGCACGCGCACTCCGTGACCCACCAGTCCGGCTGGAGGAGGCCCGCGGTCGGGTCGTTCGTGAACGGGTACTGGTTGTACAGGTAGGAGTACTCGGACGTGAGCGTCATGCGGCGGTCGACGCCGACCTTCTTCCCCTGGCGCAGCACCGAGACGTCGAGCGGCGCGCGGATCCCTCCGCCCGCGGGCGCGTCGGGCAGCGCGTAGCGCACCGTGATGCCGTTCGCGGCAGCGGGGAGCGTGAACTCGACGTGCTGGCCCGCGGTGAGCCGGACCGCCGACCGCCCGGACGCCTCGGCCTCGAGGGTGTACGCGTCGCGACCGGGACCGATCACGGTCCCCGTCGTCACGGCGCTCTCCGCCTCCTGCTCGACGAACGGCACGTCCGCACCACGGCCCTCGACGAGCGCGGGGCCGACGGCGGCGCGCGTCACCGGGGTCGGTACCGGGACGGGCCGTCCCTGGCCGATCGCCGCCGACGCCGTGCCGGCCACGAGCGCGAGGGCGACGGCCGCGGCGGTGCGGCGCGCGGGGGGGGGGCGGGGCGGGGCGCGCGCGGGCGGGCGCGCGGGGGGGGGCGCCGGGCGGGGGGGGGCCGGGGAGGACGCCCGGGCGCGGGCCTCCGTTCCGCCCGGCGGGTGCGCTGACCCGCCGGTCGGCGCGTGGTCGCACCACCGCGCGCCGTCGTCGTGCAGACCCTAGGCCTGGCGGCGGTCGCACACAAGAGTCTGTCGTCGGTTTGCGGGCAGAAGTTCAGTTCTTGCGTACGGACGGGCCGGACCCGGCGCCGGCCCGCAGCGCCGGGTGCGCCACCGTGGCGCCGTCCCCGCGCGGGTCCGCCGCCCGGACAGTACGTTCGCGGCGTGACCCGCTTCGGTGCGATGCTGCGCGCTCGCCGGCGCGACGCCCGGTACCGGCTGCCCCCGTGGGTCTCCGTCGTGCTGGGGACCACGTGCGTGCTGGTCGGTGCCGTGGCGGTGCTGCGTCCGTTCGCCTCGCTCGCGCTCCTCGTCGTGATGGTGGTCGCGGGGGCGGTCCTGCTCGGCGTGGCCGAGCTCGTCGGCGACCGCCGGGTCGCGTCGCAGGACCCCGAGGCACCGGCCGGGCGGCCGGGGCTGCGCGTCGCGCGCGCTCTGACGTTCTTCGCCCTCGCCGGCGCCGTCGCGCTCTGGCCGGGTCCCTCGCTGCTCGTCGTGACGGTCCTGGTCGGGGCCGGTCTCCTCGCCGCGGGGGTGCTCGACGTCCTCGAGGGAATGGTCGAGCGCGGGGTCGAGCGGTGGACGCTCGTCATGCTCGGCGTCGCGAGCGCCGTCCTCGGGCTGCTCGCGCTCGCCTGGCCGGACGTGACGGTCCTCGTCGTGGCCGTGGTCCTCGGCGTCCGACTCGTCGTGCTCGGCGTGCGCCTCGTGGTCGGCGGGGTCCGCCCGTCCCGGGACCTCGGCGCCGAGCCCGGGACCGACGTCGTGCCCCCGTCCGGCGGCCCGCGCCGCGCCGGCCTCGCCGGGGCGGTCGTCGCAGTCGTCCTCGCAGGTGGCCTCGCCGCCGCGAGCCTCGTGGTCCAGAGCGGGACACCGCGACCCGACGCGTTCTACGACCCGCCACCGTCGGTCCCGTCGGAGCCGGGCGAGCTCGTGCGTGCCGAGCCGTTCTCGCGCGCGGTCCCCGACGGCGCCACCGCGTGGCGCGTGCTCTACACGACGACGCGCGACGACGACGAGCCCGCCGTCGCGAGCGGCATCGTGGTCCTCCCCGACGTGCCCGACGGCGGCCCCCCGCCCCCCGTCATCGCGTGGGCCCACGGCACGACAGGGTTCGCGCGGGGGTGCGCGCCGTCGGTCCTCGACGACCCGTTCGGCTCGGGGGCGTTCTACCTGCTCGACGAGGTGCTCGCGCGCGGCTGGGCGCTCGTCGCACCCGACTACACGGGGCTCGGGGCGGACGCCCCGCACCCGTACCTGATCGGCGAGGGGGAGGGGCGGTCGGTGCTCGACGCGGTCCGCGCCGCGCGCGCGCTCGACGGCGTCGCGCTCGGCGAGCAGACCGTGGTCTGGGGCCACTCGCAGGGTGGGCACGCCGCCCTCTGGACGGGCCAGGTCGCGCCGCGGTACGCGGAGGACGTGCCGCTCGCGGGCGTCGCGGCGCTCGCCCCGGCGAGCGACCTGCCGGCGCTCGTCGAGCACCTCGAGTCCGTGCCGGGCGGCGGCATCTTCGCGTCCTACGTCGTCCAGGCCTACGCGGCCGCGTACCCCGAGGCCGACCCGTACGACGCCGTCCGCCCGGGCGCACGGATCGTCGTGCGCGAGATGGCGACGCGGTGCCTCGCGGAACCGGGCGCGCTCGTCTCGCTCGCGGAGACGCTCGCCATGGACCAGCCGCTGTGGACGGGCGACCCGACGACCGGGACGTTCGGGGACCGCCTCGCGGAGAACGTCCCGGTCGGGCCCGTGCCGGCGCCGCTGCTCATCGCCCAGGGGTCGGAGGACACGCTGCTCGTGCCCGGCATGCAGGACGCGTACGTCGGGACGCGCTGCACGCAGGGCCAGCCCGTCGACTACCGCAGGTACGCCGGGGTCGACCACGTGGGCCTCGTCGAGGCGGGCTCGCCGCTCGTCCCGGACCTGCTGCGCTGGACCGAGGACCGCCTCGCCGGCGTCGCGCCGACCCCGACGTGCGGCACGGGCTGAGCGGCCCGTCGGAGCCCGTCAGTCTTCACGGGGTGCGGCGTCGGCACGGGCGTCGTCCGACCGGGCGGCGTCCGACCGGGCGCGGAGCATGCTCGCCACGTCCGCGAGCGCGCTGCCGACCGGACGCGGTGCGCGGTCGGGACGCAGGTACCTCGCGTCGTCGGGCGGGACGCCGATCTCGCGTGCCTCGTCAGCGGCCGTCGGCGGAGGCTCGTCGACCGGGCGGTGCGAGGGCCCGCCGTCGTCCACCGTGCGGGAGCGCCACGCGACCGTGGCGGCCACGAGCCGGCGGTAGACGCCCGCGTCGAGCGGGTCGCGCAGCCACGCGTCCGCCGCCTCGGCGACGTGCTGCGCGAGCCGTGCCTCCGCGTCCGTCACGTCCGTACCTCCCGCTCGCTCCGCGTCTGTCCCGGGTCCCATCCTCACCCCGGAGGGTGTCGACGTGCTTGCGAGCGCGCGAGCGGCGTCGGACCGTGGGGTCGGAGGTGGTCACCGTGGCCGAGGCCCGTCCCCGGATCGCCCAGGTCGTGCTCGACACGACGGACGCTCGGGCGCTCGCGGAGTTCTACCGCGAGCTGTTCGGGCTCGGGTACCGGGCGGGCGACGAGCCGCCACCGCCCGGCGAACCCGACCCGGCGGGCGCCGACTGGCTCGTGCTGCGGGCCGCGCCCGGCGGCGTCCAGCTCGCGTTCCAGCAGGTCGAGACGCTCGCCCCGTCGACGTGGCCCGACGCCGACGTGCCGCAGCAGCTCCACCTCGACTGCACGGTGCCCGACGTCGCGGAGCTCGACCGCCAGCACGAGCGCGCCCTCGCGCTCGGCGCTCGGCTCCTGCACGACCGCTCGGACGACCCCGACGAGCCGCTGCGCGTCTACGCGGACCTCGCGGGTCACCCGTTCTGCCTGTTCGTCGGCTGAGCGGGCGGCACGTGGCCCGGCGCGCCGGCCCGTGGACCTAGGCGGACTTCTCGCGGGGGTGCGGGTGCGGGTCGTGGCGCGCGGCACGATGGTCGGGTTGACGTTGTCGAGCACGACCTCACGGGTGATCACGACCCGCTCCACGTCATCGCGCGACGGCACGTCGAACATCACCTGCTGCAGCACCTCCTCCATGATCGCGCGCAGCCCCCGCCCCCGTCCCGCGCAGCAACGCCTGCTCCGCGACCGCCTCCACCGCGGTGTCGGTGAACTCCAGGCTCCACCCCGTCGATCGCGAACATCCGCTGGTACTGACGCACCAACGCGTTCCTCGGCTGGGTCAAGATCCGCACCAACGCCTCCGCGTCCAACGCCCCCACCGACGCGATCACCGGAAGACGCCCGATGAACTCCGGGATCAACCCGTACCGGTGCAGGTCCTCCGGACGCACCTGCGCGAACAGGTCCTCCCCCGCCCCCGTGTCGATCGGCGCACCGAACCCCACCCCACGCTTGCGCGCCCGCGCCGCCACGATGTCGTCCAACCCCGCGAACGCCCCCGCCACGATGAACAGCACGTTCGACGTGTCCACCTGGATGAACTCCTGGTGCGGGTGCTTGCGCCCACCCTGCGGCGGCACCGACGCGCTCGTGCCCTCGATGATCTTCAACAACGCCTGCTGCACACCCTCACCCGACACGTCCCGGGTGATCGACGGGTTCTCCGCCTTCCTGGCCACCTTGTCGATCTCGTCGATGTAGATGATCCCCTGCTCGGCCTTCTTCACGTCGAAGTCCGCCGCCTGCACCAGGCTTTCAACAAGATGTTCTCCACGTCCTCACCGACATACCCCGCCTCGGTGAGCGCCGTCGCGTCCGCGATCGCGAACGGCACGTTCAACATCCGCGCCAACGTCTGCGCCAGATACGTCTTGCCCGTCCCCGTCGGACCGATCAACAAGATGTTCGACTTCGCCAGGCTCCACGTCGTCGAGGCCGTCGCCCGGCTCTGCCACGGCCTCTCCCGCGGCCTCGGCCGCCTCGGCGGCGGCCGCCGCGGCGCGGATCCGCTTGTAGTGGTTGTGGACGGCGACGGCGAGAGCGCGCTTGGCGCCGTCCTGCCCCACGACGTAGGTGCTGAGGTGCGCGAAGATCTCGTGCGGGGTCGGCAGGCGCCCGTCGCCCGTGACGACGTCCTGGTTCTCCGGCTCGCGGTCCTCGTCGACCATCTCCAGGCACAGCGCGACGCACTCGTCGCAGATGAAGACCCCCGCCGGCCCGGCGATCAGCCTCTTGACCTGCTTCTGCGACTTCCCGCAGAACGAGCAGGTCAGGGTGTCGGCGGATCGGGGGCGGCGCGAGCGGTCGTCGCCCGTGCCGCTGCCGTCACTGGGTGCCACGAGTACCTCCGGTCGGGGTGGGTGCCGCGTCGGGGCCGATCGTAGCCCTCGCCACCCACCCCCAGGTCCGTGCAGGCGTCGAGGAGCTGGAGGCGGCTCGCCGTGCGGAACGCGTCGGGCCGGTCCGTGCGCGCGGCGAGGAACGTCCCGCGGTCGTACGGCGACGTCACCACGAGCTCGACGTCCGCGTCGCACACCACGTCCACGACGGCGACGAGCCGCTGCTGGGCCTCGCGGTCGACCGCGGTGAGGAGCGGGACGCCGGTGACGACCCACCGGGGGAACCGGGCGGCCCAGTCGAGGTACTCGAGGGTCGACGTCGCACGGGTCGCCAGGTCCTCGAACGTCACCCAGAGCTCCGCCGGCCCGTCGTGGTGCTCCTCGCGTGCGGCGGACACCGTGAAGGTGCGCGACCCGGAGCGCAGGCGCGTCGCCTCTGCGAGACCAGGGGCGTGCAGGCCCCGCGCGGCGAGCTGCGCCGTCGTGCCCGGTGCGAGCCACGCGCCCGCGGCGAAGCCGGTGCGCCCGCGCCCGCCGAGAGAGCGGTAGTCGGTCGGGCCGGCGAGCTCGACGACGTCGAGGTGCTCGCGCAGGAGCGCGATGCCCGGCTCGGCGAGGTGGTGCCAGAGCGGGTTCGGCAGGAGCGTGGCGGGCGCGTCGTTCGACGTCGCGAGCACCACGACGCCCGCCTCGAACGCCCGGCGCAGGAGCCGGGTGAGGAGGGTCGCGTCACCGGGGTCGTGCAGGTGGAGCTCGTCGAGGTAGAGCAGCGTCGTGCCGCGCAGGAGGTCGTCGATCGCGGCGTCGACCGCGCTCGGCAGCGGGTCGGGGCTCTGGTCGGGTTCGGGGGCGTGCCACGCCTGGTCCGCCGGGCGGGTGCGCCACCCGCGGGTCGGGCCGTCGTGCCCGACGGCGGTGCGCGGCCCCGTGGCGGCCGCCGCCCGGCGCGCGTGGATCGCGGCGTGCAGCTCGCGGAAGAGGACGTACACGTGGACGCGCTGGGTCCCGCCGTCGGCGAGCTCGGCCGAGAGCGCCGTGAAGAACGCCCCGGCGAGCCACGACTTGCCCCGTCCCGGCGGCCCCCACACGTACAGGCCGCGCCGGTCCGGGCGCGGTGCGGTGCGGCGCCGGGGACCGGGGCGGAGAAGCCCGGCGGCGACCTGGAGGAGCCGCGCCAGGACGTCGCGCTGACCGGGGTCGAGCGTGAAGCCGTCGCGCGTGGACGCCGCCTCGACCCCGTCGCGGACGCGGTCGAGGCGGCGCGAGGTCACCGGCACAGCCTAGGCGCGGCGCGCGCGGAGGGCCTTCACCCAGCCGTCCACGACGTCCCACCCGCAGATCACCACGACGCTCGCGACGATCACGGGCGTGAGCCAGGTGAGCGAGTCGCCCCCCGACGCCTCGAGGAACGCCGGGTTGACGAGCCGGTCGTTCGTCGCGAGCCAGACCGTCGGGACGGCGAACACCACGGCGGAGACGGTGTTGAGCGTCGCGAGACCCACGGTCCACCGGCCGCGTGCGTACGTGACGATCGCGATGACGGCGTCGACCGCGACCACGGCGAGGAAGAGGACGACCCACCCCGGCCACAGGCCGGGGTCGAGCACGGGGATCGGCGCGCCGTCGGCCGTGTGGAACCACGACACGGACCGCTGGAGGAACAGCGCGGCCACGACGAGGGCGAGGAGGCCGACGGACGCGACGGTGTCGGCGAGGCTCACCTCGCGGCGCTCGCGCACGTCGGGCAGGCGGTCGACCGTCCACGGGCCGGTGAGGTCGTCGGCGCGGCCGTGGCCGGTGCGCTCGAGGATCGCGAAGACGAGCGTGGTCCAGAAGGCGATCTGCAGCGCCACGGAGGCGGCCGTCCAGATCCCCGACCAGATCGCGGTGCCCACGGGGTCGCCGTCGAACAGCCCGACCCCGAGGACGACGGCGCCCGGGACCGGGGCCACCCACAGGAGCGTCGTGAGCAGGCGCCACCAGGTGAGGTAGAGCCCGGGGCCGATGAGCTGGAGCGGCCGGCCCGCCAGGCCCGCCGCGAGCCGGTCGGGGTCACCGAGGTCGGTGAGCACCGCCGTCTCGGCAGACTCCGGGTCGACGCCCGTCTCGACCTGGGCGTCGACGGCGTCCGCGATGGACGTGCGCAGCTCGTCCTCGATGTCGCCGTGCTGCTCGGCGGGGATGCGGCGCAGGGTCGCCGCGACGTAGCGGTCGGTGAGCGTCATGACCGGCCTTTCTCGGTGTCGATGGTCTGGAGGTGACGGGCGACGGACGTCCACTCGTCGAGCAGCGTGCGCGCGAGCCGCTCGCCGTCGGGGGACGTCCGGTAGAACTTGCGCGGCCGGGCCTCGTCGGTGTTCCACTCGCTGACGAGCAGGCCCTGCTTCTCGAGCCGCCGCAGGAGGGGGTAGAGCGTGTTGGCGTCGACGGGCAGGTCGGCCGCGGCGAGGGACTCGAGCAGCCCGTACCCGTAGCCCGGTGTGCGCAGCATCAGCAGGCTCGCGACGACGACGGAGCCGCGCCGCACCTCCTGGCTGTGTCCTGCGGAGATCTCTGGATCGATCATGTGTCACACCATAGTGTGCGTCACACAGTATGCGCAAGGGACACAACATCGTGTCCGCGCCGAGCGGCTAGACTGGAACGGTTCCAGAGAAGAGTTCTTCGTACCGCCGCGCGCCGCCCCGGGAGGCCTCGTGACCGACCTGATCGACACCACCGAGATGTACCTGAAGTCGATCTACGAGCTGCAGGAGGAGGGCATCCCGCCGCTGCGCGCCCGGATCGCCGAGCGGCTCGGGCACTCCGGCCCCACGGTGTCGCAGACAGTCGCCCGCATGGAGCGCGACGGGCTCGTCGTCGTCGGCGGCGACCGCCAGCTCGAGCTCACGCCGCTCGGCCACCAGACCGCCGTCCGCGTCATGCGCAAGCACCGCCTCGCCGAGCGGCTGCTCACTGACGTCATCAAGCTCGACTGGGAGCAGGTGCACACCGAGGCCTGCCGCTGGGAGCACGTCATGAGCGACCTCGTCGAGGAGCGTCTCATCGGGCTGCTCGACCACCCCGCGCACGACCCCTACGGCAACCCCATCCCGGGTCTGCGCGAGCTGGGCGAGGACCTGCCGGAGGTCGAGTACCTCGACGGCGTCTCGTCGCTGCCCGCGCACCTCGCCGCGCACGGCGTGCGGTCGGGCCAGCAGGCGCGCGTCGTCCTGCAGCGCATCGCCGAGCCGATCCAGGTCGACGTCGAGCTGCTCGCGCGGTTCGTCGAGGCGGGGGTCTTCCCGCGGCGGACGCTCGTCGTCGAGCCCGCGGCCGGTGGCGTGACCGTGTCGGGTGACGGCGCGGACGTCGTGCTCGACCTGCCCGACGACGTCGCGCGCCACCTCTTCGTCACGGCGGACTGACCGCCGCTGCCGGCGGACCGACCGCCGCCGCGGCGGGTCAGCGGACCCAGGCGCCGAGCTTCTCCGGGTTCAGCACCAGCCAGACGTCCGAGACGACACCGTCGGCGACGCCGAGGTTCGCCACCCCGACAACGACGCCGTCCCGCTCCAGCACGAGGCCGGTCCCGTCGCCGGTCGCGCGCTCCGAGACGGTCGTCCCGTGGCTCTTCGCGATCGCGCCGAGCAGGAAGCGCGCCACCGGGTCCGCACCGAGCACCGGACGGCGCGCGGCGCTGACCAGGCCGCCGCCGTCGGACCGCAGCTCGACCGCGGGGTCGAGCACGGCGAGGAGGGCCGCCAGGTCGCCCCCGCGGCACGCGGCGACGAAGGTGCGCACCACCTCGTCGTGCCGGCTCCGCGGGGTGGACACCGCCCGTCCCGAGCGGATGCGGCGCCGCGCCGACGCGGCGAGCTGCCGGCACGCGTCGGGCGAGCGGCCCACGACGTCGGCTATCTCGGCGTAGGGGACCGCGAACACCTCGTGCAGCACGTAGGCGACGCGCTCCGCGGGCGTCAGCGTCTCGAGCACGACGAGCAGCGCGGTGCTCACCGACTCGTCGAGGCTGACCTGCTCGAGCGGGTCCGGGGAGCCGGGGTCGTGAGCCGGGAGAGGCTCGGGAAGCCACTCGCCCACGTAGCTCTCGCGCCGCCGGCGCGCGGAGCCGAGCAGATCGAGGCAGACCCGTCCGGCGACGCGCGTGAGCCACGCGCGCGGCTCGAGGATCGCGGCGCGCTCGTCGTCGCTCAGCCGGTAGTAGCGCAGGTAGGTCTCCTGGACGGCGTCCTCGGCGTCGGCGGCCGTGCCGAGCATGCGGTACGCCACGCCGAAGAGGTGCCGGCGCTCGGAGGGATCCACCCCGACATCCTCTCCTGCCGCGCCGACCTCACGTTCGCGGGCCCTGTCTCGTCAGACGTGCATGACCCTCACCACCCGCCGCGTCCTGCTGCTGGCGACCGCGCTCATCGGTGCCGTCGTCGGAGCGTGGGCGGCCTTCCTGCCCGTCTCCTTCTACGACTCGTTCCCAGGGCTCGGTCGCATCTGGATCTCGGTCGACGGCCCCTTCAACGAGCACCTCGTCCGCGACGTCGGCGCGCTCTACCTCGGCCTCGCCGCAGCGAGCGTGGCCGCGTCGTTCTCCCGGACGCCCGACGCCGGGCGCGTCGTCGGCGTCGCGTGGGCCGTGTTCGGGCTCCCGCACCTCGTCTACCACCTGGGGGAGCTGGGCTCGTTCGGGCCCGTCGACGCGATCGGCAACGTGGTGACGCTCGGCGGGAGCCTCCTGCTGGGCGTGCTGCTCATGCTCCCCGGGCGCCCGGCCCGCACGCGGGAGGTGGCGGCATGACCACGGTCGCGGTCGCCGGCGGGACCGGCACGGTCGGGCGTCCCGTCGTGGCCCGGCTGCAGGAGCTCGGCCACGACGTGCGGGTGCTCAGCCGCGCGGAGGGCGTCGACCTGGTCGCAGGCCCGGGCGTGGACCTGCGCGGCGTCGACGCGGTGATCGACGTCAGCAACGTCACGACGCTCTCCGCGCGCCGGTCCACGGCGTTCTTCGAGGCCGCCACCGGGGCCCTGCTCGCGGCGGGGCTGCGCGACGGGGTGCGGCACCACGTCGTGCTCTCGATCGTCGGCATCGAGGCGGCGCCCGGCGGGTACTACGCCGGCAAGCTCGCGCAGGAGCGCGCGGTGCGCGCGGGCTCGGTGCCGTGGAGCATCCTGCGGGCGACGCAGTTCCACGAGTTCGCCGCGCAGACCGTGCGGCAGACGGCGATCGGGCCGGTCGTGCTCGTGCCGCGGATGCGCACGCAGCCGGTCTCGACGCGCGAGCTCGCCGTGGTGCTCGTCGACCGCGCGCTCGGGGATCCCGTGGGGGACGCCGGTGAGCTCGCGGGACCGCAGGAGGAGCGCCTCGCCGACATGGTCCGGGCCTACGTCGCGGCGGCGCGACGCGGTGGCCGCGTGCTGGAGGTCCCGTTCCCCGGCCGCTTCGGCCGGGCGATGGTGCGCGGCGACCTGCTTCCCGGACCGGGAGCGACCCTCGCGACGGAGACCTTCGCCCAGTGGCTCGCGCAACGTCCGGTCTGAACCCGCGGGGGGCACGCGAGCGCTGCCGAGAACGTCCTGGGGGCCGTTATCCGATGGATAGCGGCCCCCAGGACGTTCTCGTCGTCAGGCGGTGTCGCCTGGCGGTGTGCTCAGGGGACGATGAGCCCGGCGGTCTGGGTGCGGGCGCGCTGGAGGCGGGCCTCGGCGTCGGTCCAGCTGACGAGGTTCCACCAGGCGGTGACGTAGTCGGCGCGCACGTTCTGGTAGTCGAGGTAGTAGGCGTGCTCCCACACGTCGAGCAGGACGATCGGGGTCAGGCCGAGGGGGATGTTGCCCTGCTGGTCGTAGAGCTGGACGGTAATGAGCTTCTGGCCGATGGAGTCCCAGGCGAGGATGGCCCAGCCGGAGCCCTGGACGCCTGCGGCGACGGCGGCGAACTGCTTCTTGAAGGCGTCGAAGGAGCCGAAGTGCTCGTCGATCGCGGCGCCGATCTCGCCGGTGGGCTCGCCGCCGCCCTCGGGGGAGAGGTTGGTCCAGAAGGCGGAGTGGTTGACGTGGCCGCCGAGGTTGAACGCGAGGTTCTTCTCGTGGAGGTTGATCGCGGCGAAGTCGCCGGACTCGCGGGCCTCGGCGAGCTTGTCCAGGGCGGTGTTGGCGCCGGTGACGTAGGCCTGGTGGTGCTTGGAGTGGTGCAGCTCCATGATCCGCCCGGAGATGTGCGGCTCCAGCGCACCGTAGTCGTAGGACAGCTCGGGCAGCGTGTAGACAGGCATGGTTCCTCAGGTTCCTTCCGTCGGTGTCCTGCCACGCTAGGACCTCGACCACGGTTGAGGTCAAGCGCGACGCGGTGTGATCTCGCAGGTCGGGCGCGCTGCGAGCCGGGTCCCCTCGACGCGCGCACCCGCGGGCGGCGCGCGAGCATGGCCTGATGGGGACCGTCACCGACTACCTCGCCGACCTCGCCGAGCCGGAGCGCGGAGCCCTCGAGCACGTCGTCGCCCTCGCGCGGGAGACGGTGCCTGGCGCCGAGGAGGGCACCGGCTACGGCATGCCCGCGCTGACGTACCGCGGCAGGCCGCTGCTCAGCGCCGTCCGCGCGGCGAAGCACCTCGCGGTGTACCCGTTCAGCCCGGCCGCGGTCGCCGCGGTCGTCCCGCGCCTCGACGGCTGGTCGCACGCCAAGGGCACGATCCGGTTCAGCGCGGACCATCCCCTCCCCGACGACGTCGTGCGCGCCCTCGTCGCGGCCCGCGTCGCCGAGATCGAGGACGCCCTCGGTCCGCCGTCGGGCTGATAGGTGGCGGACGGAACCTCCCGGCCCCCCGCTGCGTCTACGTCGTCATGAGACCGAGATCCGGAGACGTCGGGTGAGCGAGGGGGACGGGCCGCCGGTGGTCGTCGTCGCGGGCGGTGGACGCGCGACGGCCCGCGACGAGTTCACGGCGTTCGTCCGCGAGCACGCCGCGACCCTCTACCGCGTCGCCTACATGCTCTGCGGCGACCAGCACCGTGCGCAGGACCTCGTGCAGCAGACGCTCGAGCGCACGTACCGCTCGTGGGGCAGGGTGCGTGACGGCTCGCCGCTGGCCTACTCGCGGACCGTCCTCATGAACCTGCGCGTCGACACGTGGCGGCGGACCCGCCGCGAGCGCGCGGTCGACCCCCAGGACCTCGTGGACCTCACCGACGAGGGCCGCCCGACCGGTGCCTCAGCACGGGTCGCGCCCGCGCCCGACACGCAGGTAGGGGAGCGCGACCGGGTCGTCCGGGCGCTCGCGGAGCTGCCGGTCAAGCAGCGGCGCGTCGTGGTGCTGCGCTTCCTCCTCGACCTCGGGGAGGCCGAGACCGCGCAGACCCTGGGAGTCCCGGCGGGGACCGTCAAGTCCCAGGCGTCGCGCGGGCTCGCGCGGCTGCGGGTCCTCCTCGGGGAGCCGGACGACGGCCCGGGCGCAACCTCACCCACCATCACCGCGTCGGCCGCAGGGATGCCCGCCAGCGAGAGGGGATCGTCATGACCCGCACCGACCCGTTCCTCGACCGTCTGCACGACGTCGTCGGGACGGTCGACGTGCCGGAGCTCGACCCGGACGCGATGGCCGACCGTGCTGTGCGGATTGTGCGTGCACGCCGGATGGCGGCCGGTGGGGCCCTCGCGGCGGTCGTCGTCGCCGCCGTCGTGATCTTCTCCTCGGTCGCCGACCGGCTCGACGGTGCGCCGCTCCCGGGGCCGGCGGCCACCCCGACCGCGTCGCCGCTCGGCCCGGAGCCTCCGGGCGAGGTCCTCACCGCCGCGCTGCCGCGCGTGGAGGGCGTCGTGCCCGGCGTCCCCGACGGCTGGGAGCCGCAGGAGATCGCCGGGCTGACGTACGCGATGCCGCCGTCGTGGACGCCGGACCCGGATCCCGCGCGGAGCGGCCCGAGATACCAGAGGTGGGTCGGCGGGGAGGAGGACGCCCTCGGCGCGGCCGAGCCCGCGATGCTCGAGGCCTCGTTCGCCGCCGGGTACGCCACGTGGGAGGTGCCCGACGACGCCTACGTGGCCGAGGCGGAGAGGACGTGGGATGCGACCGTCGAGACGGTCGACGTCACCGGTGCGGACTACGTCCTCGTCGAGCGCCAGCCCTTCTCCTCCGACGGCGCGTCCGCCGTCCAGGTCCAGGTCGCGCTGCGTGAGGCGGACGGACCCGGTTACAACCTCCTCTTCTGGGTGCCGGACTCCCCGCGCGGGGAGGAGCTCGTGCGGGGGTTCCTCGGGTCGCTGGGCTTCGCCTGACAGGCCGTGCACGCGGGCGGCGCGGGTGCACGGGCATGATGGTCCCGTGCCCGACGACGCCCGCCCCGGTCTGCGCGTGACGCCCGCCCTGGTCGTCCCGGAGGCCGAGCTGTCCTGGCGCTTCTCGCGGTCGTCGGGCCCGGGCGGTCAGGGCGTCAACACCGCGGACTCGCGCGTCGAGCTGTCGTGGGACGTCGCGGGCTCGGCGGTGCTCTCGGCCGCGCAGCGCGCGCGGATCGAGGAGCGCCTCGGGCGCCGGATGACCGGGGGAGTGCTGACCGTCGCGGCGTCGGAGCACCGCGCGCAGCTGCGGAACAGGGACGCCGCGCGGGTCCGGCTGGCCGCGCTCGTCGCCGACGCGCTCGCGCCGCCCGGGCCGCGCCGGCGCGCGACGCGGCCGACGCGCGGCTCGGTCGAGCGGCGCATCGACGCGAAGAAGCGCCGTGCGGGGGTCAAGCGGATGCGGCGACCGCCCGCGGACTGAGCAGAGGCTCAGGCCCTCCGGGCGAGCTGCGGGTAGTCGACGACGATCCCGTCGGCGTCGACCGTGAGGTCGGCCGTGAAGTCGCGCGTGGCGCTCGTGTACGTCACGGCCCCGCGACCGGTCGCCGCGTCGAGCGGCGAGCGGGCGGCGTAGAGCTGGTCGCTGCGCAGCACCTGGAGCGACGGGACGTCGACCCACGCCATGACGAAGGGCGTCTCGCGCGGCGGGGCGTCGTCCCCGAGGAGACCGAGCCGCAGGATCGGCATCGTGTTCGTCACGGGACACAGCGCGATGTCGCAGTCCACCGCGCCGTCGAGCGCACCCGGGTCGGCGATCCCCGGCGGGGCGAGGCCGGCGGGCGCCCGACCGGACGCCTGGACGTCCGCCTGCCACGCGCCGTCGGGCGACCGGCTCAGCGCCAGGTGGCGCGACCACCCGACGCCGCGCGCCGAGATCTCGAGGCGCTCGGTGACCCAGCCGGGCCCGGTGGTCAGCGCCCACGCCGTGACGTGGCCCGTGGCGCGCGACGTGCCGAGCGCGTCCAGGCGGTTCTCGTGCAGCCTGACGGTCGCCGCCTCGAGGCGGTCCGCGTCGTCGTCCCAGCCGGTCCAGGCGACGTGGCGCGTGGTCGTGGTCATGCGGTCCTCCCGGTTCGTCGTCCGTGCCGCTGCCAGTCTCCGCCGCGCGGGCCTCTCAGGCGAGGGCGGCGCGGGCCGCCCGGGTGACGGCGGCGGCGACCCGGTCGAGCGACGACGAGTGCAGCCGCCACTGCTGCCAGTGCTGCGGCACGTCGACGGCGCTCGCGTCGTCGAACCCGACGAGCCGCCCGCCCCGCTCGCCCGCGGCGCTCTGCAGGTCCGGGAGCATGCCCCACCCCATGCCGTGCTCGATCGCGCGGAGGAACTCGTGCGACGCCGGGACGTAGTGGCGCGGCGGGCCGGGCTCGCCGTCGCCGAGCCGCGCCCGCAGGTAGCGCTCCTGCAGGTCGTCCTTGCGGTCGAACGCGAGCACGGGCGCGACGGCGAGCGCCGCGCGCGTGGGACCGTCGGGGAACCAGCGCTCGACGAACGCCGGGCTCGCCGTCGGGCGGTACCGCATGCGGCCGAGGAGCGTCGACCGGCAGCCCGGCACCGCCTCGGCGACCGACGACACCGCCGCGACGGCCGTCCCGTCGCGCAGCAGGCCGATCGAGTGCTCCTCGTCCTCCCGCAGCACCTGGAGCCGTGCCCAGGCCGACGCCTCGACGAGCGCCGGGAGAGCCCACGTCGTCAGCGCGTCACCCGAGACGACGAGCGTGATCTCGGGGAGCGCCGGGGTGTCGGGTCCGGCGGCCCGGGAGCCCGCAGGGCCGGCGATCCCCAGCTCCGCGAGGACGTCCGCCTGCTGGAGGGCGAGGTGCCGGGCGTGCCGGACGAGCAGCTGACCCGGCGGTGTGAGCTCCGCCGGTCGGCCGCGGCGCACGAGCACCTGCCCGACGGCGGACTCCAGCGCGCGCATGCGCTGGCTCACCGCCGAGGGCGTGACGCCGAGCTCGCGCGCCGCGGCGTCGAACGTGCCCGTCGTGGCGATCGCCTCGAGCGCGCGCAGCTGGTCGGGCTGGAGATCCACCATGAGCGGATCTTACGATCCCCCAGAATCTTTCGCTGTACTGATGGGTGCGGTGCGGCCTAGCGTCGGACCGTGACCGTCCTCGCCCTCGCCCCGCCTCTCGCCGCCGGACTCGGTGCCGGGCTCTCGCTCATCGTCGCGATCGGCGCGCAGAACGCGTTCGTGCTGCGGCAGGGCCTGCGCCGCGAGCACGTCCTGCCCGTCGTCGCGGTGTGCGCGCTGTCGGACCTCGTCCTCATCGCCGCCGGGACGGCCGGTCTCGGCGCCCTCGTCACCGGCGCGCCCGCGCTGCTCACCGGCGTGCGGTGGGCGGGCGGCCTCTTCCTCCTGGCGCTCGCGGCGCTGGCCGCCCGGCGCGCGCTGCGCCCGGGCGGGCTGGACCCCGCGGCGGAGGGCGGAGCGACGACGGCGCGGTCCGCGGTCGGCACGTCCCTCGCCCTGACGTGGCTCAACCCCCACGTCTACCTCGACACCGTGCTCCTTCTCGGCACGCTCGCCGCGGGCTACGCCGCCGCGCACGCCGGGGGCGCGGAGGCCCTCGGGCCCGACGCCGTCCGCTGGCTCTTCGGTGCGGGCGCGGCCGTCGCGAGCCTCGTCTGGTTCGTGGCGCTGGGGTTCGGCGCGCGGCTGCTCGCGCCGGTCTTCGCGCGGCCCGTGGCCTGGCGCGTGCTCGACGGTGCCATCGCCGTCGTCATGGCGGCGATCGGGGTGACGCTGCTCGTGGGGGCCTGACGGGCCCGTCAGGTCAGGTGGTCGAAGTCCCCGCGCACCCACGCGGCGTGCCGCTCGGCCGAGCGCAGCACGACCCCGCGCGCGTCCGCCGGGACGACCTCCTCGAAGTTGTTGTAGAGCCGCTCGAAGGGACGCCGTGCGACGCGCTCGGCGACGCGCTGCGCGACCGCGCCCGACAGCGGGATGCGGTTGGGGTAGGACCGCATGAAGCTCACCGAGACGCGGTCGGGGTTCGCCATGATCGTGTCGCCGCTCAGGAGGACGCCGCGCCCGTCGGCGCCGTCGGCCCAGTGCACGACGGCGCTCCCGGGGAAGTGGCCGCCCGGCTGCGAGAGCACGACCCCCGGCAGGACCTCCCGCTCGCCCGACCACGTCTCGATCGCAGGGTCCGGGCGGGCGACCCACCCGGCGTCCGCCGCGGAGACGAGCACCGGCACGCCCCCGAGCCGGCGGCTCCACTCGACCTGCACGCCGAACATGTGGGGGTGGCTCGCGGCGATCGCGACGACCGGGCCGTGCGCGAGGACCGCGTCCGCCGCGTCGTCGTCCACGAAGCCCAACGGGTCCCACAGGAGGTTGCCGGCTGCGGTCCGCACGAGCTTGGACTGCTGGCCGATCCCGACGCGCGGTGCGCTCGACAGCCCGAGGAGGCCGGGCTCGAGCTCCGTCACCGTGACCCGCTCGCCGCCCGCCGCGAGCTCGGCGAGCGTGGTCCACGCCTGTCCGCTCGCCGGCACCCACTGGCGCTCGTCGGCGCAGATCGCGCAGACGTCGGGGCGCTCCGCGTGCTCGACCCCGCACGTGCGGCAGATCCACCACCCGCCACCGGTCGTGTCGTCGGGCAGGGGGGCTGCGTGGATCTGACCAGGCGTCGTCGGCATGGGTCGTTCCTACCCCCGTCCGCCCACAGGCTGCCACCCGGACGCCCGTGTGGTTGGCTCGGCGCGTGACCCTCGGCCACGACCCGAACTTCCTCGTCGTCCCCGTGCCCCTGCCCCGGGCCGCGCGGCCGCTGCGCGAGCTGCCCTCCACGCACTTCACCGTGCAGCTCGACCCCGCGCGACGCCTCGCCGCCGCCACCGTGGTCGACGTCGACGGTGCGCGGCTCCTCGACCTCCCCCGCGACGACGACTGGCACCTCGACCCCCGCGTGCCCGCGTCCGAGCAGGCCGGGCCGGAGCTGTACGCGGACAACGACCTCGACCGCGGCCACCTCGTCCGGCGCCGCGACCCGGTGTGGGGCGACGCCGAGGTCGCGCGGCGGGCGAACGCCGAGACGTTCGCCTACCCCAACGCCGCACCGCAGGCCGCGCAGTTCAACCAGTCCAAGGAGCTGTGGAACGGTCTCGAGGACCACGTGCTCGACCACGCGGAGGCGCTGCGGGAGCGCCTCGTCGTGCTCACGGGGCCCGTCCTCGCCCCCGAGGACCCCGTGTACCGCGGCGTCGGCATCCCACGGCTGTTCTGGAAGGTCGCGGCGTGGGCGGACGGCCCGGCCGACGCGCCGACCCTCGCGGCGGCCGCGTTCGTGCTCGACCAGACGCCGCAGCTCGACGAGGTCGACCTGCGCGCCGCGGACGCGCGGGCGCTCGCGGCGGGCGACGTCCCGCCGCTCGGCCCGTTCCGCACGTTCCAGGTGCCGGTCGCCGACGTCGAGGCGCTCACGGGCCTGGACCTCGGCCCGCTCGCCGCCGCCGACGTGCTCGCCCCGTCGGCTCCCGCGCCGACCGGCCCCTCGGCCCTCGACCGGGAGCGGTGGACGGAGCTGCACGACCCGGGCGACGTCGTCGTGCGCTGACCGGGCGCCTGTCCGGACCGCCGCTCCGCGACCCGCGTGGAAACGCTTCCACGAACCGGTCGGTAGGCGTTAGCGTGGGTCGTGCGGGTGCCGCCCGTCACCGCCGACCGGGCTGAGGAGTCCCCCATGTCGCCGTCGCAGACGACCCTCGAGGACGTCGCCGCCGCCGCGCGCGTGTCGCGCTCGACGGCCTCGCGCGTGCTGCGCGGGAACGGCCCGGTCTCCGGGACGGCGCGCCAGGCGGTGCTCGACGCCGCCGACCGCCTCGGGTACGTCCCGCACCCCGGCGCCCGCTCGCTCGCCAGCGGGCAGGGCGAGCGCGTGGTCGTGGCGGTGGGCTCGCCGTCGTCGGAGCTCCTCGCCGACCCCTACGTCGCGCGCGTCGTCGCGGCGTCGAGCCGCACGGCCGACACCGAGGGGGTCGGCGTCGCGCTGCGCTGGCTCGGCCGCGACCCCCGGGCGGAGCTCGACCGGCTGGCGCGCGACCCCGGCGTGGGCGGCGTGCTGCTCGTCGACTACTCGGCCGACGTGCTCGCGGTCGTCCCGGCGACACTCGCGCCGCGCGTCGCCGCCATCGGCCCCGCGGACGGGCGCGTGCCCTCGTACGACGTCGACGCGGGCGCCGGGATCGCCGGGCTCGTCGAGCACGTCGTCGCCGGCGGGCGGCGCGACGTCCTCATGCTCTCCGGCCCGCGCTGGCTTCCCGGCACGCGTCGCGCCGTCGCCGCCTACGCGGCGTCGATGGACGCGGCCGGGCTGCCCCGGCGCGTCGTCGCGGCCGACCTCACGGCGTCCGCCGGCGCCGCTGCGGTGCGCGAGGCGCGTCGTCGCTGGCCCGCGACGGACGCCGTCGTGGCCATGAGCGACCTGCTCGCGTTCGGCGCCGTGCGGGCGCTCGCGGAGGACGGTGCCCGCGTGCCCGACGACGTCGCCGTCACCGGGTTCGACGACCACCCGCTCGCGCGCGAGCTCGGCGTGGCGCTCACGACCGCGACGCATCCCGTCGAGCAGATCGCCGCGGCGGCGACCGCCGACCTCCTCGGCCGACGGCGGGGTGACGGACGGACGTTCCCGTCCGTCGTCGTCGTGCGCGCGACCGCGTAGGTCGGGCGGTGCCGGCCGCCCGTCACGGCGCGGGCGCGACGCCGTCGAACGGGGTGATCAGCGACCAGCCCTCGCCCTCGTGCGGGAGCTGGTGGTCGTCCGTGAGGTAGAGGCGGACGGGCCCGTCGACGTCGAGCGGGTCGCCGTCGGGAGAGGCGTCGTCGCCGGTGCACGTCTGCGGCGTGGACGCCACCGCCAGCCGGTCGCCCGTGCGCACCGTCGCCGCGCCGGCCTGCACGACGTCGGTGACCTCCACCTCCCACACGTGCGCGTCCGTGCCGAGCATCCCCCGCGTCCCGTCGGGTCCCAGGACGTCCACGTCGACGACGAGGCGCGCAGCGTCGGCGCGGGCCGCGTCGTCGGGCAGGTCCGCCCAGGACACGCAGGTCTCCCCGGCCGCCGGCTGGCACGCGGCGAGCGCCGGAGCGAGCGCGAGGACGGCGAGTGCGCGTGCCACGCGGCGGCCCGGCGCCGGCCGGTGACCGTGCTCCTCGCGGGCGTCCCGCCGGGCGCCGGTCCCTCGCGTCGTGCCGCGGTGCTCCTCGGAGGTCATGCCTGTCGGTGTCGCGACGCGGCTGATCCTTGCGGAGCGTCGCTACGCCGTGGTGGCGGCGTGCTCCACGAAGGGCTGGAGCACCAGCTCCCAGCCCGTGGCGTAGTGCGTCCGAGCGGCCGCGCCGTCGGCGCGTGCCTCCCAGCCGGAGTGCGTGAGGACGACGACGGTCGCGTCGCCGTCCGACGCGAACGTCACCTCGACACGGGTCGCGGCGTCGGCGCGCTCGCCCGGGTGCCACGTGAACGCGAGCGCGTGGGGCGGGTCCCACCGGGTCACGGTGCCCCAGTCGGTGCTCCCGCCGTCGGCGAGGGTCTCGACGAGACGGGTCGCGCGGCCGTCGGGGTCGCGCTCGAACGCGACCGACGACGACGCGCCGCCGACCGAGAACCCGGCGAGCGGCCACCACGCGCCGACCTCGTCGACGAAGACCGCGAACGCGCGGTCGGGGCGGGCCGGGACGGTGACGGTCTTGACGAGGTCGGGGAGCGGTGCGGTGCTCATGGCGTCCTCCTCGGGCGTCGGTGGCGGGTGCGAGGCTCGGGTCGCCGACCCGATCAGGCCGGCGAGGTCGGTGGGGTGGCGGCCGGCTGCGGCGCGGTGGCGACGTGGCGCGCGTACGCGCCGAGCGCCGTCGTCCACAGGTCGTCGAGCCAGCGCCGCACGTCGTCGGCCCCGGTCGGGTCGAGACGGTAGACGCGACGCGTGCCCACGGCGTCGTGGCGGACGAGCCGCGCGTCCTCGAGCACGCGCAGGTGCTGCGAGACGGCGGGGCGGCTCACGGGGAGGCGGTCCGCGATCTGGCCCACGGACGCGGGCCCGGAACGCAGGTGCTCGAGGATCGCCCGACGGCGCGCGTCGCCGAGGGCGTCCAACGTTCGGTAAGTCAGCACTTACCGAACGCTACGCCCAGGACCGCGGTCCGGCAACGGGGGGCCGGGTTCGCGCCGCGGCCGAGCACGGCTGCGGCGCGGCACCCGTCGCCAGGACGCTGTCAGCCTCCGAGCGTGGCCGGGTCGACGAGCTCGGACTCCGCCGGAGCCTCGATCGTGCCGACCTCGCCCCAGCCGGTCATCTGCAGCGTGGTGCTGCCCCCGGCCATGTCGAAGGACACCTTGCGCATGCGGTCGTCCGCGTCGAGCCAGTAGTGGTAGGTGACCCGCTCCGGGATCATGTCGCGGGCCTGCGCGACCTGGTCGGCCATCGCCCCGGTCACCTTCGTGGTGTCGACGACGACGTCGTAGACGGTCGTCGGGACGCCGTCCACCTCCTCGCTCCCCGTGCTCGCGATGCTGACGATCGCGCCGTCGAGGTCCCGCACGCTCTGCGTCGGGTCGGCCTGCGCCTCGAGCTCTTCGACCATCGGTGCCATCGGGTCCGACGCGTCGGACGGGTCGATGCGGAGGAAGCCGCCACCCGTCGTCTCGCCGAGGTTCATGTAGGCGACCCCGTCGACGTACCGCATCTCGACGCTCCCCTGTCCGGGGATCTCGGTGACCATCACGAGGTCGCTCGACGCCTCGCCGAGGACCATCGAGCCCTCCGCTCGCATCGACTGGCCGCCGGCGTCGACCGACATCGTGAGGTGGACGGACCCCGCCTCCTGGTAGGCCGCCACCAGGCGGGGCGCGAAGTCCTCTGGGCAGCGCACGCGGTCATCGGTGCGCCGAGGATAGCCCCCCCGTGCCGGGTGAGGTCCCGCAGATCCGTGGCGGTGCTCGGGGTGCCGCACTATCGTCGGACTCGCACCTTCCGCCGCGCCGACCCACGCGCGCCACCGCGGCCCGACGCCGACGCCGGGTCGTCACCCGACGCACGCCGCACGGCGTGCGCCGACCGTCTCGCGCCCGGGCCGTCGACGGCCCGCCACGGAAGGACCGGAGCCTTGACCGATCAGCAGCACGTCCTGCGGCCGACGTACACGCGCGACGGGGTGCGGCACGTCGCCCCCCGCTCCACGATGCCCGACGGCGAGATGGAACCCACGTCCGCCTACCAGCTCGTGCACGACGAGGTGATGCTCGACGGCAACTCCCGGCTCAACCTCGCGACGTTCGTCGCGACGTGGATGGGCGACGAGGCGGACCGCCTGTACGCCGAGGTCTACGACAAGAACATGGTCGACAAGGACGAGTACCCGCGGACGGCCGCGATCGAGGAGAACTGCTGGCGCATCCTCGGCTCGCTGTGGAACGTGCCCGACGTGAACGACTGCATCGGCACGTCGACGGTCGGGTCGTCGGAGGCGTGCATGCTGGGGGGCCTCGCCCTCAAGCGCCGGTGGCAGCTCGCGCGGCGCGCGGCGGGGAAGTCCACGGAGCGGCCGAACCTCGTCATGAGCTCGGCGGTGCAGGTGTGCTGGGAGAAGTTCTGCAACTACTTCGAGGTCGATGCGCGGTACGTGCCCATCACCGCGGAGCACCCGTGCCTCGACGGGAGCAACGTCGAGCAGTACGTCGACGAGAACACGATCGGCGTCGTCGCGATCATGGGCGTGACGTACACGGGGATGTACGAGCCCGTGAAGGAGATCGCCGCCACGCTCGACGCGCTCCAGGCGCGCACGGGTCACGACGTGCCGATCCACGTGGACGGCGCGTCGGGCGCGATGATCGCGCCGTTCCTCCAGGCGGAGATCGAGTGGGACTTCCGGCTCGAGCGCGTGCACTCGATCAGCACGTCGGGGCACAAGTACGGCCTCGTCTACCCGGGCGTCGGGTGGGTCGTGTGGCGCACCCTCGACGCGCTGCCCGAGGAGCTGATCTTCCGGGTGAGCTATCTCGGCGGCAACATGCCGACCCTCGCCCTGAACTTCTCGCGCCCCGGCGCGCAGGTGCTGCTGCAGTACTACCAGTTCCTCCGGCTGGGGCGGGAGGGGTACACGGCGATCCAGCAGGAGTGCCAGGACGTCGCGAAGTACCTCGCGCAGGGCATCTCCGAGGTCGGCGCGTTCGACCTGTGGAACGACGGGTCCGACATCCCCGTCTTCGCGTGGCGGCTCAAGGCCGGCCACACCGAGAACTGGAACCTCTACCACCTGTCCGACCGGCTGCGGATGAAGGGCTGGCTCGTCCCGGCGTACCCGATGCCGGACGACCTCGCGGACGTCACCGTGCAGCGCATCGTCGTGCGCAACGGGGTGAGCCGCGACCTCGCCGACGACCTCCTCGCCGACATCCGCACCGAGACCGCGTGGCTCGACGGACTGACGTCCCCGATGCCCGCCGAGGGGCAGCGCTCCGGTTTCCACCACTGACCGCGGCCGGCAGAGAGACCGGCGGGGACGCAGGCAGGGACACCGTGACGGACACCGGGGCGACGACGAGCGCGCCACCGACAGGGCCCGGGGCGACGCGGCGCCTGCGCCGCGAGGCGTGGGGGTTCGCCGTCGGGTCGCTGTGCTTCCTCGTCGGTGCCCTGCCGCCCTACGCCGACGCCGTCGGCGCGGTGGCCGTCGGCGTGACGTTCTTCGTCGGCTCGCTGTTCTTCACCGCGGCCGCGTTCGTCCAGCTCAGCCTCAGCGGCCGACGTCCGCCGCGCGCGGGCACGCACCCCGCCGACCGGTGGGACTGGTGGGCGGCGGCGGTCCAGCTCGTCGGCACGCTCTGCTTCAACGTGAGCACCGCCGTCGCGCTCGGCGCCGCGGTCGCGGACCCGACCCTGCTCGGCGCGGGGTGGAAGCCGGACGCGTACGGGTCGGTCGCGTTCCTCGTCTCCTCGACGTTCGCGGTCGTCGCGACGCGCGACCGGGGGCACCTGTGGGACACGGACGCCCGCACGTGGCACGGCACGTGGCTCAACCTGCTCGGGTCGGTGGCGTTCGGCGCGTCGGCGGTCGGGGCGTACGTCTCGCCGACGACCGGGACCTACGTCAGCAGCTGGTGGGACGACGCCGGCACGCTCCTCGGGGCGGTCTGCTTCCTCGTCGCGGCGCTGCTCTCGCGCCGGTCGGTGGGTGCACCGCCGCCGCGCGGAGAACCCGGTCGGTAGCCGTCGGTCGGTCGACCTCAGGCGCGGCCCGTCCGCTCGAGCACCCCCCGGACGTACGCGGCCTGGCCGGCGTGCTCCAGGGCGTCGACGGCGACGCTCACGAGCCGGACGCCGAGCGTCACCGGCGGGTCCCACGCGTCGTCGACCACGCGGTCGAGGTCGTCGTCGGCGAGCGACGCCAGCACGTCGGCCGACTCGACCTGCACCGCGTGGAGGTAGCCGAGCAGGAGGTCGCCGGACGCTCGGACCTGCCCCACCTCGTCGGGCGACTGGCCGTAGCCCGAGGCGTCGTCGTCGAACGGGAGGTCGAACCGCCGGGCCCAGCCGTCGCGCGCCCACACCTCGTCCCGCCCGACTGCGGCCGCGACCTGGGTGTCCTGGCCGCGCGCGAGGTGCCACGCGAGCCACGCGACCGTGTTGGCCCCGGGGTCGAGGCGCGCCGTGAGGGCGTCGTCGTCGAGACCGTCCACGGCGCGCGTCGCCGTCGGTCCGATGCGTCCGTACAGGTCGTCCAGGAGTGCGCGTGCGTCCACGGGTCCGCCTCTCGTCGGTCGGTTCGGTCGTCCTCGCAGCCTCCCCGGCCCGGCGCGACCTCGCGACCTGGGCCAGGTGGGCTCAGTCGATCAGGACGACGACGGTCCCCGCCTTGTGCTCGTCCTCGACGTGCCGGTGCGCGTCGGCGATCTTGTCGAGCGGGTACGCCGCGTCGACGACGGGTCGCAGGGCCCCGGTCCGGCCGAGCTCGAGGGCCGTGCGCAGGGTGTCGAGCTGGTGCTCGGCGGACCGCAGGCCGGTGAACGCGACGACGCCGCGGCGCCCGTGCGTCCGGCGCCCTGTCCACAGGTTCGTCCACAGGATCGGGAGGGAGGGGACGGTCGTCAGGTAGACGCCGTCGCGTGTCAGCAGGTGGCGGCACCGGCGGTACGAGCTCGCGCCAGCGACGTCGAGGACGACGTCGTACCGCTCGCGGGTGGCGGTGACGTCCTCGGCGGTGCGGTCCACGACGTCGTCCGCGCCGAGCTCGCGGGCGAGGGCCAGCCCGCGCGGGCCGCACACGGCCGTGACGCGGGCCCCGGCGTGGACCGCGACCTGGACCGCGGCCGTCCCGACACACCCCGAGGCCCCGATCACGAGAACCGCCTGCCCGGTGCGGACCCGCGCGTGCACCGTGAGGAAGGGCAGGGCGGTCAGCGGCCCGGCGGCCAGGACGGCGGCGTCGACCTCGGGCAGGCCGTCGGGGAGCGGGTCCACCACGCCGTCCTCGCGCAGGAGGACCAGCTCGGCGTGCGCCCCCGCGCCCATCTTCGTGAGGCCGACGACGCGGTCCCCGACCGCGAACCGGCTCACCCCCGGCCCGACCGCCACCACCTCCCCGGCGACCTCGCCGCCGAGCACCGGGTAGCGCGGGCGACGCAGGCCGAACGCGAGGCGCGCGAACCAGGGCGTCCCGGACCGCGCGGCGACGAGCGCGGCGGCGACCGTGCTCGCGCGGTTCCGCACCAGGATCTCGCGCGGTCCGGGCGCCGGAGCGGGGAGCTGCTCGACGTGCAGGACGTCGGGCGGTCCGTAGGTGGTGGAGACTGCTGCGCGCACGGTCGTGTCCTCTAGAGGGGACGGCGGCGTCAGGCGTCGTCGTCGGGGGTGTCCTCGGGGAAGCCGAAGACCTCGTCCAGCGGGGCCCGCAGCGCGCGGGCGATGAGGAACGCCGTCTCGAGCGACGGCGAGTAGCGACCCTGCTCGATCGCGATGACGGTCTGGCGCGTGACGCCGACGCGCTCCGCGAGCTCGGCCTGCGTCATCTCGTCGCGCGCGAACCGCAGGGCCCGGATGCTGTTCGTGACCCGCGTCGGCCTGCCCCCCACCTCAGGCTCCCCGGCGGTAGGCGACGATCGTCGTCACGGACGACAGGACCGCGGAGAGCACGAAGCCGAGGTACACGGCGTTCGCGATCCAGAAGTGGTCGGCCTCGACCAGCGCCAGGGCGAGTGCCGCGAGCGACCCGCCGACCACGCCCCACCAGCCCACGGTGACGCCGAGGCGCGCCAGCTCGCGGTCGCGCTCGTCGCTGCGGTAGCTCTCGCTCGGCCGGACGATCTCGACCACGATCCGGACGACGATGCCGGCGACGATCGCGGCCCCGATCGACCACAGCAGCGGGGCGACGTACGCGACGTCCGCGACCGGACCGCCGTCGGCCCGGGACAGGATCACCCCGACGTAGGCCGCGTAGACCACGACGCTCACGACGAGGTAGACCCACGTGCCCTTCTCCTCGTACGACATCTCGCGCTCCGCCCCGTCGGTGATGTCAAAGATCTCTGACATGACGAACGTAAAGCAGTGCAGACACGAAGTCAAGTTTTCTTGACATACCATGGAGGCGTCGACGCAGGCGAGGCGAGCGGCCGCCTGCAGGGAGCCCCCGGCACGCCGTCGGGCGGGGCGGTCGGTAGGTTGGACGCGGCCGGGGCCGTCGGTCCGACCGCACATCCCGCACGGAGGTACGGATGGACTTCCCCTTCCAGCTCACCGAGGACCAGATCCTGAGCCTCATCGCGCTCGGGGCCAGCGTCGTGGTCGCGATCGTCGTGGTGAACGTCCTCGCGCCGAAGGCCGGCGTCGCGGCGCCGCTCGTGCTGGTGCTCGTCGGGATCGGCATCAGCTTCGTGCCCGTCGTCCCGGCGATCGAGGTGCAGCCGGAGTGGATCCTCGCGGGCGTGCTCCCGCCGTTGCTCTACTCCTCGGCGGTGAGCCTGCCGACGATGGACTTCCGACGCGACTTCACGGCCATCGGCGGGCTGTCGGTCGCTCTCGTCGTCGTCAGCTCGGTCGCGCTCGGCTTCCTGTTCACCGCGCTCGTCCCGGGCATCCCGCTGTCTGTGGGGATCGCGCTCGGCGCGGTCGTCAGCCCGACGGACGCCGTCGCGACGTCGATCGTCAAGCGACTCGGGGCGTCCCCGCGCGTCGTGACCGTCCTCGAGGGCGAGAGCCTGCTCAACGACGCGTCCGCGCTCGTCCTGCTGCGCTCCGCCATCGCGGCGACCGCGGCGAGCGTGTCGTTGTGGTCGGTCGCGGGGGACTTCGTGCTCGCGGTCGTCGTGGCCGTCGCGGTGGGCTTCGTCGTGGGTCTCGTCGGGCTCTTCGTGCGGGCGCGGCTGGCCCGCCCGTCCCTGAGCGTCGCGGTGTCGTTCGTCGTGCCGTTCGTGGCGTACCTGCCGTCGGAGCTGCTCGGGGCGTCGGGTCTCGTCGCGGTCGTGACGGCCGGGCTCGTCACCGGCAACGGGGCGGCGAAGTACCTGCGACCGCAGGACCGGAAGTCGGAGGAGTCGAACTGGCGGACCATCGAGCTCCTGCTGGAGGGCGGGGTCTTCCTGCTCATGGGGCTCGAGCTGTTCGCGCTCGTCGAGGACGTCACCGCGACGCGCGGCAACCTGTGGCAGGCGGTGGGGATCGCCGCCCTGACGATCGTCGCCGTCCTCCTCGTGCGCACGGTGTACGTGCTGCCGCTCGTGCACGGCGCCGGGCGCCGGGCGCGACGCGGGGAGAAGGTGCGCGGCGTCATCGCGGGGATGCAGGAGACGCTCGACGCGAAGTTCGCCCCGGACGGGACACCGCTGCGTCCCGACGCCGCGGAGGCGGCGACCGGCGTGACGGCCCAGCTCGAGGCGATCCGGGGCCCGCACCTGACCCCGCCGCACGTCCCGCACGTCTCCCACGGGCCGCTCGCCGCACCGGGTGGGGACGACGCCGCCCGGGGCCGGTCGGGCGAGGCCTCCCGCCGTGGCCGGTCGGGCGGACCGGCCACCGGGACGCCGGAGCGCGTCGGCCGTGTCCGCAACACGCTGCGTCGTCGTGCGGCGGACATCGACTACCTGCGTGCGCAGCCGCTCGGTCCGCGCGAGGGGGTCCTCCTCGTCTGGGCCGGGATGCGCGGCGTCGTGACCGTCGCGGCGGCGCAGACCCTGCCCCTCGACACGCCGCACCGGTCGTTCCTCGTGCTCGTCGCGTTCGGTGTCGCCCTCGGCAGCCTCCTGCTCCAGGGCAGCACGCTCCCGTGGGTCGTGAGGCGGCTCGGGCTCAGCGGGGGTCCCTCGCCCGCGGACAACGACCGCGGCGCGGTCCGCGCGGAGCTCGACGGCGCCGCCGCCCGCTTCGTCGACGCTCCCGGGCTGCGCCGCTCGGACGGCCGCGCCTACGACCCCGGGGTGGTGGCCAGGGTCCGCCGCGACGTCGTGCGCGAGCTCGAGACGCGCGACGTGGACGCCGCGACCTCGGCCGACGTGTTCAGGCAGTACAAGGAGCTGCGGCTGCGGGCCATCGCGGCGCAGCGCGCCGCCCTGCTCGCCGCGCGGTCCTCGGGCGTCTACAGCTCGCAGGCGCTGCGGCACGCGCTCGACCTGCTGGACGCCGAGCAGATCGACCTCGAGCTGCGACGCGGCCCCGTCGTCGACGACGACGACTGAGCCAGGACGGGTGGAGCTCCCCGGTCCGGACCGCAGGGGGTGGGCACGGACCGGAGAGCTCCGACCAGGTGGACCGCTACGCGGCGAACGCCGCCCAGACGGTCTTCGTGTCCCCGTCCGTGAACCAGCCCAGCTCGAGCGCGAGCCGGTGCGCCAGGTGCAGACCGAGCCCGCCGGCACCGGCGGCCCGTTCGGCGGCGTAGGACGGGGCGACCTCGGGTGCCTGGTCGGTCACCTCGAGGATCCAGGCCCGGGCGTCCCGCAGCAGCCGGACGGCTGCGGGCGCACGGCCGTGGCACAGAGCGTTCGTCCCCAGCTCCGAGGCGACGAGGACGATCCGCTCAGGGGTCCGCGGCTCGCCCGGCACGCGGGTGGACGTCGCCGGGACGAGGCGGCTCGCGAGCCTCGCGCGGACCGTCGCGAGCTCGGCGACGGTCGTCAGCGACCACTCCTCCACGAGGAACCGTCGGGCCGGCGGTCGGCCGACGGGCAGCGGGCCCGGACCGGCCAGGGCACCCCGGCCGAGCCGGGCGAGGGCGCTCGCGGCGCTCATGCCTGGTACCCGTGCTGGCGGCGCAGGAGGCGGCGGAGCATGAAGAGGGTCTGCAGGACGGTGATGACGCCGAGCAGGGGCCACCCGATGCTCAGGAGGGTGGTCTGGGCGACCAGCGGCAGGGTGGTCCACATCCAGGCGGTGGCGGCGAGGGCGGCGACGGCGACGACGAGGGGGCTGAGGTAGGCCCAGCCGGCGCCGCGTTCGGCCTTGGCCTGCGCGGCCCAGTTGTCGGTGCGGGACTGGGAGAGGAACTTGGTCCAGGCGCGGACGAAGTGCCCGATGCGGATCCACATGTAGGCCTCTGCGGGCACGAGGGTGGCGGCGAACAGGATGTCGCGCCAGTTGCGTTCGCGCAGGGACAGGGCGATGCGCACGTTCAGGGCGATGGCCACCACGGGCGGCACGAGCCAGACCGGGGAGAACTCGAACGCGCCGATGCTCACGGACGCCGCGACGAGGAAGCCGAACAGGATGCGGGTCAGGGCGTTGATCACCATGGACGCGTTCTCCATCCACCGCAGCCGCAAGTTGGGGTGGAACGGCTGGCCCTGGGTGTCGCCGCGCTGGCCGGGCCACATCAGGTCGATCGCGCCGTAGTTCCACTTGACCTGCTGCCCGTCCAGGGCCCGCATCGTGGTCATGCCGCCCACGGTCGCGCGCGCGGTCGCGGAGATCTTCGTGGAGTAGCCCAAGGACTTGATCTGCAGGGACAGCAGGGAGTCCTCGACCTCGGAGTCCGACACCCACGGGTTGTGCTGGTGGTGGGCCACCATGACGTCCTGCAGCGCGGACATGCGGAACAGCGACGCCTGCCCGCCCAGGACCGCCATGTTGCGTCCGCGCAGCAGGTTCTGCATGTTGAACGCCGCGAACTGAGCGCGCTGCCCGGTCAGCAGGAACCGGGGGATCCCGCGCCCGGCATCGGTGTTGTCGACCGTGTAGATCGCCGAGATCCCGCCGATGCGCGGGTCGGAGGACATCTCCTGCTCCAGACGCTCGACCGCGTCCTTGGCCAGGACCGTGTCCCCGTCCACCCCGAGCAGGTAGTCCGCGCCGGCCACCAGACGGAACCCGTAGTTGAGCGCCCCGACCTTCTTGTCCGCCAACCGGCCCAGGTCGTGCACGTACACGCGCGTGGTCTGCTCCACACCCCCGCGCACCAGCGTGTGCTCGCCCGCGAGCTTGGACGCCTTCGCGAACGTCTTGTCGCTGGTGTTGTTCACGACGACGTGCACCACGTCCGGCAGCCGCGTCTGACGCAGCAGCCCCTTGAGCACCGCCTTGATCGTGCCCGCCTCGTTGTACGCCGGCACCACCGCACCGATCGTCGCCCGCCGCACCGGCTCGGCCACCACCAGCTCACCCGGAGTGAACTCGAACCGATCCAGCTCAGCACCGAACACCAGACCCTGCAGCACCTCGTCCGAGGGTGCGGGAACGGCGGCGGGCTCCGTCAGCGTGGCGGTCATGGCAGGTCCTTGTCTTCGAGCGGTCTCGCGAACAAGGACGATCCTGTGCGGCGCACCTCAACGGACGGCCCGGTGGCCCCTCACGTTCCCTCAAGATCTGCTTCAGAATTCAACTACCGCTGGCGGGCGTCGCGGAGAGGCCCGTTCCCGGGCGGCCCCGGCGACCTCAGGCCGTGGTGTCCACGTCCGCGGCGGCGACCGGTCGGTCCAACCCGGCCACGCCGAGCTCCAGCCGCGCGATGCCGTCGACCGGGACTGCCGAGGACGCGCCCAGACCGTCCGAGCGCCCCGCCTCGGTCGCCGACCACGTCGCCACGACCTCGCGCGACCCGGCGTCGTCCACGAGGACGAGCTCGTACGTCGCGCCGCTCTCTCCGACCCCGGCAGGGTAGGAGCACGACCAGTCGAGGCGCGTCCCCCACGCCGCGGGCGTCAGCACGAGCTCGGCGTGCACGTCCGTGCCCTCGACCGGGAGGAGCTCGACAGTCGTCGTCGACGGCGCGTCCGACGGCGCGTCCGTCGGCGCGCTCTCCGTCGGTGTCGTCGTCGGGGCCGCGACCGGCGAGGCCTCGTCCGCCGGGCCGGTCAGCCCGACCCCCGCCAGCCCGCCCGCGACGACGAGGGCGACCCCTGCCGCGACGAGCAGCCCGCGGCGTCGGGCACGGCGGTGGCGGGCCCCGGCGGCGAGCGTCGCGATCGGTACGGGGTCGTGCCCACGACGCGACGCCGCGACCTCCTCGGGCGCGAGGCGCGCCCCGGAGCCCTGGTCGGACGGCTCGCCCTCGACGAGCGCCGTCGCGTGCTCGGGCGTGAGCATGCCGAGGAGGCCCGGCATGCCGGCGAGGTCCGTGACCGCGCCGCGGCAGGCGTCGCACGTCGTGAGGTGCTGTTCGAACGCACGGCGGTCGTGCGGCCCGAGCGCCCCGAGGACGTAGGCGGCGTCCCACTCGCGGTACGGGTCCGTCCCGAACGGGCCGGAGGTGCCGGGTGCACCGGTCATGGCGTGACTCCCTTCTCCTGCAGCGCCAGCCGCAGCGCGCGCAGCGCGTAGTGCATGCGGGACTTCACCGTCCCGGGCGGCACCCCCTGCTCGGCCGCCATCTCGGCGACCGACCGACCGCGGTAGTACGCCCCCACGACGACGGCCCGGTGCTCCGGCGAGAGCGCGACGAGCGCGTCCGCGACGAGCCACGCGTCGAGCACCGACTGCGTCGCGTCCGCCTCGCCGTGGTCGGGCAGGTGCGCGCTCGCGAGCTCGCGCCGGTGGTGCGCGCGCCGCAGGTCGTCGACGACGAGGTTGCGCGCCACGGTGAACAGCCACGCCCGGACCGAGCCCTCCGGGCGTTCGAGCACCTCCGGGTGGCTCCACGCGCGCAGCAGCGTCTCCTGCACGACGTCCTGGGCACGCGCGTCGTCGTCGGTCATGCGCGCGACGTACCGGTGCAGCGCCGTGCCGTGCGCGTCGTGGACGGCACGCAGCAGCTCGTCCGCGACCGGGCCCGTGGGCCCGGTCGCGGTGCCGGGTGCGTCGTCGGTGACCACGGTGCGCTCAGGACGCCCGGGTCAGGGCCAGGCTGAACTCGACGCTGCCCGTGTCCTCGACCTCGACGAACCCGAGGCTCGGCGCCTCGACGCCGAAGTCCGCGAACGTGATCGGCACCTCGCCGACGACCTGGACGTCGTCGCCCTCCCCGCCGATCTGCGCGTCGACCGTGACGGGCCGGGTGACGCCCCGGACCGTGAGGTCGCCCGCGAGCTCGACCGCACCGGCCGCGTCGGGGACCTCGACGGGCTCCGTGAGCACGAAGGTCGCGGTCGGGTGCTCCGCGACCTGGATCGCCGTGTCGCGGAAGTATGCGTCGCGGTTGGCGACGTCCGTCGCGACCGTCGTCATGTCGACGACGACCTCGGCGTCCGTGAGCGAACCGTCCGCGAGCGTCACGGAGCCCGTGACGTCCTCCGTGCGACCCGTCACCGTCACGTCCTCGCCCCGCAGGATCTCGTCGAGCCGGTACCCGGCGAACGACCCGGCGCCCACGTCCCAGGTCCCGTCGAGACCGGCGGCGTCGAGCGTGGACCCGGTGCCGGCGTCGAGCGTCGGAGCGGCCGCGGCACGGTCCTCCGACCAGTCGGCGTACAGGCCCGGACCGAACGCGACCGCGGCTCCTCCCAGCACGACCACCGCCGCGCCGACCCCCAGCAGGACCGTCGTCCTCGTGCGCACGTGCGTCTCCCCTCCGTCGTGGTGCGTCGCGGCGGAGCGCGACGCGCTGTCACCCGGTAGACGGAGCGGGAGGCCGTCCGGTTCGATCGACGTGCGAGGAGCTTCTCAGCCGAGCGGACCGCACAGGCAGAACGGGTGGCCCTCCGGGTCGGCGTAGACCCGGAACGGGTCGTCCGGGTGCCCCTCCTCGGCGGGCGTCCCCGTGAGAGGGGTCGCGCCGCACGCGAGGGCGTGCTCGTGCGCCGCTTCCAGGTCGGGGACGTCGAGGTCGACGTGGACGCGGGCGCCGCCGGGCCACGGCCGGACCTCGGCGTCGGAGCGCTGGAACGCGAGCCGCGTCCCGTCCGTGCCCGGGACCCGGAGGGTCAGCCAGTCCTCGCCGTCGGGGTCTGGCGCCTCCTGGCCGGGCGTGTACCGCCAGCCCGTGAGCCGGCGGTAGAAGTCGGCGAGCGCGCGAGGGTCGCGGGCGTCGACGGTCGTGTTGCGCAACCCCATGGGGGCGGGCGGGGTGTCGGGCGTGCCGTGGACGCTCATCGCGCTCAGACCAGGCTGCTCGCGCAGCCACGCGACGTCGGCGGGGACGTCGGCGTGCGTCTCGCACACGACGGACGTGCCCGCCGCCCGCGCGACGCCGAGCAGGAGCTCGGGGTCGATCGTCCCCGCCGTGAGGCTCGCGTGGCGGTCGGCGCCCGAGCCCGCCGTGTCCCGGCTGTTGTTGAGGTGCACGAGGTCGACGCGTCCTGTGATCGCCCGGACGTCGTCGACCGCGGAGGTGAGGTCGATCCCGCCGGCCCACGCGTGGCACGTGTCGAGGCAGAAGCCGACCTTGTCCGCGCCGTCGGCCTGCTGGACCGCGGCCCACAGGCCCTCGATGCGCTCGAGCCGGCGCGCCATCGAGAAGTCGCCGCCGGCGGTGTTCTCGATGTACACCGTCACGTCGGTCTCCAGCGCGTCGATCGCCTTGCGCCAGTTGTCGAAGCCCTTCGCGGGGTCCTCCGCCGCGGTGACGTGGCCCCCGTGGACCACGACACCCGTCGCCCCGACCGCCGCCGCGCCGGTGACGATCTGCTGCAGCAGCTTGCGGCTCGGGATGCGGATCCGGTTGTTGGGGCTCGCGACGTTGATGACGTACGGCGCGTGCACCACGAGCTCGAGGTCCGCGGCCGCGGCGTCGGCCTTCAAGGCGTCGGCCCCGCCGGGATACGTGAACTCCGGCCCCTTCCACGACTGGGGGTCGCCGAGGAAGATCTGCGCGACGTCCGCGCCGATCCCGGCGGCCTGCGCGATGACGTCCGACTGGTCGAGGTGGGCTCCGATCCGCATGGGGACAACCTACGCGGCCGCGCCCACGCGGACAGCCCTCAGCCGCGGGCCCCGCGGCGGATCACGTCGCGACGCAGGTCGAGCAGCGCGGCGCGCGCCCGGCGTCGGCGGTCGGTCGGGTCGACCGTGAGCTCGTCGCCGGGGTTCGCCTGTCGGCGCGGCTCGCCCTGGACGTTGAGGCCCAGGTCGGGGAGAGGTGTGCCCGACGCGCGCGTCCTGTGCGTGGTGCGCGTCGTCGCCGGGGCGTCGGTGGCGCCGGGCGAGGAGAAGAGCGGGCTGTGGTCGGGCACGAGGCCTCCCGGGGCCGTCGGGACGGTGGACCGCCGCCGCCGGGCGGCGCTCGCGCGCCGCCCGGCCGTGGCTGGTGCGCCGGACCAGCGGCCCGGCGCACCTCCATGGTGCGACCGCGACATTTCACCCGGTCGTCTCCGGCGTTTCGTGCGTGTTGCGGTTCCTCCGGCGGAGCCGGGACGGCTCAGGACGACCCGCGTCCGCCGCACGAGGCGATGGTCGTCCCGTCGATCCGGAGCGACGCGTCCCAGCGCCACGCGGGGTCGAGCGCGGTGATGGTCGGCGCCTCGACGCGCACCGTCTCGAGGTCGCTGCCGTCCGACGACCCGGACGACGGCTCGGACGTGACCGTGCCGTCGGCCTGGAGTGTCACCCGCACCGACGACGACCGTTCGAGGATCGGGTCGCCGTCCCCCGTCGACAGGACGAGCACGAGGTCGGCGTCGACGGGGACTCCCACCGCCGCGTCCGGCGCCGGGACGACGACGTACGTCGCCTCGAGCCCTTCGGCGTCGGCCGGTGCGAAGGCCGGAGCGACGGCGGGGGCGGCCGTGCGCGTCACGCCCCACCGGGTCTCGGCCACGGGGACGGACCACGACACGATGCCGACGCGCTCGAACCTCAGGGGTGCCGTCGAGGCGCCCGGCTCGACCAGAGGGGTGCAGTCGGCCTGCCAGACGTCGCCCCCCTCGACGGTGGCCGGGGTGAGCGCGAACGCCGACGCCGTGACGCACACGAGCGTGGCCCCGGCCGTGACGACGGTCGAGGAGGTCGGACCGCCACGGCGGGGGCCGCCGTCGGGCACGGTCGCGGGGGAGCGCAGACGGGCGCGGACCGCCGCGACCCACGGGTGCGGGGCCGGTGCGTCGGCCGACAGCACCACGACGGTGCGCAGGAGCGAGTCGGCGAACGTCTTGCGCTGCGCGTTCCACAGCGGCCGGAGGAAGCCGATGAACAGGATCGCGTCGAGGACGTGGGCCAGCCAACGCAGCACCGTGGTGACGAGCCCCGCGGGGCGGCCGGTCTCGTCGCGGACCACGACGATCCCGACCGTGCGCTTGCCCGGCGTCCACCCGGCGTACGCCTGGAGCAGGGCGAGCGCGAGCGCGGTCGCCACGAGCCAGCCGCTGTCGGTGACGACGACGGTCCGGTCCACGCCCGACGACGTCGAGAACCCCGGGAGGAGCGCGGGTGTGCCGCCCGGTCCGACGGCGAGGAACGTCACCGCGGACACGATCGCCGCGTCCAGCAGGTAGCCGAGGACCCGGCGGCCCCAGCTCGCGTACGGCGGGTGCGCCGGGTCCGGGCCGAGGCCCGGCAGCGTCGGCTCGAGCGGTCCGGCCCCGACGTCGTGCGCCGGCTCCCTGCCGGTGGGGACGTCCGTGGTCACGGGCAGATCCTGGCAGAACGGACGGTCCACGTCACCCGTCGCCCGCGGTCAGCGGACGGCGTGCCGCCGGCCGACGACGACGATCGCCACCGCGGGGAGCAGGAGGGCCAGCGAGACCCACGGCAGGCCGGCCGGGCCGGCGACGGCGAGCGCTGCCCCGCCGACCACGCCGCCCAGCGCGACCGACATGTTCCACACGGTGACGAGCGCCGACTGCGCGACGTCGGACCCGTCGCCCGCCGCGCGCGCGGCCGCCGTCGTGTACAGCGTCCCGACACCGCCGAACGCGAATCCCCACGCTCCGACGGCGACCGCGACGGTCGCTCCGACGGCGAGGGCCGGCAGCGCAGGGACGGCACCGAGCACCAGCATCGCGGCGGCGAACATCAGCACCGACACGATGGTGAGCGCGCGCAGCCGGCGGTCGATGAGCGCGCCGACGAGGCCGAGCGCCGCGGCGGACGCCGCCCCGAGCACGAGCAGGAGCGTGCTGAGCCGGTCGTCGAGCCCTGCGTGCGCGAGGTACACGGCGACGTACGTGTACAAGGACGTGTTCGCGAGCACGGTGAGGCCGGTGGCGACGAGGACCGGGCGCACCCCGGGCCGGGCGAGCACCGCGCGGAAGGCCGGCTGCGCGCCGCGCGACGTCCCCGGGGCGTCCGCGACGCCGAGCCGCACCCACACCAGGAGGCCGAGACCCAGGACCGACAGGACGCCGAACGTCCAGCGCCACCCCAGCGTGTCACCGAGGACGGCGCCGGCCGGGACGCCGAGCGTGAGGGCGAGCGGACCGCCGGCCATCGCGAGCGTCGTCGCGCGCCCGACGCGGTCCGCCGGCACGAGGCGGCGCACGTAACCGGGAAGGAGCGCCCAGGTCAGCCCGGCGACGAGTCCGGCGACGAACCGCGCGACGAGGGTCAGGGCGAAGGCGGACGACACCGCCGTGACCGTGTTCGCGACGACGAACCCGCCGATCGTCACGAGGAGGAGCGTGCGGCGCGGCCACCGGGACGTGGCGCGCGTGAGTGGCACGGCGGCGACGACCGCGCCGATCGCGAACACGGTCACGGTCTGGCCGGCGGCGCCCGAGCCGACCCCGAGGTCCGCCGCCATCGTGGGCAGGACCCCCGCGGGCAGGATCTCGGTGAGGAGGGTGAGGAAGCCCGACGCCGCGAGCGCGAGCAGGGCGAGGACCGGCAGCCCGTCGCGGCCGGGGACGGGTGCGGTGCCGGTCGGAGCGGTGGTGCTCCTGGTGCTGAGAGCGGTCATGGGACTACCCTGAATGTCTGACATCAGTGTGAAGGTCAAGGCCTCCGGCGGGGCGGTCGAGAGCGAGGTGGGACGCGTGCGGATCGGTGAGCTCTCGCGCCGGACGGAGACGCCGACGAGGCTGCTCCGCTACTACGAGGAGCAGGGCCTCATCACCCCGCAGCGCGGCGAGAACGGGTACCGCGAGTACGGCGAGGCCGTCGTCGACCGCGTCCTGCAGATCCGCGGCCTGCTCGACGTCGGGTTCCCCACGCGGATCATCAAGGAGTTCCTGCCGTGCCTCGACCAGGCGCCGGAGATCCACCTGCACAACGCGTACCCGGACAAGATCGAGCTCCTGGAGACGGAGCTCGGTCGGCTCGAGGACCGCATCCGCATCCTCGTGAAGAACCGCGACGCGATCGCCGACTACCTCGAGCGCATCCGCCCGTTCGCGCTGCGTCCGGAGGACCGCGCGCCCGCGACGGTCACGCCGGCCTCGGCGCGTACATGATGATCGCGACGCCGACGAGGCACACGAGCGCCCCGGTCACGTCCCAGCGGTCGGGCCGGAAGCCGTCGACGACCATGCCCCAGGCGAGCGACCCCGCGACGAACACACCGCCGTACGCCGCGAGGATGCGGCCGAAGCTCGCGTCCGGCTGGAGCGTGGCGACGACGCCGTAGAGCCCGAGCGCGACCACGCCGGCACCGATCCACAACCAGCCCCGGTGCTCGCGCACGCCCTGCCACACGAGCCACGCGCCGCCGATCTCGAGCAGCGCGGCGAGCACGAACAGCGGGATCGAGCGCGTGAGGTCCATGCGGGCCAGGGTAGGGACCCGCCGACCCGCAGAGCACGACGTCGCGCACCGCCGAGCACGACCTGAAGGTCGCAATGCGGCGGATAGCGACCTCCAGGTCGTGTTCGGCGCGCCGTCCAGCGCTCCTAGACCCCGGATCGCTCCGCCGGGACGGTCCGGGCCGGCTTGGAGAACTCCTCGATCAGCACGGGGTACTGCTCGGCGCCGTGCCCCGCCGCGACGGATCGGTCCGCGATGGCCTTGATCAGCCGTGGCAGCTCGTCGTTCACGCCGGCCGCCGCGCTCTCGTCGACCAGGTGCGTCATCGCCCGGACGTCGGTCTCCAGGGTCGAGACGTCGGCGGGGAACGACCCGCGGTCGACCTGCTCGGCGTAGGCGGGCAGCCACCCGGCCACCTCGGTCGCGATCTGCTGCGCGAACGGCGCGTACGTCGCGGCGTCGACCCCCGCCGTCCGGAGCAGGGCGGTGCCGTGCAACCAGGCGTCGAGGACGCTCCACATCATGGTCAGCCCGGCCGCGTCGTACAGCGCCGCAAGGCCGGGGTCCTCGCCGAGGTGCGCGACGGTGCCCAGCGCTGCGAGGGTCGGTTCGTGCTTCTCGAAGTCGGGTCGCGGCCCGCTGTGCAGCACGACCGCGTCGACGGTCCCGATCGCGGGCGGGACCGCCATGATGGCGCCGTCGAGGTACCGGGCGCCCCGGCTCTCGGCGTCGCGCGCCGCGTCCCGGGCTTCGGCCGAGCTGCCCGAGGTCAGGTTGACCACCGTGGCGCCGTCGAGCCCGACCCCGTCGAGCACCTCCTGCGCGGCGGCGTAGTCGGTGAGGCACAGGACCGTGAGGGAGCCGCTGCGGAGGGCGTCGCCGGCCGACGGCGCGAGGCGCGCGCCCTCCGCGACCAGCTGTGCAGCCTTGGACGAGGTGCGGTTCCAGACGGTGACGGGGTGCCCGGCCCGCAGGAACGCCCGGGCGAGCGACCGCCCCATCAGGCCGAGGCCGACGACGGACACGGAAAGGGTGGATGACGACGGGGTGCCGGAGGTGTTGTCCATGGGGGGATCGTCGACGTTCGTACCGGTATGAAGGTCAAGGGGGAGCGGCATGCGGATCGGAGAGCTGAGCCGACGCACGGGGGTTCGCGCCCACCAGCTGCGCTACTACGGGGCACAGGGCCTGCTGGACGTCGAGCGCAGCGCGAACGGCTATCGCGACTACGGCGAGGACGCCGTGCTGCGGGTGACGCAGATCCGCCACCTCCTCGGTGCGGGCCTGTCGTCCGAGGACATCGCCTCCGTGCTGCCCTGCGCCGTCGGCGAGGAGCCGGAGCTGGAGGGATGTCCCGAGCTGCTGGCCGCGATGCGGGCACGGCTCCAGCGGTTGGAGGACGAGGCGGCCCGGCTGGACAGGTCCCGCGCCGCGCTCGCCCGCTACATCGAGGTCGCCGAGGCGGTCGGACGACGAGAGCTGCCCGACGCCGCGGGTCAGCGGAGCGGGTCGAACGGTCGGATCTCGGCCGGCACGTGACCCGTGACGACCTGCTCGGCGAGCGCCCTGCCCGTCGCGGGCCCGAGCACGATCCCCCACATGCCGTGGCCGCCCGCGACGAAGACGCCGGGCGCGCGCGTCGCGCCCACGAGCGGCAGGCCGTCGGGCGTGACGGGTCGGGACCCGACCCACTCGTCGTGGCGCTCGTCGAGGTCGACGCCCTGGAAGAGGTGCCGGACCGACGCGACGATCGCCTCGACGCGCCGCGGCTGGAAGGGCTCGTCGGGCCCGCGGAACTCCATCGTGCCCGCGATGCGGAGCCGGCCCTGGTACGGGGTGCACGCCACCCGGCGTGCGGGCAGGTAGACGGGCGTCTCGACGGCCGCGTCGGTCTTCACGGTGAACGAGTACCCGCGGCCCGCCTGCACGCGCGTGCGCACGCCGAGCGGCGCCGCGAGCCGCGGCAGCCACGCGCCCGTGGCGAGGACGACGGCGTCCGTGTCCAGCACCGTCTCGCCCTCCGGCCCGACGACGCGCAACGACACCCGGGACCGGTCGCCGTCCCCGGCGGCGCGGCGGGGACGCACGGCGCGGACGTCGGTCCCCGCGACGACGCGGCCGCCGCGCGCCCGGACGGAGTCGGCGAGCGCGTGGACGAACGGTCCCGGCTCGAGGAAGCGCTGGCCCTCGAGCGCGAGGACGGTCGACAGCCGGTCGGTGAGCTGCGGCGCGCGCTCACCGGCCTCGAGGTGGCGGACCGGCACCTGCTGGCCCGCCGCGGCGACGTGCTCGAGCTCGCGCAGGAACGGCCGCGCCTCGCGCTCGTGCTCGAACGCGATCGTGAACGGTCCGGGCGTCGTGCGGGCACCCACGGCATGACCGACGGCGCCGCCCGCGGCGAGCTCGTCGAACGCGTCGAGCGCGACCCGGTCGATCGGCGTCAGGGCGGCCATCGCCGCGTCCCAGCGGCGTAGCGTCGCGTGGGACATGAAGCGGGCGAGGAAGGTCCACAGGCGTGGGTCGAACCGGAGCGGGACGTGCAGCGGCGCGGTGGGGTCGAGGAGAGCCCTCGGCCCGTACGTCCACAGCGACGGGTCGGCGAGCGGCATCGCCATGCCGGGCGTGAGCCAGCCGGCGTTGCCCCACGACGATCCCGCGGCGACGCCCTCGCGGTCGAGGACCGTCACCTGGACGCCCCGCTCCTGGAGGTGCCAGGCCGTCGCGAGGCCGACCATGCCGGCGCCGACGACGACGGCGGTCCGCGGGGCGGGACGGGGTGCGCGGGTGCTGAGGGTACGGCGGGACGACACGCTCACGTCGGGCTCCTTCGCCCGACGCCCGCCTCGCGGGTCGCGAGGCGGGCGTGTGGCTGGTGCGCGACGGGGTGGTGCCGCGCACGTCCCAGGGTGGTCGATCGTTCGGTGCCGGGCAAGATCTGCCGAAGGAACCTCGGTACAGTGAGGTTTCAGATCAACGACGTTAGGGAGAGGGCGATGGGTGGCACGGTGGCACCGAAGGATCTTCGACCCGTTCGCGGTCCGGTCGAGCTCGACGAGACCGACCGCCGCATCCTCGACGTCCTCACGACGGACGCGCGCGCGACGAACGCCGCGATCGCCGCCCAGGTCGGCATCGCGCCGTCGACGTGCCACGCGCGCGTGCGCTCGCTCGTCGACCGGGGCGTCGTGCGGGGGTTCCGCGCCGACGTCGACCCGGCCGCCGTGGGCCGCGGTCTCCAGGCACTCATCGCGATCCGCCTCCAGGCCGGCGCGCGCCAGGGTCTCGAGGCGTTCCGCGACTACCTGCTCACGCTGCCCCACGTCGAGGGCGTCTTCTTCGTCACGGGTGACCGCGACTTCCTCCTGCACGTCGCGGTCGCCGACTCGGACGCGCTGCGCGACCTCGTGTCCCGCACGCTGAGCCTCCGTCCCGAGGTGGCCGGGACGAGCACGACCGTGATCTTCGAGCACGCCCGCCCGTGACCGTCGCGCGGTGTGGGCGGGCCCCGCTACCTTCCCCGCCATGGACCACGACACGTTCTGGGCGCTCGTCGAGGAGGCCCGCGGCCGTGCCGGCGCGGGCGCGGACGACCGCGGCGCCGACGACGACCCGCTGCCCGACGCCCTGACCGACCTCCTCGTCGAGAAGCTCGACGCCGACCAGGTGCTCGCGTTCGCCGCCGCCGCGGACGACGTGGCGGACGCGGCCTACGGGTGGACGGTCTGGGGCGCCGCGTACGTCGTCGAGGGCGGGTGCAGCGACGACGGCTTCATGGACTTCCGCGACGGGTTGATCCTCGCCGGCCGGGGGACGTTCGAGCGGGCGGTCGCCGACCCGGACTCCCTCGCCGACCACCCGGCGGTCGCCGCGATGGCCGGCGAGGGCTCGGCGTGGTTCGGCTTCGAGTCGCTCGACGCGCTGGTCGGCGACGCGTGGTCCCGGGTGACGGGCGAGGACGACGAGGCGTACTTCGCGGCGCGCGACTCCTCGTCGCACGCGGGTTCCGGTGCCGAGCCGTGGGGCGAGAGCTGGGACTTCGACGACGACGGCGAGAACGCCCGTCGCCTGCCCCGGCTCACCGCGCTGTTCGAGTCCTGAGCGCCGGGCGTCAGGAGCCGAACGGGAACCTCCCCGCCGGGTCGTAGGCCGCGCGCACCGACCGCAGGCGCGCGGCCGTCTCCGGCGACCACGCGCGGGACAGGGCCTCGTCGGTCCACGGCGCGGGGAGGAAGTTGACGTTCGTCTCGCTCGCGGCCCACGGCGCCGACCACTGCGCGAGCGCGGCGGCGCTCGCGACCATGTCGGGCACGGCCGGCGGGTTCACGCCGACGAGGCTCACCAGGTAGCCCGCGGTCCGTCCACCGGCGGCCGACCCGCCGTCCACGTCGCGGGCCGCGGCACCGCCCAGGTGCCGGACCTCCGCGGCGACGAACGGCGACGAGCTCGCCGGCCCGTACTCGGCGAGGAACCGCGCCACGAACGCGTCGTCGATCGTCCGCAGCGCCGCGCCGGACACCCACGACGGCCCGGCGTCCTCCGGGTCGGCGTGGATCGACGCGACGGCCGTCGTCGGGATGGTCGCGACCGTGTCGGTCAGCGCGGGAGCGAGCGCCCGTAGCGGCGCGGCGAGCCGCTCGCCCTCGGTGGCGTCGCCCGGGTAGGCGAAGCGGAGCGTGAGGACGTTCTTCCCCCGCAGCGGCTCGGGGACGAACGGGAGGTCGGGCAGGGCCAGCAGGACCACGGACGTCGAGACGTCGTCGGGAGCGGTCGCCGTCCAGGCCGCCCAGCCGCGGAAGACCTCGTCGACGTGGGCCGTGTCGAACATGATCGAGCCCGCGTAGAGGGACGCCAGCGGCACGAGCTCGACGTCGACGCGCGTGACGACCCCCAGGCCGCCCTTGCCGCCGCGCAGCGCCCAGTAGAGGTCGGGCTCGGAACCGGCGTCCGCCTCGACGACCGACCCGTCGGCGAGCACGACGCGGAAGCCGCGCACCCAGTCGGTGGTGAGGCCGTGGCTGCGCACGAGCGGCCCGAAGCCTCCGCCGAGCGTGTAGCCGACGACGCCCACGTGCGTCGACGAGCCCGTCACCGGGGCGAGGCCGTGCTCGCCCGCGGCGTCGACCACGGCCTGCCAGCGCGTCCCGGCGCCGATGCGCGCCATCCGTGTCCCCGGGTCCACCTCGACTCCCGCCAGGCCCTCGGTGGCGACGACGACACCGTCGGTGACGGGCCACGCGGCACCGTGGCCCGTCGCGTGCAGGCGGACCGGGAGGTCGTGGGAGGAGGCGAACCGCACGGCCTCGGCGACGTCGTCCTCCGTCGTAGCGACGACCACCACGGCCGGGTCGTGCGCGACGAGCGTGCTGTGCGGGGCGACCGCCTCGGCGGCCGTCGGGCCGCCGTCGGGCGCGTCCCCCCGGACGAGGACGCTGCCGGCGACGCGCTCGCGGAGGCCGGCGACGGCGTCGGGCGTGAGGTCGTTCGTGGTGTCTGAGGTCTGGGCCGTCGTGCTCTCGCGCATGGTGTTCCCCTCGGTTCCTGGACGGATCTCGTGGCGCCGTTCGGGCGTCACCCCCCTCTGACGTGCGCGACGCGCAGGACGTGACACCGCGGCCGCACCGAGGAGAGAGAGGGAGCGGGGTCCTGGTCGTGCCACGACGCGCGGGTGAAGGGCGGCCGGGCACCTCGGGGTGGAGTGTCAGCCGGTGGCGTCGCCGAGGGCGTCGAGCACGCGCTGCACCGACGACCTCAGTCCCCAGCGCTCGGTGAGCACCTCGAGAGCCTCGGGGTCCGCGGGCGCGGCGGGGAGCGCGTCGTCGAGGTCGCCCACGGGAGCGTCGCGCGCCACCTGCACGACCACGGGAGCGACCGCGAGGTAGTCCGCCGCCTCGGTGAGGCGTCGCCGCTGCGTCGCCGTGAGCCCGGCGTCGCCCGCGTCGCGCGCGGCGAGCACCCCGGCGAGGTCTCCGTAGCGGTCGAGCAGCGCCACCGCCGTCTTCTCGCCGATGCCCGGGACGCCCGGGAGGCCGTCGCTCGGGTCGCCGCGCAGGACGGCCATGTCGGCGTACGCCGCGCCCGACGGCAGCCCGTAGCGCTCCGTGAGCCGTGCCTGGTCGACCACGTCGAGGTTCCGCACGCCCTTCGTCGGGTAGAGGATCCGCACGCCCGCCGCGTCGTCGACGAGCTGGAACAGGTCGCGGTCTCCCGTGACGACCTCGACGCGGGCCCGGTCCGTGCGGCCGACCGGCGCCGCGGGCTCCTCGCCCGCCGCCGCGGCGCGCGCGACCTCGCGCGCGGTGAGCGTGCCGATGACGTCGTCCGCCTCGTAGCCGGGAGAGCCGACGCGGGCGATCCCGAGCGCGGCGAGCACCTCGACGATGACGGGCACCTGGGCGAGGAGCTTCTCCGGGACCTCCTCGACGCCCGTCGTGCCCGGCTCGTCGCGCGCGACGCGGTGCGCCTTGTACGACGGGATCGCCTCGACGCGGAACGCCGGCCGCCAGTCGTCGTCCCAGCAGGCCACGAGACGCCCGGGCCGCCGGTCGCCGACGAGCGTCGCGATCATGTCGAGCAGGCCGCGGACCGCGTTGACGGGTGTGCCGTCCGGGGCCCTGACCGAGTCGGGTACTCCGAAGAACGCCCGGAAGTACAGGCTCGCGGTGTCCAGCAGCAGCAGGTCGCCGCCCGCGGCTGCCGGTGCGGCGGTGTCCTCGGCGCTCTCGGTCATGGCGCCATCCTGCCGCACGCCACCGACGGCGGGCCGATGAGCGCACGGCGTCCCGACGGTCGACCCTGAGGAGGCCGAGGCGCCCGAGCCCGGCCCGTCCAAGGAGGCACCATGCTCGACAAGGCGTTCAGCGGGTTCTCGGTCGACGACGTCGACGCGGCCCGGCGGTTCTACGGTGACGTGCTCGGCCTGCCCGTCCGCGGTAACGACCTGCTGTGGCTCGACGTGCCCGGCACGACCGGCGTGCTCGTGTACCCGAAGGGCGACGCGCACGAGCCGGCGTCGTACACGGTCCTCAACTTCCCGGTGCGGGACGTGCCCGGCACCGTCGCGAGCCTCCGCGAGCGCGGTGTCGCGTTCGAGCGGTACGCCGGCACGCCCGTCGAGACGGACGACGACTTCGTCTTCCGCGGCGGCGGCCCGCTCATCGCGTGGTTCCGCGACCCGGCGGGCAACGTGCTGTCCGTGATCCAGGACGACGACGCGTAGCCGGATGGCGGACGGAGGATGCGTGACGGGTCGGGAGACACGTAGCGTGGGGGCCGACAGGTCGCCGCAGGGGGCGGTGACCTCGAGCAGGGGGGCCTCTCATGTCAGTTCCTTCGTCGCGCCTTCGGCGCGCATCCGCTCTCGCCGTCGTCCCGGTCGCCGTCCTCGCGGCCGGTGCACTGGTCTGGCAGAGCTCGACCGCAGCCTTCACCGCCACCACGCGCAACGCGGGCAACTCGTGGAGCACCGGACAGGTGGTGCTCACCGACGACGACGCCGGTCGCGCCGGCTTCACCGAGTCTGGCCTCGTCCCCGGCGAGACCGGGCAGCGGTGCATCGTGGTGACCTCCGGGTCCAACGTGCCCGGCGAGGTCCGCGCCTACATGGAGAACCTGTCGACGTCCGCGCAGGGCCTGGAGAACTACATCGAGTTCCAGGTCGAGCGGGGCACGGGCGGCTCCTTCGAGAGCTGTGACGGGTTCGAGCCGGTCCCCGGCGCGCTGCCGCCGGCCACTCTCGTCGACCTGGTGGCGAACAACCACGACTTCGCGACCGGTGGCGCCGCCTGGGAGACGACGGGGACCCCCGGCGAGTCGATGTCCTACCGCGGGACGTGGACCTTCGACACCACGGGCCTGACGCAGCAGCAGGTGGACGCGCTGCAGGGCGCCCAGGTCTCCGTCGACCTCGTGTGGGAGCTGCAGAGCGACGAGGCGCCCACGGCCTGAGCCCGAGCCCACGTCGACCGGTGCACCGCAGTGTCCGCTCCGCCGTCCCGGCGGTCTTCTCCCGGGACGGCTGGGCGGCGCTGTGCCTGGGCGTCCTGGCCGAGGTGTTCCTCGTCCTGACGCTCGCCCTCACGGCGATCTCTCTCGTGCCTCTCGCCGTCGGCTGGCACGGGTCGGTCGTCCAGACCGGGTCGATGCGACCGCACATCGACCCAGGGGATCTGGTCCTCCTGACCGACCTCCCCTCCGACTCGCCCGTCCCGCTCGGCGGCGTGGTGCAGTTCCGCACGCCCGCAGCCGCCGAGCCGAGCGGGGAGAGCGGGTCCCGGCTCCACCGCATCGTCGCGTCCGGGGAGGAGGATGGCCGATGGGTCACTGCGGGCGACGCGAACCCGACGGTCGACAGCACCCAGATCACCCGGAGCCAGATCACCGGGCAGGCGCGACTGCTCGTGCCCTGGGTGGGCCTGCCGAGCCTGTGGATCGCGCACGGCAGGCTCGGGCTCGTGGCGCTGTGGGGCGCCGTGACGATCGCGGCGTTCCTCGTCGTCGCCTGGTGGTGGCCCGAGCGCGTCCCACGACCCGGCGCCCGCCTGGACACGACGTCGTCCCCGCCGGCGCCGGGCGGGCCCAGCCGCCGCTCGGCGCTGGCCGCGCTCGGGGTGCTCGGGCTCGGTGCCGTGGCGAGCGTGCGGGGGGAGACGGTGACGGCCGCGTTCACGGCGCGCACCGTCAGCACGGGCAACACGTTCCGCGTCGCGACCGCCGCTCCGCTCCGGCTCGGGCGCGCCGCCACCTACACCGTCCTCGCCGCCACACGCGTCGCGAACCAGGCGTTCCTCGGTATCGGCAGCTCCATCACCGGCGACGTGGCGGTCGCGCCCGGCTCCACGGTCTCGGGCTTCTGGCCCTGGGACGTCACCGGCACCATCGAGCGGAACACGGTGGCAGCGCGCAACGCGCGCACCGACGCGCTCGCCCTCGCCGCCGCGATCGACGCCCGTGCCACGACGGTCAACCTGCCGGCGACCGTGACCGGCACGTTCTACCCCGGCGTCGGGAGACGCTCCGGTGCAGTCCAGATCACGCAGACGCTCACGCTCGACGCGCGAGGCGACACGAGTGCCGTCTTCGTCCTCTCCGCGACGGCGATCACGCTCGCCGCCGGCGCGCGCGTCGTCCTGCGGAACGGCGCGTCCGCGGATCGAGTCTTCTTCCGCGGCACCTCCGGCACCTCCGGCATCACCATCTCCGACACCGCGACCGCTCGCGGCACGTTCCTGGCCGACGGCGACATCTCGCTGGGGCGCGACGCGGCCCTCACGGGCAGGGTCCAGTCGCTGCACGGCGCAGTGGTCCTGACGCGCGCGACCGTGGCGCACCCGTGACCCTCCGCACCGGGCCGGCCGTCAGGCCCGACCGAGCCCTTCCTCGCGCGCCGCGACGATCGCCGCGGCGCGGTCGCGCGCGCCGAGCTTGGTGAGCACGTTCGTCACGTGGTTGCGGACGGTCTTGGGGCTCAGCACGAGCCGCCGCGAGATCGCGGTGTTGTCGAGACCGGCCGCGACGAGGTCGAGCACCTCGCGCTCGCGGTCGGTGAGCTGCGGGAACGGCACGCGCACGGCCGACCGACCGCCGACGACGTACGCCATCGCGCGGTCGGCCACGGCCGGGCCGAGGATCATCGCGCCGTCGGCGACGGCGCGCACGGCACGCTCGATCTCGGTGGGGCTCGCCGTCTTCACGAGGTAGCCGCGCGCGCCCGCACGCACGGCCGCGACGACGACGTCGGCGTCCTCGTGCATCGTCACGACGAGCACGCGGACGCCGGGCCGGGCGCGGACGAGCTCGCGCGTGACCTCGACCCCGGACCCGTCGCCGAGGTCCACGTCCATGAGCACGACGTCGGCGCTCGTCCCAGGCGGTGCGCTGAGCCCCAGCACCGCGCGCGCCTCCGCTGCGCCGGCCGCGTGCCCGACGACGCGCACGCCGTCGAGCGAGTCGAGCAGCGCCACGAGGCCGAGCCGGAAGACCGGGTGGTCGTCGACCACGACCACGTCGACCGTCACCGGACGGCCTCGCGCGCCCCCGCGCCGGTCACGGGGCGCGCTCCGGCGGACGCTCCTCCCGGCACCAGCGGCAGGACGGCGAGCACGCGCGTCCCCGGCCGGTCCGCGCCGTCGGTCGACCCCGCCGGCTCCGTCAGCCCCGCCGGCCCCGTCGCGTCCCGGCCGGCGCGCGCCGTCGTGACCACGACGCTGCCGCCGAGCTCGTCCGCGCGCTCGCGGAGGGACCGCGACCCGACGCCCGGCCGTGCACCGGGCGCGACGCCGACCCCGTGGTCCTCGACCGTGACGACGAGGTTCCCGTCGCGCACCCGGACCTCGAGCCGGCACTCGTCGACGCCCGCGTAGCGCGCCGCGTTGACGACCGACTCGCTCGCGATCGCGTACGCGGCCGCGGCGACTCGCGGGTCGAGGCCGGCGCACGGGTCGCACCGCACGTCGACGACGAAGCCCGCGACCGCCTGGCGGCCGGCGAGCTCGCCCAGCGCGGCCTCGAGCCCGAGCTCCTCGAGCGACGGCGGGAGGAGGCTCCGCGACAGGGCGCGGACGTCCTCGACGCGCTGACCGGCCTCGGCGCCGAGCGCGTCGAGGATCGCCGCCGCGGCGGCCGGGTCGCTCCCCAGCACGTTGCGCGCCCCCTGGAGGCCCAGCCGGAGACCGGTGAGCCACGGTCCGACGCCGTCGTGCAGCTCGCGCCGGATGACGCGCCGCTCCGCCAGCCGGGCGCGCGTCGTCGCGTCGCGCGCGGCCTCGAGCTCGCGGGCGCCCTGCGCGAGCGCGAGTCCCGCGCCGAGGACGGGCAGGAGCTGGTCGAGCGCGTCGTCCGTGCGGGCGTCGAGGCGCTCGCCGGCGCGGGGGACGACGTGCACGCGTCCGAGCACGCGCCCGCCGTGCTCGATCGTCCGGACGTCGGCGCGTCGCGCCCCGCCGTCGGCAAAGGGACCGCTGCCCGCCGCGACCGGCCACTCGACCGTCACGGACTCGAGCCGGAGCGCCTCGCGCACACCGACCGCGAGGCCCGCGACCAGCTCGTCCGCGGTCGCCGCGGTCGACAGGCGCCGGCCGACGCTGAGGGCGGCGCGGCCCGGGTCGCCGCCGTCCCCGTAGACCAGCACGTGCACGCGCCGCCGCAGCCACGCGTGCAGGGGCTGGACCGCGAGCGCGACGCCCACCGCCGCGACGACCTGGGCCGCCGCGCCGTCGACGACGGTCGCGGCGACGACGACCACCGCGCCGTAGACGACCGCGAGACCGACGGCGAGCATCGCGGCGACCGTCGCCCGGGACAGCACGAGGTCGACGCCCCAGAGCCGGTTCCGCAGCACGCACACGAGGATCGCGGCGGGGAACAGCGCCTGGCACGCGAGGTGCGTGAGCGGCAGGGCCAGGATCACGTCCGTGTCCGCCCACGTGCCCAGCAGGGGGACGAAGGACAGCGCCATGAGGGCGGTGCCGAGCGCGAGGAGACCGAGACCGCGCCGGTCCTCGACCGGTCCGCGGCGCCACCGCCACGCCGTCGCGGCGGCGGTGACGAGCCCGACGACGACGACGCCCAGGATCGCGGGCCGGGGGTCGTCCGTCGGGGCGAGGAGGAAGAACCCGATCGACGCGGCGCCGGCGGCCACCCCGCACCACGCGCCCGCCCCGAGGCGCCCCGAGCGCACGAACCACGGCACGAGGACGAACAGGCCGACCGTCCCCGGCACCCACGCCCAGCCGTAGGCGTCGGCCAGGGGCGTGAGCGGGGGGAGCGCCGGGTGGGCCGACGCGTAGCTGCGCCAGCCGCCGCCGAGCGCGGCGACGCCCGCGCCGAGCGCCGCGAGGGCGGTGAGCCACCCGACGACGTGCGGCCGCCGCGCGAGGACCACGGCGGCGACCGTGCCGTAGACGATGGCGACGGTCGCGTCGACGACGACGAACAGCAGGTCCCCGAGGACCAGCGGGACCCCGGACGCGAGCTGGAGCAGCAGGGCCGAGCCGCCGAGCAGCCAGGCGAGAGCTCCTACGGCTCCGCCGAGGAACCAGCGCGTGCGGGGCATCCCGGCGCGGCCGGGCCCGGGACCGGCCACGGGCCCACGGTAGGGCCGCGGCACGCGCGGCGACCAGACCTCGGCGGGGAGATCACCCGGTGCCCGACGGCGCGGGGTGACCGTGCGCCGTCGGGCGGCCGTGGGTGCGTGCGCGGGCGGGCGCGAGCCGCTCAGCGCCGGTCCCCGAGCGCGAAGCCGAGCGCGGTGACGACGAGCCAGACCGGCCCGACGAACCCGGCCATGTACTGCAGCGGCGAGACGCCCGCGAGGAGCGTGAGTCCGCCGAGCACGACGCCGACGACGCCGATCCACCGCGGCGCCGCACCGTGCCGCAGCGCCGCGACGCCCAGGGCCACGCCGGTCACGCCCGCGCCGACCCACAGCCAGGGGATCGTCGCGACCCAGTCGCTGTAGAACGCGCCGGACTCCGGGACGATGAGGTCGGGCTCGGCGAACCCGAACATGAACTGCGTGTCGAGGCCCGAGCCGAGCAGCCCCGCGACGGACACGAGCACGAGCCCCCACCCGGCGACCGTCGGCAGGAGCGAGCCTGCCGGTGCCTGGGCGTCGAGGCGTCGGCGCAGGCCCGCGGCGAACACCAGCACGAGCAGCGCGCACACGATCGTCGCGGTGTGGAAGACGAGCATCGTGCCCGTGCGGCCGGCGAGGTCCGCGACGATCGCGTCGGCGTCCCCGGCGGTCTCCTCCCAGTTCTGGCCGAGCCGCATCGACGACTCCATCGACACGAGCCCGAGGATCCCGGCGGCCAGCCCGGTCCACGCCCACGCGCGGGGCGACGAGCCGCGCGGTCGGCGTGCGGCCTCGGTGGCGAGGGGCGAGGGGGCGGTGAGCGGTCCGTCGTGCATGAGAGGTCCTCCCTGGTCGGGCGCGGTCCCTCCGCGCCTCGGTGCTGACGGGGGAAGCGTCGTGCGGGGTGCGTCCCGGGTCCCAGGGGCCGGTGTCCCGACCTTCCGGGCGACCCGGCCGGGACGCCGACGAGCACTCCGATCGCCGGGCCCGGCGCGTGCGGTTGCGGTGCGTCCGGTCCGCAGAGTTGTCTTGGTCCCGACCGGCGCGTTCGAGGCGGTCCTGCCGAGCGTTCGACCGAGGCGAGGGATGACCGATGACCGGACGAGCCGCACCTGCCCCCCGCGGTCGGGCGCCGCTCCTCCTCGGGTCGCTCCGCGGCTACCAGAAGGCGTGGCTCCAGGACGACCTGGTCGCGGGGCTCACGGTCTGGGCCGTGCTCGTGCCGGAGTCGCTGGCGTACGCGACGATCGCGGGCGTGTCGCCGGTGGTCGGCCTGTACTCGGCCGTGCCGTCGTTGATCCTCTACGCGGTGTTCGGCAGCTCGCGGCACCTCGTCGTCGGGCCGATGTCGGCGACGGCCGCGCTCTCGGCGGGCGTCGTCGCCGTCTTCGCGCCGGGGGACGCCCAGTTCTTCACGGCGCTGACCACGGGCGTCGCGCTCGTCACGGGTGTGCTCTGCCTGGTCGCAGGGATAGCGCGGCTCGGGTTCGTCGCGTCCTTCATCTCCGAGCCCGTGCTCAAGGGGTTCGTCGTCGGCGTCGCGCTCACCATCATCGTCGGGCAGCTCCCGTCGCTGCTCGGCGTCGAGAAGGGCGAGGGGAACTTCTTCGAGAAGGCCTGGGCGGTCGTGACCGAGCTCGGCAGCGCGAACGGGACCACGGTCGTGCTCGGGCTGGGGACGCTCGTGCTCCTCCTGGCGCTCAAGCGCTGGGCGCCGAAGGTCCCCGGCTCGCTCGTCGCGGTCGCGCTGGGCATCGCAGCGATCCTCGTCCTGTCGCTCGACGACCGCGGCGTCGACGTCGTCGGGCCCATCGACGCGGGCCTGCCCGCCCTCGGGTTCCCCGACATGGACTGGGGCGACTACACCGCGCTCATCGGTCCGTCGGCCGGCGTGATGCTCGTCGGCTTCGCGGAGGCGCTGGGCGCGGCCAAGACGTACGCCGCGCGCGAGGGGTACGACATCGACCCCAACCGTGAGCTGGTCGGCATGGGCGCGGCGAACCTCGGTTCCGGCCTCGCGTCCGGGATGGTCGTCAACGGCAGCCTGTCGAAGACGGCGGTGAACGGCGGCGCGGGGGCCAGGAGCCAGCTGTCCGGGCTCACCGCCGCCGTGCTGGTGGTCCTCACGCTCCTCTTCCTCACGCCCGTCTTCGAGTCCCTGCCCGAGGCCACGCTGGCCGCCGTGGTCATCGCCGCCGTGGTCGAGCTCGTCGACGTGCGGTCGCTGCGGCGCCTGTACGGCTACGCCACCCCGCTCTCGCGGAAGCTCTACGGAGGGTCCGCGCGTCACGACTTCTGGGCGGCGCTCGCCACGGCGCTCGGCGTGCTCGTGCTCGACACCCTGCCGGGCCTCGTCATCGGCGTCCTGCTCTCGCTGCTCCTGCTGCTGGGGCGGGCATCGCGCCCGCACGTCGCCCGTCTGGTCCGCAGCGGCGAGGGCGTGTGGGTCGACGAGGACCGGCGGGCCGCGCTCGGTCGGCCCGCGGGCGAGCACGTCCCCGGGGTGCTGGTCGTGCGGGTCGAGTCCGGGCTGTTCTTCGCCAACGCCGACACCGTGCGGGCGGCCGTCCGCGGGCTCGCCGAGGCCGAGCGGCCTCGCACGGTCGTCCTCGACACCGAGACCGTGCCGTTCCTCGACTCCGCGGCGGCCGAGATGCTCGTGACGCTGCGCACCGACCTCGCGCGCACCGGCGCGACGCTCGTGCTCGCGCGCGACGTCGGCCAGGTCCGCGACGAGCTGCGCGCCGTCCTCCGGCGCGACGACCGGCCGCCCGTCTACCCCGACGTCGACACGGCCATCGCCGCGACGCGCGCGACGCCGACGGGATAGACGGCCCGGCTCAGGGGCGGGGCGCGAGCGCGGGGAACTCGCCGGCGCCCTCGGCGGGAGGTGCGACGCGCAGCGGGGGCATCGACCGCGCGGCGAGCCACAGCGGGACGATCGCCAGGCACAGGACCGGCAGGAGGCGCGCGTCGCCCACGACGACGGCCGCCATGAAGAGGGCGAGCCAGCCGTCGCGGCTCACGACGATGACGGAGCCGAGCACCGCGGACGAGACGGCGACGGCGGCCGGCACCGCCGGAACCAGCGACGTCGCGGCGAGGCCGATCGCGACCCCGATGAAGACCGTGGGGAAGATGCGCCCGCCACGGAAGCCCGCCCCGGCGGCGACGACGAGCGCGACGATCTTGACGAGCGCCATGAGCAGGATCGCGGTCCAGGCGAGCTCGTCGGCCTCCGCCGAGAGCTCCTTCATCTCCTCGAGGCCCTTGAACAGCGTGAGCGGTCCGCCGACGACCCCGAGCAGCCCGAGGACGAGGCCGCCGGCACCGAGGGCGAGCACGGGACTGCGCATCCGGTGGAACGTGCGGTGGACCACCGGGAAGGCGAGCACGGCGAGCAGCGTGAGCCCGGCCGCGACGATCCCGACGACGGTCGCCCCGACGAGGTCCCCCGGCTGGACCCCGGGGTACGCGGGGAGGTCGATCTCGAAGGTCGGGGTCTCGAAGACGACCATGGTCATGGTGCCCGCGCCGGCCGCGACGATCGGGGCGAACAGCCGGTCGAACAGCGGCCCGGACCGGTCGCCGCGCTCGGCGAACGTCTCGGTGAGCACCAGCGCGGCGGCGAGCGGCGTCGCGAACATCGCCCCGATGGTGCCCGCCATGGCGAGCCCGACGGCCCCGTTCACCGGGACCCCGAGCCGGGGCCGGCACAGCAGCCAGACGGCGAGCGCCACGTTGATCGCGATGATCGGGTTCTCGGGGCCGAGGCTCACACCGCCCGCGAGGCCGAGCACGAGCGCGACGGCGAGACCCGGCAACGACCGCAGCGGCAGCGGGGCCGCGACGAGGTCCGCCGTGGCCGGGTCCACGCCCGCGTGCCCGGGCGCCCACCGGATCGTCGCACCGACGAGCAGGCCGGTGAGCGTGAGGACCATGACCGTCCACCACGTCTCCGTCGTCGTGACGCCCCAGGCGTCGGGCAGCCGGTCCCACACGAGGTGCTGGATCCACGTGGCGAGCGAGGACAGCGCGACGAGGGTGACCGCGCTCAGGGCACCGATCACGAGGGACGGGACGACGAGCGAGAGGAGGTGCCGGGTGGAGAGCGGGCGCGCGGGGGGCCCGCCCGGCGCAACCGCCGGCACGTCCTGCGACCTGTCGGTCGGCCCACCCGTCGGCGCGTCCGTCGGCACAGGGGAAGGGAACCACGGGCCCGGACGCAGTGCATCCGGAACCGCGCGCGGCGGCGCGGTTCCGGTGGCGGTGCCCCCACCCCCGCCATAGCGTCGACCCGCCGCGTACCGGCACGTCCGGGGCCCGCGGCGGACGCACGACGACAGCCGGACGACATCGACGGAAGAAGGCACGAAGTGGCAACTCTGACCGTGTGGAAGTTCGACACCCCCGACGGCGCGCAGCGCGCCGAGGACGCGCTCCTCGCGCTGCAGAAGCAGGAGCTCATCCAGGTCCAGGACGCGGCGACCGTGTCCTGGGAGGAGGGGAAGAAGAAGCCGAAGACCCACCAGGGCAACAACACGACGGCGGTCGGTGCGCTGGGCGGGACGTTCTGGGGCCTGCTGTTCGGGCTGCTGTTCTTCGTGCCGCTGCTCGGCGCGGCCATCGGGGCGGCCTCCGGCGCGATCGCCGGCTCGCTGACCGACGTCGGCATCGACGACGACTTCATCGACTCGGTGCGCAGCAAGGTGACCCCGGGGACGTCGGCGCTGTTCCTCCTCACGTCGGGCGCCGTCGTGGACCGCGTCCACGAGGGCCTGCAGGCCCAGGGCATCCACGGGGAGCTGATCCAGACCAACCTCTCCGCGGACGAGGAGGCGAAGCTCCGCGCCGCCTTCGACGAGAACGCCTGAGCCGGCCAGGGCCGGGGAGCTCGCCGTGGGAGGCGCGATCGGCCAGTCGCTGCCGGTCGCCGTCGGCGTGATGATCAGCCCGCTGCCGATCGTGGCCGTGGTCCTCATGCTCACCAGCGGGAAGGCGAGGGCGAACGCGTTCGCCTTCCTGCTGGGCTGGTTCGTGGCCGTCGGGGCCGTCGCGCTCGTCGTCGCCCTGCTGGCGGGCTCGGGGACGCCGGCCACCGCCGGACCGGCCGACTGGGTCGGGTGGCTCAAGATCGTGCTCGGCGTGCTGCTGCTGCTCGTCGCGGTGCGACAGTGGCGGGGGCGCCCCCGCGGAGACGTCGAGCCGCCCGCCCCGAGGTGGATGGCCGCGATCGACTCGTTCACCCCCGTCAAGGCGCTCGGCCTCGCCGTGCTGCTCGGCGCGGTCAACCCGAAGAACCTGCTGCTCGCGGTGTCGGGCGGCGTGGCGATCGGGTCCGCCGCGGGCGGCGACGTCGCGGTGAGCGTCACCGCGGCGGTCGTGTTCGCGGTCGTGGCGAGCCTCGGAGTCGCGACACCCGTGGTCATCTACGTGTCGATGGGCGAGCGGGCGGCGGCGCTCCTCGACGGGCTCAAGACGTGGCTGATCCACAACAACGCCGTGGTGATGGCACTCCTGCTGCTCGTCATCGGCGCGAAGATGATCGGCGACGGCATCACCGCTCTCTGACGGGCCGTGGGCGGACGGGGTCGACTACTCGATCCCGTCCGCCCGGCGCTCGTCGACCGTCCGGGCGGCCTCCTCCGCGGCACGGCGGTTCGCCCGGCGACGGTGGGCCACCCCGCCGTCGCCGTCGCGGCGCCGCCTGCGCGGTGCGGCGTCGTCGCCGCCCTCCTCGCCCGGGTCGTGCAGGAGGTGCGAGTCGATCAGCTCGTGGCGCTGCAGGTACGTGTTCGCGACCGCCTGGATGGTGGCGGCGATCGGGAGCGCGAGGAACGCGCCGAGCGCCCCGAACACGGCGCCGAACGCGAGCACGACGACGAAGCTCACCGCGGGGTTCATCTCCAGGGCGCGCGCGGACACCTTCGGGGAGAAGTAGAGGTTCTCGAGCTGCTGGTAGCCGATGATGAACGCCAGGACGGCGAGGGCCTGCGGCAACCCCTGGGACGTGAGCGCGACGGCGACGGGCAGGGCGCCGCCGATGTAGGTGCCGATCGTCGGGACGAACTGCGACACCACGCCGGTGAAGACCGCGAGGGGCAGCGCGTACGGCGTCCCCACGATGAGCAGGAACACGAGCGTGAAGACGCTCGACAGCGCCGCCAGCACGATGCGCGAGTTGATGAAGTCGGAGACCTTGACCTGCGTGATCTCCCACAGGCGCAGCACCTCCTCCTGACGGTTCGGCGTGAGCCACCGGCAGACGGCGGCCCGGAACCTCGGGCCGGCCGCCAGCAGGTAGTAGGTGACGAGGAGGATGGTGAGCGAGGCGAAGATGCCGCCGATGATCGTCGTCCCCACGAGCAGCGCGCCGGAGGCCACGTCCTGGCCGAACTGGTCGAACGCCTCGCGCAGCAGCTCGTCCGACTCGGGGACGATGACGTCGAACCGCTCCTCGAGGAAGCCCCGCGCGTCCTCGTACAGGGCGGGGATCGTCTGCACGAGCTGCACGAGCTGCTGGACGAAGAGGTTCCCGAACAGCGCGAGCACGACGAGGACGACGACGATCGACCCGATGAGCGACACGCCGGCCGCCACACCGCGACGCCACCCGTGCCGCACGAGCCACACGACGATCGGCTCCAGCGCGAGGGCGATGAAGAACGCGATGAGGATGTTCACGCCCAGCGCCTGGAGCTGCCCGAGGGCGTACCAGGCGAAGACCGCCACGAACACCGCGACCACGCCCATGACGAGCGCGCGCGGCACCCAGCGCGGCGGCTGTCGGGAGTCGTGCTGGACGGGCCGGGTGCCGTCGCCGTCGGCGCCTGACGGGACGCCCGACGGCGCGTGGGGCGGCGCGTCGGGCGGCGACGGCTCGGCTGACGGCGCTGGGGGGATCGTCATGCCCCGAACGTAGCGGCGGGCTCCGGGCAGAGCGCGCACGACGCACCGGATGCCGAACCGCCCCATCGGTGCCACGATCGTCCCGCGCACGTCGACGGCCGCCGGCCGGTGCCCGTCGAGAGGTCCGAGAATCCTCGAGGTGAAGGTATGGCTCGCTCGTCGCAGGTGTCCGCGTGGGTCGGCTGGATCTGGTTCGCCGGCATCGTCCTCATCACCCTCGGTCTGTTCAACGCCATCAGCGGGCTCGTCGCGGTGTTCTCCCCGAACAGCCTCGTCGGCGTCACGGACCAGGGCGTCGTCGTGCTGGACGTCTCCACGTGGGGGTGGATCCATCTCGTCATCGGGCTGCTGCTCGTCCTGACCGGGTTCGCGCTCCTCGCGGGCAAGGGCTGGGCGCGCTTCGTCGCCATCGTCCTCGTCGTCCTCAACGCCGTCGCGCAGTTCACGACCCTCCAGGTCACGCCGTGGTGGTCGATCGTGACGATCCTGCTCGACGTCTTCGTCCTGTGGGCGCTCGTCGTCCACGGCGACGAGGCGGAGCGCGCCGCCCGCTGAGCCGGCGTCGCCGAGCTCTCGACCGCCGTCCGCCGGCCCGTCCGCTGCCGGCGCCCCGACCGCCGCACGCCCCTCCGACCCCGGGAGTCACTCCATGGCCAGCTCCAGCTTCGGTCCCGTCGAGATCGTCGCGATCGCGTTCCCGTCCGACCGCGTCCCGTCCGGCGTGCAGACCGCCGTCGCCGACGTCCTGGCGGAGGGCACCGTCACGCTCCTCGACCTGGCGGTCGTGCGCCGGTCCGAGAACGGCGACGCCGAGTTCCTCGAGCTCACGGACCTCGGCGACGAGATCGAGATCACCGACATCGAGCTGTCGGGTGCCGGGCTGGCCGGCGAGGAGGACCTCGACGAGGTGGCCGCCGGGCTCGCCCCGGGGACGTCGGCGCTCGTGCTCGTCGTGGAGCACACCTGGGCCCGCGGTGTCGTCGGCGCGGCCGCCGACGCGGACGGCGTCGTGCTGTTCAGCGAGCGCATCCCGGCCGAGGTGGTCAACGAGGTCGCCGACCTCGCGCTCGCCGAGGACTGACCACCACCCGAGCGTCGGCACGGTCGCCACCCGGCCACCACGCCACCCCCCGAAGGAGAACCACCATGCCGATCCGTCGCATCGGCCGTCCCGGACTCATCGGGACCGCCGCCCGCACCGCCGTGATCGCCGGCACCGCCCAGGCCACCGCCGGCGCGGTCTCCCGTCGTCAGGCGAACCGCCAGCAGCAGTCCTGGGAGGCGCAGCAGGCCGCGGCGCAGGAGGAGCAGGCCCGTATCGAGGCGGCCGCCCAGCAGGCCGCGGCCCAGTACGCGCAACCTGCTCCCGCGCCGGCCGCCTCCGGCGGCAGCGACCTCCTGGGCCAGCTCGAGCGGCTCGGCCAGCTGCACGCCTCCGGTGTGCTCACCGACGCCGAGTTCGCGGCCGCCAAGGCCAAGCTCCTCGGCTGACCCTCCTCACCACCCAGGCTGGACCGAGCACGAGAGGACCGGAGGACGATCATGGCAACCTTCACCGTCTGGAGCTTCGACACACCCGCAGGGGCCGACACGGCGTCGGGCATCCTGCACTCCGCCGCGTCGGAGGGGCACATCCGCCTCGTCGACTCCGCGGTCGTGACGTGGCCCGAGGGCGCGGCCAAGCCCACGACGCGGCACGGCCACCAGGACACGTGGCGCGGCGGCGGCTGGGGCGCGTTCTGGGGGCTGCTCCTCGGGACGCTCTTCTTCATCCCGCTGGTCGGTGCGGCCGCCGGCGCCGCGATCGGCGCGGCGTCCAAGGCCATGGCGGCCGTCGGCATCGACAAGGACCAGCTCGAGCGGATCCGCGAGGGCGTCACGCCGGGGACCTCCGCGCTGTTCGTCGTCACAGAGGACGGCGACCTCGACGCCGTCGGCGAGCGTTTCCACGGGGTGCACGGGAAGCTCGTCGCCACGAACCTCACGGAGGGGGAGCGGCAGACGCTCCTCGAGACCTTCGACTGAGGACGACGCTCCCGGTCAGGCGTCGAGGCGCTCGGGCAGCCCGAAGAGCGGGAACCAGGCGGCCGTGTCGAGGAACGCGTTGATCTCCACGACGCGGCCGCCCCGGGTCTCGATCACCTGCAGCGCCCACGGCTCGTACCCGCCGCCCTCGGCACGGCGGTACTGCCCGAACCCGAACGTCCCGTTCACCGCCACGGGGATCAGGCGCGAGCCCTCGCACTCCCAGCCCGGACCCACCATCCAGCGGACGATGTCGTCCGTGCCGCGCATCCACAGCGGGTACGGCGGCATGGAGAGCGTGGCGTCGGCGTGGAGGATCGCGACGAGCGCGTCCATGTCGTACCGCTCGAACGCGTCCAGGTAGCGCTCGAGCAGCCGCTTCTCCTCGTCGCCCAGGCTCTGCTCGTCGCCGGGCGCACCCCCGAGGGCGCCACCCGGTCCGGCGGCCGGACCGTCGCCGTCCGCGCGCTCGGCGTCGTCCACCCCCGCGCTGCTCCAGTGCGCCCGGGCGGCCATCGTGGCGCGCGCACGCTGCAGCGCGCTGTTGACGGACGCGACGGACGTGTCGAGCAGCTCGGCCACCTCGCTGGCCTGCCAGCGCAGCACCTCGCGCAGCAGCAGCACGGCACGCTGCTTCGGGGGGAGGTACTGCAGCGCGGCGACGAACGCGAGGCGGATGCTCTCGCGACCCACGGCCACCTGGGCCGGGTCGCCGTCGTGGGGGAGCACGCGGTCGTCGGGCACGGGCTCGACCCACGTCTCCTCGGGGAGCACCTGTCCCAGGTTCTCGACCTCGGCGGGCTGCGGTCCGCCGAGGCCCATGGGGCGCTCGCGGCGCTTGCGGGCGCCCAGAGCGTCGAAGCAGACGTTCGTCGCGATCCGGTAGAGCCACGAGCGCAGGCTCGAGCGGCCCTCGAACCGGTCGTAGGAGCGCCAGGCGCGCAGCAGCGTCTCCTGCACCGCGTCGTCGGCCTCGAAGGCCGAGCCGAGCATCCGGTAGCAGTAGCCGGTCAGCTCCCGGCGGTAGGCCGCCAGCGCGACGTCGAGGTCCTCTCGCTCGGGCACCGGGTTCGCGGGACGTGGCGCAGCGGAACCCTCCACCGTGTCGACGGGGGTGACGAGGTCGGTCATGGCGAGCTGCCTCTCCGGAGCGGTCGGGAGCGATGGGGACGGGATGTGGCCCACACCACACGCTACCCGGCGCCCCCCACACGGCACAGGGGTCGTCAGTCGGTCGTCGCGAGCTCGAACCAGACGACCTTGCCCTCCGCCTCCTCGTCGACGTCGACGCCCCAGCGCTGGGCGCACCGCTCGAGGAACTGCACGCCGCGACCGCCCGTCTCGTGCGGCTCGGGCGACCGCAGACGGGGCCGCACCGACGACCCGTCCTGGACACCCACCCGCAGGACCCGGTGGCCCACCTCGACGGACGCCTCGACCGGCTCCCGTGCGTGCTGGACGGCGTTCGTCAGGATCTCGCTCGTCAGGAGCATCGCGACGCGGCGGACCGACGGCGCGACGTCGCAGCTCTCCAGCAGGTCGTCGACCCAGCGCCGGGACTGGCCGATCGCGGCCGACGTGTACGGGACGTCGCGCCGCACCGTCGCCGGCCGGCCGGGGCGCGGCGGGTGCGGGACCGTGTGCCGCACCCGCAGCGCCAGCACCGCGACGTCGTCGCGCTGGGAACCGGCGACGAGGCGGCGCACGAGCGCGTCCGGGAGGGCCGTCGTCGAGATGCCGACCTGGTCGGCGAGGGCCTCTCGCAGGCTCTCGAGCCGCTCCCCGTACGACGTGCCGCGCCGCTCGACGAGCCCGTCCGTGTAGAGCAGGAGCGTGTCGCCCGGGAAGAGCCGCGTCCGGTGGTCGTGCCGGGCCGCGCCCGGCAGGACCCCGAGCATCAGGTCGGGCGGCGCGTCGAGCGGGTCGACCGTGCCGTCGGCCCGCAGGACGAGGGGGATCGGGTGGCCCGCGTTGGACCACACGAGGTCGAACCCGTCGGGGGTGCGGTCCAGGCGCACGACGACGGCCGTGCCGCTCGCGTGCAGCGCCAGGCCCCGGTTCGCGCGGTCGAGCAGGCGCAGCAGCGTCGCCGGCGGCTCGTCCTGGCACCACGCGAAGGTGCGCAGCATCGACCGGAGCTGTCCCATCTGGGCGGCGGCACGCATGTCGTGCCCGGTGACGTCGCCGATCATGAGCACGCACGCGTCGTCGTCGATGACGACGGCGTCGTACCAGTCACCGCCGACCTGGTCCGTGCGCGTGGCGGAGACGTACGTCGCGGCGAGCTCGACGCTGCGCATCGCGGGCAGCTCCGTGAGCATCGCCGCCTGCAGCGTCGTCGCCACGCGGTGGCGCTCCTCGAGCAGCCGGACCCGGTCGAGGGCGTGGCCCACGTACGTGGCGATGGTCGTCTGGGTCTTCACCGCGTCGTCGTCGAACTCCTGCGTCGTGTCCCACGCGAGCGACACCACGCCGAGCAGCGACGAGCCCGACAGGACGGGGAGGAAGCAGCGCGCCTCGACGCCGTCGGCCCCGATCATCGCGGCCGCCTCGGGGAACGCCTCGGCGTACGCGGCGTGGTCCCGGAAGAAGAGGGGCTCGCGCGTGCGGGCGGCGACGCTCGCGCCGCGCGCCTCGTCCAGGCGCAGCCGCCGGAACGCGCGCGGCACGCCCGGTTCCAGGTGGTCGAGGGTCGTGTAGGTGAGCCGGACGCCTGCTGCGTCGAGCGTGGCGAGGCCCGCGTAGCGCGCACCGATCCCCGCCCCGACCGCCGCGAGCCGTTCCGCCACGTCGCCCACCGACTGCGCCGCGGCGAACGACTCCGAGAGGTCCAGCAGGAGCCGCGACCGCCGGTTCGCGGTGAGCGCGACCCGCTGCATCCGCCGCGCGCGCTCGCGCGCGACGCGCAGCCGCAGCTCCGACGTGCACGCCGCGGCCAGGTCGGCGAGCGTCGCGAGGTCGCCGTCCGTCCAGGTGTGCGGCTGCCGGTCGATCGCGCAGAGCGAGCCGACGGCGCGTCCCCGCGGGTCGAAGATGGGGAAGCCCGCGTAGGCCACGACGCCCAGGTCGTGGATCGCGCCGTTGTCGGCGAGGTGCGGGACGTCCCGGGCGTCCGCGACGACGAGCGGCTGCGTGTCGTCGACGACGTACTGGCAGAACGAGTGGGTCAACGGGGTGCGTCGTCGGGACTGGTAGGGCTCCGGCAGACCCAGAGCGCCGGGGAAGACCTGCTCGTCCTCCAGGACCAGCGACACGAGCGCCGTGGGGACCCCGAGCTGACGCTGCACGAGGCGCGCGAACCGGTCGAACGACTCGTCCGCCGTCGGTCCGGCGAGGCCCGCCTCGACGAGCTCGCGGATCGCCTGCGCCTCGGTCATGACTCAGTATGGGCAGGACCGGGCCCGCGCGTCAGGGCGAACGGCGCGAACCGGACGGGGACGGGTGGGTGAATTCGGGCAAGGAGCATCGAATCGTCACGTGCCGCCGCGGGCGCGCAGGGCGGTGAGCGCGTGCTCGGCGCCGTCGGCGTCGAGGTAGGTGCCGCCCCGCACGAGCGGCTCGAGCCCGCCGCCGGGGCGGTGCGCGAACCGGCGCACGAGCGGCTGCCCCGTCGGGACGTTCAGGTCCACGACCTCCTCGGGCGCGAGCTCGTCGACGAGGACCGAGAGCGCGCGCAGCGAGTTCCCGTGTCCCACGACGAGCAGCGACTCGCCGCGGACCAGCGCGCCACGGGTCTCGGCCCAGAAGGGGCGGAGGCGGTCGACGACGTCGGCGAGCGACTCGGTGTCCGCACGCAGGCCGGCGCGGGCGGCGTCGGGCAGGCGGAGCAGGACGTCGTCCACGGCGGCGCGGGCCGGGTGGTCGGGCCCCAGCGGGGGCGGTCGGTGCGCGTACGAGCGGCGGTAGCGCCAGTACGCCTCCTCGCCGTAGCGCTGCCGGACCTCGGCGCGGGGCGTGTCCGTGAACGCGCCGTAGTGCCGCTCGACGAGCCGCCAGTCGACGTCGAGGGGCGGCGGTCCGGGCAGGGCTGAGGCGACGATCGTGGCGGTCCCGGCCGCGCGGACGAGCGGCGACGTCACGACGCGCCGGGGGGTGAGCTCCGCGTGCTGGCGCGCGGCGTGCGCGAGCAGGGCGGCGGCGTGCTGCGCCTCGGCGACGCCGCGGTCCGAGAGCGGGACGTCGAGCAGGCCCGTGAACCGGTCGTCGGCGTTGTACGTGCTCTCGCCGTGCCGGAGCAGGACGAGCACGCCGGGCGCGGAGCGGGAGTCGGTGGACGACGGGGGGCCGGCAGGCTCTCGAGGCACACGGTCAGCGTAACGACGCCGCCCGCGCCGCTGCCGGTCAGACCTCCAGGAGCCCGCGCTGGTGCGCGAGCGACACGGCCTCGGCGCGCCCCGAGGCGCCGAGCTTGGCGAGGACGTTGGAGACGTGCACGCTGACGGTCTTCCCGGAGATGTAGAGCCGTTCGCCGATCTGCCGGTTGGTCAGCCCCTGCGCGACGAGGAGGAGGACCTCCTCCTCCCGGTCGGTGAGGACCGTCGTGGTCGAGCGTCGCAGGCCGGGGAGGTCGAGCCGGGCACGGCGGGCGAGCGCGCGCACGGCCTCGGCGAGCGGGGCGGCACCCATCGCCTCGGCCTCCTCGAGCGCCTGCGCGGCCTCGATCTCCGCGGCGTTGCGGTCGCCCGTGGCGCACAGGGCCTCCGCCCAGCGGAAGCGTGAGCGCGCCGCCTCGTAGCGGTAGCCGTAGCCGAAGGCGCGCGTCGTCTCCTCCCACAGCGCGGTGTCGGTCTCGCCGGTCAGCCGGGAGTGCTCGGCGGCCGCGCGCACGAGCCACGCCCGCCCCTCGGGGCCCAGCGCCCCGCCGCGTGGCCGGCCGCGCTCCGCCGTCGTGCGGGCGGCGTCCAGCAGCGGCCGCCCGCGCGCGACGAGGTCCGCGACGGCTGCGGCGTCGCCCGTCACGCGCGCGGTGTCGGCGGCGTCGGCGAGCGCCGCGAGCGCGAGGGCCGACAGCCAGATCCGGCCCAGGAAGTAGTCGCTCCACGTGCGGCCGAGGTGCTCCACGAGCTCGACGGCGAGCGCGACCGCCTCCTCGTGCCGACCGGCCCAGGTGAGGGCGTCGATCCAGCAGCCACCGGAGATGAGCGCGACCTGGCCGTCGCGGTACCAGTCGCGGCGCAGCGCCGCGCCGCGCTCGACGGCGTCCGTGTCGCCCCGCGCGACCGCGGCGTAGAGCTGCACGCCGGTGAGGGCGGCCACCCAGCTCTCCGGCACGGTCTCGCCGGCGGTGTCCGTCGGCGTGAGGTCGCCGGTCGCGTACCGCGCGAGGTCCTCGAACAGGCGGAGCTCGACGCCGTAGACGCTCCAGCCGAGCCCCGTCGCCCGGGCTCGGTCGAGCCCGTCGCGCACGATGTCGAGCGACTCGGCGAGGCGGCCCGCGTAGTAGCGGTTCGCCCCGATGTTGTACCAGCAGCGCAGCTCGGTGAGGATGTCGCCCGCCTCGACGGCGCGCTCGCGGGCGCGTTCGAGGAGCGTCGCCGCGCGGTCCTCGTCCTCGACCTCGAGCACCGCCATCGTCGTGAGGACGTCGGCCTCGACGTCCGGCGCGTCGACGCGGTGCGCCTCCGCGAGGGCCTCGGCCGCGACCTCGGCCGCGAGCTCGTCCTGGTCGGCGTTCATCGCCGCGCGCGCGCGCATCGCGAGCGTCCAGGCGCGGTCGAGCGACGGCGGCTCCGTGGGCAGGACGGCGAGCGCGGCCGCGGTGTGGGTGAGGACCTCGTCGACCTGCTCGGTCCCGAGGAGGTAGCGCGACAGCACGTGGCGCAGCGAGGCCTGGCGCAGCGGGTCGTCGGCGGTCGCCTCGACGACCCTCCGGGCGAGGGCGACCGCGCGCTCGGGGTTCCCGGCGCGGCTCGCGGCGCCCGCGGCCGCGAGGGCGACGGCGACCCTGTCCTCCCCGAGGCGCTCCTCGGCGTCGGGCACGGCGGTCCACAGCGACAGGACCTGCTCGAGGTGGCGCAGCTCCTCGGCGGGAGCCAGGACGCGCGACGCCTTGCGGGCCGCGCCGCGCGACGCGGTGAGCGCCGCCGGGAGGTCGTGCGCGGCGAGCGCGTGGTGGGCGCGCAGCGCGGGCGAGCCGAGCGTCGGGTCCTCGTCGAGCGCGCGCAGGTACGTGCGGTGCACGCCGACGCGCTCGCCGGGCAGCAGGTCGGATGCGACGGCCTCGGCGAGGAGGGCGTGGCGGAACACGACGGTGTCCCGGCCGTCCCCGCTCGGGTCGGCCTCGATGCCCAGGACGTGGTGCGCGATCGCCTCGCGCAGCGCGCGGTCGAACGCGCCCGAGCCCGCCGCGAACTCCGGGTCCTGCTCGAGGACCGCGCGCAGGAGGCGCTCGGACACCTGGCGCCCCGAGACCGACGCGGTGCGCACGAGGTGCTGGACCGGCGGGTCGAGCGTCTCCAGCCGCGCGCGCAGGACGTCGGCGAGGGACCACGGCAGCTCCTCGCCCGGGCCCGCCTCGACGAGCTCCTCGGCGAAGTACGCGTTGCCCTCCGACCGGGTGCGGACCGACTCGAAGGCGTCCTCGCGCAGCGGGTCGCCCGCGACCGCCGTCGTGAAGTCCCGCAGCTCGGCGGCGGTGAACGGTCGCAGGTCCACGTGCTCGACGCGCGGGTGGCGGCGCAGCTCGGCGAGCACCGGGCGCAGCGGGTGCCGGCGGTGCAGGTCGTCGCTGCGGTAGCTGGCGACGACGACGACGTGCTCGGCCCGCAGGCGCGCGACGACGAAGCGCAGCACGTCCCGGCTCGACGGGTCGGCCCAGTGCAGGTCCTCCACGACGAGGACGAGCGGGGAGTCCGGGGAGCCGGAGGCGGCGAGCGCCGCGGCGATGCTCTCGAAGAGCTGCAGGCGCTCGCCCTGGCTCTGCTCGCCGTCGGCGGGGAGCGCGGCGTCGAGCAGGCGCGCGAGGGCGGGCCGCTGGGCGACGGTCTCGTCCACGGCGTCGTGCACCGACCGCAGCGTGGTCAGCGCCTCGGTGAACGGCAGGTACGGGAGCCCGACCTCGCCGAGGTCGACGCAGTGGCTCCACACGACCGTCGCGCCCTGCTCGGCGGCGAGCTCGGTCGCGCGGGTGAGGAGGCGGGTCTTGCCGACGCCGGCGTCCGCGCCGACGAGCACCACGCCGGGCTCGCCGCGGCGTGCCCGCTCGACCGCGGCGGCGAGCACGTCGAGCTCGTCGGCGCGGGCCACGAAGGGCGCGCGGGTGGAGGGGCGGGGCACGGCACCCATCCTTCCAGCGGGCACCCACGGCGGGCCAGGGTAATCCGGCGCGGGAACGACCCGGGACGGGTCACCGCCCCGCACGACGACGCCGCCGACGGTGGGAGTCCCACCGCCGACGGCGTCGGGGTCGTCGTGCTGCCGGCGTGCGCCGGTCGCGGCGGTCACCGGGTGTGCCGGTGCCGGCGCTCCCGGAGCCAGTGCAGCAGCACGGGCTCGCCCCGCTGGTAGTCCTCGCGGAGCTTCTGCTGGTGGTAGGTGAGCTCGGCCTCGAAGGCCGGCCCGAACTGCATGGTGCTCATGATGGTCCCCGTCCCCGCAGGCTCCCTGCCTGCCTGACGACCACACTCGTCCTGAGCACCCCCGCCGGGGATCGGGCGTCCGGGCACCGCTGCGCGGGAGGGGCCTTAGGCGGGGGCCTGTCCGCGCGCTGAGGTGCCTGAGGTGGGCACCGGGCCCTAAGGCGTCCTACCCGCCCGGGGTGCCGCCCACCGGACCGCTCCACCGCCGGCGGCCGCAGCGCGCACGGGTCCGTGTGTGGCGCGCGTCACGCTTCCCGTTGCCAAGCGCGAGGTCCCGTCGCAGACTGGACGGTGACCGGACCCACCGTGTGGGGGTGACCTCGTGACCGACACCTACGACATGCTGCCGATGCTGGGCCGTGGCAAGCACCGCAACCCGAAGAAGGGGGCGTGCTTCATGGAGCTCGCGTCCTATCTCGCGGGCGAACGCTGGAGCGACCATCCACGGTGCACGCACCCGCTCCTCGCCATGCTGGCCCGCGCGGTGAACGACCTGACGGTCGACCCCGAGCGGCCGAAGCTGGCACCGCTCATCCCGTCCGTCATCGGCCTGACCAGCGACGACCCGCACTGGGACGTGCGCATCGCGCTGCGTGCCGCCGTGGCGGCGCTGCCGATCGCCCCCGCCGAGCGCCAGCAGACGCTCGCCGTCGCGATCATCGGTGCGGAGAAGATGCTCGACGTGCTCGACCACCGTCCCGCCGGGACGATGAGCGCCGAGTCCGCCGACGCTCTCGCGACGTGCCCGCGCACGGCCCGGTGGGCGCAGAAGTTCTGCGAGGGCGCGCGGCTGCGCCCGAGCCGGTTCGTCCGCGACGCCGCGCCGAGCATCATCTCCGCGGCGGTCCAGGGCATCGCCGAGGCGTGCATCCCGAACCCCGACGAGCGCCTCCGGGACCTGCTCTCCGCGACGATCGACGACTGCCGGGCGTGGGCCGAGGCCGAGCCCGCCGCCGAGCTGGACCCCGAGTCGTGGGCCCCCGTCGTCCGGGCGGCCGGCGCAGGGGCGAGATGACCGCCGACCGCGCCCCGAGCGTCAACGGGGACGGTCTCGACGACGAGGCGCTCGTCGCCGCTCTGCGGGCCGCCGTGAAGCCGGACGTCCCGCCGAGCGGCCACGGGTGCGCCGAGTGCGACGCGTCCGACGGGTGGTGGGTCCACCTGCGACGGTGCGCGACGTGCGGTCACGTCGGCTGCTGCGACTCGTCGCCCGCCCAGCACGCGAGCGTGCACTACCGCGAGACCGGGCACCGCGTCATGCGCTCGTTCGAGCCGGGCGAGGACTGGTACTGGGACTACGGGACCGAGCAGGTGCTCGAGGGGCCGCACCTCGCGGCCCCGTTGTCGCACCCGCCGGAGCAGACGGCGCCCGGTCCGACCGGGCGCGTCCCGCAGAACTGGCGCGAGCTCGTCCACCGCTGACCCCGCCGCCTCCCCGTCGCCGAACCCGGGCTTGCGGGCCTCGGCGCGTCCGTGGGTCCCTGCGGCACGCCTCGAGCCGCACGACCTCGCGCGTATCTGTTGTCTTTCCCTGGTCGAAGATGTTTGATTCTGGGGAGCGGTGTTCGCATCGCGGCCGACGACGGTCGCACCGCCCTCGGACGACGGCCGTCCGTCCCAGCACCGCGCGCCACAGTGAATTCTCGACGAGGAGGACCACGGATGCATCGTCTGACAGCGGTATCACCGCCCAGGGGGAGACGGCGGTCACGACTGCTCGCCGCTGCGCTCGCCGCAGCCCTCACGATCCCGCTCGCCGCCGTGTCGGCGACCGCGGGGACCCTGCCCGCCGAGCCCACGGGTGACGAGCCCGCCGCGCAGGCGGAGTCCTCGCGCAACGGCCTCAAGGGCGAGTACTTCCTCTCCGGCGGCCCGGCCTGGCCGCTCACGGACCTCAAGGCCACCATCCCCGACCCGCGGATCGAGTTCCCGAACCTCGTGCCGACGTTCGCCGAGCTCACCGGCCGCGGCGAGCGCACGTCCGCGCGCTGGACCGGCACGATCACGCCCGAGTTCAGCGAGGCCTACACGTTCTCCGCCATCGGCGACAACGGCTTCCGGCTGTGGGTCGACGACGAGCTCGTCATCGACCACTGGGTCGACGACTGGGACGTCGAGCAGACCGCGGCGCCGATCGAGCTCGAGGCCGGCCAGGCGTACGCGTTCCGCATGGAGATGTTCCAGAACACGGGCGGCTCGAACCTGCGCCTGCGGTGGCAGAGTCCGTCGCAGGAGCGGGAGATCGTCCCGACGGACGCCTTCACCTACCCGGAGGACTTCGTCGTCTTCCCGGCGCAGGCCACGCTCGAGCCCGACGGCACGAGCCTCAACGTGGCTTTCGAGGGTGCAGCGGCCGGCGTCGACGAGAGCCTCGTCGAGCACCTGCGGGTGCAGGTGGACCAGCTCGCCTGGCCCGTCGCCGGCGTCGAGGCGCAGGGCGACGTGCTCGGCATCGACCTGGGAGCACAGGTGGACCGCGCGTCCGCCGTCCGCCTCGTGTACGACGGCGAGGGCGACCTCACCGTGGGCGGCGAGCCCGCCGGCTCGCTCAACCTCCCGGTCGAGAACACGTCCACGTTCCGCATCCAGACGCCGTGGGCCGACGAGTTCGACCCCGAGAACCCCCTGCCCGAGTACCCCCGTCCGCAGCTCACGCGCGACGACTGGCAGAACCTCAACGGGATCTGGCAGTTCGAGCCGGCCGCGGCCGCGACGCCCGGTGGTGCGACCGACGTCCCCACCGGCCGCGACCTCGACGAGGAGATCGTCGTGCCCTACGCCGTCGAGTCCGCGCTGTCGGGCGTCGAGCGGCGCGAGGACGACATGTTCTACCGCCGTACCGTCACGGTCCCCGACGAGTGGGGCGTCGGGACGGACGACCGCCTGCGCCTGAACTTCGGCGCGGTCGACTACACCGCGACGGTGTGGGTCAACGGCACCGAGGTCGGCACGCACCGCGGCGGGTACGACGCCTTCTCGTTCGACGTGACCGACGCGCTCGTCGAGGGCACCGAGCAGGAGATCGTGGTCCGCGCCGTCGACACGACGGACGGCAGCAACCAGGCCGTCGGCAAGCAGACGCTCAACCCGGGCGGCATCTTCTACACCCCGACGTCGGGCATCTGGCAGACGGTGTGGATGGAGCCCGTGCCGGCCGCCGCGATCGACGACGTCGTCACGACGCCCGACATCGAGGCCGGCGTCCTCGCCGTCACCGTGCGCTCCGCGTCCGCGTCCGACGGCGCGACCGTCACCGCGGTCGTCCGCGACGCCGACGGTGCCGAGGTCGGCACCGCCACCGGCGCGGTGGACGAGCAGCTCGCCGTCGAGATCCCCGACGCCCACCTGTGGACGCCGGACGACCCGTACCTGTACGACGTCGACGTCACCCTGACGGACGGCACCGGTGACGGTGCCACGACGGACACCGTCGAGTCCTACGCGGGCATGCGCTCGATCGAGGTCGCGGAGGTGGACGGGGTCAACCGCATCCTCCTCAACGGCGAGAACACCTTCCTCCTGTCGACGCTCGACCAGGGCTACTGGCCGGACGGCATCTACACGCCGGCGTCCGACGAGGCGTACGTGTTCGACATCCAGGCGCACAAGGACCTCGGGTTCAACACGCTGCGCAAGCACATCAAGGTCGAGCCCGCCCGGTTCTACCACCACGCCGACACGCTCGGCCTCATGGTCTGGCAGGACATCCCGAGCGGCTGGTTCAACGACGGTGACACCGACCCGGCGTCGCGCACGTTCTGGGAGTCCGAGATGAAGGAGATCATCGACCAGCTGCGGTCGGTGCCGTCCATCGTCGGCTGGGTGACCTTCAACGAGGGCTGGGGCGAGTGGGACCTCGCCCAGACGGCGCGCATCGGGAACGAGATCGACGCCTACGACCCGAGCCGCATCCTCAACACGCACTCCGGCTACAACTGCTGCGCGTCGAAGGGCGACTCGAAGACGGGCGACATCATCGACCACCACCTGTACACGGGCCCGGCGACGCCCAAGCCGGACGCGACCCGCGCGTCGATCGACGGCGAGCACGGCGGCTTCTCGATGAGCGCCCCGGGGCACATGTGGCCGGGCGTCTCCGCCAACCCGTACGGCGGCGTCGCGAACAGCGAGGCGCTGACGGACGCGTACGTGGCGAACACCGAGAAGCTCGTGCGCCCCGCGCAGTGCTACCTCTCCGGCTCCGTGTACACGGAGATCTCCGACGTGGAGAACGAGCTCAACGGCTTCTACACCTACGACCGCCGGGTCCTCAAGATGGACGCGGCGCGCGTCAAGGACGTCAACGAGCGCGTCGTCGCGGCGGCGAGGCAGGGCTCCGCGCCGGTCGACCCCGGCACCCCGGGCCTCGTCGGCACGGGACGCTGGTCGTTCGACGAGGGCACCGGCACGACCGCGGCCGACGCCGTGGGCGACCACCCGGCGTCGGGCACGGGTACCTGGGTGCCCGGGCAGGGCGGCACGGGCTCCGCCGTGAAGCTCAACGGCACGAACCAGTCCTTCGCGACGGAGGGGCCCGTGCTCGACACCACCGGCTCGTACACCGTGTCCGCGTGGGCGCAGCTCGACCGCCTGCCGGGCGGCGCGTGGGCGACGGTCGTCGGGCAGGACTCGTCGACCGGCTCCAGCGCGTTCTACCTCCAGTACGGCGGCGGCGGCCGGTTCGCCTTCTCCTACGACGGCGAGCCGCGGGCCGAGTACGTCGTCCAGCCGGTGCTCGGCGACTGGTACCACCTCGTGGGCGTCCGCGACGCGGCCGACCAGGCGCTGAAGCTGTACGTCAACGGGGAGCTCGTCGGGCAGTCCGACGTCTGCGGCGGCACGACGCCGTCCGGCCCGCTGACCATCGGCCGCGGCCAGTGGGGCGGCAACCCGGTCGACTTCTGGCCGGGCACGATCGACGACGTCCGCGTCTTCGACCGCGCGCTGTCCGACGACGAGGTCGCGTCCGTGTACGCCGGCGACGACGAGGAGCCGGCGCTCGACGTCACCGTGACCGCGGAGCCGCGCTGCCTCGCGGGCACCGCGTACGTCGCGGTACGGGCGACGAACGGCGGGGACGTCCCGGTGGACGTCACGCTCGACACGCCGTTCGGCTCGAAGACCGTCTCCGGCGTCCAGCCGGGGAAGAACGCGTACCAGTCGTTCGCGGTGCGCGCGGCGTCGGTCGAGGCGGGCGAGGCGACCGTCACGGCGACGGCGACGGTCGACGGCGAGGAGGTGTCGGCGGAGGTCGCGGCGCCGTACGCGGCGTCGTCGTGCGGCTGACGTCACGCACGAGGTAGGACCCGCGGTCGCGAGGTAGAGCTCGAGGAGCTCTACCTCGCGACCTGCGGTTCTACCCCGCGGTGCCGTCCGAGGGGAACGCGCGGCGGCTGTCCGGGTCCTGCCCGCTGCGTCAGGTCCGACGGCGCGACGCGTCGTCCGCGACGGCCGGCAGCTCGGCCCGCAGCACCATCGAGGCGGCACCCACGGCCGCGGCGTCGGCGACGCGCATCGAGAGCGCGACCTCGACCTGGTGGCGGGCGCGGGGGAGGGCCTCGGCGTCGAGCCGCTCGCGCAGGACCGACAGGTAGATGCTCCCCGCGACCGTGAACGACGGCCCGGCCAGCACGATCGAGTCGAGGTCGAGCAGGTCCACGAGCGTGAGCACGGCGTCCGCGAGGTGGTGCGCCGACTCCTCGACGAGCGCGGTCGCGAGCGCGTCGCCGCGGACGGCCGCGGACGCGACGGCGGCGAAGTCGGTGAACGGGTCGCCGTCGTCGCTCAGCTCGACGACGGTCTCGCGCCCGGCCTGGACGGCGGCGCGCGCAGCGGCGGCGACGGCTGCGGGGGCGGCGAGCTCCTCGACCGTCGGCCCGGCCTTCCCGTCGGCGCGGTGCACGTGCAGGCGCCCGAGCGGCCCGACGTTGCCGCTCGCGCCGCGGTACACCTGGCCGTCGAGCACGAGCCCGGCGCCGATCGACGCGCCCATGTAGACCGTGCAGTGTGCGCGCGCGTCGCCCACCGTCCCGCGCCAGAGCTCGCCCACGGCGGCCGCGGTCGCATCGTTGCCGAGGACGACGTCCAGTCCCGTCGCGCGCTCGAACGCGGCGCGCACGCCGTGACCGACCCAGCCGGGCAGGCTGCGCGAGTGCAGCAGCGACCCCTGCTCGAGGTCGAGCGTGCCGGGCAGCACGAGCCCCACGCCCACGACCGACGACGGTGCGACCTCGCCCGCGCGCAGCAGCGCGAGGACCTGCGCGGACAGCCGCTCGACGACGGCGTCCGGGTCGTCCGCGCGCGCCCCGCGCACCCGTTGGCGTGCGACGAGCGCGCCCGCGGCGTCGACCACGACGGCCACCGCCCAGTCGGCGCCGACCTGGACCCCCACGGCGCAGCGCGACCGCGGGGCCACGGCGAGCATGACGCGCGGCTTGCCGCCGGTCCACGCCCGCTCGCCCGTCTCGACGACGAGGCCTTCGTCGAGGAGTGCGCGCACCGCGTGCGTCACCGTCGCCTGCGTGAAACCCGTGGTCTCCGCGACCTCGACGCGGCTGATGGGGCCGAGGCGCCGGATCGTGTCGAGCACCGTGGAACGGCTCGTCCGCGCACCCGTTCGGGGCGCACGCCCAGGGACCTCCACGGGACGACGGTACCCGGCGGGCTGTCGGGCGGCATACTTGCGCCATGGAGCAGCCTGCAGCTCCCGGTCGCTCGACGTTGCGCGCCGGGATCGTCCAGCACCGGTCCTCCGACTCGCACGACCTCGACCCGTTCTACGACCACGTGCTCGCAGGGCTGGAGGAGACGCTCGACGCGCACGGCGCGAGCGTGTTCGTGCTGTTCGAGGAGTCGGCCGACGCGGAGCTCGAGGTGTACCGGCGGTGGGCGGACCAGGCGCTCGTCGACGCCGTCGTGCTCACGGACCTCGTCGACGGCGACGAGCGGGTCGCGGCGTGCCGGCGTGCGGGGCTGCCCGCGTACGCCCTGTGCCCGGCCCCGCCGGCCGACGTGCCCGCCGTCGTGGTGGACGACGCCGACGCGATGCGCCGGGCGATCGACTATCTCGCCGGCCTCGGTCACCGGCACGTGGCCCGGGTCAGCGGACCCTCGCACCTCCTGCACACGCGGGCGCGGACCGTGGCGTTCGACGAGGTCGTCGCGGCACGGGGTCTGCGCGGCACGACCGTCGTGGGGAGCTACGGGACGGCGTCCGGTGCGGTCGCGACGCGTGCGCTCCTGGACGCGGACGACCCGCCGACCGCGATCGTCTACGACGACGACCTCATGGCGGTGGGCGGGCTCCGGGTCGCTCGTGCGCTGGGTCGGTCGGTGCCCGGCGACGTGTCGCTGCTCGCGTGGGACGACTCGGCGCACTGCCGCCTCGCCGACCCGCCGCTCTCCGCGGTGAGCCGCGACGTGCGCGGTCTGGGCGCGGAGCTCGGCGCGCTGCTGCTGCGGACCACGACCGGCGATGTCGCGGACGTGCTGCGCGCCCCCGCTGCGCGCGTCGTCGAACGGGGGAGCACCGGACCGGTGCCGGCGGCCTGATCAGCGCCGCACGCCCCGTGCGAGCACGGGCTGGCACCGCGGATCGGTCAGGGCGGGACGCGCCGCCACGACAGCCGAGAAGAAGCCCACGTCGTCGTGCTCGGCGGAAGCGGCGTGGGTCGGTCAGGGCCCGAAGGTCGGCGAGCCGCTCCGTGACGGCCCGGGGGGTGAGCCCGAGAAGTCGCTGTGCGCTGTCGTCCTCGCCGATGCTCCATGAGACCGGGAACGTCTCGGGAAGCACGATCGCGGCGATCGCGAGGGCGAGCACGCGGACCTTTGGCGTGTGACACGGCCGTGGTTGCGCTCGACCTGAGCACCGGCACGTCGCATCATGCGAGAACGACGACAGCAGCCTGGAGGGTCGAGTGAAGACCGAGCGCACCACCGTGGTGGACCCTGCCCCCCTGGCGATCCAGGTGCGCGGGGCCCGGGTCCACAACCTCAAGGATCTCGACATCGACGTGCCCCTGCGTCAGCTGGTGGCGATCGCCGGGGTGTCCGGGTCGGGCAAGTCCTCGCTGGCGATCGGGGTGCTCTACGCCGAGGGGTCGCGCCGCTACGTCGAGGCCCTGTCGACCTACACCCGACGCAGGATGGCCCATGCCTCGCGCGCCTCGGTGGACAGCGTCAAGCACGTACCGGCCGCTCTGGCCCTGCGGCAGCGGCCGGGGGTGCCCGGGGTGCGATCGACGTTCGGCACCTCGACGGAGCTGCTCAACGTGCTGCGGCTGATGTTCTCCCGGCTCGGGTCGCACCTGTGCCCGAACGGCCACCGCCTGGCGCCGACGATCGACGTCGCCGCGGACCTGGACCTCGTGTGCCCTGCGTGCGGAGCGGTGTTCTCCCCGCCCGGCGCCGAGGCGCTGGCCTTCAACTCCGACGGGGCATGCCCGACGTGCTCGGGAACCGGCACCGTCCGCGAGATCGATGACGACGCCCTCGTCCCCGATCCGTCGAAGACCATCGGCGAAGGGGCGGTCGCGCCGTGGAGGATGTTCGGCCTGACGGTGATGCCCCAGGTCGTGGCCGAGCTCGGTGTCCGCACCGACGTGCCGTACGCCGACCTCACCGATCACGAGCGGGAGATCGTGCTCCACGGCCCGGAGGAGAAGCGCCACATCTCCGTGCCGTCGAAGAACGGCAAGCTCTTCGAGCTGAACATCACCTACCGCAACGCGCACCTCGCCGTGCAGGAGGCCCTGGACAACGCGACAAGCGAGAAGGGCCTCGCTCGGGTGAACAGGTTCATCACGAGCCGGACGTGCCCCGAGTGCGGCGGGACGCGGCTGAGCGCCAGGGCGCGCGGCACCGAGGTCGCCGGCATCGACCTGGCGCAGGCCACGGCGAAGACGCTCGACGACGCGGTCTCCTGGGCGTCGTCGGTGGTCCCTGCCCTGCCCGCGCCCATGCACGCGATGGCCCACATGATCACCGACCAGCTCACCGAGATGGCGGGACGACTCGTCCAGCTCGGTCTCGGTTACCTCACCCTGGACCGGGCCAGCTCGACGTTGTCCACCGGAGAACGGCAGCGCGTCCACCTGGCCCGCGCGGTCCGCAACCAGACCACCGGTGTGCTGTACGTCCTCGACGAGCCCTCCATCGGTCTGCATCCCGCCAACGTCGAGGGCCTCGTCGGTGTCATGAGAGACCTTCTGTCCGACGGGAACTCCGTGGTCCTGGTCGACCACGACACCCAGGTGCTCCGTGAGGCCGACTGGCTCATCGAGATCGGCCCAGGCTCCGGAGCCGACGGCGGCGCGATCGTGACCACCGGTACCGTCCCGGAGGTCGGCGCCCGTACCGACTCCCTGATCGGCGGCTTCCTGGTCGGGCGCGAGGGCGCAGTCGTGCGCCCGCGCGCCACCGGCGCGGAGATGTTCGACCACGGCTCCATCCGCCTCACCACGGTGCCGATCCACACGGTCCACGCCCTGGACGTCCGCATCCCCAAGGGACGGCTCACCGCCGTGACGGGGATGTCAGGGTCCGGCAAGACGACGCTCGTCCTCGAGAGCCTCGTCCCTGCCCTCCAGGCGCACGGGGCGGGCACACGCGCTCCCGCGCACGTGACCGCCCTGACCGCGGCGGGCATCTCCCGGGTCGACGTCGTCGACGCCACCCCCATCGGCACGAACGTCCGCTCCACGGTGGCGACCTACAGCGGCGTGCTCGACGACCTGCGACGCGCGTTCGCCGCCACCGACGGCGCCGTCCGGCTCGGCCTGGGCGCCGGCGACTTCTCGTACAACACCGGCACGCTGCGCTGCCCTCGGTGCGAGGGCACGGGGCAGGTCGTCCTCGACGTGCAGTTCCTGCCCGACGTCGACATCCCGTGCCCCGACTGCCGTGGCACCCGGTACTCCGACCTCGGGCACGAGATCACCCGCCCGGCTCCCGACGGCGGTGCGACCTCCCTGGCCGGCCTTCTCGCCCTGACCGTCCGGCAGGCCATCGACACCGTCGCGGACCTGCCGCGTGTGCGTCGCAAGCTGCAGATCCTCGCCGATCTCGGCCTGGGATACCTCACTCTCGGCGAGGACACCCCCGCCCTGTCGGGCGGCGAGGCCCAACGACTCAAACTCGCCACCGAGCTGGGCCGCGACCACTCCGAGACGCTGTTCGTGCTCGACGAGCCCAGCGTCGGCCTGCACCCCCTCGATGTCCGCGTGCTGCTCGACGTCCTCGAGCGGCTGCGCCGCCGTGGCGCCACCGTCGTCGTCATCGAGCACGACCTCGACATGATCGTCAACGCCGACCACGTGATCGACCTCGGGCCCGGAGGCGGCGCCGCAGGCGGTCGCGTCGTCGCCACGGGCACCCCCGAGCAGGTCGCCCAGGACGAGGCGAGCGTCACCGGCCGGTACATCGCGCGCACCCTGGGAGCTGCGCAGCCGTCAGGCTAGAACGGGACCACGGCGCCGGACCGCGAGGAGGGGCGTGCACGACACCGCACTGTTCGACATCGATGGAACCGTGTGCGAACCCGGGTTCCGTGGTCACCGTCGCCGTGCGCCACGCCCTGGCCGACGTCGGCATCGACGAGAAGAGCCAGGATGCTCTGCGCCGGTTCGTCGGACCACCGCTCGAGCACTCCTGGCGTCGGATCTGCTCATCGTCGGGCGCACTTCTCGAGCTGCCGCGGCGGCTTCGCGGAGCCGTTCCGTGGACGCTGACCACACGAGGACCTGCCGAGGCCGTTCGTCCAGAGTCTCTCGATGCCATCCGCCGTAGAGATTCGCCTTCGATCACGCTCGCCACACGACGTCCTGCACCGGCGCCGACAGCGACGTCACCACGCCCGTCCCGGCCTCCATGACCACGCATCATCCACCCTCGTCGTGCGTTGGTGGGTTGAGACCGCTGGCGAATCTGCAGCGTCCGGCGTCGCTGGCGTCGCTCGGGGGTAGTGAGGCTCCGTACCCCAGGGGTATCGCTCGGGCGAGCAGCCCGCGCGACGGGTCGTCACGCGGGCCGGCCCGCAGCGCAGGGACCTCCGTCAGCCCTGGGCGGCGCGCCGCGCGCCCGTGACGGCCGAGGTTCCCAGGTCGCTCGTGGGCAGCGGCTCACCAACGGTGACGGCGTCGGACCAGGCCACGGTGTCGGCGACCGCGGCGAAGTTGGAGTGGAGCAACGTCAGCAGGGTCGTGTGCACCGTCTTGGCATCCGCGAACCCCGCGTCGTTGGCGATGTTGATCGCCCCGGTCGCGTCGGACAGGACTTCGGCCGCCAGGCCGTGCGTCTCGGCCTCGGCGGCAGAGGCGATGATGCAGTTGTTGGTCATGTAGCCGACGAGGGTGACGGTGTCGACCTGGTGGTCACGCAGCCACTCGAGCAGGTCCGTGCCCGCGAAGACCGAGCCGTACTCCTTGACGACCGACTTCCACGCGTCCGTCCTGCGGCTCTCGACCTCAGGGTGCAGCTCGAAGGAGGGCGTGCTCGGGGCGAACACCGGCGCGCCCTCGCCCATCGAGTGCTGCACCGCGGCGACCGGGATCCCGGCCCCGTGGGCGGCGTCGATCGCCGCGGCGATCCGGGGCAGCGACTCCGTGTGCGGCGGGTACTGGATCTCGAGGGGGCCGCCGAAGTAGACCTGCTGGACGTCGACGAGGACGAGGGCGCGGCGCGGGGTGGTCATGACGGGGTGCTCCTTGGCTCGGGGACGCCGCCTTCGAGAGCGACTCCTCGAGTCTCCCGACCCCGAGCGATCTCGGCCATTGGCACACGCGCATCGTTACGATGGATCCGTGCCAACCCCCGGACCGCCGCTGCGCATCGCCGTCTACGCCTTCGACGGCGTCACGATGTTCCACCTGTCCGTCCCGCAGATCGTCTTCGACGAGGTGTCCCGGCAGGGGCTCGGCGCCTGGAAGACGGTGCTCTTCTCCGACCGCGCCGGGTCGGTCCGCACCGCGGAGGGGTACCGGATCGGCGGGGTGCAGGGACCTGCGGCGGCCGCGGAGGCCGACGTCGTCGTCGTCCCGTCCTGGTTCGAGGACGGCCGCACCGCCGGCACGACGCTGCGACGCGTGCTGACGCGGGCCCACGACCGCGGCGCCACGGTCGCCGGGCTGTGCCTCGGGGCGGTCGCCGTCGCGGACGCGGGACTGCTCTCCGGCCGCGGCGCGGTGACGCACTGGCAGTCGATGGACATGCTGGCGAGCCGCCACCCCGACGTCACCCTGGACGCGTCGGTCCTCTACGTCGACCATGGCGACGTGCTCACCTCGGCCGGGACGGCCTCGGCGATCGACGCGTGCCTGCACCTCGTGCGCAGCCGGCTCGGCGCGGCGGCGGCCAACCAGGTGGCGCGCCACCTCGTCGTGGCGCCCCACCGCGAGGGCGGGCAGGCGCAGTACATCGAGCGGCCCGTGCCCGCGCAGGCGTCCGACGACCCGGTCTCTCGCGTCGTCGCCTGGGCGCTCGAGCACCTCGGCGAGACGCTGACGGTCGAACGCCTCGCCGCCGTGGCGCACATGAGCCGGCGTACCTTCGTCCGCGCGTTCCGCGCCTCGACCGGCGCGACGCCGGCCGCCTGGGTCCGGTCGCGCCGGCTCGACGAGGCGCGCCGGCTGCTCGAGTCGACGGACCTGTCGGTCGACCGGGTCGCCGACGCGTGCGGGTTCGGCAGCGCCGTGACTCTGCGGCAGAGCTTCGCCGCCGCTTTCGGCACGTCGCCGTCGGAGTACCGGCGCCGCTTCGACGCGCGCACCGTGGCCTAGCCCCGCGGGAGTACCGCTGACCCACCGGCTGCGCACACGCAGGATGGTGGCGTGAGCAGGGCGGTGACGTCACGTACGACACCACGTGCTGAACTTCTGATGTCAGAACTTCTTGCCATGGTGTCGTAGTGGTGTCATAGTGGAGTCATGGACCTGACCCGTTATGTCGACGAGCTGCAGCACCAGCTCTCCACCGCCGCTGCGGCCGGGGGAGACGAGGTGCGTGAGCTCGCCGCCCGGCTGACCGCACCGCTCGACGCGGCCGCCCGCCTCGTGCTCCTCGAAGCGCTCTCCGACGCCGCGGGGGAGATCTCCGCGGAGCTGGCGCCCGGATCCGTGGACGTCCGCCTGCGCGGCGGCGCCCCCGAGTTCGTCGTCAGCGCTCCCGCCGCCCCGGCTGCACCGACCGCCACCTTCGCCCCGGTCGCCGACGCGGCCGCGACACCCGCGCCGCCGACCGTCGACACCGAGGGCGCCGCGACCACCCGCACCACCCTCCGCCTCCCCGACCACCTCAAGACGCAGGCCGAGACCGCCGCCGCGCGTGACGGCGTCTCGGTCAACACCTGGCTCGTCCGTGCGGTCGCCGCCGCCCTCGAGCAGACCTCGGGCCGGCCCGCGGCCGCGAGCAGCTCCCCGCAGCGCGGCACCGGCCGCGTCACCGGCTGGGTGCGCTGACACCTGCGCAGACACCTGCGCTGACACCTGCGGGGGCACTCCGCCGCCGCGCCGAATCACCACCCTGACACCACCCCGCACCACCCATGGAGCCTTCGTCATGCCCACTTTCCCCGCCCCCACCCCGTCCCCGTCGTCGTGGACGTGCCCTTCGCCAACCTGCACGTCGTCGCAGGGGAGCGCGACGACGTCGTCGTCACCGTGCTGCCGACCACCTCCAAGCCCGGCAGCGTGCGCGTCGCCGAGGAGGTGCGGGTCGACCGCGACGGGGACGCCGTGACGATCACGTACCCCGGGTCCTGGAAGCAGTTCGTGCTGCCGTTCTCCTCCGGCACCGCCAACATCACCGTCGAGGTGCCCGCCGGCTCCCGGCTGCGCGGCAAGACCGGCTCGCTCTACGCCGAGGGCCCGCTCGACGCCGTCGACATGACGCTGTCCGCGGGCAACGTCCGGGTGGACGACGTCGACCGGCTCGACCTCAAGGTCGCCGCCGGCTCGGTCGCGGCGGGCCGCGTCACCGGGACGCTGGACGTCAAGGTGAGCGCCGGGTCGGTCGTCGTGGACGAGGTCGCCGGCAGCGGCACGATCCGCGCGAGCAACGGGACCACCACGGTGGGAGCCGTCACCGGTTCCCTGGAGGTGCAGGGTGCCCACGCCGACATCGCCGTGAACCGCGTGCGCGGCACGGTGACCGCCAAGTCCGCCCACGCCGGCATCCGCGTCACGAGCCTCGAGTCCGGCGCCGTCACGCTCACCTCCTCCTACGGCTCGATCGAGGTGGGCGTGCCCGAAGGCACCGCCGCCTACCTCGACGTCTCGTCGGAGAACGGCACCGTCCGCAACCTGCTGACCCCCACCGAGGGTCCCGTCGACGACGAGGCCACCGCAGAGATCCACGCGAGCACCGGCTACGGCGACGTCGTCGTCCGCCGGCCCTGACACGACCCCACGAACGGAGACCGGACATGACCACCCCTCAGTCCCCCGCACCCGCGATCAGGGTGCAGGGCATCCAGAAGTCCTTCCAGGACCTGCACGTGCTGCGCGGCGTCGACCTGGACGTCGCGGCGGGCAGCATCTTCGCGCTGCTGGGCTCGAACGGCGCCGGGAAGACCACGCTCGTGCGGATCCTGTCGACCCTGCTCACGGCCGACGCGGGTACCGCCACGGTCCACGGCTTCGACGTCGCCTCCCGGCCCGGCGACGTGCGCGAGTCGATCAGCCTGACCGGCCAGTTCGCCGCGGTCGACGAGATCCTCACCGGCCGGGAGAACCTCGTGCTCGTCGCCCGGCTGCGCCACCTGCCCGACCCCGGCGCGATCGCGGACGACCTGCTCGCACGGTTCTCCCTCACCGACGCCGGGTCCCGCCGGGCCGGCACCTACTCCGGCGGCATGCGGCGGCGCCTGGACATCGCGATGAGCCTCATCGGCGACCCGCCGGTGATCTTCCTCGACGAGCCCACCACCGGCCTGGACCCCCAGGCCCGCATCGAGGTCTGGGACACCGTCAAGCAGCTCGCGCAGGGCGGGACGACCGTCCTGCTGACCACCCAGTACCTCGACGAGGCCGAGCAGCTCGCCGACCGGATCGCCATCCTGCACCAGGGCACGATCATCCAGAACGGCACGCTCGCCGAGCTCAAGGCGCTCCTGCCCGCGGCCGAGGTCGAGTACGTCGCCAAGCAGCCCTCCCTCGAGGACGTCTTCCTCTCCCTCGTCGGCGAGACCGGCACCACCACCCAGCACACCTCCGCCACCACGGCCGGCACAGACAAGGAAGCACGATGACCACCCACGTCCTGACCGACACCGGCGTCCTGACCGGCCGCTCGCTGCGCCACATCTCGCGCAGCCCCGACACGATCATCACCACCGCGGTCACGCCGATCGCGCTCATGCTGCTGTTCGTCTACGTCCTCGGTGGCGCGATCGACACGGGCTCCGACGGGTCCTACGTCAACTACATGCTCCCCGGCATCCTGCTCATCACCATCGCGTCCGGCGTCGCGTACACCGCCTACCGGCTGTTCCTCGACATGCAGGGCGGCATCTTCGAGCGGTTCCAGTCGATGCCGATCGCCCGGTCGTCCGTCCTGTGGGCGCACGTGCTCACGTCCCTGGTCGCGAACCTCGCGTCGATCGCGATCGTCGTCGCCGTCGCGTTCCTCATGGGCTTTCGCACCAGCGCGTCCGTCGGCGCCTGGCTCGCCGTCGTCGCCATCCTCGTCCTGTTCACCCTCGCCCTGACCTGGCTCGCGGTCATCGCGGGACTCTCGGCCAAGACCGTCGACGGGGCGAGCGCGTTCAGCTACCCCCTGATCTTCCTGCCGTTCATCAGCTCGGCGTTCGTCCCCACCGACACCATGCCCGCCCCCGTCGCCTGGTTCGCCGAGAACCAGCCCGTCACCGCCATCGTCGACACCCTGCGCGCCCTGTTCGGCCAGGAACCGGTCGGCACCGACATCTGGGTCGCCCTCGCGTGGCTGGTGGGGATCCTCGTCGCCGCCTACGCCGGCGCCGTGGTCATCTACCGCCGCAAGGTCAGCTGACTCCCGGCACCTGCACCGACCACCCCACCGCACACGCCCACGGCGTCGTGCGGTGCGGTCGTTCCCGACGACGTGGCCCGGTACCGAGCACGGCGTCTCGACCCGACGCCCTGCTCAAGGGCGCATCCCGCCGAGCGCGGTCGCGACGAGCCGGTCGACGTACTCGTCCGTCAGAGGTCCGCTGCGCTGGAGCCAGCGGTTGAGCACCGGACCCCAGATCAGGTCGACGGCGAGGTCGAGGTCGAGGTCCTCAGCGAGCTGGCCGGCGTCCTGGGCGCTGCGCAGACGTTGCCGCTTGGCCTCCTTCAGCGGCCCGTCGAGCCGCTCGTGGTACGCGTCGGCGAGCGCGGCGTCGTGCGCGACCTCGGTCGCCAGGGCACGCATCGGCTGCTCGAGGCGGGGGTCGTTCAGCTCGGCGACCGTGGCGCGCAGGACGAGGCGCAGGTCGGCGTCGAGGTCGCCGGTGTCGGGCAGCTCGGGCGGCGCGCCCTCGGCACTCTCGCTGAGCAGGAGGAAGGCGTCGAGGAGGACCGCGGCCTTCGAGGGCCACCATCGGTAGATGGTCTGCTTCCCCACACCCGCCCGTGCGGCGATGCGCTCGATGCTGAGCTGGGGATACGGCATCTCCTGCAGGAGGTCGAACGCGGCGGTGAGCACCGCGCGACGCGACGTCTCGCTCCGGCGGGCGGGGTCCGGCTTCGTCATGGCGCCACCCTACGCGGACGAGACGGAACGTCTCGTCTTGACGGTCGGTCCGACCCAGGATAGCGTCTGGTTCAACGAGACGGACCGTCTCGTCTCACTGACGAAGGAGCCTCCGTGCGACCGTCTTCCCCTGCACCCCGTACCTGGTTCATCACCGGCGCGAGCCGGGGCCTCGGCCGTGCGCTCGCCGTCGCGGCGCTCGAGCGTGGCGACCGCGTGGTGGCTGCCTCACGGACCGCCACGGTCGACGCCTTCGACCCGGCCCACCGTGAACGCGTCCTGGCCCTGCCGCTCGACGTGACCGACCGCGACGCGGTCTGCGCCGGCGTCGAGGCCGCCGTCGAGCACCTCGGCAGGCTCGACGTCGTGGTCAACAACGCGGGCACCCTGTCCATGGGCATGGTCGAGGAGTTCACCGAGGGCGAGGCGAGGGCCCAGCTCGAGGTCAACTTCTTCGGAGCGCTCTGGGTCACCCAGGCCGTCCTGCCGCACCTGCGTTGTCAGGGGTCGGGCCACCTCCTGCAGGTGTCGAGCATCGCCGCCCTCGCCGGCTTCGCGAGCACGGGCCTGTACAGCGCGAGCAAGTTCGCGCTCGAGGGCCTGAGCGAGGCCGTGGCCTCGGAGGCGGCGCCGTTCGGCGTCAAGGTCACGATCGTCCAGCCCGGCGGCTATTGGACCGACCTGTACTCGAGCATGACGTCGACGACGCCCCTCGACGCCTACGGCCCGCTGCGCGCCGAGCTGGAGCGCCAGTGGGCGGAGGGGTCGGTGGACAGCGACCCGCGCCTGGCCGCCGACGCGATGCTCACCCTGGTCGACAGCGACGACCCGCCGCTGCGACTCCTCCTCGGCAGCATGGTCTACGACCTGGCCCACGACGTCTCGCGCCGGCGCGCGGACGACTGGGCGGCGTGGGAGGAGGTCAGCCGGGCCGCGGAGCACGCCGTCGACGCCCCCGCCGGCGCCGCAGGATGACCCGGGCCACGGTCACCCGCGGCGGGTGAGGCCCGGGCGCCCGCCGCCTGTGACCGTGGAGCGGAGCCCCTGAGAGGAGCCCGCGATGACGGCCGCGCAGACCCCCCGACAACAGGTCCCCGGACAGCACGTCTCCGGACAGCAGGTCTCCGGACAGCAGGCCCCGACCGAGGCCCGCACGTGGCACACCGTGCCCGCCGACGCGGTGTGCGCCGAGCTGGGCGTCGACCCGGCAGTCGGCCTCACGTCGGCCCAGGTCGCGGAGCGGCGTGCCCGGTTCGGGCCGAACGCCCTGGCCGAGGAGCGCACGGAACGACCGTGGCAGGCGTTCCTGCGCCAGTACCGCGACCTCATGCAGCTCGTCCTCGTCGGGGCTGCGGTCGTGAGCATCATCGCGCTCGGCGACGTGACGACGGGCGTCGTCGTGCTCGCCCTCACCGTGCTCAACGCCCTCATGGGCCTGCACCAGGAGGGCAAGGCGGCGCAGAGCGTGGCCGCCCTGCGCGAGATGCTCGTCATGACCGCCACGGTGCGCCGCGACGGCCGCCAGGAGCAGGTGCCCGCGGAGGAGCTCGTGCCGGGCGACATCGTGGGGTTCGAGGCGGGGAGCAAGATCCCCGCCGACGGGCGCCTGCTCGTCGCCGCGTCCCTCGAGATCGAGGAGGCAGGGCTCACGGGGGAGAGCACGCCGGTCGCCAAGGGCGTGGAGCCGGTCGCGGCCGACGACGCACCGCTCGGCGACCGCATCGACATGGCCTACATGAACTCGCAGGTGACGCGCGGTCGCGGCGAGATGGTCGTGACGGCCACGGGCATGACGACCGAGGTGGGACGCATCTCCGGGATGCTCAGCGGCGTCGAGCAGGACAAGTCCCCGCTCACGCGACAGCTCGACCGCATCACCGTGATCATCACGATCATGGCGGCGATCGCCCTCGTGGTCGTCGTCGTGCTCGGCCTCGCGCGGGGCGAGGACTTCGACAGCCTGTTCGTCGTCGGGATCAGCCTCGCGATCGCCGCGATCCCGACCGGACTGCCGGCCGTCGTGACGATGCTCCTGTCGCTCGGCACGCGGCAGCTCGCCGACGAGGGCGCGATCGTCAAGCGCCTCAAGTCCGTGGAGACCCTGGGCTCGACGTCGGCGATCTGCTCGGACAAGACCGGCACGCTCACGCTCAACCAGATGACCGCGCGCCGGCTCGTGCTCGCCGGGCGGCGGTTCTCCGTCGACGGCGAGGGCTACTCGACGACGGGCCGCATCCTCGCGGCCGCGGGCTCGTCGGAGGTGCCGCTCGAGCCCGTCGCGCTGCCCATGGCGCTCGCGAGCGATGCGGTCGTGCGCGACGGCGAGTGCCTCGGCGACCCGACGGAGGGCGCGCTCGTGGTCCTCGCCGCCAAGGCGGGGCTCGACGTGGAGGAGACGCGACGCGAGCACCCGCGCGTCGCGGAGGTGCCGTTCGACACCGAGTACAAGCTCATGGCGACGTTCCACGAGATCGACGGCGCGGTGCGCGGGTACGTCAAGGGCGCACCCGACGTCCTCCTGGCGCGCTCGAGCCGGTACCTCACCGCCGACGGCAGCACCGCACCGCTCGACGACGACGCCCGGGCGCTCGTCGTCCGCGAGAACGACGCGCTCGCCGGAGAGGGCATGCGCGTCCTCGCCGTCGCGCGGCGCGACGTGTCGCACGCCGACCTCCAGGGCGACCTGCTGGGGCTCGCCCAGGACCTCGAGCTGCTCGCCCTCGTCGGCATCGTCGACCCGCCGCGCCGCGAGGCGCGCGACGCGATCGCCGAGTGCAAGGACGCGGGGATCCGCGTGCGGATGATCACCGGCGACCACGTGACGACGGCGGCCGCGATCGCCGGGCAGCTCGGCATCGAGGGACGCTCGCTGACCGGCGCTGAGTTCGCCGCCATGAGCGACGCCCAGCTCGAGGCGGAGGTCGCGAGCATCGGCGTCGTGGCGCGCGTGGCGCCCGAGGACAAGGTGCGGCTCGTCGACGTGCTCAAGCGCCAGGGCGAGGTCGTCGCGATGACGGGCGACGGCGTGAACGACGCGCCCGCGCTCGCCCGCGCCGACATCGGCGTGGCGATGGGGATCACCGGCACGGAGGTCACCAAGGACGCCGCGGAGATGATCCTCACCGACGACAACTTCGCGACGATCGTCAAGGCCGTCGAGGGGGGTCGCGGGCTCTACGACAACCTCATGAAGTACATCCGGTTCCAGATGGTGGTGCTCATCGGGTTCATCCTCACCTTCGTGGGCGCCGGGATCTTCACGATCGCCGCGGGGACCCCGCTCACCCCGCTCCAGATCCTGTGGATCAACTTCGCGATCGACGTGCTGCTCGCGATCGGGCTCGGCTTCGACGCGGCGTCGCCGGGACTCATGCGCCGTCGCCCGCGACCGCCCTCCCAACCGGTCATCGGCCGGGCCCTCGGCGTGCGGCTCGCGCTGGGCGGGGTGCTGATCGCCGTCGGGACGCTGGTCGCCGTGGCGTGGGGCGAGGACCGGTACGACCTGCCGGTCGCGACGACGATGGGTCTCACCGCCATGTCGCTCCTGCACGTCGTCGCGGCGCTCGAGTGGCGGGACCCGCGCGCGAGCATCCTCTCGTTCGACACGCTCGCCAACGGCCGGTTCGTCGTGCTCCTGCTCTCCTCGCTCGGGCTGACGTTCCTGGTCACGACCCTCGACGGGCTCGAGCGGATCTTCGGCACGGTGAGCCTCGACGGCGAGCAGTGGGGGGTGTGCGCGCTCGTCGCGCTCGCGTTCCTCGTGCTCGTCGAGATCGGCAAGCTCGTGCTTCGGCACGTGTCGCCGCAGCCGTCGGCCGACGCGCGCGTCGCGGCGCCCGGTCTGCCGGGGGCCTGACCGTGGCGGACCAGGGGGCCGGGGGCGGCGCACCGGCCGGACCGGAGCCGTCGCAGGGGGTCGACCGGCGCCTCGCGGTGCTGCTCGCGATGGCGATGTTCGTGCTCGTCGTCGACACCTCGTTCATGAACGTGTCGATCTCGGCCGTCGTCCACGACCTCGGGACGTCGGTGAGCGGCGTCCAGACGGCCATCGCGCTCGAGGCGCTGGTGTCCGCGGCGTTCATCCTCATCGGCAGCAAGGTCGGCGACCTCGTGGGGCGACGCCGCGCGTACGTGCTGGGGCTGCTCGGCTACGGCGTCGGTGCGGTCGCGATGATGCTCGCGCAGAGCCTTCTCGCCGTCGTCGTCTTCTGGTCCGTGGTCGGCGGGCTCGGCGCCGCGCTCCTCCTGCCGTCGATGCAGGCGCTCGTGCACGGGAGCTTCGAGGGCACCGCGCGGACGAAGGTCTACGCGCTCGTCGGGGCGTCCGCGTCGGTCGCGGCAGCGGTCGGCCCGCTCCTCGGCGGCTTCATCACCACCTACCTGTCGTGGCGGGTCGCGTTCGGGCTGGAGGCCGTGGTGATCGTCGTCGTCCTCGCGGGCATCCGTCTCGTGCACGACGTGCCGTTCACGGGGGACCGGTCCGTCGACGTCGTCGGGGCCGTGCTGTCCGTGCTCGGCATGGGTGGCGTCGTCCTCGGCGTCCTCGTGTGGCAGGAGGGCGGCGAGGCGGTGGGCATCCTCGTCGCGGTCGGCGTCCTGGGGCTCGTCGGTCTCGCACGCTGGGTGCTGCGCCGCGAGCGCCGCGGAGCGGCCCCGCTGGTCGACCCCGGCCTGTTCCGCTCGCCCCCGTTCCGGCTCGGCGTGTCGCAGCAGACGCTGCAGCAGGTCGCGCTCGGCGGCGCGATGATCGCGCTGCCCGTGTTCCTCCAGATGGCGCTGGGGTACGACGCGATGCTCGCCGGGCTGTCGCTCGCGCCCCTGTCGCTCAGCATGTTCGCCGCCGCGATCCTGGCGGGCCGCCGGGCGGGACGACGGCGACCGGCCACGATCGTCCTGGCGGGCTTCTCGCTCCTCGTGGTCGGGATCGCCGCGCTCCTGCCCGTGGTCCCGCGCGCGACGTCCGGGTGGTACCTCGCGGTCCCGCTCGTCGTCGCGGGCTGCGGGCTCGGGCTCCTCGTCTCCCAGCTCAACGCCTTCACGCTCTCGCCGATCGCCGAGGAGCGCGTGGGGGAGGCGGCGGGCGTGAACTCGGCGGCGGGGTCGTTCGGGCTGTCGCTCGGGCTGGCGCTCGCGGGCGCCGTCATGCTCGCGTCGCTCGCGCGCGGGTTCACCGCGCAGGCGCAGGACAGCCTCGTGCTGCCGCCCGAGGACAAGGCGCAGGTGAGCCAGGTCCTCGAGGAGGACGCCGAGGTGATGAGCGACGCCCAGCTCGTCGAGCTGCTGTCCGACGAGCCGGCGGCCGTGCGCGAGGAGATCCTGCGGATCAACGACGACGTGCGGGCCCGGGCGCTGCAGGTGGCCCTCCTCGTGCCGCTCGGTGCGGGGCTCCTCGGCGTGGCGCAGTCGTTCCGGATGCGGCGGCTGCCCGACCCGGTACCGGGGACGACCGCGGTCACACTGGGCTGACGCGCGTCCGTGCGCTGCGGGACGGTCGGACGTGCCGGCGGGACCGCCCGGCTCAGGGCAGGATGCCCAGCTCGCGGCCGCGGCGGACCGCCTCGCGGCGGGACCCGACGCCGAGCTTGCGGTAGAGGGCCTTGAGGTGCGCCTTGACGGTGTTGACCGAGACGAAGAAGTCCTCGGCGATCTCGACGTTGCTCTCCATCGTCGGCAGGACCGCGAGGATGGAGAGCTCTCGCTCGGTGAGCGGCTCGGCCAGGGGCGCGGGCTCGGGACGGTCGTCGTGCGGCAGGTGTGCGCGCAGACGCTCGGACAGCGCGTCGTCCCGGTGGGCGACCGCGCGGGCCAGGGCGGGGAGCAGCTCGGGCGAGCCGACCGTGAGGAACGGTCGCACGAGCCCCTCGCCGGCGGCGAGGCCGAGCGCGCGGGCCAGCGCGTCGTCGGCCCTGCGCGTGCCTGCGTGCGCGAGGGCTGAGGCCTCGACGAGCGCGGCCTCGACACGCACGAGGTCGTCCTGGACGCCCTGCTCGTCCGTCACGGCGCCGAGCTCCTGGAGCGCCGCGCCGGTCCTGCCGGCGGCGAGGTGCAGGCGTGCGCGGCAGACCGCCCTCAGCGCGGCCGACCCGAGGCTCCCGAGATCGGGGCGTGACCGTGGGAGCGGTTCGGTCGGTCCGACGGCGCCCGGCGTCTCGAGCAGCCGGACCTCCGTCGTGGCGCGCACCCAGAGGTCCGCGAGCACGGTGGGCACGGGCGCGGCGCCCAGAGCACGGTCGGCGGCCACGAGCGCCTGCCGGGCGGAACGGCCGTGCCCGCGGGCCGCGGCGACGAGCGACCGGACCAGCTGCGCGGCCGCCTCCGACGCCGGCTCGCGTCCGCCGCCGTCGATGGAGAGGGCGTGCGCGAGAGCGTTGTCGAGCCCGTCGTCGTGGGCGCGCAGGTACTGCGCCCAGACCAGTGCCACGTGCGCGGCGCGGGCCTGGACGTGCGTCTCCCAGCCGCTCGTCCTCGCCGTGTCCACCGCTGCGCGCGCGAGCGTCTCACCGTCCGCGAGCCGGCTGCGGGCGACCTCGAGCAGGGCGGCGGCGCCCTGCGCCTCCAGGTCGACGAGCCGTCGTGCGCCGTCGACGACTCCCGCGGCGTCCGTGGAGACCACCGCGGGAGCCCGGACGAGGTCGGCGGCACGGTCCGACGGGACGGCGCACCACGCGAGCGCGGCCTTGCGCTGCGCGAGGGCCAGGCGACGGTAGGTCTCGAGCGCGGGGAAGGGGAAGGGGACGGCGGAGGCGGCGGCCAGGGCCGCTCCCGCGCTCGTCGCCTGACGTCGGACGTCCCCCAGCGAGCGGGCGACGGAGGCTTCGAGGACGCCGAGCAGGACCCCGGCGGGAGCGACGGACCCGCCGGTCCCGCCGCCGACGAGCCGGCGCGCTCGTGCCACGTGGTGGTTCGCCGCCTCGAACCGGTCGTCCACGAGCGCGAGCGAGCCCGCGCACAGGTGCAGCGCGACGTCCGGCTCGAGGTCCGAGAACGGCACGCGGCGCAGCACGTCGGCCACCGCCTGGCGGTGCGGTCCGACGAGGTGGATCGCGGCGCCCTCCACGAAGACCGTGCCCGCGAGCTCCCAGTCCTCGGCCGCGACGGCGTGCTCGAGCGCGCGCAGCGGGTCACCGTGGCGGACGAGCCACCGGGCCGCGGCGCGGTGGGCGACGGGTACGGCGTCGGGGTCCTCGAGACGGAGCTCGCTCTGCAGCATCTCGCGCAGGAGGGGGTGGTAGCGATACCACCGGCGCTGCTCGCCGAACGCGGTGACGAAGCCGTCCGAGGCAGCCAGCTCGGGCAGCAGGCGTCCGGCGGGCGCCCCGGGGTCCAGGACCTCCGCGAGCTCGGCGCACAGCGTGGTGGCCAGGCTCGTGCGCAGCAGGAACCGGCGCACCACCGGGTCCCGCCGCCCGAGCACCTCGGTCAGCAGGAACTCCGCCGCCGAGCGCTCGGCGCGGGCGCGGCTCGCCGCGTCGGGGGCGGCCTCGACCTGGAGCCGCACGCCGACGGCCCACCCGCCCGTCTCGGTGAGGAGGCGGTCGACCTCGCGCGGTGCGAGCGTGCGGCCGTGCAGGGCGCCGAGCGCGGCGACCGCCGTCACGTCGAAGGCGAGGTCCGACGCGCCGAGCTCGACGACCTCGCCCTGCCCGCGGAGCCGTTCCAGGTGGAGGAGGGGGTCGATGCGGGTCAGCACGACGACGTGCAGGGGGAGCGGGTAGCGCAGCAGGTCGTCGACCGTGCCCGACACGTCCGCGGTGGCGAGGTGGTGGACGTCGTCCAGGACGAGGACGACGGGTCCGGGCAGCTCCTCGATGCCGCGCAGGATGCGGCGGAGGAGGCCGGCCGACATCCGCGAGGGCACGGTGATCGCCGCGAGCGGATGGTCCGGAGGCACGGCGCCCGCTTCGCGGAGCGCCGCGAGCACGTCGGACCAGAAGGCGGTCGGTGTGTCGTCGAACGGCTCCAGCGTCAGCCAGGCGACGGGAGGACCCGGCCGGGTCCGGGCCCACGCGGCGACCGTCGTCGTCTTCCCCCAGCCGGGACCGGCCGAGACGAGGGTCAGGCGCCGGGAGGCCGCCTCCTCGAGCCGCGCCTCGAGCCCGGGCCGACGGACCGTGGACGGTGGCAGGACGGGGACCGTCGTGCGCGCACGCAACGTACCGGAGGCGACCGGGACGCGTGGCGCTACCTCCGGCTCGGCACGTGGCTCGACCGAGGCCATGGCAGCAGGCTACGCGCGTGGTGGGATCAGCGCGCGGCGTCCACGCCGGTCAGGCGGGTTGCGTGGGCTGCACGGGCTGCGCCGGCTGCGCGGGGGCAGGACGGGCGAGGAGCTCGACGACGAGGAGCACCACGCCGGCGACCACGGCCGTCCCCACGACGAGGGCGGGCGTCGGCTGGCCGGCGAGCAGGAGGACCAGCGCGCCGATCGCGACGACGACGACACGGACGAAGGTCTTGTACCGGGCGAGCCAGTCGCCCACCGGGCCCGACGTGACGCCGCGGTTCGCCGCCCAGTCCCGGCCCGAGTCCCCGATGCGGGCGAGACCCGAGCGCAGGCTGCGCGCGGAGGCGCTCGACCCGCCCAGGTAGGCCGCGAGCGCGACGACGAGCCCCAGCACGCCGACCGTGCGCAGCGTCAGGCGGAGGAACGACACCACCTGGTCGAAGACGATCTCGGCGGCGTCCAGTCGCGCCACCTGCCCGCTCAGCGCGTTCAGGTAGAGCCCGCGGGCGACGGCGAGCGCGATACCGAGCAGGACCATCGCCGCGGCGAGCGCGAGACCGGCGACGACGAGCGCCCGCAGCCGGTGGGTCGCCACGAGGACCCCCGCCGCGAGCAGGCCCAGCGCCACCCACGGGAGCCAGGTCGTGAGCACCACGAGCTGGGCGTAGCGGTTCTGGACCTGCACGAGCTGGGACGTCTGGACGATCGTGAAGCTCGCATCGATCTCGGGGATGTTCGCGGCGACGTCGAGCCCGCGGTCGACGAGCCGCTGCTTGAGGATCTCGATCATCCCCGAGAGCTGGATCGAGAGCTGCCCGTCCGCCCCCACCTGCAGCACCTCGCCGTCCTCGCCCCGCATGACGGCGACGAGCTGCTGGTGCGCGACCCGGTTCGCCTGCACCCAGGCCTCCTCGAACGCGTCGCTCTGGACGACCCGGTCGGCGGCGCTGCGCACGAACGACTCGACGCCGCTCGTCAGGGGCGCCTCGAGCGCGCTGAGGGCGCGCGTCGCGCGGGGCGCGATGTCGTTCTCCTCGAGGCCGCCGACGACGTCGTCGAGCAGCGCGCTCACGTCGATGCGGGACATGACCGCCTCGGTGAGGCGGCCGGCGACCGCCGACTGCACGACGGGGTCGCTCGCCAGCGGACCGACCGTCTCCACGTACCGCTCGGTGTCGGTGAGCTCGCGCTGGGCCCACGCCGCGACGGCGCCGGCGGGGGCGAGGAGGGCGCCGAGCGTAAGGAGGACGACGCACGCCACGGCGCGCAGGCGGTGCGGCCGTGCGCCCTCCGGGCGGACCGGGGTCCGTCCGGTCGGGGTCGCGACCTCCGCGGTCTCGAGCCGGCGCCGCAGCGCGGCGTTCTCGCGCTCCAGCGCGGCGAGCCGTTCCTCGACGGACCCGCCGTCGTGCGAGCCGTCCATGCGCGCTCCTCCCCGGTGGCGGCGCTCGGTGGCCGCGCCCTCCACTGTGCGGCAGGCACGCGCGCGCGCTCCTCACCCGTCGGGGGTAGTCAGGACGAGGCACCCTCGTCGGGTGATCCGCCGGGCCGGCGGCGTACGGATCCTGGCACGACGTGCGAGGTCGGGAGGGCGACGTGACGGGGACGACGTGGGTAGAGCTGACGGTGGTGGGCGCTGTCGACGTGCCCGACGCGGACCTCGCCGAGCTCGGCGTCCGCCGGGCGACGGCCTGCACGCTGCTCGAGGCGACGGTGCGCGACCAGGCGGCGCTGTACGGGCTGCTCCAGCGGCTCGCGTCGCTCGGCCTGGACCTGCTGGAGCTGCGCACCGCGGCGGCGGGCGCCCGTGCCGACGTCGAGGTGGTCGTGCGCGGGCCGGTGGGCGCGCTGGTGCAGGAGATGCTGCGCGGGGTCAGCCGGTCGATGCCCGCCACGGTCACGTCCTACCGCGTGCGCGACACGGACCTCGCCGGCCTGCTCGCCGTGGTCGACGGCTTCCCCTCACCCCCGGAGGGTGAGGACACGCCCGGCCGCAGCGTCGACCGTGGTGCCAGGAGGGCCCGTCCGGGTCCGCAGAGCGTCGTGACGACGGGAGTGGAACCGATGGAGCGAGACGTGGACGAGATGGGGCCGATCGACTTCCTCGTCGTGGAGTTCCCCGAGAACCGGCTCGACGGCGAGGCGCTGCCGCTCCTCGTCGAGCTCGTGGACCGCGGGATCATCCGCGTCCTCGACCTGGCGTTCGTCGAGAAGAACAGCGCCGGCGAGGTGTCGGGCATCGAGCTGCACGACCTCGACGCGACCGGGGACTTCGACGTCTCGGTGTTCGAGGGCGCGTCGTCGGGCCTGCTCGGCGACGACGACCTCGAGCAGGCCGGGGCCGCCCTGGAGCCGGGCAGCGCCGCGGGCGTGCTCGTGTACGAGAACCTGTGGGCCGCACCCTTCGCCTCGGCCCTGCGCCGCGGAGGTGGGTCGGTCGTCGCCGGCGGGAGGATCCCCGTGCAGTCGATCGTCGCCGCGCTCGACGCCGTCGAGAGCCGCTGACTGACCACCGCGGGCCCTGCCCGTACCGAGAGAGTCGAGAAGAGGAGCACGCCGTGGGACTGATCCGAGGTGTCGCCCGGACGGCCGTCGTCGCGGGGACGGCGAGCGCCGTCTCCGGGCGCGTGCAGCGCCGTCAGCAGGGTCGCTGGGCCGCGCAGGACGCCCAGAACGCGCAGCCGGCGTATGCCGAGCCGCAGTACGCACCGCCACCGCCGCAGTACGCGGCGCCCCCGCCCGCCGCACCCGCCGGTGAGGACATGGACGCGAAGATCGCGCAGCTCCGCGAGCTCGCGGGCCTGCGCGACCAGGGCGTCCTCACCCCCGCCGAGTTCGACGCGCAGAAGGCACGCATCCTCAGCTCCTGACGTCCGTGCCGGACACCCAGGCGTGGCCGACGAGGAGGTCGGGTCGTGGACGTTTCCTTCGTGCTCGAGGCCCTGGTGGTGCTCGGGGCGATCGTGATGGGCACCCGGTCGGGTGGTGTCGGGGTGGGACTGTGGGGCGGCCTGGGTACCGCCGTCCTCGTCTTCGTCTTCGGGGAGGCGCCCGGTGAGCCGCCGGCGGCCGCCCTGGCGATCATCCTCGCGGTGGTCACGGCGGCCGCCCTCATGCAGGCGGCCGGCGGCATCGACTGGATGGTCGCCATGGCCGCGCGGATCATCGAGCGCCACCCCCGCCAGATCACCGTCATCGCACCGCTCACGGCCTTCGCGTTCTGCGTCGGGGCCGGCACCGGCAACATCATCTACCCCCTGCTGCCCGTCATCTACGACGTGTCCTACCGGAACAACATCCGCCCGTCACGTCCCCTGACCGTCACGGTCGTCCAGTCGGGCATCGCGCTCGCCGCGTCGCCGGTCTCGGCCGCGATGGCGGCGATGCTCACGCTCACGGACGTCGCGCCGTACGACCTCGGGCTCACCCAGATCCTCGCCATCACCGTGCCTGCGTGCGTCGTCGGCATCGTGGTGACGGCGCTCGTCGTGAACCGGACCGGCAAGGAGCTCGACGAGGACCCCGAGGTGCTCGCGAAGATCGCCGCCGGCGAGCTGGAGGCCCCCTCCGCGGTCGGGGTGCCCGCGGCCACGCCCCCCGCGCGCGCCGCCGTGGGAGCGGGCGGCGACGCGCCCACCGTGCCGATCGTGCCGGCTTCTTCCCGTGGGACGGCGGACGCCCTCGACGGGCCGGCCGCGCCGGTGTCGATCGCCTCGACCCTGACGTACACGAGCCGCGGGCGGAACTCGGCGCTCGCCTTCCTCGCCGGGGTGCTCGCCATCGTCCTGCTCGGCCTCTTCCCCGGGCTGCGTCCCGCGTTCGAGGTGCCCGACGAGGGGATGGTGCCGATCGACATGACGACCACCATCGTCCTCGTGATGTTCGTCGTCGGCGTCGCGATCCTGTTCCTGGGCAGGCCGAAGGTCGACGAGGTCCCGGACCAGTCGGTCTTCAAGGCAGGGATGATCTCGGCGATCGCGCTGTTCGGGATCGCCTGGCTCACGGCGACGTTCATCACCGCGCACGAGGAGCTGATCGTCAGCACCATCGGAGCCTGGGTGACCGACTGGCGGTTCATCTTCGCGCTGGCCGTCTTCCTCGTCGCCGCCCTGACCACGAGCCAGTCGACGGCGACCCGCACGATCGTCCCCATCGGCCTCGCCGCCGGGCTGTCGCCGGGGCTGGTGACCGGCATGTGGGCCGGTGCGCTCGGCGGCGTGTACACGCTCCCGGCCAACGGCACCCAGATCGCCGCCGCCAACTTCGACCTCTCCGGGACCACGAAGCTCGGCACCAAGCTGCTCGACCACAGCTTCTTCGTCCCGATGCTCGTCCTGTCGGTCACGACGATCGTCGTGGGCGCGCTCATCGGCGCGATCTTCTTCTGACGGCCGGCCGGCCGACGGCCGGCCCCGGTGACGGGAGCACCCCATGGAGAACGATGACGTCGCGGCGCGCGCCGCCGCCCTCATGCCGTCCCTGCTGGAGTCCCTCACGGAGCTCGTGGCGATCCCCTCGGTCGCGTTCCCCGGCTACCCGGCGGAGCCGGTCGAGGAGATGGCGCGCACCACGCTCCGGATGCTCCACGAGGCCGGTGCGACCGACGCCCGGCTGATGGACGTGCCGTCCGGGTACCCGCCGGTCTACGGCGAGATCCCGGGACCGCCGGGCTCACCCGTCGTCGTCCTGTACGCCCACTACGACGTCCAGCCCGCGCCCCCCGAGCAGGGCTGGACGACGGACCCGTGGCGTCCGACGACGCGTCCCGACGGCCGCGTGAGCGGACGCGGCGCCGCCGACGACAAGGGCGGCATCGTCTGCCACCTCGGCACCTTGCGCCTCCTCGCCGACCGGCCCCCGTGCACGCTCCGGATCGTCCTGGAGGGCATGGAGGAGACCGAGAGCAACCTCGAGGCCTTCGTCCTGGCCCACCCCGACCTGTTCGCGTGCGACGCGTTCGTCGTGTGCGACATGGGCAACCTCCGGGTCGGGGAACCCGTCCTCACGACGGCGCTGCGGGGCGACGTCGCGTGCGTCGTGACCGTGAGCACGCTGCAGCACCCGCTGCACTCGGGGATCTTCGGCGGGCCCGCCCCCGACGCCATGATGGCCCTGGCCCGGCTCCTCGCGACGCTCCAGGACGACGACGGGGACGTCGCCGTCGCCGGGGTGACCTCGGGGGCGTGGGACGGGGAGGGCATCACCGCCGAGGAGTTCCTCGCGAGCGCGGACCTGCTCGACGGCGTCGGGCTCGTGGGGACCGGCCCCGTCGGCGACCGGCTCTGGACGAAGCCGTCGATCAACGCGATCGGCGTCGACACCACGGGCATCGCCGGGTCGTCGAACGTGCTCATCCTGCGGGCGTCCGCGAAGATCTCGATGCGCATCGTCCCGGGTGCCGACCCCGACCACGAGCTCGACGCGCTCGTCGCCCACCTCGAGTCCCACGCCCCCTGGGGCGCCCGCGTCGAGGTCCAGCGCACCAAGGCCGCCCCGCCGTTCGACTGCCGCACCGACGGGCCGGCGTACGCCGCGGCGCGGGCGGCGCTCGCGGACGCCTACGGCGTCGAGCCCGGGGTCGTGGGGAGCGGCGGTTCCATCCCGCTCCTGCGCACCCTCGCGGGCGTGGCGCCCGCCGCCGAGTTCGTCCTCTGGGGGCCCGAGGACGTCGCAGGGGCGCGGATCCATGCGTCCGACGAGAGCGTGGACCCTCGGGAGATCGAGCGCATGGTCGTGGCCCAGGTGCGGTTCCTCCAGCGGTACGCGGAGGCGCAGGAGCCCGCGTAGCCACCGGTCGCCGGGGCTACGCGGGCACCGACCTGCCGCTACGCGAGCGCCTTGGCCTTCAGCGTGGTGAACTCGGCCGCGTCGATGGCCCCCGCGTCGTAGAGCGCCTTGGCGTCCGCGATCTCGCCGGCTGCCGACTTCCCGCTCCCGGCCGTGGCCCGGACGTAGTCGTCCATGATCTGCCTGCGGGCGCGGTCCTCCTCGATGTGGCGCTCGGCCATGCCGCGTCCCCGCGCGATGAGGTAGACCAGGGCGCTGAGGTAGGGCACGAGGATCAGGGCCACGACCCACAGCGCCTTCCACCACCCGCTGAGGTGCTTGTCCCGGAACAGGTCGCCCAGGATCTGGAAGAGCACGATCAGGTAGGCGATGAAGAAGAACCACCACACCATGAGCCAGAACCAGCTCCAGAAGTCGTCCACGGTGCACCCCTCGTCTCGGGGTCACGGGGTCCCGTGACCGCCTCTACCGTGGCGTGGCGGCGACGACCGGACCTCACCCGTCAGGGGTGATCGTGGGGTCGCGGCGGATCTGCAGGACCCGCGCGATCCCGGGCGAGTCCGGGTCGTCGGTGATCTCGCGCCCGTCGAGCCAGCACGACACGACGTGCGCGAGCTCGCCGGGGTGGCTGAAGTTCATCGCGTGCGCGGCTCCCTCGATGAGCGCGACCGTGAGGTGTGCGGGTGCGAGCCGTCCCACCTCGCGCACGCGCTGCGGGGGAGGCATCAGCGGGTCGCGCGAGCCGAGCACGGCGAGAGTCGGGACGGGGGTGCGCAGCATCCGCTCGAGGGACGGGAAGCGTGCGAGCTCGCTGAAGAGGTGGAAGGTCGCGACCGGCCCGAACCGCACGTAGTCGGGCACCGCGACCCGCGCCATGGCCGGGCTCTCCCGGGACGCGTCGCGCGCGAGCTGGACCAGGGCGCGCGCGAACGGCTGGTTGTGGACGCCGCCCGCGGGGGAGGCGAGGACCACGCCGGCGACGCGGTCGGGCGCCTGGTGGGCGACCTCGAGGCTGACCGGGCCGCCCATGGAGTTGCCGAGCAGCACGACGCGGTCGAGCCCGAGGGCGTCGAGCAGCCCGAGGAGCGCCCACGCGAGGTTCGGGATGCCGAGCGCCGGGCCCCACCCGGGGGACCGGCCGTAGCCGGGCAGGTCGGGGACGTAGCTCGTCGCGCGGTGGGCGAGGCGGGACGCCGTCGGGAGCAGGTAGGTCCCGGAGACCGCGAAGCCGTGCACGTGCACGATCGGCACGCTGTCCGGGACCTCGGGCCCCACCCGGACGAACACCCGGTGCCCCGCGACGTCGACCTCGCGCTCGTCCCAGACGATGTCGTCTGCCATGACGTGATGCTCGCAGAGCGCACGACGGTCGGCACCCCGGGCGTCAGGCCGCCGCGGTGACGTGCACGACGAGCGCCTGCGCGGGCCACAGCGCGGGGACCTGCAGCCCGACCTCGGCGAGGACGCGCCCGCTGACGACGACCGGCGTCGTCAGCCACGGCGGCGTGACCCAGCCGTGGCGGGGGAGGCCGATCTCGTCGCGCACCCGGACCGTGTAGCGCCGGTCGGGGTCGAGCCCGTGCAGGTGGACCCGCTCCGGCAGGGCGTCCTCGAGCGTCGCCACGGTGGCGATCGTCCAGACGCCCTCCGAGCGGTCCGGGAGCACGGCACCGACGACGCGCAGCGCCGGGTCCACGACGTCCGCGTGCACGGCGGTCCCGGTGTGGAGCACGTGCCGCAGCTCTCGGTACAGCGCGGCCCACGCCGTGATCGTCGCGACCTCGTCGGGCGTGCAGCCGAGGAGGTCCCACTCGAAGCCGGCCGAACCCATGAGGCTCGTCGCGAGGCGGTACGAGAGGTCGGTCGTGCGCCCGGACGAGTGCGCCTCGCCCGGACCGACGTGCCCGCCGACGAGCTCGGGCGGCAGGAGGAGCTGCGTCCAGCGCTGGATGTCCTGACGCTCGACCGGGTCGTTGGAGTCCGACGCCCAGACGCGGTCCGCGACCGCCATGACGCCCAGGTCGGTGCGTGCGCCCCCGGACGAGCACGACTCGATCTCGAGGCCGGGGTGCCGTTCCTTGAGCTCGGCCATGAGCGCGTACGCCGCGCGCGTCTGGACGTGCGTGCCGGGGCGGCCGTCGTGCAGGGTCTCGACGAGGTCGCGGTTGTGGTCCCACTTGACGAAGTCGACGCCGAGCTCGCCGATCACGGCGCTCATCGCGTCGCGCACGTGCGCGTACGCGTCGGGGTGAGCGAGGTCGAGGACGTGCTGGCTCCGCCACGACAGCCCTGCGGGCGCGTCGAGGTGCGTCGGGCTGTGCAGCAGCCACTCGGGGTGGGCGCGCGCGAGGTCGGAGTCGAGGTTGACCATCTCGGGCTCGAACCAGAGGCCGAGCTCCATGCCGAGGCCGTGCACGAGGTCGGCGAGCGGTCCGAGACCGTCGGGCCACACCGTCCGGTCGACCCACCAGTCCCCGAGGCCGCGCGTGTCGTCGCGGCGGTCGTGGAACCACCCGTCGTCGAGCACGAAGCGCTCCACGCCCACCTCGGCGGCGCGCCGCGCGAGCGCCTCCACGCGCGCCGGGTCGTGGTCGAAGTAGACGGCCTCCCAGGTGTTGAGGACGAGGGGCCGCGGCGACCGCGGGTGCTGCGGGCGGGCGCGCAGGTACGTGTGGAACCGGCCCGCGACGCCGTCGAGCCCGTCGGCCGACCACGCGAAGTACGTCGTCGGGGCGACGTGCTCCTCCCCGGGTGCGAGGACGACCTCGCCCGGGCGCAGCAGCTCGCCCGCGCCCAGGAGTGTCGGGTGCTCGGGCGTGCGGTCGACGCGGTACGTGACGTCGGCGCTCCAGCCGAGGTGCACCGCCCAGACGTCGCCGCGCCGGTCGCGCGGCGCGCCCGCCGAGGCGAGCACGACGTGCGGCGAGTCGTGCCCGACGCGACCGCGGCGGGTCTGGCGCGTCGTCGAGCCGCGCGGCATCTCCGTGGTGCGCGGGGACTTCTCGCGCGTCCACCGCCCGGTGAAGGACGTCAGGTGGTCGGCGCGCGTGGGCACGGGGAGCGTCGCCTCGAGCTGGTGCACGGTGAGCGGCTCGTCGCCGACGTTCGCCAGGGCGTGGTCCACCGTGACGACGCCGCCGGTGCCGATCCCGAGGCGGGTCGTCAGGCGCAGGCCGGCCGCGGCGTCGTCGGCCTCGACGACGAGCGAGTCCCTGCTCGTCGCCGGCGCGACCCGGGAGGTCCAGCGCGGGAAGACCGGCCGCCCGCCGCGGTCGAGGAGGATCCCCGGCCGCCCGGCCCAGCCCTCGGAGTCCTGCGGGAGCAGGCTGAGGCGCCACGCGGCGTCGAGCGTCCCGGGCGGCGTCTGGCGCGTCGTGGCAAGCGCGAGCCCGTCGAGGAGGGCGTCGTCGAGGTCGCCGAGGTCGGCGCCCCAGTGCAGCACCGCGGGCAGCCCCGCGGCCGGGGTCTCGACGACCAGGGAGACGCCGTCGCGGCGCAGGATCGTGCGTTCGAGGTCCATCTCGTCCTCTCGGGTGGGGCGCGTGCCGGTGGGTCGTCGGTCGCCGTCAGGCCGCGCGCGGGCCGGGGCCGGCGGCGTCGGACGCGGGGCGGGGCTCGGGGGCCAACGCACGATCCTGCGCCGCGACGGCGTCTCCCTGGTCGTCGAGACCCCGGCCGCGGCCGCCGTCGTGCCGTGCGTGGACAGCGTCGCACGGACGGGCCGCAGGTCCCGGTTGTACGCCGCCCGGTCGAGCGACCGCTGGACCCGCGGCACGACGACGTCGCCGACCGTGCCCAGCGCGGGGCCGGCGAAGACCACGACGTCGAGGTCGAAGAGGTTCGCGAGCGTGACGGCCGCGAGGCCGAGGGCGTCCCCGGCGTCGCCGAGCAGGCGCGCGGCCGCGACGCTCCCGTCCCGCGCCGCGCGCGCGACGCGCTCCAGCTCGACGAGCGTCTCGTCGGGCCGGCCGGTGAGCCCGAGGTGGTCGAGCCCGGGCTCGGCGAGGGCGCGCGCGACGACGGCCTCGGGGCCAGCGAGCACCTCGACGCAGCCCCGGTTCCCGCAGCGGCAGCGGGGCCCGACGCGGTCGAGGCTGATGTGCCCGAGCTCGACGGCGTTGCCCGACAGCCCGCGGTAGGCGAGCCCGTCCACGACGACGCCTCCCCCGAGGCCGCTGCTGCAGTACACGAGCCCGAACGTCGCGGGCGAGCCTCCGCGGACCTGCTCCCCGGCCCACTGCTCGCCCACCGCGGCGGCGGTCGCGTCGTTCTCGAGCCGGACCGGCAGGCCGAGGCGGCCGGCGAGGTCGGTGACGAGCGGGTAGCCGTGCCACGCGGGCGTCGGCTGGGGCGTGAGGAGCACGCCGCGCTCCTCGTCCTGCGGGCCGTGCGTCGCGAGGCCCACGCCGAGCACACGCGCGGCGGGGACGCGCGCGTCGTCGAGCACGTCCCGGACGCGGGCGGCGACGACGTCGAGGTAGCGCCCGGGGGCTTCGCGCCCGGTGCCGCGCAGGGCCGAGCGGGCGACGGTGCGGCCCGCGAAGTCGAGCAGCACGACGCTCGCCGAGCAGCGGTCGAGCTGGACGCCGACGGCGTACCAGGCCTCGGGGTCGACGGCGAGCAGGCGGCGCGGGGTGCCGCCGGACTTCTGGCGACCCACCTCGCGGACGAGGCCGTCGGCCACGAGCTCGCGCACGACGTGGGTGATGGTCGCGGCCGTCAGGCCGGTGCGCTCGGCGATCTCGACGCGGCTCAGGGTGCCGGTCGAGCGCACGAGGTCGAGCACGGCCGCGCGGGTCGCGCTCCGGCCGGGTGCGCTGCGGGACATCGTCGTCGACCTCCTGGCTGGTTCGAGGTGCCCGACGCCGGTGCCGAGCCGCGGCGATATCTTGACACGGTAAATTTAGTGGGGCAAGAATCCTCCTGCGGTCATCGCCCAGAACCGGCCACCGTCGGCCGGTCGCCACCCGAGGAGGACCACTGATGTTCCTGCACCGCACCCGAACGCTCACCGCCGCGGCCGCCGCCGTCGCGTCGGTCGCCCTGCTCGCCGGCTGCAGCGGCGGTGCCGGCGACGGCACGACGACGGCCGGCGACGGCACGTCGATCACCGTGTTCAACGGCTCGACCGGCACCATCACCGAGAACTTCAACCCGCTGAGCACGACGGCGCTCCAGCCGACGCTCGGCGTGATCTTCCAGCCGCTCTACTGGTACAACCTCGCGAGCGACGCCGAGCCGACGCCGCTCCTCGCCACCGGCTTCGAGTGGAACGAGGACGGCACGGTCCTCACCATCACGACGCGCGAGGGCGTGTCGTGGAGCGACGGCGAGCCGTTCACCGCCGCCGACGTCGCCTTCACGTTCAACCTCATCAAGGACACGCCCGCCCTCAACACGAGCGGCCTCGCCGCGACGGCCGAGGCGACCGACGACACCACGGTGACGCTCACGTTCCCCGAGACGTCGTTCATGCAGGAGCCCGCCGTCCTCGGGAACCAGGCGATCGTGCCAGAGCACGTGTGGAAGGACGTCGCCGACCCGGTCACGGAGATCAACAGCGACCCCGTCGGCACGGGGCCGTTCACGGTGAAGTCGTTCTCCGCGCAGTCCTACGTGCTCGAGAAGAACCCCGAGTACTGGGAGGAGGGCCTGCCCAAGGTCGACGAGGTGCGCTACATCGCCCTCGACACCGCGGACGCCGCGAGCGCCGCCCTGACTGCCGGCGACGTCGACTGGATGTCGTCGTTCCTGCCGGGGCTCGAGGACCTCATCGCGACGAACCCCGACCTGTCGTACGTCAACACGCCGGCGCTCACGGCGTCGATCTTCACGTGCTCGAACGCCGAGCTCGGGTGCGAGGGTCCGCAGACCGACAAGGCGGTGCGCCAGGCGCTCTACCACGCGATCGACCGGACCCAGCTCAACAACCTCGCGGGCGGCGGGTTCGCCGAGACCGCGTCGCCGACGCTGCTCCTGCCCGAGCGTGACGAGCGGTGGATCACCGACAAGGACCTGCTGACGGTGCCCGAGACGGCCGACGTCGACACGGCGAACCAGATCCTCGACGACGCCGGCTGGACGATGGGCGACGACGGCGTCCGCACCAAGGACGGCCAGCGCCTGTCCATGACCATCCAGACCGTCACCGGGTGGAGCGACTTCATCTCGCTCAACGACGCGATGAAGCAGCAGGCCGCGGAGGTCGGGATCGAGCTCGTGCCGAGCCAGGTGGCGTGGAACGAGTGGAACCAGGCCCAGACCGCGGGCACGTTCCAGCTCAGCCTCGACTCGATCGGGCTCGGGGCGTCGTCGAACCCGTACTTCACCTACTTCGGCAAGTACGACTCGGCGAACACCGTGAAGGTGGGCGAGACGGCGTCGGCCGGCAACTTCGCGCGCTTCTCGAACCCCGACGTGGACGCGGCGCTCGCGACCGCGCGCGCGACCGACGACGAGGCCGTGCAGACGGAGGAGTACGCGAAGGTCCAGGAGATCATCGCCGACGAGCTGCCGTACATCCCGATCTACGTGAACTCGATGCTCACCGAGTTCAACACGTCGCGCGCGACCGGCTGGCCGACCGACGACGACAAGTACGCGATGCCCGCGTCCTGGAAGGCCTGGGACAACGGGATCGTCCTCAAGTCCATCACCCCTGTGGAGAACTGACCCGGTCCTGGACGGGTCCCGGCGCCACCGTGGCGCCGGGACCCCCAGCCGGTCAGTCGGAACGAACAGGGAGGTTCGACCATGCGCTTCGTCCTGCGGAAGGCGGGCTTCTACGTCGTGGCCCTGTGGGCCGCGCTGACGCTCAACTTCCTCATCCCCCGGCTCATGCCGGGCAACCCCGTCGACATCATGCTCTCCAAGCTCGCGACGAAGGGCCCGGTCACGCCGGCCACGCGCGACGCGATCGAGGCGATGCTCGGCACCGACACCGACGCGTCGCTGTGGAGCCAGTACGTCACGTACCTCCAGGCGCTCGCGCACGGCGACCTGGGCACCTCGGTCGCGTTCTTCCCGGCGGGCGTGGCCCAGGTGATCGGCCAGACGCTGCCGTGGACCATCGGCCTCATCGGCCTGTCGACCGTCGTGTCGTTCGCGATCGGCGTCGGGCTCGGCATGGTCGCCGGGTGGCGGCGTGGGTCCTTCGTCGACAACCTCGTGCCGGCCGCGACCATGCTGCAGTCCGTCCCCTACTTCTGGCTCGCGCTGCTCCTGCTGTTCCTGCTCGGCAGCGTCTGGCCCGTCTTCCCGCTGAGCCACGGCTACGACGTCTACACGTTCGCCGGCCCGGAGCCCACGTGGGCGTTCGTGTCGTCGGTGCTCTACCACGGCACGCTGCCCGCGCTGACGATCGTCATCTCGTCGGTCGGCGGCTGGATGCTCGGGATGCGCAACATGATGGTCTCGACCCTCGCCGAGGACTACCTCGTCACGGCCGAGGCCAAGGGGCTGCGGCCGCGCCGCATCCGGTTCGCCTACGCCGCGCGCAACGCCGTGCTGCCGTCGCTGTCCGGCTTCGCCATCTCGCTCGGCTTCGTCGTCGCCGGGTCGATCGTCACCGAGGCGGTGTTCTCGTACCCCGGCATCGGGTCCGCGCTGCTCATGGCGGTCAACAGCAACGACTACGCCCTCATGCAGGGCGTGTTCCTCGTCATCACCCTGTCCGTGCTCGGGGCGAACCTTCTGGTCGACCTCCTGTACGGCGTGATCGACCCGCGCACGCGGGCCCGGTCCTAGGAGGTCCGTATGGCCATCACCACCCAAGACCCGGCGCTCGCCGCCGAGGAGGCCGTCGAGGCCTCCAGCGGTCGCCGCCGGCGCCGCGTCCTGCCGCCGATGACGCTCAAGCTCGGCGTCGGGCTGACCGTCGCCGGGGCGATCGTCCTGTTCGGCCTCCTCGGGCCGCTGTTCGTCGGGAACCCGTCGACGGTCTCCGACATCGGGCTGTCCCCGCCCGGTCCCGGGCACCCGCTCGGCACGACGCAGACCGGTCAGGACGTCCTCGCCCAGCTCGCGTACGCGACGCGCGGGTCGCTGACGATCGGTCTCGTCGTCGGTGTCCTCACGCTCGTGCTGTCGGCGTTCTTCGGCGTCGTCGGCACGTTCGTCGGCGGCTGGGTCGACGAGGCGTTCTCCCTGTTCTCGAACGTCATGCTCGTGCTCCCCGGCCTCCCGCTGGTCATCGTCATCTCGAGCTACGTGCCGCAGAAGTCGGTGTGGCTCGTCGCGCTGGTCCTCGCGATCACGAGCTGGGCCGGGTCGGCGCGCGTGCTGCGCGGCTACACGCTGTCGCTGCGCGAGCGCGACTACGTGCTCGCGTCGCGCGTGGCCGACGAGCGGAGCTGGCGGATCCTCGCCGTCGAGATCCTGCCCAACCTGGTGCCGATCATCGCGTCGCAGGTCGTGTTCGCGGTCATCTTCGCGATCCTCGGGGAGGCCGGCCTGTCGTTCCTGGGGCTCGGTGCCTCCAACTCCTTCACGTGGGGCACGATGCTCTACTACGCGCAGAACGGCCTCGCGCTGCGCCTCGGGGCGTGGTGGTGGTTCGTGCCGCCGGGCCTCATGCTCGCGCTGTTCGGCGCGGCGCTGTCGCTCATCAACTTCTCCATCGACGAGATCATCAACCCGAAGCTGCGCGCCCAGACCCGCTCCCAGCGCAAGCGGTGGCGCATGTCGCGCGAGCAGCTCCGCGAGGCCGACGAGGTGACGGCATGACCGAGGGCACGCTCCAGGAGCAGCCGGCGGCCGTCGTCGGCTCCCACCCCGTCCTCGAGATCGAGGACTTCTCCGTCACCTACCTGGTCGACCCGCCCGTCCCGGCGGTGCAGCACGTCGACCTCGTGCTGCGCCGCGGCGAGATCCTCGGGCTCGCGGGCGAGAGCGGGTGCGGCAAGTCCACGCTCGCGTACGGCGTGACGCGCCTGCTCAAGCCGCCGGCCGCGATCACGTCCGGCCGGGCGGTGTTCCACTCGCGCGAGGGGTACACCGTCGACCTGTCGTCGCTGCACGGCGAGGACCTGCGGGCGTTCCGCTGGGACAAGGTCGCCATGGTGTTCCAGGGCGCGATGAACTCGCTCAACCCGGTCCTGACGATCCGGTCGCAGCTCGAGGACGTCTTCACGACGCACCGGCCGCAGCTCTCGCGCCGCGAGCGGCGCGCGCGGTGCGGCGAGCTCCTCGAGCGCGTCGGGGTCGACGCGAGCCGGCTCGGCGCCTACCCCCACGAGCTGTCGGGCGGCATGCGCCAGCGCGTCATGATCGCCATGGCGCTCGCGCTCGAGCCGCAGGTGCTCGTCATGGACGAGCCGACGACGGCGCTCGACGTCGTCGTGCAGCGCGAGATCCTGCGCGAGATCACGCGCCTGCGGGCAGAGCTGGGGTTCGCCGTCGTGTTCATCACGCACGACCTGCCGCTCCTGCTGGAGATCAGCGACCGGATCGCCGTCATGCGCGCCGGCCGGATCGTCGAGCAGGCGGACGCCGTGACGCTGTACACCGACCCGCAGCACCCGTACACGCGGCGGCTGCTCGCGTCCTTCCCGTCGCTGACGGGCGAGCGCGGCGACTTCGTCCGGGCGGGCGACGCCGACCTGGGCGAGGAGCAGCTCGAGGAGACGCCGCAGGACGTCGGCACGACCGGCATCGGCACGACCGGCGACGACCTGGACCAGGAGGAGACCGCATGACCACGCTCGAGGCCCGTGACCTGGTCAAGGACTACCGCCTGCGCAGCGGCCTGCGCTCGACCCGGCTGCGTGCCGTGGACCACGTCAGCTTCACGCTGCAGCCCGGCAGCACGGTCGCGCTCGTCGGGCAGTCCGGGTCGGGAAAGTCCACGATCGCCAAGCTGCTCATGCAGCTCGAACGCCCGTCGTCGGGCGAGATCCTGGTCGACGGCGCCCCCGTGGGCCGGGGCCGACGCGCGCGGTCCGCGTACCGCAAGGCCGTGCAGATGGTGTTCCAGGACCCGTTCGCGTCGCTCAACCCGTACCACTCGGCGGGCCACCACCTCGCGCGCGCCGTCGCGCTGCACCACCCGGACCTCGACCGGCGGCAGGTGCACGAGCGCGTGCTGCAGCTCCTGCGCCGCGTGCGGCTCGACCCGGCCGAGGAGTACGCGGAGCGCAAGCCGCACGAGCTCTCCGGGGGCCAGCGCCAGCGCATCGCGATCGCGCGGGCGCTCGCGCCCGAACCCGGCATCCTCGTCGCGGACGAGCCGGTGTCGATGCTCGACGTGTCCATCCGGCTCGGGGTCCTCAACCTGCTCGCGCGGCTGCAGCGCGAGGAGAACCTGGGGGTCCTGTACATCACGCACGACCTCGCGACCGCCCGGCACTTCTCGGACGAGGTCATGGTGCTGCACCGTGGGACGGTGGTGGAGGCAGGCCCGGCCGACGACGTCATCCTGCGACCGCAGCACGAGTACACGCGCACGCTCGCGGCGGCCGCCCCCGACCCCGAGCGCCGGATCGCGGAGCTGAGGTCGTGACGCGCGACGCCGGCGCACCCCGGCACGTCGTCTTCGCGGGCGACTCGATCACGGAGTGGGGGCGCGACCGCTCCGACCCCGACGACGTCGGCACCGGCTACGTGGGCCTGCTCGCGCGCGGCCCGCTCGCCGGGTCCACCGTCACCAACACGGGGGTCGGCGGCGACCGGGCGAGCGACCTGCTCGCGCGCTGGGAGCGCGACGTCCTGCCGTTCGACGCCGACGTGCTGTCGCTCTACGTCGGGGTCAACGACACCTGGCGCGCGCTCGGCTCGGGCGAGCGCACGCCGGTCGACGCGTTCGAGGCGACCCTGCGCTCGCTCGTCGCGCCGTGGCACGCGCGCGGTGCCCGCCTCGTGCTCGTCGAGCCGTTCGCGCTGCCGCTCACCGACGCGCAGGCGTGGGCCGACGACCTCGGCCCGAAGCAGGACGCCGTGGCGCGCGTCGCACGCGACGTGGGGGCGGCGTTCGTCCCGCTCGCCACCGTCATGTCCGACCTCGCCCGCGAGATCGGCCCGCGCGCCGTCGCCGCCGACGGTGTCCATCCGACACACGCCGGTCACACGGCGATAGCGCACGCATGGTGGGATGCGTGCTCCACCCCGCTCACCCCCGCTCTGGACCCCGAGGGAGAAACCGCATGACGACCGTCGACCTGACCGACGGCTGGACCCTGCGCGCCACGGCCGGCGACGTGCCCGCACCGGTGCGTACCGCCGTCGTGCCCGCGCCGGTGCCCGGCGACGCGCACACCGCGCTGCTCGCGGCGGGGCTGATCCCCGACCCGTACGTCGACGCGAACGAGTCGGCGCTCGCGTGGGTGCACGGCGCGGACTGGGAGTACCGCCGCGCGCTGCGCCTCGATCCCGCCGGCGAGGGCGAGCACGTCGACCTCGTGCTCGACGGCCTCGACACCGTCGCCGACGTCCGGCTGGGCGACGTGACGGTGCTGTCGAGCCGGAACATGCACCGGTCCCACCGCGTGGACGTGCGCCGGTTCGCCGACGGCGCCGAGCGTGGCCTCGTCGTCGCGCTCGGCTCGGCGACCGCGTGGTCGGACGCGGCGAGCGAGCGGCTCGGGCCGCGGCCCTCGGCGTACCCGAACACGTTCAACGCGATCCGGAAGATGGCGTGCTCCTACGGCTGGGACTGGGGGCCGGACCTGCGCACGGCGGGGATCTGGAAGCCCGTACGCGTCGAGCGGTGGCGCGTCGCACGGCTCGACCGCGTGCGGCCGTTCGTGCACGTCGCCGACCTCGCGCCCGACGGCGCGACCGGGACCGGACGGCTGGAGGTCCACGTGGACGTGCAGCGCTCCGCGCTCGTCCCGGCCGGACCGCTCGTGCTCGACGTCGCGCTGGACCTTTCCGGGTCGCGTCACGCCGACGGGCGGGCGCCACGGGTGCGCGTCGAGGTGGCGGCCGGCGCGACGTCGGCCGCCGTGACGCTCGACGTCGCGGACGTGCCCGTGTGGTGGCCCGTCGGGTACGGCGCGCAGCCGCTCGTGGGGGTCGAGGTGACGCTCGCGACGCCCGACGGCGCCGCGCTCGACGCGTGGGAGCGGCGCGTCGGGTTCCGCACGGTGCGGATCGACACGACGCCCGACGAGCACGGCACGCCCTTCGTGCTGCACGTCAACGAGCGCCCGGTCTTCGTGCGCGGCGCGAACTGGATCCCCGACGACCACCTCGTCACGCGCCTCACGCGCGAGCGGCTGGCCCGGCGGCTCGACCAGGCCGTCGACGGCAACCTCAACCTGCTGCGTGTGTGGGGCGGCGGGGTGTACGAGTCGGAGGACTTCTACGACCTCGCCGACGAGCGGGGCCTCCTCGTGTGGCAGGACTTCCTCCTCGCCTGCGCGGCCTACAGCGAGGACGACGAGCTGCGCTCCGAGATCGAGGCCGAGGCGCGCGAGCACGTCGCGCGGCTCGTGCCGCACCCGTCGCTCGTCGTCTGGAACGGCGGGAACGAGAACGTGTGGGGCCACGAGGACTGGGGCTGGAAGGAGCGCCTCGGCGGGCTGACGTGGGGCGAGGGGTACGCGCGCGACCTCCTGCCGCGCGTCGTCGCGGAGGTCGACCCGACGCGCCCGTACACGGACAACAGCCCGTACAGCCCCGGCCGCCCCGACCTGCACCCCAACGACCCCGACCACGGCACGCACCACCAGTGGGAGGTGTGGAACCGCGTCGACTACCGCGCGTACCGCGACGAGGTGCCGCGCTTCTGCTCCGAGTTCGGGTTCCAGGGACCGCCGACGTGGCGCACGCTCACCGACGCGGTGCACGCCGCCGACGGCGGCCCGCTCGCCGACGCCCCCGACCCCACCGCGGACCCGGTGTGGCTCGTGCACCAGAAGGCCGACGACGGCAACGGCAAGCTCGACCGCGGCATGGCGCCGCACCTCGGCGTGCCTGCGCGCTTCGCGGACTGGCACTGGGCCGCGCAGCTCAACCAGGCCCGCGCCGTCGCGCACGCGCTCGACCACTACCGGTCGTGGTGGCCGCGGACGGCCGGCGCGATCGTCTGGCAGCTCAACGACTGCTGGCCCGTGACGAGCTGGTCCGCGATCGACTCCGCGGAGCGGCCCAAGCCGCTCTGGTACGCGATGCGGCGGGCGTTCGCGCCGCGGTCGCTCGCGGTCGTCGACCGCGACGGGTCGCCGCACGTCGCGGTCGTCAACGACCACGACGAGCCCTGGCGCGGCGCGCTGTCGATGCGGCTCGAACGGCTCGACGGGATGGACCCGGTGCGCGGGACGGTCGCCGTGTCGGTGCCGCCGCGGTCGGTCCTGCTCGTCGCGGTGCCCGCCACGCTCGTGCGACCGGCCGACCCGACGGACGCGGTGCTCGTCGTCGACCTCGGGCCCGTGCGCGTCGTGCACACGTTCGTCGAGGACGTGCACCTGCGTCTCGACCCCGGCGCCGCCGAGGTCCGGGCCGAGCGCTGCGCCGGCGGGTACCGCGTGCACGTGCGGGCCCGCTCGCTCGTGCGCGACGTCGCGGTCCTCGCGGACCGGCTCGCGCCCGACGCGGTCGCCGACGACGCCCTGCTGAGCCTCCCTGCGGGCAGCACCGCGACGATCACGGTGACCACCGCGGCCGAGCTCGACCCGGCGGCGCTCACCAGGGCCTCCGTGCTGCGCAGCGCCAACGACCTCCGCGCCGTCCCGCAGCGCGCGGGCGTGCACGGGCTCGAGGCCGCCGCCGCGAGATAGGACCTCTGGTCGCGAGGGAGAAGCCGCGGGGCTCTACCTCGTGACCTGGGGCTCTACCTCGCGAGGTGGTGCGGCGGTGACCGCCTCGAGCGCGTCGAGCGCCGCGAACGGGTCGTCCGGTCGCTGCGGGTCGGGGCTCACCGGCGCCATGACGACGCTCGACACACCGTGCTCGCCGAGCAGCGCGAGGCGGTCGCGCACGTCCGACGGCGTCCCGGTGACGGTGAGCGCGTCGACCCACGCGTCGGGCACCGCCTCGGCGAACGCCTCGGGCGACGCGGCGTCGCGGGCGAGCGCGCGGAGCTCGTCCGCGAAGGGCAGCGGGTCCACGTGCACGGCCCAGTCCGGCAGCGCGAGCACCGCCAGGCCCGGGCGTGCGAGCGACCGGGCGAGCGCCGCGTCGACGTGCACGACGCCGTGCGCGAACGCGACGACCCGGTGCTCCGGCGGCGCGGCGTCCCCGGCCGACGCGCGCCCGGCGTCGACCGACGCGCGCACGCCCGCGAGGTACTCGGGCGTGACCGGCATGTCGAGGATCGTGCCGTCGGCGACGCGCCCCGCGACCTCGAGCGAGCGCGGACCGCGGACGCCGAGGAGCACGGGGGGAGCGACGGCAGGCGGGGAGTACAGCGCGACGTCGTCGATCTGTACGTAGCGACCGGAGCACGTGACGCTCTCGCCGTGGAGCAGGGCGCGCACGGTCGCCGTGGTCTCCTCGAGCAGCCCGAGCGGGCTCGCGGGCCACACGCCGATCTGCCGCATCCACGACGGCATGCCGTGCCCGAGCCCGAGCTGGAGGCGGCCCGGGTGGAGCGCGGCGAGCGTCGCGGCCTCCATCGCGGCCGTCGACGGCGCGCGCGTCGCCGCCGGGAGGATGCCGATCCCCACGCCGATCCGCTCCGTCGTCGCGAGGATCGTCGCGGCCTGCGCGATCCCGCCGTGGAACGTGAGGTCCTCGACGACCCACACCTCGTCGAGACCCACCTCCTCCGCGCGCCGCGCGAACGGCACGATGCGGTCGGCGGGCAGGGCACGGGGGAGCATCACCCCGAGCGCGGGCCGACGGCGCGCTGGGGTCGGCGTGGACGGATCCGTCGTCGTGGCGGCAGGCATGCCGAGACCGTACGGGACGAACCGGTCAGGCGGGAGCGCCCGCGCCCACGACGTTGACCATCCACACCGTGCCGAACCGGTCCGTGAGCATGCCGAACTCGTCGCCCCACGGGGCGGTCTCGATCGCCATGACGTCGCGCGCGCCGTCGGACAGCGCGGTGAACCACGCGTGGAGGCGCTCGCTGTCCGACTGCTCGCCGAACAGCGCGACGGACGAGCTGACCGCCGGCGGCATCCCGGGTGCCGTGTCCGACGCCATGAGGGTGCCGACGCCTTCCATGACGAGCTGGGAGTGCATCACCTTCTTCGCCTGTTCGGGGTCGTCGACGGGTCCCACCGAGTCGAAGGTGCTGACGTCGGGCGTCACGCCGAACACGGACCCGTAGAAGTCGACGGCATCGCGGGCGTTCCCGTCGAAGGTCAGGTAGGGGCTGAGCTGCACGGTCATGACGGATCCTTCGTGAGGCCGGGGTGACGCTGATGACGAGGGATAGACGGCGCGCGTCGGGCGGACTCATCGTCCCGTCGGCGAAAAGGGCGGGCATCTCCCGGGCGCGTCTGCCTAGGCTCGGGAGCATGCCCCTCGACGCCGACTCTCTCGCCGCCCTCGACGACCACCTGCGGGCCGCAGCCGCCGCCGACGAGTTCTCGGGGGTGGTCCGCGTCGAACGCCACGGCGAGGAGGTCTTCGAGCGCGCGTACGGGGTCGCGTCGCGGCGCTGGGGCGTCCCGGTCCGCACGACGACGCGGTTCGACGTCGCGTCGGTGACGAAGCTCTTCACGGCCGTCGCGGTGCTCCAGCTCGTCGGCGAGGGCCGGCTCGGTCTCGACGACCGGATCCACGACCACGTCGACCTCGCCGGTACCGCGATCCCCCGCGAGGTGACGCTGCGGCACCTCCTCACGCACTCGTCCGGCATCGCGGACGACGCCGACGAGGAGGCCGGCGAGTCCTACGAGGACCTGTGGGTGGAGCGTCCCAGCTACTCGGTGACGCGCACGGCCGACTTCCTCCCGGGGTTCGTCCACAAGGAGCCGAACTTCACGCCCGGCGAGGGCTGCCGCTACTGCAACGTCGGGTTCGTCCTCGCGGGCCTCGCCCTCGAGAACGTCACGGGGACCACGTACCGCGACCACGTCCGCGAGCACGTGTTCGCCCGCGCCGGCATGACGTCCTCGGGCTTCTTCCGCATGGACGAGGCCGTGCCCGACGTCGCCGAGGGCTGGGAGCCGGTGCACGACGACGACGACCGCGTCACCGGGTGGCGGCAGAACATCTACTCCTACCCGCCCGTCGGCTCGCCCGACGGCGGCGCGCACGTCACCGCGCGCGACCTCACCCGGTTCCTCACGGCCGTCCGTGAGGGCGAGCTCCTGCCGCCCGACCTCACCCACGCGTTCCTCACGCCGCAGGTGAAGCACGACGACGGCGACACCGAGGAGACCGACGAGAAGACCGGTCCCGACCTCCCGCCCGGGGACCGGGCCGCCGCGGTGCACTACGGGTTCGGGATCGAGTTCGAGCTCCTCGCCGACGGCACCGTGCGTTCGGCGTACAAGGAGGGCATCAACACGGGGTCGAGCGCGATGCTGCGCCACTACCCGGACCCGGCGCCGACCGGGGCAGGGGACGTCCCGCCGGGCGGGGCGCCCGGGGTGACGGTCGCCGTCGTCTCCAACCTCGAGGGTGGGGCCTGGGAACCGGTCCGGTTCGTCGACGCGCTCGTGCGCGGCTGAGCCGCCCGGCCCGGGGGATCACCCGAGCGCCGCGACCGCCTTCTCGATGCGCCGCTGCCGGGTCTCGGGGGTCTTCGCCGCGTCGAGCGGCTCGACGACGGCGCGCTGCCGTGAGTACGAGAGCGCGTCGTAGGCAGCCCGAGCGCCGGCCGCGTCGAGCGCGGCCGCGAGGTCGTCCGGCACGTCCACCGTGCGCGGGGCGTCGTCGACCTCGACGTCGATCTCGACCTCGTCCCCCGCGCTGACGCCCGCGGCCTCTCGGCTCGCCGCGCTGAGCGAGATGACGAACTGGCCTCGGTAGAACGTCAGCGAGGTGCGGTAGGTGTGCCCGCCGATCGTGACGCGCACGGGGAACCGCCGTCCCTGCCCGAACGACAGGGCCACGTCCTCGGGGATCGGCAGCCCCGTCGTCGTGCCGCCGCTCGCCTCCACCGTCGTCGTGATGCGCATGCCCGGTCCTCTCCTCCGTGGCGCGGCTCGCCACCTGCCCACGAGACCTCCACACCCTCTCGAACTCATCGGCGCCATGGCCTCCGGTGCCTCGCCTAGGCTGGGAGACCATGCGCCCCGGACTCCTCGCCGCCCTGCCGGCCGCCCTGCCGAGCGCCGCGACCGCGGCGCAGGAGCCCGCCCTCGACGGCGTCGCCGGCTGGGCCGTGAACCTCATGGAGACGCTGGGCCCGGTCGGTGCGGCGATCGCCATCGCGCTCGAGAACCTCTTCCCGCCGCTGCCGAGCGAGATCATCCTGCCGCTCGCCGGGTTCACCGCGAGCCAGGGCAGCTTCGGGCTGGTCGAGGCGATCCTGTGGACGACCGCCGGGTCCGTCGTCGGCGCGCTCGCCCTGTACGCGGTCGGCGCGCTCGTCGGGCGGGAGCGCACCCGCTGGATCGCGGAGCGCCTGCCCCTCGTCAAGGGCGAGGACGTCGACCGCACCGAGCAGTTCTTCCTGCGCCACGGCGGCGCGACGGTGTTCTTCGGCCGCTTCATCCCCATCTTCCGCAGCCTCATCTCCATCCCGGCCGGCGTCGAGCGCATGCCCCTGTGGAAGTTCACGGCGCTCTCGACGGCAGGCAGCGCGATCTGGAACACGCTGTTCGTCGTCGCGGGCTACACCCTCGGCGAGAACTGGCACGTCGTCGAGCAGTACGCCGGCGTGTTCCAGAAGATCGTCATCGCCGCCGTCGCGCTCGCCGTGGTCTGGTTCGTCTCCACGCGCCTGTGGCGCTGGGGGCACGACGACGAACGGCCGGCCCACGCGCGCCGCCGCGGGGCGCCCGCGGACACCGAGGACGACGTCGCGAGCTGACCGACGGGGTCCGCTCGTCCCGGCGGGCCCGCTCGTCGAGGGCGGACGGTCCCGGACGTCGTGCGCTCCAGGAGCCCGTCCCGGATGATCGGTGCGTGGAACCCGCCCCGGCCCCGGCCACGTCCCCCGCCGTCCGCTCGCCGCTCGAGGAGCAGCGACACCGTGTGCGGGTGCGCGTCGTCGCGTCGCGTGTCGTCCTCGCCCTGGGTATCCTCGGCGTCGTCGCCGTGCTGGTCCGCGGCCTCTGGACGCACCTGACGCTCTATCGCGACGTCGTGCCGGGGCTGCTGCCCGGGACCGCGTCGACGACGCTCCTCGTCGACTCCGTCGTGCTGCTGCTCACGGCGCGCGGGCTGCGCCGCGGGCACCGTCTCGCCTGGCTCGTCACGGTCGTGGTGCTCGGGCTCACGGCGGGGACGCACACGGCGCGCGGGGTCGACGTGGTCCCGTCCGTCGTGGTCCTCGCCGCGGCGGTGTGGCTCGCGACGCGCTGGCGCTCGTTCCCCGTGCTCCCCACGCGCCGGGCCGTCCGCCGCGCCGGGCTGCTGCTCCTGCTCCTCGTGGGGGCGTGGGTCCTCGCGATCGCCGCCCTCGTCGTCGTGGTCCTGCGCGCCGACGACCCGGAGGGCGCGCTCGACGGCGGCCTCGTCACCGCCGTCGCGGTCGTGTCGACGGTCGTCGACGTCGTCGTGCTCGTGCTCGTGCTGTGGTGGCTCGGCTCGCCGCGCGAGGCGCGCCGCCTCGCGCCCGCGGAGCACCGCGAGGAGCGCGAGCGGGCGCGCGCCGTCGTGGAGCGGTACGGGGGCGGGACGCTCGACTACTTCGCGCTGCGCGACGACAAGGACTGGTTCTTCGTGGGGCGCAGCGTCGTCGCGCACTCGGTGCGGGGCGGCGTGTGCCTCGTGTCCCCGGACCCGATCGGGCCGGACGAGGAGCGCGAGACGGTGTGGGCCGAGATGCTCGACCACGCCGCGTCGTCGGGCTGGTCGATCGCGGTCGTCGCGGCCGCGGAGGGCTGGCTGCCGGTCTACGAGCGCAGCGGGCTGCGCCACGTCTACCTCGGGGACGAGGCGACGGTCGACTGCACGACGTTCACGCTCGCGGGCCACGACCACAAGTCGCTGCGGCAGGCGGTCAACCGCGTCGCGCGCAGCGGGTACGCGACGACGTTCCACGACCCGGCGACCCTCGACCCCGGGCTGCGCGAGCAGATCCTCGCGATGAGCGACGAGTCGCGTCAGGGCGAGGACGAGCGCGGGTTCTCCATGACGCTCTCGCGCCTGTTCGACCCCGACGACGCGGGGCTCGTGCTCTCCGTGACCCGGAACGCCGACGGGCGGGTCGACGCGTTCTGCCAGTGGGTCCCCGCGGCGGCGATCGACGGCTGGTCGCTCGACGTCATGCGCCGGCGCACCGACGCGGACGACGTCCCCAACGGGCTCATCGACGCCACGATCGTCGCGACGATCGGCGAGGTCGCAGCCCGTGGGATGCGCGGGCTCGGGCTCAACTTCGCGGTCATGCGCGAGGTGCTCGAGGGCGAGCGCGACGGTCGCGTGGACCAGCTCGCGCGACCTGTCCTACGGCGCCTGTCGAAGGGGACCCAGATGGCGACGCTCGGCGCGTTCAACGAGAAGTTCGACCCGGGGTGGACGCCGCGGTACGTGGTGCTCGACTCGGCGGAGTACACGGCGGCGCAGGCCCTCGTGCTCGCCGGGGCCGAGGGGGTCACGGAGATCCCGGTCGTCGGCCGGTTCCTGCGCGGCGTCGGGACGGCACCGTGATCTGGTCCGTGGCCGCGGCGGTCGGTGCCGCGCTCGCCTACGCGGTGAGCACGATCATGCAGGCCGTCGCGACGCGGCGCGCGCACGGGCTCGCCGCGGTGCGGCACCCGCTCGTCCTCGGCGGTCTCGCGCTCGACGGCGCCGCGTTCCTCCTGTCGCTCCTGGCCCTGGACCACCTGCCGCTCTTCGTCGTCCAGGCGATCATCGCCTCGTCGCTGGTGGGCGTCGTGGTCCTGGCCCGCGTGGTGCTCCACGCGACGCTGCGGCGCACGGACCTCCTCTCGATCGGGATCGTCGTGGTGGCGCTCGTCGTGCTCGCCCTCGCGGCGGGCGAGCAGCCTGCGGCGGAGCCGCCGGCCGGCTTCACGACCTGGGCGATCGTCGTCTCGTTGGTGCTGGTCGCCGCGGTCGCGGTGGCCTACCGCAGCGGGCACCCGATCCTGCTCGCCGTGCTCGGGGGGCTCGGCTACTCCGTCGCGGCGATCGCCGCGCGGGGCGCGCACGCGTCGGGCGACCTCCTCGACACCGCCCTGCAGCCGCTCGCGATCGCGATCGTCGCGGCGGGTGCGGCGGGCGTCCTCGGCTACCTGCGGGCGCTCGAGAAGGGCAGCGTCGGCTCCGTCGCGGCGACGGTCTCCGTCGTGGAGGTCCTCCTCCCGGGGGCCGTGGGGCTGCTCGTGCTCGGCGACGTCGTGCGCGACGGCTGGGCGGTGCCCGCCGCCGTCGCGACGGTGCTCGCCGTCGCCGGGTGCGTCGTGCTCGCGACGAGCCCGGCCAACGCCGCGGCCGAGGAGCCCACGGCGGCACCCCTCGGCGCCTGAGCGTGCCGGCCCGGCCGGGCCTCCTAGCCTGGGACGCATGACCGGTACCTCGCTCCGCACCCCCCTGGACCGCCCGACCCTCGACGAGCTGCGGCGTCGGACGTCGGTGAAGTGGCGCACGTTCGACCCCGACGTGCTGCCGCTGTTCGTCGCCGAGATGGACGTCGCGCCGTGCGAGCCCGTGGTGGAGGCCGTGACGGCGGCGATGCGCTCCGGAGACACGGGCTACGACCACGGCACGGTGTACGGGGAGGCGTACGCGCGCTTCGCGCAGCGCCGCTGGGGCTGGTCCTTCGACCCGACGACGACGCGCACGCTGCCCGACGTCATGGTCGCGGTCGTCGAGGTGCTGCGGGTGCTCACGGCGCCGGGCGACGCCGTCGTCGTGAACCCGCCCGTGTACCCGCCGTTCTTCGGGTTCGTGCGGAACGAGGGCCGGCGGGTCGTCGCCGCGCCCCTCGGCGCGGACCTGCGCCTCGACCTCGACGCGCTCGAGCGCGCGTTCGCCGAGGCGACCGGTGCCGCGGCCCACGGCGGCGGACCCGGCTCGGGGCGTCGCGCCGTCTGGCTCGTGTGCAACCCGCACAACCCCACGGGTACCGCGCACACGCCCGACGAGCTCGCCGCCGGGCTCGCGCTCGCCGCGCGGTACGGGGTGCGCGTCGTCGCGGACGAGATCCACGCCCCGCTCACCCGGCCCGGTCTGGAGGGACGGTCCGCCACGACGCACACGCCGCTGCTCACCGTCGCCGGGTCCGACGACGCGGTGGTGGTCGTGTCCGCGTCCAAGGCGTTCAACCTGCCGGGCATCAAGGCGGCCGCGGCGGTCGGTGGCCCCGGCGCGGCGGCCGACCTGCGGCGCATCCCCGAGGAGGCGAGCCACGGGGTCCACCACGTCGCCGTCCTCGCGCACGTCGCGGCGCTCGACCACGGTGACGCATGGCTCGACGCGGTCCTCGCCGGCGTCGAGCGCAACGCGTGGCTGCTCGCCGACCTCCTCGCGGAGCACCTGCCCGGCGTGCGGTACCGACCGGGCGACGCGACCTACCTCGCGTGGCTCGACTGCCGCGGCCTCGCGGCCCCGGCGGGGGACGACCCGCGCGGCTGGTTCCTCGACCGCGCGCGCGTCGCGCTGGAGGACGGACGTCGCTTCGGCCCGGGCGGTGAGGGGCACGTGCGGCTGAACCTCGCGACGAACGTCGACGTGCTCACCGAGGCCGTCGCGCGGATGGGGGAGTCGCTCGCGCGCTGACCGGTCGCACCCCCGGGACGAGCCCGCCCGGGCACCACGCCCATGGGCAGACCTCCCCATCGCGACGACGGGCCGTGCGGCGTAGCCTCGCCGTCGACCGTCCGTGCCCGCGGACGTCGCGGGTGGCCGTCCTCGTCGCCGAGCCCGCGCCGCGCACGTCTCGAGGAGCACGTCGTGAGTGGATCCTGGGGTGCCGACGTCGCCGCCCTGCGCGCGCTCGCGGACGCCATGCTCTCCGGTGCCGACACGCTGCGCGCCGCCCGGGCCCAGGTCGCCTCGCTGGTCGAGTCCTCGACCCGGTGGGACGGTCCCGACGCCGCGTCGTTCCGTGCCGACTGGTCGTCGACCCTCGCGCCGGCGGTCGCCGCCACCGCCACGCTCCTCGACGGCGCGGCCGGGACGCTGCGCCGCGACGCCGACCAGCAGGAGTCCGCGAGCGCCGCGGGCACCGGGGCGCCCGGCGGCCCGGGCGGACCGACGCCTCCCGGCGGGCCGGGCGCTCCCGGCGGGCCGGGCGCTCCCGGGGCTCCCGGGGCTCCCGGGACGGTCCCGACCCCGACCCCGGCCGAGTACCTCGCGATGGACGCCGCCGAGCGCGCCGACTGGCTCGCGTCGGCGACGGACGCGCAGGTCGCCGCCCTGTACGGGCGGATCGTCTCCCAGGGCGTCGACCCGGACTCCGCGGGCTTCGGGGACCTCGCCGTCGCGCACTGGACGCGCACCGCCGCGGCGGAGGCGGGGTTCGACTTCGCGGACTGGGACCCCGCGGCGGGCGCGGGGGCGAACCGGGAGACCATCGAGGCCGTCTACAGCTACTACGCCGAGCTGTACCTCGACCAGCCGTGGATGCAGTGGGCCGGCATGGCGGCGATGATCGGGCCGTCGTTCGCGGCCGGGTTCTTCGACCTCGACATGATGCGCCAGCTCGCGCAGGGCGTGCAGGACGGCGCCGCGCACCTGCCGCCCGGCGTCACGCCCGCGGCGCTCGCCGCGGTCGCCGGCATGACGGACGCCGAGCTGGCCTTCTACGAGAACCAGTTCCTGTCGATGCAGCGCGAGATCTTCGTCGACCAGGCCGTCATGCACGAGGCCTACCTGGACGGTGGCCTGCCCGAGATGGAGCGGCTGCTCGAGGCGGGCGTCATCGACGAGGCGGCGTACCAGGCCTGGTCGGACATCGAGGCCGGACGCGCCGGGGACGCGCAGGCGCTCGCGGACGGCAACACGGCCCTGCTGTGGCGCGAGCAGAACCAGATCATCGCGGACGACTGGCAGACGATGCGCGACCACCCCGGCACGGGCGAGGCGTTCACGTACCTCATGACGCTCGTCGGGGAGCCGTCCATCCCGGGCGCCGGCACGTACGCGCAGCACGACCCGTTCACCGTGAACGTCGAGAGCCCCGGTCCCGAGAACATCGGCATCCCGTTCACCGGCATCTCGCTCGACAACCCCGTGCAGGGGAGCATCTCGGTCGAGACGCCGCTGCCCGGCGGCAACATCGCGGACCAGGCCACGCGCTGGGACTACATCGCGAACGACACCCTGCCCGCGTACCAGGACCTCATCACGCAGGACCCGGCGCATGCCGCGCAGATCGTCGGGACGGACGTGTCGCAGCGCATCGACGACTACCGGCTCACGGATCCCGGACGGATCGGCCGAATCCTTGACAGACTGACCGAGTGGGACGTGGAGGTGAACCAGTGACGGCTGCCCGCGCGGCAGCCGCGGTCGCCCTCGCGCTGGCCCTCGGGCTGGGGGTCGGTGCCTGCAGCGTGACGTTCGGCGACCCGGACGACCAGGGCGGCTCGACGTCGTCGGGCACGGGAGACGCCGGGAGCGGGACGACGATCGACGACATCGAGGAGGGCGCTCCGATGCGCTGGGACGTGAGCAGCCCGATCACCGCCGAGTCCGTGGGCCTGGGCGAGCAGATGGCGATCGTCGAGGTCCCCGGCGGGGGCGCCGAGGTCGAGCTCGTCCTGCCGGACGGGACGTGGTCGACGACGGCGGAGGAGCTGACCGTCCAGCCGCGGCGCGGGTACGTCAGCACGATCAACGTGTTCCGTTCGCTGTCCGGCGGCCAGGCCGTGCACGACCAGCTCGTGGCCGACGCCGACGTGCTCGGGTTCCCGCGGGACCAGGTCGACCGCTGGCTGGACGAGCTGCCGGCGTCGCTCGCGGAGTCGCGGGCGGGCGGGCCGCGGGCGCGCACGGGGATCAACGGCTCGAACGGCGACGTCGTGACGTCCGTCCAGGTCAGCCACGAGCCCGGACCGGGCGGGGACGGGGCGATCCGGCTCTGGTACGCGATCAGCCCCGTGCCCCCGGCCGAGGGCGGGGACTGACACGTCCGGCGGGCCGTCGCCGGCGCATGGCCGGCGCACGGCGAGGCCGAGGTGTGGAGAGGACGAGGACGATCCGGGCCGGTTCGACCGGGATGTCCGCCGCGCGGGTGCCGTGCGGTAGCGTCCCTCGCGTCCCGTCAGGTCGTCGCAGGGGAGCCCCGGTGAGCACGGTTGCACGCGTTCGTCCCAGGTCGGTCCGCCGGAGGGTCGCCGCGGTGCTGCTCGTCCCGGCCCTCGCGCTCCCGCTCGCGGCGTGCACCGAGGACCGCCCGACCGCCGAGGACGCGGCGGCGGCGCTCGCCGCGGGCATCGCGGAGGGCGACGTGAGCGGGCTCGCCTTCTCCAACGGTGAGGCGGAGAACGTGCAGGGGCACCTCGACGCCGTCCTCGAGCCGGTCGCGTCGTTCGAGCGCACGGTCGAGGTCGACGCCGTGGCCGTGGACGAGGAGGGCTCCGACGCCGACGAGCGTGCGACGGCGACCCTCGCGTACCGGTGGACCGTCACGGACGACGCCGCGTGGGAGTACACGACCGACGTCGATCTGACGTTCGCCGAGCCCGCCGAGGGCGAGGAGGGCCCCGGCCGCTGGGAGGCGGCGTGGGAGCCCGACGTGCTCGTGCCCGGCCTCGCGCAGGGGGACCGGCTCGCCGTCGACCGCGTCCGGGCGGAGCGCGCGCAGATCCTGGGGCTCGACGACGTCCCCATCGTCGCCGACCGCCCCGTGCACCGGATCGGCGTGGACAAGACCCGTCTCGCCGCCGGCGCGTGGGACGGAGCGGCACGCGCCCTCGCGGGCGTCGTCGGGATCGACCCCGAGGAGTACGCGCAGCGCGTGGCGGGGGCCGGGGAGAAGGCGTTCGTCGAGGCGATCACGGTGCGCACGGAGGACACCGCGGGCATCGACGTGGACGCGGCACGCGCCGTCGAGGGCGTCGCCGTCATCGACGACGAGATGCCGCTCGCGCCGACGCGCGAGTTCGCCCGTCCGATCCTCGGCCGTGTCGGGGACGCGACGGCCGAGATCGTCGAGGAGTCCGACGGCGCGGTCGTCGCGGGGGACACCGTCGGCCTGTCGGGCCTGCAGCGCCAGTACGACGAGCAGCTGCGCGGGACGCCCGGGGTCTCGATCACGGTCGTCCCCGACGGCAGCACGCCTGACGAGGCGTCGACGGAGGCGTTCACCGTCGAGCCCGTCGCGGGCGTGCCGCTCAGCACCACGCTCCGGCCCGAGATGCAGGTCGCCGCCGAGCAGGTCCTCGCCGGGCAGACCTCGCCCAGCGCGATCGTCGCGATCAAGCCGTCCACGGGCGAGGTGCTCGCCGCGGCGAGCGGCACCGCGGGCGACGGGCTGTCCACCGCGACGACCGGGCAGTACGCACCGGGCTCCACGTTCAAGGTCGCGACGACGCTCGCGATGCTCCGCGCGGGCCTCACGCCCGACTCGGTCGTGTCGTGCCCGCCGGAGATCACGGTCGACGGGCGCACGTTCCAGAACGTGCCCGGCTACCCGACCGACGCCCTCGGTGACGTGCCGCTGCGCACCGCGTTCGCCAACTCGTGCAACACCGCGATGATCGGCCAGCGCGACACCGTGACCCAGCAGGCGCTGCAGGACGCCGCGGCGTCGCTCGGCCTCGGCGTCGAGGCGGAGCTCGGGGCGGCTGCCTTCTGGGGCGACGTCCCGGCCGAGGCCGAGGGCACCGACCACGCGGCGTCGATGATCGGCCAGGGCCGGATCCTCGCCTCGCCGCTCGGGATGGCGACGCTCGCGGCGAGCGTCGCCGCCGGGCACCGGGTCGCGCCGGTCCTCGTACGTCCCGACGTGCAGCCCGCGTCGGCCGAGCAGCCGTCGGGCGACCTCGCCGAGGACGAGGCCGCGACGCTGCGCAGCCTCATGCGCGCCGTCGTCACCGACGGTTCCGCGGACATGCTCGCCGACCTGCCCGAGGAGGTCGGGGCGAAGACGGGGACCGCGCAGTACGGCGACGGGAACCAGTCGCACGCGTGGATGATCGCGACCCAGGGCGATCTCGCCGTGGCCGTGTTCGTCGAGACCGGCGAGGGCGGTTCCGCGACCGCCGGCCCGCTCATGCGCGCGTTCCTCGACGCGCCGAACCAGGGCTGAGCACCGGCGGCCCAGCCGCCGGGCTTCAGGCCCGGCGGCTCAAGGACGCGGGTCGACCCGGCGCCACGGCCTGTCGTCGCGGCGCGCCCCCGTGCCGGCCGAGCAGCGGCGGCACACGGACGAGACGGCGTCGGCGTCCCGGCCGGTCGCCGGCTGGGCGTCGGCCCACGTGACGTGCGGGAAGCGGACCAGCCCCTGGCGGCTGAGCTGCAGACCGCACACGGTCGAGTTCGTGCCACGCTCCCAGGCGTGCACCTCCCCGGCGGGCATCCGCACGCCGTCGGGGTCGGTCCACGTGCCGGTGGCTGCGACCGCCGCTCCCGTCACCCTCTTGCGCATGGTCCCGACCTTAGGGCCGACGCCGTCGCCCGCACGCCGGCGTCACGTCCACGCGACCCCCGGGAATGAGACGGCGTGGCGAGGTGTTGCCCACCGACGAGTACGATCAGGTGCCGCGGGCGACCATCTGCCCGCAGCGCACTCCGCGAACCGCCGAACCTCGGGAGACACCTCCGTGTCCGTCAGCGTGCCGACCTGGTACCTCACCGAGCGCCGCGACGTCGACCTCCGTCGAGTCGCCAGCGCTCTGTGTCGCTGACCCGTCGTCGTCGCTGACGCTCCCCGGCCATCGCGCCGACGCTGCGCCGCGCACCCGTCAGATCCACGGGCCACCCCGGTGACCCCTGCTCCTGACCTCCGGGCGCGCCCGCACGCGTGTCAGGAGCCCGGGTCGCCCGGGTGGTCCTCGGCCTGACACCGGAACGCCCGCGACGACGTCCCCCGCCCCCTCCTCCGGGTGCGGTCGCGCCGTGCGCCCGTGCCACCGAGCACCGAAAGGTCCCTCCGTGTCCTCGACCCCCTCCAAGCCCCCCGCGCAGGCTCCCGCCGGCCGCGACGACGTCGCCGCGTCGGCCACGCCCTCGGCGCCGGCCCCCGCGAAGCGCAGGCGCCGCTTCCCGTCGTTCAGCGCCCAGATCCTCATCGGCCTCGCGCTCGGCATCGTGCTCGGCGGCATCGCCCTCGCGATGGGCCCGCAGGACGCCGACGGCGAGGTCCCCAACGGCCTCACCACGACGCTCTCCACGATCGGGAGCTCGTTCGTCACGCTGCTCAAGGCGATCGTCCCGCCGCTCATCTTCACCGCGATCGTCGCGTCGATCGCCAACCTGCGGACTGTCACGAACGCCGCGCGCCTCGCCGGCCAGACGCTCCTGTGGTTCGCGATCACCGCGGCCATCTCCGTCGCGGTCGGCATCGGGCTCGGTCTCCTCTTCCAGCCCGGCAACCACGCGTCGGTCTCCCTCGACGACGCCGCCGAGCCGGGCAAGACCGGCACGTGGCTCGACTTCCTCACCGGCCTCATCCCGGGCAACGTGCTGGGCCTCGGTGCCGGCACGCAGGTCGAGACCGCGGCCGACGGCGCGGTGACCGCGACCACGTCGGTCAACTTCAACGTGCTGCAGATCCTCGTCGTCGCGCTCGTCATCGGCATCGCGGCGCTCAAGTCCGGCTCCAAGGCGGACCCGTTCCTCGCGTTCAACCGCTCCGCGCTCGCGATCATCCAGAAGGTGCTCTGGTGGATCATCCGCCTCGCGCCGCTCGGCACGCTGGGCCTCATCGGCAACGCGATCGCCACGTACGGCTGGACCTCGCTCAGCTCGCTCGCCTGGTTCGCCGCGGCGATCTACGTCGGCCTCGCCGTCGTGCTGTTCGTCGTCTACCCGGTGCTGCTGCGCACCAACGGCCTGAAGATCACGAGCTACTTCAAGGGCGCGTGGCCCGCGATCCAGCTCGCGTTCGTCTCGCGGTCGTCGATCGGCACGCTCCCCGTGACCCAGCGCGTCACCGAGCGCAACCTCGGCGTGCCGAGCGAGTACGCGTCGTTCGCCGTGCCGCTGGCCGCGACCACCAAGATGGACGGCTGCGCCTCGATCTACCCCGCGATCTCGGCGATCTTCGTCGCGCAGATCTTCGGCGTCGACCTGTCGGTCACCGACTACCTGCTCATCGCGTTCGTCTCGGTCGTCGGCTCGGCCGCGACCGCCGGCCTCACCGGCGCGGTCGTCATGCTCACGCTGACGCTCTCGACGCTCGGCCTGCCGCTCGCGGGCGTGGGCCTGCTGCTCGCGATCGACCCGATCCTCGACATGGGCCGCACGGCCGTCAACGTCGCGGGCCAGGCGCTCGTGCCGACGATCGTCGCCAAGCGCGAGGGCATCCTCGACGTCGAGCAGTACGAGTCGGCGTCGGCCGAGGACCTGTTCGCGGACGACGACGCCCCGGTCGAGGGCGACGCGACCGCGGTGGAGGCGACGCCGTCGGGCGCCGCGACCGACAAGGAGCCCGTGGCGGCCGGCGCACGCTGACGCCGACGACGCGGTCGCCCCGGACGAGCGCGGTTCCGGGGCGGCCGCGTCCTCGCGACTGCCGGTCAGCTCGTCTCGCGCACCGCTGCGAGCACGACCGGGTCGGCGCAGCCGCGCGCGAACCCGGCGATGCGGTGGTCGATGTCGCGCCCGAGCACCCACGACCCGACCCGCTCCGCGACGGGGGCGAGCCACCTCGGGCGGCAGCGGAAGCTGTAGCGCCACGTCGCGCGCGTGCCGCCCGACGGGTCGGACGCGAACCGCCAGCCTCCGGCGAGGTTCTCGAAGAACCAGGACCCGCGGACCATGCGCATGCCGACGTTCGTCGGCGGGTTGTAGGACACGTACTCGCTGACCATCGTCAGTCCCGTGCGGTGGCGGGTGAGCGTGCGGACGCCCTTGGCGGGCGCGGTGGCGCCGTCGAGGAACCGCTGGTGCCGGATGAACGGGTCCCAGCGCAGCCGGACGTCGCCCGTGGTCTGCGAGACGGCGAACGCCGTCTCCGGGTCGACGGGGACGACGAGCGAGGACTCCACGACGGGCATGCGCCGATCGTGGCACGGGTCCGGTGGCTGTGCAGCCACCGGACCCGTCCGGCGCGGCCGGCGCGCGACGGCGTCGGCCTCGGGTGTCGGCGTCAGCCCTGGCCGACGGCCTTGTCGGCGCGGTCCGTGCCCTGGTCGATCTGCTCGTCGTGCTTGCCGCCCGTGGCCTTCGAGGCGGCGTCGCCGCCCTTGTCGAGCGCCGTGTCGGACGCCTTCTCGCCCTTGTCGCTGTCCAGCGCGTCGGACGCCTTGTTCTTCAGGTCGTCGATCCCCATGGTGCGTCACCTCCGTCGGAGGGCCCGGGCGGGCCCGTGGACCTTCATGGTGGACAGCGGCCCGGATGGTCGCATCTCACCGGGCGGTGACGGGCGGCGACGCGAGAGCGCCCCGTCCCGGAGGGGACGGGGCGCTCGGACCGCGGCGTGCAGGGATCAGGACGCGAAGGCGTACCCGGCCTCGGTGCACTGCTCGCGAAGACCGTCGAGCGCGGGCCGGACGCCGTCGGTCTCGACCGGGGCGCCGGTGAGCGCGGCCTCGAACGGTGCCTTGATCCCGTTGAGGTTCTCCTGCAGCTCCACGTCGGCGAAGCGCTGGACGGAGGCGATCTTGTCGCGCGTGGTCGCGAGCTCGACCCCGCTCTCCTCGGTGACCTCGGCGGTCGTCAGGGGGAGGGTCTCGTCGACGCGCGTGGCGAGCGAGTTCTCGCCGCCGTCGTAGAACCCGGCGCAGGACTGCGCGATGCCGATGACCGTGGGCTCGGGGGCCTCGGTCTCGGTCGTCGTGGTCTCGTCGGTGGTGGCGGTGGCGTCGTCGCTCGACGGGTCGGTCGTCGACGCGCAGGACGCCAGGAGGAGGGCACAGGAGAGCGCCGCGGTAGCGGCCAGGTACTTACGCATGCTAAGGATTGGACACCGCCTGCGGCTCGCGGTGCAAGGAGATTGGCGTGCGCGCAGCCGCGGATCCGCGAGATCCTGCGGGAGCCGCCGGTCGCTTGTGCCCAGCGTCACAGGACCGGGACGGCAGTCCCGGTCTCGCCGTCCGCCGCGACCCGGTCGCCGTCCGCCGCGACCTCGAGCACGACCTTGCCCCGCACGTGGCCGCCCGCGACGACGCGCAACGCCTCCGCGGCGTCGGCGAGCGGGAACCGGTGGGCGATCTCCGCGCGGAGCCGGCCGTCCTCCGCCAGGGCGAGCACCTCGTCGAGCGCTCCCCGGGCGTCGACCTTGTCGACGATCCCCGCGGCGCGCGACGCGTCCGACCCGACGATCGTGACGGCCCGCGGCGGCTCGTCGGGGTCGGCCACCGTGAGGTCGTCGCCGAGCAGCTCGACGGTGGCGGCGACCGTCTCCGGCGTCCCGACGAGGTCCACGACGACGCTCACCTCGGCCAACCCGTCCGGCAGCGCGCGGACGGCCTCCACCAGTCCCGCGCCGTGAGCCACCGGGGTCGCCCCGAGGCTGCGCACGTACTCGTGGTTCACGGCGGACGCCGTGCCGACGACCCGCGCGCCGAGCGCGCGCGCGACCTGGACGGCGGCGGAGCCGACGCCGCCGCTCGCGCCGTGCAGCAGCACGACGTCCCCCTCGCCGACGTCGGCCTGCACGAGCGCCGAGAACGCCGTCGCGGCCGCGACCGGCAGGACCGCGGCCTGCTCCGCGGGAACCGACGGCGGTCGCCGCCGCACGTGGTCGGCCCGCACGACCGAGAGCTCCCGCTGCGCGCCGGTGCCGTGCCACACGACCTCGTCGCCGGGCGCGAACCCCTCGACGTCGGCCCCCACGGCGTCCACCACGCCGGCCGCCTCGAACCCGAGGACCCCGGGAACCCTCCCGCCGAACGCACCGGCGAGCCGCTTGACGTCGGCGGGGTTCACGCCGACGACGCGGTTGGCGACACGGACCTGGTCGGGGCCGGGCTCCGCCGCGTCCTCCGCGGCGACGCGCAGCACCTCGGGACCGCCGAAGGCGTCGAAGCGGACGACGGTCGACGTCGTGCTCATGGGTCCTCCCCTGGTGACCCCGGCTCCGCCGGGCGGTGCCACTCTTCCATCACGGGGGGCCGCTGTCATGCGCATCCGGCGCGTGGAACCCCTGGTCGGCGTCACGGCGGTCGCACCGGCCGCTCAGACGAGACCTCCGACGCCGAGACCGAGCGCCGTCGCGCCCAGGCACGCCCCCAGCATCCCGAGCGCGTGCACGACCGCCGCCGCGGGCCGTCCGTCGAGCAGGAGCCGCGCACCCTCGACGCTCGCGGTCGAGAACGTCGAGTAGCCACCGAGGAACCCGACGCCCACGGCGGCGGCGAGCGCGTCCGGACCGGCGTGCGCGAGGACCCACCCCGTGACGAGGCCGAGCAGCAGGCACGCGCTGACGTTCACGACGACCGTGCCGAGCGGTGTCGCGGACGGGACGCGGCGCGCGACGGCACCGTCGACCAGGAACCGTGCCGCCGCACCGAGGCCGCCGCACACGGCCACGAGGAGCGCGGCGAGGAGCCCGGTCATCCGCGGCCCGCTGCACGGCCGCGCCCGAGCGTGCCGGCGAGGAGGATCCCGGCCCCGGCCGCGACGACGCCCAGGACGACGCTCACGAGCGCGTACGCGACGGCGAGGGCCCCGTGGCCCGCCCCGACCAGGCGGTCGACCTCGAGAGCGAACGTGCTGTACGTGGTGAACCCGCCGACCACGCCGGTCCCGACGAGCACGCGCACCCGGCGCCGCCACCCGTCGTCGGGGCCGGATGCCTGGAGGGCCCCGAGGAGCACCCCGAGGAGGAGGGAGCCGACGACGTTGATCGCGAAGGTCGTCCAGGGCCAACCGCCCACGGTGGGCGGGAACGCCGCCTCCAGGCCGGCGCGGGCCGACGTGCCGAGGGCGCCGCCGAGGACGACAAGACCCGCAGCGCGTCCGTCACGCACGATCCGACATCCCTCCCGCGACGATCTCTGCCGGCCCTCACCCTAGACGGCCGTGCGCTCCCGGACGCCAGACCCCTGGAAGGAGCCGCACACGACGCTCGACCTCCACCACCCGCACGCCGTCCAGGTCACGGTCCGGCCGCCGCAGCAGGACGACGAGCAGAGCCTTCACGCGCTGCTGCAAGGACCTCACCACGCCCGCCATGGGGCCGCCCTACCTGGGCGGCTCGACCTCGACGATCACCGCAGACTCCACGGCGCGATCGGCTACCGGCCACCGATCAGCGGGCTGACCAGCCTCGCTGGACATCACAGCGAAGGGTTCGCCCGGCGTCGGCGGACCGTCACGAGGAACCCTCCGAGGAGCATCAGTAGCAGCGCGGCCGTGAGGACGACGGCGACATCGGTTCCGGTGGCCGGCAGACCCGGCTGCGGTGCCGCGGCCACGGGCGGGACCTTGTGCGTCGTGCCGCACGAGACGCACCCGCCGCCTGGGCCCGGCGTCGCGACGTTGGTGACCGTCACGCCGTGAGCGCGCGGCGAGAGCCGGACCTGGTAAGAGATCTGGGTCGTCGCTCCCGCGGCCTCGAGGTCCGGCACGGTCCAGGTGAGCGTCGTCCCGGAGAGCGTGGTCCCCAGAGGCTGCGAGACCAGGGTCCCGTACTGCAGGACCCTAGACAGGTCGTCGGTCACGACGGCCCCGCTGACCACGGCGTCGGTCGTGCTCGTCACGGTCAGCGTGTAGGTGATGACGCTGCCCGCCACGACCGTCGAGCCCGTCGTCGGGTCGCTCGTCTTCGCGAGGGTCCACGCGGGCGTGACGTGGGACGTCGTGCGGCAGGCCTCCGCCGGGTCCACGACCGCGAGCGCGGCGGGCGCGGGCGCCACGGCCGCCGCCACGTCGGCCGTGAGCGCAGTCGCGTCCGGGGAGCGGGTGGACGCCGATGGCGCCACCTCGGGCTCGACGGGCGGCTCTGGCTCGACGCACGGCTCGGCGCCCGGTGCCGTGACCACGTTGGTCAGGGTGACCCCGTACGCGCCGTCGTTGACGCGCACCTGGTACGTGATGGTCTCGGTGTCGACCAGGTTCCCGATGGTCCAGACGAGCGATGTCCCCGTGAGCACGGCACCGCCCGTCGAGGGCTCGATGCTGCCCTCGACCAGGGCCGCGTCGTTCAGCACCTCGGCAAGGTCGTCCGTGATGACGACGTCCGGGTCGAACCCCTCGCCGACCGTCTCCACGGTCACGGTGTACGTGATCACGTCGCCCGGCAGGACCGTCGCGCCGCTGCCCGGGTCGCTCGACTTCACGACCGTGAACGGCGCTGGGAGGTCGTCGTTCACGACGGTGCAGACGACCGTCTGCCCGACGTCGACCTGGACCGTCCCGTCTGTCACGGCCACGGGTGTGGCGGCTCCGCCGTCGACGCCGGGGATCTCGCACGTCCAGTCGTACGCCTCGTATCCGGCCGGGCCGCCCGTCTCGGAGAGCGCGTAGTCGCCGGCCTCGACGTCCGCTCCCGTGACCGCAGGGTCACCGCTGACGCCGCTGAGCGGCGTCGGCCCGTCGGCCTCGAGCGTCCAGTCGGCGGGCTCCGCCGACCCGCCGTCGTCGTTGACGACCTCCTTGACCAGGGTCAGCGACGGCTGCTGGGCGGTGTTGAGGATCGTGCACGTCACGTCCGCGCCGAGCGGGACGGTCAAGGTGGATCCTTCCAAGGTCCCCCCTGTGCAGGTCCACGGGTCGGCCGTGTACCCCGCCGGGCCCTCCTCGGAGAGCTCGTAGTCGCCGATCGCGACGGGGGCCGAAGTCACGACCTCCGACCCCGACGCACCCGAGACGACCGTCGGGCCGGCCGCGGTCAGTGTCCAGTCGGACGGCTCGTACGTCCCACCGGTCGTCCCGTTGTCGACGTCCTTGACGAGCGTCAGGGTCGACTGCTGGGCGCGGTTGATGATCGTGCACGTCACGTCCGCGCCGGACTCGATCGCCACGGCGGCACCGGTGACCGTCGCCCCCGTGCAGCTCCAGGCCCCCGCCGTGTAGCCCGCGACTGCGGACTCCGTGAGGTCGTACGTCCCGGCGAAGACCTCGACCTGTGAGACACCACCCGCGCTCGTCGGGTCGCCGTTGCCGGAGACCTCCGCCTGCCCGACGATGCCGTCCGGTGAGGCGGTGAGCGTCCAGCTCGCAGGGACCTCGGTGGCTCCGGTCGTCCCGGCCTCGACCTCCTTGACGAGCGTCAACCGGGCCGGCAGGTCCTCGTTGGTGAACGTGCACGTCGCCGTGTCCAGCGCCTGGAGGGTGACCGTCGTCCCGTTGAGCGGCGCGCCCGCGTCGTTCACGCAGTCGGCGCTCTGCTGCACATAGCCCACAGGTGTCCCCGACTCCGTGATCTGGTACGCCACGCCGGGGCGCACGTTGATCGTGGTGCCGGCAGTGGAGCCCGTGACGGTCTGCGCCTGGAGACCTGCGGGGAAGGTGCCGGTGGGCGTCGCCGTGATGCTCCAGTCCTCGGGCTCCGCCGTCCCGCCGTAGGAGTTCTCGACGACCTTGCGGAGGTCGAGCGTCGCAGTCTGGTTGACCGCGGTGCATCGGATCCAGCGCCCGAACGGCACGTTGACGCCGCCGTTGAGGCCGTCGGCGAATCCCGGGATGACCGTGGCGCCGTCCGCGGCGAGCTCGACGCACGACCAGCTCGCGGTCGAACCGGGGATCGGGACCGCGTTGGGCCCGGTCGCCTGGGCGTAGTTGACGTCGCCGCCGGACTCGTTCAGCGGGTAGACCACGCCGGGCGTGACCTCCGCGGTCGCCTCCGGCGACCCGGTGACACCGCCGGGACCCGGGAGCGCCCCCGAGGGGGCGACCGCGTCGAGCGTCCAGTCCGTGGGCGCCGGGTCGTCGTCCCCGTCCCCGCCCTGCACGAGCTTGGCGAGCGTGAGGCGGCTGGTGCACGTGACGGTGTTCGTGACCGTGGCGGTGTTGCTCCCCGCCACGAGGGTAGGTGAGTACGGCAGCGTCTCCGAGAGCTCGGTGCCGTTGAAGTCCGTCACCTCGGTCGCGTCGAGCGTGCACTGGGTAAGGATCACCGTCGTCTGCTCGCCGATCGTGGGGGTCTGACCCGCCTGGAGACCGGTGCGCGGCACGCCCCATCCCTGGGGGGTCCCGGCGATCGACGCCGACGCCGAGAGCCCTTGCGGCTGGTCGCCGTCCGCGTAGGTCTGACCGTTGATGACCCATTCCTTGCTGAGCGTCAGCGAGGCGACGGGGTTCGGGGCCCGGTTGTAGACCGTGCACGTCACGGCGGTCGTCGGGTCTACGGGGACCGTGAAACCGACCGCCCCGCTGTTCGTCACGGTGACCGGGGCGCCGGTCGCGATGTTCGTGCAGACCGCGTTGTCGCCATCCACCGGTTGAAGGGTGAAACCGCTCTGGGGGGTCTCCATGACACCGATCACGCCCGACGAGGTCGACGTGGGGTACGACAGGGCGAACGTCGCCGCACCTGTCTCAGCGGCCGTCGTCACGGAGCTCGGAGCGTCGACCGTGACGTCCCCGGACTGGGTCTCCGCCATGAACTCCCACCCGCCGGCGGGCTCGGCCCCCTCCGTCGTGCCGGCCGGGGCGCCCGACGGGACCACCTGCTTGACGATCGAGACCGATCCCTCGCAGTTGCCCAGCGCGAGCTCGCGGAGCTGGTTCCCCGCGTCCTGGTAGTCGTCGGTCTGGAAGTAGTCCGTCCCGGCGAGCTCTCCGGAGATGGCCCGCAGGTTCAGGCCGCTCCCCGCGTTCTCGATCCCGTCCCCGACACCGAATGCCACCAGGTGGGTCCCGTCGGCCTTGACCGCGTTGGCGCTGAAGACGCCGTTCTCGACCTCGCGCAGGCGCGTGAAGCTCCCCGGACCCTCCTGGTTGCCGTAGAAGGTCGGGTTGCCGTCGGTCAGGACGACCGCCACGTCGAACGTGTTGGCGTCGGCCGCCACCTGGTAGATCCCCCGGTCCCAGTTGGTGCCACCGCCCGCGGTGTAGGAGTTGATGCGGTTCTTCACGTTCTGGGCGCTCGCGGCGGTCGAAACGGGTGTGAGCGAGAGGTTGGGGTTGCCGGCCGCCGGCGCGAGCGAGCTGAACGTGAAGAGCCCGACGTTCGAGGGCGTGCCGGTCAGCGAGTCCACGAACTGGTTCGCCGCGGCCTTGAGCTGCGGCAGGTCGCCGGCGACGGAGCCCGAGAGGTCGAGCACGAGCGCCACGTCGATCCCGCACTGTGCGGGGAACGTCGGGTTGACGCGAGAGCTCTGCCAGATGCCGCCCGAGGCCACGTTGTTCGCGTTGCCCGTGCCGAGCATGAACGATCCCTGCGACGTATAGGTCGTGCCGGACCGGAGCTGGGTCCCTGTCCGGAAGTCGTACGGAGTGACCGTGCCGCCGGCGCCCCCGGTCCCGAGGTCGGGGTTCTCGTACCAGTCCGTCGGCACCCCCGCCTGGACCACCCAGAACCGGCGGTCCCGGTTCGCACCCCCGACCTGCGTGTTCGGAACGACGAACGAGCAGTCGCCGTCGGCGTCGGACACGCACGTGGCCCATGCGTCGGCGACAGGGGTCGTGGGCCCGCCGACGCCGTTGTAGAGCTGGAGGGTGACCCCGGCCAACGGCCCGACCGCGACCAGGCTGGTGCGGTCACCGCCCACCTTGACCGTGACGACAGCGTTGTTGCCTGTCGCCGGGGGAACCAGGAACGGTGTGCTGACGGGCTCCTCGGCCTCGTCCGGCGTCTCCGTCGCCTCGGCGTCCGGCACGGGTGGTCCTTGCACCTCGTCCGTGTCCGGCGCGGCCGTCGTCTCGGCCGGGGCGGGCTCGGCCGGCGGCGTGACGGGTCCGTCCCCGGGCGACGGGCTCTCCGCGGCGGGCGGCTCGCCGGCCAGGTCCGGGACCGCAGGGTCTGCTGGGTCGGTCGGAGACTCGGTCCACTCCGGCGTGGCGGTGGGGTCTGTCGCAGCCCCCGTGCTGCTCGGCTCCGCCGCGGGCGCCGGTTCCGCTCCCGCAGGGGCCACCGCACCGATCACCAGCAGGGAAGCGACGGCCAGCGAGGCCGTGAGCCCCGACGCCGTGTGTCGCCTCCTGGAGGTGGTCCAGCTCACGCTCTGTGCCTGTCGCATTGCGTTCCCCCTGTGGCCAGGAAGTCGTTCCCATGGGCCAGGTTCTCTCGCGCGGACCACGCCATCGTTGGCGATGCTTGCATTCAGAGTGACACCGCGTGCCGCACTCGGCGACCCCTGGACGCACGTCTCACCGCGGCGAACCCGGCGCAGCACGGTGCCTGGACGACTCGCCCCCTGCTGGATCTCGCCCGCAGCGGGGCCGCGGCGGAGCGTGGCCGCGGGGCCTGGTGGAGCTCGTCGAGCATCACGAAGCAGTGCCTGTGGTTCTCCAGACGACGTCGGACTGAGGGGTGCGGCGACGTCGTAGACCGCCGCCGCGGCGTAGCGGGACGATCGCGGGCCGCCGCGGCGTTGCCCACGACGTGACGGACCTGGACCTCGTGGCCGTGCGCGAGCGCCTCCTCGCCGAGCGCGCCGACGCGCTGGCCCGCCTGCGTGCCCTGCGCGGCGAGGTCGCGGAGATCGTCGAGGCCTCGCGGGACTCGAACGCGGACGACGAGCACGACCCGGACGGCGCGACGATCGCGTTCGAGCGCGCCCAGGTCGACGCCCTCGCGCGGTCCGCCGCGGCGCGGGCGGACGAGGTCGACGCCGCGCTGGCCCGGGTCGCGGCCGGCGACTACGGGACGTGCGCGTCGTGCGGGCGCGAGATCCCCGCCGCGCGCCTCGAGGCCCGGCCGACGGCGCGGACGTGCGTCGCGTGCGCGACGTCGGCCTGACCGCGCTGCGACGACCGCGGGAGCGACCCCCACGGCACGTCTCGCCGGGTCACCGGTCGGAGAGCATCTCCCCGCCGATGCCGGCCTGCGTCTCCTCGAGGTCGTCGACGTCGCCCTGGATCGCCCAGTTGGGGCCGACCAGCACCGCCTCTCCCTCGATCTCGGGCGTCGGCGGCAGCATCGAGACGAAGTCCTCCTCCGCGACGTCGTCCGCGAAGACGGCGAGGAGGGCCGTGTCGTCGCAGGTCGCGGTCTCGACGTCGGGCGAGCCGGAGTCGATCTCCGTGAACGACAGGCACGTCAGCCCGGCGGTCTTCGCGGAGCTCTCGAGGTCCGCGACGGAGTCGTAGGTGGTGTCCTTCTCGCCCGGTCCGGAGCCGCTGCACGCGCTCACGAGGGCGACGGCGACGCTCGCTGCGGCGAGAGGCAGGGCGGCACGTGGTGCGCTTCGCATGCTGCGATGGTCCCGCCGCGAGCGCCGCGGCGCCAGGCGAACCGGCGCCGCGGCGCTCGGCGCGCGTCGTCGGCCGCTCAGTGCGCGAAACGCTCGGCGCGCTCGACGACGCGGCCCGCCCCCCGCCCGCCGTTCGCCGTGGCGTCCCACGTGTAGACCTCGGTGCCGGTGACGAGCACGTGCTCGGCGCGCGCGGTGACGTCGAGCGGGTCGCCCGACCACACGACGACGTCGCCGTCGAGCCCCGGTGCGAGCGACCCGACGCGGTCGTCGAGGCCGAGGAACTGCGCGGGGTTCACGGTGAGCGCCTGGAGCGCGACGTCGCGGTCGAGCCCCTCCTTCACGGCGAGCGACGCCTGGTGCACGAGGAAGTTGATCGGCACGACGGGGTGGTCGGTCGTGATCGCGACGCGCACGCCCGCGCGGGCGAGCACGCCGAGGTTCGCGATCGCGCGGTCGCGCAGCTCCACCTTGGAGCGCGACGTGAACATCGGCCCGAAGATCACCGGGACGTCGCGCTCGGCCAGCACGTCGGCGATCGCCGCGCCGTCGGTGCCGTGGTTGAGGACGAGCCGGTAGCCGAACTCGTCGGCGAGGCGCAGGGCCGTGGCGATGTCGTCGGCGCGGTGCGTGTGCTGGTCCCAGTACAGCTCGCCGGCGAGCACGCGCGCGAGCGTCTCCTTGCCGAGGTCGCGGTCGAACGGGTCGCCCTTCGCCGCGGCGGCGTCGCGCTTCGCGACGTAGTTCTGCGCGTCGACGAACGCGGCCCGGATGACCTTCGCGACGCCCAGGCGCGTCGAGGGCGTCTTCTTCTGGTCGCCGTAGACCCGCTTGGGGTTCTCGCCGAGCGCGGACTTCACCGACACGGCCTCGCGGATCACCTGCTCGTCGACCGTCCGCCCGCCCCAGGTCTTGATCGCGACCGTCTGCCCGCCGATCGGGTTGCCCGAGCCGGGCTTCACGACGGCGGACGTCACGCCGCCGACGAGCGCGTCGCGGAAGCCTTCGTCCTCGACGTTGATCCCGTCGATCGCGCGCAGCGCGGAGCCGTTCGGGTCGGTCATCTCGTTGGTGTCGTTGCCGGCCCAGCCCTCGGCCTCCTCCATGACGCCCATGTGCGCGTGGGCCTCGACGAACCCGGGCAGCACCCACCGGCCGCGCGCGTCGAGGACGCGGGCGCCGTCGGGCACCGCGACGTCCGTGCCGACGGCCGTGATGACGCCGTCCTCGACGAGGACCGTCCCGCCCTCGATCGGCGGGGACGCGACGGGCACGACGTAGCCGTTGGTCACGGCGACGGTCGCGCGCGCGGTGCGGGGGGTGGTCCGGGTGCTCGATGAGGTCGTCATGGGTCCATCATGGCCCCGTCGCCCCGGGCAAGCGTGGCCGTGCCGGTGCACCGCGGCGCGTCCCCGCGGGACTAGGCTCGGAGTGCGGGACGGTCGCCCCGGGCGGCCGGACCGGCTCGTGAACGGACCGCGCGCGAAGGAGCTCGCATGCACGTCGTCGTCGGGATCTTCCGGCTCTTCCTCGTCGTCCTCGCGCTCGTCGGGACGCGCGCGATCTGGCGGGACGGCGACGTCGAGGGACTCGTCTACTTCACGAACCAGACCTGCTTCCTCGTCGCGGTCGCGTTCGCGTGGGCCGGGCTCGCCTCCCTCCTGCGGCGACCGCAGCCCCCGGCGTGGTTCACCGGGGCGGTGACGCTCTTCGCGGCGATCACGGGGCTCGTGTCGTGGTTCGTCCTCGCGCCCGAGGACCCGGGCGCGCCGGCGGTCTTCCTCGGGCTGACGGACGGGCAGATCGAGCACGAGGTGATCCCGCTCGCCGTCGTCGCCGACTTCCTGCTGCTCACCCCGCACCGGCGCCTGCGCGGGCTCACCGCGGCGCAGTGGCTCCTCTACCCCCTCGCGTACTTCGCCTTCACGACGATCCGCGGCTTCGTCAGCCCCGGGAGCGAGTACCCGTACGGGTTCGTCGACCTCGACGCGCTCGGCTGGACGGGCCTGCTCGTCAACGTCGTCCTCTACGGCGCCGGGTTCCTCGTGCTCGGGCTCGTGCTCGTGGGGCTGGACCGGCTGCTGCCCGCGCGGGCGCTGATCGGGTCGTACCCCGGCGCGGTGGTGCCCCGCGACGTCGCGGGCGCACGGGACGACGCGCGCGTCGCGCCGGAGGACGGGGGCGACGCGCCGGACACCTCCGACGCCCGGGCCACGGGCCGCGGGGACGGTGCCCCCGCCTGACGCGAGCGGCTAGGGTGGCCCCGTGCTCTCCCCGGTCACCGGTCCGCTGCGCGCGACGCGCGCCGCGCTCGTGGCGACCCTCGTGCTCGCCCTGAGCGCCGCGGCCCACGCGGTCGGCGGAGGCCACCTCCCGGACCCGCTCGTCCTCGCCGCGCTCGCGGCGTCCACGCTCGCGGGCACGATGCTCGCCGCGCGAGCGGGGTTCACCGTCCCGCGCCTCGTGGGCGTCCTGGGTGCCGCCCAGCTCGGGCTCCACGTCGCGCTCGACACGCTCGGCCACGGCGTGGCGACGTGCGTCCCCGCGGGCCCGTCAGCGGGGGCGGGCCACACCGGGCACGGTGCGGTCCTCGTGTGCTCCCCGGGCGCGGGCCTGCCCGACGCCGGGGCGGGGCTCGCGTCGTCGGCCCACCTCGCGTCGTCGTCGGCCTCGGTGCTCCCCGGCGTGTGGATGGTCGCCGCCCACGCCGTCGCGACCCTCGTCCTCGCGGTCGTCCTCGCGCGCGGCGAGCGGGCGCTCGAGCGGCTCGGCGCGTGGCTGACGCCGCGCGCGTCCCTGCTCGTCCCCGTCGTCGTGGCGGTGTCGCGCCGGGCGATCGCCGTGCCCGCCGCGTCGACGCGCCGCCCGGCGACGCGCCACCCGTCGACCGCGCCGACGCGGGGGCCGCCGGTCGCGCTCCGGCTCGTCGGGACCCCTGCCTAGACCCACCGGTCGCGCGCTCGCGCGACTCCCGACGAGGCCGTGCCGGCGCACGCCGGACCACCGGGTACCCCAGCGGCACCGCCGCGCCTCGGACGGAAAGCTCTCTCACCATGTCTCCTGCACGCACCACCACCGCCCACCGGCCTGCCGCACGGACCCTCGCCCTCCGCCGGCCCGTGTCGGCACTCGTCACCGCGATCGTCGCGCTGCTCGCGGCGCTCGGCATCACGGCGGTGCTCGCGACAGCCTCCGCGCTGCCGGCGCAGGCGCACGACCGCCTCGTCGGCTCCGACCCCGCCGACGGCGCGCAGCTCGACGCCCCGCCCGCCGCGATCACCCTGAGCTTCAGCACCGAGCCCCTCGCCGTCGAGCCGCAGGTCGTCGTGACCGACGCCGCCGGGACCGTCGTCGCGCAGGGCGCCCCGACGATCGAGGGTGCGAACGCGACGCTGCCCCTCGACGCCGCCGCCCTCACGGGTGGCACGTACTCCGTCGCGTGGCGGGTCGTCTCGTCGGACGGCCACCCCATCGAGGGCACGCTCTCCTTCGGGGTGGCGGAGCAGCCTGCGGCCGAGCCCGCGCCGTCGGAGAGCACTCCTTCCGAGGACCTGACGCCCGAGGAGAGCACGCCCGGGGACTCCGCGACCGCCGGCGACCCTGACGCGGCCGGGGACTCCGCGACGGCCGACGACGCGGTCGCCGACGGCTCCGGGAGCACCGCCCTGCCGATCGTCGTCGGCGCCGTCGCGGTGCTCGCCGTCGCGGGCGTCGCCACGGTCCTCGTGCTGCGCCGCCGCGGCGGCACGCCGCAGGACCCCCGGTCCTGACGGCCGCGCCGGGGGCCTCCCGCGCCCCCGGCCCGCCGCGACGGAGCGCGGCCACTTTTGATTGACCGCCGCCAGAAGTGTCGGTACGTTCGGGGCGCACCCGGACGCGACGACGCGCCCACGTCCTCGAGAGGAGCGGGTCGATGACGACCACGGGAGCAGGGCCCGGGACCGGGCCCCTCCGCGCCGCCCGCGCGCTCCTGCTCGCGGTCGCCGTCGTCGCGCTGTCCCTGGTCTCCCACGACGTCGCGGGCGGCGCCGCGCCCGGAGCGGTCCCGCTCGTCGTCCTCACCGCGCTCGCCGCGGTCGCGGTGCGACCGCTCACCCGCCGCGAGGTCGGGCTCCCGCGGCTCCTCTCGCTGCTCGGCCTGGGCCAGGTCGTGCTGCACCTGGTGTTCGAGCGGTGCGCCGCGATGTCCCCGACCGCCGCGCCCGCCCCGCACGGGCACGACGACCCCGGCCAGGTGCTGAGCATGCTCGGCGCGCACGCCCTCGCCACGCTGGTCCTCGCCGTCGTGCTCCGCTACGGCGACGCGTGCCTGTGGCGCCTGTGGAGCTGGCTGTCCGGCCGGCGGATCCCCGGCCGCCCGCGCCCGGTCGTCGTCGGTGCGGCCGTCCCGCTCACCAGCGCCCGTCTGCCTTCGCCCCGCCGCGCTCCCGTCCCGGGGGCGGTCGGCGGGCGTGCGCCGCCGGCCGTCGCCTGACCCCGGACGCCCACCGCGGCGTCCCGTTCTCGCGCGCCCGGCGGGCCACGACGTCGTGCCCGCGCGCGCACCCCTCGTCTCTCCCGAAAGGCACTCCCATGCGAAAGTCCCTGCGCGCCCTCGGCGCCGCCACCCTCACCACCGGTCTCGTCGTCGCGGGCGCGACCGTCGCGTCCGCCCACGTCACCGTGAGCCCGAGCACCTCCGCCGCCGGCTCCTACACCGTCCTCACGTTCGCCTTCGGGCACGGCTGCGGGGAGTCGGCGACCACCCAGGTCGCGATCCAGATGCCCGAGCAGATCCTCGCGGTCTCGCCCACCGTCCACCCCGGGTGGGACGTCGAGAAGGTCATGGAGGACCTCGAGACGCCCGTGGACGACGGTCACGGCGGCGAGTACACCGAGCGCGTCGCCGAGGTCGTGTACACCGCCGAGACCCCGGTCCCGGACGGGTACCGCGACGCGTTCGAGCTGTCCCTCAAGCTGCCCGACGCCGCGGGGGAGACGCTCGACTTCCCCACCGTCCAGACGTGCGAGGAGGGCGAGACCGCGTGGGTGGAGATCCCCGCGGACGGCCAGAGCAGCGACGACCTCGAGTCGCCGGCTCCGTCGTTCGAGGTGACCTCGGCCGGGGCCACCGAGGCGGCCGACGCCGAGGCGGAGACGGAGGAGGTCGCCGCGGAGGGTTCGGCGGAGGACGGCACGGCGACGGACGCCGCCTCCGACGACGCGGCCACGCCCGTCGTCTCGTGGGTCGCCCTCGCGCTCGGGGCTGCGGGCCTGGTCCTCGGGGCGCTCGCGTTCGCGCGCTCGCGCCGCGCCCAGGGCTGACACCACGATGACCAGCACGACCCACCTCTCGGTGCTGCGCCGGGTGGTGGTGCTGGTCGTCGGTGCCGCGGCCGCGGTCCTGCTCGTGTTCCTCGCGAGCGGCCCGGCCGCGGCGCACGCCGTCCTCGTGGGCACCGACCCGCGGGACGGCGCGGTGCTCGACGCCCCGCCCGACGCCCTCACCATCACCTTCAACGAGCCCGTGCGGGTCGTCGACGGCGGGACGACCGTGCTCTCCGCGGACGGTTCCGACGTCGCGGTCGACGTCTCCGCGGTCGACGACGCGCTCGTGATCACGCCCGACGGGACGCTCGGCGACGGGACGTACGTCGTGAGCTGGCGCGTGATCTCCCTCGACTCGCACCCGGTCGCCGGGGCGTTCAGCTTCTCCGTCGGGGCGCCGAGCGCGACGACCGTCGAGGCCCGTGTCGCCGAGCCCACCGGTGCGCTCGTCGCCGTGCGCGCAGCCGACCAGGCGGCGGTCTACCTCGGCACGCTCCTCGTCGCCGGCCTCGTCGTCTTCGAGCTCCTCGTCCTGCACGCCACGCCCGGGGCCATGCCGCGCGTGCGGTCGCGGTTGCAGCGTGCCCGGCTCGTCGGCCTCGCGACCGGCGTGGTGGGGCTCGTGCTGAGCGTGCCGCTCACGACGGCGTGGCAGGCGGGCGGCGGGCTGGACGCCGTGCTCGACGTCGCGACGTGGCGCTCGGGCCTGACCTCCGACACCGCCCTCGCGGCCGCGCTCGGCGTGGCCGGCCTCGCGGCCGCGGCCCTGCTGGCGCCGCGGGCGGCACGCGAGAGCCGCGCCGTCTGGCCGGCGGGCGTCGCGCTCGGCGGGGCGGCGCTCGCGCTCGGCGCCCTCGTGCTCGTCGGCCACACGCGCACCTTCGGGCCGACGGTGCTCGTCGTCGCGGCCGACGTCCTGCACGTCGTCGCCGGGGCCGTGTGGATCGGCGGCGTCGTCGGGCTCGCGCTCGTGCTCGCACGCTCGTCCCAGGTCGACGAGCGGCGTGCCGCCGTGACCGTGACGCGCTTCTCCGCGCTCGGCGCGTGGGTCGTGCTCGCCCTCGCGCTCACGGGCGTCGTGCTGGGCTGGCGGATCGTCGGGACCGTCGAGGCGCTCGTCTCGACCGCGTACGGGCAGGCGCTCCTCGTCAAGGTCGGCGTCGCGCTGTGCGTCGTCGGCGTCGCGGCGTGGAACCGCTACCGGCTCGTCCCGTCCTTCGCCGCACGGTCGGGCCGCGGGACGACGAGCCGCACGGCGGGAACCACCGAGGCGGCGACCGGCGCGCCGGCCTCGCGCCGGCTCGGCCGGACCGTCGCGCTCGAGGCAGGGCTGCTCGTCGTCGTGCTCGCCGTGACCGGCGTGCTGGTCTCGCGCAGCCCGGTAGACGGGGTCGCGACCGCTCCGGCGGAGACCGACGCCGCACCGGCCGCCGTCGAGGAGACCCGGCCGCTCGGCGACGGGACGCTCGAGGCCCGGGTCACGCCGGGCGCCGTCGGCGTCAACGCGCTCGAGCTCGTCCTGCTGGGCGCCGACGGGGCACCGCTCGAGCCCGTCGGGGACCCCGAGCTCACGACGACGCTCGCCGATCCCGCGCTCGGGCCGTTCGCCCACGCGCTCGTGCGCACCGGGCCGGGGACGTACGAGGCCCCGCTCGACCTTCCTCTCGCGGGGTCGTGGACGGTCACGGTGCAGGTCCGGACCTCGAAGTACGAGGCCCCTATCGTCGAGATCCCCCTGGAGGTGACGTCATGACCCGTCGACCCCTGCGTCGGGCGACCGCCGCGCTCGTCCTCGCCGCGGCCGGTGTCGTCGCCGCGTCGAGCCCGGCGGCGGCGCACGTGCTCCTCGAGACCGTCGAGCCGCTCGGCGACGGGACCGCGCGGATCACGTTCACGTTCGACCACGGGTGCGACGGCGAGCCCACCGACGCTCTCCGGGTCACCATGCCCGAGGGCGTCGAGCTGCTCGCCGCGGACCAGCCCGACGGCTGGACGTCGGAGGTGGGCGTCGACGGCGTGGCGTGGTCCGGGGAGGAGGCACCGGTCCCCGACGGCGAGCGCGCGGCGTTCACCGTCGACGTCCGGGTCACGGGCGAGATCGGCCAGTCGTTCGCCTTCCCGGCGGTCCAGGAGTGCCCGTCCGGGGCTTCTCACGACTGGAGCGACACCGACCCCTCCGGAGCGCACCCGGCTCCCACGTTCGTCGCGACCGCGGCCACGCTCAGTGCCCCGACCGCGTCACGGCTGCCGGCGAGCGAGCCGCCGACGCCGCTCGCACCGCTCGTCGCGGGGGTCGTCGGTGCGTCCGCGCTCGCCGGTGCGGGCGGGGCGTGGGCGGTCCGCGCGCGTCGGCGTCAGGGGGTCTGACACACTGATCGCGAACGGGATGTGACGCAGGTCACTCTCGTGCGGTGTCCCGAACCACTCCGTCACCCCTCGTTCGCAGGTGGGGGACGTCGTCGCGACGGGTCACGCGACGACACCCGGACCGGTGGCGGTCCGCGACGTGAGCTCCGCTGGGGGGAGCTCACGTGGCGGACCGCCACCGGTTCGTCCTTCCCGGTCCGTCCCCCGCAGGGCGGCAGGGTCAGACCTCGCTGCGCGTGCCGAGCCACGGCGCGAGGACGTCCTCGCGGCCGAGCCAGCGCAGCCCGCCGTCGGCGAGCTCGTCCGCGGTCGCGAGGACCTCGCCGAACGCGTCGAGCAGCCGGTCGCGGTCGTCCCCTCCGGTGTCGGGGTCCGTGGCGCCCACGACGACGATGCGCGTGTGCGGGCGGACGGGCGTCCCCTCCGCGGTGCTCGCGTCGTCCCAGGTGCCGAGCCCGCCGATGCAGAGCTGGCCGCCGGCCCCGTCCCACGCGCACAGCGAGTCGGGCCGGTTGGCGACGTGGAAGACGCCCCGGGAGCGCAACGGTCCGGTCCCGAGGTCCTCGATCCGGCGCAGTAGGCGCTCCGGGTCGAACGGTCGCGCCGAGCGCAGCTCGAGGGTCCAGCTCCGGTCGCCCGGACGGCGCGTGCCGTCCGCGGTGCGCCGGGCGCCGCGTGCGCCGAGCGGGTGCGCGCGCCGCTCGGCGGCGGCGGGGTCGTGCACGCCGCTCGCGAGGTCCGCGACGTCGAGGGCGTGGAGGCCGTCGATCCGGCGGGTGCCGGCACCGCGCAGGCGGTCGACGAGGCCGGAGCCGGTGGGTGCCACCTCGGGCGATCCCGTCGTCACGACGAGGTCGGCGTGCTCGAGCTGGGCCGCGAGCACCTCGCCGATCGCTCGCTCGTCGTCCGGGGTCAGGGCGATCCCCCGCTCGTCGACGAGGTCGTCGCCGAGCAGGTCGTGCTCCACCTCCTCGACGTCCACGACGGCCAGCACGGTCGCCAGACGCAGGCGCTCGAGCTCGCCGCCCGGGGCGCTCGTGCCGGCGAGCGCCCTCGCGACCGGCAGGGACTCGGCGCCGACCGGCAGCGCGAGCGCCACGTGGTCCCAGCGGCCGTCGGCGGCGAGGCGGCGCAGCGTGGGGACGGCGTCCTCGCGCACCGCGCAGGACAGGCACGCGTGCTCGAGCGGGACGCGGACGTCCTCCACCACGCCGGTGGCGTCGACGACGACGCGCCGCAGCTCGCCGTCGGTCGCGAGGATGTCGTGGCGCAGCACCACGGTGCTCTCTCCGCCGACGGCGAGCCCGAAGACGGCCGAGTCGCGCAGGACGGCGTCGACGGTCGCGACGACGCTCAGCGGGAGGCGGGGGTCGAGCGGGTCCGGGTGGTCGATGGTCATGCAGGGGCTCCAGTTCTGGGCGCGGGAACAACCTGGCGGGTGGTCGTGTTGGACTCTACACCTTGACGAGAACGATTCTCAGTACCTATCGTCTCGTCATCGTCCAGGAAGGAACACCATGTCCGCCGTCTGCCAGGTGCTCGGCACCTCGCCGGGGTTCGGCCACTCGATCTCGCACTCCCACGTGCGGACCAAGCGACGCTTCGACCCCAACGTCCAGAAGAAGCGCTACTGGGTGCCCTCGCTCGGGCGCCACGTCACGCTGCGCGTGAGCACGCGCGGCATCAAGACCATCGACCGCAAGGGGATCGACGTCGTCGCGGCGGAGATCCTCGCGAGAGGGGAGAAGCTCTGATGGCCACCCGCCAGGACCTGCGTCCCGTGATCAAGCTGCGTTCCACCGCCGGCACCGGGTTCACCTACGTGACCCGCAAGAACCGTCGCAACGACCCCGACCGGCTCGTGCTGCGCAAGTTCGACCCCGTCGCGCGGCGCCACGTCGACTTCCGCGAGGAGCGCTGATGGCCAAGACGTCGAAGATCGCGCGGAACGAGCAGCGCGCGGTGATCGTCGCCCGGTACGCCGAGCGGCGCGCCGAGCTGAAGCGCGTCGTCGCCTCGCCGACGGCCACGTCCGACGAGAAGGCCGCCGCGGCCGCGGAGCTGCAGCGTCAGCCGCGCGACGCGAGCGCGACGCGCCTGCGCAACCGCGACGTCGGCGACGGCCGCCCCCGCGGCTACCTGCGGAAGTTCGGGATCTCGCGCGTGCGGATGCGTCAGATGGCGCACCGCGGCGAGCTGCCCGGAGTCACGAAGTCGAGCTGGTGACGGCCGCCGCCGTCACGACAGCAGTACGGAGGCAAGCAATGAAGAAGGACATCCACCCCCAGTACGGACCCGTCGTCTACCGCGACAAGTCGGCCGAGTTCGCGTTCCTCACGCAGTCGACGCTCGCGGGCGACCACCCGGGCGGACCGGGCGTGCCGCGCGAGACGGTCGTCTGGGAGGACGGCAGCACCTACCCGGTCGTCGACGTCGAGATCTCGAGCGCGAGCCACCCCTTCTACACGGGCACGCAGCGCGTCGTGGACACCGCGGGCCGCGTCGAGCGGTTCCGTCAGCGCTACGGCGCGCGCGCGCAGGGCGGCGGTGCCCGATGAAGGTCCGCGCCTCGCTGCGCTCGCTGAAGGACAAGCCCGGCGCGATCGTCGTGCGCCGGCATGGCAGGACGTTCGTCATCAACAAGAAGAACCCGCGCTGGAAGGCCCGTCAGGGCTGACCGGGGCGCGCGACGCACCACGGCTCGAGCGATGCACCTCTGCGTGCATCGCTCGAGCCGTTCGTGCATCGGCCGGCTTCCGGGATCTCCTGGCGACGATAATGAGAACGGTTCTGATTACTGTTACTGTGGCGACGAGCCGGGCGACCGGCTTCCTCGGACCCACCGGAAAGGAGTGGGTTCCGCACGCCACCACGCGGAGCCCGACCCACGCATGTCCCTCACCGCACGCCACCGCACCCGACCGCTCGCCGCGCTCGGGATGCTGCTCCCGCTCGCGCTGATCGCCGCCTGCTCGTCCGGCGAGCCCGCCGCCGAGGAGGCCCCGAGCTCGCCCGCCGCGGAGGAGACCGCGAACGAACCGAGCGAGGCCTCGGCCCGCACCCCGCGCCTCGCCGTCACCTACGACGGCGGGATCCAGGTCCTCGACGCCCAGACGCTCGAGGTCCTGGAGGACTTCGAGCTCGACGGCTTCAACCGCCTCAACGGCGCGGGCGACGGCCGCCACCTCCTCGTCTCGACGACCGGCGGCTTCCAGGTGCTCGACGGCGGGGCCTGGGCAGAGCCGCACGGCGACCACTCGCACTACTACACGGCGGACCCCGAGCTCACGGACGTGATGTTCGGCGCCGAGAAGCCGGGCCACGTCGTCGTGCACGCCGGGCGCACCGCGCTGTTCGACGACGGCACCGGCGAGATCGCGGTCTTCGACTCCGGCGACGTCGCGGACGAGTCCCGCGAGGCGCGCGAGCTCGCGACGACGGAGGCGCACCACGGCGTCGCCGTCGAGCTGTCCGACGGCACGCTCGTCGTCTCCGAGGGCACCGAGGACGCGCGCACCGGCATCCGTGTGCTCGACGCCGAGGGCGCCGAGATCGCCGCGTCCGACGAGTGCCCCGGTGTCCACGGCGAGGCCGTCGCCGCCGACGAGGCCGTGCTCATCGGGTGCGAGGACGGCGTCCTCGTCTACAAGGACGGCCAGATCACCAAGGTCGCGAGCCCCGACGCGTACGGCCGCATCGGCAACCAGGCGGGCAGCGAGGAGTCGACGGTCGTCCTCGGCGACTACAAGTCGGACCCCGACGCGGAGCTCGAGCGCCCCACGCGCGTCTCGCTGACCGACACCGCGACGGGCGAGCTGACGCTCGTCGACCTGCCGTCGAGCTACACCTTCCGGTCGCTGGCCCGCGGCACCGAGGGCGAGGCCCTCGTGCTCGGCACCGACGGTCAGATCCACGTCATCGACCCGGAGACGAAGGAGCTCGCGCGCTCGATCCCGGTGATCGACGCGTGGGAGGAGCCCGAGGAGTGGCAGTCGCCGCGACCGGCGATCTTCGTGCTCGACGGCTCCGCGTACGTCACCGACCCGGCGAACCAGGCGATCCACGCGGTCGACGTCGAGACGGGCGAGGTCTGGAACTCGGTCGAGCTCGACGTCGAGCCCAACGAGATCAACGGCATCTCCGGCGACGTCGAGGCCGGTTCGGCCGAGCACGGCGAGGCCGGGCACGCGGAGGAGGAGCACGCCGAGGAGGGTCACGAGCACTCCGAGGAGGAGGGCCACGACCACTCCGACGAGGGCCACGACCACGAGCACGCGGACGAGGAGACCACTCCGGCGGGCTGAGCCCGACCCCGCGCGCCCGCGCCGCACGGCCGCGGTACCCGGTCCGCCGACCGGATGCCGCGGCCGTCCGCGTGCCCAGGCGTTGCCCGACCCTCGCCGGACGCCCACCGATCCACGGAGCACCCCATGACCCGCCCTGACCCGCGCGCTCGCACTCGCGCCGACCGCACTCGCGCCGACCGCACCCGCGCCGACCGCACCCGCGCCGACCGCACCCGCCCGCGACGCCGCGCCGCCTTCGCTGCCGGTGCGATCCTCGCCCTGACGCTCACGGCGGCCTGCACGCCCGCGGGCGCCGACGCCGACGACGGGGTCGAGGTCCTCGCGTCGTTCTACCCGCTGGAGTACGTCGCGGAGCGTGTCGGCGGCGACCACGTCGCCGTCCGCAACCTCACCCCGCCCGCGGCCGAGCCGCACGACCTCGAGCTCTCGCCCGCCCAGGTGCGCCGGATCGGGAGCTCCGACCTCGTCGTCTACCTGTCGGGGATGCAGCCCTCGACCGACGAGGCGGTCGCCGCCCGCGACCCGGAGAACGTGCTCGACGCCGCCGAGGCCGCGGGGCTGGAGGCCGGGCCCGACGGCTCGGCGGCCCCGGCGCCGGAGGGCTCCGCCCTCGACCCGCACTTCTGGCTCGACCCGACGCGGCTCGCGACCGTCGGCCACCAGGTCGCCGAGGAGCTCTCCGCGATCGACCCCGACCACGCCGACGACTACGCCGCGAACGCGCAAACTCTCGAGGCCGACCTCGTCGCGCTCGACGAGGAGTACGCGACGGGCCTCGCGGCGTGCGCGGGCGCGACGCTCGTCGTCTCGCACGCGGCCTTCGGCTACCTCGCCGAGCGGTACGACCTGGTCCAGGTCGGCATCTCCGGGATCGACCCGGAGGCCGAGCCGTCGCCGGCCCGGCTCCGCGAGGTCCGCGGCGTCGTCGAAGAGGCGGGCGTCGAGACGCTCTTCTTCGAGGTGCTCGTGAGCCCGAAGGTCACCGAGACCCTGGCCGCGGACCTCGGCGTGGGCACCGCGATGCTCGACCCGCTCGAGGGGCACACCGACGAGGAGGCCGACTACCTGGGGACGATGCGCGCGAACCTCGGCGCCCTGCAGCAGGGGCTCGTGTGCGAGGCGGCCGGCTGACGCGGCGGCGATCCTCCGGAATCCCGTGAGATGCTCGGGCGTTCCACGGACGGAGGAGGTGGTCGTCGTGCAGAGGATGACGCGGCAGCGTGCCGTGCTGCTCGAGGCGATCGACGCGCAGGCGGGTTTCCGCAGCGCGCAGGACATCCACCAGGACCTGCGCGCCCGGGGTGACGCGGTCGGTCTCGCGACCGTCTACCGCGGGCTCCAGGCGCTGTCGGAGGCCGGAGTCGTCGACACCCTGCGCACCGCGGAGGGCGAGAACCTGTACCGCCGGTGCGCACGGACCGAGCACCACCACCACCTCGTCTGCCGCTCGTGCGGACGCACCGAGGAGATCGACGGCCCGAGCGTCGAGAGCTGGGCCCGCACGGTGGGCTCGTCGCACGGCTTCGTCGACATCGAGCACGTCGTGGAGCTCTTCGGCACGTGCGCGACGTGTCGCGCGGAGGCGTCCGACGCCGGCTGAGGCGCCAGAAGTCGCGCGAAACTCCGCGTGTTCCCTAGTGTTGTCCCCGGTGCACGGCCCCTCGGCTGGCACACTGAGACCGTGACGACGCGTGGTGACCACCGCGCGTCGTGAACCGAGGAAGGGATTCGCATGTCGCTCAACAAGTCCGAGCTCGTCTCGGCCATCGCCAGCAAGGCCGACCTGTCGAAGGCGGACGCGGAGAAGGCCCTCAACGCCTTCCAGGAGGTGCTCATCGAGTCGCTGGGCAAGGGCGAGGCCGTCAAGGTCACGGGCCTCCTGTCCGTCGAGCGCGTCGAGCGTGCCGCCCGCACGGGTCGCAACCCCCGCACGGGCGAGGAGATCTCGATCCCGGCCGGCTTCGGCGTGAAGATCAGCGCCGGCAGCCTGCTCAAGAAGGCCGTCGCCAAGTGACGTCCCGCTGACCGAGCCGTCGTCGGCCGGTCGGCGTGACGAAGGCCCGGGCCCCTCACGGGGCCCGGGCCTTCGTCGTGCTCACCCGGATCCGGCTCGCCGCGCGCCCGGGCGGGAGCGAGCCGGGCGGACGGTCAGGCGTGGACCACGTTCGCGAGGATGCCGGCCTGCGTGAGCCGGGTCCCGATGGCCTGGTCCGCCTCGGAGAACGCCTTGTTCGACCGCGCGACGCCCACCGCGCCGGCCATCGCGCCGTGGCCCGTGGGCCGCTGGACGCGTGCGACGAGGACGCCGTCGTGCTCCATGAAGTCCACCGTGAACACGAGGTGCTGCTGCTTGCCGGCGAACGCGCCGAGCCAGAACGTCCTCGTCTTGCTCCCGCGCTCGACCGACCACTGGCCGCTGGGCTGCGTGGTCACGGTGAAGCCCTGCTCGTGGAGCGCCGTCGCAAGCTGGTGACGGGCGGCGTCGCGGTCGCCGGTGAGGAAGTAGTCGACGGTGGCCATGCGGTGCTCCTGGCGGGTGCGGGGCGCGCGGACGCGCCCGGGCGGAGCCGCGCGAACCGCGCGGCGGGTCGGATGCTACCGGTCCGTACCGTGGATCAGTTGATAACCGTTATCACTACTCGTAGACTCGTCCTCCCGACCCCGGAAGGACCTCCTCATGGCCGTGCCCAAGCGCAAGCTGTCCCGCTCCAACACCCGTGCCCGTCGCTCGCAGTGGAAGGCGCAGGTCGTGCCCCTCGTGACGGTCGTCGTCGACGGGCGGGAGGTCGCGGTGCCCCGCCGCCTCGTCGCGGGCGTGCGGCGCGGGCTCGTCAGCCTCCCCGAGTGACGCGCCGGCAGGGCTCCCGGCCATGAGCACCCGGCCGTGACGGACGGGCCCGACGGCGCGGGGTCGCCCGGGCGGCATGCCGAGCGTGGCAGCATCGTCCGGTGACCGAACCGACCACCCGCCGCGCGGCGCGCATCACAGGGCACCCCGGCGGGTCCGGCGCGGTCCACGCGCACGCCCACGGGCCCGCCGCTCCCGCGACCCGGCGCGTGCGGGTGACCCTCACCGCGCTGCTCGTCCCGCTCCTGCTCGCGACCCTCGCCGGGCTCGTCGCGCTCTGGCCCGCGGCCTCCGACGTCCCCGCGAGGATCCCCGTCGCCGCGGAGGGCAGCTCGGTGCTGCGCGCGACGGTCACAGGGCCGGTGGACGAGGAGACGTCGTCGGTCCTCGCGCGGCTCGACGACGGGTCGCGCGCCGGGGGCCAGGACGTCGGTGGCGACGAGATCACCGTGCAGGCGCCGCCCGAGTACCTCGCCTACGGCTTCGACGAGGGCGACCGGCTGCGCGTCCTGTTCATCTCCGGCGCGGAGGCCGGCGGGGGGACGCCGTTCGTGTTCCTCGACTTCGAGCGCGGGCTGCCGATCGGGATCCTCGCGGCGGCGTACGCGCTCGTCGTGCTGGCCGTCGCGCGGTGGCGCGGCCTCGCGGCGCTCGCGGGCCTCGCGGGCGCGTTCGCCGTCATCGGCTGGTTCACGCTCCCCGCGCTCCTCACCGGCCAGGACGCCCTCGGCGTCGCGCTCGTGACGTCGTCGCTCGTCATGTTCGTCGTCCTGTACGTCGCCCACGGCTTCACGGCCCGGACGTCGACGGCGCTGCTCGGCACGCTCGTCGGCCTCGCGCTCACGGCGCTGCTCGGGTCGTGGGGGTCGGGCGCGTCGAACATCACGGGGCTGACGTCCGAGGAGTCGCTGTGGATCCCGCAGTACGCGCCGGCGATCGACATCCAGGGCGTCGTCCTGTGCGGGCTCGTCCTCGCGGGCATGGGCGTGCTCAACGACGTGACCATCACCCAGGCGTCGGCCGTGTGGGAGCTGCGCGCGGTCGCGCCGCTCGCCACGCGGGCCGAGCTCTTCACGCGCGCCATGCGCATCGGCCGCGACCACATCGCCTCGACCGTGTACACGATCGCCTTCGCGTACGTCGGGGCGGCGCTGCCGCTGCTCATGGCGGTGTACCTGTCGGACCAGTCGCTCGCGACCAGCCTCACCTCCGGGGAGATCGCGGAGGAGGTCGTGCGCACGCTCGTCGGGTCGATCGGGCTCGTCCTCGCGATCCCCGTCACCACCGCGATCGCGGCGGTCGCGGTGCCGGGCGCCGTGGCGACCGACCCGTCGTCGTCCACCGGGCAGTCGCCCGCCGCGCTGTCCTCCAGCGTGCCGACGGGCGCCGCGACGGCGTGACGCCGGGTGGCGTCACGCCGTCCACGAGACCGGGAGCGGTCAGACGATCTCGTAGTTGACGGACCACACGCCGTTGGTGCCGAAGCCGCACTGCACGTCCCACCAGCGATTCTGAGACTGGCTCCACTGCGCGGTGAACTCCACGGGCGTGCCGATCCAGCAGTTGACGGTGTACTTCACGAGGCCGGAGCCGGAACAGCTGTGGTGCACGCGCACCATGCCCCAGCCGTCGATCGGCTCGGACCACGCCGCGTCGCAACTCAGGCCTGCTGCCTGGCTGGTTGCGGTCGGCTGTCCGGCGGCCTGGGCGCCGGTCGCGCCCACGGTGGCGAACGCGGTGGCGAGAGCGACGGCGCCTGCTGCGGCGGTGGCGCGTCGAACGAGGTTCCTGGAGGTCATGATTCACCCTTCCGCCCTCTCGGGGCGTCGGTCGGGAGCGTGGGTCAGAACGAGAAGGTCGCGCCGATGAGCGTGTTCGTCGGCTCGTGGCACGTCACCGGGATGGAGATGCTCTGGCCGGTGGCGAAGTAGTGCGTCACCGTCTGGTCGTTGAACAGGCAGTCGATCGTGTAGGTCACCTGAGTGCCGCCCGAGCAGCTGTGCACGAGCCGCCCCTCGTAGTCCCAGGGCCACGCCTTGTCGACGGCGACCGTGCCGCACTCGTTCGGTGCGGCGAACGCGGGCTGAGCGGCGATACTCAGACCGGTAACGGCGAGCGCCGCGCTCGCGCCGACGGCGAGCGCCCGTCGCAGGGGTCGTTGGCTTGCCATGTGATACCACTCCTTGGCTCAATCGTGCTGCGGATAGGTGGATCTCATTGCTCTTCGACCGTCTCAACGCGCGATAGGCCTTGCAACTGGAATGCATCTACCGTGCGTGCGTCGCGAGTGAGGCGTAGTCTCGCGCGCTCGGACAGGACTGCCTTCACCGGACTGCCACGATTCCCGCCGCGGACACGGCCCCCACGGTGCGCGCGGTTTCGCCAGGATGTCCGCATGAGAGAGCCGTGGGTCGACGTCGCGCTGGCGCGGCTGCCCGACACCCGTTCGTGCCCCGCGTGCGCCGCGCCCCTGCGCTCCACCCGCTGCGACCGCTGCCGTCTCGACCTCGTCGGGCCGCTCGCGTTCGCGGTCGACGGCGCGTCGCGCGAGGCCGCCGACGCGCTCGGACGGCGCCAGGACGCCCTCGACGCGCTGCGGGCCGCTCAGCCCGACGCCGCGGCGTGGGCACGCGCAGCCGACCGGCAACGCGCCGCCGCACCCCCCGGCGTCTACCAGGTCGGGTCGTCGCCGGGCCCCGCGCGGTCCGGGACCCGCTCCCTCGCGGGGCCGCCGACCCCGATGCGCCCGCTCGACCCGTCGGGACGCGGGGCCGCGCCCCTGCCGCCCCGGACGGGGCCTGCGCCGTCGCCGTCGCGCGGCCGACCCGTGGTCCCGACCGCGGGCGCGGTCAGGTCGACCGCCCCCACCCGCGGGACCGGTGCTTCGGGGGGCGTCGGCCTGCAGCCGGTGCTCGCCGCCGCCGGCGCGGGGCTTCTCGCCGTGTCCGTGGTCGTCTTCGTGTTCTTCACGTTCGGCGACGCCCTCGCCCTGCGGGCCGTCGCGACCGGGGTGGTCACGGTCCTCACGCTCGCCGCCGCGGTCCTGCTCCGCCGCACGGGGCTGCGGTCGTCGGCGGAGGCCGTCGCGGCGCTCGCGGTCGTGCTCGCTCTCGTCGACGCGGAGCTCGCGCTCCAGGCAGGGCTCCTCACCGGCGCCGACCCGCTGCTCGCCCGCGCCCTGGCGCTCGGCGGCACCGTCGTCGTGCTCGGCGTCGTGGGGGACCGCGCCCGTGTCCGCGCCTGGGTGACGAGCGCGGTCGTCCTCGCTCCGGTCGTGCCCCTCCTCGCCGCCGGCGTGGAGCCGAGCGCCTGGTCCTGGGTGCTCGGGCTGCTCGCGGCGAGCCTCGTGTCCTCGACGACGGGTGTCGTCGCACGCCGCACGGGCCCGCGCCTGGGCTCCGCGCTCGCACCCGAGCGACGACTGTCCCAGGTCGTGCGGTCGGTCTTGTTCCCGCTGGCCGTGCTGGTCTCCCTCACCGCGCTGGACACGCCCGGCACGCCGGGGCGCCTCACGGCGTCGGGGCTCGTGCTGGTGTGCGCGCTCGTCGGGGTGGCCTTGCGGCTGGTCACGCACGAGCGCGCGTGGCTCGCCGCGACGGGCGTGACCGCGGTGCTCGCCGCCGGGCTGCTCGGCGTGTCGGACGACCTGCTCCGGCTGGGGCTCGTCCCCGCGTGCGCGGCCCTCGGCTGGCTCGCTCTCGTCGCCGGGAGCGAGCCGCGCGTCACGACGGCGCTCCGCGGCGGCACGCCCCTGGCGACCCGTTCCCGGTCCGACCTCCTGCTCGGCGGCGGTGCGACCGTCCTGCTGCTCGGCACGGGCGCGCTGCTCGGGCTGCCCGCCCGCGTCCTCGACGTCGTCGCAGGTGCGGCCGGCGGACCGGTCGCACGGCTCGGGACCACGGCGCTCGGCAGCGACGCCTGGTGGACGCCGTCCGCGGACGGCGCGGCGAGCACGTCCTGGGCGGGACCGCTCGTCACCGGTGTGCACGTCGGCGTGCTCGCACTCCTCGTCGTCGCGCTCGTCGCCGGGCGGCTCGCGCTCGGCAGCCCGAGCGTCCTCGCCGCCGCGACCCCCGGCTCGCCCGCGATCCCCGGCACGGCAGCGGGACGTGTCCGGACCGACAGTCCTGTCACGACCGGGGGGCGCGCGACCGCGCCGTGGTTCGCCCTGGCGCTCGTCCTCGGGCTCGTGCTGGACCCGCGGCTCGCGGGCGTGTCGTCGCTCGTGCTGCTCGCCGTGGTCGCGGCCCTGCTCCTCGTGGCGTGCACACGGCGCCGCGTCGCGACGGCGGGCGGCGAGGTCGCCCGGTGGCGGACCGTCGGCGTCGTCGGCGTCTTCGCCGCGACCGGCCTCCTCCTCGTCGGCTCCTGGACGTCGCGGCCGACCGCGACCGTCGGTGCCGTGGCCGTCGGTGCGCTCCTGCTCGCCGCGCGGGCGACGGTGCCGCGCTCCACGCACGCGGCGCTCGTCGCGACCGCGTACGCGTACGGGCTCGTCGTCCTCGGTGTGACGCTCGGCTGGGCCGGTCTGAGCGGCGTCGCCGCCCTGTGCACGGTGTCTGCGGTCGCGTCGGTCGTGGCGCTCGCGACGACGCTCGTCCGGCACGTGGGGCGCGACACGTGGTGGGCGGTCCTCGCCGTCACGGCCGTGCCGTTCGTCGTGGGCGTCGCGACCGTCGCCACCGAGCGCAGCTGGTGGTCCGTCGTCGCGTGCGTCGCGATGCTCGCGCTCGAGGTCGTCCTCGTCGTCACGCGACGAGCCGGCACGGCACCGGGGCTGCGGCTCGCCGGCGCGGGCCTCGCCCTGCCGACGGCGTCCGTCGCCGTCGTGAGCGCGGGGGCGATGCTGGTGCCCGGGAGCGGCTCTCCCGTCGTGCTGCCCGTCGTCGCGGCGCTCGTCGCCGCGGTCGCGGCCGCTGCCCGTGGCGTCGACCGCGCGGTCGTCGCGCGCGCGGGCGACGCGCACGGGGTCCGGACGGTGCTGGAGGGCAGCGCCGCGCTCACCGGGGCGATCACCGTCGGGCTCGCCTACGCGCGTCCCGCCGCGGGGCCCGACGTCGCCGTGGCGGTCCTCCTGCTCCTCGCGGTCGGTGCGGCGCTCGTCGCCCGCACGCCCGACCGCACCGCGACCTGGTGGCTCATGGGCGCCCTGTCCACCGTCGCCGTCTGGACGGCGCTCGCGGACGCGGGTGTCGGCCTCGTCGAGGCGTACACGGCACCGCCCGGCCTCGCAGCCCTCGTCGTCGGCGTGCTCCTCGCACGGCGCGGGCGCCGCGGCTGGGACCTCGCGACGGCGGGCGGCGCGCTGCTCGTCGCGCCGTCGCTCCTCGTCCTGGTGGCACGGCCTGGCGCAGGGGACGTGCGCGCGACCGCCCTCGTGGCGGCAGCCGGACTGCTCGTCGTCGGAGCCGCCGCCCTGGTGTCACGACGGCGGCCCGCCCCCGCGTGGGCGCGTCCAGCAGTGTTCCGGCTCTGTGGTCTCGCGGTCCTCGCGGCGAGCGCCGGGACCGTCGAGTCGCTCCACGTGGCGCACCTGCAGGGCGGGGGAGCGCTGTTCGTGCTCGGATCCGCGTGGGCGCTCGCCGGTGGGGCGTGCGCGGCGGGTGCGGGCCTGCTCGCGGCGCGCGGCGCACCGCGGTCGTGGCGCGGCCGGGTCCGGGCCTGGGCCGCGGCTCCCGCGCTCGTGCTCGCGGTGGCGGGCGTCGTCGCGAACGTGCGACCCGTGTGGGGGTCGATCGCCGCGGTCTGGGCGGTCGAGGTCCTCCTCCTGGTGCTCGTCGTCGTCGGCGTCCGGCGAGCGCTGCGCGGTCTCGGCGACCTGCCTCCGGCGTGGTTCACGTGGCTGCTCGCGCTCGTCGCGGCGATCGGCGCGTGGTCACCCCGCGAGCTGCGCGTCGAGGTGTTCTCGCTGCCTCTCGGCGCGGGCCTGCTCGTCGCCGGCTATCTCGCGTTCGTGGCGACGTCCACGCCCGCGCTGTCGTCGGGCGCCGCACCCTCGGGCCCCGGCCGCGCGGACGGCGGGCCGGGTGCCGCTACCGGTGCCGGACGTCGGGCATGGCCCCTCGGACGCGTCGGGTCGTGGGCGCTGCTCGCGCCGGGCATCCTCGCGACGCTCGGTCCGTCGGTCCTCGCGACCTACACGGACGCGCGGACGTGGCGCGCGATGCTCGTCGTGGTGATCGCCCTCGCGGCGGTGCTCGTCGGGACCCGCAAGCACCTCGCGGCGCCGTTCCTCCTCGGCGTCGCGGTGCTCCCGGTGGAGATCCTCGTCGTGTTCGTGTCCCAGCTCGGGACGCGCATCTCGGCCGGGCCGTGGATGCTCACGCTCGCCGCGGCGGGCGGCCTGCTCCTGATCATCGCGACCTACTACGAGCGGCGCATCGCCGCGTACGACGGCGCCGCCGCCTACGTGCGCGACCTGCGCTGAGCTGCGCTGAGCTGCGCAGCGTCGGCGGAGACGCGTGGTCCACGGTCGCGCGGCGTCGGCTCAGCTCCGGCGCCGCCAGCAGCGGCGACGGGCGTACACATCTGATCGATGATGGGCCAGGATGAACCCGCCAGAGCCCGACGTCGGTCGTGCTCCCGGGCGTCGGGTCGCGGCCGGGCCTTCCGGGCGTCGCACCGCGCAGGGCGTTCCGGCGTCTCACCGCGCAGGGCGTTCCGGCGTCTCACCGCGCAGACGTGCCCGGCGGGACATCGAGGCCCCTGGCGAGACATCCGACCCCTGACGACACGGAGCCTTCTGTGACTCTCGCGCCCGACCCCCGCGGTGCCCTGCCGGACACCGAGCTCTCGGCCGTCGCGCTCCGGTACGACGCGCCCGCGGGCGACTGGTCCTCCGAGTTCCTCCCCCTCGGCAACGGACGTCTCGGGGCGACGCTGTCCGGCGGGCTGGACGAGGAGGTCGTCCAGCTCAACGAGCACAGCCTGTGGGGCGGGACGAACGGCTACGACAACGCCCTCGCGGGCGTGCCCGACGACGCCTTCGACATCGGTGTCACGGGCTTCGGCTCCTATCGCGCGTTCGGCGTGCTGCGGGTTGCCTTCGCCGAGGACACGGGTGTGGGCGCGGCCGAGGACGGGCCGGGCGCCGGGCGTGCCCCGGGAGCCGCAGGTCCCACCGGCTACCGCCGGGCGCTCGACCCGGCCGTCGGGATCCACACCACGACGGTCCCCGGCCCGGCCGGGACCGTGCGGCGCGAGGCCTTCGCGAGCCACGTCGCGGACGTCCTCGTGCTGCGCTGCACGACCGACGCGCCGTCGGGCCTGACCGCCACGATCACGCTCGACTCGGCGCAGGAGGACGCCCCGACCGTCGTCGACGGGCAGGCTCGTCGGCTCGCGTTCCGCGGCGTGCTCGCCAACGGCTTGCGCCACGCGGCCACCGTGCAGGTGATCGCCACCGCGCCGGGGGGCGGTACGGGGGAGCAGGACGGCACGCACGACGGCGATCACGACGGCGGTCACGGCGATGGTCACGGCAGCCACGAGGGAGTCCAGCCCACGGTCGAGGTCACGTCGGACGGGACCGCGCTCCGCGTCGTCGGCGCCGCGGGCCTCACGGTGCTCGTCGACGCCCGGACCGACTACCGCCTGAGCGCCGCGCACGGCTGGCGGGGCGAGGACCCCGTGCCGGTGCTCGACGCGGCGCTCGCCGCGGCGGCGGCGCGGCCGTTCGAGGAGCTGCGTGCCGAGCACGTCTCCCACGTCGGTGAGGCGATGTCGCGCGTGCACGTCGACTGGGGGACGTCCGCGCCGGACGTGGTCGCGCTGCCGACGGACCGCCGGCTCGCGCGCTACGCCGACGGCGGCGAGGACCCGTCGCTCGAGCAGACGCTGTTCGCGTACGGGCGCTACCTGCTGCACGCGTCGTCGCGCCCGGGCGGCCTCCCGGCGAACCTGCAGGGCCTGTGGAACGACGAGAACCAGCCGCCCTGGGGCTGCGACTACCACACCAACATCAACGTCCAGATGAACTACTGGGGTGCCGAGACCACGGACCTCCCCGAGACGCACGAGGCGCTCGCGGCGTTCGTCGAGCAGGTGGCCGTGCCGAGCCGCGTCGCGACCCGGAACGCGTTCGGCGCGTCGACACGAGGCTGGACAGCCCGCACGTCGCAGAGCATCTTCGGCGGCAACGCGTGGGAGTGGAACACCGTCGCGAGCGCCTGGTACGCGCAGCACCTCTACGAGCACTGGGCCTTCACCCAGGACCGCGCGTTCCTCGAGGCCACGGCCTACCCCGTGCTGCGCGAGGTGTGCGAGTTCTGGGAGGACCGGCTCGTCGAGCGGCCCGACGGCGCGCTCGTCGCCCCGGACGGCTGGTCGCCCGAGCACGGGCCCCGCGAGGACGGCGTGATGCACGACCAGCAGATCGTGCGCGACCTGTTCGAGAACTACCTGGACTGCGCCGCGGCGCTCGACGCCGACCCGGACCACCGCGCCGTCGTCGCCGGCCTGCTGGGCAGGCTCGCGCCGAACAGGGTCGGGCGGTGGGGCCAGCTCCAGGAGTGGCAGGAGGACCGGGACGACCCCGAGGACCTCCACCGGCACACGTCGCACCTGTTCGCGGTGTTCCCCGGGCGGCAGATCACGGCCGCGACGCCCGGGCTGCGGGACGCCGCGCTCGTCTCGCTCAAGGCCCGGTGCGGCGAGCGGGACGGCGTGCCGTTCGACGAGGCGACCGTCTCGGGGGACAGCCGTCGTTCGTGGACGTGGCCCTGGCGCGCGGCGCTGTTCGCGCGGCTCGGCGACGCGGACCGCGCGCTGTGCATGGTCCGCGGGCTCCTGCGGTTCAGCACGCTGCCGAACCTGCTCGCGACGCACCCGCCGATGCAGCTCGACGGCAACCTCGGCATCACCGGGGCGGTCGCGGAGATGCTGCTCCAGAGCCACGACGGGTTCCTCCATCTGCTCCCCGCCCTGCCCGCCGCCTGGTCGGCCGAGGGCTCCTTCGCCGGTCTTCGCGCGCGTGGCGGCTACGGGGTGAGCGCGCGGTGGCGCGACGGCAGGGTCGTCTCGTACGACGTCGTCGCGGACCGCGCGCCCGACGCCCGCCCCGTGCGCGTCCGGGTCGACGGCGAGGACCGTCGTGTCGTGCCGGCGCACGGCGGCGCCCCGATGCTGGACCTCGGCTCCTGGGCGAGCCAGGGCTGAACCGACCCGATCTCGCCGGGCGGGCCCGCGGTGCAGGACCGCTCAGCGCGACCTGCGCTGCTTCTCGATGAGCGGGCGCAGCCGGTAGGGGATGAGCTCGCCCATCGACAGCGAGGTCTCGGTCCGCTCGACGCCGTCGATCGCGAGGATCGCGGCGTCGATGCGGAACAGGTGGTCGGTGTCGCGGCAGGCCACGGTCACGCGCAGGTCGGCGGTGCCGCTGCGGCCGTGCGCCTGCACGACCTCCGGGATGCGCGCAACGTCCTCGACGATGCGCGCGAGCTCCTTCTGCCGCAGCTGCACCTCGACGAACGCGACGAGCGGGTGGCCGAGCACGTGCGGGTCGATGCGCCGGTCGAGGTCGAGGAAGGCGCCCTCGGCCTCGAGCCGGGCGAGCCGCGCGGCGACGGTGTTGCGGGAGAGCCGCAGCCGGTCGGCGAGCGCGACGATCGTCGCCCGCGGGTCGTCGGCGAGAGCGAGGAGGAGGTCGAGGTCGACAGCGTCGGCGCTGTGCATGCTGCTCAACGTAGCACCGTGACGGCCGTCACTCTGCGCAGCGTGTCGGACGTCGGTGGAGCCATGTGCGTGACCGGGGTTACGTTCGCCCTACCCGGTCCTCGACGATGAGGTCCGGCTCCCAGCAGTACTCGAAGGCGAGGTGGCATGGTGGCCAGCGAACCTGCGGTGCGGACCGGCTCGACGACGGTGGAGACCCTGCCGACGGAGCACGACGGTCACCGTGCGGAGACCCCGCGCGACGCACGAGCAGAGCAGGACGACGAGACGCGCACGGTGCGCCTCCTCGACCCCGACGGCACGCGCCGTCCGGACGCGGAGCACGACCGGTGGCTCTCCGACCTCGATCTCCGCGCGGACGACGGCCCGGCCCGGGACGCCGCCCGGTCGGTGCTCCTGCGGCTCTACGAGGACATGGTGGTCGCGCGGCGTCTCGACGCCGAGGCGACGGCGCTCCAGCGCCAGGGCGAGCTGGCCCTGTGGCCGCCGCTGCTCGGCCAGGAGGCCGCGCAGATCGGGTCGGCGCGCGCGCTGCGGCGTGACGACTTCGTCTTCTCGTCCTACCGCGAGCACGCCGTCGCGTCGGTGCGGGGCGCCTCGCCGGTCGACCTCGTGCGCGTGTGGCGGGGCGTCACGGTCTGCGGCTGGGACCCGTACGCGATCGGCATGGCGTCGCCGCAGGTCATCATCGGTGCGCAGGCCCTGCACGCGACCGGGTGGGCGATGGGCGTCCAGCTCGACGTCGACGCCGGCCGCGTCGACCCGGCGGGCGGCCTGCCCGTGGGCGTCGCGTACTTCGGCGACGGTGCGATGAGCCAGGGCGACGTCAACGAGGCGTTCGTCTTCTCCGCGACCTACCGCTCGCCCGTCGTGTTCGTGTGCCAGAACAACCAGTGGGCCATCTCCGAGCCGGTCGAGCTCCAGTCGCGCGTGCCCCTCGTCGAGCGTGCCCGGGGGTTCGGCATGCCGGGCGTGCGCGTCGACGGCAACGACGTGCTCGCCGTGCTCGCCGTGACGCGCGCGGCGCTGGACCGCGCCCGGCACGACGGCGGCCCCACCCTGGTCGAGGCCGTCACGTACCGGATGGGACCGCACACCACCGCGGACGACCCGAAGCGCTACCGCGACGCCGCCGAGCTCGAGCTGTGGGCGGGGCGCGACCCGGTCGCGCGCTACGCGGCGTACCTGCGCGGCGTCGGGGTGCTCGACGACGCGGAGGCCGGGCGCGTGCAGGACGTCGCCGACGCGGCCGCCGCCGAGCTGCGCGCCGGGTGCGTCGCGCTCGAGGACCCGCCGCCGTCGTCGCTCTTCGAGCACGTGTACGCCGAGCCGCACGCGCCCCTCGCGCGCGAGCGCGCCGACTACGCGCGCTATCTCGCGTCGTTCGACGACGGTGCGGGCAAGACGGACGGGTCGGGCGCCGCCGCGGCGTCGGGCACGGGGACGCACGGGAGGGCGGGACGATGACGACGACCCTCACGCTCGCGAAGGCGCTCGGCGCGGGCCTGCGCCGCGCGATGACCGACGACGACCGCGTGGTCGTCATGGGCGAGGACGTCGGCCGGCTCGGCGGCGTCTACCGGGTGACCGACGGCCTGCAGGCCGAGTTCGGGCCGCGGCGCGTGCTCGACACGCCGCTCGCGGAGTCGGGGATCATCGGCACGGCGGTGGGGCTCGCGATGCGCGGGTACCGGCCGGTGTGCGAGATCCAGTTCGACGGCTTCGTGTTCGTCGCGTTCGACCAGATCGTGTCGCAGCTCGCGAAGATGCACGCGCGCACCGCCGGGAGGGTGCGGCTGCCGATCACGATCCGCATCCCGGTGGGCGGCGGCATCGGTGCGGCCGAGCACCACTCGGAGTCGCCCGAGGCGCTGTTCGCGCACGTCGCCGGGCTGCGCGTCGTGTCCGTCGCGACCCCGCAGGACGCGTCCACGGTGCTGCGGCAGGCAGTCGCGTGCGACGACCCGGTGATCTTCTTCGAGCCCAAGCGGCGGTACCACCTCAAGGGCGAGGTCGAGGAGATCCCGCTCGCGCTCGCGCCGCCGATGGACCGCGCGCACGTGCTGCGCGAGGGGCGCGACGTCACGCTCGTCACCTGGGGCGGGCTCGTCGGGACGGCGCTCGACGCCGCCGTCGCCGCGTCGGACGAGGGGGTGTCGGTCGAGGTGGTCGACCTGCGGTCCCTGTCCCCGATGGACCACGACACGGTCGCCGCGTCCGTGCGCCGGACCGGCCACCTCGTGGTCGCGCACGAGGCGCCGAGCCACGCCGGGCTCGGTGCCGAGGTCGTCGCGACCATGACCCACCGCTGCTTCGAGCACCTCGAGGCCGCGCCCGTGCGCGTCACCGGGCACGGCATGCCGTACCCGCCGGCGCGGCTCGAGAGCCACTACCTGCCGGACCTCGACCGCATCCTCGACGGGGTCGACCGGGTGCTCGGCCGGGGGCCGGGTGGGGGCGCGGTCCCCGTCCCCGCCGAGCCCGCACGGGCGTCCGAGCTCGAGGGGGTGTCGCGGTGATGACGACACGCGAGTTCCGCCTCCCCGACCTCGGGGAGGGCCTCACCGAGTCCGACATCGTCATCTGGCACGTCCACGCGGGCGACCGCGTCGAGCTCAACCAGGTCATCGCCGAGGTCGAGACGGCCAAGGCGCTCGTCGACCTGCCGTCGCCGTACGCGGGCGTCGTCGCGACGCTGCACGCCGTCGAGGGCCAGACGGTGAACGTCGGGGACCCGATCGTCACGTTCGAGGTCGACGACCCCGCGGCGTCGGGCGACCGCACGCCGACGGGCCCGGCGTCACCGCCCGACGCCGAACCCGGGGACGTGCGCCGACCGGAGGCCCGGGTGCCGCTGAACCCCGGGCTCGGCGACGACGAGCGAGCCGGTGACGTCGAGGTCGGTCCGGCCGGTGCCGACGCCCGCGACGTCGTGGAGCCGAACCTCGTGGGGTACGGCGCGCGCCCGGACAGCACGGGCCGCCCGGCGCGCCGCCGTCGCCTCGGCAGCCGGGCACTGCCCGAGGACCCGGGGTCACCCGAGCGGAGCACCGCGCCCTCGGGACAGGCCGCCACCGAGCGGCCGCGGTCGACGCCGCCGGTGCGCGCGCTCGCGAAGAAGCTCGGTGTGCACCTCGAGCGCGTCGAGGGAACGGGCCCCGGGGGTCTCATCACGCGCGCCGACGTGCTCGCGGCGGTGAGCTGCCACCGCGACGTCGCACCGAGCCACGTCGCGGCGCCCGGCGGGGACGGGCACCGGGACCGGTACGTCGGCGCGAGCCCGGTCCTCCCGACGACCGGTCCCGCGACCGCCGTCGAGCGCGTCCCCGTGCGCGGCGTGCGCAAGCACACGGCCGCGGCGATGGTGGCGAGCGCGTTCACCGCGCCGCACGCGACGGTCTTCCTCACGGTCGACGTCACGCGCAGCGTCGAGCTGCTCGACCGCCTGCGCACGCACCGGCTCGCGCGGGACAGCCGCGTCACGGTGCTCGCCCTCGTCGCCCGCGCGCTGTGCGTCAGCCTCGCGCGGCACCCCGCGCTCAACAGCGCCTGGCACGACCTGCCCGACGGCTCCGCCGAGATCTGGCGGCACCACGACGTGCACCTGGGGATCGCGGTCGCGACGGACCGCGGGCTCGTCGTGCCGCACGTCCCGCACGCCGACGCGCTCGACCTGCCGGCGCTCACGGACGCGCTCGTCGAGCTCACCGCGACGGCCCGCGCCGGCCGCACGCCGCCCGAGCGGCTCACGGGCGGCACCATCACCATCACGAACGTCGGGGTGTTCGGCGTCGACGCCGGGACGCCGATCCTCGTGCCGGGCGAGGCGGCGATCCTCGGGCTCGGCGCGGTCCGACGGCAGCCGTGGGAGCACGAGGGCGAGGTCGCCCTGCGCGACGTCGCCACCCTCAGCCTGTCGTTCGACCACCGCGTCGTGGACGGCGAGCAGGGCGCCCGCTTCCTCGCGGACCTGGGGGCGCTGCTCGAGGACCCCGGCCTCGCGCTCCTGGGTGGCCCGACCCGCCGCACCCCGGGTCCGACGGCACCGGACGGCGACCCTGACGCACGACCCGGGGTTCGCCGCGCGGAGAGGACGACCGCGTGACCGTCCTGACGACCGCCGTCGACCCGGGCTCGCCGGCCGCCCAGGCGAACGACGCCGCGCAGCGTGCGCTCGCCGAGGACCTGCGCGAGCGCACGGCCGCCGCCGCGCTCGGCGGTCCGGCGTCGGCGCGCGACCGGCACGTGTCGCGCGGCAAGCTCCTCCCGCGCGACCGCGTGGACCGGCTGCTCGACGAGGGCAGCCCGTTCCTGGAGGTCGCGCCCCTCGCGGGCCACGGCGTCGACGACGGCGCGTGGCCGGCCGCAGGGGTCGTCGCCGGCGTCGGCCTCGTGAGCGGCCGTCAGGTCATGGTCGTGTGCAACGACGCGACGGTGAAGGGCGGCACGTACCACCCGCTCACGGTGAAGAAGCACCTGCGCGCGCAGGAGATCGCGCTCGAGAACCGGCTGCCGTGCGTCTACCTCGTCGACTCGGGCGGCGCGTTCCTGCCGCGCCAGGCGGAGGTGTTCCCCGACCGCGACCACTTCGGGCGCATCTTCTTCCACCAGGCCCGGCTCTCCGCCGCGGGGATCGCGCAGATCTCCGCCGTGCTCGGCTCGTGCACCGCGGGCGGCGCGTACGTGCCCGCGATGAGCGACGAGACCGTCATCGTCCGTGACCAGGGCACGATCTTCCTCGGCGGGCCGCCGCTGGTGAAGGCCGCGATCGGCGAGGTCGTCACGGCCGAGGAGCTCGGGGGCGGCGAGCTGCACGCGCGGCGCAGCGGCGTCGTGGACCACCTGGCCGAGGACGACGACGACGCCCTCGACACCGTGCGCCGCATCGTCGCGACGCTGCCGCCCGACCCGGAGCCCGCGTGGGACGTCGAGCGCACCGAGCCGCCCGTCGTCGGCGCCGACGACCCGGCCGGACGGGGCGCGAGCCTGTACGGCGCCGTCCCGACCGACGTCCAGGCCCCGTACGACCCGCGCGAGATCGTCGCGCGCCTCGTCGACGGCAGCCGCTTCCACGAGTTCAAGCGCGAGTACGGCGACACCCTCGTCACGGGGTTCGCGCGGATCCACGGGCACCCCGTGGGGATCCTCGCCAACCGCGGCGTGCTGTTCGGCGCGTCGGCGCTCAAGGGCGCGCACTTCGTCGAGCTGTGCGACCAGCGCGGCATCCCGCTGCTGTTCCTGCAGAACATCTCCGGCTTCATGGTGGGCACGGACGCCGAGGCGGGGGGCATCGCGAAGGACGGCGCGAAGATGGTCACGGCCGTCGCGACGACACGCGTCCCGAAGCTCACGGTGATCGTCGGCGGGTCGTTCGGCGCCGGGAACTACTCGATGTGCGGACGCGCGTACTCGCCGCGGTTCCTGTGGTCGTGGCCCGCGAGCCGCATCTCCGTCATGGGCGGGCCGCAGGCCGCGTCGGTGCTCTCGACGGTCAAGCGCGACCAGCTCGCCGCGCGGGGCGAGAGCTGGGACCCGGACGAGGAGGCCGCGTTCGCCGACGGCATCCGCGCCTCCTACGACGAGCACGGCAACCCGTACTACGCCACGGCCCGGCTGTGGGACGACGGCGTCGTCGACCCCGCCGACACGCGTCGCGTGCTCGGCCTCGCCCTCGGCGTGTGCGCGCGCACGCCGCTCGCCTCCCTCGGCGTGGCCGAGCAGACCAGCGCCCGGTTCGGGCTCTTCCGGATGTGACGCCCGTGACCGTGCAGCCCGTCCCCCCGAGCCCGCCCGCGGCGCGGCCGTTCGGCACCGTCCTCGTCGCCAACCGCGGCGAGATCGCGTGCCGCGTGATCGGCACGCTGCGCCGCCTCGGCACCCGGTCGGTCGCGGTGTTCTCCGACGCCGACGCCGGGGCGCGCCACGTGCGCGAGGCCGACGTCGCGGTGCGCCTCGGACCGGCGGCGGCCACCCGGTCGTACCTCGACGTCGACGCCGTCGTCGCCGCAGCCGTCGCGACCGGCGCCGACGCTGTCCACCCCGGCTACGGCTTCCTGTCGGAGAACCCCGCCCTCGCGACCGCGTGCGCGCGCGCCGGGATCGCGTTCGTCGGTCCGGGTGTCGACGCGCTCGAGGCGATGGCCGACAAGCTCGCCGCGAAGCTGATCGTCGCCGCGCGCGGCGTGCCCGTCGTCCCCGGCGCGGGCGAGCCCGGGATGTCCGACGGCGCGCTGCTCGCCGCCGCGCCCGACGTCGGGTTCCCCCTCCTCGTCAAGCCGTCCGCCGGCGGCGGGGGCAAGGGCATGGTCGTCGTGCGGTCGGCGGACGACCTGCCGGTCGCGCTCGCGTCCGCGCGGCGGGTCGCGTCGTCGTCGTTCGGCGACGACACGCTCCTCCTGGAGCGGCTCGTCGAGGCGCCCCGCCACGTCGAGGTCCAGGTCCTCGCGGACGCGCACGGGAACGTCGTCCACCTCGGCGAGCGCGAGTGCTCGCTCCAGCGCCGCCACCAGAAGGTCGTCGAGGAGGCGCCCTCGCCGCTGCTCTCCGTCGCCGGGCGCGCGCGGATGGGCGAGGCCGCGTGCGAGGTCGCGCGGTCCGTCGGCTACGTCGGCGCGGGGACCGTCGAGTTCCTCGTCCCCGCCGCGGCGCCCGACGAGTTCTTCTTCATCGAGATGAACACCCGCCTGCAGGTCGAGCACCCCGTCACCGAGATGGTCACGGGCCTCGACCTCGTCGAGCTCCAGCTGCGCGTCGCGGCGGGGGAGCGGCTGCCGCTGCGTCAGGACGAGGTCGTGCTCCGCGGCCACGCCGTCGAGGCGCGCGTCTACGCCGAGTCGCCCGACCGCGGCTTCCTCCCCGCGACGGGGACCGTGCTCGCGTACGACGACGGCGGCGTCGACGCCGGGCCCGGCGCGTCGCCGCTGCGCCTCGACTCCGGGATCGAGAGCGGGACCGTCGTCGGCGGGGACTACGACCCGATGCTCGCGAAGGCCGTCGCGTGGGCGCCGACGCGCGCGGCGGCGATCGAGCGGCTCGACGGGTTGCTCGCGCGGACGGTCGTGCTGGGGGTCGAGACGAACGTCGGCTTCCTGCGGTCGTTGCTCGCCGACGAGGACGTCCGGGCAGGGCGGCTCGACACCGGCCTGATCGACAGGTTCCTCGGTGCTGGTGCTGGTGCTGGTGACGTGGTCGGGTCCGGCGAGGGGGTCGGGGGTGCGCGCGCCGTCTACCCTCCGCGGGCTCGTTCCTCGCCCGCTCCCGCCAGACCCGACCACGACGGCGCGCACACCCCCGACCCCCTCACCTCGTCCGGTGGGTCGCCTGTCGACGGCGGCGTGCACAGCTCCGACCCCCTCGCCTCGTCCGGTGTGTCGCCCGTCGACGGCGGCGTGCGTGGCTCCGACCCCCTCGCCTCGTCCGGTGTGTCGCCCGTCGGCGGCGGCGTGCGTGGCTCCGACCGGCTTGCCTCGTCCGGTGTGTCAGCGGTCGACCTCGTCGCGGCGGCGATGTTCGTCGTCCGGGCTACCGACCACGGGGGCGGCCACCGTTCTCGTGCGGATGGGGTGGGCGAGCCCGTGCTCGGCGGGGGAGAGGGCGACCCGTGGGGGGCCGGGGACGGGTGGCGGCTCAACGCGCCGGCGGCGGCGCGCGTCGTCGTGCTGCGTGACGTGACCGGGCCGGCCGGGCGGGCAGAGCACGAGGTGCGGGTCCGGGGGACGGCGCGCGGCGCCGTCGTGCACGTCGACGCGGCGGCCGACGGCACGACGGACGGAGCGGACGGGGCGAGCACGGGCGGTGCCCGGGCCCTCGACGTCCGGGCGTCGCTCGAACCGGACACCCGGCACGACGACGCGTGGTGGCTCACGGTCGACGGCACGCGCGAGCGGGTGCGGCTCGCGCGGCAACCCGCCGCGGACGGCGAACCTGCGGTCGTGTGGCTCCACCGCGACGGCCGGGTCGTCGCCCTCGCGGCACCCGACCGGGCGGAGCGCGCCGCGCGGAGCCGGGCCGAGCGCCGTCGGGCCGCGGGGGGGCACCCCCGCCGCGACGGCCCCGGAGGGCCGCGCCGCGATGCCCGGGACCGTCGTGGCGACGGCCCCCGACGGCGAGCCGGTCAGCGCGGGCGCGGTCCTCGTCACGGTCGAGGCCATGAAGATGGAGCACCCCGTCCTGGCGCCGCACGACGGCGTCGTGCGCGTCGCCGTGCGCCCCGGCGACCTCGTGCGCCGCGACCAGGTGGTCGCCGTCGTCGAGCCGACACCGGCGACCGCCGCGGACGGACCCGCCGGGAGCGACCCCGACGGCCCGGCCCCCAGCACGACCACCACCCGGACCGACGCCGTCGTGGCACACCCCGCTGCGCCGGCGACCTCCTCCGACACCCAGGGAGCACCATGATCGAGGTCGACACCCTGCTCACCGACGAGCAGGCGAAGCTGTACCAGGTCGTGCGGGACTTCGCCGACGACGTCGTCGCGCCCGCCGCCTACCGGTACGACACCGAGCGGCGGCTGCCGATGGAGATCATCGCGCAGATGGGCGAGCTCGGGCTGTTCGGGCTGCCGTTCCCGCGCGACGTCGGAGGTCAGGGCAAGGACTACGTGTCCCTGTGCCTGGCCGTGGAGGCCCTCGCGCGCGCCGACCAGTCCATCGCGGTGACGCTGGAGGCGGGCGTGGGGCTCGGCATCGTGCCGATCTTCCGGCACGGGACGCTCGAGCAGAAGGAGACGTGGCTGCCCGACCTGCTCGCCGGGCGGGCGCTCGCGGCGTTCGGCCTCACGGAGGCGCAGGCGGGCTCCGACGCGGGCGGCACCCGGACGACGGCGCGCCTCGACGGCGAGGAGTGGGTGCTCGACGGCTCCAAGCAGTTCATCACCAACTCCGGCACCCCGATCACGAGCCTCGTGACGGTCACGGCCGTCACGGGCGAGACGCGTGTGCCGGGCGGCGAGGTGCGCAAGGAGCTGTCGAGCATCGTCGTCCCCGCCGGCACGCCGGGGTTCGAGGTGGGTCCGGCGTACGACAAGGTCGGCTGGCACACGTCCGACACGCACCCGCTCACGCTCACCGACGTGCGCGTCCCGGCGGGCAACCTGCTCGGGGAGCGCGGCCGCGGGTACGCCAACTTCCTGCGCGCGCTCGACGAGGGCCGCATCGCGTTCGCCGCGCTCGCGACGGGCGCCGCGCAGGGCTGCCTCGAGGAGGCGCTGCGGTACGCGCGGGAGCGGGTCGTCTTCGGCCGCGAGATCGGCGCGAACCAGCACGTGGCGTTCACCATCGCCCGTATGCAGGCCCGCGTCCACACCGCGCGGCTCGCGTGGCTCGACGCCGCGCAGAAGCTCGTGCACGGCAAGCCGTTCAAGGCCGAGGCGTCGGTTGCGAAGCTCGTGGGCGGCGAGGCCGCGATGGCGAACGCGCGCGACGCGTCGCAGATCTTCGGCGGCTACGGGTTCCTCAACGAGAACCCGGTCGCCCGGCACTACCGTGACGCGAAGGTGCTCGAGGTCGGCGAGGGCACCACCGAGGTGCAGCTCATGGTCATCGCGAGGAGCCTGGGCCTGGAGAGCTGACCGCGGTCACCCGCCGAACACGACCTGAAGGACGCCATCGACCGGTTGACGACCTTCAGGTCGTGCTCGACGGCGAGCGGGGTCGTTCTCGGCGGACGTCGCCGGAGCCGGAGGAGCGGGAGGAGCAGCATGCGCGAGGTGGTCCAGCGGGGCCTGTACTACGACGAGCTCGAGCCGGGCGTGGTGTACCGCCACCGACCCGGCCGCACGCTCACCGAGGCGGACGACGTCCTGTTCTCCACGCTCACCATGAACCACCAGGCGCTCCACCTCGACGCCGCGTGGGCCGCGACGCAGCCGTTCGGCCAGCGGCTCGTGAACTCGATGATGACGCTGTCGACGCTCGTCGGGCTGTCGGTCGGGCAGGTCACGCAGGGCACGATCGTCGCGAACCTCGGGTTCCGCGAGGTCGAGTTCCCGCGGCCCGTGTTCCACGGCGACACGCTCTACGCCGAGACGGAGGTCCTCGAGAAGCGGCTCTCCGCGTCCCGGCCCGGGCAGGGGGTCGTCTCGCTCGAGCACCGGGGCCTCGACCAGCGCGGCGAGCTCGTCGCCCGGGCCGTCCGCACGGCGCTGTTCTGGACGCGCGCGGCCCACGAGGCCACCACCGTGCCCGACGGCGCGGGGTCGGCCGGTCCGCCGCGGCCCGCCGGGCCGCGCCTCACCTCCGGCGACGAGGCGGGCGCGTGGTGAGCGACGGCGTCGGGCACGGGGCGGACGAGACCCTCCCGGCGGACGCGCGGGAGCCGTTCGCGCTCGGACCGGCGCTGCTGTTCTGCCCCGGGGACCGGCCCGAGCGGTTCGCCAAGGCCGCGGACCGCGCGGACGGCGTGATCCTCGACCTCGAGGACGCGGTCGCGCCCGCGGCGAGGGACGCCGCGCGCCGCGCCGTCGTCGAGGCGTCCGCGACGCTCGACCCGGCCCGCACGGTCCTCCGGGTGAACGCCGTCGGCACGCGCGAGCACGCGCTCGACCTCGCGGCGCTCGCAGACACGCGGCTCCGCACGGTCATGGTCGCGAAGGCCGGGCCGGAGCTCCTCGCGTCGCTGCCCGCGCTCGCGAGCACGCTCCCCGGCGTGCGCGTCGTCGCGCTGTGCGAGACCGCGGCGGGGGTCCTCGCGGCGCCCGAGCTGGCGCGCCGGGACGAGGTCGTCGCCCTCATGTGGGGGGCGGAGGACCTGGTCGCGTCGCTCGGGGGCACGTCGAGCCGGCGCGCGGACGGCTCCTACCGCGACGTCGCGCGGCACGCCCGCGCGGCCGTGCTCCTCGCGGCCGGGGCGGCGGGGAAGGCGGCGATCGACGCGGTGCACGTCGACATCGCGGACCTGGACGGTCTGCGCGCGGAGGCCGAGGACGCCGCCGCGAGCGGCTTCGCCGCGACGGCGTGCATCCACCCGAGCCACGTCCCGGTGATCCGCGCCGCGCACGCGCCGACCGCGGACCAGCTCGCGGCCGCTCGGGCGCTGCTCGCCGCCGCGGCGGCGAACCCCGCAGGACCGGACGCGGTCTTCACGCACGAGGGCCGCATGGTCGACGGGCCGGTGCTGCGCCACGCGGAGGCCGTGCTGCGCCGGGCCGCCCCGCGCTGACGGGAAGGTCAGCGCACCACGGCGAAGGCATGGGGACCGCTCCCCATGGGCGTCGGCGCGGGACGGCGTCGCCAGACCGTAGCCTCGTCCGCGTGACCGACGCGAACCCGCACGCCCAGCAGTCCCAGCACTGGACCGAAGGGTTCCCCCACCTCGTGGCGCGCGCGGCGACGCTCCTCGGCGTCGACGTCGCGACCGCGACGCGGCACAGCAAGGTCGTCCCGGGCGGCTTCCACGTGTGGACCCCGGGCCGCGGGGGCGCGCAGGCGGTCGTCGGCTTCGACGGCACGGCGTACGTGCGCGAGTCGTGCTTCTCGCAGGGCCAGATGGTCCAGGCGTTCACCGCCGGCCACCGCAACGACACGACGCTCGCCGAGCGCCCCGTCAACCACGCGGCGTCGGCCGTCGCCTCGATGGTCGGGTTCCTCCAGGGCGGTCAGACGCGCGTGGCGACGCCGACGGGTCCGAGCGAGGCCGAGCTCGCCGACCTCATGGGTGGTGCGTTCGAGCAGACGACGCCCGACGAGATCGCCGAGCGCCTGCGCGGTCGTGGCAAGGGTGCCTTCGCGGTGGTCGGCGTCGACCGGGCGCACGGTCCCGGCCACTGGTACGTCGCGATGTTCGACGGCGAGCAGGTCCACGCGTTCGACTCGATCGCCAACGCCCGGACCGAGTGGCCGCCGCCCGCGGCGGACGCCGTGCGGTGGTGGGCCGACGGCGCACCGACGCGGGTCCCCGAGACCGTGACCGCCGAGGTGCGCTCGCGTCAGGGGCGCCGCGTGTGGATCCGCACCACGCCCGCCCTGCTGCCGTGGTCGAAGGGCCTCCTCGACTGGTACGCGTCCACCGACCCCGTGAACGTGGCCGCCGGCCGGGGCACCTGGTACGGGTTCTGGTGGGCCGCGCTCTCGCCGGACGGCGACGACCTGCGGGTCGCGGCCACGGACCTCACGAAGGACGGCATCACGACCCTCACGTGGGACGTCGGCCCGATGCTCGAGGTCCACCGCCAGCAGCGCGAGCTCGAGAGCCTCTGCCGGACGGGCTGGCAGCCGACCCGGTTCACCGAGACGGTGCTGGTGTACGACGGCGTCTTCGACGCCCCGGAGATGTACGTCGAGCGGACGCACGCGACCGGGGACGGGGCCTCGGGCTGGGTCGTGAAGCCGATCGCCGAGCAGCCGCGCGGCGGACTCCTGCCCGTGCCGGCGCACGAGCTGTACCGCAGGGCGCCACACCTCGTGCGCTACCTGTCGCTCCCGGCGGGCTTCCGGGCGGTCTGGTCGGACGGCCGGACGAGAGAGCTCCGGGACGCCACCGGGGAGCTCGTGGGGGGCGCGGCCGTGCGTGACGGGGGCCGGCCGGCGGCACCCGTCCAGCCCGCCGCGGTGGACGGAGGCGCCGGGGCCGCGACGTCGCGTGACGGGCGGCGCGCGACCGGGGGGACGGCGTTCGAGGTGGCCGCCGCGGTGGTCCGGGACCCGGCGTCGGACGCCGCGCGGCTGCTGGCCGCCGGTCACGGCCTGCGCGACGCCTTCGTGCGCAACGAGCACCTGATCGGTCTCCTCCCGCCGCAGGCGGCCCAGCTCATGCTCCTGGCGTACCAGAAGGCCGACGAGGTCGGGTCGCGCACCGGACGGCACGACCTGGCGCGCGAGGCGGCGCTCGCCTGGGCGCGTGAGCGCTACTTCCGCGAGCTCTACCCGGCGGACGACGTCGCGGCGCGGCTCGATCGCCTGGTCGCCGACGACGCGGACGGCGCGGTCCACGTGCTGCGCGGCTGGATGCGCTACAACGGCTACGGCTACCCGAAGGACGCCGCGGCATCGGTGCGCGACCACGAGGTGGCGGCGGAGCGCGGCAACGCGGACGCGCTGTTCGAGCTCTCCGTGCTCACGGCGACCGGCCAGGGGACCACCGCGGACCCACAGCGGTCGCGCGACCACCTCGAGCGCGCGGCCGCGGCCGGGCACCCGCGCGCGCTCTACAACGTCGCCGCCCAGCACGCGACGGGAGACGGGCGGCCCCGCGACCCGCAGCGTGCGCTCGCGCTGTACGTGCGGGCCGGCGAGCAGGGCAACGGCCGGGCGCTGTTCACCGCGGGCGTCATGACGCTCACGGGCGACGGCACCCTCCCGGACCCGGCACGCGCCGCGGTCCTGCTCCAGCAGGCGCAGGACCACGGGTTCGACGTGCGCGGCGCCGCTGCGCAGCTCCCCGAGGTGCTCGAGCACCAGGTGGTGTCGGCGCTCGGTGACGCCTGACCGGACGCCGGCGTCCCGCTGGCGTCCGCCGGACGCGGACCCTTGCTCGGCGCACCGGGGCGCTGCTGCGTCCCTGGACCTGACCGCGGCGCGTCAGCCCACCCGGAGGTGGGCGACGATGCCCTCGACGCGGTCCTTCGCGTCGCCGAACAGCATGGACGTGTTGTCGCGGAAGAACAGCGGGTTCTGCACGCCCGCGTAGCCGGTGGCCATCGACCGCTTGAAGACGACGACGTCGCGCGCCTCCCACACGTGCAGCACCGGCATGCCCGCGATGGGCGAACCCGGGTCGTCGAGCGCGGCGGGGTTGACGGTGTCGTTGGCGCCGATGACGAGGACGACGTCGGTGTCGGGGAAGCGGTCGTTGACCTCGTCCATCTCGAACACGACGTCGTACGGCACGCGGGCCTCGGCGAGGAGAACGTTCATGTGCCCCGGCAGGCGGCCCGCGACCGGGTGCACGCCGAACCGCACGTCGACGCCGCGCGAGCGCAGCAGCTCGACGAGCTCGGCGACCGGGTACTGCGCCTTCGCGACGGCCATGCCGTAGCCCGGCGTGATGACGACGCTGCGTGCGTCCGCGAGGAGGCGCGCGACGTCCTCGGCGTGGGTCTCGCGGTGCTCGCCGTGCTCGTCCGTGGACACCGAGACAGTGCCCTCCTCCGCGCCGAAGCCGCCGAGGATCACGGACAGGAACGACCTGTTCATGGCCCGGCACATGATGTACGAGAGGATCGCGCCGGAGGAGCCGACGAGCGCGCCCGTGACGATGAGCAGGTCGTTGCTGAGCATGAAGCCGGCTGCCGCGGCGGCCCAGCCGGAGTACGAGTTGAGCATCGAGACGACGACGGGCATGTCGCCGCCGCCGATCGACGCGACGAGGTGCCAGCCGAGCGCGAGCGCGACGACGGTCATGAGCAGCAGCGGCCAGACCGACGGCGCCCCGACGAACCACACCAGGAGACCGACGCTCGCGACGAGCGCCACCAGGTTGAGCAGGTTGCGCCCGGGCAGCTGCAGCGGCGCGGACCGTGCCCGTCCCGAGAGCTTGAGGTAGGCCACGACGGAGCCCGTGAACGTCACGGAGCCGACGAGGACGCCGAGGTAGACCTCGACGAGGTGCGCCGGGTCGTGTCCTTCTGTGAGGTAGGAGTTGTAGCCGACCAGCACGGCGGCCAGGCCGACGAAGCTGTGGAGGATCGCGATGAGCTCAGGCATCTGCGTCATCTCGACGCGACGCGCGCGCCACGTGCCGACGACCGCCCCGACGAGGAGCACGCACGCGATGAGCAGGGCCGTGACGACCGCCGGGCGCCGGCTCGTGTCGAGCGCGAGGACGATCGTCGCGCCGAGCGCGAGGACCATGCCGACGGCGCCCGCGAGGTTCCCGCGCCGCGCGGTCTCCTGGCGGGACAGGCCCGCGAGGCTGAGGACGAACAGGAGCGCCGCGAGGACGTAGACGGCCTGGGCGACGGACGTGGGCGTCATCGGACCGCTCCCGCGCTCGTGCCGGCGGAGGTGCCCGGCGTCGTGCCCGCGGTCGACCCGGCGGGCGCGCCGCGCCGGAACATGCGGATCATGCGGTTCGCCACGAGGAACCCGCCGAAGATGTTGATGCTCGCGACGGCCGCCGCGACGCACGCGAGGGTCGTGACGAGCCAGTCGTCCGAGCCGATCTGCAGGAGCGCGCCGACGAGGATGATCCCGGAGATGGCGTTCGTCTGGGCCATGAGCGGTGTGTGCAGCGAGTGCGTCACGTGGGAGATGACGTAGTACCCCACGACGACGGCGAGCAGGAAGACGGTCATGTGCCCGACGAGCGACGGCGGCGCGAACGACAGCGCGAGCGTCACGAGCACCGCGGCGAGCGCGGCCCCGACGAGGCGCCGGCGCCCACGGAGCGCGCGGCGCCGGTCCGCCTCGGCCGCGGCGGAGGCAGCCCGCTCCGCGGCGACGGCAGGGTCCTCCGGGGGTGCGGGCTCACCGGGCGGTGGTGGCGCCGCGCTCACCGCCACGGGCGGCGGCGGCCACAGGACCTCGCCGTCGCGCGCGACGGTCATGCCGCGCTGCACCGGGTCGTCGAGGTCGAGCGCGGTCACACCGTCCTTCCCGGGCGTGAGCAGCTCGAGCAGGTGCACGACGTTCGTCCCGAGGAGCTGCGACGTGTGCTGCGGGAGACGTCCGGGGAGGTCCGTCCAGCCGAGGACGACGACGCCGCCGTCGGTCACGACGCGCTCGCCGGGCACGGTGACCTCACAGTTCCCGCCGCCGGACGCCGCGAGGTCGACCACGACGCTCCCGGGGCGCATGCCTGCGACCGCCGCCGCCGTGAGGGTGCGCGGCGCGACGCCCCGCACGAGCGCCGTCGTGACGACGACGTCCGCGTCGGCCGCCTCGCGCGCGTAGACCTCGAGCGCGTGCTGCTCCTGCTCGGGCGTGAGCGGTCGCGCGTACCCGTCGGCGTTCATGTGCTGCTGCGCCTCGGGCGCGCGCACGGCGACCCCGCCGAGCGACTCGATCTGCTCCGCGGCCTCTGAGCGCACGTCGAACGCGCGCACCTGCGCCCCGAGGCTCGACGCCGTGCCCACGGCCGCGAGCCCGGCGACGCCGCCGCCGATGACGAAGACCTTCGCGGGCGGCGTCTTGCCTGCGGCGGTGACCTGCCCGGCGAACATCCCGCCGTACTCCTGGGCCGCCTCGACGACCGCGCGGTAGCCCGCGACGTTGGACAGCGTGCTCAGCACGTCCAGCGCCTGGGCGCGCGAGATGCGGGGGACGGCGTCGAGCGCGAGGGCGGTGACCCCGGCGCCGGCGAGGCGCTCGACGAGCCCGGGCCGGCTGCCCGGGTAGAGCATCGCGACGAGCGTCGCGCCCGGGTGCAGCAGCGCGACCTGGTCGTCGGTCGGGGCGTTGACCGCGACGACGACGTCGGCGCCCCACGCCGTCGCGGCGTCGACGACCGACGCCCCGGCGTCCTCGTACGCGGCGTCGGCGAACGTGGCCCGCGCCCCGGCGTCGTGCTCGACGACGACCTCGTACCCGAGCGCGCGCAGGCGCTCCACCGTCCGCGGGGTCGCGGCGACGAGCCGTTCCCCGTCCCTCACCTCGCGGGGGACACCGATCCTCACGTGCGGGCTCCTCACATCGTCGGGCACGGCCGAGCATCACCGACGCCGTCGGCCTCGCTGCCGACGGTGCGCCGCGAGCCTACCCAGTCCGCGGCGCACGGCGGACGGGCCGAACGTCCCGTGGACGGGCCCTACAGGTCGCCCTTCTTCTGCAGGTAGCGCATCGCCGCCCAGCCGAACGGGATGCGGCCCCAGTAGGTGGCGACGCGGAACAGCACGGTGGCGGACGTCGCGAGCGCGACCGGGACGCCGGCGGCCGTGAGCCCGGCGGTGAGCGCGAGCTCGATGGTGCCGAGGCCGCCCGGGGTGGGCACGGCCGCGCCGGCCGCGTTGCCGACGAGGTAGATCACGGCGACGTCGACGAGCGACAGCTCCTGGCCGAACGCGGCGAGCGCGGCGTCGAACGCGAGCACGTACCCCAGCGTCATGACGACGTTGCCGCCGAACCCGATCGCGAGCCGGCCCGGCTGGCCGAGCAGCTCCGACAGGCGCGGCCACACCTGCTGGAGCGTGGGGCGGATCTTCGCGAGCACCCAGTTGCGGACGGCCGGGACGAGCAGCGTCGCGAGGACCGCGAGGGCGACGCCGCCGATCGCGAGCAGGACGGTCGTCGACGGGAGCTGCACGAGGCCGCCGTCGCCCGTGAAGATCGACAGGACGACGAGCAGCAGGATCGTCACGACGAACTGCGACACCTGGACCAGCCCGACGGTCGCGACGGCGACCGGCGTGGAGACGCCGCGCTTCTGCAGCATGCGGAGGTTGAGCGCCGCCGGGCCGATGCCGGCGGGCGCCGCGAGGGCGACGAACGACCCGGCGGCCTGCGTGAGCGTCGCCCGGATCATCGGCAGGTGGACGGGGGAGAAGGCGACGAACGTCAGGGCCGCGCCGACCCACGTGAGCACGCCGAGCGCGAACGAGATGACCGCCCACCAGGGGTTGGCCTGGGAGACGGCCTCCGTGATCTCGGCGAAGTTGATGCTCGTGACGATCACCGTCACCGCGACGACCGCGAGCGCGAGGGTGATGACCGTGCGGGCGCCGAACCGTGTGATGCGCTGCGGCTCGACGTCGGCCTCGGGGAGCCGCTCGACGAGCGCGGCGCGCAGCTCCTTGAGCAGCTCCTTGTCCTGCCGCATCTCCTCGCGCGTGCTCGGGGGCAGCGCGATCGACTGCAGGAGCGGGCCGATGGCGGCGATGTCCTCGTCGGGCAGCACGCTCACCGCGGACTCGACGGCCCGGCGCGCGCCGACGCGCAGCGCGAGCAGCGCGACCATCTGCGCGAGGTCCATGCGGCGCGCGAGCTGTGACGACGCGATGTCGCCCTGGTCCCACCCCGTGAGCCAGACCTCCGGGGCGCCGGTGGCCGGCTCGCGCGAGACGAGGACGACGTCGGACGTGAGCGCCCGGTGCGCGATGCCCGCGGAGTGGGCGAGCGTGAGCTGGCGCCACGCCTCGTCGAGCACCGAGTCGCTGACGCGGTCGGCGGGCAGGTCGCGCAGGGACACGGCGCCCCCGGCGTGCTCCTGCACGAGCACCATCGAGTCGGCCGCCTCGGCGACGCCCAGGAGACGCGGGGTGCGGATGCCGGCCGCACGGGCGGCGTAGTTGAGGAGCGCGGTCCGCTCGGCCGCGGCGCGCAGCGAGATCGCGGTGCGGCCCTCCAGGCCGCGCAGCCGGAGCGAGCGCCAGAAGCGGGTGAGGAAGCCGACGACCTGCCGGTCGCCGTCGAGCACGACGACGTCCCGGCGGCCGCCGCCCTCGTCGAGCATCGCGTAGACGCGGTTGTCGCCCGCGCGCGTCAGCGCGATCGCCGCCGGGTCGGAGGGTGCGGCCTCGCGCGCCCGAGCCGGGCCCCCGGCCACGTCCGGGCGCCCGCCCGGTGCCTCCTCGGCGGGCGCCGTGCCCGCGAGGTGGCGTCGCGCGAGAGCGGCGTCGGCGGTGAGGACCGTCCCGGCGTCGTTCCCGGCGCCCGGTGCGCGCAGGACGCCGACGTGCACCTCGGAGGTGATGTGGCCCTCGGCGTCGACCTCCGTGATCGGGTCGTCGGCCGCCTCCGCGAGCTCGTCGTCGTCCGTCACGTCGCGCACGCGGACGAGCGCGACGGGGGCGAAGCCGGCGCGGCGCACGCCGGCGACGAGCTCGGGGCCGTAGGCGCGCTCGCTGCGCACCCCGGACACGTACCGGACGGCGAGGCCGGCGATGCGCCCCAGCAGGAGCGCGATGAGGATGCCGGGCAGCGACACCTGCCCCGTGACGAGCACGACCCCGACGGCGACGAAGATGAGGTTCCACGACCACGCGACGGTCCGGCGCCTCGTCCGGGTGCCCGCCGCCGTGAGCAGCCCGCCGAGCGCGGCGACGTAGCCGGGGATCGTCAGCCGCCACTCGCCCTGCGTGAAGATCGACAGCCCGCGGACGAGCTCGTCGGACCCCCACTCCATGACGGCGAGCGTGACGAGGATGCCGAGCAGCAGCCCGAGCGCCGCGGCCACGATCGACTCCACGACCTGCCGGCCGAGCCGGCGCACGCCGAGCTCGATGAGGACCGCGGTGGGGACGAACAGCGTGACGAGGCCCTCGAGCACGGCCACGGGGACGAACAGGACGCGGGCGAGGATGTCGGAGAAGTTCTGCACGTCCTCCGCGACGCCCTCGGTCGTGCCGTGCGCGAACACCGACATGAGCATGACGAGCGCCACGCCGACCGCGCACAGGACGAGGTTGACGAGGTCGCTCGGGTGGCGGACACGCTGCTCCGCCGTGTCGACGACGCGGACCGTGCCCTCGTCGACGGGCGCCGGGCGCGCGAGCAGGGCCTCGAACGCCCCGGTCTGCGGCCGGGGCTCGGCGCGCGGGCTGTCGACGAGGCTGCCGACCTCCACGACGGAGCCGGTGGCCGGGCGGCCCTCGGGCGTCTCGTGGGGAGTCACGGGCATGGCTGCGAGTCTAGGGCGGGGCGCCCGAGCAGGCGCGGTATTTGGCCGATTCCTCCGGGTGATTCGACCCGCTTCGTCCGGCACGTGCCGGGCGGGGCGCGCCGTGTCGGCGCGCGAGTGTGAGCAAGCCCTCCCTAGCATGGAGCGTTCCCGCGTCCGCAGGGGCGACGGTGCGGGGTTCGGACCGGGAGGTCGGCATGGCACGCGAGAAGGCGGCACACGGCAGGGCGGCGGACGGCGGCGCGGAGCCGGGCACCCGTGAGGGCGAGGTCGCCGCCGCCGAGTCGGCGGCGCAGGAGCGCAACCCCTTCCGCAAGGTCTGGTGGCTCCCGGTGGTGCGCGGGGTCCTGCTCGTGGTCCTGGGCCTGCTCCTCATGATCGAGCCGCTCGAGCAGCTCGAGACGCTGCGGCTCGTGCTCGGCGCGTTCCTCGTGGCCGACGGCGTGCTGGTCGCGGTGCAGGGCTTCGTCCACCGGCGGCAGGTCGGCTCCGCGTGGTGGCTCGCGCAGGCGGGCGTGAACGTCGTGTTCGGCGTGGTCGTGGCGTTCTGGCCGGACCTCTCGCCGACCGCCCTCTACTACGTGCTCGCCGTGTGGGTGCTCGTGCTGGGCATCACGACGATCGCCGGTGCCGCGGCGCTGGCCCGCAACCGCGACCTCGGGTGGGCGTGGATGCTCGCGTTCGGGATCGTGTCGGTGCTGTTCGGGATCCTGCTCGTCACACGACCGCTGGACGCGTTCGACGTGCTCCGCCTCGTGACGGTCGTCTTCGCGCTCTACGCCTTCGTCGCCGGGTCGATCCACGTGGTCTCCGGGTTCGCCGTGCGCGCGGTGGCTCGCGAGATCGCCGACCTGCGCGGTCAGGCGGTCGCCGCGGGCGTCGTCGTGACGGGCGGGTCCGTGCTGGGCGCCGCCGCCGCGCGGCCCGACGTCGCGCCGCCCACGGCGAGCCCCGCACCCCCGGTGAGCCCCGCACCGGGGGGCGACGTGGAGCCGAGCGACGGCGCAGCGACCGCCGGCGGTGCCGCTCCGACCGCGCCGGAGCCGGCCGCGCCGGAGCGGACGGACGGTGACCCCACCGAGCCTCCCGAGCCGCCTCGCTCGCACGGCTGAGCGCCCGTCGGCACGGCGGTGCTCCGACCGCCCTGCCCTCGGCGGGGGCGGGGGCGGGGGCGGAACAGTACACCGCCCGGAGGCCTGCCGGAGATGTGTCTCACGTCACGTCGGTTGCCCCGGGCTCTGGGTTACGACCCGGTAACAACGCCGGCAGGATGTCCTGCTTTCGCCCGCTTCTGTCACCTGCGTGACATGGTGCTGTGCTAGAAATCACGGCACTCCGCCACCAGGCCGGGGTCCTGGTGCGGGCACGGTCGCACCACCTGTGTCTCGTACCCCGAGATCTCCGAGAAAGAGGTAGACACATGACAGCGGTGTCCAGGAAGCGGCTCCTCGCCGCGGCCGCCGGCATCACGGCGCTGACGCTCACCCTCACGGCGTGCGGCGGCGACAGCTCCGGCGACGACGGCGACGGCGCCAGCTCCGCAGGGGGCGGCTCGCTGATCATCGGCACGACCGACAAGGTGACGACCCTCGACCCCGCGGGCTCGTACGACAACGGCTCGTTCGCGGTGATGAACCAGGTCTTCCCCTTCCTCATGAACACGCCGTACGGCAGCCCCGACGTCGAGCCGGACATCGCCGAGTCGGCGGAGTTCACCGCCCCGACCGAGTACACGGTCACGCTCAAGCCGGGCCTGAAGTGGGCCAACGGCAACGACCTCACGTCCTCCGACGTGAAGTTCACGTTCGACCGTCAGCTCGCGATCGCGGACCCCAACGGCCCGTCCTCGCTGCTGTACAACCTGGAGAGCGTCGAGGCGCCGGACGACACGACCGTCGTCTTCCACCTCAAGAGCGAGGACGACCAGGTCTTCCCGCAGATCCTGTCGAGCCCCGCGGGCCCGATCGTCGACGAGGACGTGTTCTCGGCCGACGCGCTGACGCCCGACCAGGAGATCGTCGACGGCAAGGCGTTCGCGGGTCAGTACACGATCTCGAGCTACGACTTCAACAACCTCGTCTCCTACGAGGCCTACGACGGCTACGAGGGTCTTCTCGGCGCCGCGAAGAACGAGAAGGTCGCGGTCAAGTACTTCGCCGAGGCCTCGAACCTCAAGCTCGAGATCCAGCAGGGCGAGATCGACGTCGCGTGGCGCAGCCTCTCGGCCACCGACATCGAGGACCTGCGCGGCAACGACGACGTCAAGGTCGTCGACGGCCCCGGCGGCGAGATCCGCTACATCACGTTCAACTTCGACACGCAGCCGTTCGGCGCGGCGACGCCCGAGGCCGACCCGGAGAAGGCGCTCGCCGTCCGCCAGGCCGCCGCGTCGCTCATCGACCGCGACGAGCTCTCCGAGCAGGTCTACAAGGGCACGTACACGCCGCTCTACTCCTACGTCCCGGCGGGCCTCACCGGCGCGATCGAGCCGCTCAAGGAGATGTACGGCGACGGTGCGGGCGCGCCCGACGCGGCCGCGGCCGAGCAGCTCCTCGCGGACGCGGGCGTCAAGACCCCCGTGACCCTGAAGCTGCAGTACTCGAACGACCACTACGGCCCGTCGTCGGCCGACGAGTACGCGCTCATCAAGGACCAGCTCGAGAAGGACGGCCTCTTCACGGTCGAGCTGCAGACGACCGAGTGGGTCACGTACGCCGAGGAGCGCACCGCCGACGTCTACCCGGCCTACCAGCTCGGCTGGTTCCCGGACTACTCCGACGCGGACAACTACCTCACGCCGTTCTTCCTCACGGAGAACTTCCTCGTGAACCACTACGCGAACGAGGAGGTCAACGACCTGATCCTCCAGCAGGCCGTCACCACCGACGCGGACGAGCGCACCGCGCTCATCGAGGAGATCCAGACGAAGGTGGCCGGGGACCTCTCGACGCTGCCGTACCTCCAGGGTGCGCAGGTCGCGGTCGTCGGGTCCGACGTCGAGGGCGCCGAGGACACGCTCGACCCGTCCTTCAAGTTCCGCTACGCGGCGCTGTCCAAGGGCTGACCCGTCCTGACGCGCGTCCGGTCCTCCGCCACGCGGAGGGTCGGACGCGCGGTCGCCCCCAGCACCCCGACGAAGAGACGACATGACGACCACCACCCCGGACCAGCAGGCCGGTGAGAGCACGACGGCGGCACCCCGCGCCCTCGGCCGCCGACGCCGCAGCGGGGGCGGGCTCGGGAGCTACATCCTCGTGCGCGCCCTCCTCATCATCCCGACCGTCTTCATCCTCGTGACCACCGTCTTCGTGGTCATGCGCGCCACGGGCGACCCCATCACCGCAGCGCTCGGCGGCCGCCTCACGCCCGACCAGCTCGCCGAGCGCATCCAGGCCGCCGGCTACGACCGCCCGGTCGTCGTGCAGTACCTCGAGTACCTCGGCGGGATCGTGCGGGGCGACTTCGGCACGACCATCAGCGACAACCGGCCGGTGACCGAGGTGCTCGCGACCTACGGCAGCGCGACGCTCGAGCTCGCCCTCTACGCGCTGCTCGTCGCCTTCGTCGTCGGCATCCCGCTCGGCATGGTCGCGGGCTACTTCCGCGACCGTGCGCACGACGCCGCGCTGCGCATCGGCGCGATCCTCGCCTACGCGACCCCCGTCTTCTTCGCGGGCCTGCTGCTCAAGCTGGTGTTCTCGGTCTGGCTCGGCTGGCTGCCCGTCTCCGGGCGCGCCTCGACCGGTGCCGAGATCGAGATGCAGATGCTCGACGACCCGAGCGGCTTCTACCTCGTCGACGCGCTCCGCACGGGCGACCCCGAGGTGGTCGGCGACGTCCTCGCCCACGCGGTCCTGCCCTCGATCGCCCTGGGCCTCCTCACCGCGGGGGTGTTCCTGCGGCTCGTGCGCACCAACGTCATCGGCACGCTCTCCACCGACTACGTGGTCGCGGCGCGCTCGCGCGGCGTACGGGAGTCGCGCCTCGTGCGCACGCACGCCTGGCGCCCCGCGCTCATCCCGATCATCACCGTCATCGGCCTGCAGGTCGCCATGCTGCTCGCGGGCGCGGTCCTCACCGAGACGACGTTCGAGTGGAAGGGGCTCGGCTTCCAGCTCGCCGAGTACCTCCAGGCCCGCGACTTCGTCGCCGTCCAGGGGATCGTCGTGCTCATGGCCGTCATCGTGGCGGTGACGAACTTCGTCGTCGACGTCGTCGCCGCGCTCATCGACCCGAGGGTGAGGTACTGACATGGTCGCCGAGACCGGACTCACCACCGGCGCCGCCGCACCGGGCGCGACCCCCGGGCCGCCGCCCGTGGCCGTCCCGGAGCGCGGGCGCGCCCCGTGGTGGAAGCGTCTGCCCGTCGTCCACCAGCTCCGGCAGAGCGTCGGGCTGCAGCGCGGCATGCTCGTCGCGGGGCTCGTCGTCACCGCGCTGTTCGCGCTCACCGCGGCGCTCGCGCCGTGGCTCGCCCCGTACGGCTACAGCCAGCTCCGGACCGCCGACGGCGCGTTCGGCGCGCAGCAGCCGCCCTCGGCCGAGCACCTGCTCGGCACGACGGTCGGCGGGTACGACGTCCTGTCACGCGTGATCTGGGGCGCGCAGACCGCGCTCCTCGTGATCGTCGTGGCCATCCTCGCGTCGATCGTCGTCGGGGTGCTGCTCGGCCTCGTGTCCGGGTACTTCGGCGGCTGGGCGGACCGCCTGCTCGTCGTGCTCTGCGACGCCGTCTACGCCTTCCCGTCCCTGCTGCTCGCGATCCTCATGGCGATCGTCATCTCGGGCGGGCAGTCGAGCATGTGGGGCGGCATCCTCGCCGCGGCGCTCTCCATCACGGTCGTGTTCATCCCGCAGTACTTCCGGGTGACCCGCGCCGAGGTGGTGCGGATCAAGGGCGAGGCGTTCGTCGACTCGGCGCGCGTGCTGGGCACGCCGCACCACCGCATCATGCTGCGCCACGTGCTGCGCAACGCGACGCGCACGCTGCCGCTCATCGTCACCCTCAACGCGTCCGAGGCCATCCTCACGCTCGCGGGCCTCGGCTTCCTCGGCTTCGGCATCGAGCCGACGGCGGCCGCCGAGTGGGGCTACGACCTCAACAAGGCCGTGTCCGACGTGACGAGCGGCATCTGGTGGACCGCGCTCTTCCCGGGGCTCGCGATCGTCCTCGCGGTGCTGGGCATCACGCTGGTCGGGGAGAGCCTCAACGACCTGGCCGACCCGCGCCTGCGCTCGCGCCGGGCTGCCGCCGAGGTGTCCGGGGAGGTCGCCGAGACATCCGTCGTCCCGGGCGGGACGCTGTCCGCCGGGCCCGGAGGGCTCGACGGGCTGGAGGGCCGGGGCGCGCGCGCCGACGGCGGACCGGCCGAGGACGACCTCGACCCGCTCGAACGGCCGTTCGGGCACCGCGCCGACGACGAGACGGAGGGCGCGCGATGACCGCCACCCCGCAGACCACGACCCGCACGGCCGACCGCACCGACCGGCCCGCGGTCGTCATCCGTGACCTCGCGGTGTCGTTCGCGACCGACGCCGGGTCGGTGCGCGCCGTCGACGGCGTCGACCTGGAGGTCGCCCCGGGGGAGGTGCTCGCGATCGTCGGCGAGTCGGGCTCGGGCAAGACCGTGACCGCGAAGACCATCCTCGGCCTCCTGCCCTCGACGGCGACGGCGCGCGGCGCCGTCGTGCTGTCGAACAAGGCGGGGACGGACGAGCACGACGTCGTCACGCTCGACGCCGACCGGCTGCGGGACGTGCGGGGACGTGACGTCGCGATGGTGTTCCAGGAGCCGTCGGCGGCGCTCAACCCCGTCTTCACCGTGGGCTGGCAGATCGCGGAGGGGATCCGGGCCCACGGGAAGGTGGGCCGTCGCGAGGCGCGGAAGCGGGCGATCGACGTCCTGCGCCGCGTCGGGATCCCCGACCCGGAGACGCGTGTCGACCACTACCCGCACCAGTTCTCCGGCGGCCAGAAGCAGCGCGTCGTCATCGCGATGGCGCTCGTGCTCGACCCGGGGCTCATCGTCGCCGACGAGCCCACGACCGCGCTCGACGTCACCGTCCAGGCCGAGATCCTCGACCTGCTGCGGCGCTGCCGCGACGAGTTCGGCACGGCGATCGTGCTCATCACGCACAACATGGGCGTCGTCGCGGACCTCGCCGACCGCGTCGCGGTGATGTACCAGGGCAAGGTCGTCGAGCAGGCGCCCGCGCGCGAGCTCTTCGCGGACCCGCGCGCCGAGTACACGAGGGCGCTGCTCGCCGCCGTGCCCCGCGTCGGTGAGGGCACCGCGCGGGCGGAGGTCCGCGCGTCGGCCCGCGACACCGGCTGGGCGAGCACCGAGCCGGTGGTCGAGGCGACGGGCCTCACGGTCACCTACCCCGGTCGGCTGCGCAAGCCGGGCTTCACCGCGGTGGACGACGTCTCGCTGACGATCCGGCCGGGCGAGGTGCTCGGGCTGGTGGGCGAGTCCGGGTCCGGCAAGACGACGTTCGCGCGCGCCGTCGCGGGCCTGACGCCGGTGACCGGCGGGTCGCTGCGCGTCCTCGGCGTCGAGATGCTCGGGGTGAGGCAGCGTGACCTGCTGCCGGTCCGGCCCCGCATCGGGTTCGTGTTCCAGGACCCGGCGACGAGCTTCAACCCGCTCCTGACGATCGCGGACTGCGTCGCCGAGCCGCTCGTCGTGCACGGCCGGGCGGCGTCGCCGCAGGACGCGCGCGCCCGGGTCGACGAGCTGCTGGAGGCCGTCCAGCTCCCGCGCTCGTACGGCGACCGCTTCCCGCACGAGCTGTCGGGCGGTCAGCGGCAGCGCGCGTCGCTCGCCCGTGCGCTCGCGCTCGACCCCGAGCTGCTCGTCGCGGACGAGCCGACGTCGGCGCTCGACGTGTCCGTGCAGGCGCGCGTGCTCGAGCTCTTCGCGGAGCTCCAGCGCGAGCTCGGCTTCGCGAGCCTCTTCGTGTCCCACGACCTGGCGGTCGTCGACCTGCTCTCGGACCGGATCGCGGTGCTCTACCGCGGCCGGCTCGTCGAGGAGGGCACGGGCGCCGAGGTCCTCGGCGACCCGCGCGAGGAGTACACGCGCCGGCTGCTGGCGTCGCTCCCCGTGCCCGACCCGGTGGCGCAGGCCGAGCGGCGGGAGGCGCTGCGGGCGCTGCGTGGCGCGTGACGGCCCGGCGGTGACGGCGGCGGCGGGCAGCCTGCTCGCGGCCGGCGTCGGTCGCGGTTGTGGAGATGTCGGTGAGGTCGTGCCGGGCGGCGCGCGGATCGGGCCGGCACGCGCGAGACTCGCCGCGTGACGACACCGCAGGACGGCGCCCCCGACCGCTCGGAGCGGATCACGCGCGCCGTCACCGGGGTGGTCGTGGGGGTCGTCGGGCTCGGGCTCGTGGTCCTCGTCGTGGCTGTCGTCGGGTATCAGATGCTCGTGAACGGCTGGGCGGAGCAGTACGACACGTCGGCGCCTGCCGGCACGTCCGCCCCGGCGTCGGGCCCGGCGTCGGGCCCGGCGTCGAACCCCTCCTCGACGTCGAACCCGGGCTCGTCGGCCGACCCGACGGGCTTCTCCGGGGAGGGCCTCGACCTCTCGAACGAGGCGTACCGCGAGCGGGTCGGGTCGCCCGAGGGTCGTGCGGAGGCGGCGCTCTCGCTGCCGGAGGTCGAGGCGGCGCTGGAGCCGCTCGTGTCCGGGGACGCGGTCGACCAGGACGCGGTGAGGTCGGCGCTCGTCGCGGCGGGGTTCGAGAACGTGCAGGTGCACGGTGGCTCGACGCTCTCGTCCGAGACCTCGACGCACGTCGCGGTCGGGGTCGGCGTGCCCGGCGGGTGCGTCTACGGCGCGGTGGGACCCGACGGCGTCACGCTCGAGGCGGGCGGGCCCATCATGGACGGCGGGTGCCTGGAGATGCCGGCGCACTGAACGCACTGAGCGCGCCGCCCGGCCCCGGCCGCGCGGTCACGCGAGACCCAGCGACTGCTTCCACTCGAGCGGGAGGACGGCGTACCCGACGAACGCGACGACGTCGAGCAGCGTGTGCGCGATCACGAGCGGCATGACGCGGTGCCGCCCCCACCGGCTCGTGTAGAACCACGAGAACACGACGCCCATGACGACGTTGCCGACGAACGGCCCGATGCCCTGGTACAGGTGGTACGCGCCGCGCAGCAGCGAGCTCGCGACGACGAACTTCACGCGACCCCACCCGAGGTCGCGCGTGCGCTCGTAGAGGTAGCCGACGGCGATCACCTCCTCGAGCAGCCCGTTCTGCAGCGCGGCGAGGACCAGCACCGGCACGGTCCACCACGCGGCGTTGAGCGCTGCCGCCTGGACCTCGACGGTGATGCCCATGGCCCGTCCGGCGAGGTAGAACGCGAGGCCCGGGATGCCGATGGCGGCGGCGAGCGCGAACCCCCAGCCGACGTCGCGCAGGGGCCGCGCGCCGTCGAGCCCGATCGCGCGGACGGCGGAGCGCCCGCGCGCGCTGAGCAGGTAGAGCGCGAGCGCGACGGGCAGCACCGCGAAGAAGATCCCGACGAGCTGGTACGTGAGGTCGAGGTACGGCCGCGCCGACTGGCTGACGTTGAGGCTCGCCGACTGGTCGCGCAGCGGGGTGTCCGCGGTGAGGCGCGCGACGATGCTGATGATCGCGTAGACGGCCGACTTGCCGAGGCTCAGGCCGAGGACGATCCAGATCTCCGCGCCGATGCGGCGGCGCGTCGCGCGGTCCGGGCGCGCCGGCGCATCGGTCGTCGGGACGGGGGTCGCCGTCGCGACCGGCGCCGCGGTCGGGTCGGGGGTGGGCACCGTCCGGTTATAGCACCGCTGCCCGGGTGCCACCTCGACGTCCGCTGGACGCCGGCTGGCCGCCGGGGTCAGGGGTCGCGCGGCGGACGGCCCGGGCGGCGGACGGGCCGGACGTCGCGGGGCAGACGGTCGGCGTCGGACAGGGCCCGGCGCAGCAGCATCTCGATCTGCGCGTTGACGCTGCGCAGGTCGTCGGCGGCCCAGCGCGCGAGCGCGTCGTGCACGGCCGGGTCGAGCCGCAGGAGCACCGACTTGCGGGACGGCCTGCGCGGCCGGTCCGCGGCGGCGTCGTCCGCGGGCACGGCGCCGCCCGACGACGGCTCGTCGCCGTCGCCGGGCGCGTCCGGCCGCTCGGGCGGGGCGGGCGTCACCGGTACAGCGACCCCGTGTTGACGACCGGGGTGACGCGGCTGTCGCCGCACAGCACGACGAGCAGGTTCGACACCATCGTGGCGCGACGCTCGTCGTCGAGCGTGACGATGTCGTCGGCCTCGAGGCGCGAGAGCGCGTCCTCGACCATCGAGACGGCGCCCTCGACGATGCGCGACCGGGCCGCGATGATCGCCCCGGCCTGCTGCCGCTGCAGCATCGCCTGGGCGATCTCCGGGGCGTAGGCGAGGTTCGAGATGCGGGCCTCGATGACCTCGACGCCCGCGACGACGACGCGCTCCGCGACCTCCGCGGCGATCTCCGCCGACACGAGCTCCGTCGCGCCGCGCAGCGACTCCTCGCCGGCGTCGGCGTCGTCGTAGGGGTGCGACATCGCGACGTGGCGCAGCGCGGACTCCGACTGCACCACGACGAAGTCGTCGTAGTCCTCGACGGCGAAGCTCGCCTTCGCGGTGTCCGCGACCTGCCACACGACGATGGCGGCGATGTTGATGGGGTTGCCGTCGGCGTCGTTGACCTTGAGCTCGCTCGTCTCGAAGTTGCGCACGCGCACGGAGACACGTCGGCGCGTGCTGAGCGGGACGGTCGCGACCAGACCCGTGCGGCGCACCGTGCCGAGGTACCGGCCGAAGAACTGGACGACGAGCGTCTCGCCGGGGTTCACCACGGCGACGCCGGTCGGGAGGAGGATCCCGACGAGGAAGAGGACGATGCCCAGGGTGATGAGGACCCCGGGGCTGCCGAGCTCGGCGGCAGCTGCGACGACGAGGCCGACGCCACCGAGGACGAGCAGGGCGCTGAGTGCGATGAGGCCGGCCGCGGCACCCGCCCCGAGCGACCAGGCGGAACGCTCGGTGACGTCGACCCGGGTCCCGGCGTGGCCCACCGGGCGGCCCACGGGCTCGCCGCCCACGGACTCCTGCGGGGGTGCTGCGCTCTCGGTCACGGTGTCCGCCCTCTCTCGCGGCCGGCGGGCCGCTCGTCGATGTATAGCAAAGTGATATCACATTAAGACGCCGCGACGCCAGCGGTCCGCCGGGCGGAGGGCTGCCGAGCACGACCTGAAGGTCGCCCCGCGGCCGATGGCGCCCCTCAGGTCGTTCTCGGCGACGACAGGGGGTTGTCTTCCGGTCGGCCGTGTGCGAACCTACAAACAGGTTTGCAGCACAAACTACTCTGCGAGGACGGCGACCATGACGAGCGACCACGACGGACCGGGCGACGACCCGTCGTCGCGCACTGACACCGACCAGGTCTTCGACCCGGCCGACACCCTCCGCCTCATCCGCGAGCAGCAGGACCGTGCGCGCGCCGCGACCGAGCCCGACGGGCGCCTGCTCTTCCTGGCCTGGGGTCTCGCGTGGGCGGTCGGGTACCTCTGCCTGTACGCGAGCGCGGGCGCCGACGGCCAGGCGGCGCCGTGGGCGTTCTTCGTCTTCTCGGGCGCGATCGTCTCGGCCGTCGCGTTCACGATCGTCCACTCGGTCACGCGCACGGCCGGGACGCGCGGCGTCAGCGCGCGCACCGGCGCGATGTACGGCTGGTCGTGGATGCTCGGGTTCCTCACGCTCGGGCTCGTCCTCGGCGGCCTCGGGCGCGCCGGGGCCTCCGAGGAGGTCATGGCGCTCGCGAGCAACGCGTTCGCGTGCGTCGTCGTCGGTCTCCTGTACCTCGGCGGAGCGGCCGCGTTCCAGGACGTGCGGCTCTTCGCGCTCGGCGTGTGGATCCTGCTCGTCGCCGCGGTCGCGACCTTCGCGGGGCTGCCTCTCACCTACCTCGTCATGGCGACCCTCGGCGGCGGGGGCTTCCTCGTCATGGCCGGGATCGAGCACGCGCTGCGGGCCCGACGGCGCGCCGTCGCCGCCCGCTGCGTGGGTGCCGCACCCGGGACGGGGGAGGCGGTCGATGCCTGACACCGAGCTCGACGCGGTCATCCACGCCCCCGCGCGGCTGCGCGTCGTCGCGACGCTCGCCGCGCTCGGCACCGGTGACGAGCTGTCCTTCCCCAAGCTGCAGAAGCTGCTCGACATGACGGCCGGCAACCTGTCCACCCACCTGCGCAAGCTCGAGGACGCCGGCTACGTGCGCGTCACCAAGACCCACGAGGGCCGCACGCCGGCCACCTACCTCGCCCTCACCCGGCGCGGGCGCGACGCGTTCGAGGACTACACCACCGCACTGAACACCCTCCTGAGAGGAGCCGGAGCATGAGCGTCCAGCACCGCGGGGCCACCCGTGCCGCACGACCCGACGCCGGGACCGGCGCCGCGACGTCGGGCACCGGGGCCGACCGACCGGTGGTCGCCGCAGACCACGTGACGCGCCGCTTCGGGCAGGTCGTCGCGCTCGACGACGTGTCCCTCACCGTGGGTGCCGGCGAGCTCGTCGGGCTGCTCGGCCCGAACGGCGCCGGGAAGTCGACGCTGCTCTCCCTGGTCAGCGGGCAGCGCCGGCCCGACTCCGGCACGGTGCGGCTGTTCGGCGGCGACCCGCGCGACGCCCGGAGCCGCGTGTCGCTCGGCATCACTCCGCAGGAGACCGGCCTGCCCGCGACGCTCAAGGTGCGCGAGGTCGTGGACTTCGTGGGCGGGCACTACCCCGACCCCGTCGCGACCGGCGAGCTGCTCGACCAGTTCGGCCTCACCGAGCTCGCGGGCCGCCAGACGGGCGCCATGTCCGGGGGGCAGAAGCGTCGCCTCGCGGTGGCGCTCGCGCTCGTCGGCCGGCCGCGCGTCGTCCTGCTCGACGAGCCCACGACCGGCCTCGACGTCGGTGCCCGGCAGGCCCTGTGGGACGCGATCCGCGCGTACCACGCCGACGGCGGGACCGTCCTCCTCACGAGCCACTACCTCGAGGAGGTGCAGGCGCTTGCCGAGCGCGTCGTCGTCATCGACCAGGGCGTGGTCCGGGCCGACGACTCGCTCGACGCGATCCTGCGGCGCGTCGCGCTGCGCCGCGTCGTCGTGGGATCGACGACCGACCTCGCGGGGTGGCCCGGCGTGGTCCGGGCCGAGCGTGCCGGCGACGGCAGGCAGGAGCTGTACACGCCCGACGCCGACGCGCTCGTCCGCGAGCTCGTCACCTCGGGCGTGGACTTCCACGACCTCGAGATCCGCGGGGCGAGCCTCGAGGAGGCGTTCGAGCAGATGGTCGCGCGCGACGGCGTGCCGGCCCCCACGACGACCGACGGAGGACGGCGATGAGCACGACGGCGAGCACGGCCCGCCCGGGCGAGGGCCCGGCGGCGGGCACGAGGGGCGGCCGCGCGGCCCTGCCCGGACCGGTGCGCCTGACCTGGCTGCACCTGCGCTACCAGTTCCTCGAGACGGTCCGCGTGCCGATCGCGGTGCTCGGCAACCTCCTGTTCCCGGCGCTCGCGATGTTCTTCTTCGTCGTGCCGCAGAAGGCCGTCGCGCAGGACCCGCTCGCGGCGACGACGGCCGTCGCGTCGCTCGGGCTGTTCGCGATCTGCTCGGCGAGCCTGTTCACCTACGGGCTCGGCGTCGCGGAGGACCGCCAGCTCCCGTTCGACCCGTTCGTGCGGTCGCTGCCCGCAGGACCGGCCCCGCGCATGGTCGCGCGCATCCTCAACGGCGGGATCTTCTCGCTGTTCGGGGTCGTGCCGCTGATCCTCATCGCGTGGCTGTTCACCGAGGCGAGCGTGACGTGGCCGCAGCTGGTCGCCGGCGTCGGGACCGTCCTGCTCGTCTCGGTGCCCTTCGTGCTGCTCGGCATGGCGATCGGGTACTCGCTGTCGGCGAAGGCGGCGCTGCCCGTCGTGCAGGTGATCCTCTTCCCGCTCGCGTTCGCCGGCGGTCTGTTCCTCCCGCCGTTCCTCTTCCCGCCGTGGCTCGACGCCATCTCGATGGCGACACCGACGCGCGCCGGCCGCGACCTGCTCGTCCAGGCGCTCACGGGCGAGCCCGCCTACGGACTGGCGTGGCCCGTGCTCATCGGGTGGACCGTGCTGTTCGCCGCGCTCGCCGTGGGCGCGTACCGCCGCGACGAGGGGCGTCGCTTCCGCTAGGACCCCGCCGAGCACGACCTGAGGGTCGCTATCCCGTGGATAGCGACCCTCAGGTCGTGCTCGGCGGCGGGTGGTGTCGGGCTCGACGGGAGGGCGCGCCCTCCGGCGCCTCGTCAGCCCGCCGACCGCAGGCGCAGCGAGTTGCCGACGACGAGCACCGAGCTCGCGGCCATCGCGGCACCGGCGATCATCGGGTTGAGCAGACCGGCCGCCGCGAGCGGGATCGCCGCGACGTTGTACGCGAACGCCCAGAACAGGTTCTGCTGGATGATCCGCAGGGTCCGGCGCGAGAGCCGGATCGCCGTCGCGGCGCTGCGCAGGTCGCCGCGGACGAGCGTGAGGTCGCTCGCCTCGATCGCGACGTCCGTCCCCGTGCCCATCGCGAGCCCGAGGTCGGCCGTGGCCAGGGCGGCGGCGTCGTTCACGCCGTCGCCCACCATCGCGACGACCCGGCCCTCGCGCTGGAGGCGCGCCACGACGTCGACCTTCTGGTCCGGGAGCACGCGGGCGATCACGTCCGTCTCCGCGATCCCGACGGCGCGCGCCGCCTCGCGCGCCGCACCCTCGCCGTCACCGGTGAGCAGGAACGGGCGCAGGCCCAGTGCCGTGAGCTCGCGCACCGCCTCGGCCGAGGTCGGCTTCACGGGGTCGCGCAGCACGAGCACCGCGCGGGCCGCGCCGTCCCACGCGACGACCACGGCGCTCGCCCCGGTGCGCTCTGCGTCGGCGAACGTGTCGTCGAGCGCCGGCGACGTCGTCACGCCCTGGTCGGCGAGCCACGACGGCTGCCCCACGAGCACGCGCCGTGCGTTGAGCGACCCGGCTCCGCCCGGACCGGCAGCGCCCGGCGCGGACCCGAGCGACAGCCCGGAGTGCGCCGTCCGCACGACCGCCTCGACACCGCCCCCCGGCGTGCTGCGGAAGTCGAACGCCTGCAGCGAGCCGATGCGGACGCCGTCGGCACCCACCGTCTCCGGGAGCGGCGAGGCCGCGCCCACCGGCGACCCGGACACGTCGCGCGCCGCCGTGGCGATCGCGCGGGCGATCGGGTGCTCGCTGAGCGCCTCGACCGCGCCCGCGTGGCGCAGCGCGTCGAGCGCGTCCGCGTCGCCCGACCGGTCGGCGCCCGGACCCGCCGTGGACCGGCCCTCCGCCGGCACGTCGTGCAGCGTCAGCGTGCCCGACGGCGCGACCACGGCCTCGAGCGCCATCGCGCCCTGCGTGACGGTGCCCGTCTTGTCGAGCACGACCGTGTCCACGCGGCGCGTCGACTCGAGGATCTCCGGGCCCTTGATGAGCACGCCCAGCTGCGCGCCGCGGCCCGTCCCGACGAGCAGGGCCGTCGGGGTCGCGAGGCCCAGCGCGCACGGGCACGCGATGATCAGCACGGCGACAGCCGCCGTGAACGCGAACTGCGTCCCGGCGCCCGCGAGCAACCACCCGACGAGCGTCACCACCGCGAGGACCAGCACGATCGGTACGAACACCGCGGAGATGCGGTCCGCGAGGCGCTGCACCGGGGCCTTGCCCGTCTGCGCCTGCGACACGAGCCGACCGATCTGCGCGAGCGTCGTCTCCTCGCCCACGCGCGTCGCGCGCACGAGCAGGCTGCCCGACGTGTTCACCGTCGCCCCCGTCACGTCGTCGCCCGGCGTCACGTCGACCGGCACCGGCTCGCCCGTGAGGAGCGACGTGTCGACCGCGCTCGACCCCTCGAGCACCACGCCGTCCGTCGCGACCTTGTCCCCCGGCCGCACCACGAACACGTCCCCGACCCCGAGCGCCGCGACGGGCACCCGCTCGGTGAGGCGTGCGCCGTCGGCGCCCGTGCGGGGCGTGCCGTCCGGGCCGACGAGGACGCGCTCGGCGTCCTTCGCGCCCAGCTCGAGCAGCGACCGCAGCGCGTCGCCCGCGCGGCGGCGCGACCGGTGCTCCGCGTACCGCCCGGCGAGGAGGAACGTCGTCACGACCGCGGCCACCTCGAAGTACAGCTCCGGCGGCCCCATCTCGTCGCGCGACGGGATGAGGGACGGCTGCATGCGCATCCCGATCTCGCCCGCCCCCCCGAGCAGGAGCGCCCACAACGACCACACCGTCGCCGCGATCACGCCGAGCGACACGAGCGTGTCCATCGTCGACGCACCGTGCCGCGCCGCGCGGAACGCCGCCGTGTGGAACGGCCACGCCGCCCACGTGACGACCGGGAGCGCGAGCGCCGCGACGACCCACTGCCACGCCGGGAACTGCAGCGCGGGGATCATCGACAGCGCGAGGACCGGGACGGTGAGGACCGAGGCGACGCGCAGGCGGCGCAGGAGGTCCGTGCCGCGGTCGCGCGTCGGTTCCGCGGTGGTCGTGACCGGGTCGACGCGGTTCGTGGTCGGGGTGGCGGTCGGGGCGGCGTCGGGGCTCGGGCTGGCCGCGCCGTCGCCGTGGTCGCCCGGCTGTCCGTGGCCGCGCGCGGCTCCTACGCCCTTCGCCTCCGACGCCGCCCCCACCGCCTCGGCGACCGCCTCGCCACGGGTGGTGGCCGGGGCCGTCGTGCCCGACGGCGCGGGCGCGGCTCCTGCGGTCGGCTCGCCCTCGCGGACTGCCGAGGTGATCCCGCGGTCCGCCGAGGTAGTACCGCGGTGCGTGGGCGTGAGGGGGCGGCGCGTCGTGACGCGGGCGGTGTAGCCCGCCTTCTCGACGGCCGCGACGAGGTCGGCGTCGGGGACGTCGGCCGCGAGGGTTACGTGGGCGTTCTCGAGCGGCAGGTTGACCGTGGCCGTGACGCCGTCGACGCGGTTGAGGCGCTTCTCGACGCGCGCGACGCACGACGCGCACGTCATGCCCTCGATCGCCAGGTCGACCTCGGCGAGCGGTGCGCGCGGGGCGGTGGCGGTCCCGGCAGGGGACTGCGGGACCTGTGGGGACTGCGGGGACTGCGGGGACATGGGGGGTGACTCCTCGACGGGTTCGTGGCGGTGTCACCGGCGGGGTCCGGGGTGGCGGACGTCGTCGGCGGGGCGCGCGCCCCGACGGGGCGGCGGCGCGGGCGCGGAGGGCCTGGGTCGCGCGGAGGGCGACGTGTCGGCAGGCGGTCCGCGGGGTGGTGCTGCGGTTCCCCGACGGCGGGGCGCACGGTCGCGCGCGAGGCGAGCCCCGCCGTCGGGCCCGGTGGTCAGGCGGAGGGGTCGCGCAGGTCGGCGGTGCGGGTCGCGAACGACGTCGCGGCGGCGTCGGACGCGTCGTCGTGCGCGGCCTGCCTGCCCGGCGCCTGCTCGGCGTACTGCGCGGCGAGGGCGTCCTGCTGGACGTCCACGGAGTCGACGGCGTAGCCCGCCTCGTCCACGGCGTCGCGCAGCGCCTTCTCGTCGAGGGGCTCGTCGGAGAAGACGCTGACCTCGCTCGTGCCGCCGTCGTGCAGCTCGACGCTCACGTTCTCGACGCCGGCGACCTTCTCGACCTCCTCGGTGACGCTCGCGACGCAGTGGCCGCAGGTCATGCCGGTGACGCCCAGGGTGGTGACGGTGCTCATGGTGCTCCTCGGTGGTCGTGGGGTGCTGGTGGTGCGGACTGGGGTGCGGTGCTCTTGGTGCGGTGCCTGGTGGTGCGGTCCCGGTGGGGCTCAGCTGCGGACGAGGCGGGCGATCGCGTCGGCCGCCTCCTTGACCTTCGCGGCGCCGCCGTCCTCGGACTGCCGGGCGGCGTCGACGACGCAGTGCCCGAGGTGGTCCTCGACGAGCCCGATGCTCACGGCCTGCAGGGCCTTCGTGACCGCCGAGACCTGCGTGAGGATGTCGATGCAGTAGACGTCCTCGTCGATCATGCGGGCGATCCCGCGGACCTGCCCCTCGATACGGCGCATGCGCCGGAGGTACGCCTCCTTGTCGGACGCGTAGCCGTGGGGGCCGTCGTGGTCGGTGTGCTCGTCGTCGCGGACGGCGGGGTCCGCTGCGGTGTCGGTCATGGTCTCTCCTCGTCGCCGGGCACTCCCGAGCATACCCCCTGAGGGTATCGCAGCGCGAGCGGCGTGACAGGTGTCACCGCGACCCCGTGACCGGCGCACCCGAGCCGGTGACAGGGCGCACTGCCGCGCGGGCTCCGCCCGGGCGACGGTGGAGGGACCACCACACGAGAGGCAGGACATGACCGACATCGTCACCACGCTGCAGGACTTCACGCTCGGGCTGCCGCCCCTGCTCCGCTGGGTCGGCGTCCTCGTCGCCGCGATGATCCCCTACGTCGAGGCCGAGGGCGCCGCGGTCCTGGGCGTCGTGGCCGGGATCAGCCCGGTCGTCGCGATCCCGGTCGCGGTGCTCGGCAACGCGATCGCCCTCGCCGTCGTCGTGTGGGTCATCGGCGCGGCCCGCTCCGGCCTGACGCGCGGCCGGGAGGTCGGGTCGGATCCCAAGCGCCAGCGGATGCGTCGCGTCTTCGACCGGTACGGGGTGCCGGGCGTCAGCCTGCTCGGCCCGCTCCTGCTGCCGAGCCACGTCACGGCCGCCGCGATGGTCGGCTTCGGCGCGCCGCGCGGACGCGTCTTCGTCTGGGGCGTCGTCGCCGTCGCGCTGTGGGCCGTGGTCATCGGCGGGATCGCCTACCTCGGCGTCCGGGCGGCCGCCGGCTGACCGCCGCGGTCACGGCTGGGTCACGATCCGCGACTTGCCGCGCGGTCCTCCGTGGCCCGGACCTACCCTCCGAGCATGGGGACGCGACGCGCGACGACGCGGCGGGGGGCACGTGCCACCCTCGTCACGGTCGCGCTCGCCGGAGGTCTTGCCGTCGTCGCACCGCCCGCCTCGGCGTGCGCGTGCGGAGGCTTCGTCGAGTCCCCGGCCTACGACACGACGGTGTCGTCCGAGTCGGCCGTCCTCCAGTGGGACGGGACCACGGAGACGCTCCTCCTGGAGCTGGAGACGCTGTCCGCGGCGCCGGAGGTCGGTCTCATCCTGCCGACCCCCGCCCCGGCCGAGGTGTCGCTCGCGGACCCTGCCGTGTTCCGCGAGCTCGACGCGATCACCGCACCGCGAGCGGTCGTCGCGGACCACCGCTGGTGGCCGGAGCTCGGGTTCGGGTCCCCGGCCGACGGCGCGGGCGCGGCGGGTGGCGTCGACGTGCTGGACCAGGTGCGGCTCGGTCCGCTCGACGTCACGACGCTCGCCGCCACCGACGGCGCGGCGCTCGACGCCTGGCTCGCCGAGCGCGGCTTCCAGCTCACGCCCTCGGTCCGCGGGGCGATCGCCCCGTACGTCGCGGAGGGGTGGACGTTCGTCGCCGCGCGCCTCGCCCCGGACGCCGCCGCCTCGTTCGACGGCACGCTGCAGCCGCTGCGCGTGACGTTCCCGAGCGACTCCCTCGTCTACCCGATGCGGATGTCCGCCGCCGCGCAGGACACCCAGCGCACCCGCACGTACGTGCTCGCCGACGGGCGCACGGACCGTGCCGACGCGACCGCCGACCTCGCCGCACCACAGGTCCGCTTCGCCGGCCGCGTCGACCCGGCGTCGGTGGCGAGCGACGAGCTCGCCGCGCTGCTGGCCGCGGGCGACTACGTCACGGCGCACGAGCAGGCGTTCACCGAGCCCTCGGAGCAGATCGTCTCCGACTTCGTCTTCACCCCGGCAGCGTCCGACGTCGCGTACGCCGCGACCTACACGGTCGTCGCGGACAAGCGGATCGGACCGTTCTTCGCCGGCCCGGTGCTCGCGTTCGGGGGCGTCCTCGCGCTGTCCGTCCTCGTCGTGTGGGCGGCCCGGCGCCGGCACGTGCCGACCCGGGCCGTCGCACCACGGCCGGCACGCGCATGAACGTCCGCGCCGCTCTGGGCGAAACGCGCGGTTCGGCGCGACACGGGTGGGTCCCGGGTGTTTCATGAGGTCCATGCGGGGGAGTGAACCCGCGCTGTCACCCATGTGAGAGGTGCACCATGACGACGCAGGACCCGCTCCTCACCGCCTTCTCCACCACGGCACGGCAGGTCTGGTACTGGCCCGTGCTGCGTGGCGTGCTCGCGATCATCTTCGGCATCGTCGCGATCGCCTGGCCCGAGATCACGGCGGCCGCGATCATCTGGGTCGTCGGCATCTTCACGGTGATCGACGGCATCGTCGAGATCATCGAGGGCATCCGCCGCCGGGGCACGGGCAACGGCACCGCTCTGCTCGTGACGATGGGCATCGTCAGCCTCGCCGTCGGCATCGTGCTGCTCGTGTGGCCCGGGAAGACCGCCGAGGTCCTCGTGTGGATCGTCGGTCTGTGGGCCATCGCCTTCGGCCTGTTCCAGACGGTGGCGAGCCTCGACCTGCGCAGGTTCTCCGGCAGCGGCTGGGGCTGGGGGGTCTTCGCCGGCCTCCTCGGCATCGTCTTCGGCGTCCTCGTGCTGTTCAACGTGACCGCCGGGCTCGTCTCCATCGTCTGGATCCTCGCCATCTTCGCGATCCTCTGGGGCGTCATGCTCATCGCGTTCGGCTTCCAGATCCGCTCGCTCGGCAAGCAGGCCGGCACCGCGGCGCAGCGCGGCTACTGACGCCCGGGCCGCCGAGCCCGCCCCGGCGCACCGCCCACCACGACCTGGGGGTCGTCATCCGACGGATGACGACCCCCAGGTCGTTCTCGGCGATCGGCGCTCGGCGCTCGGCGCTCGGCGCCCGGCGCCCGGCGCGTGGCGCTCGGACGACGGGTGACGCGGTGCGTCGCGCGGGCTCGTCAGGCGGGGGACGCCATCGCGGCGGCGCGGGCCGCCGCCGGGAACGCGTCGACGATCCGCTGCACCGCCGCGTCGTCGTGCGCGGCGGACACGAACCACGCCTCGAACACCGACGGCGGCAGGTTCACACCCTGGTCGAGCATCGCGTGGAAGAACGCGCGGTACCGGAAGGTCTCCTGCGCCTGGGCCTGCGCATAGTCGCGCACGCCCGCGCTCGCGGCGAGGTCGCCGAAGAACACCGAGAACAGCGACCCGGCGCGCTGCACCCGGTGCGCGACGCCCGCGGCGTCGAGCGCGTCGCCGACGGCCTTCGACAGGACCGAGGCGACGCCGTCCACGTGCGCGTACACCGCGTCGTCGGCCAGGCGCAGCGTCGCGAGGCCCGCCGCGACGGCGACCGGGTTCCCGGACAGCGTGCCCGCCTGGTATACGGGCCCGAGCGGCGCCAGCTGGTCCATGACCGCGGCGGGCCCGCCGACCGCGGCGACGGGCATCCCGCCGCCCACGACCTTGCCGAACGTGAACAGGTCCGGCGTGTAGCCCGCGGCCCCCTGACCGCGCAGCACGGCGTTCTCGAGCCCCCACCAGCCGCTCGGCCCGACCCGGAAGCCGGTGAGCACCTCGTCGAGGACGAGCAGCGACCCGTGCGCGGCCGTGATGCGCCGCAGCCCCTCGTTGAACCCCTCGGCGGGCGGCACGACACCCATGTTCGCGGGCGCCGCCTCCGTGATGACGGCCGCGATCTCCGAGCCGCGCTCGGCGAACGCGGCCTCGACCGCCGCGAGGTCGTTGTAGGGCAGCACGAGCGTCTCGGCCGCGCTCGCCTCGGTCACGCCCGCGGAGCCCGGGAGCGCGAGCGTCGCGACGCCGGAGCCCGCCTCGGCGAGCAGCGCGTCGACGTGCCCGTGGTAGCAGCCCGCGAACTTCACGATCACGTCCCGCCCGGTCACGCCGCGCGCGAGCCGGATCGCGGTCATGGTGGCCTCGGTGCCCGTCGACACGAGGCGCACGCGCTCCGCGGCGGGCACCCGGCGGCGGATCTCCTCGCCGAGCTCGACCTCGCCGAGCGTCGGCGCGCCGAAGGACAGGCCGCGTGCCGCGGCGTCCTGCACCGCGGCGACCACGTCGGGGTGCGCGTGGCCCAGCAGCGCCGGTCCCCACGAGCACACGAGGTCCACGTACTCGCGCCCCGCGACGTCGGTCACGTACGCGCCGCGCGCCGACGCGAGGAAGCGCGGGTCGCCGCCCACCGACCCGTACGCCCGCACGGGCGAGCTCACGCCGCCCGGCAGCACCGCCTGCGCGCGGACGAACGCCGCGTGGTTGTCCGTCGCGGTGGACCCCGCCGCGCCCGCCGGCGCGACGACCTCCGCGTGTGCCGCCGCGGCGACCCCGAACCCGGTCGACTCCGTCATCAGCGCGTCCCTCCGAACGTCTCGTCGCGCAGCCAGCCGGCGATCTCGGTGGCCCAGTAGGTGAGGATCACGTCCGCGCCGGCGCGCTTGATGCCGAGCACCGACTCCGTGACCGCGCCGCGGCGGTCGATCCAGCCGTTCGCCGCGGCGGCCTCGATCATCGCGTACTCGCCCGACACCTGGTACGCCGCGACCGGCACCGGCGACATCTCGGCGACCGCGGCGAGCACGTCGAGGTACGACCCCGCGGGCTTGACCATGACCATGTCCGCGCCCTCGGCGAGGTCGAGGTCGGCCTCGCGCAGACCCTCGCGCGCGTTGCCCGCGTCCATCTGGTACGTCCGGCGGTCGCCCTGGAGCGCCGAGTCCACGGCCTCGCGGAACGGCCCGTAGAACGCGCTCGCGTACTTCGCCGAGTAGGCGAGGATGCCGACGTCCGTGTACCCCGCGGCGTCGAGCGCCTCGCGGATCACGCCGACCTGGCCGTCCATCATGCCCGACGGCGCCACGACGTCCGCTCCCGCGCGCGCCTGCGCGACGGCCATCGACGCGTACCGCTCCAGCGTCGCGTCGTTGTCGACCACCGCGACCTCGCGCGTGCCGTCGTGCCGGGTCGCGAGGACGCCGCAGTGGCCGTGGTCCGTGAACTCGTCGAGGCACGTGTCCGCCATGACGACGGGGGCGGGGCCGCCCCCGCCGCCGGTGGACTCCACCTCGCGCACGACGTCGCGGGACAGCCGGATCGCGCGCTGCAGGATCCCGTCCTCGGCGTCCGCCTGGCTCCCGGTCGCGTCGCGCCGGGCGGGGATGCCGAAGAGCATGACGCCGCCGATCCCCGCGCGCGCCGCGTCCCGCACGGCGTCGGCGAGCGTCGCCTCGGTGTGCTGCACGACGCCCGGCATCGACGAGATGGGGTGGGGTGCGTCGAGCCCTTCCTTGACGAAGAGCGGCAGCACGAGGTCCGCGGGGTGCAGGCGCGTCTCGCCGACGAGCCGGCGCAGGCGCGGGGTCGCGCGCAGGCGTCGGGGCCGGTGGTGTCCGGGGGAGAGGGTCACGAGGGGTCTCCTGTGTCGTGGGGGCGTCCGGTCGTGCCGGGTGCGGGGGCCGCGGTGACGGCGGCGTGCGACCCCGCCAGGACGGTGGTCAGCGCGGTGGCGAGCGCCTCGTCGGTCGGGCGGTCGGCGACCGCGTCGAGCCGCAGCCCGACGGCCCGTGCCGCCCGGGCCGTCGGCTCGCCGATCGCGACGGCCGCGACGTCGTCGCGCGGGCCGAGCTGCCGCGCGACCTCGCGCGCGACGCTCCCCGAGGTGAGGACGACGGCGTCGACCTCGCCCGCGTGCCACGCGGCGACCACGTCGGGCGCGAGGTCGTGGGCGACCGTGCGGTAGACGGTGACGACGTGCGGGTCGTGGCCGAGGTCGCGGAGCCCGTCCGCCGCCGTCGGCGCCGCGAGGTCGCCCTGGGGGAGCAGGACGGTCGTCACCGGCTCCGCGCGGGCCGGGGCGAGGGCTGCGAACGCGGCGACGAGACCGCGCGCGGAGTTCTCGGCCGGCTCCAGGTCCACCGCGACGCCGACGGACTCGAGCGCGCGGCGCGTCGCGGGGCCGACGGCGGCCCAGCGGGCCGTGCGTGCGACGTCGCCGAGGGTGGTGTCCCGCCGGGTCGCGGCGGCGACGAGCTCGTCGACCGCGTTGACGCTCGTGACGACGACCCAGCCGTAGCCGCCCTCGGCGAGCCGCCCGACGGCGTCGTCCACGGGGACGGTGTCGTCGACCCGGGCACGCTCGATCGCCGGGCTCACGAGCACCCGGGCGCCGGCGCCGCGCAAGGCCGTCGCGAGGGCGGCGGCACGCTCGGGGCTCCGCGGCACGAGGACGGTCCGGCCGGCCAGGGCGCGCGCGCCGGGGACGGACGGGCGGTACCGGGACGACGGGGGCGGGGCCGCGGGAGGGGTCACGCAGGTGGGGGCTCACGCGGGGTCCCCGCGGTAGCCGCCGTCGCGCAGCGCTGCTCGCGCGCCGTCTCGACCGCCGGGTCGGGCGTGTCCGTCGCGGTGCCCCGCGTGGCGCTGCCGGCGTCGGGCAGGGCCGCCGCCGCGACGTCGTCCGGGGCGGCCGGCGGGCCGAGGGGAGCGAGGCGCGCGGCGCCGTCGGCGAGGAGCGCGTCGGCGACGCGCTCGCCGAGCCGCAGCGCGACGTCGTCGCGCGCCGCGCGCAGGTCGCTGCCGGTCGCCGGCAGGAGGACCCGCGCCGAGTGCGTGAGCTGCTCGGCACCGTCGACGCGCGCGACGACCGCGGTGAGGACGACCTCGACGCCGTCGACGAGCGCGTGCGCACCGACGGGCGCCGCGCAGCCGGCCTCGAGGCGCGCGAGCAGCGCCCGCTCCGCGAGGACGGCGAGGCGCGTCGCCTCGTGGTCGAGGGCGTGCAGCGCCTCCGCGACGACCGGGTCGTCGAGCTCGGACGTGCGGACCTCGACGGCCAGCGCGCCCTGCCCGGCCGCGGGCGCCATGACGGTCGTGTCGATCACCTCGGTGACGGCGTCGAGGCGGCCGAGGCGGGACAGCCCCGCGTAGGCGAGCACCACGGCGTCGAGGTCGGCGTCGTCGCCGTGGACGCGGCGCAGACGGGTGTCGACGTTGCCGCGGATGTCGACGACGTCGAGGTCGGGGCGGACCGACCGCAGCTGGGCGGCGCGGCGCGGCGACCCGGTGCCCACGTGGGCGCCGCGCGGGAGCGTGGCGATCGTCAGCCCGTCGCGCGCGCACAGCGCGTCGCGCGGGTCCTCGCGCTCGGGCGTCACGACCGTGAGCCCGGGGGCGGCCGCGGTGGGGAGGTCCTTGAGCGAGTGGACCGCGACGTCGCACCGGCCGTCGAGGAGGGCCTCGCGGAGGGCGGTGACGAACACGCCGGTGCCGCCCATCTGCGCGAGCGAGCCGGTCAGCACGTCGCCGTCGGTGCGGATCCGGACGGTCTCGACGGTGCGGCCGGTCAGCTCCTCGAGGCGCCGCGCGACGTGGCCCGTCTGGGTCGTCGCGAGCGCGCTGCCGCGGGTGCCGACACGGATGACGTCGCGGCCCGTCGGGGGGCTCGTCGGGGTGCTGCTCACGCGTCCAGTGTCCTCCGTGCGGTGACGATCTCGAAATGCGCGGCGGGCCGCCACGAGAATTCCCGGCCCACCCCGACGACGGTGTGACGCGGTCCTGACGACCGGTCACGACGATGCGGACAAGGTGTCACCTAGGAGCTCGCGCCCGCATTCCTGGTGAGGTTTGCCTCACACATTTCCTGCGCATTCCTGGGCGTGCGCGACGATCGCCGCGAGCCCTGTCCCGGCGATCCACCCGCCCGTGACGCCGAGCCCCGGGACGTCGGCCACGCGAGCGGTGAACGCCGCGACCTCGCGCCGGTAGGCGGGGGTCGGCGGAGGCAGCGCACCGTCCCACCGTGTCACGAGGTGACCGAGCACGCGCCCGTGCAGGTCCACGCCGAACAGGCGCGACGCGTCGGCGACGACCTGGTCCAGGTCGGGGTCCGTCGTCGCGCCCAGGCGCCCGTAGCTGAGCCGCACCACGTGGTGGCCCGGCCCGACGGCGTCCCGGACCCGCGCCCGCAGCCAGGGCCACTTCGCGGTCGAGTGGGTCATCGCCTTGGCCTCGACGTCGGGCCGGCGGGTCGCTCGGCCCGCGTCGCGGTGAGGCGGGGCGACGAGCATCCCGGTGCCGCGCGGGGCGTCGTCGAGCTCGGGCGCCCGCAGCAGGAGGGTGACCAGACGGACGTCCGCGCCCGGCTCGGGGTCGGGCAGGAGGTCCGCCGGGCCACCGACGAGCGGGCCCAGCGCGTCGACCACCGTCGGCGTCGTCACGACGAGCCGTGGCGCGACGAGCTCGACGGGGCCGTCGGGACCGGTCGCGCGCACGACCCAGCCGCCGTCCGGGCGGGCGTCGTCCCGCCGGGCGAGGTCCACCACCTCGTGCCGCACGCGCACGTCCGCCTCCGCGGCGAGCGACTCCACGAGCCGGTGCATCCCGCCGTCGACCCCGCGCACCGCCGAGCCCGCCGGCGCGAGCGCCCGCAGCGACGCGACCGCGCGGGCGAGCGACCCCTCGCGCTCGAACGCGGGGAGCAGGCCCGGCGCGACGGCGTCGACGTCGAGCCGGTCGAGCGGTGCCGAGTGCACGCCGGTCGCGACGGGGGCGACGAGCCGCTCCGTGACGCGCGTGCCCATCCGGGAGCGCACGAACGACTCGAGCGTCGCGGTCTCGGCGAGCCGGCGCGGCAGCACGCGGTCGAGGCTCGCGCGCAGCGAGCCCGCGACGCCCACGGCCCGCCGCACGTCGGCAGCCCACGGGTGCGCGGGGATGCCGAGGACGCCGGCCCGCGGCAGGGGGAACGCACGGCCTCCGGCATAGCCCCAGGCCGCGGCGTCGGAGGGCTCGACGACCGTGAGGCCGAGTGCGCGGGCGAGCTCGCCGACGGCCGTGCCGCGGGCCGCGAACGACTCCGCGCCGACGTCGATCCGCAGCCCGTCGAGGCCGGGCAGGTGGTCGCCGCGCACGGGCCCGCCCGCCGACGCGCCCGCCTCGAGCACGACGACGCGCAGCCCGCGCTCGCGCAGGGTCCGGGCGGCGGTGAGGCCCGCCACGCCGGCGCCGACGACGACGGCGTCCGCCGCCTCCGGCCCGTGCGGGCCGGCGGGACCGGGGGAGCCGGGCGTCGTCGGCGCGGTGCTCACGACGCCTCGCCCTCCGTGGCGCGCACGGAGTGCACCAGCTCGACGACGCGCGTCAGGACGTCCGGGTCGGTGTCGGGCGGGACGCCGTGGCCGAGGTTCGCGACGTGGCCGGGCGCCGCGGCGCCCCGCCGCAGGACGTCGCGCACGTGCGCCTCCAGGACGTCCCACGGCGCGGCGAGCAGCGCGGGGTCGATGTTGCCCTGCACCGGGACGGTCCCGCCGAGCGCGTGCGACGCCTCGTCGAGCGGCGTGCGGTAGTCCACGCCCACGACGACGTCCTGCACGCCGGCCGCGGCGACGGCGTCGCGCATCGCGGGGAGGAGATGACCCGTCCCCGTGCCGAAGTGGACCACCGGAACGCCGAGGTCGGCGACGTGCGTGAGCGCGCGGGTCGACGCGCCGGCGGCCCCCTGGCGGTAGTCCGCGAGGGAGAGCGAGCCGGCCCACGAGTCGAACAGCTGCGCCGCGCTCGCCCCGGCCAGGACCTGGGCGCGCAGGAAGGTGCCCGCGAGGTCCGCGGCCCAGTCGACGAGGCGCTGCCACGTCTGCGGGTCGGACCGCAGGAGGGCGCGCGCGGCGAGGTGGTCGCGCGACGGGCGGCCCTCGACGAGGTAGGCCGCGAGCGTGAACGGCGCACCGGCGAAGCCGATGAGCGGTGTGCCGCCCAGCGCGTCGACCGTGAGCCCGACGGCCTCCGTGATCGGGGCGAGCGCCTCGGGCGTGAGCTCGGCCTCGACGAGGCGCGCGACGTCGTCGGCCGTGCGGTACGCCTGGCCCATCACCGGGCCGACGCCCGGCGCGATGTCGACCTCGACGCCCGCGAGGCGCAGCGGGACGACGATGTCGGAGAAGAAGATCCCGGCGTCGACGCCGTGGCGGCGCACCGGCTGGAGCGTGATCTCCGACGCGAGGTCGGGGCGCAGGCACGAGTCGAGCATGCTCACGCCCTCGCGGGCCGCGCGGTACTCGGGCAGCGACCGGCCGGCCTGGCGCATGAACCACACGGGTGTGATTTCCGGCCTTTCCCCGTGCGTGCCCGCACGCAGGGCGCGCACGAGGGAGGAATTGCCCGTGCGGCCGTCGAGGAGCGGGTGGTCGGGGGAAAGCGCGACAGGAATCACAGCTACCGATTCTGCCTCTCTCCTGGGGGAATGATTAAATCGGAGGCACTGTGGCTCTTCTCTCTCTCACGGCCAGCCACCACGAGCTCGACCTCGACGCCCTGGAACGTCTCTCGACCGGGGCCCAGTCGATCGGCGGTTCCGCGGTCTCGGCCTGCGACGTCATCACCGGTGCGGTGGTCCTGGCGACCTGCAACCGGTTCGAGCTGTACCTCGACGTCGACGCCCCGCTCGACGGCCCGGGCGTGCGGCACGCCACCGAGCACGTCGCCCGGCTCGTCGCCGAGGCCTCCGGGGTCGACGCCGTCGAGGCGGCGACGTCGTTCCGCGCCCGGGCGGGCAACGAGGTGGTCGAGCACCTCTTCGCGGTCGCCGCGGGCCTCGACTCGATGGTCGTCGGGGAGCGCGAGATCGCCGGGCAGGTCAAGCGCGCTCTCGAGGCCGCGCACGCCGACGGCGTGACGTCGTCCACCCTCGAGCTGCTGTTCCAGACCGCGTCGCGCACGTCGAAGCGCGTGAGCACCGAGACGGCGCTCGGCGGCGCGGGCCGCTCCGTCGTCGCGCTGGGGCTCGAGCTCGCCGCGGCCGAGCTGCCGCCGTGGCACCAGGTCCGCACGGTCCTCATCGGCACCGGCTCCTACGCCGGGGCGAGCCTCGCGGCGCTGCGCGCCCTCGGGTGCGACGACGTGCGCGTCTACTCGCAGTCCGGGCGCGCCGAGGAGTTCGCCGCGGCGCGCGGCGTCGAGCCCGTGCACGACCTCGTCACCGCCCTCGAGGACGCCGACCTCGTGGTGTCGTGCAGCGGCGCGCGCGGCCGCGCGGTCGCCGAGGCCACGGGCACCCGCCGGGAGCAGGCCATCGAGCACGTGCTCGACGCCGCGTCCGTCGTCCGGGCGCGCGAGCGGGCCGCCGTCGCGGCCGGTGACGAGCCGGGCGCGCGGCCCACGGTCGTGCTCGACCTCGCCCTGCACCGCGACGTCGACCCGCACGTCGCCGACGTCGAGGGCGTGCTGCTGTACGACCTGGCGACGCTCGCCGCCCGCTCGCCCGCCGTCGCGTCCGACCTCGTCGCGCACGCACGGGCGATCGTCGGCGACGCCGCGCGCGCCTTCGAGGAGACGCGGCTCGGCCGGGCGGCGGACACCGCGGTCGTCGCGCTCCTGCAGGACGCCGAGCGCCGCGTCCGCGCCGAGGTCGACGACGTCGTCGCGCTGCGCCGCGCCGACGGCGACCTCCCGGGCGAGGACGAGGTCGAGGAGATCGCGCGCGGCGTCCGCCGCCGGGTGCACGCCGACCTGCACCGCGCGATCGTCGCCGCGCGCGCGGAGGCGGTCGAGGCGTCGCGTGCCGCCGTCCGCGGGGTCGTCGCCGACGCCGAGGCCCTCATCGCGGAGGCCGACGCCGAGGTCGGCTGACAGCCGTCGTGCGGACCCGGGTCAGTTCCTGACCGGCTTCAGCACCAGCGCCGAGCCTCCACCGCGGCGCTGCGGCTCGGCGACGGCGGTCAGCAGCGCGTCGGGGCCGATCTGCACGGCCGTCGCCGCACCGATCTCCGCGGCGGAGGTGAACGAGTCGCCGGACGGCACGAGCGTGTGGCCGTACGCCTCGAGCCCCGGGCCGTATGCCTGGATGAACTCCGGCTCGGCGATGACGGCCGCGGTGTTGCGCTGGGTGGCTCGCGGCGCGGCGAGCGCCTCGTCGATCGGCATGCCCCGGTCGAGGTGGTTGGTCAGCGTCTGCAGCACCGTGGTGATGATGGTCGACCCGCCGGGGGAGCCGAGCGCCAGCACAGGCTCGCCGTCGCGCAGGACGAGCGTCGGTGCCATCGACGAGCGCGGTCGCTTGCCCGGCTCGATGCGGTTCGGGTCGTCGGCGTCCCACACGGTCGAGAAGTCGGTGAGCTCGTTGTTGAGCAGGAACCCGCGGCCGGGCACGACCATCCCGGACCCGCCGGTCTGCTCGATCGTCAGCGTGTACACGACGACGTCTCCCCACCGGTCCACGACGGTGAGGTTCGTCGTCGAGACGTTCTCCGTGTCGTCGCGCTGCGGAGCGTCCGCCTCGCCGCACGCGGCGTCGAACGCGTCGACGTCGCCGGCCGCGACGGGCTTGGGCGCAGCGGCCTCCGGGTCGACGAGGCACGCGCGAGAGGCCGCGAACTCGTCGGAGAGCAGGGTGTCGAGCGGGACGTCGACGAACGCCGCGTCGCCCAGGTACGCGCCGCGGTCGGCGAACGCGAGGGCGCTGGCCTCGAGGTAGTGGTGCAGGTACGCGCTGTCCGACATGCCGGCGAGGTCGAACGTCTCCAGGATGTTCAGCGCCTCGCCCACGGTGGAGCCGCCGCTCGACGGTGGCGCCATGCCGTAGACGTCGTACCCGCGGTAGTCGGAGACGGTCGGGTCCTGCACCAGCGCCTCGTAGCCGTCGAGGTCGTCGAGGTCGAGGTAGCCGGGCGGCACGGGCAGGTCGGTGTCCGGGCTGGTCTGCGGGGCCTGCACGGCGCGGACCATCTCGCGGGCGAGGCGTCCCTCGTAGAAGGCGTCGGTGCCGCGCAGCGCGAGCAGGGAGTACGTCTTCGCGAGGTCGACGTTGCGGAACCGGGTCCCGACGCGCGGGGCGTCGCCGCGCGGCAGGAACAGCTCGGCCGACGCGGGGAAGGCGGCGAAGCGCTCGGCGTTGTCGAGCGTCTGCTGGCGGAACGTCTCGTCGACGACGAAGCCCCGCAGCGCGAGCACGGTCGCGGGCTGCAGCGCCTTGCCCAGCGAGTACGTCCCCCACTCGTCGAGCGCGGTCTCCCAGGTGGCCGGCGTGCCGGGCGTCCCGACAGAGACGCCGCTGGTGACGAGCTCCGGGGTGAACGGGTAGGGCGCGTTGGTCTCCGGGTCGATGAACGCGTCGCGCGGCATGTCCGCCGGCGCCGTCTCACGCCCGTCGATCGTGGACACCGCGCCCGTCCGCGCGTCGTAGTGCAGGAAGAAGCCGCCGCCCCCGATCCCGGCGCTGTACGGCTCGGTGACGCCGAGGGCGGCCGCGGTGGCCACGGCGGCGTCGACGGCGTTTCCGCCGCGACGCAGCACGTCGAGACCCACCCGGCTGGCCTCCGGGTCGACGGTGCTGACGGCACCCCCGTACCCGACGGCGGTCGGGACCTTCTCCCGCCGGTCATGCCACCCGCCGTGCCACCCCGGGTGCGATCGGCTGTCGGTGTCGTCGCCCGCGACGTCGGTGGTCGCGGAGGCGCTCCCGGCGACGGCGGTCGTCGCGACGAGCGTCGCGGCGGCGACCGCGGCGAGGGCTCGGGCCCCGCGACGAGCCCGACCGGTACTGCGGTGGCCGGAACTACGGGAGCCGGGACGGACGGAGCTGCGGTGGTCCATGGTCGTCTTCCCTCGGTGAGCAGGGATCCTCGTCCCCTCACCGTCGCGCAGAGCGACGGACCTCGCGCGCCGAGCCCTTCCCCCACGGGCGGTCCGGCGCGAGTAGCCTCGGTGCTCGTGACGACCACGGGCTCGACCGGCCGCCGGACGACACGCCTCGGCGTCCTCGACATCGGCTCCAACACCGTGCACCTCGCCGTGGTCGACGCCGCGCCCGGCGCGCGCCCGGTCCCCACGGCGGGGGCACGGACGGTCGTGCGCATCATGCGCTACCTCCAGCCGGACGGGTCGCTGTCGGACGAGGGCGTCGCCGCGATGCTCGCCGCGGTCGACGACGCGATGGTGCTCGCGCGCCAGTCCGACGTCGACGAGATGCTGCCCATGGCGACGTCCGCGCTCCGGGACGCGACGAACGGCCCGGCGGTGCTGGCCGCGATCGGCGAGCGGGTCGGGCAGCCCGTGCAGGTGCTGTCCGGCGAGGACGAGGCGCGGATCACGTTCCTCGCCGCGCGCCGCTGGCACGGCTGGGCCGCGGGTCGGCTCCTCGTGCTCGACATCGGCGGCGGCTCGCTCGAGATCGCGTCGGGCGTCGACGAGGAGCCGGACCTCGCGGCGTCCGTCCCGCTCGGCGCGGGGCGCATGACGATGGCGTACCTGCCGACGGACCCCCCGACCGCGGCCGACGTCGACGCCTTGCGCCGGCACGTGCGCGCCGCGCTCCGGCCGACGGTCGCGGCCTTCGCGGCCGTGCCCGCGCCCGACCACGTCGTCGCGACGTCGAAGACCTTCCGGTCCCTCGCGCGGCTCGCGGGCATGCAGGTCGAGGTCGTCGGGCCCGACGAGCGCTGGCGCATGCGGCGCTCGCAGCTCGCCGACTGGGTACCGCGGCTCGCGCGCCTCACGGCCGAGGGGCGGACCGCTCTGCCGGGCGTCACGCCGGAGCGCACCGCCCAGATCGTCGCGGGCGGCGTCGTCGCGGTCGAGACCATGCGCGCGCTCGGCGTCGACGAGCTGGAGATCTGCCCGTGGGCGCTGCGCGAGGGCGCGATCCTGCGACGGCTCGACCACATCTGACGGCGCTCAGGCCCTCCAGCGCGGCGGGTCCGACCCCCACGCGTGCGCCGGTGCGGGGTAGTCGTCGACCCGCTCGCCACCGATCGGGCCGACCGCGGGCCGCGCGGTGACCACGTCGACCTCACGGTCGTCCAGCGGCACGCGGTGCCCGACGACGCACCGCGCCCCGGGCGCGCGCGGCACGTCGTGCGCGGGGTCGCGCCCGGGAGCCGCGAGCAGCGCCGACGCGGTGCGGGCCAGCGCGCCGTCGACGTCACGACCGCGCCCGTCCGCCGCGCGGTCGGCGAGCGCGTCCACGACGGCCGCCGCGACGAGGTACCCCGTCGCGTGGTCGAGGGCCTGGGCCGGGAGGGCGCCGGGCGTCGCGTCGCCCGGCGGCCCCGCCGTGCCGTCGCGCGAGCCCTCGACGAGCGCGATCCCGCTCGCCGCCTGGACGATCGAGTCGAACCCGCGCCGCCGTGCCCACGGCCCGTCGTCCCACGCCGCGACGCGGGCCCGGACGACGCCGTCGGGCAGCCGGAGCCCGAGCGCCTCGACCGCGCCGGGGCGATAGCCCGTGACGAGGACGTCGGCGACGTCGAGCAGGCCCTGGGCGCGTGCGAGGTCGGCCGCGTCGCGCAGGTCGAGGAGCGTCGACCGCTTGCCCTGCCCGGTGTCGACGTGCTGCGGACCGATCTCGGGCAGCCGCGGGGAGTCCACGCGCAGCACGTCGGCGCCGAGGAGCGCGAGCGTGCGCGTCGCGACCGGCCCGGCGATCACGCGCGTGAGGTCGAGGACGCGGACGCCGTCGAGCGGGCGCGGACCTTCCGCGAGCGGGTTGCCCTGCCCGGCGTCGTCCCGGACCTCCGTCCGCACGGGCACCGCCGAGCCCGCGCCGCGGCCCGCGCACGCGCCCCACTCCGCCTCCGTGCGGACCCGTGCCGCGACGGCCCCGGCGTCCGCGGCGGCGTCCTCCACGTCCTGGGCCGACCACCGCGCGAGGCGGTCGGCGAGGTCGTCGCGCGACGCGTCGTCGGGCAGCCCGAGGAGGTGCAGCAGGCGCTCGCGGTGGTGGGGGTAGTTGGCGTGCGTGCGCACCCAGCCGTCGGACGCCCGGAAGAAGCCGGACAGCGGGGCGAAGCCGTCGACCGGCGTCCCGTCCACCCGCAGGAGGCGGTCGCTGGTGAACGCCGCGGCGACGCGCTCGGGGTCGGGCGGCGCGCTTGGAGCGGTGCCGGTCGCCCGCGCGACGGCCTCGCCCACGGCGCGGACCGAGCCCAGGGCGAGCGCGAGCACGGGCAGCGTGGCAGCGAGGTACCCCTGCGCGCCCGACGACGCCGTCCCGTCCACGGGACGACCGTACGACGCGTCCTCCGGCGCGGCACCCCGGTACCGGGAGGTGCTGGACGCCCGTCCACGTGGTGCTCCCGCCCCCGCGAACGTACCGTGCTGGAGAGCGTGTCAATCCGACACGCCGGGAGAGTCATGATTTCTCAGCAGGGGGCAGGTATGGGAAGGATCGTCAGGGGCTGGTCCGCCAGGGTGCGGGTCGCGATGGCCGTGGCGCTCGCGACGGGGCTCGGCGCGGTCCTCGTGGCGCCGTCGGCGAGCGCCGCGAGCTCGGTCGTGTCGCCGCTGGGCGCGCGGACGTACTCGCTGTCGTCGTACTACGGTCCGCGGTGCATGCCGGTCGCGAACGCCTCGACGTGGCACCTGGGGCAGGACATGGGGGCCGCGTCGGGCACGCGCATCAACGCCGTCGCGGCCGGGACCGTGCTCAAGGCCGGTGCCGTGAGCGGCTTCGGGCAGTGGGTGGTCGTCAAGCACACGATCGCCGGGAAGCCGGTGTCGACGGTCTACGGCCACGTGATCGACGGCGACCGGTACGTGCGCCCCGGCCAGAAGGTCGCCGCCGGCCAGCGCATCGCGGACGTCGGGTCGACGGGCACGTCGACCTCGCCGCACCTGCACCTGGAGGTGTGGAACGGCACCTACGGGTCGGGCGCGACGCACGCCGACCCGCTGCCCTTCCTGCGAGCCCGGGGGATCGACCTCGCGCAGAGCGCGACGCGCGTCGCGACCCGCACGACGCCGTCGTCGTGCACGTACTACGCGAACGCGAACGTCAACCTCCGGGCCGCGGCGAGCGGGTCGGCCGCCGTCCTCGCCGTGGTGCCGCGGTCCGCGAAGGTGGTCGCCAAGCCCGGTGACGGCTCGGGGTCCTGGCGCAGGGTCACGTACGGCTCGCGCACGGGCTGGGTCTCGGCGGCGTACGTCGGCCCGAACAAGCCCGCAGCGGCCGCCGCCCCCGTGTCGCGACCCGCGGCGACGCGGTACGTCACGGCGACCTCGCTCAACCTGCGGGCGCAGGCGACGACCTCCTCCGCGGTCCTCGCGCGGCTCGCGAGGGGGACGAAGCTCTCCGTGCTGTCGACGTCCGGGGGCTGGCTCAAGGTCACGACCGCGGGCCGGACCGGCTGGGTCTCGGCGCAGTACACGACGACGACCGCCCCGGCGGCGAGCGCGCCGAAGCCCGCGCCCCCGAAGGCGGCGACGTCGTACGTGACGGCGTCGGTGCTCAACCTGCGGGCCGCGCCGACGACGTCCTCGGCGGTGGTCGCGAAGCTCGCCCGGGGGACGGCGGTGAAGCACGCGGGGACGGCCTCGAAGGGCTGGCTCAAGGTCACGGTGGGGACGCGGACGGGCTACGTCTCGACGGCGTACCTGTCCGTGACGAAGCCGCGCTGACCCTGCCCGACGGCGCGTGGTGCACCCAGCGACCACGCGCCGTCGGAGGCCCTCCTCGCGCGGCCCCAGTTCCGGCGAGGAGGAACCGCCCCCGGCGGGCCGGGGGCGGAGCTCGTCAGACCGAGCGGACGCGGCTCGGCCGGGACTCGTTCCACAGGCGGTCGAGCGCGGTCACCGCGTACGTGTACGACGTCCCCTCGACGGCCGAGCCGTCCGTCCAGTCCTGGACGACGTGCCCGCTGCTGCGGACGGTCGCCACCAGGTTGGCAGGGTCCTCCACGTCGATCGCGTGCGCGTCGCCCTCGACACGATAGACGGCGAACGACGTCGCCGCCGTCCGGCGCGGCCCCGCGTCGTTCCAGTGGAGCCGGACGCCGTCGGCCGCCCGCCGGGCGGCCGTGAGCAGGGGAACGCGTACGCGGGTCCCGGGCAGGTGCGGCATCGCCGGGACCAGGGCGGGGTGGCGGTAGTGGTCGGCGCGGACGCGCGACATGGACCCCTGCGGGTCCGCGGGGACGTGCTTCGCCGAGAAGTACACGTTGCCGTGGACGGGGTCGTCCTGCTCGTGGCAGAACGTGACGTGGTTCGAGAGCTCCGCCGGGTCCGTGAAGACCCCCGACGTCACCTTGTACAGGGCCTCGCCGACGTACAGGTGGGTGCCGGACCGCGCCGCGACGTCGGCCCACCACGGGACGAGCTTCGCGTAGTCGGCGACGGCGAGCCCGAACTGCCAGTAGACCTGCGGGTTGATGTAGTCGAGCCAGCCCTCGAGGACCCACCTGCGGGTGTCGGCGAACTGCATGTCGTAGGACTGGGAGCCGCCCGTCTCCGAGCCGCGCGGGTCGGTCGACGCGTTGCGCCAGATCCCGAACGGGCTGATGCCGAACTTGACCCACGGCTTCGTCTGCTTGATGCGCGCGGAGATGCTCCGGACGAACTCGTCGACGTTGTGCCGGCGCCAGTCCTCGACGCGGTCGAACCCGCTGCCGTGCGTCGCGAAGGTCTCGGCGTCGGGGATCGTCTGGCCCGCGACGGGGTACGGGTAGAAGTAGTCGTCGAAGTGGACGCCGTCGATGTCGTAGTGCTCGACGCTGTGCAGGATCGCGGTCTTGATGTGCTCCTGCGCCGCGGGCAGCCCGGGGTCGAAGTAGAGCTTGCCGCCGTACGCCCACACCCACTCGGGATGGCGCCGGGCCGGGTGGTCGGGCACGAGCCGGGCGGGGTCGGCCTGCATCGAGACGCGGTAGGGGTTGTACCAGGCATGGATCTCGAGGTTGCGCCGGTGGCACTCCTCGACGACGAACGCGAGCGGGTCGTAGCCGGGGTCCTGGCCCTGCGTGCCCGTGAGGTACTGCGACCACGGCTCGTGCGGGCTCGGCCAGAACGCGTCGGCGGTCGGGCGCACCTGGACGAACACGGCGTTGAGGCGGAAGTCGGCCGCGACGTCGAGCCAGTGGAGGAGCTCGGCCTTCTGCTGCTCGGCGGGCAGGCCTGCGGCGGACGGCCAGTCGATGTTCACGACGCTCGAGATCCACATGGCGCGCAGCTCGCGCTTGCGCGGCGCGACCGTGCCCGACGCCGCGGCGCGCGTCGTGCCGGCGGGTGCGGTGAGCGCGGCGGCCGGGGTGAGGGAGCCGACCGTCACGGAGAGCGTGCTCGCCGCCACGCCGGCGGTCGCGAGCGTGAGGAACTGGCGGCGGCCGACGCCGGCGGGTCCCGGGGTCGACGGTGCGGGAGTGGGGGCGTTGAGCGTCATTGCTGTGATCCTCCGGTCGGACGAGCCTGTATGGAAGATACTTTCACAACGACGGCACTCTGTGAAGGTTTCCGTCAGCCCTCCTCGCCGGTAGGCGCCACCCCCGTGCCCAGCACCTCCCCGTCCGCGCCGAGCGCCTCGACCGCGACGTACGCCGCGCCGTCGGGCACCGGGGCCAGCGCGGTCTCGAAGCCGTCGCGCGGCGCCTCGGCGACCGTCTCGGCGTCCTGCTCCGACGAGCCGGCGACGAGGCGCCACGACGCGACCTCCGTCGCACCGTTCCAGCTCGCGTACGCCGTCCCGCCGTCGACGACCACGGCCGGCGGCTCGGCGGGCGTGCCGACCCAGCCGTCGGACCGGTACGCGCGGTAGGACTCCCCGGCCTCGAGCGGGAGCTCCCGCACGAGCGTGCCGTCGGCGGTGTACTCGCTCGTGAGCTGCGCGTCGCCCCACCCGATCACGACGTTCCCGTTGCCGAGCACCTGGAGGTTGCCCTGGCTCCCGGCGAGCAGCCCGGGGTCGGTGGGCAGCCACTCCTGGGCCACCGTCGCGATCATGGCGTCCGTGTCGAGGTCGAGGCGCAACCCCCGCGACCGCTCGCCGACGGGCGGGTTCGCCTGGTTGTCGAAGACGGTGAGCGTGCCGTCGTCGTGCAGCCGGGCGTCGTGCTGCCACGCGAACTGCGCGCCCGTGCCGTCGTCGTCGCCGTCCATGGCGAAGTCGCTCGACGTCCCGCCGAGGACCCACTCGACGTCCCCCGTCTCCCGGTCGACGCGGTAGACGGCGTGCGTGTTGCGCGCCGAGAGCAGGAGGTCGCCGTCCGGCGTGAGGTTCGCGCTGTTGACGTGGAACCAGTCGAACGGGTCGTCCTCCGAGCCCTTCGGCGCGTCCAGGTCGGCGTCGGGGTCGGCCTTCGTGTCGGTCAGCTCGACGTGGTCGGACGCGCGCCACTCGAGCAGGACCTCGCCGGTCTCGACGTCGACCTCCTGCACGACGTTCTCCCACGCCCAGCCGTCCTCGTCGCCACCGACCGGCGTGAGGTCCGTCTGCTCGGCGACGTAGGCCAGCAGGAGCATCGTGCCCTCGGGCGTGATCGTCGCGTCGTGCATGTCGGCGTTGCCGGGCCCGACGTCGCCGCCGGTCGTCACGCGTGCGATCTCCGTGTACGACGTGTCGAGCACGACGATGTCCCCGAAACCGTGCCCGACGAAGTCCGAGTGCCCGACGTAGTACGTGATGACCGGCTCGCCGTCGAGCTCCTGGACCCGGACGTCGTACGCCGCGGTGTCCTCCGGGGCGATCCACACCGGCTCGCCCTCGGCGTCGACGAGCAGCGGCCCCTTCTTCGGCGCCTCGCTCCTCTTCGGGCCGAGGACGTACAGCGCGTCGGCGTCCTCGGCCGGCGCCGCGGGACCGCGGGTCACGGGGAGCACCGGGGCGACGAGGTCCGTCGAGCGGAACCGGTGCACCGCGGGCGATGCCTCCTGCGCGGCCGTGTCCTGCGCCGTCGGGGCGGACGACGAGGAGGGCGCCGGGTCGCGGCCCCCCTCGGCGCCTGTGCAGGCGCTCGCGACGAGCGCCGTCGCGGCGGCGGTGGCGGTGAGGGCGACGAGGTGGCGGGTCCTGCGGTGCATCCTCCGAGCGTCGCGCACCGACCTGTGAGTCGCCAGGCAGCGGGCCCATGCCCGGTCGGTCGGGCCGGCCCGCCGAGCGAGCCGGCCCGACCGGTGGCGCGCCTACCAGTCCGCGTTGCGCGCGAGCTCGAGCGCGACGTCCTGCCACCACTGGCCGGCGGGCGGGCCGCCGTTGCACGACCCGTCGCTCTCGCCGGGGAGCTTGACCCACAGGAGCGCGTCGAGGTGGGTCGCGTCGTCGACGGCCGCGGGCCGCTCGCCGAGCGCCCGGCCGCGCGGGTTGCACCACTCGCCGTTGCTGCCGTTGCCGTTGCGCGACGTGTCCACGACGAACGGCGCACCCCCGAGCAGCGCCGAGACCTGCTCGCCGTACGCCCGGGACTCGGCGGTCGTGCGGTAGTTCGACGTGTTCAGCGCGAACCCGACCGCGTCGTCCAGGCCGACCTGCCGCAGCCGTGCCGCGGTCTCCGACGCGCTGAGCCACGCAGAGTGGCCGGCGTCGACGTAGACGCGCGCACCGGCGTCGGTGAGGATCCGGGCCGCGTCGCGCAGCATCCCGACACGGTCGCCCTGGCCGGAGCAGTCGCCGAGCTGCGCGAGCGCGTCCGGCTCGAGGACCACCCACGGCTCGCCGACGATGCCCGACGCCACGGTCTGGACCCAGCTCCGGTACGCCGCCTCTGCGGTGCCCCCGCCCGAGTGCGAGCCGCAGTCGCGCCCGGGGATCGCGTACACCGTGAGCACGGGCGTGGCGCCCTCGGCGGCCGCCGCCCCCGTGTACGCCGCGACCTTCGCGCGCGACACCTGCGCGTCCGGGTCCGTGACCCACGACGACTGCGGCGTGAGCGCGATCTTCGCCAGCAGGTCGCGGTCGGCGCCCGACGCCGACTGCCAGGCCTCCCAGGCCTGGGACGTCTCGTCGACGTGGAACGTGACGTCGCCCGGCTGCTCGGTGGGCTCCTCGGTCGGTTCCTCGGTGGGGTCGGGGTCGGGGTCGGGGTCGGGGTCGGGGTCGGGCGGCGGGCCGTCGTCGCCGCACGCGACGCCGTCGAGCGTGAAGTTCGTGGGCACGACCGGGGCCGACACGGCCGTGCCCACGAAGCCGAAGGACGCGCTGCCGCCGGTCGCGAGCTGCCCGTTCCAGCCCACGTCGCCGACCGTGACGTGGGCGCCGTCCCGCACGAGCGCGCCGTTCCAGAGCTGGCTGATGCCCTCGCCGGCGGGGACGTCCCACGCGAGCTCCCAGCCGGGGCGTGCGGAGCCGAGGTTGGTCACCGTCACGGCGGCCTGGAAGCCACCGCCCCACGAGCTCGTGACGCGGTAGTCCACGGCGCACGCGCCGGGCGCGGCCGCGGCGCTGCTCGCGAGGGTCGTGCCGATCGCCGCCGTGGCGGTGAGCGCGGTGACCGTCGCGACGACGGTCGCGAGGGTCGTCGTGCGCGAGCCGCGGCGGGCCGCGCGAAGGGTGGGTCTCATGGTCAAGGCTCCGTCGCCTCGGGGTCAGGGACGTCGCCACCGTAGGCACGCCGCGCGCGGCCCTGCAGTGCCGAAACGTTTCGGATCCGGACGGCCGGTGTCCGGCCCGCAGCCGAGCACGACCTGAAGGTCGTTATGGAGAGGATGGCGACCCTCAGGTCGTGCTCGGCCGGCCCTGAGGTCGTGTTCGGCGAGCCCTGAGGACGTCGTGGGCAACGGCGGGTCGAGGGTCCATAGGTTCGTGACAAGGGTATATTCGCGGCCATGGTATCGAAGCCCCTCCAGGAACCGGCGTTCCTCATCCTGTCCGCGCTGGCGCGCGAGCCGCTGCACGGGTACGGCATCGCGCAGGACGTCGAGTCCAGCTCCGACGGCCGCATCACGCTGCGCGCCGGGACGCTCTACGGCGCGATCGACCGGCTCGTCGCCGCCGGTCTCGTCGAGGTCGACCACGAGGAGGTCGTGGACTCGCGCCTCCGGCGCTACTACCGCCTCACCGCCGAGGGCGGCGACCGCCTCGACGCGGAGGCGCGGCGCGCCGAGGCCCAGGCGCAGCGTGCGCTCGAACGCCTCGGTGCCCGACGTCGCGCGGACGGTCCCGCGGGTCCCCGCGCCTCGGCGCGTCCCCGTCGTCTCGGTGGTGCCGGACTCGTCGACGGCGGGGCGGTGCCGGCATGAGCGGCGTCGACCCCGAGGGCACCGCTGCTCCGGCCCCGACGGCGACTCTCGTCGGGTCCTTGCCCGTCGCCCCGGTCCTCGTCCGGGACTACCGGCGCCTGCTGCGGCTCTTCCCGTACTCGTACCGTCGTGCGCACGAGGCGGAGATGCTGGGGCACGTGCTCGACGGCGCCCGTCCGGGTCAGTCGCGGCCTTCGCGCGCGGAGCGGTGGGACCTGCTCCGCGCCGCCGCGCGCGAGTGGCTGCTCGCGCCGCTGGGATCGACACCACCGCAGCGGCGTGCCGCGACGGGAGCGCTGTTCGTGCTGCTGCCCGCGGCTCTGGTCCTCATGGCGATGAGAGTCGTCGCGTTCGCGGTGGCGCTGACCCGGGTGATGCTCGGCGCGGAGGGCCACCCACCGCTCTTCCCGACCCTGGCATCGGTACCGATGTGGGCGCTCTGGCTCGGGGCGGTGGGTGTGGTCCTCGCCGGGGCGCGCCGCACCGGGCTGGTGCTGGCCGTCGTGGCGGCTGCGGCGGGCGTCGGCACTCTGGTCGCGCTCGTCGCGACGGGGGACGAGTACGCCGCGTACCTCGACGTGCCGTGGGTGCTCGGCGTCGCGGCGTACGCGGCCGCCGTCGCCGGCCGGACGGCCTGTCACGTCGGCCGGGAGCCGCTGCGTCTCGTGGTGGGCTCGGTGTGCGCCATGGTGCTGGTGACCGGGGCCTACGTCGCGGCGGCGTACTCCGAGACCCTCCACCTCGGCATGCCGTGGTGGTCGGGTGCGGCCATGCGCTCCTGGACGTTGCCTGCTCTGGTCGTCCCTGCCGTCGCGGTGCTCGGTCTCGCCCTCCTCTCGGGGCGGGCGCGCCAGGCGGTCCCGGTGCTGGGCGGTCTCGCCACCGCGATGCTGCTCAGCCGCTCGACGTTCTTCTGGTCGGGGACCGTGACGGTCCAGGCGGCAGACCTCGGCAACGTCGTCGCGCTGCTCGCGTCCGCCGGCGCCGTGACCGTCGCGCTCCGCTGGGTCGTCAACCGTCTCGACGAGCTCTCCGAGGCGCGGGCGTCGCACCGGGCGCTGCTCGCGGCGACGCACGGGGTGAGCACCCCGCGCCCGGGCGGGCCGACCGCCGCCTGACGCTGCGCCGTCGGGCACGACCACGCGGTGCGACGTCAGGCCTCCCGAGCACGACTCTGCTCGCTGCCGAGCACGACTCTGCTCGCTGCCGAACACGATCTGAGGGTCGTTATCCGACGGATACCGACCCTCAGATCGTGTTCGGCGAGAGGCCCGTGTTCGGCACCGGGCCCGTCAGGCCAGGTAGTCGGCGACCAGCTGCTCCGCGAGGCCCGTGTACGTCGCGGGGGTGAGGTCGGAGAGCCGGCGCGCGACGTCGTCGGGCAGGCCGAGGCCGGCGACGAACTCGCGGAGCCGGGCCGCGTCGACCCGCTGGCCGCGCGTGAGGTCCTTGAGGCGCTCGTACGGGTTCTCCATGCCGGGCACGCCCGCGACCGACGCGGCGCGCATCGCGGACTGGATCGGCTCGCCGAGCACCTCCCAGTTCTCGTCGAGGTCTGCCGCCATGAGGTCGGCGTTCGCGGCGAGGGCCTTGAGACCGCGGCGCACGTTGTCGATCGCGAGCAGCGAGTGCCCGAAAGCGGGGCCGATGTTGCGCTGCGTGGTCGAGTCCGTGAGGTCGCGCTGCAGCCGCGAGGTGACGAGCGTCGCGCCCAGCGTGTCGAGCAGCGCGCACGAGATCTCGAGGTTCGCCTCGGCGTTCTCGAACCGGATCGGGTTGACCTTGTGCGGCATGGTCGAGGAGCCGGTCGCGCCCGGGACGGGGATCTGGGTGAAGAACCCGAGGGAGATGTACGTCCACACGTCCGTCGACAGGTTGTGGAGGACGCGGTTGAAGCGCGCGACGTCGGCGTACAGCTCGGCCTGCCAGTCGTGCGACTCGATCTGCGTGGTCAACGGGTTCCAGGTCAGCCCCAGGCCCTCCACGAACGCGCGCGAGACCGCGGGCCAGTCGACGCCGGGGACGGCGACCGTGTGCGCGCCGTACGTGCCGGTCGCGCCGTTGAGCTTGCCCAGGTACTCGGTGGTGCCGATGCGGCGGAGCTGGCGACGGAGGCGGTGGGCGAGGACCGCGACCTCCTTGCCGAGGGTCGAGGGCGTCGCGGGCTGGCCGTGGGTGCGGCTCAGGAGCGGCACGGCGGCGAGCTCGCGCGCCATGTCGGCGAGCTGGTCGGTGAGCGCGGTCGCCGCGGGCAGCCAGACGTCGACCACGGCGCCGCGCACCATGAGCGCGTACGAGAGGTTGTTGACGTCCTCGCTCGTGCACGCGAAGTGGACGAGCTCGCCGACGCCCGGCAGCACCGTGTCCGCGCCGAGCGACTCGGGGGCGGTGGCCAGACGACGCTTGACGAAGTACTCGACGGCCTTGACGTCGTGGACCGTCTCGCGCTCGATCGCGGCGAGCTCCGCGACCTCGTCCGCGCCGAACGTCGCGGGGACCGTGCGGAGGTAGGCGACCTCGGCGTCGGACAGGTGAGGCGCGCCCGGCACCACGGGACCGTCGGTCACGCCCGGGACGCCGTTGCAGAGCGTGATCAGCCACTCGACCTCGACGTGCACCCGCTCGCGGTTGAGCGCGGCCTCGCTGAGGTGGTCCACCAGCGGGGCGACGGCACCGCGGTAGCGGCCGTCGAGCGGGCCGAGCGCGATGGGCGGCGTGACCTCCGCGAGGGACGTGCGGGCAGGGGCGTCTGCGGCAAGGTTCTCGGGCACGCCCCTGATTCTCCCACGCGTGCCCGACGGCGGTCCGCGCCTCCCGCGGGATGGTCGCCACGGCTGGCCGTGCACAGCCCCGTGTCCCGAGAGGCCCGTCCACAACGGGCAGGCGGGCCGGCGTGCGCCGCCGGCGGCTCGCCTACGGTCGCGCCCATGTCGACCGTCTCCCCACCGCGGTGCACCGCGGCACCGTTCGCCCTCGCCCAGGCACGCGCACGCCTCGTCGCAGGCGCTTCCTGCGTGACGCGGGCCGTGCTCGGGCTGGACGGCACCGACCTCGCGTGGGCGGGCCGCGCTCGCGCCGCCTACGACGACGCGATCCGCGCGGAACGCCTCGGGCTCGACGGGCTCGCGCAGACCCTGGACCGGTGCGTCGTGCTGCTCGACGCGTTCGCCGTCGCCGCCGAGCAGCACGCCGCCGGGGGCCGGCGGTGAGCGACCCGACCGGAGCAGGCGGCGCGCCGTCGGTCGTGGTCCGGGGCGGGGCGGACCCGACCAGGGTCGAGACCGAGACGGTCACCGCCCAGGCGCGGGTCCTGCTCGGTGCGGCCGACGCCGTCGCGGCGGCGGTCGAGGGATGGCGGCTCGCGCGCGTCGCCGTCGGGGACACGAGCCCGTGGACCGTCGCAGCGGGTCCGACCGGCTCGCCGGGGTTCCCGTCCCCGCTCGGCGACGCGCCCGTCCCGACCACCTGGTGGTCCGCCGAGGTCGTGCGTGCCCGGCAGGCGCTCCTCGACGAGCTCGACCACGTCGTCGACCGGGGGGCACGGCACGAGCGAGCCCTGCGCGACCTCGGGGAACGCATGCTCCAGGCGGTCGCCGTGTACGACGACGCGGAGACCGCGGCCGCCGCGGTCGTCGGCGAGATCGACGTCGCAGCACGGACGGCCGTGCTGTCGCGGGGCCTCGGCGGCGGCCCGGTGGGCGTGCTCCTCGCCACCTCCGCGGAGCTCCTGTGGCGTGGCCTCGCCGGGTTCGCCGGGGCAGCGGCCTCCGGGGAGGGGATCGCGCCGGCCCGGCTGCTCACGTCGACCGAGGACCGGCACGCCCCGACCGTGACGTGGCTGTCCCGCTGGCTCGGGCTGCTCGACCCGCGCCGCGAACCCGGCGCGGCGCCCACGGTCGGCAACGCCGCCTGGGTGCTGGGCCTGCCCTACCGGGCGGCCCGGTCGCACTGGGCGCCGGAGCCCGTGGTGACCCGGCGTGGCACGCCCCCCGGCGCGGCGCTTCCCGACGCGGTCGACGTCCGGACGGCGCTCGACGCGGTGGACGCCCTGTACGACACCGGGCACCTCCCCGGGTCGGTGCTGAGCATCCAGAGGATCGACAAGGGCGACGGCCTGCCGCCCACCTGGCTCATGGCCGTCCCGGGGACGCAGCTCGGGCAGGACCGCACGGTGTTCGGCATGACGTCCAACCTCGCGCTCATGGACGCCGGCCCCGCGGTCCGCGCCCGGGCCGACGGCGTCCGGGCGGTCCTCGCCGCGATGGAGGACGCGCAGATCCGTCCGGGTGACGACGTCGTCCTCGTGGGCCACAGCCAGGGCGGGATGATCGCGTCGACCGTGGCCGCCGCGGCCGTGGGCACGTTCTCCGTGCGCCACGTCGTGACCGCCGGGTCACCGGTCGCGGGGCATCCCCTGCCGCCCGGCACCCGGGGCACGCACCTGGAGACGCAGGGCGAGGGGGTCTCCGACCTCGACGGGGCGGAGAACGTGGCGACGCGGGACCGCGTCACGGTCACCGGCCGGTTCCCCGCGGTCGGTGGTCTGCCGACGCTCCCGCACGGCGTCGCGTTCCACCAGGCGGTGCTCGCGGCGGCGGACGCGGTCGGTGACCGCGGGCTCGCCGAGAACCTGACCGACGTCGAGACCCTGCTGTCGGGGCGGCACGACGAGCCGGTGCTCTACGAGGCGCGGCTCGTGCGGCCGGTCGACAGGACCGTGGCGCAGGCCGTGCCGGGATCGGCGGGACCGTTCGCCGGCCCCTTCGGGGACCCCTTCACGGACGTCTTCCGCCCGGGCGGACCCGGGTGGGACCGCGGCCGCCTCCCCGGGACCCCGGCTGCGGAACCACCGGCTGCGGGGCCACCGGCTACCGAGCGACCGGCTGCGGGACCACCAGCCGCGGGAGAGCGGTGACGACGCCCTGCGCCGGGCCGCCCGTGGTGCGGCCGAGCCCGCGAGACGTGCTCAGCGGTCCTTGCCCTTCGGCACGACGGCCGAGACGGCGAAGTTGATGAGGCCGATGATCAGGGCCGCGAGCAACGCCCACCAGAACCCGCCGATGATCCGGATGCCCCAGTCCGTCTGCTCGGTGATCCACGCGGTGAGCATGAGCATGAGCGCGTTGACGACGAGCGAGAACAGGCCGAGCGTGAGGATGTACAGCGGGATCGACAGGATCTGCACGATCGGCTTGATGACCGCGTTGACGAGGGAGTACAGCAGCGCGACGACGAGGATGATGACGAGCTTCCCGCCGGCGGTGTCGGAGCCGACGATCTGGAAGTGGTCGTCGATGAACAGGCTCGTGAGCCAGATGGCGAGACCCGTGACGAGGACGCGGACGACGAAGCTCATACCCGGCATCCTGCCACCCGGGCGTCCGGCGCACGAGGCGGCACGACGCCGGGACCGGCACCGGGCACGCCGTCAGCCGCCGACGACCACCGTGGGACAACCGGGGCCGACGACCTTGCCCCCGTGGACGGTGGTGTCGCCCACGCGCGCCGCGGGCAGGCCCCCGACCAGGACGGTCGTGCTGCCCATGGCGATCCCGTTCGGGGCGGGCGACGCGCACACGACCCCGGCGCCGTTCGCGACGGCCGCCGGTCGTCCGCCGACGAGGACGGTCGGTACGCAGGCGGCCGGCGTGACGGGACCGCCGACGTGCGGCTTCGGGCCGTCGGACATCGGGCACACGACCTGGTCGCCGGCGCACGCGGCGGGTCCGGTGGGCATCTCAGGGCTGCGCCTCGGGGGCAGGGCTCTCCGCGGCCGCGGCGTCCGGGGTGAACATCGTCCCGCCGACGTACATGGAGGTGTCGCACGCGGTCGGCGCCGGGTCCATGCCGAGCGGTGCGCCGGGCTGGCGGCACGTCACCTCCATCGTCAGGACGGAGCCGGCCTCGAACGTCAGGGGCGCCTGGAAGTGGTAGTCCAGGTCCCGGAAGTTCTCGAGGGCGAAGTCGAGGAACACCTCGTCGTCCTGGGAGACCGTGAGGCGCCCGAAGTCGCCCTGCGGGTTCGAGAGGATGATGTCGTCGATCGTCAGGGTCGAGCCCTCGGGCACCTCGAACGGCACCGCGTCGGACTCCCCGGCGGCGGGCTCGACCTCGAGACGCTGCCGGACGGGCACCGACGTGCCGGACGGGGGCACGAACTCGGCGACGGCCTCCTCGGTGTCGGCGAGCGTCGTCCCGGCCTCGGTCGCGGCCACCTGCGCCTCCGACGCCGCGCCCGTCGCCTCCTGTGCCGCCCCGGCCGCCTCCTGGGCGGCCTCCTGCGCCGCTGCCGCGGCCTCCTGGGCCTGCGTGAGGTCGTCGCCGACCGCGGCCTGCGCGGCAGAGGTGATCGCGGGCTTGAGCAGCGTGAACCACAGCACGACGAGGAGCGCGAGGAGCGCGAGGAGCGCGAGGAGCGCCTTGAGGAACCACTTCGGGAGGACCGCGGTCTGGACGTGGGAGCCGTCCAGCGTGACGGGCACGGTGCTGTCCGCCTCGACCTGGACGACGAACGGCATCGTCTTGTCGGGACCGCGCCAGGTCGTCGAGCGCGGACGGACCCGGACGTCGGTGAACGCGGCGGTGCCCGCGGCCACCACGAGCAGGGGGTCCTTGACCCGGAACGTGAGCTCGTCGGTGCCGTCGGCGCAGGCCAGGAGCACCGAGACCGGAGCGTTCCCCCGGTTGTCCACCGCCACCTGGTGCTTCGCGCCGCGCCGGCCGTGCGTCGTGCGGGGGACCAGCTCCGCGGTCGTGTCGAGGAACGGCAGCACCTCCACGACGCCCTCGGGCACGACCGTGTCGTCGGGGTGCTCGAGCGGGACGACGCGGACGCCGAACTGGAGGTCTCCGGCGGGCACCTCGGCGCTGCGCGGCGGGCGGAACGTGAGCGTCGCGGTCGTGGCCGTGTCGGGGTAGAGGCCCTCGATGACCGCGGGCTCGACGACGGTCCAGTCCCCCGGGACCCCGAGCACCTCGATCCGGTACGCCTCGACGATCGCGCCGGTGTTGCGCACCGTCACGGGGACCGTGACCTCCTCCCCGGGGGTCAGCGCGATCCTCGTCGCGTCGAGGGTGGCCAGCGTTGCCATGGTCCCGACCGTAGGGCGCGTGGAGCTGCCGCGCAGCGCCGCAGGGGCGGCCGATGAGGCACGCGGACTGCCCGTTGAGTCCTTGATGAGTGCCCGGAGAGCGACCTGAGGACACTGGGTCGTCCGGGCCACGGCCGGTCCGGAGGGCGGCGCGACGACGGGCAGGGGAGCAGGGAGATGGGACGGATCACGGTGTCGGTGAGCGCGCAGGACCCGATCTCGGAGGGAGGCGTCGTCAGCGCGTTGCGCCCACGACCCGAGGTGCGCGTCCTGGGGCACGACGAGGACGTGCGCGACGCGGAGGTCGCGCTCGTCGTCGCGGACCAGCTGGACGAGGAGGCGGTGCGCCTCGTGCGGGCCGTCCAGCGCACCGGGGGTGGCCGGGCCGTGCTCGTGGCGGGCCGGCTCGACGAGAAGGACGTGGTCGCGGCGGTGGAGGCCGGGGTCGTCGGGATGGTGCGGCGCGGCGAGGCCACGCCGGACCGGTTGGTCACCGTGATCCGGGGCGCGGCGAGCGGCGAGGGCAGCATGCCCCCGGACCTGCTGGGCAAGCTGCTCGGCCAGGTCGGCTCGCTCCAGCGGCAGGTGCTGCAGCCTCGCGGCATCACGTTCGCGGGCCTGGCGACGCGGGAGGTCGAGGTCCTGCGCCTCATCGCGGACGGTTTCGACACGGCGGAGGTCGCGCGGCACCTGGCCTACTCGGAGCGCACGGTGAAGAACGTGCTGCACGACATCACGTCCCGGCTCCAGCTCCGGAACCGGGTCCACGCCGTCGCGTACGCGCTGCGCGAGGGGCTGATCTGACGCACCCGGTGCCCGATCGGGCACACCGCGCTGCACGTTCCGCGGGACGTGCGCGGGTGCCCTCGGCGCCCGGTCGCGGTCCACGGTGGGCGGGACCGCACGGTCGACGTCGCCGGGCCGGGGAGGTGAGCGGTGAGGAAGATCGCCACGGGCGTCACGCTGCTCGCCGTCGTCGGAGTCGTCGTGGGCGCCGGTGTGCTCGTGCCCGACGACGCGGCGGGCTCCTCGCCGCGTGCCGCCGCCGCGGACCCCTCGGCCCTTCGCGCAGCGGCCGAGGACCTCCCCGACGCGCTCGCCGCGGAGCCGCGGGTCGCCTTCTCCCTCGGCTCGGACGGCCTCGCCACGGCCGACATGACGTTCGGGCTGGAGCTGAACGGCAGCGCCGGGTACGTCGTCGACGCGGCCGAGCTGGACGACTCGGTGGAGGTCGAGGCCGGTCACCGCCACGAGGGCGAGTCGTCGTCCGCCGGCCAGGGCGGCGGGGGAGGGGCGGCCCCGCGGGCGTACGCGTTCGTCAGCACACGGGCCGAGACGCAGGACCCCGACGTCTACGTCCGCGTCCCGCCGGCCGGTGCTCCCGAGGACCTCCCCGAGGCGGGGTGGGACATCATCCGGGTGACGTGCGACGCCGCGCAGGAGACCCACCCCGTGCTGTCGGCGGACCTGACCCGCGTCGCCTACTCGACCGACGCGTCCGGCGACGCCGAGATCGTCGTCGCGGACGCCGTCTCGGAGTGCGCCGGCGACGACGCGACCGCCCTGGTGCCGGACGCCGACGCGGAGGACCTGTGGCCGGCCTGGGGCCCGGGCGACGCGAGCCTGTTCTTCTCGAGCACGCGCGACGACCCGCTGGGCGACCTGTACGCGGTCGGTGTCGAGCAGGGCGGGACCACCGCCCGGGCGGCCGACGCCGTGACGACCCTCGCCCGGGCGACGGGACCACCGGTCCGGCTCACCGACGACCCCGGTGCGGACACCATGCCGGACGTCGTCGTGGACGGGCAGGGCAGCACGCTCGTCCTGTTCACGACCACCCGGTTCCGTCCCGGCGGCTCCGTCGCGTCGTTCTCGCTGCCGTACTTCTGGAGCCCGGGAGGCTCCGTGGGGCCGGGTGCCGTGTCCGACCCCTGGGCCGACGCCGACGGGGTCGCCGACGGTCCGGCCGTCGGGCGCGAGCCCAGGGCGCGCGTCGTGCGGCTGGACGACGCGGGTCCCGCGGTGCTCCTCGCCTACACCGCGACCGACGAGGGCTCGGGCAGGACGTCGGTCTGGGTCGCGCTCCTGCGGGGGCAGGGCGGCGCGCCGGCGGTCGACGGGGCGTGGCCCGTCCCGGACCCCGGGGCGGGTGCGTCGCACCCCGACTGGGTGTCGGTCCGGCCCCTGCAGGGCGGGTTCTTCTCCGAGGAGGAGATGGTGCTCGGCAGCGCACGCCTCCGGTTCACGGAGCGGTCCGCGTCGCGGGTCGTCGCGGACGCGCCCGCCGTCGCGTCCTCCGGGACGGGTGACGCCCGGGTGCGGCAGCTGACCGGGGGTCCTGGGTCGGCAGCGCGGCTCGACGACGCCGGGCCGGCGTACGCGCCCGACGGGTCGCGGCTGGCGTTCGGCGCCCTCCTTCCCGGGACGCCGCCGGACGGCTGGGAGACCGCGCCCCGCGAGATCGCGGTGGTCGACCCCGCGACGCGCGTCGTCTCCACCCTCGTGCCGCGGGGCCTCTACGGGCTCGCGAACCCGGACTGGTCGCCGGACGGGTCCCGGGTGGCGTACTCGGGCATCAGCGGGTCGGAGGAGAGCATCGGCGTCGGGTGGGTGGACGTCGGGACCGGCACCGAGGACTGGACCCGCGACGACGGGAGCGGGCGGTGGGCCCCGCTGCACCCCTCGTGGTCGCCGGACGGCGAGTGGCTCGTCGCCGAGGCCGGACGGGTCGACGACGAGGGCGACCTCACGCCGTACCTCGGCGTGCTCCGGACCGCGTCGCGCACGTGGACCCCGTTGACCGTCGACGTGGTCGACGACTGCTGGCGCTACAGCGAGGACGACGTGTGCGACGTCGCCGCGGAGCAGGTGCAGGGCCGCGAGCCGGCGTGGTCGCCGGACGGGACACGCCTGGCGGTGGTCGACCTGCGGATCGGTGGGGTCGAGGTCGCGCCGGGCGGCATCTCGGTGCTGGACGTCGAGCCCGCCGACCTGACCGACGGGGACCCCGCGGACGACGTCCCCGTGGTCGTGGGTCTGAGCGCGCTGACCGGCTTCGACCACTCGGCGCTGGTCCGCACGACGCAGCCGCCCGTCCGGGAGGGCTCCGCCGAGCCCGAGCCCGGGCCGACGCTCGCCCCGACGCCCAGCCGCGCCCGCGTCGCCCTGTCCGACGGGCCCGCCTGGGCGACCGACGGCACGGAGGTCGTGTTCAGCGGTCAGCCGGCCGGGCGGCCCGACGACCGTGACCTGTACGCGGTCGCGCCGGACGGGTCCGGGCTGCGCGCCGTCCTCGACCTGCCCGCCACCCTCACGGAGCCGGACGTGCAGCCCGTCGGGGACCTGTCGCTGCGGCTTACGGCCGACCCGGTCCGGCTGGACCTCGGCACGGCGACGACGGTGACCGCGACGGTCACGAACACCGGTCGGACCGCCGCGGCGCCGACGGTCGTGCTGGTGCTGCCTCCCGGGCTCCGGCCCGGGGACCTGCCGCCTGGCTGCGTGGCGGAGCCAGGGACCGGGGCCGGCTCGACGGTCGTGACGTGCAGGACGCGGAGCCTCGGGCCCGGCGCCGAGACCCGGGTCGTGGTCCCGGTGGTCGCCGAGAGGTCGGGCGTGCTCGACGTCGTGGGAGCGGTGGTGAACCCGGGCCCCGAGATCGACGTCGAGGACAACGTCCGGACCGTCTCGCTCACCGTCGCCGACCCCGATCCGGTGCCCGGCGGCGACGTCGACCTCTCCGTCGAGCTCGCCGTCTCGGCACCGCGCGCGTGGGTGGGCGGTCACGCCGTGGACGTCACCGTCACGGTGCGCAACACGGGCACGGCGACGGCGACGGACGTCGTGCTCGTGGCGGAGCACCCCGTGGGGATGTCGCCGTCGGGCACGGCGCGGACGGACGTGCCGACGGAGGCGCCGGCGGACACCGGGCCGACCGGCCTGCCGGGCGGCGCGGAGTGCCTGGGCGCGTGGGGGACCTGTCCGGTCACCGACCTGGCACCCGGGGCCGAGATCACGGTCGTGTCCGCCCTCGAGCCCGTCGGCCCGGCCGAGCAGGGCACGGTGGCCGTGACGGTCACGGGCCGTACCGGCACGCCGGACCCGTTCGCGCCGCTGACGTCGCCCGTGCCGTCACCGGTGCCGACGTCGGCGACGACGTCCGCGGGTCTCGAGGTGGTCCAGCCGTGGCTGCGGGTCCTGCCCGCCGTGGCCGCACCGGGTGACGTCGTGCTCGCCTACGGCGAGGACTTCCCGCCCGGCGAGGACGCGGTGCTCACGTGGTCCACGGGCATCACGTCCGCGTCGGGCCCGTACCGCGTCGGTCCGGACGGTCGGCTGAGCGTCCCCGTCCTCGTCGTGCGCAACGACGTGCGGGGCGAGCGGTGGCTGCGCGTCACGAGCGGGGACCCGCTGCCCCTGACGACGCCCCGGGTCGTGGACGCGTCCGCGTCCGACCCGTCCGCGTCCGACCCGTCCGCGTCCGACCCGGCCGCCGAGCCCGTGCCGCCGTGCCCCGGGCCGCCGGACACCCCGCCTTCGTCCGAGCCCGCGCCCGAGACGTCCACGGCGGGCCCGGCGTGGTGCGAGGTCGACGGCGCCGTGCTCGTCGTCACCCCGACCGTCGCCGTGCCGGACACCCAGGAACGGAGATGACCCGATGATCACGGAGGTCGACGACGCGCTCCGCGCGCTCGTGCGCGAGGCGGTCGGGGACGTCGAGGTCGCGTTCGACGCCCCGACGAAGGACTGGGCCGCGCGCCGCAACGCGCCCACGGTCGACGTGTACCTGTACGACGTCCGCGAGGACGTCAAGCGTCGGTCGCACGGGCTGATCGACCGCCGCGGTCCCGACGGCACGGTGGTCGGCCGCACGGACCCGCCGCGCCACTTCCGGTTGTCCTACCTCGTGACGGCCTGGACCCAGCGTCCCGAGGACGAGCACCGGCTGCTCGACCGTGTCCTCGCGGCGCTCATCGGGCTCGACGCGCTGCCCGCCGAGCACGTCGTGGGGCCGCTCGCGGAGGCCGGCGGGCCGGTGCCGGTGACCGTGGGGATGCCGCCGGCCGAGGACCGCAGCGTCACCGACGTGTGGTCCTCGCTCGGCGGAGAGCTCAAGCCCTCGGTCGAGGTCGCCGTGACCGCGCCCCTGCTGCGCCCGGAGCGCGGCGAGGTCGGCCCGCCCGTGCGCGAGGAGCTCCTGCTCGCCGCGCGCGACACGTCCGGCGACGGCGCGGACCCGCAGCGCCGCCGCCACCGTCCTCCCGCCCTGGCCGCCGCTCCCCGACCCGCCCCGGCCACGCGCGCGACGGGCGGCGAGGACGCGGCGTCCGCATCGGCGTCGGGCACGCGCGCGCCGCGCACACGGAGGCAATCATGACCGACGCGAGCCTCGTCCATCTCGTCGGGCGCCTCGGTGTCCTGGAGGAGCGCGTGCGCGACGTCGTGGCCCGACGGCGCGTGGGCGACCCGACCGCGGACGACCCCTTCCGCGGCCTCTACCTCACGGACGCCGCGGTCGACCACCTCCTCTCCGGTCCCGCGCCCGGCGCGGACCTGCGGGTCGCAGCGGACCGCCTCGCGGTGGTGGAGCAGGCCGCGGACGCCGCGGAGCGTTCCGGGGAGCGGGTGCGGCTGCGCGCGCTCGCCCGCGCGTTCGACCTCACGGACCTCGACGTCGACCTTTTCCTCGTCGCGCTCGCCGGCGAGGTGGACCTCCGGTTCGAGCAGCTCTTCGGCTACCTCAACGACGACGTGTCGCGGCACCGGCCGTCCGTCGCCACGGCGTTCGCGCTGTGCGGGGTCCCGCTCGCGTCGGCGCCCGCCCGCCACCGGCTCACGCACGGTCCCCTCGTGCGTGGTGGGCTCGTCGTCGTCGAGGACCTCGACCGCCCTCTGCCGGGTCGCGCGCTGCGGGTCCCGGACCGCGTCGTCGGGCACCTGCTGGGCGACGACGCACCCGACCCGGTGCTCGCCGACGCCCTCGTCGACCTCGTCCCGATCGGCTCCGGCGACGCCGACCGCGTCCGCCTCGCGCTCGCCGCAGGCGTGGGCCTGCTGTACGTGCGGCAGCCGGTGACGGGGTCGGCCGCGTCCGCCGCCGCCGCGGCGCTCGCGGGGACCGGGCGCGACGTCGTCGGGCTCGACCTGCGCCGCCTCGGAGCGGACCCGGTGGGCGTGGCGCGGGCCGCCGTGCGGGAGGCGTCGATGCGCGACGCGGGCCTGGTGGCCGATCCCGTGGACGCGGTGCGCGGGTCGCCCGAGGTCGTGGCGGCGCTGACGGAGGGTTCCGGGGTGACGGTGCTCGTCGGGGAGGCCGCGTGGGACCCCGAGTGGTCGCGCGCCACGCCGCTGCTCGTCGACGCGGACGAGGTGACGACGGCTCAGCGTGCGGCGTTGTGGGCCGCGGCGCTGGGGGACGTGGCGGGCGACGTCGACGTCGCGGGCGTGACCGCCCCCTTCCGGCTGCGGCCCGAGCAGGTGGTCCGGGCGGCGCGGTCGGCCGGGGCGCAGGCCGTTCTCCGGCCCGACGGCCGGGTCTCGGCCGAGGACGTGCGGCGCGGGGCGCGCGCCGAGAACGGCACGGCGCTGGACCGCCTCGCGCGGCGCGTCACGCCCGCGGTCGGGTGGGACGACCTCGTGCTCGCGGCGCCTGCGCTCCGGGCGCTGCGCGAGGTGTCGCAGCGCGCGCGCCACCGCGACCGGGTGCTGGGCGACTGGGGGATGCGCCCCGGCGGCGGTCGCGGACGCGGCGTGGCGGCGCTGTTCGCGGGCGGCTCCGGGACGGGCAAGACGATGTCCGCCGAGGTCGTGGCGCACGACCTCGGACTGGAGCTCTACGTCGTCGACCTCGCGGCCGTCGTGGACAAGTACGTCGGCGAGACGGAGAAGAACCTCGAGCGGATCTTCACCGGCGCCGCCGGGGTGAACGCGGTGCTGCTGTTCGACGAGGCCGACGCCGTGTTCGGCCGCCGCTCCGAGGTCAAGGACGCCCACGACCGCTACGCCAACATCGAGAGCGCCTACCTGCTGCAGCGCATGGAGACGTTCGACGGGCTCGTCGTCCTGTCCACGAACCTGCGCGCGAACATCGACGAGGCGTTCACGCGTCGGCTCGACGTCGTCGTGGACTTCCCCGTGCCCGACGACGCCGCGCGCCGCCTCCTGTGGGACCGGTGCCTCGGGCGCGTGGTCCCGCGGGCGGACGACCTCGACCTCGACTTCTGCGCCAAGGCGTTCGAGCTCGCGGGCGGAGGGATCCGCTCCGCGGCCGTCACCGCCGCGTACCTCGCCGCCGCCGACGACGGCGTGGTCGAGATGCGGCACCTCGTCACCGCGGTGCACCGCGAGCACCGCAAGCTCGGCCGGCTGACCCAGCCGGGCGAGTTCGGACCGTACTGGGAGCTGGTGGAGTGATGACCGAGCATGACGATCGCCCCCGCCCGGCTGGGCCGCGTCGGGTCTCCGGAGGTGGGGCGCGTCCCGGTGCGACGACGTCCGCGACCGCCTTCCCGCACCACCCCACCGGCCTGACCGCGTTCCAGCGCGACGTGGGCAACGCCCAGGTGTCGCGCGTGCTCGGACCCGTCGCGGGCGCCGTCGTGCAGCGGACGGTGACGGTGACAGAGGTGAAGACGCTGCCCGAGGAGGTCCAGCGCGTGATCCTGTTCGACTTCCCCCGCGTCCTGTCCGAGGTGCTCGGCCGGACGGTCACGGCCCGGGAAGTTCTCGACGCGGCGAAGGATCTGGACACGCTGCGCACGGACGCCCTGCACTACCGCCAGCTCGAGGGACAGATCGCAGGCGCCGCGACCGAGCTGGAGCGACGGAGGAACGATCCGGGCGCATACCGCCAGGCGGTCGAGGACGAGCTGATCAACGACCTCCGCGCAGTGAGCTGGCTACCACAGGCCGCGCAGACCCGGCTCGCGTCCGCCCTCGCCGGTCGGGTCCGGGTCGTCGGCGCGACCGAGTTCGCGCAGCTGCGACTGGCCGAGTGGCTCGCCATCCCCGCCGTCCAGGTCACCGACGCACGGACGCTCCAGGTCGTCATGGGGAGCTGGCGCGCCCTCGCGTTCGCGGAGCGCTACGTCATGCCACGACACCTCAACCTGCGTGCCGGAGTCGTACGGCCGCACCACGCCATCCACGAGGCGCTGCACATCCTCTCGGGCGCGGGCTGGGACAAGCACGTGGGCGACGGCGACGCGAAGGGGTGGCCGGGACTCGTCGAAGGAGCGACGGAGCTTGTCACCGTGCTGGTGCTCATGGCCTTGAGGAAGGAGAAGGAGGGCGACTTCTACCCGAAGAACGTCACCGAGATCCGCGAGGTGATGACGTGGACGGGAATCAAGTCTCCCGCGCTCGTCGACTACTACTTCCGGGACGCCTCCGACTTCCGCACCGCGGCCCGTATCGACGAGGTCGTCCCGGCCGAGATCCTGGGACGAACCGGGGGAGTGGGCCGCAGGAAGGTCGGTGCGAGCACGAAGGAGACGACGCAATGACAGCCGAGCACAAGCCCGACGACCACCACGTCGCGCGCCAGCGACCGCCCGGGCCGACGGGTGGCACACGTCGTCCCCAGACCATCGCGGACGCGGGTCGGGCGAACGGTGCCGCCGTCCTCGCCGCTGGGAGCGTCGGCGCGCTCGGCATCCACGACATCGCGGCGCTGCAACGTCACATCGGCAACGACGCGCTGCAACGGGTGCTCGACGGGGGTCGGTCACCCGTGCTCGACGTCGTCGGGCGGGGTGGCGGGTCGCCGCTCGCCCCGGACGTGCGGGAAGACATGGAGTCGCGGCTCGGTGCGGACTTCTCCGACGTGCGCGTCCACACCGGCGGGACGGCGGCGTCGTCCGCCGCAGCCGTCGGCGCGCACGCCTACACGGTCGGCCGGGACGTCGTGTTCGGGGCCGGAAGGTTCGACACCACGTCCACCGCGGGCAGGACGACGCTCGCGCACGAGCTGACGCACGTCGTGCAGCAGCGCAGCGGTCCTGTCTCCGGCACCCCCACCGGGGACGGCGTCAGCATCTCCGACCCGGGCGACCGGTTCGAGCGCGAGGCCACGGCGAACGCCGAGCGGGCGATGCACCGGTGATCTCGCGCCACCCTGCGGGCGCGGCCCGTGCGCATCGTGGCGTAGAGATCAGGTCCGGTAGGACTTGGTCGCCTTGGGGGGCCAACCGGTCCCCGCGATGATGGCCCTGGCAGAGTCGAGCTTCCCGTCCCCCATCGCTGTCGAGATGAGCTTGGCCTGGGTCCGCGCCCTTGCGTAGTCGGCGAACACGAGCTCGACGGTCACGTCGGCGGTCGCGCCCGTCAAGCGCTCTGCCGCGGTTGTCGGCGGCGGGTTTATGGTCCTGTTGGTCGCTCTGGCCGTGGTTGGGGTTGTGCGCAGATGGGCCTGCAGCCTCGACTGTGCGGCAGCGAGTGCGCCCGCCGGCGTCGCCGTCGACGCCACGGGAAGCCGCAGGGTCACGCAAAACGACGACGCCGCGCCCCCGGCCTTGGCCGCGACGTCCGCACGAGTGGTCGGCCCAGCGGGCGCAAGGTCTGCCTCGAGCCGTGCCGGGTCGCGCAGCCGGACGCGTTCACGTGCGCTCGTGTCGACGACGACGAACGTGCCGGCCTCTTCCCAGTTCACCTTGGACACGTCGATCGGGACCTCGACGGCCCCACGTCCTTCGAGCCAGGTCCCGAGGGCCACCCAGAAGTCGTGGTGAGTTGCCGGGTTCCGAAGGTTCACCCCGTTGGCTCTGCCGTAGTTCTCGATGAAGTCGCGGACGTCACCCGAGGACATCTTCTTCGGGTCGTCAATGGTGACGTGGACGACCACGTCGTACTTCTGGGCCTGCCCACCGACATACGGTCGCCCAGTACCGGCGAACCACGAGATCCTGCCGAAGTTCCCTTTGATCGGCTTGAACGGCGGGTCACCCTTGAGATGGTTCTTGAGCACCTTCTGCGCGTGCTCCGCCTTGAGGCCGGTGTACGTGTCGAATCGCTGCAGGGAAACCGCGGGCGTGGTCAGAGCCGCAGACAGGGCACGGTTGCCGGCGAGACGCTGGAGACCGAGGAGCGCGCCGGGGATCTGGGAACCGGCGACGACTGCGCGGCACATGTCTGCCGCAGCCGGGGCGCGCCCCGATCTCCGTTCGACGTCGTGCTCGAGCTCGTGGTGGTGCATCGCGCCTCCCGGGTCGCCGCTCCTTCGTCCATGGTGTCGGGGGTGGACCAGCCGAGGCCAGGCCCGCGGCGCGACCCTGCCCCTTAGTGACATCGAGGTGCCCGTTCGGGCGCGTCCGCTTCCGCGGCGCGGGCCGGCGTTGCGGCACACGGAACTTCCGGCGTTGGGACTACAAAACCTGCCGACCGGTCGACATAGGTCAGGATCGTCCTTAGGCTGCTGAGCGTCCCGACGGCGCGGTCGGGTCCCCGACGAAGGAGTCGTCCATGCCTGCACGCCTCGCCCGACGTCCGCTCGCCCTCGCCCTCTCCGGGACGCTGCTCCTGACCGGCCTGGCACTGCCCGCAGGTGCCGCGGACGCGGCGCCCGATCCCGAGGTCGTCGGCCCGATACCCGCGACGTCGGCTCCCGGTGACCCGGCCCACGGCTACCCGTTCCTCGCCACCGACTACGACCTCGCCGGGCACGGCTACGTCGAGGAGGAGTTCTTCCTCGAGGGCGAGGCGACGCGGTACCAGGCCGACGGTGCCACCGACGCGACGGTCCTCAGCACCGGGCACGACTACCGGACGCGCATCGTCGTCCGCCGCCCGGTCGACCCGGACGCGTTCAACGGCACGGTGATCGCCGAGTGGTACAACGTCTCGAACCAGTGGGACCAGGAGGTCGACTGGTTCCAGACGCACGAGCACCTCGTCCGCGAGGGCTACGCCTGGGTCGGCGTCTCCGCGCAGCGCGCGGGCGTCCACTCCGCCACCGGTCTGCGCACCTGGAGCCCCGAGCGCTACGGCACGCTCGACCTCACCGACGGCGGCGCGATCATGGACGACACGCTCTCGTGGGACGTCTTCAGCCAGGCGGTCCAGGCGGTGCGCGACCCCGCCGGCACCGCACCGCTCGGGCCGCTCGACGCCGAGCGCGTCGTCGCGACCGGCCACTCGCAGTCGGCGGGCCGGCTGTGGTCCTACGTCAACTCGGTCGACCCGCTCGCGGACGTGGTGGACGCGGTCGTCCTCCACGGCGGGGGCGGCGTGGTGCGGGACGACCTCGAGACGCCCGTGTTCAAGATCAACAGCGAGACCGACGTCGCGATCGACCTCCTCGGCGCCGCGCAGCGCCAGCCCGACACCGACGTGCTGCGCACGTGGGAGGTCGCGGGCGCGTCGCACGGCGACTGGAAGCTCATCACGGACTACGGGCGGCTCCGGATCCGCGACGTCGGCTCCGCACCCGGCGGCTATCCCGGGACGCCGCAGACCTGCGATCAGCCGTCGGGGTCGCGCGTCCCGCAGCACATGGTCCAGGGCACGGTGTACGACCACGTCGCCGCCTGGGTGTCCGACGGCACGGCCCCTCCGTCGGCGGAGCCGATCGAGCTGACCGAGGACCCGCGGACGGTCGTGCGCGACGAGCTCGGCCTGGGTCTGGGGGGCATCCGCCTCGCCCAGCAGGACGTGCCGTTCCGCATCAACTCGGGTGCGAACGCCGGTCCGGGCTTCTGCTTCCTCGACGGCGGCTCCACGCCCGTCGACGACGCCACCCTCGCCGCCTGGTACCCCGACCCGCAGGAGTACGCGGACGCCGTCGTCGCCTCGACGCGTGCTGCGGTCGAGGCCGGCTACGTGGACGCGGAGGTCGCGGCGGACCCGGCCTGGTACACGGACGTCGTCGAGCTGGTGGGCGACCGCGTCGCCGCCGGGACGGTCGACGCCGTGGTCGGCGAGCAGGTCCAGGACCTGATGCGCCAGGCGCTGGACGCCGCAGACGCGGGCGACTGGGGCGCGGCCGAGGCACTGGTCGCGCAGGCGCAGGACCTCGCCGAGACGCAGGTGGACGACGCCGGCGCGAGGGCGAGCGTCGTCCGCGCCAGCCTGGCCGTGCGCGGCGTCATCGGCCTCACCGCGGCGCACGACCTGGCCGTCTCGACCCAGGCCCAGGCGCGCTGCCTCGCAGGCAGGGCGTACGTCGCGGTCCGGGCGACGAACGACGAGCCGGTCCCGGTCGACATCACGCTGACCACGCCGTTCGGCACCCGGACCGTGACGGGCGTCGAGCCCGGCCGGTCCGCGTACCAGTCGTTCGCGGTGCGGTCGGCGTCGGTGGGCGCGGGCGGCGCCCAGGTGTCGGCGTCGGGCGACGGGCGGTCGTTCGCCGCCGACGTCGCGTACGACGCGCTCGCCTGCGGCTGACCCGGCACCACGGGGCCTCGCGTCCGGCGGCGTCGTCGCCGGGCGCGAGGCCCGTCGTGCTCTCCGGGACCGGGGATCCGCGCGCGTGCCGCCCGATCGGGCAGCGACGTCTGCCCCGGGAGGTAGCCGACCGGCCCTGAACTCCTGGTCGCCGCGGGATCACTCTGGTCCTCATCAGCGTGTTCCCAAGGAGGCGACGACGACATGACGACGTATCTCTCGCCCGGCGTGTACGTGGAAGAGGTCGAGGCCGGCTCACGGCCCATCGAGGGGGTCGGCACGTCGGTCGCGGCGTTCGTCGGTCTCGCGGCCAAGGGGCCGGTGGACGAGCCGACGCTCGTGTCCAACTGGTCCCAGTTCTCGCAGACGTTCGGTGACTTCGTACCCGGCTCGTACCTCGCGCACGCGGTGTACGGCTACTTCCTCAACGGCGGCGGCAACTGCTACGTCGTGCGCATCGGCGGGGCGGCGCCCGCGTCGTCGGGCCGTGGCAAGGCCGCGCCGAAGGCGCTCGCCGGACCGCCCGTGGCCGCCCTCGGCGGCTACCGGGTCTCCGCGCTCGACGGCCAGACGACGGGCAAGCCGAAGAAGATCACCATCGAGGTGGCCGACGCCGGTGGCGACTCCGCGCCGGACGACCAGTTCAAGCTCGTGGTCAAGGTGGACGGCAAGGAGGCCGAGTCCTTCGACAACGTCACCACGAAGCGCGGCGCGGACAACGTCGCGACGAAGGTCAAGGCGGACTCGAAGATCATCATGATCGAGGAGGTCGCCCAGGGCAGCGCGCTCATGAAGCCGGACAAGGGCGCCGTCGAGCTCGTCGCCCCGGAGCCGGAGCCCGAGCCGCCGTCGACGGAGGACCTGGGCGCCGAGGACTACATCGGCGACGCGGCCGACCGGACGGGGTTCAGCGGGCTCGAGGCGGTGGACGACGTCACGATCGTCGCGGTCCCGGACCTCGTGGCGGCGCTCGAGCAGGACGCGATCGACCTGGAGACGTTCCAGGCGGTCCAGCTCGCGATGATCGCGCACTGCGAGCTCATGGGCGACCGGATGGCGATCCTCGACCCGCCGCCGGGGCTGAACGCCCAGCAGGTCAAGGAGTGGCGCGTCTCCGGCGCGGGCTACGACTCGAAGTACGCGACCCTCTACTGGCCGTACGTGAAGATCTTCGACCCGCTCTCGGGGACCAACGTGTTCGCCCCGCCGTCGGGCCACATGGCCGGCCTGTGGGCACGCAACGACGCCGAGCGCGGCGTGCACAAGGCGCCCGCGAACGAGGTCGTGCGGGGCGCGATCACGCTCCAGACGAACATCACGCGTGCGGAGAACGACCTGCTCAACCCGGTCGGCATCAACTGCATCCGGGCGTTCCCGGGCCGCGGCGTCCGCGTGTGGGGCGCGCGCACCCTCTCGTCCGACCCGGCGTGGCGGTACGTCAACGTGCGACGCCTGTTCAACTACCTCGAGGAGTCGATCCTCGTCGGCACGCAGTGGGTCGTGTTCGAGCCGAACGACCCCGCCCTGTGGGCGCGGATCCGCCGGACGATCGCGAGCTTCCTCGTCAACGAGTGGCGCAAGGGCGCGTTGTTCGGGCTGACGCCCGAGGAGGCGTTCTTCGTCAAGTGCGACGCCGAGACCAACCCGGCCGAGGGGATCGACGCCGGCCAGGTGGTGTGCCAGGTCGGGATCGCCCCGGTGAAGCCGGCCGAGTTCGTCATCTTCCAGCTGTCCCAGTTCTCGGGCGGCACGAGCCTCGTCGCCGAGTAGCGCGACCGGCACACCTGACCCCCCTGACACCGCACGCACACGAAGGAGCGCACCATGCCTCTCGCCGACCCCCTCGACTCGTCCGCCGCGAACGGGTTCATCGTGACGATCGACGGGATCCAGGTCCCCAAGGTCATCGAGGTCAGCGGCATCAAGTCCGAGGTCGAGAAGATCGAGCACAAGCAGCAGACCAAGGACGGCAAGTACGTGGTCCGTCAGCTCATGGGCCGGGCCAAGCCCGGCGAGTTCACCGTGACCCGCGGGCTCACCGACAGCAAGACGATCTCCGACTGGCTCAAGATCGTCGCGCAGGGCGACGTCAAGGGGTCGCGCAAGACCGCGGCGGTGGCCTTCCTCGACTACACCGGCGCGACCCTCCAGTCGTACAACTTCACGAACTGCTGGGTGTCGAGCGTCGAGGTCTCCGCGATGAAGGCCGGCGCGACGGAGCCCGCGACCGAGAAGTTCACGGTCGCCTACGACGAGATGACGGTCGGCTGATGCAGCGCGGTCCAGCGCTGGAGACCCTGGACCGCGACGCGCCGGGCGAGCAGGAGACGCCCGGCGCCGGGCGGTCGTCGGGCACACCGGCACCGTTGCGCACGGAGTTCGACTTCGAGCTCCCGCGCGGGTACGTCGACGCCGACGGCGTCCGGCACACGCGCGGGACCATGCGTCTGGCGACCGCCCGCGACGAGCTGCTGCCGCTGTACGACTCGCGCGTGCAGGAGAACGCCGCGTTCACGACGGTGGTCCTGCTCAGTCGCGTCATCACGTCGCTCGGCTCGATGTCGAGCATCTCGACGAACGTCGTGGAGAACATGTTCGCGTCCGACGTCGCGTTCCTCCAGGACTTCTACCGGCGGGTCAACGCGGAGGGCCACACCAAGGCCGCCGTGACGTGCCCCGAGTGCTCGCACCGCTTCACGATCGACCTCGCGGGCGGCCGCCTGGGGGAATCGTGACGTACGCGACCGACCGGCTGTACGAGGAGATCGCGTACGTCGCCTACCACTTCCACTGGTCGCCGGACGACATCCTCGACCTCGAGCACGGGGTGCGGCAGCGCTTCGCCCGCGAGATCTCGAAGATCAACACGCGCCTGTCCGAGGGGCGCTGACCGTGCGGTGGCCGTGGCAGCGCCGCGAGCGGGCGGCGACCGCGACCGGCCCCCGGGCCGCGGTCGCCGCCCGCGCCGCGGGCGAGGGTCCCGGCAGCCAGGGGACGACGCCGCCCGTGGGCTGGGCGTTCGTCCCACCCGTGCAGCGCGTCCTGGGCGACCTGCGGCTGACGACGTCGCCGACGGAGTTCCCCGCCGGGCTCGCCGCGTGGTCGAGCCCGCGGCTCCTCGGGACGATGGGGCACGCGGTCGACCACCGCGCGCCGTCGGGCGTCGTCGACGGCGACGGGGCCCGGCAGGTGCAGCGCGTGGTGTCGTCCGACCTCGAGCTCGCGCTCCTCGTGCCCGACGACGCGCCCACGCCCGTCCCGGCCGCTGCCCGCTGGTCGCAGCCCTACCCCTCCGGCCGCTTCACGAGCGCCGCGGGGGTGTCCGACCGGCTGCCCGCGAGCCGGCCCGTCGTCGTCGCGCGCACCGCGACCACGCTCGCACCACCGGCGGGTCAGCTCCTGCCTGCGCGACCGGGTGCGTCCGAGCAGGGCGCGGCAGTGCCCGACGTCGTCCCGGACCTTCCGCCGTCGGCCACGCCGACAGGTGGGGCGGGCACCGGGACGGCGGGGTTCTCCGACGGGACGGGGACCGTCCTGCCCCTCGCCGCGTCCTTGGCACCGGTGGCTGCACCGGTGACCGGGCCGCCCGTCGCGCCGGTGCGACCCGCACCGACCGCGCAGCGTTCGACCGCCGGCATGCTGGCGACGACGCCGCCCTCCGCTGCGGCGCAGCTGCCGGCCGGTCCCGCCACGACGGAGCCCACGATCGCGGATCCCACGACGGCGGAGCCCCTGTCGGCGGCGTCCCCGACGACGGTGACCACGACGGCGGTGCCGCCTGCACCACCTCGGTCCGCCGGTGGCCCACGACGGGTCCAACGACTCGGTCTCGGGGCACCTCTGCCGACTGCCGCGCTGCCGACTGCCGCGCTGCCGACTGCCGCGCTGCCGACTGCTTCGCCGGTGCCCGCCGCTTCGCCGGTGCCCACCGCTTCGCCGGTGTCGCCGGCCGTGAGCCGTCTCGTGTCCCGCACGGCGGCGCCGTCCGACGGGCAGCCGGTGTCGCCCCTGCCGCCAGGGGTCCAGCGGGCCCGCGGCAGCGGGGTGGTTCCGGAGGTCCCGGTCGTCGGTGCCGAACCGCTCCTCCCCGTCACGTCGGACTCGGCGCGGGCGGGTGCCGGACGTCCGGCGCCCGACACCCGCACGACGCCGGTCGGGCGATCCACGAGCGGCGCAGAGCTCCCGACGCAACGGTCCGGCGTGCTCCCGGGAGACGCCCCGCCGTCGGGCGCCGAAGCCTCGGCGCCGGAGCCGCCGGCCGATCCCGCTCGCTCGCCGGAGGCGGCTCCTCCCGGCTCGCCGGGGGAGGTGCCCCTCGTGCCGGACCGAGCGGGCCCGCGCGCCGGGGGACCCTCTCCACGACCGGTCCAGGCGACGGGCACGGTCGCACACGCGCGGACGTCGGGACAGCGGTCCACGCCGCTGCCGCTCTCGTCGCCCTCGGCGCGCCCTGCGCCGACGGAGACGGGCACCGGGTCGGCGGCGGGCGGTCGGGGAGCGGTCCTCGTCCGACGGTCCGCGACGGGGGTCGTGCGACCCGTGCCCGGTCCTCCGTCGGGTGCTCCCGCACCCGCACCTGACCCCGCACCCACGTCCGCACCCACGTCCGCACCCGCACCCACGTCCGCACCCGTACCCGCGTCCGCACCCGGACGCGCAGCGGGCGAGGACGCGGACCCGGCGCCGGCGAACCGGATCGGTGTGCCGGGACCGGTCGTGTCGCGACAGGTCGCCGACGCCCCGACCCTGGGCGGCGTCGTGCCTGGGCCGGACCGAGCCGAGAGTGCTGTCCCGCACGGCGCTCCGCCGCCCGCACCGGTCGACGGAGCGCGCCTCGCAGGACCGCAGCACGCGCCGGTGCCGGCGCAGGTCTCCCGTGCTGCCCACGCGCGGAGCTCCGTGCGGTCGGACGAGACGCCGTCCGCCGCCGTGCCCACGCCGACCGGCCCGTCACGCGGCGCGGTCGGGGCGACGGCGGACGCACCGGCTCTGCACCGTGCACGGGACGGCTCCGGGGCCGGCAGCGCGTCGGGCGCGGCGCCACCCTCGGCAGCCCAGACCGTGCGCACCGCGCCGGCCTTCCTCCGCTCGAGCGTGTCCCCCTCCGTGCCCTCCCCGGCCCCGGTCATCGCGCGATCGGTCTCCACGACGCCGGCGCCCTCGCCCTCGGCGCCGGCTCCGCGGGTGCGCTCGTCGACGACGGCGTCGGGCAGACGGTCGGAGTCCCTGGCGCTGCCGTCGACGCCGTCCGTCGCAGCCCACACCGCCGTGCCGTCGACCGCCGTGCCGTCGACCACCGTGCCGTCGACCGCCGTGCCGTCGACCGCGGCGCGGTCCTCTGCCGCGCCGGGGTCGCCGCCCGCCGTCCGCGCGGTGCCGGCGCAGAGGGCCGTGATGTCGTCGGCGGCGCCTGCCCCGACCGTCGTGGCGCCCCCCGCAGGGCGAGCCGCCCTCCAGCGGACCGCCACGACCCAGCCGGTCGCGCCGCGTGCCGCCGTGGCCCTCGACGCCCCTCGGCCCGACGGTGCCGTCACCCATCGCCCCGTCAGCGCGGTCGGCGTCGTGTCCCGTCAGGTCGCAGACCGTGGCGTCGTGTCCCGTCAGGTCGCCGAGCATCCCGTCGTCTCCCGTCGGATCGCCGACCTGGCGCCGGACGAGCCCCCGAGCGACGAGGCTCTCGCCGTCGGGCGGCTCGCCGTCGAACCGGGCGCCCGGGCGACGCGACCGCGCCCGCTCGTCGCCGCGCCGCGACCTCTGCTCGGCGCTCCGGCCCCCGGAGCGGTGGTGTCGCGCGACGCCGACGGGACGGGCACGTGGCCGCCGTCCCGGCGGACGCGCGGGACGATCGGTACCCATCGCACCCCGGCCGTCGCGCCACCCGGGTCCGCAGCGCCCAGGACCGCAGCACCCGGGCCCGCGGCGCTGGCGCCGGCAGCTCCCGCACTCGCACCGGCAACGTTCGCCTCGGCAGCGCTCGCCTCGGCAGCGCTCGCACCGGCAGCGCTCGCACCGGTCGCCGCTTCGCCGGTCACCGGGCCGACCACCCTGCCGACCGCCGTCGCGCCGACAGCGGCGGGACCGGCTGCCGCGTCGGCGACGGTGGCGCGACCGGTAGCGACGTCGTCGACCACCGCGGCCGCCTCCTCCGAGCCGGCCGGGCGACCGCCGTCGGCCGGCCGGTTCCCCGTCACGGAGGCGGAGCTCGACGACCTGGCACGGCGGCTGACCGACCCGTTGCTCCGCCGGCTGCGCCAGGAGGTCCTCGTCGACCGTGAACGGCTGGGTCTGCGCGTCGACCGGGGGTGGCAGCTGTGACGATCTACGAGGAGACGACGCTCGCCGTCGGGATCCGGTACCGCATCTTCCTCGACGACTGGAACCTCGGGCTCTTCAGCTCGTGCTCCGGGCTCGGGGCGGAGGTGACCGTCGAGACGCGCGAGGAGGGCGGGAACAACGGCTCGGTGTGGCAGTTCCCCACCCGGCTGCGGTTCCCGAACGTGACGCTCACGCGCCCCCTCAACCGGGACAGCGCCAAGATCGGCGAGTGGTTCACGTCCATGGTGACGAGCGGCTACAAGTTCGGGACGGCGACGATCGACGCGATGACGGCGCACGGCACGGAGGTGGCCCGGTTCGGTCTGATGGGGGTCGTCCCGGTGCGCTGGTCGGGACCGACGCTGTCGACGACGGACTCGTCGGTCGTGGTCGAGTCGGTGGAGGTCGCGCACCACGGGTTCGTGCCGCCGAAGGCTGCGGGGTGAGCTGAGATGGCCTCTGCAGTCGGCCTCGACGCCGCCGCGGCCGGGGGGACCGGGTCGGGCTCCAAGCTGGAGCACGCCTACCTCCTGCTCTTCGAGCCGTCGAAGGACGGGTCGCTCGCCAAGGCGGGCCCGGAGATCGGGCGCATCGCGTTCCAGTTCAACCCCACCGAGCTGGCCCTGCAGAAGGCCGCCACGTGGACGCGCCCGACGAACCCGGGCAACCGCCGCTCGAGCCCCCCGCAGTTCCAGGGCCCCGAGCCGTCGCGGTTGTCCCTCGAGATGTTCTTCGACGCGTCGCAGGACCACGACGACGCGGTGGTCAAGGCCGTGGAGAAGCTCTTCACGGCGTGCGTCCCGACGACGGCGTCGCACGACCAGCGCAAGGACTCCCCGCCGTGGGTGCTGTTCCGGTGGGGGAGCCTGACGGGGTTCCTCGCCTACGTCAGCGGCGTCCAGGTCCGGTACACGCTGTTCACGTCCGGCGGTCTGCCGATCCGGGCGGTGTGCTCGGTGACGCTGGAGGAGATCGCCGGTGAGGCGCCACGCCAGAACCCGACCTCGGGCGGGCTCGTGCCCCATCGCGAGCACGTCGTCGTGCACGGGGAGACCCTCGCCGGGATCGCGTACCGCGAGTACGGCGACCCCGGGCTGTGGCGGGACGTCGCGGAGGCCAACCGGCTCGACGACCCGTTCCGGCTGCGCGCGGGCGACCGCGTGCTCCTCCCCACGGTCGAGGACCTGCGGGACCCGGCGGTCGGACGACGGGCACGGGTGGTCTCCGGTGCACGGTGAGGAGCACAGCGCCCGCGTCGTCGTGCGGGTCGACGGCCGGGAGCTCGCGGCCGACGTCGAGCCCGCGCTCACGTCCGTGCTCGTCGACGCCCGGCGCGACCAGCCGGCGCTGTTCGTGCTCCGGCTCTCCGACGAGCACGGCGCCGTGCTGGACAAGGCGGGGATCCGGGTGGGGGCGAAGATCGACCTGGCCGTGCAGCTCAGCGGGTCGGGCGGTCCCACGCCGCTCCTCGCAGGGGAGGTGACCTCGCTCGAGACCGAGATCGGGCCGGGCGGCCGCCAGACGACGGTGCGTGGCTACGACACGGCGCACCGCCTGGTCGACGCCCGCCGCGTCGCCACGTACGTCAACGTGACGGCGTCCGACGTCGTCCGCAAGGTCGCGGGCGTGGCCGGCCTCCCGGTCGGCACGGTCGACGCGACCACCGAGGTCCTCGAGCACGTGTGGCAGCCGAACATCAGCGACTGGGAGCTCCTGCAGCGCCTCGCGGTACGGAGCGGTCGGGTGGTCGGCGTGACGGACGGCCGCCTCGACTTCCGGCGGCCCGTGGAGGCACGCGGCGCGCCCTCGGGCACGACGGGCGCGCGCCAGGACCCCGCGGTCGTCGAGCACGGCGTCAACCTGCTGTCGCTGCGCGCGACCGTGACGAGCGCGTCCCAGGTGCGCGAGGTCGAGGCGCGCGGCTGGGACCAGCTCCGCAAGCAGGCGCTCGTCGGGCGTGCGCAGGCGTCGACCCCGAGCGCCCGGCTGGGCACGACCGACCCGGCGCGCCTCGGCGCACGGTTCTCGACCCCGCCCCTCCTCGTCTCGAGCACGTCCCTGGCGTCGCAGGGCCAGGTCACCGCGAGCGCGAGGTCCGTGGCCGACCGGGTCGGCGGCGGGTTCGCCGAGATCGAGGCGACCGTGCTCGGCAACCCGCAGATCGCCGTCGGGCGCCCGGTCGCGCTCGCCGGGTGCGGCGACCCGTTCGACGGCAAGTACGTCGTCAGCGGCGTCCGCCACGAGCTCTCGGGCGAGCGCGGCTACCTGACGCACCTGGTGGTCGCGGACGCGTCCGACCGTTCCACGTACGGCACGGTCGCCGGGTCACGCCCTCGCGAGGGTGCGCGGGGCGCGGGCATCCTGCCCGCGGTCGTCACGTCGACCGACGACCCCGAGGGCGTCGGCCGCGTCAAGGTCAAGATCCCCGTGCTGCACGACTCGCTGGAGAGCTGGTGGGCGCGCGTCGTCCAGCCGGGCGCCGGGGCGATGCGTGGCACCTTCGTGCTGCCCGAGGTGGGTGACGAGGTCCTCGTCGCCCTCGCCGAGGGGGAGCTCGACCAGCCGTACGTCCTCGGCGGCCTGTTCAGCACGAAGGACAAGCCGCCGGCGCCGTCCGCCGTCCCCTACGTCGACAGGAACAGCGGGGCGGTGACCCGCCGGACCATCACGTCGCGCACCGGGATGCACCTCGAGTTCGTCGAGAAGCCCGGCGAGGAGCGTCTGGTCGTCTCGGACAAGGGCGGCAGGGAGCAGGTCGTGCTCGTCCAGAAGCCGGAGGCCGCGATCGAGATCACGTCGTCCGGGCCGGTCAGGCTCACCGCGCAGAAGGCCGTGGAGGTGACCGCCCAGCAGGACGTGACCTGCACGTCGACGACGGGGAAGGTCACCGTGAAGGGCGTGCAGGTCGCGCTCGAGGGCACGAGCGCGATCGAGCTCACGGCGCCGAGGATCTCGATCACCGCCGACGCCCGGCTCGCGCTCCAGGGCGCGACCGCGACGCTCGACGGCACGGGCACGGCGCAGGTCACGTCGTCGGGCGTGACGACCGTCAAGGGCTCGCTCGTGAAGATCAACTGAGGCCGAGGAGGAGCCGTGGGGCAGGAGTTCATCGGGGCGGGTCTGGCGTTCCCGCTGCGGACCGACCGGACGGGGCGCATCGCGCTCGTGCGCCGGACGCAGGAGATCGAGGAGAGCATCCGCCTCATCCTCGCCACCGCACCCGGGGAGCGGCCGATGCGCCCGGAGTTCGGCTGCGCGGTCCACGACTACGTGTTCGCCCCGGCCGACGCCGGGACGGCCGGCGACATCGCCTACGCCGTGCGCGTCGCGCTCGACCGCTGGGAGCCGCGGATCGAGCTGCACGACGTGCTGGTGCGGTTCGACCACGTGGACCAGGGCGTGCTGTACATCGACGTCCGGTACGCGGTGCGCGGCACGAACGACCCGCGCAACCTCGTCTTCCCCTTCTACGTGATCCCCCGGGACACCGTGCCCGCGGTCGAGGGGGGCGAGTGACGTGCTCCCGTCCCCGAACCTCGACGACCGCCGCTTCCAGGACCTCGTCGACGACGCGAAGCGGATGGTGCAGGCGCGCTGCCCCGAGTGGACCGACCACAACGTGTCCGACCCGGGCGTGACCCTCATCGAGACGTTCGCCTTCATGACCGACCAGATGCTGTACCGGCTGAACCGGGTGCCCGACCGTCTGTACGTCGCGTTCCTCGAGCTTCTTGGCGTGACGCTGCACCCCGCGACCGCGGCCACGGTCGACGTCTCGTTCTGGCTGTCCGCGCCGCAGGAGGAGCCCGTCGTCGTCCCGGAGGGGACCGAGGTCTCGACGCCGCGGACGGAGCACGACGACGCGGTCGTGTTCCGCACGACCGGCCCTCTCGTCGTGCCGCCGCGCCGCCGGGTGCACCTCCTCACGCAGCGCGCGGACCTCGCGCCGCCCGTCCGTCGCACCGAGACGGTGACGACCGGCCAGCGGTTCCCCTGCTTCGGCGAGCCGCCCACGCCGGGGGACGTCCTGCTCGTCGGGCTCGACGACGCGGCACCGGCGTGCTCCGTCGTGCTGCGGTTCGACTGCGACGTCCAGGGCGTCGGGGTCGACCCGCGCCGGCCCCCGCTCGTCTGGGAGGCGTGGGGCGGCGAGCGCTGGGTGCGCTGCGACGTCGACTCCGACGGGACCGGCGGGCTCAACCGCGCGGGGGACGTCGTGCTGCACGTGCCCGCGGGCCACGCGGCGTCGGTCCAGGACGGGCTGCGGGCGGGCTGGGTCCGGTGCCGCGTCGTCGAGCCCGAGGAGGGGGCCCGCGCCTACAGCTCGCCCCCCGTCGTGAAGGACGTCGAGGCGTTCACGGTCGGCGGCACGGTCGGCGCGGTGCACGCGGAGACGGTCACGGGCGAGGTGCTGGGGACGTCCGAGGGCATGCCCGGGCAGACGTTCGCGCTCGAGCGCCGCCCGGTCGTGGCGGGCGCCACGCCCGTGACGCTCGAGGTGGCGACCGGGGACGGGTGGGAGACGTGGACCGAGACCGGCTCGTTCGCCGAGGCCGGTCCGGACGACGCCGTGTTCACCCTGGACCGGGCGGCCGGCGAGCTCCACCTGCCGCCCGCGGTCCGCGACGTCGACGGGACGCTGACGCTGCACGGGAGGGTGCCGCCGTCGGGCGCGCTCCTGCGGCTGCCGGAGTACCAGGTGGGCGGGGGTCCGGCGGGCAACGTCGCGACCGGGGCCGTCCGCGTGCTGCGCGGCACCATCGGGTTCGTCGACCGCGTGGAGAACCGCCGGCCGGCCCTCGGCGGCGTCGACGCCGAGTCGGTCGACGAGGCGCGCGAGCGGGGACCGCTCGCGCTGCGGACGCGGGACCGGGCCGTCACGGCCGAGGACTACGAGCACCTCGCACGCGACGCCGCCCCGCACCTCGCCCGCGTGCGGTGCGTCCCCGTGGCGGGTGCGCCGCAGGCGGTGCGGGTCCTCGTCGCCCCCGCCGTCCCCGCCGCCGACGACGGCACGCGCCGCTTCGAGGACCTCGTCCCCGACCCGGACGTCCTCGACCGCATCGTCGAGCACCTCGAGCCGCGCCGGATGCTCGGGACGCAGGTGCTCGTCGAGCCGCCCTTCTACCAGGGCGTCACCGTCGTCGCGCGGATCGCGGCCCGGCGCCGGACCCGGCAGGCGCCGCTCGAGAGCGACGCGCTGCGCGCCCTCAACGCGTACGTCGACCCGCTCGGTGGAGGCCTCGACGGGCGGGGCTGGCCCTTCGGCCGGGCCGTGCGCGCCGGGGAGATCTTCGCGGTGCTCCAGGGCGTGCCGGGCGTCGAGGCGGTCGAGGACGTCAAGCTGTTCGCGGCCGACCCGATCACGGGCGACCGCGGGGAACCGGTGCAGCGCGTCGACGTGGCGGGGGACGCCCTCGCGTTCTCCTACCAGCACCAGGTCCGCGTGGTGGAGTCGTCATGACCGGCGGACCGACGCGGCGGGGCGCGGTGGCCGGGCTCGCGAGCCCGGCCCCGGTGACCTCGATGCTCCCGGGCGTCTACCTCGACGACGACCTGCTCGGGCGGTTCGTCAGCGCCTTCGACGACGCCCTCGCGCCCGTCTTCCTCACGCTCGACACCCTCGAGTGCTACGTCGACCCGTGGCTCGCGCCGCGCGACCACCTCGAGTGGGTGGGGCGGTGGGTCGGCGTGGACGCCGACCCGGGGTGGGAGACCGGGCGGCTGCGCGCGGCCGTCGCGGACGCGGCGCGCACCCAGCGGCTGCGCGGGACGGCGCGCGGCGTGGCCGACGCGGTCCGCGCCGTGACCGGCGGCGAGGTGGAGGTCACCGACACGGGCGGCACGGCGTCGTCCGTCGTGCCCGGCGGCGAGCTGCCCGGGACCGCCGCGTCCGCGTTCCACGTGCGCGTCCTGGTCGACGACGCCACGGAGGTCGACGACCGGCACGTGCACGAGGTCGTCGACCGGTGTCGTCCCGTCCACGTCCCCTACACGCTCGAGGTGGTGGAGAACCGATGATGACGTGCCCGGCCTGTGGTCAGGCCAACGAGCAGGGTGTCTCGTTCTGCGGGTCCTGCGGCGGCTACCTGGAGTGGGAGGAGCCGGCCGCTGCGCCGGTGCCCGCCCCCGTGCAGACGGCGCCCCGGGCGGTGACCGAGCACCAGCCGGCCCCGGCCGTGGCGACGAGCACCGCCGCCGGCGGCGTGCCCGGTGCTGCCCCTCCCCCCGCTTCCGCTGTGCCCGCTCCCGTCGTGCCCGCTTCCGCTGTGCCCGCTTCCGTGGTGCCGGAGTCCGCCGCGCCTGCGCCCTCGGCGGCCGGCGGCGCGCCTCCCGAGGCTGCTCCCGGCCGGGAGCCGGCCGCCGTGCTGCCCGGGGTGCCGCTCGCTCGGCCTGCGCCGCGAGCGCCCGAGCCCGACGCGCCGCCGCCCGAGGCGGGCGACCTCGTCTGCGGGGCGTGCGGTGCGGGGAACGTCGCGACGCGGCACTTCTGCCGCCGCTGCGGCGCGAGCCTCGCCGACGCCCGGGTGCAGGGGAGGAGGTCGTGGTGGAGCCGGCTGTGGCGTCCGGATCCCCGCCCGGCCCCGACGGCGGGGACCCGACCGCGGCGACGGCGCCGCTTCCCGACGAAGACGGTCGTCGCGCTCCTCGTCCTGGCCGGCCTCGGGTTCGCCGGCTACCAGCTGCGCGACACCATCGGCGGCGGTGCCACCACCGTGCAGGACCGGCTCCAGGGCGACGAGGTGTACAACCCCGTGACGGTCGTCGCGTCGAGCGAGGCCCCGGACCGGCCGGCGTCGCACCTCGTCGACGGGACGAACGACCTGGCGTGGTCGCCCGCGCAACCGGGCGACGGCGCAGGCCAGACCGTCGACCTGACGTTCGACCAGCCTTTCCGGCTCGTCCACCTGGTCGTCACGGGAGGGTCCTCGCCCGTGCAGGAGGAGTTCCTGCAGGGCTCGAGCCCGCGCTCGCTCGACGTCACCGTCACCCGTGCCGACGGCTCGACGGCGCAGCACCGCGTCGAGCTCGACGACGTCCCCGGCCCGCAGACCGTCGAGGTCGTCGAGGACGACGTCGCGGCGGTCCGGCTCACGATCGTGTCGTCGTTCCGTGCGACCCCAGAGACGTCGGTGGCGATCGCCGAGGTCGAGTTCCGGGGTCGCGGCTGACGGGCTCGTGCACGCCCAGCTCCTGGAGCACGGCGTCGTACTCGCGGCGTGCGTGCAGCGCGGCGGCGTGGTCGCCGAGCGCCGTGAGCGCCTCGACCAGCAGCCGCCACGGCGCGTCGACCCACCGGTTGAGCTCGATGCTGTGCCGCGCGGCGGACACGGCCCGGTCCGGTTCGCCCGCGCGGAGGCACGCGCCCGCGAGGGACTCGGCGGCGCCGGCCGCGAGCAGGACGTACCGCTCGCGCTCCGGCCGCACCCAGTCGGCGGCACCCTCCTCGGGGAGGAGCTCGCCGCCGTAGGCGTCGACGGCGGCCTGCCAGCCGCTCACCGCGGACGACGGGTGCTCGTGCTCGAGCCGTCGTGCCCGGGACAGCCGCTGCTCGAACCGCGCGACGTCGCAGTCCGACCCCGGCGGCAGGGGGAGCATGTAGGTCTCGCCGTCGCGTCGGACGAGTCCCTCGTCGCGCGGTGCGCCGCGCGGCTCGAGGGCACGGCGCACGGCGGAGACGTTGACGTGCAGGTTGTGCATCGCCGACCTGAGGTCCAGCTCCCCCCACAGGGCACGGGCGAGCTGTTCGCGGTGGACCGGCCGCCCGGCGCGCATCGACAGGTAGCGCAGGGTCCGCCTGGCCCGCGGCCGGAGACCCGAGAGGTCGACGCCGCGCCCGTCGACGGAGATGTCGTAGGCCCCGAAGCACCGCACGACCACCAGGCGCTCGCGCTCGCCGACCTGCAGGGCGGTCGGCCGGGTCTCCTCCGCGTCGTCCTCCGCCGCGTGCGGGGGCAGGACCGCCGGGGCGGGCACGGCCACCGGATCGGGAGGAGCGGGGAGGGTCGGGTCGTCCAGGCCGACGGACCGCGCGGTCGAGGACGCGAGGCGGAGCAGGTCGTCGCGCTGCGCGGGCTTGCACCCGGCGAGCGCGACGTAGGCGAGCGCGAGCGCGCCCGGCACGTCCGCCGACCGGGCGAGGCTCTCCGCCTGGGCGGCCAGGTCGGCCGCGTCGGGGAGGCCCGCGCGCACCGCCGCGACGGCGAGCGCTCCGTGCGCCCACGCCACCAGGGTCCCCGCCCCGAGCGCGTGGCACCGCTGCGCGAACCTCTCCCAGTCCTCCGGGTCCCCGGCCCCGCGTCGCGCCCGGGCGACGACCTCCGCGCCCGCGACGAGCAGCGCGCTCCACCGGTCGCCGTCGCGCTCGCAGTACGCCACGCACCGGGCCACCTGGTCCCGGGCCGCGGGGTCGTCGTCGAACGCGAGGACGACCCCGTGCGTGATGCGCGCGAGCCAGACCAGCCCACGGCGCTCGGCCTCGGAGTGGATCCGGTCGAGCACCGTGGCGATCCCGGCGTCCTCCTGGACCCGCGCGAACACGGCGGTGAAGAGCTGGGCCAGCAGCATCATGCTGGCGTCGGCCTCGACGTCGTTGGCGGCGTCCCGCAGCGCCTCGCGCGCCCGCACCTGGTCACCCGCGAGGAGCCGCGCGACCCCCTCGACGAGCGCCCGGCCGCGCGCCGTCGCGGGGGCCAGCGCCACGACCGCGCCCGGGTCGCGCACGGTGGCGGCGATCACGAGGTGGAACCAGTCCGGACGGCGCGGGCCCTTCGGGTCCATGAGCGTGTACACCCTGTCGGCAGTCCCGTTCAGCGCGTCGAGGACCCGGCGCGCGGCGGCGAGGCGCTCCGCGTCGGTGTCCGCCCGCGCCTCGGCGTGCCGGACCACGACCTCGGCCTGCGCGACGCGTCCGTCGGCGACGAGCTCGCGCGCCCGGGCCAGCAGGACGCCCGCGTCGGCCTCGACGAGGTCGGCCGGGAACGCCGAGCCCCACTCGCGCTCGCCGCGGTCGTGGGCGCCGGGGTCGACCCGGGTCAGGAGGCGCTCGACCCCCGCGAGGTCGTGGGCGCGGCCGCGGGAACGCAGCGCCTCGTGCAGCGCGCCCTCGGCCTCGAGGACCTCGGCGGTGCGCGCGTGGGTCGACCGCGCCTGCGCGACCGACAGCTCGTCCGACGCCGCGGCGAGCAGGTGGCGCCGCAGGACGCGGTGCACGCGGTACCCGTCCTCGCCGACGGCTCGGACGAGCGACGTCGCGCGGTCGAGCCGCTGGAGCGTGTCGCGGGACGTCGAGACGCCGAGCAGGGCGTCGCACCGGCGCGGGGTGAGCAGGTCGAGCGTCGACGTGCTGTGCAGGAAGCGCTGGAGGTCGACGGGCAGCGGGCGCAGCACCTGCGTGTGCAGGTAGTCCCACGCGAACCGCTGGCGGTGGTCGAGGCGACGGATCGCGCGCCGCTGCTCGCCGGGCAGGTCGTCGGCGACGGAGAGCTGGAAGAGGTGGAGCGCGGCCGCCCAGCCGTCCGTGTGCCACGTGAGCGCCGCGACGTCCTCGGGAGCGAGCGGGACGCCGTACAGCTCCCGGTACAGGCGCTCGACCTCCCACGACCTGAACCGCAGGGCGACGTCCGTCAGCGTGACGGGCGCCGAGAGCTCGACCCTCGCCAGGTTGAGGGGCGGTGCGCGGCGCGAGCCGATGAGGACCGACACGTGCGGCGGGGCGTGCGCGAGGAGAGCCGTGAGCTCGTCCTCGAGCGAGCTGCCGATGAGGTGGTGCGCGTCGTCGACGACCACGAGCAGCGGGTCCTGCGCGGCGTGGCTCAGGCGGGACAGCCGTCCCGGTCCGTCGCCCTGCGCGAGCCGTCCGGCGAGGCGCGGAGACGTCCGCAGCGTCAGGCGCGGCCCGTCGGGGCTCCCCGGGTCCCCGGCTTCGCACCGGACCCAGACGACGTCCGTCGGGGCGCGCCGGGCGGCGTGGGCGAGCAGCGTCGTCTTCCCGGAACCCTGCGGTGCGACCACGAGCGCGAGATGCGCCCGGTCGAGCCGGTCGAGGAGGCGGGGGCGCGCGAGGCCGACGACACCGGGCACCGGCGACCCCTGCCGACCTGCTCCGTCGTCCTCGTCGTGGGGCGCGCTCATCGAGTCGTGCCCCCTCGTCCCTGGACGGATCACCGGGAACGATCATAGGGAGCACCGCACGGGGTGCGCAGGCCCTGTCTGCGGATATCACCCTCGGCCGCGTACGGGTGGCATGATCGAGGACCGTGGCCCACGAACCCCGCGTCGCCCTGCGTCCCGCCGTCGCCGCCCTCCCGGCCTACGTCCCGGGCGGCCGCGTCGCCCCGGGAGCCGCGGCCTTCAAGCTCTCGTCGAACGAGAACCCGTACCCGCCGCTGCCGTCCGTGCTCGCCGCCATCGCGGACGCCGCGGCCGACGTCAACCGGTACCCCGACATGTACGCGACCGAGCTCGTCGGGGCGCTCGCGGACCGGCTCGGCGTCGAGCCGGGCGAGGTCGTCGTCGGCAACGGGTCGGTGGCCGTGCTCGCGCACGTGCTCCAGACCGTGCTCGAGCCGGGTGACGAGGTCGTCTACCCGTGGCGCTCGTTCGAGGCGTACCCGATCGCCGTCGCGGTCGCGGGCGGCACGTCCGTCCAGGTCCCGTTGCTCACGGGCGACGGGCGGGGGCGGCTCGACCTCCCGGCGATGGCCGCTGCTGTCGCCGAGCGCACGCGCGTCGTGCTGGTGTGCACGCCCAACAACCCGACCGGTCCCGTCGTGCACCGCGACGAGCTCGACGCCTTCCTCGCGGCCGTGCCGTCGGACGTGCTCGTCGTGCTGGACGAGGCCTACCTGGAGTTCGTCCGCGACCCGCAGGCGCCCGACGGCCTCGCGGTGTACGGCAAGCACCCGAACGTCGTGCTCCTGCGCACGTTCTCCAAGGCCTACGGGCTCGCGGGGCTGCGCGTCGGGTACGCGGTCGCGCGTCCACGGCTCGCGGCCGGGATCCGGGCGGTGTCGACCCCGTTCGGCGTCTCCCACGTCGCGCAGGGGGCGGCGATGGCGTCCCTGCGGGCGAGCGACGAGCTGCTCGGCCGGGTCGAGCACCTGGTCGAGGACCGCACGCGCCTCGTCGAGGGGCTGCGCGACCAGGGCTGGGAGCTGCCGGAGACCCAGGCGAACTTCGTGTGGTTCGACCTCGGCGACCGCACCGTCCAGCGCGCCGAGGAGGCGCGCGCCGCCGGGGCGATCGTCCGCCCGTTCGCGGGGGAGGGCCTCCGGGTCAGCGTCGGCGAGCCGGAGGCCACGGACCTGTTCCTGCGCGTGAGCGCCACCTGGCGGTAGCGTCCCGATCCTCGGGGTCCCCATGGCCGGTGCAGGCGGTGGTGGTCTGCACCCCTGTCGCTCCGGTTGTCGACCTCCCGCGCCGCGAGAACACTCGCGACCATGGACGACGTGGAGTACGACCAGCTCGTCGACGACTACGGCTGGCTGTTCGGCGGCGCAGCCCTCGTGGTCTACGTCGCGGTGGCGGTGATCTTCTTCGTCGCCTACGTCCGGATCGTCCAGAAGGCCGGCTACTCGGGCTGGTGGGTCCTCGTCGGCCTGGTGCCGATCCTCAACGTCGTGATGTTCCTGGTGTTCGCGTTCTCGCGCTGGCCGGTCCTGCGCGAGCGCGACGCCCTGCGGGCGGGCGGGGCGTACTCCCGGTAGGGCCGGCCCGACCCGCGCGGGGGGCGCTCCGGTGGGGTTTGGAGGTTCCCTCCAAGCGGCTGCCGCAGACGTTGGGCGACACGTCGGCAGCGGAACCTACGCAGTCGTAGCCTACGCTTGCGTAGGCTACGGAGACGTAGGTTACGACGGCGCCCCGCAAGGGCGTCACCTGCCCCCGAGCGGGCGGCCGCCAGGCGGCCCGCACCGAAGGAGATTCGCGTGACGGACCACGAGGCGAGTGCACCTGCCCGGGACGCGGCGAGCACGGTCCCCGACCTTCCCGACATGGCGGGCGGCCCTGACGACGCCCCCCTGATCCAGCTCGTCACCCCGGCCGGCGCCCGGGTGACGACCCCGGAGACGGACCCGTACCGCGAGCGCGTCGCGCACCTCGACGCCGCCGCGCTGCGCGGCCTGTACCGCGACATGGTCCTCACGCGCCGCTTCGACGACGAGGCGACGGCGCTGCAGCGCCAGGGCGAGCTCGGTCTCTTCGCGCAGTCGAAGGGCCAGGAGGCGGCCCAGATCGGCTCCGCCCGGGCCCTCGCTGCGCAGGACTACGTCTTTCCCTCGTACCGCGAGCACGGCGTCTCGCACGTGCGCGGCATCGACACGGTCGACCGGCTGCGGCTGTTCCGCGGCGTCGACCACGGCGGCTGGGACCCGACGGTCCACAACGTGCACCTCTACACGCTCGTCATCGGCTCGCACGCGCTGCACGCCACGGGCTACGCGATGGGCGTCCAGCGCGACGGGCTCGTCGGCACGGGCGACCCCGGGCGCGACACCGCCGTCGTGGCGTACTTCGGCGACGGCGCGACCTCGCAGGGCGACGTCAGCGAGGCGCTCGTGTTCGCGGCCGTGAACAACGCGCCGATCGTCCTGTTCTGCCAGAACAACCAGTGGGCGATCTCCGAGCCCACGACGAAGCAGACGCGCGTGCCGCTCTACCGCCGGGGCGGCGGCTTCGGCGTGCCGAGCGTGCGCGTCGACGGCAACGACGTCCTCGCGTGCTACGCGGTGACGGCCGAGGCGCTCGAGCGCGCGCGGTCCGGCGGCGGCCCGACGTTCGTCGAGGCGTTCACCTACCGCATGGGCGCGCACACGACCTCTGACGACCCCACGAAGTACCGGTCCCGCGCGCAGGAGGAGTACTGGCGACGCCGCGACCCCATCGACCGGCTCGAGGCGCTGCTGCGCGCGGAGGACGCGTGGGACGACGCGTTCGCCGCCGACCTCGCCGTCGAGGCGGACGCGCTCGGCGAGCGCCTGCGCACCGAGACCCGGGCGCTGACGGCTCCCGCGTCGTCGAGCATGTTCGAGCACGTGTACGGCACGCCGCACGCGGTCGTCGAGGCCGAGAAGGCGTGGTTCGCCGACTACGACGGGTCCTTCGCGGCGGACGACGCGTCCGCCGCCCGGCAGGAGGTCGCACGATGAGCACGGGCACCACGAAGACGCTCACCCTCGCGAAGGCGATCAACGAGGGCCTGCGCCGCTCGCTCGAGACCGACCCGAAGGTCCTGCTCATGGGCGAGGACATCGGACCGCTCGGCGGCGTGTTCCGCGTGACGGACGGTCTGCAGAAGGACTTCGGCGAGGACCGCGTGGTCGACACGCCGCTCGCGGAGTCGGGCATCCTCGGCACGGCGATCGGCCTCGCGCTGCGCGGCTACCGCCCGGTGTGCGAGATCCAGTTCGACGGGTTCATCTTCCCGGCCTACGACCAGATCACGACTCAGCTCGCGAAGATGCGCTACCGCTCGGGCGGGAAGCTCCAGGTGCCGGTCGTCGTCCGCGTGCCGTACGGCGGGGGCATCGGCGCGGTCGAGCACCACAGCGAGAGCCCGGAGGCGCTCTTCGCGCACACGGCCGGGCTGCGGGTCGTCTCGCCCTCGACGCCCCAGGACGCGTTCACGATGATCCAGGAGGCCGTCGCCTCCCCGGACCCGGTGCTGTTCTTCGAGCCGAAGGGCCGCTACTGGGAGAAGGGCGAGGTCGCGCTCGGCGGCCCGGGGGAGGGCGCGGGCGTGCTGGACCGCGCGCGCGTCCTGCGCGCCGGGACGGACCTCACGCTCGTCGCCTACGGCCCGACGGTCGCGACCGCGCTGCGCGTCGCCGCCGCCGCCGAGCAGGAGGGCCGCAGCGTCGAGGTGGTCGACCTGCGCTCGATCTCCCCGCTCGACACCGCGACCGTCGTCGAGTCGGTCCGCCGCACCGGGCGCTGCGTCGTCGTGCACGAGGCGCCGACGTACCTGGGCTCGGGTGCCGAGGTGGCGGCGCGCGTGACCGAGGAGTGCTTCTACTCGCTCGAGGCGCCGGTGCTGCGCGTCGGCGGGTTCCACACGCCGTACCCGGTCGCGAAGATCGAGCACGACTACCTCCCGAGCCTCGACCGCGTGCTCGACGCCGTCGACCGCGCGTTCGCGTACTGACGCACCCGAGCCGCGGGCACGACCAGACCGGAGACCAGGAGGACCAGCAGTGCCGACGTACGAGCAGTTCAAGCTCCCCGACGCGGGCGAGGGTCTCACCGAGGCCGAGATCGTGCACTGGCACGTGGCCGCGGGAGACCGGGTCACCGTGAACCAGACGATCGTCGAGATCGAGACCGCGAAGTCCCTCGTCGACCTGCCCTCCCCGTTCACGGGCGTGGTCAGCGAGATCCTGGTGCCCGAGGGTGTGACGGTCGAGGTCGGCGTGCCGATCGTCGTGGTCGACACGGACCCGGACGGCGCGTCCCCGGAGCCCACGGCTCCGGCGGCCACCGTGCCCGACGGCGCGGACTCGCCGTCGCCCGAGGCCGGCGGCTCCGGCTCGGTGCTCGTGGGGTACGGCACGGTCGAGCCCGGCAGCGCGCGCCGACCGCGGCGCGCCGCGCCGGCGGCGGCAGCCCCGGCCGCGCCCCCCGCGCCCACGGCACCTGCGCCTGCGCCCGCACCGGCACCCGCACCGGCGAGCGTCCCCGCGGCGGCGAGCGCCGCCGTCGGGCACGCGCACCTGCCGGTGCTCGCGAAGCCGCCCGTGCGCAAGCTCGCGAAGGACCTCGGTCTCGACCTCGCGAGCGTCGCCGGCACCGGACCCGGCGGGATCGTCACGCGCGAGGACGTCGTCGCCCACCACGAGCAGGCGAAGGCGCAGCCCCTCGCGACGTACGCGGACGACGACCAGCCGTGGCTCGCCACCGGCGCCGTCACGCAGGACGGCCGCCAGACCCGCGTGCCCGTCAAGTCGGTGCGCAAGCGCACGGCCGAGGCGATGGTCGCGAGCGCGTTCACCGCCCCCCACGTGACGGTGTTCCAGACCGTCGACGTGACGCGCACGATGCGGCTCGTGAGCACGCTCCGCGAGGACCGCGAGTTCGCGGACGTGCGCGTCACGCCTCTCCTCGTGACGGCGAAGGCGATGCTCCTCGCGGTGCGCCGCCACCCCGAGATCAACGCGAGCTGGGACGACGCCGCGCAGGAGATCGTCTACAAGCACTACGTGAACCTGGGCATCGCGGCCTCGACGCCGCGCGGTCTCGTCGTGCCGAACATCAAGGACGCGCACCGGCTCGACCTGCACGGGCTCGCGACGGAGATCGCCGACCTCACGGCGACCGCCCGCGCGGGACGCACGAGCCCGGCCGAGATGTCCGACGGCACCATCACCATCACGAACGTCGGCGTGTTCGGCATCGACACGGGGACGCCGATCCTCAACCCGGGCGAGGCCGCGATCCTCGCGTTCGGGGCGATCCGCGAGCAGCCGTGGGTGCACAAGGGCAAGATCCGCAAGCGCTGGGTCACGCAGCTCGCGCTGAGCTTCGACCACCGCCTGGTGGACGGCGCGCTCGGCGCGCGCTTCCTGTCCGACGTCGCGCGCGTGCTCGAGGACCCGGCGCGAGGCCTGGTCTGGGGCTGACGCCGCAGGCCCGGACCGGGCCTCGCACCCGGTCCGCCCGCCGGCGTCACGGGGCCCCGTCGGGGCCGGGATACCTCTCGACGAAGGAGGGCTGGCCGGTCCTCGACGGGTCCACCGCCTCGCCGACGCCGTTCACGACGTGCTCGATCGTGCCCGCGCCGAGGCTGACGGTCGCGACGTGGTGGAGCCGGACGTCCGGGGCCTGCGGCACCTCGAACCCGTTCGCCGTGCGGATCGAGGGGTCCTCGAGGTTCGCGGCGTAGACGCCGCCCCCGTGGAGGACGTGGCGGCGGACGTCCTCGCCGACGGCGTAGCCCGCCCAGCCCTCGACGTCGCCCTTCATCCAGGCCGCCTGGTCCGGCGGGTCGTACGCGAGCTCGCTCTGGTAGAAGACCGTCGTGCCGTCCTCGCCGTCCCAGGACGTGTTGTGCTCCTGGAAGTGCTCGACGAACAGGCCGGTCGCCGTGACGTGGTCGCCGTGCACGACGACGCCCCGGCGACCCGTGCTGGTGACCCACCGCTCGCCGTCGTCGAAGCCCTCCGCGCCGTGGTCCGCGCGCCACACCCAGGCGTGGTCGACGAGCACGTGGTCGCCGTTGATCTCCAGCGCGACGTCGGCGCTGCCGGGGTGCGGGCCGCCGACGCGCAGGTAGACGTCGCTCAGCGTCGTCGGGTTCGCCGGGTCGCCGGCCCGCTCGGCGTCCTCGGAGCCGGAGCCGACCCGGACCAGGACGGGGGACCGGACCTCGCCCGCGTCGACCGTGACGCCGGCCACGACGACGCCCGGGACGTCCGCCACGGTGAGGGGCGTGGCGCCGTCGACCGCCGTGAGCGTGGGGTGCCCGATCCCGAGGACGACCGTGTCGGGCCGCTCGACCGCGATGCTCTCCGCGACGTCGTACACGCCGGGCGTGAGCAGGAGGTGCCGGCCCCGGTCCAGCGCGTCGTTGATCGCCGCGACCGGGTCCGTCGGGCGCGCGACGAAGAAGTCGGTGAGCGGGACGGTGCGGCCGGGCGTGGGGCCGTCCGCCCAGGACACGCCGGACGAGTCGCGCTGCGCGGCCGGGACGCGCACCTGGTACGCGCCGTCGTCGTCGACGAACAGGAACGGCTTCTCGCGGCTGAGCGGGGTCCGCTCGAGCGTCGTGTACGCGGGGTCGGGGTAGGAGGAGTCGTCAGGAGCTCCCTCGACCCCCGCGAACACCTGGTTCCAGACGGCGTTGCTCCAGCTCCCGATCACGCTGTTCCGCGTGAACCACTGCTGCTGGGAGCCGTTCACGACGTCCCCCGCCCGCGAGTCGGCGATGAACCCGCCGCTCCCGTACTGCGGCCCCGCCGAGCACGTGTCGGTCAGGGAGAGCGGCGGCCGGCCGTCGCCGCCGAGGACGTCGACCCGGCGCACGGACACCGCCTGGGAGACGGCCCAGGTGATGGCCGACCGCCGGCACTCGTCCTGGCCGGCGACGTCGGCGTCGGCGTCGATCGTGAGGTTGCCGAGCGTGCGCCAGAAGTTCACGAGCGCGAGGCAGTTCGACGTGCCGTCGTCCGCGAGACAGCGGTTGTACACCTCGATCTTCCCGTCCACCACGACGTCGCCCGGGGACGCCCCGAGCCCGGCGACCTCGGTGTAGTAGCCGACGGTGAGCTGCAGCGGCTCGGCCTCGGTGCCGTACGTGCCCGGCTCGAGGAGCACGGCGTACCGCCCGGTGCCCATCTCGTCGTCGGTCTGCCGGGCGGTGATGCCGTCGACCAGGGCGTGGATCTCCGCCACGGACATGGAGGGCGAGAGCACGACCACGCCGGGCCCCAGGTCCGGGTCGGTGGGGCTCACCACGCCGAGCGGCGCGGTGGTGTCGTCGGCGGCGGGCCGCCCGTCCGGTGCCCGGTCCACGACCAGCACCGTGCCCACGACGCCGACGACGAGGCCGGCCGCCGCCCCGACCGCGGCGCCGAGGAGGAACCGGCGGCGCGCGGCGTCGACCCGGTCCACGAGCCCTCCTTCGGACGGACCGCCGCCCGTGCTGCCCCGCGCTCGGCGGAGCAGCACGGGCGGGGTGGTGTCAGCGGCGCACGCGCACCGCTCCGGCGAGGTCGACGTCCACGGCCGAGCGACCGACGTACACGGCCACCTGGCCGGTGGGGGTGACCCACTCGTCCGCCTCGGCGTCCCAGTACGAGAAGTCGCGCCGGTCCAGCTCGATCCGGACCTGCTGGCGGCGGCCGGCCTCCAGCTCGACCTTGGCGTAGCCCGCCAGCTTGAGCTCCGGGGACGGGACCCCGGGCAGCGGGCCGAGGTACACCTGGACGACCTCGGTGCCGGTCCGGTCACCGACGTTGCGCAGGCGAGCCCGCACGTCGACGGTGTCGTTCCCGCCGGTCGCCCGGATGGTGTTGCCGGCCCGCAGCCGGTCGAGGGTGAACTCCGTGTAGGACAGCCCGTGGCCGAAGGCCCACATCGGCTCGACGTTCGCCGCGAGGTAGCCCCGGTAGCCGATGTTCAGCCCTTCGGAGAACTCCACGTCCGGGTCGTCGAGCCAGGGGTTCTGGACGGCGAGCGGCAGCGCCTCCTCGCTGCGCGGGTACGACACCGGGAGATGACCGGAGGGGTCCTCGTCGCCGAACAGGACCGACGCGAGCGCGTTGCCCTCCTCCTGGCCGCCGTAGAAGTTCTGCAGCACCGCCGGGACGGCGTCCGCCCACGGCATGACGACGCCGGAGCCGGTCGCCACGACGACGACGGTCCGCGGGTTCGCGGCCGCGACCTGGCGGATGAGCTGCTCGGCGTTCTGCGGGAGCTTGAGCGAGACCATGTCCCGCTCCTCGGTCTCGTACGTGCGCACGTAGACGACGGCGACGTCGGACGCCGCGGCCGCCTCCGCCGCCTCGACGACGGACGGCGGCAGGGCGTCGTCCGGCGTGGACCACTGCAGCAGGAACGTGCCCGGCTGCAGCCCGACCAGAGGCCGGGTCTGGGAGTACTCGACGCGCAGGTCGTAGGCCCGCCCCGCCTCGAGCGCCAGCCCGGCGGAGCGGACGTCCCGCCGGCCGTCCTGGCCCGTCATGTCGACGACCAGGTCGCCGTCCAGCCAGACGCGCGCGTCGCCCCAGCCGGTGGCGCCGAGCACGTACTCCCCGGTGGAGGGTGCGACGAGCTCGCCCGTCCAGCGGACCGACTGCTCACCGTTCTGCGCCGGCTCGAGCCCCGCGAGGGTCGGCGTCGGCGGGACCTGGGAGCCGTAGAGGCTCGCGAAGGCCGGTCCGCCGCCGGTGAACCCGACGTCGTAGGACGCCTGCGCCTCGGTGCGCGTCAGACCCACGGCCCCCGTCCACGTCGCGTTCGCGAAGTAGCGGGCGGTGAGCCCGTCGCCGATCCCGCGCTCGGGCCGCAGCACCGAGGACGGCACGGCGGTCATGTCGCGGGTCTCGATCATGTTCGCCGCGCTCACGGGGTCGTTGCCCTGCGCGTAGCGGACCTGGGCGCCGCTCTCCTCCGCGCGGTCCCGCATCGCGTCGAGCAGCGAGACCTCGTAGGTGGGCTGGACGAACGCGGAGCCGCCGAGGGCGGACGGGATGGTGGCGTCCGCCCCGACGACGGCGACGGACGTCCCGGCGTCGAGCGGGAGGGCGTCGTCGTTCTTCAGCAGCGTGATCGCGTCCTCCTGCACCTCGCGCGCCACGGCGCCGTGCTCCTCGACGGGGATCGCCGTCGGCGTGTAGTCGCCGTCGAAGATGCCGATCGCGAACATCGTGCGCAGGATCCGCAGCACGGCCCGGTCGACGAGCACCTCGGGGACCGTGCCCGCGTTGACGGCGGCCAGGAGCGTGTCACCGTAGAAGGACCGCGTCCCGGTCTCCATGTCGGTGCCCGCGACGATCGAGGGCAGCGTCGAGTGGATCGCCCCGAAGTCGGTGAGGACGAACCCGGTGAAGTCGAGCTGCTCGCGCAGGATCTCGTTCAGGGCCAGCTCGCTCTCGCACGCGTAGACCCCGTTGATCTTGTTGAACGAGCACATGACGGAGCCCAGGTCGGCGTCGCGGATCGCGGCCTCGTAGGGAGCCGTGTGGACCTCGCGCAGCGTGCGCTCGTCGACGATCACGTTCTGCAGGCCGCCGCGGTACGTCTCCTGCGTGTAGGCGGTGTAGTGCTTGAGGTTCGCGATGACGCCGCGCTCCTGCACCTCCTGGACGAACGGCACGACGATCGACGAGCTCAGCTCGGGGTCCTCGCCGGTCGACTCGGCCTGGCGGCCCCAGAAGGGGTTGCGCGTCGGGTCGGCGTTGGGGCCGAGCAGCACCTCGTGACCCGTCTGCCGCGACTCGTCGCCGACGACGCCCGCGTAGTCCCGGACCCGCTCCGGGTCCCACGTCGCGGCGAGCGCCAGGGTGGCCGGCATGGCCGTCGCGCGGTCGCCCGTCTCGGGGAGCACCCAGCCGCGCGAGGCGATGCCGGCGGTGGCGTCCGCCATGCTCAGCTCGGGGATGCCGAGCCGTTCGATCGGGGCGTTGTAGAACGCCGCGGGCGCCGCGCCCTGGTCGCCGGACATCAGCTCGACCTTCTCCTCGAGCGTCATCGCCTGCAGCAGCAGGACCGCCCGTTGGTCCGGTGACAGCGCGGTGTTCATCCACGGCGGGTCCGCCGTCGCCGCGTGCGCCGACGGCGCGAGCGTCACGACCAGCGCGGCCGCGGCGAGCGCCGCGACGACGCCCACCCCGCTCCTGCGCGCACGATGCTTCTCGACCACTCCCATGACGAGCCCTCCCCTTCGAGGACGGAACCGCGACCTCGGAGGTCGTCGATGACCTCCGCAGGTCCTTCACGGTCCGGACACGCCCACGACACTCGCCCGCCGGGTGACCGGGCTGCGCCGCGCGGAGGTCGCCGACCTCGCCGGCATCAGCGCGGGGTACTACCGCCGGCTGGAGCGTGGCGCGGTGGCCTCCGTCTCCTCGTCCGTCATGGCCGGCGTCGGTCGGGCCCTCCAGCTCGACGGCGCCGAGCGCGACCACCTCGCGGACCTGCTCCGCCGGCCGCGGGGCAGGGCGGTGGTCGGGCACGCCGCACCGGCGCCCGCCGCGGTGCTGCCGTTCGTGCGCCGGCTCCTCGACGCGACCGCGCTGCCGTGCTGCGTGCTCGACGACCGGCTCGACCTCCTCGCCGCCAACGACCTCGCGCGGGCGCTGTACCTCCCGCTCTACGCCGGCCCCGGCGCGCCGACGAACCTCGCGCGGTTCGTCTTCCTCGACCGCGCCGCGCGCGACTTCTGGTCGGACTGGCCCGTCGTCGCGGACCTCGCGGCGTCGCTCCTGCGGACCGGCTCCGGGCGCGACCCGCTCGACGCGCACCTCGCGGCGCTCGTGCGCGAGCTCGGCGCGCACAGCGCCGAGTTCCGCACGCGATGGGCAGCGCACGAGGTCGCCGGCGACGCGTCCGGGACCCGCGAGATCCGTCACCCGGTCGTCGGGCACCTCACGCTCGAGGTGCACTCGCTCACCGTCCCGGACGCGCCGGGTCAGCACGTCGTGATCCACGCCGCGGCCCACGGGTCCGCCTCGCAGGGGCGGCTCGACGAGCTCGCCGACTGGGCCGAGGGGGCGCGGGCGCACCTGCCGTCGTGACGCGACGAGCGGGAAACCGGCTGACCGGGCTGCCGGACGCGTGCGACCATCGCGCTCATGACCGACGCCCTGCCCTCGCTGTGGGCCGGTGTGCTCGCGGGGTACGCGATCGCCGTCCCCGTCGGGGCGGTCGCCACGTACCTCGTCGCGCTCACCGCGCGCACGTCGTGGCGCGTCGGGGCCGCGGCGGGCCTCGGCATCGCGACGGCCGACGGCCTGTACGCGCTCGTCGCGGTGCTCGGTGGTGCGGCGCTCGCGGGCGTGATCGCCCCTGCCGCACCGTGGCTGCGCCTCGCGTCCGGGGTCGTGCTCGTCGCGCTCGCCCTGCGGACCGCGTGGGTCGCCGTCCGGGAGCACCGCGCGCATTCCGTCCCGGCCGAGGACCTGCCCGGAGGTCCCCGCGCACGGGTCGCCGGGCCGCCCCCGGGACCGACCCGCGCGTACGCCCGGCTCTTCGCCCTCACCGTGGCCAACCCGGCGACCGTCGCCTACTTCGCGACCGTCGTCGTCGGCGCGCGCGCCACGGCGGGCGATCCCGACGTCGTGTCGGGCGCGCTGTTCGTCCTCGGGGCGTTCGTGGCGTCCGCGAGCTGGCAGCTCGTGCTCGCCGGCGGCGGGACGGTCCTCGGCCGGTGGCTCTCCGGACCCCGCGGACGTCTCGCGACCGGCCTGGTGTCCGCGGCCGTCATGCTCGTGCTCGTCGTCGTGCTGGTCGCCTGAGCCGGAGGCCGCCCCACCGCTTGCGACCGACCGGAGAAGGACGACCATGGTCGTGCGGTTTGATCACAATGGTGGCATTCGAGGAGGCGATGACGTGTCGGGCACCCTCCGGGCGGTGGCACGCCGCCGGGCCGCCGCCCCGGTCCTCGCGCTGGCCGTCCTGGGCCTCGCGGCGTGCGCGGGCCCCGACGCGGCGGACGCGCAGGACGTCGTGGGGCGCTTCACCGCCGCGATCGCCGCGGGTGACGGCGACGCGGCGTGCGACCTGCTCCTGCCCGACGCGGCCGAGGCGCTAGCCGACGACGCGGGCGAGACGTGCGCGGACGCGGTCGTCGACCCGTCCGGACCGCTGGCGGACCTCGTGGAGGCCGCGGGGGACCCCGTCGTCGAGGACGTCCACGTCGCCGGTCGGCAGGCTCAGGTCGTGACCGCCTCGGACACCCTGTTCCTCGCCCTCTCGGGCGACGGCTGGGTCGTGACCGCGGCCGGGTGCACGGCGCGGCCCGACCGCCCCTACGACTGCGAGGTGGAGGCATGAGAGTCCCCCGGGTCATGTTCTGGGCCACGCTCGTGCTCGTGGCCGCGGGTCTCGTGACGGCGCTCGTGCTGGCGGCGGTGCACCGGTGAGCCGCGGGTCCGCGACCTCCTCCGGCGGTGTCCTCGGCGGCCTGCGCGCGAGCTCGCTGAGCATCTTCTTCGCCCTCGTGTTCGTCGCGACGCTCGTCGGCCAGGCCGTGAGCGGCGTCGCCGTCTTCAACCTCGACCAGCGGGCGGCCGGTCTGGACCCGGTGACGTTCGGCCAGTACGTCGCGTCGTCGGCCTTCTGGGTCGACGTGACCGAGAACTGGCAGTCCGAGTTCCTCCAGTTCCTGCTGTTCATCACGGCGACGGTCTGGTTCGTCCAGCGCGGGTCGCCCGAGTCGAAGAAGCTCGAGAAGGCGGGGCGCGAGTCCGACGAGGACCAGAAGGTCGGTGAGCACGCGGACGACAGCTCGCCCGCCTGGGCGAAGGTGCGCGGCTGGCGGCTGGCCGTCTACTCGCGGTCCCTGTCGCTCGTCATGGGGGCGATCTTCCTCGGGTCGTGGCTCGCGCAGTCCGCCGCCGGCGCCGTGGCGTTCAGCGAGGAGCAGATGCGCGAGCTCCAGGACCCGGCACCCTGGACCGAGTACCTCACCCTGCCCGACTTCTGGAGCCGCACGCTGCAGAACTGGCAGTCCGAGATGCTCGCCGTCCTCAGCATGGTGGTGCTCTCGATCTACCTGCGCGAGCGCGGGTCTCCCGAGTCCAAGCCCGTGGGGTACGCGCACGACGCCACGGGCGTCGAGGGCTGACGACGGCGCCGTCCGGCCCACCTCTCACGGCCTCCCCACGCTCTGTGCGGAAGACCTCACACACGCTTAACGACCCGCGCCGACCGGCGAAACACGGGGTTCCTAGCGTCCTGGGTACTGACCGGGACCTGCTGAAGGAGCCGCCATGTCCGCGCCCACGAGCCCCACCACCCACGAGGGTGAGCAGTCCGCAGACCGTCCCGCCGGCGCCGAGCCGGCCGAGACCACGACCGCGACGCTCGTGCCCGGGGGGACCGCCGCCGTCGGGCACGCGCCCGCACGACGCCGCTCCGGCCGGTGGATCGACCGCTGGGACCCGGAGGACCCGACGTTCTGGCGCGACGGCGGCCGGAAGGTCGCGTCGCGGAACCTGTGGATCTCCGTCTTCGCCGAGTTCCTCGGGTTCGCCGTGTGGGCGCTGTGGTCGATCGTCGTGCCGCAGCTCCCGGCGGCCGGGTTCGCGCTGACGGTCGACCAGCAGTTCTGGCTCATCGCCGTGCCGAGCCTCGTCGGCGCCACCCTGCGCATCCCGTACACGTTCGCGGTGCCGATCTTCGGCGGCCGGAACTGGACGGTCGTGTCCGCGCTGCTGCTCCTCCTGCCGACCACCGCCCTGGCTGTCGTCGTGCAGGACCCCGGGACGCCGTTCGGCCTCATGCTCGGCGCGGCTGCCCTCGCCGGGTTCGGCGGCGGCAACTTCGCGTCGTCGATGGCCAACATCTCGTTCTTCTACCCCGAGAAGGAGAAGGGCAAGGCGCTCGGCCTCAACGCCGCGGGAGGCAACCTCGGCACCGCCGCGGTCCAGCTCGCCGTCCCGCTGGTGATCGTCGCCGGCGCGGGCATCGCGCTCGAGCGGGCCGGGCTCATGATGATCCCGTTCGTCGTGCTCGCCGCGTTCCTCGCGTGGCGGTTCATGGACAACCTGTCGACCGCGAAGGCCGACCCCCGCTCGTTCGCCGCCGCGACGAAGAACAAGCACACGTGGATCATCTCGTTCCTCTACATCGGCACGTTCGGGTCGTTCATCGGCTACGCCGGGGCGTTCCCGATGCTGCTCAAGGGCCAGTTCCCCGAGGTCACGCTGTCCATCGCGTTCCTCGGCGCGCTCGTCGGCTCGGTCACGCGCCCGCTCGGCGGCATCATCGCGGACCGCGTCGGCGGCACGCGCGTCACCATCGCCTCCTACGGGGTCATGGCGCTGGGCGCGTTCGGCGCGATCCAGGCCCTCCAGTCGCACAGCTTCGGCCTGTTCTTCGGCTCGTTCCTGCTGCTCTTCGTCGCCACCGGGATCGGCAACGGCTCGACCTACCGCATGATCCCGGCGGTGTTCCAGGCGAGCGCCGTCCCGGGCGGCGCGAGCGACGGCGCGGGCACGGTCGACGCGGCCGCGCTCGACGAGACCCGTGCCAGGGCACGCAAGGCCGCCGCCGGCTGCATCGGCATCGCCGGCGCGATCGGCGCGTTCGGCGGGTTCCTCATCCCCCGCGGGTTCGCGGCGTCGACGAGCCTCGCCGGGTCGCTCGTGCCCGCCCTGTGGACGTTCATCGGGGTCTACGCGGTCATGGCGGTCGTCGCGTGGGCCGTGTACCTGCGCAAGGGCGCGGCGCTCGCCGCGGCCCGGATCTGACGGACGGCCGAGGCGAGCGCATGACGACCGTCCCCACGACCGCCGCGCCGGGGCGGGCCGAGGCCCCCGGCGCGGCGCCGGCCCGCACGCACTGCCCCTACTGCGCGCTCCAGTGCGCCATGACGCTCGACCGAGCGGCACCGGGCACCACGGGGAGCGCCGTGCCCGTGACGGTCGTTCCCCGGGACTTCCCGACGAACCGGGGCGGGCTGTGCCAGAAGGGGTGGACGAGCGCGTCGGTGCTCCGCGCGACCGACCGGCTGACGACGCCGTTCGTGCGCGGGGCGGACGGCGAGCTGCACCCCGCGACCTGGGACGCCGCGCTCGACGTCGTCACCGCCGGCATCGCGCGGGTCCAGGCGCAGCACGGGCGGGACGCGGTCGCGGTGTTCGGCGGCGGCGGGCTGACGAACGAGAAGGCGTACGCGCTCGGCAAGTTCGCGCGCACCGTGCTGCGGACGGCCAACATCGACTACAACGGCCGGTTCTGCATGGCGTCGGCCGCGGCCGGTGCGAACCGCGCGTTCGGCGTGGACCGGGGGCTGCCGTTCCCGCTCGCGGACCTCGGTGGCGCGGACGCGGTGCTCCTGCTCGGGTCCAACCTCGCCGAGACCATGCCGCCGTCGGTGCAGCACCTCGCGGGGGTGCGTTCGCGCGGCGGGCTCGTCGTCGTGGACCCGCGGCGCAGCGCGACGGCGGCGCTCACCGGGGGCCCGGAGCCGCGCGACGGCGTGGCGGCGGGCGTGGGGCCGGTGGGGGACCAGGGCCTGCACCTGCAGCCCGTGCCGGGCACGGACCTCGTCGTCCTCCTCGCCCTGCTGCACGTGGTCGTCGTAGAGGGCCTCGTCGACGAGGAGTACGTCGCGGCCCGCACGGACGGCTTCGACGACGTCCGTCGCTCCGTCGCGGCGTGGTGGCCGGAGCGCGCGGAGACGGTGTGCGGCGTGCCGGCCGAGCGGCTGCGGCACGTCGCCCGGCTGCTCGCGGCGGCGTCGCCGGCCCGCGGCGGGGCGGGCGCGTACCTGCTCACGGGCCGCGGCGTCGAGCAGTCGTCCCAGGGGACGGCGACCGTGACCGCGACGATCAACCTGGCCCTCGCGCTCGGCCTGCCGGGCCGCGCCGGGTCGGGGTACGGGGCGGTCACGGGCCAGGGCAACGGGCAGGGCGGTCGCGAGCACGGGCAGAAGGCCGACCAGCTCCCCGGCTACCGCAAGATCGACGACCCCGCGGCACGCGCGCACGTCGCGGCGGTGTGGGGCGTGGACCCCGCGACGATCCCCGGGCCGGGCATGCCCGCGGTCCGGCTCCTGCGCTCGCTGGGCTCCGGCGAGGAGGAGCGGCCGCGGGCCCTGCTCGTGCACGGGTCGAACGTCGTCGTGAGCGCTCCGAACGCCGACCGGGTGGTCGACGGCCTGCGCGCGCTCGACCTCCTCGTGGTGTGCGACGTCGTCCCGTCCGAGACCGCGCTGCTCGCCGACGTCGTGCTGCCCGTGACGCAGTGGGCCGAGGAGGAGGGCACCATGACGTCGCTCGAGGGACGGGTCATCCGTCGCCGCCGGGCGGTCGACGCCCCCGGCGAGGTGCGGTCGGAGCTGTGGATCCTCGCCGAGGTCGCGCGGCGCCTGGGCTCCTCGGTCGCGTTCCCGACCGACCCGTCGGAGGTGTTCGACGAGCTCGCGCGCGCCTCGGCGGGCGGCGTCGCGGACTACTCGGGCCTGAGCCACGCGCGCCTCGACGCCGACGAGGCCGAGGGCGGGCCGGGGCTGTTCTGGCCGGTCCCGGACCGGGCGACGCCGCACCCCGGGACGCCGCGGCCGTTCCTCGACCGGTTCGGCACGCCCGACGGCCGTGCCCGCGCGGTACCCGTGGACCACGTCGGCCCGACCGACGACGTCCGGGCCGACGCGCCCGTCTACCTCGTCACGGGGCGCGTGCTGCAGCACTACCAGTCGGGCGCGCAGACGCACCGCGTGCCCGAGCTCGACCGCGTCGTCCCCGCCCCGTTCGTCGAGATGCACCCGCTCCTGGGCGTCCGGCTCGGCGTCGCCGACGGTGACCGAGTGCGTCTCACGTCGAGCCGCGGCCACGTCGAGGCGGCCGCGCGCTGGACCGATCGCATCCGGCCCGACACGGTCTTCATGCCGTTCCACTGGAGCGGCGCCGGGAGCGTCAACCGCGTGACGACGGACGCGACGGACCCGGTCTCCGGGATGCCGGAGTTCAAGGTGTGCGCGGTGGACGTGCGCCGCGCACCCCGTCCCGACGACCCGGCGGGCGGCCGTACGACGCCCGTCCGCGACCGGCAGGAGGTGCTCGCATGAGCGGGACGAGCGGGCGGACGACACGCGTCGTCGTCGTCGGCCACGGCATGGTCGGCGCGCGGTTCGCGCAGGACCTCGTGGCGCGCGTCGGCTCCGGCGCGGACGTCGCGCCGGTCGAGGTGACGGTGCTCGGTGCCGAGGAGTACGAGCCGTACAACCGGGTGCTGCTCAGCGAGGTCGTCGCCGGGAAGGTCGACGTCGCCGCGATCGGCCTGCCCGCGGCGGACGACCCCCGCGTGACGGTGCGCCGCGGCACGGAGGCCATCGCGATCGACCGCGCCGCGCGCCGCGTCGTCACGGCCGACGGCGCGTACCCGTACGACGCGGTCGTCCTCGCGACCGGCGCCGCGGCGCGCGTGCCCGACGTCGCAGGGCTGACCGGTCCCGACCTGCCCCGCGGCGTGCACGCCCTGCGCACGCTCGACGACGCCCGGGAGATCGTCGCGGCCTCCGTCAACGCGCGGCACGCCGTCGTCGTGGGAGCGGGCGTCCTCGGCCTCGAGATCGCGTGCGGCCTCGCGCGCCGGGGCGTGGCGGTGAGCCTCGTGCACGGCGGGGAGAGCCTCATGGACCGCCAGCTCGACGCGGCCGCGGGCGGCGTGGTCGCGCGCAGCCTCGCGGGGCTCGGCGTGCGCACGTGGACGCGCGCCCGGACCGAGCGCGTGCTCGTCGGGTCGGGTCACGCGCGCGGCGTCGCGCTCCGCGTGCCCGACGACGCCCGGCCCGCCTCGTCCGGCGGTCCCGCCTCGTCGCCCGGGACGGCCGGGGCGCCCGGGACGACCCGGGTCGTCGACGTCGAGGCAGACCTCGTCGTGCTCGCGTGCGGGACGGTCCCGGCGACCGGGCTCGCACGCGCCGCCGGGCTGACGGTGGACCGGGGCGTCGTCGTGGGCGACGACCTCGCGAGCCCCGACGACCCCGCCGTCTTCGCGATCGGCGACTGCGCGCAGCCGCCCGAGGGCGGGACGGGTCTCGTCGCCCAGGGGTGGGACCAGTCGCGCCGCCTCGCGGAGGCGCTCGCCGCCACCGCCACCGCCACCGCCACCGCCAACGCCACCGCCAACGCCACCGCCGGCTCCAGCGCCGCCGCCGTCCGCCCGTCGACCCCGGCGTCGCCGCACGTGCGGCTCGGGGGCGACCAGGACCGTCCGAGCATGGCGCTGCGGCTCGCGATGAGCGTCGTGGCCAGGCCCGTCGTGCCGGGGCCCCGGGCCACCGTGATCCCCGGCCGCCGCCCCGACGGAGCGCAGGACCGGCACCCCGCGTCAGGGTCACCGGTCCGCGAGCCGGCCCGTCCCGGCCGCGCACGGTCCGCCGCCGTCGGCACGGACGTCGTCCGGGTCAAGGCCGCCGGGCTCGAGATCGTGACGATGGGGGTGTGCGGGGTACGGCGACCTCACGACCCCGGTCATCGCACGGTCGCCCTGAGCGACCCCGCGTCGGGGCGTCACGTGGAGGTCGTCGTCGCGGACGGGCTGCTCGTGGGCGCGACGTGCGTCGGCGCGCCCGACGTCGGGGCCGACCTCACCGCCACGTACACGCGGCGCGTGCCGGTCCCGGCCGACCCCGCCCACCTCCTGCTGCGGCCCGTCGCGCAGGTGGCCGCACCGGCGTCGACCCCGACGCACATGCCGGACCGCACGACCGTGTGCACGTGCAACGGCGTGACGAAGGGCGACGTCGTCGGGTGCTGGCACGACGGGGCCCGCAGCGTCGACGACGTCGCGCGGGCCACGCGCGCGACGACCGGCTGCGGCGGGTGCAAGGACGTCGTGTGCGGACTCGTCGACTGGCTCGCGACGACGGACCCCGACCAGCCGGCCGAGGCCGGCCGGGACCGGGCGACGGCGTCGCGCTAGGCCGGCCGCCTTCTCACCCGGGCGTCCCTCCCGGTGTGAGAAGACCGTTACGGCCGGGCAACGGCCGGGGCACGGTGGTGAAACCGCTGCTCCGTAGCGTCGTCCGTACCTTCCCGGCCGGCGCTCGAGGCCTGCGGCGGCCGGGGAGGTGGCTCGCCCGCCCCCGCTCACCCTCAGGAGCTCGCCGTGACCGGACCTCTGACCGATCCCACCCCCGCCCCGGGCTCTGCGGCGCCCGCGCCGCGGCACCTCGTCGTCGTCGGTGGCGGCATGGTCGCCCAGCGGCTCGTCGAGGCGCTGCGCGCCCGTGACGGCGCGGGCGCGTGGCGCATCTCGGTGTTCGCCGAGGAGCCGCGCAAGCCCTACGACCGCGTCGCCCTCACGAGCTACTTCTCGGCGCGCGACGCCGAGGAGCTGACGCTCGGCGACCCGGCGCTGTGGGACGACGAGCTCGTCACGTTGCACCGCGACTGCGCCGTCACGGCGATCGACCGGGACGCGCGGACCGTGACCGACCGGCTCGGCCGGGTCCACGCCTACGACGAGCTCGTCCTCGCGACGGGGTCCAGCGCCGCGATGCCGCCCATCCCGGGCAACGACCTGCCCGGCGTGTTCGTCTACCGCACGATCGACGACGTCGCCGCCCTGCGCGGCTGGGTCGAGGAGAAGCGGCGCAGCACGACGACCGAGGGCGGCTGGGAGCGCCCGGTGCGCGGCGCGGTCATCGGCGGCGGCCTCCTGGGCCTCGAGGCGGCGGGCGCGCTCAAGGCGCTCGGCGCGCAGGCCACGGTCATCCAGTTCGGCACGCACATGATGGACGCGCAGATCGACCTCGGTGGCGGCGAGGCCCTCAAGCGCCTCATCAACGGCATGGGGATCGCGGTCCGCTGCAACACCGGGACCAAGGAGATGAAGGTCTCCCGCAGGACCGGCCACGTGGGCCGGCTCGACTTCGCCGACGGAGGGCGGCTCGACGTCGACGTGGTCGTCGTCGCCACGGGCGTGCGGCCGCGCGACGAGCTCGCGCGGGCCGCGGGGCTCGCGGTCGGGGAGCGCGGCGGCGCGGTCGTCGACCTCGCGTGCCGCACCGAGGACGAGCACGTGTGGGCCGTCGGCGAGGTCGCGTGCATCGAGGGCCGCTGCATCGGTCTCGTCGCACCGGGCTACGCGATGGCGGAGGTCGTCGCGGACCGCCTGCTCGGCGGCGAGGCGACCTTCCCGGGCGCGGACACCGCGACCAAGCTCAAGCTCCAGGGCGTCGACGTCGCGAGCTTCGGCGACGCGTTCGGCCGCACCGAGGGCGCGATGGAGCTCGTCTACGCGGACCCGGTCGCGGGCGTGTACAAGAAGCTCGTCCTGTCCGACGACGCGCGCACGCTCCTCGGCGGCGTGTTCGTCGGCGACGCGACGCCGTACGCGTCGCTGCGGCCCATGGTCGGGGCGGAGCTGCCGGGCGACCCGGGCGCGTTCCTCCTCCCGGAGGGGTCGGGCGGCGGTGCCCCGGCGCTCGAGCTGCCCGACGACGCCACGGTCTGCTCGTGCAACAACGTCTCGGCCGGGACCATCCGCGGCGCGGTCACGGAGCACGAGTGCACCGACCTCGCGAGCGTCAAGGCGTGCACGAAGGCCGGGACGTCGTGCGGGTCGTGCCTCCCGCTCGTCAAGAAGATCACGACGACGGAGCTCACCCGGGCCGGTGTCGAGGTGTCCAACGCGCTGTGCGAGCACTTCGAGCTGTCCCGAGCCCAGCTCTTCGACGCGGTCCGCGTCGCCGACCTGCACACGTTCAGCGAGATCATCGGGCGGCTCGGCCGGGTGCCGGAGGCCGTCGAGGAGAACACAGCCACGGAGGGTGCGAGCCTGGTCCGCGACGCCGGCCGCGGGTGCGACATCTGCAAGCCGGTCGTCGCGTCGGTCCTCGCGTCGCTCGGCAACGGGCACATCCTCGAGGGCGAGCAGGCGACGCTCCAGGACACCAACGACCACGTCATGGCCAACATGCAGAAGGACGGCACGTACTCGGTCGTCCCGCGCATCCCCGGCGGGGAGATCACGCCCGACGGGCTGCTCGTGATCGGCCAGGTCGCGAAGGACTTCGGCCTGTACACGAAGATCACGGGCGGCCAGCGCATCGACATGTTCGGCGCCCGCATCGAGCAGCTCCCGCACATCTGGCGGCGCCTCGTCGAGCACGGCTTCGAGTCGGGCCACGCGTACGGCAAGTCGCTGCGTACCGTGAAGTCGTGCGTCGGGTCGACGTGGTGCCGGTTCGGCGTCCAGGACTCCGTGGGGATGGCCGTCGAGCTCGAGCTGCGGTACCGCGGCCTGCGCTCGCCGCACAAGATCAAGCTCGGCGTCTCGGGCTGCGCGCGCGAGTGCGCCGAGGCCCGCGGCAAGGACGTCGGCGTCATCGCGACCGACAAGGGCTGGAACGTGTACGTCGGCGGCAACGGCGGCTTCACCCCGCGGCACGCGCAGCTCCTCGCCGAGGACCTCACCTCGGACGAGCTCGTCCGCACGATCGACCGGTTCCTCATGTACTACATCCGCACGGCCGACCGGCTGCAGCGCACGGCCGCGTGGGTCGAGGACTACGAGGGCGGTCTCGAGGCGATCCGCGAGGTGATCATCGAGGACTCGCTGGGCATCGGGGCAGACCTCGACGCGGCGATGGTCCGGCACGTCGGCGACTACGAGGACGAGTGGCGCGCGGTCCTCGAGGACCCGGAGAAGCTGCGCCGCTTCGGCTCGTTCGTCAACGCGCCGGCCGAGCCCGACCCGGACCTCGCCTACGTCACCGAGCGCGGCCAGATCCGCCCCGCGACGGCCGCCGAGCGCGCCGCCGCCCTGGAGGCCGCCCGCACCGCGGGCGACACCGACCCCGCAGTCCTCACCGGCCCCGTCGTCATCGCGGGCGCAACCCTGGAGGTCCGTCGATGAGCGTCGTCTCGCAACCCGTCCCCGTCCTGGCCGGCGGTCCCGCCGCCGAGACCGGCGCCCCCGCGTGGGAGCGGGTGTGCCTCGTGCGCGACCTCCTCGTCGAGCGCGGTGCGGCCGCGCTCGTCGGCGGGGTGCAGGTCGCCCTGTTCCGCCTCCCCGACGACACGGTGCGCGCGGTCCAGCAGCGCGACCCGTTCTCCGGCGCGAACGTCATGTCCCGCGGGATCGTCGGGACGCGGGGCGGTGTACCGACGGTGGCAGGCCCGATGTACAAGCAGGTGTTCGACCTCGCGACCGGCCGCTGCCTCGACAAGGTGGGCTTCGAGCCGGTCGACGGCCTCGCCGAGGACCTGGCGACGTGGCCGGTCGAGGTGCGCGACGGCGTCGTGCACGTGGGGGCCCGGCCGTGACCACGCTGCTCGGGCTCGACCTCTCGGGCCGCACGGTGCTCGTGGCGGGCGGCGGACCGGTGGCCGCCCGCCGGGCCCGCACGATGCTCGACGACGGGGCGCACGTCCGCGTCGTGGCGCCGCAGCTGTGCGAGGACCTCCGCGACCTCGTCTGCGCCTCGCTGGGCACGGGGGGCTCGACCACGATCCGGCCGGGGGAGGCGACGACGTCGCCCGCTCCGGGCGCGCGCGCCGGGGACATCACCTGGGTGCCGCGCGACGTGCGGGAGGGCGACCTCGACGACGCGTGGTTCGTGCTCGCCGCCACGGACGACTCCGCGGTCAACCGCACGGTCGCCGACTGGTCCGCGCAGCGCCGCACGTGGTGCGTCAACGCGGGCGCCGCGCACGAGGGGAGCGCCCGCACGCCCGCGACGACCCGCAGCGGCGACGTGCTCGTCGGGGTCGTGAGCGACGCGAGGGCGCCGCTCGCCGCAAGCGCGGACGGCGAGCACCGCTCGGCCGACCCGCGCCGGGTCCGTGCGGTGCGCGACGCCGTCGCCGAGCACCTGCGCGCCGGTGGCGCCGACCAGCGACGGCACCGGCCCGCGCCGGGCGGGCTCGGCCGGGTGACCCTCGTGGGCGGCGGGCCGGGCGCCGTCGACCTGCTGACCGTGCGCGGGCGCCGGGCGCTCGCCGAGGCGGACGTGGTGGTCGCGGACCGGCTCGGCCCGGTCGACGTGCTCGAGGAGCTCGCGCCCGGGGTCGAGGTGATCGACGTCGGCAAGACGCCCGGCAACCACCCCGTGCCGCAGCACGAGATCAACGCGATCCTCGTCGAGCAGGCGCAGCGGGGGCGCGTCGTCGTCCGGCTCAAGGGCGGCGACCCGTTCGTCTACGGGAGGGGCGGCGAGGAGGTCGTGGCGTGCCGCGAGGCGGGTGTCCCCGTCGAGGTCGTCCCGGGCATCTCGAGCGCGCTGAGCGTCCCCGCGCTGGCCGGCATCCCCGTGACGCACCGCGGGACCGTCGCGGCGTTCCACGTCGTGAGCGGCCACGACGGGCTCGACGACGCCTCCCTCGCCTGCGTGCGTGATCGCGCGGCTACGCTGGTGGTCCTCATGGGTGTCTCGCAGCTCTCCCGCATCACGGCCCAGGCGCTCGACGCCGGGGCCGACCCGCGCCTGCCCGTCGCGATCGTGGAGAACGGCTCGACGCCGCGCCAGCGCGTGACGCGGGCGTCGCTCGGGGACGTCGTGGAGCGCGCCGCCCAGGTCGGGGTCCGGGCCCCGGCGATCATCGTGGTGGGGGACGTCGCCGCGGAGGGACGGCTCGACCCGGCGACGGTCGCGTGAGCGGCGAGGTCGTCCCGGCCGAGCGGGCGCTCGGGCAGGTCATGGCCGGCTGCACGGTGCTCGTGACGGCCGACCGCCGCAAGAACGAGCTCGCCGCCGCGCTCCAGCGCCGTGGCGCCGAGGTGCGCCACGCGCCCGCGCTGAGCATGATCCCGCACGTCGACGACCAGCAGCTCCTCGCGGGGACGCGCGCGCTCGTCGAGCAGCCGCCGGACGTCGTCGTGGTGACGACCGGCATCGGCTTCCGCTCGTGGGTCGAGGCCGCCGACGCCCACGGCCTCGCCGACGCCCTGCTCGAGGTGCTCGCCGACGCGCGGCTCGTCGCGCGCGGCCCGAAGGCGCGCGGCGCGATCCAGGCCGCCGGCCTGACCGCCGACTGGGTCGCGGAGTCGGAGACGTCGGCCGAGATCGCCGACGTGCTGCTCGGCGAGGGCGTCGCAGGGCTGCGCATCGCCGTGCAGCACCACGGGGCGGGGGCGGACGGCCTGGACGTCGTGTTCGCGGAGGCCGGCGCGGAGGTGTCGAGCCTCGTCGTCTACCGGTGGGGCCCGTCGCCCGACCCGGAGGCGGTGCGCGCGTCCGTCGAGGCGGCGGCGGTCGGCGAGATCGACGCCGTCGTCTTCACGTCGGCACCGGGCGCCGAGGCGTGGCTCGGCGCGGCCGAGGAGCACGGCGTCGGCAGGCTCGTCGTGTCGCGGTTCCGGGACGGGTCGATGGTCGCGGCCGCCGTCGGGCCCGTCACGGCCAAGCCCCTCGAGCACCGTGGCGTCACGCCGCTGCAGCCCGAGCGCGGACGCCTCGGAGCCCTCGTGCGCACGCTCGTCGCGCACTACGAGCACGCCGAGACGCTCGCCCTGGCGACCGTCGCCGGCGTCCTGCAGATCCGCTCGCGCGTCGCGGTGCTCGACGGCGCCGTGCTGCCCCTGTCGCCCAGCTCGCTCGAGGTCCTGCGCCTCCTCGCCTCGCGGCGCGGGGAGGTCGTGACGCGCGACGACGTGCTCGACGTGCTGCCCGGCGACTCGCGCGACCCCCACGCCGCCGAGGTCGCCGTCGCGCGGCTGCGCGAGGCCACCGGCCGTCGCGACCTCGTCAAGACCGTCGTCAAGCGCGGATACCGATTGGAGCTCGCATGAGCGCGGAGATCCTGGCCTTCCCGTCCGGTGCGTCGTCGGAGCGGTCGGACGGGGGCGCAGGGGCGGCGCCCGATGCGCGCCCGGTGCTCGTCGGCTGCTCGCACGGCACGGGCGACCTCTCCGGGCGCGCGGTGATCCGCGCGCTGCTCGACGACGTGCGCGCAGCCCGGCCCGACCTCGACGTGCGCGAGGCCTTCGTCGACGTGCAGCAGCCCGAGGTCGCGGACGTCGTGACGTCGGTCGTCGCGCCGGAGCAGGGGCTGCCGGGTGACGCCGTGGTGGTGCCGCTGCTCCTCTCGGGCGGGTTCCACGTGGGCGTCGACATCGCCGAGTCGGTCGCGGACCGCGGTGCGGGGACCGGGCAGGCCGCGGCGGCGACGCCGCTCGGTCCTGACGAGCGCCTGGTCGACCTCCTGGCGGACCGCCTCGCCGAGGCGGGCGTGCGGCCGCAGGACGCGGTGGTCGTCGCGGCGGCAGGGTCGAGCCGACCGGGCGCCGCGCGCGACGTCGAGCAGCTCGCCGCGGGCCTGCGCGAGCGCCACGCCGGTCCGGTGACCGTCGGGTACGGGGCGATGGCGAGGCCGTCGGTCCCCGACGCGGTCGCCGCCGCCCGGGCGTCCCTCGCCGTGAGCACGGGTGCACCCGAGGCTTCGGGCGACGGCGCGTCGTCGGGCACCGCGCCGGAGGGCGGGGCGCGCGTGGTCGTCGCGGCGTACCTGCTGGCGCCGGGGTTCTTCTACGACCGCGTGCTCGAGGCGGGCGCCGACGTCGTGACGGCGCCGCTCGCCCCGGACGCGCGGCTCACGGAGATCGTCCTCGACCGCTACGCCGCCGCCGCCGCGACCCTCGCGGGGTAGCACCCGGGCCCAGGGCCTACCTCACGGCGACGAGCGGGCGGGTCCGCGGGGCGAGCAGCGCGACACCGGCCGCGAGCAGGACCGTCACGCCGAAGCACACGACGTACGCCGCGAGGCCGAGCGTGGGGTGCAGCGCCCACAGCAGCGACCCCGTGACGGCGAGCGCGGTGGCGGCGGCCACGGCGTCGGACACCTGGAGCGCCGAGCTGTTCGCGCCCTGCTCCGCGACGGGCGACAGCTCGAGCGTGAGCACCGAGAGCGTCGGGTGGGTCATGCCCATGCCCAGGCCGGCGAAGGTCCACGCGACCATCCCGACGACGGGCGGCACCGCCGTCCACGCGAGCAGCGCCGCGCCTCCCACGCCGAGCGCGACGAGCGTCCCGCCGAGCCGGACGTACCCCGCGTGCGCGAGGCCCCACGTCGCGCGGCCGCGCAGCCACGAGCCCGTCGACCAGCCGACCGCGCCGAACGTCAGCACCGCGCCGGCGAGCGACGGGGACAGGCCGCGCTCGTGCGACAGCAGGAGCGGCAGCAGCACCTCGGCGCCCGTGAACGCAGCGGCGACGAGGCCGCGGATCGCGACGACGCTCGGGAGGCCCCGCGCGGCGCGCGTCGTGCCCCGCGGGAGGAGGCGCGGGACGGCCACGGCCACCGCCGCGAGCGACAGCACGAGCAGCACGCCCAGCGCGACGCCGCGCAGCTGGCCCGCGTAGTTGAGCGCGCCGATCCCCACGGCGGCCACCACCGCCCACCCGAGCGACGCCTGCCGCGCGGTGCGGTCGAGCGGCGGCTCGGCGTCGTCGGCCGCGGAGCTCGCGGGGGACGAGGCCTGGGCGGCGCGCATCCCCGGGCGCATGAGGACCAGCGCCGGGACCGCGAGCACCGGCACGGCGAGGAACACCCATCGCCACCCGACGTGCTCGACGACCAGCCCGGCGATGGCCGGCCCGACGATCGACGGGACCACCCACGCCGCGGCGAACGCCGCGAAGACCCGAGGGCGGCTCTCCGCGGGGAACACCCGGGCCACGAGCACGTAGAGCGCGACGATGTACAGACCCGTCCCCACGCCCTGCAGCACGCGGCCCGCGACGAGCACGAGCATGTCCTGCGCGAGACCGGCGACGAGCAGCCCCGCGAGGAACAGGCCGATGCCCGTCCACAGCGGGGTCACCGGGCCGGCGCGGTCGCTCCACCGCCCGGACGCGACCATGCCGACGACGCTCGACGCGAGCGACGCCGCGAAGGCGAGCGTGTAGAGCGTCAGTCCGTCGAGCTCGACCGCGACCGTCGGCATCGCCGTCGCGACGGCCAGCGCCTCGAACGCGCCGAGGAACACGAACGCGACCATGCCGAACAGCACGGTGCGCTGCGTGGCAGGCGTGAGCGGCGCCGTGGTGCCCGCACCCGCGCCGGGCTGCGCGTCGGGCCGCGTGCGCGGTTCCGCGGTCATACGAGGACCACCTTTCCGGTCGTCGTGCGCTCCTCGAGCTCACGATGGGCGCGCGCCGCCTCCGCGAGGGGCACCTGGTGGGTGACGACGCGCCACGTCCCGTCCGCCGCGAGCGCGAGGGCGCGCTCCTGCAGGGCGAACAGGTCTCCCCAGGGTCGGGCCTGGGGTCCCACGGCCCACCGTACGTCGTGGGAGGGCGCGCGTCCGCCGGAATTCCGGGCGTCGTGGCCGACCTCACCGCCGTCGTCCGGGCGCTCCGCCGCGCCGGCTGCGCGGTTGGCCGCGCCCGAGGACCAGCCGAAGAGCACGAGGCGGCCGCCGTCGCGCACGAGCGACGCGGCGTCCGTCCCGGCGTCGCCCCCGACGCCGTCGAGCAGCACGGTCGCGCCGTGCGGTGCGACGGCGGCGCGGGCCTCGTCGAGCCACCCGTCGCGCCGGTAGTCGACCGCGGCGAGGGTCCCGCGCTCGCCGTCCGGCGTCCCTGACGACGTGGCGAGAGAACGGACGAGCTCGACCTTCGTCGCTCCGCCCGCGAGCCCGACGACGCGTGCCCCGGCCGCGACGGCGGCCTGCACGAGCAGCGTGCCGAGGCCGCCCGCGGCGGCCGTGACGACCACGACGTCCTGCGCGGCGAGCTCCGCGAGGTCGAGGATCCCGACGGCCGTCCGTCCGGTGCCGATCATGGCGGTCGCGTCCGGCGCGGTGACGTGGTCCGGGACGCGGTGCAGCGACCCGACGGGCACGACGGCGAGCCGCGCGTACCCGCCGCCGTCCGGACGTGCGCCGAGGTGGGCGGCGACGCGGCGTCCGCGCCACGCGGCGTCGACCCCGGGCCCGACGGCGTCCACGACGCCGGCGACCTCGCGACCGGGGATCGTCGGCAGCGCGGGCAGGGGCAGCGGGCCGCCGGGCTCGCCGCGCCGCAGGGTCGTGTCGAGCAGGTGGACGCCGTGCGCGCGGACCGCGACGCGGACCTCTCCCGGCCCGGGGACCGGGTCGGGGACCTCGTCGAGGACGAGGTTCTCGGGCGGTCCGAACGCGTGCAGGCGGATGGCGTCCACGGGTGCTCCCTGGTCTGGTCGGTCGATCGCCGGGTCGGTCGATCGCGGGGGCCGGTCGGCAGGCCGGACCCTGCGGCCCGGGTCGGCCGCGCTGCTAGTCTCGAACCTCAACGAACGTTGAGGTCAAGCCCTGCGGGCACGGCCTCCAGGGACGACCGGAGAGAGCACCCGTGCCCGACGCCGTCTCGCCCCGCGACAGGGGCCCGTCCGCTGTCGCCGCGCCGTCGCCGGAGGACGAGCTCACCGTCGGTCAGCTCGCCGCGCGCAGCGGTGTCGCCGTCTCCGCGCTGCACTTCTACGAGCGCGAGGGGCTGCTCTCGAGCCGTCGCACGCCCGGCAACCAGCGGCGCTACCCGCGCGAGACGCTGCGCCGCGTGGCGTTCGTCCGGGCCTCCCAACGGGTCGGCATCCCGCTCGCCCGCATCCGCGCCGCGCTCGCCACCCTCCCCGACGACCGCACGCCGACCGCGAAGGACTGGCACCGGCTCTCCGTCGCGTGGCACGCCGACCTCGACGCCCGGATCGAGCAGCTCACGCGGCTGCGCGACCACCTCACCGACTGCATCGGCTGCGGGTGCCTGTCGCTGCGCCGGTGCGTGCTCGTCAACCCGCACGACGAGCTCGGGGAGGAGGGGCCGGGTCCTCGCACCCTGCTCGTCGACGGCCTCGACGACTGACGGCTCACCAGTTCTTGGTGCTGCCGCTCCCGCCGTCGCCGCCGTCGGACCCGCCGCCCGGCTCGCCGCCGTACAGGTCGCGGTACTCCTGCTCCTCGCGGTCGGCCTCGTCCCGCGCCTCGGAGTTCTGCTCCTCGAGCTGCTCCTGGCGCTGCTGCGCCTCGCGCTCGGCCTGGCTCTGCTGGTCGCCCTCCGCGCCCTCGCCCTCGGACCCCTCACCCCCCGACGCGTCGCTCTGCTCGTCGCCCTGCGAGCCGTCGCCCTCCTGCGGGTCGCCACCGCCCTGGTTCTCCGGCTGCGAGTCCTGCGCCTGCTGCTGCTTGTCCTCCAGCCGCTGCTGCGCCGCCTCGGCCTGCTCCTGCTGCTCGGGCGTCTGCTCGGACTCGCCGCAGTCGGGCCAGCCGCGCACCTGCTCGGCCGTCCCGTAGGACTGCTCGGCGTACTCGTACCAGTCCTGGACGTCCTGCCGCAGCGCGTCCGGGTCGGGCTCGGTGCCGTCGCCGTACGGGTCGAGCACGTCCTCGTCGTAGGGGAGGCCGGCGTCGCGTGCGGCGATCGCCTCCTCGACCGCGGCGAGCTCGGCCGCCTTGGTGTCGCCGTAGGCCATGTCGTCGTCGCCCGAGATCTCGTACGCGAGCGAGAGGTTGGTCTGGATCGTGCAGCGTTCCTCGGGCGTCTCGTCCTCGGCGAGGTCGTAGGACTTGTGGAGCGAGGTGATGGCGTCGTACGTCGACCAGGAGTCGCCGGCGCGGGCGTTCGCCGTCCCGGTGTTGAAGTGCGCCTTCCACGGCTCGACGAGGTTCATGGTGCGCTGGGACCCGTAGGTGCCCGCGGCGTCGTGGTAGGCGCCGTCGTCGTAGTCGCCGTGCGCGAACGACGCGATCGGCGCGAGGAACGTCAGCTTGAGGCCGAGCACGAGCAGCGCGACCACCACCGGCAGCGTCCCGAGCAGCCACCACGCGCGCCGGCGCAGGCGCGCGCGCCGCATCGCCGCGGCCGGGTGCACGGCGGGTCGGCGGCTCGGACGGGGTGGGGTCGGGGGCGGCGTCCAGCTCATCGGCGCACCTCCGCGCCCGACGACGCCCGGTCGCCGGGCCGCACGAGCGACCGGGAGGCGGACCGCGCCCAGAACCAGGCCTCGACGCCGAGCAGGACGACCAGGGCGAGCGCGAACGGCCACACGACGGGGCGGTACGACGTCACGTCGCGACGGCCGTCCGCGGCGACCTGCTCGGGGTCGACCCCCGCCACGAGCGACGCGGTCTCCGTCGGCTCCGTGCGGTGGACGTACGGGACGCCGAGCTGGTCCGCGAGGGCGCCGAGCGTCTCCTCGTCGATCGTGGAGAGCGCGGCCACGGGCTCGCCGTCCTCGCTCGGCTGCGACCAGTCGACGATGTACTCCGCGTCGGCGGGGTCGACGTCCGGGTCGTACTCCTTCATGCGCCCTCCTTCGGCGGTGCCGTACCCGAGCACCGCGCCGCCGTCGACGAGCGGTGCGAGGTCGGCGAACGACCGCGGCTCTCCCTCGGCGGTCTGCTCGCCGTCGGACAGGAAGAAGACGAGGCGCGTGTTCGCCGGGTGCAGCTCGGCGGACCCCTCGAGCGCCGACCTCAGCTCGTCGAGCGGGCGGTCGGTGAGCGAGCCCTGCGAGTAGCGCGTGATCTCGCGGCGGAACGTCTCGGCCCACGACGTGATCGCCCGGGCGTCGGTCGTGAGCGGGAGCTGGCGCGAGGCCTGCGAGTCGAACGAGATGACCGAGTAGCGTGCGCCGGGGATCGCCTCGGTGAGGCTCACGACGTCGTGCCGCACGCCGTCGAGGCGCTCCTGGTCCCGGGCCGGCCCGTAGTCCTCGGCGGCCATCGACCCCGTGCGGTCGACGACGAAGAACATGTCGACGTTCGTCACCGACGTGTCGCGGTCGGTCGACGTGACCGACGGGCCGAGACCGATGACCGCGAGCAGCAGGACCGCGCCCGTCCGGCGCACCCAGGCGGCGCGCGGCGCACCCGGCCGCACGGCGCCGTCGGGCCCGGTCCGGCCGGCGACGACGGCCTGCCAGACCGTGAGCGCGAGCAGCGGCACGACGGCGAGCGCGAGCGCCCACACGGGCACGAGGGGCTGGAGGCTCATCCGTGCACCTCCGTCGACCGCGCGCTCACTGGCGCACCCGCCAGGCGAGGACGAGCAGGAGCCCGACGCCCGCGACGGCCACGACGAACCAGCCCGTCGGCCGGTCCGTGACCACCACCTCGGGCGTCGCGTCGAGCTCGACGGCCTGCTGGGCGACCACGTCGTCGACCATGCCCTGGACGGCGCCCGGGTCGTCGGCGAGGAAGTACAGGCCGCCGCCGGCCTCGACCGTCTCCCGGTACTCCGTCTCCTCCGGCGTCCCCTCGTAGCGCTGGGACCCGCCGAAGATGCCGTGCAGGGTGATGTCGCGCGACGCGACGAGGTCGGCGGCCTGCGGCAGCGTGTAGATCGGCTCTCCCGACACATAGTTGTCCGTCGCGAGGATGATCGAGCGCGAGCGCTCGGAGTCCTCGGCGTCGAACTGCAGCGCGCACGTCGCGAGCCCGTCGCCGATGAGGCTGGCGCCCGCGAGGTTCGCCGTCGTGCCGGCCGTGAACTCCGCGAACTCGAGGATCTCGGCGTCGTCGGAGCCGCCCGTGTAGTCGAGCTCGGCCGGGTCCTTGTCGAGCGCGTCGATGCCGCGCTGGAGCTCCTCCTGCACGAGCGTGTAGTCGTTGGTCAGCGGGAAGACCGTGCGCGACGACGAGTTGAAGATCGACAGCGCGATCCGCTCGCCCTCGAAGCTGTCGACGAGCTCCTGGAAGACCTTGAGCACCGCGCCGTCGTACTCGATCATCGAGCCCGACACGTCGAGGCACAGGACGATGTCGCGCGTGCCGAGCCGGTCGACGACGACGTCGGTCTCCACGGGCCGCGCCGCGACGGCGCCTGCGCCGACGACCGCGACGAGGAGGCCGAGCGCCGTCGCGCCCTGGAGGAGCCGGTAGCGGCGCACCCACGCCGCGAACGCCGGCACGCGCGCCAGGTACTCCGAGTTCGCGACCCACAGGACGTCGCGGTCCCGGTCGCGCGCCCCGCGGCGGCGCGCGAGCCACCACGCCGCGGCGCCGGCCACCACGACGAGGAGCACGGCGAGGGCCCACAGCCACGGCCAGAGGATCGACGTCCCCTGCGGTCCCGGCGTCACCAGGACCTCACCACGGTGCGGGCGCGCGCGATCGAGTCCTCGGCGTCGGTCGTCCGGGCCCGCGCGTCGTTCTCGTGGTCCGCGAACGACGGCCGGTAGTAGCGCGCGATGAGGCGCGAGAGGTCGTCCGCGCCCGAGAGCTGCTGGATCTCCGACAGCGTCATGGACGACGCGTCCTGCCCGAGCCGGCCCGTCGCGAACCCGCGCACCTCGGCCGAGAGCGCGAGGTGCAGCATGCGCTCGTCGAGCTCGCCCGCGTGGAAGCGCTGCGCGACGGCGTCGAGCCGCCGCTCGTACTCGGCGCGCAGGGCCCCGTACGGGTCGAGCGGTCCGGCGGGCGACGGGGGCGGCGGCACGGACGCCGCCTTCTCCGCGGCCCGCGCGCGGGTGGACCAGAGGACGAGGAGCACGACCGCCGCCGCGACGAGCAGCACGGCGATCCCCACGGCCGTCCACCACCCCGGGTAGCCCACGGGGTCCACGAGCTCATCGGCGGGCACGCTTCTGCCTCCCCAGCAGCTCGACGAAACGCTGCACGACGTCGCCCGTGCCGTCCACGAGCACCGCCTCGACCTGGACCTGGCGCAGCCGCTCGGCCACCTCCGCGCGACGCTGCGCCCGCGCGTCGGCCGCGGCCTGCGCGAGCCCCGCCCGGCCGCGGAGGAACGCGGGGAGCCGCAGCGCGCCGTCGACGTCCTCGACCTCGCGGTGGCTCGCGGCCGGCCCGCCGAGCGCGACGGGGGACAGGTCGGCGACCTGCACGACCATCACCTCGTGGCGCACGCGCAGCGACCGCAGGAGCTGGTCGTGCTCCGCGGCGGGACGGGCCTCGTCCGTCACGACGACCACGAGCGAGCGCCGCCGGAACGCCGTGAGCGCGCGGTCCAGCGGGCGGGAGAGGTCGCTGGGCGGGGCGTCGGGCCGCCACAGGCCCTCGACCGTGCTGAGCAGCACCTCGAGGTCCTGCGTGCTCGCGCGCGGCGGCAGCTGCACGAGGCGCCGGGCGTCGCCCGCGACGAGCGCGACCCGGTCGCCGCGGTCCCGCGCGAGGTACGCGACGAGAGCGCAGCAGAAGCTCGCGACCTCGGCCTTGGTCTCGCCGCTCGGTGCGGTCGCCCCCATGGGGCGGCCGGTGTCGACGACGAGCACGAGGTTGAGGTTCGACTCGCGCACGAACCGCCGGACGACCGGGATCCCGGCGCGCGCCGACGACTTCCAGTCGATGTCCCCGACGTCCTCGCCCGGCGCGTACAGGTGCAGGTCGTCGAAGTCCTGCCCGTGACCCTTGAAGACCGACCGGTGCCGCCCCTCGAGCAGGCCGGAGGCCCGGCGGGCGACCGGCAGGTCGAGCCGGGCACGCACCTGGGCGAGGCGGGAGACGTCGGGCACGGGGGATCTCTCGGGGCGGGGACGGTCAGGGCGTGGGGACGGCGTCGAACACGGCGTCCACGAGCTGCTCCGGCGGCACGTTGTTCGCGAGCGCGTCGAACGTGCGCACGAGGCGGTGGCGCAGGACCGAGTAGCGCACGGCCTTGATGTCGTCGGGCACGACGAACGCGCGGCCCGCGAGGATCGCGAGGGCCTGGCCGACGCGCATGAGCGCGATGCCGCCGCGCGGCGAGGCGCCGACGCGCACGTGGCGGTCGAGGCCGGGGATCGGCCTCGGGCCGGAGAAGCGCGTCGTGTTGATGAGGTCGACGACGTACCGCTTCACCGAGTCGTCCACGTACACGTCGTCGACGAGCCCGCGCAGGAAGCGGACGTCGTCGAGCGAGACGGGCTGGGCCGTGATCGGCTCCGACATCTGACCGGTCGCGACGCGCTGGAGGATCTCGAGCTCCTGCTGCGGCGTCGGGTACGTCAGCACCTCCTTCATGAGGAAGCGGTCCATCTGGGCCTCGGGCAGCACGTACGTGCCCTCCTCCTCGATGGGGTTCTGCGTCGCGAGGACCATGAACGGGTCCGGGAGCGGGTAGTTCTCGCCGCCGATCGACGTCTGCTTCTCCTGCATCGCCTCGAGCATGGCCGACTGCGTCTTCGCGGACGACCGGTTGATCTCGTCGAGCAGCACGACGTTCGCGTGCACCGGACCGAGCTGGGTCGTGAACTGGCCGGTCGCGTAGTTGTAGATCTGCGTGCCGACGATGTCGTTCGGCATGAGGTCCGGCGTGCACTGGATGCGGTGGAAGCGGCCGTCGATCGCCGCGGCGAGGGTCTGCGCGGCGGTCGTCTTCGCGAGGCCCGGCACCGACTCGAGGAGGATGTGGCCGCCCGCGAGGAGCGAGCTCACGAGGGCGGTGCGCAGCGCCTCCTGCCCGACGACGCGCTGGTCGAACACCTGGCCCACGCGCTTGAGGAGGTGGCTCGCGCGGTCGAGGTCCGCCGTCGAGATGCTGCCGTGCCCTGCGGCCATGGGTCGCCCTTCGGGATGGGGGTCGGTGCTCGGCGCGGCACGCGTGCCGCGCGGATCCGTGCGCCCGGAGGTGTCGCGACCCCCGGGCGAACCCGGCCCAGTATGCCAGCGGGACCCGGCGCCCGACGGGTGTCGTCCACAGCCCCGGGTGGGGAGGGCTCCCCGTCCCGTGCGGGCGTCGTCGGGCCGCCGGGACGGCCGCGGCGGCCCCGGCGCGCGGGAATGCGGGCCGCGAGCCGCGCGGTTGGACGGGCATGAGCACCGACACCCGGGCGGCCCTCGACGCCGACCCCGCCCTCCTCGCCCTGCTCGCCGCCCGCCACCAGGGCGTCCTCACGACGCTGAAGCGCGACGGCCGGCCGCAGCTGTCCAACGTGCTGTACGCCTGGGACCCCGACGAGCACGTCGCGCGCGTGTCCGTGACCGCGGACCGGGCGAAGACGCGCAACGCGGCGCGGGACCCGCGCGTCTCGCTGCACGTGAGCGCCGAGGACTTCTGGAGCTACGCGGTCGTCGAGGGGGACGCGGAGCTGGGCGAGGTCGCCGCCGACCCCGACGACCCCGCCGTCGACGAGCTCGTCGAGACGTTCCGCGCGGCGGCCGGCGTCGAGCACCCGGACTGGGACGACTTCCGCCGCGCGATGGTCGCCGAGCGGCGCCAGGTGCTGCGCGTGCGGGCGACGCGGGTCTACGGGATGGCGCGCCTGCCCCGACCGTGAGGCGCCGCGGTTCCCGTCCGACGCCGCCGCGCGCCTACCCTGGTCGCGTGACCTCGACCGCCGTGCGCCGTGCCCCGACCCTCGCGCGCCCCGCGAACCCGTGGTGGCTCGTCCTCGCGGGTCCGTTCGCCGTCGTCGTCGCGGTCCTCGCGGTGCTCGCCGCCGGTGCCTTCTCGGGCGCGTTCGCCGCGATCCCCGGGTTCAGCGACCCCGGCGCGGTCGTGCGCTACGGGACGCCCGTCGTCACCGTGCTCACCGAGCTGTCCGTCGCGCTGACCCTCGGCTCGCTCGTGCTCGCGGCGGTCGCCCTGCCCGCGGGCGACGCCGTGCGTCGCGCGCTCGGCCTGTCGGGCGTCGCCGCGGCGACCTGGGCCGTGCTCTCCGTGCTGCAGGTGGTCCTGCGGTACTCGTCGATCTCCGGCACCCCCGTCACGGCCGAGACGTTCGGGGACCAGCTCGGCCTGTTCGTCTCGCAGGTGAGCCTCGGGCGCAACTACCTCGCCGTGGTCGTCGTCGCCGCGGTCACGTCGGCGCTCGCCCTCGCGGTGCGCAGCGCGACCGGGGCGCTGTGGACGGCCCTCGTCGCGCTCCTCGCGATCGCGCTGCAGGCCAACACGGGGCACGCCGCGGGCGCCGCGTCCCACGAGCTCGCGGTGTCGTCGATGTTCCTGCACCTCGCGGGTGCGGCGCTGTGGGTCGGCGGGCTCGGGACGCTGGCCGTCGTGCGGGTGCGGGGCGGGCTCGGGCGCGCGGACTTCGCCGCCGCGGTCTCGCGCTACTCCGCGATCGCGCTCTGGTGCTACGTCGCCGTCGCGGTCTCGGGGGTCGCGAACGCGACCATCCGCATCGACACGCTCGCCGGCCTCACCACCGACTACGGCATCCTCCTGCTGACCAAGGTCGCGCTCATCGTCGTGCTCGGCGTCGTGGGGTTCGCGCACCGCGAGCTCGTCGTGCGCCGCCTCGCCGGCCCGACGACGACCGGTCGTCCGGGCGGTCGGGGCGGCGGCTCGCGCGACGCGAAGGCTCCGCAGCGCGACGCGGACGCGACGCGGTGGGTGTTCTGGCGGCTCGTCGCGGTCGAGCTCGCGATCATGGGCGCGGTCTCCGGCGTCGCGGTGGCGCTCGGTTCGACGGCGCCGCCCGTCCCGCAGACGGAGTTCGTCGACCCGACGGCCGCCGAGATCGTCACCGGGCACCCGCTGCCCCCGGAGCCGACCCTCGCCCTGTGGTTCACCGAGTGGCGCTGGGACCTGCTGCCGGCGTTCGCGTGCGGCGCGGCGCTCGTCGTCTACCTCGGCTGGGTGCGCCGGCTCGCGCGACGTGGCGACCGCTGGTCCGTGGGGCGCACGGTCTCGTGGTGCATCGGGATCGTCGTCCTGTTCTGGGTGACGTCCGGCGGGCCCGCCATGTACGGCCACGTGCTGTTCAGCGCGCACATGGTGCAGCACATGATCCTCGCGATGGTCGTGCCGATCTTCCTCGTCCTCGCGGCCCCCGTGACGCTGCTCCTGCGCGCCGTCCCGGCGCGCAAGGACGGGTCGCGCGGGCCGCGCGAGTGGGTCCTGGCGGTCGTCACGTCGCGGGTCGGGCAGTTCTTCGCGAACCCGATCGTCGCCGCGGTGAACTTCGCCGGCTCGATGATCGTCTTCTACTACACGCCCGCGTTCGAGTACGCCCTCACGACGTACGCCGGGCACCTCGCGATGCTCCTGCACTTCACGCTCGCGGGGTACCTGTTCGCGAACGCGCTCGTCGGCGTCGACCCGGGCCCCCACCGGCCGCCGTACCCGCAGCGGCTCCTCCTGCTCTTCGCGACGATGGCGTTCCACGCGTTCTTCGGCGTCGCGCTGACGTCCGGCGAGATCCTCTTCGTGCCGGAGTGGTTCGGGCTGCTCGGGCGGGAGTGGGGCCCGAGCGCGATCGAGGACCAGCAGCGCGGCGGTGGTGTCGCGTGGGGCATCGGCGAGCTGCCGACGCTGATCCTGGCGATCGTCGTCGCCGTCATGTGGACGAAGTCCGACGAGCGCGAGGCGAAGCGCCGGGACCGCCAGGCCGACCGCGACGGCGACGCCGAGCTCCAGGAGTACAACGCGCGGCTCGCCGAGATGGCCGAGCGCGACGAGCACACGCCGCGCTGACCCGCGCTGACCCCCGCTGACCCGCGCTGACCCGCACTGACCCGCCGAACACGACCTGAAGGTCGTTCTGGCCCTCATTCCGGCCGCCAGGTCGTGCTCGACGGCGAGTGGTGACGTGCTCGTGCCAGGTGGCGGCGGACGTCCACGACGAGCCGGCCGGGCCGGGACGCGCTAGGCGGCGTCACGTCCCTCCCGGTGAAGCGCAGCAGGTCCACAGCCCCGCTCGCGACGAGGTCGTTCTGCCGCGCGCGGTCACGGAGCAGCGCCGCGGGCTCCGAGTGCACGTCCCGCCCGTCCAGCTCCGCGATCAGCAGTCGGCCGCCGGGCAGCCGCCACCCGAGGTCACCCCGACCGAGGAGGCGGTCCGCGTCGAACACCTCGACCTGGAGCTCGTCGGGAGCGATGCCGGCGTCGACGCAGTCGAGCCGGGCGAACGTCTCGAGCGGGGACTCGGCCCGTGCGTCCGACTCGGACCACCAGGAGTGGGTGCGCGCCACACCGCGTCGTCCCCGTGCGAGGTCGTGCGCCCGTTCCAGGCCCGTCTCCGACACCAGCCCGAGGCGTCGTGCGCTGTCCATCGCCGCGACCGCGCGCCTCCTGCCCATCTCCGGCACGGCCTGGGCCAGCGCCCAGTCCGGCGTCGCGACCCACCGGCCCTCGACGGACGTGACGGTCATGCCGTCGTCGAACTGGCGCAGGTGGATCCCGTCGCGCGACCGTGCCGCCCGTGCGCCGGGCAGGGTCGCCTCGGGGACCGGGTCGACCCGCACTCCCTCGACGCCGAGGAGCACCAGCGCGCACGGCCCGACGGCGATCGCCTCCGGGCCGTAGGCGAGCAGGCCCAGCCACGCCGCGCGGCGTCGCGTGTGGTCGTGGGTGCGCGTGCCGGTCCGGCGCGCGACGGGCACCACGACGGTGTCGAACACCGCGTGCGTGACCCTGCGCCACCGCCCCTTCTCGACGAGCCGCGCTCGGCGGTGGGAGCGGACGCCGTGCGCGTCGCACTGGCTCGCGGAGAGGAGCCCTTCCTGGGAGTCGGCGACGACGAGCAGCTCGGCGGGGACAGGTGTCAGCGTGCGCACGGACCGGATCCGAGCAGACGACGTGGCGGCGTCGCCACGGTCCGGCGCTCGGCTGTGGACGTGCTCGACGGACGAAGGCCTGTGGACGCCCCGGACGTCGACCGCCGGTCGCCCGGTCCCCGACAGACGGCGACCGCGGGTCGCTCGGCCGTCGACAGGCGACGACCGCGGCGACGGTACGCATGCCGCGCCCACGAGCGACGGCCGGCGTCGGCGAGAACGTCACCACGCGCCGTCGAACACGACCTGAAGGTCGTGAACGGCGCGATGACGACCTCCAGGTCGTGTTCGGCGCGCCGGGAGGGTGCGGGGAGGGCGAGGGGAGGGGCGGTCCGGGTGGGCGGCGGGCGCGGGGGGGGTGATAGGACGTACTCGTGAGAACGCCGCCGCCGCGCCCGAGCCAGACCGTCCCACGACCGCCGACGCCACCGCCTCCACCCCGTTCCACGACCTCGACCGGTACGTCGCGATCCCGCGCACGAGCGGGCTCGCGCTGTCGCGCGACGGGAGCCGGCTCGTCACCACCGTCCAGACGCTCGACCCGAAGCGCACCGCGTACCGCACGGCGCTGTGGGAGGTCGACCCGGCCGGGCACGTCCCCGCACGACGCCTCACGCGCAGCGCCAAGGGCGAGTCGAGCGCGACGTTCACGGCCGCGGGCGACGTCCTGTTCACGTCCGCCCGCCCGGACCCCGACTCCACGGCCGACGACGACCCGACGTCGGCCCTCTGGCTCCTCCCGGCCGGTGGCGGCGAGGCCCGCGTGGTCGCGACGACGTCCGCGGGCGTCAGCGCGCCGCTCGCCGCGGCCGACGCCCCGGTCGTCTCCGTCGCCGCCGACGTCCTGCCCAGCGCACGCGACCTGGCGCACGACGCCGCGCTGCGGTCCGCTCGCAAGGACGCCAAGGTCGCCGCGATCCTGCACACCGGGTACCCCGTCCGGCACTGGGACCACGACCTGGGCCCGAGCCAGCCGCACCGGTTCGTCGCCGACCTCACGACGCTCGCCGACGAGCCCGCGCGCCCGCTCCCGGCGCCGGGCGGCACGGGAACCGGGCACGACGACCCGGACGACGACGCACCGCACGACCCGCGGCTGCTCGACCTGCGCGACGTGAGCCGCGGCGTCGGCGGGACACCCGGGCGCGCGCTCTGGGAGCACTCGGCCGACCTGTCGGCCGACGGCACGACGCTCGTCACGACGTGGCAGGTGCCCGGGCCGGGCGCGTCGACGCGCAGCACGCTCGTCGCGATCGACACGGCCACGGGCGAGCGTCGCACGCTCGTCGACGAGCCGGGCGCGCAGGTACACGGCCCGCGCGTCTCGCCCGACGGCGCGTACGTCGCGTTCGTCCGCGAGACCCTCACGACGCCGCAGCAGGCACCCGAGGAGACGCTCGCCGTGGTGCCGCTGCACGCGCCCGACGGCCGGGCGGGATCGGCGGACCGCGACGACGCGCCGACGACGCGCGCCGAGAACCACGCGACGCCGCGCACGCTCGCGCCGCACTGGGACCGCTGGCCGACGTCGGCCCGCTGGCTGCCCGACGGCTCGGGCCTGCTCGTCACGGCCGACGACGACGGCCGCGGGCCGGTCTTCCTCGTCTCCTTCTCGCCGGACGGCAAGGGCGAGCACGGGACCGCGGAGCGGGTCACGAGCGACGACGCCGTCTTCACGGACGTGCAGGTCGCCCGACGGCCGCACCGCGTACGCGCTGCGGACGAGCCTACCTCGAGCCGGCGCACCCCGTGCGCCTCGACCTGGGCGCGTTCCTCGACGGCGGTGCGCCGGGCGCCCGGACCCCGGTCCCCGCGACGCCGCTGCAGGGCCCCGTCGCGGCCCCGGACCTGCCGGGCACGCTCGTCGAGGTCGAGACGGCGGCGTCCGACGACGTGCGCGTGCGCGGCTGGCTCGCGCTGCCGCACGGCGCGAGCGCCGACGACCCGGCGCCGCTGCTCCTGTGGATCCACGGTGGACCGCTCGGTTCGTGGAACGCGTGGAGCCTGGCGCTGGAACCCGTGGCTGATGGTCGCGCGGGGTTACGCGGTGCTGCTCCCGGACCCTGCGCTGTCGACCGGGTACGGCCAGGACTTCGTACAGCGCGGGTGGGGCCGCTGGGGCCAGGCGCCGTACACCGACCTCCTCGCGATCACCGACCACGTCGAGGCGCTGCCCGAGGTGGACGAGAGCCGGACCGCCGCGATGGGCGGCTCGTTCGGCGGGTACATGGCGAACTGGGTCGCGGGGCACACCGACCGGTTCCGGGCCGTCGTCACGCACGCGAGCCTGTGGGCGCTGGACCAGTTCGGCCCGACGACCGACCACTCCTACTACTGGCAGCGCGAGATGACGCCGGAGATGGCGCTCGAGAACAGCCCGCACCGGTTCGTCGGCGACATCGTCACGCCGATGCTCGTCATCCACGGCGACAAGGACTACCGCGTGCCGATCGGCGAGGGTCTGCGCCTCTGGTACGAGCCTGCTGTCCGCGTCCGGGCTGCCGGCCGGCCCCGACGGCGACACCGTCCACCGGTTCCTGTACTTCCCGGACGAGAACCACTGGATCCTCACGCCGCAGCACGCGAAGGTCTGGTACGAGGTGGTCCTCGCGTTCCTCGCGGAGCACGTGCTCGGCGCGACGCCGGGAGAAGGGGACGCAGCCCTGCCGACGACGCTCGGCTGACGGCGGCGGGTCACGGCCGCGGCCGAGCACGACCTCAGGGTCGTTCTGAGCCCCAGAGCGACCCTGAGGTCGTGCTCGGCGTGCGGGCCGGCGTCAGGCGACCGGCTGCGGAGCCCGGGTCGTCGCGACGCGCCAGCGCCGGACGAGCCGCCGGTCCGCGGCACCGCGCGCCGCCTCCCAGGCGCAGTGCTGCGTCGTCTCACGGTGCTCGAGGAGGGCGACGCGGTCGTGCTCGAGCGCCCACAGCAGGGCGGCACGGACGTCGCGGCGGGCGGGGGCGGAGGGCAGGGTGTCGTGCATGGTCCGTCTCGTCGTCGGTGGTCGCGCGGCCTGTCGACCGCTTCCACCGGAAGGAGACGGAGAAGATCGCCGTCCGTGACGTGACTTCTGTGGTGATTTTTCAGGAGGTGTGCCGAGCGGCGGCGACGATCGCCTCCGCGAGCTCGCGCGGGCGCGAGAGCATCGGCCAGTGGCCGGTGGGCACGTCGACGTAGGTGAGGTCCTGGACCTCGCCGAGCTCGGTGTGCAGGGGCGGTCCGGGGTTCGCGAGCTGGGCCAGCACCTCCGAGGGGATGGACGAGCAGATCACGGTGGTGGGCACGGCGAGCCGGTCGGCGTTGGCCACCCGGACCGGGCCGCGCGCGACGGGGCCGGGCGTCGGTACCGCGCGCTCGCGGAACCGGGCCAGCGTGGCGTCGTCGAGGCCGTCGACGCTCGACCCCTGCTCCGCGAGCTCGTCCCAGGACGGCAGCGGGACCTCCGCGACATCCACCGGCAGCTCCTGGTTCAACGCGGCGCCGTCGACGAGCGGGCCCGCGTCCACGTACACGACGCGCTGCACACGGGACGGGTCGCGGTCGACGGCCTGCTGGACCACCGGGCCGCCCCCGCTGTGGCCGACGAGCACGACCGGCCCGTCGAGCCCGGCGACGAGACGCGTGACCGCGTCGACGTGGTCGTCGCGCGTGATGGCGGCCCGGTCCTGCGCGGTCGAAGCGGGGTCGAGCCCCGGGAGCGTCACCGCGTGCGGCACGAGGCCGGCCCTCTCGAGATGAGGGACGACGTCGTCCCACGCCCAGCCTCCCAGCCAGAAGCCGGGGACGAGGACGACGTGGACCTGCTCCCCGGTCGTCGTCGCGGTCGATTCCTTGTCGTGCTGTGTCTCGGTCATGGGACGACTCTCGCACCGCCCTGGTGACACCGGTCTGTCACCATTGTTCGGAGGTCGTCCGACTGGTGGTGGAGGGTGCGGTGAACAGGACCGAGCGGCTCTACGCGGTCGCGGAGGAGCTGCGTCGCGCGGGGCCGACCGGCACCACCGGGCCACGGCTCGCCGCCACGCTCGAGGTGAGCGAGCGGACGATCAAGCGTGACGTCGCGGCGCTGCAGCAGGCGGGCCTGACCATCTGGGCCCAGGCCGGTCCGGGCGGTGGCTACGTGCTCGACCCCAGCGCGACCCTGCCGCCCGTGAACTTCACGCCCGGGCAGGCGGTCGCCGTCGCGGTCGCGCTCGCGACGCTCCCGCCGGCGAGCCCGTTCGCCGTCGACGCCGCCGCCGCGCGCGGCAAGGTGTGGGACGCCCTCGGGTCGGGGGACCGAGAACGTGCCGAGGCGCTGGCCGCGCGCGTGTGGGTGCGACGGCCGTCCACCGACCCGCCCGACGACCCGCCCGGAGCGCGGTCGGGCGGGGGCGTCGTCGGGCGGGCACGGGCACACCTCGGGGTGCTGCGCGCCGTCGAGCAGTCGCTCGGCACGTCGCGCGTCCTCGCGATCCGCTACCGCGACGGGCGGGGAGGGGAGACGGTGCGCCGCGTCGAGCCGGTGATCCTCGCGCACACCGACGGCCGGTGGTACCTCGTCGCGTGGTGCCGGCTGCGCGAGGGGATCCGCTGGTTCCGCCTGTCGCGCGTCGTGCGCGCGGACGTGACCGTCGAGACCTACGCGCCGCGGCCGGTCGCGGACGTCGGGGAGCCGCCCGACGGCGCCGTCGCGGTCTCGCGGGCGGGCTCGTCGAGCTGACGCAGCGCGACGAGCAGGAGGGCGGCGACGACGCACGGCACGGTCGCGAGCCAGAACACCGCGGCGCCGTACCCGGGCACGAGGAGCGGGGCGAGCACGCCGACGAGCGCTCCGACCTGAAGGACCGCTCCGAACACCCCGACCCCGCCCGCCAGCCCGCTCGGGAGCCACCGGCCGAGCAGCACCGGGCCGAGCGCCTGGAAGAGCGCCGCGAACCCGGCGTACACGACCTGCGACAGCACGAGGACGACGACCCCGCCCCAGGTGGCGGACGCCGCGAACGAGGCGGCGGCGAGGAGCGCCGCGACGACCAGCACGGGGCGCGCGCTGCCGCCCGGGACGGTGGTCGCGACGCGGCGCAGGACGACGAGCTCGGTCACCGCCGTGACGACGAGCAGCGCGCTCACCCACGACCCGGCGTGACCGCCTGACACGACGTGGAGGGGGAGGTAGACGAGCCGCAGGCTGTCGGCGCCCTTGAGCAGGACCAGGGCGAGGCCGACCACGGCCAGTCCCAGCACGACGGCGCGGCGCCCGGTCCCGCCGCGTCCCACCGGGTCGGGCCGGGTCGTCGGGTCGGGCCGGGTCGCCGGGTCGCGGTCGCCCGGTGCGGGCTTCAGGGCGTGGTCCGCGGCCTCGCCCGGTGCGCGGACCGTCCACGTCAGCACCGCGGCGCTCGCCGTGGCCGCGGCGCCGAGGAGCACCGGGTCGAGCGGTCCGGGCAGCGCGACGGCGACGCCGTAGAGCGCGACCCCCAGCACGTACCCGAGCACGGACAGGGACCGGACCCGGGCCGAGAGCGCGGCGTCGTCGGTCGACGCCGCGAGACCGCTCGTCTGGATCGCGCGGACCGTCACCGGCATGGCTGCGACGAAGAGCATGGACAGGACGCCGCCGACGTGGACCGTCGCACGGTCCGACCCGCTCGCCGCGAGCACGAGCCCGGCGGCCGACCCGAGGAGGAGCGCCGGTAGGACGCCGCGCCGCGACGCCCGCCTGAGCTGCCGGACGGCGACGACCGAGAACACGAACGCTGCGACGGAGTTCAGCGCGAAGAAGACCGCGATCTGCGCCTTCGTGAAGCCGGCCGCGTGCAGCGCGAGCGGGTACCCCGGGGTGATCACGCCGGTGGTCACCGCGACGAGCAACCACGCCTGGCCCAGTCGCGACCGGCTCAGGACCGCCACGCGTCCCCCTGCGGACCGAGCGGCGCGTACTCGACCGACGGGCCCGCGCGGAACGCGTCGACGTCGAGGCCCGACCCGGAGACGGCGTCGACGACGCGCACCGCCGAGCCTCGGGCGATCTCGGTGCGCGCGTGCGCGGCGTCGGCGGCGTCGAGGACCGTGAGCGTGGTGCGGGGCGACGCGAGCGGCCCGGCGTCGCGCAGCGCCCGGACGTGCCGGTCCATCGCGAGGAACGAGTCGAGCCACGCGTGGCCGCGCGGGACGTCCGTGCGCCGCGGGTAGTTCTCGACGAGGCGGACCGCCTGGGCCTCCGGCTCGGGGTGCTTGACGAGGAAGACGGCACGGTTGCGCTGCCACTCGCGCACCCGCTCGGGGTCGAACCGGACCACGTGGTGGTGGTCCCACGTCCAGGCGCGCGTGCTGTGCGCGATCGCGAGCCCGGCCCGGTGGGCGCGGTAGCCGAGGTCGGTGTCCTCCAGGCCCCACCCCCGGTAGTCCTCGTCGAAGCCCGCCAGCGCCCGGTACGCGTCCGCCGCGAGGGAGAGGTTGCAGCTGAACTGCAGGTACCACGCGGCGGCGATGCGGGCGTAGTTGTGCGAGAAGACCGCCGTGACGCGCTCGCGGACCTCGGGGCGCCACGCCGCGCCGTCGGCGGGGGACCGGTGGCGCCGGTGACCGTTGAGGAGGATCCCGGGGACCGCGCGGTGCCAGCGCACGTGGTCCTGGAGCCAGCCGGGCGGCGCCTCCTGGTCGGCGTCGACGAGGACGAGCAGGTCGCCGCTCGCGACGGCGGCGCCCGCGTTGCGCGCGGCGGCGCGGTTGCCGTCCCCCTCGCGGCGCACGACGTGGACGTCGGCGGGCCCGCCGAGGTCGCGCAGGACGTCCGCGACCGGCTCCTCCGAGCCGTCGTCGACCACGACGACCTCGACCGGCACGTCGACGACCTGCTCCTGCACCGAGCGCACGAGCCGCCGGGCGTCGCGGATCCCGTCGCGGCAGATCGTCACGACCGACACTGATGCGGGGCTCATGCGCGGCCCCCCAGCGCTGCGAGCCGCGCGGTCCCGAGGACGTGCTCCGCGAGGTCGCGCGCGCCGTCGTGCGCGGCGAGGACCTCGCCGACGGCCTCCGCACGGCGCCGCAGACCGTCGTCCGCGAGGAGGCGCCGGACGGTCGGGACGAAGCGGGCGGCGACGTCGGCCGGGTCGAGGATCTCGCCCGCACCGAGGCCGACGGCACGCCCGGCGTTCCACCGCTGCTCGTCCTGCCCCGGGAGCGCGAGCAGCGGTCGGCCGAGCGCGAGCGTCTCCATGACGCTCGTGTGCCCGCCGTGGGTGACCACGAGGTCGGCGGCCCGCGTCCACAGCATCGACTCGTCGGTGACCTGCAGGAGGCGGTCCGCGCGGTGGTGGCCGAGCAGCGCGGGGTCGACGTTCGGGCCGGTGACCAGGACCGTCTGCGCGCGCACGTCGTCGAGCAGGCCGGCGACCGTGCGCAGCGTGGCGTAGCCCTGCGCCGTGCCACCGAGCGAGACGTAGACGACCGTGGCGCGCGGGTCGAGGCCGAGCGTGGCGCGGGCGCCCGCGCGGTCGGGTGTCGCGAGCGGGTCGGACGCCAGCACCGGTCCGACGTGCCGGATCTCGTCGACCGTCCGCAGCGCCGCGACCGACAGCGGGTCACGGACGCCGGCGAGCGGTTCGAACGCCGACCGGTCCGGTACGTAGACGACGTCGCCGAGGAGCCGGTCGGCGACGTCGCCGGGGACGCCGAGGCGGCGCAGCGCGGGAGTCACCTCGCGCACCACGTCCGGGAACGGGAAGGAGAAGAAGCCCGTGTTGACGACCGTGGCCGACCGCACGCCCTCGAGCCGCGCCGAGACCGGCCCCGTCACGCGGAAGTCGGCGAGCACGACGTCGGCCCCGACCTCCCGGATCAGGGCCCGCTCCTCGGCGAGCGCCACGCGCAGGTAGTCCTCGTCCGCGAGCCGCAGGCGGGTCGCCCGGCCTCGTCCGGGCGAGCCTGCGCCGTCGGGTGCCGGGGGGAGCGGTGGTAGCTCGGAGAGCGTCGCGGTGGGGACGCCGCGCGCCGCGGGCCAGCGCAGCGCGGCGGCGGCGGCGCCGACGACGACCTCGACGCCGCGCGCCTGGAGCTCGGCGGCGATGCGCGTGGAACGGACCACGTGCCCGAGGCCGTGGTAGAAGGGCAGGATCACGACGCGCACGGGCGCTCCTTCGCGGCTCGGTCCGGCCGGCGGTCCTCGCGCTCGGCCGGGTGCGGTGGACGGACGGTCAGGCGAGCACGCCGCCCCGGAACCAGGCGGTCGCCCCTCGGTCGATGAGGACGGTCCCGCGGGGCCCGGCGGCGGTGATCGCGTTCACCCACAGCTCCTCGAGCCGCGCCCGGGCCGCGGCGACGCCCTCGTCGTGGGCGAGGAGCGCGAGGAGCTTCGTGGTGCCGGAGACGGTGTACGCGCCCAGCTCGACGCGCGCCGCCCGGGCGAGGAAGGCCGGCACGTCGCCGCGCACCCGCCGGACCGCTGCGACGAGGTCGGCGTCCGCCTCGACGAGGCGCGCTGTCGCCGGGTCGTCGAGGAACCGGGCGAGCGCGTCGGCCGAGTCCAGCAGGCGGCGCGTCTCCACGACGACGTGGAAGTTCTCCACGGGCTTGGTCACGGGGACGTCGGTGCCCGCGTCGACGTCGAGGACGGTCCACAGCAGCATGTCGCGCAGGTTGCCGGGCCAGATCTTCTGGTTGGTCGTCGGGTGGCTGCTCGACCCGGCGTACGCGGCGCTCGTCTCGCTGTTGGTGGAGAACGAGTAGACGCGCAGGCCGTCCTGCGCGACGGCGCGCGTCACCTCGACCTCGCGCGCGACGCGGCCCAGCGTGACGATGCCGGTGGCTCCCGAGCGGTGCACGACGGCCGCCAGGTCGTGCAGCAGGTCCAGCGTGGCGGCCCCGTCGGGGCGGCCGTCCGCGCTGAGCCCCCACTGACCTGACCGGTCGAGGGCGATGCTGAACGGGTCGACGACCAGCTCGAGCCCGCGGTCCCGGGCCGCGCGGGCGAGGCCGGCCACGGCGCCCACCCACGTCTCGCGCCGTCTCGCCCAGGTGCCGAGCTCCGTGACGGTGTCGTCGAGGAGCCGGACGACGACCCCCCGCAGGCCGAGCGCGGAGACCTCCGCGAGCCGGGCCGCGGCCGCCGCCGTGCCGAGCCGCTCGTAGCCGGGGATGCTCCGGCTCGGCAGCGCGGACCGCGCGTCGAGCCGCAGGTCCACGTCGAGCGGTTGCAGGAACGTGCCCGGGTCGATCGTCACGTCGCGCGCTTCCGTCAGTCGCCGCGACATGCCCGCGGCCCGCATCGTGGCAGACGTCTTCATCTGTCCTCCCCCAGAGGCTCGTCACGCTAGGGGTGCCGGTGGGAGCGCTGCCACATCTTCTCGCATGGTGGACGTCCGCTGTCCGCCGAGAGCGCACGCGCTCGCACGCTGCGGGGACGGCACGCGCCCCTGGCCGCTGCGCCGGCCGAGGAGCGGCGTATCGTCGGAGCGATCCCGTCGACACGGTCCGGAGGCCGCGGTGTCCTCAGCGCTCTACTCCCTCGGCCGCTGGGCCGTCCACGCCCGCCGCCTCGTCCTGCTGGCATGGATCGGGATCCTCGTGGTCGTCGGCGGTCTCGCCGGCCTCGTCCAGCAGGGTCTCGACGACGCGGTCACCATCCCGGGCACCGAGTCGCAGGCGGCGCTCGACCGGCTCGCCGCAACCTTCCCCCAGGTCAGCGGCGCGAGCGCCCAGGTCATCGTGGTCGCGCCCGACGGCTCGACCATCGAGGACGACGCCGTGCGCGGACCCGTCGAGGACGCCGTCGAGGCGCTCGGCGCCGTCGACCACGTCGCCGGCGTCACGTCGCCCTACGACGACACCGTGCCCGCCTCCGTCAGCGACGACGGGACCGCCGCGCTCCTCACGGTCCAGCTCGACCAGGGGGAGAGCGCGGTCGCCGACGAGACGAAGGACGCGCTCGGCAGCGCGGTCGACGACCTCGAGGCCGCCCTCCCCGACGGCGCGCAGGCGTCCCTCGGGGGCCAGCTCTTCAGCACCGAGTTCCCCACCCTCACCGTGACCGAGGCGCTCGGCCTGCTCGTCGCGCTCGTGGTCCTCGTCGTCACCTTCGGCTCGTTCGTCGCGGCCGGCCTCCCCCTGCTCAACGCCGTCATGGGCGTCGGCGTCACGATGGGCCTGCTGTTCGCCGCGACCGCGGTCGCCCAGATCAACTCGACCACGCCCATGCTCGCCGTGATGCTCGGCCTGGCCGTCGGCATCGACTACGCGCTGTTCATCGTCTCCCGCCACCGCGACGAGCTCTCCACCGGCCTCCCGGTCGACGAGGCGGCAGCGCGGTCGGTCGCGACGGGCGGCTCCGCCGTGATCTTCGCCGGGCTCACCGTGATGATCGCCCTCGTCGGCCTCGGGGTCGCCGGCATCCCGTTCCTCACCGTCATGGGTGTCGCCGCCGCCGTCGGTGTCGGCCTCGCCGTCCTCGTCTCCGTCACGCTCCTGCCCGCGATGCTCGGCTTCGCGGGCGAGCGACTCCGCCCGAAGACCCCCCGGACGCGCCGACGGGGTCGCCGCCGGGCGGCGCCCTCGGCCACGTCGGCGCAGGAGAGGGAGGCACCGGACGGGGAGGCACGAGGCGGGGAGGCACGGGACGGTGCGGTGCGGGACGGGGCGTCCACCGGCGTCCAGCACCGCAACCGGTTCTTCGCGGGCTGGGTGCGGACCGTGACGCGCATCCCGCTGCTGACGATCCTGCTCGTGCTGGCCGGCCTCGTGCTGCTGACCCTGCCCGCCAAGGACCTGCGGCTCGCGCTGCCGGACGCGGGGACGCTGCCCGAGGACAACCAGGCGCGCGTCACGTACGACCTCGTCTCGGAGCACTTCGGGCCGGGCTTCAACGGGCCGCTCATCGTGACGGGCACGATCGTCACGTCGACCGACCCGGTCGGCCTGATGGACGCCCTGGCCGACGAGATCGGCGACCTGCCCGGCGTCGCCGACGTCCCGCTCGCCACGCCGAACCCGAGCGCGGACACGGGGATCGTCCAGGTGATCCCCACGGGAGCGCCGGACTCCGAGGAGACGAAGGACCTCGTCACGCAGATCCGCTCGCAGCACGACCACTTCCTGGACGAGTACGGCGTCGACCTGTCGGTCACGGGGTTCACGGCCGTCGGGATCGACGTGTCGGACAAGCTGGGTGCGGCGCTCCTGCCGTTCGCGCTCGTCGTCGTGGGGCTGTCGCTCGTGCTGCTGACGATGGTGTTCCGCTCGATCGCGGTCCCGATCAAGGCGACGGTCGGCTACCTGTTCTCGGTCGGCGCGGCGTTCGGCGTCGTGACGCTCGTGTTCGAGCACGGGGTGCTGGCGGACGCGCTGAACGTCACGCGGCTGGGCCCGGTGATCAGCTTCATGCCGATCGTCCTCATGGGCGTCCTGTTCGGCCTCGCCATGGACTACGAGGTGTTCCTCGTCTCGCGCATCCGGGAGGACTACGTCCACTCCGGCCAGGCGCGACGGTCGATCTCGACGGGCTTCCAGGCGTCCGCCAAGGTCGTCACCGCGGCGGCGATCATCATGTTCGCCGTCTTCGTGGCGTTCGTGCCCGAGGGGGACATGAGCCTCAAGCCCATCGCGCTCGGGCTCGCGGTCGGCGTGCTGGTCGACGCGTTCCTCGTGCGCATGACCCTCGTGCCCGCGGTGCTCGCCCTGCTCGGCGACCGCGCGTGGTGGATGCCGCGCCGGCTCGACCGCGTCCTGCCGTCGTTCGACGTCGAGGGCGAGGGGCTCGCGCGCGAGCTCGAGCTGCGCGACTGGCCGGAGCCCGGCTCGACGGACCCCGTGGTCGCGCACGCGCTCGAGGTCGCGGGTCCGCGGGGGCCGCTCGCCGCGCCCGTCACGGTCCGCGTGCCCGACGGCGGCACGCTGGTCGTGCACGGGGCGTCGCCCGCCGCGGTGACCGGCGTGGCGCTCGCGCTCGCCGGGCGCCTCAGGCCGTCGGCCGGAGCGCTCAAGGTCACGGGCCTCGTGCTCCCCGAGCGCGCGTCGGCCGTGCGGCGTCGGGTCGCCGTCGTCGACCTCGCCGCGGACGCCGCGGCGCTGCCCGGCGACGCCCCGGCACCGGCAGCGCACCGCACGCACCCCGCGGCCGCCGTCGCGGCCGTGCTCGCCGAGCGCCCGCGCGTCGTCGTGGTGCTCGGGACCGACGCGGTCTCCGCGCCCGAGGAGCGCGCCGAGCTCGCGGCGGCGCTCGAGCGGGGGAGCGCCGCGGGGTCCGCGGTCGTCCTCGGGTCGGTCGGCGCCTTCCCGTCCGACCTGGCCCCACCGGGGTCGCAGGTGCTCGACCTGCAACCGCCTGCGCCCGCCCTTGCCGCGGAGGCACCGACCGACCTCGAGGAGGTCCGCGCATGAGCGCCGCCGTCCCGGGCCCCGGCCCGCGCGCCGCCCGCGGCCGCAGGGCCTGGACCGTCGCCGCCGCCGTCGCGCTGCCCCTCGTCGTCCTCGGCCTGCTCCTGTGGGCGCTGTGGGACCCGCAGGAGCGGCTCGACACCGTCCATGCGGCGATCGTCAACCACGACGAGCCCGTCGAGATCGACGGGCAGACCGTGCCGCTCGGGCGACAGCTCACGGCCGGACTCGTGAGCGGTGGGGCCGCGTCGTCCGACACGGGACCGGTAGCGGTCCAGCCGGCGGCCGGCACGACCAACTACGACTGGGTCGTCACCGACTCGGCGGACGCGTCGGCGGGCCTCGCCGACGGCACGTACGCCGCCGTCGTGACGATCCCCGAGAACTTCTCCGCGGCGGCCACGTCGTTCGGCGGCGACGACCCGTCGGCGGCGACGCAGGCCACGCTCTCGGTCGAGACCGCGCCCGGCGGACGCGTCGTCGACGAGGCGCTCGCGCGCATCGTCACGACCACGGCGACGACGGTCCTCGGCCAGACCCTCACGGAGAACTACGTCGACGGCGTCCTCGTCGGCTTCACGACCCTGAACGAGCAGCTCGGCGAGGCCGCCGACGGCGCGACCCAGCTCGCCGACGGCGCGTCCGACGCGAACGACGGCGCTGTCCAGCTCGCCGACGGCGCCGGCCAGGTCGCGACGGGGGCGGACCAGCTCGCCTCGGGGGTCGGCGAGCTCGCCGCCGGGGCGGACGAGCTCGCGGCCGGGACGTCGCAGAGCGCCGGCGGCGCGGCGGCGCTCGCCGAGGGTGCCGGCGCGCTGTCCGGCGGGGTCCAGGGTGTGGCCGACGGCGCCGCGCAGCTCTCCGCGGGCGTCGCCGCTCTGGGGACGGGGGTCGCGCCGCTGCCCGCGCAGGCCACGGAGCTCGCCGACGGCGCGCAGCAGGTGTCCGACGGCGTCGGGCGGCTCGTGCAGGAGAGCGTCACGGGCCTCGAGGCGGCGAAGCGGGCGGCGGGCTGCGCCGACGACCCGACCTCCGACGTGTGCCAGCGGCTCGACGCCCAGATCGCCGAGCTCCGGCAGCTCGCCGGCGCGGCGCAGCAGGTCGCCGACGGGAACGCCGCGCTCGCGGGCGACCCGGCGTCGTCGACCGGTCTGTACGGCCTCGCGGCGGGCGTCCAGCAGCTCACGGGTGCGTCCCAGCAGCTCGCCGACGGCGCGGCCCAGGCGGCGGCCGGGGCGTCCGGTCTCGCGACCGGCGCCGACGACCTCGCCGCCGGGCTCGACCAGCTCGACGCGGGCGCGTCCGGGCTCGCGGCGGGCGTCGGCGAGCTCTCGACGGGGGCGGACCAGCTCGCCACCGGTACCCAGGGGCTCGCGACGGGCGCGACCGACCTGGCCGGCGGCGTCGGGCAGCTCGCCGACGGGTCCTCCGACCTCGCGGACGGCTTGGGCGAGGCGGTCGACCAGGTGCCCTCGTACACCGACGACGAGGCCACGCACCTCGCGTCGGTCGTGGCGAACCCGGTCGAGGCGCCCGGGACGGAAGGTCTCGGCACCGGTTCCACGGGTCCGCTGTTCGCGGTGCTCGCGCTGTGGCTCGGGGCGCTCGCCGTGTTCGTCGCCTTCCCGCCCGTGCCGGCGCAGCTCCTCGGGTCGACGCGCGGCGCCGGTCGCCTCGCGCTCCGGGCCCTCGCCCTGCCCGCCGGCATCGGTGTCGCCACGGGTCTCGTCGTGGGCGGCGTGCTGGCCGCCGTCGAGGACGCGAGCCTCGGCGGGTGGCTCGGGCTGCTCGCCCTCGGGGCGCTCTCGTCGGTCGTCTTCGTCGCGCTCAACCAGGCGCTCGCGGCGCTGCTGGGCAACGTCGGGCGCGCGCTGAGCCTGCTCGTCGCGGTGCTGCTCGTCGCGACGGGGATCGTCGCGACGGTCCCCGCGGCGCTCACCGGTCTGCGCGACCTGCTGCCCGTCGGGTCGGCGCTCGGCGCGTTCACCGCGGTCGTCGACCCCGGCGCCACCGGAGGAGCGGACGACGTGGTGGCGCTGGTGATCTGGGGGCTCGTGTCGGTCGCGGTGACGACCCTCGTGGTCGCCCGCCGCAGGACCGTGCGCGTGGAGCAGCTCCTGCGCGCCTGACTCCGGCGCGTCGCGCCGGCCGTGTGGGCGGCGGACGCGAGACTCTCTCGGGCAGGCGGCGAGAGGGGACGGTGCGACATGGACCAGCAGAAGGCACGGGAGATCAAGACGCAGCTCGCGGACTACGCGCGCGAGCTCGCGGAGCGCAGCGGCGCGGTCATCGAGGCGAGCGGGGTGCCCGACGGCGCGGTGGACGTGGTCCGCGCCCCGACGCTCGCGCTCGGTCTCGCCCCGCGCGACGGCGGCGGGTACGCCATCGCGGTCCGGTACCGGCTCGGCGTGCCGGCGGCGCGCAGCATCGCGCGCAAGGTCGCCTCGGAGGCGGGAGACACGGTGGACGTGCGCCGCACCGGGCGGATCCGACCGCTCGTGGCGCCGGACGCGGCGGACCCGTCGGCACCGGGTCTGCGCCCGCCGGTCGTGACGGCGCAGGCGTCGGGCGAGACCGGTCGTGCGCGGCCGCTGCGTCCCGGCGTGTCGATCGCGAACGTCGACGTCACCGCCGGGACGCTGGGTGCGTTCGTCCGGGCGACGACCCCCGTCGAGGGCGCCGCCGCGGACGCCGTCTACGCGCTGTCGAACTGGCACGTGCTGGCGGGCTCGACGGCCGCGGAGGTCGGGGACGTCGTCGTGCAGCCGGGGCCCGCCGACGGCGGCGGCCCGCGGGACCGGGTCGGCACGCTCGCGCGCCTCGTGCCGCTGTCCGCGGGAGCGACGCAGACGGTCGACGCGGCGATCGCGCTGCTCGACGAGCCGGAGGTGGACCCCGAGTACCCCGTCGGGCGCATCACGACGACGGCGCGGGCCGAGGGCGGGGAGGCGGTCGGCAAGATCGGGCGCACCACCTCCGTCACGGCGGGGCGGGTCACGGCGATCGAGCTCGACGACGTGGTGGTCGGCTACGGCGACGAGCTCGGCGCGCTGCGCTTCGACGACCAGATCGAGGTCGAGTCCACGGGCACCGGCCCGTTCTCGCGCGGCGGCGACTCGGGATCGCTCGTGTACCGGGAGGACGGCGTGGCGCTCGGGCTGCTCTTCGCCGGGTCCGAGACGGGCGGGACGAACGGGACCGGCCTGACGTACTGCAACGCGATCGACACGGTGCTCGAGCGGCTGGGCGTGACGCTGCTGGGGTGACGGCCCGGGCGCAGGACCTCCGTCCCGTGACCTCGCGGGCCGCAGGGTCCACAATGGGTCGAGGAGGTGGTGCCTCGTGGCGACCCTCGAACGAGCACGCGACGCCAAGATGATGCTGCGCGACGAGATCGCGGGCACGGACGGTGTGACCGGTGTGGGACTGACCCGCGTCGGGAGAGCGGAGGCTCCGCGACCCGACGGCCGCGTGCAGCAGATCGGCGACGACTGGGCGCTACGGGTCAACGTGACGTCGCACGACGTCGTCGTCCCGCAGTCCGTGGACGGCGTGGACGTCGAGGTCCGCGTCGTCGGCGCCGTGACGCCGAGCGCCTCGGGAGGCTGAACGTCCTGGGAGGCTGGTGGCGGCGGCCGTGACGACCCGGTCAGCGGGGACAATGGGGGCGTGACGTCTCGCGCTCCCCGGTCGACCACCACCCGCACGCCTCGCGTCCGTGCCTCCGAGCTCGTCGGACGCGGCTGGCTGAACACCGGTGGCAACACCGTGACGCTCGCCGACCTCCGCGGCAAGGTCGTGGTCCTCGACTTCTGGACGTTCTGCTGCATCAACTGCCTCCACGTGCTCGACGAGCTGCGCGAGCTCGAGGAGGCGCACCGCGACGATCTCGTGATCATCGGCGTGCACTCGCCGAAGTTCGAGCACGAGGCCGACCCCGACGCCCTGGCTGCTGCCGTCGAGCGGTACGAGGTGCACCACCCCGTGCTCGACGACCCCGAGCTCGTCACCTGGTCCGCGTACACCGCGCGCGCCTGGCCGACGCTCGTCGTCATCGACCCCGAGGGGTACGTCGTCGCGCAGATGGCGGGGGAAGGCCACGCCTCGGCGATCGCGGCGCTCGTCGATGAGCTCGTCGCGGAGCACGACGCGAAGGGGACGTTGCACCGGGGCTCCGGTCCGTACGTCCCGCCAGCGCCCACGTCGGGCACGCTGCGGTTCCCTGCCAAGGCGATCACGCTCCCGGGCGGGAACCTGCTCGTCGCCGACGCCGGCCACCACTCGCTCGCCGAGCTCGCGCCCGACGCCGAGACGCTCGTTCGCCGCATCGGGACCGGCGAGCGCGGGCTCGTCGACGGCGCGTCCGACGTCGCGCGATTCAGCGAGCCGAACGGGTTGTGCCTCGTGCCCGACGAGCTGCGGTCGTCGCTCGGGTACGACGTGCTCGTCGCCGACACGGTGAACCATGCGTTGCGGGGCGTGCGGTTGTCGGACGGCGTCGTGACGACCGTCGCGGGGACGGGTGAGCAGTTTATGGTCGGGGGGGTCGAGAACGTCGTCTTCTCGTCGGGCATCGCGTCGGGTGCTGTGGTCGGGGCGGCCGGGGACGGCGGTGGTGGCGGGTCGACCATCCGGTCAACGCGCAGCACCTCCCGACTCCATCATCGGCTCCCGCCACGACCCGCCACCACCACCGTCCCCGCCCTGTCCTCCGAGCGTCGCCTCGGTCCCTTCGATCCCCGTGCCACGTACGAGCCGCTCGACGTGAAGCTGTCGTCGCCGTGGGACGTGGCGTGGTCCGGCGAGCTGGGCGGGTTCGTCGTCGCGATGGCGGGGAACCACACCCTGTGGGCGTTCGACGGGGGCTGGAAGATCGGGCTGCTCGCCGGGACGATGAACGAGGGGCTCGAGGACGGGCCGGGGGAGTCTGCGTGGTTCGCGCAGCCGTCCGGGTTGGCCGTGGCTGCCGACGGGGCGGTCTGGGTCGCGGACGCCGAGACGTCGGCGCTGCGCCGTGTCGACGGGCTGCGTGGCGGGGTCGCGGTCGTGCCGGACGGCGTGACGGTACGGACCGCCGTCGGGCAGGGGTTGTTCGACTTCGGGCACCGCGACGGACCGACCGACCAGGCGTTGTTCCAGCACCCGCTCGGCGTGGCGGTGCTGCCCGACGGGAGCGTCGTCGTCGCCGACACGTACGACGGCGCCATCCGGCGCGTCGTGCTCGACGGCGCGGGGCCGGGCGCCGACGTCGGGGACGACGCCGCGGGCACGCGGCTCGCGGGCGAGGTCACGACGGTGGCAGCGGGACTCTCGGAGCCGAGCGACGTCGTCGTGCAGGTGGTCGAGGAGGCCGACGGGCCGGCGCAGGTGCACCTGCTCGTCGTGGAGTCCGCCGCCCACCGGATCACGCGCGTGGCGCTGCCCGCCGGTCTGGCGGGCGAGGTGCTCGACGGCGGCGCGCACCGCACGCAGCGTCCCGTCACCGAGATCACGGCCGGGGCGCTGCGGCTCGACGTGCCGTTCGTGCCCGCGCCCGGTCAGAAGCTCGACGACCGGTTCGGGCCGTCGACCGAGCTACGGGTGAGCGCGACGCCGCCGGAGCTGCTGCTCTCCGGGGCGGGCACGGGCACCGAGCTCGGCCGGGACCTCGCCATCAACCCCGCCGTCACCGAGGGCGTCCTGCACGTGACCGCACGCGCGGCGTCGTGCGACGTCGTGCCGCTCGGGCAGGACGGCGAGCCGGATCCGGACGTCTTCCCCGCGTGCCACCTCGCACAGCAGGACTGGGGCGTCCCGGTGCGGGTCGTCGTCGGGCACGGCACGCCGGGAGCCGTCCCGGAGCTCGCGCTCCCGCTGCGTGGCTGACGGCGAACCCCGGTCTGTTCGGCGCGCGTGGCGACCGTGGTTCCGGGCGCCCGTCACTCCCAGGTGAGCAGCTCCTCGCCGTGGGAGGCCCACGCGCCGGTCTCGGCGAGGGGGGTCACGGCGTCGGGCTTCGCCTCGAGCGCGACGACGGGGCACACGGCGGACCGGCCGCCTGCCCGGACGGCCGCGGGGTCCCACGAGACGAGCACGGTCCCGCGCTCGACGTGGTCGCCCTGCGCGACGTGCGTCGTGAACCCGTCGCCGCCGAGCTTCACCGTGTCGATGCCGAGGTGCACGAGGACGGCACGGCCGTCGTCGTGCTGGACGACGAACGCGTGCGGGTGCAGCTTGACGACCGTCCCGGTGATGGGGGCGACGGCGACGCCGCCCTGGGTGTCGTCCGGCTCGACGGCGAGCCCCGGGCCGACGAGTCCGGCGGAGAACACCGGGTCGTCGACCTCGCTCACGTCGACGACGGTGCCGGTCACGGGCACGAGGACCGTCAGCGGCGCCCCCATCAGCGGAGGTCCTCGATGTCGCTGGCCAGCGTGTCCGCCTCGGGCCCCACGATCACCTGGATCGCGTCGCCCGAGCGCACGACGGCGATCGCGCCCGCCGCGGTGAGCGCCGCGTCGTCGACGAGCGCCGGGTCGTCGACCTCGACCCGCAGCCGGGTGATGCACGGCTCGAGGTCGAGGACGTTCGCGTCGCCACCGAGGGCGCGGAGGATCTGTTCTGCCTTGCTCACGGGGTGCTCCTCGTGGTCCGGTCCGGCCACGGCCGGTCTGCGGGTCCCGGCGGGCCGGGCTGGGTGGTGGGGCGTCGTCACATGAGGTCGGCCAGGTCGGACGCGATCGTGTCGACCTGGGGGCCGACGACGACCTGCACGACGCGGCCGTTGACCATGACGCCGAAGGCGCCGGCACGGCGCAGTGCCGCCTGGTCGACGAGGGACGGGTCCTTGACGAGCGATCTCAGACGGGTGGTGCACGGGTCGATCTCGTCGACGTTCTCCACGCCGCCGAGCCCGGCGAGGATGGTCGCGGCGCGCTCGGCGTCGGACAGGGTCATCGGTCCTTCCCTTCAGTCGGCACGGCCGGCGTCGGCCGGCGCGGGCACGGTGGCGAGCGGGACGTCGTCGTCCAGCGGTACGGGTCGGGGTCGCGGCACGAGCATGGGTCGCGCCTCGCGGAGCGGGACGACCATGCTGTAGCGGTCTCCGCGGTAGCAGGAGCGCGAGTACATGAGGGGCTGGTCGCCGGCGAACGTCCGCCGCACGGTCCGCAGGACGGCGCGGGTCCCGCGCATCTCGAGCAGCGCCTGCTCCTGCGCGGTCGCCTCGGAGGCGGAGATGGTGTCCTCGCCCCACGTCGGCGCGAGGCCGCGCTCGCGCAGCGCCCCGTACATGCTCGGGGGCACGCCGTCGTCGAGCAGGTCGGGGGCGAGGTCGCACGGGATCCACACCTCCTCGACGCTCATCGGGGAGCCGTCGGCGGACCGCAGGCGCACGACGTGGTGCATCACGGACCCCTGCGGGCGGCCGAGCGCCTCGGCGACGGAGACCGGCGCGGGGGCGGCGGCGGTCTCGAGGACGCGCGTCCCCGGCTCCATGCCGCGCCGTCGGGCCTCCTCGCCGAACGTCGTCAGGCGCATCTCGAAGTCCGTCCGCGGCGGGGCGACGAACGTCCCCCGTCCCTGCGCGCGCTCCAGGACGCCCTCGGTCACGAGGGCGTCGATGGCCTGCCGGACGGTCATGCGCGAGACGTTGAACGTCTCCGTGAGCGTGCGCTCCGAGGGGATGGCGTCGCCGACGTCGAGCTCCGTCGTCACGAGGTCGGCGAGGTACGCACGCACCGCGAGGTACTTGTGCTCACCGCCCTGTGCCCGTGCTCTGCTCATCGTCGCGCGTCGCCCTCGTCCGTCGGTCGTCTGCTCGTCGTGCACCCGCGCATTCTCCCGCCGGCCGCCGACGAGTCGACGGAGGCTGCGGACGCCGCCCGTGTGGCCCCCGTCACTCCCGGGGGTTGACACATCATGAGGTCTAGACCACTCTTCCTGCAAGTGGTCCAGACAACTGGACCGGCAACGACGCCCGCACCGTCGCGCCCACTGCCGCCGCACGACGCCTGCCCGGCCTGGCTCCAGGCCGTGACCCCGGAGGAGAACACCATGACCACCGTCGCGGAACCGACGAGGACGAAGCGGGGGATCCCCGGCTTCGCCCAGCTCCAGCGCATCGGGCGCTCCCTCATGCTGCCCATCGCGTCCCTGCCCGCAGCAGCGCTGCTCCTGCGGCTGGGCCAGCCCGACATGCTCGGCGCCGACGGTGTCGCGGGCACCTTGCCGTGGATGCAGCCCGTCGCCGACGTCCTCGGTGCCGCCGGCAACGCGCTGTTCGGCAACCTGCCGATCATCTTCGCCCTGGGCGTCGCGGTCGGGTACGCGAAGAAGGCCGACGGCACGACGGGGCTCGCCGCGCTCATCGGCTACCTCGTGTTCGCGGGCGTGAGCGACTCGCTCTCCCCGTACGTGCTCGGGGAGGCCGCGGAGGGCGAGACCCAGGAGCTCATCAACTACGGCGTGCTCGGAGGCATCGTCATCGGCCTCACCGCCGCGCTGCTCTACCAGAAGTACTACCGGATCAAGCTGCCCCCGTACCTCGCCTTCTTCGGCGGCCGGCGGTTCGTCCCCATCGTCACCGCGGGTGCGGCCGTGCTCATCGCCGTCGTCGGCGCGCTGATCTACCCGGCGTTCGACTGGCTCATCAACGACACGATCGGCGGCTTCGTCACCGGCTCCACGATCCTCGGCGCGTTCGTCTTCGGCACGCTCAACCGCCTGCTCGTCCCGCTCGGCCTGCACCACCTGCTCAACTCGCTGCCGTGGTTCCAGTTCGGCAGCTACGAGACCGCCGACGGCACCGTGGCGAACGGCGACATCTTCCGGTTCCTCGCGGGAGACCCCACGGCTGGCACGTTCCTCACGGGCTTCTTCCCGATCATGATGTTCGCGCTGCCCGCCGCGGCGCTCGCGATCGTCCACACCGCCAAGCCGAAGAACCGCAAGGTCATCGCCGGCATCATGGGATCCGCGGCGCTCGTCTCGTTCGTCACGGGCGTGACCGAGCCGCTCGAGTTCGCGTTCCTCTACGTCGCGTACCCGCTCTACGTCATCCACGCCGTCCTCACGGGCACGTCGCTCGCGCTCGTCAACGCGCTCGGCATCCGGGACGGCTTCGGCTTCTCCGCGGGCGTCATCGACTACCTGCTGAACTTCCGCATCGCCGAGATGCCGCTGCTCCTCATCCCGATCGGCCTCGGGTACGCGGTGATCTACTACTTCCTCTTCCGCTTCGTCATCACGCGCTGGAACCTGCGCACGCCGGGCCGCGAGGACGACGACGAGCCGGGCCTCGCGGCACCGGACGCCACCACCGACGCGCCCGTCGCCGCCGCCTCCTCCGACGCTGCCTCCTCGGGGGTCGACCGCTCCGTCGCGGACGCGTCCGACCCGGCGGGTCGCCGGGACGGGGTCGTGGGTCCGGAACGGGCGGGCTCCGGTGCGGGACCGGCGTCCGGCTCCCGCGGCGGGGGTGCGGCGTGACGGTCGCCGACGCCGCCCGTGCGGCCGGCGCGCCCGCGGGGCTGGCGGGCGTGCCCGTCAGCCCCGGGCGGGTGGTCGGCGTCGTCGTGACGATGCCGGCCCCCGTGCCGGAGCCCGACGACGAGCGGCTGCCCGAGGGCGCCGACGTCGAGCTCGCGGTGACGCAGGTCCTCGCGGCGGTCACCGCGGTCCAGGAGGACCTGACCGCGCGCTCGGCGCGCGCCGAGGGGACCGCCGCCGAGGTGCTCGCCGTGACCGCGGCGATGGCCGCGGACCCGTCGCTCGCGCGCGACGCGGTCGGTCGCGTCCAGGACGGCCGGACGGTCCCGGCGCGCGCGGTGTGGGAGGCGGGGTCCGACGCCGCGGCGCGGCTCGAGGCGGTCGGCGGGCTCCTCGGCGAGCGGGCCCGCGACGTGCGCGACGTCCGGGACCGGATCGTCGCGACGTTGCTCGGGCTCCCCGTGCCCGGCGTCCCGGACCCCGGTCACGCCGTCGTGCTCGTCGCCGACGACCTCGCACCCGCCGACACCGCGCAGCTCGACCCCGAGCGGGTGCTCGCGGTCGTCACCCACGGCGGAGGGCCGACGTCGCACACCGCGATCCTCGCGCGGGCCCTCGGCATCCCCGCCGTCGTCGCGGTCGACGGGGCGCTCGACCTGCGCGACGGCGAGACCGTGGTCGTCGACGGCGCGGCCGGGACCGTCGAGCGCGACCCGTCGGCCGCCACCGTCGCGGCCGTCGCGTCCGGGCGGCGCGAGCGGCGCACGTTCGACGGCACGGGCCGGACCGCCGACGGGCGCCGCGTCGAGCTGCTCGCGAACGTGGCCTCGGGGGAGGACGCGCGCGCCGCGGCCGCCGCGGGTGCGGAGGGGGTCGGGCTGTTCCGCACCGAGTTCTGCTTCCTGGGGCGGGCCGTCGAGCCGGGCGTCGACGAGCAGGTCACGGCCTACCGGGCGGTGCTCTCGGCGTTCGGCGGGCGCAAGGTCGTGGTGCGGACGCTGGACGCCGGCGCCGACAAGCCGCTGCCGTTCGTCACGCCGGGGACCGAGCCCAACCCGGCGCTCGGCGTCCGCGGCCTGCGCACCTCGCGGCGCCACCCCGAGGTGCTGGACCGTCAGCTCCGCGCCATCGCGCGCGCGGCCGCCGCCGAGGCCGCCGACGTGTGGGTCATGGCGCCGATGATCGCGACCCCCGACGAGGCGGACGCGTTCGTGGAGCTGTGCGCGACGCACGGCCTCGACCGCGCGGGCGTGATGATCGAGGTACCGTCGGCAGCCCTCGGTGCACGCTGGGCGCTCGCGCGCGCGACCTTCGCGAGCATCGGCACCAACGACCTCACGCAGTACACGATGGCGGCGGACCGCGAGGTGTCCGACCTGGCGCGGCTCGCGACGGCGTGGCAGCCGGCGGTGCTGGCCCTCGTCGGCGCGGCGTGCTCCGGTGCCGCGCTGAACGGCCGGCCGATCGGCGTGTGCGGCGAGGCCGCCGCCGACCCCGTGCTCGCACCCGTGCTCGTGGGCCTCGGCGTCACCTCGCTGTCGATGACGCCCGTGGCGCTCGCGGACGTCGCGGCGGTGCTGGCCGCGACGTCGTCGGGGCTGTGCGAGGAGCTCGCGTTCCTCGCGCTGCAGCAGCCCACCGCGGACGCCGCGCGCGCGGCGGTGCGCGCGCGGCTCCCGGTGCTCGAGGAGCTGGGTCTCTAGGTCAGGAGACGGTGGTCTGCTCGAGGAAGGCGGCGAGCGCGTCGAGCGCCGCGGCGGCCCCGTCGCCGTCGTCCGTCGTGGCCAGCACGACCTCGTCGCCCGCGTCGACGCCGAGGGTCATGACGCCGAGGATGCTCGCGGCCTCGACGGGCTCGCCGCCGCGCCGGGCGATCGTCACGGGCGTCGGCTGCGCGGCGGCCGCCTTGACGAACAGCGCGGCGGGGCGGGCGTGCAGGCCCTCCGTGAGGGCGACGACGACGGGACGTTCCACGGGGCTCTCCAACCGACAGGTGGTCTGGACCACCTCATCGTAGGGGGCCGCGGTCGTGGAGGGAAGGGTCCGCTGGTGTGGGTCGCCGACGACGGGTCTAGGGTGGCCCGCATGTCAGACGCGACGACGCCGCGGCCTCCGGCCGAGCCGGGAGAGCCGCGCATCCACGTCACCCTCTCCACCGCCAGCGTCTACCCGCGGCGCGCGGCCTACGCCTTCGAGGCCGCCGCCGACCTGGGCTACGACGGCATGGAGGTCATGGTGTGGTCCGACGAGACCACGCAGGACGCCGCGGCGCTCCACCGGCTCTCCACCGACCACGGCATGCCGATCCGCAGCATCCACGCGCCGACGCTCCTCGTGAGCCAGCGCGTGTGGGGGCGACCCCCGGGGCCCAAGCTGCGGCGCAGCGTCGAGCTCGCCCAGGAGGTCGGGGCGAGCACGGTCGTCGTGCACCCGCCGTTCCGGTGGCAGTACAAGTACGCGCGCGAGTTCGAGGAGCTCGTCCGCGAGCTCGACGAGACCGAGGGCGTGACGATCGCCGTCGAGAACATGTACCCGTGGCGCGGGCGCAAGCGCGAGATGCAGGCGTACCTGCCGGGCTGGGACCCGTCCGAGCACGGGTACGACCACGTCACGCTCGACCTGTCGCACGCGGCGGTCGCCCAGCAGGACGCCCTGATGCTCCTCGACGTGTTCGACGGCCGGCTCGCGCACGTCCACCTGGCCGACGGGTCGTCGTCGATCAAGGACGAGCACCTCGTCCCGGGCCGGGGCGACCAGCCGTGCGACAAGGTGCTCGGCGAGCTCGTGCGGCGCGGGTGGTCGGGCGACGTCGTCGTGGAGATCGCGACGCGCCGCGCGCGGACGGCGGCCGAGCGCAGGGAGGACCTCGCGGCGTCGCTCTTCTTCGCGCGCACCTACCTCTCGCCCGACCCCCACCCGGCCTACGAGCCGCCGCCGGGCCACGCGCACCGCCACCTCGACGCCTGGTGACCCCGCACTCCGTCGGCTAGCGCCGTCGGGTAGCGCGCCGTCGGGCGGCGCGGGGTCGGGCGGCGCGGCGTCGGGAAGGTGCTGCCGGCGCTGCCGGGCTCGCCCGTCGGACGAGGCGAGCCCGGCACCGAGCGCCGGTGGTGTCAGTCCGAGCCGTAGGCGACGACGGCCTCCTCCGAGACCTGCTCGCCGTCGCGCTCCGCCGTGACGGTCACGGTCGCCTCGCCCGCGGGGGCGTCCGCGACGCGCGTGGCGAAGGACTGGTAGGCCGACCTGCCGGGCGCGACGTCCTCGAACGTCCGCGTGCCGTACGGCGTGCTGACGGTGACGTCGACCGCCGTCTGCTCGTCGTTGACGACCCGCACCGCGACGAAGTCCTTGCTCCCGACGGTGCGCAGCTGCGCCTCCGCGGAGAAGGCGAGGTCCACGTCGCCGCCGACCAGCGCGGACTGCCAGTCCGTGAGGTCCGCGAGCTTCGTGGCGAGCAGCGCGGTGTCGCCGGCGGCGTCGGAGAGGTTCCCGACGAGCGCCTGGGCCGCGGCGATCGCGGCGAGCGCCGCAGCGTGGTCGCCGGCGTCCGCGGCGGCCTCCGCGTCGTCGAGGTGAGCCGTGATGGCCGCGACGGCCTCCGCGTCACCGTGGCTCGACGTGTCGAGCTCCTCGACGATGCCGTCGACCTCGCCGAAGGTCACGCAGTTGCCGCCGCCCTCGACGACGCCCGCAGTCCACTCGACGCCCTTGAGGACGTGCTCGCGGAACAGCGGGTCGGTCCACGACTGGTCGGTGTGGCCCGCGCCCTCGTACCAGGAGCGGCCGCCCTCGAAGTTGTGGCACCACGCGAGCGGGTGGTCCTCGCCCATCGCGTTGTTGCCCGGGGAGTACGTCGACTCGTCGAGCGTGATGAGGACGTGCACGTCCTCACGGGGGTTGGTCGTGTAGTTGTACCACTCGTCGAACCGCTCCCAGGCGGCGGGCAGGAACTCCGTCGACGGGTGCGCCGGGCTCTCGACGCGCATGGTCGCGGTCTGCTGCGCCGGGTGGCTCGCGAAGCGCGCGCCGCCACCGGTGAGCGCGCTGTACCAGGGCACGGTGTGCATCGTGTCGGTCGCGGCGTGGAGGCCCACGAACCCGCCGCCGGAGCGGATGTACCCCTGGAACGCGGCGAGCTCGGCGTCGTCGAGCAGGCGCGGCGTCGCCGGGTTGAGCGAGTTGGTGTTGTCGACCGGCGAGGCGAACACGATCGTCGCGTACTGCTGGAGGTCCTCGGTGCTGGTGAAGGGCGTGCTGTCCAACGTCAGGTCGGGCTGGCCCGGCGAGCCGCTGCCCCACCAGCCGGACGAGGTGTTCGGCGGGTCCCACACGTCGACGGTGAAGCCGTTCTCCGCGCCGAGCTCGATGAGCGTGCGCGTCGTGTCGTCGATGTGGGAGTGCCGGAACCCGAGGGTCTCGCCCACCACGAGGATCTTGTAGGGGTCGTCGGCAGCGGCCGCGACCGTCGCGGCCGGGGTGCTGGACGACGCCGGCGCGGCGAGCGCGACGCCCGTCACGGCCAGGGGCACGACGACGAGCCCTGCCGCCGCCCGATGGATCGTCTTTCCGTTGAACAAATGCATGCGTGCTTCTCCTCGTCTCGCCGGTGAGCAGTGAGAGCCGTGTCCGCCGTCGCGGTGATACGACGGCGGTACCGGCTACTTTTAGCGCCCGTCGTTCAAAAGTCAAGGAAACCGAGCGGTACTTCTGCGCGCCACAGCCCATCGGAAGGCGTTGCGCAGCACGTAGCGCCCGTCCTCCCGGCGGAACGGGGCGGCTGCGGTGAGCAGCGCGGGCGCGACCTCGGCGCGGTCCTCGGCGTCCGCCCCGGCGGTCAGCGCGCGCACGAGCGACGTCGCGTCCGGCAGGACCATCGGCGTCGGGGTGAGCCGCTCGGCCTCGACGGTCAGGCCGTGAGAGGCGAGGAGCTCGCCCAGGTATCCGGGCTCACGGGTCTCGTCGCTCGGCTCGTGGCCGTCGCCGGCGAGCGCGCGCTCGAGGACGGTGAGGTCGTTGCGGTCGTCCTCCGCCCAGGTCGCGACCGCGACCCGGCGGCCCACGCGCGCGCACTCGTCGAGCGTCTCCCCGACGTCCGTGAACGCGAGCGCGTTCACGAGCGTGACCAGGTCGAACGCGTCGTCGGGCCACGGGAGGTCCTCGCCGGCCGCGACGCGCAGGTCGCTGAACGGGCTCCGCGCGCGGGCGAGCTCGAGCATCGAGGGAGAAGGATCGCAGCCTGCGGTGACGGCGCCGGCGTCGTCGAGCAGGGCGAGGAGCTCCCCCGAGCCGCAGCCGACGTCGAGCACGCGCCACCCCGGGGCGAGACGGGCCGCGGCGAGCATCGCACGCTGCGCCGGCTCCGCGACCGGGGCCCAGAACCGCGCCCAGTCGGCGGCGACCGATGACCAGTCGTCGACGTCGTCCATGCCCCCATCCTCGCCCGGCGTCCGCCCGGCCGCGTAGGCTCGTCGACCGTGGCCCGGGTCAACGGTCTTCTCGCCGACACGACGCCCCTGCGTGTCTCCGTACCGTTCCGACGCCTGTGGTGGGGGCTCGGGATCTCGAACCTCGGGTCCCAGCTCACCGTCGTCGCCGTGGGTCTCCAGGTCTACGCGCTCACCGGGTCGTCGCTCGCCGTCGGCGTCCTCGGCATCTGCGCGCTCGTGCCGCTCGTCGTGCTCGGGCTGTACGGGGGAGCGCTCGTCGACGCGTACGACCGGCGCAAGGTCGCGCTCGCGGCGTCGGCCGCGCTGTGGGTGATCACGGGCCTCGTCGCCCTCCAGGCGTGGCTCCACCTCGACTCGGTGGGGGTGCTCTACGCGCTCGTCGCGGCCCAGTCCGCGGCGTTCGCCATCAACAACCCGGCCCGGTCGGCGATCATCCCGCGCCTCGTCGAATCGCGGCTCCTGCCCGCCGCGAACGCGCTCCAGACCCTCGCCTGGAACGTCGCCCTGACCGTCGGGCCGCTCGGCGGTGCCCTCCTCGTCGCGCTGTGGGGCTACCAGGTCGCGTACACGATCGACACGGTGCTGTTCACCGCCGCGCTGTGGGCGGTGTGGCGGCTCCCGGACATCCCGCCCTTGTCAGGAGGGGCGGCCGACGAGGCGGCCTCCGGACCCGGCCCGGCCCGACGTCGCCGGCGCGGCCGGGTGGTCGGGTGGCGGTCCGTCGTCGACGGGCTGCGCTACCTCGGCACGCAGCCGAACATCCGCACGACGTTCCTCGCCGACCTCGCCGCGATGGTGCTCGCGTCGCCGCGCGTGCTCCTGCCGGCGGCGGGCGTCGTGTGGCTCGGCGGGGGAGAGGCGACGACGGGCGTGCTCACCGCCGCGTTCGCGGTCGGGGCCGTGCTCGCGAGCGCGTTCTCGGGCGGCCTCTCGCGCGTGCGGTGGCAGGGCAAGGTCATCGTGTGGGCGATCACCGCGTACGGCGTGTCGATCGTCCTGTTCGGGCTCGTGCTGCTCGGTGCGGGAGCGACGTCCCCGACGACCGTGCTCGTCGGATGGGTCGTCGCCGCGTGCGTCGCGCTCGCGCTCGCCGGGGCGTCGGACGCCGTGAGCTCGGTCTTCCGTCAGACCATCCTCCAGACGGCGGCACCCGACGAGATGCGCGGTCGGCTCCAGGGCGTGTTCATCGTCGTCGTCGCGGGCGGGCCGCGGCTCGGGGAGCTCGTGCTGGGCGCGCAGGCGACGTGGACGGGGGAGGCGTGGGCGGCGGTCGCCGGCGGGGTCGCGTGCGTCGTCGCGCTGTGGCTCGTGGTCCGCGCGCAGCGCCGGTTCTGGCGCTACGACGCGCTCCACCCCGAGCCCTGAGCGTCGCCGAGCCGTTCGATGCGCTCCCGACCCCAGTCGCCGAGAGACTCGAGCGCCGTGTTGAGCGCGCTGCCATGACCGGTGAGCGAGTACTCGACGCGCGGCGGCACCTCGGGGAACACCTCGCGCACGAGCAGGCCGTCGGCCTCCATCTCGCGCAGCTGCTGCGCGAGCACCTTGTCGCTCACGCCCGGCAGGCCGCGCTTGAGCTCGGCGTAGCGGCGCACGCCGTGGTCCTCGAGCTCCCAGAGGATCAGCGACTTCCACTTGCCGCTCACCACGTCCATCGCGGCGTCGAGGCCGCACACGTAGGGACCGCGGCGTGGGGGCAGGGCCGTCGACCCGTCGCGCTGCACGGTCACGGAAGGTGTCGTCGTCATCGCTCGCTCCTTCGTCTCCGGTCGGCGGGTCGGTGCCGTCGACGGGTGCCGTCGCAGGGATCCCGGGCGTCCACCCGCCTGGCCTGCACGCTCACCTGCAGGTGAGAACCCCACCTCGAGGTGCGTTCTTCCCGGAGGGCCGTCGGTCGGTGAGGGTGGACGGCGAGGCACGGAGCGCCGTCACGACGCCGCCCGAGCTCCCCACCCGACCCGGAGGAACGATGCCCGACCAGCCAGCCCCCACGGTTCCCTCACCGCCCTCACGGCCCTCCGCGCTCCGCGTGACCGTGCTCGGCCTCGGCGCGATGGGCGGCGCGCTCGCCGCCGCGACCGTCGCCGCCGGGCACACCACCACCGTCTGGAACCGCACGCCGGGCCGCGCCGACGCGCTCGTCGCCGCCGGCGCCCGCGAGGCGACCACCGTGCGGGACGCGGTCCGCGCGTCGCCGCTCGTCGTGGCGGTCCTGCTCGACCAGGCGTCGGTGCACGAGACCCTCGATCCCGTCGTGGACGCGCTCGCAGGCCGGACGCTGGTCAACCTCGTCACGACGACGCCTGAGGAGTCGCGAGGGCTCGCCGCATGGGCGACGTCCCACGGCATCGACTACCTCGACGGCGGGATCATGGCCGTCCCCGCGATGATCGGCGGGCCCGGCTCGGAGGTCCTGTACAGCGGCTCGCGGGCCGCGTTCGACGCCGCGCGTCCCGCGCTCGACACGTGGGGCGAGAGCACGTGGTTCGGCGAGGACCCCGGCCTCGCACCGCTCTACGACCTCGCGCTCCTCGCGGGCATGTACTCGATGTTCGCCGGCTTCTTCCACGGCGTCGCGATGGTCGGGACGGCCGGCGTGAGCGCGTCGGACTTCGCACGCCGAGCGGCGCCCTGGCTGGTCGCGATGACGTCGGGGCTCGCCGAGTACGCGGACGTGATCGACCGCCGCGACTACGCAGGTCCCGGTCAGCAGAGCCTGGAGTTCTCCGACCCCGCGGACATCGTCCGTGCGAGCGAGGAGGCCGGGCTCGCGACCGACGTGGTCGCGGCGGTCCGGGCGCTCGTCCGCCGCCAGGTCGACGCCGGGCACGGTGCGGACGGCTTCGCACGCGTCGTCGAGAGCATCCGGGACCCCCGCACCGCCCGGACCGTCACCGCCGCCCGGACCGTCACCGCAGGAGGAGCCCGATGAGCACGCCCGCCCCCGTCACCCTGATCGGCCTCGGCCCGATGGGTCAGGCCATGGTCCGCACGCTGCTCGCCGCGGGCCACCCGGTCACCGTGTGGAACCGCACGCCGTCGCGGGCGGACCCGCTCGTGGCCGAGGGCGCCGTCCTCGCCCCGAGCCCGGCCGACGCCCTGGCGGCGAGCGAGCTCGTCGTGCTGAGCCTCACGGACCACGCGGCGATGCACGACGTCCTCGACCCGGTCGTCGGGTCCCTGCGCGGCAGGACGATCCTCAACCTCGGCTCGGACACCCCGGCGACCACGCGCGCCTCCGCCCGCTGGGCCGAGGACCACGGGGCGAGCCACGTCACCGGTGGGGTGATGGCGCCGCCGCCGATGGTCGGGACGCCCGACGCCTACCTCTACGTGAGCGGTCCCGAGGCGGCGTTCCGTCCGCACGAGGCGACGATCGCGCTCCTCGGGCGGCCGCGGTACGTCGGCGAGGACCCGGGGCTCGCCCAGCTCCTGTACCAGGCGCACCTGGACGTCTTCCTCACGACGCTCGCCGCGCTCGCGCACGCCACCGCCCTCGCGCACGCCGCCGGTGTCCCGCCCGCGGTCTTCGTCCCGGACGCCCTGCAGACCGTCGCCGACGTCCCCGCGATGATCGGTGGCGACGAGGAGACCGTCGAGGCGTTCGAGACCGGCGCCCACCCCGGCGCCCTGAGCACCACGACGATGATGGGCGCGTCGGCGGCGCACGTGCTCGGCGCGAGCCAGGAGGCCGGGATCGACGACATCCTGCCGCGTGCGGTCGTCTCCCTCTACGAGCGCGCGCTCGCGGCGGGCCACGGTCGCGACGGCTGGACGGCCGTCTACGAGACGATCACGGCGGGCGTCGACGTGCGCTCCGGGGGTCGTGCCGTGCGTCGGTAGGGTGGCGCGGGTGACCGCCGTACCGCGCGAGACCTCTGCCGGGACCACGTCGCAGGACCGGGAGGGCGTCTTCGTGGCCGGTCCCGCGTCGTGGAACCGGATCGTGCAGCTCGACGCGCTGCCGGACCCCTCCCCGCACACCGTCTTCGCGCGTGCCGCGTACGACACCGTCGGCGGCACGTCGGCGGGCAAGGCGCTCAACCTCGCGGCGCTCGGCCGGCCGGTCGTGCTGCGGACGGTGCTCGGCGCGGACGCCGACGCCGCGCACGTGCGCTCGGCCCTCGAGGCCGCCGGCGTGCGGGTGCTCGCCGAGACCTCGCCGGACGGGCGCACGGAGAGCCACCTCAACCTCATGGACCGCGACGGCGGACGCGTGTCGGTGTACCTGCGCGCCCCGGGTGAGGTCCCGGCGTCGGGCGCGGGCTGGGACGCGGCCGTCGCCGCGCTCGACGCCGCGCGCGCGGTCGTCGTCGACCTCGCCGTCCCGGCCCTGCCCGTGCTCGACGTCGCCGTCGCCCGAGGCCGCGACGTCTGGGTCGACCTGCACGACTACGACGGGACGGCGGACTTCCACCGGGCCTGGGTCGACGCGGGCACGCACGTGTTCCTCAGCTCCGACCGCCTGCCCGACCACCGGGCGTTCATGGCGGGGCGGCTCGACGCCGGCGCGCGGCTCGTGGTGTGCACGCACGGCGCACGGGGCGCGACCGCCCTGACGGGGGCCGGCTTCGTGGACGTGCCGGCGCGGGCCGTCGCGGACGTCGTCGACACGAACGGTGCCGGTGACGCGTTCTTCGCGGGCTTCCTCGATGCCCACCTGCGGGGCGAGGCCGTCGATCCGGCGATGCGGGCCGGGGCGGCGCACGCCGCACGCGTCGTGCGAAGCCCTGGCCTCGCGCCGCTCGGGACCGCCGGCCGGGACTGACGCCGTCCCGGCCCGGCGCCCGAGGGGTCCGGTCTCAGGCGCGGTCCGACGCGACGAGCACGTCGTCGCCCGCGCGCGCCGCGGCCGGGGAGCCCGGCGCCGTGGGGCGGCGGTGGCCGACGAGCACGAGCCCGATCCCGAGCACGGCCCAGCCCGTGAGCACCAGCCACGGGAAGGCGGTGTCGGCGGCAGGGAAGTACGAGAGGTCGCGCAGGAGCGTCGCGGACGCGCCGGGCGGGAACCACTGCCCGACGGCGCCCCACGGCGCGAGCAGCATCTCGACCGGCACCGCCGCGGCGGAGAGCGGGTTCGCGACCAGCAGGAACAGCACCGGCCCGACGGCGATGCCGGGCCGGCCGAGCACCGCCGCCGCGCCGACGATCGTGCCCGAGATCCCGAGGAGGGTAACCGCGACGGCCGCGGAGTCGGCGAGGAACGGGCCGTGCAGCCCTCCGAGGCCGTGGAGGACCCCGGCGATCGCGAGCCCGCCGGCGACCGCGTACGTCCCGAGCGCCGCGAGCCGTCGTCCTGTGCCCCGGACCGCGAGCGCGACCACGACGCCGCCGGCGATCCCCCCGAGGACCAGCGGGAACGTCGCCGCGGCGAGCGTCGTGCCGCGCGGGTCGTCGGGCGAGAGCGGGACGAGGTCCGTCACGACGACGGTGGGCGCGCTCCCGGCCGGTGCGCCCTGCTCGGCGGCCGCGGCGTCGACCTGCGCCTGGAGCGCGGTCGCCTGCTCGCCGAGGAGCTGGGCGACGACCGGGCTCGCCGCCGAGGCCGTGAGGACCTCGGGCTCGGGGCCGAGCACGATCGCGCCGTAGACGTCGCGCGACTCGACGAGGGCGGCGGCGGCGGCGCGGTCGGTGACCGCCGTGACGTCGAGGACGCCCGGGGCGCCCTGCGCGAGGCCGGCCTCCACCCGGGCGACCTGCTCGGCCGGGCCGGCGACCGCGACCGGGACGTCCCGGGCGTCGGCCGTGACCGAGGGCCAGAGGAAGGCGAGGACCACGACGCTCACCACGGTGACGAGCGCGAGGGCGATCCCGAGGACGCGGTGCCAGGGCGTCGCAGCAGGTGCTGTCAGGGTGCTCATGAGGACTCCTCGAAAACGAAGGTTCGTTCTTTTTAGCGTCCTCCTGTGGCGCGGCGTCTGTCAAGAACGATCGTTCGGTTTAGTCTGGGCCGGTGCCCAGGGTCACCGAGGAGTACCGTGCCGCCCGCCGCGACGAGATCGCGGAGGCGGCGCTCAGCGTGTTCCGGCGCAAGGGGTTCCAGGCGGCCTCGATGGCCGACATCATCGCCGAGTCGGGCCTGTCCGCCGGAGCGATCTACGGGTACTTCGCGAGCAAGGCGGAGATCGTCCACGCGACCGCGACCCGCATCGTCGGGGCGCGGGTCCTCGACGTCGAGCGGCTCGCGACCCAGGATCCGCTCCCCGCGCCGTCCGAGGTCGTCCGGGTGCTCATGACGGGCGTGCAGCGCGAGCTCCGCGACCCCCGGATCCTCGTCCAGCTCTGGGGCGAGGCGATGACCGACCCCGCGCTGCTCGGCCTCGCGGCGGGGGTCGTCGGGCGCATCCGCCGGACGTTCGAGGACTACCTCACGCTGTGGCACCGGCACGCGAACGGCCTCGACGAGGCCGCGGCGGCCGCGCTCGCCGTCGAGCAGGCGCCGCTGTTCGTCAGCGCGTGCCAGGGGTGCATCATCCAGTCCGGGCTGTTCGAGGACTTCGACCGCGACGGCTACCTCGACCAGCTCGACCAGTACCTCCCGCGCTGAGGGGTCGGCCGGACGGGAGGGGTCGTCGACGGACGGGGGCCCGGTCGTCGGACGCGGGCGTCGTCGGCGCGCCGGGCTAGGACGCGGCGAAGAGGGGTGCCCGGCCGGGCGGCTGCGCGGGCGGCGGGCACTGCTCGGCGTGACGCACCGGCCGCACCTGCGTCGGCTCCTGCGGCGTGAGGCGCAGCTCGTCGCCGTCGTGCACCAGCAGCAGCTTCTCGCCGGACACCAGCCGGTACGTCACGCCGTCACGCCGCACCTCGACGCGCGCGCTCGCCTCCGCGTCGTGCACCGAGAACGCGAGCCCGGCGAGACCGGACGGCAGGCAGGGTGCGAGGTGCAGGACGCCGTCGTCGTGGCGCAGGCCGCCGAGCCCGGCGACGAGGGCCGACCAGGCCCCGGCGAGGGACGCGACGTGCAGCCCGCCGTCGGTCGACGCGCGCAGGTCGCACAGGTCGAGGAGCGCGCACTCGCGGGCGTACGCGTAGGCGAGGTCCACGTAGCCGATCTCCGCGGCGACGACCGCCTGGACGGGCGCGGACAGCGACGAGTCCCGCACCGTGAGGGGCTCGTAGTAGTCGAAGTCGCGGCGCCGCTGCTCGGCCGTGAACTCCTCGCGCGCCACGTGCAGGGCGAGCACGAGGTCGGCCTGCTTGACCACCTGACGCCGGTAGAGCTCGACGTAGTGCACGTGGTCGTCGAGGGGGAACCGGGCCGCGCCCCGCACCTCGAAGTCCCAGTGCGCGTGCCGCGTGAAGTCCTGCGACTGCTCCGTGACCTGCAGGTCGTCGCGGTACGGCACGACCATGCGGTCGGCCGCGAGCAGCCACGCCGCCCGCTCGTCGGCGGTGACGCCCAGCCGGTCCGCCTGCTCGGGGTGCCGGTCGCACAGGTCCGCCGCGGCCCGCAGGTTCTTGCGCGCCACGAGGTTCGTGTAGGTGTTGTTGTCCACCAGCGCGGTGTACTCGTCCGGTCCGGTCACGCCGTCGATGCGGAACCCGGCGTCCGTGTGGTGCCCGCGGCCCGCCCACAGCCTCGCCGTCTGCACGACGAGGTCGACGCCGACGTCGCGGGCGAGCTCGTCGTCCCCCGTGACCGCGGCGTGCCGCACCGCGGCGAGCGCGACCGCGGCGCTGACGTGGAACGCGGCCGTGCCGGCGGGCCAGTAACCCGACGACTCGCGTCCGGTGATCGTCCGCCACGGGAACGCGGCGCCCGGCAGGCCCAGCTCGGCCGCGCGCTCGAGCGCCTGCGGCAGCGTCGCGTGCCGCCAGCGCAGGTGCGCGGCCGCCGCGCCGGGCAGCACGTGGTCGAGGACCGGCAGGACGAAGGTCTCCGAGTCCCAGAACGCGTGGCCCCCGTACCCCGTGCCCGTGAGTCCCTTGGCGCGGACCCCCACCCCGTCGACGCAGGCCGACGCCTGCACCGCCTGGAACAGGGCGAAGCGCACGGCCTGCTGCATCTCGTCGTCGCCGTCGAGCTCCACGTCGCCGCGCGCCCAGACGTCGGCGAGGACCCGGCCCTGCTCGTGCTGCAGCTCGTCCCACCCGGCCGCGAGGGCGTCGGCGAGCACCCGGTGCGCCCGTGCCGGCAGGGCGTCGGCGTCCTGCCCGCCCGCGTGGGCCGCGAGCACGAGCACGGTCATCCACTGCCCGGCGCGCAGGTCCGCGGTGAGGGTGGCGGCGCCCGCGCGGTGGTGCCACACGGGCGTCACGCCGTCCGAGCCGTCCACCACGTGCGCGGTCTCGACCGCGAGCCCGCGTCCCGAGCGGACGGTGCGCTGGTGCACCGACGACCCCTCGGCGTCGTGCCGGCACGACACCGTGACGAGCCCGGGCCCCGCCGGCTCGCGGCCCTCGGGCCCGTCGTGGGGGCACGCCGGCGCGGGGCGCACGGTGACGGTGACGTCGTCGTGCGCGCGCACGTGCCAGTGCGACGCGACGACCTCCGGTCGCGCCAGGGACACGAGGCGCCGGTTGACGAGCGTCACCGTCCCGCCCGACGGGGCGGTCCAGCGCAGCTCCCGGTCCAGCACCCCGGCGCGCAGGTCGAGGACCCGGTCGTGCGCGGCGACGGACCCGCCACGGCCGGTCCGCCCGCTCGCGGTGCGGTCCGACGCGCCGTCGGTGGGGCCGTCCGACGGGTCGGCCCCGGCGTCGACCGGCGCACCGTCCACGGACCAGGCGACGCGCCACGCGTCGACGACCGGGACGAGGCGTTCCTCCACCTCGGGGTAGCCGTAGCCGCCCTCGGCGTACGTCTGCTCGAACTCCTCGACGACGGACGCGAGCAGGGTCGCCGGGTCCGCCTCCGCGGAGGTCTCGTCGAGCACCCCGCGCACGCCGACGTACCCGTTGGACAGGGACAGGACCGAGGCGGCGGTCCGCGGGCCGTCGAGGTCGAGGCCTGACTCCCGGACCGACCAGGGGCTGAGATCGCTCGTCACGCCTGTCACCCCATCACGGGTCCGGGACGCTCACCCGCCGAGGTGCGCGACCGGTGCCGCTCTCAGGTCGGGGTGCTCTACGCGAGGCCCGTGTCCCGCGCGACGATCGCGGCCTGCATGCGCGAGGCGACCCCGAGCTTCGCGAGCACGCGGGACACGTGCGTCTTGGCCGTCGCCTCCGAGATGAACAGCTCCGTCGCGATGCCCTGGTTGGACAGCCCGCGTCCCAGCGCCGCCAGGACGTCCACCTCGCGCGGCGTGAGGTCGGCGAGCCGCGGGTCGCGCGGCTCGTCCGGGGACAGGTCGGGGCCCGACGCCGCGTCGCCTCCGCCGGACGAGGGGCCCGGGTCGCCACGATCGCGGTCGGCGTCGGGCCCGTGGCTGCGCGCGAACGCGGCGAGCAGGCGTCGGGTGACCTCCGGGGCGAGGACGCCGTCACCGTCCGCGACGCGCCGGATCGCCTCGAGCAGCGCCGCGGGCTCCGCCGTCTTGAGGAGGAAGCCCGCCGCGCCCGACCGCAGCGCGCCGTCGACGTACTCGTCGAGGTCGAACGTCGTGAGGACCAGGACGTCCGCCAGGCCCTCGGTCGTGATGACGCGCGTGGCCTCGATCCCGTCGACCCCGGGCATGCGCAAGTCCATGAGCACGACGTCCGGGCGCAGCGCCCGCGCGTTCGTGATCGCGGCCGTGCCGTCGGCGGCCTCCCCGACCACCTCGACGTCGTCCGCCGCGTCGAGCAGGAGCCGCAGCCCGGCGCGGATCGCCGCGTGGTCGTCGGCGAGCAGGACGCGGACCGCCGGGCGCGTCATCGGGACGCCTCGGGGGCGGACGCCGCGGGCGCCGCGGGTGCCGACGGCACGGGCACCGACGCGCGGACCGTCCAGCCGCCACCGCCGGCGGGCCCGCTCGCCGACCTGTCCGTGGGGCCGGCCACGAGCGTGCCACCGAGCCCCTCGGCCCGCTCCCGCATCGTGACGAGTCCCGTCCCCGCGCTGAGCGCCGGGTCGCCGAGCGGCGTCCGGACGGGTGCACCGGCGTCCTGGACGGTGAGCACGACGGCGTCCTCCGACCGCTCGAGGCGCACGACGACCGGTGCTCCCGGCGCGTGCTTGAGGGCGTTCGTGAGCGCCTCCTGCGTGATGCGGTACAGCGCCTGGTCCACCGCGGCAGGCAGGTCCGCGTCGTGGGCGTCCCCCGTCCAGGTCACCTCGGTCCCGGTCGCGCGCGCCGCGTCGAGGAGGGCGCCGACCTCGGCGAGCCGGCCGGGCGCGACCACGGGCTCGGACCCGCGCCGCTCGCTGCGCAGGAGCAGGATCATCGACCGCATCTCCTCCAACGACGTGACCGCGCTCGCGCGCACCTGCTCCAGGGCGGCACGGTCGCGGGCCGTGTCCGGCGGGAGCTGGAGCGCGGCGCCCGAGTGGATGGCGATCGCGGAGAGGTGGGACGCGATGACGTCGTGCAGGTCGCGCGCCATCGCCGCCCGCTCGGCCCGGACGGCCTCGTGCCGGTCGAGCTCGGCGATGCGCTCGAGGTCGCTCGCGCGCTCGCGCTCGAGCGCCGCGGCGCGGGCGGCGCTCGCGGCGTCGCGCGCCGCGAGGTCCGCACGGTCGCGCTCCAGGTCGGCGAGCTCGCTCTTCTGGCGGACGTTCGTCGCCCACCACAGGGGCAGCAGCAGCACCGCGCCGAGCTGGAGGCCCGTGTACACGAAGGCCCGCACGTCGCGTTCGGCCTCGCCCGCGGCGACCGCGGCGAGCACCGAGACGGCGACCGTGACGCCCCACAGCCAGGCGCGCGCCCGGGGGCTGCCCCACATCGCCGCCGCGTACAGCAGGTCCCACAGCACGAAGGTGATCGCGAGGGAGCCGCCCCAGGTGAGGTCCACGAGCATGACGACGACGCCGCCCGCGAGCGCGAGCATCGGCCGGCGGCGCTTGACGAGGATGAGGGCGCAGCCCACCGCGAGCAGCGCGTACCGCCACCACGGTTCCGGCGTCACGATCCCGAAGGCGCCGTCGACGTGGACGAGGTCGACGAGCCCGACCTCGATGAGCACCGACCCGAGCACGAACGTCATGACGGCGGTGACGATGTCGTTGCGCGAGTCCTCGAGCCGCCACACCGGGCGCAGGGCGCCGACGCGGGACCACCAGCGGGCTGACCTCACGCTCCCCATCCCAGCACACGCGGCGTCGTCCGGGATCGGTCGAAGGGTGTACGCGGACGCGGTGGCGCGCCGCGGCGGGCCGCGAGGATCGCCCGTCCGGCCGACGACGCGCCGGCCCGTGCCGCGGGAGGGTGGGGGCATGGACCTTCCCCTCGACCTCGCCGGCGCCGACGGCGCCGGTCTCGGCCTCGCCGCGATGGCCGGCGTGCTCGTCGTGCTCGCCCTCGTCGACTCGACGAGCTTCGGCACGCTGCTCATCCCCGTGTGGCTGCTGCTCGCGCCCGGCCGCCTCCGCGCCGGACGCGTGCTCACCTACCTCGCGACCGTGGCGGGCTTCTACCTCGCCGTCGGGATCGTCGTCATGCTCGGGGCCGGGGCCTTCCTCGACCGGTTCGGGGACGCGCTGGACACGCGGGCCGCGGCGATCGTGCAGCTCCTGCTCGGCATCGGGCTCTTCGCGCTCAGCTTCCGCTTCGACGGCAAGCGCGCCGCGCGCCGGGCCGAGCGCTCGGCGGCGGAGGGCGCGACACCCGGGCCGGGCCGGCTGTCGCGGTGGCGCGAGCGGGCGCTCGGCATCGAGTCGGCCGCGGACGGTGGCCGTGCGCAGGGTGCGACGACCGTCCGGACCCGTGCGTCGGTCCTCCCGCTCATGGGCCTCGCGCTCGGCGCCGTGGCGATCGAGGTCGGCACGATGCTGCCCTACCTCGCGGCGATCGGGATCGTCACCACGTCCGACGTCGCATGGCCGGCCTCCGCGGGCGTGCTCGCCGCGTACTGCGTCGTCATGGTCGCGCCCGCGCTCCTGCTGCTCCTGGGCCGGCTCGTCGCCGCGCGCGCGGTCGACCCGCTGCTGCACCGGCTCGACCGGTGGCTCACGAAGAACGCCGCCGAGATGACCGGCTGGGTCCTCGGGATCCTCGGCGTCCTGCTCGCGCTGAATGCCATGGGACGGCTCGGCTGGACCTGAGCCCTCCCGGGCTGCGTGCGGGGGAGGGGCTTCGTACGGTGCGAGGACGGACCGCTCGTCGGCGGCCCGCCCGCGACCTGCGAAGGGGGCACGCCGTGCACCGCACCCGACCTCTCGGCGCCGCCGCGGCGCTGCTCCTGGCCCTGGGGCTCACCGCCTGCGGGGACGACGCGCCGAGCGGCACCGCGACCCTCCCCGACCCGACCGGTCCCGTCGGCGGTCAGACGTCTGCCGGTGGCGACGACGAGGCCGGGGACACGGCGTCCGGCCCCGGTGAGCTCACCTTCGCGACCGAGGACGGGAGCATCGAGATCACCGGACCGTCGGAGAACTGCGCCGGCATCGGCGGCACCGACTTCCAGGCCACGTTCACCGGGGACGGCAGCGAGGTGGGGGTCACGGTGACCGACGGCGTCGGGCAGGTCACCGTCACGGGTGACGCGTCCTTCGAGGGGACGACGACGGAGTTCACCCTCGACGACGACGGGACCGTGGACATCGAGGGCACCGGCGCGCCCGCCGAGGGCCAGGACGAGCCGGTCGTGTTCACCGTGACGGGGGAGTGCGCCGGGAACGGCTGATCCGCCGTCCCGACCCGTGCACGGCACACCGCGTGTCACGGGTCCGCGCCGCACCCCTGCGTCAGCCCGCCCGGCGTCGCAGCGCGAGCACGAGCGCGCCCGCCAGGACCAGCGCGGCCGCGACCGCGACGGGGACCACGGCCGCCGCGCCCGTCGTCGCGAGCGCCCCGCTCGTCGACGGCCGTGCCTCGTCCGTCGGGTCGGCGGTGCCGGTGCCGGCCCAGGAGCCCGGGTGGGTCGGGTCGACGGTCCCCGGGGTCGTCGGGCCGGTCTCACCCGGGTCGGTGGGGTCTGTCGTGCCCGGGTCCGTGGGGTCGGTGGGGTCCGTCGTGCCCGGGTCCGTGGGGGCGGTGGGGGCCGTCGGGTCGATGGGGTCCGTCGGGTCGGTCGGGTCCAGCGGCCCGGGCGTCCCGTCCGCGGTGTTGGTGAGGACCAGCTCGACGGTGCTCCCGTCGCCGACGACGAAGGTCGCCGACCCGTCCGGGCCGACCGTCACGCCGTCGCCCGTCCAGCGCGGCTCTCCCCAGCGGACGCCCTCGATCTCCGGCAGAGCGACCTCGGTGAGCTCGACCTGCGTGCCGACGGGGAGGCCGTCGACGACCTGCCGCTCGTCGGCGCGCAGCGTGAGCGGGTCGGCGGCGACACCGTCGAGGGTCTGCTCGACGGTGAACGTCGTCCCGGCCGGCACGACGTCGGCCTTCCTGTCGTCGACGACCTTGGTGACCGCGTAGCCGCCCGTGGGTGTGGGGACCGGGTCGCCGCCGCACGGGATCGTGCCCGCGAAGAGGAACGCGTGCGCCTCACCCTCGCCCGCCAGGACGAGGTTGCGCGCGACGACCTGGCCGTCGAGCGGCGAGGCGGAGACCGTCAGGTCGGCCTCGGGCGCGTAGACGGAACCGTCGATCCGTACCGGGCTCGTGAGCGAGACGGGCCCGGTGACGGCCGAGAGGTCCCACAGGACGTACGGGGAGTACGTCCCCTGCGGATCCATCCGGAACCCCGTGAGGTCGGTCGTGCCGGCGGGCACCCTGACGACCAGCGGGTTCGCGGGCCCCGGCGCGGCGCTGCCCTCGGAGAGCTGGAGCAGCCCGGCTCCCGCGACGTCGGCGTAGTCGACGACGTTCGGGACGTCCGCGGCGAGGGGCTCGAGCACGAAGCGCTCGCCCCACGACCCCGCGACGCCGACGCGGTGGCCGGCACCCGTGTCCGAGCCGAGGTCGGCGAGGCACTGCCGCACGGTCTCGACCGGCGTCGCGCCGGCTTCGACGTAGCTCGCGACGTCCGTGCGCTCCGTGCGGACCGTCTCCTGGTCGTCCGGCCACCGCTGGTTCGTCGCGTCGATGGCGGGGGCGTCGTCGGCGGTCGTGCGCCAGCGGACCCATCCGGCGCGCTCGTAGGCGGCGAAGTCGCTGCTGTCGTGCGCGACCTTGAGATGGCCGGCGAGCGCAGGGTCGCCCCCCGAGCCGGAGTTCTTGATCTCCACGAGGCCGGAGCCGGTCGAGTACGAGCCGACGAGGAGCCGGGTGGGGTCGCCGTCGACGGTCGGGATCGCGTAGTCCGGCGTGCCGGCGACGTAGTGGTGGATCGCGTACGTCCCGCCGCCGCTGCGCGTGACGGTGAGCTCGCCGCCGACGGCGATGCTGCCCTCGGTCTCCTGGTTGGCCAGGGTCGCGTCCTGGCGCGCGTACACGCTGAAGCCGCCGGCGAGGTCGAACGGGTTGACGCCCGCCGACGCGGTGCTCGGCGCGACGGCGGCCTCCGGGGTCGCAGGGATCGCCTGGGCGGTCGCCGCGGAGCCGAGAGCCAGCACGCCGGCGAGAGCGGCGGCGGCGACGGCACGGAGGGTGGTGGGTCGTCCGCGGCGGGTTCGCGGGAAGGTGGGCACGTCGTCCTCCACGGGGTCGTCCGGAGAAGCGACGCTGGTCCTGCCGGTGTTACGGATGGTCAACCTGGACAACTGTCCAGTACGGCGCCGCGTTCCCGCACCGCGGGACCTCGTGACCTTCCGCAGCGGACGTCGGGACGAAGGTCCCGGGACCGCGGACGTGGCGCAGGGACGACCGGCCGCGCACGACCGTGGCCCGCCCGGAGGACCGGACGGGCCACGACGAGGATCGCGACGAGGATCGCGACGAGGTGCGCGACAGGGGTCAGACGCGCGTGCCGTTCGACCCGGACGCCTTGTCCGCGCCGGGCAGCGTGCTGCCCGCGAGGCCGGCGATGAGCTGGTTGATGTCGACACCCGTGAGCTGCTTGATGACGCCCTGGCCCTCGCCCAGGACCGACGCGACGTTCTTCGTGATCGCGGACGCGCCGTCGGTGGAGATGACGGTCATGCCCTGGATGTTGCCGATCGGCTCGGCCGCGGCACGCACGATCTCGGGCAGGCGCTCGATGAGCTCCTGGACGAGAGCGGCCTCGCCGTACTTCTTGAGCGCCTCGGCCTTGGCGTCGGTCGCGACCGCCTCGGCGCGACCCTCGGCCTCGATCGCCGACGCGCGCGCCTCACCCTCGGCCTTGATGCCGGCCGCCAGGGCGACCTGACGGTCGCGCTCGGCCTCACCGGCGCGGCGCACCGCGGCGGCGGACGCCTCGGCGTCCTGGATCGCCGCCGTCTTGTTCGCCTCGGCGATGACGGTGCGCTTGTAGGCCTCGGCCTCCGTGGAGGCGTTCGCGGCGTCACGACGCGCGTTCGCCTCCTGGACCTCGGCGTACGCCTTGGCCTCGGCCGGCTTGCGGATCTCGATGTCGAGCCGCTCCTGCGTCACGCGGGCCTGCTCGGCGAGCGCCTCGCGCTCCTGCTGCGCGACGAGGCGGTCCTGCTCGGCGCGGGCCAGCTGACCGGCCGCGTCGGCCTCGGCGTTCGCGCGGTCCGTGTCGGCCTTGATGACGGCACGCTTGAGGTCGAGCGCCTTCTGGCGCTCGGCGATCTGCTCCGCCGCCTCGATGACCGCGAACTCGGACGCGCGCTGCGCCTCGGCCTCGGAGACCTCGGCGACCTGGCGGGCGCGCGCGTTCTCGGCGCGACCGAGGTTGGCGAGGTAGTCCGACCCCGGCGTCGAGATGTCGGAGATGTTGAGCAGGTCGACCTGCAGGCCCTGCTCCGACAGGTCGGCCTTCGTCGACTCGACCACCCGATCGGACAGGCCCTTGCGGTCCGAGATGATCTGCTCGATCGTCATGTCGCCGACGATGGAGCGCAGCGAGCCCTCGAGGGACTCCTTGATGATCTCGGTGAGCGTGCCCTGCTGGGACAGGAAGCGCTGGGCGGCACGCCGCACGCCCTCCTCGTCGCCGCGGACCTTGAAGTTGATCGACGCCTTGATGGCGATCTTGATGCGGTGCTTGTCCACGCCCTCGACGGTGATCCCGATCTGGCGCTGCTCGAGCGAGATGGGGAAGCCCTGCTGGAGGATCGGCCAGACGAACGTGCGGCCGCCGACGATGACCTTCTGGCCGCTGCCGGTGGCCTCCTTGCGGCCCGCGCCGCGACCCACGATGACGAGGGCCTCGTTCGGCGGGACGCGACGGATGCGCTTGCTGATGAAGATGATCACCGCGAAGAAGGCGATGACCAGGGCGACGATCGCCAGGGTCGTGATGAGGTTGTTCGTGTCGTCCAGCATGGTCAGCGCCGGGGCGCGTCTCCTTCCGTTCGGGCGGTGGGCGTGCGGTGCGTGCAGAGGTCTGGGTGGCCCGTGCGGCAGTGCGGGCGGGCCGGGCGGCGGTGCAGCAGGTGCGGGACGACGTCAGTCGTTCGCGAAGTGCCGGCGCACGCGCACCTTGCTGCCGGACTGCTCGAGGACGACGACGCGCGCGCCCTCGGGGATGGGTTCCTCCGACCAGGCGAGCCGGCGCTCGAGCTCGTGCGCGGCGTCGAGCGAGACCTCGCCGCGGGACGGGTCGATGGCCGTCGTCGCGGTGCCCTGCACCCCGACGAGCGAGACGGGCGCGCCGTCCTCCGTCGCCCGCAGGTGCGTGACCAGGCGCTGGACGACGAGCACGACGACGACCGCGACGACGAGCGAGCCGACGTACGCGACCCACGTGGGCAGGCCGTTGGCCGTGACGATGACTCCCACGGAACCGAACACCACGCCGCCGACCCCCAGCGACGTCCCGGAGAGGGCTCCGTCGCCCAGCTCGACGATCTCGCCGACCAGGAGGGACAGGAGGAGCAGCGCGAGCGCGGCGATGCCGATGACGAGGAAGACGATCATTCGTGGTCCCTTGAGCGACGCGTGGAGTTGTCGTGAACGTGCGCACACCATACCGTGACGCGCGCGCGAGATCGGCCGTCCACAGCCACCGGGCATGGGGACCTCTCCCCGCGCCGGTTCGCCTCGCGCGCGGCGACCACGGGTGTTTGAGTTCCCCCATGCGATCAGGCCCTGCGCGACGCGAGATGCTCCTGTGATCGAGGTCGAGCACCTCACCAAGACCTACGGCGGGACGGTCGCCGTCGACGACCTGAGCTTCGTGGTGCGAACCGGCCGGGTGACCGGGCTGCTCGGACCGAACGGCGCCGGCAAGTCGACGACGATGCGCATGATCCTCGGCCTGCACCGGCCGACGAGCGGGGTCGTCCGGATCGACGGGAAGCCGTTCGTCGACGACCCGGCGCCGCTGACGGCCGTCGGCGCCATGCTCGACGCCCACGCGGTGCACCCCGGCCGGACCGCGCGCACCCACCTGCGGTCCATCGCGCTGACGCACCGGCTGCCCGCGTCCCGCGTGGACGAGGTGCTGGAGACGACGGGACTGGCCGCGGTGGCCGGTCGCCGCATCGGCACGTTCTCGCTCGGGATGGGGCAGCGCCTGGGGATCGCCGCCGCCCTCCTGGGGCGCCCGCGCACGCTGATCCTCGACGAGCCCGTGAACGGCCTCGACCCCGACGGGGTCCACTGGGTCCGCGAGCTGGTGCGCGCGCTCGCGGCGCAGGGCACGACCGTCCTCGTCTCGAGCCATCTCATGAGCGAGATGGCGCTCACCGCGGACGACGTCGTCGTCCTGGGCCGCGGACGGCTCGTCGCCAGCGGGACGGTCGAGGAGATCGTCGGCGCCGCGTCCGGGGGCAGCGTCCGGGTCCGGACCGCGGAGACCGCCGACGCGCTGGCCGCGGAGGTCCGTGCGTCCGGCGGCACGGTCACGTCGACCGAGGAGCGGGTGCTGACGGTGGCCGGGCTGTCGAGCGACCAGGTCGGCGCCCTCGCGATGCGCACGGGGACGGTGCTCGCGGAGCTCGTCCCGCAGCACGTCTCGTTGGAGGACGCCTTCTTCGAGCTGACGAAGGACGCCGTCGAGTACACGACCGACGGGGGACCCCGATGACCGCACAGCCCGCACGGCCCGCGCCCCCGACGACGTCGCCGGCCACGTCGTCCACCCGATCACCGGCGGACACGCCGCGACTGGGGTTCGGCGGCCTCGTCGCGTCCGAGTCGCTCAAGGCGCGGGGCCTGCGCTCGACGTGGTGGCTCCTGTCCCTGGCCCTGCTCGTGCCGGTCCTCGTCGCGCTGGTCACCGCGCTCACCGGGCGGTCGGACGTCACCGACGCCGACACCGCGCTCGCCGAGGCGGTCGGCGCGGTCACGGACACGAACTACCTCGGGCTCCTGCTCCTCGTCGTCCTCGGGACGATCGTGGGCACCGCGGAGTACGAGCGCGGCGCGGTCCTCACCACGTTCGCCGTCGTGCCGCGCCGCGTGCCCGTCGTCCTCGCCAAGGTCGTGGTCGTCGCCGTGGTCGCTCTCGTGGTCTCGGTGGCCTCCGGCGTGGTGTCGTTCTTCGTCGCGGCGCTCGTGCTCGGTCACGGGGCACCCGGGGGGATCGCCGACCCGGTCGTGCTGCGCGTGCTCGCGGGCACGGCCTTCTTCCAGGCGGCCGCCGCCGTGATCGGCCTGGCGTTCGGCCTCCTCGTCCGGTCGAGCGCGGGCGGTATCGCCGCGACGCTCGGGTTCCTCTACGTGGTGCCCGCCCTGCTCCAGGTGATCCCGGTCGACGCCGTCGGGCGCTTCGCCCGCTCCCTCCCGGGGCCGGAGGGCACGGTGCTGGAGCTCCCGAGCGATGCCGACGGTGCGACGCTCGCCTGGAGCGCCCTCGCGATCGCGGTCTGGACGGCGGTCGTGGTGGCGGCTGCGTGCGTCGTCGTGCGCCGGCGGGACGTCTGACCGGACGTCTGGCCCTACACCCGACCGGAGCTCGACGCCTCGGACGTGTCTCCTAAACCTGAGCTCAGGCTCGCGGCAGACTCGCAGCCGTGAGTCGTCTTCAGGTGCTGACGGACGCGCAATGGGAGCGGATCGAGCCGTTGCTGCCGAAGAACGCGGGCAAGGTCGGTCGCCCGTTCGTGGATCACCGCACCGTGGTGGAGGGCATCGCCTACCGGTACCGGACCGGGATCCCGTGGCGGAATCTGCCCCGCGAGGCGTTCGGGCCGTGGCAGACGGTGTGGAAGCGGCACAAGAAGGTCCTCAGGACCGGTGGTCGAGTTCGTCCTCGATGACGGCCTCGAGCTCGGCCGCGCTGGGCAGGACGCCGCGAGCCTCAGCCGGCAGCCCTTGATAGTCGGCGACGGCGACGGGCGCGCTGGTGCTGGCCAGGGCGTAGCGCACCGTCGGTCCGGTCTTGCCGGTGCACAGCAGGATCCCGACCGTCGGAGCGTGGATCTCGGCCCGGCGGTACTGGTCGTCGACGATCGCGACGTAGGCGCCGAGCTGCCTGAGGTGGGACGGTTCGAACTTGCCGATCTTGAGCTCGACGACGACGTAGCGCAGCTGCTCGACGTGGAAGAACCGCAGGTCGATGTAGAACTCGTCGACCTCGTCCGTGGCGTCGTCCGGGACGGTCAGGCGCACCTGACGGCCGACGAACGCCAGACCGTGTCCGAGCTCCAGCATGGTGTCCTGCAACCGGTCCATCAGCGCCTGCTCGACGTCGCGCTCGGCACGTCGTTCCACCAGACCAAGGTGCTCGAAGACGTACGGGTCCTTGACCAGCTGCTGCGCCAGCTCGGAGTCGGGCCGATCGAGTGCGGCGGCGAAGTTCGAGGGTGCCGCACCCAGAGCGCGGCGCAGGTTCATCTTGAGGTGATGATCGAGCACGGCCCGCGACCATCCCTCCTCCGCGGCGCGCTCGGCGTACCAGTCACGCTCTTCGCGGGTGCGCAGGCGGCTCAGGAGCACGGTGACATGACCCCACGGCAGCTGGGCAACAGCCTGTTGCCCGAATGAACTCGCATCGGGCCACGCCTCGGCCATCGCCCGCATGTACTTCAGGTTCCGTGTCGACCAGCCCCGCTGGTCGCGAAACTCCCGCTGCAGGTCCGCCCCGAGCCGGACGAGGACCTTCGCTCCTCAGCCCGCGCGGGCACGGCGCTCGACCAGGTCGTGCCCGATGGACCAGTACAGGCGCAGCACCTCGGTGTTCGCCGCGCGTGCCGCGCGAAACTGCGTCGCGCGCACCCGCGCCTTCAGCTCGACCAGGAGCTCGGCGTATCCCGCGGGCTCGAGCTCGCTCCCCGACGACGTCATGCACGCCATCCGCCGCGGCCCTCCCACGGGGCCGAACTGACCTGACTATTGGACAACGCCTGCCGATAGCGTTCTGTCCTGCGCCAACGGCGACCGCCACGCAGCGTCGCCCTCACGATCAACCCGACGGCCGCCACCAGTTCGGCAAGGAGTCCTCGATGACCGGACCGACCACGATCACGCTCTCCAGTGACCACGCGCTGGTCCTCTTCGAGCTTCTCGCGCGCCTGAACACAGACGGGCAAGTACCGTTCGCTGACCAGGCGGAACAACGGGTGCTGTGGGACCTGGAAGCCCAGCTGGAAAGCAACCTGACCGCCGTAGTGGCCTCGAACTACCACGAGCAACTCACCGCAGCACGCGGGCGGATCCGGGACGCCACTGACTGACCTCTGGGAGAGGCTCCCACGTCGCACGCGGAGACCCGGCACTGTCGCCGAGCACCAGCTCCAACGCACGCCCGTCGTGCGACGGCCCAGGCGTGACCATCACCGCGAGCGGACGCCCACGCCCGTCAACCGCGTGATGAATCGTGCTCGTCAACCCACCACGGGAGCGCCCGAGGCCATGACCTGCAGGTTTACTGTGGACGACGCTCTCGCGGCGCCTCTTGTGCTTCGACGTCGCCCCCGTGTCCTTCTCCGGTCGGGTCGTGTTCGTCGCGTGCTGGTGCGCGTGGTTGATCGTGGAGTCCACCGAAACGGTCCAGTCGATCTGGCCCGCGGCGTCGGCTTCGGCCATCGAGTGCGCCAGGATCCGGTCCCAGGTGCCGTCGGCGGCGAACTTCTTGTGCCGCTTCCACACCGTCTGCCACGGCCCGAACGCCTCGCGGGGCGGATTCCGCCACGGGATCCCGGTCCGGTACCGGTAGGCGATGCCCTCCACCACGGTGCGGTGATCCACGAACGGGCGATCGACCTTGCCCGCGTTCTTCGGCAGCAACGGCTCGATCCGCTCCCATTGCGCGTCCGTCAGCACCTGAAGACGACTCACGGCTGCGAGTCTGCCGCGAGCCTGAGCTCAGGTCTAGGAGACACGTCCTAGGCGCCGAGCTCGTCGAGCAGGTGGTCGAGGTTCGCCCGGGCGGTCGCCAGATGGCCCGCGACCCAGTCGCCCTCGTACGCCCGGGGCACGACCTCGACCGCCAGGACGCACGCGAGGTACAGGCGGTAGAGCCGCAGCCGCGCCCAGGCGGCCGGGTCGCCGTCGTCGGGCGTGCCGTCGCCGAGGCCGGGCTCCCCGCCCGTGGCGCGATACCCGGCGAGGAGGTCGGGGTCGACGGCACCCACGCCGAGCTGGTCGGCGCCCACGAGCTCGAGGAGAGGGTCGCCCCAGAGCGCGCGCTCGGCGTCCAGGAGGCCCGTGACGCGGTGGGCGTCGTCCAGGAGGACGTTGCCGGGCCAGAGGTCGCCGTGGACGAGGCGGGGGACGGTGACCCGGGCGAGCGCGTCGCGGTGGCGCGCGACGGCGTCGTGCACGCGGCCGACCGGGAGCTCGACGTCCCAGCGGACGGCGTCGGCGAGGACCGCGCGCAGCATCCGGTCGTAGGCCTCGGGCCACGTGGCGGCGGCGAGCGCGGACGCGGGCGCGGGATAGCCGAAGCGGTCGCCCTCGATCGTGTGCCACCGGGCCATGAGCGCGCCGAGCTCGCGCCGCACGGCAGCCCCCTGCGCGGGCGCGAGGTCGAGCCTGCTCCACAGCGTCCCGCCGACGAACGTCACGACGAGCGCGTCGCCGTCGAGGTGCTCGCGCGAGAAGTCGGTGTGGAGCACGCGGGGCACCGGGAGCCCGGCCGCATGGGCGGCGCGGTACGCGGCGGCCTCGGTCGCGAGGATCCCGCGCTCGTAGCGGAGGAGGCGCGACGTGTCGGCGCCGGTGATCTTGACGACGACGCGGCGCGGGGCGTCCGCACCCGCCCCGTCGGGGCCGTCCGCGAGGTCGACCGCGACGACGCTCGCGAACGTGCCGCCGCTCAGCGGCCGGACGCGGACCGCCGTGCCGAGCGGGCGGACGAGGGCCGCGACCTGGGCGTCGGTGACCGACGTCTTGGTGAGCACGCCGCGATGCTACCGAGGCCGTCGCGTGCCGCCCTACCCGCGCCGACCCGCCGACCTGCCGCTCAGGCGGGCTGGAGGAGCCCGTGCGCGAGGACCGCGTCGACGCTGAGGGTCCGGTAGCCGTGCGAGGCGAAGAGCACGGTCACGCGTTCGCCCTCGCCGTTCTCCTCGCCGGCGTCGTACCCCATGACCGTGCCGTCGCCGAACTCGGCGTGACGCACCTGCGAGCCCGCGGGGAACGGCACCGTGTCGTCCACGACCCGTTCCGTCGCGGTGCCCGCCCAGCACGTGTCGCAGCGCCCGCACGGCTCGGCGAGCTCCTCGCCGAGGTAGGCGAGGAGGAACTGGCGCCGGCACTGCGCGGTCTCGGCGTACGCGCGCATCATGTCGAGGCGCGAGTCGTCCATGCGGCGTCGCTCCTCGGCGAGCTCGACCGCCGCGTCGGCGACCGCGGCCGGCCGGGCTTCCGGCCCGACGAGCGCGCGGGCGTCGGTCACGAGCGCGCGCAGGCGTGCCAGACGCCGGGGGAGCCGACCGCTCGAGGACGCCGGGCCGTCGGCCCCGCTCGCCGCGTCGCCGCTCGCCCCGTCGCCACTCGCCCCGTCGCCGCCCGCCCCCTCGGCGGTCGCCTCGTCGTCGCTCGTCTTCTCGGCAGCTCCGTCCGCTCCCCGCAGGGCACGCGCCACGTCGAGCAGGTCGCCGCGGTCGGGCACGCCGACCCGGAAGTAGCGCTGCAGCCCCAGGTCCTCCGGCCGGTAGAACAGGACGGCGACCGCGGGCTCGCCGTCGCGGCCCGCGCGACCCACCTCCTGGTAGTAGCCGTCCGGCGAGCCGGGCACGTCGGCGTGGACGACGAACCGCACGTCCGGCTTGTCGATCCCCATGCCGAACGCCGACGTCGCGACGACCACGTCGACCTCGTCCTCGGTGAACCGGCGCTGCGCCTCCTCGCGCTCGGCCCGGCGCATGCCGCCGTGGTAGGCGACGGTGCGCAGCGCCTTCCCGGTGCTCGGGTCGGCGAGGGCGTCGGCGAGCTCGGTGGTGTGCCGGCGCGTCGCGACGTACACGATGCCGACCCCCTTCTCCGCCTCCTCGCGCACGCGCTCCACGACCGCGCGCCGCTTGTCCGCGTCATCGAGCGCGCGGACCACCTCGAGCGCGATGCCGGGGCGGGCGAACCCGCGGACGATCACCACCTGGTCGTGCAGGTGGAGGCGCGCGGCGACGTCGTCCCGGACGGGAGGGGCCGCGGTCGCCGTGAGCGCGACGACGCGCGGGCGCGGGTCGAGCGTGTCGATGCGCTCGCCGAGCCGCAGGTACTCCGGCCGGAAGTCGTGGCCCCACACCGAGACGCAGTGCGCCTCGTCCACGGCCACGAGGCTCGGTCGCGCGGCGCGGACGGCGTCCAGGACCTCCTCGTTCGCGAGCTGCTCCGGCGAGAGGAACAGGAAGTCGAGCTCCCCGGCGGCTGCCGCCTCGAGCGCGGCGCGCCGCTCGGCGGCGGGCACGGCGGAGCTCACCGCGGCGGCGGCCGCCTCCCCGTCCCCGAGCTCGAGCAGCGAGCGCACCTGGTCCTGCTGGAGGGCGATGAGCGGCGAGACGACGAGCGTCGGCCCGGGCAGCTCGAGGCCCGGCAGCTGGTAGACCGCGGACTTCCCGGCGCCCGTGGGCAGCACGAGGAGGACGTCGTGACCGTCGAGGAGCGCGGAGATCGCCTCGGCCTGGCCCGGCCGCAGCCGGTCCCAGCCGAACACCTCCCGTGCCGTGGTCCGTACCTCGGCGAGGGTCGGCGCGCCCGGCGCCGTGGCGCCGTCCGTCACGGGCGGGGCACGTTCCGCAGGTTCGCCCGCGCCATCGACACGACCTCGCCCATCCCGCCGCCGAGGACCTCCTTGCTCATGGCGACGGCGAACCCGCGCACCTGGCCGGCGGTGATGTTCGGCGGGATCGACAGCGCGCGCGGGTCGGTGACGACGTCGACGAGCGCCGGGCCGGGCCGGTGCAGCGCGTCCTCCAGGGCGCGCCGCAGGTCGCGCGGATGCTCCACGCGGACCGCGGGGATCCCGATCGCGTTCGCCACGGCCGCGTAGTCGACCTGCGGCGACTCGGTGCCGAACATCGGCAGGCCGTCCACGAGCATCTCGAGCCGCACCATCCCGAGGCTCGCGTTGTCGAAGAGCACGACCTTGACGGGCAGGTCGTACTGGCGGAGCGTGACGAGCTCGCCGAGGAGCATGGAGAGGCCGCCGTCGCCCGCCATCGCGACGACCTGGCGGTCGTGTCCCGCGTCGCGCGCCGCGGCCGCGGCGCCGATCGCGTGCGGCAGGGCGTTGGCCATCGACCCGTGCAGGAACGAGCCGACGATGCGGCGGCGGCCGTTCGGCGTGATGTACCGGGCGGCCCAGACGTTGCACATGCCCGTGTCGACGGTGAAGACGGCGTCGTCCGCGGCGACCTGGTCGAGGACGTCGGCGACGTACTCCGGGTGGATGGGCGTCGTGCGCTCGACCTTCTTCGTGTACGCGCCGACGACGCCGTTCATCGCCTTCTCGTGCTTGGCCACCATCTGGTCGAGGAACTTGCGCGACCGCGCCGTCTTCACGAGCGGGAGCAGCATCCGCACGGTCTCGCCCACGTCGCCGACGACCGCGAGGTCGAGCCGCGTGCGACGACCGAGCCGCGTGGGCTCGACGTCGACCTGCGCGGTGCGGACCTCGGCCGGCAGGAACTGGTCGTACGGGAAGTCCGTGCCGAGCAGGAGGAGCAGGTCGCAGTCGTGCATCGCGTCGAACGCGGCGCCGTAGCCGAGCAGGCCCGACATGCCGACGTCGAACGGGTTGTCGTACTGGATGAACTCCTTGCCGCGCAGCGAGTGGCCGACGGGCGCGGCGATCTTGTCGGCGAGCGCGATGACGTCGTCGCGCGCGTCCCGCACGCCCGCGCCGGCGAAGATCGTCACCTTCTTCGCGGCGTCGATCGCGTCGGCGAGCTGCTGGACCGACCCGAGGTCCGGGACGATGCGCGGGCGCGGGGGGCGGCACGCGACGTCCGGCACCGCGGCCGGGGCGTCGAGGTCGGCGACGTCGCCGGGGAGCGTGAGCACCGCAACGCCCGGCGCGCCGAACGCGTGGTGGATCGCGGAGTTGATGACGCGCGGCGCCTGCTCGGCGCTCGAGATCATCTCCGAGTACACCGAGCACTCGGTGAAGAGCCGGTCGGGGTGCGTCTCCTGGAAGAACCCGGTGCCGATCTGCTTGCTCGGGATGTGGCTCGCGATGGCGAGGACGGGCACGCGCGACCGGTTGGCGTCGTAGAGGCCGTTGATGAGGTGCAGGTTGCCGGGGCCGCACGAGCCCGCGCACACCGCGAGGCTGCCGGTGACCTCGGCCTCGGCGGCCGCCGCGAACGCTGCCGCCTCCTCGTGCCGCACGTGCACCCACTCGATGCCCTTGCCGGCGTTGTCGCCGCTGTTGGACCGGTGCACGGCGTCGACGACGGGGTTGAGGCTGTCACCGACGATGCCGTAGATCCGGCGCACCCCCGCCTCGATGAGCTGCGCGACGAGCAGGTCGGCGACCGTGCGGTCGCGCTTGTCCTGCGGGGAGCGACCGATTCCGAACGGCATGACGTACCTCCACGGGTGGGGACGGGTCGTCCTCCATCGTGCGTCGGGCGGGCTCCGGTCGCAGGACGAGACGGCGTCTCGTGCGTCACGCCCGCCCGGGAGGCCTCCGGGTCCTCCTAGAGCTGCGCGGCGACGACGAGGAGCGCGATCCCCAGGCCGAGATCGAGGACGAAGCACGCCTCGGCGAGGGACCGCGGCACGACCCGGTCCCGCACGAGGTGGACCGCGTCCCACGCGGCGTGCCCGACGGCGGCGAGAGCGGCCAGGTACAGCGCAGCGACGGGGTCGACCATCATGGCCGTGACCGCGACGGCGCCGAACCCCAGGAACCCCCAGGTCTGCGTGGCGAGCGCCCGGCGGTCGACGCGGGCGCCGCGCAGGAAGCCGAGGACGGCGAACCCCACGCCCAGGGCGAGCACGGTCGCGGTCTGGTCGACCCCGGCGACCCGCGTGAGGGTGACGACCACGACCGCGCCCCCGACCACGAGCCACCCGGCACGGCGCGAGCCGATCGCGCTGATGGCCAGGTAGCACGTCGAGGCGATGACGATGATCATGGCGGTCACGTGGGAGTCCGCGCCGTCCGTGAGGTTGACGAGGAGGGCGAGCAGGCCGACCACGGAGGGCCAGCGCTGCGTCAGGTGGCGTCCGACGCCGCGGTTCCGGCCGGAGACGCTCTGGGCGGTGGGGCGGAGATCTGCTGGTGTGCTCATGCTCGAGAGTCTCGGCCGAGGCACCGCACGGTGGACCCGTGCATCGCTCACGAGAAGTCTGCGCAGACCGCAGACCGCAGACCGCAGACCGCAGGACGCAGGCCCAGGGCGTCCCCTTCCCTACCGCCTGCCCGCTGCGTGCACGGCGGAGGGGGTCCGACGGCTCGCGACCGCCGCTGCGACGTCGGTCGTCGCGAGCTCGCCGTGGATCGCGGCGCCGGCCATCACGCCGGCCGCGGCCGACGCCCCGACCTGGGCCATGAGGTCGCTCGAGTTCCCCGCCGCCCACACGCCCGGGACGCTCGTCGCGCCGCGCGGGTCGGCGGGCACGAACCATCCCGCAGGAGCCTCCTCGAGCGTGCCGCCGAGCTGCTCGAACAGCTCCCCGCGCGCGACGAACTGCGGCCCGACCACGACCGCGTCGGTCGCGAACGACGTCCCGTCCGCGAGCACGACGGCCCGCACGGTGCGACCGTCGACCTCGAGCCGCTCGACCTCGCCCTCGACCACGCGCACGCCGAGCGCGGAGAGCTGGTCCCACGTCGCGTCGTCGGGCTCGGGGGCCGTGTGCTGGAAGAGCGTGACGTGCGGCGTGAGCTGGCGGAACAGCAGGACCTGGTGCGCGGCCGCAGGGCCCGTCGCGAGGACGGCGACGCGCTGCCCGCGCACCTCCCACCCGTGGCAGAACGGGCAGTGCAGCACGGTCGAGCCCCAGGCCTCGCGCACGCCGGGGACGTCGGGGAGCTCGTCGACGAGCCCCGTGGCGAGCAGGACGCGCCGCGCGCGGACGGTCGCGCCGTCGTCGAGGGCGAGCGCGAAGCCCGCGTCGGCGTCGCCGGAGGCGTGCGCGACGCGTGCGTCACGGACCTCGGCGCCGTAGCCCGTCGCCTCGGCGCGGCCCGCGGCCAGGAGCTCGCGGGGCGGGACGCCCTCGCGCCCGAGCAGGTTGTGCGCGCCCTCCGCGGGCGCGTTGCGGGGTTCGCCCGCGTCGATGACGACGACCGAGCGCAGCGAGCGCGCGAGGGTCACCGCGGCGGACAGGCCGGCGGGGCCGCCGCCGACGATCGCGACGTCGTAGGTGGGGAGGGAGGTGGTGGTCATCGGGTCTCCTCAGCGGGGATGGGGTCAGCGGGAGGGGCGGCGCGCCGCCCAGAGGACGCGGCCGCTGCGGGCCGTCGGCTCGTCGCGGGGGGTGTCGGTGCCCGACGCCGCTCCGGCAGGTCGGTCGAGGAAGGCCGCGATCGCAGCGACGTCCTCGGGTGGGAGGTACGGAGCCAGGTGGTCGCGCTGGCGTTCGAGGGTCGTGCGCACCCAGCGCGTCGCGTCGGGCCCGGTCGCCGGTGACGACTCGATCTCGACGCGCTCCACGAGCCGGAACCCGGCGCGCTGGAGGTGCGGCGTCCAGTCGGGGTACTGGTTCCACCCGGCGTGCGTCATCGCCTCGGCGAGGCGCCCGGCGAGGCCTTCGCGCCCGACGGACGGCGGCAGGACGGGCGTCGTCCCGGTCATCTCGACCACCGCGACGAGCCCGCCGGGGGCGAGCGCGGCGCAGGCGTCGCGCAGGACGCGATCCGGGTCCGCGACGTGGTGCATCGACGCGGACGCCCACACGAGGTCGGCCTCGCCGGTCGCGGGCCACCCGCTGTCCAGGTCGGCCTCGACGGTGCGGACCCGGTCGCCGACCCCCGCGTCGTCGGCCGCGACGCGCAGCCGGCCGAGCATCACGGGCGACGAGTCGACGGCGACGATCTGCGCCTCGGGCAGGGCTCTCGCGAGCGCGAGCGTGCCCGTCCCGGTGCCCGCGCCGAGGTCGACGACGGTCCGGGTGGGCGACGGGGCCAGGGCCGCGACACGGGCGACGACGTCCGCGAGGAGGTCCGCGAAGACGACCGCGTCGAGCTCGAGGACCTCGGCGCACGCGTCGTCGTCGGGGTGGGCGCCCCCGTGCGCGCCCCCGTGGGCACCTCCGTGCGGGTCGGCGTGGGTCCCGGGGGGCCCGTGGTGCGGCCCGTGGTCGTGGTGGGCGTGCGTCGTCATGCCTCCACGGTAGGCCAGCAGTGCGCCGGAGACATAGACTCTTGCGCATGACGCAAGAAGTGGACCTCGACGCGGTCGTCCGGCAGCGGATCCGCGGGCTGCGCCTGGCGCGCGGCTGGACGCTCGACGCGCTCGCGGCCCGGTGCTACCTGAGCCCGTCGACGCTGAGCCGGATCGAGACGGGCGGGCGCCGCATCGCGCTCGACCAGCTCGTGCCCATCGCCCGCGCGCTCGGCACGACGCTCGACCAGCTCGTCGAGCCCGTCGACGACGAGGACGTCGTGATCCGCCCCGAGCCCAGCCGGCAGGAGGGCGTCACGACGTGGCTCCTGTCGCGCGAGCGCGCGGGGAGCACGGTCGCGAAGATGCGCATCACGCCGGAGCGACCGGTCGGTCCCGAGCACCGGCGCGTGCACCCCGGCCACGAGTGGTTCACCGTGCTCTCCGGGACCGCGTGCCTCTACCTCGGCGAGCGGCGCGTGCTCGTCCAGGCCGGGCAGGCCGCGGAGTTCTCGACGATGGTCCCGCACTCGTTCGGCGCGCACGACGGCCCGGTCGAGATCCTCACGATCTTCGACCACGACGGCGAGCGTGCCCACCTCCGGGACGCCCGGCCCGGCGCGACGCCGCCGACCGGCTGACGGACCGCCGTCGGGCATCCATCGGAACCGGGGGCTCGGCACTTCATGCCGCCGGCGCGATGTCCTCCCGGGCGGCGCTGCGGCGCAGCGACCTGATCGCCGCGAGCGCCAGCACGACGGCGAGCAGTCCCGCCGCGACGACGACCTCGAACCCGGCGTGCGCACCGCCCGCGTCGATGCGCGTCCCGGCGACGGACGACCCGATCGAGACCCCGACGCCGAGCGACGTGCCCACCCAGGCGAGGCCCTCGGTGAGCTGGTTCGGCGCGACGAGGTTCTGCACGAGCCCGTTGCCGTTGATGAGGGTCGGCGCGATGGCGAAGCCGGTCACGAACATCACGGCTGCGAGCACCGGCAGCGACGTCACGAAGAAGAACAGGCTGACGCCGACGGCGAGGCCGACGATCCCCACGACGAACCGGCGCCACAGCGGCGAGACCCAGTGCCGCGCGCCGTAGACGAGCCCGGACACCAGCGAGCCCGACGCGAACACCGCGAGGATGAGCCCGGCGGCGCCCTGCTGGCCCTGCTCCTCGGCGAACGCGATCGTCGACACGTCGGTCGCGCCGAACACGATGCCCATCGCCACGAAGATCACGGCGAGCACGATCATCCCCGTGGACCGCATCGCCGACCGCTGGCTGACCCCCGGCTCCGGCACGACGACCGGCGGCTCGGTCCCGCGCTGCGACAGGAACCACAGCCCGCCGACGACGGCCGCGACGAGGGGGACGAGGAGCCCCGCGGACGGCGACACGCTCGTCGCGAGGATCGTCGCGAGCACGGGCCCCACGACGAAGACCAGCTCGTCGAGCGCGGACTCGAGGGAGTATGCCGTGTGCAGGCGCCGCGGGTCGTCGAGCACGTGCGTCCACCGCGCGCGGACCATCGACCCGTAGGAGCCCTGCGTGCCGCCGGCGACCGCCGCGAAGACGTAGAGCGTCCACTCGGGCGTGCGGAGCACCGCGCACAGGATGAGACCGCCGAGCCCGACGGTCGTCGCGGCCAGCAGGGGCAGCATGACCTTCCGCTGGCCCACGCGGTCGACGAGCCGCGCGATCTGCGGCGAGAAGATCGCCTGGACCACGATGAGCACCGCCGCGACGCGGCCGGCGAGCGCGTACTCGCCGTAGATGCCCTGGACCATGAGGATCGTGCCGATGCCGACCATGGACATCGGCAGGCGCGCGACGAGCGCCGCGGCGGAGAACTGCCACGCGCCGGGGATCGTCAGGACGGCACGGTAGGGGTTGCGCGACGCCGGGGCCTCGGGGGCCGCGACGCCGCGCTCGTCACTGGGGTCGTCGTCCCCCGGTCCGGCCGGGGAGAGCGGGGGATCCTGCACCACCGTCCCAGTGTCGCACCGGGTGCCCGGATCGTGGACGATGGGCGCCATGAGCCAGGACACAACCCCCGGGACCATCGACGTCGTCGACGCGGGCGACCGCTTCGAGGCGCGCACCGCGGACGGCGCCGTCGCGGGGTTCGCCGCGTACGTGCGCGAACCGGGCCGCGTGATCTTCACGCACACCGAGGTCGACCCCGCGTTCGAGGGCAAGGGCGTCGGGTCCGCGCTCGCCGCGGGTGCGCTCGACCAGGTCCGCGGGTCGGGCGAGCTCGTCGTGCCGCTCTGCCCGTTCATCAAGGCCTACATCGCCCGGCACCCCGACTACCAGGACCTCACGCAGCGCTGACGCCGGGGACCTTCGCCTGTTGCGCCGGCTCCCGGGAGCGACGAGCCTTCCGGTATGACCGTCGTCACGCCCGTGCCCTCCGTCCGGCGGCCCGCTCCGCGAGGGACCGCCGCGGGGAGCACCCGGTGACGCGGCTGCGGGTCGAGCACGCCGACGTCGTCGTGGTCGGCGGCGGGGCGGCGGGGCTGAGCGCGGCCCTGGCGATCGCCGAGGCGGCCGCGCGCGAGGCCGTGGGGGGCGCGAGCGCCCGGCCCCCGGTGGTCGCGCTCGTGTCGAAGGTCTACCCGATGCGCTCGCACACCGTCGCGGCCGAGGGCGGCGCAGCGGGCGTCGTCGGTGCCGACGACTCGTTGGAGCAGCACGTCGCCGACACCCTCGCCGGCGGCGCGGGCCTGTGCGAGGACGACGCGGTGCGGTTCGTCGTCGAGCGCGCCGCGGGCGAGCTGTGGCGCCTCGAGCGATGGGGCATGCCGTGGAGCCGGGGCGACGACGGGGAGGTCGCGATCCGCCGGTTCGGCGGGATGAGCCGCGCGCGGACCTGGTACGCGGCCGACCGCACCGGGTTCCACCTGCTCCACACCCTCTTCCAGACGTCGCTCCGGTACTCGGGCGACGCGGGACCGGTCCGCCGGTACGACGAGCACCACGTCCTCGACCTCGTCGTCACGGGAGGGGGCACGGGAGGGGGCACGGACGGCGGTGGCCCGGCCACCGCGGGCGGTCCGCCGGGCGCGCGGGTGCGCGGCGTCGTCGTGCACGACCAGCACCGTGGCGAGCCGCTGTTCCTCGCCGCGCCCGCCGTGGTCCTCGCGACCGGCGGTGCCGCCCGTGCGTGGGGGACGAGCACGAACGCGGGGATCGTCACGGGCGACGGCGCGGCGATGGCGCTGCGCGCGGGCGTCCCGCTGCGCGACCTCGAGTTCCTCCAGTTCCACCCGACCGGTCTGCCGGGCAGCGGGATCCTCCTCACCGAGGCGGTGCGCGGCGAGGGCGGGGTGCTGCTCGACGCCGACGGCCGCCGGTACCTCGCCGACTACGGGCTGGGGCCCGAGACGCCCGTCGGGTCGCCCGTGCCGCGCACGATGGAGCTCGGACCGCGCGACCGGCTGTCGCAGGCGTTCTGGCACGCCGACCGGGACGGACGCACGATCCCCTCGTCCGACGGCGGCGTCGTGCTGCTCGACCTGCGCCACCTCGGCCGCGAGCGCATCGCCGAGCGGCTGCCGCTCGTGGCGAGCCTCGCGAAGCAGTTCGCGGGCGTCGACCCGGCGCTCGAACCGGTCCCCGTCCGCCCGACGGCGCACTACACGATGGGCGGCATCCGCACCGACGCGCGCGGTGCGACCGAGGTCGCCGGCCTGTTCGCCGCGGGGGAGTGCGCGTCGACCGGGCTGCACGGGGCCAACCGGCTCGGGTCGAACTCGCTCGTCGAGACGCTCGTCGTCGGGCGCGCGGCCGGCGAGGGCGCGCTCGCGTGGTCGCGGCAGGCGGCGCCCGGGGAGGTCGGCGGCGAGGTGGTGGACCACGCCGCCGACGTCGCCGAGCGCTACCTGGCGATGCGCGGTCGCGGCACCGAGCCGCCCGCGGCGATCCGTGCGGAGCTGGGCCGCGTGCTCGACGCGGACGCGGGGATCTACCGCGACGCCGACGGGCTGCGCCGGGCGCTCGCGGCGGTCGAGGACCTGCGGGCGCGGTACGCGGACGTGCGCGTCGCCGACACGGGCGCGGTGCTCAACACGGACTGGGCCACGACGGTCGAGCTCGGCGCGACGCTGCTCGTCGCGCACGCGGCGGTGGCGGCCGCCCTCGCGCGCGAGGAGTCGCGCGGAGCGCACCAGCGCCTGGACTTCCCCGCGACCGACGACGTCGCGCGCCACTCGCTCGCGACGCTCGACCCCGACGGCGGGGTGCGGATCACGCACGCGGTGGTCGGTGGGCCGGCGTCACCCGGCGCCGAGCACGACCTGACGGACGCGAAGAGCGCGAGAACGACCGCCAGGTCGTTCTCGGCGGCAGAGGGAGCGGGCGCGTGAGCGGGGCGGGAAGCACGGTGCGGCTCGAGGTGGCGCGTCAGGAGCCCGACGGTGCGGCGCGGCGCGACGTGTTCGAGGTCCCGTTCGACGACCGCACGTCCGTGCTCGACGCGCTGCAGTGGGTCAAGGACCACGCCGACCCGACGCTGACGTTCCGGTGGTCCTGCAGGATGGCGGTCTGCGGCTCGTGCGGCGTCATGGTCAACGGCCGCCCGGTGCTCGGGTGCGAGACCTTCGTGCGCGGCTACCGCACGTCGGGGCTCGTCGTCGAGCCGCTCGCGCACGCCGCGGTGCTGCGCGACCTCGTCGTCGACACCGACACGTTCCTCGGCAAGCTCGCCGCGGTGAAACCGTGGCTCGTGCCCGACGGCGCGACGCGGCTCCCGCTCGCCGGCCCGGCGGGGGAGTCGCTCGCCCTGGGCGCGGACCCGGACGCGCACGCCCCGGACCCGGACGCGCACGCCCCGGACCCGGACGCGCACGCCCCGGACCCGGGCGACGGCGCGCTGCGGGCGCACGGGCCGTCGTCGGGCAGCGTCCAGGCGCCGGGCGAGCTCGCGGCGTTCCGCGACTTCGCGCAGTGCATCGACTGCATGCTCTGCTACGCGGCGTGCCCGCAGCTCGAGCCCGCCCCGGACTTCCTCGGGCCGGCGGTCGTCGCGACGGCGCGCCGCTGGGACGAGGACTCGCGCGACGGCGGCGAGCTGGACCGGGCCGACGTGCTCGACACGGAGAACGGCGCGTGGCCGTGCATCCAGGTCGGCGCGTGCACGCAGGTGTGCCCGAAGGGCGTCGACCCGGCGCGCGCGCTGCGGGACGCGCAGCGCGTCGCGACCGAGACGTGGGAGGCCCGCCAGGCGCCGCGCTAGGCCTCCGGCTCTCGCCGAGGTAGGACCGGAGCCTCTACCTCGCGAGCGGGGTCAGCTGCCGAGCGCCGCCGAGACCACGTCCTTGGCCTCGGCCTGGACCTGCGCGAGGTGCTCTTCGGACACGAACGACTCGGCGTAGATCTTGTACACGTTCTCCGTGCCCGACGGCCGCGCGGCGAACCACGCGTTCTCGGTCGTCACCTTGAGACCGCCGATCGCGGCGTCGTTGCCCGGCGCGCTCGTGAGCTTCGCGGTGATCTCCTCGCCCGCGAGCTCGGTCGCGGTGACCTGCTCGGGCGAGAGCCTGCCGAGCGTCGCCTTCTCCTCGAGGGTCGCCGGGGCGTCGACGCGCGCGTACCAGGACTCGCCGTACGACGCGACGAGGTCGCGGTGGTGCTCGGACGGCGACCGCCCGGTCGTCGCGATGATCTCCGACGCGAGCAGCGCGAGGAGGAGCCCGTCCTTGTCGGTCGACCACACGCGACCGTCCTTGCGCAGGAACGACGCGCCGGCGGACTCCTCGCCGCCGAACCCGACCGACCCGTCGAGCAGACCGGGCACGAACCACTTGAACCCCACCGGTACCTCGATCAGCCGGCGCCCCAGCCCGCCCGCCACCCGGTCGATGAGCGCCGAGGACACGAGCGTCTTGCCGATCGCCGCGTCGTCGCGCCACCCGCCCCGGGCCCCGGAGTACAGGTACTGGATCGCGACGGCGAGGTAGTGGTTCGGGTTCATGAGCCCGGCGTCGGGGGTGACGATGCCGTGCCGGTCGGAGTCGGCGTCGTTCCCGGTCGCGACGTCGAACGGCGCCTCCTCGCCCGCGCCGGTCATGCCCGCGACGAGCGACGCCATCGCGTACGGCGACGAGCAGTCCATGCGGATCTTGCCGTCCCAGTCGAGCGTCATGAACGACCACCGCGGGTCGACCTGCGGGTTGACGACGGTGAGGTCGAGACCGTAGCGCTCGCCGATCTCGCCCCAGTACTCGACCGACGCACCGCCCAGGGGGTCCGCGCCGATCCGCACGCCCGCCGCGCGGATCGCCTCGAGGTCGAGGACGTTCGCGAGGTCGTCGACGTACGTCGTGAGGTAGTCGTGCTTGTGGACGTGCTCCGACTCCAGCGCCTGCGTCAGCGCGACGCGCGGGACGGCGCCCACGCCGGTGCGCAGGATCTCGTTCGCGCGGTCCGCGATCCAGCCGGTCGCCTCGGAGCCGGCCGGCCCGCCGTGCGGCGGGTTGTACTTGAAGCCGCCGTCCCGCGGCGGGTTGTGCGACGGCGTGACGACGATGCCGTCCGCGAGACCGGGCCCGGTGGTCCGCACGCCCTCGGACGTCGCGGCGCCGTTGTGCAGGAGGATCGACTGCGACACGGCCGGCGTCGGCGTGAACGAGTCCCGCGCGTCGACCAGCGTCGTCACGCCCGCGGCGACGAGGACCTCGAGCGCCGTCTGCCACGCGGGGAGCGACAGCGCGTGGGTGTCGCGGCCGATGTACAGCGGGCCGTCGGTGCCCTGGGACCGGCGGTACTCCACGATCGCCGCCGTGATCGCGACGATGTGCGCCTCGTTGAACGCGTGGTCGAGGCTCGACCCGCGGTGGCCCGACGTGCCGAACACGACCTTCTGCGCGGGGTCGTCGACGTCGGGGGTCAGGTCGTAGTAGGCGCCGACCACGGCGTCGACGTCGATGAGGTCGCTGGGCTGGGCGGGGGTGCCGGCGCGGGGGTCCATGAGGACGATCCTGCCAGGGGTCGGGCGCGCGCGTCAGCCGGGAGCGCGCCCTCGGCTCAGCGCGTGGAGGTCGCGCGGTCGATCGCCATCTCCACGGCGTCCAGCAGTCGGTCGAGGCTCGCGTCGAACGGCCCCTGCGGCGCGTCGAAGCCGCCGGCGACGTAGATGCGCGTCATGGTCGGGTACCGCTCGACGTCGAACCAGTCCTCCCAGAAGGAGCCGAGCGTCGTCCAGTACTCGTCGCTGCCGTCCTGCTCGGCCGACTCGGCGATCGTCGCGCGCGCGAGCCCCTGCACGTAGTTGTCCAGGAGCGAGAGCGTCTCCACGACCTGGATCTCGTCGAGGCCCGTGTCGACGATCGTGCGCAGCCCCGCCTCCTGGGCGTCGAGGACGTGCGGGGCGAGCGGCGCGCGCCACATGTTGGTCTGCAGGATCCACGGGTGGCGCAGGTAGAGGTTCCACATCTCGTGGGCGTACTGCGCGAGCGCTTGCCGCCACGGGTCGCCGGCCGCCGGCAGGTCGAGCTCGGAGTAGGCGCGGTCGATCATGAGGTCGACGAGCTCCGTGCGGCCGGGGACGTACGTGTACAACGACATCGCCCCGACCCCGAGCTCGGTCGCGACGCGACGCATCGAGAGCGCGTCGAGCCCGCCCTCCTGCGCGACGGCGGTCCCCGCCCGGACCACGTCGTCGAGCGTCAGGCGGGGCTTGCGCCCCCGCGTCGCCGGGGTGGGCGGGTCCCACAGCAGCGCGAGCCGGCGCGTGACCTCGGGGGTCCGCACGACGTCGGTCGCGCCGGCACGCGCGTGCTCCGCGGCGGCGACCGCGTTCGGGACCCCTGCCTCGGCGGCGGCGACGACGCCGCGCGGCCGGCCGTCGTCGTCGGGTCCGGAGGTGCCGGCCCCCGCGTCGGCGGGGGGGTCGACGGGCGGGGTCTGCGGGGTGGCCGACGGCGCGCTCGGGCCCGTGCGCTCGTCGGTGCGGTCTGTCGTCACGTGCCCATCCTCCCCGACGTCCTCTCGTGGACCGCCTCGGGACGCCGGTCCGCGTGCAGGGCTTGCCTTTTCCCGTACGCCGTATGCTAACGTAGTCGGATCATTTTCGGTACGGCGTACGAAAGGGTGGCTCCGGTGATCCGAGCCCGTGGCCTGACCAAGACCTTCCACCGCAAGAAGGAGGTCGTCGAAGCCGTCAAGGCGATCGACGTCGACGTCCACGAGGGCGAGCTCGTCGCCTTCCTCGGCCCCAACGGGGCCGGCAAGTCCACGACCCTGAGGATGCTCACGAGCCTCCTCGAACCGACCGCCGGCTCGGCCGAGGTCGCCGGGTTCGACGTCGTGCGCGACCCCGCGCACGTGCGCTCGCGCATCGGCTTCATCGGCCAGGGCAACGGGGGCGGCTACTCCTACCGCGTGCTCGACGAGCTGCACAACCAGGGCCGCTTCTACGGCTTGCCCCCCGCCGAGTACTCGCGGCGAGCGGCCGACCTCCTCGTGGCCCTCGACCTGGGCGGGCTCGAGAAGCGGACCGTGCAGTCGCTGTCCGGCGGTCAGCGGAGGCGGCTCGACGTCGCGCTCGGTCTCATGAACCACCCGCCGCTGCTGTTCCTCGACGAGCCGACGACGGGACTGGACCCGCACGCCCGCGCCAACCTCTGGGAGCACATCCGGGCCATGCGGGAGCGGTACGGCATGACGATCGTCCTCACGACCCACTACCTCGACGAGGCCGACGACATGGCCGAGCGCGTCGTCGTCATCGACCACGGCGACATCATCGCCGACGCCACGCCGGACGACCTCAAGCGCGACCACGCGGACGACCTCATCACGCTCGCCGTGGCGCCGTTCCCGGGTGACGCGCTCGGGCAGGGCGCGCCCGCGTCGTCGGGCACCGGTGGGACCGACGACGCCTCCCGGGTGCTCGCGGCCCTCGCCGAGGACGCGGAGCGGGCGGACGTGACGCCCGGGGCGGACGGCGGGTCCACCGTGCGGATCTCCACGGCGCACGGCGCCGACCGGCTGCCCGAGGCGATCGAGGCGCTGCGCGTCGCCGGGTTCGCCGTGCGCTCGGCCGAGCTGCGGCAGGCGAGCCTCGACGACGTGTTCCTCAACCTCACCGGACGCAGCCTGCGAGAGGAGGCGGCGTGATGTCGACCAGGACCGACGTGTCCGGTGCCCGGACCACCGGGGTGACCTCCGGCCCCGACACCACCCTGCGGTCGGGGGCCGCGAAGTTCCTCGGCGACACCTGGGCCGTGTTCACGCGCGAGATCCTGCTCGTGCTGCGCGACCCGTTCACCCTGATCTTCTCGCTCCTGCAGCCGCTGATCTTCCTCGGGCTGTTCGGGCCGCTGCTCACCGGCGCGGTGGGCGGGTCGTTCGGCGGGGCCGAGGGCGCCAGCACCGCCGACACGCTGCAGTGGTTCGTGCCCGGCGTGATCGTCATGATCTCGCTGTTCGGCACGTCCATGAGCGGGTCGAACCTGCTCTACGAGATGATGACCGGCTCGTACGAGCGGGTGCTCGCGACGCCGCTCGACCGGTCCGCGATCCTCGTGGGGCGCGCCCTCAAGGAGTTCGCCCCGCTCGTCGTGCAGGGCCTGCTCATCGCGCTCGTGTGCGTGCCGTTCGGCTTCACGCTCTACCCGCTGCACCTGCTCGTGGGGCTCGCGCTGCTGGGCCTGTTCGGCATCGGCGTCGGCGCGCTGTCCATCGCGCTCGCGCTCGCGGCGAAGAACCGCGAGTGGCTGTTCTGGGGCGTGCAGCAGTCGCTGCTCTTCCCGCTGCTCATCCTCTCCGGGATGATGCTGCCGCTCGAGGCGGGCCCCGCCTGGATGCGCACGGCCGCGCTGTTCAACCCCCTGACGTACATCGTCGACGCCGAGCGCGCGCTGCTCGCGGGCCGGTTCGCCGACCCCGACGTGCTGTGGGGCTTCGTCGCCGCCGCGGTGACGTGCGCGGTCGGGCTGTGGGTCGGGATCCGGCGCACGCGGCGCACGGTGTGACGAGCACCTCGGCCGGCGTCCCTCGCGGACGCCGGCCGAGGTCGTGCCGTCCCACGTCGGCAGGTCGTCTCAGCGCGTGAGCACCACGAGCCGCTGCGTCGCGCGCGTCATGGCGACGTAGCGGTCGACGGCGCCCTCGATCCCGGCGCCGAACGCCTCCGGGTCCACGAGGACCACGAGGTCGAACTCGAGCCCCTTCGCCAGCTCGGGCGTGAGCGACCGGACGCGGGGCGTGGCGGCGAACGTGGGGTCGCCGATCACGCACGCGGTGCCCTCGGCGTGCTCGGCGAGCCAGCCGTCGAGGATCGCGTCGCGCTCCGCGGCCGGGGCGTGCAGGACGGGTGTCCCGGTGCTCCGGACCGACGTCGGCACGTTGGCGTCGGGGAGCGCGGCGCGGATGACCGGCGCGGCCTCGGCCATGACCTCTTCCGGCGTGCGGTAGTTGATGCTCAGCGACGCGACCTCGACGCGGTCGAGCCCGACGCGTCCGAGTCGTTCCTCCCACGACCCGGCGAACCCGTGCCGGGCCTGGGCCCGGTCGCCGACGATCGTCAGGCTCCGCGACGGGCAGCGGTCCAGCAGCATGCGCCACTCGGCGTCGGTCAGCTCCTGCGCCTCGTCCACCACGACGTGCGCGTACGGGCCGGCGAGGACGCCGGGGTCGGGCGGCGGGGCGGAGCCGTCGACCAGGGCGTCCTGCAGGTCCTGCCCGCGGAGCATCGACATGACGAGCAGCTCGGAGTCGTCGGCGGCGACGAGGTCGTCGACCACGTCGGCCATGCGCCGGCGCTCCGCCGCGGCGGCCGCCTCGCGCCGACGCCGACGCCTCGACGCCTCGGGGTCGCCGAGCCGCCGGCGCGCGGCGTCGAGGAGTGGCAGGTCGGACACCGTCCAGGCCTGCGGCTCGGCACGCTGCAGCGAGCGGACCTCCTCGGCCGAGAGCCAGGGCGCGCACAGCCGCAGGTACGCGGGGACGGACCACAGGTCCGCGACGAGGTCCGTCGCCTCGACGAGCGGCCACGCCCGGTTGAACGCGGCCCCCAGGTCACGGTCCTGCGCCAGCGCCCGGCGGACCTGTTCCGCGGCGACACCGCCGCCGTCCGCCGGCTCGGCATCCACCTCGTCGCCGATGTCGCCGACCTCGTCGCCGACCTCGTCGCGGACGTCCTCGCCGACGTCCTCGCGGACCTTGTCGACGAGGATCCCGAGGAGCGCGTCCCAGACGTCGTCGCGCGCCTCGTTGTGCGGCGTGCCGGGCTCGGGCGAGCCGAACGCCTCCGCCCAGTCGGCGGTGCTCACCCAGACGTCGCCCCACGGCGTCCCGACCTCCATGCCCTCGGCGGGCGGCCGCTCGGAGAACGCGACGGCCGGCTCGATCGCGCGCACGAGCTCGGCGGAGGCCTTGAGCCGGGCGACGTGCGGGTCGGTCTCGGGCCGCGCGACCGCGCCCTCGGGGACGAGGTCGCGCAGCGTGCAGGTCTGCACGCCCTCCTCACCGAGGCTGGGCAGGACGTCCGCGACGTAGGCGAGGTAGGGCTGGTGGGGCCCGACGAACAGCACCCCGCCGCGGCGGTGGCCGAGGCGCGGGTCGGAGTAGAGCAGGTAGGCCGTGCGGTGCAGGGCGACGACGGTCTTCCCCGTGCCGGGGCCGCCGTCGACGACGAGCGCACCCCGCGAGCCGGCGCGGACGATCGCGTCCTGGTCGGCCTGGATCGTGCCGAGCACGTCGCGCATCCGGGGCGAGCGGCTGGCGCCGAGGCTCGCGACGAACGCGGACTGGTCGTCGAGCGCCACGTTCCCCTCGAGGCCGTCGGGCGTGAAGACCTCGTCCCAGTAGTCGCTCACGCGGCCGCGCGTCCAGCGGTAGCGGCGGCGGCTCGCGAGGCCCATGGGGTCGGCGTGCGTCGCCCCGAAGAACGGCTCGGCCACGGGTGAGCGCCAGTCGACGAGCAGCCGGCGGTCCGTGGCGTCGGTGAGGCCGAGGCGCCCGACGTAGACGGGTTCCGAGCCGTCGGCCGGGACCGTGCGGCCGAGGCACAGGTCGAGCCCGAAGCGGCGCAGCGTGCGCAGCCGCGTGCTCAGCCGGTGGACCTCCTGGTCGCGGTCCAGGGCGGCCTGGCCGTGGCCGCCCGGGGCGCGGCGCGCGGCGTCGAGCCGCTCGGTGAGGTCGGCGACCTGATCCTCGAGGGTCGCCGCGATGTCGGCGAGCCGGCGCTCGTCGTCGGCGACGAGCGCCGGGTCGGCCTTGTGGGCGAGGCGGTCGGGAAGGTCGAAGGCGCTCGTGGCGAGAGGGTTCACGGGGCTCCTTGCGTCGTGGCGTGAGCCGCCAGTCTGGGCGCCGAGGGGGGCCTTGCCACAAGACCCCCCGTGCGCTATACGTTGAGAACGGAGGGGTTCGCGCGGCGTCGTCCGCGCACGGTGGTTCACTGGACCGGTGCCCGACGACGCGCCGTCCGCCCTCCCGCTCACGCTCCCCGACCTCGCCGACCGCGTCGAGGCGGTCTCCGCGCTCTACGCCCGGAAGTTCGGCATCGACCGGGACGCCGACTGGTTCGCGCTCAAGCTCACCGAGGAGGTCGGCGAGCTCACGCAGGCGTTCCTCGCGGCGACGGGCCGCACGCGGCCCCGCGCCGACGGCGGGGACACGCCCGACGGCGCCCGGCAGGACCTCGCGGACGAGGTCGCCGACGTGCTCGCGCACCTCCTGCTGCTCGCGCGCTCGCAGGACGTCGACGTCGAGGCGGCGGTGCGACGGAAGTGGCTCGCGTGGGAGGCGGACCTCGGCTGATCCTCGCCCTCGCGGGCGCGGATCGGTACGGTCTCGGGGTGAGCACCGAACCGCACCTGGAGCTGGCCGCGGACTCGCGCGCCGACCCGCCGTCGGCCGCCGGCGAGGTCGAGACCCTCCGCGGCTTCCTCGACTTCCACCGTGACACCATGCGCTGGAAGACCGCGGGGCTCGGGGCGCCCGAGCTCGCGACGAGCATCGCCCCGTCGACGATGACGCTCGGCGGCATGCTCAAGCACCTCGCGTACGTCGAGTCGAACTGGTTCTCCGTCGTCCTCCTCGGCGGGTCGCCCATGGCACCGTTCGACACGGTCGACTGGTCCGCGGACCGCGACTGGGACTGGCACAGCGCCGCGCACGACAGCCCCGGCCAGCTGAGGATGCTGTTCGACCGCGCCGTGGCGGCGTCCGACGCGATCCTCGACGACGTCCTCGCCGACGGTGACCTCGACCGGCTCACGGCCGTGGCGAGCCGGCACACGGGCGAGCGGTGGAACCTGCGGTGGGTGCTCGTCCACATGGTCGAGGAGTACGCCCGGCACAACGGCCACGCCGACCTGATCCGCGAGGCGATCGACGGGTCGGTGGGGGAGTAGTGGCCCCGACATCTCCTTCCGCGGACCGCCCGCGGCCGCGCTCCCGACGGACCGTGACGGTCCTGCTGGCCACGCTCGTCGTCGTCGGCCTCGCGCTCCTCGCCGCCGCGGCGTGGTTCGCGAGCCGGCCGACCTCGGCCGGCTGGTTCGCGTACGCGCCGCTGTCCGACACGACGTTCGTCCCCGTCGGCGCCTACCCGCCGGGCCTCTCCGCGCTGCTCGCGGCCGCCGGCGCGCTGCTCGTCGGGATCGCGAGCGGCTTCGTCCTCGGCAGGCGCGGCCGGCGTGCGACGCCGGCCGCAGACGGGCCGGGCGGCGCGCCCTCGGGCGACGACGCGTCGTCGGGCACCGTGTGAGCGCGCCGCGGGTCGTCCTGCTCGACCTCGACGGCACGCTCGCCGACTCCGCGCCGGGGATCGTCGCGTGCGCGCAGCACGCGCTGCGCGAGATCGGCGTGCCCGTGCCCGACGACGCGGCGGTGCGCGGGGTCGTCGGCCCGCCGCTCGCGGACGGGTTCACCGCGCTGGGCGTCCCCGCGCACCGCGTCGAGGACGCGATCACGGCCTACCGCGCGGTGTACGCGGCGGGCGGCATGTTCGACAACGCCGTGTTCCCCGGTGTGCCGCAGTCCCTCGCCGCGCTGCGGGCGCACGGTGCGCGGCTCGCCGTGGCCACGTCCAAGCCCGAGGTCTACGCGCGCCGGATCGTCGCCCACCTCGGTCTCGACCAGCACCTCGGGCGCGGCGTCGACGACGTGTACGGCGCCACCCTCGACGGCACGCGGGGAACGAAGGGCGACGTCGTCGCGCACGCGCTCGACGGCCTCCGCGCGGACCCCGCGCTCGCGGACCTGGCGGTCGACGACGTGGCGATGGTCGGAGACCGCGAGCACGACGTGCACGGCGCGGCGGAGCACGGGATCCCGTGCGTCGGCGTCGCGTGGGGCTACGCCGAGCCGGGCGAGCTCGAGGCGGCGGGTGCGGTCGCCGTCGTCCGGACGCCCGCCGAGCTCGTCGGCGCACTGCTCGACCGGTGAGCCGGCCGGCCGTGGTCAGGCCCGCGCCAGCACGACCACGGGCGCGAGGACCCCGGCGCGCGTCGCGGCCACCATGTTCGTGACGCGCTCGACGAAGGAGGGGCCGAAGACGACGGCCCGGTCCTCCATCGGCTCCCCGGCGGACGGCGCGAGCGCGGCGCGCCGGTCCTCGACGCGCACCACCTCGAACCCGGCGGCGGTGAGCGCGTCCACGTAGGCGGACGGGGTGTCGAGGAACGACGTCTCGTCGTCGACGGCCCACGGCTGCGGGTAGGTCAGGTCCCCGGGGCCGACGCGCATCTGGTCGTGCAGCCCGAACAGCCCGCCGGGGCGCAGGACGCGGTGCACGTCGGCGAAGGTCGCGGCCTTGTCGGGCAGGTTCATCCCGACGTGGATCATGGCCGCGCGCTCGTGGGAGGAGTCGTCGCACGGCAGCCGCTCGGCCGAGCCCGTCTCGAACCGGACGAGGTGCGACAGCCCGGCGCGCTCCGTCAGGACCTGCGCCGCGGCGACGAAGTCGGGACTCAGGTCCACGCCCGTCACGGGGCAGGCGTGCCGGTCCGCGGCGACCCGCGCCGGACCGCCGAGACCGCAGCCGACGTCGAGCAGGGGCGTCCCCGCGTCGAGCTCGAGCAGGCCGAGCAGGTAGAGGGTCGTGTCGAGGCCCCCGGCGTGCAGCTCGTCGTACGGCGCGAGCGCGTCGACGGGCACCACGCCGCTCTCGGCACCGGCGCTCGCGGCCGCGAGGATGCGGTCGGCGATGCCGTCCCCCGCGTAGTGCTGTCGGATCCGGTCACTCGTGCCCATCGAGGGCCTCCGCGTCGTCGCGCGCCCGGGCGGGCGTCCCGGCGTCGACGCTACGCCGCGCGGGACGCGCGGACAAGGCGCGGCGCCACCTGGCCGGCGGGCGCGCGCCACGTTCTCGGCGCCCGCCCGTACCCGCGACGCCCACCAGGTCGACGCTCGTCCCGGCGACGGCCGGCGACGGCCTCGGCCTGCACCTCGAGGTGAAGAGACCGGGGGCTGCCCATCCGGACGTCGTGGCGGACCGCGCGGCACGTCGCACCCGCGGGCGTCGGGAGCAGCCCGGCGCGTCAGGCGCTTGACCTTGACGTAGCGTCAACTCCTAGCGTGCTGATCGCTGTCGCGCCGCGAGTGCGGGACCACACGGAGGGAGGCGCGTCATGGGGATCACGGCACCGGGCCGTACGGCCGACTGGTCCATCCAGGAGGTCGCGCGGCTGGCGGGCACGACGAGCCGCACGCTGCGTCACTACGACGCCGTCGGGCTGCTCGCGCCGAGCCGCGTCGCGTCGAACGGGTACCGCCACTACGACGCCGACGCGCTGGTCCGCCTCCAGCGGATCCTCCTCCTGCGCGACCTCGGGCTCGGGCTGCCGGCCATCAGGGCGGCGCTCGACGAGCAGGAGTCCGAGGTGCGGGCGTTGCGTACCCACCTCGACTGGCTCCGCGCGGAGCGGCAGCGGCTGGCGCGACAGATCGCGTCGGTCGAACGGACGATCACGACGATGGAAGGAGGTGGCGAGCTCATGGCGACGGACATGTTCGACGGGTTCGACCACACGCAGTACCGCGAAGAGGTCGAGGACCGCTGGGGCAAGGACGCGTACGCGCGCGGCGACGCCTGGTGGCGCGGGATGTCGGACGATGAGCGGTCGGCATGGAAGGAGCGCACCGCCCGGCTGAACGACGACTGGGCGGCGGCGGCCCAGGCCGGTGTCGACCCGGCGTCCGACGAGGCGCAGGAGCTCGCACGTCGCCACGTGTCGTGGCTGCAGGCCGTCCCCGCGAACCCCGCGCACGAGGCAGGACCGCTGGCCGGCTACCTCCTCGGCCTGGGGGAGATGTACGTGAACGACCCGCGGTTCGCGCTCAACTACGGCGGTGTCGAGGGCGCGACGTTCGTGCGTGACGCACTGCGCGTCTACGTCGACCGCGGCCTGTGACGCGACTGCCCGGTCCGCGGACCGGGCGACACCTCGGGGGAGGGCTCCGCGCGAGCCCTCCCTCGCGGCGCGCCGGCGCCGGGCCGCGCACCGCGGTGCTGGTCGCCGGGGCGACGACCGTCGTGCTCGCGGGCTGCTCCGCGGCGCCGTCGCCGCCCGCGTACCGCCTGCCGCCGACCGAGGGCACGTTCGACTACCAGCTCGGCGCGGCGTACGACGTCCCGGGCGGGCTGGACGTGGTCGTGCGCGACGCGACGGCCGAGCCTGCCGACGGCGCGTACTCCGTCTGCTACGTCAACGGCTTCCAGACCCAGCCGGCCGAGACGGACCGCTGGGTCCGCGAGCACGAGGACCTGCTGCTGCACGATGCGTCGGGGCAGCTCGTGGTCGACCCGGACTGGCCCGACGAGCACGTCCTCGACCCGTCGACCGCCGTGCAGCGGGACGGGATCCTGGAGATCCTCGGTCCGGTCGTCACCGGCTGCGCCGACGCCGGGTTCGACGCGGTGGAGATCGACAACCTCGACACGTGGACCCGCTTCGACGACCCGGACACCGGTCGCATCGACGAGGAGGGCGCGCTCGCGCTGGCCACGGCGTACGTCGACCTCGCGCACGACGCGGGCCTGGCCGTGGCGCAGAAGAACGCGGCCGAGATCGCCGCAGTGGCACGCGACGACCTCGGGTTCGACTTCGCGGTGACCGAGGAGTGCGCCGTCTACGACGAGTGCGCCGCGTACACGGACGTCTACGGCGACCACGTGCTCCAGGTCGAGTACGACGACGCCCTCCCCGAGCCGTTCGACCGCGTGTGCGCCCGGACCGACCGCGCGCCGCTCACCGTCCTGCGCGACCGCGACCTCGTGGGACCCGACGACGCGGGGTACGTGCGCGCGCAGTGCTGACCGGTCGGCGCCCCGGCCGTCCCCGGGGCCCCGACCCGCGCAGGATCAGCGTCACGTCACTAGCCTGGGGGGACGACGGGCGGTCGCCCGCCGCGAGACAGCGTCGCGAGGCAGCCGAGGGAGGCAGCCATGGGCACGTCGTCGTCAGCCCCCGGGCCGCGCAGGGTCCGCAACGTCGCTCTCGTGGGGCACAGCGGCTCGGGCAAGACCACGCTCGCGGAGGCGTTCCTCCACCGGGCGGGGGCGATCCCGCGGCCCGGGTCGGTCGCCGAGGGCACGACCGTGTGCGACCACGAGCCCGAGGAGGTCGCGCGAGGGATCTCCGTGGGGCTCGGCGTCGCGCACCTGGACTGGACCGCGCCCGACGGCGAGGCCTACCGCGTCACGCTCCTCGACACCCCCGGCTCGCCGGACTTCCTCGGGGCGGTCGACGCGGCGCTCGCGGTGGCCGACCTCGCGGTCGTGGTGGTGAGCGCCGTCGACGGGGTCCGCTCCGGGACCCAGGAGGTGTGGCGGATGTGCGACGAGGCGGGGATCCCCCGCCTCGTCCTCGTCTCCCAGGAGGACCGGGCGCGTGCCGACTTCCGCACGGTGCTCGACGACGTGCGGTCGACCTTCACCGCGTCGTTCGTCCCGCTCGAGCTGCCGCTCGGCGAGGAGCAGTCGCTGCACGGCGTCGCGGACGTCCTCTCCGAGCGCGCCCGCGAGTACGACGGCGAGGGGCACGGCCACGACGAGGACGTCCCGGAGGACGTGCGCACCGAGGAGCACACGCTGCACGACCAGGTGGTCGAGGAGATCGTCACGCACGACGACGACCAGCTCGAGGCGTACCTCGCCGGGGACGAGCCCGCCGTCGCGGAGCTCGAGCGCACGCTCGCGCAGGAGGTCCGCGACGGCGAGGCCGTGCCCGTGCTCCTCGCGTCGGCGCTCACGGGCGTGGGCGTCGACCGCGCGCTCGACCTCGTGTGCGAGCTCGGGCCGTCGCCCGTCGACCGGCCGGCGGTCGTGCTGCTGCCCGACGTCGCGGGGTCCGACGGCCCCGCCGACCGGGCGACGTCCGAGGTCGAGGCGGACCCGGCGGGCGACGCCCTCGTGCACGTGTTCCGGACGGTCGTGGACCCGTTCGTGGGGCAGGTGTCGGTGTTCAAGGTGCTCTCGGGCAGCGTCGCGAGCGGCGACCGCCTGGTCGACGTCGCGACGGGCGCCGAGGACCGCGTGCACGCGCTGTTCCGGCTGCGCGGCCGCGAGCACGTGGCGGTCGAGCGCGTCGGCGCCGGCGAGGTCGCCGCCGCGGCGAAGCTCGGGGCGGCGTCGACCGGCGGGCTCCTGGCGAGCCGTCGGTCGCCGGTGTCGGCCCGGCCGCTGCCCGGCCGCCCGCCCGTCTACGCGCACGCGCTGCGTCCCGTGTCGCAGTCGGACGACGACAAGCTGTCCGCCGCGCTCGCGCGCCTCGTCGGAGAGGACCCGACGCTGCACGTCGACCTCACCGGCACGCAGGCCGTGCTCGGCGGGCTCGGGGACACGCACCTCGCGGTCGCGCTCGAACGGCTCGAGCGCACGTTCGGCGTGCACGTGACGACCGAGCCGGTGCAGGTCGCGTACCGCGAGACGATCGCGCGGCCGGCAGATGCCGAGGGGCGGCTCAAGAAGCAGTCGGGCGGGCACGGCCAGTTCGCCGTCGTGCAGCTGCGCGTCTCGCCGCTGCCCCGCGGCGCGGGGTTCGAGTTCGCCAACGCGGTCGTCGGCGGGTCCGTGCCGCGGCAGTACCTCCCGGCGGTGGAGCGCGGCGTCGCCGAGGCGATGGCCGCGGGCGGCCCGCACGGCTACCCGGTCGTGGACGTGCGCGTCGAGGTCTACGACGGCAAGGCGCACTCCGTCGACTCGTCCGACATGGCGTTCCGCACAGCCGGAGCGGTGGGTCTGCGCGAGGCGATCGCGGCGGCGGGGACGGTCGTGCTCGAACCTGTCTCGGCCGTGACCGTGACCGTCCCGTCCGACTCGCAGGGCGACGTCATGGGCGACCTGTCCGCACGGCGCGGGCACATCACGGCGACCGGCTCGCTCGACGACGGCCGCGTCGTCGTCGAGGCGCTCGTGCCCGAGTCCGAGCTCGTGCGCTACGTGCTGGACCTGCGGTCCCTCACGGGTGGCCGCGGGTCGTTCACCGCCGTCCCCGACCGGTACGAGGCCCTCCCGGGCGGTGTCCCGGCCCCCGCACGCGCGAGGTAGTACCCCGGTCCGCCCGCGAGATGCGAGACGTTGCCGCTCCGACGGCGAGCCCGACGACGGCGTCTACCATCTCGTCGGCCGCGTGCGGGTGGCCTACGACGTCACGGCCAGCTCGTCACCCTGTCCGGTGACCTCGACCTGACGAGGGAGCGGACTGTCTTCCGTGACGAGCCGCCCGCCCCCGCGCTCCATCCGCCACACCGCCTGCGCTCCAGCGACGACGTGCTGGCCGGTGTCGGCGTCGTCGAGCAACCTCCACGGGCTGAGATACGCCAGGTAGCGCGCTCCCGGGTCGGGCTCGAGTGCAGGCGCGACGTTCACCCAGCGGTCGCCTTCCTGGCGGATCTCGACGACGTCCCCCGCGGAGAGCGGCCCTGCTCCCGACGCGACGACCCTCGCCTGCGTCACCACGAACGGGGCGCTGGCGATCTGCTCGGTGCGCTGGCCGCCCGTCGGCTCGAGGAGCACGACGTCGCTCGCCACGTCCTCGAGCTCCGCGAGGGTGCTGTGCTCTGTCATGAGGTCCAGCTCCGGGGCGCGCGGCTGGACGGTCGTGGTCCCGACCACCACCAGGACCCGAGCAGTCCGAGCCCACCGAGGAGCACGAGCGACGTCCACGCGCGCTGCTGCGTCATCGCCTACCAGCTCCCCCCGCCGTCCGTCGCACCGCACAGCCTAGGTGGCTCCGGAGGCGCCTCGGCGGACCCCGGTACTTCCTCGGGGGGTCAGCGGCGCGGCACGACGATCGGGGCCCCGCCGCCAGGGTGCTCGACGATCTCGACCGGGTGGTCGTAGACCTCGCTGAGCAGCGTCTCGGTGAGCACCTCGCGCGGCCCGCCGTCCGCGACGACACGACCGTGCGCGAGCAACGTCACGCGGTCCGCGTACGCCGCGGCGAGCGAGAGGTCGTGCACGACGACGACCACGGCCCCGCCCGCGGCCGCGTGCGACCGCGCGAGCCGTAGGACGAGCTCCTGGTGCTTGAGGTCCAGCGCGGCCGTCGGCTCGTCGAGCATGAGCAGGGCTGTGCGCTGCGCGAGCACGCGCGAGAGCGCGACGCGCGCCTTCTCGCCCCCGGACAGCGACGTGAAGTGGCGTTCGGCGAGGTGGCCGACGTCGGTCGCGGCCAGCGCCTCGGCGACCGCGGCGTCGTCCTCGTCCTCCCAGGGCGTCCCGCGCCAGGGTGAGCGCCCCATGCGCACGACGTCCACGGCCGTGAACGGGAAGCTCAGCGACACCTGCTGGAGCAGCACGGCGCGGCGCATCGCCAGCTCGGTCGGCGTCCAGTCGCCGAGCGCGCGCCCGTGCACGACGACGTCCCCGGCTGCCGGCGCGAGGTCGCCCGTGAGGACGCCGAGGAGCGACGACTTGCCCGCGCCGTTGGGCCCGAGCAGGGCCCGCACCTCGCCCGCGCGGACGTCGACGGACACGTCGCGCAGGACCGGTGCCCCGCCCAGGGCGAGCGACACCGCGTGCGCCGAGGTGACCACGTCGCCGGGCGGGACGGGCGCGGGAAGGCGCGTGCGGCGTCGGGCGCCGGTGACGGCGGTGCGCAGCGAGCCGAGGAACGAGGAGCCCTCGTGGCGCAGGTCGGTCATGCCCAGCCTCCCTGGCGCGAGCGCGTGCGGCGCAGGAGGTAGAAGAAGAACGGCCCGCCGACGAGCGACGTGATCATGCCGAGCGGCAGCTCGACGTTCGCGACGGCGCTGCGCGCGAGGAGGTCGGCGGCGAGCAGCACGACGGCGCCGCCCAGCACCGACGCCGGGATGAGCGTGCGGTGGCTCGGCCCGCACACCATGCGCACGAGGTGCGGCACGACCAGCCCGACGAACGCGACGATCCCCGTGAACGCCGTGCCGGCGGACACTAGCAGCGCGACGAGCACGATGACGAGCTGGCGCAGCCGCTCGACGTCCACGCCGAGATGGTGCGCGGCCCGCTCGCCCAGCGCGAGCAGGTCCATCCTGCGGCGCACGAGCATCGCGCCCGTGACCCCCACGGCGGCGATCGGCAGGACCACGGCGACCGAGCTCCACGTCGAGCCGCCGAGCGACCCGAGCTGCCAGAACACGATCTGCTCGCGCGCGGCGGGGTCGGCGACGAACGTGAAGAACGCGAGCAGCCCGCCCGCGAACGCGTTCACCGCGATGCCCGTGAGCACGAGCGTGACGACCTCGGTCCGGCCGCCGGCGCGCGCGAGCGCGTAGACGACGAACGTCGTGACGAGCCCGCCGACGAACGCCGCCCCGGCGACCCACGTGCCGGGCACGAGCGCGCCCGCCGTGACGATGACCGCGCACGCACCGACGGCCGCCCCGGCCGAGACGCCGATGACGCCCGGCTCGGCGAGCGGGTTGCCGAACACGCCCTGCATGAGCGCGCCCGAGCACGCGAGCGCGGCCCCCACGACGATCGCCATGACGACGCGCGGGAACCGCACGACCCACAGCGCGTTCTCCCCCTGCGGGTGCGACGGCATCGGTCCCCAGTCGAGCCCGACGTGGTGCGCGAGCGACCCGAGCACCTCCGCGGGCGAGACCGGCACCTGCCCCGTCATCCCCGACGCGACGGTGAGCACGGCCAGCGCGACGGCGAGCCCCGTCATGAGCCAGCGGGCCGACCGGCGGCGCTGTCGCCCGACGTCCGGCAGCACGCGGGCGAGCGGCACGCGGCCGCGAGGCACGGTCACGACGACGGCAGCTCGGGCGCGGGCACCCCGTAGAACGCCTCGACGAGCGAGGCGATCGTGGCGCCGGTCCGGGGCCCGAACGTCAGGAGGCGCGAGCCGTCCATGTCGACGACGCGCCGCGACTCGCCCGCGGGCGTCTGCGCGAGGCCCGGGATCGCCATCATCGCGTCGAGGCCGCCCATCGACTCGAGGCCGTCGGTCATGACGAGGTACGCGTCGGGCGCGGCGCTGATGATCGCCTCGCTCGTCACGGGCGCGTACTGCTGCGTGAGCCCGATCGCCGTGCCCGCGTCCTCGCCGCCGATCGCGTGCACGAGGTCGTCGGCACCGGAGCCGGGCCCGAAGAGCATCTTGATGTTCGCGCCGCGCAGGTACAGGAACGCGACGCGAGGCGTCCCGGTGTCCGCGGGGACGGCGTCGAGCGCCGCGCAGATCTGGCGGTCGGTGCGCTCCACGAGCGCCTCGCCCTCGGCCGGCACGCCGAGCGCCGTCGCGACCGCGCGGATGCGGTCGTCGACGCCGTCCAGCGTCCGGCTCTCGTCGAGGTACACGACGGGGACGCCGGACCGGTCGAGCTGGGACCGCACGTCGTCGGTGAGGATCGTCGCGTCCGTGAGGATGACCGACGGGTCCAGACCGAGGATCGCCTCGACGTCGAGCGCGTGGCCGGCGCCCGTGACGACGGGGACGTCCGCGGCCTCGGGGAACCCGGTCGGCAGGTCGCGGCCCACGACGTTGTCGCCGAGCCCCAGGCTGTAGACGATCTCCCCGAGCGTGCCGTAGAGGTCCACGGGGATGATGCGGCTGACGTCGGTGATCTCGACCGCGCGGCCGTCGACGGACTGCACCGTGACGGGGAGCTGCGGCGCCGGGGACTCGGCGACGGGGTGGATCGCGTCCTCGGCGAACGCCGCGGTCGTGGGGCCGGTGGGGAACGTGGCCGGGTCGACGTCGCTGCCGCCGCCCGCGGCGCGCGACTCCTCGAGCGTCGTGCACGTCGGGGCCGCGGCAGGGGTCGCCTCTGTCGGCTCGGCGACCGGCTCCGGGTCCGCGGTGGCCCTCGCCTCCGGCGTTGCGGGCGGCTCGTACGGCAGCGGCGCGCACGCCGCGGCGAGCCCCAGCAGGACGACGGCGCTCGCGGCGCGCAGCGCGGTGCGGGCAGGGTGACGCATGGGAGTTCTCCAGGAGCAGGTCGCGGACCGGCGCGGCCGGTGGTCCGTCGCGACGTCGGCCAAGTGAGATAAGGCTAACCTACATCGAAGCGTGCGACGGCAGGCGGAGGACGTCTCTCGCGGGGGCGCTGGGGGCCGCTCTGCGGCCCGACGGCGTCCCGCAGGTGCTCCGTCGGCCCACCGTGGTACTCCCTCGGCGGACCCGGGCGCCCGTCGTCAGCGGTGGACGGCGCCGAGGTCGGCGAAGACGGCGCTGTTGAGCCGGAACGCGAGCCTCGCCTCGGCGACGGTCTCCTCGACCTGCTCGGGCGAGAGGTCGAGGCCGTCGAGGCGTTCGCGGTAGACGTCCTTGAACGGCTTCGACTTCGGGATCTCGACGAACGTGTAGAACGCGAGACCCTCGACCGACAGGCCGTAGTGGCGCTCGAGCATGCGCTTGATGATCTGGCCGCCCGAGAGGTCGCCGAGGTAGCGCGTGTACGCGTGCGCGGCGTACGCGGGGAGCGAGCCGCCGACCTCGCGGAGGCGCGCGACGTAGCGCTCGGTCGCGGGGCGGATCGTGATGCGCTCGGTCCAGTCCGGCCCCACGAGGAACGCGAGGTCCTTCTCGATCTCGGGCGTGCGCGTGAGCTCGTCGAAGACGAGCGTCGCACCCTGGGCGTCACCGCGGACCGCGGCGCTCGCGTCTTCCAGCGCCCCGTAGATCGCCCACTGCTGCGCCGCGAGGTCGGCGTACGCCGCGACGTCGAGACCGCCCGACATGAGCTTCTCGACGAATCCGGAGGACTCCGCCTGCTCGTGCTCGGGGCGCGTCCCCTCGCGCAGCCGCAGGGAGAGCGGCGCGGGGAGGTCGGCGGGGGCGAGGTCGTGCGTGAGAGCCGTCACGGGAGCTCCTGCGGTGCGTCGGGTCGAGGTGTCGTCCTGACGATCCGTCATGACGATGCGTCAGGAACTGTACCGCATGAGGTTAGGCATGCCTACCTACCTGGATCCTCGACCGCCGAGGTCGGTGCGCCGCCGACGTCCTCCGGGTTCGGCAGCCGGGCGAGGAAGCGGAACCCGACGAGACCGACGACGACCGCGAGGCCACCGCCGACGACGAGCGGGGTGGTGAGGTCGAGGCGCGCGAGGAGGCCGCCGAGGAACGCGCCCAGCGGCATGACGCCCCACAGGAGCGTGCGCCACGTGCCGTGCACGCGTCCGAGCAGCCGGCTGGGGATCACCGCCTGGCGCAGCGACATGACGTGGATGTTCCACACCGTCGTGCCGCCGAAGGAGAGCGCGAGCAGCACCGCGGCGACGGGCACGACGGGGACCAGGCCCATGACGACGAGCGCCGCGGGCGTGAGCAGGTTCGCCACCGCCATGACGGGTCCTGAGCCGAAGCGCTCCTTGAGCGGCGCGGCTGCGGCGGCGCCGAGCAGCGAGCCGACCGCCCCGACGAGCATGAACGCGCCGAACCACGCCTCGGGGACGCCGAGGCGGTCGAGCACGAAGAGCACGAGGGTCGCGGTCGCGGCGGAGAAGCACAGCCCGACGACCGTCGACAGCAGCCACAGCGGCCGGAGCATCGGGTGCGCCCAGATGTACCGGAACCCGTCGGCGACCTGGCGGTACCAGCGCACGGGCGCGTCGTCGGACCCGTGCGTACGGTGCTCTCCGGCGGCCGCCGCCGGCAGGAAGAACGCGAGGACGAACGCCACCGCGTAGCCGAGGGCGCCGACGCCCAGGGGCACCACGACGGCGATCGCGAAGAGCGCGGACGTGAGCGGCGCCGAGAGGAAGTTCTGGACCGTGATCTCGCCCGCCTCGATGCGCGAGTTCCCGCGCGGGAGGTCGGCCGGTCGCACGATCGACGGCACGACGGCCCGGATCGCGCCGTCGTACACGGTCTCGAACGCGCCGTAGAGGAAGACGACGGCGTACAGCGACCAGATCGTCAGCGTGCCGGTCCACGACAGGGCCACGAGCCCGAGGGCGAGGAGGGTCCGCACGCCGTTGGCGAGGGCGAGGGCGTGCCGGCGGTCGATCCGGTCGAGCAGGATCCCGGCCGGGATCGCGAAGAAGAGCCACGGTAGCAGCGCGACGGCGGCGATCCCCGAGACGAGGACCGGGTCGTCGGTGAGGCGGACGGCGAGCAGCGGTGCGGCGACGCGCGCGACCCCGTCGCCGAGGCTCGAGCTGAGGTTCGCCGTGAAGACGTTGGTGAACGCCGGCCCCAGACGACCGCGCGGCGGCGGCAGTCGCGGCCGACGGTCGCGACGTCCGAGGGGCATGGCTGCGAGGGTACGAGACCGGTGCTCGGATCACCTACCCCGGACGCGCGACCCGGCCCCGGACGCGCGGCTCAGCCCCGGACGAGCGCCGGGGCATCGAGGTCGGCGCCGACGGCGCGCAGCACGAAGGCCTCGGTCGCCGCGACGGCCTGCGCGCGGGCGGCGGGGTCCTCCGGCGCGAGCCGGCCGGACAGGCACGCGTTGACGAGCTGCACGGTGGTGTCGATGTCCTGCGGCGGGAACTCGCCGGCGTCGATGCCGGACCGCACGATGCGGCGCAGGATCGCCTCGACGAGCTCGGCGTGCTCGCGCAGCCGCTGTCGCGTGGTCCGCGAGAGCACCGAGCGCAGGTCCGGGCCCGGGGCCAGGTGGAAGACGCGCATGAGCTGGGCCTGCTGGCGGATGTACGTCCGCAGCTGCTCGACCGGGTCGTCGACGTCCGCGAGCGCGCGCTCGAGCGTGCCGACGTACTGCTCCGTCTCGTGGGTGATGAAGCCCAGGAGCAGCGCCTCCTTGTCGGGGAAGTGGTTGTAGACCGCCGTGCGGCCCACGCCGGCCGCCGCGGCGATGTCGGCGAGCGAGATGGCGTCGAAGCCGCGGTCCATCATGAGGTTCGAGAGCGCCGCGAACAGCTTCTGCCGGGTCTGCGCGCGGTGCTCGTGGAGGGAACCTCCGATGATCTTGGGCATGCTGACACCATAGGCACCCGGTGTCAGAACGCAAAACCCGGCGGCGCAGGGCGGGCCCTCTGCCACACTTCCGCCATGGACACCGCCGCGTCGCCCGAGGGAGGTCCCGTGCAGGACGCCTCCGCCGACTACCCGCCCGTCCCCGCCGACACCAAGGACTGGACGTGGGTCCTCGACCGGCCCTGCCCCGAGTGCGGGTTCGTCCCGGGCGACGTGACGCCGGACCAGGCCGGGGCGGCCGTGCGCGCCGCGGTGCCGCGCTACGTCGCGGTGCTCCGCCGGGAGGACGCGCGCACCCGGCCCGACGGCACGACCTGGTCCCCGCTCGAGTACGCCGCGCACGTGCGGGACGTGTTCTCGATCTTCGACGTGCGGCTGCAGGCCATGGTCGAGGGGGACGACCCGCTCTTCGCGAACTGGGACCAGGACGCCACCGCGGTCGAGCAGGACTACGCGCACCAGGACCCGGCGGTCGTCGCGCGCGAGCTCGAGATCGCCGGCGACCGCGTCGCCGGCCGCTTCGACGCCGTCGTGCCGGACCAGTGGGAGCGGCCGGGGCGGCGCTCCAACGGGTCCGTGTTCACGGTCCGCACGCTCGGCCAGTACTTCGTGCACGACGTCGTCCACCACCTCCACGACGTGCGCGCGGCCTGACGACCTGCCTCCACCGGGAGGTCGCGGCCGAAATCGTGACACGCCCGTAACACCCAGGCATTCCGGACGTACTACGGTCCCGTCATGGACCCCGTCGTCGCAGGTCTCGTGCCGGAGCCGCACGCCGGTGCCCACCTGCTCGCGGTGCCCCGCTCCCGCGGGGCGGCACGGACGCCCGTCGACGCGCTCGCGCGCGCCTGGTTCCCCGACGCCGCGTGGACCACCGCGCCGGGGGGCGGCGCCGCAGCCCGGCCCATGGCCGGTGCCCGCTTCCGCGGCGTGGTCCCCGACGCCGCCGTCGTGCCCGGGGTGCTCGGCCTCGTCGAGGGCGCGCGCGCCGTCGGGCCCTTCCCGCTGACCGCTCCGCAGACGCAGGCGCTCGACCTCGCGAGCGCGGCCGCCGACGTCTACGCGCTCGAGCTCGACCAGCCGCCACCGCGCGGCGCGGCCGCCCCCGTGCCGGACGACCGGGACGGACTCGTCCGCGCCTTCCCCGGCGGGCTGCCGCAGGGCGCCGAGCTCCAGGTGCTCGGGTGGGCCGTCGCGGTGGCCCGGCGCGTGGGCGGCGCGGTCGTGGCCGACGGGCGGTCGGTCCTCACCCCGGACCCGGCGTCCGGCGTCGACCTCACGCTCTACTCGGCGCAGGTGCTGACGCCGGGGGACGTGCTCGGCGTGCTGCGGACGGTGGTGCCGTCGGCGCAGGTCGTCGCGGTCGAGCCTCGTCCCGACGGGCCGTCGGACGTGGCGGCGTCGGGCGACACCCCGTACGACGGCGCCGTCCGGCTCTGGATGCAGCGCGTCCCGGAGGTGCCGCTCGCGCTCGGGGCGCTCGACTGGCGCGAGTACGGACCGTACGCGTACCGCGTCTCGTGGAGCCCGGCGGACGCCTACGAGCTCGAGCTGGAGCGGCCGTCCGGCCTGCACGTCATCGCACGCTCGCGGGCGCGGGTGCTCGTCGCACGGCTCGCCGCGATGCTGCAGGGCCGGCTCGCGGGCGCGCTGGTCGACGACGGCGGCTTCGTCGTGCGCGACCTCGACCTCGACGAGCGGCTCACCCCGGCCTCGACGTCGCAGTTCTGGGTCTGAGGGGGACGGCAGCCGGACGCCGCGTGAACGGGCGGTGTCCGGCGGACGGACTGTCCACAGAATTCGTCCACAGGGTTGTGGGCGACGTTGCCCTCGCGCGGGTGCGTCTGTGGACGAACCTGTGGTCGACGCGCACCCGGAAATGACAAGCCGGGGAACCCTTGCCCTCGTCCGATCCGAGGACTACAAACGTGCCTATCGGCCTGGACGGGCGCACGTGGACGACGGTGTTCCGGCACGCAGAGCAGGGGTCATCCCGACCTCGCCGGCACCGGCAGGTGACACCACGGAGCGCACGCGAGGCACGGTCGACCGGAGAACGGTGGACGACCCGCGACCTCGGTCGCGGGCTGCGCGCGACGGCGCAGGCTCCGACCGGACCCGGAAGACCGACCGCGATCGGTGTCGCCGAGGAGACCGGACCCGTCCGGCCCCACGGCGGCACCGGGCCGCCACGTCGCGAGCGGCGCCCCGACGGGCCACCCGGCCCGACCGCCCCGGGGTTGCGCGGCGACGGCGAGGCCCCTCGGAATCCTGCTCCGAGGGGCCTCGCTGCCATTCTCCCGCGTCGCCCCGTGCAACCACAGCCCCTGTCGCGCGTGGCGCGGGACACCGTGCCGCCGGCGTGCCCCAGCGCGCGCGACAATGCCTACGCTCGACCCATGAGCAACCTGGAGACCCGTCCGGAAGAGCGCGTGTGCACCGCCGGCGCGCCGGGCGGCGCCGACCGCGGCGCCGTCGAGATCCTGGAGCACCGTGACGTCCCCCTCGGCGGGACGCGGGCGATGCAGGTGCGCCGGACCATCCCGCAGCGCGCGCGGTCGCTCGTCGGGGCGTGGTGCTTCCTCGACCACTACGGGCCCGACCCGCTGCCCGCGATCGGCGACGGCACCGACGGCATGCAGGTCCCGCCGCACCCGCACACGGGCCTGCAGACGGTCTCGTGGCTGTTCGCGGGGGAGATCCTGCACCGCGACTCCGTCGGCTCGCTGCAGACCGTCCGACCGGGCGAGCTGAACCTCATGACCGCGGGACGGGGCATCTCCCACTCCGAGGAGACGCCGAGCGGCGAGCGCCCGCCCGTCCTGCACGGCGTGCAGCTCTGGGTCGCGCTCCCCGGCGACCGCCTCGCGGACGCGCCGGCGTTCGAGCACCACGCCGACCTGCCCGTCGCGACGGACGGCGGCGCACGCGTCCAGGTGTTCCTCGGCGCGCTGACGGTGGCCGGCACCGAGCTGCGCTCGCCCGCGACGGCCTTCACGCCCCTGGTCGGCGCCCAGCTCGACCTCGAGCCGGGTGCACGCGTCGTGCTCGACGTGGACCCCGCCTTCGAGCACGGCCTCCTCGTGGACGACGGCGCGGTGCGGCTCGAGCAGGCGGACGTGCCCGTGGCGTCCCTGGGCTACGTGGCGCCCGGGCGCCGGACGCTGACCGTCGAGGCCGGGCCCGACGGCCCGGCCCGCGCGGTCCTCGTCGGTGGCGAGCCGTTCACCGAGGACATCGTCATGTGGTGGAACTTCGTGGGCCGCTCGCACGACGACGTCGCGCGCGCCCGCGAGGAGTGGCAGGCCCAGCTCGTGGTCGGGGACGAGGACGGCCCGGACGTCTCGTCGGGCAGCGGCCCGGACGGGGAGCGAGAGCCGGTCCGGAGCCCGCGCCGCGGCGGGACCCGGTACGCCGAGGGTGCGGCCTCGGGCCGGTACGGGCAGGTCGTCGGCTACGACGGCGGTCCGTTGCCCGCCCCGGTGCTCCCCGACGTCCGCCTCCGCCCGCGCACCCGTCCAGCGAGGTAGCACCGCGGGGCGGGGTCGCTCGCCTGCCAGGAGCACCGACCGCGTCGGTAGACTGCCGCGCATGGCCAAGAACTCCACGCCCGACTTCGTGCTGCGCCCGTTCGAGGGGCTGCCCGGCGAGACCGACTGGGTCGCGATGCGCGAGGTCGTGCCGTCGGCCACCGCGACGGCCCGCACGACCGCCGAGCACGGCGCGCGCGACGTCCTCGTCGTCACCGTCCTGCCCGCCGGCTGGGCGGCGCTGCACCGCCAGGACGGGGTGATCCTGCTCGCCGTCCAGACGCTCGCCGGCTCGGGCGACACGAGCCGCGACCTCGCGGCGGCGCTGCTCGAGGCGATCGACGTCGAGCCGGGCACCTCCGTCGAGCTCGGTGCGCTGCCCGGCGCGGGGCCGCGGCTCCAGGACGTCCTCGACCTCGACGTGCCCTTCGAGGTGACCGTCCACGAGGACTTCGCGTACTGGCTCGACCCGACGCAGGAGGTCACGCCCGACGTGCAGGCGTCGCTCGACGAGGCGGCGGGGTCGATGGTCCCGACCGTCAAGCTCGACGCCGTGCCGTCCGCCTACTGGTGCCGCATGTCGCGCGAGTTCCTGCGCTGGGCGCGCCCGGAGCCGGAGGACGCGCTCATCGACGCGATCTCGCGCCTGCACGCGCGCCGCGAGTCGGGCCTCGCCGGCGGCAAGTTCGTCGGGGCGTTCCGCTCGAGCGGGCTCCTCGTGCCCGTGTGGGAGCTCCCGCGCGGCACGGAGGCCGACGAGCTCGAGGGCCCGGTCGCCGAGCTCGACGCGCGCCTGGCGGAGGCGCTGGCCGTCACGGAGCCCCTCGACGCGAACGAGCGCCGCGCCCGTGCGGGCATCGTGTCGCGCCAGGTCACGCTGCGCTGACCCGCTCGACGGCCTCCGCCGCGACCGCCCGCACGGTGGGTCCGGCGCCGTTCCGGCGCCGGACCACCGTGCACAGGCGCTGTCCGTGCGGACCGTGGTCGAGTAGGATCCCGGGCGGCGTCGGGAGATCTCGTGACGCACCGTGCAGGGTTCGCCGCAGATCTCGGGCGACACTCCTGGGGATTCTGCGGTCAACTCTTTGCACTACTAGGCTGGGCGGCGTGAACGCGGACCATCGGTCGACCGAGACCAGGAGCGAGGCGGGGCGCGGCGTGCCCGCGAAGGCAGCGTCTCCTCAGCCCCCGACCTACCTCTCGGCGTCCGGCACCCGCGCGCGCACCCCGCGGCCCGCGCACGACGGCGGACGCAGCGGCCGCGCGGCCCGGCAGCGCGTCGCGGTGATCATCCCGGCGAAGGACGAGTCCCGGCGCATCGCCGCGACCGTCCGCGCCGCCAAGGCGATCCCGCACGTCGACCTCGTGCTCGTCGTGGACGACGGGAGCGAGGACGACACCCAGCACGTCGCGCGGGAGGCCGGGGCCGTCGTCGTGCGGCACTCCCACAACCGCGGCAAGGCGGCGGCCATGGAGACGGGAGCCGCGGTCGTGGCGATGCGTGACGCCCCGGACCGCCCGCCCCGCCTGCTGCTCTTCGTCGACGGCGACCTCGGGGAGACCGCGGTCAACACCGCGCCCCTCGTGCCGCCGGTCCTGGAGGGGCACGCCGACGTCGCGATCGCGCTCCTGCCCCCGCAGCCCGGCGCGGGCGGCCGGGGGATCGTCGTCGGCGCGGCGCGGCGCGCGATCCAGTCGATGACGGGGTGGACGCCCACCCAGCCGCTCTCGGGCATGCGGTGCCTGACGCGCGAGGCCTTCGAGGCGGCCACGCCGCTCGCGCGCGGCTGGGGCGTCGAGACCGGCATGACGATCGACCTGCTCCGCCAGGGGTACGTGGCCGTCGAGGTGCCGTGCGACCTGCGCCACCGCGCGTCGTCCAACGACCTCAAGGGCCAGCTCCACCGGGCGGCCCAGTACCGCGACGTGCTCGTCGCCGTGAACGCCCGCAAGGTCCGCTACGCCGTCGACAAGGTGCGGACCGCCACGAGCTAGGTCTCGGCCGCGGCGGCGGCACCGCGCGCCACGCGTCGGCGGGGCGGCCCGCTCAGTCGGAGCGCGCCGGCCCGGCCGGCCCTGCCGGGACCGCGTCCTGGCCCACGCCCGGGACCCGACCCTCGCCCGCGGCGTCGTGGGCAGCGGCGTCGGGCACCGCGGCGTCGGGCACCACGCCGCCCTCCGCGCCGTCAACGGCGTCGCCGGCGGCGTGCAGCGCGGCGAGCGTGATCAGCGGCACCGCCGGGATGAGCGCGATCAGGGCGATCCGCACCCCGAAGTCGTTGACGACGGACCCCGCCACGCACACGATCCACAGGGCGAGGACCGTCGGCCGCAGGAGCGGCCAGGCGGCCTCGGTCCGCGCGAACCACCGCGGCGTGAACCGGCGCGGCGCGAAGAGGAGCAGCGCCGCGGCGACGAGCACGAGGATCGTGATCCAGACGGGCACGCCGCCCAGCACGGACCGGAGCGCGTAGCCCGCCTTGCGCAGGAGGGTCTCCCAGGCCGAGCCGTCGACGACCTGCTCGACGAAGCGGCCGAGGTGCGAGCGCTGGTCCGCGGGGCGCAGGTAGTCCAGCACGCCCACCGCGGCCACGACCGCGACGCCCGCCGCCGCGACGACGAGGAACCGCTGCCACGTGATGCGTGCGCCCGACGCCGCGAGGCCCAGCACGGCGAACGCCGGCACGACGACGAGCCCGCCGCCGAGGTCGGCACCGAGCGTCGGCCACACGTCGACGACCATGGTCACCACGCCGATGCCCGCGACCACCACGGCGGCCGTGCGGGGGCGCTGCCGCCGGACGAGCCACTGCGCGAGCGCCGCGGCGAGCACGAGCGCGCCGACGGCGTACACGGAGAACGTCGGGTTGCCGAAGCCGTAGAACCGCGCGCCGAAGGTGGGCGCGGAGCCGAGCGGGCTGGCGCGGTTGAGCGGGGTGCCCACGAGCGCGTCGAGGGTGAGCACGCCGAACGTGATCCCCGCGACGAGACCGGGCCCGAGCCACACGGGGCGCCGGGGCGCGAGCGCCCCGAGGCCCGCGACGACGGCCGTCGAGAGCACGGTCGCGACGACCATCGCGACCGTCTGCTCGCCGAAGCGCCACCAGCCCGTGAGCGAGACGAGGAACGCCGCGGCGGGCACCGCCGCGACGACGAGCGCCGCGCCGCGGGCCCAGCGCGCCGCGCGGGCCCAGCGCAGCCGCGCACGGTCGCCCGACGCCCGCCGCGCGCGCGGCGCGAGCAGGAGGCACAGCCCGGCGAGCGCCAGCCCCGCGTAGAACGGGACGTCGACGAAGTACGTGTACACGGTGCGGCGCACGTGGTCGCGCGACGTGAGGTCGGCGAGCGCGTCCGCGGTGGTCGCCGCGTCCGGGGGGCGCGGGGTGCCCCACGCGAGCGGCGTGTCCTGCACGCGCGCCGGCGGGGCGAGCGCGGCGGCGTCGAGCACCGTCGCGGGGACGTCGAGCACGCGGGCGACGCCGTCCGTCCGGGTCGCCGCGCTCGTGAGGTACCGGGCCTGCTGGGGTCCGTCCGACGACGGCCGCACGAGCGCCGTCCCGAGCACCGGGCGGGTGCCCGGGGTGCCGGCGACGTCGACGACGAGCACCGTCGCGCCCGCGGGCACGCGGTCGAGCACGGCGTCGACGGTCGCGTCGACGGCGGCGAGCCGCTCCGAGCGAGCGGCCTCGCGCACGGCGGCGCGCTCCGCGGCGGGCAGGTCCGGGTCGGCGGGGGGAGCGGTCGCGTCGCCGGCGTCGACGAGCGTCACGGGGCAGTCGTACGCGTCGCCGTCGGCCGTCGTGGCGTCCGCGAGCTCGCGGTAGCGCGCGACGTCGCCGTCCGCGTCGGCGAGCGCGAGGGCGGCTCCCGGTCCGACGGCGGTGGCGCACGCGGCGCGGCCCGCCGCCGCGAACGTGTCGCCCAGCACGCCGAGGCGCGCCTGGTACCCGGATCCCTGCTGGAGCGCGACGAGCTCGTCCCACCCGTCGACGCGGGCGCCGTCGCCGGCCGGGACGGGGGACGCCGTCGGGCAGTCCCACGTGCCGTCCGCCGCGCGCCCGGACGCGACCTCGGTGAGCTGGCCCGCGGACAGGGCGAGCCAGCCGCCCGCCACGCACCGGCTCGCGGCCCCCGTCGGCTGCGCGACGCCCGCGGCACCGGCACCGTCGGTGAGGAGGGCGCTGAGCGTGGGCGTGCGCAGCTCCGCGACGTCCTCCCACGTGACGCCGGTCGTCCCCACGACGACGAGCGGCCGGTCGGTCGCGACGGCGTCGGCCCGCGTGGGCGAGACCTCGCCGCCTGCTCGCGCCGCGGCCGACGCGGGGCGCAGGCCGCTCGACCCCAGCACGGCCGAGGCGAGCAGGACCACGAGCAGGAGGCCGCCGCCGACGGCGAGCAGCATCGACGGCACGCGCCGCACGCCCGGCTCCGGCAGCGCGAGCCCCGGCGCGCCCTGCGCCGGCGTCGTCGTCGCGGTGACGGGAGGCAGCACCGTGAACCCCGGGACGACCATCGCGGCGCCGACGACGAGCACCATGGCGCCGATGATCACGCCCGAGTCGTTGAGGAAGGAGCCGACGCCCGCCACGACCACGAGGGACACGACGAGCGGGCGCAGCAGCGGCCACGTCTCGTACGCACGGGCCACCTCGGGCAGGCGCGCCCGGTCCGGCCGCAGCACCGCGAGGGCGAGGAGGACGACGAGCACGGCCGCGACCGCCCCGACCGGGTTCGCCACCGTCGCCCAGGCACCCAGCGCCTTGCGCCACACCACCTCGAGCGCGCCGCCGTCGACGACGGTCTGGACGAAGCCGCCGAGGTGCGACGACCCACCGGGCAGGAGCCAGTCGACGACGGCCACGAGCGCGACGACGAGCAGCGTGACCGCCGCGACCACGAGCACGCGCGCCCCGGTGATGCGGACCTGCCCGACGAGCAGCGCCAGGACCGCGAACGCCGGGACGAGCGCGAGGATCCCGCCGAAGTCCGCGCCGAACGCGGGCCAGCCGTCGATGACGACCGTCACGAGGCCGACCGCGACCACGCACCAGGCGGCGAGGCGTCGCCGCCCGCGGCCGAGCGCCGCCGACGCGAGGCCGCCCGCGAGGACGAGGCCCGCGACGGCGTAGACGGCGAAGGTCACGTTGTTGAAGCCGTAGAACCGCGTGAAGCCGACGACGGCCGACGTCCCGAGGAGCGACGCCTGCTGGAGGGTCGTGCCGGTCGCGCCGTCCACGGTGAGGACGAGCCAGGTGACGCCGGCGAGCGAGGTCGGCAGGGCCCACGGCTCGCGCGGCAGGAGGCGCGACACGCCCCACGCGACGAGGGCCACGACGACGGCGCTCACGGCGAGGGCGAGCGTGAGGGCCGCCGCGGGCGAGCTCCAGACCCACCACCGGGACAGGCTCGCGAGCGAGGCCGCGACCGGCGCCGACGCCGCGATCATGAGCACGGCGGTGACGACGCGCAGCCCGGCCGGGCCGGGACGCGCCGGCTCGCCGCGCCGGGCGGCCGAGCGGCGCACCCACAGCGCGCCGCCGAGCGTCGCGACGAGGGTCACGACGAGCAGCCCGACGAGGACGGGGTAGTGCGTCGGGATCGTGCTCGTGAGGACGTTGAGGTACTGGCGGTTCTCGACCGTGCGCGCGACGTCGAGGCGGCGGGTCTCGCCGAGCTCGAGCGGAGCGCCGACGAGGCCCTCGGAGCTCCCGCCGGCCGCCTCGACGACCGTCGCCGTGAGGTCGACGAGCTGGACGATGCCGTCCTTCTGCGTGCTGGGCGAGTGCAGCCAGCGGCCCGTGGGCTCGCCCTTGCGCCAGTCCACGACGACCTGGAGCCCCGGCTCGCCGACGGGCCCGGCCGAGATGCCCGCGACGAGGACCCGGGTGCCTCGCCCGACCTCGCCCATCACGCGGTCGAGGGTCTCGTCGAGCGCGTCGAGGCTCTCCCCGCGGCCCGCGGCGGTGTCGACGAGCTCGCCCTGGTCGACGACCGTGACGTCGCACGCGTCGAGCCCGCCGTCGGGCAGGGCGTCCAGCGTCGGCGCGTACCGCGCGACGTGGCCCGAGCCGTCGGCCAGCATGAGGGCCGCACCCGGTCCGACGGCGGTCGTGCAGACCCCCGTGGGCACGAGGCGGGCGGCGAGGGTCCCGGGCGCGTGCTGCGTCGTCGCCGGCGGGTCCGCCTCGGCGGCGGGCGCGACGAGCGTCGACCAGCCGGGGACGTCGACGGGGGAGGGCGCGGTGGTCCCGACCGGCGTGGGGAGCGGAGGGCACCCGGTCGCCGACGTGTCCTCGGCGGTCGTGGTCCCGTCGCCGCCGGTGCCGTCGGCGGCGGGCTCGGCGGTCGGCTCCGCCGTCGAGATCACCTGCCCGGCGGAGAGCGTGAGCCACGCGTCGGTGGGGCACGTGCGCCCGACGTTCATCGACGCGACGGACCCGGACCGGATCATCGTCCACAGGGACGGCGTCGCCGAGGGGGAGACGTCGCTCCAGTAGAGGCCCGCGACGGCGACGAGGACGACCGGCTCGGGGTCGTGCGACGGTGCGGTCGTGACGTCGTCCTCGTCGTCGACGGCGAGCGCCGCGCCGGAGGCGGTGACGGGCAGGCCGGCCGCCGACGGCCGGGCCGACGCCGGACCGGCCGCCGCGAGCCCTGGCCCGGCGAGGAGGACGGCGGCCAGGAGGACGAGGACCGCGCGGACCCCGAGCCCCCGCGCCGGCCCTCGGCGCGCAGGCCCGCGACGTGCGGGGACGCGGCGCGAGGGGTGCGGGGCACGGGGCGGGGGCGTCACCGGACCAGGGTGCGGGGGCGGTTCCGCGCGGCCCGGACGCCGGCGGGGCCGCGCGAGGGGTCCGACCGGAACGCTCACGCCCTCTCCACGGGCGGGGTCAGGCGGTGCGCACCACGAGCGCCCCGGGGTCTACCCGGCACTCCAGCTCGACGGCCTGGCCGAGCACGTCCCCGTCGACCTGGGCTTGCTCGCCCCCCTCGACCCGCACGCGCACCCGGCGCGCACGGGTGTGGTCGATGCGGCCGATCTTCGCGGGCAGCTCGTTCCGCACGCCGAAGCCCTGCATGACGACCTCGCCGAACAGCTGGGCCCACCCCACGATGCCGCCGCGCGTGTCGACCGCGGCGACGTCGAGCACGCCGTCGTCGATGACGGCGTCCGGCAGGAGCGTGATGCCGCCGGGCAGCCGGCCGCAGTTGCCGATCATGAGCGAGCGCAGGCGCGCGTCCACGGGAGGATGGTCGTCGAGCTGGATGGTGGCGCGCATGCGCCGGCCGTGCAGGTGGCGGATCCCCGCGACGAAGTACGCCATCCAGCCGACCTTCGCCTTGAGGACGTCGTCCGCGTCGGCCACCATCGCGGCGTCGAACCCGAGGCCCGCGATGACGAGGAAGATGTGCTCCTTCCCGCCGGGGCCGGCCGGGGGAGCGACCGGGGGGACGCGGTCCTCGTCGCGCGACGCCGTGCCGTCGTCCTCCGCCCAGCGCAGGACGCGGGCCCACCCGACGTCCACCGGGCGGTCCGCGCCCGCGATGACGACGCGCAGGGCGGCGCGCGGGGCGCCGACCGGCAGGTCGAGGTTGCGCGCCAGGAGGTTGCCCGTGCCGACGGGGATCAGGCCCATCGGGCGTCCGCTGCCCACCATCGCCTCGGCGACGGCGCGCACGGTCCCGTCGCCGCCCACGGCGACGACGACGTCCGCGCCCCCGGCCAGCGCCGCGCGGGTCTGGCCGACGCCGGGGTCCTCGACCGTCGTCTCGAGCCAGAGCGGGTCGGGGAGCGCGGCCTCGGCGAAGACCGCGCGCACCGTCGCCTCGAGGGCGGGGACGCCCGGCTTCGACGGGTTGGCGACGAACGCGACGAGCTCGCGGGGGTCGTCCTCCGGCTCCGCGCCGCCCGCCGCGCCGCCCGCCGCCCGCTCCGCGGCGCGCCGCTGCCGCTCCTGCTGCGCGCGCAGCGACAGCACGAGCACGAGCGCGACCAGCGCGACCGCGAGGGCGGCGAACGCCAGCCACAGCTCCCATCTCATGGGCGCCACCGTAGCCCTCGACGTAGCCCTCGACGTGGCCCTCGACGTCGACCGGCCCGCGGACCTCCGCGTTCGTTAGGCTGCACGGGTGATCGACCTCCGCCTCCTGCGCGACAACCCCGACCTCGTCCGAGCCAGCCAGGTCGCCCGTGGCGACGACCCCGCGCTCGTCGACTCCGCCCTCGACGCCGACGCCCGGCACCGCGCGTCGCTCACCGAGTTCGAGCAGCTGCGCGCGGAGCAGAAGTCCCTCGGCAAGCAGGTCGCGCAGGCGCAGGGCGAGGAGAAGGCAGCGCTGCTCACGCGGACCAAGCAGCTCGCGCAGGACGTCAAGGCGCGCCAGGCGGACGCGGACGCCGCGGCCGAGGAGCTGCGCGGCCTGCAGTACCGCATCTCGAACGTCATCGCGGGAGCGCCTCCCGGCGGCGAGGACGACTACGTCGTGCTGCGCGAGGAGGGCACGATCCGCGACTTCGCCGCGGAGGGCTTCACGCCGCGCGACCACCTCGACATCGGCGAGGGCCTGCGCGCGATCGACACGGAGCGTGGCGCCAAGGTGTCGGGCGCACGGTTCTACTACCTCACGGGCGTGGGGGCGCGGCTCGAGCTCGCGCTGCTCAACGCGGCGATGGACCAGGCGACGGCCGCCGGGTTCACGCCCGTCATCACGCCGACCCTCGTGCGTCCCGAGGTCATGCAGGGCACCGGCTTCCTCGGCGCGCACGCCGACGAGGTCTACCGGCTCGAGGCCGACGACCTCTACCTCGTCGGGACCAGCGAGGTCGCGCTCGCGGGGTACCACGCGAACGAGATCGTCGACCTGTCGGACGGGCCGCTGCGCTACGCCGGCTGGAGCGCGTGCTACCGCCGCGAGGCCGGGTCGTACGGGAAGGACACGCGCGGCATCATCCGCGTGCACCAGTTCCACAAGGTCGAGATGTTCTCGTGGTGCGACCCGGCCGACGCCGAGGCCGAGCACCAGCGCCTCCTCGGCTGGGAGGAGGAGATGCTCCGCAAGGCCGAGCTGCCCTACCGCGTGATCGACACCGCCGCCGGGGACCTCGGGTCGAGCGCGGCGCGCAAGTTCGACTGCGAGGCGTGGCTGCCCACGCAGAACCGCTACCTCGAGCTCACCTCGACGTCGAACTGCACGACGTTCCAGGCGCGCCGCCTCGGCGTGCGCGAGCGCGTCGAGGTCGACGGCCGGACGGAGACGCGGACCGTCGCGACGCTCAACGGCACGCTCGGCACGACGCGCTGGATCGTCGCCATCCTTGAGAACCACCAGCAGGCCGACGGGTCGGTCCGCGTGCCCGAGGGACTGCGGCCCTACCTCGGCGGCCTCGAGGTCCTCGAGCCGGTCCGCTGAGCATGGCGGACGATGACGCGCTGCTCGTCGCGCTCGACGTCGACGGCACGCTCATGTCGTACGACCAGGAGATGTCGGAGGACGTGCGCGACGTCGTCGGCGCCCTGCGCGCCGCCGGGCACCACGTGGTGCTCGCGTCGGGGCGGTCGCTCCTCGCGATGACGCCGGTCGCCGAGGTGCTGGGGATCGACCGCGGGTGGATGGTCGCGTCGAACGGCTCGGTGACGGCACGCCTCGACCCGGGGGCGCCGGAGGGGTACGTCCTCGAGGACGTCGTGACGTTCGACCCGGGCCCGGCCCTGCGGCTCCTGCGCGAGCACCTGCCGAACGCCCGGTACGCGGTCGAGGACGTGGGCGTGGGGTTCCGGATGAACGAGCTGTTCCCGGACGGCGAGCTCGACGGGGAGCACCGCGTCGTCGACTTCGACGACCTGTGGTCCGGCGAGGTGACGCGCGTGATCGTGCGGGCGCCGGAGTCGACGAGCGCGGACTTCGACGAGCTCGTCGAGCGCCTCGGCCTCGACGACGTGACGTACGCCGTCGGCTGGACCGCCTGGATGGACCTCGCGCCGCTCGGCGTCACGAAGGCGACGGCCCTCGAGCTCGTGCGGCGGTCGCTGCACGTCCAGCCCCACCGCACGGTCGCCGTCGGGGACGGTCGCAACGACGTCGAGATGCTGCGCTGGGCGGCGCGCGGCGTCGCGATGGGCCACGCCGACGCGGTCGTCCGCGAGGCGGCCGACGAGGTGACGGGGCCGATCGAGGACGACGGCGCCGTCCAGCTCCTGCGGACCCTGCTGCCCTGACCACGAGGCAGCACCCCGGTCCCGGGTGTCGTCCGCGACGTCCTTCCGCGAGCGGCGCGGACCGGGGTGCCGCCCGGCGTCAGTCGCGCGGCTCGCGCGCGGTGAGGATGATCGGGCCGTCCGGGGTGATCGCGACGGTGTGCTCGCTGTGCGCGCCGCGCGAGCCGTCGGCCGAGCGCAGGGTCCAGCCGTCGGGGTCGGTGTAGATCTCGTCGGTCGTCTCGAGGAACCAGGGCTCGATCGCGACGACGAGACCGGGCTTGAGCGGGAACCCGCGCTTGCGCCGCCCGTCGTTCGGGATGTGCGGCTCGCCGTGCATCGTGCGCCCCACGCCGTGGCCGCCGAAGTCGGTGTTCACCGAGTACCCGGCCGCGTGCGCGACGTCCGCGATCGCCGCGGAGATGTCGCCGACCTTCTTGCCCACCTGCGCGGCCGCGATCCCGGCCTCGAGCGCGCGCTCGGTCGTCTGGATGAGCTTCGCGTCCGCCTCGCCGAGCGCCCCGGCCCGCGGTGCCCCGACGACGAACGAGACCGCCGAGTCCGACACCCAGCCGTCGACCGAGGCGGCGAAGTCGATGCTCAGCAGGTCGCCGTCGCGCAGCGCGTAGTCGTGGGGGAGCCCGTGCAGCACGGCGTCGTTGACCGACGTGCACAGCACCTTCCCGAACGGGCTCGCGCCGAACGACGGGTGGTAGTCGACGTAGCAGGACTCGGCGCCGCGCTCGCGGATCATGCGGTGCGCGACCTCGTCGAGCTCGAGCAGGTTCGTCCCGACCTTCGCCGCGGCGCGGACCGTGGTGAGGACGTCGGCGACGAACCGTCCGGCGGGCCGCATCTGCTCGATCTCGCGCGGCGTCCTCAGCTCGATCATCGGTGTCCTTCCGGGGCAGGGTGCGGTCGTGGGTGCACGACCGCGGTCCACGATATCGGGACGACGTCCGCGCGCGGCCCGGAGCGGTCCGGGAGCCGTGCCGGGCGGCGGGGGCGGCCGGGATGTCGCGTGCCGCGCGGGCAGGGGGGAGAATCACCCCTCGTGGCTGGCATCGACGACGTCGCGAGGGCCGCCGGGGTGTCCACGGCGACGGTCTCGCGCGCCCTGCGGGGCCTGCCCAACGTCTCGGAGGCGACGCGACGCCGCGTCCACGCCGAGGCCGTGCGGCTCGGGTACGTCCCCACCCCGTCGGCGTCGTCGCTCGCGACGGGGCGCACGCGGACCATCGGCCTGCTGACCCCCTGGGTCAGCCGGTGGTTCTTCGCGAACGTCATCGAGGGCGCGGAGCGCGCGCTGCGCGACGTCGGGTACGACGTCCTGCTGCACACGTTCGTCGTGCGCCGGGACGAGGAGCGGCGTCGCGTCGACCCGAGCGTCCTGCGGCACCGGGTGGACGGCACGCTCGTCGTGGGCCTGCCGCTCGACGACGACGAGGTGCGTGCGCTCGTCGGGCTCGACCGCCCGCTCGCCTTCGTCGGGTCCGGACCGGCGGACCAGGTCACGGTGCGGCTGGACGACGTCGCCACGGGCCACGCCGCGACCCGGCACCTGCTCGACCTGGGTCACCGCGTCGTCGGGCACGTGACGGGGACCCCGGACCTCGTGTCGTCGTGGTCGCCCCCGTCCGAGCGGTCCCAGGGCTACGCGCGGGCGCTCCGGGAGGCGGGGGTCGCCCACGACCCCGACCTCGAGGTGAACGGCGACTTCGACGTGCAGGGCGGTCGCGCGTCGACGGCGGACCTGCTGCGTCGCCGTCCGGACGTCACGGGCGTCTTCGCCGCGTCGGACGAGATGGCGATGGGCGCCCTGCTCGCGGCGCGCGACCTCGCGCTGCGCGTCCCCGACGACCTCTCGGTCATCGGGGTCGACGGGCACGACCTGGGCGAGGTGGCCGGGCTGACGACCATCGCCCAGGACGCGTACCAGCAGGGCGCCGACGCGGCGACGCTCCTGCTCGAGATGATCAACGGCGCGCCGGTCCCGGCGAGCCTCACGTACCCGACGGAGCTCGTCCGGCGGGGCTCGACGGCGCCGCCTCGGCCCGGTCGTCTGCTGCGCCTGTCCTGACGACGCTCCGGCGCGCACCTCGCCGTGGGGTGTGGGAGCGTGTCCGCAGCACGACCCCACCGGTGACGAGACCGTCGCTCCCGTGACGGAATCGTTACCCAAAGGCCGCTGCCCTGTGCTTGCAGAACCCCGATGTAAACGCTTGCATGGATCTCGGGCGAGAGCGCACCCCGCGCTCGCGACGTCGCGACGCGCCAGGCCGGACCCGGCCGGCGTCCGCTGCGTCAGCACTCACGACGAGGTGGAGGCTAGACATGACCAGGAGCACGATGTCCCGCGCCGGACGCCGGCGCGCGATGGCCGTGGCGGCGGGCGGGGCGAGCCTTGCGCTCGTCCTCGCCGCGTGCAGCGGCGGCGGCGACGGCGGAGACGGCGGGGACGGCGGCGACACCGCGACCCCCGAGATCGACTGCGCGGCCTACGAGGAGTTCGGCGACCTCGAGGGCACCGAGGTGTCGGTCTACACGTCGATCGTGGAGCCCGAGCAGGAGACGCAGGAGGCGTCCTACGACCCGTTCGAGGAGTGCACCGGCGTCACGGTGAACTACGAGGGCTCGCGCGAGTTCGAGGCGCAGCTGCTCGTCCGCATCCAGGCCGGCAACGCCCCGGACATCGCGTACCTGCCGCAGCCGGGACTGCTCAACACCATCGTCAACGACTTCCCCGGCGAGATCGTCGCCGCGCCGGAGCAGACCGTCGCCAACGTCGACGAGTTCTTCAGCGAGTCGTGGAAGGAGTACGGGACCGTCGACGGCACGTTCTACTCCGCGCCGCTCGGCTCGAACGTCAAGTCCTACGTCTGGTACTCGCCCTCGATGTTCGAGGACGCCGGCTACGAGGTCCCCACCACGTGGTCCGAGATGCTGGACCTCAGCGACCAGATCGTCGAGGACGGCGGCATGCCGTGGTGCGCGGGCGTCGAGTCCGGTGACGCGACCGGCTGGCCGGCCACGGACTGGATCGAGGACGTCGTGCTGCGCACGGCCGGCCCCGAGGTCTACGACCAGTGGGTCACCCACGAGATCCCGTTCAACGACCCGCAGATCGTGGAGGCGTTCGAAGCCACCGGGGAGATCCTCAAGAACCCGGAGTTCGTCAACGCGGGCCTCGGCGAGGTCGACTCCATCGCGACGACGACCTGGACGGACGCCGGCTACCCGATCCTCGACGGCACGTGCTGGCTGCACCGCGCCGCGAACTTCTACCAGACGCAGTGGCCCGAGGGCACGGAGGTCGCCGAGGACGGTGACGTCTACGCCTTCTACCTGCCGACCGACCAGACCGACATCAAGCCGGTCCTCGGCGGCGGCGAGTTCGTCGCGGCGTTCGACGACCGCCCCGAGGTCGCGGCCTTCCAGACCTACCTGTCCTCGGCGGACTGGGCGAACACCAAGGCGACCACGACGCCCCAGGGCGGCTGGGTCAGCGCGAACAACGGCCTCGACCCGGAGAACCTCGCCACGGACTTCGACAAGCTGTCCGCGGAGATCCTCGCCGACCCCGACGCGGTCATCCGCTTCGACGGCTCGGACCTCATGCCGGGCGAGGTGGGCGCCGGGACGTTCTGGACCGGGATGGTCAACTGGTTCACCGGGGCCGACACGCAGGAGGTCGTCGACACGATCGAGGCGTCCTGGCCGGCCTCGTCCTGACGACGCCGCGCGCGTGACAAGAGCATGACCGGACGGGGGGTCCGCCGACACCGGCGGACCCCCCGCGCCGGCTCCACCCGTTGACCGTGCTCGACCCTCAGTGCCGTGGGCGAGCAGACCGGAGGCCACCATGGACTGGTTGACCGACCCGAGCTCTCCCGTGGAGAAGTTCGGCCTGATGTTCCTCGCGATCGTGCTGTTCGTGGTCGTCATGGGCGCGATCCTGCTGGCGGTGGACCGGCCCAAGCGGGTGCCCCGCTGGGTGGTCGTCCTCGCGTTCGTCGGGCCCGCCGTGATCGGGCTCGCCTGGGGCCTCGTGCGGCCCGCGCTGATCACCGTGTGGAACTCGCTGTTCGACCGCCGCGGCAACGAGTTCGTCGGCCTCGACAACTACGTCACCGCGTTCACGACGGACCAGTTCCAGCTCGTGCTGCGCAACACCGCCATCTGGGTCGTCGTCGTGCCGCTCCTCTCGACGCTCATCGGCGTCGTCTACGCGGTCCTCGTCGACCGCACCCGGTTCGAGAAGCTCGCGAAGGCCCTGGTCTTCCTCCCGATGGCCATCTCGATGGTGGGCGCCTCGATCATCTGGGGCTTCGTCTACGAGTACCGCCCCGACCAGCCGGGCGTCCAGCAGATCGGGCTGCTCAACCAGGTCATCGTCTGGCTCGGCGGCCAGCCGCAGCAGTTCCTCATCGGCCAGCCGTGGAACACGTTCTTCCTCATCGTGGTGATGATCTGGATCCAGACCGGGTTCGCCATGACGGTCCTCTCGGCGGCGATCAAGGCCATCCCCGACGACATCGTCGAGGCCGCCAGGCTCGACGGGCTCAAGGGCTGGGGGATGTTCCGCTACATCACGATCCCGAGCGTCCGGCCGGCCCTCGTCGTGGTCCTCACGACGATCGCCATGGCGACCCTCAAGATCTTCGACATCGTCCGCACGATGACGGGCGGCCAGTTCGGCACGCAGGTCGTGGCGAACGAGTTCTACACGCAGGCCTTCCGCCAGAACAACCAGGGCCTGAGCTCGGCGCTCGCGGTGATCCTCTTCATCCTGGTCGTGCCGATCATCGTGTACAACGTCCGCCAGATGCGTCTCGCCGAGGAGATCCGATGACCAGCACCCCGATCCCCCCGGTCGCCTCCACGACGGACCTCACCACCGAGGCCGAGCTCGAGGGCCCGCGGGAGCCGCGCAAGATCAGCCGGCTCGAGAAGCGCGCCATCGCGGCGAAGGGCAAGCTCAGCTCGCCCTGGGCGTCGTTCATCGCGATCCTCATCGCCATCCTGTGGACGGTCCCGTCGATCGGCCTCCTCGTGACGTCGTTCCGGCCCGAGCTGGACATCCGCCGCAGCGGGTGGTGGACCGTCTTCACGGGGAACGCCGAGTTCACGCTCGACAACTACGAGCAGGCGCTCTACGGCAGCGGGTCGTCGCTGGCGACGTACTTCGTCAACTCGTTCGTCATCACGCTGCCCGCCGTCTTCATCCCGATCACCATCGCCCTGCTCGCCGCCTACGCGTTCGCGTGGATCGAGTTCCGGGGGCGCGAGATCCTGTTCGTCGCGATCTTCGCCCTGCAGGTCGTCCCGCTCCAGGTGGCGCTCGTCCCCCTGCTGCGCGACTACGTGACCGTCGGGCTCAACGGCACCTTCTGGACCGTGTGGCTCTCGCACTCGATCTTCGCGCTGCCGCTCGCGATCTTCCTGCTCCACAACTTCATGAAGGACATCCCGCGGTCGCTCGTCGAGGCGGCCCGGGTCGACGGCGCCGGGCACGTGAAGATCTTCTTCCAGGTGCTCCTGCCGCTCCTCGTGCCGGCGATCGCGTCGTTCGCGATCTTCCAGTTCCTCTGGGTGTGGAACGACCTGCTCGTCGGCCTGACGTTCGCCAACACGGAGTCCTACCCGCTGACGGTGCGCATCGCCGAGATGGCGGGCTCGCGCGGCGGGGACTGGCACATCCTCACGGCCGGAGCGTTCATCTCGATCATCGTGCCGCTCGTCGTGTTCGTCGCGCTCCAGCGGTACTTCGTCCGGGGCCTCCTCGCGGGGTCGGTCAAGGGCTGACCTCCCGGTCCGGCGCGCGGCAACCCGCCCGCGCCGGACCGGCGCGGCCGGGCGGACGCCTAGAGTCGACGGGTGCCCGTCCGTCCTGCCGCCGCGCTCGGGCGGGTGCCCGTGCCCGCCCTCTTCGTCGTCTCGGGCCTCACGCAGTACCTCGGCGCCGCGATCGCCGTCGGGCTGTTCGCGGTCGCCGGGGCGGTCGAGGTCGGGTGGCTGCGGGTCGCTGCGTCCGCCGTGCTCCTGGTCGTCTGGCGGCGCCCGTGGCGCAGCCGGTGGACCCGGCACGACGTCGCGTGGGTCGCGGTCTTCGGCGTCGCCCTCGCGACCATGAACCTCGCGTTCTACGTCGCGATCGACCACCTGCCGCTCGGGACGGCGGTCGCGATCGAGTTCTGCGGCCCCGTGGCCGTCGCGGCCGTCACGGGCCGTGGCTGGCGCGAGCGCGGCGCCATCGGGGTCGCGGCCCTCGGCGTCGTCCTGCTCGCCGGCGTCACCGTCGAGTCGGGGCTCCCGCGCGAGGACGTCGTCGTGGGCCTCGCGGCGATCGGCGTCGCCGCGGCGTGCTGGGCCGCGTACATCGTCCTGGGCCGGCGCGTCGCGGTCGCCGGCTCGGGCGTGACGTCGCTGTCGGTCGCCATGACGCTCGGCGCGCTCGTGTTCGCGCCGTTCCTCGCGTCCTCGGCGCTCCCCGTGCTGGCCGACTGGCGGTACGCGCTCGCCGTGGTCGGCATCGCGCTGTTCTCGTCCGTGGTGCCGTACGCGCTCGAGCAGGTCATCCTCCGACGGGTCAGCGCCGCGACGTTCTCGGTGCTCCTCGCGCTGCTGCCGGCGACCGCCGCCGTGATCGGGGCCGTCGTGCTGCGTCAGGTCCCCACGCCGCCCGAGCTCGTCGGCCTCCTCCTCGTGTCCGGTGCGATCGCCATGACGGCGCGCCGGACGACCGAGGCGCCGGACGCCGCCGGTCCTGCGGACCCGCCGCCGGCCTGACCGGGTTCAGAGGTGCTGACGCGGCTCAGAGGTGCTGACGCGGCTCAGAGGTGCTGGCGCGGCTCAGAGGTACTGACCCGGCGACGGGCGGGCGTCGTGGGGGTCGTGACCGCCGCCCGGGTGCCCCGGCGCGCCCGAGCCGCCCGGACCCATCGGGAGGGCCCCCGGGGGCAGGGCGCGGCGCATCTGGGAGAGCTGTGACTGGGCCGCCATCTGCTGGGCGACGAGCGCGGTCTGGATGCCGTGGAAGAGGCCCTCGAGCCACCCCACGAGCTGGGCCTGGGCCACGCGCAGCTCCGCGTCCGTGGGGACGGAGTCGTCCGAGAAGGGCAGCGTGATGCGGTGGAGCTCGTCGACGAGGTCGGGCGAGAGCCCTTCCTCGAGCTCGGTCAGCGACCGCTCGTGGATCTCGGCGAGGCGCGACCGTGCGGCCTCGTCGAGCGGTGCGTCCCGCACCTCGTCGAGCAGCTTCTTGATCATGCCGCCGATGCGCATGACCTTCGCCGGCTCCTCGATCACCGTCGCCGGGTTGCGGTCGGGGTCGGTCGAGTCGTCGCTCTCGACGACGCTCACCCCCACGCCGTCGGGCGTGACGACGGTGACGCGGTCGGGACCGTCGTCACGGGCGTCGTCCACCCCCTGGTCCTCGGCGGGCTCGTCGGGGCGGGGGGCGCGCGTCTCGTCAGCCATGGGGACAGTCTTGCGTGCTCCGCCCCCGCGCGCACAGGCCGCGCCGCGACACCCCGGCGGCACCGGCCGGACCGTCCGCGGCGCGTCCCCTACGGGACGAGCAGGACCTTGCCGAACACGTCTCCGGACTCGAGGAGCTCGTGCGCACGGGCCGCCTCGTCGAGCGGGACGCGCGCGTGGACGACGGGACGCACCCGCCCGTCCTCGACCATCGGCCACACGTGGGTCAGCACCTCGTGCACGATGCGTGCCTTCTCGTGCGCGGGGCGTGCGCGCAGCGTCGTGCCCGCGACGGAGGCGCGCCGCGCGAGGAGCCGACCCAGGTCGAGCTCCGCCGTCGCGCCCTTCTGCATGCCGATCACGACGAGGCGGCCGCCCGTCGCGAGCGCCCGCAGGTTGCGGTCGAGGTACGCGGCGCCCACGACGTCGAGCACCACGTCCGCGCCGCGTCCGCCCGACGCCTCGCGCACCGCCGCGACGAAGTCCTCCTCGCGGTGGTCGACGGCGAGGCTCGCCCCCAGCGCGAGGCACCGGTCCGCGCGCTCGCGCCCTCCGGCGGTGACGGCCACGTGGGCGCCGAGCGCCGCCCCGACCTGCACCGCGATCGTCCCCACGCCGCCCGACCCCCCGTGCACGAGCAGCCACTCGTCCGCGCGCAGCCGGCCGACGTCGACGACGTTGCTCCAGACCGTGCACGCGGCCTCGGGCAGGGCGGCGGCGTCGACGAGATCGACCCCCGCGGGGACCGGCAGGACCTGCGTCGCGCGGACGCGGACCTGCTCGGCGTACCCCCCGCCGTCGAGCAGCGCGACGGCGCGGTCGCCGACCGACCACCCGCTGACGTCCTCGCCGACGAGGGCGACGGTGCCCGCGACCTCGAGCCCCGGCCAGTCGGGTGCGCCGGGTGGCGGAGGGTAGGATCCAGCGCGTTGTAGCAGGTCAGCACGGTTCACGCCAGCGGAAGCGACGTGCAGGACGAGGTCCCCGGGACCAGGGGTCTGGTCAGGGAGCTCGGAAACCGTTAGTTTCGCAGGGCCGCCGGGGCCGGATATGGTGACGCCTCGCACGACGTCGAGACTACGCGTGGGCCGCCGGGGGTGCCGGTCCAGCGCGGGGGGCGAGGGGGCCGACCGCAGGCGTGGGAGCGCTTGCGGGCGGATTAGGCGTCCGGGAGAAGTGCACCGATAGTTAGTACGCACGACCGGGGAGAGGACGCGACGGACGCGTCGACGGGGCCGATCCGGGTGGACCAGGTGATGGAGGCAGGTTCGAATGCTCCGCAGGTTGAGCGTCCGCGGGAAGATCCTTGCGGCTCTCGCGGTGCCGGTCCTCGTGCTGTTCATCGCCGCGGCCGTGATCTCCGGTCAGGCGATCGCGTCGGCACGCACGGCGAGCCAGACGAGCGCCCTCGTCGACGCCCTCGAGAAGCAGGACCTCGCCGGGACGGAGATCGCGGCGGAGCGCTCGCTCTCGATCCTCGAGTCCTACCGGGCGGAGGGCGCCGAGGAGCAGATGCTCGCGCAGCGCGAGAAGACGGACCGCGCGCTCGACACGCGGGACCGGGCCTACGAGGCGCTGAACCTGTCGGCGCTGGACCCGCGCGTGCAGGACGCGGTCGCGCAGACCATCGCGGACCGCCAGGAGCTCGACTCGATCCGGCGCGGGATCGACCGGTCGAGCCTCGGTGAGCAGCAGCGCACGAAGCTCTACACCGACCTCATCAACAACGCGCTCGACGTGCCGGCCAGCCTCGCGGACACCTCCGTCGAACGTGGGCTCGCGCAGTTCCTCGACGCCTACGTCGTCCTGGACGAGCTGCTCGCGCAGCAGGCCGTCGAGCTCCCGGTCGCCGGCGCGGTGATCGGCGCGGCGCAGGTCGGCCAGCAGAACGAGACCGCGAACCAGCGCGCGGCGGTCCTCATGACCTCGGGCGAGACCCTCAGCCAGGAGGCCCGCCGGGCGATCCGCCTGCTGCCGGACTTCGACGAGGCCCTCCCGGTGCCGGGCGCGGTCTACAACCAGCTCCGCGCCAACGTCGCGGGCTCCCGCCCGGCGTCGGTCACCGCGACCGCCGCGAGCGAGTGGGAGAGGCTGTCCACGGAGGACCGCGCGGCGACCACACCTGTGCGTGACGCGGTGCGGTCCGAGACGATCGACGAGGCCTCCGCGCTCGCGACCGCCGCGACCACGCGCGCGATCCTGACCATCGCCGCGACGCTCGCCGCCGTCGTCGCCTCGATCCTCGTCGCGGGCCTCATCGCCCGCGCGATCGTCAACCCGCTGCGCCGCCTGACCGACGCCGCCGAGGACGTGCGCGACCAGCTCCCGAAGCTCGTCGAGCAGGTCGCGGTCCCCGGCCAGGGACCGGGCATCGACCTGACCCCGATCACCGTGGAGTCCACGGACGAGGTCGGGCAGCTCGCGACCGCGTTCAACGACGTCAACTCGACGACCGTCAAGGTCGCGCGCGAGCAGGCCGCGCTGCGTGGCTCCATCGCCGAGATGTTCGTCAACGTCGCCCGTCGTGACCAGGTGCTCCTCAACCGCCAGCTCGCGTTCCTCGACGACCTCGAGCGCTCCGAGGAGGACCCCGGCACGCTGTCGAACCTCTTCCGGCTCGACCACCTCGCGACCCGGATGCGCCGCAACGCGGAGTCGCTCCTCGTCCTCGCGGGCATCGACTCGGGCCGTCGCGTCCGCCAGCCCATGCCGGCGTCCGACGTCATCCGTACGGCGTCGTCCGAGATCGAGCTCTACGACCGCGTCCGGCTCAACCTCGTCGTCGACCCGCTCATGCTCGGGCACAACGCGCTCAACGCCGCGCACCTGCTCGCCGAGCTCCTCGAGAACGCGACGATGTTCTCGGAGCCGCACACGCCGGTCGAGGTGACGACGGGTCGCGACGAGCACTCCGTCTACATCACCGTGCGCGACCACGGTCTCGGCATGACCGCGGAGGAGGTCGCCGAGGCGAACCGCAAGGTCGCGACGCACGCGGCGTCCGACGTGGTCGGCGCGCAGCGCCTCGGGCTCTTCGTGGTCGGCCGCCTCGCGGACCGCCTCGGTGCGCGCGTGCGCTTCGCGACGGGGTCCGACGGGAACGGGACCGAGGTCACGGTGTCGTTCCCGGGCGTGCTGTTCGTGCCCGACTCGAACGTGCCGCTCCCGCAGCCGACCGACCCGCTGGAGACGAGGACGCAGGCCGCCGCCCAGCAGCTCTCCGCCACCGGCGTGATGCCTGCGGTCGCGGAGGCCCCCGCGCCCGCGGCCCAGCAGGCTCCCGCCGCCCCGACGGTCACGTCCGCGACCCCGGCCGTCGAGCCCGAGGCGCCTCCCGTGGCGGTGCCCGTCGACCTCGCCGCCCTGACGGACGGCACGACGCAGACCGGCATGCCGCGGCGTCGTCCCCGCACCGTCGACCCCGCCGCGTCGGCACCGAGCGCGTCGTTCGCGTCGGGGCCGCAGACCGGGGCGATCGTCCTGCCCCCGCTCGCGACCCCGGCCCTGCCCGACGAGCTGCCCTCGGCCGAGGACGCCTGGACGCCGCCCGCGGAGGTCGCGCCCGCGGGCAACGCCCTCCCGAGCCGTTCACGTCAGGCCGCACCGTCGGTCGAGCCGGTCTCCCAGGAGATCCCCGTCCTCGACGTGAGCACCCGCAGCGCCCTGTTCTCGAGCTTCCGCCCGGTCGGCGACCGCACGGTGACCGACAACCCGGTGGATCTCCCGATGGCTCCCGAGGTCACCGCGACGGACATCCCGCTCGCCGGGGACTCCGTCGCGGTCGAGCCGGTCGCCGCGTCGGCGTGGGCGCCGCAGGAGCCCGCGTCGCAGCAGGACACCTGGGCACCGGCGGCCGAGCAGGACGCCTGGGCGTCGCAGGCTCCGGCAGAGCAGACGTCCTGGGCGCCGCAGGCACCGGTCGAGCAGGACGCCTGGGCGCCGCAGCAGGCCTGGGCGGACGAGCCGGTGCCGGGCGCGACGAGGCCGGTCGGGGACACGACCGACGCGACGCGCGTCGTGCCCGCGGTCCCGGCGCAGCCGGTCGAGCGCTGGAGCGAGCCCGCCCACGACGCGACGCCGGCTCGTGCGCCGCTCGCGGAGCAGGCGCCGGCCGTCGAGCCCGCCCGGGTCCCGGACCCGGCGAGCGACGTCCCCGTGGTGCACGCCGAGGCCGAGGCGGAGCCGGACGTGCCGGCGGAGCTGTCCTTCGAGGCGCTGCCGCGCTTCGAGGAGCTCATGGCCGACCTGCCGACCCGCCGCTCGTTGCGGGAGAACCAGGCCCGCAAGCGTGGTCTCTTCGGGCGTCGTCCGCGCACGACCGCGGTGCCGCGGGCGACCGTGGCACCGGGCGGTCCCTCCGCCGAGGCGCTCGCCTCCCGCCCGGCGAGCCCTGCCCCGACAGAGCCCGCGCCGTCGGCACCGCTGACGCTCCTGCCCGCAGAGCCTGCCGAGCCCGCCGTCGAGCCCGCTCCCGCGCCGACCCGCACGTCGGCGTTCGCCGCGCCGCCGGCCGAGCCCGCACCCGCCGTGGCCCGCACCTCCGCGTTCGCCCAGCCGGCACCGACGACGCCGCAGGCCGCCGAGAGCTTCGCGCCCGCACCTGCCGCCGCGCCGACCCCGTACGTCGCCGTCGAGCCCGTGCGGCCCGCGGTCGGGACCGCGCCGGCCTCGGGCTTCGGTGCCCCGACGCCTCTCGTCCGCCGCCAGGTCCCCGAGGCGATCGAGCCGCTCGAGCCGGGCTACGTGAGCGACTCGGTCGAGGCGCGCTCGGACTGGATGGCCTCGGCCGTCCTGTACGAGGAGATGTCCACCCTGCTGCGGGGCAGCACCGACTTCCAGGAAGCGACGTTGGCGGACCCGAACGACGGCACGTACCAGCCCCTGAAGGTGGAGTCGGCCCCGCCGGCCGGCCTCACGCGTCGTGCCCGCGGCGAGAACCGCGAGGGCTACGTGGACCGCTTCACGGCGCGCATCGACCGTGACCCGGAGCAGCTCCGGGCGCGGCTGTCGGCCTTCCAGTCGGCCACGGCACGAGGCCGTGTCGAGGGCCAGGACGAGCCGGGTTCGACGTGGAGCCCGGAGACCATGGATTATGTCCCTGATTCAGCGCCGCAGGCGCGGTGATCACGTGCCCGCTGCGGCAACTGACGAGGAGGAAGTGTGAACGCGCTCAGCACCGAGGCCACGAATTTCGGGTGGCTGCTCGACAACTTCGTGCGGACGGTCCCGGGGAGCCGGCACACGCTCGTGGTGTCGGCCGACGGGCTGCTCATGGCGATGTCGGACCAGCTCGACCGCACGAGCGGTGACCAGCTGGCGGCCATCGTCTCGGGCATGTCGAGCCTCACGCGCGGAGCCGCGCGTCAGCTCAACGGCGGCAACGTCCGGCAGGCCATCGTCGAGATGGACAACGGCTTCCTGTTCCTCATGAACGTGTCGAACGGGTCCGTGCTCGGGGTGGTCGCCGAGGCGACCTGCGACATCGGCCTCATCGGCTACGAGATGGCTCTCCTCGTCTCGCGCACGGAGGCTACGCTGACCCCGCAGCTGATCTCCGAGATGCGGGGGAGCCTCCCCGTTGACGGTGCCACCCGAGCCCCCGTGGGATGAGGTCTGATCGATGACGAACGTACCTTTCGGCCGTGCCGGAGCCCATTCCGACGGCTACGAGGCGGCGACGGTGCGTCCGTACGCCGTGACGGGCGGACGTGTGCGCTCGGCGACGTCGGACCTGCCTCTCGAGGCACTCGTCGAGGTCATGCCGGGCGCCGTGAACAGCCACGGGCTGCCGCCGGAGAAGCGCTCGATCCTCCAGCACGCCGCGCACACGTACGTCTCGATCGCCGAGCTGTCAGCCCTCCTGCGGCTCCCCCTCGGCGTGACGAAGGTGCTCGTCGCGGACCTGCAGGAGGACAACTACATCACCGTGCACACGTCGACCCCGCTCAACGTGCACACGGGTCACGGAAGCAACCACTCGGGCCTGTCCCTGAGCGTCTTGGAGAGTGTTCTCAATGGCATTTCCACCCTCTGAGGGCTCGGGCGCCGCGCCTCAGGGCGGACAGCCGTCCGGTGTGATCTCCGCCGTCCCCGGTGGTGCGAGGGCGAGCGGCCCGTCGTGGACGCCCGTGGGCGGGGGAGGGGCGCCCGTGCAGCCCGCGCCCACGGCCCCCGTGCAGCCCGCGCCGGCGGCCCCGGCGCAGGCCGCGCCGGTCCAGGGCGTGCCCACCGCGCAGCAGAGCGCACCGGGACAGGCTCCCGCGCACCCGGCCGTGACGGCGTCGCAGCCCGCGCAGGGCCCGACCGTGGCACCCGTCGCCCCGAGCCCGGCCCAGCCCGTGGCCCAGGCCGCGCACGTGCCGGCCTCCCAGGCCCCCGTCGCGCAGGCTCCGGTCGCGCAGCAGCCGCGCACGGCGCCCCAGCCGATGGCCTCCGCGCAGGCCGGCGCCGCGCAGGCGGCGCCCCGCACGGCGCCGACCGTCGTGAAGATCGTGGTCGCCGGCGGCTTCGCGGTCGGCAAGACGACGTTCATCGGCTCGATCTCCGACGTGGAGCCCCTCAACACCGAGGCGGCCATGACGGAGCACTCGGTCGGGGTCGACGACGCGGGCGGCGTCACGGACCGCAAGACCACGACCACGGTCGCCATGGACTTCGGTCGCGTCTCGCTGCCGGGGAACCTGTGGCTGTACCTGTTCGGCACGCCGGGCCAGGACCGCTTCCTGTTCATGTGGGACGACCTCGTGCGCGGCGCGATCGGTGCCGTCGTGCTCGTCGACACCGACCGTCTCGAGCAGTGCTTCCCGGCGATCGACTACTTCGAGTCGCGCAACATCCCGTTCGTCGTGGGCGTCAACTGCTTCGACGGCGTGGCCAAGCACAAGCTCGAGGACGTGCGGGAGGCCCTGCAGATCCCGGCCCACGTGCCCATGCTCTACACGGACGCCCGGTCGCGCGCCGCCACCAAGCAGACGCTCATCGCGCTCGTGCAGCTCGCGATGCGCCAGCTCCGCGGCGCCGCCTGACGGCACGCCGCACCGGCTCGACCACCGACGACGGCGGGTCACCCTCCACGGGGCGACCCGCCGTCGTCGTGCGACGGGACGACGTGCCAGAATGGCACGCCGGGCCGCGAGGCCCGAGGAGGGCTGACAGAGCGGCCTAATGTGACGGTCTTGAAAACCGTTGTGCGGCAACGCACCGGGGGTTCGAATCCCTCGCCCTCCGCTCGACGACCATGAGCATCACCACGTGCAGTTCCAGTCCGTCGGTGCCCCCGCCCCGCGCGCACGCCGCACCGGCGGCCCGTCGTGCCGTCCTCGCGCTGTGCGCCGCGGTGCTGGTGCTCGGGGGGTGCGCGGCGCCGTCGTCCGTCCCGAGCGTCGAGCTGTGCTCCGACCTGCACCCCGTCGACGTCGCCCGCGGGCCCGGCGAGGTGAGCGACCACGACGCGTGCGTCGCGGGCGTCCGGGCCGGTCTCGCCGCGGAGCAGCCCGACGTGGTGGCGCCGGACGACCCGGACCGGATGCTCGACGACCCGACGTCGGACGGGCAGGTCACCGCGCGCACGGCCCAGGTGATGGACCTCGCGCTGGCCGAGTTCCCCGGCTCCTCCTGGTCGTGCTGGTCGCCGCGGCCCGGGACCCGGTCCGAGCACCCGCTCGGCCGGGCGTGCGACGTGACCTACGGCAACGCGCTCGGCGAGGCGCCGGTCGGCGAGGCCCTGGAGCAGGGGTGGGCCATGACGGCCTGGCTGCAGACGCACGCCGAGGTGCTCGGGGTGGACTACGTCATCTGGCAGGGCGGGATCTGGTCGTCGCGATGGCGCGGGGCCGGGTGGCGCCCGTACGACGGCGGGGGCATGTACGACCCCACGGACGTCACGGGCGGCCACTTCGACCACCTCCACGTCACCGTGCGTGGCTGAGCCCGGACGCGTGCGCGATCATTGCCGGGTGACGCGCCAGCCCCCCGCCCCCTCCTCGGACGAGGCCTCGCTCGAGCCGGTCGAGCTCATCCGACGGTCGGGGACGGTGCTGCGCATCGGCCGGCTCGCGCTGTCGGCGGGGACGGGCAGCTACCGCGTGAAGTCCCACATGTGGCGTGCCGGACGGGCGCTCGGCCTCGACCGGGTCTCCGCGCACGTGACGCTCACGGAGATCACCGCGACGTCGTACCGGGGTCCGATCTTCCGGACGGAGCTCACGGAGGTGCGCTCGGTCGGGATCAACGCGGACCGGCTCTCGGAGCTCGAGCGCTTCTCCTCGGCGCTGCCCGACGAGGCCGACCTCGACACCGTGGACGCCGAGCTCGACCGCATCGCGCGCAAGCCGCCGCTGTACGGCGCCGCCCTCAACGCGGTCTGGGCCGGTGTCGCGTGCGCGGCGTTCGCGTTCCTCAACAACGGCGGAGCGGTCGAGTGCGGTGCCGTGCTCGTCGCGGCGGCGCTCGGCCAGCTCGTGCGTCGCGCGATGCTGCACCGGGGGATCAACCAGTTCGGCGTGACGATGCTCGCCGCGGCGGTGGCGAGCATCGCGTACCTGGTCCTCGTCCTCGGGCTCTCCGACCTCGCCGGGGTGACGGGCAACCACGAGGCGGGCTACGTCTCGGCGGTGCTCTTCCTCGTCCCCGGGTTCGCGCTCGTCACCGGGGCGCTGGACCTCGCCCGGCTCGACTTCTCCGCGGGCGTCGCCCGGCTCACCTATGCCCTGATGATCCTCGCGTCCGCCGCCCTCGCGGTGTGGGGGGTGTCCGCGATCGCGGGGCTCGCGCCCGACCCCGTCCCGCCGCCGGGGCTCTCGGAGCCGGTCCTCGTCGCCCTGCGCACGCTCGCGAGCTTCCTCGGCGTGCTCGGCTTCGCGCTGATGTTCAACAGCCCGTGGGCCATGGCGCTCGGCGCGGCGTCGATCGGCACGGTCGCGAACGTGGGTCGGCTCTTCCTCGTCGACGCGGGGGTCGTCCCGCAGGCGGCCGCCGCGGCGGCAGCCCTCCTGGTCGGGCTCCTCGCCGCGACGCTCGCCCCCGCCCTGCGGGTCCCGCGCATCACGGTCTCGGTCCCCGCGGTGGTCATCATGGTCCCCGGCGTCACGGCGTACCGCGCGGTCTACGAGTTCAACACCGGCGCGACGACGCAGGCGCTCGCCTACGCCGTGGAGGCCGGGCTCGTCATCGTGGCGCTGGCGATCGGGCTGGCCGTCGCGCGCATGCTCACGGACCGGCAGTGGACGTTCGAGCGGTAGTCGCCCGGCGCGGTTTGGTCGTGCGCCGACGCCCCGGTACCCTGGGCGACGCGGGTGCAGCACCGTCGTCGGTCCGCCGGCACGGTCCGGTCCCGCGAGGAGACGTCGCATAGTCAGGTCTAGTGCGCCACCCTGCTAAGGTGGTAACGGGGCAACCCGTTCGAGGGTTCAAATCCCTCCGTCTCCGCCAGGAAGGCTCCGGCAGCCCAGCGCCCGGAGCCTTTTCTGTTGCCCGCGCACGGTCCGCCGGAGGTCCTCGCCGCGACGTCGCCCGCCGAACCCAGGGTCGCGCGCCACCGTGCCAGGCCGGCCCCCGGGTCGCGGCGACTGCTCCGGGGGCCCGCCGCCTACGCTGTGCCCGACGTCGCGAGCGCGGACCGCACGACGAACCGGGACGCGCCGGCTCCCGCCAGCACGAGGCCCGACGCCGCGGCCACGCACAGCAGGAACTGGACCACGACGCCCACGTTCGCGAAGGCGTTGATCCCGATCACGGGGACCATGAACATCAGCGCCCCCACCGTCGCGACGCCGACGCTCACCGCGAGCGGGACGAGGGTCTCGCGGAACCGGGCCTGGTCGAGCGTCCGCAGGTCCGTGCCGGCGAGCACGAGCGTGCGGTACTCGGCGCGCTGGTCGATGACGCGACCGGCCTGCATGACGCCCGTCGAGACGGCGGCGAGCACCCCGCAGATCGCGAGGGTCAGGAAGCCGCCGGTCTTGAGGTCGGTGAGGAACCGGACCTCGGCGGGGTCGCCGCCGACCCCCGGGTCGAGGAGCGCGAAGATGCTCGTCAGACCGGCGATAAACGTCGCGAGCGCGACGCCGCCGACCGACCGCCACGCCGTCTTGGGGCTGTCGACGATGCGACGTCCCGCGAGCAGCGTCGGGACGCGGCGCGCGCGGCCGGCCGTGATCCTCCCGACCACCCAGATCACGAAGGGCCCGACGACGTTGAGCGTCGCGAACCCGACGAGCAGGATCACGGTCAGCACGGTGATCACGACGGCGGCCGAGCCGAACGACATGTTGGTGACGACGATCAGGGCGACGAACGCGACGCCCGTCGACAGCAGGCGCACGGCCCGGAGCCCGGGCGGCGTGACGCGCGCCGCGACGCCGAGCGGCGTGATCGCGACGCGGCGCAGGCTGGCCAGCGAGGAGACGAGCGCGACGACGAGAACGAGCGCGACCGAGCCGAGCAGCGCGGGCACCCCGACCCACAGCTCGCCGATCCCGAAGGTGCGGCCCTGGAACCGCAGCTGTGCGACGAGCGGCAGGAGCGCCGCGTAGCCGACGATCCCGGCGAGCGCCCCGGCCACGGCCTGTGCCGCGGCGTCGAGCACGGTGAGCGTGGTGACCTGGCCGGTCGTGGCGCCGGCGAGGCGCAGCGCGGAGAGGCGCGCGTCGCGCCGCGCGACGGCGAGCCGTGCGGCCGCGCCACCGAGCGTGACGAGCGGGATGAGGAGCAGGAGCATGGCGATCCCCGCGAGGACCGGGTACTGGGTGTCGTAGTCGTTCCCGTCCGCGATGCCCGTGCGCAGGCCCTCGAGGCCGTCGCCGCGGGTTAGGAAGGCCCCGAAGCCCCCGACCACCACGAGCAGGACGGCGGTCGTCGTCGCGAACGCGATGACGGCGAGGACGGTGGTCAGCCGCTGCGGGTCGCGGTCGTCGGCGCTGCGGCGGCGCAGGAGCCACCAGAGGTCGATCGTCCTCATCGCACGCCCTCCGCACCCGTCGCGGGGGGTGCCGGGACGGGCTGTGCGAGGCCGCTCGCGCCGGCGGTCGGCAGGGGCGTCCCGGGAGCGCGGAACTCGCCCGAGATCCGGCCGTCGCGCATCGTCACGGTGCGGGAGCAGTGCCGGGCCACGCCGGCGTCGTGCGTGACGATCACGAGGGCCGCGCCCGAGGCCCGCGTGGCGTGCGTGAGGACGTCGAGGACCTCGGTGCCCGTGGTCTGGTCGAGCGCGCCGGTGGGCTCGTCCGCGAAGACGACGCCGGGCGAGCCGACGAGCGCCCGGGCGATGGCGACGCGCTGGGCCTGGCCGCCCGAGAGCTCTCCCGGTCGCCGCTGCTCCATCCCGGCGAGGCCGAGGTGGGCGAGCCACCGTGCCGCGACCGCCGTCGCCTCGGTGCGCGACGTCCCCGCGAGCATGAGAGGGAGCGCCGCGTTCTCGACCGCGGGGAGCTCGGGCAGGAGCTGGCCCGACTGGAAGACGAAGCCGAAGTCGTTGCGGCGCAGGACGGTGCGGCGCGCGTCGGACAGGGTCGTGACGTCCTCCCCGCGCCACAGGACCGCACCGGAGGTGGGCGTGACGATCCCGGCGAGGCAGTGCAGCAGGGTCGTCTTGCCGGAGCCGGACGGGCCCATGATCGCGAGCGACTCGCCGGGGTGGACGGTGAGGCTGACGCCGGCGAGAGCGTGGGTCGTCGCCTGGGCGGTGCCGTAGACCTTCGTGAGGGCGCTCGCGACGAGCGGCGAGCCACCGGGGGCGGGGTGCGTGGACGTCATGGCTCGATCCTGCGCCGGGAGCGGGCGGCGCGGCGTCGGGCTGCGGGTGGGACCTGGTGCTGGGCGCGTCCGACCGTGGGAGGACCGGGCGTGGTGCGCCAGGCGGACGGTCGGTCTGCGCGGCTCCGACGGACCAGGAGGGAGGCACCTCGTGGCGTCCGTCACCTCCGGCCCTGCGCGGCACGTATCGGTTTGGGATCACCGCCGGGACACGGTAGTCTTCTGGACGGCCGGTGAGGGATCACCGGCTCTGCGAGAGCAGAGCACGACCAGCGCCCGTAGCTCAACGGATAGAGCATCTGACTACGGATCAGAAGGTTGGGGGTTCGAATCCCTCCGGGCGCACAGCAGGAGCCCCGGGACCGTCACGGTCCCGGGGCTTCGTCGTTGCGGCCTTCCGACGTCCGGGCGGGGCCCTCCGACGTCCGGGCGTGGCGACCCGGCGTCCGGACGGGACGGCCCGGCGGCGCCTAGACTGCCGCCGTGCCTCGACCGGACCGCGACGTGCGGGTGTGCTTCGTCGGCGACTCCTACGTGGCCGGCGTGGGTGACGAGACCGCGCTCGGCTGGGTCGGGCGCGTGGTCGCCACCTCCGCGGCGCGTGGCCTGCCGCTCACGGCCTACAACCTCGGCGTCCGGCGCGACACGTCGGCGCTCGTCGCGGCACGGGTCGCCGGGGAGGTCGGCCCGCGCCTGCGCGAGGCGCCGGAACCGCGCGTCGTCGTCTCGTTCGGCGTGAACGACACGGTCCTCGAGGACGGCGCTCCGCGGCTCACCGTCGACGAGACGCTCGCCGCGCTGGACCGTGTCCGGGCGGAGGTCCAGGACGGGCTGGGCGCCCCGCTGCTCGTCGTCGGGCCCGTCTCCGTCGCGGACGCCGGGCACGACGCGCGGCTCTCGCGGCTCGACGCCGCGCTGGCGGGCGAGGCAGGACGCCTCGGCATCCCGTACGTCGGGGTGCTCGACGCGATGTCGCGCGACGCGGGGTGGCGGCGCGCCGTCGTGGCCGGGGACGGGTACCACCCGGACGCGACCGGCTACGAGATCCTTGCCCGCCTGGTGACCGCGCCCGTCCTCGACTGGATCGGCTGAGCCACGAAGATCTCACCATGAGAGACGCCCGGTACCTCCGTGATCAGATCGATACCTGAGGCACGGGAACGGCACCACGATGCGGACGGTGCGCCCTCGACGTCCCGGGAAAAGTCATGAGGACACCATCTCCGGGTGTCGATCTGCCGCAGAAGTGCCTAGGGTCGTCGACGGTATGGACACGACGACGAACGCCGCGCCCACAGCCCCTTCGACCCCGAGCGTGAACCGCAGCGCGAGCTCCGGCCCGCCCGCCGACCACGGTGGTGCGGTGCCGGGTGTCACGATCCGCCGACCCGCCGCGGCCGACGGCGCCGCCATGTGGCGCGTCGCGCGCGACTCCGGCGCCCTCGACCTCAACGCGTCGTACGCGTACCTGCTGCTGGCCCAGCACTTCGCGGAGACGTGCCGCGTCGCGGTCGTCCCCGACGCGGCGTGCGCCACCGGCCGGGTCGTCGGGTTCGTCTCCGGCTACCGCCTGCCGGACGACGTCGCCCACCTCTTCGTGTGGCAGGTCGCGGTCGACGCCGAGGTGCGCGGGAACGGCATCGCGGGACGACTGCTCGACGCGCTGGTCGACGCCGCCCCGGACGTCACCACCGTGAAGACCACCGTCGCCGAGGACAACCTCGCCTCACGAGCGCTCTTCGTCCGCTGGGCATCCCGACGCGGCGCGACGATCGGCACCACGCCGCTGTTCACCGCCGACCAGTTCCCCGACGCGCACGTCGACGAGCCGATGCTCGTGATCGACGGCGTGCAGGGGCGCTGACCTCACCGGATCTCGGGCTGCGCCGGTCCGGCGCGCGGGTGACGACGCAGCCCCGACCTCGCACCGCACCCGCACGCACCAGCACAAGGAGTGTTCCTTCGTGACAACCCCGACCGTCCCGACCACCGCCGCGTACGCCGCCGACGACCCGACGGGCTTCATCGCGCTCGAGTCAGGGGTCCGCAGCTACTCGCGCGCCTGGCCCGTCGTGTTCGACCGGGCCCGCGGAGCCTCGGTCTTCGCCGAGGACGGCACCGAGTACCTCGACTTCTTCGCCGGGGCGGGCTCCCTCAACTACGGGCACAACGAGCCGCGCCTGAAGAAGGTGCTCGTCGACTACCTCGCGGACGACCGCATGGTCCACAGCCTCGACATGCTGACGACGGCCCGGCGCGACTTCCTGGAGACGTTCGAGTCGACGATCCTCCGGCCCCGCGGCCTCGACCACAAGGTCGTCTTCCCCGGCCCCGGTGGCGCGAACGCCGTCGAGGCGGCGCTCAAGCTCGCGCGGAAGGTGACGGGGCGCGAGTCCGTCATCAACTTCACCAACGCGTTCCACGGCATGACGCTCGGTGCGCTGTCCGTGACGGGCAGCTCGATGAAGCGGGGCGGCGCGGGCGTCCCGCTCGTGCACGCGACCCCCATGCCGTACGACGACTACTTCGACGGCGACGTCGACGACTTCGTCTACCTCGAGCGGCTGCTCCAGGACGGTGGCAGCGGCCTCAACGAGCCGGCGGCCGTCATCGTCGAGACCGTGCAGGGGGAGGGCGGCATCAACGCCGCGCGCGCCGAGTGGCTGCGCGGTCTCGCCGACCTGTGCCGTCGCCACGAGATCCTCCTCATCGTCGACGACATCCAGATGGGGTGCGGTCGCACGGGCGGCTTCTTCAGCTTCGAGGAGGCCGGCATCGTCCCGGACATCGTCTGCCTCTCGAAGTCGATCTCCGGCTACGGGCTGCCCATGGCGCTCACGCTCGTGCGTCCCGAGCTCGACATCTGGGAGCCGGGCGAGCACAACGGCACCTTCCGTGGCTTCGCCCCGGCGTTCGCGACCGCCGCGGAGGCGATCCGGACGTACTGGTCCGACGACGTGCTCGAGCGCTCCACGCTCGTGAAGGGTGCGCTCGTCGAGTCCCACCTCAACGCGCTCGTGGCGCGATACCCCGGCCACGGCCTGGTGTCCAAGGGGCGCGGGCTCGCCCGCGGGCTGCAGATGCCCGACGGCGAGCTCGCCGCCCGCGTGGCCGAGGGCGCCTTCGCCCGGGGCCTGCTCGTGGAGACGTCCGGACCGTCGGGCGAGGTCGTCAAGCTGCTCCCGCCGCTCACGATCACCGAGGCGGAGCTGCGCCGCGGTCTCGCGATCCTGGACGAGGCGATCGCCGTCGTCCTCCCCTGAGCCGCCTCGCACCCGGTACGCCGCCGTGCCGGGTGCGAGGCGTCCGCCTGCCGACCCGACCGAACCAGCCCCGGAGGAGCACCCATGATCGTGCGCACCATCGACGAGATCACCGACACCGACGCCGACGTGCGGAGCGAGAACTGGCGCAGCAAGCGCATCGTCCTCGCGAAGGAGGGAGTCGGCTTCTCCGTCCACGAGACGACGCTCTACGCCGGCGCCGAGAACGAGTTCTGGTACGCGAACCACGTCGAGGCGGTGTTCGTCGTCGAGGGCGAGGGCAGCATCACGGACCTCGCCACGGGGCAGACCCACGAGCTCGCGCCGGGATCGCTGTACCTGCTGGACGACCACGACAGGCACGTCGTGCGGCCCCGCACCGAGATGCGCACGGTGTGCGTGTTCAACCCGCCGGTGACGGGCCGCGAGGTGCACGACGAGCACGGCGTGTACCCGCTCGTCACCGAGGAGTCCGCGCCGGCCTGACCGGACCAGGTCTCGGCATTTCAGCACGGTCGTGCTAACGTCGCACGCGTGACCAAGGGCGACGAGACCCGGCAGGCGATCCTGCACCGCGGCGTGGAGACCGCCTACCGCGTCGGGCTGTCCGGGCTGACGATCGGCGAGCTCGCCCGGAGCACGGGCATGTCGAAGAGCGGGCTGTACGCGCACTTCCGCTCGAAGGAGGCGCTGCAGCTCGCCGTGCTGGAACGGGCGCGCTCCGAGTTCGTCGAGTCCGTCGTCCTGCCCGCGCTCCGTACGCCGCGGGGCGAGCGGCGCCTCCGCACGCTGTTCGACCGGTGGGTGCTGTGCGACCTCGCACAGCAACCGGGCGGGTGCCTGTTCGTCAAGGCTGCGACGGAGCTCGCGGCGCAGGCGGGCCCGGTGCGCGACCAGCTCGTGCGCGACCACCAGGACCTCTACGACGCGATCGCCCAGGTGTACCGCACGTGCGTCGACGACGGCTTCCGCGGCGACGTCGACCCGCAGCAGGTCGCCTCCGACCTCTACGGGATCATGCTCGCGCTCCACCACGCGCACGCGTTCATGGGGGACGCCGCCGCCGAGGGTCGTGCCCGGAGCGCGTTCGAGTCCCTGCTCGACGCCGCGCGCGCCCCCGTCCCCGTCGGCTGACCGGGCCCGGCGGGCTCGCCCGCCGGGCCCGCCCAGCCGGGACGCGACCACGCCGCAGATGCCGTCTCGCCCTCATCACAGCCGCACCCGAGAAGAAGGTCCTCATGTCGGAGCCAGGTGTTCAGAAAAGCACGATCGTTCGTGCTGAGGGGCGTCGCGCGACGCGACGTCGTGCCGGCCGCCGCCGCCGCGCGGCGGCGCAGCTCGCCGTCGTGCGCACGCGCCTCGCCGTCCTCCAGCGGGTCGCGCCGCGCCGCGCCGCACGGCTCGCTCTCGACCTGTGGTGCACGCCGCCCGACGGCGCGGGCCGTCGCCGCGACGACCGGCACGCGCCCGGTGCGCTCGGCACGGTGACGACCGACGGCGGGTCCCGCCTCGTCGTCGAGACGTGGTCCCCGGCGACCGGTACCCCGGCGGCGACGGAGACGGGGGCGCCGGCGCCCGGGTCGACGCCGGGCGGGACGGCCCCCGACCTCGGCCCGGTCTACCTCGTCCACGGCTGGGGCGGGTGGCGGGGCCAGCTCGGGGCGTTCGTCGAGCCGCTGCGCGCGGCCGGGTACCGCGTCGTCGCGTTCGACGCCCTCAGCCACGGAGACTCGGGCCCGGGCCACCTCGGTCCGCGCCGCAGCACCGTGCCCGAGATGGCGGGGTCGCTCGCCGCGGTGGCACGGGTCCACGGGGAGCCCGCCGCCGTCGTGGCCCACTCGCTCGGCACCGCCACGACGGCGCTCGCGGCGCGTGACGGCCTGCCGACCGGACGACTCGTGCTCGTCGCCGCGATCGCCCACCCGCTCGGCGAGCTGGACCGGTTCGCCGACGTGCTGCGCCTCTCCGCGCGCACGCGCGCGCTGCTCCGGCAGCGCATCGTCGAGGTCGCCGGCAGGCCGCTGGCGGACCTGGACGTGCTCGACACCGTCCGCAGCCACCCGCTGCCGCCCGCGCTCGTCGTCCACGACCGCGCCGACAAGGAGGTGCCGTTCGAGGTCGGGGCCGCGCTCGCGGCGGCGTGGCCCGAGGGCGAGCTCCTCGCGACGGACGGGCTCGGCCACCACCGGCTGCTGCGCGACGCGACCGTCGTGCGCGCCGTCGTCGACTACCTCGCGCCCGTCGGTGCGCGCACCGCGGATGTCGGCGGTGCCGCGTAACGTCCCGCGCATGGCCGCCAGCGACGACGCCCTGACCAAGGTCGACCTCAAGACGCTGCACCGCGCGCTGTACGCACCGCCGCGCGGGCGGTTCGTCGAGGTGGACGTCCCCCCGCTCACGTACCTCGCGGTCGACGGCGAGGGCGACCCCAACACCGCGGCGTCGTACCGCGAGGCCGTCGAGACGCTGTTCGGGCTGTCGTACGCCGTGAAGTTCGCGAGCAGGCGCGGGCTCGGGAGGGACTACGTCGTCGGTCCGCTGGAGGGCCTGTGGACGGCCGAGGACCCCCGCGCGTTCGTGCGTCGCGACAAGGACGCGTGGCGGTGGACCATGCTCGTCCTGCAACCCGACTGGGTCGACCCGGTGCTCGTGGCCGACGTGACCTCGTCGGTCCGCGCGACGAAGGACCTGCCGGCGCTCGACCTCGTCGAGCTTCGCACGATCACGGAGGGCCGTGCGGTGCAGACCTTGCACGTCGGGTCGTTCGACGACGAGGCGCCGGTGCTCGCGGAGCTGCACGACGTGTACCTGCCCGAGCACGGGCTGACGTTCGCCGGGCCGCACCACGAGGTCTACCTCAGCGACCCGCGCCGGGCCGACCCGGCGAGGCTGCGCACCGTACTGCGCCAACCGGTGCGTCCGGCGGGGTAGCACAGGGCGCGGTTCTGGACCCCGAGCGCGGGGTCCTCCAGTGGACCCGCGCGGAGACGGTGGATCACCCCGTGCCCGGCGTCAGGCCGCGGTGCGCCGGTCGGCCCAGGGCAGGTCGGTCTCGTCGAGCACGTCGGCCAGACGTCGCCCGGCGAGCGCATCCGCCCAGGCGGGGTCCGCGCCGTCGGGCCGCGCCTCCTGCAGCACCCAGCGCCGGACCCCGAGCCGCTGCAGGTGGCCGCCGAGGGCGAGCAGCTCGGGCCGGGTGTGGACGGTCGGGTCCACCGTCGTGCGGACCTCGTGGTCCACGCCCGACCGGAGGAGCACGGCCAGCGCCTCGAACGCGCGGCGCCCGGACGCGGCGGTGCCCGTCACGGCGGCGTAGCGCGACGGCAGGTGCTTGACGTCGAGGCCCACCCAGTCGACGAACGGCAGGAGCCGGGCGAGCCGTGCGGGCCACGCCCCGCCCGTGTGCAGCCCGACGGCGAACCCGAGCGACCGCACGTCGTCGATCGCCCCGAGCAGCCCGGGGTGGAGCGTCGGCTCGCCGCCGGAGAGCACGACGCCGTCGAGCAGGCCGCGCCGTCGTTCGAGGAACGCGACGACCTCCGACCACCGTGGCGCGCCCTGGGACCCCGGCGCTCCCGGGGCCGGGACGGGGACGAGGCCCGGGTTGTGGCAGTACGCGCAGCGCCACGGGCAGCCCTGCGTGAAGACCGTCGCGACGAGCCTCCCGGGCCAGTCGACGGTCGACAGCGGGGACAGGCCCGCGACGGCGAGGTCAGGCCGGGACACGGCGGCCCGTCCCGACGTCGCGACCGGACGGCTGGCCGAGGTGCTGCCCCGTGCGGTCCTCCCGGAACGGGGTGCGCTCGGCGTACTCGCCCTTCTTGCCGACGTTGAACGACGACACGGGGCGGAAGTAGCCCATGACGCGCGTCCAGACCTCGGCCGCCGCGCCGCACGCCGGGCACGTCCAGTGCTCGCCCACGAGGTAACCGTGCGTCGGGCACACGGAGAACGTCGGCGTCACGGTGAGGTAGGGCAGCCGGAACCGGGTGACCGCGCGGCGCACGAGCTCCTTGCACGCCTGCGTGCCGGCGACGGCCTCGCCCAGGTACAGGTGCAGGACCGTGCCGCCGGTGTACCGGGTCTGGAGGTCGTCCTGCCGCTCGAGCGCCTCGAACGGGTCCTCCGTGAAGTCGACCGGGAGCTGGGTCGAGTTCGTGTAGTACGGGTGGTCGGCCGTGCCGGCCTGGAGGATGCCGGGGTAGCGGGCGCGGTCCTCCTTGGCGAACCGGTACGTCGTCCCCTCGGCGGGTGTCGCCTCGAGGTTGTACAGGGTCCCCGTCGCCTCCTGCGCGGCGACGAGCCGCTCGCGCGCGTGGTCGAGGAGCCGGACGGCCAGGGCGTGCCCCTCCTCGGTCGTGAGGTCGTGGACGTCGCCGGTGAGGTTGCGGACCATCTCGTTGACGCCGTTGACCCCGACGGTCGAGAAGTGGGCGTCGAGCGAGCCGAGGTAGCGGCGCGTGTACGGGAAGAGGCCGTCGTCCAGGAGGCGCTGCACCGTCGCGCGCTTCGTCTCGAGCGACTCGACCGCGAGGTCGAGCAACCGGTCGAACGCGGAGAGCAGCCCGTCGACGTCTCCCCGGTGGACGTGGCCCAGGCGCGCGCAGTTGATCGTCACGACCCCGATCGACCCGGTCTGCTCGCCCGAGCCGAACAGGCCGTTGCCGCGCTTGAGCAGCTCGCGCAGGTCGAGCTGGAGCCGGCAGCACATGGACCGGACGTCGCCGGGATCCATGTCCGAGTTCACGAAGTTCTGGAAGTACGGCGTGCCGTACCTCGCCGTCATCGCGAAGAGCGCGTCCGCGAGCGGCGAGTCCCAGTCGAAGTCCTCGGTGACGTTGTACGTGGGGATGGGGAACGTGAAGGCCCGCCCGGTCGCGTCGCCGGCGGTCATGACGTCGATGTACGCGCGGTTGATCATGTCCGCCTCGACCGCGAGGTCGCCGTACGTGAAGTCGGCGGTCGTGCCGCCGACCACCGGGTGCACGTCCGCGAGGTCGTGCGGGCACGTGAGGTCGAACGTGAGGTTGGTGAACGGCGTCTGCGTGCCCCAGCGCGACGGGACGTTGAGGTTGTGGACGAGCTCCTGGACACCCTGCCGCACCTGCTCGTACGTCAGCGCGTCGGTGCGGACGTACGGGGCCAGGAGCGTGTCGAACGAGCTGAAGGCCTGCGCGCCCGCCCACTCGTTCTGGAGGATCCCCAGGAAGTTGACGACCTGGCCGATCGCCGAGGAGAAGTGCCGCGGGGGAGCGGAGTCGACCGCGCCGGGGACGCCGCCGAGCCCTTCCGCCAGCAGTGCGCGCAGCGACCAGCCGGCGCAGTAGCCGCCGAGCACGTCGAGGTCGTGCACGTGCAGGTCGCCGCTGCGGTGCGCGGCGGCGAGGTCGGGCGCGTACACCTCGTCGAGCCAGTAGTTCGCCACGACCTTGCCGGCCGTGTTGAGGACGAGCCCTCCGAGCGAGAAGCCCTGGTTGGCGTTGGCGTTCACCCGCCAGTCCGACCGGTCGAGGTACTCCGAGACGGTGCTCGCGACGTCGACGTGACCCATGGGCGCTTCCTTCCGGCCGAGATGAGGCGCCCACCTCCCGCCGGCGACGGGACACCGCCACCCTAGGCCATGTGAAGACCTTCACATGCGATCCGGCGCGGTGATCGGACCCGGGCATGAGAGACCTCTCACTGCGCGTTCACGGGTGTCTCACGGCGCGCCGACATCGTGACGGTCATGACAGGGGCACCCGAACATCTCGCCGGTCGCGGTCACCGCACCCGCCGGCGCATCGCGCTGTACTCGCACGACACGCAGGGCCTGGGTCACGTGCGCCGCACGTCGCTCCTCGCGCGTGCGCTGGTCGAGGCCGACCCGGACGTCGACGTCCTCCTCCTCTCGGGTGCGGCCGAGGCGACGAGCCTGCCGCTCCCGGAGCGGACGGAGGTCGTCACGCTCCCGGGCATCACGAAGGACGCGGCCACGGGGTACGGCCCGCGCCGGTGGGGCGGGGACCTCGGCGGCGTCGTCGACGTGCGCGCCGGGGTGCTCGACGGCGCGCTCGCCGCCTTCGACCCCGACGTGCTCGTCGTGGACAAGGTCCCGCTCGGCGTCGGCGGGGAGCTGCGTCCGGCGCTCGAGCGCCTGCGCGCCCGGGGCCGGACGGCGTGCGTCCTCGGGCTGCGGGACGTGCTCGACGTCCCGGAGGTCGCCGTGCGCGAGTGGGACGACCAGCGCAGCACGTCCGTCGTGGCCCGGCTCTACGACGAGGTCTGGGTCTACGGCGACGCGCGCGTCTACGACCCGCTCGTCGAGTACGCGCTCCCGGACGTCGTCGCGCGGCGGACGGTCTTCACCGGCTACCTGGGCCACGGCAGGTCGGCCCCGGCGGCCCGGACGGGGTCGCCCGCCGACCACCGTGCCGCGCGAGCCGTGGCCGTCCCGGACGGGCCGTACGTGCTGTGCCTCGTCGGCGGCGGGCAGGACGGCGCGGAGCTCGCCACGGCGTTCGCCCGTGCCGCCCTGCCCGACGGCGTGCGCGGCGTCCTCGTGACCGGCCCCTACCTGCCGGCCGCGACGCGCGCGGTGGTGCGCCGCGCCGCCCTCGCGCGGACCGACCTCGACGTCCACGCGTTCGTGCGCGACGTCGTCCCGCTCGTCGACGGGGCGCGCGCCGTCGTGACGATGGGCGGCTACAACTCGGTGTGCGAGGTGCTCGCGAGCCGCCGCCCGGCGCTCGTGGTGCCCCGCACCCGTCCCCGCGCCGAGCAGCTCGTGCGCGCCCGGCGCCTCGCCGAGCTCGGTCTCGTCGACGTGCTCGACGGCGTGCCCACGCCCCGGCGGCTCGCGTCATGGGCGCGCGCGGCCGTCGGACGCGACGCGGCGCAGCGGTCGGGCCGTGCGCCGGCGCTCGCCGTCGACCTCGACGGGCTCGCGCGGGTCCCCGCCCTCGTCGCCCGGCTCGTCGCGCGGGCGCGCTCCGCCGACGCCGGCCCCGCCCCGGACGTGCCCATCCGGCCCGCCCCCCTGATCACCGCCCCCACCACGACCGCGCCGACCGAGAAGGACCACCGTGCGACCGCCTGAGACCCCGACCGCGGGACCGACCGCGGGACCGACCGCGCAGCTGAGAGTGGGCTACGTGACGAAGATGTACCCGCGCTTCTCGGAGACGTTCGTCGTCAACGAGGTGCGGGGCCTGGAGCGCCGCGGCGTGGAGATCACGGTCTTCTCGCTGCGCGCACCCGTCGACACCCGCTTCCACGCCTCCCTCGCCGCCGTGCGCGCGCCGGTCCGCTACGTGCCGCGCACGACGCGACCGTCGGACGTGTGGCGCGCGCTCGCCGCGGCGCGCGCCCGGTTCGGCCCCGCGCTCGCGGGCCCGGTGCTCGACGAGCTCCTCGCCGCCGACCCGGAGGACGCGACGCAGGCGCTGGAGGTCGCGCTCGCGGCCGCCGCCGCCGGGATCACGCACCTGCACGCCCACTTCGGGTCCGTCGCCACCACCGTCGCCCGCCTCGCGGCCGCGGTGCTCGGCGTCGGGTACACGTTCACCGCGCACGCCAAGGACATCTTCCACGAGGACGTGGACCCCGAGGACCTGCGCCGCAAGCTCGCCGACGCGCGGGCCGTCGTCACGGTCAGCGACCACAACCTCGCTCACCTGCGCGCGACGTTCGGGCCTGCAGCCGACCGGGTCCGCCGCGTGTACAACGGCCTGGACCTGGCCGAGCACGCCCGCTCCCGGACGCCGCGCACACCGGGGCGCGTCGCCGCCGTCGGGCGCCTCGTGGAGAAGAAGGGCTTCGGCGACCTGCTCGACGCCGTCGCCCTGCTCGTGCACGAGGGCCGCGACGTCCACCTCGACCTCGTCGGCACCGGGCCCGAGGGCGACGCGCTGCGGTCGCAGGCCGACCGGCTGGCCCTCGGCTCGCACGTGACGTTCCACGGGCCGCTGTCCCAGGACCGTGTGCGCGACGTCGTCGCGCGGGCCGCGGTCCTCGCCGCACCGTGCGTGCTCGGCGCGGACGGCAACCGGGACGGTCTCCCCACCGTGCTGCTGGAGGCCATGGCCGCCGGGACGCCCGTCGTCTCGACGCCCGTGACGGGGATCCCCGAGGCCGTGCGCGACGGCGAGACGGGCCTGCTCGTCCCCGAGCGCGACGTGCCGGCACTCGCCGCGGCCCTCGACCGGGTCCTCACCGACCCGGCGCTCGCGGGCCGGCTCGCCGACGGGGCCCGTGCGCTCGTCGAGGCGCAGTTCGACGTCGAGCGCACGTCGGCCGCGCTCCTCGACCTGCTCCGGTCCGCCGCGGCTCCCTCCGCGACCGTCCTGCACGGCTCCACCGCGGGCGCCCCCACGAGCACCGCGTCCGAGGGGAGGGCGGCATGAGGATCGCCTACGTCAGCACCGACCCCGGTGTCCCGGTCTTCGGGCGCAAGGGCTCGTCGGTCCACGTCCAGGCCGTCCTGCGCGTGCTCGTGCGCGCCGGCGCCACCGTCCACCTGGTCACCACGCGCCCCGGCGACGACGTGCCGCCCGACCTGGGCGACGTCGTCGTGCACGTCCTGCCCGTGGCCCCGACGCGCTCGACCGCCGCGCGCGAGCGAGCGCTGCAGGAGGCGGACGCCCTCGTCGGACCGCTGCTCGACGACCTCGCCGCCGGCGGTGGGCTCGACCTCGTCTACGAGCGGTACGCGCTGTGGGGCACCGCGGCGACCGCGTGGGCGCGCAGGACGGGGACGCCGAGCGTGCTCGAGGTCAACGCGCCGCTCCCGCAGGAGCAGGCACGGCACCGCGAGCTGGTCGACGCCGAGGGGGCCGAGCGCTGCGCCCGGGCCGCGATCGGCGCCGCCGGGACCGTCGTCGCGGTGAGCGGGCCGGTGGCGGCGTGGGCCGCGGAGCGCGCCGTCGACCCGGCGCGGGTGCACGTCCTGCCCAACGGCGTCGACACGACGCGCGTCACCCCGGCCCCGCGCCCGGTGGACCGCTTCACCGTCGCGTTCGTCGGGACGCTCAAGCCGTGGCACGGCGTCGGCGTGCTGCTCGACGCGTTCGCGCAGGTGCTGCCCCGGCTGCCGCACGCGCGGCTCCTCGTCGTCGGGGACGGGCCGCAGGCGGCCGTGCTCGACGAGCGCGCCCGTGTCGTGGGGGTCGAGCACGCGGTCGAGCGCACGGGCGCCGTCGCACCGTCAGACGTCCCCGCCCTCCTGCACCGCGCGGACGTGGGCGTCGCGCCCTACCCGGCGCTCGACGACTTCTACTTCTCGCCCCTCAAGGCGTACGAGTACCTCGCGGCAGGCCTGCCCGTGGTCGCGAGCGCGGTCGGCGAGCTGCCCGCCGCGCTCGCCGGTCTGGACGGCGCCGCGCTCGGCGTGCTCGTCCCGCCGGGCGACGCCGCGGCGCTCGCCGACGCCCTCGTGGGGCTCGCGCACGACCCGGCACGGCGCGCCGCGCTCGGCGCGCGGGCCCGGGAGGCCGCCGTCGCGCGGCACGACTGGACGGTCGTCGTCGGGCGCGCGCTCGCGCGGGCGGGCGTCGGCCTGCCGGACGCCGCACGGGCGGAGGTGTCCCGTGGCTGAGACCCGGGGCACGCGCGCGGGCCGGTCGTCGCTCCGCGGGACGGGCCGCTCGTTCCGCCGCTCGTGGCCGCACCTGCGCGAGCACGTCGGCCCGCAGCGGCGGCTGCTCGTCCTCGGGACGCTCGCGCTGTTCGCCGAGGTCGCGATGCGCCTCCTCGAGCCGTGGCCGCTGAAGTTCGTCGTCGACGGGATCGTCGCGGCGACCGGGTCGACGGTCGCCGGGCCCGCGCCCGCGAACCTCGGGCTCGTCATCCTCTACGCCGCGCTGTCGCTCCTCGTGATCGCCGTGCTGCGCGCCGCCGCCGCGTACGCGAGCACCGTGTGCTTCGCGCTCGCGGGCAACCGCGTGCTCACGGGCGTGCGCGCCGACCTCTACGACCACCTCCAGCGCCTGTCGCTCGCGTTCCACGACCGGACGCCGACGGGCGACCTCGTGACGCGCGTGACGAGCGACGTCGGGCGCCTCAAGGAGGTGTCCGTGACGGCCATGCTCCCGATGCTCGGGAACGTCGTGACGCTCGTCGGCATGGTGGTCGTGGTCGCGGTGCTCGACCTCCAGCTCGCGCTCGTGATGCTCGTCGTGCTGCCGGTCTTCCTCCTCACGAGCACGCGGCTCACGCGGCGCATCCGCACGGTCTCGCGCGACCAGCGCAAGGCCGAGGGGAACCTCGCCTCGCTCGCGACGGAGACGCTGTCGGCGGTGAAGGTCGTGCAGGCGTACTCGCTCGAGGACCGGATGCGCGCCGGGTTCGCGCGCTCCAACGACTCGTCGCTGCGCGAGGGCGTGAGGGCGAAGCGCCTGTCGGCCGGGCTCGAACGCTCGACCGACGTGCTCGTCGGCGCCGCGACGGCGCTCGTCCTCTACGTCGGCGCGCGCCGCGTGCTCGACGGCGCCCTCACGCCGGGCGAGCTCACCGTGTTCCTCACCTACCTCAAGGCGGCGTTCAAGCCCATGCGCGACATCGCGAAGTACACCGGCCGCATCGCCCAGGCGGCGGCGTCGAGCGAGCGCGTCGTCGACGTGCTCGAGGAGCGGCCCGACGTCGTGGACGCGTCCTGGGCGCGGCCGCTCACCCGGGTCCGCGGCGCGGTCCGGTTCGAGGGCGTGTGGCTGTCCTACGTCCCGGGACACCCGGTCCTGCGCGGGCTCGACCTCACGGTCCGGCCGGGGGAGCGGATCGCCGTCGTCGGGGCGTCGGGCGCGGGGAAGTCGAGCCTCGTGGCGCTGCTGTCCCGCCTGCGCGACCCCGACGCCGGCGTCGTCCGGATCGACGGCTACGACCTGCGCGAGCTCACGGTGCGCAGCGTGCGCACGTCGGTCGCGGTCGTGCTGCAGGAGAGCGTGCTGTTCCGCGGCACGGTGCGCGAGAACATCGCGACGGGGCTCGACGACGCGACCGACGCCGACGTCGAGCGCGCCGCGCGGCTCGCCGGCGCCCACGACTTCGTCCTCGCGCTGCCGCACGGGTACGACACCGTCGTGGGGGAGCGGGGGGCCACGCTCTCGGGCGGTCAGCGCCAGCGCATCGCCATCGCGCGCGCCGCGATCCTCGACGCGCCGATCGTCGTGCTCGACGAGGCGATGACCGGTCTCGACGAGGACACGGAGCGCGAGGTCGTCGAGGCGATGGGCCGCCTGACGGCCGGGCGCACGACGATCGTCATCACGCACGACCTCGCCGCCGCGCGCGGGTGCGACCGCGTGGCGCGCGTCGAGTGCGGTCGCGTCGTCGCGCAGGGGCGTCCGGCGGACGTCCTCGGGCCCCTCGAGGCCGGCGTGGGTGCGGCTGACGGGGAGGTGACGCGCCGTGGCTGACACCTGCACCGTCCTCGCCGGTGCGCCGACCCCGCCGGCGCCGGCGCACGTCCTGGACCTCGACGACCTCGCCGGTCGCCTCTCCGAGGCCACCGCGACGTCCGGGTCGCTCACGCGGCCCTACCTGCGGCTCAAGCCCGGCACGAGCTGCGTCCTCGCCGCGACCTGGGAGGCGGCCGGCCACGAGCCCCAGGGCGTCGTCGCGCGGGCGTACGCGCCGCACGCGCTGCCGAAGCTGGACAAGACGGTGCGCAAGGCCGACCCCGCGGACGTCCTGCTCGTCGACCGTGACGCCGGCCTCGTCGTCACGACGTGGCGCGCCGACCGCGACGTCCCGGGCCTGCGCGTCCTCACCGACGACCGCCGTCGAGCGGCGTGGGCGGCGACGCTCCCCGCAGGGCTGCGCCGGGCGTTCGACCTGACGCCCCGCCTGGTGCGGCACAACCCCGAGCGCCGTGCCGTCCTGCGCGCGGACGGACCGGGAGGCGCGCTCACCGTCCGGGCGGTCCGGCCCGACGACGTCGCCCGCGTCGTCCGGGGGTACGCCGCGCTCGCGGGCGGTCCGGTCGCCTCGCCGGCCGTGCTCGCGGTCGACGAGGCGCTCGGCCTCGTGGTCACCGCGTGGCTCGACGGCACGCCCGTCGACGGGCTGCCGCGCGAGGCCCCGCTGCTCCGCCGGGTGGGGGAGACGGTGGCCGCGCTGCACGCCCGCGGCGCCGCCGGAATCGGTGGCGGTGGTGGTGCGGCGGTCTCCGGTGCCGGTCGCCGCGGCGCGGTGTCGAGCGCGGCGGAGGCCGTCGCCCTGCTGCTGCCGGGTCTCGCCGACGACGCGCGGCGGCTCGCCCGGCGCCTCGAGGTGGCCGCGCCCGGCGGGGCGGGACGCGCGCGTGTCCTCGTCCACGGCGACCTGTCGCTCGACCAGGTCGTGCTCGGGCCGGACGGCGAACTCGGGCTCGTCGACGCGGACGCCGCCGGACCGGGCGACGCCGTCGACGACCTCGGCTCGCTGGTCGCGTCGCTCGTCCGGGACGACGCGACCGGCGCGCCCCGCGCCGCACGTTCCGTGCTCGACGGGTACCGCGCCGCGGGCGGTCCCGTGAGCACCCCGGTCGCGCTGCGCCACGCCACGGCCGCCCAGCTGCTGCGCCGCGCGACGGAACCCTTCCGCCGCCTCGAACCGGGCTGGCACGGGGCGTGCGCCGCGCTGCTCGCCGCGGCCCGCGAGCTGCTCGACGACCGCGGCGAGCTCGCGCGGGCCCTGGACGGCCCCGCGCCGCACGTCGGTCCGGCACGGGCGCCCGGACCGGGCCCGCAGCACCCGTCGCGCCCGGGCCCGTCAGGACGACCCGCCTCCTCGCGCGTGCGGTACGCGCCGCGCGCGGTCGAGATCGCGGTCCGCCTCGCGGAGGACGGCCGCACGCTGCGCGCGACGCTCCCGCGCTCCGCGGAGCACCTGCTGCTCGTCGGGACCGCGGGCTCCGCGATCCCGACGGCGACCACGTCAGCCGGTGGCGACCCGCGCGTGCTCGCCGGCCAGTGGTTCGCCGACCGTGGTCGTGCGGCACGGGTCGTCGACCGGCTCGGCCCGGACGGGACGTCCGTCGCGACGGACCGCGGCGCCGTCGTCCTCCACCACGACGGCGCGGACCTGCACCTGCCGGGGCTCGCGGCGGCCGTCCGGCGTCCGGGCGCGCGGCTCGTCGCGCACCGGCCGGGCCGACGCGGCGTCGTGCGGGACCCCGGGGGGACGTACACCAAGCTGGTCCGCCCGGGCCGGTCCGTGCCGGAGCCCGTCGTGCCCGACGGCGCGTTCGCCACGCCTGCGGTGGTGTCCCGGGGCGACGGGTCGGTGACGACGTCGGCACTGCCGGGACGCACGCTGCACGCGCTCCTCGCCGACCCGTCCGTCCCCGACGAGGTGCTGGTCCGGGCCGGTCGTGCCGTCGGGCGCGGGCTGCGCCGTCTCCAGGCGGGGCCCGACCTCCCGGCGGCGCACCGCCCCGGTGCCGACCCCCGGCGCCGCGGCTCGGCGCCTCCCGCACGGCACGACGCCGCGGCCGAGCTCGCCGTCGTGGAACGCTGGTGGTCCTGGGCGGTCGCGCACGAGGCGGCGACGCCGACGCTCGCCCACGACGTGCTCGGGCGCGCGGAGGAGGCGCTGCGGGGGCTCGTCGCGGCCGCGCCCGTGCCGACGCACCGCGACCTGCACGACAAGCAGCTCCTCGTGGACGAGGCCGACCCCGACCGGGTCGGCCTGCTCGACCTCGACCTCGCGACGACGGCCCACCCGGCCCTCGACCTCGCGAACCTGCTCGTGCACCTGGAGCTCCGGGCGCTCCAGGGAACGTGCGTCCCCGCCCGGGCGCGGGCCGTGGCGGCCGCGGTGGTCGACGGGTTCGCGCCCCACGACGACGTCCTCGCGGCGCTGCCCGCGTGGTCCACCGCCGCTCGTGCACGCCTCGTCGCGGTCTACGCCTTCCGTCCGGCACCGGGCGACGTGCCGGGCCTGCTGCTCGCCACCGTCCTCGACGGCCGACCGACGCCGCTCGAGGGACCCTGACGAGCGGGCACCCGGACGCACCGGTCGTGCCTCCCACCGTCGGGGCGAGGCGCGCGGCAGACTCTCGGCGGCCGGTTTCACCCCTCGGACGTCGACGTCAGGAGAAGGCACGGATGCGAGCAGAACGGTGGGCGGCGCTCACGGCAGCGGTGCTGAGCGCCGCGGTCATGGGTGGCTGCAGCGCAGACGGTGGGGCCGGAGCGGCGCAGGCCGAGGCGCCCCACGGCGGTACCGCGACCCCTCGGTCCTCTCCCGCCACCTCGGCGGCGGACGAGGAGCTGGACGACGCCGCCCTCTGCGTCGCCTTCGGCGACGTGCTGACGATCGTGGAGAACGCGGACCTCGGCCTCGCCGACGGGCGCACGGAGGCTCAGGAGCACGACGGCTGGTACGGGCTGGCGACCCGCGTGCTCGGTCGCCTGCCCTCCACCGGGGACAGCACCGTGCGGACGTCGATCCGTCAGCTGCAGGAGATCGCACCGGCCGTCCCGCCCGGGGCGTTCACGGACTCGACCGGTGTGCGCTCTCCCGAGTGGGACGACGCCGGAGCCGTCCTCGCCGACGCGTGCGACGACGTCGGCGCTCCGCTGGCGGTCAGCGTCTTCACCGGCGGATGACCCGCGGACCGGCGGCCCGCAGGCGTCTCGGAGCCGGGCGCGCGACCTAGACCTTCGCCCGGCGGAACCCGGCCGCCTTCGCGGCCGCCTCCGTCGAGAAGCACGCCTCGGGGACCGTGGCGGTGTAGTACCGGCTGACGCCCAGCACGTGGTAGATGCCGCTGTCCGCGTTGCCCTTCACCCGGCAGAGGTTCACCGGGGCCGTCGGCGCGCTCGTCCGCGACGTGGTCGCGTACGCGCTGCGCCGGCCCGTCACCGTGACGGTGATCCGGTGACCCGCGTCCGCGGTCGTCAGGCGATAGCTGGACGACGTGGCTCCCGAGATCGCCTTGCCGTCCCGGCGCCACTGGTAGGCGCTGCTCGACGCCGCCGGGGACCACGCCGCCGTGCTCGCGCGCAGCCACGCGCCGTTCCAGGCCTTGCCCGAGATCGTGGGTGCCGGCGAGGAGGCGAACGGCTTCGTCACCTTCGCGGTGCCGGCGCTGGTCCGCGTGGCGGTGACGTAGGCCGCGCGCCTGCCGGTCACGGTCACGGTCATGGTCCTGCCGTGCTGGGCCGCGGTCACGGTGAAGGAGGACCGCGTCGCGCCCGGGACGGCCACACCGTCCGCCTTCCACTGGTACGTGAACGCCGCTGCCGGCGACCACGTACCGGGCGTGACCGTGAGCGACGACCCGACCCGGGCGGTGCCGGTGACCCGGGGCGTGGTGGTCGTGGCGAACGGCTTGACCACGGCCACGGTCGCCGCGCTGGCGACCGACCGCGTGGTATAGCCGGTCCGGCTGCCCGTGACCGTGACCGTGATCCTCTTCGCGTGATCGCCCGAGGTGAGCTTGTACGTCGCCGAGGTCGCGCCCTTGATCGCGACGCCGTCGCGCTTCCACTGGTAGCTGGTCGTCGCGGCGGGCGACCACGTCCCGGGCGTGGCTCTGAGCGTGTACCCGACGTGCACCGCGCCTGAGATCGTCGGCACGGGTGCCGTGAGCACGCCCGCGGCCACGGACGCGCTCGCGGCGCTCGTCACCGACCTCTTCGCGTACCCGGCGAGGGTCCCGGTCACGGTGACCGTGACCGTCCGGCCCTTGTCGCCCGCGCGCGGGACGAACGTCGGCGACGTCGCCCCGGCGACGGCCGTCCCCGCGACCTTCCACTGGTACGCCAGGGCCGTCCCGGGCGTCCACGCTCCCGGCACCGCCGTGAGCTTCGAGCCGACGCGCGGCGTGCCCGAGACGACCGGCAGCGGCGCGGTCAGGGCCCCGGTGGTGACAGCGGCCGTCGGCAGGCTCGTGACGGAGGACGACGTGTACCCCGGGGCGCTCCCGGTGACCCGCACCGAGAGCGTCGCGCCGAGATCCGCCGCTGACAGGACGTAGGTGGGCGAGGTCGCCTCGGCGAGCGCCACGCCGTCGCGCAGCCAGTGGTAGGCGAACGCGACGGTCGGTGACCACGTGCCCGGCGCAGCCGTCAGCGTCGACCCCACCCGGGGGGTCCCCACGACCGACGGTGACGCGCCTTCGAGCGCTCCCTCCCGCACCGGCGCCGTCTCCGCCGTGGCGACCGTGACGGGGGAGGCACCCGGCAGCGTGCCCGTCACCTCGGCGTGGATCCGGTGCCCCAGGTGCTCGGGGGCGAGCTCCAGCGCGTCCTCGTCCGCGCCGGGGATCGCGACGCCGTCGACGAACCAGGCGACGGCGAGCTCGACGCCGTCCGGTCCCCACGGGTCGCTCCGCAGCGAGAGCACCGCTCCCACGGCTGCGTCGCCCTCGACGGTCGGCGGGTCCTGCGGCGCCACGACCTCGACCTCGGCACCGGTCGGTGCCGGCTCGGAGGACGCCACGTCGGAGGGCTCGCCGTCCGCGGCGGACGCCGCGGGGACCGCGGCGAACGGGGTGAGGACGAGTGCTGCGACGAGCACTGCTGCGGAGGTCCGACGGCGGGTGGCACCGCCGCCGAGCAGGGGCAGGGCCATGGGGGCTCCCGGAGCTCTCGAACGCAGGCCACCGTGGCCCGACCCGAGAAATGTAGGGCACGCCCCGCCCGCCGAAGTGCCGAATGGCCTGCCGACGGACCCTTTTCACCCCGGCGGGGCGGGCGAAATCTGGTCCCGGGACGGGCCGGACCCGGGGTCGGGGTTCACCGGACTGCTCCGGTGACCCACGACCCCGGGTCCGGCGTCGTGCGCTCCGACCGCTCAGCCGCAGGTCGGGGCCTCGAACAACGGCGTCGCGACGGTCTCGCGCTCGTCGGTGTCGTCGCTCGGACGGGCCGTGACGGTCACGGTCCCGGCCGGTGCGTCCGCCGCGCGGACCGCGAACGACTGGTAGGCGCTGCGGCCCGGCGCGACGGCCGCGAACGCCTTCGTTCCGAACGGGGTGGCGACGTCGACGTCCAGCGGGACCTCGTCGTCATTCACGACGCGCACGGCGACGAACGGCTTCCCGGCGAGGCAGCGCACCTCGGCCGTCGCCGTCACCGCGACCGGCGCCGGGGCGTCGGGGTCGTCCGCACCGGGCGCGAGCACCCGCAGCGTCCGCAGCGCCGGGTCGCCCGCGCTCCACGACGTGCTGAGCGCGACGTACCGCGCGGTGCGGCCGACCTCGACCGCGCCGCGCTCCGTGCCGCCGCCGACCGTGCCCACGTCGGTGAACGTCAGGCCGTCGTCGCTGACCGAGACCACCGCCTCCGGGGCGGCCGCGCCGTCCCACCGCGTCGTCACGGAGCCGATCTCGCGCGGGGCGCCGAGGTCCGTGACCATCCGGCCGTCGACGCCCGGGACCCACGCGGTCGTCGCGTCCCCGTCCACCGCGAGCGACGGCGACGTCATGCCCTCCGGGAGGACCGACGCGGGGAACGTGAGCGTGCTCAGTGCGTGGTCGGCCAGCGGGAACGCCGTCGCGCCGGGGAACCGCACCGTCGTGCCCGACGCCGCGACGTCCGCCGCGCGGACCTCGCCCGTCTCGGCGTTCCGGACGTCGACGGACGAGGTGCCTTCGTCGACCGTGAGGCGCACCGTGCGCGCGTCGTCCACGACGGCCGTGACGCCCGCGGGTGCTCCGTCCGGTGCGGCGAGCACCGCCCGCGGCGGCAGGACGACGGCCGATCCCGCCGGCACGGTGACCTCCACCGCCGAGGACCCGTCGCCGACGACCTGCGTCCCGGCGTACAGCGCCACCTCGTCCCCGTCGTGGGGCACCGTGACGGTGGTCGTGACGTCGGCCGCGGTCAGGTTGAACGCCGTGAGGTATCCGTCGAGCGTGCTCACGAGCACGTCCGCGGCCTCGGCGGTGGCCTGCGGCGCGGCGGCCCGCGCGGCGGTCGCCGACGCGTCGCCGGGCAGCATCTCGACGAGCCGGGGCCCGGCCGTGCCGTCCGCGAGGCGCACGACGTGGCGGGTTGCGGTCGCCCGCGAGACCGTGATCGGGGCCTCGGAGCCCCGCACGACGAAGCCCGCCGTGCCCTCGACGTTCAGCCAGTCCCCCGAGCTCTCGAGCACCTGGTCGCCGGTGTACCGGAAGCTCGCGGCGTCGTGCCACGTCGTGCCGTCGAGCGACGTCTGCACCCGGTACTCCTGACCCGCCGCCGACTCCCAGCCGAGCTGGACCTGCGCGACGTCCACGGCCGCGCCGAGGTCGACCTGGACCCACGAGTCAGGACGCGTGCGGTCGTCCCGCGACACGGCCCACCGGGTCGTCGCGCTGCCGTCGGTGACGGCACCCGCGCCGTTGCTGCCGTCGGCGCTCGACGCGCTCGCCGGACGGCCCGCCGCGACGTCCGTGCCCGCGGGCGAGAACGCGCGCAGGTGGTAGAGCGAGTAGCCGTACTCGGGGTTGCCCCGCACGCCCTGCATGCGCACGTAGCGGGCGGTCACCGGGGCCGGCGACGTCGCGCCCGCAGGGACGAGGTCCACGGTGTCGAGCCGCGCCACGTTCACGTCGGCGGGTGCCTTGCCGTAGGCGGTCGCCGTCGTCCAGGTGACGCCGTCGGTCGACGTCTGGACGAGGTAGCGCGCCCCGGCGCTCGCCTCCCACGCGAGCCGGACGCCGCCGACCGTGGTCTGCTCGCCGAGGTCGACCTGGATCCACGAGTCGGGACGGGTGCGCTCCCCGACGGCGACGGCCCACCGCGTCGTCGGGTTGCCGTCCGTCACGCGGGCGGCCGTGCGGCCGTTCCCGGTGTCCTGGCTCGACGCCGTGGCGGGCCGGCCCGCCGCGAGGTCGACCGGGGACGCGTCGTCGGCGCCGTAGGCGTGGAACGCGTGCATTGAGTACCCGTACTGCGGGTGGCCCTGCTGCCCGAGCATCCGTACGTAGCGCGCGGTGACCGGCTCGAACGTGAGGTCGTCGACGCGCGCGGCCCGGGCGTCCGCGGGGTCGGCCGGTCGCGTCACGGGGAGCGACGCCGTCGTCTCGCCCTCGGCCGTCGTGTAGGTCCGCGAGCCGTCGAGACCGGAGTAGCCGTCCATGTCGAGGTTGCGCACGGACAGGCTCCCGTCGTCGGCCCCTGCACCGGTCGAGGCGTAGAGCGCCGAGCCCGTGGGCAGCGTGACCTGGCCGGCGTAGCCGGCGCCGATCCGGAACACCGACGACGTGCCCTCGAAGCCGTCGCGCGGCTCCGTGTACGTCGCGACGGTGCGGTCGTCGACCGTCGCGCCCGGGGTCGGGTAGAGGAACGGGGTCGAGCCGGACACGTGGAAGAGCCACGAGTCGTGCCCGGGCACCCACGGGAACTTGACGAAGCCCTTGCGGCTCCCGGCCGCCGCCCACGCCGTGTCGCTCTGCTGGACCGTGAGGCCCGGACCGGCGCCGAAGTCCCGCACCCCGGCGAGGCCCGCGAAGAACTCGTCCTCCGGCGTCGGCTCGACCGGTCCCTCCGGGGACCCGGCCGCCTCGACGTGCAGCAGGTAGGAGATCGCGATCTCGGCGCGCGCCTCGGGCTCGTACTTCGGCTCGCCGGAGAACTTGGTGAGGCGGTACTCGGGCGCGTAGCCCTGGTAGTCCTCGAGCGCGGCGGCCAGGCCGGCCTCCGCGCGCGCGGCGTCGGGGTCGCGCAGCACCTGGCCGAGGAAGGCCATGGGCAGCACGTCGCGCCCGTAGAGGAACTCGCGGTCGTTCACCATGGGCATGAACGGCTCGCCCTGCTCGGACATGACGAGCTTGATCGACTCCCACAGCTCCGCCGAGTTGGGCTGCCGCGTGAGGATCTCGGGCAGGGGCTCGTCGTGCAGGAGGAAGTGGATCGCGTTGCGCGCGCCCGACCGCCAGATGTCCGACTGGTAGTGCGGCCCGAAGGAGCCGTGGTTCTCGACGAGGTACGTGTCGTAGACGGTCTGCATCGTGTTGGTCGAGACCGGCTTCCCGGCCACGACGGCGGGGTTGTTGCGGTCGGCGGTCGGCTGCCCCGCGGCGTTGCGCCCCCAGTCGCCGAGCTGGTCGTCCCACCGCGCGGCGTCGGGATCGCCGGGCGCCCACGCGAGGCCGGGCGCGAGGGCCTGCGTGTACACGCCGGCCTCCTCCTGCGCCGTGTCGCCGACGTGCTTGCCCGTCGGCCAGTCCGCGGTCCAGCTCCCGGACAGCGGGTCCTTGCCGAAGTCGAGGTCGGCCGTGTAGCGCGACTGCTCGACGGCGATCGTCGAGAGGTTCTCCCGCGTCGCCTCGTCGAGCTCGTCCCACATCAGCCGCCCCGCGGCCAGGAAGTACGACTGGAAGGTCGAGTCCCAGAACAGCTTCTTGCCCCACGTCCCCGCCGGGTCGACGAAGCGGTTCGTCGCCGCGTAGTGCTCGATGGTCGCGACCGTCTGCGCGCGCAGCTCGGCCTCGGGCACCCCGGCGATCTCCGCGTCGTACTCGCCGTGCGTGAGAAGCACCGCGTTGCCGAGGACGACGGCGAAGTTCATGTCCTTGGCCTGGTAGACGCCCGCGGCGTCGTCCCACACGGTCTCGACCCAGTTGGTGTGCCGCAGCAGCGCCTCGTAGTAGTCGGCGGCGATCGCGTCGGGTGCGCCGTGGTCGACGGCGGCGTCGGCGCTGGTCTCGCCGTGCGCCGCGGACGCGGGGACCAGCAGCGTGCCGGTCAGGACGGCGGCGAGCAGCGCGGCCGTCCGTCGTGCGCGCGGTGCGCGCGTGGTCGGTGTCGTCATCGACATCCTCTCGTCGGTCCCGTCGTCGGCGACGGGCGGAGATCGGGGCGGGGCCACCTGAGGGAGACGGCCGGGGGCGGGCGGTGACAGCGCTATCAGCATACGGTGCGCGGGCCCTGGGCGGAACCCCCGACCCCGGGGTGGTGCGTCCCCGGACCCCTCTGGTGCCGCCCGACCCCGGGCTCGGCGTCGGTGGCGCCGCGACGGGTCAGCCGCAGTCGGCCGCCGGGACGTCGACGGCGATCTCGGCGGCGAGGGTCTCCCCGCCGAGCGTGCCGCTCACCAGGACGGTCGCGGTGGACGCCTCGACGGCCGTGGACCGGGTCGCGAACGACTGGTAGGCGGAGGCCACCGGCGCGACCGACCCGAACGACCGCTCGCCGGCGGCGGTCCGCAGGGTCAGGGCGAGGTCCACGGGGACGTCCTCGGCGTTCACCGCCCGCACGGCCACGTAGGCCTTGCCTGCGAGGCAGCGGGTCTGGGCCTCGACCGTGACGTCGACCGCGTGCGCGGGCGAGCGCACCAGCACGCCGCGCGACGGCACGAGCCGCACGTGGTCGACGTTGACGTTGCCCGTGTCGCCGGGCTCGTACCGCAGGCCGACGGTCGTGACCGTGCCGTCGGACGTGCCCCCGGCCGTGACCCGGACGGGCTCGGTCGTGCCCCAGCGGCGCCACCGGTCCGCGTCCTGGCCGAGGTTCGGGAACGGGACCTGCCCCGCGACCTCGCCGTCGACCGTCAGGGAGAGCTGCCGGTCGAGCGGCGCGACGACCATGCCGTTCGCGTACCGGAACGACACGTCGTAGCTCGTCCCCGCGACGACGTCGGCGTCGACCTCGAACGCCGCGCCGAGCTTCGACAGCGTGCGGACGAACCCGGTCCCCGTGTATCCCGGGTGCTCCTTCGTCGTGATCGCGCCACCGGCGAGCCTGCCGTCCTCGGCCTCGAGCACGAGCTCCGTGCGCTGTCCCTCGACGCGTGCGGCGAGCGCGGCGGCCGCGTCCCCCTGCGCGTCGGCGAGCGCGGCCGCCGCGCGCGCGAGCGTGCGTTCCACGGCCGCGTCGTCGTCCCGCACGGCCGCGCGGAGCGCAGCCGCGAGCGGAGCACGGACCTGTGCGGCGGTGGCCGGGTCGACGACGCCGGACTCCTCGGCCGCGTGGAGGTCCGCCAGGACCGCTGGGATGCCGACGCGGCCGCCGAGCCAGCGTCCCGCCTCCGCGTCGAGCGCATCGAGCGCCGCGCCGCCGACCTGGCCCGGTCCGCGCGACACGAGCGCGGTGCGGACGCTCTGCGCCGCCTGCTCGACACCGGCGAGGTCGCCGTCCTCGGCTGCGGCGAGCAGGTCGGCCACGCGGTCGCGCACGACGCGTGCCGCCGCCGGCGAGAGGTCGCCGTCGGCCTGGGCCTCGTCGAGGAGCGCGCCCAGCGAGGCCTCGTCCGGGAACGGCACGAGGTCCACGTCGACCGCGGTCCCCGCGTCGCCCGCGCCCGAGACCACGGTGACCGCGTGCTGCGGGCCGTACGTGACGTCGTCGGCCGCGACGGTGAACGCCAGCTCGTGCGTCTGCCCGCCACCGACCCGTGCGGCCGGGGCGTCGACCGGCTCGCCGTCGACGAGGATGCTCGCGGAGGTGACCGAGGTGCCGTCGTTGCGGGCCTCGAGCGTGACCTCGGTCGCGCGCGTCACGGGGTCGTACGTCGCGGTCGGCGTGCCGACCGCCTCGACGCGCGGACGCGCGTACGGCGCGAGCGTGGCGAGGTCCGCGTCGGTCGCGGGACGCAACCGGACGGCCTGGCCGCCGGCGCCGACGAGCGACGCGCTGAGGACGTCGTCCGCCGTGACGAGAGACCGGGTCACCTCGACCGCGGTCGGGTTCCCCGTCCAGCTCGCGTCCTGGGCGTCGGCCCACACCTCCGCGACGTAGGTCACCCCGGCGTCGAGCATGTCGAGCGGCACGTCGAGCGTGCGGTCGTTCTCGTCGGTCACGACGCCGACGTACCAGGCGTCCCCGCTGCGCCGCGCGGTGGTGACGTGGTCGCCGATCTCCGCGTCGACGCGCGACTCGTCCCACGTGGCGGGCATGCCCTTCAGGTACTCGAAGGCCTCGGGGTGCTTCGCGTAGTTCTCCGGGGTGTCGGCGAGCATCTGCAGCGGGCTGTAGAAGGTCGTGTACAGCGCGAGCTGGGTCGTCGTCGTCGTCTGCACGCGCGTCCCGAGGTTCGCCGGGTCCCACAGCACGTCGAGCACGCCCGGCGTGTAGTCGGCGGGCCCGCCGATCCAGCGCGTGAACGGCAGGATCGTCGCCTGCCCCGGCGGGTTGCCACCGGCCCCCATGTAGTTCTGCTGCTCCATGCCGGCGATCCCCTCGCCGGTCATCATGTTCGGGTAGGTGCGCTCCTTGCCGGTGGGCTTGATCGCCTCGTGCGCGTTGATCGAGATCTGGTGGCGGGCCGCGGCGTCGATCACCCGCTGGTAGTGCCGGACCGCCTCCTGGTCGTAGTGGCTCCGGTTCACGCCGCCGAGCTGGAAGCGGGTCGCGTACCCGGTCTTGATCGCGTGGATCCCCCACTCCTCGTACTGCGAGAAGATGCGCTCGAGGTTCTCGTCGTAGTAGTCGACGTAGCCGCGCGTCTCGTTGTGCCCGACGAAGGAGACGCCGTTCGCCTCGGCGTACGCGAGGACCTCGTCGATGTCGACGTCAGGCATCGGGGTGGTGAAGTCCTGGTTCGTCCACGACCCGCCGGCGTTCGTGTTCCAGCCCTCGGCGAGCACGTACCTCGCGCCCGCCTCGGCCGCGAGGTCGACGTACTCCTTGATGCGCGCGGTCGTCGCACCGTGCCGAGGGCCCGCGGTCCAGGTCGTGTCGCGGCGCTGGAGCTCCCACCACACGCCCGTGTACGTGCCGGCCTCGATCCAGTCCGTGGTGTCGGCCGTGCCGTCGCCGTCCGAGTCGACGTCGCAGACCGCGCACGGGTCGTTGAGGTTCTGGACGAGGTGCGACTCGGCGAGGTCGCCCGCCTCGCGGCCCACCTGCACCGTGCGCCACGGTGTCGCGAAGCTCGCGTCGGTCACGTCCAGGACGGCCTTCGTCCCGTCCGGCAGGGCGATCAGCTCGCTCACGAGCGTGCCGGGCTCGCCGTCGAGGCGCTTGAGCGTCATGCTCGCGTAGTCCGTGAGGTCGGCCTCGTGCACCGCGACGAAGAGGCCGTCGTCGCGCGAGAACGTGATCGGGGTCTGCGCGTCCGGGACGTTGCCGACCGCCGTCGTGAGGTAGTGCTTCTCGTCCGCGTTCCAGTCCTTCCCGGCCCGGATGTAGTAGGCCGTGAGGTCGGCGGGAAGGGCGAACTCCGTGCGTTCCGCGGTCACGGTGAACGGTGCGTCGAGCGCCGGCTGCTGCGGGAACACGTAGCGCAGGCCGACGCCGTCGTCGAAGACGCGCGCGACGACGTCGACGAGCAGGCCCGACTCGTGGCGCGCGTGGACCGTGAGCTCGTTCGCGTGGTTGCGGACGGAGGACTGCGTCCCCCAGGCGGGGGTCCACGTCTCGTCGACCTCGGCTCGCTCGACCGACTCGATCGCCATGCCGGACGTGAGGTCCACGTCGGGTCCGCGCAGGACGAGGCCGAGCCCGGACGCGTCGACGACGGTCGTCGAGCCGTCGCGCACGACGTCGTAGCTGAGCCGGCCGTCGACGACGCCGACCGTGAGGTCCAGGCTTCCGTCGGGGGACACGACGTCGTGCCCGCTGAGCTGAGCGACGGCGGCGGTGTCCACCGCACCGGAGGTCGCTGGCAGCGCTGTCGGCGCGGCCAGGGCCGGCGTCGCGGTGGTGACCGGGGCCAGCAGGGCGAGAGCGAGGCCGAGCGCGACGCCCGCCGGACGGCAGGTGCGCGGGTTCCGTGATCGGGCGCCGCGGAGGGACGGAGGACGGACGGTGGGGTCGTGCATGCGGGGGAGCTCCTTCGGACGTCGTCGTCGGTGGAGTGGGCGGCCGTCCCGCTGCGGGTGGCAGGACGCCGCTCGACGCCGCGGCCGCAGGGGTGTGCGGTCACGGTCGTGCGGGAGGATCGGCGCGCCGTCGCGCCGGGTGGTGGTGCGACGCGAGGGAGGACCTGTCGGTCCTCCCTCGCGGGTGGTGCTGGGTCGTCCGGGTCAGCCCTTGACGGAGCCGGACATCAGGCCCCCGACGAAGTACTTGCCGAGGAGGATGTAGACGACCAGCGTGGGCAGGGACGCGAAGAGCGCTCCTGCCATGGACACGCCGTAGTTCTGGAGCAGCGCGCCGTTCGCCAGGTTGTTCAGCGCCAGGGTCACCGGGCCGTTCTGGCTGGAGGAGAAGAACACCGCGAAGAGGAAGTCGTTCCACGCCGAGGTGAACTGCCAGATGAGCACGACGACGAACGCGGGGACGGAGATCGGCAGCACCACCGACCAGTACGTCCGCAGCATGCCCGCGCCGTCGACGCGCGCCGCCTCGATGAGCTCGTGCGGGATCGTCTGGTAGTAGTTGCGGAAGATCAGCGTCGTGATCGGGATGCCGAAGACCACGTGCAGCAGGATCAGCGTCGGCACGCCGCTCGGGATGCCCAGCCCCAGCACGAGCTGGTTGAGCGGGATGATCACGGCCTGGTACGGGATGAACATCCCGAACAGGATGAGCGTGAAGACGAGGTTCGCTCCCTTGAAGCTCCAGCGCGACAGCACGAACCCGTTGAGCGAGCCGAGGAACGCGGCGATGATCGACGCCGGGACGACCATCTGCAGCGTGCGCCAGATGGCGGGGGCGAGCGAGTCCCACGCGGCCCGCCAGTTGTCGAGCGTCCACACCTCGGGGAGCGCCCACGCGCGCGCCGGCGACGCGTCGCCCGCGCCCTTGAAGCTCGTCACGAGGAGCACGTAGACCGGGATGAGCACGATGAGGAGGAAGACGACCAGGGCCGCGTAGCGCAGCGTGCGCCCGACGGAGAAGCGCTCGCGGCCGCGCGGGGGGCGCGTCTCGCGGGGCGTGCCGACGACGTCCGGAGCAGGGACCGCCGGTGTGGAGGTGGTGGTCATCGCTTCTCCTGACGGTTGGTGCGGACCAGGTAGGGCACGATGACGACGGCCACGATGACGAGCAGGATCGACCCGACGGCCGCGGCGCTCGCGTAGTCGAAGCTCGACTTGAACACGTACATGTCGACGGCGGGCACCTTGGTCTGGTAGTTCGCCGGCTTGGAGATCGACATGATGAGGTCGAACGCCTTGAGCGACATGTGGCCGATGATGATGAGCGCCGAGAGCGCGATGGGCGAGAGCTGCGGGAACAGCACGTGGCGGTACAGCTTCCACTCGCTCGCGCCGTCCATGCGCGCCGCCTCGCGGAGCTCCTCGGGGATGCCGCGGAACCCGGCGAGGAACAGCGCCATGACGTACCCGGAGAGCTGCCAGATCGCCGGGATGGCGATCGCGGTGATGCCCCAGGTGACGTTGTTCCACCAGTTGTTCTGCAGGAAGTCCAGGCCGACCATCTGGAACAGCCGGTTGAGCCCGCTCGCGGCCTCGTCCTGGTTCGAGTTGAGCAGCCAGCGCCACACGACGCCCGAGGCCACGAACGACACGGCCATCGGGAACAGGTAGACCGAGCGGAAGATCCCCTCGCCGCGCAGGGGCTTGTCGAGGAGCCACGCCCACAGGAAGCCCATGAGCATGGTGCCGACGAGGAACACCACGGTGTACAGGACGAGGTTCTTCAGCGAGTGCTGGAACGCCTCGCTGCCCAGCAGGTCGGTGTAGTTCTGGAACCACACGACGACCGACGGCTTCTGGCCGGTCGCCTGGGCGGCCGTGTGGTTGTCGGTGATCGAGGTCTGGAAGTTCGCGCCGATGAGCCCGTAGACGAAGATGCCCACGAGGATCAGCGAGGGGGCGAGCATGAGCAGCGCGGGGCCGGCTCGCCGCAAGGACTTGAGCATGGTTGGACTTCCCGGGTCTGGGGACGTGCGTCGGGTCGGCCGGCGCGCGCGACGGGTGCGGGCCCGCGCGGGGCCCGCACCCGAGGGCGTCAGCCCTGCGCGGCGGCGAGCTCGGACTGGAAGGCCGCGAGGTCGGACCCGCCCGAGGTGAACTTGCTCGTCGCGTCGGAGATCGCGTTGAGCGTCGCGACCGGCGCGGCGGCACCGTGCGCGAGCGAGGACACGATGGTGTCCTGGCCGAACGACTCGATGGCCGTCTGCTGGTACTCCGAGAACTCCGACGGGTCGGCGTCGGTGCGGGCCGGGATGGAGCCCTTGGCCTTGTTGAACGCGACCTGGCCCTCGAGGGAGCCGACGGTCTCGAGCCACGCCTTGGCGCCGTCCGGGTGCGGCGCGCCCACCGGGAGGGTGAACGAGTCGGCGAGGAAGTCGAACACGCCGTCGGTGCCCGGGACGGGGAACGCGATGAAGTCGGTGCCGAGGGCCTTGTCCTGCTCCTCGAACGCCGCGACGGCCCAGTCGCCCATGACGTTGAACGCGGCGTTGCCGTCGATCACCATCTGGGTCGCCTCGGGCCAGTCGAGCCCGTCACGGTCGGTGTTGGTGTAGCCCATGAGCGTCTCGAACTTCTCGAGCGCGCCCGTGACCTCGGCACCCTCCCAGTCGGTCGAACCGTCCCACAGCCCGTTGTAGGACTCGGCGCCGAGCTCCGCGAGGAGCACGGTCTCGAGCAGGTGGACCTGGGTCCACGTCGTCGCGACCGACAGCGGCGTGACGCCCGCGGCCTTGAGCTTCTCGAGGTCGGCCATCCAGGCGTCGAGGTCCGCGTACTCCGCGGCGGGGTCGATCCCGTTGTCCTCGAGCACGGTCGGGTTGGCCCAGACCACGTTCGCACGGTGGATGTTCGACGGGATCGAGTAGATCGCGCCGTCCTCGGCCGTGACGCGGTCGACCAGGTCGGGCGGGAAGACGTCCGTCAGGCCGAACTCGTCGTACAGGTCGGAGACGTCCTCGATCTGCGCGGCGTCGATGTAGTCCTGCAGCTCCGCGCCGGCGTGCGCCTGGAACGTGTCCGGCGGGTCCTGCGCCTGGAGGCGGGACTGGAGGAGGTCCTTCGCGGCCGAGCCGGCGCCGCCGGCGACCGCGCCGTTGATGAACTCGGTGTCGGGGTGCTGCTCGCCGAACACACCGACGAGGGCGTCGAGGCCCGCCTTCTCGGAGCCGGCCGCCCACCAGGTGAAGACCTCCACCTCGTCGCTGCCGCCGCCGCTGCTACCACCGTCGGTGTTCTCGTCACCGGAACCGCCGCCGCTGCACGCGGCGAGTGCCAGACCCACGAGGGCGGCACCGGCCACCGTCGCGCTCGTCCTGCGAGTGAGTCGCATCGTGTCTATCCCTACGCCTTCTTCGGTCGTCGGGGGCCCACGAGAGGACGGGGGAGGTCCTCGTCGTCGGCCGGGCGCATCGGTGCGCCCTCGAACCCGAGGCCCATACAACGTCGCCCCGACGTTGATGTCAAGAAATGAACGCAGCCGAGACTCTTTCGTGATGTTCCCATCATGACTTGGACGCAAGAGGCCCGTGACGGAGCGGCCGACGTGCCAGGCGCAGCGCGCCGAGGAGGCGGAGCTCGTCCCGGGCGCGCGGCCGGCCGAACCCCGGTCATGATGGGTCGTGTTGTTTTTTGTTGAGATGTGATCGTAGACTGCCCGTGCGCCGGTCCCCGAGCGCTCGTCCGTCCGGTGCGGCCCGCGCGTCGCACCCGCCGTCCCGGCAAGCCCACGGCCCGCGTCGTCGCCGACGCTCAGCCGCAACACGCAGCACCGCGCCCTCGAAGGAGAGAGATGCGAAGCACGAGCGACGTCCTCGGACGTCCTGTCCACCGCAGAACCGTCCGATGGGCGGTCGCGGCCGCGGCCGCTGCGGGACTCGTCGTCTCCGGCCTGGTCGCTCCGGCGGCCGGTGCGGTCGCGGTCCCCACGGCGGTCGACAACCCTGACGTCACCGGCTCCGAGTGGACGACGCCGACGGCGGTGAAGGTCGGCCAGACACCGGCCCGGTCGGTCATGGTGCCCTTCGACACGGTCGACGAGGCCAAGGCCAACCCGACCCTCCACCAGGCGCAGCGCGCGTCGGAGAACGTCCGCCTGCTCAACGGCACGTGGCAGTTCAACCAGGTGGACGCCCCGGCCGACAAGCCTGACGTCTCCGGCGTGACGAGCATCCCGGACGAGGGGTACCAGGACATCGAGGTCCCGTCGAGCTGGCAGGTGGCCGGCCGGTACGCGGGAGCCCTGGGCACCGACTTCCCGATCTACAACAACCAGGACTACCCCTTCCAGGCCTCCGGCGGGGGCGTCCCGAACCAGGGCGACTTCGACGCCGCGCAGGCGCCGACGGCGTTCAACCCGGTCGGCACCTACATGCGCACGCTCGACCTCACCGCGCAGGACATCGCCGACAACCGGCTGATCCTGTCGTTCCTCGGCGTCGAGTCCGGGTTCTACCTCTCCGTGAACGGCGCCGTCGTGGGGTACGGCGAGGACAGCTTCAGCACGTCGGAGTTCGACGTCACCGACTACGTGCACGAGGGCGAGAACCTCATCACCGTCCAGGTGTACCGGTGGACCACGGGCAGCTTCCTGGAGAGCCAGGACGGGCTGAACTTCGCCGGGATCCACCGCGACGTCTACCTCACGGTCCAGCCCGAGGTCGCGGTGTACGACTACGACGTCGAGACGACGTTCACGGACCACGACTACTCCTCCTCGCAGCTCGAGGTCGAGGTCGACGTGGCGAACACGTCGGCGGAGGCCGCGGAGCGCACCGTGCGCGCGCACCTCTTCGACGCGCAGGGCGAGCCGGTCGGGGAGCCCGTGAGCGCCACCGTCACGGTCGGTGCCGGCGAGACGGGCACCGCCGACCTCAGCACCACCGTCGAGAACCCCGCGCTCTGGTCCGCCGAGCTGCCGAACCTCTACACGCTGGTCCTCGAGCTGGCCGACGCGGAGGGGACGACGCTCGAGACCTTCGGCAAGCGCGTCGGCTTCCGCGAGTTCTTCATGGAGCACGCGGGCACGTCGGACTCGACGTCGAACATGCGCATCAACGGCCAGAACATCGAGCTCTACGGCGTCAACCGCGGCGAGAACGACCCCGCGTACGGGCACCACGTGCCGTACGAGAACGTCGTGGCCGACGTGCGCAACGCCAAGCAGCTCAACATGAACGCGATCCGCACGAGCCACTTCCCCCCGGACCCGCACCTGCTCGACCTCGCGGACGAGTACGGCCTGTACGTCATGGACGAGGTGAACGTCGAGTCGCACAACGGGCGCGACGGCATCAACAACACGCCGTACGCCATCGACCCGTCGCTGACGAGCCGTGACTTCCCGGGCAACGACTCGCGGTACACGGTCTCGATGGAGCAGCGCATGCGCAGCATGGTCGAGCGGGACAAGGGCTACGCCTCGGTGATCATCTACTCGCTCGGCAACGAGGCGGGCACCGGACCGAACTTCGACACGATGATCGACGTCATCAAGGAGCTCGACGGCGAGAAGCTGGTCCACTACCAGGGCGACAACGGCAACCCGCGCGTCGACATGATCGGCGCGATGTACCCGGCCTACAACGCCGCGAACCGCCCGACGGCGGAGAAGCCGTTCATCATGATGGAGTACCAGCACTTCATGGGGAACACGGGCGGCGAGCTGTCGCGCTACGTCGACATCATGGAGAGCAGCCACCGCCAGCAGGGCGGGTTCATCTGGGACTACGTCGACCAGTCGGCGCTGACGCTCAAGGAGGGCGTCGACACGTCCGACGGGGTCACCCGCGACGACCTGTTCTTCGGCATGGACGGCAGCTGGCCGCAGGTGTCCGGGGACGGCAACTTCCTCATGAACGGCGTGCTCTTCCCGGACCGCACGTGGAAGCCCGGCGCCTACGAGGTCAAGAAGCAGTACCAGGACCTCAAGTTCTCCCAGACGGACGCGCAGCGCGCGGAGCGTCAGGTCACGATCACGAACCTCAACCGGTTCAAGAACGCGAGCTACTACGACATCGTGTGGTCCCTGCAGGAGGACGGGGCGACCGTCCAGACCGGCACGCTGACCGACGCCGAGGCGGACCTCGCGCCGCCCACGGGCGACGTGGCCGCCGGCTCGACGAAGACGGTGACGCTCCCGTACGGCGTCGAGGACCCGACGCCGGGGGCCGAGTACCAGCTCCTCGTCGAGTACCGGCTCGCCGCGGACACGCCCTACGCGGAGGCGGGGTACGTCCAGGGCAGCGCCCAGTTCGCGCTCGACGCCCGTGGCGTCGACCAGGTCGTCGACCTCGACGCGCTCGCCGCGTCGCGCACGGACGTCTCCGACGACGCCGTGACCGTCACGGGCACGACCCCCGGGGGCTCGCCCTTCACGGTCGCGGTCGACACGGCGACGGGCCTGCTGGACACGTACCGCGTCGGCGACGAGGACCTCGTCACCAAGGCGCCCGTGGGCTCGTTCTTCCGTGCCGAGACCGACCAGAACGGAGCGGTCCGCGGCAACGCGCACAACCTCGCGACGCCGGAGGGCTACCAGGGCTGGCTGAACCAGGGCGAGGACCTGCAGGCAGTCTCCGTCAACACGCTCGGCGGGGACGGCGGTGCGACGAAGATCGTCGTCAACGCGACGCTGCGCAACGGCAGCGCGTACACGACCACGTACACGGTGTACGCCGACGGGACGGTCGTCGTGGGGGCGCGGCTCGTGCCGTCCGCCGAGGCACCCGACCAGCTCGGCGAGTTCGGCATGATGATGCAGCTCCCGAGCCGCTTCGAGAACGTCGAGTGGTACGGGCGCGGGCCGTCGGAGACCTACTGGGACCGCAAGGCCGGCAACAACGTCGGCGTGTGGTCCGGCACGGTCACCGACCAGTTCGTGCCCTACCCGCGCATCCAGGAGAACGGGAACAAGACCGACGTGCGCTGGATGGCGCTCACCGACGACGACGGCACCGGCCTGCTCGCCTCGATGACGTACGGCGAGGGCTACTCGGGCGACCCGCTCGAGGCGGTCGCGCTGCACCACACGCCGGAGTCGCTGTCGTCCTTCAGCTCCAAGAAGCGCTACCCGCACGAGGCCGAGCGGACGGACGACGTGGTGCTGCGCGTGCTCGAGCACCAGAAGGGCGTCGGCAACCTCGACTGGGGCTCCGAGCCGCCGTCGGCGATGATCCGCAAGACCGACGCGGCGCTGCTCGACTACACGTACACGCTCGCGCCGCTCGAGGCCGGCTCCGACCCGATGGCGCGGTCCAAGGCCATCTACCCGGCGCCGACGTTCGCGCTGCTGGACTCCGTGTCGGTCGACGGCATGCCCCTCGACGGGTTCACCCCGGAGACGTTCGGCTACGACTTCACGCTCCCCGAGTACTACCCGGAGTCGCTGCTGCCGGAGGTCACGGCGACCGCTCCCGAGGGCACGACGGTGACGATCGACCAGCCGACGGAGATCCCCGGGACGGCCGTGCTGCACGTGACGTCCGGTGCGTCGTCGGTGGACTACACCGTGAACATCGAGCGGGCCCCCGAGCCGCAGCCCGTGCTCGCGGTCTCCGACCTCGTCGCCGTGCCGCCGACCGTGTCGGCGTCCGGCGCCTACACCGGCGGACAGCCCGGCGTGGGCGACCTGCTGTACGCGTACAGCGGCTACTCCCGGATCTTCGAGGACGTCAGCGGGACGGGCGCGGCCCTCCAGACGGCGAGCGGCACCTACGAGAAGGGCTTCCAGGGCAACGCGCACCAGATCGTCGACCTCGACATCTCCGGCCACGCGGTGACCACGTTCTCCGGCACCGGCGGGATCGACCCCTCGAAGTGGTCGGGCTCGGGCGCGACACGCTCCAGCGTGATCTTCGAGGTGTGGGGCCACCCGGACGTCGACGCGCTGACCGCCGACTACTACGCGCCGATGGCTCCGGGCGCGGCGGGCACCGGCACGGTCGTCACGGACGGCTGGACGAAGCTCGCCGCCAGCCCGGTGATGTCCGGGCGGAACGACTTCGCGTTCGACGAGGTGCCCCTGACCTACGAGGCGGACGGCGGGACCGCCCGCTACGAGGCGCTGCGCCTCGTGATGAACGCGAACGGCGACAACGGCCACGACCAAGGTGTGTGGGGCGACCCGCGCATCGCCGTCGACCTGCCGGAGGACCCTCAGCTCCAGGGGATCTCGCTCGACGGTGCGACCCTGCCCGGCTTCGACCCCGAGGTGCACGAGTACGCGCTGGTGCTCGGGTCCGGTGCCGACGTGCCGACGGTCTCGGTCGACCACGACCGCGGTCTCTTCGTCCACGTCACCCAGGCGACGGAGGTACCGGGCACCGCGACGGTCCGCGTCGGCACCGAGACCTACGAGATCGCGTTCGAGCGTGCCGGGTCCCCGGAGGGCCAGCAGGCCTACGTCGGCGACCTCGTCACGGTCCCCGGCTCGATCGCCGAGGACGGCGAGGACCAGTCCGCGGTGCTGCACGGCAACCTGCTGTACGCCTACAGCAGCTCCGGCGGCGTCTACCTCGACCGCAGCGAGGGCGCGGGGGGCGACACGACCCTGCGCCTGCGCGAGAGCGGCGAGGGCGCGGGGGCCGTGGTCGAGGAGTACGAGCACGGCCTGGCCGGCCGGGCCGCGCAGGTGCTCGACGTCGACGTGTCCCACCGGGACGCGCTGCGCTTCACGGCGGACGTCGGCGTGGACTGGACGATGCAGCCCGACGGCGGCGACGGCACGGCCGTCCGGTTCGCGGTGTGGGGTGCGCGCGACGCCGCGTCGCTCACGAACGGCTTCTACGCCGGGGCGACGGGCGCCGACGTGCCCACCGAGGGCTGGGACGAGCTGGGCACCTCTCCGGTCCTGGCGAACGCCGACTACTCGGGCGACCTCGAGGTCCAGCACGACCTGCACCGGTTCGACCTCGACCTGACCTACGTCGGCGAGGACGGCGAGCGCCACCCGTACGAGGCGCTGCGACTGCTGATGCTCCCGGCCGAGGGCGCGACGGTTCCCGCGCAGGGGGTGTGGGGCGACCCGCAGGTGACGTTCGTGGGCGACGAGCTCGACGAGCCCGTCGACATGATCCGGCTGACCTCCGAGGTGAGCGGGACGACGGCGTCGGTCGGCTACCTGCTCAGCACCGAGCCGACCGGCGAGAAGATCCGCAGCATCGCCGTGGCGTACGACGACGCGAACCGGATGCTCGGCTACCGCGAGGTCACGTTCGACACCGAGGACGGCAACCAGGACGGCGACCTGCCGGTCTCGCTGCCGGAGGGCACCACGCCTGCGTCGCTGTCCTACCTCCTCGTGCGGGACGGCACGCTCGCACCGGTGGCGGGTGCGTGGACGAAGGACCTCGCGGCCGGGGAGGAGTCCTTCTCCCACGCGGCGCTGCGCGAGGTGGTCCCCGGCTCCGAGCCGACGTTCGAGGTCGGCTTCGCGGCGGACACGCAGTCGGTCACGCTGGACGGCTCCGGGTTCTCCCCGGGTGCGGTCCTCGTCGTCGAGGCGACCGCGGAGGGCGTGGACGGTCTGGACCACGTCGCGTTCGTCACGGCCGACGGCCGCGGCGTGCTCGACTACACCTACCGTTCCGCCGCGGGCTCGCTCGACGAGATCACGGTGCGGGTGGGCGGCCAGGGCGTCGACGGCGTCATCGAGCGGCCCGAGGCCGCCGACGGCGTGGCCGTCACCGCGACCGCCGACGTGCGGTGCCTCGCGGGCAAGCCCTACCTCGCGGTCCGCGCGGTCAACGACGACGACGTCCCGGTGGACGTCGAGATCGCCACCCCGTACGGGACGAAGACGTTCACCGGCGTCGCGCCGGGCACGAGCGCGTACCAGTCCTTCGCGGTGCGGGGCGCCACCCCGCAGGCCGACGCCGTGACGGTCACCGCCCGTCCGTCGGACGGTGCGGAGGGCCGCGAGACCGTCGTCACGCCGGAGCACCCCGCTCCGACCTGCGGCTGACCGACCCCCGGGGGTGCGCCGGTCGTCCGACCGTCGGACCGGCGCACCCCGGGGCCTCGGGCTCGCAGCTCAGGCCAGGAAATGAACGCAAGGAGCTATTCTGGCGCTCGTGCGCGCTGACCGGGTGACCCCGGGCTCGCAGACTTCACTGCGTGAGGCCAACCGAGCCCGGATCGTGAGCGCCGTCCAGCAGCGTGGCTCCCTCACGCAGATCGAGCTGGCCGGCGTCACGGGGCTGTCCCCGGCCACCGTCTCCAACATCGTCAAGGAGCTCACGGGTGCGGGCGTCCTGCACACGTCGCCGTCGACGCGCAGCGGGCGGCGCGCGCTCCAGGTGACGCTCGCGCGCAACCTCGGCCTCGTCGCCGGCGTCCACTTCGGCACGCGCTCGCTGCGCGTCGCGCTCGCCGACGCCTCGATGCGGGTCCTCGCCGACCAGCGCATGCCCCTCGCGCCCGACCACCGTGCCGACACCGGCCTCCAGCGCGCCGCGATGCTCGTCGAGGAGATGGTCGCCTCGGTCGACGCCGCGCCGGGCGAGCTGCTCGCCGTCGGGGTCGGGGTCCCGGCGCCCGTGGACGTGCGCACCGGCCGCATCGCGACGGTGGGGATGCTGCGCGGCTGGGACGGCGTGGTGGTGCCCGAGCTGCTCGAGGCGGAGGTCGGCGCGCCCGTGACCGTGGACAACGACGCGAACCTCGGCGCGCTCGCCGAGACGCGTTTCGGTGCGGCGCAGGGCCACGACGCGGTCGCGTACCTGCGCGTCTCGCACGGCGTGGGCGGCGGGCTGGTGCTCGGCGGGCGCCTCGTCCACGGGCGCGGCGGGGTCGCGGGCGAGATCGGGCACGTGACGATCGACGAGAACGGACCCATCTGCCGGTGCGGCAACCGTGGCTGCCTCGAGACGTTCGTGGGCGCGAACGTGCTGCTCGGCATGCTCTCCGAGAGCCGCGGCCACCTCACGCTGCGCGACGTCATCGCCCGCGCCCGCGAGGGCGACCCCGGCTGCCGACGCGTCCTGTTCGACGCCGGGCAGCACCTCGGCGTCGCCGCGGCGAACCTGTGCAACCTCGTCGACCCCGAGATCGTCGTCGTCGGCGGGCAGCTCGCCGAGGCGGGCGAGATCCTGCTGGGGCCGCTGCGCACCGTCCTCGAGCAGCGCACCGTGCCGAGCACGGCCGGACCGGTCGCGGTCGTCGCGTCCGCGCTGGGCTCGGCGGCCGAGGTCCGGGGCGCGCTCGCCGTCGCGCTCGACACGGCGCGCGTCAGCGGTGCGCTGGGGGTGGGGGCATGAGCCGCGGGCACGGGGCCCCGGCGCCCGCACCGCGTCGTCGGGCCCGGGCGCTCGCGGCGCTCGCCGCGGTGACGCTCGCGCTGGGCGCGGGCTGCGCCGTCGACCGGGGTGCGGAGCAGTCCGGACCGTCCGAGGGCACGATCGGGCTCCTGCTGCCCGAGGCGAAGACGGCCCGGTACGAGACGACGGACCGCCCGACGTTCGTGTCCGTGGTCGAGCGACGCTGCCCCACGTGCGAGGTGCTGTACGCCAACGCCGCCCAGGACGCGGCGAACCAGCAGCAGCAGGCCGAGTCGATGCTCGCGCGCGGCGCGGACGTCCTCGTGCTCGACGCCGTCGACACGGTCGCCGCCGTGAGCGTCGTGGCGGAGGCGCAGCGCCTCGGGGTGCCCGTCATCGCCTACGATCGCTTCGTCGCCGACGCGAACTACTACGTGTCGTTCGACAACGAGCTCATCGGCTACCTCATGGGGGAGGCCCTGGTCGGCGCGGTCGAGGCCCGCTCCGAGGAGGACCCGACCGCGGAGGGCCGACCGGGGGTGCTGCTCGTCCAGGGGTCGCCGACCGACCCGAACTCCGCGGCGCTCGCCGCGGGCGCCCACCGCGCTCTCGACGGAGAGGACATCGACGTGCTCGCCGAGTACGACACCCCCGACTGGAGCCCCGACAAGGCGACCGAGTGGGTCGAGGGCCAGCTCACCCAGTACCCCGGCCGCGTCGACGGCGTCTTCGCCGCGAGCGACGGCATCGCGGGCGGAGCCATCGCCGCGATGAAGGCCGCGGGCCTCGACCCCGTCCCGCCGACGACCGGGCAGGACGGCGAGCTCGCCGCGGTCCAGCGGGTCGTCTCGGGCGACCAGTACATGACGGTCTACAAGGCGACCACGCAGCAGGCGCGCACCGCCGCCGAGCTCGCGGTCCGGCTGCTGCGGGGGCAGGACCCCCGCGCCACGGCCGTGATCGACGGCGTGCCGAGCCTCCTGCTCGCGCCGCGCGCCGTCGGGCCCGACGACGTCCAGCGCGTCCTCGTCGACGGCGGCGTCTACACCGTCGACGAGATCTGCACCCCGTACTACGTCGAGGCCTGCGTCGACGTCGGCCTGCTGGAGGCGGCCTCGTGAGCGAGCCCCAGCCGGTCCTGTCGCTGCGCGGCGTGTCGAAGAGCTTCGGCGGCGTGCGCGCGCTCGTCGACGTGGACGTCGACGTGCACGAGCACGAGGTCCTCGCCGTCGTCGGGGACAACGGCGCGGGGAAGTCGACGCTCGCGGGCGTCGTCGCCGGCGCGTTCCGCCCCGACACGGGGCAGGTCCTGCTCGACGGCGAGCCCGTCGCCATCTCGTCGCCGAAGGCGGCCCGCGAGCTGGGGATCGCCGCCGTCTTCCAGGACCTCGCGCTCGTCGACGACCTCGACGTCGTCGAGAACCTCTTCCTCGGGCAGGAGACGGTCCACGGACCGTTCCTCGACGAGGTCGCGATGGAGCGCGAGGCGTGGGGGCTGCTGGACCAGCTCGCCGCGACCGTGCCGTCGGTGCGGCTCCCCGTCCGGGCGCTGTCCGGCGGGCAGCGCCAGGTCGTCGCCGTGGCGCGCGCCCTCCTGGGGGCCCCGCGCGTGCTCGTCCTCGACGAGCCGACGGCGTCGCTCGGCGTGCGCCAGACCGCCGAGGTCCTCAACCTCATCGAGAAGCTGCGCGAGCGCGGCCACGCCGTCGTGCTCGTGAGCCACCAGGCGGGCGAGCTGCAGGCCGTGGCCGACCGCATCCTCGTCCTGCGGCTCGGGCGCGTGCACGGCGAGTTCGCGGGCGACACGTCGTACGAGGACCTGCTCGCCGCGATGACCGGCGCCGTCCGTCCCGGCCGACCGGGTGGCCCGAGGGCGGTGCCGCGATGAGCGTCCCCGGCCCCACGACGGGCCTCCCACTCGACCGCGCGGGCGACCGGCACGGCACGCTCTCGGGGTCCGTCGTGCAGCGCGTGCGCGGCGCGCACCTCGGCATGCTCCCGATCGTCGGCGCCCTCCTCGTCATCTGGGCCGTCCTCGGCGTCATCAACCCCGCGTTCCTCTCCGCGGAGAACCTCGTCAACCTCACCCTCCAGAGCGCCCCGACCGGGATGATCGCCCTCGGCGTCGTGCTCGTGCTGCTCGTGGGGCAGATCGACCTCTCCGTCGGCTCGGTGAGCGGTCTGGCCGCGGCCGTGCTCGCCGTCGGGACGGTGAGCCTCGGGTGGCCCGTCGCGCTCGCGATCCTCGCGGCGCTCGCGGTGGGCGTCGTCGTCGGTCTCGGGTACGGGGCGCTCTCGACGCGCCTCGGGCTGCCGTCGTTCGTCTTCACCCTCGCGGGCCTGCTCATGCTCGCCGGCGTCCAGCTGCGGGTCCTCGGGCCCAACGGGTCGATCAACCTCCCCTTCGAGTCGTGGCTCGTGCGGACCGTCCAGCAGGGCTTCCTGCCGCAGCCCGTGGCGTGGGCCGTCGTGGCGGTGGTGGTCGCCGGGTACCTCGCGGTCCAGGTCGTCGACCACGTGCGCCGGGTCCGCGCGGAGCTGCCCGCGCCGGGCGCGGCGCGCATCGCGGTGCGGACCGGCGTCCTCGCCGTCGTGCTCGCCGGGACCGTCGCGTACCTCGGCACCGCCCGCGGTGTCGGGTACACCGTCGTGCTGTTCGTCGCGCTCGTCGTCGTGGTCGACGTCCTGCTGCGGCGCACGCGGTGGGGACGCTCGGTGCGCGCCGTCGGCGGGGACCGCCGGTCGGCGCTGCTCGCGGGCGTCGCCGTGCGCCGCACGGTCGTCTCGTGCTTCGTCGCGTGCTCCACGTTCGCGGCCCTCGGCGGCGTCCTCGCGGCCGGCCGGCTGGCCGCGGCGAACCAGGGCACCGGTGGTGCGGACACGTACCTCACGGCCATCGCCGCGGCGGTCATCGGCGGCACGAGCCTCTTCGGCGGGCGGGGCAGCGCGTGGTCCGCGCTGCTCGGCGTGCTCGTCATCCAGTCGATCGCGAACGGCCTCACGCTGCTCAACCTCGACACGGCGACGCGGTACATCGTGACCGGAGCGGTCCTGCTGCTCGCTATCGTCGTCGACATGCTCATCCGCGGTCGACGAGAGGTCTAGACGATGGTGCTGCAGGGGGAACCCGACGCGACGACGCCGACGGCGTACGGCCAGAGGCGTGCGCCCGGCGGGCGCGGGGGAAGGCGCCCGACGCTCGCCTCGGTCGCCGAGCTCGCCGGCGTGAGCCTCAAGACCGCGTCGCGCGTGCTCAACGACGAGCCCAACGTCGCCGCACCCACGCGGGAGAAGGTGCAGGACGCCGCCCAGCGGCTCGGGTTCCGGCGCAACGCGGTCGCGGCCGACCTGGCGCGCGGCGGCTCGTCGCGCCTCGTGGGGTTCGTCACCGGTGACCTCGCCAACCCGTTCTACTCGGCGCTCGCGAGCGGGATCGAGCGGGAGCTGCGCCACCACGGCCTCCAGCTCATCACGACGAGCTCCGACGAGGACCCGGCGCGGGAGCGCAGCCTCACGGAGGCCCTCGTCGAGCGCCGCGTCGGGGCGCTCGTCGTGACGCCCACCGCGACCGACCACTCGGCCCTCCAGCGAGAGCTCGACGGCGGCCTGCCCGTGGTCTTCGTCGACCGTCCGGCGCAGGGGGTCGAGGCCGACACCGTGGTCATCGACAACCGGGGCGGGATGCGCGACGCCGTGACGCACCTCCTCGCGCACGGTCACCGGCGGATCGCGCTCGTGGGCGACGAGTCGAGGCTGTGGACGTTCCAGGAGCGTCGGGACGAGTTCGTCGCGACCCTGCGCGGCGCGGGCGTCGAGTCGCCGCAGCACTACGTGCGCGACGGCGCCCACGACGCCGACCTCGCGCGCACGTTCGTCACCGAGCTGCTCGCGCTGCCCGAGCCCCCGACGGCGCTGCTCACCGCGAACAACAAGATCACGGTGGGCGCGCTCCAGGCGCTCCGCGACCACGCGGCAGGGCCGGACGGCGCCGCGGCACCCGTCGCGCTCGTGGGCTTCGACGACTTCGCGCTCGCGGACCTCCTCGACGTGACGGTCGTCGGCTACGACGTCGTCGAGATGGGGCGCAAGGCGGCGGCGCTCGCCGTGTCGCGCGCCGAGAACCCCGACCTGCCGCCGCGGCTCGTGGTCGTGCCGACGCGGCTCGTCGTGCGGGGCACCGGCGAGGTCGCGGCGCCGTCGTCGGACGGCTGACGTCTCGCTCCTGCCGTTGACACGGGTGCCCCGGGCGCATAGGTTCGGCCTGCCCCTGGCAGCGCTACCCCCTGCGCGCTGTCAGGGGCACCCACACAGGCTGACAGCGCTGTCGATCGAAGGAGATCGCTCGTCATGACCCCACTGCACCGCGGACGCGCCGCGCACCGCACGTCCGGCAGGTCGCGACCCCTCGGGATCGTGATCGCCGCCGCCCTGGCCGTCCCGCTCGCCGTCCCGCTGGGCGCCGCGACGGCGCTGCCGGCCGCGGCCGCCGAGCCGGGCGACTTCGCCTCGTCGTTCGAGCAGGGTGACACCGCCCCCCTCGCCACCACCGTCGCGGAGCGTGACGGCGCACCGTGGCAGACCAACATCGGCCCCTTCACGAGCGGGCTGCCCGGCAGCGTGCTGGGGAAGGTCAAGACCGTCACCGCGAGCGCCCAGAACCTGCCCAACGAGGGCGCGGCGAACCTCGCCGACGGCAGCTCGGGCACCAAGTGGCTCGCGTTCGCCCCGACCGGTTGGGTCGCGTACGAGTTCACCGAGCCCGTGTCGTTCGGCGCGTACGCGCTCACCTCGGCCGACGACGCCGCGGGCCGCGACCCGAAGACGTGGACCGTCGAGGGCTCGAACGACGGCTCGACGTGGACGCCCCTCGACCAGCGCGCGGAGGAGGACTTCCCGCAGCGCCAGCAGCAGCGGGTGTTCGAGCTCGACGCACCGACCGCGGCCTACACGCACCTGCGCCTCAACGTGACCGCCAACTCCGGCGACCCGCTCGTGCAGCTCGCCGGCTGGGACCTCTCGGCGGACCTCGGCGCAGGCCCGAGCGCGGCCCCCATGACCACGAAGGTCGGGACCGGCCCCCGGGTGAACTTCACCAACAAGGCGGGCGTCGGCTTCACCGGCCTCGCGTCGCTGCGCTACGACGGCTCGCACCTGGCGGACGGCCCGGCGAGCGCGACGAACGTCCTCTACGACGACGTCGACGTCGAGGTGGGCGCGGACACCCGCCTGAGCTACACGATCTTCCCCGAGCTCCTCGACGACCTGCAGTACCCGTCGACGTACGCCGCGGTCGACCTCCTCTTCACCGACGGCACGTACCTGTCCGACCTCGAGGCGCGCGACGCGCACGAGACCGTCGCGACGGCGCGCGCCCAGGGCGAGGGCAAGATCCTCTACGCCGACCAGTGGAACTCCGTGCGCGTCGACCTCGGGGACGTGGCGGAGGGCAAGACGGTCGACCAGGTGCTGCTCGGCTACGACAACCCGGGCGGCGAGGCCGGCACCCGGTTCGCGGGCTGGCTCGACGACGTCGCGCTCACGGCGCAGCCGGAGACGGTCGACGGATCGAGCCTCGCGAACTACGTGGACACGCGCCGCGGCACGCTGTCGAGCGGCAGCTTCTCGCGCGGCAACAACATCCCCGCGGCCGCGGTCCCCAACGGCTTCAACTTCTGGGTGCCGATGACGAACGCGTCGTCGCAGAGCTGGCTGTACGAGTACCAGAAGGCCAACAACGCGAACAACAAGCCCGTCCTCCAGGGCCTCGGCATCTCGCACGAGCCGAGCCCGTGGATGGGCGACCGCAACCAGCTCGCCTTCCTGCCTGCCGCCGGCCCCGCCACGGGTGCGCCGACCGGCACGCTCGCGCAGCGCGGGCTCGAGTTCGACCACGACGACGAGACGGCGCGGCCGGACTACTACGGCGTGACGTTCACCAACGGCAGCGCCCTCGAGGTGGCCCCGGCGGACCACGCCGCGGTGCTGCGCTTCACGTACCCGGGCGACGTCGGGCACGTGCTCGTCGACAAGGTCGACGGCACCTCGAAGCTCTCGTTCGACCAGGCCACGGGGACGCTCTCCGGGTGGGTCGAGAACGGCTCGGGCCTGTCCGTGGGCCGCTCCCGCATGTTCGTCGCCGGCACCTTCGACCGTAGTCCGACGGCGGTCGGGAACGCCGCGGGGAACCGCGCGGACGCGCGCTACGCCACGTTCGACACGTCGTCCGACGACACCGTCGAGCTGCGCGTCGCCACGTCGTTCATCGGCCTCGACCAGGCGCGCAAGAACCTGGCCCAGGAGGTCGACGGGAGGTCGTTCACCGAGGTCAAGGCCGCGGCGACCGACGCCTGGAACGACCGCCTGGAGGTCGTCGAGGTCGAGGGCGCGAGCGAGGACCAGCTCGTCACGCTCTACTCCAACCTCTACCGCCTCAACCTGTACCCGAACTCCCAGTTCGAGAACACGGGCACTCCCGAGAACCCCGTCCACAAGTACGCGAGCCCGGTGTCCCCGACGTCGGGCAGCGCGACGGACACCACGACCAACGCGAAGGTCGTCGAGGGCAAGATCTACGTCAACAACGGGTTCTGGGACACGTACCGCACGGCCTGGCCGGCGTACTCCTTCCTCTACCCGGAGCTCGCGGGCGAGCTGATCGACGGCTTCGTCGAGCAGTACCGCGACGGCGGCTGGATCGCCCGCTGGTCCTCGCCGGGCTACGCGGACCTCATGACCGGCACGAGCTCGGACGTCGCGTTCGCCGACGCGTACCTCAAGGGGTCGCTGCCGACCGACGTCGCGCTCGAGGCGTACGACGCCGCGGTGAAGAACGCGTCCGTCTCCCCGCCGAGCAACGCCGTGGGCCGCAAGGGCCTGCAGACGTCGCCGTTCCTCGGGTTCACGCCGGAGTCCACGCACGAGTCCGTGTCGTGGGGCCTGGAGGGCCTGATCAACGACTTCGGCATCGGCAACATGGCCGCGGCCCTCGCCGAGGACCCGGCCACGCCGGACGAGCGTCGCGAGACGCTGCGCGAGGAGTCCGCGTACTACCTCGAGCGCGCGACGCACTACGTCGAGCTGTTCGACCCCGAGGTCGACTTCTTCGTCCCGCGCCACGCGGACGGCGAGTTCGCGGTCGACCCGGAGACCTACGACCCCGAGGCCTGGGGCGGCGGCTACACGGAGACGAGCGGCTGGAACTTCGCGTTCCACGCCCCGCAGGACCCGCAGGGCCTCGCCAACCTGTACGGCGGCAAGGAGGGCCTCGAGGCCAAGCTCGACGAGTTCTTCTCCACCCCGGAGCAGGGCGCGGGCAACGGCGGCATCCACGAGCAGCGCGAGGCGCGCGACGTCCGCATGGGCATGTGGGGCATGAGCAACCAGGTGTCCCACCACATCCCGTGGCTCTACGACGCCGCGGGCGCTCCGCACAAGACGCAGGAGAAGGTCCGCGAGGTCACGCGCCGCCTCTTCGTCGGCAGCGAGATCGGCCAGGGCTACCCCGGTGACGAGGACAACGGCGAGATGTCGTCGTGGTGGATCTTCGCCTCCCTCGGCTTCTACCCGCTGCAGGTCGGCTCCGACCAGTACGCGGTCGGCTCGCCGCTGTTCGACAAGGCCACCGTGCACCTGCCCGGCGGCGACCTCGTGGTCAACGCCGAGAACAACTCGGTGGACAACGTCTACGTGCAGTCGCTCGCCGTCGACGGCGAGGCCCGCACCTCGACGTCGCTCTCGCAGGCGGACCTCTCGGGCGGTGCGACCCTCGACTTCGTCATGGGTCCGGAGCCGTCCGCGTGGGGGACGGGCGCTGACGACGCGCCGCCGTCGCTCACCGAGGGCGACGAGGCGCCGGAGCCGGTGAAGGACGCGACGGCGTCGGGCCTCGGCACGACGACCGTGACCGACGGCGACGCCGCGACGAGCGCCGCGGCGCTCGTGGACGACACGTCGGCGACGCGCACGACGTTCGCCGGCACCACCCCGACCGTCACGTGGTCGGGCAACGGCATCCGGCCGACCGTCGGCACGTACACGCTGACCTCGGGAGCGAGCGGGACGGCGTCGCCGTCCGCGTGGGCCCTCGAGGGCTCCGACGACGGCGAGACGTGGACGACGCTCGACGAGCGTTCCGGCGAGCAGTTCCGCTGGGCGCTGCAGACGCGGCCGTTCACCGTCGCCGAGCCGGCGGCGTACGCGCACTACCGGGTCGTCGTCACGGCGTCGGCCGGGGAGGGGGCGCTCTCGCTCGCCGAGGTCGAGCTGCTCGCCGACCCGTCCGAGTCCGGGGCCACCGAGCTCACGCTCAACGCCGCGGCGGACCGCGACGCCGTCACGGGTCGCGAGGTCGCCGCGACCTTCGCCACGGTCACGGGCGTCGACGACGCCGAGGGCCTGGACGCCACGGTCACGTTCGGCGACGGCTCCGAGCCGGTCGCCGGGACGCTCGTCCGGGGCGCCTTCGGGTCGTGGTCGGTGCAGGCCGCGCACACGTGGACCGCTCCGGGCGTCTACCCGGTCACGGTCACCGTGACGCCGGAGGGCGGGGAGCCCGTCACGGCGACCTCGTCGGTGTCGGTCGAGCTGCTGCGCGAGGGCTCGCTCGTCGGGGCGTTCGACAACGTGTGCATCGGCGACCCGGGCACGACCGTCGGCTCGTGCGACGGCCAGGGCGTCTTCTTCGACCGCACGCAGCTCGCGGCGAAGGGCTTCGTCCAGGGCGAGCGCGGGACCGTCCCCGGCACCGACCTGCAGTTCGACGTGCCCGCGGTCCCCGCGGGCGAGCCGGACAACGCGACCGGTGACGGACAGACGATCGAGCTCGACGTCCCCGCGGACGCGGAGCAGCTCTCGGTGATCGGGACGGGCACGGAGAAGAACCAGCAGGCCACGGGCACGCTGACCTTCGACGACGGCTCGACCCAGGCGATCGACCTGAGCTTCGGCGACTGGTCGGGCGCTGCCCGCAACCCCGTGTTCGGGAACATCCCCGTGGCCGTCACGGACAGCCGCCTGCGCGGCGGCAGCCCGCAGACCGGTACGCCCGCCGCGTTCTTCGCGACGGCGCCGATCACGCTCCCCGAGGGCAAGCGGCCCGTGAGCATCACGCTCCCGGACCAGCCGGGCGTGCTCGAGCGCGACGGCCGCATCCACGTGGTCGCGTTCGCGCACGACGGCACGTTCGTCGAGCAGGCCGCGCTCGAGGTGACGGCGGCGGAGGGCGTGAGCCTCGCCGTCGGGCAGGAGACCGACACCGTCCTGGCGACCGTCACCGGCGGGCGCGAGGGCGCGGAGCTCCGCGCCGCCATCACGTGGGGCGACGGGTCCGACGTCACGGCCGGTGCCGTGGCCGCGGAGGGCGAGGGCGCCACGGTGTCCGGGGCCCACGCCTACGCCGAGGCCGGGACGTACACCGCGTACGTCGTGGTCGACGACGGGTGGACGAGCAGCGTGGTCGAGGTCCCCGTGACCGTGACCGACGCCGCCCCGGCGCTCGACGTCGAGGTCACCACGAGCACGCGGTGCCTCGCCGGGAAGGCGTACGTCGCGGTCCGCGCCGTCAACGGCGAGGACGCGCCGCTCGCGATCCGGCTCGTCACGCCGTTCGGGACGAAGGCGTTCGCCGCGGTGCAGCCGGGTCAGTCGGCGTACCAGTCGTTCGCCGTCCGTGCGACGTCCGTGGAGGCCGGGACCGTGACGGTCGAGGCCGTCCGCGGGTCGGGCGACGAGGAGGTGACCGCGAGCGTCGAGGCCGGCTACGACACGCTCAGCTGCGGCTAGCCTCGCAGCAGGAAGCCCGCCTCGCGCCGCGGACGAGTCCTCAGGACCGTCCACGTCGTGAGGCGGGCCCGCACCACCGTCGGTGCCCCGGGATGATCCTCCCGGGGCACCGCGCCGTACCGGAGGGATTCCGGGCGCAGGCGTCGCCCACCTCCGCACACCGAAGGGCCCTCATGACCACCGACCGACCCACGCCCGCCACGGACCTCGCCGCGGACCGGATCCCCGACCTCGCCGCCTGGCGCCGCGACCAGCTCACCGCGCTGCTGCGCTTCGGCGAGCCGGTGCTGCGTGCCGACGGCGCCGCCCAGTGGCTCGACGACGACGGTCGCCCCGACCTCACGCGCCCCGTCCACACGTGGATCACGGCCCGCACCGCGCACGTGGAGGCGCTCGCCTCGTTGCTCGGGGTCCCGGGTGCGGGGGAGCGCGCGGACCGCGCGCTGCACGGGCTGCGCGCGGTGCTCGTGGACGCCGAGCACGGCGGGTGGGTGTCGTCGCGCGGCCCGGCGCCCCGGCCGGGCGACGTCGTGGACTCCGCCGAGGAGCCCGTCGACGGGACGAAGAGCGCCTACGCGCACGCGTTCGTCGTGCTCGCCGCGGCGTCCGGGACGATCGCGGGCCGCGACGGCGCGCGCGAGCTGCTCGACGCGGCGCTCGCCGTGCTCGACGAGCGGTTCTGGGAGCCCGGCCCGCGCATGCACGCCGACGAGTGGTCGCGCGACTGGACCGTGCTGAGCGACTACCGCGGCGTGAACGCCAACATGCACGCCGTCGAGGCGCTGCTCGCCGCGCACGACGCGACGGGCGACGGCGAGTGGCTGGCCCGTGCGGCGTCGGTCGCGGACCGCGTCGTGGGCTGGGCGGCCGGGAACGACTGGCGCATCCCCGAGCACTTCGACGCGTCGTGGACGCCGCTGCCCGAGTACAACGCGGACCGCCCGCGCGACCCGTTCAAGCCGTACGGCTCGACGCCGGGCCACGGGCTCGAGTGGGCGCGGCTGCTGCTGCAGCTCGACGTCGCGGCCGGCACGCCCGGCGCGCGGACCGAGGCTGCCGTCGCGCTGTTCGACCGCGCCGTGGCCGACGGCTGGGACGGTGAGCACGGCGGCGGGTTCGTCTACACCGTCGGGTGGGACGGCGTGCCCGTCGAGCCGCGCCGGTACCACTGGGTCGCGGCCGAGGCCGTCGCCGCGGCGGACGTGCTCGGCCGCGTGACCGGCGACCCGCGCTTCGCCGAGGCGGCCGCCGGCTGGTGGGCGTGGATCGACCGGTACGTGGTGGACCACGAGCGCGGGTCGTGGCACCACGAGCTGGACACCGCCAACCGGCCCGACGGCGTCACGTGGGTCGGCAAGCCCGACGTCTACCACGCGGCGCAGGCCGTGATCCTGCCGGACCTCCCGCTCACGGGCTCGCTCGCGGCGTCGGCCAAGGCGGCGGGCCGCATCCTGGGCTGAGGCGCTCCGCCGGACCCCGGGTACTGGGTCACGAGGTCTGCCGAACCCCGGGTCCTGCCGCGATCACAGCGCTGGTCGGGCCACGGCCCGGGATTCGGCGCGTCCGGTGGACCGCCAGGGTGCCGGCGTCGCGCGACGCAGGGTGCTCAGTGCTCGACCTCGACTCGGGCGTGCAGCGGTTCGACGCGCACCGCTTCTACCTGCGCGAGCGCCTGAGCATCGTGGGCCACCACTTCACGACGGCCCTGTGACGCCAACCCTCACCAGGTCCACTCCTCTTGATGAGGGTGACATCGAGGGTCGGCGAACCCGTGGACGACGAGAGCCCCGCACCTCGTGGTGCGGGGCTCTCGTGCGCTGAGCGGGTGACGGGAATCGAACCCGCGCTATCAGCTTGGGAAGCTGAAGTTCTACCATTGAACTACACCCGCGCGACGCTGGTGGCGCTCGCCCCGGCTCCTCTGGGAGGATCCTCGGCGAACCAGCGCGCGCCCCGATCATAGCGGACGTCGCCGGTGATGCCAGCACCGCTCCGAGGAGACGTCGTGACCGAGAACCCGTACCACCAGCAGCCCGACCCGCAGCAGGCCGCGCCCTACGGCGCCCCGCCCGCCGCGAGCCAGGACCCTGCCGCACCCGTGTACGGGAGCCCGGCGCCGACGTCGGGCACGCCGCCCACCGAGCCGCTCGCCCAGGGCTACGGCCAGCAGGCGTACCCGCCGCCCGGCCAGCCCTACGGGTACCCGCCCCAGGGGCAGCAGGTCCAGCAGGGCCAGCCCTACGGCTACCCGGGCCGGTACGACCCCAACCTCGACCCGGCCGCGAAGTCGCGGCTCGCGGCGGGCCTGCTCGGCATCTTCCTCGGCAGCCTCGGCATCCACCGGTTCTACCTGGGCTACACCGGCATCGGCCTGACGATGCTGCTGGTCTCCGTGATCGGCGCGCTGCCCACGTTCGGCCTCGCACCCGCGGCGGTGTCGATCTGGGGCCTCGTCGAGGGGATCCTCTACCTCACGGCGAAGCAGGGCTCCTACGCCGTGGACTCGACGGGCCGTCCGCTCCGGGCCTGAGCCAGGGCCTAGATGCGGTAGTCGTCCCGGCCCGTCGGGTCGGGCGACGCCGCGTCGTCGGAGCCCGTGTGCCGGCCGAGCCCGGAGGCCTGGTCCTTGACCGCCCCGGCGACCTTGCCGCCCTGCTCCTTGGCGACGTCGGCGAGCTTCGCGCCCTGCTCCTTCGCGACGGTGGTCACCTTGTCCTGCGCGGTGTGGACCGCCGACTGGACGTCCTCGGACTGCCACAGGTCCTTGGCCTTGCCCTTGATCTCCTCGAACCGCTCGCGGCCGGCGCGGGTCCCGAGCACGTACCCGATCCCGATCCCGACGACGAGTGCGATCTTCGACTTCATGGGGTTCCTCCTCGTTCGGCTGGTCAGGCGAACCTAGTCAGTGCGGTGCCCGCTCGCGCGGGCTGGGACGTGCCGTGGGCGCGAGCCAGGGCCCTGCCGCGGTGTCGGCTAGCGTGTCCCCGTGCTGCTCTCCGACCGCGACATCAGGGCCGAGCTCGACGCGGGCCGCGTCCAGCTCGAGCCGTACGACCCGGCGATGCTCCAGCCGTCGAGCATCGACGTCCGGCTGGACCGGTTCTTCCGGTTGTTCGACAACCACAAGTACCCGTTCATCGACCCGGCGCAGGACCAGCCGGACCTCACGCGCCTCGTCGAGGTCGACCCGGCCGAGCCGTTCGTCCTGCACCCGGGGGAGTTCGTCCTCGGCTCGACGTTCGAGGCGGTGACGCTGCCCGACGACGTCGCGGCGCGCCTCGAGGGCAAGTCCAGCCTCGGCCGGCTCGGCCTGCTCACGCACTCGACGGCCGGCTTCATCGACCCGGGCTTCTCGGGGCACGTGACGCTCGAGCTGAGCAACGTCGCGACGCTGCCCATCACGCTGTGGCCGGGCATGAAGATCGGCCAGCTCTGCTTCTTCCGCCTGTCCTCGCCCGCCGAGCACCCGTACGGGTCGCAGCAGTACGGCTCGCGGTACCAGGGTCAGCGCGGACCGACGGCGTCGCGGTCGTTCCAGAACTTCCACCGGACGGACGTGTGAGGTGGCGCAGATGACGGCCCTGCCCCTCCTCGCGGACCCCGGCGGCCCCGGCGCCGCGCAGGGGTACCAGGCGCGCCACCTGCTCGGGCTGCCGGCGGACGTGCTCGTCGACGAGGTCGAGACGCTCGCGCTCTCGCGCTTCGCCGGCGCCCGGTGGGACGTCGCGCCCGCGGGCACGGAGCCCCTCGTCCCGCCCGCGCGCACCGCAGGCCCCGGCGAGCCGGGCGTGCTGCGCACGTCGCGGCACACGTCCCTCACCGGCCCGTTCGCGCCCACGGGGGCCGGGCTGGCGCCCGGCACCGAGCTCGTGTTCGACGTCGTGTGCCCCCGCGAGCGCGGCGAGGCGCCCTGGCCCGGGGGCAGCGACCGCGACGGGATCGGCCGCGCCTTCCCCGCGGCGCTGCCCGTGCGGGAGGAGGAGCGCGTCGTCGCGTGGCTGGTCGCGGCGGCCCGCCGGCTCGGCGGCTCGGTCCGCACCGACGTCGGGAACCCGGCCGCTCCGGGCGTCGTGCTCACGCCCGACCCCGGTGCGGCGATCGACATGTGCCTGTACTCCGACGTGTGGCTCGAGCCGAACGCCGCGCTCGCGCTCGTCGCGCGGCTGCACCCGCGCACGATCCTGGCGACGGAGGGCGCGTCGTACCAGGGCCCGCCGCAGGGCATCACCGAGATGCCCCTGTACCCCGGCGAGAAGATGGACCCCGAGCTGCGCCGCGCGATCCACGCCGCGGCGGACGACGTCGACATCAAGGCTTTGACGACCGGTTCCGTGCTGGACGGCTACGGCCTGCTCGTCGACCTGGGGCTCGACGGGCTCGTCGCCGTCGAGGTGGGCGGCGAGGACCAGCTCCCGCTGCTCCTGCGCGGGCTGCCGTGGGCGTCGGGAGGTGCCGTCAGCTACCGGATCCGCTGGGAGCCCCGCGACCTGCTCGAGGCGCAGCAGGAGCAGCCGTCGATGGAGCACCGGATCGCGCGCAAGCGCGCGGCCGAGCTCGTCGCGCAGGTCGCGACGGCGCTGCACCGCGCGGTGGGCGGGGAGATCGCGGACGACTCCGACTTCCTCGTGGAGCCCGAGGACCTCTGAGCCGCGGGCGGGTCGGCCCGTGGCGCCTGCGCGGATGAGGAATCGGTCACGATCCCGGCGTCAGCCCGCATGCGGTCGTCGGCAGTCGGTAAAGTAGGGGCGGCCCGACTCCTCGTCCCCGCGGGGTCGTCGCCCTGCTTCGTCGTGCGCGCCTGCCCGAGGGTCGTCGCCGCGGCGACCGACAGGTCAGACAAGTGCAGCAAGCCCCGCCCACCCGCCCCCGACCCGGACGGAGCGGCCCGTGCTCTACGTGCTCCTCGCGCATCTCGCGATGGCACTGGGCGCGCCCTTGCTCTTCTCCGCGCTCGGTCGGCGGGCCTTCCTCGTCCTGGCGCTCGCACCGGCGTCGGCCGCCGTCTACGCGCTCGCGTGGACGGGTCGCGTCATGTCCGGCGAGCACCCGACGACGGTCGTGGAGTGGGTGCCCGGCCTCGGGCTCGAGCTCGCGTTCCGCATGGACACGTTGTCGTGGCTCATGCTCCTGCTCGTCGGCGGCGTCGGGGCGCTGGTCCTCGTCTACTGCTCGGCGTACTTCTCGCCCACGGCCCAGGGGCTGCGCCGGTTCGGCGGCGTCCTCACGGCGTTCGCGGGCGCGATGGTCGGGCTGGTCGTGGCCGACGACGTGCTCCTGCTCTTCGTCTTCTGGGAGCTCACGACCGTCTTCTCCTACCTGCTCATCGGGCACTACGCCGACCGCAAGGCCAGCCGGCGCGCGGCCATGCAGGCCATCGTCGTGACGACGGCGGGCGGCCTCGCGATGCTCGTCGGGCTCATCGTGCTCGGGGTCCAGGCGGGCACGTACCGCCTGTCGGAGATCGTCGCCGACCCGCCCACCGGCGGCGCGGTGACCGCCGCGGTCGTGTGCGTCCTCGTCGGTGCGGTGAGCAAGTCGGCCCTCATCCCGCTGCACTTCTGGCTCCCCGCCGCGATGGCGGCCCCGACCCCGGTGAGCGCGTACCTGCACGCCGCCGCGATGGTCAAGGCCGGCGTCTACCTCGTCGCGCGGTTCGCGCCCGCCTACTCCGACACCACCGTGTGGCGGACGCTCGTCATCGCGCTCGGCGCCGGGACGCTGCTCGTCGGGGGCTACCGCGCGCTGCGCCAGTACGACCTCAAGCTCGTGCTCGCGTTCGGCACCGTCAGCCAGCTCGGCCTGATCATCCTCCTCGTCGGGATCGGCACGCGCGGCGCCGCCCTCGCGGGTCTCGCGATGATCGGCGCGCACGCGATGTTCAAGGCGTCGCTGTTCCTCGTCGTCGGTGCCGTCGACGCCGCCACGGGCACGCGCGACCTGCGTCGCCTGACCGGCGTCGGCCGACGGCTGCCCTGGACGGCCCTCGCGGGCGCGCTCGCGACCGCGTCGATGATCGGCCTGCCGCCCTTCGCGGGCTACGTCGCGAAGGAGGCGGCGCTCGAGGCCCTGCTGCACGGCGAGGGTCCCGCGTGGGTCGACGCCGTCGTGCTGTGGTCCGTGGTCGTCGGCTCCATGTTCACCGTCGCCTACGGGCTGCGGTTCTGGTGGGGCGCGTTCTCGTCGCGCAAGCAGCACGGCTCCCCGGCGCGGGCGAACGACCACCTGGACCTCCGGGCGCCGGGGCGCGGGCCCGTCGTCGAGGCGGACGAGGCGCCGATCGACCCGGCCCGGATCAAGCCCCTGCCGCCGCTGCTCGTCGTGCCGGCCGTCGTCCTCGCGGTGCTGGGCCTCGCCGCCGCCCTCGTGCCGCACTTCGGCGAGGACCTGCTCATGCCGTACGCGGAGACGTACCCGGTGGGGGAGCCGGGCCACCTCGTGCTGTGGGCCGGCTTCACGCCCGCGCTCGCGCTCACCGTGCTCGTCCTCGGGGTCGGCGTCCTGCTGTTCTGGCAGCGCTCGCGCGTCGAGCGGTTCCAGGCGTCGCTGTGGACCGGGCCCGAGGCGGACGTCACGTACCGCCGCGTCATGCGCAAGCTCGACGACGTCGCCGCAGACGTGACCGCCGTGACCCAGCGCGGCTCCCTGCCGCTGTACCTCGGCATCATCCTCACCGTGCTGGTCCTCGGTCCGGGCCTCGTGATGGTCGCCCAGACGAGCTGGCCCGAGCAGCTCAAGGCGTGGGACCGCCCCGCCCAGCTCGCCGCGGTCGTCGCGATCTGCGTGGCGTCGGTCCTCGCGGCCCGCTCGCGTCGCCGGCTCAAGGCCGTGATCCTCATCGGCATCGCGGGCTACGGCAACGCCGTGCTCTTCCTCCTGCACGGTGCGCCCGACCTCGCGCTCACGCAGGTCCTCGTCGAGACGATCACGCTCGTCGTCATGGTGCTCGTGCTGCGCCGCCTGCCCCCGTACTTCTCCGACCGCCCGCTCGCGTCCAGCCGGTGGGTGCGCCTGGGCGTGGCCGTCGCGGTGGGCGTCGTGATGATGGGGTTCGCGGTCGTCGTCCCGCTGTCACGCGTCGCGACGCCGGTCTCCGTGGACTTCCCCGAGGAGGCGTACGCGTGGGGCGGCGGCAAGAACATCGTCAACGTCACGCTCGTCGACATCCGCGCATGGGACACGATGGGCGAGATCTCGGTGCTCCTCGCCGCGGCGACGGGCGTCGCGTCGCTCGTCTTCCTGCGCACGCGCAGCGGTGAGGTGCTGCGGACCGCGAACGCACGTCTCGTCACGGGCAAGCCCGACGGCAGGGGCACGGGCGTCTGGGGCGGCGAACCAGACCCGGGCGCCGCGCTGCGCCGGCGCGGCGTGGACGACGACGCGACGCAGCCGCGCATGTCCGTCTGGCTCAACGCGGGCCGCACGCTCGCGCCGCAACGACGCTCGGTGATCTTCGAGGTCGTGACGCGCGTCCTGTTCCACTCGATGATCGTCTTCGCCCTGTTCCTGCTGTTCTCGGGCCACAACAACCCGGGCGGCGGCTTCGCGGCAGGTCTCGTCGTCGGCATCGCCCTGGTCGTGCGGTACCTCGCGGGCGGGCGGTACGAGCTCGGGGAGGCCGCTCCCGTGCACCCCGGCCTGCTCCTGGGCCTCGGCCTGTTCCTCTCCGCCGGGGCCGGGCTCGTCCCGCTCCTCTTCGGAGGGTCGGTGCTCCAGAGCGCGATCCTCGAGGTGACGGTCCCCGTGTTCGGCGACGTCAAGTTCGTCACGACGCTGTTCTTCGACGTCGGCGTGTTCCTCGTCGTCGTCGGTCTCGTCCTCGACATCCTGCGCACCCTCGGTGCGGAGATCGACCGGCAGACCGAGCGTGCCGCGGCGGGGCGCGAGCCCGGCGAGGACACCGGCCCGCTCGAGGCGATGGAGCCGGACGCGATCGGCGGTGGTCGGCGATGAACGTCATCGACATGACGCCGAGCATCGTGCTCGTCCTCGCCATCGGCGTCCTCTTCACCGCCGGCGTCTACCTGCTGCTCGAGCGGAGCCTGACGCGCGTGCTGCTCGGGTTCATCCTCATGGGCAACGGCGCGAACCTGCTCTTCCTCGTCGCGGGCGGCCGGGCCGGCGGGGCGCCCATCGTCGGGACCACGCCCGACGACGAGATGAGCGACCCGCTCGTCCAGGCGATGGTCCTCACGGCGATCGTCATCACGCTCGGTCTCACCGCGTTCGTCCTCGCCATGGCGTACCGGTCGTGGCAGCTCCACGGCCACGACGAGGTCCAGGACGACCTCGAGGACCGCCGGGTCGCGCGCCACGCCGCGCGCAACGCCCCGGCGTTCGCGGACCTCGACACGGAGGAGAGCGGCCAGACGCTCGACGACGAGGCCGCCGAGGTGCACGACGAGACCGACGCGGACCGCGACGGGATCACCGACGCACGGCTCGCCCGCAGGCGGTCCCGGCGGCACGGCACGGACGACGACGAGGGGAACGAGCGCTGATGGACCTGAGCGAGCTCGCCCGCACCGTCGTCCCCCTCCCCGTCGTGCTCCCGCTCATCGCGGCCGGGCTCACGCTCGCGCTCTGGCGCCACGCGCGCGCCCAGCGCATCATCGCGACGGCCGCGCTCTCCCTCGTCCTCGTCACGTCCGTCGTTCTCCTCGTCGCCGCCGACGGCGGGCCGATCGTGGTCGACGTCGGCGAGTGGGCGGCGCCGGTCGGGATCGACCTCGTGGCGGACCGCCTCTCGGCGCTCATGCTCACGGTGTCCAGCTTCGTCATGCTGTGCGTCCTGCTCTACTCGCTCGCGCAGGGCGTCGCCGACGGTGACGACGAGGCGCCGGTCGCGATCTACCACCCGACGTTCATGGTGCTCGCGGCGGGCGTGTTCAACGCGTTCCTGTCCGGCGACCTGTTCAACCTCTACGTCGGGTTCGAGATCTTCCTCGCCGCGAGCTACGTGCTCCTCACGCTCGGCGGGACGGGAGAGCGGATCCGTGCGGGCTCGATCTACGTCGTCGTCGCGCTGCTCTCGTCGATCATCTTCCTCGTCGCGATCGCCCTGACCTACGCGTCCACCGGGACCGTCAACCTCGCGCAGCTCTCCGAGCGGTTCGCCGAGATCGACCCCGGGGTGCGCCTGACGATCCAGCTCCTGCTGCTGCTCGCGTTCGGCATCAAGGCGGCGCTGTTCCCGCTGTCGTCGTGGCTCCCGGACTCCTACCCGACGGCGCCGGCACCGGTGACGGCGGTGTTCGCGGGCCTCCTCACCAAGGTGGGCGTGTACGCGATCATCCGCACGCAGACGCTGCTCTTCCCGCAGGACGACCGCGTCGACGACCTGCTCCTGTGGCTCGCCCTGCTGACGATGGTCGTCGGCATCCTCGGCGCCGTCGCGCAGAACGACATCAAGCGACTGCTGTCGTTCACGCTCGTGAGCCACATCGGTTTCATGATCTTCGGCATCGCGCTGGCGTCCGAGCCGGGCATGGCGGCGGCGATCTTCTACGTCGTCCACCACATCACGGTCCAGACGACCCTGTTCCTCGTCGTCGGCCTCGTGGAACGCCGGGGCGGGTCCACGTCGCTCGACCGCCTCGGCGGGCTCGCGAAGCTCGCGCCAGGGCTTGCGATCCTGTTCTTCGTCCCGGCGATGAACCTCGCCGGCATCCCGCCGCTCTCGGGCTTCCTCGGCAAGCTCGGCCTGCTCGAGGAGGGCATCGCGCAGGGCACGCCGCTCACGTGGGCGCTCGTCGTCGGGTCCGTCGTGACGTCGCTCCTCACGCTCTACGCGATCGTCAAGGCCTGGAACAAGGCGTTCTGGCAGACGCCGCCCGTGGAGATCCCCGAGGGCGTCACCATGCCGCGCGGCATGGTCGGTCCCGCGGCGGCGCTCGTGGCGTTCGGCCTGGCGCTCACCGTCGTGGCGGGCCCGCTCTACTCCTACACGGAACGTGCCGCCGCGACCCTGCTCGACGGCCACACCTACGTGGACGCGGTGTTCGTCGGCGGCTCCGAGCGCGGCCAGGGCGTCTCGAGCGACGTCGCCGAGGAGGGTGACGGCTCATGAGCCTGCACCGTCGCCGCAGCACCCTCGCCACCGGGTGGTTCCACCGCGTCACCACGCAGTGGCGCACGGTCGTCTGGCTCACGCTCGTGTGGGTCATGCTCTGGGGCGACCTGTCCTGGGGCAACGTCGTCGCGGGAGCGGTGCTCGGCGCCGTCGTCCTCGTCCTGTTCCCGCTGCCGTCGGTCGCGACCCGGGGCCGCGTGCGCCCGTGGCCGCTCCTCGTGCTGCTCGCGCGGTTCGTCGCGGACCTCGTCACCGCGTCGTTCCAGGTGAGCCTCCTCGCGCTCGACCCCCGGCGGACGCCGCACGGCGCCGTCGTCGGGGTGCGCCTGCGGAACCCGTCCGACCTCTACATGACGATGACGGCCGAGCTCAGCTCGCTCGTCCCCGGGTCGCTCGTCGTCGAGGCGCACCGGCTCACGGGCATGCTCTACCTGCACGTGCTCGACGTCGAGCAGGTGGGCGGCGTCGACCAGGTCCGTGCCGACACGCTCGCGCTCGAGGCGCGCATCCTGCACGCGTTCGCGTCGAACGAGGACCTGCGCGCGGCCGGGCTGTACCACGGGCCCGGGGGGACGCCCGCGGGCGACGACCCGGGTCAGGGCGGCGGGCGGCCGGGCCACGAGACGGGCGCGGCCCGCGCGCCGGCCACCGGGGAGAGGAGCGAGCCGTGACCGACACCGTCTACCTCGTCGTGGTCGTCGCGGCGGCGGTCCTGCTGGGGGCGGCCGCGACGTTCGCCGTCGTGCGTGCCGAGCGCGGCCCGTCGATGCTCGACCGCACCATCGCGCTCGACGTGTTCACGACGACGCTCGTGGGCGCGATCGCGCTCGAGGCCGCGTTCTCCCGCCGCACCGACACGATCCCCCTGCTCGTCGTGCTCTCGCTCGTCGGCTTCATCGGGTCGGTGACGATCGCCCGGTTCGCGTCCGTCGAGCCGGAGGGCGAGGGCCGCATCCGGACGCCGGAGGAGGTGGCGCGCGAGGACGCCGAGCGCCGCGCCGCCGAGGAGGACGAGCGCGACGCGGCGATCGACGCCGACCACCACGGCGCGACGCCCGAGGGGGAGGTGCGCTGATGGACGCCGCGTTCTGGGACGGGGTCGCCGACATCGTGTCCGCCGTGCTCCTGCTGCTGGGTGCGTTCCTCGCGTTCGCGGCTGGCGTCGGCGTCGCGCGCTTCCCCGACCTGCTCGCCCGCATGCACGCCGCGACGAAGCCGCAGGTGCTCGGGCTCATCCTCGTGCTGCTCGGGCTGAGCCTGCGCCTGCGGTCCTGGGGCGCCGTCGCCACGCTCGCGCTCGTCGTCGTCTTCCAGCTCCTCACCTCGCCCGTGGCGGCGCACATGGTCGGCCGGGCCGGCTACCGCACGGGCAAGGTCGACACCTCCCACCTCGTCGTCGACGACCTGACGCGCGACCAGGCCGCGGCCGACCGCGAGGACGTCGGGGAGCGCAGCGGGACGCCCGAGCATCCCGGCGCCGCGGGCACCGCCGACATCGCCGACACCGGTGACCCCGCCGACCACGGGAGGGCGGAGACCGCCCCGCCGGGACAGCCCGGTCCGTGACCCGCCGCCGCGCCGGGGAGTGACGGAGCGACCCGGAGCCGTGGTCCGCGCCCTCGTGCCGGGCCCTCGTGCCGGGCGCGCGGGTGCGTGGTAGACCGGACCCGTGCCCGCGAGCGACCCACCACCTCCTGCCCGCCCGACGTCGGCCGCGGGTCCTGCTGCCACGTCGCCCGGGACGAGTCCCCGGGTCGTGCAGGGAGACGGCGGTGGGGAGAGCACCCTCACCGTGGTGATCGCGTTCTTCGCGAACGCCCTCATCGCGGTGGCGAAGTCCGTCGCCGCCGCGGTCACCGGCTCCGCGTCGATGCTCGCGGAGGCGGTCCACTCGTGGGCCGACACCGGGAACGAGGTGTTCCTGCTCGTCGCGGACCGGCGCTCACGCCGCCCGGCCGACCCGACGCACCCCATCGGCTTCGGCCGCGAGGCCTACGTGTGGTCGATGTTCGCGGCGATCGGGCTGTTCGCCGTCGGCGCGGGCGTCTCGATCACGCACGGCATCCAGGAGCTCGTCCACCCGGAGCCGGCGGGCAGCTTCGGCGTCGCGTACGCGGTGCTCGCCCTTGCGTTCGTCCTCGAGGGCGTCTCGTTCCTCCAGGCGCGGCGGCAGGTGCGCGCGGAGGCTCGCCGCGCGCAGCACGACACGCTCCACCACGTCCTCGTGACGTCCGACCCGACGCTGCGCGCCGTCTTCGCGGAGGACGCCGCGGCCCTGGTCGGTCTCGTCGTCGCGTTCGGCGGCGTGCTCGCCCACCAGCTCACCGGCTCGCCCGTGCCCGACGCGATCGGCTCGATCGTCGTCGGCGTGGTCCTCGCCGTCGTGTCCGTGGTCCTCATCGACCGGAACCGGCGGTTCCTCGTGGGGGAGGGCGCCCTCCCGGCGACGCGCGACGCGGTGCTCCGCGCGATCGCGGCGATGCCGCAGGTCGAGCGCGTCACGTACCTGCGCCTGGAGTACGTCGGACCGCGCTCGCTCTACCTCGTCGCGAGCGTGGACCTCACGGGTGACGAGGCCGAGACGTCCGTCGCCCGTCGCCTCGACGAGCTCGAACGGGCGGCGACCGGCTCGGCGTTCATCGCAGGAGCGGTGTTCACCGTGTCGACGCCGGAGGAGCCCTCGCTGCTCTGAGCTCCGCGGCGCAGGTGCACATCTCGGACGAATCCCGCTAGGGTCGGGCGATGGCCCCGCCCCGCACGCCTTGGCACCGCCGGGGCGTCTCCTCCTCGGCACCGACGCCCCCGCCCGCACCCGCACCCGCACCGGTGCCGGTGTCCCGGGCCCGACGGCGCCCGGGCGCCCCCGCCCGCCACCTGCGGTCCGCTCCCGCCGCCGTGGGGGCCGTGACCACGGGGGTCGCGGCCGTGCTGGTCCTCGGGCCGTCGGTCGGGCTCGCCGCGGCCACCATGACGGGCGACGTGCGCCCCGAGCACGCCGGTCGCCTCGGTCCGCTCGTCGCCGCGCTGACCTGGTCGCCCGGGGAGCCGCCGGGCGAGCAGCTCGCGGAGCGCGGGCGCGACGCCGCCACCCGGACCGTGCCCGAGCGGGCCGCCGTCGGCACCACGGGCCCGGCCGAGCCGTCGGACGCCGCGCCGCCGAGCGCGCCCGCCACCACGGTCCCGGCCGAGGAGCCCGCTCCGGAGCCCTCCTCGGCACCGGAGGCCGCGCCCGCCCCCGCTCCGGCGGTACCGAGCGAGACGAGCGCGCCGCCGGGGACGGCCGAGCCCGCCGGGGAGAGCGCGCCGCCCGAGGCGGCCCCGACCGTCACCGCGGAACCCGGCCCGGGCGTGCTCTCGGCGGAGGGAGCGGCCGTGGTCGAGCTGACGAACGCGGAGCGCGCGGCCGCGGGGTGCGGACCGCTGGTCGTCGACGAGCGGCTCACCGCCGCGGCGCAGCTCCACAGCGAGGACATGCTCGCGCAGGACTACTTCGACCACACGAGCCTCGACGGGCGGTCGCCGTGGGACCGCGCGGAGGCGCAGGGCTACGAGAACCCGGGTGCGGAGAACATCGCGCGGGGTCAGGCCACGGCGGAGGAGGTCGTGCGGGCCTGGATGGACTCGCCCGGGCACCGCGCGAACATCCTGAGCTGCGACCTCCGGGAGATCGGCGTCGGGCACGCCGACCGCGTCTGGACGCAGCTGTTCGGTCGCGGCTGAGCCGTCGGCCGCTCAGCCGAGCCAGCCGGGAGCCGCGACGAGCTCCTCGAGCTCCTGCACGAACCGTCCGGCGTGGAACCCGTCCACGGCCGCGTGGTGCACCTGGAGCGCCAGCGGGAGCACGGTCCGGTCGCCGCGCCGCTCGTAGCGCCCGAGCGTGAAGATCGGCAGGAGGTGGTCCCACCCGCCGGCGATCTGGAGCGTGAAGCCGGTGAAGCGCGTCCACGGCAGGCTGGACACGTCGAACGTGTCGGGCGGGGCGCCGCCCTGGGGGAAGAACGTGGTCGCGGAACGGTGCTCGGCGAGCAGCTCCGCGGCGCGCTCGTGGAAGCGGCCGAAGTCGGGGTCGAACGGCGTCCAGACGTTCGCGAACGTCTCCCGCTCGGGGTTGAGGACCGTGAACGACGGGTGGAGCACGTCCCACACCGCCGGGGCGCCGTCCGGCGTCAGGCCCATCCGGAACTCGTCGTGCCGGTTGACGACCGTCGCGAGCGCCCACACGTGCGCGACGTAGCTCTTCCGCGCCGACGTCCGGAGCGCCGCGGTCAGGGCCGTCACGTCGAGGTCGACGGTCATGGCCCAGGTGCACGGCACGCGGTGGCGGTAGTGCTCGAAGTGCTCGCGGCGGGGCCAGGAGCGGGTGTCGACCGGGCGGAGCTGGTTCATGGGCCGATTCTGCGGGCCGTCGCCGCGGAAGGACACCGTATTGCGCTCCGCGCCGCCCGGCGCCCCGCCCCGTCAGCCGGCCAGGGCGCCGACGTCCCCTGCGGCGCCACGCTCCCGGTCGAGGAGGCTGCGCTTGATCTCGAGACCGTAGCGGTACCCGCCGAGGCTGCCGTCGGTCCGCAGCACGCGGTGGCACGGCACGAACAAGGCCGCGGCGTTCATGGCGCACGCGCCCGCCGCGGCGCGGACGGCGGCGGGCCGGCCCGACAGCTCGGCGTACCCGGTGTAGGTCACGGGATCGCCCGGCTCGACCGTGCGCAGCACGTCCCACGCGTGCGCGCGGAACGGACCGGACACCTGCCGGACGGGGACCGCGTCGATGGCGCGGACGTCGCCCGCGTAGTACGCGCGGACCGCGAGGACGGCGGGCGCGACGGGGGCCGCGTCGTCCGGCACGGGCGTGATGTCGGCGGGCCGCAGGTCCGGGTGGACGAGCGCGACGAGCGCGTCGACGTCGTCCGTCCACCCCGACGCCAGGACGGCGCCGTCGGGCGCGGCCACGACGGTGAAGGGTCCGTCGGGCGTGGCGACGGTGGACGTCGCGGCGGTACGGGTTCCGACGGGTCGGGCGGTGGCGGTGGTCACGGGGTCTCCTCCGGGTGGTGGGGCGTGGGAGTCGTGGGTCTGGCAGGCGGCGTCGCGGCGGCGCGCCACAGGTGCATCGCCGCGTAGGAGCGCCACGGCGCCCAGCGCTCGGCGCGGTCGCCGAGAGCGCGGCGGTCGTCGGGCAGGCCGAGCGAGCGGGCGCCGGCGCGCAGCGCGAGGTCGCCGTCGAGGAGGACGTCCGGGTCGTGCAGGACGCGCATCGCGACGTACCCGGAGGTCCAGGGTCCGACGCCGGGAAGCGCCTCGAGCGCGGACCGCATGGCGCCCGGCTCGTCCGCGGGGGACAGCGTGAGGTCGCCGTCGGCCAGGGCGCGGGCGGCGCCGAGGAGCGCGGCGGTCCGTCGTGCGGGACCGCGCACGTGGTGGGCTCCGTCCGCGGCGATCGCGTCCGCCGTCGGGAAGAGGCGCGTGGGCCCGAACCGGGAGGCGAACGGCGCGCCGAGCGCGTCCGTGAGGCGGGACAGGTGCGTGCGCGCCGCGGCGACGGAGATCTGCTGGCCGACGAGCGCGCGCACGAGGATCTCGACGGGGTCGACCGCGCCGGGGACGCGGACGCCCGGCGTGCTGCGGACCGACGGGGCCAGCGCCGGGTCCGTCGCGAGCGCGGTGTCGACGGCCGAGGGGTCGGCGTCGAGGTCGAACAGGCGACGGACGCGCGAGATGGCCGCGGGCAGGTCGGCCACGGACGTGAGCTCGAGCTCGACGTGGAACCGGGCCTCGCCCGGCACCGGGCCGTACGACGCGCGGAACGCGCCGGGACCGTGCGGGAGCGCGAGCGTGCGCGCGTAGGACAGGTGCGGCGCGTCGAGCGCTCCGACGACCTCCACGCCGTCCACCGCGCGGGCCGCGAGGAACCCGAAGATCCCGCGCGCGTCGTACGGTTCCCGCAGCGGCAGCACGAGCGTCAGCGTCGCCGGGGTGGTCGTCGCGCCGATCGGGGACGCGCGGCGGGTCGGCGCCGTGTGCGGACGCGCCCGACGACGCAGCTCGCTCGGCGTCGTCGCGAACACCTCGGTCACGGTGTCGTTGAACTGGCGGATGCTGCCGAACCCCGCCGCGAACGCGACGTCGGCCAGCGGCAGGTCCGTGCCCGTGATCAGCGAGCGCGCCGTCTGGGCGCGCAGCGCCCGGGCGAGCGCGATCGGGCCTGCGCCGAGCTCGGAGAGCAGGACGCGGTGCACGTGGCGCGGCGAGTAGCCGAGCCGCGCCGCGAGGCCGTCGACGCCCTCGCGGTCCACGACGCCGTCGCCGACGAGCCGCATCGCGCGGGCGGCGAGGTCCTGCCCGAGGTCCCAGCTCGGCGTCCCGGGGACGGCCTCGGGCAGGCACCGCTTGCAGGCCCGGTAGCCGGCCTCGTGCGCGGCCGCGGACGTGCGGTAGAACGTCACGTTCTCGGGCTTCGGGGTCCGCGCGGGGCACGACGGGCGGCAGTAGATGCCCGTCGTGCGGACGGCCGTGATGAACTGCCCGTCGAACCGGCGGTCGCGCGACGCGATGGCCCGGTAGCGCTCGGCGAACACCTGCTCGGGTGCCCCGGGCGCCGCGGGAGCGGTCGAGGGGCGGGCGGTCTGCTGCGTGGTCACGTGTCGATCCTGCCCCCCGGGCGGACCGCTGGCTAGCGGGATTCGGACACGGCGGCCGACGCGCGGCGGGCCGCGCCGGACCGGCACCGGCCTGCGGGGACCGGCCCGGCTCAGACGTGCGCGTCGAGCCAGTCGAGGCTCTCGCGCAGGTACGCGTCGCGGCCGGGGCCGGCCGAGAGCGCCAGGTCGTGCGCGCCGCCCTCGATGCTCACCACGGTGACGTCGTCGCCCAGCCGACGTGCGCGGTCCACGATGTGCGCGACGTCGAGCACCGAGTCCGTCGTGAGCAGCTCGTCGTGCCACCCCGCCGCCGGTCCGCTCCGCGCCGACGCGAGGACCAGGACCGGGCAGTCGATCGCGAGCCCGCGGGCCAGTCGGGACTGCGAGCGGCGCACGCTGCGCACGAAGCCGGCCCGCGCCGGGAACCCCTCGATCGGCTTCCAGGCGAGGTCGAAGTCCCACTCGCCGCCCGTGCTGGCGTGCAGCGCGCGCGGCCAGCTCTCGTCCAGGTGGCCGACGACGAGCCGCGGCGCGAACCGCCCGACGACGTCGATCGCCCACGTCACCGGGCCGCGGAAGAACCACGACCTGTTGAGGTCGAACCACGGGCTGTTGAGCACGAGGGCGTCGAGCACGCCGGGCCGGGCGTCGGCCCACAGGCTCGCGACGAGACCCCCCGTCGAGTGGCCGAGCACGACCAGGCGGTCGTGGCCCTCGGCCCGGACCGTGCGCGCGGCGACGTCGAGGTCCTGCGCGTAGACGGCGAGGTCGGTGACGAAGTTCGGGTCGTCGTCGGGGCGCGACGGCGCACCCGAGCCGCGACCCACGGATCGGCCGTACCCGCGCAGGTCCAGAGCGTAGAACCGGTAGCCGCGGGCCTCGAACGCCGCGGCGACGTGGGTCTGGAAGAAGTAGTCGATGTACCCGTGCACGTACAGCACGGCCGGGCGGTCGACCGCCTCGCCGTCGGCCGGCTCCCCCTGCCGACCGAGGACGGGTCCTGCCCGCCGCACGAGGGTGGCCACCGCGTCGTCGGGCAGCAGGAGGTCACGGGCGACCCAGTCGTCGCCGAGGACGTCGGGTCGCCAGTCGCCGGTCGCGGAAGTCATGCCCGACGGTACCGTGACACGGATGACGAGCCAGATCATCGCGCGCGCCGACGACGCCGTCGGCCACCTGACCCTCGACCGCCCCCGTGCGCTCAACGCGCTCGGCTACGACATGCTCGGCGAGATCGCCCAGGTCCTCGACGCCTGGCGCGACGACCCGACCGTCCGCGTGCTCCTGCTCGACGGGGCCGGCGACCGCGGCCTCTGCGCGGGCGGCGACATCCGGGAGCTGCACGCCTCGGTCGTCGCCGGTCGCACGGCCGACGCCCGGCGCTACTTCCGCCGCGAGTACGCGGTCGACGCGGCGCTCGCGGAGAGCCCCGTCCCCGTCGTCGCGATCATGGACGGCGTGACGATGGGCGGGGGGATCGGGCTGGCCGGCCACGCCACGGTCCGGGTCGTCACCGAGCGCTCGCAGGTCGCGATGCCCGAGACCCGCATCGGCTTCACGCCCGACGTCGGGGGGTCGTGGCTGCTCGCCCGGGCGCCCGGGCGGCTGGGCGAGCACCTCGCCGTGGGCGCCGTGACGATGGACGGTGCCGACGCCGTCCACGCGCGCCTCGCGGACCACTACGTGCCCAGCGAGCGCCTCGGGCTGCTGCACGACGACCTCGTGGCGCTCGCGACCTCCGGCGTCGACCCGCTCGACCCGCAGGCGGTGCACGCCGTCGCGCTGCGGCACGCGATCGAGCCACCGCCGTCGGCGCTCGCGGCCCGGCAGGAGCGCGTGGACCGCTGCTACGACGCGGCGACCGTCCCGGAGATCGTCGCGGCGCTCCGCGCGGAGGCCGTCGCGGGAGACCAGGCCGCGGGGCTCGAGGCGGACGAGCTCGAGACGCTGTCCCCGACCGCCGTGACCGTCGCGCTCGCGGCTGTGCGCAGCGCTCGTGGGCTGGCCGACCTGCGGTCCGCCCTCGAGCAGGAGTACCGTCTCGTCGCCTGGTTCGTCGACACGCAGCCGGACCTGGTCGAGGGCATCCGGGCCCAGGTCGTGGACAAGGACCGCGACCCCGCGTGGTCGCCCGCCACCCTGGCCGACGTCGACCCCGGGCTGGGTGCCGTCGCGCTCGCCTACGAGCCGGCCGAACCGCTCTGGGGCTGACCGGATGAGCCGCTCCGCGGCCGAGGTAGCACCGCAGGTCACGAGGTAGTGCCGCAGGTCGTGCCTGCCGTACTACCTCGCGACCTGCCGTACTCCGTTCGACGGGGACCTCGTCAGCTCGGCGGGCGGAGCCGCGTCGCGTCGTCGATCTCGTCGTCCCCGTCGTCGTTCCCGGAGCCGCTGTGCCCGGGGTCCGACGGCGCGGGTCCGGGCTGCGGCGGGAGCGGCTGGGTCGGCGCAGCCGGCACCGGGCCGGGCTGCGGGGGCAGCGGCTGCGTGGGTGCCGGACCCTGCTGGTACGGCGTGGTCGGCGCCTGCTGAGGGTGGCCGGGAGCGCCGGGGTGTCCGGGCTGCTGGCCCTGCGGCGGCGCGTAGGGGCCCTGCGGGGCGCCCGGGCGGCCGGGCTGCTGACCCGGGTAGCCGCCCTGGGCCGGCGGGTACTGGCCGGGCTGACCCTGCTGGCCGGGGTACGGGCCACCGGGACCGCCCTGCGGCGGGTACTGGCCCGGCTGGCCCTGCGGCGGCGGGTACTGGCCCTGCTGACCGGGCTGGCCCTGCTGGTAGGGCTGACCCGGCTGGCCGGGGTAGCCGGCGGGCGGGTACTGACCGGGCTGGCCGGGGTACTGACCCTGCGGCGCGCCCGGCTGGCCCGGGTACTGGCCGGGATACTGCGCCTGCGCGGCGCCCGGCTGGCCGGGGTAGCCGCCCTGCGCGAAGGCGGCGTTGCCGTCCTGCGCGTCGGGCTTCTTGCGCAGCACCAGCCAGAGCACGAGACCGATGATCGCGAGCAGCAGGAGACCGCCGACCAGGCCGAGGATCCACCACGGGAAACCGGCGTCCGAGTCGGCGTCGGAGTCGGCGGACGAGTCCGTGGTGCCGTCGTCGGTCGTGCCGTCGTCGGACCCGTCGGTGCTCCCGTCGCCCGGGGCGGCGGCCGCTCCGCCACCCACGGCCGAGCCGCGTGCGGAGATCTCCGTGACCTCGCCGACCACGGGGGTCCAGGTCACGGTGGTCCCGTCCACCTCGCCGTTGGTCTCCGCGACCTCACCGGGGAACGTGATGGAGATGCTGACGTCGAACCCCTCCATCATCTGGCGGGTCATCTCGTCCGACTCCGGGTCGGTGCCGTCCATGCCCATCTCCTCGTCGGACAGGTCCATCGACCCGCTCACGACGAACTCGTCGCCCTCGCGCGTGATGGAGAGGTCGTCCGTCGGGCCTGCCGACATGGAGGAGATCGGCTGGTCGGTGTACGTCAGGCGGGTGCCGGTGTAGCCGTCCTCGGCATAGGGCTCCTGCGTGGCCCCGGGCGGGAGGTCGGACTCCATCTCCGAGCCCATCTGGTCCCACAGCGCCTGCGGGTCCTGGCCGAGCGCCTCGGCGGTCTCGTCGGAGATCGCCATGACGATCGATCCGTCGGCCGTGTCGTCCTCGTTGAGCGTGAGGTCCATGTCGATCCTCATGCACCCGGCGAGGAACAGTGCGAGGGTGGCGAGGAGTGCGCCGAGTCCGAGTCGTCTGCGCAGCGGCGAGGGGTTCACGCGTCCAGCATGTCGCGGATCCGTCACGGGGGCGAGGGTCGATGCCGATTTGAGACGAACGTCCGGAGACTTCATCCCTCCCGGCCCGCAGGGCCGGGTGAGCAGCAGGCGAGCGGTAGGCGAGTCAAGTTGAGCGGAATACACTCAACTTGAGGACCGTTCCACTGGTCAGACCCTGTTCCCTGATCAACCACCGGAGCACCGATGGAGACGAAGTTCACGACGATGTCGCAGCAGGCGATCGGCGACGCGATCCAGACCGCCACCGCTGCCGGCAACCCCCAGCTCGAGCCGACCCACCTGCTCGCCGCGCTGCTCGCCCAGGAGGGTGGCGTGGCCGTCGGCCTGCTCGACGCCGTCGGCGCCGACAAGCAGGCGATCGGCCAGCGGCTGCGCGCCGCGCTCGTCGCGCTGCCCACGGCGAGCGGCTCCGCCGTCGCCCAGCCCCAGCCGTCCCGCGCCACGTCGGCCGTGCTCGAGAACGCGGCGAAGGAGGCGCAGGGGCTCGGCGACGAGTACGTCTCGACCGAGCACCTGCTCATCGGCCTCGCCGCGGGCTCGTCCCAGGCCGCGACGATCCTCCAGCAGGCCGGCGCACCGGCCGACGCGCTGCGCTCCGCGCTGCCCGCGGTCCGCGGCAGCGCACGCGTGACGAGTCCGAACCCCGAGGGCACCTACAAGGCGCTCGAGCAGTACGGCACCGACCTCACGGCCGCTGCCGCCGACGGCCGGCTCGACCCCGTCATCGGCCGCGACTCCGAGATCCGCCGCGTGATCCAGGTCCTGTCGCGCCGCACGAAGAACAACCCGGTCCTCATCGGCGAGCCCGGCGTCGGCAAGACGGCCGTCGTCGAGGGGCTCGCCCAGCGCATCGTCGCGGGCGACGTCCCGACGTCGCTGCAGGGCAAGCGGCTCGTGTCGCTCGACCTCGCGGCGATGGTCGCGGGCGCCAAGTACCGGGGCGAGTTCGAGGAGCGGCTCAAGGCGGTGCTCGAGGAGATCCGCTCGTCCGACGGCGAGGTCGTCACGTTCATCGACGAGCTCCACACGGTCGTGGGCGCGGGTGCCGGCGGGGAAGGCGCCATGGACGCGGGCAACATGCTCAAGCCCATGCTCGCGCGCGGCGAGCTGCGGCTCGTCGGCGCCACGACGCTCGACGAGTACCGCGAGCACGTCGAGAAGGACCCCGCGCTCGAGCGCCGGTTCCAGCAGGTCTTCGTCGGCGAGCCGTCGGTCGAGGACACGGTGGCCATCCTGCGCGGGCTCAAGGAGCGGTACGAGGCGCACCACAAGGTGACCATCGCCGACTCCGCCCTCGTCGCCGCCGCGACGCTGTCCGACCGGTACATCACCGGACGCCAGCTCCCCGACAAGGCCATCGACCTCGTCGACGAGGCGGCGTCGCGCCTGCGCATGGAGCTCGACTCGTCACCGGTCGAGATCGACGAGCTCCAGCGCGCCGTGACGCGGCTCGAGATGGAGGAGGTCGTGCTCTCCGAGTCCACCGACCCGGCGAGCCTCGAGCGTCTCGAGCGCCTGCGTGCCGACCTCGCCGACCGTCGGGAGGAGCTGTCGTCCCTCACCGCACGGTGGGAGGCCGAGAAGGCCGGCCACAACCGCGTCGGGGACCTGCGCGCGAAGCTCGACGAGCTGCGCGTCCAGGTCGAGCGCGCCATCCGTGAGGGCGATCTCGAGACCGCCGGACGCCTGCAGTACGGCGAGATCCCGCAGGTGCAGCGCGAGCTCGACGAGGCCGAGCGCGCCGAGGCCGCCGTCGACGCGGCCGACGCGGTCGCGGGCGCCGAGCCCGCACCGATGATCGCCGACAAGGTCGGCGCGGACGAGATCGCCGAGGTCGTGTCCGCCTGGACCGGCATCCCCGCGGGCCGCATGCTCCAGGGCGAGTCCGAGAAGCTCCTCCACATGGAGGAGGTCATCGGGGAGCGCCTCATCGGGCAGCGCGCCGCGGTGTCCGCGGTGTCCGACGCCGTGCGGCGCTCGCGTGCGGGCGTCGCCGACCCGGACCGTCCCACGGGGTCGTTCCTGTTCCTGGGCCCGACCGGCGTGGGCAAGACCGAGCTGGCGAAGTCGCTCGCCGACTTCCTCTTCGACGACGAGCGGGCCATGGTCCGCATCGACATGTCGGAGTACTCCGAGAAGCACAGCGTCGCCCGCCTGGTCGGCGCGCCCCCGGGGTACGTCGGGTACGAGGAGGGCGGTCAGCTCACCGAGGCGGTGCGCCGTCGTCCGTACTCCGTCGTGCTGCTCGACGAGGTCGAGAAGGCGCACCCCGAGGTGTTCGACATCCTGCTCCAGGTGCTCGACGACGGTCGGCTCACCGACGGCCAGGGGCGCACCGTCGACTTCCGCAACGTCCTGCTCGTGCTGACGTCGAACCTGGGCTCGCAGTTCCTCGTGGACCCGACGCTCGAGGACGCGGCGAAGCGCGAGGCCGTCATGGGGGCGGTGCGCGCGAGCTTCAAGCCGGAGTTCCTCAACCGTCTCGACGACGTCATCGTGTTCGACCCGCTCACGCTCGACGAGCTGGGCCGGATCGTCGACCTCAGCGTCAAGGGTCTCGCGGCCCGTCTCGCCGAACGGCGCATCACGCTCGACGTGTCGCCCGCCGCGCGCGAGTGGCTCGCGCTCGAGGGCTTCGACCCCGCGTACGGCGCGCGCCCGCTGCGCCGCCTCGTGCAGCGCGAGATCGGCGACCGCCTCGCGCGCAAGCTCCTCGCGGGGGACGTCGCCGACGGCGACGTCGTGCGCGTGGACCGCGACCCCGACGGGGACGGCCTGACCCTCGCGACGGAGGTCCTGACGGCCTGAGGTCGGTGACGGCCCGGCGGCCCGGCCGCGCTCCTCGGCAGCTCGCGCTGCCGGAGCCGGCACGGGCCGCCGAGCCGTGTCCGGGCCGGCGGACCGCCGTCGGTCCCCGCCGGCCGCCGCCGGAAAGCCCCTCTGAATCACGTCGGGACCCCGCCGGGAGCGCGCGGAGGCGCCGACCTCGCCATACTCAGGTGTGCCCAACGACCCGCAGGCCTCCGAGACCGTCCAGCCCGCCGTCGAGCAGCGGGAGGACGACCGCCCGCTGCGCTCGGCGGTGATCGTCAACCCCAACCGTGTGGAGGGGCTCGACGCGCTCCGCCAGGAGATCGCCGACGCGCTCGCCGAGGCGGGCTGGCCGGAGCCCGCGTGGTTCGACACCACGGCGGAGGACCCGGGGACGGGCCAGGCGCGTCAGGCCGTCGCGGACGGCGCCGAGGTCGTCTTCGTCGCGGGCGGCGACGGCACGGTGCGCGCGTGCATCGAGGGTCTCGCCGGCACGGGCGCGGCGCTCGCGATCCTGCCGGGCGGCACGGGCAACCTGCTCGCGGCGAACCTCGGCATCCCGACGCGGTCCGTCGACGGGATCCGGATCGCCCTCGAGCGCGGGCGCCGGACCATCGACGTCGGCGAGGTCGACGGCCAGGTGTTCGCGGTCATGGCCGGGATGGGTCTCGACGCCGCGATGATGGACGACGCCCCGACGGCCCTCAAGGCGCGCGCCGGCTCGATCGCGTACGTGTTCTCCGCGCTCAAGCACCTCGCCGACGACGAGATGCACGTCGAGGTGACGGTCGACGGCACGGCCCGTCGCCGCCGGGCGCGGACGGTCGTCGTGGGGAACGTGGGCCGGCTCCAGGCCGGGACGAACCTCCTTCCCGACGCGGAGCCGGACAACGGGCAGCTCGAGGTCGCGATCATCGCGCCGCGCAGCCTCAAGCACTGGGTCCAGCTGCTGTGGGGCGTGGTGCGCGGGAAGAGCCGCGTGCCGAGCCGCGAGGTCGTGCGCGGTCGGGAGATCTCCGTCGTCTCGGACCGGAAGCAGCCGCGCCAGCTCGACGGCGACGTCATCGAGCCGTCGGAGCGTCTCGACGTGAGCGTCCGCCCCGACGCGCTCGTGGTCTGCGTCTACCAGCCCGACGAGTCCGAGGACCTCGCCGAGGGCGGGCCGAAGGGCTCCTGACCGCGGCGCGCCGTCCGCGGGCGGCGGGTCGCCGCTGCGCCGGCGTGATCTCCGGCAGGATGGCGGCATGAGCGTCCCGGAGACCCCACCACCCGCGTCCCCGTACGGCGCGGCCCCCCACCCGTACGACGGCGGTCCCGCCGTCCCGCTCGTCGCGCCACCGCACTCTGCGCCGCGCCGGTCCGGTCTCGCCCTCGTGTCGTTCTGGGCCGGCGTCGCGACGGTCGTCGTGGGCGCCGTCTACACGCTCGCCCTGCCCGTCGTGCTCCGGTCGATGAGCTTCACCTCGACCTCGTACGTCGTCCTGCAGGCGGGGCACGGCATCCTCTCCGTCGTCCTCGCGCTCGTCGCCGTGATCACGGGGTTGGTCGTGCTCGGCCGGCGTGCGCCCGGGACCGGCTTCGCGGCCGCGGGCACGGCGCTCGGGGCGGCGGCGATCCTGAACGTCGTGCTGGGTCTCCTCCAGGGCGTGCTGATCCGCTCCTTCTGACGTCCTCCGCCCGGGTCGACCTCCACGACGACGTGCGAGACCGCCCGGTCCGTCGCACGGTGTGGAGATGAGCCCGTCCCGCGCAGCCGCCGCGCCCCGCCGTCCCGGCGCGCAGGAATGGGTCCCGGACGGCGCCGCCGCGCGGGACCTCGACGCGCTCGCGGGTGCCGTCCAGGGCTGCCGGGGGTGCGAGCTGTGGGCCGACGCGACGCAGGCCGTCTTCTCCCGGGGGCCCGACGACGCGCCGCTCGTGCTCGTGGGCGAGCAGCCCGGCGACCGCGAGGACCAGGAGGGCGAGCCGTTCGTGGGGCCTGCGGGCCGTGTCCTCGCCGACGCGCTGGAGGCCGCGGGGATCGGGCCGGAGCGGGTCTACCTCACGAACGCGGTCAAGCACTTCCGCTTCGAGCAGCGCGGGAAGCGGCGCCTGCACAAGACCCCGGACGTCGCGCACGTGCGCGCGTGCCTGCCCTGGCTCGAGGCCGAGGTGGCCGCGGTCGGCCCGCGCGTCGTCGTCGCGCTCGGCGCCACGGCCGCCCGCGCGGTGCTCGGCCGGCCGGTGCGCGTCACCGCGGAGAGGGGGCGCGTCCTCGACCCGGACGACGGCCCCGCCGAGGAGACCCGGACCGGCGACGCCGCTCCGCTCGTGGTCGTCACGACGCACCCCTCGGCGCTCCTGCGCCTGCGCGACCGGTCGGGCTGGGACGAGGCGTTCGACGCGCTCGTCTCCGACCTGCGCGTCGCGGCGGAGGCCGCAGGGCACGCGGCACGGGGCTCGTGACGTCCGCCGCCCCCGACGCGGCCGTCAGGTTCCCCGTCACGACGCAGCGGTGGGCGGCGCTGACGTTCCTGCACTGGACCGTCGACCCGGCCGTCGTCCAGCGGCTGCTGCCCCCCGACCTGCGGGTCCAGACCCACGACGGTGCGACGTACGTCGGCCTCGTGCCGTTCCGCATGGAGGACGTGCGGCTCGGAGCGCTGCCGGCGGTCCCGGGGTGGTCGACGTTCGGCGAGCTCAACCTGCGCGTCTACGTGCGGGACGCCGCGGGGGGCGAGGGCGTGTGGTTCTCCGCGCTGTGGTGCGAGCGCGCCGCGTTCGTCGCGGCGACCCGTCTCGCGGGGGTGCCCTACCACCGCTGCCGCGCTGCCGTCACCGGCGAGGAGGACGACGTCCTGCGGTACCGGTTCGCGGCGTCGTCGCGAACCGCGCCCGTCCGGTTCGACGCCCGCGTGCGGGCGCACGAGGAGGTCGACGCGTCGTCCGGCCTCGCGCGGTGGCTCACCGCGCGCTGGGCCGCGTACGCGGTGCGCGCCGGGCGGACGTGGCGGATCCCCGTCGAGCACCCGCCCTGGACCCTGCGGCGCGGGAGCGTCGAGCACCTGTCGACCGACGCGCTCGACCGCCTCGGCCTCCCGCTGCCGCCGGGGCCCCCGCTCGTCCACGTCGCGGCCCGACCGGTCGACGCGCGGCTCGGCGTCCCGCGGCCCGCCGCACGCCCGGGGATCACGTCCCGGGGGTGACGATCCCGCGCTCGTACGCCCACACGACCAGCTGCACGCGGTCGCGCGCGCCGGTCTTCGTCATGATGCGGCTCAGGTGCGACTTCACGGTGCTCGGCTCGAGGAAGAGCGCCGTCGCGATCTCCGCGTTCGACGACCCGCGGCACAGCAGCGCGACGATGTCGTGCTCGCGCGCGGTGAGGAGCGCTGCGGCGCCGTCGTCGCGCGCGGCGGGCGAGCGGCGCCGCGCGAACTCGTCGATGACGCGGCGTGTGAGGGACTGGTCCACCAGCCCGTCTCCCGACGCGACGCGGCGCACCGCCTCGACGAGCACGTCGGGCTCGGCGTCCTTGAGCAGGAACCCGCTCGCGCCCGCCTCGAGCGCACCGAACACGTAGTCGTCGAGGTCGAACGTGCTCACGACGAGCACCGGCACGGGGTCGGCGACGTCGGGCCCGGCGAGCGCGCGCGTCGCCGTGATCCCGTCCCCGCCCGGCATGCGCACGTCCATGCACACGACGTCCGGTCGCTCGCGGCGGGCGACGCGGACGGCGTCGGCCCCGTTGGACGCCTCGCCGACGACCTCCAGGCCCTCGCTCTCGAGGATCACGGTGAAGCCGGCGCGGACGACGGCCTGGTCGTCGACGAGCACCACGCGGGTCACGGGGCCTCCTTGCTGGTCGTGGTCGTGGTCGTGGTCGTGGCGGTCGTGTCCCCGCCGGCCGACGGCCGCGCCGGTGCCGCACGGCGGTCGGGGGGAGCCGAGCGCGGGACCGTGAGGCGGACGCGCCACGCGCCGTCGGGCAGGAGGCCCGCCGCGAGCGTGCCGCCGACCATCGTCGCCCGCTCCGTCATGCCGATGACACCGTGCCCCGGTGGGTCGCCCGCCGACGCGGGGATGCCCGCGGGCACCGCGTTGCGGACGGTGAGGACGAGGTCGGTCGCCCCGTACTCCCGGAGCACCTCGACGGGCCGTCCGGGGCCGTGCCGGCGGGCGTTCGACAGGGCCTCCTGGAGCACGCGGAACACGGTGAGCTGCGCGGCGGGCGGCAGCTCCCACGGGTCGCCGCGCACCTCGTCGCGCACGACCGCACCCGCCGCCCGCGCGTCGTCGAGCAGGGCCGGCACGTCGTCGAGGGTCGGCTGCGGCGCGGGCTCGACGTCGCCGGACCCGCGCAGGAGGCCGACGACGAGGCGGAGGTTGTCGAGCGTCTCGCGGCCCTGCGCGCGGATGCGGCGCATCGACTCCTTGGCCCGCTCGGGGTCCCGGTCGACGAGGCGCTCCGCCGCCGCGGCCTGCACGACGATGCCGGACAGGTGGTGGGCGGCGACGTCGTGCAGCTCGCGCGCCATGCGTCCGCGCTCCTCGAGGACGGCGCTCGCGGCCAGGGCCTCGCGCTCGCGCTCGGCGCGCTGCACGCGGTCGTGCAGCTCGGCGAGCAGCGACCGGCGCGTGGCGACGTACTCCCCGACGAGCGCCGCGACGAGGTAGGTCGCGAGCGCGTTGACCAGCGCGCCGGCCGCCTGCGCGACATAGGCGGCGCCGCTCGTCCCGAGCGTGCCCACCCCGCCGAGCGCGAACAGGACCAGCGCCTGACCGGCGGCCGCGAGGGCCGCGGCGACGAGCCCCCGCCGCCGCGGCGCGTAGGCGCCGGCCGAGTACGCGGCGACGAGCGTCGCCGGTGCCTGGAACGACAGGTACGACGGGAGGAGGACCAGGAGGGCGACCTGCCCGCCGACCGTGAGGGCGAGGCACGCGACCGGGTACCTGCGCCGGACGACGAGGCACGCCGCCTGCAGGACGAGCACCGCGAGGACGGCGGCGCGCTCGCCCGCCGTCACGACGACGGCGCCCGGTCCGGCCCCGAACGTGCTCCCGGCGTCGGACGCGACGACCCGCTCGACGCCGAGGAAGAGCGTGACGCTCGCGAGCGCGACCACGCCGGCGAGGACGGCGTCCCGGCCGCTCTCGGTGCGCACACCGAGAGCGGCGAGCCACCGGCGCAGGGTCAGGGTCACGGACGTCTCCGGGGTCGGCGGGCGGGTGAGGTCGATGCGCCCACCCTAGGTGGCGGTGGGCTCACACCAGGTCACGCCGCTGGAACGTCAGGGCTCCGCCGCCGAGCAGCACGACGACCCAGGCGCACAGGCCCGCGAGCGCCACCCCTGCGCCGAACGGTGCGCTCCCACCGAGCAGCTCGGCCGCGCCCTGACCCGTCGTGGCGAGCGAGGCGAGGCCGAGCGGGAGCCACGCCGCCGCTGCGGACTGCCCGCTCGACAGCAGCGTCACGACGGCCTGCACCAGCGGCTCGACGAGCGCGAGCGCCCCGACGGTGACGATCGCCCCGACCTGGTGGCGCACGAGCGTGCCGACGGCCAGCCCGAACCATGCGAGCAGCACGAGGACGACGAGGCCCCGGCCCCAGATGCCGAGGACCTCCGCGGGCGACAGCTCGAGGCGCGCGCCCGGCGTGGTCGCGAGGGCGACCAGGAGGCCGGCCGCGCTGACGACGGCGAGCACGAGCCCCACGACGAGCGCGACGGTCGCGGTCGCCCCCGCCTTGCCGGCGAGCACGCGCACCCGGGAGGGCTGGACGAGCGCCGTGGGGACGATGCCGCCGGTGCGGAAGTCCGTGGTCACGGCGAGGACGCCGAGCAGCAGCATGCAGACGGCGGTGATGCCGGTGGACCCGCCGCTCCCGCCCCCGGTCGCGAGGACGTCGAGCACGGTCCGCTGGAACGCGGCCTGCGCGGGGTCCGCGAGCGCGGAGAGGTCGGGCTCGAGGTCGGCCGGCAGGCCGGGCGTCGTGGTGCCCATCGACCCGAGGCTCCCGAGGACGCGGGGGAGGGCGACGAGGAAGCCCTGGACGAGCAGCATCCCCAGGAGGGCGACGGCCCCGATCACCCACGCGGCGCGCGTGGAGCGGAGCTTGAGGATCTCGGCGCGGTACATCAGCGGACTCCTTCGGTCGTCGCGGTGAGGTCGAGGTAGTAGTCCTCGAGCGAGCGGTCGCTCACGAGGACGTCGAGCGGGCCGTCGGCGACGACGCGCCCCTGGCCGATCACGACGAGGTCGTCGGCGACCTGGCGCACCTCGGACAGCACGTGGCTCGCGAGCAGCACGGCGCCGCCGTCGTCGGCGAACCCGCGCAGCAGGTCGCGGAGCCAGCGCATGCCTGCCGGGTCGAGGCCGTTGGCGGGCTCGTCGAGCACGAGCACCCGCGGTTCGCCGAGCAGCGCCGCCGCGATGCCGAGGCGCTGGCGCATGCCGAGCGAGTAGGTCCGCACGCGGCGGTCGGCCGCGGGCGTCATGCCGACGAGCGCGAGCACCTCGTCGACGCGGCGCGCCGGGAGCCGTCCCCCGGCGGCGAGGACCCGCAGGTGGTCGCGTCCGGTGCGTCCGGGGTGCAGGCCCCCGGCGTCGAGGAGAGCGCCGACGGTGCGGGTCGGGTCGGGCAGGTCGTGGTACGCGCGGCCGTGGACCGTCGCGGTGCCGGACGTCGCCGCCGCGAGCCCGAGCAGCACGTGCAGGGTCGTGGTCTTGCCGGCGCCGTTCGGCCCGAGCAGCCCGACGACGCGTCCCGGCTCGACCGCGAAGGTCACGTCGTGGACGGCGTCGAACGCGCCGAAGGTCTTGCGGAGACCGGTGATCTGGACAGCGGGCACGGAGTCCCCCTTCCGGTGGGCCGCACGGGCTCTCCGTGCGGTCCCACCAGGCTCGTGGGCGCGACCGGGCCGCGTCTTGGGCCGCGCGGGGGAACCCGGGTTGCGACCTGCGGGGGACGGCGACGGCCGCACCGCGCGTGCGGGCGTCGGTCCTCGTGCGTCGTCGCAGGTCACGTCCGCGCGCGTGACAGGGCGGTCCGGCATGGGGCAGTCTGGTGTGCCCGACACGACCGCTCGGCGGGCTGCGCGCTGCGCGTCCGCCGGTCCCGACCGCGCTGGAAGGAGGCGAGGTGCACGGCCGTCCCGACCTGACCGACGCGTCCCGAGAGGACCCCCCGGCCCGTGCCGACGTCTCCCGCAGCGTGCCCTCCACGAGGCGCCACGGTGCCCGTCGGGGGTCTCGCCCGGCACTGCCCTGGGGAGCGGTCGTCGCGGGAGCCGGTGCGGTGACGCTCGTCGTCGCGGCGGCGGGGATGGTGGGTGCCGCGACCGGGGGCTCGCCGCCCGTCGTCGTCCCGGCGAGCGCCGCCGAGGAACGGGACGCGGGGACGGACCCGACGGTCGTGCCGCGCCCGGACGAGCCGCGTCCCGTCGTGACCCGGATCCCTCCGCCCGAGACCGAGCCCGGGGCGGAGGAGCCCGAGCCCCGCCCGTCGGCGACGTCCGAGCGCCCGGCGGAGGCGCCGGCTGCCCCGCCCGTCACCGAACCGGCCCCGGCTCCGACCGGCAGCGCGTCCCCCGAACCGGCCCCGACGCCCACGGACACCCCGGCTCCCGAGACCACCACGGAGCCCGACGACGCGACGGCCACGTGGGTCCAGGAGCGGCTGCGGGCCCACGGCGTCGACGTCGAGGTCACCGGGACGCTCGACGACCCGACCGTCGCGGCGCTCCGGGCGTTCCAGGAGGCGCGCGGCCTCACGGTCGACGGCCGTCCCGGAGCCCAGACGCGCGCGGCGCTCGCCGCCGCGCCGGAGGAGTCGGGCGGAGGCGAGGAGACGCCCACGCAGCCCCCCACGTCCCCGCCGCCGGGGCTGGGGACGCCGACCGAGCCGGCCTCCCCCGGCTCCGCGACGACCGGCGAGGGCGCACCGTCCGTGAGCTCCGTGCCGCCGGGCGCAGGAGAAGGCGTCGGCTGACCCTGACGGGACCGGCCGGCGGACGCCACGCCCACCGCCGGCCCCGCCGGTCGGTCAGCCCGCGGAGCCGGTGACCGTCGTGCCGTCGCGCCGGACGGTGTACTCGAGGACCTCGCCGCTCCAGAAGTGGAACGCGAGGGTCACCGGGACGCCGTCGGTCACCTCGGCGAAGAAGGCGGGCCGCAGCACGATCTCCCCGGCCGCCGCGTCCGGCGCGAACGCCACGTCGAACTCCTTGAACGACGTCCACCCGTGCGGGCCGGCGTTCGTCCCGTCGGGGTAGCGGGCCTCCATCGTCGCGAGGCGGTCGCCGCGGAACTGCGTCGGGACCGCGAAGTCGTCGGTCGTGCCGGACGCGTCGCCCAGGACGGGGACGTCGGCGCCGACGACCTCGATCCACCACGGGAGCCCGCCGGAGTACTTCACGCGCAGCTCCGTGCGCGTGCCGAGCGACCCGTCACCCGCGAGGCGGTCGAGGAGCGCGGCCGAGAGGGTCAGGTCGTCCCCGACGAGCGTGTAGTCGCGCCCCTGCTTGAGCTTCCTCTTCCCGTCGTACAGGTCGCGGAACCGCGTGCCGTTCGGCTCGAGGACGACCGTCTGCGCCGCCACCGCGCCGGCACGGACGAACACCTGGTCCGTGGAGGCCGTGCCGGAGCGCCTCGTCCAGCTCGTGGAGACGTGCTCGAAGAGCTCGGGGTCGCGCCACGTGAGCGCGGTGCGGTCGAGGTGCTGGCCGTTGTCCCAGAGCATCGTCGTGATCCTCGTCGTCCGGGCCTGGTGGCCGAGCCGCTCGAAGAACTTCAGCTTCTCGCCCTGCTCGATCGTGCCGGTGTGCCGGTCGAACCCGAGGAGCCCGTACTCGCCGAGGATCACCGGGACCCCCCGCGCGACGAACGTGTCGTGGACGCGCGCGAAGGTCCCGTCCATGTCGGCCCGGGCCACGTCGTCGAAGCGCGTGCCGCCCGCGACGTTCACGCTGAACGGCCAGTAGCCGTAGTAGTGGAACGTCGCCGCGAGGTTCGGGTCGTCGAGCGCGTCGAAGGTCTCGACGAGCGCGTCCAGCCGACCCTGGTCGGCGTTGGTGTGGAGCGTGGGCAGCACGAGCACGCGGTCGGCGTTGCGCCCGCCGGACGCGCGGACGACGTCGTGGAACACGGTGTTGAGCTCGTCGAGCAACGCGTAGGCGGTCGCGTCGTCGACGCCCGCGAACTGCGGCTCGTTGATGCTCTCGAAGAGCACCGTGCGGGGCTGGTCGCGGAACCGCTCCGCGAGCTGCTCCCACGTCGCGGTGAACTGCGCGAGCACGGCGTCGTGGTCGGAGCCCATCTGGTGCGTCCACATCCACGAGTCGTGGTGGACGTCGAGGAGCACCGAGAGGTCCTCGTCGACCGCCCAGTCCACGACCTGCTCGACCCGGTCCAGCACGGCCGGGTCGATCGTGAAGTCGGGAGCGGGGCCCTGGTGCTGGCCCCACGTCACCGGGATCCGGACGCTCTCGAATCCCTGGTCCTCGACCTCGTCGAGGAGTGCCCGGGTGATCGCGGGGTTCCCCCAGGCCGTCTCGTCCGCGCCGACGGCGTCGAGGGAGTTGCCGACGTTCCAGCCGGGCTGCATCGCGGCGACGACCGCGGCTGCCGACGGCGGGGTGGGCGCCGGTCGACTCGTCCCGAGGTCGGTGCCGGTGCTCGCGCTCGCGGGGGCCGCGAGGGACGCCGCGAGCGCGGCGGTGGCGGCGATGGCCAGGAGTCGGGTGGGTCGGGATGGAGTCACGGGGATGCCCTTCGTCGCGCAGGTCCGTCGCCCGTCGGGATGCTCTCCGGCGAGCGGTCCGTCGGGGACGGCAGGTCCGTCGCCCCCGGTTCGGGCGCCTCGCCGCGGCAGTGCGGTCGAAGCGCTTCGATGGTCACCGTAGGGGACGTCGTCCGGCGGGGCAAGGGGTTCGGCCCGCGACCAGGCCGTCGTGACGCGTGCAGGGTGTGTACCGGCTCGCGCCGTTGTGGCAGCCTGGTGCTGCACGACCGTTCGAACCGCTTCGCCCGGTCCGGGGGTGGATCTGGCACGGTGGCCCCGCCCCAGCCGACCGGCGCGGTCCGGACGCCCGCTTTCCGGTCGGTAAGGTTCGCAGGACGGGCAACGGATGGAGCAGGCGATGACGAGCGCGACGACGGGGTCGGTCCGGACGGACGGGGGGCGCCACCGGGTCGGTCCTGCGGACCCCGAGCGCGGGTACGCCAAGGGGAGGGCGAAGCGCGAGCAGATCCTCCAGGCGGCGATCCAGCTCTTCGGCGAGGTCGGCTACCACTCGGCGTCGCTCCGCGAGCTCGCCTCCCGGGTCGGGATGTCCCATCCCGGGCTCCTGCACCACTTCCCGACGAAGGTGGCGCTGCTCGAGGCCGTGCTCGAGCACCGGGACGTCGTCGACCGGACGGACCTCGGCGAGGAGATCGCGCGCGGCACCGACTACGTCGACGCGCTCGTCGCGCTCGTCGAGCGCAACAGCCTGCGGCGCCCCGTCGTCGAGCTCTTCACGGCGCTCGCCGCGGAGGCGACGTCGCCCGACCACCCGGCGCACGAGTACTTCGTCCGGCGGTACGCCACGACCGTCGCCGCCGTCGGGGAGGGTCTGCAGCGCTATGCCGGCGCAGGAGGGCTGCGCGACGGCGTCGACGCCGCCGTCGCCGCCCGCCACGTGGTCGCCCTCATGGACGGGCTGCAGGTCCAGTGGCTGCTCTCGCTCGACCGCGACGAGCAGGGACGCGTGGACATGGCGGCGGACCTCCGGGCGTACCTCCGGCTGGTCCTCACCGACTGAGGTCCGGCCGACGGCCGCCGCGACCGCGCAGCCCTCAGCCGAGGAGGTCCGCCGGCAGGGGCTCGTCGCTCCCGGCGAGGCACAGCCCCGTCCGGTCGCCGTCGCGCCACGACGCCTCGGTCGGCGCCCAGACGACGAGCTCGAGACCTTCGGGCGCCGCGGCGCCCAGCGACTCCGGCCCGCACACGCGCGCGACGCGCCGCTCGGCGGCAGCCTGCCCCGGCCACACCTCGTCGGCGCCGAAGTCGGTGCGCGCCACGACGCGCGCGCGGTGCTCGTCCGCGCAGGGCACGACGCGCACGCGCGAGACCTCGCCGTCGGGCGGCAGCTCGTCGAGACAGCTGCCGAGCACGAGCTGGCGGGAGCTCACGGTCGTGGGCGCGCTCACGTCGCCCGCGAGGGGCGTCCGCGCCTGCTCGCCCTGCCACCAGGCGAACCCGCCGACGACCCAGCCGAGGGTCACCGCCGCACCGACGACCATCCCGGTCATCGCGAGCCCGCGCCCGCGGGTCCGGTGCGCGCGGACGCGGGACAGGGCCGCGCCGCCCAGCCCGATGCCGACCGGTCCGAGCAGGAGCCCCGCGGGCACGCTCGCCACGGCGAGCGGTTCCGTGCGCGGGGGCGGCGGCGTCCAGCCCGGCGCGTAGTACGTCTCGGCGGCGAAGCCGCCGGGGGAGAACCCTCCGCCGGGCGGCGGCGGAGGCACCGGGCCGGACGCCGACGGGGTCGCGGCGGCGCCGGGGCCGGGCGCGCCGGGCGGGCCTGCCGACGGCTCGGACCGCCCCGCCTGGCCGGGTGGGTGCGGACGGTCGTCGGGCCGCGCGAAGAGGTCGTCGGCCACGGCTCAGACCCCGTCCGCGACGAGCCCGACGAGCAGGAGCCCGAGGACGACCGTGCCCACCGCCCCGGCCGCGATGCCGGCGATCGCGAAGCCCTTGCCGCGCTTGCCGTCGCGCATCACCTGGTTCAGCGCGACGATCCCCAGGACGAGGCCGACGATCCCCGTGAGGCCGAGGCACAGGAAGAGGCTCGCGACCGAGACCACCATCGACGCGACGGCGAGCCCGTTGGTCGGTGGCACCGGGGCGTACGGCTGGCCGTACGCGCCGGGGTACGTCGGCCCGTAGGCCGGCGGCGGATAGCCCGGGGCGGGATAGGCCTCCGGCGGGTAGCCCGGGGGAGGGTACCCCGCGGCCGGGTCGCCCGGACCCGAGGAGGGCGACGCCCCGGGGGGCGTCCCGTACGGCGCCGTGGCGTAGGGAGCCGCGGGGTCGGGGCCGTACGGCGAGCCCTGTCCCGACGGCGTGGACACCGCTCCCGACGGGGGTGCGAACCCGCCGTCGTGCGTCCCCGCGCCGCCGGCCGGTGGGGCTGCCGGAGCGGCCTCGGCGAGCGGGTCGTCCGCGGAGGACAGGTCGTACGGCGACCACGGCTGCTGCTGGGGGCGACGGGGCGCGTACGGGTCCGGAGGGTCGTCCGGGGAGCCGTACGGCGGGACGGGCGGCGTCGTCATGGTCACACGGTAAGTGGTCCGGGCGGTGCGCCGCGGGCGGCGCCCACAGGGCGGTGGGCCGCGGGTCAGCCGACGAGGTCGACGACGACGGGCACGTGGTCGGACGCGCCCTTGCCCTTGCGCTCGTCCCGGTCGATCAGGACGTCGGTCGCGCGGGCGCGCGCCGCGGGGGACAGGTAGGCGAAGTCGATGCGCATGCCCTCGTTGCGGGGGAACCGCAGGCGCTGGTAGTCCCAGTACGTGTAGGTGTGCTCCGCTGGGATGGCCTCGCGGGTGACCTCGGTGTACCCGGCGGCGGCGAACGCCGCGAACGCGTCGCGCTCCGCGGGCGTCACGTGCGTCTTGCCGGCGAACTTCGCGACGTCCCACACGTCGGTGTCCAGCGGCGCCACGTTCCAGTCCCCCACCAGGGCGACCTGCGCCGCGGGGTCGTCCGCGAGCCAGCCGGAGGCGCGGTCGCGCAGCTCGTCGAGCCAGCGCAGCTTGTACTCGTAGTGCGGGTCGCCGACCTCGCGCCCGTGCGGCACGTACAGGCTCCACACGCGCAGCCCGCCGCACGTCGCACCGAGGGCCCTCGCCTCGACGCGCGCGGGGTCCCCGAAGGCGGGCTGGCCCGGGAAGGAGGTCGCGACGTCGTCCAGGCCGACGCGCGAGACGACCGCGACGCCGTTCCACTGGTTCACGCCGACGTGCGCCACCTCGTACCCGGCGTCCTCGAACGGGCCGACCGGGAACTGCGCGTCGGTGCACTTGGTCTCCTGGAGGGCCAGGACGTCCGTGCCGGACCGTTCGAGGAACGCGACCGCCCGGTCGACGCGGGCACGGACGGAGTTGATGTTCCAGGTCGCGAGGCGCACGGGCACCAGCGTAGGTCCGCGCGCCCCCGCGCTCGTGCCCGCACGCTCGTCGGCCGCCACGACCGTAGGCTGTGGCCATGGCGACAGCACTCATCACCGGCGCGAGCGCCGGACTGGGCCTGGAGTTCGCGTGGCAGCTCGCCACGGCACGGCACGACCTCGTCCTCGTCGCGCGCGACGAGGCGCGCCTGGAGGAGGTCGCCGGCCAGATCCGCGCCGCCGCGGGCGTGCACGTGCAGGTGCTGCCCGCGGACCTCGCGGTGCCCGACGACGTGGCCCGGGTCGCCGAGCGCCTCGCGGCGTCGGGCGACGGCGAGCAGCGTCCTGTCGGTCTCCTCGTCAACAACGCGGGCTTCGCGACGCACCAGCGCTTCGTGGGCGGCGACCTCGACGTCGAGCTCGGCGCCCTGGACGTCATGGTGCGCGCCGTCCTCGTCCTGTCGCACGCCGCCGCCGGGCAGATGACCGCGCGCGGTCGCGGCGCGATCCTCAACGTCGCGTCCGTCGCCGCGCTCACCGCGGGCGGGACGTACGCCGCCGCGAAGGCGTGGGTGCGGACGTTCACCGAGGGCCTCGCGGTCGAGCTCGCCGGCACCGGCGTGAGCGCGACCGTCCTGTGCCCCGGGTTCACGCACACCGAGTTCCACGACCGTGCGGGCCTCGACATGGGCGGGCTGCCCGACGTCGCGTGGCTGGACGCCGACCGCGTCGTCGCCACGGCGCTCGCGGACGTGCGGCGCGGTGTCGTCATCTCGACGCCGTCGACGCGGTACCGCATCGCGTCGGCCGCGCTGCGCGCGATGCCCCGCTCGGCCGTCCGGGCGATCGGCAAGTACCGGTAGGTCGGCGCGGGGGCCGCTACCCTGGCGGTCGTGACTACCGACCTCTCCTCGACCCCGCGCGAGCAGCTGCTCGACCTCATCCGCGAGCTCGCCGTCGTGCACGGCAGGGTCACGCTCTCCTCGGGCAGGGAGGCGGACTACTACGTCGACCTGCGCCGCGTCACGCTGCACCACCGCGCGGCCCCGCTCATCGGGCACCAGATGCTGGATCTCCTCGAGGAGCAGGGCCTGGGGACGGCCGAGGTCGACGCCGTCGGCGGGCTGACGCTCGGCGCCGACCCCATCGCGACGGCGCTCCTGCACGCCGCCGCGTCCCGCGGCCAGGACCTCGACGCGTTCGTCGTGCGCAAGGCGGCCAAGGTGCACGGGATGCAGCGCCAGATCGAGGGACCGGACGTCGCGGGCCGCAAGGTCGTCGTGGTCGAGGACACGACGACGACGGGTGGCTCGCCGATCACGGCGATCGAGGCCGTGCGGGCCGCGGGCGGCGAGGTCGTGGGCGTCGCGACGATCGTCGACCGCGGTACGGGTGCGGGCGAGAAGATCGAGGCCCTCGGCGTGCCGTACCACTTCCTCTTCGGCCTGGCGGACCTCGGTCTGGCCTGAGCCCGGCGAGCCTCCCGCTCCGACGCCCCGCGGTCACCGGCCGCGGGGCGTCGCCGCGTCCCGGCCCGGTCCATGAGGAGCAGGCAAGGCTTACCTTGCTTTGGTGAGGTTTGCCTTATAAGGTCACGACGCGACGGCGTGCCACCTCGCCGTCCGTCCCGCCCGCAGCCCTGCCGAGGCGGCCACGAAGACCCAGCACCGGAGACCTTGTGCGCACATCCCTGCCAGGACGCCTCAGTCGCGCCCTCGCCACGTTCCTCACCGGCGCTCTGGTCGCCGGTCTCACCGTCGGGGGCGTCGCGGCCCCCGCCCGCGCGGCAGCACCCGCCGTCGAGGGTGGCTCCGCGACCTGGAACTTCGTGGACTCGTGGTCGAGCTACGTCACCGGTCCCATCGCGCAGGGCACGATCACGCCGGCGCCCGGGGCCGCGGGATCGGTGTACGCACCCGCGTCGGGTACCTACGACAGCGCGACGGGCACGGGCACCGTGCGCTTCGCCGGCTCCACCCGCTACGAGGGCCACCACGGCGCCCTCGACGTGACGATCTCGGACCTCACGCTCGAGCTCACCGGCCCGACGACCGGCGTGCTCCGCGCCGACTTCGCGGGCACGGTCACCGAGGGCGCCGGGGACGACGCCACGGTCGCCGAGGTGACGGTCGCGGCGACCCGGGCCGGCGACGAGGTCACGGTCACGGCGAACGGGACGGTCGGCGCGTCGCTCGCGGGCGTGTCGAGCTATTTCTCGATGTACTCCGGGCGGGCGATCGCCCCGCTGACGGCGACGTTCACGGCGCCGGAGCCCGCTGCGCCGGCGGTCGCGACGTCCACGACGCTCGCGGTCTCGCCGTCGGGCACGTCGGTCGAGGGCGAGGCCGTGACGCTCAGCGCGACCGTCGCGCCCGCCGCGGCCGGCGTGGTCGAGTTCCGCGACGGCGGGTCGGTCCTCGGCACCGCCGAGACGGCGCAGGGCGTCGCACGCCTCGAGAAGAGCGACCTCGCGGTGGGCGACCGCGCGCTGTCCGCGGTGTTCACGCCGGCGGACCCGGCGGGCTTCGTCGGCTCGACGTCGGCTGTCGTGAACCACGCGGTCACGGCCGTCGAACCGGAGCCCGAGCCGGAGCCGGTCGCGGATCCCCGGGTGACGGTCACGCCGTCGTCGGCGGTGGACCCGGCGGTGGAGAACACGTTCACGGTGTCGGGGACGGGTTTCGTGGGCCCGGCGGCGCAGTTCGGTGCGTACGTGGTGCTGGGTGACGCGTCGATCTGGGACGGGTCGGGTCCGTTGGTGGCGTCGGGGTGGCTGAACCTGGCGTGGGTGCAGCCGCGGCAGATCGTGGACGGTGCGTTCACCACGACGCTGACCGTGCCGGCCGGGTCGTTCGACCCGGAGGTGGAGTACGTGGTCGCGACGTCGGCGGCGCACGGGCTGTCCGCGACCGACCGCCGCCTGGACACGTTCACCCCGGTCGCCGTGCAGGGCGCGGAGCCGCAGGAGCCGGTCTGGGAACCGTCGGTCACGGTGTACGCGGCGGACGGCGTGACGCCCCTCGGGGACACCGCCGTCCGGGCGGGCGACGAGATCGTCGTCAAGGGTTCCGGCTTCGACCCGGCGGCCAACGTCGGCGGCCGCGGTGCGCCGATCCCGGCCACGCTCCCGCAGGGCACGTACGTGGTCTTCGGGAAGTTCGCCGAGCAGTGGCGCCCGTCGGAGGGCGCCGCGTCCTCGGCGCGCAAGGTCGTGTCGCAGCGGTGGGCGCTCGCGGAGCCGGTGCTCGACCAGGTCCCCGCGGCGTTCCAGCAGACGATCCGCAACCAGTGGGCGGAGATCACGCCCGAGGGCACGTTCGAGGCGACGCTCACCGTCGACGCGTCCGACGCCGCGGGGCGCTACGGCGTCTACACCTACGGCGCCGGCGGCGTGACCAACGCCGACCAGGAGCTCTACGCACCGGTCACGTTCACCACCGAGCCGCCGGCGCCCGTCTGGGAGCCGGACGTCGAGGTCTACGCCGCCGACGGGACGACGCCGCTGGGCGACACCGAGGTGTCGGTCGGCGACACGGTCGTCGTCAAGGGCACGGGCTTCGACCCGGCGGCCAACGTCGGCGGCCGCGGCGTCCCGATCCCGGCCACCCTGCCCCAGGGCACCTACGTGGTGTTCGGCAGCTTCGCCGAGCGGTGGCGCCCGTCGGAGGGCGCCGCGTCCTCGAGCCGCAAGGTCGGCTCCCAGGTGTGGGCGCTCGCGGAGCCCGTCCTCGACCAGGTGCCCGCGCAGTTCCAGTCGACGATCCGCGCGCAGTGGGCGGACATCGCCGCGGACGGCTCGTTCGAGGCCGAGATCGTGGTGAAGAACCCCGCGGCGCTCGAGGGCGGCCGGTACGGCGTGTACACCTACCCGGCGGGCGGCGTCACGAACGCCGACCAGGAGCTCTACGTCCCGGTCTCCTACGAGGCGCCGGCGCCGCTCACGGTGACGCCCGCGTCGTCGACGGTCGAGCCCGGCTCGACCGCGACCCTGACGGTCGACGGCCTCGGCTCGTCGGACTCCGTCCAGGACGTCCGGCTCGGCGGCGCCGCGGCCACGTTCACGCGCGACGGCTCGACGATCGTCCTGTCCGTCCCTGCGGGCACGGCCGACGGCGACGTCACGGTCACCGTGACGTCGGCGCTCGGCGTGTCCGGCAGCACCACGCTGACGGTGAAGGCGCCGCTCGTGGCCGGCCCGCGGGTCACGGTCACGCCGTCGTCGGCGGTGGACCCGGCGGTGGAGAACACGTTCACGGTGTCGGGGACGGGTTTCGTGGGCCCGGCGGCGCAGTTCGGTGCGTACGTGGTGCTGGGTGACGCGTCGATCTGGGACGGGTCGGGTCCGTTGGTGGCGTCGGGGTGGCTGAACCTGGCGTGGGTGCAGCCGCGGCAGATCGTGGACGGTGCGTTCACCACGACGCTGACCGTGCCGGCCGGGTCGTTCGACCCGGAGGTGGAGTACGTGGTCGCGACGTCGGCGGCGCACGGGCTGTCCGCGACCGACCGCCGCCTCGACACGTTCACTCCGCTGGGGGTCGCCCAGCCGGTCCCCGCGGCGCAGCCGACCACGACGTCGCTCAAGGCGTCGGCGGCGAGCGTCGTCGAGGGCGCCGCGGTGACGCTCACGGCCACGGTCTCGCCGCGAGCCGCCGGAACGGTCCGGTTCGCCGCCGGGGGCTCGGTGCTCGGCACGGCGAGGGTCGTGGACGGCACCGCGTCGTTCGCCGCGAAGGGCCTGTCCGTGGGCACGCACGCCGTGACCGCGACCTTCGTGCCCGCGGACGCCGCGGTCTTCCTGGGCTCCACCTCGACAGCGGTCTCCGTGAAGGTCTCGGCGCGGCCCGCCGCGCCGAGCACCGCGGGCAGCCTCGTGTGGGGGGTCAAGGAGTCGTTCCGCAGCTACATCGTCGGGCCGATCGCCCACGGAGGGGCCACCGCCACGAGGGGCGCGACGGTCGTCGACGGCATCTTCCGGTTCGGCCAGGCCGACGGCGGCACCTGGTCGGCGAGCACCGGTCGCGGAACGGCCGGGTACGCCGGGACGGTCCGCTTCACCGGTCACGACGGACTGCTCGACCTCGTCCTCACGAACCCGGTCGTCGACGTCACTGGGCCCGGAACGGCTCGTCTCCTCGTGGACGCGACCTCGAAGGGCCTCGACGGCTCGTCGTTCGACCGCGACGGCGTCGCGTTCGCGACGCTCGCGCTCGGGACGCCGACCACGGGCGCCGACGGCGCGGTCACGTACCGCGACGCGAGGGCGACGCTCACGGCCGACGGCTCCACGGCGTTCTCCGGCTTCTACCCGGCGGGCACGGCGCTCGACGACGTCACGTTCACGGTCGGCGCCGTCGCGACGCCGCCCGGCGGTGACGGCGGCCAGATCGGCACCCCCGGCGACGGGTCGACGGACGGCTCGGCCGACCCGGCGCGGGCGACGCTCTCGGTCTCCCAGGCCGCACCGGGCGACGAGGTGACGATCAGCGGGATCGGGTTCGGCGCGGGCGAGGCCGGGATCCGGTCCGAGATCCGGTCGACGCCGCGGACGCTCGCGACCGGGGTCGCGGCGAACGCGGGCGGTGCCGCGAGCACGACGGTCACGATCCCGGTGGACACCCCGCCGGGTGAGCACACGCTCGCGCTCGTCGGCGCGGACCACGAGGCGACGGCGCCGATCACGATCGTCGGGAGCGCCACGACGGGGTCCGGCTCGGGAACGGGGGCGACGGGCGCCGCCGAGGAGCAGTGCTTCGCGCAGGGCGTGAACGGCGCCACCCTCACGTGGGGCGTGAGCGACCGCTTCCGCGCCTACGTCACGGGCCCGATCGCGAAGGGCTCCGTCGCCACGAGCGGCGTGCGCGACGCCGGCACGACGTTCACGTGGAGCGGCGGCAAGGGGTCCTTCAACACCGACCTCGGCAAGGGCCGTGCGAGCTACGGCGGCACGGTCTCCTTCTCGGGCCACGACGGCATCCTCGACCTGCGGATCTCGAACCCGCGCGTCGTGGTGGACGGGTCGACGGGCACGCTCGTGGTCGACGTCCGCAGCAGCGACATGGAGGGCAACACCTCCTCGTCGAGCGGGGTCGCGTTCGCGAGCCTGAACCTGTCGGGCGCGAGGTCGACGTCGGGCTCGACCGTGACGTGGAGCGACGCACCCGCGACGCTCACGGCTGCCGGCGCGGCGGCGTTCGCCGGGTTCTACGACGCGGGCACCGCGCTCGCGCCGGTGACGGTCTCGTTCCCTGTCGGCGGCGACGTCGAGTGCGACGTCTACTCGGGTCTCGCGGCGACCGGCTCGGACGGCGCGGACCTGGCGCTGACGGCCCTGGCCCTGCTCCTCACGGGCACGGTCCTCGTGGGAGCAGCCGCGCGTCGTCGGGCACGGACGACCGCCTGACGGCACGGCAGGCACGACGGCGCTCGGTCACCCCGGTGACCGGGCGCCGTCGTGCGTCGCGCCTCGTGCGCCGCCGCCCGCGGCGGGGAGCGCGGTGCGGGCGGTGCCGCGGACGTCAGACCAGGTCGACGAGGTCCGCGACGGAGTCGACGACCTTGCTCGGACGGAACGGGAAGCGGTCGACCTCGGACATCCGCGTCGAGCCGGTCATGACGAGGTAGGTGTACAGGCCAGCCTCGATGCCCGCGACGACGTCGGTGTCCATGCGGTCGCCGATCATCGCGGTGGTCTCGGAGTGCGCGTCGATGCGGTTGAGCGCGGACCGGAACATCATCGGGTTGGGCTTGCCGACGAAGTACGGCTTGCGGCCCGTCGCGGACGTGATCATCGCCGCGACGGCGCCGGTCGCGGGCAGCGGCCCCTCCTGCGACGGCCCGGTCGTGTCCGGGTTGGTGCAGATGAAGCGCGCGCCGCCGAGCACCAGCCGGATCGCCTTGGTGATCGCCTCGAACGAGTAGGTGCGCGTCTCGCCGAGGACCACGTAGTCCGGGTCGGACTCCGTGAGCGTGTACCCGGCCTCGTAGAGCGCCGTCGTGAGGCCCGCCTCGCCGACCGCGTACGCGCTCCCGCCCGGGACCTGGTCGTGCAGGAACTGCGCCGTGGCGAGCGCCGAGGTCCAGATCGCCTGCTCGGGCACGTCGATGCCCGAGGTGGCGAGGCGCGCCCGCAGGTCCCGCGCCGTGAAGATCGAGTTGTTCGTGAGGATGAGGAACGGACGCCCCTTGTCCCGCAGCGCCCGCACGAACTCGGGCGCGCCCGGGATCGCGTGGCCCTCGTGGACGAGGACGCCGTCCATGTCCGTGAGCCACGACTCGATGGTCCGATGGGTCACGCTGCGCTCCTTCTGCCCGGGACGGTGCCGCGGCCAGCCTAGTCGCCCACCGGCTAGCCTTCGCGGGTGACGACAGCGCCCCGCGACCGACCCGATCGCCTCAGCGACCAGCTCGACCAGGTCGCGCACGACGAGCACCCTGCCCACCTCGCGCGTCGACGGACGTCGTGGCGGTCGGCGCCCGCGTCCGCGGTGCGCGGAGGGCTCGTCGGTGCCGCCGAGTCGGTGCCCGGCATCTCGGGCGGCACGGTCGCCCTCGTCGTCGGACTCTACGACGACCTGATCGACGCCGCGGGAGAGATGCTCCACGCCGGGCGCGAGCTCGTCACGGGACTCGTCCGCCGGCGGGGGGTCGCCCCGGCGGTGGCTGCGCTCCGGGCCGTGGACTGGCCGCTGCTGGTCCCGGTGCTCCTCGGCATGCTCGTCGTGCTCCTCCTGTCCCTGCGCCTCATCGCGCCGCTGCTCGAGTCCCACCCCGTCCCCGTCCGGTCGGTGTTCTTCGGCATGATCGTCGTCTCCGTGGCGGTCCCGCTGCGCCTCATGCCCGGCCGCTTCCGGGCCCTCGACGGCGTGCTGCTCGTCGTCGCCGCGGCCGCGGGCTTCCTCCTCACGAGCCTGCCCCCCGGGCAGGTCGACGACCCCTCGCTGTGGTTCGTGTTCCTCGGTGCCGCGGTCGCGATCAACGCGCTCGTGCTCCCCGGTGTCTCCGGCTCGTTCGTCCTCCTCGCCATGGGTCTGTACGTGCCCGTGCAGCAGGCGCTGTCCGACCGCGACCTGGCGTTCGTCGGGGCGTTCGTGCTCGGGGCGGCCGTCGGCCTCGCCTCGTTCGTCAAGCTGCTGCAGTGGCTCCTGCACCACCGCCGCCAGGCGACGATGGCGGTGCTCGCTGGTCTCATGATCGGGTCGCTGCGGGCGCTGTGGCCCTGGCAGGAGGAGGACGGGACGCTCCTCGCCCCGACCGGTCCCGTCCTCGTGCCGGTCCTCCTGGCTCTCGCCGGCGGGGCCGTCGTCGCCGGCGCGATGGTCTGGGAGTCGCGCGTCGCGCGCCGGGCCGCGGACGCGTGACGGGGACGCCCGCGGCGCCGGACGACGCGTCGAGGCGTCCCGCCGACGAGCGCGAGGTCGGCGTCGGGCCCTGGCCGGGCGGGCGGTCGGTGTGGCCGCGCGTCGACGCGGCGGGCGCGCCGTCGACCGACCCGCGCGACCCGGTCGACCCGCGGTACGACCCCGAGCTGCTCGAGCACGGCGACCGCCGCAACGTCGTCGACGCGTACCGGTACTGGACGGTGGACGCGGTCGTCGCGGACCTGGACCGACGGCGCCGCCGCGCCGGCGGTGCCCTGCACGTCGCGATCGAGAACTGGGCGCACGACCTCAACATCGGCTCGGTCGTGCGCACGGCGAACGCGTTCAACGCGGCGGGCGTGCACGTCGTCGGCCGACGGCGCTGGAACCGGCGCGGCGCGATGGTCACCGACCGCTACCTGCACGTGCACCACCACGCCTCGGTCGCGGAGCTCGCCGCGTGGGCGCGTGCCGAAGGGTTGCCCGTGCTGGGGATCGACAACGTGCCGGGCTCCGTGCCGATCGAGGGTCTCGCGCTCCCGCGCGCGTGCGTCCTGCTGCTCGGCCAGGAGTCGTCGGGGCTGACGGCGGAGGCCGTCGCGGCGAGCGAGGCCGTGCTGCACATCACGCAGCTCGGCTCGACGCGATCGCTCAACGCGGGTGCGGCCGCGGCGATCGCGATGCACGCGTGGGTCGTGCAGCACGCGGACGTCGGGGGACCACGGGTCGAACGGCCCTGACGACCCGGGAGCCATCCGTGCCAGACTTTGACCGACAACACCACCCCGCACGACTCCCCAGGAGCTCCGCATGCCCATCGCAACCCCCGAGGTCTACGCCGACATGATCGACCGGGCGAAGGCAGGCAAGTTCGCCTACCCGGCCGTCAACATCACGTCGTCGCAGACCGTCACCGCCGCGCTCCAGGGCTTCGCCGAGGCGGAGTCCGACGGCATCATCCAGGTCTCGGTGGGCGGCGCCGAGTACGCGTCGGGCTCGACGGTCAAGGACCGCATCTCCGGCTCGCTCGCCCTCGCGGCGTACGCGGCCGAGGTCGCGAAGAGCTACCCCGTGCAGATCGCCATCCACACGGACCACTGCGTCAAGAAGAACCTCGACTCCTGGGTCCGCCCGCTCCTGCAGATCGAGGCGGAGCAGGTGAGGAACGGCGGTCTGCCGACCTTCCAGTCCCACATGTTCGACGGCTCGGACATCCCGCTGGACGAGAACCTCGTCATCGCCGCGGAGCTCCTCGAGCTCTCGCAGGCGGCCCGCACGATCCTCGAGATCGAGGTCGGCGTCGTCGGTGGCGAGGAGGACGGCCACGAGGCCGAGATCAACGAGAAGCTCTACACGACGGCCGAGGACGGCCTCGCGACGGTCCGCGCGCTCGGCGCCGGCGAGAAGGGCCGCTACCTCACGGCCCTCACGTTCGGCAACGTCCACGGCGTCTACAAGCCGGGTGCCGTCAAGCTGCGCCCGTCGATCCTCGCCGAGATCCAGAAGACGGTCGGCGCCGAGATCGGCAAGGAGAACCCGTTCGACCTCGTGTTCCACGGCGGCTCGGGCTCCACGGCCGAGGAGATCTCCGAGGCGGTCGACCACGGCGTCATCAAGATGAACATCGACACCGACACGCAGTACGCGTTCACGCGCCCCGTCGTCGGCCACATGTTCACCAACTACGACGGCGTCCTGAAGATCGACGGCGAGGTGGGCAACAAGAAGGCCTACGACCCGCGCGCGTGGGGCAAGCTGGCCGAGGCCGGCATGGCCGCCCGCATCGTCGAGGCGTCCCAGCAGCTCCGCTCGGCGGGCCAGAAGCTCCGCTGAGGCACGCTGCCGCCCCGACGCCCCGCGTCGGGGCCGAGCGGCACGACGAAGGCCCCCGGTCCGTGGACCGGGGGCCTTCGTCGTCGGCAGCCTGTCGGCGACCTGTCACGAGCCGGGGGCGTCCGGCCTCTCGGCCGAGGGCTCCTCGAGGTCGAAGCCCGGGTCCGTGTCGACGATGTCGAGCAGCTCGCCGATGCGTGTCACCTCGAGGAGGAACCGCACGGTCGGCGGCGCACGCAGGACCCGGACGCGGTGCGGTCCGCGGGACGCCAGACGGGCGAGGAACGCGACGCCGGACGAGTCCATGAAGGTCACGTGGTGCGCGTCGATCTCGACGGGCAGGCCCGAGTCCTCGGCGGCGGCGGTCGCCTCCTGGAGGTCCGCGCCGAGGTCGGCGTCGATCTCTCCCGACAGGACGATGCGGGCACGCGTGGTGCCCACGATGACGTGCACGCTCGCCGGGTCGCCCGACCGTGCAGGGTCACCGGCGACGCCGACCGGCCGGTCGGCGGACGAGGAGGTACCTTCGCGCACGGCGCTCCTTTCAGCGGCTCCAGGACCGTTCCGGTCTCGGGAAGCACCAATCTACGGTTGAATGTCCAGTCGGGACAGTAACGCGACCGGAGCGTGTGCAGCCAGATGCGACCGTCAGGCGAATCCGCGCGACGGTGGCTGACGAGGGCTCCCACGCAGAGCAGACCGTCGGAGGTGAGGATGGGCGGACCGCCGGGACTCGGCACCGACCTGCCCGCGCACGTCCTCGAGCTGTGCACGCGCGCGATGGACAGCGCGGGTGTCGCGATGTTCGTGACAGGCCCGCGGTCTGCGGGCATGCCTCTCGTCTGGGTCAACCGGGCGTTCGAGCGCGACACGGGGTTCGCCGCGCAGGACGTCGTCGGTCGCAGCCCGCGCGCGCTCGAGGCGCTGCTCGTCGAGCCGGTCGAGGTGGACGAGCTGCGGGCCGCGATCATCGCCGGACGTGAGATCACGCACACCGTGCGTGCGCGCCGTCGCGACGGCCAGCCGGTGTGGGCCCAGCTCACGCTCTCGCCGATCCTCGGCCCCGAGGGCGAGGTGACCCACTGGGTCGGCGTCCAGGTCGACGTGTCGGCCCACCTCGAGCGGTACGCGGCCCAGGTCGCGTCGCTCGCCCTCGAGCGGCGGGAGCGGGCGGTGCTCGACGTCGTCGCGCGCAGCTCGGACCTGCTCGCCGACCTGGACCAGCCGTACGCGCTGCGCGACATCACGAGCCTCCTCGCGGGGTACGTCGTGGACTGGGCCGGCTTCTACCTCAACGACGACGGGCTGCGCTTCGCGGACGGCGTCGACACGGCGGCCCCGCCCAGCGGACGCGGGCAGCGGCACGGTCGCTACACGCCGGGGGTCGGGGCGCTGGGGCGCCCGGGCATGCCCGAGACCGACGCGCTCGGCGACGCCGCCGTGACCGACGAGTCGTCGCCGCGGCCGCGTCTCGTCGACGTCCCCGACCGCGTGCAGGACCTGCTGGACGGCCGGATCGAGGGGCCGGTCGAGCTCGACCTGACCGCGGAGTTCCCCCAGTGGTCCGCCTCGGGATGGCTCCGGCGCGACCTCGAGCACCGTCTCTCGCGCGTCTCCCGGGGTCCCCGTGCGGTGACGGTCACGGCCGTCCCGGGCCGCCGGCGCATCCTGGGTCTGCTCGTGTCGTGCGGGGACGAGGACACCTCCGGCCCCCGCGGCGTCGACGCGGAGGGCCGTGAGAGCGTCCGCACGCTGCTCCAGGTCATCGCCCGCCGGGCCGGCACCGCGATCGACAACGTCCGGCTCTACGCGCGGGAGCACCGACTCGCGGAGACGCTGCAGCGCGCCATGCTGCCCGAGCAGGCGGACATCACGGGTCTCGACGTCTGGACGTACTACGCGCCGAACTCCGAGCACGCCCAGGTGGGGGGCGACTGGTACGACGTCCTGCAGATCACCCCGGACGTCGTGGGGCTCGTCATCGGCGACGTCGTGGGGCACGACGTCGAGGCCGCGGCCGCGATGGGCCAGCTGCGGTCCGTCGTGCGGTCCTACGCCTACGAGCTCACCACCCCGGGCCCCGTCCTCGAGCGGGTCGACCAGCTCGTCCAGGGCATGCGCATACCCCGCTCCGCGAGCCTCGTCTACGCGGCGCTCACGCGCCCCGACGCGACGGACCCCGAGGACGCGTGGCGCATCGAGTACTCGCGCGCCGGCCACCTGCCGCCGCTGCTCCTGCGCGAAGGCACCGTCACGCAGCTCGACGACGCCGGCGGTGCGCTCGTCGGGTTCGGCGGGCGGAGCCGGTCGACGGGCGAGGCAGCGCTGCGGCCGGGGGACACGCTCGTCTTCTACACCGACGGCCTCATCGAGCGCCGGGACCGCGCGCTGCGCGTCGGCCTCGACGCGCTCGTCGCCGCGTCCGCCGCCGTCACCGCCGTCGACGCCGCGGGGGTCGGCGAGGAGCTCCTCTCACGGCTCGCCGACGCACCGGAGGACGACGTCGCCCTCGTCGTCGTGCGGATCCCGGACCCCGTCGGGGACGCGACCGCCGTCGTGCTCAGCCCGCGCAGCCGCCGGTGGCTCCTGCCGAGCGAGCCCGCGTCGATCGGCCGGGCGCGCCATGCCGTCGTGCGCACGTGCCAGGCGTGGGGCGTCCGGGACAGCGCGAACGCCGAGCTCGTGGTGTCGGAGCTCGTCGCCAACGGCGTCCTCCACGGCTGGGGGCACCTCGCGCTGCGGCTCTTCGACACGGGCGACGGCATCCGCGTCGAGGTCGAGGACTCGAACCCCGCGCCGCCCGTCCCGACGGACGGGCACGCCAACCGCATGGGCGGGTTCGGCATGCAGATCGTCGAGCGGCTCGCGGACTGGGGCTGGCGGCCGACGGCCGACGGCAAGCTCGTCTGGGCGACGCTGCGGCCCCCGTCGGGATCGCGTCAGGCCTGACCGGCAGGAGGCGGACGCGTCGCCACGAGCGACGGCGCCTCTCTCCGGGACGCGCAGGGGCTAGGCCTGCGGCTCGACCTTGGCGAACCCGGACGGCGGCGTGGCGGGCTCGCAGCGGTGGTCGGCGTCGATGCGGAACAGCTCGAGCGCGCCGCAGACCTCCAGGACGAAGAGGTCGCGGTCGTCGCAGCCCCGCAGGACCGTCGCCCCGCCACGCTTGCGGCCGGAGTCGGCGAGCGAGATGAGGAACGCCGCGCCGGTGGAGTCCATGAACGTCACGCGGCACATGTCGATGACGAGCAGCTGCCGCCGGAGCCCGACGACGCGCGCGGCGATCTCCGGGAACTGGTCACGCTCGGCGAGATCGAGGTCCCCGGTGATGACGAGCGTCGTCGTCGCGGGGGAGGTGGCGATCTCGATCATGCTGTCGACTGTAGACGCGGCCCGGAGCACCTGCACCCCGCGGCCCGCGGCCGCGTCGACCGTCGAGCCCGAGCTCGCCCGCTCAGCGCAGGGCGCGCACCTCGTCGGCGGAGGTGCCGGACGCGCGCAGGAACTGCTCGCAGCGCTCCGCCTCGTCGACCTCGCCGATGTACGCGGCGCACTCGGCGAGCGCGAGCAGCGCGCGCAGGAAGCCCTGGTTGGGCACGTGGTCCGCCGGGATCGGGCCCTGGCCGCGCCAGCCCGCGCGTCGCAGCGCGTCGAGGCCGCGGTGGTAGCCCGTGCGCGCGAACGCGTACGCGGTCACGGCGCCCTTGGAGCCGTTCTCGTGGAGGTAGTCCTCGGCGAGGTAGGCCCAGGCGAGCGACGACGCGGGCTCACGCGCCGCGATCTCGTACGGGTCGCCCCCGGCGTCGAGGCCCTCGCGCACGGCGGCGAAGTCGTCGGGGAGGCGGACCGGCGCCGGTCCGTCGAGGAGGTTCTGGTGGGAGTCGCTCATGGGCTCATTGTGCCGCTCCCCGGGTCGCGCGGCTCCCGCGGGCGGCGCGCCGTGGACGTCCTGCGACCCCGAAGGTCAACGACCGGTAAACTCGTCGCGGTCCCCGGGTGACTGCCGCCCGGGGGACGCCTCGGGCCCCGCGGGAGCCGCGCCGTCGGGCACGACCGGCACCTGTCGCGCGATCGACGCGCGCACGACATGACCGGCCCGAGGAACAGGCAGTCGAAAGTGGGGAATCCATGCCAGGCGTGGTGCTCGTCGGTGCCCAGTGGGGCGACGAAGGCAAGGGCAAGGCGACCGACCTCCTCGGGTCGCGCGTCGACTACGTGGTGAAGTTCAACGGCGGGAACAACGCCGGCCACACCGTCGTCATCGGCGACGAGAAGTACGCGCTGCACCTGCTCCCGTCGGGCATCCTGTCGCCCGGCGTCACGCCCGTCATCGCGAACGGCGTCGTCGTGGACATCGAGGTCCTCTTCCAGGAGCTGGACGACCTCATCGCGCGCGGCGTGGACGTCTCGAAGCTGCTCGTCTCCGGGTCGGCGCAGGTCATCGCGGGCTACCACCGCACGATCGACAAGGTGAGCGAGCGCTTCCTCGGCAAGCGTCGCATCGGCACGACCGGCCGCGGCATCGGCCCCGCGTACGCGGACAAGATCAACCGCGTCGGCATCCGTCTGTGGGACCTGTTCGACGAGAAGATCCTCGCGGAGAAGATCGAGGGCTCGCTCGACCAGAAGAACCACCTGCTGGTCAAGGTCTACAACCGCCGGGCGATCACGGTGGACGAGACGCTCGCCGAGCTCCTGCAGTACGCCGAGCGCATCAAGCCGATGGTCGCCGACACGTCGCTCGTGCTGAACAAGGCGCTCGACGAGGGCAAGAACGTCCTCTTCGAGGGTGGCCAGGCCACGATGCTCGACGTCGACCACGGCACCTACCCGTTCGTCACGTCGTCGAACGCGACGGCCGGCGGCGCGCTGACCGGCTCGGGGGTCGGGCCGACGCGCATCGGGTCGGTCATCGGCGTCATCAAGGCGTACACGACCCGCGTCGGCGAGGGCCCGTTCCCCACCGAGCTCTTCGACGCGAACGGCGAGTACCTGCTCAAGCAGGGCGGCGAGTACGGCGTGACGACGGGCCGTGCCCGGCGCTGCGGCTGGTACGACTCGGTCATCGCGCGCTACGCGACGCGCGTCAACGGCATCACGGACATGGTGCTCACCAAGCTCGACATCCTCACCGGGTTCGAGAAGGTCCCCGTGTGCGTCGCGTACGACGTCGACGGCGTGCGCCACGACGAGATGCCGCTCGACCAGACGGCGTTCCACCACGCGACGCCGATCTACGAGGAGCTCGACGGCTGGTGGGAGGACATCTCCGGCGCCCGCACGTTCGAGGACCTGCCGGTCAACGCGCAGCGCTACGTGCTCGCGCTCGAGGAGATGTCGGGGACCCGGATCTCGGCGATCGGCGTCGGCCCGAGCCGCGACGCGATCATCCCGCGGCACGACCTGATCCACTGAGCCGCGTGCCGTCGGCGTCGCACCGGTGCCGGTGAGACGCCGACGGTCCGGCCGGGGCGCGTCGGTAGACTCGACGCCCGTGAAGATCCTCGTCGTCGGGACCGGTGCCCGCGAGCACGCCATCGTCCACGCCCTCGCGCGCGAGGCCGAGCGCCTCGGCACCGAGCCCCACGAGATCCACGCGGCGCCCGGCAACCCGGGGATCGCCGCCCACGCGACGCTGCACCGCGTCGACCAGCTCGACGGCGCCGCGGTCGCCGCGCTCGCGACGCGGCTCGGGGCGGAGCTCGTCGTCGTGGGCCCGGAGGCCCCGCTGGTCGCGGGCGTCGGCGACGCGGTCCGCGCGGCGGGCATCCCGGTGTTCGGCCCGTCCGCGGAGGCGGCCCGTCTCGAGGGCTCCAAGGCGTTCGCCAAGGAGGTCATGGCCGCCGCGTCCGTCCCGACGGCGCTCGCGCACGTGTGCAGCGACGTCGACGAGGTCGCGGCCGCCGTCGACGCGTTCGGCCCCCCGTACGTCATCAAGGACGACGGGCTCGCCGCCGGCAAGGGCGTGGTGGTCACCGAGGACCGCCAGGCCGCGCTCGAGCACGCGGCAGCGTGCTTCGCGTCCCCGCGCGTCGCGGCGGACGGGTCGCCCGAGGACCCGCGGGTCGTCGTCGAGGAGTACCTCGACGGTCCGGAGGTGTCGCTGTTCTGCCTGTCCGACGGCGCGACCGTCGTCCCGCTGCAGCCGGCCCAGGACTTCAAGCGCGCGTTCGACGGCGACGCCGGCCCGAACACGGGCGGGATGGGCGCGTACAGCCCGCTGCCGTGGGCGCCGGACGGGCTGGTGGACGAGGTCGTGGCGCGCGTCGCCCAGCCGACGGTCGACGAGATGGCACGGCGCGGGACCCCGTTCGTCGGCGTGCTCTACGTCGGCCTCGCGCTGACCGGCCGCGGCACGCGGGTCGTCGAGTTCAACGCGCGCTTCGGCGACCCGGAGACCCAGTCGGTGCTGTCGCGGCTCCTCACGCCGCTCTCCGCGCTCCTGCTCGCCGCCGCGCAGGGCCGGCTCGGCGAGCAGCCCCGGCTCTCCTGGTCCGACGACGCGTCGGTCACCGTGGTCGTCGCCGCCCACGGCTACCCCGGTACGGTGCGCGGCGGTGACCCGATCTCGGGGATCGACGCGGCCGAGGACGTCGAGGGCGTCCACGTGCTGCACGCGGGGACGTCCCGCGACGACGACGGCGGGCTGGTCGCCTCGGGCGGGCGCGTCCTGTCGGTGGTCGCCCGGGGTGCCGACCTCGCCGAGGCGAGACGCCGCGCGTACACCGCGGTCGACCGGATCGTGCTGCCCGGCTCGCACCACCGCACCGACATCGCGGCCAAGGCCGCGGCCGGTGGCGTCGCGACCGCGGTCTGAGCGCACGGCCGATCCCGAGGGGTGTCACCCCTCGTCGACGTCGGGCCGCCGGTCGGCGTCGGGCGACGAGCCGAGGAGCGAGCGGGTGATGCGCTCCGCGTCGTCGGTCATCTCGTGGACGGCGGTCAGCAGGTCGTCGTCCGTCGGACCGCGGCCCGCCTCGGCCGCACGGAGCACCGCGCGCCGGATCACCTCCTTGACGAACGAGGCGGTGACGCCGTCGGCGCCTGCCGCCGCGGCGTCGAGGGTCGCGGGCGCGAACGGCAACCCTCCTCCGTAGAGCTCGAAGAGACGTCGTCGCGCGTCCTGGTCCGGGAGCGGGATCTCGACGGCGAGGTCCACGCGCCCGGGGCGTTGCGCGAGGGCGCGCTCGAGGAGGTCGGCGCGGTTCGTGGTGAGCAGGAACGCGACGTCGGCGTCGTTCCTCAGGCCGTCCATCGCGTCGAGCACCTCGAAGAGCAGCGGCTGGGCCCCGCCGTGGAACGACCTGTCCTCCGCGATGAGGTCGCAGTCCTCGAGCACGATGATCGCCGGCTGCATCGCGCGCGCGGTCTCGGCGGCGAGGCGCACGAGCTGCAGCGCTCCTCCGGCGAGCAGCAGCACCGTGGTGCCCGGGCTCTCGCCGACGAGGTGTCGCACGGTGTGCGTCTTGCCGGTGCCGGGCGGCCCGTACAGCAGGACACCCCTCTTGAGGTGCTGACCCGCCGCCCGCAGCGCCTCCCGGTGACGGGCGACCCCGACGACCTGGCGCTCGATACGGCCGAGCGTGCCCTCCGGGAGCACGACGTCCGACGCGGGGACACGGTCGCGCCGCAGGAACGTGAGACCCCCCGCCGTGGGGCCGAAGTCGGACGTGGTGAAGGTGACGACCTGGCCACGCAGCACGCTGTGCTCCACCATGGCGGCACGCAGCTCGGCGAGCAGGTCCAGCGCCGCGTCCTCGCCGGGGCACATCACTTCCAGGGCGGCCTCGTTCCCGTGCCGGGGGCTGGCGGCGCGCTGGAGGACGGCGACCGGTGTGCCCGCGTGCGTGAAGAGGTGGAGACCGAAGGAGACTGTCCGTCGGTCGGAGTCCGGTCCCGTCGCCGCGCGCGCGTAGTCCACCGCCCCGACCGGGAACTGCCGCCACAGGGCCGAGTGCTCGACGATCTCCGAGAACGACATGTGCATGCGCTGCTCGCCACCACCGACACCGAGGAGCCGTCCGCCGCCGTGCCGGGCGATCACGACCTCGAGCGCCACGTCCGCGTCGACCTGGCGCAGCGAGGAGACGGTCTCGGAGACGACGGCCAGGCCGCGCGGGTCGGCACCGAGGTGCTCGCGAAGCACGTCCATGACCGAGGGAGCCGATCCGGCCTGCTGTCGCTGGCTGCGCTCGTTCACGACGGCCATGAACGTCGAGAACCTGTCCAGGAAGTCGGCGGTCTGCTCGTCGTCGGCGAAGTCTTCGGCAGACGTGGGCGCGGACGCGGCGGAGGGCGTGAGAGGCATGGTGCGAAACTAGGGCCCGTGACTCACACGCCACGGGACCACACGCCGCCGCTCTCGCTCGGCGAGGCCGACGCGTTCGACACCGCCACGCTGGAGCTGCCGGGCTGGCGCCACGTCTACTCGGGCAAGGTCCGCGACCTCTACGAGCCGGACCTGCCCGCCGTCGGCGGGGTGCACCCCCTCGGCGACGTGGTCCTCGTCGTGGCGAGCGACCGGGTCAGCGCGTACGACCACGTGCTGTCGCCCGGCATCCCGGACAAGGGCGTCGTGCTCACGCAGCTCAGCCTGTGGTGGTTCGAGCAGCTCGCCGACCTCGTGCCGAACCACGTCGTGTCGACCGAGGTGTCGGCCGAGCCCGGTGACGGGCTCGTGCCCGACGTCGTCGCGGGCCGGGCGATGATCTGCCGACGGCTGGACATGTTCCCGGTCGAGTGCGTCGCGCGGGGCTACCTCACGGGCTCGGGGCTCGTCGAGTACCGCGCGGGCGGGGCCGTGTGCGGCGTGCCGCTGCCGGACGGCCTGGTCGACGGCTCTCGCCTGCCGGCGCCGATCTTCACGCCCGCGACGAAGGCGGCCGTGGGGGAGCACGACGAGAACGTCTCGTTCGAGGTCGTGGCCGAGCAGGTCGGCGTCGAGGACGCGACGCGCCTGCGCGACCTCACGCTCGCGGTGTACGCGCGGGCCGACGAGATCGCGCGCGAGCGCGGCGTGATCCTCGCGGACACCAAGCTGGAGTTCGGGGTCGACCCGACCACGGGGGCGACGGTCCTCGGGGACGAGGTCCTGACGCCCGACTCGTCGCGGTTCTGGCCCGCGGACCAGTGGGACCCCGGCCGTGCGCAGCCCAGCTTCGACAAGCAGTACGTGCGCGACTGGCTGACCTCGCCGGAGTCGGGCTGGGACCGGTCGGCCGACGCGCCGCCCCCGCCGCTGCCCGCGGTCGTCGTGGCGCGCACGCGCGACCGGTACCTCGAGGCCTACGAGCGGCTCACAGGTTCGCCGCTGGCCTGAGGCCCTCCCTCGCGTCCGTCCCCGACGGTCAGGCGGTCCGCGCTCCGGCGCGCAGGTAGGTGTGCCCGCTCGGCGCCGTCCACCGGACCGTGCCGTCGTGCAGGAGCGCGGGGCGCCACCCGTCGCGTGCCCGCACCACGTGGTGGTGCCGGCACAGCGCGACGAGGTTGTCCGCGGCGTGCGCGGAGTCGTCGCCCGGCCGGGGCGCGACCACGTGGTCGAGGTCGCACCGGAACGCCGGCACGGCGCACCCCGGGAACGTGCACGTGACGTCCCGTGCGAGGACGGCGGCGACCGTGCGCACCGAGGGGCGGCCCGTCGGCGCGAGGTCGGTGTTCGGGGGGAGGGGTGGTGCAGCCAAGACCGGTCTCCGTCCGCTGGCATGGTGAGCGTGCGAGGACGGAGAAGGGGCAGGACCCCGCCCTCGCACGCGTGGTCGAGCGTGCGTCTCGAACACGTGTTCGATAGTAGCTGCACCCTCTGACAGTGTCCCGCCGGAACCCGGCGGTGGTGCGACGGCGTCAGCCGGCGCCACTCTCTTGGCGCCATAGGTCGTCGTGCGATATATATCGCCCATGGCCAGGGTGACGGACGGCGGGTTCCGCATGACGGAGCAGTCGTACCTCGTGCTGCTCGCGCTCGTCGCGGAGCGGCGTCACGGGTACGCCGTCATCCAGGCCGTCCGAGAGCTCTCGGACGGGCGCACGCGGCTCGGCGCGGGGACGCTCTACGGGAACCTCGACCGGCTCGTCGCTGCCGGTCTCGTCGAGGCGGTGGGGGAGGAGGTCGTCGACGGGCGGCTGCGCCGCTACTACAGGGCGACCGACGACGGGCGACGCGCCGCCCGCGCGGAGACCGTGCGCCTGGCCGAGCTCACCGAGCAGGCGCGACGCTCGCTCTCCCGGCTGCCCGGTGTGGACGGCGCCGCCCCCGCCGGAGGCCCGGCATGACGCCGGAAGGCCGTCCCGGCGCGCAGCAGGGCGGGGACGAGCCCCGTCGTCACGAGGGTGACGGCGGCCGGTACGCGCGCTCCGCGCGGTTCTGGCTCAGGGCCTACCCGCGCCGGTGGCGCGACGCGCACGGCGACGAGGCGCTCGGGGTGCTGCTCGACCTCGCGCCCGCTCCCGACGACGCGTCCACGGCGAGGGGGATCGGCGCTCGCGAGGCGTGGGGGCTGGTGCGAGCGGGGTGGGGTCTGCGCCGGCGCGAGCACCCGCCACTCGGGCGGTGGCTGCTCTACCGCATGTTCGACGCGCGGCTTCCCGCCCGCTACTGGTGGTGGGTGGCGGACGACATCCACGGCACGTTGTTCTCGTGGCGCACGAAGGCGTTGAACATGGCGATCGTGCTCGCGATCTGGTTCGGCGTGCCAGCGCTGCAGGGCTGGCTGTTCGGGCAGAGCCCCGTGACGTTCTCGCCGTGGATCGTCCTCGTGGTCCTGGCCGGCTCCGCCCTCGCCGGCGCGGTCTGGCGCGAGAGGAACGTCGAGCGCGCCTGGCGCAAGCACGTGCTCGGCGGCAACATCCCCGTCGGCCCCTCGCGCGCCGTCGGGTCGTGACGCAGGCCGCTGGGTCAGGCAGCGGGACACCGTGCGGCAGGCTGTGGACGACGGACGGGACGCGAGCGGGGCGCGGGTAGACTGGCCGCGGAATCCCGCCGTCGGCTCCCGCTCGCTCACGCCGTGACGTGCCGCCACGTGCAGCACGCGCCCGTGACCGGGATCCCGGAGCCCCGGCCCTCCCGAACTCTTCGCCAAGGAGCACCCGTGGGACGCGTCGTCGTCGAGGTCATGCCCAAGCCCGAGATCCTGGACCCGCAGGGCAAGGCCGTCGTCGGGGCGCTGCCTCGCCTCGGCTTCACCCAGTTCACGTCCGTCCGCCAGGGCAAGCGGTTCGAGCTCGAGGTCGAGGGCGACGTGACGCCCGAGGTCCTCGCGGCCGCGCAGGAGGCCGCCCTGACGGTGCTGTCCAACCCGGTCATCGAGGACGTGGTCCGCGTGGCCGACGCCGTGACCGACGCGGCCGGCACCGTCGCCTCCGAGGGCCTCGCCTGATGAGGGCGCCCACGTCGCTCGCGACGGCCAGGATCGGCGTCGTCACGTTCCCGGGCACCCTCGACGACCGCGACGCGGCCCGCGCCGTGCGCCTCGCCGGCGGCGAGGCCGTCCCGCTGTGGCACGCCGACGCGGACCTGCACGGCGTCGACGCCGTCGTCCTGCCCGGCGGATTCTCCTACGGGGACTACCTGCGCGCCGGTGCCATCAGCCGGTTCGCGCCGGTCATGGAGTCGCTCGTCGACGCGGCGCAGGGCGGGCTGCCGGTGCTCGGCATCTGCAACGGCTTCCAGGTGCTCACCGAGGCGCACCTGCTGCCGGGCTCGATGATCAAGAACGACCACCTGCACTTCCTGTGCCGGGAGCAGGTCCTCGTCGTCGAGAACGCCGAGACGGCCTGGACCCGCGACTACTCCGCCGGCCAGCGCATCACGATCCCGCTGAAGAACCAGGACGGGCAGTTCGTCGCCGACGACCGCACCCTCGACGAGCTCGAGGGGGAGGGTCGCGTGGTGTTCCGCTACGACGGCTGGAACCCCAACGGGTCGCGCCGCGACATCGCCGGCATCTCGAACGCGGCGGGCAACGTGGTGGGCCTCATGCCGCACCCGGAGCACGCCGTGGAGGCCGGCTTCGGCCCGGCCTCGGAAGCCGGCCCGCGCGCGGGCACGGACGGGCTCGGCTTCTTCACCTCGGTGCTGAGCGCGCTCGTCCACGCGTGAGCGTCGTCGCTCGCACGGCCGACGGCGGGCCGGCCGTCGGGTCGGCGGGCGTCACCGTGGTCGTCGTACCCGGGGACGACGCCGACGCGCTCGCCCTGTTCGCACGGCAGCAGGCCGAGCTCGCGGAGCGCTACGGCGAGCCCGACAGCGGCGCGTTCGACGCCACGGAGCTCCTCGCGGCGCTCGTCGTGCGCGACGGGACGCAGCCCGTGGCGTGCGTCGCGCTCCGCGACGTCTCCGGGACGCCGGACGGCCGCGGCGGCCACCACGCGCCGTCGACCGGCGAGGTGAAGCGCCTCTTCGTCGCGCCCGAGCACCGGGGCCGCGGGCATGCCCGCACCGCTGTGCGTGCGGTGCACGAGCACGCCGCCGCGCTCGGTCTGCGACGCCTCGTGCTCGAGACCGGCACGCGGCAGCCGGAGTCGATCGACCTGTACCTCGACCTCGGCTATCGCCCGATCGAGTCCTACGGCCACTACGCCGGCGACCCGCTGTCCCGGTGCTTCGCGCTCGACCTCGACCGGGAGGCGTCCGACCGGCGTGCGGCCGGTCAGGGTGCGCTCGCCGGGGTCGAGGTGTGCTCGGTCGCGTGGGAGGACGCCGACGCCTCCGCGCTGCGCCGCGAGATGCACGAGACGTCGTCGGTGGTCCTGTACCCGGAGCTGTTCGTCGGGCTGGAGGCCGCGGGCGGGTTCGACGCCGTGGACGCGCGCCTGGGCGCCGCGTCCGTCGCCACGTTCGTCGCCCGGCGCCGGGGCGAGCCGGTCGGGTGCGCGTCGCTCCAGCTCGTGGCGCCCGCCGTGCGCGCGGTGCACGGCGACGCCCTCGAGGTGAAGAAGGTCTTCGTGCGCCCGGCGGCGCGGGGCGCCGGCGTCGCCCGAGCGCTCACGGCCGCGCTCGAGGACGAGGCGCGTCGGCGCGGCGCGACGACGCTCCTCCTGGAGACCGGCATCCGCCAGCCCGGCGCGATCGCTCTCTATCGCTCCCTGGGCTTCCGCGCCGTGCTGCCGTACCCCCCGTTCGACCGCGGTGACAACGGTGTCGCGCTGTGCTTCGCCAAGCCGCTGCGCTGAGCCGCTGACGGGGACAGCCGTGCCCGACCGGGCACGTGCGCGGCGCCCGGAGCTTTGCCCTGGTTCGTCCACCGGTGAACCGATAGGGTGACCCGCGTGATCCCCTCCCTGACCAGCGCCTATTCCGTGCCCGCACTGCTCGGGGAGGTCCTCGGCTGGGTCCTCGGGGCCGTCGCGCTGGTGCCGGGCCGGGTCGGTGGTCTCGCCGCGGAGGCGCGGGAGATCGCGACGGACTGGGGCATCCCGGTGGCCGAGGTCACCGACCTCTACGCCGCGTTCCCCTCGCGGCTCCTCCTCGCCGTCGCCCTGGTGGCCCTGGTCTGCGCGACGGTCGCCGTCACGCACGGGGTGCGCGAGCGGCGGCGGGCGCGGGCCCTGACCGGGCGCTGAGACCGGCCGCCCTCAGCCGGCGGCCACCAGCGGACGGACCTCCTCGCCGAGGAACCGCACGAACCCGTCGAGGTCCGGTTCGTCGGCGGTGGGCTGGACCGCGACGGCGGTCGCGCCGGCGTCCGCGAGGGCGAGCACCCCGTCGGCGATCGCGCGCGCGTCGCCGCCCGCGCCGATGCCGATCCCGGCCTCCCTGCCCCACGTGGGGACCTCCCGGTCGACCCGCTCCTGAGCAGCAGGTCCCGTCGCGGCGATGAGCGTCGCGTGCACGTCGGGCTCGGTGCGGCCCGCGTCGCGCGCCGCCGCCCGCACGGCGTCCACCGTCCCGCGCACTTCCGCCGGAGTGAACGCGTTGGCGAGGATCAGACCGTCGCCGAGCTCGCCCGCGAGGGCGACCGACCGCGGTCCCACGCCACCCAGCCACAGCGGGACCGGCTCGGTGGGCGGCCAGTCGAGGCGCACGCGGTCGAGCGTCACGTACCGGCCCGACGTCGTGACCTCGTCGCCCGCGAGCAGCGCCCGCAGCGCGACGGTGTGCTCCCGCAGGAGCGTCAGCGGTGACGAGACCCGCACGCCGGCCTGCCCCATCCACTCCTGGACGCCGTGCCCGACGCCCGCGACGAACCGACCGGGGAACATGCGCCCCAGGTTCCCCACCTCCATCGCCGTGATCGCGGTGCTGCGCAGCGGCGCGGGCATGAGGCCCAGGCCGACCCGCAGACGCCCGGTCCAGGCGAGTGCCGCCGCCGCCGACGCGAGCCCGCTCTGCTTGAAGCAGTCCTCCCAGACCCACAGGTCGTCGAGACCCGCGGCCTCCGCGCCGGTCGCGAGCGCGCGCAGCGTCTCCGGAGCATGGGTGGGGACGTAGGCGATGCCGAGCCGTGGTGTCGTCATGCATCCATCGTGCCGCGAGCCTCGGACACTCAGGCGTCGCGCTGCCGTGCTCCCGGCGGCCCGTCGTCCGGAGGGCCGTCGTGCCGGCTCTGCTCGCCGAGGAACGCGAGCTGCGCCGCGACGCTCTGCCGCGCCGCGCCGCGCACCGTCGGGTCGACGTCCGCGTAGACCTGACCCGTCACCGCGTCGGCGGCGGCCTCGTCACCGGGGGACAGGCCGAGCGCCACGAGCGACCTGCGCACCTGGGCGAGACGGTCGAGCCGGTGCGAGCGGTAGGCGCGCACGCGGTCGCCCAGGTCGCCGATCACCGGGCCGTGGCCCGGGAGACCCGTCGCCCTCCGGTTCCCGACGGCGGCCTCGATCCGGTCCAGGCTCTCGAGGTACCTGCCGAGGGACCCGTCCGGCTCGGCGATCACGGTCGTGCCCTGCCCGAGGATCGTGTCGCCCGTGAGCACCGTGACCGACGGCTCCCCGGCCTCGGCCGTCTCCTCCCCGCGCGCGTCGTGCCCGGCCGCGTCGTGCCCGGCCGCGTCGTGCCCGGGTGCGTCGGGCCCCGTGGCGACCGGACCGTCGTCGGGCAGGACCAGGCACACGGAGTCCGCCGTGTGGCCCGGCGTGGCGAGGACGCCGAGGCGGACGCCGGCGACCTCGATCGTCTCGCCGTCGACGAGCGGCGGGCCGCCGTGGCAGTGCGCCGGGTCGGCGGCGCGGACCGGCGCTCCCGTGAGGGCGTGCAGGCGGGCCGACCCCGCGGTGTGGTCGGCGTGGCGGTGCGTGACGAGCACGAGGGCGACGGGCCCCGCCGCGGCGAGCGCGCCCAGGTGCGCGGAGTCGTCGGGGCCGGGGTCCACGACGACGCACGCGTCGGCACCGGGCGCGCGCAGGACGTACGAGCGCGTGCCGTCGAGCGTCATGGGGCCGGGATTGTCGGCGCGCACGACAGAGGCGAGCAGGCTGACACGTCGAGGTGCGGTCATCTCAGACGACTCGGATCGGGCCGGGGTAGCGACCGAGGGCGGCGTCGTGCGTCACGAGCTGGACGCCCTCGCTGACCGCCTGTGCGACGAGCAACCGGTCGAACGGGTCGCGGTGGACCGGTGGGAGCGCGGCGACGGCGGCGGCGTGGGCCCCCGTCACGGCGAGCTCCACGAATCCTGCTCCGAGGAGCGCGTGACGGAAAGGGCCGGGCTCGACGCTGAAGTCGGCCCGCCTCCGGGCGTGCTTGATGCTGATCTCCCAGATGCTGGCCGCGCTGAACCACGGCTCGACGTCCGGGTCGGCCAACAGATCGCGAGCCTCGCGTGGCAGGCGGTCCACCTCGTCGCCGGCCCACAGCAGCAGGTGCGTGTCCAGCAGGATCCTCACTCGGTCCCCTCGAACATCGCGGCGATCTCGTCCTGCCCCCACGTGTCGAAGTCGTCAGGGATCGTGGTGCGGCCGCGGAAGAAACCGAGCCGCCGTTCGGCGGGAGTGGCGTGCGAGGCCGCCGTGAGGCGAGCCACCGGCTTCCCGGCGCGAGCGATGACGATCTCCTCGCCCGCTTCGACCTCCGCGAGCAGGCGGGAGAGATGGGTCTTCGCCTCGTGGACGTTGACGGTCTTCATGGTGCCTCCGCGCCGAGAACGGCCTGGACCAGACGGACTAAGCCAGGTTAGTCCATCAGTGTTCGGCGAGGAAGGCCCGCAGCGTGACGACGCCCGGTCAGGCGCGGTGCCGCAGGACGGCGGGGCGGCCCTCGTCCTCCCACTGCGAGAACCGCCCGTCGATCAGCGGTCCGACGAGGTCGTACGTCTCCCACGTGTCCGGCACGCGGTAGACGTCCTCGGGCTCGCCGTCGCCGGGGCTGACCGCGTCGACGTAGTCCTCGAGGAAGAGGCCACCCCCGTCCTCGTCGTCCTCGTCGCCCACGTAGTAGGCGAGGGCGAAGGCGGCCGCGTCGGCGTCGAGGTCGTCCGTGACGAGCTTCCCGTCGCACGACTCGTGCACGAACCGACCGCCGGTGAGCTCGCGGGCACGCAGCGCCGCGAGGTCCTCGGCGGACTCCTCCTCCAGGTCGGCGGAGACGTGCCCGCCGAGCACGGCCCACGCGAGGAACACCCCGATGTGCGTGGCGCCCGCCTCGGGACCGGCTTCCGGAGGGAACCCCTCGCCGTCGGAGTGCCAGGTCGCGTCGTCGAGCTTCGTCGTCATGGCGGCGACGCTACCCGAGCGCACCGACGAGGAGCTCGAGCGTGCGTGCGCGCCCGGGGGTCGCGTCGAGCGGCTCGTCGGCGCGCGACGCCGCGACGGGGACGACCATGATCTCGTCGACACCGTGGCGGTCGGCGAGCCGGCGGAGCTCGGCCGCGGCCTCGTCGGGCGTCCCGACGACCCACCGCGAGCGCATGGCCTCGATGGTCTGCTCGGACAGCGCGTCGAGCGGCGCCGCGAGCGCGTCCTCGACGGTCTCGAGCGGCCCGAGGGTCTGCCCGGACCGCAGCCGTGCCATCATCCGCAGCTGCGGGAGCGCGCGGGCGTGCGCCTCCTCGGCCGTCTCCGCGACGACGACGTTCGCCGTGAGGAAGGTCCGCGGCTCCGGGTGCGCCTCGCTCGGGCGGTAGCCCTCGCGGTACAGCGCGAGGATCTCGTCCATCCCCTGGCCCGAGAAGTGGTTCGCGAACACGTACGGCAGGCCGAGCTCGGCGGCCAGCCGGGCCGAGTAGTCGCTCGACCCGAGGAGCCAGACGGTGGGCGTGCTCTCGGCGGCCGGGGTCGCGTGGACGTCGTAGACCTGGCCGCTCGTGAGCCGGAGCTGCGCTCCCTGGGGGCTCATGAGCGCGAGGATGTCGGTCACGTGCTGCGGGAAGCGGTCGACGTCGGCGGTCGGGCCGGTGATCCGCAGGAGCTGGGTGACGACGGGGTCGGAGCCCGGCGCCCGTCCGAGGCCGAGGTCCACGCGCCCCGGTGCGATCGCCTCGAGCGCCGCGAACTGCTCCGCGACGACGAGCGGCGCGTGGTTGGGCAGCATGACGCCGCCCGAGCCGACGCGGATCCGCTCCGTCACGGAGGTCGCCGCCGCGATCATCACGGGCGGTGTCGACGCGGCCACGGCGGCCATGTTGTGGTGCTCGGCGAACCAGTACCGCTCGAGCCCGAGCCGGTCCGCGAGGCGGACCAGGTCGAGCGAGGCGCGGACCGCCTGGGCGCTGGTCTGACCCGAGCGCACGGGCACGAGGTCGAGGACGGACAGGCGAGGGCTGGGGGACGCCGCGGCGTCGGTCGAGGTGCTCATCACGAGGGACAACCCCGGCGCACCGGACGCGCATTCCCGCCGTCCTCGGGTCGAGCGCGCGCCGGATGGCGGTATCGGACCCGGAGCGGCATCATCGGCTGCACGAGACGGTGCGGTGGTCGCGACGACGTGGCGACCGCAGCGGGGGGACGACGACCCTGGGGCGAGGGGAGCGGCCGTGGACGACGACATCAACTTCCACGCCGACGTGGTGCTGTACTACGACTTCGACGGCATGCCGATCGACGAGCGGACCTGGCACGAGCTGCGCGGGGACGACCGGTCCGTCGTCGGCCTCGACGTGGTCGCCGGCTGGTCGGTGTTCACCCGCTGGGTGGGCTACGACCGCTCCGAGGGACGCATGCCGCTCATGTACTCCACGCGCGTCGAGCCCGGTGGCCTGTTCAGCTCGTCGTTCACGCGCAGCGGCGCCGAGGTGCTGCACCAGCACGTGGTCGACGCGCTCGTCCAGGGCAGCCCGGCGTCGCGCGCGCTGTTCGACGTCGAGCCGTGGGAGTACCCGGGCTTCGCCTGACGGGGCGCGCCGACGGCGCCGCCCGGTGGCCCGGCGGGCCGGGTGGGCGACGGGCCCGACGGGCGAGCGGGCGCGTCAGTCGCGGACGGCCGCGACCGCCTCGACCTCGACGAGCTGGTCGTCGTAGCCGAGCACGGTGACGCCGAGCAGCGTGCTCGGCACGTCGTGGTCGCCGAACGCGTCGCGCACGACCTCCCACGCGGCGACGAGGTCGGCCTGGCGCGACGACGCGACGAGGACCCGCGTGCTCACGACGTCCTCGAGGGTGGCGCCGGCCGCGGCGAGGGCGACGACCATGTTCTCGACGCAGCGCGCGGCCTGGGCGGCGTGGTCGCCGGGTGCGACGGTGCGCCCCTCCGCATCGAGGGGGCACGAGCCGGCGAGGAAGACCAGCCGCGCGTCCGCCGAGACCGTGGAGGCGTAGGCGTACTCGGCGGCGTCGGACAGCTCGCGCGAACGGATCAGGGTGACGTTCTGGGGCACGGGACCTCCGGGCGGGAGTCGAGGGGCAGCGACGGATCGTCCGCGGACGACGTCGCATCGTCGCACGCCGGCCGCGCCCGTCACGCCCTCCTCGGCGCTCAGCCGGTCCCGAGCGGCTCGCGCAGCCCGCTCGCGCGCCGCACCGCGTGCCCGACGGCGGCCCGCACCGCGGCCTCGCTCCCGACCACGCGCACGGCGTCCTGGGCGCGGGTGACCGCCGTGTAGAGCAGCTCGCGCGTGAGCAGCGGAGAGGTCTCGGGAGGCAGGAGGAGCGTGACGCGGCGGAACTGGCTGCCCTGCGCGCGGTGGACCGTCATCGCGTGCACGCTCTCGACCGGCGGCAGGCGGTGCGTGCGGACGCGCACCGGCGCGCCCGGGTCGCCGAAGACCGCCACGACCCCGTCGCCGTCGGCGACCAGGACGCCGGTGTCCCCGTTGTAGAGGCCGATGTCCGGTGCGTTCGTCGTGACGAGCAGCGGTCGTCCCGCGACCCACGGCGTGTCCGTCGCGGGGCGCTCGGTGACCTCCTCGACCCACGCCTCGACCTGGGCCGCCCAGCGGGTGCGGCCCGCGGGACCTCGGCGGTGCGCCACCATCACGCGGTGCTGCGCGAGGGCCGACAGCGCCCCGGTGGGGTCACCCGCCCGCGCGGCGGCGACCAGCCGCGTCCCGGCGGCGACCGCGTCGCCCCGGATCGCGGCGAGCGCGACGTCGTCCGGCTCGCCGTCGGGGGACTCGAAGAACTCGACGGAGTCGTCGCCGGCGCGCAGCAGCCCGAGGACCGTGTCCGCCTCCCCGCGCCGGATGGCCTCGGCGAGCGGCAGGATCGCCGAGCCGCTCTCCTGCCGGTGCACCGTGCGCAGGCGGACGACGCCGTTGCCCAGCGCCGAGCGGTCGTCCACCTCGTCGTCCGTGGGCGGCGGGGCGTCGGCGAGGGCGCCCTCCGCGACGGCGCGGACCGTCGCCGCCGCCGGAGGGGACGGGACGGGCGGGCGGTTCACCAGGTCACCGAGCACCGCTCCCGCCTCGACGGACGCGAGCTGGTCCGGGTCGCCGACGAGGACGAGCCGCGCGTCGGGCCGCAGCGCCTCGAGGAGCCGCGCCATGAGCGGCAGCGCGACCATCGACGTCTCGTCGACGACGACCACGTCGTGCGGGAGGTGGTGGTGCGCGTCGTGCCGGAACCGCGTCGTGCTCCCCGGCCGGAACCCGAGCAGGCGGTGCAGCGTCGAGGCGACGGGTGCCCCGACGCGGTCGCGGTCGGCCGGGTCGTCGAAGCGGGCGACGACGTCGCGCACCGCCTCCTGCAGGCGCGCGGCGGCCTTGCCCGTCGGGGCGGCGAGCGCGACCCGGAGCCGGGCGCTCTCGACCGACCCGCGCACCGGCCCGTCCACCGGGCCACCGGCCTGCTGCCCGGCCGGGACGGCGGCGTCGTGGAGGACCGCGAGAAGGCGCGCGACCGTCGTCGTCTTGCCGGTACCGGGGCCGCCGGTGAGGACGGTCAGGCGCCGGTGGGCGGCGTGGGCGGCCGCGAGGCGCTGGCGGGCGTCACGCTCCGAGGGGAACAGGCGGGCGAGGGCGGCGTCCAGGCGGTCGCTCTCCACGGGGAGGTCGTCCGTGGCCAGCCGGCCGTCGACGTCGCGGCGCACCGCGAGCTCGTCGCGCCAGTACCGGTCGAGGTAGAGCAGCCCGCCGACCCAGCGCGCCGGGCGGTCGTCGGGTGCGCCCACCCCGGCCGCGACGAGCGGGCTGCGCGCGACCGCCTCGGCCCAGGCCGCGTCGTCGGGCCACGGCAGGTGCGTGGCCCCGGTCCCCTCCAGCTCCTCGTCCTCGGGCAGGCGGAGGGACGGGTCGTCGAGGCGCACGCACACGGACCCGTTGCGCACCGCGCGGACCGCCAGGGCGACCGCGAGCAGCACGCGCTCGTCCTGCTCGCCGGTCAGCCGACCGAGCCGCAGCGCGACCCGCAGGTCCGTCGAGGAGACGACCCGCGCCGCGTTGAAGGGCGCGAGCCACGACGGGACGCCGACGGCGAGGCGCGGGTCTCCCTCGTCCCGCACCGGGGCGGCGGGCGCCGGAGCCGGCTGAGGCGTCGGGGGGACGACGCGGGGAGCCGAGCGAGGGTGCGCGGGCGTGCCGGGAGCGGTCATGCGCGGCCTCCGTCGAGCAGGGCGGACACGGCGACGACGAGACCCGGCGGTGGCGTCCACGCGACGACCCCGTACGGCGCGCCGTCGGGACCGACCGGCGTGTCCGGCCCCGCCATGCCGCGCACGAAGAGGTACGCGCCGCCCGCCAGGTCGTGGTCCGCGTCGTAGCCGGGCAGCCGCCAGCGCAGGTAGCGGTGGAGCGCCACGAGGTAGAGCACGAGCTGCAGCGGGTAGTGGGACGCGAGCATCGCGTCCCGCGTCGCCTCGGGCCGGTAGTCGCCGACCGTGAGCGGCAGCCCGGGCGGGCCGACGCGGTTCGTCTTGTAGTCGACGACGAGGTACCGACGGCGCCCGTCCGGTCCCGGCACTCGGAGCACCGCGTCGATCGAGCCCGTGAGGTAGCCGCGCAGCGGAACGCCGTCGGACACCGTGCCGGGTCGCCGGCCGGGTGCCGACGCCGTCCCGGACTCGTCGGCGAGCGCCGCGAGCAGGTCGGGGTACCGGGCGAACGGGTCGTCGGGGGCGAGGTGGACGCGCAGGACCTCGGCGAGGTCGCGCAGCGTCGACGGGCGGATGCCCTCGGTGAGGTCGCCCCCCGCGAGAGGCAGCTCGAACTCGAGCTCGGGCAGACGGTCGCGCGGTGAGACGTCGGCGAGCGCGAGACCCCCGGCGAGCGGGCCGAGCGGGGTGCGGAGGGCGAGCCCGAGCGCCGCGGCGAGCGCGACGGGCTCGACGCCGGGAACCCGGACGGTCGCCGCCTGGGCGCACCGGGCCAGCACCTCGGCGTCCAGGTCGTCGGCCGCGGTGTCCACGTACTCGAGGATCTCGTGCACGAGCGTGCCGAACGCGGTCCCGCCGGGCTGGCCCTCGAACGGAGACGGGACGTCGGCACCCGGCGCGGCGTCGGGCCGCGCGGCGGGGCCGGCGTCCTGCGCGTCGTCCTCGGGGACGTCCTCCGGCTCGTCCTGCACTCCCGGGTCCTCCGGCTCCGACTCGACCCCGCCCACCGGGCCGTGGTGCGCGGCGGCGGTGAGCGCCGAGTAGGACGCGCGGCGCCACTCGCGGTCGGGCAGGTGACCGGCCGTCGCGACCTCCAGCACCGTCTCGGGGCGTCGCGCCGGCGACCACGGCAGGCCCTTCGGGCGCGAGTCCACCTGCTCGACGACGACGGTCCCGCCCGAGCGTGCGGCGACGGCCTCGAGGGCGGACCGCACGGCGTCGTCACGCATCGCGTCGGGGCGGGCGTGGCGACCGGGCTCGCCACCGAGCAGGCGGTCCGCGAGCAGCAGCCGCGTCAGCGGGCCGGACCAGGTGCTGCGCTTCGTCGGCGTCCAGTGCACGACGACCTGGTGCCGGGCGCGCGTGAGCGCGACGTACAGCAGGCGCAGGTCCTCTCCGAGCTCCTCGTCGCGCGAGCGCGTGCGGGCGTCGACGAACCCCGGGGAACCCACGCCACCCACGTGCAGCACGCGCTGCCCGTGGTCGTCGTGGAACGCGAAGAGCTCCTGGTCGTCGGGCTCGAACCGCTCCCAGCCGAACGGGACGTAGACGACCCCGAACTCCAGGCCCTTCGCGGCGTGCACCGTGACGACCTGGACGGCGGCGGCGTCCGTCTCGAGGCGCCGGGTCCGCTCGTCGGTGAACACGGTCCCGACCTCGGCGATGCGGCCCCGGAGCCACGCGGTGAGCGCGGCCGTGCCCAGACCCTCGGCGGTGGCGGCCTCGTGCAGCGCCTGCGTGACGTGCCGCAGGTCCGTGAGGTACCGCTCGCCGTCGGCGCGCGCCATGACCCGGGCGGTCGCGCCCTGCCGCGCTGCGGTCTCCGCCACGGCCGCGACGCCGCGGTCCGCGAGCAGCCGCGCCCACGCGCGGACGGTGTCGCCGAGCTCGTCGTGGTCGGCGTCGTCCGCCGTCGCGAGGCGCTGCGCGTCCCAGCCGACGAAGGGCGTGAGCGCGAGCGCCGTCGCCCGGCGGTGCAGGCCCGGCTGCTCCAGGGCCGCGAGCAGCGTCAGCCAGTCCTGGGCGGCCGCGGAGCCGAACACGCTCGACGGTCCGGACACGACCGCCGGGACCCCGAGCGCGACGAGCGCGGTCCGCACGGCCTCCGCCTGGGCGTTCGTCCGGGTGAGCACCGCGACGTCGCGCGGCTCGAGCCCGCGCCACCGCTCGGGTCCGGCTGCGCCGTCCGCCGTGCCGTCCGCCGCGCCGTCGAGCACGCGGTCCCCGCCGGCCGCGGTCCCGAGCCGCCCCGCGACGTCGGCGGCCACGTCCTGCGCGAGGAGCGACCGCGCGTCGGGCGCCGACGGCGCGGACGAGCCTCCGAGCCGGTACGCCCGGCGCGTCACCTGCCGCAGCCGGACCGGCGCACCGCCGGCGAGGCGCGCCCGCGGGTTCGCGGCGTCGACGGGGCGCACGACGATGCGCGGGTCGCCCAGCGCGGTCTCGCCGAGCAGCGCGTGCAGCCCGGCGAGCAGCGGACCGTCGCTGCGCCAGCTCGTGCTCAGGGTCGCGGTGTCCTGCGCGTCCTCGACGGCGCTCAGGTACGTCACGACGTCCGCCCCGCGGAACGCGTAGATCGCCTGCTTCGGGTCCCCGATGAGCACGAGCGTGCGGTGCCCGTGGAACGCGGTCCGCAGGATCTCCCACTGGTCCGGGTCGGTGTCCTGGAACTCGTCGACCATGACGACCCGGTACCGGCTGCGGACCCGCTCGGCCGCGGTCTCGCCGTGCTCGGGGTCCGTGAGGGCGCGGCGCAGCAGCACGAGCAGGTCGTCGTAGTCGAGCAGGTGCATCGCGCGCTTGCGCGCCTCGACCTCGCGTCGCGCGGCGACGGCGACCTCGTACCGCACGGCGGCGACCGACCCCTCCGGGGCGTCGGCGGGGCCGAGCACCGCACCGTGGTCGCTCACCGCGGCACGGGCGACCTCGGCGACGTCCCGCGGGGAGAGCGGCGGCTCCGCCGTGTCGGCGAACAGCCGCACGTACAGGTCGTCCGTGACCTCCTGGACGAGGTCGGCGACGTCGGGGAGGAACCCGGTGGCGAGGTCGACGTCCGCGGCCGTGCCGAGCGCCGACAGCATCTGCTGGCAGAAGCCGTGCGTGGTCGTGATGGTCGCGGCGTCGAGCTGGGACAGCGCGACCCGCAGCCGGTCCCGGCGCCGGTCGAGCTCGTGGTCGTCCACCGCCGCGAGGAACGCCACGAGCGGCTCCGGGTGGTTCACGGGGTCGGCGCCGCGCAGCGCGCGCTCGGTGGTGACGAGGCGTTCGCGGACGCGGTCGCGCAGCTCGGACGTCGCGGCGCGGCCGAACGTGACGAGCATGATCTCGGGCAGCGTCGCGACGCCCTCGGCGACGTACCGGGTCGTGAGCGTCGCGATGGTGTGCGTCTTGCCGGTGCCGGCGCTCGCCTCGAGGACGACGGTCCCGACGGGGAGGTCGCCGTAGGGGTCGAAGCGTCGCGGCGAGGTGCCGGGCGCCGTCGTGGCCGGGGCGGGCTGAGGCGTCGGCGGGAGCGGGGCGGACGTCGGGCTGCTCATCGGGCGCCTCGCAGCTCGTTCTCCAGGAGGGGCTCCCAGACGCGGCGCGACAGGGCGCCGAGCCGGGACGGGTCGTCGGGGAACCGGCCGAGGTCGGCCGTCGTCGCCTGACCGGCGACGTCGGCGAGCTGCGGGTCGCGGCCCCACGCGAGGACGACGTACGGGTCCTTGCGCTCGAACCCCTTGTTCCACAGCCAGCCGGCGCGCATCAGGGCGTCGCGTGCGTCGGTGGTGCGTCGCTCCTCGGCGTACTTCAACGACACCTCGGGCAGCAGCGGCAGCGGCTCGCGGGCCGCCTCGTCGCGCAGGGCGACGAGGTCGCCGAGGAGCGTCGCCGCGGCGTCCGCCTCCGGTGGGGTGAGGGTGGACCAGGCGACGCCGGGACCGCGGGGCGACCGACCGACCGTCACGGCGTCCCACGCGTGACCGGGGCTGCTCGCCGCGAGGGCGAGGGCCTGCACCCAGGCCCGCAGGCGGTGCTTGGGACCGAGCCGCGAGTACTCGGTGCGGACCACGCGGCGGCCGTGCACCCCGGGTACGGTCCCGACGAGCGTGCGGCCGCCCGGCAGCACGGCACGGACGTCCACCGTCTCGCCGGAGCGCAGCACGTCCGGGCTCGAGGGACGACCCGCCGCCGTGTCCGCCTCGCGCGCGGCCTCGACCGAGACGAGCCGCAGCGGGCCGACGGCCTGGGCCACCTCCTGCAGCGCGGTCCGGCCGAGCTCGCGCGGCGGGACCTGGCCGCGCCGCCACTCGGCCTGCATGGCCCGGCCGGGTTCGACGCCGGCCAGCGCGGCACGCAGCACGCGGTCGCCGACGCCCCAGCCCGACAGCCCCGTGAGCGCGAGCGGCAGGCGGTCGTCGACGTCGTCCTCGTCCACGACGAGACCTACGTCGAGCGTCGTCTGGGCGAACCACCGCGGCGCGTTCTCCAGCAGGCGCACGAGGTCGTCGAGCTCGACGTCCCGCTCACCGGGTGCCGCGGTCCCGGGCGACCCGGCATCGGCCGACGGCAGAGCGAGCGGCACGCTGACCAGCGCCCCGACCGTCCGACGCTCCCCCCGCGCGGTGCACGCGCCGTCGAACGCCGCGCGGTCGTGGCTGAACGCCCCGGGCACGCCGAGCGCGCCGGGCGTGAAGTTGCGCGCGTCGACGGTCTGCAGCGGGTGCCGGACCACGACGTGCTCGCGCACCGGTCGGCCGTCCGGCGCCGTCGCGACGCGGTCGAGGGCGTCGAGGAGCTCCGCGACCGGGACGGCGGGCGGCCGGGGTGCTCCCGTGCGCTCGTCGGCGCCGGTGTGCACGACGACCAGGTGGTCGCCCGCCGCGGCGACGGCGTCGAGGAAGATCTGCCGGTCCTCGCTGCGCGGGTCGCGCTCGCCGATCTCGGGGTGGCGCGCCAGCAGGTCGTCGCCCGCGGCGGCGCCGACGCGGGGGAACGCGCCGTCGTCCAGGCCGAGCAGGCACACGACGCGGTGCGGGACGGAGCGCATCGGTTCGAGCGAGCACACCGTGAGCGCTCCCGTGCGGAAGCCGGCCCGGGTCGGACGGCCCGCGAGCCGGTCGGCGAGCACCGCACGCACGTCCGCGAGCCGCAGGGGCACGTCGCCGTGCTCCGACCCCGCGGCGCGCACGTCACCGAGCGCGCGGCGGGCCGCGCCGATCTGCCACGTCTCCGTGGGCGGTGCCTCCGCGAGCAGGGTCAGCGCCCGGTCGAGCGTGTCGAGCCAGTGGCCGAGCGGGTGGACGCCGTCGAGTCCGTCCAGGACGTGGGTCACCCGGGCGACGAGCTCGGCGAGGCGCCCGGCGAGGTCGACGTCGGTCGAGCCGACGTCGTCGAGCGGCAGCGCGGGCCCGACGAACCGGGCGCCCTCGTCCGCCATCGCGGCTCCCAGGAGGACGCGGTCGAGCGCGGCGTCCCACGTCCCCTGGCGCACGTGCGGGTCGATCCCGAACCGCGCGCGCCGCTCGCCGTCCTCGCCCCAGTGCACGCCCGCCTCGACGGCCCACTGCCGCAGCCGGTCGACGTCGTCGTCCGAGAACCGGAAGCGGCGGCGCACCGGGGCGCTCGCCGCGAGGTCGAGCACCTCCGAGGCCGTGACGCGCCCGTCGGCGAGACGCAGCAGGGTCGCGAGCAGCGCCAGGGCCGGGTTCGTCGTCCCCGCGCCCCGGTCGGCGAGGCTCACGCGCAGGCGCTGTCCCGGGTGCGCGTCGTCGCCGAGCTCCGGCACCGCGCCGAACGTCGCGGTGACGAGCGGGGCGAACGTCTCCACGTCGGGGCAGAGCACGATGACGTCGCGCGCCTGCAGCGTGGGGTCGGCCGCGAAGAGCCCGACGAGCGTCTCCCGCAGGACCTCGACCTGCCGCGCGCGGCCGTGGCACGACAGCACCTGCACCGAGCGGTCGGCGTCGTCGAGGACGTGCGCTCCGTCCGGGGAGTCCGCGCGCAGGGCAGACTGCAGGGCGCCGAGCAGGGTCGGAGGCGGGGAGGTCGTGGCGTGGTGCGCCACCTCGCCCCCGGCGAGCCGGAGCTGGAGCTCCACGGCGTCGCGAGCGGTGGACGCGAGCAGCGGGTGCCGGGCGAACGTCGGCACGTCGGCACGCAGGGTCCCGCCGTCGTCGTGCCCGGCGACCGTCTCCCACAGGGCGGGGGACGGGTGCACGAGCCACAGGTGGACGTCACGGTGCTCGGCGAGGGCGCGCAGCACGCGCAGCTCGTCCTCCGGCAGCCGCGTGGGCCCGAAGACGGACAGCCGCGGCGGGAGGTCGACCACCGTCGGGTCGGCGTGCAGCGCGGCGACCGCGTCCTCGACGCGCCGCGCCGGGTCCGACCCGGGCACGCGGGCGAGCAGGCGCCGCCACAGCTCGGGCTGCCACGCGAGGTCCCCCGGCACGTCCACGGCCCGCGTCCTGCGCGGCCCGGGTGCCGCGGCGTCGGCGTCTGCCGACCACGCGAGCACGACGTCGGGTCGCTGCCGCGCGTAGTCGACCAACAGGTCCGCCACGCGCCGGGCGAGCGTCAGCCGACGGCCGCGCCGCACCTCGTCGCCCGGGTCGCCGACGTAGCGCGCGAGGGGCGCCGCCCACGGCTCGGCGAGATGGGCGTCGAGCACCTCCAGCACCGTCCACGCGAGACGTTCGGGCCGCCACGGGTCGTCGGCGGGCTCCACCCCGGTGAGGTCGGCGACGACCTGCTCGACCAGCCGCCGCGGCCCGCGGAAGTCGACGTTGGCGCACACGCCGGACGCGCCGTCGCGCGCGCCCGCGGCCACGCCGGTCGGCACGCCGAGGTGGTGGGACAGCCGCTGCGCGAGCCAGCGCTCCACACCGCGGGTGGGGACGGCGACGACGTCCGTTGCGAACGGGTCGTCCAGCGGGTCGGCGAGGAGACGCGCGAGCGGCTCGACGAGCGCGTCGGCACGCTCGGAGCGGTGCACGTGCAGCACGGAGGTGCCCCCTCGACTCTGTCCACGGCCGGCCACCGTGGGCCGTCGCACCGGCCGGACCGCCGGGCGCTACGAGGAGGCTACGAGGTGCGACCGACACCGTCGAACCGCGGTCCACAGGGACGTCGCGGACGCGTCCGTGCTCAGCGCCCGACTCGCGGACGAGCGGGCCACGTGCAGGCGGCCAGGAGTCGTCGCACGACCGGGATCAGCGTCACCCCGCGGAAGATCGCGTAGCCGACGACCGTCCCGAGCGTGTTGGGCAGCAGGTCGTCGACGTCGAACACGCGGCCGTTGCTGACGGTCAGGTCGCCGACGAGCTGGACGACCTCGACGGACAGGCTCACGAGGAAGCCCGCCACGGCGACCCGGGGAGCGGAGATGCCGGCGGACAGCAGCGGCAGGAGGAACCCGAGCGGCACGAACAGCAGCAGGTTGAGCCACATGCCGTACAGGTCGTCGGAGGCGAACGGGACGAGGTTGACCCACACGTGCCACGGCACGTCCGTGTCCGGGTGCTTCGGCCCGACCGGGTACGGCAGCAGCACGGTGTCGAGCACGGCGGCGGCGTACGCGCACGTCAGCAGCCCGGTCGCCAACCGAGCGGGTGTGGCTGCCCCTCGACGCCGCAGAAGCCGCACCACGGCCACGACGGAGACGATGAGGAAGGGCACGAGCACCCAGAGCGCGGGGATCTCGTCGCCGGAGTACGTCACGGTGACGATGGTAGGAGCAGGCACCGCTCACGTCGGACGGGTGCCGCTCCCGTCCACCGCGCCGACCGCGCGCGCGACGAAGACCCACTCCCGGCCGGGGCGGTCCGGGGCGTCGCGCACGTCCTCGACGACGAACCCGCACGCGGCGAGCGACGCCTCGACCTCCTCGCGGGAACGGAACCGCAGCGTCGAGTCCGAGCGGAGCACGCGCCCGTCGGGCAGGACGGTCGTGTCGTGGAACGACACGAGCGGGAACGCGACGTCCGTCAGCTCGGTCCAGCTCTCGACGACCCCGACCCCGGGGACGTCGACCCGGACGAACGTCTCGTCGCGCACCCACCCCTCCCACGCCCGACGCGCGGGAACGCGCGTCTCGAGGACCACGTGACCGCCCGGGACGAGGGCCGCGCGCACGCCGCGCAGCGTCGCGGTCCACGCGTCGTCGGTCAGGAACACCTGCGCGACGTTCGCCGTCATCGTCGCGAGGTCGACCTGCAGCGGCGGGACCGTCGGCAGCGTGGCTGCGTCGCCGTGGAGCCAGCGCACGCCGGCGGCCCCGGGCTTGGCCCGCGCGACGTCGAGCGACGCGCCCGCCGGGTCCACGCCGACCACGTCGATCCCGCGCAGCGCGAGCAGGCACGCGAACGTCCCGGTGCCGCAGCCGACGTCCAGGACCGACCGTGCGCCCAGCTCGTCGACGATCGCCACGTACGCATCGAGGTCGGAGCGGTCCGGGTCGAGCGGGTCGTACAGCGCGGCCAGGGTCGGGTCGTCGAAGATCGCGTCGGGCACGACCGCGACGCTAGGCGCACGGCTTGCCGTCGTCCACGGCAATGTGCGCGTCGGCCACGTCCGGGTGGGAGGCGCCGGTCAGGCGTGGAGCGCCTGCTCGACGTCCTCGATCACGTCGAGCGGGTCCTCGAGCCCGACCGACAGCCGGACCGTCGTCTCCGCGATCCCGACCGCCGCGCGGCCCTCGGGCCCGAGCTTGCGGTGCGTCGTCGTCGCCGGGTGGGTGATCAACGACTTGGCGTCGCCCAGGTTGTTCGAGATGTCGACGACCTGCAGCGCGTCGAGGAACGTGAACGCACGCTTCTTGGCGGTCTCCGGGTCGGTCCCCTCGGGCACGGCGAGGTCGAACGTGACGACCGTCCCGCCACCCGTCTGCTGCGAGCGCGCCAGCTCGCGCTGCGGGTGCGACGCGAGGAACGGGTAGCGCACGCGGCCGATCCCGGGGAGCTGCTCCAGCGCCTCGGCCACGCGCTCGGCGCTCGCGTTCTGCGCGGCGACGCGTACCGGCATCGTCTCCAGCCCCTTGAGCAGGACCCACGCGTTGAAGGCCGAGAGGGTCGGGCCCGTGTTGCGGATGAACGTCTGCACCGGCCCGCCGATGTACTCCTCGGACCCGAGGATCGCCCCGCCGAGCACGCGCCCCTGCCCGTCGATGTGCTTCGTCGCGGAGTACACGACGACGTCCGCGCCGAGCTCGAGCGGCTTCTGCATGAGGGGCGTCGCGAACACGTTGTCGAGCACCACGACCGCGCCCGCGGCGTGCGCGAGCTCGCTCACGCGCCGCGCGTCGACGATGTCCTGCATGGGGTTGGACGGCGTCTCGAAGAACACGACGTCCGCCGGCGTCGAGAGCGCCTCCTCCCACTGCGACAGCACGTGGCCGTCGACGTAGTCGGTCCGCACGCCCCACTTGGCGAAGATCTCGTCGAAGATCACGACGCTCGACCCGAACAGCGCGCGCGCCGCGACGATCCGCGACCCGGACCGCACGAGCGCCGCGAGCGAGGTGAACACGGCCGACATGCCCGACGCCGTCGCGTAGCACGCCTGTGCGCCCTCGATGAGGCGCAGCCGCTCCTCGAACGTGTGCACGGTCGGGTTGCCGTACCGGGAGTACACGAACCGGTCGAGCTCGCCCTTGAAGGCGGCCTCGGCGTCGGACGCGCGGTCGTACGTGTAGCCCTGCGTGAGGAACAGCGCCTCGGACGTCTCCTGGAACTCCGTGCGCGCGTTGCCGCCCCGCACGGCGAGCGTCGCGGGACGGGCGCTCGCGGGCAGCGGCTTGCGGCCCGAGCCGCCCGCGACGTGCCCGGTGCCGTCTCCCGCGCTCATCGCGCGGTGCCGCCCTCGGCGGCGGAGTACGAGGTGACGGGCAGGCCGCGCACCTTCCAGCCCTCGGCGTCGCGCGCGCCGCTGAACCCGGGCGCGCCCTCGAACCCCTCGAGCACGTTGTAGGACGGCCCGAGACCGGCCGCGGTCGCCGCGCGCGCGGCGCCGATCGAGCGCTGGCCGGAGCGGCACAGGAACACGACGGGTCGCTCGTCGCCCGGGGCGAGGCCCGCCTCGGCGAGCCGGTCCACGAACGCGGGGTTGGGCCCGGACGGCGTCACCCACTCGTCGAAGACGACCTCGCGGCCGAGCTGCGCGACGTCGGGCACGCCGACGGTGCGCCACTCGCCCTCGGTGCGGACGTCCACGAGGACGGCGCGCTCGTCGGCGGCGAGCAGGTCCCACGCCTCCCGGGGCGTGATGTCGCCGGCGTAGCCGGCGGCGGGACGGGGGGTCAGGTCGCTCATGGGATCTCCTCCATCGGTCGTGGCAGTAGCACCCTCGCCCGTGCCTGCGCCGCCGGTGGTGCTCCGGCCGGCGCGGACCCGGGGGGTTGCTGCGGCGTCGACGTGCCACGTCACTCGGCCGCTCCGGATGGTTGATCGGATCGTACGTCACCCTGCCCGGCGCCCGGAACGCCCGTCTCGCCCCGTGGAAGCCACCTCGTGCACGACCGGCGTCCCGCGATGCGAGACCCCCTGCCCACCGGTTGACACGGTCGCGACGCCTCCCACATCCTGGGTGACAGGTCATGAGTGCCAGCGTGAAACCCCGGTTTGCTGGCCGGCAACCCTCCTCTCGCGGCGGGGTGCCCCGGGTGACGACCGGGCCGCACGCCGACCGGCGTGCGGCAAGCGCGGGGAGCACCTCCCCGACACGACCTCGGAGGACCGTGCCATGCCTGCTCTCGCCGAACTCTCCTGTCCGCCGGCCGCCCCGGTCCTCCGCGCGCAGGACGTCGCCGCGCTGCCGCCCGTGCTCCCCGTCGTGGGCGCCGACACGCTCGTCCCGCTCGTCGACGGCCGCAGCGTCCCGTACGCGAACCTCGACGTCGCGGCGTCGGCACCCGCGCTCCGGTCCGTGGCCGACCGCGTCACCGAGGTGCTGCCGCTCTACGCGAGCGTCCACCGGGGCGCCGGGTACCTGTCGCAGGTCTCCACCGCGCTCTACGAGGCCGCGCGCCGCACGATCGGGGCGTTCGTGGGCGCGCGGACGGACGACGTCACGGTCGTCACGCGCAACACCACCGACTCGCTCAACCTCCTCGCGGGCTGCGTCCCCGCGAACGCGGACGGCACGCCCGGTCGCGTGCTCGTCCTCGACGTCGAGCACCACGCGAACCTCCTGCCCTGGCAGCGCACGGGCGGCGCGACCGTGCTCGCGGGCGGCGTGAGCGTCGCCGAGACGCTGTCGGGCCTGCGCGCCGAGCTCGCGCGCTTCGACTACGCGCTGCTCGCGGTGACCGGCGCGTCGAACGTCACGGGTGAGTCCCTGCCGGTCGAGCAGGTCGTCCGGCTCGCGCACGACGCCGGTGCCCGGGTGGTGCTCGACGGCGCCCAGCTCGTCCCGCACCGCGGGTTCTCGCTCGCCGGGACCGGCGTCGACTACGTCGCCTTCTCCGGCCACAAGACCTACGCGCCGTTCGGCGCGGGCGCGCTCGTCGGGCGCCGGGACTGGCTCGACGCGGGCACGCCGTACCTCGCGGGCGGGGGCGCGGTGCGCCAGGTGCGCGTCGACGGCACGGCGTGGCAGACGGCGCCCGCGCGCCACGAGGCCGGCTCGCCCAACGTCGTGGGCGCCGTCGCGCTCGCGGCGGCGTGCGACGCGCTCGCGGGCCTCGACCCGGCCGCCCTGCACGAGCACGAGGCCGCGCTGCGGAGCGCGCTCGTCGACGGGCTGTCGCGGATCGACGGCGTGCGCGTGGTGAGCGTGTGGCCCGACGCGGTCGACCCGGTCGGTGTCGTGACGTTCTCCGTGACGGGCCACGACCCGGGGCTCGTCGCCGCCTACCTGTCCGCGGAGCACGGCATCGGCGTGCGCGACGGCCGGTTCTGCGCGCACCCGCTGCTGGCGCGGCTCGGCCACGACGGCGGCGCGATCCGCGCGTCGGTGGGCGTGGGGACGCGCGGGGAGGAGGTCGCGCGCCTCGTCGCCGCCGTCCGCGCCTACGTCGAGGACGGCCCGACGGTGGCGTACGCGGTGGTCGACGGGTGCTGGACCGTCGTCGACGACCCGCGCCCGGTGCCGTCGGGGTCCGGCCTGGACGGGCTGTTCGCGACCGCCGCGGCCGGCCTCCTCGCCGACGCCGCGGCGTGCGGCCCGGCGGACTGAGGGTCGGGAGGACGGCGCGCCGGCCGTCCTCGCGCGAGCGTGTTCACCGGACCGTCGACGAGCGTTGTCCACGACGTCGCCGAACCCTCTGTGCGCGGCGGCCGGCGTGTGCTCTGATGTGCGCCGTGCTGCACGACGTCGTCCTCACGGGGATGGCTTCCGCCGGGAACCGCTGGCCCCGGAGCGCGCTGGACCGCTCACCGGCTCCTGACCCCGGCGACCTCACGCGTCGGCCCGGACGCGACGAGGGCCCCGCCTCGTGGCGGGACCCTCGTGATGCGCAGCTGTGGTCCGAGGACCACGGGTCCGACTACTTGAAGGCGTCGCGGACGTCGTCGCCGGCCTGCTTGACGTTGGCCTTGGACTGCTCGCCCTTGCCCTCCGCCTCGAGGCGCTCGTCGTCCTTCGCCTTGCCGGTGGTCTCCTTGATCTTGCCCTTGGCCTCTTCGGCAGCGTGCTCGATCTTGTCACCGAGTCCCATGGGGATCTCCTCTCGTCGGTTGTCCCGACCGTAGGCACGTTCTCGCGTGCCCGCACGCGCTGAGACGTCGTGCCGCACGGAGACCGTCCGTGGTGGGATGTCCCCCGTGCAGCACGACACCCGGCTCGACGGCTTCGGCGTCCGGCTCGTCCCGCTCGCCGAGCACCACGCGCCCGCGCTCGGCGCCCTCGTCGACGACGGGATCTGGGCGGGCATGTCGAGCCCGACGCCGCGGGGTGACGAGGCCATGACCGCGTACGTGCGCGACGCCGTCGCGGCGCCGGGCCGGCTCGCGTTCGCGGTCCTCGGGCCCGCGCCGGACGCCGACGCCCGGACGGGCGTACCCGACGACGCGTGGCAGGTCCGGGGGAGCACGTCGCTCTACGAGTGGGTCCCGGCGCAGGGCAGGGTCGAGCTCGGCTCGACGTTCTACGCCCGGCGGTGGTGGGGTGGCGCGACGAACCCGGCGTGCAAGTACCTGCTGCTGCGGCACGCGTTCGACGAGCTCGGGGTGACCCGGGTCGCGCTGCGCGCCGACGCCCGCAACGCCCGGTCGATCGGCGCGATCACCCGGCTCGGCGCGCAGCCGGAGGGCGTGCTGCGCAGCCACCGCGTGGCACCGGACGGGTCGCGCCAGGACACGGCGTACTTCTCGATCCTGCTCGACGAGTGGCCGCCGGTCCGCGACGGGCTGCTCGCCCGCCTGCGCGCGTCCTGACCGGCGGCTCGACCCTCTCGTGGGCGGCGTGATCCGCGTCGTGGGTACGCCTGTGGACGACCGCGGTGGCCGGTGCGACGTCGCGACGGTGACGAGGTCCGCCGTGGTCAGCGTGGGACGACCGTGCCCGACAGGTGCAGCCGGCCCGTGCGGTCCCAGGCCAGGAAGGTGAGGCCTGCGTCCCGGTTGCCCGCGCCCTGGGGCTCGGCCGGCGCGACCTGCGCGACGGCGTCGCGCACCTCGGGGCTCACGCTCGCGGTCGGGCGGACGGCGACGTCGACCGTGCTCGGCAGGAGGACCGGCCTGGCGAACGTGACGGTCCAGTCGTACGTCTCGCCCCGCGCCGGGCCCGCAGCGGCGAGCGCGCGCGCTGCCGTGTACATGCCGTGGGCGATCGCCCGGGGAAACCCGAACGCCTTCGCGCCGAGCGCGGACGTGTGGATGGGGTTGCGGTCGCCCGACACGGCGGCGTACGCGCGACCGGTCCCTGGCCCGAGCGACCAGCACGCCGTCGGGAGCGGCGGCACGAACGTGTCGGTGCCGGAGGCCGCCGGAGCGTCCTCGTGGCCCGGCTCCTCGGGGAGACGCACGCCCTTCGCCAGGTAGGTCGAGACGCCGCGGTACGCGAGCGTCGTCGCGGGCAGCCCGGAGCCGGCCGCCCGTTCCGCGTCCGTGCGCTCGACCGAGATCTCGGTGACGAGGTCCACCTGGGCGCCCCGCCGGTGCGGGCGCAGGTCGCGGGCCCACGCGCGGACCTCGAGCGAGTCGCCGAGGCGTACCGGGCGCACGACGGACACCGAGTTCGCGAGGTGCACCATGCCGAGCAGCGGCAGCGGGAAGTCCCCCCGCACCATGAGCGCCGTCGCGAGCGGGAAGCCCAGCACGTGGAGGTAGCCGGCCGGCAGCACGTCGGACGGCGCCTCGCCCACGACCTCGGCGTACCGCGCGAGGTGCTCGGCGCTGCCGACGGCGCCGGGGACGGCCTCGTCGCCCGTCGGGACTCCCGCGACGCGGTGCACGACGTCGGGCAGGGCGAGGACGTCGTGGCCCCGGCGGGGCAGGCGGCGCGCGGCCGCCAGGCGGGCCGACGCCGCGACCCCGCGAGCGTAGAGACCGCCGAGACCGGGGACCGCGGGCAGCGTCTCGACCCGCTCCTGCGGGGCGGCCGTCACCGGCCCACCATGCTCTGCCCGCACACGCGCAGCACCTGACCGTTCACGCCCGCCGCGTCGGGGGAGGCGAGGAACGCGATCGCCTCGGCGACGTCCACGGGCTGCCCGCCCTGCTGGAGCGACGAGACGCGGCGCGCCACCTCGCGCGTGACGAACGGGATCGACGCGGTCATCTCCGTCTCGATGAACCCCGGCGCGACGGCGTTCGCGGTGCCGCCAGGACCGGCCGGACCCTCGAGGAGACGCGCGAAGGCGCGCGTGTGCCCGATGACGCCCGCCTTCGAGAACGCGTAGTTCGCCTGACCGCGGTTGCCCGCGATGCCGCTCGTCGACGCGAGCGACACGATGCGCGGCTCGCCCGAGAACCCGTTGGCGCCGAGCAGGTACTCCGTGATGCGCACCTGCGCGGCCAGGTTCACGGAGACCACGGCGTCCCACTTGTCGGCGGACATGTTGGCGAGCAGCTTGTCGCGCAGGATGCCGGCGTTGTGCACGAGGACGTCGAGACCACCGTGGCGTGCCCGGGCGTGCTCGAGGATGCGGGCGCCCGCGTCGTCGGAGGTCACGTCGAGCTGGAGCGCGGTGCCCCCGATCTCGTTGGCGACCTTCGCGAGCGACTCGCCCGCGGCCGGGACGTCCACGACCACGACCTTCGCGCCGTCGCGCGCGAGCGTGCGCGCCACCTCGGCGCCGATGCCCCGCGCCGCGCCCGTGACGACGGCGACCTTGCCCTGCAGCGGTCGGTCGGTCGTCCGGGCTCCGGCGGGGGAGGCGGCGACGGAGGCGGACTCGCCCGTGGCCGAGGCCGTGCCCTCGTCCGCCGTGGTCGCGGCGCCGACGCGCAGGACCTGGCCGTCGACGAACGCCGACCTCGCGGAGAGGAAGAACCGCAGCGTCGCGAGGGCGCTCGCGCTGTCGACGGGGACGTCGTCGGTGAGCTGGACACCGTTGCCCGTCGCGCCGTAGCGCAGCTCCTTGGCGACGGAGCGCAGGAAGCCCTCGACGCCCTCGCGCGTCGCGGCCAGCTCGGGGGAGTCACCGTCGGCGGGGGCGCGCGAGATCGTCACGACCCGGCCGTTCGGCGCGAGGCGGCGCAGGTTCGCGGACAGCGCCATGACGGTGCCGGAGACGTCCTGCGGCCGCTCGGCCTGCGTGAGCACGACGACGATCGCGCCCCAGCGGACCTGGTCGTCGGCGTTCTGGCGCACGTCGAGCCCGAACGCGTCGAGCAGCGCGGTGGCGACGCGGTCGGCGTCGTCGTGGACGCCGGGCGTCCCGCCGAGGACGAGGACGGGCCCGACGGTCAGCGGGTCGCCCGCCCGGTAGCGGCGCAGGACCGCGGGGCGGGGCAGTCCCAGCTTCTTCGCGAGCGTCTTGGTGAAGCCGGAGTTGACGGCCTTGACGTAGGAGTCGGTCACGGGGTGGTCCTCTCGGTCGTCGGGGCGGTCAGGCGGTGGCGGGGACGGACTCGAGGATCGCGGCGACACCGAGACCGCCGGCCGCGCACACGGAGATCAGCGCTCGGGCGGGACGGCCCGTCTCGGCGGACCTCGCCGCGAGCAGCTTGGCCGCCGTCGCGACGATGCGGCCGCCGGTCGCGGCGAACGGGTGACCCGCGGCGAGCGACGAGCCGTTGACGTTGAGCCGGGCGCGGCCGATCGAGCCGAGCGCGCCGTCGAGGCCGAGCTCGGTGCTGCAGTAGTCGTCGTCCTCCCAGGCCTTGAGCGTCGTGAGGACGGTCGACGCGAACGCCTCGTGGATCTCGTAGAGGTCGAAGTCGCCGAGCGAGAGGCCGTTGCGCGCGAGCAGGCGCGGGACGGCGTGCGCGGGCGCCATGAGCAGGCCCTCGTGGCCGTGCACGAAGTCGACGGCCGCGGTCTCGGCGTCCACGACGCGCGCGAGCAGGGGCAGGTCGCGCGCGGCGGCCCACTCCCGCGAGCCGAGGAGGACGGTCGACGCGCCGTCGGTGAGCGGTGTGGAGTTCCCCGCCGTCATCGTGGGCTCGGTGCCCTCGAGCCGCTTGCCGTAGACCGGCTTGAGCGCGGCCAGCTTCTCGAGCGACGAGTCGGCGCGCAGGTTCTGGTCGCGCACCAGCCCGCGGAACGGCGTGACGAGGTCGTCGAAGAACCCGGCGTCCCACGCCGCGGCGAGGTGCTCGTGGCTCGCGAGCGCGAGCTCGTCCTGCGCCTCGCGCGTGATGCCCCACCGCGCCGTCGTGATCGCCTGGTGCTCGCCCATCGACAGGCCCGTGCGGGGCTCGTCGGTCGCGGGCGTGAGCGGCGCGAGGTCGGACGGACGGACCTTCGCGAACGCCTTGACCCGCGCCTGGAAGGTCTTGGCGTGCGAGGCGTCGAGGAGTGCACGACGCAGGCCCTCGCTCACCGCGACGGGCGCGTCGGACACGGTGTCGCTGCCGCCCGCGATCGCGGACTCGACCTGGCCGAGGCGGATCTTGTTCGCGACGGCGATCGTCGCCTCGAGCCCGGTCGCGCACGCCTGCTGGAGGTCGTAGGCGGGGGTCTGCGGCGAGAGCGACGAGCCCAGCACCGACTCGCGCACGAGGTTGAAGTCGCGCGAGTGCTTGAGCACGGCCCCGCCGACGACCTCGCCGATCCGCTCGCCCTGCAGCCCGAAGCGCGCGACGAGCCCTTCGAGGGCCGCCGTGAACATCTCCTGGTTGCTCGCGCGGGAGTACTTGCCGCCCGCCCGGGCGAACGGGATCCGGTTGCCGCCGAGCACGTAGGCGTCGCGCACGCCGGGGGTCTCGCGTGCACCCCCGCCGCCCGCGCCCTGCTCCGCGCTCGCCTGCGTCGTCGACCTGGTCGCCGGTGTCTTCCTGATGGCCACTGCGTCTCACTTCCTCGTCCGCACTCGCTGCGCTGCGTTGCCGGGTGTCCAAGACCTACAGTACCTGATACTGTCAGTATCGTGAGTCGGGTCACACGATCCGCCCTGCCCGCGACCGGGCGACGGGTGGTGACGGCCGACAAGGGCTCGCGACGACCCAAGACGACACCGATGTCGCGACGGAGGACAGCGTGAACACAAGCGTGGGCGGTGCCGGGGCAGCCGCCGGCATCCGCGGACGGGGCCAGCCCGGTCCGTCGACCGACGGGCGCTCGACCCGCTGGGACGAGCACCGGGCCGCGCGCCGCGCCGAGCTCATCCGGGCCGCCAGCAAGGCCGTGCACCGGGGCGGTCCGGGCGTCTCGATGGACGAGATCGCCGCCGCGTCCGGCACGTCGAAGTCGATCATCTACCGCTACTTCGACGACAAGACCGGCCTCCAGGTCGCGCTCGGCGCGGCGGTCGTCGGGCAGATGCACGACGCGCTCACCCAGGCGGCCGAGGCGGCCGAGACGCCGCGGCGCGCGCTGCGGGCCATGGTCGGCGTCTACCTGGAGATGATCGAGAGCTCGCCCAACGTCTACTACTTCGTCACGCGGACGAGCGCCGTGGCCGGGACCGAGGAGACGGCCGGCGCCGCGCTCGCGGCCGGCCAGGGCGGCACCGGGTCGCAGGCGCCGCTCGCCGCCTTCCTCGACTCGGTCATCGAGCTCGTCGCCGAGCCGTTCGCCCGGGTCACCGACGTCCCCGCCGCCGACGCCGCGGCGTGGGCGGCCGGCGCCGTCGGCTTCGTCCGGGGCGCGGGCGAGTGGTGGCTCGGTCACCGCGACCGCCCCGGCACCCCCGACCGCGAGCAGCTCACCGAGCGCGTCGCCGCCTGGCTGTGGGCCGGTCCGGTCGGCGTCCTCTCCCAGAACCCCGGCACGCACCGCCCCGCGACGTCGTCCTCAGCACCCAAGGAGTCCCGATGACCGCCACGTCCGACCGTCCCGCCCTCAGCCCCGTGGACGGCTCCCTCACCCCCGGCTCGGACGCGCGCGTCGACGTCCCGGGCCTCGAGCGGCTCCTCCTCGGCCGCTGGGCCGAGCTGCGCGCCGCGGCGCGCGCGACCGCCGGGGAGCCCGCCTTCTGGCGCGTCGAGGGCCAGAGCAAGGAGGTGCACCGCGAGCACGTGCTCGAGCAGATGCACCTCCTCGCCGGCAAGCAGCAGGTGTGGCGCGGGTACCCGGAGCGCCTCGGTGGCGCCGACGACCCGGGCGGCAACCTCGCGGGGTTCGAGGAGCTCGTGGCGGCGGACCCGTCGCTGCAGATCAAGGCGGGCGTCCAGTGGGGCCTGTTCGGGTCCGCGATCCTGCACCTCGGCACGCCCGAGCAGCAGGACCGGCTCCTCCCGGGCGCGATGGACCTGTCGGTGCCCGGCGCGTTCGCGATGACGGAGACTGGCCACGGCTCCGACGTCGCGAGCATCGGCACGACGGCGACCTACGACCCCGCGACGGAGGAGTTCGTGATCCACACGCCGTTCCGCGGGGCGTGGAAGGACTACCTCGGCAACGCCGCCGTCCACGCGACGGCCGCCGTCGTGTTCGCGCAGCTCGTCACGAAGAACGTCGACCACGGCGTGCACGCGTTCTACGTGCCGATCCGCGACCCGCAGGGGGAGCGCGACGAGCTCGGCCGCCTGCCGTTCCTGCCCGGCGTCGGGGGCGAGGACGACGGCCAGAAGGGCGGGCTCAACGGCATCGACAACGGCCGCCTGCACTTCGACCACGTCCGCGTCCCGCGCGCCGACCTGCTCGCGCGGTACGGGTCCGTCGCCGCGGACGGCACGTACTCGAGCCCCATCGACAGCCCCGGTCGCCGCTTCTTCACGATGCTCGGCTCGCTCGTGCAGGGGCGCGTGTCGCTCGACGGCGCCGCCGTCTCCGCGGCCAAGCTCGGCCTCGCGATCGCCGTGCGGTACGCGAACGAGCGGCGTCAGTTCACCGGGGCGTCCGCGACCGACGAGGTCGTGCTGCTCGACTACGGCACGCACAAGCGCCGCCTGATCGTCCCGATCGCGGAGGCGTACGCCGCGCACTTCGCGCACGACCGGCTCCTCGACCTCTTCCACTCGGTGTTCTCCGGCGAGGAGGACACGCCCGAGCAGCGCGAGGACCTCGAGACGACGGCCGCCGCGCTCAAGGCGACGAGCACCCGGTTCGCGCTCGACGTGCTGCAGGAGACGCGCGAGGCGTGCGGCGGTGCCGGCTTCCTCACCGAGAACCGCATCACGAGCCTGCACGCCGACCTCGACGTCTACGCGACGTTCGAGGGCGACAACACCGTCCTCCTGCAGCTCGTCGCGAAGCGGCTCCTCGCCGACTACGGCAGGCAGTTCAAGGGCATCACCCCCGGGCAGATGGCGCGCGTCGTCGTCGAGCGCGCCGGCGACATGGCGCTGCACCGCACGCCGCTCAAGCGTGCGGCGCAGGCGCTCGCGGACGTCGGCGACCCCCGTCGCGCGGCCGGGCACCTGCGCGACGCGGAGACGCAGCGCGCGCTCCTCACCGACCGCGTCGAGACGATGGTCGCCGAGGTGGCCCAGGCGCTGCGCCCCGCCCAGAAGGCGGACCCCGAGACGGCGGCCAACCTGTTCAACGCGCACCAGGTGGAGCTCGTGGAGGCCGCCCGCGCGCACGCCGAGCTGCTGCGCTGGGAGGCGTTCACCCAGGCACTGCCGACGGTCGAGGACGAGGGCACGCGCGACGTGCTCACGACGGTCCGGGACCTGTACGGGCTCAGCCTCGTCGAGCGCCACCTCGCGTGGTACCTCCTCAACGGCCGCCTCTCGTCGCAGCGGGCGCGCACCGTGACGAGCTACCTCGACCGCCTGATCGACCGCCTGCGCCCCCACGCGCAGGACCTCGTCGACGCGTGGGGCTACGGCCCCGAGCACCTGCGCGCGAAGATCGCGTCGGGGGCGGAGAAGGAGCGCCAGGACGAGGCGCGCGACTACTACCGGCGCCTGCGCGCGAGCGGCGACCAGCCGCTCAGCGAGAAGTCGCTCCGCAAGGCCGAGAAGGCCGCGAAGGGTTCGTCGGTGGCCACGCGCCACTGACGCCGCGCCACCGGGCCACCGCGTCGACCCGGACGCGAGTGCCCGGCGCGCCCACCTGCCCCGACGCGCACGGCGGAGCGGTACCGCCGGTCGGGGCCCGGCCCGGGCGTCGTGACGACCACCAGCCGTCGCGACGCCCGGGCCTCCTGCTGTGCCGAGCACGACCTCACGGTCGTCCTGACGCCTCTGGCGGCCTCCAGGTCGTGCTCGACGGCGCGTGAGGGTCTTCTCGAGGGAGTCACGTGGGCGTCAGGGCGTCAGGGCGTCAGGTCGGGTTGCAGCGGGCCGCGAGCACGGCGACGAGCCCGACGTCGGGCCGCCACGGCTCGAGGTTCCACGTCGCCTTGTCCGGCGCGCCCAGGGCGTGGCAGACGAGCTGGTCGTGCATGCCGGGCGTGTCCGCCTCGGGCTCGGCGGCGACGAGCGCCGTCCACAGGACGTCCTGCGCCGCCGTCCCGCCGGTGCGTCCCCAGCCGGTCGGGTCGACCGCGAGCGACCGCCCGCCCTCGCGCTCGCCCCAGACCGCGGTGCGCAGGGCGGCGGTACCGAGCGTCGTCGTCACGGTGCCGCCCGGGGTGCCCGACGCCGCAGCCTCCGCCGCGTCGACCGTCAGCTCGACCCGGGTCGGCCCGACCACGGCGAACCGGGCGCGCGCCGCGGTCCCCGGCCCGTCGGGCCGGGTCAGCCCGCCGACGGGCGTGCCGTCCGCGGCCAGGACGGTCACCGTCCCGTCGGCGTTCGCGGCGAACGTCCCGGGCGTCGCGAGCACCAGCACGACGGGCTCGGTGCCGACCTCGACGGTCAGCGTCGTCGCGCCGTCGGCGTCGGCGCCCACCTCGACGGGCCCGGGACCGCCGTCGTCGGGGGCGGCCTCGGCGGAGCGGGGCACCTCGAAGTCCACGGCCACGTCGTCCGAGGTCACGCGCGCCGTGTCGACGGTCGACGTCGGCGGCTCCTGCGGGGAGGGCTCCTCGGCGCCGGGCGCGGCGGTGCCGGCCTGCGTCGTGCGTGCGGGCGCCGCCGGGTCGTCCGCCGTGCACGCACCCGTCGCGCCCAGGGCGAGCGCGGCGGCGAGGGCGAGCACCGCGCGTCGGGCACGGCCGGGCGACCGGCTCATGCGGCAGGTGTCGTCACGAGGGACCGGCTGCCGGCGCGGCGGGGAGGAGGCCCGCCCACCGTCGCGCGACGTCGACGAGCCCGGCGCGGTCGAGCCCGTCGACCTCGTCGGGCGCGAACCAGCCCACGTCGTCGGTGCTCCCGTCCTGCTCGACGGCCAGCTCGCCACCGACGACGTGCGCGCGGTACACGATCCGGATCCCGTGCATCGCGTGGTCCCGGTCCTCGGGCCGCAGCCGGTCGGCGGCATCGACGACGATGCTGTCCACCCCGAGCAGCCCGTCGAGCTCGACCGCGTACCCCGTCTCCTCCCTGACCTCGCGCACCGCCGCGTCCTCGGGGCGCTCGCCCGGGTCGATCCCTCCCCCGGGAAGGGTCCAACCGCTGCGACCGCCCTCGCTCCAGCGGGGCAGGAGCATCCTGCCGTCGTCGCGGACGATCACGGCGTAGGCGGCGACGCGGGTCCTCATGGCCCCATCCTGCCCGGGTGGCGCGCGGGAGCGCACGACGACGAGGAGTGGGCGGGCTCAGCGGTCCCTGGCGAGGGCGAACGCCGTCGTGCCGACCAGGGCGAGCCCCACGCCCCACCACACGAGCCCGACGGCGGCGACGACGAGGCCGGCTGCGACGAACAGCGTGACCTGGGCGTCGAGGCGCCACGGCTGCGACATCCGGCGCGGGGCGCGCGGAGCGAGCCAGCGGCCCCAGGTCACGATCGCGACGCCGGGGAGGGCGAGGGCGAGGAGCACGCCGAGCAGCACGGGCAGCGGTGCGGTCAGGCCGGTCGTGGTCCCGAGCCGCCAGCCGGCGACGGCGAGCAGGACGACCAGCGCGAGCTCGCTGAGGAGCGCGAGGACGTCGGTGGGGCCGACGTGCCGCGCGCGGGGGGCACCCGCTGCCGGGTCGTCCGTGCGTCGGGCCATGCGCGAACGATAGGCCCTCCGCCCGCCGTGGCGGCTCACTTCTCCTCGACGTCGTCCTCCAGGCGCGAGACGTCGGAGAACTGGATCTGCCGGTGCCGCACCGCACGGTTGTAGAGCCACGTCACGAACGACAGCACGACCCCGAGCGCCACGAGCGCACCGGCGATGACGTACTGCTCCTGCTGCTCGGCGCTGCGCGCCCACGGGCCGGCGAGGTAGCCGCACGTCAGGGCGCCCAGGACCGCGAGCGGCGTCCGCGTGCGGAAGTGCTCGTGGTCGACGGGCCTGCGGCGCAGCACGAGCAGCGCGACGTTGACGATCGTGAACACCACGAGGAGCAGGAGCGACGTCGTGCCGCCGAGCAGCGCGATCGCGTTCGCCCCGTCCTCCGTGCCGGACTCGCGCACGACGTACGTGATCAGCGCGAACGCGATGGCCGTCGTCACGAGGATCGACACCCACGGGGTACGACGGAAGGGCAGGACCCGCCCGAACGCGCGCGGCAGGACGCCCTGGTTCGACATCCCGTAGAGCAGGCGCGACGCCATGAGCATGTTGATCAGCGCCGAGTTGGCCACGGCGAACATGCCGATGAACGGGAAGATCGTGTCGAACGGCAGGTTCGGCGCGCCGGCCGCGACGACCTGGGTCAGCGCCGACCCCTTCGCCTCGTCGACGAGGTCCCCCACCGGGACGAGCGCGACCGCGGTGATCGCGACGAGCACGTAGATGACGCCCGTGATCGACAGGCCGGTGAGCATCATGCGGGGGAAGTCGCGCACGGGGTTCTTGCACTCCTCGGCCATGTTGACCGAGTCCTCGAACCCGACCATCGCGAAGAACGCGAGCGTCGTCGCGGCGGTCACCGCGAGGAAGACGCTCTTGTCGTCGGCGCTCTCGAACACGACGACGCGCGAGAAGTCGGCGCGGCCCTGCGTCGTCGCCCACAGCCCGACGAAGATGACGAGCAGCAGCCCCGAGAGCTCGACGAGCGACAGCACGACGTTCGTCCGCACGCTCTCCGCGACGCCCCGGAAGTTGACCAGCGCGACGAGCGCCATGAAGCCGAGCGCGATCCAGAGGCGACCCGCCCCGCCCGTCTCCAGGCCCAGCCCGAAGCCGTCGGAGACGAACCCGGCGAACGCGTTGGACGCCGTCGACGCCGACGTGATGCCCGAGCTCATCACCATGAACGCCACGACGAAGGTGAGCAGGTGGATGCCGAACGCCTTGTGGGTGTAGAGCGCGGCACCGGCGGCGCTCGGGTACTTCGTGACGAGCTCCAGGTAGGAGAACGCGGTGATCGTCGCGACGACGAACGCGAGGAGGAACGGGAGCCACGCGGCGCCGCCGACCTCTCCCGCGACCTGGCCCGTCAGGGCGTACACGCCCGTGCCGAGGATGTCGCCGACGATGAACAGGAGCAGCAGCTTGGGGCCCATGACCCGTCGCAGCTCCGGCTGCTCGCGCCGTGCCTCCGTCTGCCCTGCGGTCTGGCTCATGAGAGGCTCCCTCGCGTCCCGGCGACCCTGACCTCCATTCGACCGCGCCGGGGGGAGTTTGTCAGTGCGCGGGCGTGCGTGTCGCGGCGCTCTCCTCGCCGAGCCCCGGGTCCGTGGGCACGTCGGGCCGCTGGTGACCCGCAGGCGGGGGTCCGGCCGGCGGGGGTCCGGCCGGCGGGGCCGGCAGCGCGGCGCCCCGACGTCGCCGGCGCAGGACGCCCGTCGTGATCGCGACGCCGAGCAGCAGCACGGCGCCGCCCGTCGCCTCGGCGACGTTCGGGACCTCGTCGAGGACGAGCCACGCGGCGAGCATCCCCACCACGGGGACGAGCATCGTGAACGGCACGACCGCCGACGCGGGGTAGCGCGCGAGGAGCCCGTTCCAGATCCCGTACCCGACGAGGCTCGCGAGCCACGCGGTGTACGCGGTGGACAGCAGCGGGGCGAGCGTCAGGTGCGTGAGCGCGTGCCCGACGGCGTCCGGCCCGTCCGTCCACAGCGCGAGCCCGAGCAGGGGGACCGGGACGACGAGCGCCGACCACACCGTCATCGACAGCCCGTCGGCCCAGGCCGGAGCGGGGCGTCGCCGCGAGGTCGTGCCCCGGTCCGCCGAGGCCGTACCCCGGTCCAGCCCGGCCGCAGCGCGGCTCCCCGACCGCCGCTGGACGACGTTGCCGACCGCCCACGACGCCGCCGCTGCGAGCGTCACGACGAACGCGAGCGCCGGCGTGGACGCGCTGCGCCCCAGCCCGACGACGACCAGCCCCGCCGCACCGACCACCACGCCGACGAGCTGCCAGCGCGTCGGCACCTCGCGGAGCGCGAGCGCCGCGAACAGCACGGTGAGCCCGACCTGCGCCTGCAGGACGAGCGACGCGAGCCCGGGCGGCATGCCCAGCGCGAGGGCCGTGTAGAGCAGGCCGAACTGGCACAGGCTCATGAAGAACCCGACGAGGAGGACGTCCTGCCAGCGGGCGGCGGGCCGCGGGACGAGGAAGATCGCCGGCACGAGCACGGCCACGAACCGCAGGGCGACGAAGAGCGTGGGCGGCAGGTCGCCGAGACCGAGGTCGATGACGACGAAGTTCGCTCCCCAGATGACGGCGACGAGGACCGCGAGGAGGGAGGGGCGCAGGGGCATGGAGCCAGCCTGGCCGCTCCGTCCGTGCACGTCCAGCGCACAGACATGACGCATTCCCGGTAGCAGGGCTGCACGGTAGCGTGGGGCCATGATCGACCTCGCTGCCGTGGACGCGCTCGTCGCCGTCGAGCGCACGGGCACCGTGCACGCCGCGGCCCGGGATCTCGGGTACACGCCGTCGGCGGTGTCGCAGCAGGTCAAGCGGCTCGAGCGGGAGCTCGGGGTGCGGCTGCTCGACCGCGAGGGCCGCGGGGTCGTGCTCACGTCCGCCGGCCGCCGCGTCGTCGACGAGGGGCGCGTCCTGCGCGAGCAGGTCGAGGCGCTGCGGTCGCGCCTGCACGACGCCGGGGCGCGGCCCACCGGGACCGTGCGGCTCGGGACCTTCTCGACGGCGGTGCGCGGGGTCGTCGCGCCGCTCGCCGCGGCCGTGCGCGCGGACGAGCCCGACCTGCGGCTCGTCGTGCAGGAGGCCGAGCCGTGGGACGCGGTCGCCGCGGTCGCGGCCGGGACGCTCGACCTCGCGCTGGTGCACCACTGGGAGGGCGTCGGGATCTCGCTCCCGCCGAGCCTGCGCAGCGAGGAGCTGTTCCGCGACGAGGCGGACGTCCTCGTGCACCGCACGAGCCCGCTCGCGGAGCGCGACGCCCTGACCCCGCCCGACCTCCTCGACCAGACGTGGGTCTGCACCCCCGACGGGACGATCTGCTACGAGTGGTTCTGCCACATGTTCGCCCGCGAGCCGCGCGTGCCGCGGATCGACTACCGGTGCCTGGAGTTCGCGTCGCAGGTCGAGCTCGTCGCCCACGGGCTCGCCGTCGCGCTCGTGCCGCGGCTCGGTCGCGGGCCGCTGCCGTCCGAGGTCGTCGCGGTCACCGTGCGCGAGCCCGTCCCGACGCGCCCGGTGAGCGTCGTCTGGCGCGCGACGATGACGGACGCGCCCGCGGTGCGGTACCTGCGGGAACGGCTGCGCGCCGTCGTACCCTGACGCCGTCGTGCTCTCGACGCCGTCGCCGGGCGGGCGGCGAGGAACCCCTCGGTGCCGTGGGCCGTTGCCCAGGCGTGAGCACGCCGACGAGGAGGGGACCGATGACGCACGACGAGCCGACCACCCGAGGAGTCGTGGACCCGACGGCCGTGGCGATCGCGGGGTCCATGACCCTCGCCTGGTACGCCGTCCCCGACCTCGTGCGGCCGCGGTGGACGAGGGCGCTGCTCAAGACGGCGGTCGGCGTCGCGGGTGCCGTGCTCACGGTGGCGTCCACGGCGGACGGTCGCGAGGCCCGGGAGGCGGTGCGGACGCTCCGCAGCACGGTCAAGGGCCTCGACGAGACCTCGGACACGGCCGGCCCCGGGGCCCCGGGCGCCTCGCCTGCGGGTGACGCCGGGCGCGAGGACAACGCGTACGTCGCGGACGTCGGCAGCTCACGGTCTGCCGTGCCGCCGGGGGTCCTCGCGCTGGGCGCGGTCGGCGGGGTGGCGGCGAGCGTGGCGCTCGTCGTGGCCGCGGAGAGGTGGGTGTACCGCCGCGGGGAGGCGCTGCGCGCCCGCGGCGTCCGGTTGCCGCACACCCGCGTGGGCCTCGCGATGGGCGCCGTCGCGGTCGCGCTCGCGGTGGCGGAGCCCTTCCTCCGTCCGCCCTCGTCGACGGACTGACCGCCGCGGACGACGTGGTCGACCCGGGCGCTACGGGGTGCTAGGGTCTCGCAACATACCGAACGGTCGGTCTGTCCGTTCGTCGGCGAGGAGGCCGTGAGGGCCGGGAGGGCGGGACCCGTGCGCAGGTTCGAGGGCAGGGTCGCGGTCGTGACCGGGGCGAGCCGCGGGATCGGCCGCGCGATCGTCGAGCGGCTCGTCGCCGAGGGCGCTCGCGTCGTCGCGACGGCGCGCAAGCCCGAGGCGCTCGCCGAGCTCGTCGAGCAGCTCGGCGACGGCAACGTCCTCACGGTGGCCGGCAAGGCGGACGACCCGGCGCACCGCGCGGAGGCGCTCGCCGCCACGCTCGACCGCTTCGGGCGCATCGACCACCTCGTCAACAACGCGGGCGTCAACCCCGTCTACGGGCCGGCGCTCGAGATCGAGCCCGACGCGATCCGCAAGATCCTCGAGGTCAACGTCGTCGCGGCGCTCGAGTGGACGCGCGACGCCGTCGCGGCCGGACTGGGTGCGGGCGGGTCGGTCGTGTGCACGTCCTCGGTGTCGGGCCTCGCCGCGAGCCCCGGCATCGCGTTCTACGGCGTCTCCAAGGCGGCGCTCGTCAACCTCGTGCAGCAGCTCGCGGTCGAGCTCGCGCCGGGCGTGCGGGTCAACGCGGTCGCCCCGGCCATCGTGCGGACGCGGCTCGCGCGCGCCCTCTACGAGGGGCGCGAGGAGGAGGTCGTCGCGCGGTACCCGCTCGGTCGCCTGGGCGAGCCGGCGGACGTCGCCGGGCCCGTGGCGTTCCTCCTGTCCGACGACGCCGCGTGGGTCACCGGCCAGACCCTGACGATCGACGGCGGCAGCAGCGTCCGCCCGATCGGGTGAGGATGGGCGCATGAGGCAGACACCCGTCGTCGACGACATCATGCGGGCAGCGCTGGAGCTGTTCGCCACGCAGGGCTTCGCCAACACCTCGGTCCGCCAGGTCGTGGAGGCCGCCGGCGTGACCAAGGGCGCGATGTACCACTACTTCGAGTCCAAGGACGACCTCCTCTTCGCGATCTACGAGCGGATCCTGTCGCTCCAGACGTCGCACCTCGAGGAGATCATCGGGCGCGGCGAGCCCACGGCGCAGACGCTGCGCGCCGTGTGCGTCGACGTCATCGAGACGTCGATCGACTTCCTGGCCGAGGGCACGGTCTTCTTCCGTAGCGCGCACATGCTGTCCGCGCCGCGGCAGCAGGAGGTGACCCAGCGCCGTCGCGCGTACCACGACACCTTCTCGGGGCTGATCGAGCGCGGGCAGCGCGAGGGCCTCTACCGGACCGACGTCCCGGTCGGCGTGCTCGTCGCGCACTTCTTCTCGGACGTGCACTACCTGTCCCACTGGTACTCGCCGACCGGGCCGGAGTCCCAGGTGCAGGTCGCGGAGCAGCTGACGGACATGTTCCTCGTCGCGCTCTCCGCCGAGAGCGCGGGCCGGAGCGTCCTGCCCGGGACCACGACGACGACAGGGGTCGGCGGATGAGCGTGCAGGCGTGGCAGGTCACGAGCCTGGGGGAGCCCCGCGACGCGCTGCGGGTCGTCCAGGTCCCGGAGCCCGAGCCCGGTCCCGGGGAGGTCGCGGTCCGCGTCCGCGCGGTCGCCGTGAACTTCCCGGACGTGCTGCTCGCGCGCGGCGAGTACCAGGTGCGGCCCGAGGTCCCGTTCACGCCCGGCATCGAGCTGTGCGGGGACGTCGTCGCGGTCGGATCGGGCGTGTCGCGCGTGCGGGTGGGGGAGCGTGTCGTCGGCTCGCGCATCGGCGTCCTGGCGCAGGTCGCGGTCCTCGCGGAGGACGAGGTGTTCCCGGCGCCCGAGGCGCTCGACGACGCCGAGGCCGCCGCCCTGACGATCGCCTACCAGACCGCCTGGTTCGCGCTGCACCGCCGTGCCGCCGTGCAGACGGGCGAGACCGTGCTCGTGCACGCGGCCGCCGGGGGCGTCGGGACGGCGACCGTGCAGCTCGCGGTCGCCGCGGGCGCCCGCGTGGTCGGGGTGGTCGGCGGCGAGGCGAAGGCGCAGGTCGCCCGCGACGCCGGCGCGCACGTCGTGCTCGACCGCACGCGCGACGACCTCGTCTCCGCCGTCAAGGAGGCCACGGGCGGCCGCGGGGCCGACGTCGTGGTCGACCCGGTCGGCGGGGACGCGTTCGACGCCTCGGTCCGCTGCGTCGCGTTCGAGGGCCGGATCGTGGTCGTCGGGTTCGCCGGCGGACGCATCCAGAGGGTTCGCCCCGAGCACGCGCTCGTGAAGAACTACGGCGTCCTCGGCCTGCACTGGGGCCTGTACGCCCGCGAGCGGCCCGACCTCGTGGCCCAGGTCCACGACGAGATCTCGCGGCTCATCGCCGAGGGGTCCGTGCGTCCCGTCGTCGGCGACGTCGTCCCGTTCGAGGGCGCCGCCGACGCCGTGCAGCGCCTCGCGGACGGCGCGACGACGGGTCGGCTCGTCGTCCGCGTCGGCTGACGCCGGCCGCCCCCGCAGCCCTGTCCGCACGTCATCGATCGAAGGAGCAGCCATGGCCCGGCTCGACGGCAAGGTCGCGCTCGTCAGCGGAGGAGCCCGCGGGCTCGGCGCGGCGTACGTGCGTGCGCTGCACGCCGAGGGCGCGCGCGTCGTCGTCGCCGACCTCCTCGAGGAGGAGTCGCGGGCGCTCGCCGACGAGCTCGGCGAGCGGGTCCTCGCGCTCCGGCTCGACGTGACGGACGAGGAGAGCTGGGCCGCGGCGGTCGACGCGACCGTCGGGGCGTTCGGCGCCCTGGACGTGCTCGTCAACAACGCGGGCATCGCGAACGCCGGCCGGATCGAGCGGTACGGGCGGGAGAAGTGGGACGCCGTCATCGCGGTGAACCTCACCGGGACGTACCTGGGCGTCCGGGCGGTCCTGCCCGCGCTCCGCGCCGCCGGTGGCGGGTCGATCGTCAACGTGTCCTCGGTCGAGGGCATGCGCGGCAGCCCGGGTCTGCACGGCTACGTCGCGTCGAAGTTCGGCGTGCGCGGTCTCACCAAGTCGCTCGCCGTCGAGCTCGGGCCCGAGAACATCCGCGTGAACTCCGTGCACCCCGGGTTCGTGCTCACGCCCATGACCGAGCGCCTCGACCCGGAGTCGCCCCACATCCCGCTCGGGCGCCCGGCGCTGCCCGAGGACGTCGCCGGCGCCGTCGTGTACCTGGCGAGCGACGAGTCCTCGTACACGACGGGCACCGAGCTCGTCGTCGACGGCGGCATGATCGCGGGCATCCCGCACTCCTGACCGTCCCGGCGGTGTCGGCCCGCGAGCGGCGAGAATCGTTGCCGAACCGACATACCGGCCGGTCGGTCTCTGTTGTATCGTTCAGAGGAACCGACACGAAGAGGTGCCGATGTCCATCACCGCTGCTCCCTCCGCGACGCGGGTCCCACGGCTCGCCGTGCACGGGCTGACCGTGCGGTTCGGCGGGCTCACCGCGCTCGCCGACGTCTCCCTGCACGTCGACGACGGCGAGGTCGTCGGGCTCATCGGCCCGAACGGGGCCGGCAAGACGACGCTGTTCAACGCCGTGTGCGGGCTGGTCCCGCCGACCGAGGGCACGGTGGCCGTCGCGGGCGGGCGAGCAGACCGAGCGCCCCGACCGGACCGCCACGTCCACCACGGCGTGGCCCGGACGCTCCAGGGCCTCGGCCTGTTCGCCGGCCTGACGGTCCTCGAGAACGTCGTGGCGGCCTGCCCCGACCGGCGCGGTGGCGTCGACCGCGCCCTCGCCCAGCTCGACGGGCTGGGGATCGGCCACCTCGCCGCCGCCCGCCCCACGGCCCTGCCCTATCCCGACCAGAAGAAGGTCGCGCTCGCGCGCGCGCTCGTGTCGCGCCCCGGCCTCCTGCTGCTCGACGAGCCCGCCGGCGGTCTCGGCGCCGCCGACATCGACGACCTCGCCGGGCTCGTGCGCCGCGTGGCGCGCAGCGGGTGCGCCGTCCTGCTCGTCGAGCACCACGTGGACTTCGTCATGGAGGTGTGCGACCGCGTCGTCGTCCTCGACTTCGGCCGCGTCATCGCGTGCGGGACGCCCGCCGAGGTGCGCGACGACCCCGCCGTCGAGGAGGCCTACCTGGGCACGGAGGTGGACCGGTGACCGCCGCGCTGGAGGTCGACGGCCTCACCGTCGGCTACGGCGGTGCTCCCGTGCTGCGCGACGTGCACCTCGAGGTCCCGACCGCGCGCATCGTGGCGCTCGTCGGCGCGAACGGCGCCGGGAAGACGACGCTCCTGCGCACGGCCTCCGGGCTCGTCCCGGCCACGACCGGGACCGTCCGACTCGACGGCGTCGACCTCGCCGACCTGTCCGTCGAGGACCGTTCGCGCCGGGGGCTCGCGCACGTGCCCGAGGGGCGCGGCGTCGTCGTCGAGCTGACGGTCGAGGAGAACCTGCGCCTGGGGGCGCTGTGGCGCACCCCGGCGGACCGGCGCGCGGCGGTCGCCGAGGCCTACGAGCTCTTCGAGCCGCTCGCGCGCCGCCGCACCAGCGCCGGGCACCAGCTCTCCGGCGGCGAGCGCCAGATGCTCGCGCTCGCCCGCGCGCTCGCCGCCGCCCCGCGCGTCCTGCTGCTCGACGAGCCGTCGCTCGGCCTCGCTCCCCGCGTCGTCGCCCAGATCATGGCCGTCCTGCGGCGCCTGTGCGACGCGACGGGCCTCACCGTGCTGCTCGCCGAGCAGAACGTCGCGAGCGCCCTGTCCGTCGCCGACCACGGCGTCGTGCTGGGGCTCGGCGAGGTCGTCGCGAGCCGTCCGGCGACCGAGCTCCTGCACGACACCACCCTCCGCCACGCCTACCTGGGGTTCTGATGGACCGACTCGTGTTTCTCCTCGGCACCGGGCTCGCCCGGGGCGCCGTGCTCGCGCTCTTCGCGCTCTCGCTCGTGCTCGTCTGGCGCGCCGCCCGCGTCGTGAACTTCGCGCAGGGCGCCATGGCCGTGACCGCGACCTACGTCGCGTACGTGGTGACCCGCACGACGGGGAGCTTCGTCGTCGGGCTCGTCGCCGCGCTCGTCGCCGGCGCGGCGCTCGGCTGGGCGGTCGAGCGCGGCCTGATGCGCCGCGTCGCGGGCAGCTCGCCGCTCGCGGGGGTGATCGTGGCGATCGGGCTCGTGATGATCCTCCAGTCGGCGCTCGGGATCATCGTGGGCGGCCGGACGCTGCCCGTCGAGGCGCCGTTCGACGAGCGGCCGATCAGCGTCGGTGGCGTCCCGCTGCTCTCGCCGTACGACCTGTTCGTCCTCGTGGTCGCGCTCGTCGTCATGGCCGGGCTCGGCCTGCTGTTCACCCGCACGCGGCTCGGCCTGCAGATGCGGGCGGCGGCGTTCGCGCCCGAGGTGTCGCGCATGCTCGGCATCAGGGTGTCGCGGCTGCTCACGCTCGGGTGGGCGCTGTCGTCGGCCGTGGCCGCGCTCGCGGCGATCCTGCTCGTGCCCACGGAGCTGGGCCTGACGCCGCACGCGACCGACATGCTCTTCGTCCTCGGCTTCACCGTCGCGGTGGTCGGCGGGCTCGACTCACCGGTGGGCGCGCTCGTCGGCGGGATCGGGGTGGGCGTACTCATCAGTCTCGTCACCGGGTACCTCGGCGCGAGCGTGGCGCCCCTCGCCGTCCTCGTGCTCCTCGTCGTCGTGCTGCTCGTGCGGCCCCAGGGCCTGCTCGCGGTGGGGGAGGCGAGGCGCGCATGAGCCGCCTCACCGGTGCTCGCCGCACGCTGGTGCTCGCCGCGGTCGCCACCCCGGCGGTCCTCGTCGCCGTCCTCTTCCTCGACCCGTTCCGCAGCTACCAGGTCGCGCTCGTCGCCGTGTACCTGTGCGCGACGGCGGGGCTCACCCTCGTCGTCGGGCTCGCCGGGCAGGTGTCCCTCGGGCACGCCGCCCTCATGGCGGCGGGCGGCTACGGGTACGCGCTCACCGCGAACGCGCTGACCGAGGCGGGGGTCGAGGGCGTGGCCCGGGTGGTGCCGTCGCTGCTCGCGGGCGCAGTCGTCGCCGGGGCGCTCGGGCTGCTGCTCGGTCTCGCGGGCGCCCGCCTGCACGGCCCGTACCTCGCCGGGCTCACGCTCGCGCTCGTCCTCGCGCTGCCCGCGCTCGCGACGACGTGGAGCACGGTGCTCGGCGGTGACCAGGGAGTCCAGGTCGCGTTCGACGGCGTGCCCGAGCCGCTGCAGGGCCTGCTCGCGATCGAGCAGTGGCAGGCGTGGGTCGCGGTCGTCGTGGCCGCCGTCGTCGTCACGGGTCTCGCACTGCTGCGCGACGGCCGCCTCGGTCTGCGCATCCGGGCCGTGCGGGACGACGCCGTCGCCGCGCGCCTCGCCGGCATCCCCGCCGGCCGGGTCATGGTCGCGACGTTCACGGCGAGCGCCGTCGGTGCCGGCCTCGGCGGCGCGGTGCTGTGCTTCGTCACGCAGTCCGTCGCCCCCGGTGGCTACGGCCTCGCGCTGTCCCTCCTGCTGCTCGTCGCGGTCGTCCTGGGCGGTCTCGGTAGCCTGCGCGGCGCCGTGGTCGGCGCCGTCCTGCTCGTCCTCGTGCCGTGGCTCGCCGGCCTCCTGGCCGACGCCCTGCCCGTCCCCGGGGACCTGGCCCAGCGGCTGGACGGCAACCTCGCCGTCCTGCTGTTCGGCGTCCTGCTCGTCGTCGTCATGGTCGCCGCCCCCGGCGGCCTGACCGGCGCCCTGCAGTCACGGTCGAGGTCGCGGCGCCGTCGTGCGCCGTCGGCCGCCGCCGGCGCCCGTGCCGCCGAACCGTCCGCGGGCCGGGCGGTCGAACCGTCCGGCGCTCCGTCCGATGAACCGCTCCACGCCGACACAGAGAGGTGACGCCGATGTCACTCACCACCCGCCGCCTGCGCGCGGCCGCAGTCCTCGCCGTCCCAGCCCTCGCCCTGGGCCTCACGGCCTGCAGCGTCCCGGGATCCACCGCGTCCGGCGACGAGGAGGGTGACGCCACGGGCGTCACCGACTCCACCGTCACCGTCGGCACGCACACCCCGCTCACCGGCCCGGCAGCGGCCGGCTACTCGTCGATCTCCGCCGCGGCCACCGCGTACTTCGACTACCTCAACGAGCAGGGCGGCATCAACGGCCGCACCATCGAGTACGTCGTCAAGGACGACGGCTACAACCCGGCGAACACCCAGACCGTCGTGCGCGAGCTCGTCCAGGAGGACGAGGTCTTCGCGGTCCTCAACGGTCTCGGCACGCCGACCCACTCCGCGGTCCTCGACTACCTCGACCAGAACGGGGTGCCCGACCTCTTCGTCGCGTCGGGCAGCACGAGCTGGGACCAGCCCGAGGAGCACCCCTGGACGTTCGCGTTCAACGCGGACTACGTGGTCGAGGGCAAGGCGCTGGCCCACTACGCGCAGGAGGAGCTCGACGGCAGCACGTACTGCGTGCTGGGCCAGGACGACGACTTCGGCGAGGAGTTCCAGCAGGGTCTCGAGGCCGTGCTCGGCGCCGACGGACTGGCGTCCGTCCAGACGTACTCCGTCTCGAACCAGGACGTCACCGCGCAGATCGGCGCGATGCAGGCCGCGGGGTGCGACACCAACTTCCTCGCGACCGTCAACGGGTTCACGGCGCTCGCGCTCGGCACCGCGGCGCAGCTCGGCTACCAGGCGCGGTGGCTGTCGTCGTCGTCCGGCGGCGACTACCCGACGCTCGCAGGGTTCCTCGGCGAGGACGTCGCGCCCCTGCTGCTCGAGGGGTTCGTCTCGACGAACTACCTCTCGTTCAGCCCGGACGACCCGTGGGCCACGCACTTCCGGGAGGTCAACGACGAGTACAACGACGGCGCCCCGTTCGACGGCAACACCGTCTACGGCATGTCCGTCGCGTACACGTTCGCCGAGGCGCTGGCCCGTGCCGGGAAGGACCCGACGCGCGAGAGCCTCGTCGAGGCGCTCGAGTCCGGCGACGTCGTGGGAGCGGGCATCATGCCGCTCGCGTTCTCGGCGGACGACCACTCCGCGTACGACGGCGTCGGGATCACGGTCGTCGCGAGCGGCGTGCAGGACTACGTCGGCCCGGTCTACTCGACCGACTCCGCCGACGGCCCGGTCGAGGACTTCACCGGCGAGGCGGTCCCGTTCGAGGACGAGGGCATCCCGCAGCCCTGACGGCTCCCCGACGCGTGCGACCGAGCCCCGGTCGGGTCGACCGGGGCTCGGTCCGTCGCCGCGAGGGACCGGCTCGGAAAACTCCTCGGCGCGAGGTGTCGATCCCGGCGTCCGGGCTTCGTCGTCCTGGTGTACGGCCGCACGGGCCGTGCACGAGAAGGAGGCACGATGAGTTTCCTGGACACGATCCTGCGGGCCGACCGTCCGGGTCGGGACGGCTCCACGCTGTACGGTGACGGGCGTCGCAGCGTCGGCGACGGCATCGAGGCCGCCGACGTGGCGTTCTTCGGGCCGATGGTGCTCCGCCGGCCCGCCACGACCTGGGCGGAGGAGTCCTGATGCGCTACCTGATGCTGGTCCTGAGCACGCCGGACGACCCCGAGCTGCGGTCCGAGGACGCCGAGAGCGGACCCACCATCGAGCAGTGGGTCGAGCGGCACTACGGCAGCGGCGCCGCGGTCCTGGGCGACCGGCTGCGGCCGCCCGCGGACGCGGTGGGAGTCCGCGTCCGCGACGGCAAGGTCCTGGTCACCGACGGTCCGTTCTCGGAGACGAAGGAGGCCATCGGCGGGTTCGACGTGCTCGAGGCCCCCGACCTGGACACGGCGATCGCCATCGCGTCCGAGCACCCGATGGCGCGCGGCGGGGCGATCGAGCTGCGGCCGGTCTGGCCGCTGAACCTCGACGACGCCTGAGCCGCGGTCCCCGGCGATGAGTCCCGGTTCGGCCGTCGAGGACGCGTTCCGCACCGAGTGGGGGCGCGTCCTCGGGGCCGTCGCGCGCAGCACGGGCGACCTCGACCTCGCCGAGGAGTCCGCCCAGGAGGCGTTCGCGACGGCGCTCCGGACCTGGGGGCGCGACGGCGTCCCCGAGCGCCCCGGCGCCTGGCTGACGACCACCGCGCGGCGCCACGCCATCGACGTGCTCCGACGCCGCCGTGTCGACACGGACCGGACCGCGGCGGCGGCGCGGCTCGGGGAACGCGTCGACGCCGGGCCGCGCGCCGTCGGGGCCACCGCGGACCCGGTCCCGGACGAGGTGGCGCTCTCCCTGGACGACGACCCGTGGGCGATCGACGACCCGGACGGTGACCTGCTCCGCCTGCTGTTCACCTGCTGCCACCCCGCGCTGCCCGCCGAGTCGCGGGTGGCGCTGACGCTGCGGTCGCTCGTCGGCATGACGACGGCGCAGGTGGGGCGCGCGTTCCTCGTCCCCGAGGCGACGATGGCGCAGCGCCTGGTCCGCGCGAAGCGGCGCATCCGCGCCACGGGCATCACGTTCCGGGTCCCGCCACCAGAGCTGCGCGCCGAGCGCGTCACCGGTGTGCTCGCCGTCCTGTACCTGCTCTTCACCGAGGGGTACGACGCCTGGGCGGAGCCGGCGGACGAGACGGCAGGCTCCTCGGACCGGCGCGCCCTGGCGGACGACGCGGTCCGCCTCGCGCGGCTGGCCGCGCGCCTGCTCGACGACGAGCCGGAAGCCCGGGGCCTGCTCGCGCTGCTGCTGCTCCAGCACGCCCGGCGCGACGAGCGGACCGGGCCCGACGGCGTCGCGCGCACCCTCGCGGAGCAGGACCGATCACGCTGGCGGCACGACGAGATCGCCGAAGGGCTGCGCGAGCTCGACGTCGCGCTCGCCGCGGGGCGGCCCGGCCCGTACCAGGTGCAGGCCGCGATCGCGGCCCTGCACGACAGCGCAGGCAGCGACGCGGAGGTCGACTGGTCGGAGATCCTCGGCCTGTACGACGTGCTCCTGAGCATGACCGGGTCGCCGGTCGTGGCGCTCAACCGCGCCGTCGCCGTCGCGGAGGTGCACGGCGCCGAGGCCGGTCTCGCCGCGATCGAGGAGGTGGCCGACGACCCGGCGCTCGCCGGCTACCACCTCCTGCCCGCCGTCCGTGCGGAGCTCCACGTACGTGCCGGACGGCCCGTCCAGGCGGCCGAGCACCTGCGCGCCGCGCTCGACCTCGTCGACCGCGAGGGCGACCGGCGGCTCCTGCGCCGCCGGCTGGACGCGCTCACCGCACCACGCGCGGACGCCCCGTCCCGATAGCGTCACGACGTCGGGACGTCCGAGCGAAGGAGCACCATGAGCTTGACGTGTGAGATCCCGCATCGCTCAAGGGCTGCGATATGCCTCGAGCACCTCGGTGGGGATGCGCCCGCCGCAGCTCATCGCGATGGGCGTCGGTCAGGTCGATCTCGTACGTGGCGTCCTGCCACGCGAACTGGTACGTCTTGGCGCCCTCGGTCCCGTCGAGGTCGTCGGTCACGATCACACGCGCGCACAAGCGGTCCCTAAGGTGAGGGCAGCTCACCGCAGTAGCGGCGAGAAGTGAACCCGAGACCGTTCCGGACGGTTGTGGTGCTCGGGTTTCGCGCTTTCTACAGCCGGACGACGCCGGCGACCAGCGGCTCGGCGCGACGGCGCGCGTCACCGCCGCGGGCCCAGGCCCAGGCGATCGCGTCCGGGATCGCGAGCAGCGGCTCAGCCGCCGCGGTCGCGTGGTCGTGCGCCAGCGCATCACGGCACCCGCGACGGCCCGTCTCCCGATAGCGCAACCGCCGGTCACGCTCTTCCTCGCCCTGCTCGCTCTCAAGCATCGACCGAGCGCGGCCCGCCGCCGCGATGTCCTCGACGAGCCGCTCCAGGCACGCCGCCCGTCGCTCGATGCTCGTGTGACCACGGTGCGACGGCGGTCACGGTCGTCGCGCCTCCCTGCGTCGAGCGCGCCAACCTCCAGCCGAGTTGTAGGCCGCCCTCCTTGTCGAGATCCTCCAACGTTGTCGGACACCGCAGAACCGACCGTTTCTCAGGCGTCGCGAAAGAAGATTCTGCGACGTCCGGAAGACGTCGGTTGTCAGGCGTGGGACGGCGCCGTGGGTCTGCGTCTGCGCCGGGACTTGGTGGCGTCGCGGCCGCGAGTCCGTCTGTCGTGGGCCGCGACCGGGACGGTGCCGCTTGATCGTCCGGGCGTCTCGGTCTCGCGCGAGTGATGAAGGGGCCCCTCGCTGCCGCGCTCGACCTCCAGGTGCACCGGTCTTCTCACTCCTCGGTCGAGAAGTCCTCGGGCGTCGGCCACGACGAGGTCGACGACGCCGCGCTGGGCGCACCGATCCCTCGGGATACGGGTGCGATCCCGTCGGACTATGCCGGGCCGCTGCGCCGCGCGGGAGTGTGGTCCTACCACATTCCGACGTACCGAGGAGAAGACCCATCATGACCACGACGAGCACCAGCCGCCGCCCGATCGTCTGCACCGCGGTAGCGAGCACGGCCGCGCTCGCGATCGGCGGCACGCTTCTCGCGGCTCCGGCTGGGGCAGCGGTCTCCGCCGCGCCCGAGGCGACGGATCGGGTCGCTGCCGTCGCTTCCGCAGCGCAGGTGGCATCGGGATGGACGGAGATCGTCGTGCCGTCCCGGACCGAGCTCGTGACCGCGGCCTGGGTCGAGGTCGCGAAGGCGGCCTGGACCGAGACGGTCGTGGATGTGCCTGCGCACACGGTCCGGGTGGTGGACGTGCCCGAGCACACGGTCCGGGTCGTGGACGTGCCCGAGCACATCGTCCAGGTGGTCGACGTGCCCGAGCACACCGTCCAGGTGGTCGACGTGCCCGAGCACACGGTCCGGGTCGTCGACGTGCCCGAGCACACCGAGACCGTCGAGCACCCCGCGGTGACGCAGGAGGTCGTCCACCCCGCCACCACCCACACCGAGTGGACCTTCCAGCACGCGACCACCGGCAAGACGCGCCAGGAGACCGACCCGAACTGGAACGCCGAGAGCAACCCGAACTCGGTCGCTTGGTACCGCGTCGGAGAGGTCGAGGTCATCGACCGGGAGTCCTGGTCGGAGACGGTCGTGATCGAGGACGCCCGGACCGAGACGATCACCATCCCCGCCACCTACCGCGAGGAGACCGTTCCGGCGACCTACCGCGAGGAGACGGTTCCGGCGACCTACCGCGAGGAGACCGTCCCGGCGACCTACCGCGAGGAGACGGTTCCGGCGACGTACCGCGAGGAGACCGTCCCGGCGACCTACCTGACGATCGAGCACCCGGCCGAGACTATCGACCATGCGCCCGTCTACCGGACGATCCCCGCGGTCATGGCGTTTCACGAAGGGACGCTCGAGCCGGCGACGCACGACGACACCGCACTCGAGGCCGTCGTCGTCGACCCCGCGGCGGTCGAGCCGGTCGTGGCCGAGGAGATGAGCGACCAGCTCGCGACGACCGGCCTGGACACCGAGTCGCTGATCGCCTTCTCCATCTTCCTGGTGGGTGCCGGCGGTGCGGTGCTTGCCCTGCGCCGACGGAGCGCCCGCGCCTGACCGCGCGTCGGCGGCCTGCCCTGCATGGCCTCGTGGTCCTTGACCGCGGGGCCATGCGTCGCGCTCACGAGGGAGGACTGCGCCCGGGCCGCATTCGAACGCGGTCGAGTCGATCGGTACCCAGGACACGGGGAACGCTAGCGTGGGGTCGTGCGCGCCGTAGAACTGGTGAGCGGCCGGCCGGGGGTCGTAGTGCTCGCCGCCGCCGGCGGCTTCCTGGTGGTCGCGGTGAGAGCCCGTCAGGGCATTGCGGTCGACCCGCTGTGGTGGGAGCTGACTGCCCAGCTCCTGGGCGCGGCGGCGTTGCTGGTGCGCGGGCGGCCGGTCCTGGTGCTCGTCGTGTGCATGCTCCTGTCGTTGATCTCTCCGGTCGTGGCGACCACCGTGGCCCTGTACGCGGTGGGGCGGTTCGTCGTCTCGGAACCGCTGGCCTGGGGCGCCGTGGCCTTCGCCGTGGCGATGGCCTTCCCGGTGAGGTGGGCGACGTCGTACTCCGATGGTTTCGTCTCACCCTTGGCGTTCGTCCTGCTGATCGTCCTGCCGTGGCTCGTCGGACGTGGCCTGAGGGCTTCGGACCAAGCGGCTGTTGCCCTCGCCGAGAAGGAACGGCTGCTCGCCGCCGCGACGGCCGACGCCGTGCGGCAGACCGAACGGTCTCGACTCGCCCGCGAGATGCACGACGTCGTCGCTCACCGGATCAGCCTGATCGTCCTGCGTGCGAACCTGCTCGAGACCGAGACCGAGGACGCTTCGGCCCGAGAGGCCGCCGAAAGCATCCGCGCCGACGGCCAGGCCGCGATCGAGGAGCTGCACGACGTCCTGAGACTGCTGCGAGACCCCGATGCGGACGGGTTGGCTCAACACGCCCTGGGAGAGGTCGACCAGCTGGTGAACGAAGCGCGCGACGTCGGGCAACCGGTCATGGCTGTGGTCACCGCAGCGCACGTCGAGCCACCCGACGCGGCGGAGAGGACCGCGGTCCGGATCGTGCGCGAAGGCTTGACGAACGCCGTGCGCCACGCGCCGGGCGCGCCGACATCAGTCTTGATCGAGGACGCGGACGGCTCGCTGCACGTCGTGATCGCCAACGACCCGTCATCCTCTCCGGAGACGCCCGAGCTACCGGCAGGAGGCAACGGGCTGCGAGGGCTGCGTGAACGCGTCGACATGGTCGGCGGGACGCTTGAGGCGGGCATGACGCCGCACGGTGGCTTCCGGCTCGAGGCGCACCTACCGAGGGGGACGCGATGATCCGGGTGGTCGTGGTCGACGACGAACAGCTGTTCCGGGAGGGCATCACCCGGCTCGTGGACTCCGCGTCGGACATGTCCGTCGTGGGCGAGGCCGCTGACGGCCACCAGGGCGTCGCCCAGGTCATGGCCCACCGCCCCGACGTCGTGCTGATGGACATGCAGATGCCCGTGATGGACGGCCTGAGCGCCACCCAGGAGATCCTGCGGTCCGCACCCACGACCGCGGTCGTCGTCCTCACAGCCTTCCAGTCAGACCGGTACGTCCTGCCCGCGCTGCGCATGGGCGCCTCCGGCTACCTCCTCAAGTCCAGCAGCGTCGAGGAGCTGCAGGCCGGCATCCGCGCCGCCGCGCACGGCGAAGCGATGCTGTCCCCGTCGGTGACCCGCCGCCTGCTCGACGCGATGGGCCCCTCGCTGCTCGACCAGACAGCGCGTGCCCAGGCGCAGGTTGCCTCGCTCAGCCGCAAGGAGAGGGACGTGCTGGCGTGCGTGGGGGAGGGCATGGCGAACGCCGACATCGCCCGGCGGCTTTACATCGCGGAGCCGACGGTCAAGGTCCACCTCCGGCACGCCCTGGAGAAGATCGGGGCGTCCAACCGCATCCAGGCCGCGATCATCGCGCACGACGCCGACCTGCACGTCAGCGACAAAGACCCGACCTGACCACGGTGGCCACCGCAAGGCAGCCTCGGCACTGCGTGCCCGGCGACTGCTGGGTCTTGACGACGGCTCGCCAGCGCTACGGCGTGACGATGGCGAAGTTCGGGTCGAACTCGTCGAGGACGGAGGCGTACGCGTCGAGCACCGCGGCGTCGCCGTCGAGGGTGACCTTCCCCGCGTCCGCCAGACGGCCCACGGCAGCGGGCTGGAGGAGCACGGCGGCGACGAGCGCCTTGGGTGCGCGGACCGTGAGCGGGGCGTCCGCCGAGGCGCCGGGTCGGGCGTTGAGGACCCCGTTCGCGACCCACACCGTCCAGGTCTCGTCGCGATCGGTGAACTCGACGTCGAAGCGCACGTCGGCCTTGGCCGCCTTCTGGCCGTCCACGTGCACCGCGGCGTAGTCGAAGAGGATGTCGACCGGCATGCCCGCGATGGTGTCCGGGCTCCCGCTCGCGAACCGCGCGGGGATCACGCCCTCGCGCAGCTCACGAGCCGCGGTGAGGTAGATGCCGCGCCACTGGGGTCCCTCGGCCTGGTACCCGAGCTGCTCGTAGGCGTCCGCCTGGAGGTCCGTGGCCTCGCGGTCCTGCGGGTCGGCGAACACGATGTGGTGCAGGACCTGTGCCGCCCACCGGTAGTCGCCCGCGTCGAACGCCCGGCGGCCCTCGGCGAGGATCGCGTCGCGCCCGAAGGCGGTCACGTAGCGGCTCGCGGTGTCGGTCGGGGTGTGGGGGTGCAGCGACACGGGGTCGCCGTCCCACATGCCGAGCTCCTTGGTGAACACGGCGCGCACGTTGTGGTGGAGCGTTCCGTGGTAGCCGCGGTTGAACCACTTCGTCCGCAGCACCTCGGGGAGCTCGACGACCTCGGCGGCCTCGAGCGGCGTGTACCCCTTGTTCGCCAGACGCAACGCCTGGTCGTGGATGTACTTGTACGTGTCGCGCTGCGACTCGAGGAACGCGACGACCTCCGCGTTGCCCCACACGGGCCACGTGTGCGGGCCGAAGTGCACCTCGACCTCGTCGCCCCACCGGACCAGGGTCTCGTCGAGGTAGCGGGCGAAGTTGCGCGCGTCGCGCGTGCGCGCGCCGCGCAGCGTCTGGATGTTGTGCAGCGAGTGGTTCGCGTTCTCGGCGCACGTCAGGGCCTTCAGCTCGGGGATCCAGACGTGCATCTCCTCCGGCGCCTCGGTGTCGGGCGCGTAGAGGAACTCGAACGTCAGCCCGGCGAGCTGCCGGGTCGTCCCGGTCTCGGTGATCGAGTCGGTCGGCGAGATGTACGACACGGTGATCCCGTGACCACCGACGGACGCGATCCCGTTGGTGATCATCTGGCGCGGGTCGTTGTCCAGGAGGTTCCCGAACGCATACGACGCACGACGGCTCATCGCGTTGCCCGCGACGACGTTCTCCCCGATCGCGAACTTGTCGAACGACGCGATCGTGCCCGGCGCGATGATCGGCACCTTCCCCGACGCGACGTCGGCCTCGTCGACGACGCCCTTCACGCCGCCGTAGTGGTCGATGTGCGTGTGCGTGTAGATCACCGCGACGACCGGCTTGTCCGCGACGTGCTCGCGGAACAGCGCGAGCCCCTGCTGCGCGACCTCGACGCCGGTCGTGCAGTCGATGACGACCAGACCGTCGTCGCCCTCGACGATGGTGAGGTTGCCGATGTCGTTGTTGCGCACCTGGTAGAGCCGGTCGACGACCTTGTACAGACCCGGTTCGTGGATGACCTGCGACTGCCGCCACAGGCTCGGGTTCACCGTGTCGGGGTGCGGCGCCGAGTCGTCGTCGAGGAACGACAAGGTCGCCTCGTCGTACGCGACGCGGCCGTCCGCGAGCAGGACCTTGCCGTCCGGGACGTCGGCGATCTTCCCCCGCCGGGCGGTGTCGAAGTCCTCGACGTCGTCGAGCGCGTAGAGCGCCCGGGCGTCACGGTTCACGTCGGCGGTCGTGGTGGTGGCGTCCTTCGGGGTGTACGGCACGGTGACTCCCTCGCAAGCGGGCATCGACGGTGGGAAGCGCATCGGACCTGCTGCCCTCGCTGACAGTCGCGCCTAACTGCAGGTACCGCAACTCATAGGACGCAAGCATCAGGCTCTCGTCAGAAGAGCACGGGGCTCACCTCTCGGGTCTTCGCCGTCGCTGGCCCCGCCGAGCTCCGTTCCCACCTCTTTCCCGACACGGGGTCACGTCCACCCGACGGAATGCAGCAATCAAACATCTGATGGCCCCGTGCGGCGCTCGAGGTTGGTGGACACCCCACAACCGACCGTTTGTCAGGCGTCGCAGAAGAGGGTTCTGCGACGCCTGACAAGTGACGTTTGTTGGAGGACAGAGGCCCGGTCAGCGGTGGTGCGGCGGCGTCTCGTAGAGCGCGTGCTCGGTGTGCTGCAGGACGTTGGCGACGAGGGCGGCCACGTGTTCGTCGGGCTGGCTGTAGTAGATCGTGGTGCCGTCGCGTCGGGCGGTGACGAGGTGGCCGGTGCGGAGCTTGGCGAGGTGTTGGGAGACGGCGGGGCCGGGCCGGTCGAGGGCCTCGGCGATCGCGCTGACGGACATCTCTGTGCCGTCGAGCATGGCGAGGATCGCGAGGCGGGTGCGGTCGGCGAGCAGGCGCAGTACGTCGACGGCGTGGTCGAGGTCGACGTCGGGCGGGGTGGTGCGCTGCTCGGTGGCCACGAACGTCATGATCCCACCCTCTGCTGCGCGGCCTCGGATGACGCGACGGAGCTGGTGCGTGGCCAGGCGCGGGCCGCAGTGAGGGTGGCGGCCGCGGCGATGGCGGCGAGCCACAGGGCCGCGCCGCTGAGCCCGGAGAGGCCGAGCCACCCCGCCAGGGGGTAGGTCAGGAGCCAGCAGGCGTGCGAGAGGGAGAGCTGCGCGGCGAACGCGGCCGGCAGGTCGGCCCGGGCGACGCTGCGGCGGATGAGGCGTCCGACCGGTGTCTCGACGGCGGACCAGCCGACCCCCACGAGCACCCACAGGGCCGCGATCGCGACGAGCGCGCCCGCCGACGTCGTCGCGCTGAGCGCGAGGGGGACCAGGGCTGTCGCGGCGGTGAGCATGGTCGCGCCGGTGAGCATGACGCGCCGTTCGGGGAAGCGTCGCAGGAGCGCGGGCAGGGTGAACGCGGCGGCGATCGACCCGGCGCCGTTGGCGGCGAGGAGGAGTGCGACGGTGTCGTCCCCGCGCTCGAGGAGGCCGCGCGCGATCACGACCGTCTGGACGAGGACGAACGCTCCTGCGGCTGCGACGGAGAGGTTGAGTGCGAGCACCGGGCGCAGTGCCGGCGTGCGCCAGAACAGGACCGCGCCGTGGCGCGCGCGCTGCCCGAACGGCAGCTCGGGCACGTCCTCGCCGTCGTCGTCGATGGTCCGGGTGCGGTGCGGGAGCGCGGTGGCGGCGACGAGTAGCGCGGAGCCGGCGAACCCGAGCGCGGTCCCGGCGAACAGCGCCGAGGACGGGATGAAGAGCAGCAGCGCGGCGGCGAGCATCGGGGACGCCACCGCCTCGAGGTCGTAGGCCAGGCGCGATAGCGACAGCCCGGCCGTGTAGTCGTCCTCGTCGACCAGCACGTCCGGGATCACGGACTGGAAGGACGGGGTGAACGTCGCGGACGCGGCCTGCAGGACGAAGATCAGCACGTACACCTGCCAGACCTCGCCCACGAACGGCAACGACGCCGCGACCACCAGGCGCACGACGTCGGAACCGATCAGCACCGTGCGACGCGGCAGCCGCGCGACGAGCGCGGCAGCCACCGGGGCTACGAACACGTAGGCCACCATCTTGATCGCGAACGCAGTACCCAGCACCGCGCCCGCTCGCGATCCTGCGAGGTCGTAGGCGAGCAGCCCGAGCGCGACCGTCGCGAGCCCGGTCCCCACCAGGGCGACGACCTGGGCGGCGAGGAGACGACGGTAGCCCGGATGGGAGAGAGCTCGCAGCATCCATCCATTGTCGTATAGATGCGCACCTACGCAGATAAGCACTTTCGATGCTCTCACCAAGGTTGTCGGACACCGCTAAACCGACCGTTTGTCAGGCGTCGCGAAAGAAGGTTCTGCGACGTCTGACTAACGCCGATTCTCAGACAGCTGCCTCTTCCGAGGCCGTGTCGCTCCTGGTTGCTCAGTCCGCGAAGCGTGTCTCGGACGCAGCCCTCCGCGGGGCGGACACGTCCCGTCTCTACCGATCATGCCGCGCGCTCCCAGGGGAACCTGGCGCACATGGTCGGGCCGCCAGTCGTTCGATCGCAAGTCGTTCGCCGCAAGCTGCCACCGATCGGATCGCGACGGTGGGCTTATCCGGTATCGCGCCAGTTGAGGGTGAACCCGGCGGCGACGGGAACCCAGGGCTCCCAACCACCGTCTTCGAGTGCCCGGCGCGCGATCCCACGCGACCCGAACGCCACATCTCCGAACTCGGCCGGAGACATCGCACGAGACGGCCGCGTGGAACCTTGGAATTGCGCCTTCCTCAGACCAGCGTCGCGAAGAATCCGGAAGGCGCTGGCAGGGCTCTCCGCCAGGACCGCGAGCTCGGCCGTCCAGGAACTCGCACGCTCATCCTCCACCGCGTACACGTACACCTGATCCATAGCGACAGCCTTCCACCGCCGACGTCCGCCAGCGAGGCAAGTTCCGACGCACCCGACCGAGGCGCTCTTGAGTCTCCCCGGACACGCCCGGGTGCCTCGCTGCGACGACCAACGACGAGCTCGAACGAATTCGGGCTCCTCTTGATGACACACGGGGCGTTCGACGACCCCGCTGTCTCCCGCGCCTGGTCGTTCCTCTTTCTCGCCACGCTCACGACCATGCTCATCGCGCTGGCCGTCCACTCCCGAGGAACCCTCGACGGAGTCCTAGCACCCCGGTGGACCAGCGCCAGAGTCGTCGTCCTCGTCAGCTCAGTCGTCGGGATACTCGCGCTCCTCGCGTCACGGGCTCCGGACATAAGTCGAAGCTAAACGGGCGAAATGGGCTCGACCTACGAACCAGTGGTGCGTTGGTGGGTTGAGACCGCCACCGTTAATCGGGCGTCGCGAAGGACGGTTCTGCGACGCCCGACTAACGGAGGGTTGTGACCCAGGAGGCGCCAGCCAGGACGTTGGCCGGCATGAGGGCCCAGGCTTGGCTGTCCGGACAGCGTGGGGAGCGAGGTGCGTCAGGTCGCGAGCAGCAGGGCGACGAAGAGCATGAGCGCGACGCCGACGGTCGCGACGACCCACGCACGTACGCGCCGAGGGCGTGCAACCGCGAGCCCCAGAAGCACGGGAGCTGCAAGCAGGCCCACCGTCGCGGCGAAATACTGTGGTGCTCCGTCGCACGGGCCTCCGAAGGCGTCCTCGCACGTGTCGCTGCTGGAATCGAGTCCGAGGAGTAAAGCGAGCAGCGCGGGTGCCGCGACGAGGAGAAGGCCGATGACCGCCACCAAAGTTCCGGTGGTCCTGCGTGCGTTGCGCGCGCGGAACTCGGCTCTTGGAGGCATTCGGTACCTCATCAAGTCCCTGTTCAGCGCTGGCATGTGGCCGTCAACCTGCCGCTCAGACAAGGCGTCCGCTGCGACCGACCAGTCGGCCTCGCGCTCCATGCGTGTGAGTCTTGCAGCGACCCGCCCATCCTGGGAGCACTTGCCTCCGACCAATCACCCAAACTTTGCGAACACCATGATTCTCTCGACGAGGTTCTGCTGCGATGCAGAACCGACTGTTTGTCGTACACCGGGCTGACCATCGCGACACGCCGACGAAAAGTTGTCGCAGAACTCATGTCCGACAACCCTCGCTGGCGCGGAACAGCCACCAGGGTTTTTGCGACAGTCGTCGCAGTGAACGTACGTGTGCCAGGGTCACCGCAGCCACCGGCGGAGATCTTCTGGCGCGCGTACGTCGGAAGGCGCTGGGTCGCGCTCTCGCGTCTTCGGGCGAGGACGTTCTCGTGGCCGACGACATTCAACCGGCCGATCGCGGCATCCCGGTCACGCCCCCTCGGGGGAGCGGGCCGCCTCGAACGAGGCCACGAGCTCGCGCTTGAGCACCTTGCCCGAACCGCCGAGCGGCAGCGTCTCGACGAGGTGCACGTGACGCGGGTACTTGTACGCGGCGACGCGCTCCTTGGTGAACGCGACGATCTCCGCGGCGTCGGCGCTGCGGCCCGGCATGAGCACGACGGCGGCGTGGACCTCCTGGCCGTGGGTGTCGTCCGCGAGCCCGAACACGGCGGCCTGGGCGACGGCGGGGTGGCCGGTCATGACGTCCTCGACCTCGCTCGGGTACACGTTGTACCCGTTGCGGACGATCATGTCCTTCTTGCGGTCGACGATGGTCACGATGTCGTCGGCGTCCTTGGTGCCGAGGTCGCCCGTGCGGAACCAGCCGTCGACGACGGTCTGCGCGTTGGCCTCGGGGTTGCCCAGGTAGCCCTTGAACAGGTTGTGGCCGCGGACGACGATCTCGCCGAGCTCGCCCGCCGCGAGCAGCTCGACCCGGTCGTCGACGTCCGCGTCGGCGATCTCGACGTCGACGCCCCAGAGCGGGCGCCCGACCGTCCCGGGCCGGATCGGCTCGCCGACGGGGTTGAACGCGGCGGTGGGGGACGTCTCGGTGAGCCCGTAGCCCTCGTGGACCTCGGCGCCGAACGTGCGTGAGAACGCCTCGAGCAGGGGCACGGGGAGCGCCGCGCCGCCCGACACGGCGTAGCGCAGCGGCGGCCGGTCGCTCGTGCGCTCGGCGGCCTGGACCATGCCGACGAACATCGTCGGGACGGCCGTGAACACGGTCGCGCGGTGCCGCACCAGCAGGGCGAGCGCCTCGTCCGGGTCGAACTTGGGCAGCAGCACGATCGCCGCGCCCTTGCGGAACGCGATGTTGAGCACCGCCATCTGACCGAACGTGTGGAAGAACGGCAGGCCGCCGAACACGACGTCGTCGGACCGCAGGTCGAACGTGTCGATCAGCGCGACGTGCACCTGCTCGATCATCGCGAGGTGCGGGCCGACCGCGCCCTTGGGGCGCCCCGTCGTCCCGCTGGTGTAGAGGATCGTCGCGGCGGCGAGCGGGTTGACCGACGCGTACGTGCGGACGGGCTCGGCCTGCGCCGCCTCGTCCTCGAGGCGGGGGAACGGGACCTGGTCGCGCAGCGCGTCGGGCACGAGCACGGTCACGGTGGGGATCCCCGCCGCGGCGGCGGCCGGTCCCGCCTCCCCGAGGAACGGCGCGCCGGCGACGAGGAGGCTCGCCCCGGCGTCGCGCAGCACGAACTCGATCTCCGCCGCCTTGAACAGCAGGTGGATCGGCACCACGACGGCGCCGATCGACAGCGCGGCGTAGTAGACGCGCGCGAAGTCGGGCACGTTCGGCACGAGCATCGCGACGCGGTCGCCCGGCCGGACGCCGCGCGCGAGCAGCGCGCCCGCGTACGCGCGGGTCTGCGCCCACAGGTCTCCGTAGGTCACGGACGCGTCGCCGACGAGGAACGCGGTGGCGTCGGGCCTGCGGTGCGCCGTCTCCGCGAGGATCGCGGCGATGGACAGCGTGCCGAAGCCGGGGCCCGTGAGCACGGGGTCGGGTGCGGTGCCCGACGACGGGTCGTCCGCCGAGACGGGCACGGCACCCGGAGCGGTGGCGGGGGAGAGGTCGAGGTCACCAGGAGCGGTCATCGGTCGAGGTCCCTTCGGTGCTGGGTGGAGGGTCGGGTTGTGCGACGGTCACCGGCGCCCGGGCGGCGTCGGCGGTGCGGGGGTGGCGAGCTCGGCCCGGCCGAGCGCGGCGAGGTGGACCTCGTCGGGCCCGTCGGCGAGCCGCATCGCGCGCGCGGCGGCGAACATCTCGGCGAGCGGCTGGTCGCCGGAGAGACCGGCCGCGCCGAACACCTGGATCGCGCGGTCGAGGATCTGCTGCACGGCGCGCGGCACGGCGATCTTGATGGCCTGGATCTCGCGCATCGCCGCGCGGTTGCCGACCGTGTCCATGAGCCACGCCGTCTTGAGCACGAGCAGGCGCAGCGCCTCGAGCTGGACGCGCGACTCCGCGACCCACTCCCGGATCACACCCTGCTGGGCGAGGGTCCGTCCGAACGCGGTGCGCGACGTCGCGCGCTCGCGCACGAGGTCGAGCGCCCGTCCCGCCATGCCGAGTGCGCGCATGCAGTGGTGCACGCGCCCAGGGCCCAGGCGCGCCTGGGCGATCCGGAAGCCGTCGCCCTCCCCGGCGACGAGATGCGTCGCGGGGACGCGGACGTCGTCGAGCACGATCTCGGCGTGCCCGCCGTGCTCCCGGTCGTCGTAGCCGAACACGGTCAGCGGGCGCACGACCCGCACGCCCGGGGTGTCGCGCGGCACGAGGATCATGCTCTGCCGCCTGTGCCGATCCGCCTCCGGGTCGGTCGCGCCCATGACCACGAGGATCGTCGCGTCGGGGTTCATCGCCCCGGTGGACCACCACTTGCGTCCGGTGATCACGTAGTGGTCGCTGTCTCGCCGGATCCGCGTGGCGATCTGGCTCGCGTCCGAGGACGCGACGTCGGGCTCGGTCATGCAGAAGGCCGAGCGGATCTCGCCGCGCAGGAGCGGGGCGAGCCACCGCTCCTTCTGCTCGGAAGTGCCGAAGTCGTGCAGGAGCTCCATGTTGCCGGTGTCCGGCGCGGCGCAGTTCATCGCGACGGGCGCGAGCCGCGGGCTGCGGCCGGAGAGTTCGGCGACCGGGGCGTACTGGAGCGTCGTGAGGCCGCCGCCGTCCGGTCCTGGCAGGAAGAGGTTCCACAGGCCGCGCTCGCGCGCCTCGGCCTGCAGCTCGCGCACGACCGGCCGGAACGACCAGTCGTCGGGCGTCGCCTCGACCTGGCGGGTGAGGACGGGCTCGGCCGGGAGCACCCGCTCGTCGAGGAACGCCTGGGCGCGGTCGACGACGTCGCGCGTCGTGGCGTCGTGCTCGAAGTCCATGCTCATCCCCTCCGTGCGCCCGCGAGGCGCGCGAGCCCTTCGTCGGCGAGCGGCTCGACGAGGTCGCCGATCACGTCGAAGCCGTCTCCCACCGTGTCGCCCGCCCGGAAGCGGTAGTGGACGCCCTCGAGGATGACGCCGAGCTTGTAGGCGCCGAACGCGCGGTACCAGGAGAGCTCGGGGACGCGCCGCCCGCGGCGGGCCTCGTACGCGTCGACGAGCTCGTCGAACGCGGGGTACCCGGCACCAGGGTCGACGGCGCTCGTGGCGACGCCCGCGGCGGCCTCGCCGAGCGCGCCGATGTCCCAGTAGAGCCCGAGCATCCCGAGGTCGACGGTCGGGTCCCCGAGGGTCGCCATCTCCCAGTCGAGGATCGCCGCCACGTGCGGGACCCCGTCGGCCACCCCGTCCGGCACCCCGACGGTGGCCCCGCCGACCCGCGCCCCGACGCCGCGGCTCACGATGGCGTTGTCGAGCCGGAAGTCGCCGTGGACGATCCCCGCGGACTGCTGCGCCGGGACGTGCTCGCGCAGGAGCGCGCCGAGCGCGTCGAGGGCGGGGACGTCGCGCGAGCGCGATGCGTCGAGCTGCGTGGCCCACCGGCGCAGCTGGCGCTCCAGGTAGCCGTCCGGTCGGCCGAAGTCGGCGAGCCCGACGGCGGCCGGGTCCACGCGGTGCAGCTCGGCCAGGGTCTCGGCGAGCTCGAGCGAGAGGGCCCGCAGCTCGGCGGCGGTGTACGCGGCGTTCTGGGCGGGGTCGGCGAGCACCTCGCCGGCGACGTGCTCCATGAGGAAGAACGGCGTCCCGGTCCCGGCGGCGCCGTCGTGGTCGTCGACGAGGTCGACGACGCGCGGTACCGGCACGGGCGTGCCCGCGAGCGCCGCGATCACGCGGTGCTCGCGCGCCATGTCGTGCGCCGTGGAGAGGACGTGGCCCAGCGGCGGCCGGCGCAGCACGAGCGGGACGGCTGCGCCCTCGACGCGGTACGTGAGGTTGCTGCGGCCCCCGGCGATCACGCTCGCGGACAGCGGGTCCTGCGTGGCGAGCTCGGGGTGCGTCCGGCGCAACCACTGGTCGAGCCGGTGCACGTCGAGCCCGGGCGGGCTCGCCGTCGGACGGGTCATCGTCGACCACCTCTCCGCGCTGCGTCGCGCGTCGTCGGGATGCCGGATCGACCGGCACCGGACGATCATACCGCGCGGTCGGTATGGCGGCGTTCCGGTTGACTGCTGAGTGCTGGGCATGTGTCGTGGTCGCGCAGTCACGACAGATACCCAGGACTCAACTCACGCCGTGTCGACGAGGAGGTCGCGCTCGATCGCGGCCCGGATGCCCGCCGGGACGGGGGTCGGGCGACGCGTCTCGCGGTCCACGAAGACGTGCACGAACCGGCCCGCGGCGATCGGCACGTCCTCGCCCGCGTGCAGGATGCCCAGCTCCCAGGTGACGCTCGACGTCCCGAGCCGCCCGGCCCGCAGGCCCACCTCGAGCGGATCGGGGAACGACGCCGACGCGCGGTACTCGCACGAGCTGCTCACGCACAGCCCGATCACGGGGCCGGCCAGGCGGTCCAGGCCCGCGACGCGCACGAGCCACGTGTTGATCGCGGTGTCCATCGCCTCGTAGTAGACGGTGTTGTTCACGTGGCCGTACACGTCGTCGTCGTTCCATCGCGTGGGGAACGGCGAGCGGTGGCCGTAGATCGGCGGGGCGGGCGTCACGACGTGGCGGGGTCGGGTCGGTCGAGGTGCAGCACGAGCTCGAAGGCGGTCTGCGCGCGCGCCGCGCTGGGCACGTCGCCCGCGATGAGGTCGGCGTACGTGAACGACTCGCTGATGCGGACGAGCAGGTAGGCCAGCTCGCGCGGGGCGACGTCGCGACCGAGGGGCCGCGGCGCGAGCTCGGCGTCGACGAGCGCCTCGACCTCGGCGACGTAGCGCCGCTGGATCTGGCTCTCCTTGGTGGTCAGCAGGCGCAGGGCGCGGGCGGGCTCGCGCTGCAGGAACGTGCGGAAGTACCCGGCCGTGATGAGGTCGCGGACGAACGTCGTGAGCACGGACGCGACGCGCTCGGCCCCGCGCAGCCCGGCGGCCGCGTCGTCGGCCTGCTCGAGCGTGGGGACGGCGAGGGACCACAGCACCTCGGAGAGCAGCGCGTCGCGGTTGCCGACCCACCGGAACAGGCTCGTGCGGTCCACGCCGAGCGACGTCGCGAGCCGACCCATGTCGATCCGCTCGCCCGCGATGAACGTCTCGCGCGCGCGCCGGAACGCCGTGACCGTGTCGGCGTGCGTCCCCGAGACGAGCCGCTCCGACAGCCACGACGGCGCGGCGGCCGTCCCGACGTGCCCGAGCCGGCCGTCGGCGCGGGGCACGCCGGGGGCCGGGGCTGTCGTTGCCGCGGTCCCACCTGCCGTCGTGCCGGGCGCGTCGTCGTCACCTGCCATGCCGGGCACTCTACCGCCGCGTCGACCGATGCGTGCAACATTTTGGATTTTGATGCACACTGGCCGCGAGGAGATCACCGACGATCCACCGGAGGCACGCATGTCCACGACCACCGTGGTCCCGCCCACGACGCTCGCGAGCGACTTCTACGGGGTGCAGACCGAGCTCGCGCCCGACGAGCAGGACCGGGTCCTGCGCATCCGCGAGTTCCTCGAGCGCGAGGTGCGCCCGATCGCGGACGACTGCTGGGACCGCGCCGAGTTCCCCCACCACCTGGTCCCCGGGCTCGCCGACCTCGGTCTGTTCGGCGCGCACCTGCCCGAGACGGCGCGGTTCGAGAACGGGATGCTCTACCGCGGCTGGGTCGCGCTCGAGCTCGCGCGGGTCGACCCGTCGATCGCGACGTTCGTGGGCGTCCAGACCGGCCTCACGATGACCGCGATCGCCGGCGGCGGGTCGCCCGAGCAGCGCGAGCGGTGGCTCCCGCCGATGGGCCGCGGCGAGCTGATGGGCGCGTTCGGGCTCACGGAGCCGTACTCCGGGTCGGACACCGCGCGCGGCCTGCGCACGACGGCCGAGCGCCACGGCGACACGTGGACCCTGCGCGGGGCCAAGCGCTGGATCGGCAACGCGACGTTCGCCGACGTGATCGTCGTGTGGGCGAAGGACGTCGCCGACGACCAGGTCAAGGGCTTCCTCGTCCGCACGGGCACGCCCGGCCTGACCGTGACGAAGATCGAGCGCAAGCAGGCGCTGCGCACCGTGCAGAACGCCGACATCGAGCTCGACGGCGTCGAGGTCGCCGAGGAGGACCGACTGCAGCGCGTCTCGTCGTTCCGGGACGTGGCGGCGGTCCTGCGGCCCACGCGCGCGGAGGTCGCGTGGCAGGCGGTCGGGCTCGCCGTCGGCGCGTACGAGGCGGCCGTCGCCTACGTCGCGGCGCGCGAGCAGTTCGGGCGCCCGCTCGGGTCGTTCCAGCTCGTGCAGGACAAGCTCGCGGAGTCGCTCGCCGACATCACGGCGAGCATCGCGCTGTGCCGCCAGCTCTCGGTGCTCGCCGAGCAGGGCCGCCAGCGCGACGAGCACGCCGCGCTCGCCAAGTCGTTCGCGACCACGCGCATGCGGGCCACCGTCGCGCGCTGCCGCGAGGTCCTCGGCGGCAACGGGATCCAGCTCGACCACGGCGTCGCGCGCTACTTCGCCGACGCCGAGGCCGTCTACACCTACGAGGGCACGCGGGACATGAACACGCTCATCGTCGGCCGCGCGATCACGGGCGTCCAGGCCTTCGTCTAGACCGACCACCACCACCGATCCGCCACCGAGAGGAGGCCACCGTGCAGGAGGCCTACGTCGTCGCCGTCGCCCGCTCGCCCATCGGGCGCGCGTTCAAGGGGTCGCTGCGGGGGGTGCGCCCGGACGACCTCGCCGCCGAGATGGTCCGGGCCGCCCTCGCGCAGGTGCCCACGCTCGACCCCGGCCGGGTCGAGGACCTGCTGCTCGGGTGCGGGCAGCCGGGCGGGGAGCAGGGCATGAACATGGCCCGGGTCGTCGCCGTGCTCCTCGGCCTCGACGGCGTCCCCGGGACCACCGTCAACCGGTACTGCTCGTCGAGCCTGCAGACCACGCGCATGGCGTTCCACGCGATCCGCGCGGGCGAGGGCGACGTGTTCGTCTCGGCGGGCGTGGAGTCCGTGAGCAGCACCGCGCGGGGCACGGCCGACCACATCCCGGGGGAGGACCTCACCAACCCCCGGTTCGCGACCGCCGTCGCGCGCACCGCACGCCGTGCCGAGGCGGGCGCCGAGCCGTGGGCCGACCCGCGCCTCGCCGGCGACCTCCCCGACGTGTACGTCGCGATGGGCCAGACGGCGGAGAACGTCGCCCAGCTCACCGGCACGTCGCGCCGCGAGCAGGACGAGTACGCCGCGCTGAGCCAGCAGCGCGCGCAGGCGGCCATCGCGAGCGGGTTCTGGTCGCGCGACATCACCCCCGTCACCCTCCCGGACGGCACGCGCGTGACGGCCGACGACGGCCCTCGCCCGGGCGTGACCGTCGAGTCGCTCGCGGGGCTGGACCCGGTGTTCCGCCCCGACGGGACCGTGACGGCGGGCAACTGCTGCCCGCTCAACGACGGGGCCGCGGCGGTCGTCGTGGTGAGCAGCCGCGTGGTCGACGAGCTCGGGCTCCAGCCGCTCGCCCGCATCGCCTCGACCGGGGTGAGCGGGCTGTCGCCCGAGATCATGGGCCTCGGCCCCGTCGAGGCGAGCCGCCAGGCGCTCGAGCGCGCCCGGCTGACGATCGACGACGTCGACCTGGTGGAGATCAACGAGGCGTTCGCGGCGCAGGTGCTGCCGAGCGCGAAGGAGCTGGGCGTCGACGTCGAGCGCCTCAACGTCCACGGCGGCGCGATCGCCGTCGGGCACCCGTTCGGCATGACGGGGGCGCGCATCACCTCCACGCTGGTCCACGGTCTCGCCGAGGCCGGCGGTCGCTACGGGCTGGAGACGATGTGCGTCGGCGGCGGGCAGGGCATGGCGATGGTGCTCGAGCGCGTCTGAGCCCGGCCCGCCGAGGGGGCGGTGGAGGCGCGCCCCGTAGCACCCCGTGGCGGGGCCTCAGCGAACCAGACGCAACGGTCGTTATCGATTCCACGAAGAGTGCGTCGCGTCCGAGGTGGGCGCTCGCACCTCTAGGCGAAGTTCACGTTTCCGCAAGCCACGATGCTGTCGGGTCGCCTTGGTGGCCCGTGCGCCAGGCGGAGTCGTGTCGCTGCTGCGCTGATCACACCAGGTTTCGTGCATCTGACGCACGTCTCCTCGGACGGGTGGCGCAGCGTCGAGGAACACAGTGCGGCTCCAACGCGTTCAGGTTGACCTGAGCGTGGCACACATGCAACGCTCGCGTAGACACAGCCGTCAACATCAACGTCAACATCGCTACACGTCGAACCGTCTCTTCGTCGTCACCCCAGGAGGTGACCACCCATGGCTCTGACCGGCCGTCTCGCAGACTTCCACAGCCGTTCCATGCAGGATCCCGCGTACGCGCGCGAGTACGCGATCGAGACCGTGCGTGTGCGTGCGATCGACGACCTCATCAACTCCCTTGACGAGGCGCGCGAGGAAGCAGGAATGTCCAAAGCCGAGATCGCGCGCACCATCGGCGCCGACCCCTCGGTCGTACGGCGGCTTCTGACGTCCTCCCAGCGCAACCCCTCGTTGGGCACCGTTGCGGAGATCGCCGCGGCCCTGGGCTTGAAGATCTCCCTGGTCCCGATGAGCGAGGACGAGCAGCGTGAGCTCGCCGAGCTGCGCGAGAACATCGAGCACGCCGTCGCCTAGTTGCGCCGAGCACGCTCGCTCAGCCCTGTCCGGTCACGCGATCGGACGGGGCTGAGTGTCGAGGTAGAACTCGCCGAGCTCACGCACCCGGGTGTACTCACGGTCGGGCAACAGTGTCGCGTTTGGCTTGGTGCGCCCGTCGACCATGACAAGCAACGGACCCCGGCCCTTCGCCTGCTGGTCGAGCAGGCAGAACACGCGGTAGTGCATCGAGCCGAACCGCACCCGGATCTCGTACCACCCGGTCATGTCGCCGTGCATGACCTCCCACCGCCCGCCTCCGGCGAACCGGTATGGGGGCGCGTGCCACGGCTTCAGCCGTAGTGACGATACGTGCGGCGACCTGCGGGGGGATCGACTCCAGGTACACCTCCATCGGCACGGTGCCGTCTGGCGCCTGAACGATGACGACGTCGAACGGCAAGTGCTGCTGACTCGCGGCGACGTTCGGCCTGTTCGACGCCTTCCCCTTGCTCATGGGGGCGACCGTACCCAAGGCTGCGGACACCGAGAATCTCCCGGCGGGCTGTCCGCAGCGTATTTCGGCGCGTGCGTTGGGCCGGTCAGGCCGGGACGACGAGGACGACCGTGTCCGCGACGAGCGCGGGCTTGTCCGCACCCTCGACCTCGACGCTCACGCGGATGCGGACGCGGGCCCCGCGCGGGGAGTCGTCCACCCCCGTGACGGTCGACGTCGCGCGCACGCGCGACCCGGCGCGGACCGGGGTGAGGAAGCGGACGGAGTCGAGACCGTAGTTCACGTGCATCGCGACGCCGCCCATGTCGAGCAGGCCCGCGGTGAGGACCGGCAGGAGCGAGAGCGTGAGGTACCCGTGCGCCACGGGCGCGCCGAACGGGCCGGCCGCCGCGCGCTCCGGGTCGACGTGGATCCACTGGTGGTCCTCCGTGACGTCCGCGAACGCGTCGATGCGCGCCTGGTCGACCACGACCCACCGCTCGGACGTGGCCGAGCGGCCGACGGCGGACGGTAGGTCCGCGACCGAGGCGACCCGGATCACGGTGCCGGCCTGCGGGGTCTGCGTGGTCTGCGGGGTCAGTGGGACCGGCGTCGGGCCGGTGGACGCGGTGCTCATGCGCGCGGACCTCCCGCCGCGTAGACGACCTGGCCCGAGACGAACCCGGCCTCCTCCGAGCACAGGAACGACGCGAGCGCCGCGATGTCCTCGGGCTGCCCGACGCGCCGCACCGGGATCTCCTGGGCGGCGAGCTCGCAGAACTCCTCGAACCCCATCCCGACGCGCGCGGCCGTCTCGCGGACCATGTCCGTGGCGACGAACCCGGGGGCGATCGCGTTCGCCGTCACCCCGAACGGGCCGAGCTCGATCGCGAGCGTCTTGGTGAACCCCTGCATCCCGGCCTTCGCGGCGGCGTAGTTCGCCTGCCCCCGGTTGCCGAGCGCGGACGTGCTGGACAGGTTCACCACGCGGCCCCAGCGCGCCTCGACCTGGTGCCGCTGCACGGCCCGGCTCATGAGGAACGCGCCGCGCAGGTGGACGCCGAGGACCGCGTCCCAGTCGTCGTCGGACATCTTGAACAGCAGGTTGTCGCGCAGGATGCCGGCGTTGTTCACCAGGACGGTGGGCGCGCCCAGCTCGTCCACGACGCGAGCGACCGCGGCCTCGACGGCCGTGGCGTCCGCGACGTCGGCGCCGACCGCGACGGCCCGTCCGCCGTCGTCCTCGACGCGCTTCGCGGTCTCGGCGGCCTGCTCCTCGCGCAGGTCCACGACGGCGACGTGCAGGCCGTCGGCGGCGAGGCGCCGGGCGATCGCGGCGCCGATGCCGCGCGCGCCGCCGGTGACGATCGCGGTGCGGGCCGGCCGGCCGGCGCTCCGGTCGGTGGTGGTCTCGGTCATCACGGTGTCCTTTCGTTCGGTCGGACGAGCTGGCGCAGCTCCGCGCCGGTCGCCAGGCGGTCCATCGCGGAGCAGAGGTCGTCGAGGGCCACGTGCGCGGACACGAGGCGCTCCAGCGGGAGCACGCCGTCGCGCCAGAGCTGCACGTAGCGGGGGATGTCGCGCGCGGGCACGGCCGAGCCGAGGTAGCTCCCGACGACGGTGCGCGCCTCGGCGGTGAGCGTCAGCGCGGAGACCGACGACCGGGCGTCCGGGCCGGGCAGGCCCACGGTCACGGTCGTGCCTCCGGGCGCGGTCGCGGCGAACGCGGTCTCGAACGCGCGGGCGCTGCCCGCGGCCTCGACGACGACGGGCGCCCGAACCTCGGCCTCGGCCAGGGACGCGGGCGTGTGCACGGCCGCCGCACCGAGCGCGCGCGCCGTCGCGAGCTTGTCCTCGACCGCGTCGACGCCGATCACGTCGTGGCCCAGCGCGCGCGCCACGAGCAGCGCGGCCATGCCGACGCCGCCCAGCCCGACGACGAGCACCGGCTCACCCGGTCGCGGTCGTCCCGCGTTGAGGACCGCCCCACCCCCGGTGAGCACCGCGCAGCCCAGGAGGGCCGCGACGTCGGGCGGCACGTCGTCGTCCAACGGGACGACGGACGTGCGGCTCACGACGGCGTGCGTCGCGAAGGCGGAGACCCCGAGGTGGTGGTGGACGTCCGCGCCGTCGCGGTGCAGGCGCCGCGCGCCGCCGACGAGCGTGCCGGCGGCGTTCGCGGCGCTCCCGGCGCGGCACGGCAGGCGCCCGTCGGTCGCGCACTCGGGGCACGCGCCGCAGCGCGGGAGGAACGTCATGACGACGCGGTCGCCGGGCCGGACGTCGACGACCTCGGGCCCGGTCTCCTCGACGACGCCCGCCGCCTCGTGGCCGAGCAGCATCGGCACGGGCCGCGGGCGGTTGCCGTCCACGACGGACAGGTCGGAGTGGCAGAGCCCCGCGGCCTCGATGCGCACGAGGAGCTCGCCCGGGCCGGGCGGGTCCAGCTCGAGCGCGGTCACGCGCAGCGGGCGCGACGTGGCGAAGGGCACCGGGGCACCCGTCCGTTCCAGCACGGCGCCGACGATCTCCATCGCTCGACCTCCTGACGTCGTCGTCCCGGGTACGTACCGACCGCGCGGTATGTCGTGAGACTACACGACGAGCGGCGCCCGTCGAGCGACGGTTCCCCCGGCCCGTGCTCGCGGCGGGTCTCGCGGACCGGCCGCGCCGACGGCGTGGTGGCCCGCCGGTAGACTGGGCGCGCGCCGTCGTGCGCTCCCCGCCAGCGCCCACCCGAGGGAACCGATGACCGCCCCCGCATCCCAGGCTTCTGCACGCCCCGCCTCGCGTCCCGACGCCGCACAGACGTTGGACACCGTCGAGCGCGCCGCCGAGACCCCCGACGAGGTCCAGCCGTACGCCGAGCTCGGCCTCAAGCCCGACGAGTACCAGCGCATCCGCGACATCCTGGGGCGCCGCCCCACGGCCGCGGAGCTCGCGATGTACTCCGTCATGTGGTCCGAGCACTGCTCCTACAAGTCCTCCAAGGTGCACCTGTCGAAGTTCGGCACGGCCACGACGGACGAGATGAAGAAGCACCTGCTCGTCGGCATCGGCGAGAACGCGGGTGTCGTCGACATCGGCGACGGCTGGGCAGTGACGTTCAAGGTCGAGTCGCACAACCACCCGTCGTTCGTCGAGCCCTACCAGGGCGCCGCGACGGGCGTCGGCGGCATCGTGCGCGACATCATCTCGATGGGTGCGCGCCCCGTCGCCGTCATGGACCAGCTCCGCTTCGGCGCCGTCGACCACCCGGACACGGCGCGCGTCGTGCACGGCGTCGTGAGCGGCGTCGGCGGCTACGGCAACTCGCTCGGCCTGCCGAACATCGGCGGCGAGCTCGTGTTCGACGGCTCCTACCAGGGCAACCCGCTCGTCAACGCGCTGTGCCTCGGCGTGCTGCGCCACGAGGACATCCACCTCGCCAACGCGTCCGGCACGGGCAACAAGGTCATCCTGTTCGGTGCGCGCACCGGTGGCGACGGCATCGGCGGCGCGTCGATCCTCGCGTCCGAGACGTTCGAGGACGGCGTCCCCGCGAAGCGCCCGAGCGTCCAGGTGGGCGACCCGTTCATGGAGAAGGTCCTCATCGAGTGCTGCCTCGAGCTGTACGCGGCGAAGGTCGTCGAGGGCATCCAGGACCTCGGCGCCGCGGGCATCTCGTGCGCGACGTCGGAGCTCGCCTCCAACGGCGACGGCGGCATGCACGTGTGGCTCGACGACGTCCTGCTGCGCGACCCGACGCTCAACGCGGGCGAGATCCTCATGTCGGAGTCGCAGGAGCGCATGATGGCGGTCGTCGCGCCCGACAAGCTCGACGCGTTCCTCGCGATCACGGGCAAGTGGGACGTCGAGACCGCCGTCATCGGCGAGGTCAACGGCTCCGGCCGCCTGACGATCGACCACCACGGGCAGCGGATCGTGGACGTGGACCCGAGGACGGTCGCGCACGAGGGCCCGGTGTACCACCGCCCGTACGCGCGCCCGTCGTGGCAGGACGGGCTCAACGCCCGCACCGTCGAGGCCGACGCGCTCGCGCGCCCGGAGAGCGGCGACGAGCTGCGCGCCACCGCGCTGCGCCTGCTGACCTCGCCGAACCTCGCGTCGAAGGAGTGGGTGACGGACCAGTACGACCGGTTCGTCCAGGGCAACACCGCGCTCGCGCAGCCCGACGACTCCGGCGTGGTCCGGGTCGACGAGTCCACGGGTCTCGGTGTCGCGCTCGCGACCGACGCGAACGGCCGCTACGGCAAGCTCGACCCGCGCACGGGCGCGCAGCTCGCCCTCGCGGAGGCGTACCGCAACGTCGCGACGACGGGCGCCCGCCCGCTCGCGGTGACGGACTGCCTCAACTTCGGCTCGCCCGAGGACCCGGACTCGATGTGGCAGCTCGTCGAGGCGATCGAGGGCCTCGCGGACGCGTGCCGCGAGCTCGGCGTCCCGGTGACCGGCGGCAACGTCTCGCTCTACAACGGCACGGGCGAGCCCGGCCAGATCGACTCCTCGATCCACCCCACCCCGGTCGTCGGCGTCCTCGGCGTGCTGGACGACGTCGCGCACGCCACGCCGTCGGGCTGGCGCGAGGCCGGCGAGAGCATCTACCTGCTGGGCACCACGCGCGGAGAGCTCGACGGGTCGGCCTGGGCCGACGTCGAGCACGGCCACCTCGGCGGCGTCCCCCCGCGCGTCGACCTCGCGGCCGAGAAGGCGCTCGCCGGCGTCCTCGTCAACGCGAGCCGCGACGACCTCGTCTCCGCCGCGCACGACCTGTCCGAGGGCGGGCTCGCCCAGGCCCTGCTCGAGGCGTCGCTGCGGTTCGGCGTCGGGGCGACCGTGTCGCTCGCGGGGATCACCGAGCGAGACGGCGTGACGCCGTTCGAGGCGCTGTTCTCGGAGTCGACGGCGCGCGCGCTCGTGGCCGTTCCTCAGACGAACGGGGGCAGCGAAGAGGCTCAGCTGATCGACGCGTGCGTCGCGCGCGGCGTGCCCGTCGTGAAGATCGGCGAGACGGGCACCGAGCCGTCGGTCGCGTCCGACTCGGGCGAGGCGCTCGAGGTCGACGGCCTGTTCACGATCGCGCTGGCCGAGGCGGACGCCGCGTTCCGCGAGACGCTGCCGCGCATCTTCGGCTGACGACGCCCCGCCGTCGGGGCACAGCCCCGGTCGCCGCACGCATGTCGGCGGCCGGGGCGTCGTCGTGCGCCCCGCACGGTTCGGCGGTCGTCGCGTCGACTGCGCGGGTTTCGTGGAGGTCGGGGTCCGACGTCGTGCCGTCCGTCGCGTCCCGACGCCCCGGGTGCCAGAGTCCCGTGCCATGACAGGGCAGCGCAGGCCGCGGGCGACGGGAGCGTCCCGGACGTCGAGCACCCCGCGGGCGGCGGGCACGGCCCGCGTCCCGCGGGCCGCGAGCCCGGCGCGCACCCCGCGCGGCAGGACGGCCGGAAGTGCCTCGCGGCCTCGGCGGCGGACCTCGGCGACGAACCGGCCGCGCGTCACGACGCCCCGTCGCCCCGGCGGCCCGGTGCTCGGGGCGGTCCTCGTGTCCCTGACGGTCGTCGTGGCCGCCATGACGCTCGTGCGGCTGGTCCCGTTCGACGCCGCGACGCCGTTCGCCCAGCTCGTGGGCATGACGCCGTGGGTCGCGGCGCTCGCCGTGCTGCTCCTCGTCGTCGTGGTGGTCGCGCGGCGACGACTGCTCACCGTGCTCGTCGCGGCGTGCGTCGTCGGGCACGCGATCTGGCTCGTGCCGTTCTTCGTCCCCGACCAGCCGGCACCTGCCGCCGGGGCGGCCCCGCTGCGCGTGCTGGGCGTCAACGCGTGGTTCGGGCAGGCCGACGCGGAGCAGGTCGTCGAGCTGGTCCGTGCCGAGGACGTGCAGGTCCTCGCCGTCGTCGAGCTGACGACGGACTTCCGCGACCGGCTCGTCGCCGCGGGCATCGACGACGTGCTGCCGCACCACGTGGACGCGAAGGTCGGGACCGGCTCGCCGGGCAGCGGGCTGTGGAGCGCGCTGCCGCTGGACGACGTCGACACGACGGACTTCTCGACGTTCGCGATGCCCGCGGCGACGGTCGAGGTCGACGGGCGCCCGGTACGGGTCACGGCCGTCCACCCCGTGCCGCCCCTGCCCGAGATCACGCACCAGTGGAAGGCCGAGCTGCTGCGGCTCACCGCGCGCGTCGAGGACGACCCGCTGCCGCAGGTGCTCGTCGGCGACTTCAACGCCACCTACGACCACGCGTCGTTCCGGAGCCTGCTCGGCGACCGCTTCCACGACGCGACGCGCAGCGCGGGCCGGGGTCTCAACCTGTCGTGGTCGGCGCGGCTCGGCACGCCCGCGCTGCTCGACCTCGACCACGTGGTGACGGACCGGGAGAACGTCGTGACCGACGTCCGCTCGGTGCAGATCACCGACAGCGACCACCGCGCGATCCTCGCGACGGTCCACGTCCCTCAGCCGTGACCGTCCCGCGAGCCTTGCCGTCCCGTGACGTGCCGGACCCCGGCTGCGTCAGCCCTTCGCGGGCTCCGGCTCGGTGGCGTCGCCCGAGGCCTGCGCCTCCGGCCCGGCCGCCACGGCGGCACCGTGCTCGTGCGGGTGCCGGCGCTCGAGCGCGGCGCCCTCGACGTCGACGTCCGGCAGGATCCTGTCGAGCCAGCGCGGCAGCCACCACGCCTTGTCGCCGGCGAGGTGCATGAGCGCCGGGACCAGCAGCATGCGGACCAGGAACGCGTCGACGAGCACGCCGAACGCGAGCGCGAAGCCGATGGGCCGGATCATCGCGCTGTGCGAGAACACGAACCCGCCGAAGACCGAGATCATGATGATCGCGGCGGCGGTCACGACGGATCGCCCGGCGCGCACGCCCTGCACGACGGCGATCCGCGCCGGCGCCCCGTGGGCGTACGCCTCGCGCATCCCCGAGCCGAGGAACAGCTGGTAGTCCATCGCGAGGCCGAAGAGGATGCCGACGAGCAGCGTGGGCAGGAAGTTGAGCACCGGACCCGGCGTCTCGACCCCGAAGACCCCGGCCAGCCAGCCCCACTGGTAGATCGCGACGACCCCGCCGAGCGCGGCGAAGTACGACAGGATGAACCCGAGCGTCGCGACCACCGGGACGAAGATCGACCGGAACACGAGCACGAGGATGATCAGCGACAGCCCCACGACGACCGCGAGGTAGATCGGCAGCGCCTGCGCGAGCTTGTCGGAGATGTCGATGTTCCCGCTCGCGGACCCTGCGACGCCGATCGTGACGTCGCCCTCGAGCAGCTCGACGTCGCGCAGGCTGTGCACGAGCTCCTCCGTCGACTCGCTCGTCGGGCCCTCGGCGGGGACGACCTGGAACGCGGCGACCGTGCGGTCCTCCGACGTGCCGATCGGGGCGACGGCGACGACGTCGTCCTGCGCGAAGAGCTCCTCGGCGACCCGCACCTGGTACTCGAGCGCCTCCTCCTCCGTGGGCGTGCCCGGGAGGTCGGCGACCACGAGGAGCGGTCCGTTCGTGCCCTCGCCGAACTTCTCGGCGACGGTCGAGTAGGCCCGGTACTGCGTGGAGTCGTGGGCCTCGGACGAGCCGTCGGGCAGGTTGGTGCGCAGGTCGAGCGCCGGGAGCGCGATCACGGCGACGGCGGCGATGCTGAGCACCACCGTCGCGAGGGCGCGCGGCGTCGACATGGGCCGCACGGGCTTCGTCGGTGCGGCGGGCGCGGCCTCGCCGGTCGCCGTGCTCGCCCCGGCGAGCCGCGCCCGCTCGCGCTTGCTGAGGATGCGCGTACCGATCATGGACAGCAGCGCGGGCGTGAGGGTCACCGCGATGAGGACCGCGATCGCGACGCACAGCGCGCCGACCGTGCCCATGAGCCCGAGGAACGGGATGCCCGTGACGTTGAGCGCGAGCAGCGCGATGAGGACCGTGGCCCCCGCGAACACGACTGCGTTGCCGGAGGTGCCGTTGGCGAGGGCGATCGACTCGAGCACCTCGTCGCCCTGCTTGAGCTGGCGCCGGTGCCTGTTGATGATGAACAGCGAGTAGTCGATCCCGACGGCGAGACCGAGCATGAGGCCGAGCACGGGGGTCACGGACGACATCTCGACGACGCCGGACAGCGACATCGCGGTGAGCGCGCCGATGCCGACGCCGATCAGGGCCGTGACGAGCGGCAGCCCGGCGCCCACGAGCGTGCCGAGCATGATCACGAGCACGACCGCCGCGACGACGAGACCGATCGCCTCGCCCACGCCGAAGACCTCCGGGACGCCGGCGGCGATGTCGGACGAGAAGTCGGTCTGCACGCCGTCGACCGGGTCGTCGGCGAAGACGGCCACGAGGTCGTCCTTGGTCGACTGCTCGATGCTCATCTGGGCCTCGGTGAAGGAGACGCTCGCGACCGCGGCGCTGCCGTCCTCGGAGACCATGCGGATGTCCGACGCCATCTCGAGCAGCGGGGCCGAGAGCTCGAGCTCGGCGGCCTGCTCCTCGAGCTGCGTGCTCTGCTCCTCGAGCGCGGCCTGCTGCTCCTCGATCGTCGCGGCCTGCGCGTCGAGCTCGGCACGCCCGGCGTCGAGCTCGGCCTGCTGGGCGTCCAGCTGGGGCGCCGCCTGGTCGGCGATGCCCGCGGCCTCGGCCTGTGCGCGGGCCTCGTCGAGCTGCGCCTGCCCGGCGTCGAGCTGCGCGCGCGCGGCGTCGAGCTGCTCCTGGCCGTCGGCGAGCTGGGTGCGCCCGGCCTCGATCTGCTCCCGCCCGTCGGCGATCTGCGTGCGGCCGTCCTCGACCTGCGCGGCCTGGTCGGCGAGCTCGGACTGCGTCGCGAACGGGTCGATCACGGTCTCGACGCCGTCGACCTCGCCCGCCGTCGCGATGCGGTCGCCGATCTCCGCCTCCTGCTCGGCGGTGAACGCCGAGCCGTCCTCGGTCTGGAAGACGATCGTGCCGCTGCCTCCCGAGGCCTCGGGGAGCTCGGACTGCAGGCGCTCCGTGACCTCGGAGGTCGGGGTGCCGGGGATCGAGAAGCTGCTCGCGAGCGTGCCCCCGAACGCGGCGAACGCCGCCCCCGCGAGGACGAGCACCGCGAGCCAGGCCGCGAGGACGGTCCGCGCCCGGCGCGCGCACGCGCGTCCGAGCCGGTAGAGGATTTCAGCCATGAGGGTCCTTCGTGAGGGAGCGGTCAGGACGGTGCGGAGGCGTTCGCCGAGGTCGGTCGTGAGGTCGTGAGGTCGTGAGGTCGTGCGGGTGCGTCAGGCGGAGCGGCCCGACGGCGCGGCGTGCCCGTGCCGGGCGCGTTCGACGAGGTGGTCCAGCAGCCCGGTCCAGACCTCGCGGGACGCGGCGTCGTCCGTGGCGCCCGTGGCCTGCCACCAGTGGCGGTGGATGACCATGATGCCGCTCATGAAGGACGCGACGAGGAGCTGCACGTCGAGCAGGTCGGCCTCGGGATGCCGTCGCGAGAGGCCCTCGACGAGCCTCTCGCTGAGGTCGGTGAACGTGCGCGCGACCATCGTCGTGACGCGCGGCGACGGCTCGGCGCAGCCCTCGCTGCCGAGCACGCGCGTCAGGTAGGCCATCGGTGCGACGAGGTCGGTCGCCCGCAGGACCGCGGCGAGCTCGTCGAAGAGCGAGCCGTCGCGGTCGTCGTCCCGGGGTGCCGTGGCGCTGGCGCCGAAGTCGTCGGCGACCGTGCCGAGCACGCGCGCGCCGACCTCGGCCACGACGTCGTCCACCGAGGAGAAGTGGTTGAAGACCGTCCGGCGGGCGACGTCGGCCCGCGCGGCGAGCTCGTCGACCGTGAACCGGGAGCCGTCCCGTTCCTCGAGGAGCGCGGCGGCGGCGTCGACGATGGCGCCCCGGTGGCGTCGTCGCAGCGCGGCGCGGCGGTCGTGCGTGGGAGGGTCGGCGAGCACCTCCCTACACTAGATGCATCGTTGCACTCGGTGCAAAATACGGCCGTGCAGCGCTAAAGTCGACAACAATGGTCCAGTATGTGGGAAGTCGGGCGTCCCGCGTTGACTCCCCTCGGGGCCCCTCGTAAGTTCCCGCTCACCGAGGCCACGACGGTCCCGGTGACGACATGGTCAAGAGCTCCGACGTCAAGCCCCGGCTCGTCGGACGGCAACCCTCCGCGCGGTGGGGTGCCCCGGGTGAGGACCAGGTCGCGCGACCCCGCCCGCCGGCGCGGTCCGCGACAACGACGCGGCGCCCGGCGACGGGCACGAAGGAGAAGGACGATGGACCTCGCACCGTCGAGCGGCGCGGCGCACCGCGCCTCGACCCGTCGACCCGTCGCCGGCCACCTCGGCGAGCGGTCACGAGGAACCCTCCTGCTCCGCTGTTGTCGCTAACCGGCTGACGGCGTCGCCACGCCGACGACGCCACCGACGGGACCGGCCCGTCCCCGGTCCGTCCCGGACCTCTCCCCGCCCCCGTGACGACTCACGGCGCGCTGACCCCTGCCCTCTCCCGGAACGCCGCGCACCCCCGCGCGCCTCGAGAACGGATGACCCATGCCCGGCACGACCTCCCGTCCCCGTCCCGTCCACCTCGGCGTCGACCTCACCGACGCGGGCGCCCACCCTGCCGCGTGGCGCACGACCGGCTCCCAGGCGCAGCGGCCCTTCGACGCCAAGCGCCTCGTCGAGCTCGTCGCCACCGCCGAGCGCGGGCTGCTCGACCTCGTCACGCTCGACGACGCGTTCTCCCTCCAGCCCGGCCGCGGTGGCGTCCGTGGGCGCCTCGACGCCGCGCTCGTCGCGTCGCGCCTCGCCCCGCGCAGCGCGGGCATCGGCCTCGTCCCGACCGTCACGACGACGCACACCGAGCCGTTCCACGTCTCCAAGGCCCTCGCGACGATCGACCACGTGAGCAACGGCCGGGCCGGGTGGCAGGTGGGCTGGTCGACGACGCCCGCCGAGGCCGCCGCGTTCGGGCGCAAGGACCCGCAGGACGAGCCGGACGCCGTCGCCGAGGCGGACGAGGTCGTCGAGGCCGTCACGCGGCTCTGGGACTCCTGGGAGGACGACGCCGAGATCCGGGACGTCTCGACGGGACGCTTCGTCGACCGGGAGAAGCTCCATCATGTCGACCACGAGGGCATCCGCTTCGCCGTCAAGGGCCCGTCGATCACGCCGCGCCCGCCGCAGGGCCAGCCGCCCGTCGTCGTGCGCGTGACCTCGCCCGCGTCCGCGGACCTCGCGGCCCGCCGGGCCGACGTCGCCCGGGTGCGGGCGACCACCCGCGACGAGGCCGTCGCGGTGCGCGAGCAGCTGCGCAGCGCCGCGTCCGACGCCGGCCGCCACCCCGACGACCTGCGCGTCCTCGTCGACGCCTACGTGGTCATCGGCGCCGACCGCGCCAGCGCGCAGGCGCGCCTCGACCTGCTCGAGGACCTCGAGGGCGTGAGCTGGGACACCGACTCCCTCACCCACGTCGGCACCGCGCGCGACCTCGCCGCGACGGTCGAGGGCTGGTCCGTCGCGGGCGCCGCCGACGGCTTCCTCCTGCGTCCGTCGTCGCTCAGCACCGACCTCGACGCGGTCGTGGACCGCGTCGTGCCGCTCCTGCAGGGCGCCGGCCTGTTCCGCACCGAGTACCCCGGCACGACGCTCCGGGACACGCTCGGGCTCGCGCGTCCCGCGAACCGCTACGCGGCCATCGCCTGACAGCGGCCCGGACGAGACAGGAGCACGGCATGAGCACCCGACCCCGCAAGCAGATCCACCTCGGCGCCCACTTCCCGGGCGTCAACAACACCACCGTCTGGAGCGACCCGCGGTCCGGCAGTCAGATCGACTTCGCGTCGTTCGAGCACCTCGCGCGCCGTGCCGAGGAGGCGAGGCTCGACTTCTTCTTCCTCGCCGAGGGTCTGCGCCTGCGCGAGCACAAGGGCCGGATCCACGACCTCGACGTGGTCGGGCGGCCCGACACCCTGCCCGTCCTCGCCGCGCTCGCCGCGGTGACGGACCGCCTCGGCCTCGCCGGGACGATCAACACGACCTTCAACGAGCCGTGGGAGCTCGCGCGCCAGTTCGCGACGCTCGACGTCCTGTCCGAGGGTCGAGCGGCGTGGAACCTCGTGACGAGCCCCGACGCGTTCACGGGTGCGAACTTCCGCCGCGGCGGCTACCTGCCGTACCCCGAGCGGTACGCGCGCGCCGCCGAGGTCGTCGAGGTGGCCCGCGCGCTGTGGGACTCGTGGGACGACGACGCCGTCCTCGCCGACCGCCTCTCGGGCGACTTCCTGCGCCCCGGTGCCGTGCGGCCGGTCGCGCACCACGGCTCGTACGCGGACGTCGTCGGCCTCTTCCCGACGCCGCGAGGTCCCCAGGGCCACCCCGTGCTGTTCCAGGCCGGCGACTCGGGCGACGGGCGCGAATTCGCCGCCGCGACCGCCGACGTCGTGTTCTCCGCGCACTCGACGTTCGACGCGGGCCGCGCGTTCTACGAGGACGTCAAGGGCCGCCTCGCCGCGCACGGGCGGGACCGGGACGAGCTGAAGATCCTGCCGGCGACGGTCGTCGTGGTCGGGGACACGCCGGCCGACGCCGAGGAGCGCGCGCGGGAGATCCGGCTCCAGCAGGTGTCGGGCCCGACGGCGATCGCGTTCCTCGAGCAGGTGTGGGGGCGCGACCTCGAGGCGTACGACCCGGAGGGGCCGTTGCCCGACGTCGAGCCCGACGTCGAGAACGTCTCCATCACGCGCGGGCGCGTGCGCCACGTCAAGGACCCGCGCACGGTCGCGGCCGCGTGGCGCGAGCAGGCCGCGGCGAACGGGTGGTCGATCCGCGAGCTCGTGATCCAGGTGACGTCGCGCGGCGGGTTCGTCGGGACGGCGCAGCAGGTCGCCGACGACATCGACCGCCACGTCCAGGAGGACGCGTCCGACGGCTTCATCCTCGTGCCGCACCTCACCCCGACGGGTCTCGACGACGTCCTCGACCGGGTCGTGCCGCTGCTCCAGGAGCGCGGCTCGTTCCGGACCGAGTACGAGGGCTCGACGCTGCGCGACCACCTCGCGCTCGTGCACCCGTCCCGACGGGCGGCGGGAGCGTCGCCCGCCGAGCACAGCACCGCCCGGACCGGTGTCACCGCGCCCGTCGGCTGACCGCCACCACCCCGCATCGCCGTCTCCCCCGGAGGACCTCATGACGACCACGCTCGACAGCACCACGACCGCCTCGACCGCCGTGGCGGAGCTCGCGGCCTGGCACGCACAGCGCGAGGAGGAGCTGAGCACGCCGCACGGGTGGCTCAGCCTCGTGGGCTACCACTGGCTCGCGAGCACGCCCGGGACGCTCCCCGGGGTGCCCGGCCTCTGGTGGGCCGACGGCGACGGCGCACACCACCTCCCCGACGACGCCGCCGTCGTCGCGCCGGACGGGAGCCCGGTGGGCACGGTCGTCGTCGACGAGGGAGGTTCGCGCGTCGCCGGGACGTACCTCCCGGCGGGCCGCGGGGCGACCGACGGGGGCGACGACCGTGGCGTCGGGACCGTCCGCGTCGCCGTCGAGGTCGTGCGGCGGACCGGGCGCTCCGCGATCCGTCTGCGCGACCCGCTCGCCCCGGCCCGGACCGGCTTCGCCGGCGTCCCGCGGTTCGCGCACGACCCCGCCTGGGTCGTCGACGCGCCGGTGCGCTGGTACGACGAGCCGAGGCCCGTCGTCGTCGGCGCTGCCCGCCCCGGTCTCGTGCACACCGTGCGCGCCGTCGGCGAGGCCGACGTCGAGCACGACGGCCGGACGGCGACGCTCGTCCTCACCGCCGGACCCGGCGGAGCGGTGACGCTCCTGTTCAGCGACGAGGCGGACGACGTCGCACCGTGGCGCGTGCTGAGCGTCGACGTGCCCGACGACGCGACGGCGTCCGCGCCCGCGACGCTGCGGCTCGACCTCAACCGCACGACGAACCTGCCGTACGCGTTCTCGGACTTCGGCACGTGCCCCGCGCCGGTCCCGGGCAACCACGTGCCGTTCGCCGTCACGGCGGGGGAGCGGGCCCCACGATGACGACCCTGACCGGCTCGACCGCGCGCCGCGAGGTGCGGTCGGTCGCGATGACCGACCCCCTCGTGCGGCCGCTCATCGACGAGCTCGCGCACGAGTACTGGACCCGCTACCAGCGCGTCCTCACGGCGGAACAGCTCCGCGAGGAGATGGAGCACTACCCCGCGCAGGACTTCGCGGCGCCGCACGGCGAGCTCGTCCTCGTCCTCGAGGACGGCGAGCCGGTCGCGGGCGGCGCGTTCCGGCGCCGGACGGAGCCTGAGCTGGGCGACGCCGCACGGCTCGCCCGGCCCGGCGCGCGCCGGGCCGACGGGACGCCCGCCGTGCGCACCGCCGAGCTCAAGCGCATCTGGACGCACTCCGCGCACCGTCGTCGCGGCCTCGCGCGCGTCGTGCTCCACGAGCTCGAGCGCCGCGCGCGCGAGCGCGGGTACCGGCGCGTCTACCTGACGACGGGACCCCGCCAGCCCGAGGCCGCCGGCCTCTACCTCGCCACGGGGTACGCGCCGCTGTTCGACACCACGGCCGAGCCGGAGGAGATCGGTCCGCTCGCGTTCGAGAAGTGGCTGGAGGTCTCGCCATGAGCACGGTCTCGCTCCCGCAGGACGAGTCGCGCCAGCTCGTGCCGCCGCCCGGCCGGCACCCGGACGAGCCGGTGCGCCCGGGGCTGCGTCTCGAGGAGCTGCGCATCGTCGGGGCACGCCACCCCGGGCGCTGGGTCGCGACGGCCGTCGTCGCCGTGCTGCTCGCGATGGTCGTCAGCTCGCTCGTCACGAACGACCGCTGGGAGTGGGGCGTCGTCGCGACGTACCTCACGTGGCCGTCGGTCCTCGAGGGCGCGTGGGCGACCATCCGGCTCACGCTCGTCGCGTCGGTCGTCGGGTTCGCGCTCGGGACGGTGCTCGCGCTCATGCGGCTCTCGCGCTCGCCGCTCCTGCAGTCGGTGTCGTGGACCTACACGTGGGTCTTCCGGTCGGTCCCGCTGCTGCTCCAGCTCCTGCTCTGGTACAACCTCGCCTACCTGTACCCCTACCTGAGCCTCGGCGTCCCGTTCGGCCCCGAGCTCGTCTACTTCGACACGCTCTCGGTGATCGACAAGTTCTGGGCCGCGATCCTGGGGCTCGGCCTCTCGCAGGCCGCGTACTCGGCCGAGATCGTCCGGGCCGGGATCCTCTCCGTCGACCAGGGCCAGCAGGAGGCGGCCGCGTCGCTCGGCATCCCCAAGCGGCGTCAGGTGACCCGCATCATCCTCCCGCAGGCGATGCGCTCGATCGTCCCGACGGCGGTCAACGAGGTCATCGGCCTGCTCAAGGGCACGTCGATCGTCTACGTGCTCGCCTACGGCGAGCTGTTCTACATCGTCAGCGTGATCTACGGGCGCAACGGCCGCGTCGTGCCGCTGCTCATCGTCGCGTCGATCTGGTACCTCGTGCTGACCACCCTCATCACGGTCGTGCAGTACTACGTCGAGCGGCACTACGCGAAGGGTGCGGTGCGCACCCTCCCGCCGACCCCGCTGCAGAAGGCGCGCTGGACGGTGCTCGTGGGGGCGTCCCGCCTCACGGGCCGGCCCGTTCCCCCCTCCGTCCCGCCCGGGTACGCGGCACGTGCGCGGGTGGGCGTCCTCACCCGCACGGCGCGCCGGCCCGCCGGATCCGGGGGGATCGCATGACCACGACCGTGAAGGACAGGACCGCGGGCCTCGTCGAGGTCCACGGGGTCCACAAGAGCTACGGCACGCTCGAGGTGCTGCGCGGCGTCGACCTCACCCTCGCACCCGGGTCGATCACGGTGATCCTCGGCCCGTCCGGCTCGGGGAAGTCGACCCTCCTGCGGGCGATCAACCACCTCGAGAAGGTCGACAAGGGGTTCATCTCGCTCGACGGCGACCTCATCGGCTACGTCCGCCGGGGCGACACCCTGCGCGAGCTCAAGGAGCGGGACATCCTCGCCCAGCGGACCCGGATCGGGTTCGTGTTCCAGGGCTTCAACCTCTTCCCGCACCTCACCGCGCTCGAGAACGTCGTCGAGGCCCCGGTCTCCGCGCAGCGCCGCCCCCGGGCCGAGGTCGAGGCGGAGGCGCGCGACCTCCTCGCGCGCGTCGGTCTCGCGGACAAGGCCCACGCGCGGCCGCGCCAGCTGTCGGGCGGCCAGCAGCAGCGGGTCGCGATCGCGCGGGCCCTCGCGCTCCGGCCCCAGGTCCTGCTCTTCGACGAGCCGACGTCCGCGCTCGACCCCGAGCTCGTCGGCGAGGTGCTCGACGTGATCAAGGACGTCGCGAGCACGGGCACGACGCTCGTGGTCGTCACCCACGAGATCGGCTTCGCGCGCGAGGTCGCCGACGCCGTCGTCTTCATGGACGCCGGTGCCGTCGTCGAGCAGGGCACGCCTGCCGAGGTCCTCGACCACCCGCGCCACGAACGCACGCGCGCGTTCCTCGAGAAGGTCCTCTGACCCGGCCGACCCGGACCGCCACCACGACCCGCACGACCACGACCCGCACGACCACGACCGTCAGACCTACGACCGGCCGACCGGCCGCCGTCGCACCGCACTCCCCGCGTCACCCGACGCGCCACCGAAAGGCAGGACAACCCGTGACCGCAACGACCACCCGCGCCCGCGCCGCCCGCGCGCTCGCCGCCCTCGCCGCCGTGCCCCTGCTCGCGCTCACGGCGTGCGCCGGCGTGAGCACCGAGGCGCCCGCCGCCGCCGACGAGGCGGGCGGGGGGTCGGGCAGCACCGAGGCGTCGGTCTCGGAAGCCCTCGACGTGAGCACGAGCCCCGAGCAGGACCGCATCCGGACGACCGAGTCCGCGGAGGCCGTCGCGCTGCTGCCGGACGCCTGGAAGGACAAGGACGAGATCGTCGTCGCGATCTCGGCGGGCGCCGCCCCGCCGCTCGGCTTCCTCGCGGACGACGACGAGACGCCGATCGGGAACGAGACGGACATCGCCCAGCTCGTCGCCGACGCCCTCGGCAAGGAGCTGCGCCTCGAGGTCAAGGCGTGGGCCGACTGGCCGCTCGCGCTGGGCTCGGGCGCCGTCGACGCCGTCATCTCCAACGTCACCGTGACCGAGGAGCGCAAGGAGACGATCGACTTCTCCACGTACCGCACCGACGAGCTCGGCTGGCTCGTCGCCGCGGACTCCGACATCGAGTCGATCACGCAGCGCGAGGACATCGCGGGCAAGGTCGTCGGGGTCAGCTCGGGGACCAACCAGGAGAAGATCGTCCTCGAGTGGGACCGCCTCAACCAGGAGGACGGCCTCGAGCCGATCCAGGGTCCCGAGTACTACGAGCAGTTCTCCGACGTGCTGCTCGCCGTCCAGTCGGGCCGCCTCGAGACGTACGTCGGCCCGAACGCCTCGCTCGCCTACCAGGCGGCCGTCTCGCCCCAGGACTTCAAGGTCGTCGGGACGCTCAACGGCGGCTGGCCGGACACCGCGCAGATCGCCGTCGCGACGAAGAAGGGCGGCGAGGTCGCGCCGGCGATCACGGCGGCCCTCAACCACGCGATCGAGGACGGCACCTACCTCGAGGTCCTCGAGCGCTGGGGGCTGGAGTCCGAGGCGATCGAGAGGTCCGAGACCAACCCGCCCGGCCTGCCCAAGACCGAGTGAGTCCGATGTCCCAGCGCACCGAGCACGTCGACCACCTCGTCGTCGGCGGCGGCGTCATGGGCTCCGCCACGGCGTGGCACCTCGCCCGGCAGGGCCGCGACGTGGTGCTGCTCGAGCGCTTCGAGCCCGGGCACGTCCACGGCGCGTCGCACGGCGCGTCGCGCATCTACCGCACGACGTACGCCGAGCCCGAGTACCTCGACCTCGCCCAGGAGGCCCTCGGGCTGTGGCGCGAGCTCGAGGCGGAGAGCGGCCTCGAGATCCTCGCCGTCACGGGCGGGGTGAGCCACGGGCGACGCGACGCCACCGCCGAGCGTCGGGTCGACGCGATCGCGTCGGCGTTCTCCGCGCGGGGGATCGGGCACGAGTGGCTCGACCCCGCCGGGGCCGAGGAGCGCTGGCCGGGCCTGCGGTTCGAGGGGCGCGTGCTGCACGAGACCTCCGCGGGCCGCCTGCACGCCGATCGCGCGGTCGCCGCCCTCCAGGGGGCGGCGACGGCGCACGGGGCGCACGTGCGGCACGAGTCGCCCGTGCGTCACCTGGAACGCGTCCCCGGCGGGACCCGGGTCGTCACGGACACGGGGGACGTGGTCGCGGGGGTCGTCGTGCTCGCCGTCGGCGCGTGGAGCGCAGGCCTGCTCGACGGCACGCCCGTGGGTGCTCTGCCGCTCGTCGTGACGCAGGAGCAGCCCGCGCACTTCGCGGTGCGTCCCGGCCCGGCGTCGGGTGACTGGCCGGCCTTCACGCACGACGTCGGCCCCGGCACGGCGTACCCGAGCGGCGTCTACGGCCTCGCGACGCCGGGCGAGGGCGTCAAGGTCGGGTTCCACGGGGTCGGGCCCGTGACCGACCCCGACCGCCGGACCTACCGCCCGGAGCCCGCGCAGCTCGCCGCGCTGCGCGAGTACGTGCGCACGTGGCTGCCCGGTCTCGACGCGGACGCCTTCGTCCCCGTGAGCTGCACCTACACGACGACGCCCGACCACGACTTCGTGCTCGACCGCCGCGGTGACCTCGTCGTCGGCGCGGGCTCCTCCGGTCACGGGTTCAAGTTCGCGCCCGCGATCGGGCGCGTCCTCGCCGACCTCGCGACCGGGCGCTCGGACGCCGCGTCCCGGTTCGCCCTCCACCGCTTCGCCGCCCGTCCCGAGAGGACCGCCTCATGACGCTCGCCGTCTCCGCCGACGCCACCCCAGGGCCCGCAGCCCCCGTCGGCGCGGCCGCCGTGCCGCCCGGACCGTCCCGCGGCCCCGGGCCGTCCACGCTCGCCGCGCGCTACGGCGTCGACCCCGACGCGGTGGACGGCGCCGCGCCCGGCGCGCGCACCGGTCTCGCCGACCTGCCCGACGGCGCGGCGGCCGTGCTCGGGACACAGCTCGCGCACCGGACCGTCCGCCGCTACCTCACGGACCCGCTCGACGCCGACGTCGTGCCGACCCTCGTCGCCGCGGCGCAGTCCGCCCCGACGTCGTCGAACCTCCAGCTCTGGAGCGTCGTCGCAGTCACCGACCCCGAGCGCCGCGCGCGGCTCGCGGACCTCGCGGGAGACCAGGAGCACGTCCGGACCGCGCCCCTCCTCCTCGTCTGGCTCGCCGACGTCGCCCGCGCCCGCGCCCTCGCGGACCGCGCCGGGGTGCGGCTCGACGCGACCGACTACCTCGAGACGACCGTCGTGGCGTTCGTCGACGCGGCCCTCGCCGCCCAGAACGCCGTCGTCGCGGCCGAGTCCCTCGGGCTCGGCACCGTCTACATCGGCGCGCTGCGCAACTACCCGGCGCAGGTCGCGGCGGAGCTCGGGCTCCCCGAGGGGGTCGTCGCCGTCGTCGGGCTCGTCGTCGGGCACCCCGACCCGGCCGGTGGCGAGCGCGTCAAGCCCCGGCTGCCGCAGGGCGCCGTGCTCCACGCCGAGCGGTACGACCTCGCGGCCCAGCACGAGCACGTCACCGCCTACGAGGAACGCATCGAGCCGTTCTACCGCGCCGAAGGGCTCGACGGCGGGTGGCGGCACCGGGTCGTCGACCGCCTGCGGGTGCCCGGGGCGCTGCGCGGCCGCGCGCACCTGCGCAGCGCGCTCGCCGCGCTCGGGTTCCCGTCCCGCTGAGCAGCACCCGCGACCCACGGGCCGCACGACCGCACGACCGCACGACCGCCCGCGAGGCGGCACCGACACAGAGGAACCACCGATGACCGAGACCACCGCCACCGCCGGGCGCGTGCCCCTGTCCGTGCTCGACCTCGCGATCGTCCCGGAGGGGTCGACCGGGCAGGACGCCGTGCGCCGCGCCGTCGAGCTGGCGCGCGACCTCGACGCGTTCGGCTACCACCGGGTCTGGTACGCGGAGCACCACCTGTCGCCGGGTGTCGGCTCGGCGGCTCCGGCGGTGCTCGCGGCCGCCGTCGCGGCGCGCACCGAGCGGATCCGGGTGGGCAGCGGCGCGGTGCTGCTCAGCACGACGAGCCCGCTCGTCGCGGCCGAGCAGTTCGGCACGATCGCCGCCCTGCACCCCGGCCGCGTCGACCTCGGGCTCGGCCGCGCGTTCACGCCGCCGACGGGCCGCGCGGCGAGCGGGCCGGCCGCGCCGCCCGCGCCGGTGGCCGGACCGGTCGCCGGGGCGCGCGTCGTCGACGGCCTCTACGTCCCGGGCGCGCCGCCGGTCGACCACACCGACTCGGTGCTGCGCGAGCGGCTCCTCGCGCAGAAGCGCGTCGTCGGGGCCGCGCGCACGCCCGCGAGCTTCCAGGACGAGCTCGAGCTCGTCCTGGGCCTGCGCGCGGGCTCCTACCGCGACGCGGACGGCCACCCGTACGTCAGCCCGCCGGTCGAGGGCGCGGACTGGAACCTGTGGGTCCTCGCGTCGAGCCCGGGCGAGAGCGCGCGCGTCGCCGGGGCGCTCGGCCTGCCGATCGCGGCGAACTACCACGTGAGCCCGTCGAACACCCTCGAGACGGTCGCGGCCTACCGTGCGGCGTTCCGGCCGGGGGTGCTCGACGCGCCGTACGTCGTCGTCTCCGCCGACGTGCTCGTCGCGGACACGATCGAGCGGGCCCGCGCGCTCGCGACGCCGTTCGCCGACTGGGTCCTGTCGATCCGCCGCGGCGCCGCCGGTGCGATCCCCTATCCCCGCCCGGGTGTCGCGCCCGCGTGGGAGGACCGTCCGGAGGCCGAGCGCGCGACCGTCGCGGACCGCGTCGACACGCGCGTCGTCGGCGACCCGGAGACGGTCGTCTCCCGGCTCGAGACGCTGCGTCGGGCGACCGGCGCCGACGAGCTGCTCGTGACGACCGCGACCCACGACCCGGCCGACGCCCGCCGGTCCTTCGAGCTGCTCGCGGAGCACTGGTTCGCGCCGGCGCGCGTCCAGGAGCTCGCCGCCGCCCGCTGACCCCGAGATCGTCCCGACTCCCCACCCGTCCTTCGAGGAGGAAGCATGACCACCGTCCCACCCCTGCAGTCCGCCACCGACGCCGGCGCGAAGGTCGCCGCCGGCGCCCTGCTGGTCGACGTCCGCTCGGCCGCCGGGCGCGCGTCGCACGGCGACATCCCCGGCGCGACGCTCGCCGACCGCGCCGACCTCGACGCGCTCTTCGGTCCGGCGTCGGCCCCGGCCGTGTCCCTCGACACGCCCGTCGTCGTCGTGTGCGGGTCCGAGAACGGCTCCGGCCCCGTCGCCGAGGCGCTCGCCGCGCGCGGGTACACGAACGTGTCGCACGTCGCCGGGGGCTTCCCCGCGTGGCGCGTCGCCGGGCTCCCGTCGACCGCGCCGGTCGCGGCGGAGCAGCCCGCCGGACCGGCCTGAGCGGACCGCCACGACCCGCGGACACGTCCGCCTCCCGGGCGGCGCGCGCCGTCCGACGACCACCCACCCCGACCGAAGGAGACCCCCGTGCCCGTCGAGTTCCTCGGCATCGCCACGACCAACGACGCCTCGGAGACCACCGAGCGCACCACCGCCGCGTTCGACCCGGCGTACCTCGAGCGCATCGTCCGCGCGCACGAGGACAACGGGTGGACGCGCGTCCTGTTCGCCTACGGGTCCTCGGGCCCGGAGCCCGCGGCGCTCGCCGCCTACACGGCGTCGCGCCTGCAGACGATCGAGCTGCTGCTCGCGCACCGGCCCAACGTCTCCTACCCGACGTACGCGGCCAAGACGTTCGCGACCCTCGACCAGCTCTCCGGCGGGCGCCTCTCCGTGCACTTCATCACGGGCGGCAACGACCACGAGCAGGCGCGCGAGGGCGACACGCTCACGAAGGACGAGCGGTACGCGCGCACCCACGAGTACATCCAGGTCGTCAAGCAGGCGTGGTCGAGCGCCGAGCCGTTCGACCACCACGGCCCGTTCTACGACGTCGACGACTTCGTGCTCGACACCAAGCCGTTCGAGGGACGCACGCCGACGATCTCGTTCGGCGGGTCGTCGGACGCGGCGTTCCGCGTCGGCGCCGCCGAGGCGGACATCTACGCGGTGTGGGGCGAGCCGCTCGACCGCACGGCCGAGCAGATCGCGCGCGTGCACGCCGAGGCGCAGGCTGCCGGCCGTGCGACGCCCCCGCGCATCCACGCCGCGTTCCGGCCGATCGTCGCCCCCACGGAGGAGCTCGCGTGGGAGAAGGCGCGCCGCGTGCTCGACCGCATCGAGGCGCGCAAGGCCGCCGCCGGCGGGCAGCTGAGCCGCCGGCACCCGATCGACAGGCCCGAGAACGCCGGGTCGCAGCGTCTGCTCGAGATCGCCGCTCAGGGCGAGCGGTACGACACGGCCCTGTGGACGGCCACCGCGAAGGCGACGGGCGGCGCGGGCAACTCCAACGCGCTCGTCGGCACGCCCGAGCAGGTCGCCGAGGCGCTCCTCGCGTACTACGACCTCGGCGTGCGGGTGATCTCGGCTCGCGGCTACGACCTGCTCGACGACGCGGTCGACTTCGGGCGGTACGTCATCCCGCTCGTGCGCGAGGAGGTCGCGAAGCGCGACGCCGAGGCGCAGCGCGCCGACGCCGCCTGACCCCCCGACCACCCACACCGAACCGCGCAGGCAGGGGCCGGGGACCCCGAGCCCTGCCTGCGCGGCGACCCTTCAGCGAGGAGCCGTCTCCCGTGCGCTTCCAGGTGCTCGACATCGTGTTCAACCCGCCCCACCCCGTGACCGGGGAGGCGGTGGCGCCCGCCGACCGGCTGAACCGGGTCGTCGACACGGCCGTGCTGGCCGAGAACCTCGGCTTCGACTCGTTCGCCGTGGGGGAGCGGCACGCGGGCCAGGTGCTGTCGTCGGCACCGACGGTGCTCCTCGGCGCGATCGCGAGCCGCACGTCGCGCATCCTCCTGTCGACGGGTGTCACGGTGCTGTCCCTGCTCGACCCGATCCGCGTCGCGGAGGACCTCGCGACGGTCGACCAGCTCTCGCGAGGGCGGCTCGAGATCGTCATCGGCAAGGGCAACGAGGTGCTCCAATACCCGCTGCTCGGGCTCGACATCGGGAAGCAGTACGAGTACCTCGAGGAGAACTACGAGCTGCTGCGCCTCCTGCTGACGGAGGAGGACGTGTCGTGGACGGGCCGGCACCGGCACGCCCTGGAGAACGCGACGACGCTCCCGCGCCCGTTCGCGGGGCCGTTCCGGGTCTGGCACGGCTCCGCGACGTCGCAGTTCGCCGTCGACCTCGCGGCGCGGTACGGCGACCCGATCGTCAGCGCCAACGCGCTCCAGCCGCGCGAGAACTACCAGGTGCTCATCGACCGGTACCGCGAGCGGTACGCGGAGCACGGGCACGACCCGGCGTACGGGTTCGTCGGGTCGGGCTCGGGCGGGCTCTTCCTCGCCGACACGACCGAGGAGGCCGTCGAGCAGTACCGGCCCGTCTACGAGGGGCAGGTCGCCGCCGCGGCGCGGCGCGGGTACGGGCCCGACGCCGTCGGGAAGGCCCCGAGCTTCCGCACGGTCGAGGACGCCGTGGAGCGCGGGCCGGCGCTCGTGGGCTCGCCCGAGCGGGTCGCGGAGAAGATCCTCGACTACCACGCGTCGTACGGGCACGACCTGCAGTCCGTGTCGGTCAACCACCTCGTCCCGGCGACCCAGCAGGAGGACGTCCTGCGCCGGTTCGCCGAGGAGGTGGTCCCCGTGGTCCGCGCCGAGGTCACGACGGATCTCTGGGGTCCCGCCGACGCCCGTCGCGCGGCAGGCTTCACGGCCGTCTGACGACGGACCCGTCGCCCAGAGCCCCGTCGGGAGCGTCCCGCGCGAAACATCCGTCCGGCATGCGGGACGTCCGTCTCGATACTTGACCGGAACGGTCGAGATTGGTTCCGTAGGCCGCAGGTGACGAGCGTCAGCACGAAGGCCCGGCTCGCTGACCAGCAACCCTTCGACGTGACGGGGTGCTCCGGGAACGACCTGACCGCGCAGCTCCCGCTGCGGGGTAAGCACGGCCCCCGCGTGGACCCGCCGCGCCTCCGTCCCAGGGCGGGGAGCGACGTCCACCGGTGCCGACAGACCGCCGGCCACCGGCACCCCGAGGAGACAGCACGACCATGAACAGCGCACCCCACCGCCGTCGGCCCCTGACCGCCACCACGGCTGCCACCGCGGCCGCCGCGGCGGCCGGACTCCTGCTCGCCGGCTGCGGGGGCGCCGGCACGGGGACGGGCGACACCGCGGACGCCGCGTCGGCCCCGGCCGAGCCCGTCGCGGGCGGCGACCTGACCTTCGCGATCACCGTCGACTCCCACTGCATCGACCCGCAGCAGGTCGGCAACAACGACGCCATCGCCGCCGCTCGCCAGACCGTCGCCTCGCTCACGGCCCAGGACCCGGAGACCGGTGAGATCCTGCCGTGGCTCGCGGAGAGCTGGGAGGTCGACGAGAACGCGTCGAGCTACACGTTCCACCTGCGCGACGACGCGACCTACGCCGACGGCACACCGATCGACGCGGCGTCCGTGAAGACCAACTTCGACGCGATCGTGGCGCTCGGCGCGGCGGCGTCGCTCGGCTCGCAGTACCTCGTCGGCTACGAGGGGACGACGGTCGTCGACGAGAGCACCGTCACGGTCGACTTCGCCGAGCCGAGCGCGCAGTTCCTCCAGGCCACGTCGACGTTCTCGCTCGGCCTGCTCGCGCCGTCGTCGGCGGACCTGAGCGTCGAGGACCGCTGCGCCGGCGAGTTCGTGGGCTCCGGGCCGTTCGCCGTGCAGTCGTACACGCAGGACCAGGAGATCGTGCTCGAGAAGGTCGCGGGCTACGCGTGGGGCTCCGCGGCGAACGACCACACGGGCGAGGCGTACCTGGACACCGTGACGTTCAAGGTCGTCCCCGAGGCGAGCGTGCGCAGCGGCAGCTTGCAGTCCGGGCAGATCGACGCGACCGCGGCGATCTCGACCGTCGACCTGCCGCAGTTCGACGGCAACGGCTTCTGGCTGTCGTACCGCGCGAACCCGGGCGTCGTCTTCAACCTGTTCCCCAACGAGTCGAGCGCGCTCGCGGGCGACGAGGCCGTGCGGACGGCGATCTCGAAGGGCATCGACCGCGAGCAGATCGCGGACACGGTCCTCAGCGAGCAGGACGAGCCGGCGACGGGCGTGCTCTCCCACTCGACGCCGCTCTACGAGAGCATCGCCGAGGAGCTCGCGTACGACCCCGAGGGTGCGAGGAAGATCCTCGACGACGCGGGCTGGGTCGAGGGCGCCGACGGCGTGCGCGAGAAGGACGGTCAGAAGCTCTCGACGACGGTGACCTTCTGGCAGGTTCCCGAGCCGCTCGAGCTCGTGCAGCAGCAGCTCGCGCAGATCGGCGTCGACCTCCGGCTCCAGCACGTCACCGTCGCCGAGTCGCAGGCCATCAAGGAGAGCGGCGACTTCGACTTCGACTACTACAACCTCACGCGCTCCGACCCGGACGTGCTGCGCACGATCTTCTCGGCGAACGCGCGCAACATCAACCAGCGCGACGCCGCGGAGGTCGACGACCTGCTCGACCGCTCCGCCGCGTCGACCGACGCGACGGAACGACAGGAGCTCGTCACCGAGGCGTCGCGCCTGCTCGTCCAGCACGGGCACGCGATCCCGGTCTACGAGCTCTCGACGACCATCGCGGCGTCCGACAGGGTCCACGGCCTGACGTTCGAGGCGTCCTCGCGCCTCGACTTCTACGACGCCTGGGTCGTCCAGGACTGACCCGACCGGGTCCGCCTGCCCGACGCAGCGTCGTCGGGCAGGCGGACCGGACCACCACGGAAGGAGGCCGACCCATGGGCCGGTACGTCCTGCGCCGCGCCGGTCAAGGCCTGTTCGTCCTCTGGGCGGCGTTCACGATCTCGTTCTTCGTCCTGTACCTGCTGCCGAGCGACCCTGCGGCGCTCATGGCGAGCGGCGGCGGGGAGGCGGACCAGGTCGACCCCGCCCTCCTCGACGACCTCCGCGCGCAGTACGGGCTCGACCGCCCCGTGGTCGTGCAGTACCTCGACGCGCTGTGGCACGCCCTGCGCCTCGACTTCGGGGCGTCGTACACGTCGGGGGCGCCGGCGAGCCGGCTCGTGCTCGAGGCGCTCCCGGCGACGCTCACGCTCACGGCGTCGGCGCTCGTGCTGGCGGTCGTCCTCGGTGGCGGCCTCGCCGTCGCCAGCACCTTCCCCCGGGCGCGGTGGCTGCGGCACGCGCTCTCCTCGCTGCCCCCGCTGGGCGTCGCGCTCCCGACCTTCTGGGTGGGCCTGCTGCTCCTGCAGTGGTTCTCGTTCCAGCTGCCCCTGTTCCCCGCGATCGGCGACGACGGACCGATCGGCCTCGTGCTGCCCACCGTCACGCTCGCGATCCCCGCGAGCGCCTCGATCGCGCAGATCCTCGCGCGCAGCCTGCGCGGCACGCTCACCGAGCCCTACGTCGAGACGGCGCGGGCCAAGGGCGCGAGCCGCGCGCGCGTGCACTTCGCGCACGCGCTGCGGAATGCCGCGATCCCGGCGCTCACGGTGCTGGGCGTGCTCGTGGGCAGCCTCCTGGGCGGCACCGTCGTGACCGAGACCGTGTTCTCGCGGACCGGCCTCGGGCGGCTCACGGTGACCGCGGTGGACTCCCAGGACATCCCGGTGGTGCAGGCGGTCGTCGTGTTCTCGGCGCTCGTCTTCGTGGTCGTGACGCTCCTCGTCGACCTCGTGTACCCCCTGCTCGATCCGCGGATCGACGCTCGACAGAAGGTGGTGGCGGCATGAGCAGCAGGCCAGGGGTGCGGGTCGTGCTGCGCGACCCCGCACCGGACACGACCGCGGCGGCACGCGTCGCGCACCCGGCGGTGCCGGACGTCCAGGCGCCCGAGGTGCCGGACGCGCCCGAGGTGACCGGGCGGCCCGTGGCGCCCGGCGCTCCCGCCGCTCGGAGTCCGGAGGAGATCGAGATCGAGATCGCGGACCGTGCCGACGCGCGGTCCGTCATCCGGCGCGGGCTGGTGCGCGGCGCGCCGGTGCCGGGCCGCGCACGCCGCGTCGCGCGCTACCTCGTGCGGCGTCCGGGGCTCGTCCTGGCCGGCGTCGTCGTGCTCCTCGTCACGGCCTGGGCCGTGGTGCCCCAGCTCTTCACGGCGTACGACCCGCTCGTGGGCGTCCCGGCCGACCGCCTGCAGCCGCCGTCGACGACCCACCTCTTCGGGACCGACCACCTCGGGCGCGACGTGCACGCGCGCGTCGTGCACGGTGCGTCCGTGTCGCTGCTCGCGACGGTCGTCGCGGTCGCGGTGGGGCTCGTCGTGGGGTCGGCGCTCGGTCTGCTCGCCGGCTTCGTGCGCGGCTGGGTGGACGACGTGGTCGGCCGCCTCGTCGACGTCCTGCTCGCGATCCCCAGCATCCTGCTCTCGCTCGCGATCATCACGGCGCTCGGGTTCGGCACGATCAAGGTCGCGATCGCCGTCGGCATCGCGAGCGTCGCCACGTTCGCGCGCGTCATGCGCGCCGAGGTCCTGCGCACGTCGACGTCGGTGTACGTCGAGGCGGCGCGTGGTGCGGGCGTGCGCTGGTACGGCGTGCTGTGGCGGCACGTGCTGCCCAACTCGACGGGCCCGGTCGTCGCCCTCGTCGCGCTCGAGCTCGGGACGGCGGTGCTCGCGATCTCCGCGCTGAGCTTCCTCGGCTACGGCACGCCGCCACCGGCGCCGGAGTGGGGGTCGCTCGTGTCGGGCGGCCGTGACTACCTCGCCACGGCGTGGTGGCTGACGACGCTGCCCGGCCTGGTGATCGTCGCCGTCGTGCTGTCGGCGAACCGGATAGCGCGGGCCCTGGAGAGGACGGGAGACGAGTCATGACCACCACCACCGGCACCACCGAGGACGCCGCGCCCCCCGGACCGCTGCTGGAGATCGCCGGGCTCGAGGTCGCGTACCGCATGCGCGACGGCGGCACGTACCGCGCGGTGCGCGGCGTCGACCTCACCGTCGGTCGCGGCGAGGTCGTCGCTCTCGTCGGCGAGTCCGGCTCGGGCAAGAGCACGACCGCGCACGCGGCGCTGCACCTGCTCCCGCGCGGCGGCAGCGTCACCGCGGGGTCGATCCGGCTCGGTGGGCGCGACCTCGGCGCGCTCACGGAGAAGGAGTGGCAGGAGGTGCGCGGCCGCGAGCTCGGGCTCGTCCCGCAGGACCCGACGGTCTCGCTCAACCCCGTGACCCGCGTGGGCGACCAGGTCGCCGAGGTCCTCGTCATCCACGGCCTCGCACGGCGCCAGGAAGCCCGCCGGCGCGCGGTGGAGCTCCTGCGGCAGGCCGGGATCGACGACCCGGAGGCCCGTGCGCGCCAGTACCCGTCCCAGCTGTCGGGCGGCATGCGCCAGCGCGTGCTCATCGCGATCGCCGTCGCGGCCGGGCCGCGACTCCTCGTCGCGGACGAGCCCACGAGCGCGCTCGACGTCACCGTGCAGCGCCGCATCCTCGACCACCTCGACGGGCTCGTGCGCGAGCTCGGGACGGCCGTCCTCCTCATCACGCACGACCTCGGCGTCGCGGCGGACCGGGCGGACCGGATCGTCGTGCTCGAGCGCGGTGCCGTCGTCGAGGAGGGCACCGCGGACCAGGTGCTGGACGACCCGCAGCACCCGTACACGAAGCAGCTCGTCGCGGCGGCACCGAGCCTCGCGAGCGCGCGCCTCGTGGCGGCGGCCGAGCCGTCGCGTGCCGTGGCCGGGGACCGCGCGGGGGCGCACCGGGCCGCGGTGGCGGGGTCCGTCGTCGGACCGGGCGCCTCGGGTCCCGACGACACCGGCCGCGCCGACTGCGCACCCGTGCTCGAGGTCCGGGACCTGCGCAAGGAGTTCACGCTGCCGCGCGGCTCCGCGCACCGCACGCTCGTCGCGGTCGACGGCGTGAGCCTCGCCGTCGAGCGGGGCCGGACGTACGCGCTCGTGGGCGAGTCCGGCTCCGGGAAGAGCACGACGGCGCGGCTCGCGCTGCGGCTCGAGCGTCCGACGGCCGGGACGGTGCTGTTCGAGGGCGAGGACATCACCTCGGCGCGCGGGGAGCGGCTGCGCGCGCTGCGACGCGGGTTCCAGGTCGTCTACCAGTCCCCGTACGCGTCCCTCGACCCGCGGTTCACGGTCGAGCAGATCATCACCGAGCCGCTCCGGGCGTACCGCGTCGGGTCGGCGTCCGAGCGCGCCGACCGGGCGCGTGCGCTCGTCGAGGACGTCGCGCTGCCGGCCGACGTCCTGCGCCGCGGCCCGCGCGAGCTGTCGGGCGGGCAGCGCCAGCGCGTCGCGATCGCGCGGGCGCTCGCGCTGCACCCCGCCCTCGTCGTGCTCGACGAGCCGGTGTCGGCGCTCGACGTGTCGGTCCAGGCGCAGATCCTCGAGCTGCTCGTGCGGCTCCAGGCCGAGCACGGGCTGACGTACCTGTTCATCTCGCACGACCTCGCCGTGGTCCGCCAGGTGTCCGACCACGTCGGCGTCATGCAGTCCGGGCGGGTCGTCGAGCAGGGCCCGGCGGACGCCATCCTGCTCGACCCGCAGGAGGCCTACACGCGCGAGCTGGTCGCCGCCATCCCCGGTCGCCGGGCGCTCGCGGGTCTGGAGGAGAGCCGATGACCACGACCACCACCCCCGCGTCGTGGCCGGGCGCGAGCCCGGACGACCACCGCCGACGCGCCGGGCAGACGACCGAGCTGCTCCAGGCGCTCGTCCGGAACGCGTGCGTCAACGACGGCTCGGTCGGATCGGGCCAGGAGATCCGGACCGTCCGCACGCTCCTGGACTTCCTCGACGGGGTGGACGGCCTCGAGATCGAGGTCGTCGAGCCGCAGCCCGGCCGGGCCTCGCTCGTCGCGCGCCTGCGCGGCACGGACCCGGACGCGCCGTCGCTCGGCCTGGTCGGGCACACGGACGTCGTGCCGGTCGAGCCCGCGGGCTGGAGCCGCGACCCGTTCGGCGGCGAGCTCGTCGACGGGTGGGTGTGGGGTCGCGGGGCGATCGACATGCTCGGCCTGACCTCGGCGTTCGCCGTCGTGACGCGCGCGCTCGCCGCCTCGGGACGGCGCCTGCGCGGCGACCTCGTGCTCGTGGCCGTGGCCGACGAGGAGCACGGCAGCGTGTGGGGCGCCGACTGGCTGACGACGCACCGCTGGGACCTCGTCGGGGTCGACGCGGTGCTCACGGAGTCGGGCGGCGTCCCGGTCGGCACGGGCGGGCGGCGCACCGTCGCCGTGGGCGAGAAGGGCGGCGCGGGGCGACGGCTCCGCGTCGTCGGGCGGCCCGGGCACGGCTCGGGACCGTACGGCTCGCTCAACGCGATCGTCCTCGCGGCAGAGGCCGTGCGCCGGATCGCCGAGCACCGGGCGCCGCTCGTCGTGGGCGACCTGTGGCGGCGGTACGCCGCCGCCCTCGACGTCCCGCAGGAGGTGCGGGAGGCGCTCCTCGACCCGGAGCGGCTCGACGACGCGCTCCCCGCGCTCGGTGTCCTGGGCTCCGTGGCGCACGCGACGACGCACACGACCGTCGCGCCGACCGTCCTGCACGCCGGCGCCAAGCCCAACGTCATCCCGGGCGAGGCCGAGGTCACGCTCGACATCCGCGTGCTCCCGGGGACGCGACCGCAGGACGTCGACGACCTGCTACGCGACGCGCTCGGCGATCTCGCCGAGCACGTGCACGTCGAGGGCGACCACTTCGGCGAGCCGTCCTTGTCCCCGTTGCACACCGAGCTCTTCGCGATCATCGACGAGACGGTGGGCGACGTCGTCCCGGGCGCGAGCGCGCTCCCGACGCTCGGGACCGGCGGGACGGACGGGCGGTTCTACCGCCGCCGCGGCGTCCCGGCCTACGGGTTCGGGCTGCTCAGCGACCGCTGGGACCCGGGCGTGTTCCGCAGCCTGTTCCACGGCAACGACGAGCGCGTGGACGTCGAGTCGCTCGGCCTGACCACGACCGCCCTGCACGAGGTCGTCACGCGGTACCTCGCCCGGTGACCGCACCGCGTTCACGTCCTCTCGGCAGGTGAGAGGACCGGGCGGACGCTTGCACCGGGAACCGGCGAGTGGTCCGCTGTCGCCATGACCGACCACGCAGCAGCGTCCTCCGCTCTCCCGTCCCGCGTCCTCGGCACCGGCCCGGCCGCGCTCACCGTCTCCGCGCTCGGCTTCGGCGGCATGTCCGTGACCGACGCGTACGGCCCGGCCGACGCGCCGGAGGCGGAGGTCGTCCTGCGCCGCGCGATCGAGCTCGGGGTGACGCTGGTCGACACGGCGGACGTCTACGGGCACGGTCGCAACGAGGAGCTGATCGGCCGGGTGCTCGGCGCGCACCGCGACGAGATCGTCCTCGCGTCGAAGTTCGGCCTCCCGCCGGCCGGCGGGCACCCGGAGGGCCGCCGCGTCGACGGCAGGCCCGAGTACGTGCGCGCCGCGGTCGACCGCAGCCTGTCGCGGCTCGGGACCGACCGGCTCGACCTGTACTACCTGCACCGCGTCGACCCGCAGGTCCCGGTCGAGGAGACGGTCGGGGCGCTCGCGGGGCTCGTCGAGGCCGGCAAGGTCCGCGCGATCGGCCTCTCGGAACCGTCCGCGGCCACCGTGCGCCGAGCGCACGCCGTGCACCCCGTGACGGCGGTCCAGAGCGAGTACTCCCTGTGGACGCGGGATCCGGAGGACGAGGTGCTCCCGACCCTGCGCGAGCTCGGCATCGGGTTCGTGCCGTTCTCCCCGCTCGGGCGCGGCATCCTCACGGGCACGGTCGACGCGCCGGACGCCTTCGCCGAGGACGACGTGCGCCGCGCGCACGCGCGGTACGCGGGCGAGGCGTTCGAGCACAACCGCGGTCTCGTGCGCACGCTCGAGGGCCTCGCGGCCGAGCGCGGCGTGACGACGGCGCAGCTCGCCCTGGCCTGGCTCCTCGCGCAGGACGACGACGTCGTCCCGATCCCGGGGACGAAGCGGCTCGCCTACCTGGAGCAGAACGTCGCGGCGGCGTCCGTCGAGCTCACGGCCGACGACGTCGCGGCGATCGGCGCGAGCATCCCGCGCGGAGCCGTGCAGGGCGTCCGGCACCCGCATCCCGACCTGCTCGGCGGCTGACGGCGGCCGACGGGCGGTGGCGGGACCGGTCCCCCGAGGTCCGGCCGGGACGCGGCCAGGAGGGGGCCGACCGGGAGGACGGCGACCCGGAGGGCGATGGTCACGAGCGGGGGCAGGGGTCTGTCGTCGGCGGGAGCAGGTCACCCACGCATGGCTCTCGGAGGGAGCCTCGCCGTAGACTGAGGACGTCCCTACGACGCCTCGCGGCCCCCCGCGGGGCGGGCTCCGAGGTCGGCTCCGATGACGTGGCAGCTCATGCTCTGGTGCTCGGCGGCGTGCACCCTCGCCGCCGTGTGGTGGGTGCTGCTCCGCGCGCTGCACCCGCGGCCGCTCCCGGCCGCGCCCCGACCGCCCCGGCACCACGGTCGGCGTCGGGCCGCCGCGCCCGACCCCCTCGTGACCCTGGGCCTCCAGGTCCGGCTCAGCGAGCTGGCCGCGGAGCTGCGCCGCATCGAGGCGGACCCCGAGGTCTACGCGCGCGCGCACCACTACCTCGCGGTCCAGGGCGCGTACGACGCGCTCCTGCGCGAGGCGTGCCGGCTCACCGGTCTTCCTGTCGAGGACATGCCCCTGCAGGCCGGGTTCCGGGCCGGGGACGAGGAGCGGTTCCGCGAGGAGCTCGAGCTCAGCGCTCGCGGCTGGAGCTGGTGACGCCCTGACGCTCGTCCGGTCCGGGGCTCACAGGGCGGAGTGGTCACCGATCCGGTGGTATGCCCGGTCATGGTAGACCAGCGGCGACGCGGCCCGGGCCGGCTCCGCGGCGTCGGGCCGCGCCGCGTCACCGGTGCGCGACGCGAGCGCGCGCAGCGAGACGAGGTAGCTGTCGCCGACCGGGGTGCGCTGCACCACCCTGCCCCGCACCCAGGACAGCGCGCCGTCGATCACGGGCTCCCCGGTCCCGAGCCGCGACCACCCGCCGTCGGCGAACCGGTCGATGCCGCTCGTCGCGAAGCGGGCCGACACGTCGTCCTGGTGGTCGGCGAGGAAGCTGACCGTCAGGGTGCGCGCGGTGGAGATCGCGGGCCACGACGACGACGTGGACGCGAGGGAGAACGCGAGCAGCGGCGGGGCGGCGGAGACCGAGATGACGGAGGTCGCCGTGAAGCCGACCGGGCGACCCTCGTGCTCGAGCGCGACGACGGCGACGCCGGCAGGGTGCTGGCGGAACACCGCCTTGTACTCGTCCGGGCTGAGCTGCGGCTCGTCCTGCTCGGCGAGCAGCACCTCGAGGTGGGACAGGTCGGTCGTCGGCTCGGCGGTCATCGGGCCACCCCCGCGAGGGCCGTGCCGGCTGCTGTCGCACGGTCGTCCGCACCGCCGCCTGCGGCGTGGCGCAGCGCGTCGCCCGCGCCGGCCAGCCAGACGTCGATCACCGGGTCGAGGTCGGCGAGCTGGTCCTCGGTGAGTGCGAGCGTGCGCGTCGGGACGACGGCGCCGAGCTCGACGAGCACGGGCCGCAGGTGGACCTCTCCGGCGAGCGCGTGCGCGGGGTTGCCGGAGACGACGAGCGGGACGACGACCACGCCCGCGAGCCCGCCCGGGCCGTACAGGTCGAGGAACGCCTTGAGGAGCCCGGTGTACGACGCCTTGTAGACCGGCGTCGCCACCACCGCGACGCGCGCGCCGGCGAGCCGGGCGAGCGCGACGTCGGCGGCGGGGTGCTCCGGCGCCAGGAGCTCGCCCGCGAGCGCCGCGAGGTCGATCGTCTCGACGGCGTCGTCGGGGCCGGCGGGCTCGTCCGCCGCCGTCGCGGAGACCGGTGCGTCCAGGTGCGCCGCGACGCGTCGGGCGAGCGCCTCTGCCGCGCGGAGCGTGCGTGAACCCGGTCGCGGGTTGCCGGAGAGGGCCACGACCGTGGTCGGGCCGGTCGGGGGGAGGTGGTGTGTCATGGGTCGTTCCTCGCAGTTCTCGTCGTCCGCACGGGCCGTCAGGGCTGCCCTGGGAACGGGTATAGCAACGGAACCGAGAAAGACGACTCGACCAGTCCAGTTTTCTCAGGAGGTGGACGGTTGTGTCGCGCCGGTGACGCGACGGGCGGCCCGGGGGTGAGACGCACGTGCACGAAAATCCGGTACGGGCGTACCGTCGGGGGTTCCGCCACCCGTCCGACGAGGAGCACCCATGGACAGCCGCCTGCAGTCCGTCTTCGACGACGTCCTGCGCCGCAACCCCGGCGAGGCCGAGTTCCACCAGGCCGTGCGCGAGGTCTTCGACTCGCTGGGCCCCGTGCTGCACAAGCACCCGCGCTACGTCGAGGCCGCGGTGCTCGAGCGGGTCTGCGAGCCGGAGCGGCAGATCATCTTCCGCGTGCCGTGGGTCGACGACGCGGGGCGCGTGCAGATCAACCGCGGCTTCCGGGTCGAGTTCAACTCCGCGCTCGGCCCGTACAAGGGCGGGCTGCGCTTCCACCCCTCGGTGTACCTCGGCATCGTGAAGTTCCTCGGGTTCGAGCAGGTCTTCAAGAACTCGCTCACCGGGATGCCCATCGGCGGCGGGAAGGGCGGGTCCGACTTCGACCCGCGCGGCCGCTCCGAGGGGGAGGTCATGCGGTTCTGCCAGTCCTTCATGACGGAGCTCTACCGGCACATCGGCGAGAACACCGACGTCCCCGCGGGGGACACCGGCGTCGGCGGGCGGGAGATCGGCTACCTCTTCGGCCAGTACAAGCGCATCACCAACCGGTACGAGTCCGGCGTGCTCACGGGCAAGGGGATCAGCTGGGGCGGGTCGCTCGTGCGGACGGAGGCGACCGGGTACGGCACGGTCCTGTTCGCCGAGCGCATGCTCGCCACGACCGGGCGCGACCTGGACGGTCGCCGTGTCACGGTGTCCGGCTCGGGCAACGTCGCGACCTATGCGATCGAGAAGGCGCAGCAGCTCGGCGGGCACGTCGTCGCGTTCTCGGACTCCTCCGGCTACGTCGTGGACGACCTCGGCGTCGACCTCGCGCTGCTCCGGCACGTGAAGGAGGTGGAGCGCGGCCGCGTCGCGGACTACGTGGCCCGCCGGCCGGGTGCCCGCCTGGTCACGGACGGCTCGATCTGGGACGTCCCGACCGACGTCGCGCTGCCGTGCGCGACGCAGAACGAGCTCGACGAGCGGGCCGCGAAGCAGCTCGTCGCGCACGGCGTCGTCGCCGTCGCCGAGGGGGCGAACATGCCGACGACGCCCCAGGCCGTCGCGCTCCTGCAGGACGCCGGCGTGCTGTTCGCGCCCGGCAAGGCGGCGAACGCCGGCGGGGTCGCGACGTCGGCGCTCGAGATGCAGCAGAACGCGTCGCGCGACGCCTGGACGTTCGAGCACACCGAGGAGCGTCTGGCGCAGATCATGGCGGGCATCCACGACCGCTGCGTCGAGACGGCCGACGAGTACGGCGCACCGGGCAACTACGTGCTCGGGGCGAACATCGCCGGGTTCACCAAGGTGGCCGACGCGATGATCGCGCTCGGGGTCATCTGACCGTCGTCTACCCTGGCGGGCGGCCGGGGCGTGCGTGCACGCGCGCCCGACCGGCCGCACGCCGACGGGACGACGGGAGCGCACGGTGACGACGAACGGGAACGAGGGCGGCGCACGAGCGGCCGGGCGCGACGTGGCGCTCGAGCTCGCGGTCCAGGACCCCCAGGGCGTGCGCGTCGCGGCCGCCGTGGGCGCGCGCCGGGTGGAGCTCTGCGTCGGGCTCGGCGCCACGGGCGGGCTCACGCCGAGCGCGGGCCTGCTCGCCGCCGCCCTGGACGTCGCCCGCGGCGCCGGCCGCGACGGCGTGCCCGGGCCCCAGGTCCACGTCCTCGTGCGGCCCCGGCCGGGCGGGTTCGTGTGCTCGGCCGACGACGTGGACGTGCAGGTCCGCGACGTGCGGGCGGCCGTGGAGGCGGGCGCGAGCGGCGTCGTCGTCGGGGCGCTCACCCCGCAGGGCGCCGTGGACGCCGACGCGGTGCGGGCGCTCGTCGCGGCGGCCGGCGGCGCCGAGGTGACGTTCCACCGGGCCTTCGACGTCGTCGCCGACCAGCTCGCCGCGCTCGACGTCCTGGCGGCCCTGGGCATCGACCGCGTGCTGACCTCGGGCGGCGCGGCCCGGAGCGTCGACGGCGCGGACCGGCTCGGCGAGCTCGCGGCCCGAGCGCACGGGCCGCTCGGCGGAGCCGTCCAGGTGATGGCCGGCGGGGGAGTGCGGGTCGAGGACGTCGCGGCGCTCGTCGCCGTCGGCGTGGACGCCGTCCACCTGTCGGCGAAGGGCGTCGTGCGCGACGACGCGGGTCCGGGCGGGGGCGGCGACGCGGGCTACGAGGTCACGGACCCGGCCGTCGCTGCCGCGGCCCGGGCGGCGCTCGACGCCGCGCGCTGACCGGCACGCGGGCCGCCCCAAGGGCGTGAAAGCCCCCGTCCGTTGCGGCCGTGTATCAGTTAGGTAACTTTCCTGTCGTATTGCGTGACGCGTGGTGGGAATTAGTTAGTGTTCCTGCACACGCCTCCGGGCGCACGACGAACGACGCGACGACGCGTCGTCCATGCGAAAGGACCGATGATGATTCGAAGCACGACGCGCAGGCGTCTGCTCACGGCGGTTGCGCTCGTGACCGGCGTGACCCTCCTGGCGACGGGTTGCTCGGGCGGCGGCGAGGGGGAGGGCGAGGAAGGCGCGACGGCCGGCCGCGTGCTCAACGTGTGGGCCGGCTCCCAGACCCCGATCGTCGCCAACTTCAACCCCTTCGCGCCGACGGTGCTGCACGGCGCGCTCGGCCCGGTGTACGAGACGCTCTTCGTCTACAACAAGGCTCAGGCGAGCGAGCCGACGCCGATGCTCGGCGAGTCGTTCGAGTGGAACGAGGACGGCACCGAGCTCACGATCACGATCCGCCAGGGCGTGACGTGGAACGACGGCGAGGACTTCACGGTCGACGACGTGGTGTTCTCGTTCACCAACGAGGCGTCCAAGCCCGCGTACCTCACGTCCGCCGAGGCGACCGACGAGACGACCGTCGTCCTGACGTTCGACGGCCCCCAGTACACCAACGAGTTCGCGCTCCTCGGCGCCTCCTGGATGATCCCCGAGCACGTCTGGTCGGAGAAGTCGGCCGAGGAGATGACGACCTTCACCAACGAGGAGCCCGTCGGCACCGGCCCCTACACCGTCAAGACCACCTCGGACGCGGCCTACTCCCTCGTCGCGAACGAGGACTACTGGCAGGACGGCAAGCCCGCCGTCAAGGAGGTCCGCTACCTCGGCATCGACGCCAACCAGTCCGCCGAGGACCTGCTCAAGGCGGGCGACCTCGACTGGGCGGGCATGTTCGTCCCGGACCCCGAGGGCGTCGCCTCCTCGGGAGGCCCCACGGGCTACGTGAACACGCCGCAGGACCCGACGGTGCTCTACACGTGCGCCAACGCGGACCTCGGCTGCACCGGCCCGCAGACCGACGTCGCCGTGCGCCAGGCGCTCGACCTCGCCATCGACCGCGGCACGATCACGGACAAGGCGTTCGTGGGCCTGGCCGGGACGATCTCCCCGACGTTCGCGCTCCTCGGCCGTGACGACCAGTGGATCTCGCCGGACGTGGAGAAGGAGAGCCCGCAGTCGGCCGACGTCGCGGCCGCCGGCAAGGTCCTCGAGGAGGCCGGCTACGCCAAGGGCGACGACGGGATCTACGCCAAGGACGGCCAGAAGGTCGAGCTGACGCTGACCTCCGTCGACGGCTGGACCGACTACAACGACGCCGCCAAGCTCATCGAGGAGCAGGCCAGGGCCGCGGGCATCGCCGTCACGGCGAGCACCGTGAGCTGGCAGGAGTTCTCCGACTCGCGCCAGTCCGGCAGCTACCAGCTCATCATGGGCGGCGTCATCGGCACCTCGGTCGCCGACCCGTTCCAGATCTACCGCGACTGGTTCTCCGGCGACTACACGCAGGCCGTCGGCACCCAGCTCGAGCCGGGCGAGTGGAACTTCTCGCGCTACGCCAACCCCGTCGTCGACGAGGCCGTGCAGGCGGCCGCCGCGACGAACGACGAGGCCGCGAAGAAGGAGGCCTACGCCACGATCCAGGCGGAGATCACGCGCGACCTGCCGTACATCCCCCTCGTCATCAACGCGACGCAGACCTTCTTCAACGACACGGACTACACGGGCTGGCCGACGGAGGACGACCTCTACGCCTTCCCGCCGTCGTGGGGCTCGGTCTCCGCGGGCTACGTCCTCGGCAACCTGAAGCCCGCCGAGTGACGCACCGCTGAACCGCACCGAGGAGGAGCCGTGATGACCGAGGGACGCACCCGATGAAGTACTACGCCCGGCGGATCGCGTTCTACGCGTTCACCCTGTGGGCTGCCATCTCCCTGAACTTCCTGATCCCCCGGCTGATGCCGGGCGACCCCGCCGACATCATGCTGGCCAAGATGGCCCGCAGCGGCGAGGTCGCACCCGGGGTCGAGAAGACCATCCGGCTCCTCCTCGGAGCGGACACCGACCAGTCGATGTGGGACCAGTACGTCGCGTACTGGGGCAACATCCTCCGCGGGGACCTCGGCGTCTCCGTCACGAAGTTCCCCACACCCGTCACCGAGCTCATCGGGTCCGCGCTGCCGTGGTCGATCGGCCTGCTCGGCCTCGCGACGGTCATCTCGTTCGTCATCGGCATCGCGGGCGGCGCGTGGATCGGCTGGCGTCGCGGCACGTGGGTCGACAACCTCATCCCGGCGTCGACGCTGCTCCAGTCGCTCCCGTACTTCTGGGTCGCGCTCCTGCTGGCCTACCTCTTCGCCGTGCAGAACCCGGTCTTCCCGCGCATCGGCGGGTACGACGTCTTCACGTTCGACGGTCCCGAGCTGAGCTGGGAGTTCGTCGGCTCGGTGATCTACCACGGCTTCCTGCCCGCCCTGACGGTCGTGCTCTCGTCGTTCGGGGCGTGGCTGCTCGGGATGCGCAACATGATGGTCTCGACACTGTCGGAGGACTACATCACGACCGCCGAGGCCAAGGGCCTGCGGAGGTCGCGGATCCTCCTCACGTACGCGACGCGCAACGCCGCGCTGCCCTCGATCGCCGGCTTCGGCATCTCGCTCGCGTTCGTCGTCACGGGCGCGATCGTCATGGAGCAGGTGTTCACGTACCCGGGGCTCGGCAAGCTCATGATCACGGCCGTCCAGGGCAACGACTACGCGCTCATGCAGGGCCTGTTCCTCGTCATCACCCTCACCGTGCTGGTGGCGACCTTCTTCATGGACCTGGTCTACGGCTTCATCGACCCGAGGACGCGGCACAATGGCTGACGACATCCGCGAGCAGGAGCTCGCCAAGAAGGCCGGCCCGGCGGTACCCCTCGACGAGGCAGCGGTCGACGGCCTGCCCGCCGAGCCGGACGTCGCCCAGCCGGTCGAGAGCACCGTCGTCGAGGCGAGCGCCGTCGGCACCGCGGCACCGACCGAGCAGACGGCGCGCCGCGGCTTCCGCCAGCTCCTGCCGTCGTTCTCGGTCAAGCTCGCCATCGGTCTCGTCATCACGATCGGCATCACGCTCTTCGCGTTCGTGGCCCCGTACGTCGTGCAGGACCCGCGCTTCTCGGGCAACGAGGCCCTGCAGCCGCCCAGCGCGGAGCACCTCCTGGGGACGACGAAGCTCGGCTACGACGTCCTCGCCCAGCTCGCCTACGGCGCCAAGGGCTCGCTGCTCGTCGGGCTCGTCGCCGCCGGGATCGCCATCACGCTCTCGCTCGTCTTCGGGATCGTCGCCGGGTACGTGGGCGGCTGGACGGACGAGTTCCTGTCGCTCGGCACGAACGTCATGCTGGTGATCCCGGGCCTGCCCCTCATGATGGTCATCGCCATCTACGCCGAGAGCCGCAGCCTGTGGCTCGTCGCGATGATCCTCGGCATCACGGGCTGGGCCGGTTCCGCCGTGATCCTGCGCTCCCAGGCCCGCTCGCTGCGCACGCGCGACTACGTGGCGGCGTCGCGCGTCGCGGGGGAGAGAACGGCCCGGATCGTCCTCGTGGAGATCATGCCGAACCTGCTCCCGCTCCTCGCCGCGCAGTTCCTCGGCGCGGTGATCCTCGCGATCCTCGGCGAGGCGGGTCTGTCGTTCATCGGGCTCGGGCCCAACGGGTCGATCACGTGGGGGACCATGATCATGGACGCCTACGGCGGCAACGCGCTGAGCGCGGGGGCGTGGTGGTGGTTCGTCCCGCCGGGCCTCATGATCGCGGTCTTCGGCGCCGGTCTCTCCCTCGTGAACTTCGCCATCGACGAGATCATCAACCCCAAGCTGCGCAACGCCCCGGCCGCCGTGAAGAGCGTGCGCAAGGCCCGCAGGGCGGGCCTCGGCGCGACCGGCCACGACGACGCCGCGCAGGGCGACGCCACGGACGGCGACGCCGCCGACGACGTCGCGACGACCGGGCACGGTCCGGCGGGCGGCGACGGTCCGTCCCGCAGCACCGAGCGAGCCGACGACGAGAAGGAGAGGGTGCGAGCATGACCGCCACGACCTCGGCCGGGCCGCTCACGTCGCGCGGGCACGACGACCACGTCGCCGGGCTGGACCCGGTGCTCACCGCGCACGACGTCTCGATCGACTACGAGGTGACGCCGGTCGTCCACGCCGTGAAGGGCGTCTCCCTCACGCTGCACCGGGGCGAGATCCTGGGGCTCGCCGGCGAGTCGGGCTGCGGCAAGACGACCCTCGCGTACGGGCTCAACCGGCTGCTCAAGGCGCCGGCCCTGCTCACGTCGGGCGAGGTGACGTTCCACGACCAGGGCGGCAGCGACATCGACGTCGTCGCGCTCGAGGGAGACGCCCTGCGGTCCTACCGCTGGGACAAGGTCTCGATGGTGTTCCAGGGCGCGATGAACTCGCTCAACCCGGTCATCAGCGTGCGGGCCCAGCTCTACGACGTGCTCACGACGCACCGCCCGGGCATGCGCAAGCGCGAGAAGGCCGCGCGGGCCGCGGAGCTGCTGGACCTCGTGGGCGTGGACCCCGGGCGTCTCGACTCCTACGCGCACGAGCTCTCGGGCGGCATGCGCCAGCGCGTCATGATCGCGATGGCGCTCGCGCTGAGCCCCCAGGTCATGATCATGGACGAGCCCACGACGGCGCTCGACGTCGTCGTCCAGCGCGGCATCCTGCGCGAGATCATGCGGCTGCGCGAGCAGCTCGGGTTCGCCGTCGTGTTCATCACGCACGACCTGCCCCTCCTCCTCGAGATCAGCGACCGGATCGCGGTCATGCTGCGGGGCGAGATCGTCGAGCTCGACACCGCGGAGAACCTCTACGCACGGCCGCAGCACGAGTACACGCGCAAGCTGCTCGGGTCCTTCCCGAGCCTCACGGGCGACCGCGGCGCGTTCGTGCGCACGGGCGAGCACCAGGAAGGGCGGCACGCATGAGCACGCTCGAGGTCCGCAACCTCGTCAAGGACTTCCGCGTCCGCAGCGGGTTGCGGCGGTCGACCCTGCGCGCGGTGAACGACGTGTCGTTCACGCTCGAGCCGGGCAAGACGATCGCGGTCGTCGGCGAGTCCGGGTCGGGCAAGTCGACCGTCGCGCGCATGATCGCGAAGCTGGAGACCCCGAGCTCGGGCGAGGTCCTGCTCGACGGGAAGCCGTCAGCGACCCGTGGTCGCGCGCTCGACGCGTACCGGCACCACGTGCAGATGGTCTTCCAGGACCCGTTCGCGTCGCTCAACCCGTTCCACACGGTGGGCCACCACCTGGAGCGGCCGCTGCGGATCCACCGGGTCGCGCGGTCGAGGGCCGACGTCGAGCGCCGCGTCCACGACCTGCTCGAGCGCGTCAACCTCACCCCCGCCGACGTCTACGCGGCGAAGCAGCCGCACGAGATGTCCGGCGGGCAGCGCCAGCGCGTCGCGATCGCCCGCGCGCTCGCTCCCGGCGCGCGGTTCCTCGTCGCGGACGAGCCGGTGTCGATGCTCGACGTCTCGATCCGTCTCGGGGTGCTCAACCTCCTCGCGCGGCTGCAGCGGGAGGAGAACCTCGGCGTCCTCTACATCACGCACGACCTCGCGACGGCCCGGCACTTCTCCGACGAGATCATCGTGATGCTCCGCGGGAACGTCGTGGAGCGGGGACCGTCCGACCAGGTCATCCTCGACCCGCAGCACGAGTACACGAAGCTCCTGCTCGGGGCGGCGCCCAACCCCGAGAACCAGGGACGCCTGCGCGCGGAGGTGCGCGCCGAGCTCGCCGCCGGGGCAGGGGTGGCCCCGCGAGGGTCCGGCGACCGGTTCGGCACGCGGGACCTCTGAGCGGGCGCGCGGGCCGGGCCGTGGGACGGGCCGGCCCGCGCGGTCCGGCGCGCCCCCGCGGGGCTCGGTAGGGTCGGTCCGTGCCCAGTCCCCAGGTCCGCCTCGCTCTTGTCCCCGACGCCACCCGGGACGTCCGGGCGGCGCTCGACGCGCTGCGCCGCGAGATGGAGGTCCCCGACGCCTTCGCGCCGGAGGTCGTCGCCGAGGCGGAGGCGGCCGGGGCTCGTGCGGCCGGTGCGGGCACCGACGACACGGGCGGCACCGAGGCCCGGGCCGACCTGCGCGACCTGCCCTTCCTGACGATCGACCCGCCCGGGTCGATGGACCTCGACCAGGCGCTCTTCCTCGAGCCGGCCGGTCCGGGTGGGGCGAGCGGCGCGGCCTACGTCGTGCACTACGCCATCGCGGACGTCGGCTCGTTCGTGGAGCCCGGCGGCGCGATCGACGCCGAGGCGCACGAGCGCGGCAGCACGTTCTACGCCCCCGACGTGCGAACGCCGCTGCACCCGGCCGCGCTCTCGGAGGGCGCGGCGAGCCTGCTCCCGGGGGAGGACCGGCGCGCGGCGGCGTGGCGGATCGTGCTCGACGCCGCAGGCGAGATCCTCGACGCGACCGTGCGCCGCGCGGTCGTCCGGTCGCGCGCCCGGCTCACGTACGAGGAGGCGCAGGCGCGGATCGACGCGCTCCCACCGGGCGCGGGGACGGCCGGCATGCCGGCCGGGTCGGACGAGACCGCGGGGACGCTCGCGCTGCTGCGCGTCGTCGGCGAGCTGCGCCGCGCGCGGGAGCGCGACCGCGGCGGTGTCTCGCTCGAGGTCCCCGAGCAGGAGATCGTCGTGCAGCACGACGGCTCGTTCGGCCTCGTGTTCCGCGCGACCCTCCCGGCCGAGGGGTGGAACGCGCAGGTCTCGCTCCTCACGGGCATCGCGGCGGCGCGCATCATGCGCGACGGCGGCGTCGGGATCTTCCGCGCGCTGCCGCAGGCCGACCCGCGCGACGTCGCGCGCCTGCGCCGCACGGCCCGGGCCCTCGGCATCGAGTGGCCGCCCGACGTCGCGTACGGCGAACTCGTGCCGACGCTCGACTCCGCGCAGCCCCGGCACGCGGCGTTCCTCACCGAGGCGACGAGCCTGTTCCGGGGGGCGTCGTACGAGGCGTTCGGCGGCACGGGCCAGGAGCCGGGCGTGCCCGACGACGCCGCGCACGCGGCCATCGCCGCCGAGTACGCGCACGTCACCGCGCCGCTGCGCCGCCTCGTCGACCGGTACGGCACGGAGGTGTGCCTCGCGCTGTGCGCCGGCGAGCCGGTCCCGCGCTGGGTGCTCGACGCGCTGCCCGCGCTGCCGCGCACGATGGCGCGGACCGGGCAGCGCGCGAGCGCGTACGACCGCGCGATCGTCGACGTCGTCGAGGCCGCGCTGCTCGCCGGACGCGTCGGCGAGGTGTTCGACGGCGTCGTCGTCGACGTCGAGGACGACCGCGAGCGCGACCGTCGCCGGGAGCGCGGGGCCGACACCGGTACGGGGCGCCGCGGTCAGGTCGTGCTCGCCGACCCGGCGGTGCGCGCCCCCGTGGATGGTGCGGACCTCCCGCTCGGGGACCCCGTGCGCGTCACGCTGCGCGAGGCGTCCGTCGCCGACCGCCGCGTGCTCTTCGCGTCGGCCTGACCCGTCGGCCCGCCGCGCACGCGCGGCGCCGAGCGGTGCCTAGGCTGGTGCCATGCCCGCCCGACGTCGCACCGAACCTGCTGCCGGCCGCGTCGCCCTGGCCGCGTGGCGCGAAGGGCGCGCCGAGCGCCGGGACGTGACGACGGCGGTGCGGTTCACGCTCGAGGAGCTCGCCGACGTCGCGCCGGGCCACGCCGTCGAGGTGAGGGTCCCGCCGGCGGGTGCCGTCCAGGCGGTCGAGGGCCCGCGCCACACGCGCGGTACGCCGCCCAACGTCGTCGAGACGGACCCGCAGACGTGGCTCGGCCTCGCGACGGGCGAGCTCGCGTGGGCGGACGCCGTCGCCGACGGCCGGGTCCGGGCGTCGGGCGAGCGGGCCGACCTGTCCTGGTTGCTCCCGCTCCAGGCGACACGTCCCCGCTGACGCGCCCCTGCGTGTTACCGGTGCGTAACGTTCCGGGCGTTGATCTGGCGACCGGGGACCGGTGGGGCTAGCGTCCGGTGGATGATCGGCCGCCGCTCGCGGGGCCGACGCGGCACGACGACGTGCGGTGTCGTTCTCACGGTGGTGATCCGGCAGCAACCGTCCGTTCATCCGCGTGCGCTGCGATGACCCTGGCGTCAGGGGCGTCGCGTCCGCGCCCAGCACGGACGGGCGCTCCGGGGCCGTCCGCACGAGATGAAGGAGTCAGCGTGTCCCACCACCACCTCCCGCCGCAGCGCGGGATCCGACGGGGAAAGGTGGTGGCAGCGACGCTGAGCGCGGCGCTCGCCGTCCCCCTGTCGGCGACCGCCGCCACCGCGGCGGGTTCCCTGCCGACCGCCGTCGACGGGTCCGGCCTCGTCATCAACGAGGCGTACCTGAGCGGCGGCAGCGCCAACGCGCCGTACACGAACAAGTTCGTCGAGCTGTACAACCCCACCGACGCGGCGATCGACGTGTCGGGCATGTCGCTCCAGTACCGCTCCGCGACGGGCACGGGCGCCTTCACGGGCGTGACCCCGCTGTCCGGCAGCGTCGAGCCCGGCGGCTACTACCTCGTCCAGGGCGGCTCGAACGGCTCGAACGGTGCCGCGCTGCCCACCCCCGACGCGACCGGCGGGATCAACCCGTCCGGCACGACGGGCACGCTCGTCCTCGCGGACGGCACGAGCGCCATCAACCCCGGCACGGGCGACCTCAAGGACGCCGCGAACGTCGTCGACCTGGTCGGGTACGGCACGTCGAACTCGTTCGAGACCGCGGTCGGGCCGGCGCCGTCGGCGAACAACGTCCCCGCGTCCGTCAACCGCACGGGGTTCGTCGACACCGACGACAACAGCAAGGACTTCACGCTCTCGAGCACCGTCACGCCGCAGAACGGCGGCGACGACGGCGGCCCCGACCCGGAGCCGGGCGAGGTCGTGCCGATCGCCGACATCCAGGGCACGGGGGCCACGAGCCCGCTCGTCGGGCAGACCGTCACGACGCGCGGCGTCGTCACCGCGACCTACCCGACCGGTGGCTACGACGGCCTGTACCTCCAGACCGAGGGCACCGGCGGGGACCTGGGCGACGACCACGACGCGTCCGACGCGATCTTCGTCTACTCCAGGGCGGCGGCCGAGCAGCTCGAGGTCGGCGACCACGTCGAGGTGACGGGCACGGTCTCCGAGTACTTCACGCTCACGCAGATCACGCCCGCCGCAGGCGGCTGGTCCGTCCTCGACGAGGCCGCCGAGGCGGTCAAGGCCGCGGACGTCGCGTTCCCCGCGACGGACGCCGAGCGCGAGGCGCTCGAGGGCATGCTCGTGCAGCCGGCCGGCGACTACACGGTCGCCGACAACTACGACACGAACTACTACGGCTCGTTCCTCCTCGCGGCCGGGACGGACCCGTTCCTCCAGCCGACGTCGGCCGGACGCCCGGGCAGCGCCGAGGCGGCCGCCGCGGTCGCGGACCGCGCGGCCCGCGGAGTCGTGCTCGACGACGGCGCGACGACGAACTTCAACACCACCGCCAACAAGGCGATCCCGCTCCCGTACCTCACGGGCGGCGCGCCTGCGCGCGTCGGCGCGGGCGTCACGTTCACGACGCCCGTGATCCTCGACTACCGCTTCGAGGCGTGGACCTTCCAGCCGCTCACGCACCTGCGCGCGGGCGACGGCGGCAACGCCGCCGAGGTCCAGCCGGCGACGTTCGAGAACACGCGCGAGGACGCGCCCGCCGAGGTAGGCGGCACCCTGAGCGTCGCGACGTTCAACGTCCTCAACTACTTCACGACCACGGGCGACGAGCTCACGGGCTGCACGTACTACACGGACCGCGCGGGCAACCCGATCACGGTCAACCGGGGCTGCGACGCCCGCGGCGCGGCGAACGACGAGAACCTCGAGCGGCAGGAGGCCAAGATCGTCGCGGCGATCGACGCGCTCGACGCCGACGTGGTCGCGCTCATGGAGATCGAGAACTCGGAGCCGTTCGGCAAGGACCGCGACCAGGCGCTGTCCGACCTGGTCGACGCCCTCAACGAGGACGCGGGTGCCGACGAGTGGGCGTTCGTCCCGTCGCCGGCGGCGCTGCCCGCGGACGAGGACGTCATCCGCCTCGCGTACATCTACCAGGTGGACGCGGCCGAGCCGGTCGGCGCGTCGCAGATCCTGCTCGACGACCCGGCCTTCGTCAACGCCCGCGAGCCGCTCGCGCAGGTGTTCCAGCCGGCCGACGGTGCCGAGTCGGCCGAGGACGACGTCCTCGTCGTCGCGAACCACCTCAAGTCGAAGGGTTCGGGCGACCCGGTCCTCCCGGGCGACGAGGACTCGGGCGACGGGCAGGGCGCGTTCAACGCGTCGCGCGTCGCGCAGGCCACGGCGCTCGTCGGGTTCGCCGAGGACGTCGCGGCGAGCGCGGGGACGGACAAGGTCCTCCTCGCGGGCGACTTCAACTCCTACTCGATGGAGGACCCGCTCGAGGTCCTCAAGGACGCGGGCTACGTCGACCTCGGCGAGACGACCGGCGAGCAGAGCTACCTCTTCGACGGCTACGTCGGGTCGCTCGACCACGTGTTCGCCTCGCCGGCCGCGGCCGACGTCGTGACGGGTACCGACATCTGGAACATCAACTCGGTCGAGCCCATCGCGAACGAGTACAGCCGGTACAACTACAACGCGTCGATCCTCTACGACACGACGCCGTTCCGGTCGTCCGACCACGACCCGGTCCTCGTCGGGATGGATCTCGGTGGCGACACCGAGCCGGGCACGACGACGATCGACCTGCTCGCGATCAACGACTTCCACGGGCGCATCGAGCCGTACGTGACGAACCGGACCACGGGCGTCGTCACCAACAACACGCTGTCCTTCGCGGGCACGGTCGAGCAGCTGCGTGCCGAGAACCCCGACGGGACGGCCTTCGTCTCGGCGGGCGACAACATCGGTGCCTCGCTGTTCGCGTCGTCCTCGCAGGACGACCAGCCCACGATCGACGTGCTCAACGCGCTCGACCTCGCCACCTCCGCGGTGGGCAACCACGAGTTCGACCGCGGCTTCGACGACCTCACGGGTCGCGTGGCCGACGCGGCGGAGTGGTCCTACCTCGGGGCGAACGTCTACGACAAGGGAACGCAGAACCCCGCCCTGCCCGAGTACGACGTCGTCGAGATCGACGGCGTGCAGGTCGGGTTCGTCGGTGTGGTCACCGAGGAGACGCCGTCGCTCGTCACCCCGTCGGGCATCGCGGACCTCGACTTCGGCGACCCGGTCGAGGCGCTGAACCGCGTCACCGCCCAGCTCCAGGACGGCGACGACGCGAACGGCGAGGCCGACGTCGTCGTGGCCCTCGTGCACGAGGGTGCCGGAGCCGGCACCCCCGACGGCTCGACGCTCGAGGAGGAGGTCGCCGCGGGCGGCGTCTTCGCCGACATCGTCACGGGCACGGACCCGCGGGTCGCCGCGTTCTTCACGGGCCACACCCACAAGCAGTACGCGTGGGAGGCGCCGGTCCCCGGCGTGGAGGGCGCGACCCGCCCCATCCTGCAGACGGGCAGCTACGGCGAGTTCGTCGGGCGCATCACGCTCACGGTGGACACCGAGACGGGCGAGGTCGTCGACCACGCCGCGGTCAACGTGCCGCGGACGTCGACGCCGTGGGAGCAGCTCGTCCAGACCTACCCGCGCGTGCAGGCGGTCAAGGACGTGCTCGACCCGGCGCTGGCGGAGGCCGAGGTCATCGGCTCCCAGCCGGTCGGCGAGGTCACGGCCGACATCACGACGGCGTGGACCGGAGGCTCGTACGTCGACGGCGTGTACGTCGCGCCGCCCGTCACGAACCCACCGACCGGTGCTCGTGACGACCGTGCCTCGGAGTCGACGCTGGGCAACCTCGTCGCGAACTCGCTCCGCGACACGCTCGCCGACCCCGCCCGTGGCGGCGCCGACATCGGCGTCGTCAACCCGGGCGGCCTGCGCAGCGACCTGCTCGTCGGCGCGGACGGCGTCATCACCTACGCCGAGGCCAACGCGGTGCTCCCGTTCGTCAACAACCTGTGGACCGTGACCCTCACGGGCGAGCAGGTCGTCGAGATGCTCGAGCAGCAGTGGCAGACGGACGCGAACGGCAACCGCCCCTCGCGCCCGTACCTGGCACTCGGTCTGTCGGACAACGTCTCCTGGACGGCGAGCACCGCCGACCCGAACGCGGCCCCGGGGGACAACGTGCTCACCGTGACCATCGACGGCGAGCCGATCGACCCCGACGGCGAGTACCGAGTCGCGACGTTCTCGTTCCTCGCGACCGGCGGTGACAACTTCCGGGTGTTCACCGAGGGCACCGACCCGCGCGACTCCGGTCTCGTCGACCGCGACGCGTGGATCGCCTACCTCAGCGGCAACTCCCCGCTATCGCCGTCGTTCGCGCGGTCGCGGGTGGTCGTCGACGCGCTGCCCGGTCCGGTCACGGCGGGCGAGGACGTCAGCGTCGCGCTGTCGCGCCTCGACCTGACGTCGCTCGGGTCGCCGCAGAACACGGCGGTCACGGGCTACCTCGTCCCCGCCGACGGCACGTTCGACCCGGAGAACCCGGGCGATCCTGTCGGGACGGCGACGGTGACCGACGGCGCGGTGACGCTCACGGCCACCGTGCCGGCCGACGCCGCGGAGGGCGCGTACGACCTGTGGGTCGTCTCGGAGCCGAGCGGCACCACCGCGCGGATCCCCGTGATGGTCGAGGCGGCGGAGCAGCCCACGGGCGTCGACCTCGAGGTGACGGCCCAGGCGCGCTGCCTCGCGGGCACGGCCTACCTCGCGGTGCGGGCGACCAACGGCGAGGACGTGGCGATCGACGTGCGGCACTACACGCCGTTCGGCGAGAAGCGGTTCGCCGCGGTCCAGCCGGGCAAGGCGGCGTACCAGTCGTACAACACCCGCCAGTCCTCCCTCGAGGACGGCTCGGTGACGGTCGCCGGGTACGTCCCGGGCGCCGCGCCGCGCTACGAGCAGCACAAGGTCACGTTCGAGGGCATCACCTGCGGGTGACACACCCCTGACGCGCTGGTCCAGACCGCGACCCGGGTTCCGTCCGACGGACCCGGGTCGCGGTGCGTCCACCCCGCGCACGGGGCTCCCAGACAGCGCGGGTAGGGTCGTCCTCGTGAGCCCTCAGCAGTCCTCCGCTCCCCACGACCGGCCCGACGACGGGCCCGACGGCCTGCCCGCCGACCGGCCCGCCGACGCGGCGTCCGGCACGCGGCCGCCCGCCGGCGACGCAGCGGCCGTGCCCGCCGACGAGGTCGAGATCGAGGACGTCGTCGACCCGACGACCGTGCGTCGCGCGCCGCGCTACCGCGCGTTCTTCACGGTGGGGATCGTGCTCGGCGTCGTCGTCGGTCTCGGCGTGGGCGGCGCGTGGCTGCAGTCCGACGCCGTCCGCGGCGTCTTCAAGCCCGGCGTGTACTTCTCGGTGATCCTGCTGACCTGCACGGCGCTCGGCGCCGCGGTGGCCGGGGTGTGGGCCGTCGTCGCCGACCGCAGGAGCCTGCGCGGCCGCCGCTGAGCCGACTCCGGCCGACTCCGGCCGGCCCCGGCCGGGCTTGTCCCGTCAGCCCTCCGTGATGCCCTGGCCCCCCGTGCTCAGGCGACGCCGACGACGTCGGCGGGAGCAGGGGACGTCGGCGCCCCCTCGGCCGGAGCGAGGCGCACCGCGACCCCGGGCGCCAGGCCGAGCGTCCGGGCCTCGGCCCGCGTGACGACGACGCTCACCACCTCGTCCTCGGTCGTCACCTCGGCCCGCACCTCGAAGCCGACGCGCGTGGTGCGCGAGACGACGCCGGTCACGGTGGCGCCCGGGCCGTCGACGGGGTGAGCCGCGACGCCCGCGGGAGGGGCGCCGTCGGGCAGGACCTCGACGTGGATGTCGTGCGGGCGCACGAGCCGGCCGCCGAGCCGGGTCACGGGGCCGAGGAAGCCCAGGACGAAGTCGTTCGCGGGCCGGTCGTACAGGTCGTCGGGCGTGCCGACCTGCTCGATCCGTCCCTCGTTGACGACGACGATCTCGTCGGCGACCTCCAGGGCCTCCTCCTGGTCGTGCGTGACGAACACGGTCGTCACGGGGATCTCGTCGTGCAGCCGGCGCAGCCAGTCGCGCAGCTCCTTGCGGACCTTCGCGTCCAGCGCGCCGAACGGCTCGTCGAGCAGCAGGACGCTCGGGCGGATCGCGAGCGCCCGGGCGAGCGCCATGCGCTGGCGCTGCCCGCCGGAGAGCTGGGACGGCAGCCGGTGCGCGAAGCTCTCGAGGTGGACGAGGCGCAGGAGCTCGTCGACGCGCTCGGCGGTCTCCGCCTTGGGGGTGCGGCGGATCTCCAGCCCGAAGGCGACGTTGCGCGCCACGCTCAGGTGCTTGAAGGCCGCGTAGTGCTGGAAGACGAAGCCCACGTTGCGCCGTCGGGCGGGCAGGTCGGTCGCGTCCCGGCCCTCGATCTCCACCGTGCCCGAGTCGGGCCGCTCGAGGCCCGCGACGACGCGCAGCAGGGTCGACTTCCCGCCGCCGCTCGGGCCGAGGAGCGCGGTGAGGCGACCGGTCGGGACGGAGACGGAGACGTCGTCGAGCGCGACGAAGTCGCCGAAGGTCTTGCGGACGTTCCGGATCTCGATGCTCATGAGCGGGCCTTCGGGGAGGAGTGGGTGTCGGAGCGCAGGAAGGTGACGGCGACGATGCAGGCGACCGAGACGGATGCGAGGAGGAAGGCGACGGCGTACGCGGTTCCCTGCTCGAAGTCCTGGTATCGCTGCTCGACGAGGAGCGTCGACGTCTGGGTGCGGCCCTCGAAGTTGCCGGAGACGACCTTGACCGCGCCGAACTCGCCGAGCGCACGGGCGAGCGTGAGGACCACGCCGTAGACGACGGCCCACCGGATCGCGGGCAGCGTGATGCGGCGGAAGGTCTGGAGCCACGTGGCCCCGAGGCTCGTCGCGGCGAGCTCTTCGTCGGTGCCCACCTCGGTGAGCACCGGCACGACCTCGCGGATGACGAGCGGGAGGCACACGAACGCCGTCGCCATGACGATGCCGGGCGGCGCGAAGACCACCTGGAACCCCGCGTCCTCGAGCGTCGGCCCGAACCAGCCGTCCTGTCCGTACACGAGGATGAGCGACAGGCCGACGACGATCGGCGAGACGGACAGCGGGAGGTCGAGCAGCGCGTTGAGCAGCGCCTTGCCGGGGAAGTCGTAGCGCACGAGCAGCATCGAGATCCCGACGCCGAAGATCGTGTTGATGACGACAACCTGCGCCGCGACGGACGCCGTGAGCTGGAGCGCGAAGACGACGCTCGGGTCGGACAGCGCGGTGCGCAGCGTCTCGAGGCCGTCGGCGAACGCGCCGCGCACCACGAGGGACAGCGGCCAGCCCACGAGGAGCACCAGGTAGACGACGACGACCGTGCGCACCGCGTACCGGACGCCGGGGGAGCCGTCGGTCACGGGTCGGGGCCTAGCCACGGCGGGCCACCCTTCGCTGGACGAGCTGGATCGTGGCGATGACCAGCAGCGAGACGAGCAGCAGGACGGACGCGACGGCCGCGGCCTGCTCGGGCTGGCCGTTCTCGAGGTAGCTGAGGATGCGGACGGAACCGACCTCGGTGCGCATCGGGAGGTTGCCCGAGAGCAGGACGAGCGCGCCGTACTCGCTGATCGCCCGGGCGAAGGACAGCGCCGCGCCCGCGGTGATCGCGGGGGCGAGCGCCGGCAGGATCACGCGCCGGAACGTCGTGGCGCGGGTCGCCCCCAGCGACGCGGCGGCCTCCTCGACGTCCCGGTCGAGCTCGGCGAGCACGGGCTGCACGCTGCGCACGACGAACGGCAGGGTGACGAAGAGGAACGCGAGGAACACCGCGGCCCGGGTGTTGGCGACGTCGACCCCGAGCGACCCGGAGGGTCCGTAGAGCGCGAGCAGCACGAGCCCGGCGACGATCGTCGGGAGGGCGAACGGGATGTCGATGAGCACCTCGAGGACGCGCTTGCCCGGGAAGGCGTCGCGCACGAGGACCCAGGCGATGAGCGTGCCCATGACGACGTTCACGGCCGTGACGGCGAGCGCCTGGGACACGGTGAGCGTGAGCGCGGCCGCCGTCTGGGGCTGCGTGATCGCGGCGACGAACGCGGGCCAGCCGCCCGCCGAGGTCTCGACGAGCACCGCCACGAGCGGGACGAGCGCGAGCGCGGAGAACCAGAGGAGGGAGACCCCGAGCCCGAGGCCGGAGGCGGCCGTGAGCCGGTACGGGCCGTTGCGTGCCCGGCGGAGCGTCGGGCGGCGCGACCTACCGGGCGCGGCCGGGGCCGGGGGGCGCTCGCGCGCCGCCCGGCCCGGTCGTTCAGCGAGGGTGGAGGACACGGGTCACTGCTTCCCGGTCTCGGTCTGGATCGCCGTCACGAGCCCCTCGTCGCCGAAGAACTTGTCGTTCGTCGCGGACCAGCCGCCGAAGTCGTCGGCGATGGTGAGGAGCCGGGGCACGGCGGGGAACGGGTCGGCAGGGTCGTTCGCGCCCTCGACCTCGACCTCGACGTCGACCTCGTCGCCCAGCGGCCGGAACCCCTTGGCCGCGAACGCCTCCTGGCCCTCGGGCGTGAGGACGAAGTCGAGGTAGCTCTGCGCCTTCGGGTCGGCGTCCACCGTGACGGCCGCCGGGTTCTCGATGAGCAGCGTCTCGTCGGGGACGACGTAGTCGAACGTCTCGCCGTTCTGGCGCGCGAGGATCGCCTCGTTCTCGTAGGAGAGGAGGACGTCGCCCGTCCCGGCCGTGAAGGTCGTCGTGGCGTCGCGCCCGCTGCCCGGCAGCGCCACCGCGTTGGTGAAGAACTGGCGCAGGTACTCGGTCGCGTCCTCCTCGGTCCCGCCGTTCGCGATGACGCTGCCCCAGCCGGCGAGGATGTTCCACCGGGCGGAGCCGGACGAGCCGGGGTTGGGCGTGACGATCTCGACGCCCGGCTCGACGATGTCCTCCCAGCCCTGGATGTTCTTGGGGTTGCCCTCGCGCACGATGAGCACCACGACGGACTGGCTCACGATGCCCTCGTTCTCCCCGGCGTTCCAGTCCTCGGAGACGAGGCCGGCGTCGACGAGCCGCGTCACGTCGCCCTCGAGCGAGAAGTGCACGTAGTCGGCGTCGAGGCCGTCGGCGACGGCGCGGCTCTGGTCCCCCGAGGCACCGTACGACGTCTCCCAGCTGACGCCCTGGCCGTCCTCGGTCTCGCCCCACAGCTCCTGGGCCGCGTCGTTGGCGGCCTTCGGCACGGCGAAGCCCACGAGCGAGAGCGTGGTCGGCTCGACCGACGAGTCGCCGTCGCCGCCACCGGAGCCGTCGACCGCGGTCGGGGCGCACGCCGTGAGGACCAGCAGGGTGGCCGCGGTCGCGGCGGCGAGGGGGAGCGTGGTCCGGTGGCGTCGCATGGTCTCGTCCTTCGATGGGGGCCGTGGGGGCCGGGTCGTGCGGCAAACTGGACTGCCGCGGTCGGGTAAGTCCAGATTGAAGCCCGTCGTGACCACGCAGCGGAACCCGCGACTGCCTGGTGAGACGACGTAACGCCTTCGTGAACGACCGCGCCCCGTCCGTCCACGCCGCCCGCCCTCCCCGCCCGGCCGCGACCGGTGCGGTCCCCGGCCCGCGGCGTCCCCGTGAGACACTGAGGTACGTGGCCCCCCGCGGAGATGGACTTCTCAACCACGACCTCATGCCCGGCGAGAAGGGCCCCCAGGATGCCTGCGGCGTCTTCGGGGTCTGGGCGCCCGGCGAGGAGGTCGCCAAGCTCGCCTACTTCGGCCTCTACGCCCTGCAGCACCGCGGGCAGGAGTCGGCCGGCATCGCGACCAGCAACGGCGAGCAGATCCTCGTCTACAAGGACATGGGACTCGTCTCCCAGGTGTTCGACGAGACGGCGCTCAACGCCCTGACGGGGCACATCGCCGTCGGGCACTGCCGCTACTCCACCACGGGCGGCGTCACGTGGGAGAACGCCCAGCCGACGCTCGGCGCGACCGCGTCCGGGACCGTCGCGCTCGGCCACAACGGCAACCTCACGAACTCCGCCGAGCTCGTCAACCTCGTCGCCGAGCGGTACGGCAGCCAGCGCCGCGGCGAGCTCGCGCGCGGCAACACGACGGACACCGCGCTGGTGACGGCGCTCTTCGCGGGCGACGCCGACCACACGCTCGAGGCCACCGCCCTCGAGGTCCTGCCGCGTCTCCGCGGGGCGTTCTCGCTCGTCTTCATGGACGAGCGCACGCTGTACGCCGCGCGCGACCCGCAGGGCGTGCGTCCGCTCGTCCTCGGCCGCCTCGAGCGCGGCTGGGTCGTCGCGAGCGAGACCCCGGCCCTCGACATCGTCGGCGCGTCGTTCGTGCGCGAGGTCGAGCCGGGCGAGCTCATCGCGATCGACGCCGACGGCCTGCGCTCGCAGCGCTTCGCGCCCATCGAGCGCGCGGGCTGCGTCTTCGAGTACGTCTACCTCGCGCGCCCCGACACGGCGATCAACGGGCGGTCGGTGCACGCCGCGCGCGTCGAGATGGGCCGGCAGCTCGCGCGCGAGCACGCCGTCGACGCCGACCTCGTCATCCCCGTCCCCGAGTCCGGGACCCCCGCCGCGGTCGGGTACGCCGCGGAGTCGGGCATCCCGTTCGGGCAGGGGCTCACGAAGAACGCCTACGTCGGCCGCACGTTCATCCAGCCGTCGGACACGCTCCGCCAGCTCGGCATCCGGCTCAAGCTCAACCCGCTGCGCGACGTCATCCGCGGCAAGCGGCTCGTGGTCGTCGACGACTCGATCGTGCGCGGCAACACCCAGCGCGCCCTCATCCGGATGCTCCGCGAGGCGGGCGCGGCCGAGGTGCACGTGCGGATCAGCTCGCCGCCCGTGAAGTGGCCGTGCTTCTACGGCATCGACTTCGCCTCGCGCGCCGAGCTCATCGCCAACGGTCTCTCCCCCCACGAGATCGGGCAGTCGCTCGGTGCGGACTCGCTCGGCTACATCTCCACCGAGGGCATGATCGCCGCGACCGAGCAGCCCGCGTCCCAGCTGTGCACCGCGTGCTTCACCGGGAAGTACCCGATCGAGCTGCCGCCGGACGACCAGCTCGGCAAGCACCTCCTCGAGCAGGCCGAGCTGCCGCTCGGCGCGCCCGAGGACGGCCTCCGGTCGCTCTCCGTGACCGCCGGCGGCGCCGGGGCGCTCCAGCACCCCTGACCCGACCGCACCTCTCCCATCCCGTGACACCTGGAGCGACGACCGTGACTGCCGACGTGCCGAAGACCCCCGCCGGCCTGACCTACGCCGCCGCCGGCGTCGACACCGAGGCGGGTGACAAGGCCGTCGAGCTCATGAAGGACGCCGTGCGTCGCACCCAGGGCCCGCAGGTCCTCGGGGGCGTGGGCGGCTTCGCCGGGCTCTACGACGGCGCCGAGCTGACCCGCTACCGCCGCCCGCTCCTCGCGACGTCCACCGACGGCGTCGGCACGAAGGTCGCGATCGCGCAGGCGATGGACGTCCACGACACCATCGGGTTCGACCTCGTGGGCATGGTCGTCGACGACATCGTCGTCGTGGGCGCGAAGCCGCTGTTCATGACCGACTACATCGCGTGCGGCAAGGTCGTGCCCGAGCGCATCGCCGGCATCGTCCGCGGCATCGCGGCGGCGTGCGAGGTCGCGGGCACCGCGCTCGTCGGCGGCGAGACCGCGGAGCACCCGGGGCTGCTCGGGGTGGACGAGTACGACGTCGCGGGTGCGGCGACCGGGGTCGTGGAGGCCGATGCGCTCCTCGGCCCGGACCGCGTGCGCGAGGGCGACGTGCTCGTCGGGCTCGCGTCGTCGGGCCTGCACTCGAACGGCTACTCGCTCGTGCGCGCCGTGCTGCGGCACGCGGGCTGGGGCCTCGAGCGTCACGCGGACGAGCTGGGCCGGACGGTCGGGGAGGAGCTCCTCGAGCCCACGCGCGTGTACGCGAGCGACTGCCTCGCCCTCGCGGCGGACGACGCCGCGCAGGTCCACGCGTTCACGCACGTCACCGGCGGGGGGCTCGCGGCGAACCTCGCCCGGGTCCTGCCGGCCGGCCTCGTGGGGGTCGTGGACCGCGCGAGCTGGGACGTGCCGCCGGTCTTCCGGCTGGTGCGCGAGCTCGGCGGCGTCCCGCGCACGGACCTCGAGAGCACGCTCAACCTGGGTGTCGGCATGGTCGCGATCGTGGGCGCCGACGGTGCGGACGCCGCCCTCGCGCGCTGCGAGGCGCTCGGGCTTCCCGCCTGGGTGCTCGGCTCGGTCGAGGCGTTCGACCCGTCCGTGACCGACGGCGTCGACGGCGACCTCGTCGCAGGCACGAAGGGCGTGCAGGCGGGCGCGGTCCGGCTCGTGAACGACTACCGCGCCTGAGGGCCCGCGCGCCCAGGCGCCGACGCCGCAGTGTTGCGCACTCGGTGCGCCGCACCGTCGGCGTGCGGGGCCGTCGGCGCATCCGGACGTCGGCGCGCCGGCGGGTCCGCGCACGACGACGGCGCCGTCATCCGAGGGATGGCGGCGCCGTCGTGCGTGGAGATCGCGCCTGCGGGCGGGGCCCCGTCGCCAGGGAGGGTGGCGGAGCGCCGACCGTCAGCGGTCGTCGGACCAGCCGTTGTAGCGCTGGTCGTAGCGCTCGAGGTCTTCCGACGGCTCGGCGCCGAAGCGGGAGTCCGTCACGACATCCGTACGGCTGTGACCCGTGAGCTCCTGCTCGAGCGCACTGTAGTTCGTCTCAGGGCTGTAGTACTTCAGCGCCCGAGCGACCTTGGTCTGCTTTGCCTTCTGACGGCCGCGGCCCATGGCTCCGACCCCCTCAACGTAGAAGCGGAGCGGCAACGTGCTCAGACGTGCGGCCCCGGGGTGTAGTTTCGTCTGTTCAGAGTCCAACGGTACATGCTCGGGGCCTATTCCATCCACTCAGGACAGGCGCCGGTTACGCCGACGTGCGGACCGTCACACGCTCTCCACGAACGGGGCCCGGGACGCCGTCCCGGCCGGTCCGCAGGCCGGGGCCGCATCGTGCCCGTAAGCCGCACGAGCGACTGTCCGGCCCTTCCGACCATAGGGCCCCTAATTCACCCGTCCGTCAAGTCGCCCGAAATCCGCATGCTGCGACAATGGAAGGGAACTGGCGTCGTGCTGTCGTCGTGATCCGGGGCATCAGCCGGACCAGCGCGTTCCAGGAGGAGGTGCCGTGATGTCCATGCATGGAGAGTCCGAGGTTCTGCTCACGCCCGCCGAGGTCGCCAGTCTCTTCCGGGTCGACCCCAAGACCGTGACCCGCTGGGCGAAGGCGGGCAAGCTCTCGTCGATCCGCACCCTCGGTGGTCACCGGCGCTACCGCGAGTCCGAGGTGCGCGCGCTGCTCGGCGCCGCCAGCGAGCCGGCCGACGGCGCCGACAAGAGCTGACACCGGCAGCGGACGCCCGGCCTGGCTCGGCGGAGGGGACGCCCTTCCCGGCAGTCGACGGCGTGCCGGCTCCTCGCAGCAGGTGCGCCGGCCCGTCACCACAGGCACGGCGCGCACCGTCAAGGCACGCGCCGCACGATCGGCCGGCACCGCGGCCCCGGTGCCGCAGCACCGCGATCAGGCTGGCGCCGGCACGACGGCCGGTGGTCGGCTACGAGCGCCGGCGGAGGATGGCGGCGACCACGAGCGCAGCTCCCGCGACGGCCGCGCCCAGGAGCACCTTGACGTTGCGGGACCGGTCGGCGTCCTCCTCGGGGAGGCCGCCCCCCGTCAGGAAGGCACCGGTGTCGGACGCCGCCTGCTTCGCCTGCTGCGCGACGTGAGAGGCCTGGACCCGGGGGTCCAGCCGCGTCGTGAGCTCGTCGATGGTCCCGGCCAGCTCGGCGCGCGTGCGCGCGATCTCGTCCTCGATCTGCGACTGGGACGGCGCGGGTGCCTTGTCGGCGCTCACGGGCGAACCCCCTTCTTGATGGTCTCGACGTCTTCCTTGATGCTGTCGACCGCCGCGGTCGGCGTGGGCGGCACGCCGCGCTGGAGCTGCTTCACCCCGACGAACGCGAGGCCTCCGGCCACGAGCACGAGGACGAGCCCGACGATCAGCGCGGCCAGCCACGTCGGCATGACCGTGGCGAGGCCCTCCATGCCCGAGGCGAAGAGGAACCCGAGCCCGTAGAGCACGAGCACCGCTCCGACGACGAGCATCCCGATGCCCACGCCGGCGTGCGTCGCCTTTTCCTTGAGCTCCGCCTTGGCGAGCGCGATCTCGGAGCGCACGAGCCTGGTCGCCTGCTCGGAGAGGCGCTCGACGAGCTGCCCGACCGTCGGCTTCTGCTCCTCGGGCGGGATGCGCCCGTCGACCCAGTCGCTCATGTCTCCGCCTTTCGCCGATGATCCTCGCCCCACTCAACCGGCAGCCACGTCGGTCCGCAACTCCCGGGCCGTCAGCGGGGGAGCCGGGCGCGTGCCCTGTGACGTGCCACGACGCGCCAGCACGGGGACGAGACGTGCCGGGACGTGCCGGGCGACGAGAAAGCCCCCGCCGATGTCTCCCCGGCGGGGGCTTCGTGAGTGGCTCCGACCGGCGTCGATCCGGTGACCTTTCGATTTTCAGTCGAACGCTCTACCAACTGAGCTACAGAGCCTTGACACGAGAGCCCGGGCGGCCGATGTCGACCGGCCCGGGCTCTCGCCTCGCGCGACCCTGACGGGACTTGAACCCGCGACCTCCGCCGTGACAGGGCGGCGCGCTAACCAACTGCGCTACAGGGCCTTGCTGTGATGCTGCGGTTCTCCTGCGTCTCGCCGTCCGGCGGGCTGCTTTCGAACCGTGAGGATCGTACCGTACCGAGGAGCCGATCCGTAAATCGGCTGGTGATCACCGGTCCTGCGCGATCCCGCGTACCCCCAACGGGATTCGAACCCGTGCTACCGCCGTGAAAGGGCGGGGTCCTAGGCCGCTAGACGATGGGGGCTCGAGGACGTCGGCCAGTGTACAGCGGGGGAGGATGGTGCCGTGGTGGAGATGACGCTCGAGGAGTTCGAGGACGCGGTGCGCGACGGGCTGGACCTGGTGCCCCCCGACCTGGCGGACCGGATGGACAACGTGGTCGTCCTCGTGGAGGACGACGCGCCGGCGGACGACCCGGAGCTGCTCGGGCTTTACGAGGGCGTGCCGCTCACCGAGCGTGGCGAGATGTGGGCCGCGGGCTCGCTGCCCGACCGCATCACCGTCTACCGCAACCCGACCCTCGCGATGTGCGAGACGCGGGACGAGGTGGTCGAGGAGGTCGCGATCACCGTGGTCCACGAGATCGCCCACCACTTCGGGATCGACGACGAGCGCCTGCACGAGCTCGGCTGGGGGTAGGTGCCGCACGAGGCGGCGCACCCTGGTATTCATCGACGTTCACCGATAACATCGTCGTATGACGATGGAAGGTTCGACGCACGACCACGAGGCCGTCGCTCGGCTCCTGCACGCGCTCGCCGAGCCGAGCCGCCTCGCGCTCGTCCACCTGCTCACGGGTGCCGAGCGTCGTGTCGTCGACCTCACGCGCGAGCTGGGGCTCGCGCAGTCCACGGTGTCCGCCCACCTCACGATGCTGCGCGACGCCGGGGTCGTCGCCGTCCGCCGCGAGGGCCGCTCGTCGTGGTACCGCCTGCTGCGTCCCGAGGTGGCGCACCTGCTCGCCGACGCCGAGCACGTCGCCCTCGCGCCGCGTGAGCGGGCCGAGGAGGCATCATGAGCGGTCACGCGCACGCGCACGGCACGGCGACCGGCGCGCACCGTCGGCGTCTCGTCGTCGTGCTGGCCATCACCCTGACGGTGATGCTGGGCGAGGTCGTCGGCGCGCTCGTCTCCGGCTCGCTCGCCCTGCTCGCGGACGCGGGGCACATGCTCACGGACGCCTCGGGGATCGCGATCGCCCTCGTGGCGAGCTGGCTCGCCGCCCGCCCGGCGACGTCGCGGCGCACGTTCGGCTGGCAGCGCGCCGAGATCCTGGCCGCGCTCGCGAACGCCCTGATCCTCGGGTTCGTGGCCGTCACGGTGATCGTCGAGGGGGTCGGGCGCGTGCGTGCGCCCGAGCCGGACATCCAGGCGGGCGTCATGATCGTCGTCGCGCTCGTGGGCCTCGCCGCCAACGCCGTCGGGCTGCGGCTGCTCCACGCCGGCCAGGCCGAGAGCCTCAACGTCCGCGGGGCGTACCTCGAGGTGCTGGGGGACCTGCTCGGCTCCGTCGCGGTCGTCGCGGCGGGCGTCGCGGTCGCGGCGGGCTTCCCGCGCGCCGACGGGATCGCGTCGGTAGCGATCGGCCTCATGATCCTGCCGCGCGCCGTCCTGCTGCTGCGCGACGTCGCGCACGTCCTCCTCGAGGCGACGCCGCCGGGCGTCGACCTCGCCGTGGTCCGCGAGCACATGGAGGGCGTCCCCGGCGTCGTCGGCGTGCACGACCTGCACGCCTGGACCATCACCTCCGGCGTGCCGGTCCTGTCCGCGCACGTCGCGGTGGAGACGGAACGCCTCGACCGGGGCGAGGGGACGGACGTCCTGCGCCGGCTCTCGACGTGCCTCAGCGGCCACTTCGACGTCGACCACTGCACGTTCCAGATCGAGCCGCCGGACATGCGGTGCACGAGCTCGTCGGCGCACCGCTGAGGATCGCGCTCGCGCCCCCGGCGGGCCGAGGAGTCACGGCGCCCGCGGTTAGGCTGACCGCATGACGATCCTGGTGACCGGCGGAGCGGGGTACATCGGCGCGCACGTGGTGCGGCTGCTGCAGGAGAAGGGCGAGAAGGTCGTCGTGGTCGACGACCTGAGCACGGGCCGGGCCGACCGGGTCGGCGACGCGGAGCTCGTCCAGGTCGACGTCGCGGCGCCGGAGGCGGTCGACGTGCTGACCCGCGCCCTCACCGAGCACGACGTGCGCGCCGTCATCCACTTCGCGGCGCGCAAGCAGGTCGGCGAGTCGGTCGAGAGGCCCGCGTGGTACTACCAGCAGAACGTCGGGGGATTCACGAACCTGGTGACCGCCATGCAGGCGGCCGGGGTCGACCGGCTCGTGTTCTCGTCGTCCGCGGCGACCTACGGCATGCCCTCGGTGTCGCTCGTGGAGGAGAAGCTGCACGCCGAGCCCATCAACCCCTACGGCGAGACCAAGCTCGTCGGCGAGTGGCTCGGCCGCGCGGCCGGTCGCGCCTGGGGCCTGCGGTTCGTCGCGCTGCGCTACTTCAACGTCGCGGGCGCGGGCTGGCCGGAGCTCGGCGACCCGGCGGTCCTCAACCTCGTCCCGATGGTCCTCGACCGCCTCGAGCGGGGCGAGCGGCCGAAGATCTTCGGCGACGACTACCCCACGCCGGACGGCACGTGCCTGCGCGACTACATCCACGTGCTCGACCTCGCGCGCGCCCACCTCGCGTCCCTCGACTACCTCGACGCCGACGAGCGTCCGTTCGACGTGTTCAACGTCGGCACGGGCGAGGGGTCCTCCGTCCGCGAGGTGATCGACGAGATCGGCCGCGTGAGCGGGCTGGACGTGACGCCCGAGATCGAGCCGCGCCGCGCGGGCGACCCGCCGCAGCTCGTGGGCGACCCGCGCCGCATCAACGAGGTCCTCGGCTGGCGCGCGTCGCAGGGTCTGCCCGAGATCATCTCGTCGGCGTGGGAGGCGTGGCAGACCGGTCCCCGCCGGATCGAGGTGCCCGCCGACGTGTGAACGCGGTCGTGCCGTGAGACCATTGCATTCCTCAGCATGCTGAGGAATGGGTGGGGCGCGCGCTCCCCGGTTCCTCGACGACCCTGGACGGAGTGGTGGCGTGGGCGCCGAGCACGACCTGTACGACCGCACGGCGGCGCGCACGAGCAGGGTCGTGCTCGCGTCCTACTCGACCTCGTTCGGGCTCGGGGCGCGACTGCTCGACCGGGCGACCCGCGACGGGATCGACGCGGTGTACGGCCTGGTGCGCATCGCGGACGAGGTCGTGGACACGCGGCGCGGTGACGGCGCGGGCGAGGTCCTCGACGAGCTCGAGGCGGAGACGGCGCGCGCACTGGAGCGTGGCTGGTCCACGAACCTCGTCGTGCACTCGTTCGCGCGGACCGCGCGACGGTGCGGGATCGGGCACCACGAGATCGATCCCTTCTTCGCCTCGATGCGCACCGACCTGACCGTGCACGTGCACGACCGCGAGAGCTATGAGCGGTACGTGTACGGCTCGGCGGAGGTCGTCGGGCTCATGTGCCTGGCCGTCTTCCTCAACGCCCACCGCGGGCCGCGGGACCCGCTGACCAGTCCCGACGAGACCCTCGTCCACGGGGCTCGCGCGCTCGGGGCCGCGTTCCAGAAGATCAACTTCCTGCGCGACCTGCGCACCGACTACGCGGACCTCGGCCGCCGCTACCTGCCCGGCGTCGTGCCCGACCGCCTGCGCCGGCGGGACGTGGAGGCGTTCTGCGCCGAGGTCGAGGCCGACCTCGCTGCGGCGCGCGCGTCGCTCCCGGGGCTCCCCGTGCGTGCGCGCGTCGCGGTCGCCGCGACGCTCGCCGTCTACGACCGGCTCCTCGCGCGGCTGTGCGCGACCCCGCCGGAGGAGATCCTCCGGGTGCGCGTGCGGGTCGCCGATCCGGTGAAGCTCGCGCTCGCGGCGCGGGCGGCGAGCACGCAGCTCCTCGGCCAGGTCGCCGTGCCGCGCGGCCGGTCCGTCGTGGCACGCAACCGGGCGGTCGTGTGAGGACCCCGCGCGTCGCGGTCGTCGGGGGCGGCATCGCCGGGCTCGCGACCGCCGCGCTGCTGGCGCGGGGCGGCGCGCACGTGACGCTCCTCGAACGGCACGACACGGTCGGAGGCCGCGCCGGGACGCTCGAGCTGGACGGGTTCCGCTTCGACACCGGACCGTCGTGGTACTTCATGCCCGAGGTGTTCGAGCACTTCTTCGCGCTGCTCGGCGAGCGGGTCGAGGACCACGTCGACCTCGTCCGCCTCGACCCGGCCTACCGCGTCTTCTTCGAGCCCGACGGCAGCGACGGCAGCGACGGCAGCGACGGCACGGTGGGCCCGGCGTCCGGCGGCGGTGCCGACGGCGTCACGCTCGAGGTCACGCGCGACCGCGCCGCGACGCTCGCCGCGTTCGACGCCCTCGAGCCCGGCGCGGGCGCGCGCATGGGTGCGTACGCGGACGACGCCACGGAGGCCTACCGGCTCGCCCTCGACCACTTCCTCTACACGACCTTCGAGCGACCGGACCGCGCCCTGTCGCCCGACGTCCTGCGGCGGCTGCCGCGGCTCGCGCGCCTGCTCGGGCGGACCCTCGCGGACCACGCCGCGGGGACGGTCGACGACGCGCGGCTGCGCCAGGTGCTCGGGTACCACGCCGTCTTCCTCGGGTCCTCGCCGTACCGGGCCCCGGCGCTCTACTCGCTCATGAGCCACCTCGACCTCGTGGACGGCGTGCTGTACCCGCGCGGCGGGATGTACACGGTCATCGAGGCGATCGAGGGGCTCGCGCGCGCCGAGGGCGTCGAGATCCGCACGGGCGTGGAGGTCGAGGCGATCGAGGTCGAGCCCGGTGCCCGGCGCCGCGGGCGCGCCACCGGCGTGCGCCTCGCCTCGGGCGAGGTGGTCGCCGCCGACGTCGTCGTGAGCGCGGCCGACCTGCACCACACCGAGACCCGCCTGCTGGACCGGCGCTGGTCGACGCGGCCCGAGGCGTGGTGGGACGCGCACGGCCCGGGCGTCTCGGCGCTGCTGGTCCTCGCGGGGGTGCGTGGCGAGCTGCCCGAGCTCGCGCACCACTCGCTCTTCTTCACGCGGGACTGGCCCCGGAACTTCGAGGCGATCCTGGGCACGGACGCGGGGAGCACCGTCACCGGGCTGCGCGTGCCCGAGCCGGCCTCCCTGTACGTGTCGCGCACGACCGCGACGGACGGGCCGTCGTCCGGCAACCCTGCCGCGCCGCCCGGCCACGAGAACCTCTTCGTCCTCGTCCCGTTCCCCGCGGACCCGGCGCTCGGCGCCGACGCCCCGTCGCAGCGTGCGCTCGAGGGGCTCGCCGACCGCTACCTCGCCCAGGTCGGCTCGTGGGCGGGGATCGACGACCTGCCCGGCCGCGTCGTGACGCGACGCGTGCTGGGGCCCGCGCACTTCGCGACCGAGCTGTCGGCGTGGCGTGGCGGGGCGCTCGGCATGGAGCACACGCTGCGCCAGTCCGCTCTGTGGCGTCCCGGGGTGGTGTCACCGCGCGTCGACGCGCTCTACCACGCGGGAGGTGGCACGATCCCCGGCGTGGGACTCCCGATGTGCCTGATCAGCGCCGAGCTCGTCGCCAAGCGTCTGCTGGGCGAGACCTCGTCGCGCCCGCTGCCCGCGCCGCTGCGGCCCGGCTTCCTCGACGCGAGCCGGCGGCCCGAGCGCCTGGGTGCGCCCGTCGCGGTCCGGCGGTGACGCGGGGGTGACCGGACTGGCCTACCTCGGCGCGCTCGCCGTGTCGATCGGCGGCATGGCCCTGATCGACCGCAGGTTCCGCCTCGCGTTCTGGGACGACGCACGTCGCGCGGCGCTCACCGTCGGGGTCGGGGTCGTCGGGTTCCTCCTGTGGGACGTCGCCGGGCTCCTGCTCGGCATCTTCGCCCGCGGCGAGAGCCCGTGGATGACGGGCATCCTCCTGGCGCCCGACCTGCCGGTCGAGGAGGTCTTCTTCCTCACGCTGCTCTGCTACGTCGCCCTCGTCCTGTGGCGCCTGCTCGAGCACGCGATGCGCCGCCGCGCGCCGGGCGACGGGGCCCGGGTCGGCCGCCGGGGCGATGACGCATGACGAACATCGTGCTCAACACCCTCGTCGTCGCCGTGCTCGTCGCGGTGTCGTGGCGCGTGCTGCGCCGTCTGCGCGCCTGGCCCCTCGCGCTCACGGTCCTCGCGCTGTGCGTCCTCACGCTCGTGTTCGACACCCTCATGATCGCCGCCGACCTGTACGTCTATGACCCGGAGAAGATCCTGGGCGTCTACCTGTGGGGCGCCCCGCTCGAGGACTTCGCCTACGCCGTCGCCGCGGCGATCGGCATGCCGGTGCTGTGGACGGTCCTGGGCCGTCGTCGTCGTGGCGCCGGACGGGACGACACCGCCGGACCGGGCGACACCGCCGTACCGGGCGACACCGCCGGGCCGGACCACGTCGCCGGAGGGGAGGCGTCGTGAAGGAGGTGCTCGCGGCGTCGCGACCGTTCTCGTGGATCAACACCGCCTACCCCTTCGCCGCCGGGTACCTCGTCGCGACGGGCGGGCGCGTCGACGTCGCGCTCGTCGTCGGGACGCTGTACTTCCTCGGCCCGTACAACCTGCTCATGTACGGCGTGAACGACGTCTTCGACTACGAGAGCGACCTGCGCAACCCGCGCAAGGGCGGGATCGAGGGTGCCCTCGCCGACCCGGCGACCGCGCGCTCGACCCACCGGCGGATCCTCCGGGCCTGCGCGCTGACCAACCTCCCGCTGGTCGTCTGGCTCCTCGCGCTCGGCGACGTGGCCGCGGGCCTCGTGCTCGCGCTCGTGGTGTTCCTCGTGGTGGCCTACTCGGCGCCCGTCCTGCGGTTCAAGGAGCGGCCGTTCCTCGACTCGGCGACGTCGTCGATGCACTTCGTCGGGCCGCTGCTCTACGCGCTCGTGCTCGTCGGCGCCGACCTCGGGTCGCGCGCCGTCTGGCCCGTGCTCGTCGGCTTCTTCCTGTGGGGCGTCGCGTCGCACGCCTTCGGGGCCGTGCAGGACGTGCGTGCCGACCGGGAGGCGGGCATCGGCTCCGTGGCGACGGTCGTCGGCGCGCACGCCACCGTGCTCGGGGCGGCCGGCGCGTACGCCGCCGCGACGGTGGTCCTCGCCCTCCTGCCGTGGCCCGGTGTCCTCGCCGCGCTCCTGCCGATCCCGTACGTGGTGAACGTGCTGCGCTTCCGGGACGTGCGCGACGCCGACTGCGAGCGCGCCAACGCGGGGTGGCGCACGTTCCTGGGGCTGAACCTCGTGACGGGCTTCCTCGTGACGATGCTCCTCATCGCGGCCGCGCTCGCCGGATAGGAGCACCGCAGGCCCGCGGCCCGCGACGACGACGCCCCGCGACCGGGACCGGTCGCGGGGCGTCGGGACGAGCAGCAGGCGCGGACGCCTCAGGAGAGGTCGCCGTACTCCCAGTGCCACGGCTCGTTCTTGGCGCCGCCGGCGCGCGCCCACTCCGGGTTGTCCCAGCCGAGCGCGGGGGCGTTGGCGCGCATCCACTCGTACTGCGCGGTGCCGTAGCTCTGGAGACCGCCCCCGAGGTCGAGGGCGAGGCCCCAGCCGTGGTTCGACGTCCCCGGGATCGCGGCGTAGTAGCCGCGCGACGCCTTGACCGAGACCTGGGAGCCGTACGAGCGGTAGGAGTCCGTGACGGACATGTCCGTGCCGAACGCCTCGCGGTACTTGATGTTGAGCGCCTCGATCTGGTGGTCCGCGTCGCAGCGCAGCAGCTCGCCGGGGGCGAAGGACAGCTCGCAGAGGGCCTCGGCGGGGATCTGGCCGTTGCCGTACCCGGCCGTGGACGTCGCCCACTGGTCGAGCTGGGCGGCCACCTCGGCCGCCGACGGCGGTCCCGGGATGACCTCGACGGCGACCCCCGCCTCGGTCGCGTCGAGCAGCGTGCGCAGCTCGGCCGTCAGTGCGGTGATGTCGTCGGCGCTCGCGGGCGCGACCGTCGCGGCGTCGTCCTCGGCCGGCTCGGCGGACGCCTTCTTCTCCGCGGCCGCGGCGTCGGTCGCCGGCTCGGCCGGGGCGTCCTCGTCCGGAGCGTCGTCCGCGGCCGGCGTCGCGTCGCCCGACGGCTCGGCGACCGCCGCGCCGTCCGCGGCGGGCTCGAGCGGTGCGGGGGGCACGAGCCCACCCGTGAGCGGTGCGGCGAGCTCGTCGAGGCGCGTGCGCGCGCTGCTCCGGCTCGCGCGGTCGGCGTCCCGGTCGGCGTCGGCACCCGCGGCCTCGGTCGTCGCGACAGCGTCGTCAGCCTTGCCGGCCTGGGCAGCCTCGTCGGTCACGGCCGCCTCGGCGCCCGCGTCGTCCGCCGCTGCGGGCTCAGCGGTCGCCGCGTCCTCGACGGCGGCGTCCTCGGTGGCTGCGGCCTTCGGTGCCGTGGCGTCGTCCAGCGCGTCGGCCGGGCCACCGGTCGCGGAGATCGCCTCGGAGAGGCGCGTGCGCGTCTCCTCGATCTTCGCGGCCTGGGCGGCGGGGAGCGACCCCGCCTGCTCGCTCGTGACGTACTCCGCGCGCACGAGCGCGTCGCTCGCGGCGTCGATCACCGCGGGGTCCGCGACGACGACCGGCGCGCCGGCCGTCGTGAGGGGAGCCGTCGTGAGAGGAGAGGTCGTCTGCGGGGCAGGCGTCGCCGTGCGCTGCGTCGAGGTCCCCGCCGGGGCGAAGGCCGCGGCGGCCGTGGTGGCCGTGAGCGCGACGGCCGCGAGGGCGGCGCCGGTCCCGGCGGCGGTGCGGCGGGCGCGCGGGCCGGTCACCGGGAGCGGCACGAGAGCCTCGAGGCGGGCCGTGGTGCCGAGCGACGAGCGCAGCGAGGTGCGCGGGGCGGAGTGGCGGCCCATCTAGCGGTCCTCGCCGGGGGTCGGCCGGCGGGCACCGCGGGCGTCGTGGTGGAGCAGAGTCAAACCAGGGTCCGATCGTCGGGTCGTGGTCGGCGGAGCCCGGCGGGCGGCCCCCGGGCAGGGGCAGCCGGACGGATGGCGGGCGCGATGACCACGACGGCGTGCGTGTCGTGGCGGGACGCTCCGGCCCTCGCACCACGAGGTCGGCTCCCGGGCTCGCGTGGCGATCCCTACCGACCGTTCAATCGTCAACTAGGCAGGCGTCCAGTCGTGCCCGTTTCCGCGGGGATGCGTCGCGAATGGCGTGCGGAACCCGTGCTGAGGATGTGAAGAGGGTACGTGTCACGCGACTCGCGTCCCGTGCGATGCGCTGCCGACGAGCGTCGCGAGCGCGGACCCGGACACCGCGACCGCCGCGTCGGCGAGCGCAGCCCGTCCCCGGGTGTGTGCTCCCGTGCCCCGTCAGGGACCGTCCCCGGTGCTCGCCGTGACGAGGGCGAGCAGCGCCCGGGCGTACGCGTCGGCGGGGTCGCCCGCCGAGAAGGTCGCGGCGTCGTCGCGCAGGACGGTGCTCACGACGTACTCCTCACCGGTCCGGTCCAGGCGTCGGAACGTGCCGCCGAGCAGCACGCGCAGCTGGCTCTCGAGGGGGTGCCAGAGCGCGTCCTCCAGCGCGACCGAGTCGAGGGCCCACTCCGTGGTCCCGTTGAAGCCGAGGACCACGCCGGTGTCGAACTCGTGCGGCTCGATCGTCATGTCGCTCACCGTGAAGACGTCGCCGTCGGGACCGGTCGCGAGCAGCCGGAACCGGTCCCCGGAGACGGGGGACCATCGCACCCCGGCGTCGCGCAGGGAGAGGGCGAGGTCCCACGAGATCATGCGCCCACGGTAGGCCCGGCACGACGGCGGCGCCCGTCGCGACCACGGGCCCGTGACGATCGTCTCCACCGCCCGGCTCGCGCGCCCGGGGCGGGTCCTGCCTACGTTGGGGGGATGGAACCGGAGATCGAGAACGCCACCGACATCCTCGTGACCCTGGGTGCCGCGGCCGCCGGGATCGTGGTCGCGTTCCTGCTCGGCACGATCCTGTCCGCCGTCGTCCGGCGTCTCGGCCGCCGCAGCGAGCTGATGCGCGACCTCTCGCGGCGCCTGCGCCGACCGGACCGCGCCGTGCTCATGGTCCTCGCGGTGTGGATCGCGGTGCGCCTGACGACCGACGCGTCCACGACCTGGCTGCCCGTCGTCGAGCACCTGCTCCTCATCACGCTCATCGGCGTGGGGGCGTGGTGGGTCGGCGCGTTCGCGTTCGTGCTGGAGGACTCGGCGCTGCAGCGCTACCGCATCGACACCGTGGACAACCGGCACGCGCGCCGCGTGCGGACGCAGATCACCGTGCTGCGTCGGCTCACCGTGGCCGTCATCGTCGTGTGCGCGATCGCCGGGGTGCTGCTCACGTTCCCCGAGGCGCGGGCGGCGGGGGCGAGCCTCCTCGCGTCGGCCGGCCTCATCTCGATCGTCGCCGGCCTCGCCGCGCAGACGTCGCTCGCGAACGTGTTCGCGGGCATGCAGATCGCGTTCACCGACGCGATCCGCGTGGACGACGTCGTCGTGCTCGAGGCGGAGTGGGGCCGGATCGAGGAGATCACCATGACCTACGTCGTGGTGCACCTGTGGGACGACCGTCGGCTCATCCTGCCGTCGACCTACTTCACGACGACGCCGTTCCAGAACTGGACGCGGCGCGCCGCCGACCTGCTCGGCACCGTGGAGCTCGACCTCGACTTCGAGGTGCCCGTGGGAGCGATGCGCGCCGAGCTGAAGCGGCTGCTGGCCCTGACCGACCTGTGGGACGAGCGCGTCGGGATCCTCCAGGTGACGGACGCGGTCGGCGGCCTCGTGCGCGTGCGGGCGCTCGTCAGCGCGCACGACGCCCCGACGCTGTTCGACCTGCGCTGCTTCGTCCGCGAGGGCCTCGTGGACTGGCTGCAGCGGGCGGCGCCGCAGGGCCTGCCGCGCACGCGCTGGGAGGGTGCCGCCACGATCGAGCCCGACGACGCTGGGAGGCCCGCGCTCGTCGCGCACCCGGACGACGCCCGGGCCGGCGGCCCAGGACCCGGGCCCACGGACGGGCACCCGGACGACGAGGGCGACCGGGCGGACGACGAGCCGCCCGTCGCGCCCTCGCGCCCGCCGCGGCTCCCTCCGGACCGCGGCTCGCGACGCGCCGACGCGCCCGTCGTGCTCGGCACGATCCGTCGTGCGGGAAGGGCGGGAGCCGCGCCGAGCGAGGACCCGACCCGGCTCGTCGGGGTCGTGCCCGGTCCGGGGAGCGGCGCGCCGGGCGAGACGCGGGTGCTGCCCGTCGTCGGGCACGGGGACGACGAGGTGCCCGCGGCGGCCGAGTCCGCGTTCTTCAGCGGGAGCGCCGAGGGCGAGCAGCGCTCGAAGGCGTTCGCAGGCCCGGGGCAGGACGTCATCGAGGAGCGCGAGCGCACGGCCGAGCACGCGCGGGTGGAGGAGGAGCTCTTCGACGGCGCGGCGGACGCACGGCGGGACGACGCCGAGGGCCGCACCGACGAGGGGGGCCGCACCGGGGACGGCGACCCCGGGGACGGCCACCCCGGGGACGGCGACCCCGGGGACGACGACCGCCGGGCGCGGGACTGACCACCGAACCGGCGCGGGTCCGGGGGCGCGGACCCGTGCCCGGACGGCGCCGCGGCTCAGCCGAGCCCGGGGATCTCCACGCTCGTGTCGGCGAACGGTGCGCGCAGGAGGGTCGCCGTGGCCCAGCCGCGTGTCAGCAGGCCCGTGTCCGACTCGGGTTCCGAGTGCCGCTCCGTCCCCGAGTACTGGAGCATGAGGTGGCGGTCGCCGTCCTCGTGCACGCGCGCCTGCACGAGGCCGAACGTCGCGAGCGGCGCCGACCGCAGGCCGCGGAGCTGGTCCGGGGGGCAGTCGGGGACGTTGACGTTGAGCGTGCGCCCCTCCAGGGAGGTCCGGCCGACCCAGCCGACCACGTGGTCCGTGACGCGCCGCGCCGTCTCCCAGTGCCGTGGCTCGGCGGCGTCGACCGAGACCGCGATCGACGCGATCCCGTGCGTCGTCGCGGAGAGCGCCGCGCCGACGGTGCCGGAGTGCAGGATCGCGTTGCCCGTGTTGGCGCCCTTGTTCACGCCCGAGAGCACGAGGTCGGGCTTCGGGCCGAAGCCGCCGTACGCGGCCACGAACGCGATGAGCGCGGGCGCGGCCCGGACCGCGAAGGACGCCGTCACGCCGTCGGGCACCCCGGGCGCGTCCCGCGGCTCGACGACGAGGCGCCCGTCGTGCTCGGCGCCGAGCAGGGACGCGCTCGCCCCGGAGGACTCGCGGGCCGGGGCGGCGACGGTCACGTCGTAGCCGGCGTCCAGCGCCGCGCCCGCGAGCACGGCCAGGCCGGGGGAGTCGATCCCGTCGTCGTTGGTCACGAGTGCGTGCACGTCGTCCTCCGGGTGGGTCGTCGGTCGGTCAGGGAGCCTCGCGCACGGTGACGCGTCGCGCGAAGCGTTCGATCTGGTCGCGGCGGCCGGTGCCGAGCCCGCGCCGCGTGACGTTGAGCGCGCCTGCGGCGGCCCCGATGCGGACCGCGTCGGGCAGCTCGAGACCGCGCCCCAGCCCGACGGCGATCCCGGCCGTCATCGAGTCGCCGGCACCGCGGTGGTCCACGGTCGTGACGCGCGGCGTCGTGACCCGGTACGTGTGCTCGCGCGTCACGAGGAGCGTGGGGTCGTGCGCGCGCGAGACGACGACGGCCCGCACGCCGGCGTCGACCATGTCCCGGGCGGAGGCGAGCAGGGCGCCCTCGGTGTCGTCGTCGCTGAAGCCGCCCTCGACGAGCTCCTCGTGGCTCATCTTCAGCACGACACCGGGCGCGTCGCAGACCGCGCGCGCCTGGTCGCGGGACAGGTCGGCGACGACCTGGCGGTCGGACGCGTGCAGGTCGCGCGCGAGCCGGCCGAAGAACGAGGCGGGCACGCCGACGGCCGTCTCCGAGCCGGTGAGGATCGTGACGGCGGCGTCGAGCGCGCTCACGAGGACCGTGCTGTACAGGTCGTCGACCTCGTGCCGGTTGAGCGGGTACGGGTCCATCGTCACGACCTCGGTGCGCTCGCCGCTGCGGCGGTCGTGGACGAACGCGCCGTTGCCCCCCGTGCCGACCGTGCGCAGCTCGAGGTTCTCGGCGCGCGCGAGGTGCGCGGCGACCGTGCCGGTCTCCCCGCCGAACGGCCCGCACACGACGACGCGCGCGCCGAGCGAGTACGCCATCCGCCCGAGCCACAGCCCTTGCCCGCCGGGGTGCACGTGCACCTCGGGCGACGACTCGTGCGGCCCCGCGGGCTCGATCTCGATCGTGAGCAGCGGCGTGAGGGCGAGGACGCACACGGTGGGCGTGCGCGCCTCGACCGGCGCGGCCGTGGCCTGCGCGCCCAGGGGAGCGGCCAGGGGAGCGGAGGCCGTGGTGGCGACCGACGGCTCGGGCGGGGGCGTCGGGGCCGGGGACGTCGCGCTCATCCGTCGAGGCTAGGGCGCGCGGCGCCGCCTCACCCGGCGAGCGGCGCGTCCGGCGTGCCGAGCCGGCCGTCGAGCCAGCCCGCGAGCCGGTCGGGCCGGTCGGTGACGACGCCGTCGACGCCGCGGCGGAGCAGCCCGAGCCAGTCCCCGGGCTCGTCCGCCGTCCAGACGAGGACGCGCAGCCCGGCGTCGTGGAGGACGCCCACGAGCCCCGGTTCACGCTCGAGCAGCGCGACCTCCGGGTTGCACGCCACGACGCCCAGCTCGGCGCACACCTGCACGAGCTCGTCCGTGCTGTCCGGGCGCAGCGCGAGGAGAAGACCTCGCGCGAGGTGCGGTGCGGCGTCGCGCAGCGCCGCGACGGTCGGCGGCCAGAACGACTGCACCACGACGCGGCCCGCGAGCCCGGCGGCGTCGACCTCCTTCGCCACGAGTCGGACGTCGTCGGGCGACCAGATCCCCTTGAGCTCGACGAGCAGGTCGATGCCGGGGCGCTGCGCGACGAGGCGCGCGACGTCCTCGAACGTCGGGACGCGCTGCCCGGCGTAGGCCCGCGAGAAGGACGCCCCGGCGTCGAGGCCGCGCACCGCGTCGAGGGTCAGGTCCGCGACGCGACCGGTGCCGTCGGTGGTCTCGTCGACGGTGTCGTCATGGAGGACGACGACGCGCCGGTCCGCCGTGAGGCGCACGTCGAGCTCGATCGCGTCGGCGCCCGCGCGCCACGCCGACTCGAACGCGGCGAGCGTGTTCTGCGGTGCCACGGACGAGCTCCCGCGGTGGGCGACGACCGCCGGTCGCCCCCCGCGGGCCGTGGCCGGGAGCAGGACGCGGGGCAGGTCGTCGTCGAGGGACATGGCGCCAGTCTCGCGACGCGGCCGCCGACGCGCCAGGGTGCAGGGCCACCCGTCGCCGACGCTTCCCCCGCCGTTCACCCGGCCGGCCCGGGTTGGGCGCTCGCGGGGGCGGGTGGTTCCATGCTGTCCATGGCCCTCCGACCCGCCCTGTCCCGACCTGCCGCGTCCCGACCTGCCGTCCTCGTCACGGGCGTGCTGTGCGCCGCCCTGCTCACCGCCTGCTCGGGCGGGTCCGACGAGACCGCCGACCCGACGCCGTCGGCCACGCCGTCGGCCTCGTCGTCGAGCACCGCGGGCGCCGACGAGACGGACGGCACCGCGAGCCCGGACGAGACCCTCACGCTGCAGCAGGCCTGCGCGGCGATGTACGTCGACGGGGGCGAGCCGCTCGAGCGCCGCGTCGTCGACGCGCTCGTCGCCATCAGCGAGGACGGGGCGGGCACCGAGACCGTGGGCACGATGACCGCGGTCGGGATCGAGCTCGGCAGCCTCTCGGTGACGGTGCCCTCCGAGCTCGAGGGCGCCGTCGAGAAGGTGCGCGTGCCGTTCCTCCAGCTCCAGGAGAACCTCGACACCGGGACCGAGGAGTCGGTCGAGCTCGACGTCGCCTCGGCGCGCGAGGGGCTCACGGAGTACCGGGAGCTGTGCGACGCCGCCGGGGAGACGGCGAGCAGCTGAGCCCGTCGGCCCGTCGGTCAGCGGCGGCGGCCCGTGAGGGCGAGCAGCCGCGTGAGGTCGTCGGCGTCGTCGCCGACGTCGAGCGGCGCGCGGAACAGCGGGCCGGGGCCGAGCAGCGTGGAGCGGGCCTCCGCGTAGTGCAGGGCCCAGGCGACGAGCGCCGGGTCGGCCTCCTCGTCGCCTCCCGTCGCGCGCGCGAGGTCCCACGCGTGGACCACGAGGTCGAACGTCATCTGCGCGCAGTACTCCGCGGCGGACGTGTCGCCGTACGACAGGTGCACGACCCGGTCGAGCGCGTCGGGCGCGAGGAACGCCTCGCGCGCCTGCACGGACGCGTCGACCCACCGGTCGACCGGGTCGTCGCCGAGGACGTCGCCGTCGAGGACGTCGCCCACCTCGGCGAGGGTCCGGCCGGCGAGGAGCTCCGGCGCCCAGAGCTGCTCGGCCGTGAGGTGGTTGACGAGGTCCCGCACCGTCCAGTCGTCGTCGGGGGTGCGCCGCGGCCAGTCGCCGTCGGTCAGCGGCCGCACGCGCGCGTCGAATGCTCCGATCGCGTCGCCGTGGGCGGAGAGCACGTCCATCGTCGTCCTCCTCGATGAGCCTGCGTCCACCGTCGCACGGATCCCGCGGTCCGGCGCGGACGACGTCGTCTCAGGACCGCAGCGCGAGGGTGAGGACGATCGCGACCACGCCCCAGAGGACGAGCCCCGCACCGCAGCCGATCGCGAGCCCGTTCGCGCCCGTCGACCGGCCCCGGGGCGTGGCACGGACGGCCGCCGCGGAGATCGCGAGGCCGGACACGACAAGCACAGCCCCCGCGATGATCCAGAACATCGCGTTCACCGTGCCACAGGTCGGGTGCCCACCGCATCGCGACGGGCGGCGGGCTTGCGCCGCGCGGGTCGCCACCAGCACCGTTGTCCCCGTGCCCCACCGAACCGACGGCCCTGTCCGCCGCATCCTCTTCCCCGGCCGCCACCATCTCGTCACGCGGTTCCAGGTCGACTACCTGCGGGCCCTGCGCGCCGGGCTCGTCCGGGACCTGGACGGGCGGCGCGTCCGGTGCGCGCCCGACGTCGAGGTCGTGTGGGTCGTGACCTCCGCGAACCACGCCGGGACGCGCCGCAACCCGCTGCCCGGGCACCGGCGCGAGGCGCTCATCGAGAACGTCGCGGCCCGCGAGGGCCTGCCGAGCGTCGTCGTCCCCGTGCCGGACGTCGCGCCGAGCCCGCGCTTCGCGACCCTCGTCGTGACGAGCGTCGAGACGGGCACGGGCCGCGGGCCCACGCCCGCCGACACGGTCGTGGCCTGCTCGACGCCGTCCGTGATCGCCGCGTACCGCGAGCTCGGCTTCCGCGTCGCGGGGGTCGAGCTCGACGCGGCAGAGGACGTGGGCGGCCACGACGGCGCGCCCCTCGCGCAGGACGCCGGCGCGGCGCGTCCGTGGGACGTCGTCGAGCGCCTCGCCGCGGGCGACGACCGCTGGCGCGAGCTCGCGCACCCGGCGGTGCCGGACTTCTACGCCCGCTACGGTCTCGTCGACCAGGTGCGCGAGATCTTCGCCGACCCCGTCGTCTCGGGGGACGGCGACCTCACGACCACGCGCGACTACCGCACCTATGCGGCCGCCTTCGAGGAGGCGTCGGCGCGCAAGTGGGCGCAGGTCGCGCCGCACGTGCGTCCCGGGCGGGTCGTCGACATCGGCTGCGCGACGGGCGGCCTGCTCGAGCACGCGGCGCGCGAGCCGCGCCTGCACGAGTCCGACCTGTTCGGGGTCGACGTCGCGCGGCACCTCGTCGCCGAGGCCGAGCACAAGAAGGCCCAGGGCGTGTTCGCGAACCCCAACGTGTGGTTCGTGCAGGCGAACATCCTCGCGCGCTCCGTCATGCCGGACGCGTCGGTCGACACCACGCTGACCGTCGCGCTCACGCACGAGGTGTCGTCGTACGGCGACGGCGTGCGCGACGTCGCGACGTTCGCGCGGCGCGTGCACGGCCACACCCGGCCGGGCGGCGTCTGGGTCAACGCGGACGTGTGCGGCCCCGCCGAGCCGGAGCGCGTCGTCGTGCTCGCGCTGCGGTCCGACGACGGCGCCCCCGCCACCGGGGACGGGCCGCTCGGCGCGCGCACGGACCTCGACGGGCTCGCGCGCGAGGACGTCGCGGCGTGGGTGGGCGGGCTGTCGACCGACGCGCGGCTCGCGCAGTTCGCGCACGACTTCCCGCGCTCGTCGGGCGCGTCCTTCGCACCCGAGCCGCTCGGTGCCGGACGCTGGCGCCTCACGCTGCGCGAGGCGATGGAGTTCCTCACGCGCAAGGACTACGTCGACAACTGGCTGTCGGAGGCGCACGAGCGGTTCTGCGACCTCACGGGTCCGGGATGGGCGACGCTCCTCGAGGAGGCGGGCTTCACGCTCGAGCCCGGGAGCGGGGCGTGGCGCAACGAGTGGCTCGTCGAGCACGCGTTCGCGCCCGTCGCCACGCTGCACGACGCCACGACGGGGGAGCACGTCGACTGGCCGGACACCCACGTGCTGACCGTCGCGCGCCGTCCGGAGCTCGCCTGAGCGACGTGCCGCGCCGACGCCGGTCGCGCGCGACGGCGTCGGCCTGTCGACGGGGGCGATCGCCTGGCATGGTGGACCCGTGCTGCTCGACGCGCGGAGCTTGCGGGGCATCCAGGACGGGACGGTGACGCTGGCGTTCCGGCGCTGGACCGTGCCGCGCGTGCGCGTCGGGACCCGGCAGCGCACGCGCATCGGCGTGGTGGAGGTGACGTCCGTCGATCGGGTCCCCCTCGGCCCGGACGGCACGCCGCTGGTGTCCGAGGACGACGCTCGCCGCGCCGGCACGGCCTCGCCCGCGCACGTGCTCGCCCGGGGCGCCGGACGGGAGGGCGACCTCTACAAGGTGGGGCTGCGGTTCGCGGGCGCCGACCCGCGCGTCGCCCTGCGGGCGGACGACCACCTCGACGAGGCCGCCGTCGAGGCGATCCGGTCGCGGCTCGCGCGCACGGACCGCGCCGCCGACGAGCCGTGGACGCGTGCCTACCTCGAGCTGGTCGCCGCGAACCCGGGCGTCGTGGCGCGCGAGCTCGCCGCCGGGATCGGGATGGAGCGGGACCCGTTCAAGGTGCGCGTGCGGCGGCTCAAGGAGCTCGGCCTCACCGAGAGCCTCGACGTCGGCTACCGGATCTCGCCGCGCGGCGCCGCGTACCTCGCGGCCACGCGCGCCGACCCGGCGTGACGCCCCGCGTCAGTGCCGGGGGCTGACGGCGCCGTCGATCGCGGGGAGGCCGTCGATGCTCGACGTGTTCTTGAGCTGCCGGTAGTCGTCGAGCTGCTCGGGCGTCTTGCGCGCGGCCCAGCGGTCGAGCAGGTCGCGGTCCTCGACGAGCTGCATGCGCGGCACGGAGAAGCCGCACGAGTCGGAGACGCGGGTGACGTCGACGACGACCGCGCCGCGCTGCCCGGCCGTCTCCTGCTTGCCGAACAGCGGGCGGAGGGTGTCGAACTCCTCCGTGCCGGCCTCGACGTACCGGCCGCGGCCGTGGAACCGCACGATGTTCGGCGGCCCCTCGAACGCGCAGAACATGATCACGACGCGGCCGTTCTCGCGCAGGTGCGCCGGCGTCTCCGCCCCCGAGCCCGTGTAGTCGAGGTACGCGACGCGGTGCGGCCCGAGGACGGCGAACGTCCCGGCCATGCCCTTCGGGGCGACGTTGACGTGCCCGTCCGCGGCGAGGGGCGCGGTCCCCACGAAGAACACGGGCTGGGAGAGCGCGAAGGCCGCGATCCGGTCGGTGATCTCCGTGTGCACGGTCGCCATGACCCGAGTGTGGCACCGTCGCCGGCGGCCGGGGAGTAGCGTCCGGGGGATGAGCGCACCGAGCACGACCCCGCCCGCCGGCTGGTCGCCGGAAGACCCCAAGGCCACGCTGCTGCGCTACCTGGCACGCGAGCGCGCCGTGCTGCTCGCCAAGGCCGACGGCCTGGGCGAGCACGACGTGCGCCGGCCCCTCACCCGCACGGGCACCAACCTGCTCGGCCTGCTCAAGCACGTGGCGAGCGTCCAGGTCGGCTACCTGTGCGAGACCTTCGGGGGGACGCACGACCTCGCGATGCCGTGGTTCGACGACGGCGCGGAGGTCAACGCCGACATGTGGGCGACGGCCGACGAGTCGCGCGAGGAGATCCTCGAGCTCTTCCGCCGCTCCTGCGAGATCTCCGACGAGTGGGTCGCCGGTCTCGACCTCGACGCGCGCGGCGAGGTGCCGTGGTGGCCGCCGGAGCGGCGCGTCGTGACGCTGCACCAGATCCTCGTCCACGTGCTCGACGAGATGGCGCACCACGCGGGCCACGCCGACATCGTGCGCGAGCTCGTCGACGGCGCCGCCGGCAACGGCCGGGGAGACGTGCCCGAGCAGTCCGACGCGGAGTGGGCGGCTTACCGTCGACGTGTCGAGGACGCCGCGGTCGAGGCCGCGCGCCGGGCGGGCGAGGCCGTGTAGCGGGGCGTCAGGCGCGCTCGAGGAGGACCGCGACCTCGTAGTGCGCGGTGTGGGGGAACATGTCGAGCACGCGCGCCTCGCGGGCGCGCAGCGACGGCATGAGCGCGAGGTCGCGCGCGAGCGACGTCGCGTTGCAGCTCGAGTACACGACGTGGCGGACGTCCGAGTCCTCGAGCCACGTGCTCAGCGTGTCGCCGATGCCGCGGCGCGGCGGGTTCACGACGACGAGGTCGGGTTGTGCCGCGGCCGGCTGCGCCAGGGCGAACGCGGTCGCGTCGTCGGCGAGGAACGTCGCGCGGTCCAGCCCGGCGTCCTGCGCCGTGAGGCGTGCGCTGGCGATCGCCTCGACGCTCGTCTCGACGCCGACGACGTCGCGGTCCCCGCCCGCGACGTGCAGCGCGAACCCGCCCACGCCGCAGTAGAGGTCCCAGACCGAGGAGGGCGCGGCGTCGTCCACCCACGTGCGGCCCTGGCGGTACAGGGCCGCCGCGACGTCGGTGTTCGTCTGGAAGAAGCTCTGCGGGCGCAGGTGCAGGTCGATGCCGTTGACCGTCATGCGCAGCGTCTCGGTGCCGGTGAGCAGGATCTCCGTCTCGCCCTCGACGACGGCCTTGTGCTCGGGGTGGATGTTCGCGGAGACGACGCGCAGCCGGGGGAGCGCGTCGAGCAGGGCGGGCAGGTGCTTGCGGATCCGCGGGACCGACTCGGTCGAGCGCAGGACGAGGCGGGCCATGAGGTCGCCGTCGGGCGAGAGGGTCACGAGCACGTACTTCAGCTCCCCGCGGCGGGCGCGCACGTCGTAGGGGACGAGGCGTGCGCGCGTGACGAGCTCGGAGAGCGGGGCGAACGCGTCCTGCAGACCCGGGGGGTAGAGCGGGCAGTCGGTGAGGTCGACGCCGCCGCCCTCCGCGAGGATCCCGAGCACCGGGTCCTCGACTGTCCCCGTGACGACCATCTTCGCCTTGTTCCGGAACCCGGCCTCGGGCGAGCGCACGGGCTCGAGCCACCGCACACCGGGAGCGAGGGGAGCCAGGAGGTCCGTGCAGTGCCGCTGCTTGTCCACGAGCTGGGCCGGGTACGGCTGCTCGAGGAGCGTGCACGACCGGCACCGCCAGGCGTCGTAGTGGTGGCACTGCACTCTCTCGAGTCTACGGGCGGGACCCACCGTCGTCGGGCCGGTCGGAGGGGCCGGTTCACGGGGCAGGTGTTCACCGCCCGTTCCCTGCCCGGTCACCGCGGCGTGCGACCGTGCCCCCATGACAGCTGACGAGACGCGCGAGATCGACGTCGTGGTCCAGCGCATCGCGGACCGTTTCCCGGGTGTGGACCCGGACGACGTGCGCGCGCAGGTGCACGCCGAGCTCGAGGTCTTCGAGGACGCGCACGTGCGCGACTTCGTGCCCGTGCTCGTGGAGAACGCGGTCATGGACACCTTGCGGGCGTCGCTCGAGCCGACGCCGATCGTGCCGCCCGAGGCCTGAGTCCGTCGACGGGAGCCCGGACCGGGCGGTCCGGGCCGTCGACGCCGGGTCGGGGCGGTGCCACGATGACGGCATGACCCGTTACGCGATCGACGCGCCCGTGGCGATCCGGCTGGCGCGCGAGAAGGTGGTCGTGCCGGCCGAGCACCAGCTCGTGGCGCCCAACCTCCTGCGGTCGGAGGTGCTGTCGCGCCTCTACCGCGCGGTCCGCTCGGGTGAGCTGGGCGAGCACGAGGGCCGCGAGCTGCTCGACCGCGTCACGACCACGAGGATGCGCCTCCTCGGGGACCGCGTCTCGCGCGCGACCGCGTGGCAGGTCGCGGACCGTCTCGGCTGGGCGGACACGGCACCGGCGGAGTACGTCGCCGTCGCGAGGCTCCAGGCCGACGTATTCGTCACGGAGGACGCCGACCTCGCGCGGGCGGCGGAGGGGCTCGTGCGCGTGGCGTCCTTCGAGGAGCTGTCGTCGCTCGCGTGAGCCCTGACCCGCTCGCTGAGCGAGCGGGCGGGACAACGCGTACCGTCGACCCGCTGACGAAGAGGAGCGCGGATCACGGTGAGTGCGGAAGTTGTGGGCGACGTCGCGATCGAGGACGGCGGGTCGCGGTGGGTGATGTGGGGCGAGATCGACTTCTCGGTGACCCACCGGGTCAAGCGGGCCCTGGCCTCCACCATCGACGGCTTCCCCAAGACCATCGACCTCCGGCGCGTGACCTTCATGGACTCGTCGGGGCTGCACCTGCTCCTCATGAAGGTGACGGCCGCGAGCCGTCCGCGGCTCGTCGACGCCCCGCAGCCGGTGCTCGACCTGCTGGACATGAGCAGCGCACGAGGGCTGGTCGAGCTCGTCGACGGCCCGCACGACGACGGTGTGAGCACCCCGGGCGGGACCGCCGTGGGGCAGGCACCGACCAGCGGCGGAGGGCGGGGCGCGTGAGGCCCTGGACGCCGACCACGGACATGGTGCGCCGGCTCTACGTCGCCGGGCGCGAGGCCACGAGCCCTGCCGAGACGTTGCGCATGCGCCCCGACGACATCGGCGCCGAGTTCGACCGGTGGTTCGCGGAAGCGGTGCAGCGGGCGTCCCGCCAGGACGCCGGGACGGCGGAGGGCGACCCGACGGGCGGGCGCGCCTGACGCGGCCTGCCTCCGCGGGTTCCGGGCCTCGGTTGCGCCACGCCGGACGGCTGACCTGGTCGAGGCCTGCGGACCGACCTAGACGGCGTCGTCCGTGCGAGAGCGGCCGCCGTCGGCGTAGAACCTCTGGATGCGCCGTTGGTTGCTCGGGTCGATGCGACGGCGCGGGCTCGTGGACCCGCCCGCGTGCACGGCGAGCCACGACCGCAGCACGCTGGGTGAGACGTCCACGACGCGCGCGAACTCGTCGACGGTCGGCCACTCCGGTGGCGGTGGAGGGACGCGGGGCTGACCGGCAGCGAGGTGGAGGTCACCACCCCACGCCATCGCCTCGGTGGGCGAGGGGAACCCGCCGATCCGTCCCGGGCGCGGGTGTGGTTTCTCCAAGCACCACTCGTCACCGCGCGCCACGACGCGGTACACCCCCTCGGGCGCGTGCGCCTCGTACCCGCCGTCTGCCGTGGCCCCCCAGCTCAGCCCCATACCCGAAGTGTTGCAGCGATTCGTGAAAAATGAAGCAGGACCTTCGTCCCCTCCCTCAGAGTTCACCCGCTCGTGATACTGGACGCCTGTCCAGTTCGCCTCCTACGGTGGACGCAGTGCCGGTGCCCTCACCATCCCCCCGCAGGTGGGGGCACCGGCCGTCACGGCGGTGCCGCTGAGCCCCGACCGCGCCCGCCGCGGTCGGGGCTCGCTGCTGCCCTCGTGAGCCGGAGCCTCTCCAGCACGAACGCGGACGACGCCGGGGCGTGGACGGACATCGTGTCGGTGAGGCCCGGATGCGCGGGTCTGGAGCTGACCACGAGGGACGGCAGGACGGTGACCGCCTGGGCCGTCCAGCAGTCGAACGTGGCGACGTCGCGAAGCTGGCGCACGAGGTCGACGGACGTGGCCGCGGTGATCCGTCGGCAGGCGGCCGCACGAGCGGGAGCCGGCGATGCGGCGAGCGGCTGGGGTCGCTCGGCGGAGCAGTCGCGTCGGTGCATGCCGGCGGAGGTTCCGAGGTCGCCTCCGGCGCCGCCCTTCGTCGTGCGACGTCCGGATGCAGGTGTGGGCCCCGTGGGGTTCGAACCCACAACCTACGGATTAAAAGTCCGCAGCTCTGCCAGTTGAGCTAGAGGCCCGGGACGGGCGCGCTGCGCTCGTCGGAGGACAGCCTACGCGGGCGTGCGCGACGTCCGACGGGTCTCCCCGTGAGCCTGCACCGGGACTGCAGGTGCGACGGCCCGTGACGCCCGAGCGGCACGGGAGTAGCGTCGACCGCGAGGGGGCAGCGCTTTGTCCCGACCCGGCACGCGGCGGTCCTCCGGCCGTGCCGGGCCCGACCCGTACCTGTGCACCGTCGCACCATGGAAGGGGTCTGTCGTGCACACCCCGCGCCGTCTGACCGTTCTCGTCCTCTCCGCGTTCCTCCTCGCCACCTCGGCCTCGGCCGCCGTGGCGACACCGCCACGACCGGGTCCCTCGCACTCCGCGCCGACCCTCCTGGCGACCGGGCTGTCCGGAGGGGCGGGCAGCACCGTCGGTCCCGACGGCTCCCTCTACGTGACCGAACCGCGGTCGGGCGAGGTCTCCCGCGTGGACCGCCGGACCGGGGAGATCTCGACCTTCGCGACCGGCCTGCCGACGCAGCTGCCCGGGACACCGGGCGGCGCGATCGACGTCGCGTTCCTCGGTCGCACCGCCTACGTCCTCGTGACCATCGTCGAGCCGGCCGTCGTCGGCCTCTACCGCGTGGACCGGTCCGGCGGTGCGACCTCGGTCGCCGACATCGGGGCCTGGTCGATCGCGAACCCGCCCGACACGGACTTCTTCGTGCCGTCGGGCGTGCAGTACGCGCTCGAGAGCTACCGGGGCGGCTTCCTCGTCACGGACGGGCACCACAACCGCGTGCTGCGCGTGACGACGCGAGGCGAGGTCACCGAGGTCCTCACGTTCGGCAACGTCGTGCCCACGGGTCTCGAGACCGTCGGCCGGACGGTCCTGGTCGCGCAGGCCGGCCCGGTCCCGCACCTGCCGGAGGACGGGCGTGTCGTCGCGTTCCGGCCCGGGTCGCAGGACGTGCGGGAGGTCGCCTCCGGCGGTCGGCTGCTCGTCGACGTCGAGCGTGGGGGCGGTGACCTGTTCGCGCTCGCCCAGGGCGCGTTCACGCCGGGGAGCCCCGAGGGATCGCCGGCCGCCCCGGACACCGGACAGCTCCTGGAGGTCGGTCGGCACGGCGACCTGCGGGCCGTCGCGGTCGGGCTCGACCGGCCGACGTCGGTCGAGATCGTCGGTCGCACCGCCTACGTCGTCACGCTCGACGGGGAGGTGTGGACCGTGCGCCTCGGGCACGGCCACGGGCACGCGCACGGCCACTGAGCCGCGCTCCACCGCGCGCCGCCCTCGCCGTACCTGCCAGGACGTCACACCCAGATCGCTGCCGGCCACCCGTCGTCGAACGCCTCCGGCGGGTCCGGCAGCGACACCGCGCCGCCACGGGCGACGCGTCGTGCGGTCCACGCGACCGCCGCCGCGTCGAGGACGTCGTCCACGGCGACGTCCAGGCCGCCCAGGCCGAGCTCGCCGGAGAGCACGACGCCCTGCTCGGCGAGCAGCCGGCGCCGCACCTCGCTGCCCGCCCACGTCGCCTTGCGGGAGACGAGCGGGGAGCCGTGCATGCGGGCGAAGCACACCTCGGGGTGCGCCTCGACGACCAGGACCCCCGTGCCGCGGACCCAGGCGTCGACGGGGAGCAGCTTGGCCCGCAGCCCGTAGGCCTGGATCGAGACGCCCTCGCCGGCGCGCTCGCGGTTGACCCGCACGGCCGCCGCGTGGTCCGGCGCCTCGAGCGCCGCGCGGACCGGCGTCATGAACACCGACGAGCGCAGACGGCCGATCTCCTCCCGCGCGAGGACGTCGGCGCGCCGTCGTCCGGCGTCGGGCAGCCCGATCGGCATGTCGACGGCGACGGCGTCGAGCTGCCCGTGCCCGGACGCGCTCTCGACGAGCACGTCGATCGACGCCGCGACGTGCGCGGTGACGTCGTCCCCGTGGAGCACGACGCCGACCCAGCCGGCCCGGCACGCGTCGACCCCGAGCACCCGGTCCGTCGGCATGGCCCCTGCCTACCGTCTGCGCAGCGGCACGTCCAGCGGTGGGCCGCGAGGCGTCGGGCCCGCGCGGGCGCGTACCGTACGCGGCACGTCCCGGACTGTCCTGCGCGGTCTTGCTGCGTGAGAAATTCGGTGAGATCGGGGCGTGGCGCTTGCGGCCACCGCCGGAACTTGCTTGGTTGGAGGAGACCGAGGGGCCCGCGGGAGGGTGCACCGACGGCAGGTCACACTCCCCAGGTGTGAGCCGCACGGACGTGTCCCGTGGCCCCCGCCCGGCGACGAGAGGAGCTCTCGTGCTTACCCTGACCGACAACGCCCGTACCGCTGTCCAGGACCTCACCACGCAGGCCGGTGTCCCCGAGGGAGGCGGTCTGCGGATCGCCGAGTCCGCGGACCAGGCCGGCAGCTTCGAGCTCGCGCTTGTGCCCGCCCCGCAGCCCGACGACACGGTCGTCGAGAACGGCGAGGCGAAGGTGTTCGTGGAGAACACCACCGTGCAGACCCTCTCGAACCTCACGCTCGACACCGACCCGAACGCGCAGGGTCCGTCGTTCGTCCTGACCCCTCAGGGCTGACGCCGCGCAGTCTTCGGCGGCGCGCCATCCTCCTCCAGGCGCGTCCTCGAACCCCGACGGGCCGTCCGCATCGCGGGCGGCCCGTCGTCGTGCCCGGGACGGCACGACGACGTCAGGGCCGAAGTCCCACGCAGTCGAGCGCCCAGAACGGGTCGGGGTAGACCAGGCGGCCGCGCATCCACGGCTCGTCCGCGCGGAGCCGGACGACCTGGAAGGCGGCGGCCGGGATCCGGTCCGACGGCGCGGCGAACCCGCGCGCGCCCGCGGGCTCGAACCCGTGGCGCACGTAGTAGCCGGGATCGCCCTCGAGGAAGAGGAGCGGCCAGCCCGCGGCGTCGGCCGCCGCGAGCGCGTGCCGCACGAGCGCGGTGCCGACGCCCCGGCCCTGCCGCTCCGGCACGACGCCCAGCGGTGACAGGACGAGCACCTCGACGAGGCGCTCAGGGGCGTCGACCCATCCGCGGGTGAGGAGGACGTGACCGACGGGCTCGGCGCCGGTCCCGTCGTCGGACCACGCGAGGAAGGACATCGCGTCGAGCCGGGCGCTCGACGCGCGGAGGGCGTCGACGAGCTCGGCGACGACCTCCTCGCCGGGCCCGAACGCCCGCAGGACGACGTCGCGGACCAGCGCCGCGTCGCCGGGCTCCTCCGGCCGGATCTCGGGGGGTGCCACGTCCGGCGGGGGAAGGGTCATGGCGGTGAGGCTAGGCCGGGTGCGGCGCGCCGGGCCAGGGCTTTCCGGCGGCTCCGACGTCACCAGCGAGGCGTCGGTTGCGTCCGCGGCCTCCCCGGCCGCGTGTCAGGCCGCCGGCCCGACGATCCACCAGCCGCCGAGCACCGCGGCGCCGACCGTGACGACGAGGAACACGCCGACCCAGAGCAGCCCCGGCACCCGGGTGAGGTGGGCGAGGATGTCGGCGTCGGAGGCGGCCGCCCGACCGCGCGACCGCTCGGCCTGGAGCTCGAGCACCGGTCGGACCGACCCGAGGAGCAGGAACCACGTGACGGCGTACGCGACCGCGCTCTGGACCGGCGGCGTCGCCCACCACGACACGCCGACGAGCACGGCGCCGCTCACCAGCACCGACCACAGCCCGAACCAGTTCCGGATCTCCAGCAGCAGGAGCGCGAGGAGCAGCACGAGGAGCCACAGCAGGCCGACGGCGTAGCCCTGGCGCAGCAGGGCGGCCGCCCCGAGCCCGATCAGGCCAGGCCCGACGTAGCCCATGAACGCGGTGAGCACCATGCCGAACCCGCGCGGCCGGCCGGACGAGACCGTCAGCCCCGAGGTGTCGGAGTGCAGCCGGATGCCCGACAGCCGTCGGCCCGTCAGGACGGCGGCGAGCGCGTGCGCGCCCTCGTGCGCGATCGTGATGACGTGCCGCGCGACGCGCCACACCGGGGTGACGAGCACGACGGCGAGCGCGAGGGCGCCCATCGCCATCACCACCGCAGGGGCCGGGGGAGCGACGGCCGTGACCGCGGCGTCCCAGATCTGCCCGACGACGTCTCCCACGGACGACGCGACGTCGCCGCCCGAGGTGGCACCGCCGTCGGACGGGGCGGTCAGCGTCGTCACAGCCATCGTCAGCGCGTCCACGCGCGCCATTCCACCACGCCGGGCCGACGGCCGTCCCCGGGCGTCGCGACTCCCGGTGCGCCGAGCACGACGTGGTGCGCCGTCGAGCACGACCTCACGGTCGTCCTGCGTCCGATATCGACCGTCAGGTCGTGTTCGGCGCCGAGCCGGTGCGCCTCGCCCGACGTGACGCCGCACACGCTTCCCGCCCGCACGGCGTCGGGCATGAGACACTGGTCGGACGAGGGCAGCGCGAACCGCGCGCCCAGCGTCGTGGAGATCCCCCCGGATTGCGTGCGGCGGACCCCGACCCCCAGCCTCGAGAGGCCTTTCTTCCTGTGACTTCCTTCGCCGACTTCGGCCTGCCCACCACCGTCGTGCGCGAGCTCTCGCGCCAGGGCATCGACTCCCCCTTCCCCATCCAGACCGCCACGCTGCCCGACTCGATGAAGGGCCGCGACGTCCTCGGCCGCGGCCGGACGGGCTCCGGCAAGACGCTGGCGTTCTCGCTCCCGACCGTCTCGCGGCTCGCCCACGCGAGGACCTCGCGGCACCCGCGCCGGCCCCGCGCGCTCGTGCTGTGCCCCACGCGTGAGCTGGCCAACCAGATCAACGCGACCATGGAGCCCGTCGCGAAGGTCCTGGGCCTGACGACGACGACGATCTTCGGCGGCGTCGCGCAGTCGCGCCAGGTCGCCGCGCTCGACAAGGGCGTGGACATCGTCATCGCGTGCCCCGGGCGCCTCGAGGACCTCCTCAACCAGCGCCTGCTCACGCTCGACGGCATCGAGATCACCGTGCTCGACGAGGCCGACCACATGGCCGACCTCGGGTTCCTGCCCGGCGTGAAGCGCATCATGGACAAGACCCCGAAGAAGGGTCAGCGCATGCTGTTCTCCGCGACGCTCGACAACGGCGTGGACCAGCTCGTCAAGCGCTACCTCAGCAACCCGGTGCGCCACTCCGTGGACGACGCCGCGGCCGCGCCCCCGCAGATGACGCACCACATCCTCGCGGTGCGCGACGCGGAGGCGAAGAAGCAGGTCGTGCACGAGCTCGCGTCGGGCACCGGTCGCCGCGTCCTGTTCATGAAGACGAAGCACCAGGCGAAGAAGCTCGCGAAGCAGCTCACCGCCGCGGGCGTCCCCGCCGTCGACCTGCACGGCAACCTCGGCCAGGGAGCGCGCGAGCGCAACCTCGAGGCGTTCTCGTCGGGCAGCGTGAAGGTGCTCGTCGCGACGGACATCGCGGCGCGCGGCATCCACGTCGACGAGGTCGAGCTCGTCGTGCACGTCGACCCGCCGGCCGAGCACAAGGCGTACCTGCACCGCTCCGGCCGCACGGCGCGCGCGGGCTCGGAGGGCGTCGTCGTCACCGTCATGCTCCCCGAGCAGCGCGGCGACGTGCGCGACCTGACCCGCAAGGCGAAGATCACGGCCCAGCCGAAGCCCGTCGACCCGGGCGACGCGACGCTCAAGGCGCTCGTCGGCGACGTCGCGGAGTACGTGCGTCCGTCGGACATCACGCCGCCGCAGACGCAGGCGCGTCGTGGCACCGCGTCGACCAACGGCGGCTCGCGCTCCTCGCGCCGTGGGCAGGGCTCGGGCCAGGGCGCCTCGTCGCGCGGCCAGTCCGCCGGTGGCCAGGGCGGCCAGCGCCAGACGGCGCAGCGTTCCGGGGGCGGCTCCGGCCGCACCGGTGGCTCCTCGGCCGGGGGCGCGTCGCGCGGCGGGCAGTCCCGCGGCGGCCAGCAGGGCGGTCAGCAGTCGGCAGGCCAGGGCGGCTCCGCCCGGCGCGGCGGCCGAGGCCGCGCGCAGCGCCCCGCCGGCGGGACCGTCTACTCGACGTCGTCGGCGCGCTGAGCGCAGCACGGCTCAGCCCTTCGCAGCACCGGCAGCGGGCCGAGGACGGGAGAACCGTCCTCGGCCCGCTGTCGTACCCGCGTCCGGCAGCGCTCCCGCCGGACGGTCGTCGCTACTGCCGTGCCATCGCGATCCGCAGCACCGTCTCGGGGTCGACGAGGTGGTCGTGGGTGTCGCCGCCCACGTCGAGCTGGACCCAGTGCAGCCGCCCGGTGAACCGGCTCGTCCGCGCGGTGTAGTCGGGCGAGACGCACGTGCCCGACTCGTAGCCGACGTCCGTGGTCTCGTCCGCGGAGAAGACCATCGGCTGCGTCGCGTCGACGCGACCGGTGCCGACGGGCTCGCCGTCGTGGAACAGGGTGACGTCGCCGCCCTTGCCGAGCCCTCCGCCGTCGTAGGCGAGCTCCGCACGCACCTGGTGGCTGCCGGTGGGCAGCGGGACGTCCGCCCGGACGGCGTAGTGGTGGATGCCGAGCACGTTGTAGAGGAACGTGAGCCGGCCCTCGTGGACGTACAGGCTCCATCCGCCGAACCGGCCGCCCTGCGCGACGAGCACGCCCTGCGCGGGGGCGTCGCGGACGTCGACCTGCGCGGTGACGGAGAACGACCTGTTCTTGACGCTCAGCACGCTGTTCTCCGACAGGCGCCCCATGCCGGGGTAGAAGACCTGCCGCGTCCCCCGCAGGAGCGTCGGCCGACCGGCCATCGACGCCTCCAGGCGCTCGGCGGTGCGGTCGTCCAGCGGGAGCACGTTGTACTTCGTCGCCTCGATGAGCCACAGCCGCTGGAGGCTCGCGAGCTTGTCCGGGTGCTCCGCGGCGAGGTCGTGGGCCTGGCTGAAGTCCGTCGACCCGTCGTACAGCTCCCACGTGTCGTCGTCGAACGCGGGGACCACCCCGCCGACCATGACCCACGGGGTGCGGTGCTTCGTGACCGCGCTCCAGCCCTTGTGGTAGATCCCGCGGTTCCCGAACATCTCGAAGTACTGGAGGTCGTGGCGCTCCGGGCCGTCGGCGTCCTCGAACGCGTACAGCATCGACGTGCCCTCCATCGGTGACTGCAGCACGCCGTTGACCATCGTGGGCTCCGGGATCCCGGCCGCCTCGAGGACGGTCGGCGCGACGTCGACCACGTGCGTGAACTGCGAGCGGAGCCCACCCCGCTCCGCGATGCGCCGGGGCCAGTGCACGATCGTCCCGTTGCGCGTGCCGCCCCAGTGCGACGCGACCTGCTTGGTCCACTGCAGCGGCGAGTTCATGGCCCACGCCCACCCGACGGCGTAGTGGTTGTACGAGGCGGGCGACCCGAAGTCGTCCATCTTCGAGCGCATGAACTCCGGGGTCTCGAGCGCCGCCATGCCGTTGAAGTTCGCCATCTCGTTGAACGCGCCGTTCACCGTGCCCTCGGCCGACGCGCCGTTGTCCCCGATGACGTAGTACACGAGCGTGTCCTCGAGCACGCCCAGCTCCTCGAGCGTGTCCACGAACCGGCCGACGTGGTGGTCGGTGTGCTCGAGGAACGCCGCGTAGACCTCCATCTGGCGGGACAGGACGGGCTTGAGGTCGTCGGGCATGTCGTCCCACGCCGGGATCTCCTCGTGCCGTGCCGTGAGCTCGGTGCCCTCGGGCACGACCCCGAGCTCCTGCTGCCGCGCGAAGATCCGCTCGCGCTGCACGTCCCAGCCGTCGTCGAACGCGCCGCGGTACCGTTCGATCCACTCGGCCGGGACGTGGTGCGGCGCGTGCGTCGCACCCGGTGCGAGGTAGACGAAGAAGGGCTTGTCCGGCATGAGCGCCTTCTGCTGGCGCACCCACGCCGAGGCGTGGTCCACGAGGTCCTCGGTGAGGTGGTAGCCCTCCTCCGCCGTGGCGGGCGGCTCGACGGGGGTCGTGCCGTCGTACAGGGCCGGGTCCCACTGGTTGTTCTCGCCGCCGATGAAGCCGTAGAAGGTCTCGAAGCCGCCGCCCCCGGACGGCCAGGCGTCGAACGGGCCCATCGGGGACGTCTGCCACACGGGGACCTCGTGGCACTTGCCGAACTGCGCCGTCGAGTAGCCGTTGAGCCGGAGCGTGAGCGCGAGCGGCGCCTTGGTGTTGGGGCGCAGGGAGCTGTTCCCGGGCGCCGACGTCGCGGTCTCCGTGATGCTGCCCATGCCGACCGAGTGGTGGTTGCGGCCCGTGAGGAGCGCCTGACGGGTCGGGGCGCACAGCGCCGTGGTGTGGAACCGGTTGAAGCGCAGACCGCCCGCGGCGAGCCGCTCGGCCGTCGGGGTACGGCACGGGCCGCCGAACGCGCTCGACGCGCCGAACCCGACGTCGTCGAGCAGGATCACGACGACGTTCGGCGCCCCCTCGGGCGGCAGGAGCGGTTCGATCGGAGGGAACGCGGTGTCGGGATCTCGCGCGTCGTACGTCGTGAGACCGGGAGGCGCGCGGTCCGGGATGGGGAGCATCGACCGGGAGTGCTGATCGGGACGCATGGTTCCTCCTCGGGCGCGGCGTACGGTGGAGCCACGCGGCGAGCGCCGCGGTGGCGCTCGCAGTGTGACCTCTATCACACGGGCGGTGCCAGGGCGACCGGACGGTCGGCGGACCCGTCGTGCTGACCGCTCAGCCGTCGGCCGCACACCGGAAGCCGACGTTGCCCGCGGGCGAGCCGGGCGTGCTCGAGCTCCGCGCGTCCACGCGGTACCGGAAGCAGTAGGAGGCGTGGCACAGGTAGGACCCGCCGCGGAGCACCCGCGCGTCGCCGGTCTCCGGTCCGGCCGGGTCGTGCGCGGGGGACCGGCGATAGGTGTCGACGGCGAACCGGTCGGAGCACCACTCCCAGACGTTCCCGGTCATGTTGTGGAGCCCGAAGGCGTTCGGTGGGTACTCGTCGACCGGCGCGGTCCCGTACCAGCCGTCGTCGCGGGTGTTGCGGGAGGGAAAGGTGCCCTGCCACACGTTCATGCGGTGCACCCCGCCCGGTTCGCGCTCCGCCCCCCACGGGTAGTGGACGCCTGCGAGGCCGGCGCGCGCCGCGTGCTCCCACTCGGCCTCCGTGGGGAGGCGCAGGCCGGACCAGTCGGCGTACGCCGCGGCGTCGTGCCAGCTCACGTGGACCACCGGGTGGCGCGCCCGCTCGCGCACGTGCGACCCGGGACCTTCGGGAGCCCGCCAGCTCGCACCCTCGACGACGCGCCACCACGGTGCGGACGACACACCGCGCGTCGGCGGGAAGTCGTCGGGGAGCAGGCCGCCGAACACGAAGGACCAGCCGGAGACCTCCGCAGCCGTGCGGTAGCCGGTCGCGTCGACGAAGCGACCGAAGCGCGCGTTCGAGACGGCACAGCGGTCGATCCGGAACGGGCGCAGGCGCACACGGTGCGCGGGACCCTCGCCGTCCTCGGGGTAGCCGTCCGGGCCGTCGTGCCCCATGACGAACTCGCCGCCGTCGAGGGGCACCAGGTCGTGCGGCCGCTCGGCGCCGGGCGACCGCGCGGGCCCGGCCGAGGGTGCGGCGAGCGGGAGCCCGCGGACCGCCTCGGTGGCCTCACCGGGGGGCGTACCGGCGCGCGGGGCGCAGCAGGCAGGTCCGTCGTGCACGGTCTCCTCCGTCCGTCCCGTCCCGTACGGCGCCCAGCGCACCGGAACCTCTCCTGTCAGTGCAGCAGGTACTTGAGCAGGATGACGACGACGCCGAAGCCCGCCGCGACGCACGTCTCCCCGACGAGCGGCCAGCCGCGGACGCCCGCTCTGGACGCGGCGTACCAGCCGGCCGCGGCGAGCAGCACCACGGTGAACCACAGGGCGACGAAGGACGCGGTCTCGGCGTCGAGGCCCGCGAACCGCCCGACCACGAAGACGACGATCGGGGGGATGCTGCCGACGAGGACGCCGGTGTTGGTCCGCAGCGCCTCGTTGAGCCGATGGCCCGACGAGTGGTCCGGGTCCGAGAACCGGCCGCCGATCGCGTCCACGTAGACGTGGGTGAGCCAGTAGATGACCGCGACCACCGAGGCGGCGATCGCGACCCGGTCGCCGTCGACGGTGTGGACGCTGTTCACCGCGAGCACGGACCCCGTGACGACCGCGCCGTAGAGCAGGTCGGGTGCCGCCCGGGCGTGGACGTGGCGACGCAGGCTCTTCGGCATGTCGGCCATGGGGTTCATCCTCCCCGGTGGGGCGCTCGAGCGCCACGGGCCAGGAACACCGAGCGCCTCCCGACGGTTGGGATGGTCGGAGGTGGAGCATGACCGACAAGACCCACGAGAACACCCACGACACCGGCACCTACGAGGTGACGAAGTCCGACGCGCAGTGGCGCGAGGAGCTCACGCCGCAGGAGTACGCCGTCCTGCGCCACGCGGGCACCGAGCGCGCGTGGACCGGCGAGCTGCTCGACGAGAAGCGCGTCGGCGTCTACAGCTGTCGCGCGTGCGGCAACGAGCTGTTCCGCTCGGACACGAAGTTCGACTCGCACTGCGGGTGGCCGAGCTTCTTCAGCCCGCTCGCCGGCGACCGTGTCGAGCTGCTGACGGACAGCAGCCTCGGGATGGTGCGCACCGAGGTGCGCTGCGCCCGGTGCGGCTCGCACCTGGGGCACGTGTTCGACGACGCGCCGCAGACCCCGACGGGCGACCGCTTCTGCATGAACTCGGTCAGCCTGACGTTCGAGCCGACGGCGTGACGTCCGCCGTCGCGTGCCGCCTCGCGCGGCGCGCGACGAGCGACCGCGCGAGGACGTCGCCCCCCGCCGCGAGGACGACGCCCACCGCGTAGCAGACCAGGTCCCGCACCGCGAACGTGCTGCCCAGCAGCCACGCCGCGGGCGGGACCTCGTCGTTCACGGCCGCGGCGACACCGGTCGCCTGCAGCGCCTCGACCGCCCAGCACCAGGCCAGGGCGACCCCGCCGACCACGGACGGCCGGGACCGCGCGAGCACGAGCGCCACGAGCAGGTAGGTCGCCACCGCGTAGAGCACGTCGCCGCCGACGTCGCCCCACGGGTCCGGCGCACGGGTCGCCACGACGAGGCCCGCGAGCACCACGGCGGCGAGCGCGACCCCGAGGCCGACGCGACGCCGCGCGGGCGTCACCGGGTGGCGTTCCAGCGGACGACGTCCTCGGAGTAGCGGTGCAGGAGCCCGGCGAGGGTCGCGACGTCGTCCCGCTCCCACCCGACGAGAGCCTCCGTGATGGACTGCACCCGGCCACGGTGGGCGGCCTGGAGCCGGGCGGCGCCGTCCGGGGTGAGCGTGATGAGCTGTCCGCGCGAGTCGTCGGGGTCGACCTCGCGCGCGACGAGGCCCAGGTCGTGCATCCTGCTGAGCTGTCGCGAGATGGTCGCGCGCCCGACGCCGAAGTGCGCGGCGAGCTCGGAGCCGCGGACGCCGGGCCGGTCCGCGATGTGCGCGAGGATCGGGTAGGCGCTCGCCTCGAGCCCGGGATGGATCCGGCGGGCCATCGCGGCGGCGGCCGCACCGGCGCGCCGCAGCAGGATGCGCAGCTCGCGCTCGAGGTCGACGTACGCGGCGTCGGGCTCGGTGGTCGGGTCGGCGCTGGGGGCGGGCTTCTCGGCGGACACAGGCCCATCATGGGGGCAACGGGGAGGAAAGGTCACGATCGTTCGGGAAACCTCACCCCGCCCGGACTCCGGCCAGCACGTCGGGAGCACGAGACATGCGGCCCCGGATCGTCTCGGGACCGCATGTCTCACGCCTTCGGCGCGGTAGGTGTCAGCGGGACGGTCGGGCCGTCACGTCGTCCTCGGGGAGGCCGCCGGGTGCCCAGGCGTCGACGAGCGTCGACTCGGCCTCCTCGACGAGGGTGACCCGTCCGGGCGTCGCGTCCACGGGCGCGTCGTCGGCTCCGGCGGACGCCGCCGCCTCGCGCTCGAGCCGCTCCTGCAGGCCGGTCTTGGTGCCGAGCGGCACCTCCTTGAGGAAGGCGACCGCGATCAGCGCGACGAGCGCGAGCGGCACCGCGACGAGGAAGATCTCGGCGATCCCGTCGCCGTACGACTTCTCGACGAGGTCGCGGATCGGGGCGGGCAGGGTCGCGACGTCGGGCACCGCGCTGCTGCCGCCCATCGAGTCGGCCGGGACGCCCATCGACGTGAGGCCGGACCGGATCGACGACGTCACCGTGTTCGCGAGGACGGCACCGAGCACGGACACGCCGATCGCGCCGCCGAGCGTGCGGAAGAACGCCACGGTGGACGACCCGGCGCCCATCTCCTCGACGGCGAGCGTGTTCTGGACCGCGAGGACCAGGTTCTGCATGAGCATGCCCATCGAGGTGCCGAGCAGGAACAGGTAGAGGCTCACCAGCACGAAGCTCGTGTGGTAGTCGATCGTCGAGAGCGCGAGCAGGGACACGGCGAGGAGTGCCGCGCCGGACACCATGATCGTCTTGTACCGGCCGGTCCTGGTGATGAGCTGACCGAACAGCGTCGACGCGACGAACGTGCCGATGATCATGGGGATCGTCAGCAGACCGGACTCGGTCGGCGTCTTGCCGCGGGCGACCTGCATGTACTGGCTCAGGAAGACGGCCGTGCCGAACATCGCGACACCGACGGCGACCGACGCCACGACCGCGAGGACGAAGGTGCGGTTCTTGAACAGGTGCAGCGGGATGATCGGCTCGGGGGTGACGCGCTCGACGAGCACGGCGCCGACGAGCGCGGCGAGCGCGCCACCGACCATGACCAGGGTCTGCCACGAGAGCCACTCGAAGTTCTGGCCCGCGAACGTGACCCAGAGCAGGAGCGTCGCGACGCCGACGCTGACGAGGATCGCGCCCCAGTAGTCGATGCGGACGACCCTGCGCGCCATGGCCGGCAGGTGCAGCGTGCGCTGCAGCACGACGATCGCGGCGATCGCGAACGGCAGGCCGACGAAGAAGTTCAGGCGCCAGCTCACGGTGTCGGTGAGCACGCCGCCCAGCAGCGGGCCGCCGATCTGGCTGACCGCCATGATGCCGCCCATGAGGCCCATGAACTTGCCGCGCTCGCGCGGGGAGATGATGTCGGTGATGAGCACGGTCGCGAGCGCCATGAGGCCGCCGGCGCCGATGCCCTGGAACGCGCGCAGGGCGATGAGGGTCTCGACGTTCTGCGACAGCCCGGCCAGCGCCGAGGACACGACGGCGACCACGAGGGCGACCTGGATGAGGACCTTGCGGTTCGTCAGGTCGGCGAGCTTGCCCCAGATGGGCGTCGAGATGCACATCGCGAGGAGGGTCGACGTGACGACCCAGGTGTAGGAGGACTGCGACCCGTCGAGGTCGCTGACGATCTTGGGCAGCGAGCTCGACACGATGGAGCTCGCGAGGATCGCGACGAACATGCCGAGGAGGATCCCGGAGAGGGACTCCATGACCTCGCGGCGGGTCATCGTGGTCTGGCCGGCGGACGCGGGTGGCGTCTCCTGGTCGGTGGCGGGGCTGGTCATGCGGTGGTGCTCCTCGGGGATGCGGGCGATGCGGGGGAGTTCGGGGCGGGCGTGGCGTGGCCGGAGGCGGCATGAGCCGCCGCGACGGCCTCGGTCACGCGTTCGATCTGGTCGGTCGCGGCGACGATCTCGTCGGGCGACCAGTCGGAGAAGGTCTCGGCGCTCATCACGTCGATCAGCGCGAACGAGCGTCGGACGACCTCGTGCCCGGCGTCGGTGAGCGCCACGGTCCGGGCCCGGCGGTCCTCGTCGTCGACCGAGCGCCGGACGAGGCCGCCGTCGACGAGGTGGCTCACCTGCCGGCTCGCGACGGACAGGTCGACGCGCAGGCGTGCCGCGACGTCGCCGAGCTGGACGGGGCCGCAGCGGTCGAGCATGCGCAGCACGCCGAGCGACGCGCGGGGGATGTCGAGGTCCCGGGCGATGCGCACGGCGCTCTCCCGCTGCACGCGCGCGAGGTCGTCGAGCGCGCGGACGAGCCCCGAGGTCGGGGTGCGGTCGGGATTGGCGGTGGCTGCGTCGTCGGGGGCGAGGGTGGTGACGGGCACGATGACTCCTTGGTTGCTGCAGGCAAGCATACGCCATGCAGTTGCTTGTAGCAACCATCGGTCGGGTCGGCGCATTCCCGGACGCGACGAGCCCGGGGCCGCAGGGCTCCGTGGTGACCGGATGCCGTGCGACCCCGGGCTCGTCGGGGTGGAGGAGGGTCAGCCGCGGCGGGTGGCCGCCTCGTTGCCCATGTCCTCGAGCTCCATGCCCCTCGTCTCCGGGACCTTCGAGAGCACGAAGACGAACGACAGCGCCGCGAAGATCGCGTACATGAGGTACGGGATGGTCGCGCCGAACGCGTCGAGCATCGGGGGGAACGAGAGCGTGATCGCGAAGTTCGCGAGCCACTGGGCCATCGCGGCGACGCCCAGCGCCGCGGCGCGGATCCGGTTGGGGAACATCTCGCCGAGCAGGACCCAGACGAGCGGCCCCCACGACGCGCCGAAGAAGACGACGAAGGCGTTCGCGGCGACGAGCGCGATGGGGCCCCACGGGTCCGGCAGCGAGATGTTGTCGCCGCTCCCGCTCGCCTGCGTGAAGGCGAGCGCCATGATGCCGAGCGAGACGGTCATGCCGGCCGAGCCGATGAGCAGGATGGGACGGCGCCCGACCTTGTCCACGAGGGCGATCGCGATGAACGTCACGGCGACGTTCGTGATCGACGTGATCGTCGAGACGAGGAACGACTGGCTCTCGTCGAACCCGACGGCCTGCCACAGCGTCGTCGAGTAGTAGAAGATCACGTTGATCCCGACGAACTGCTGGAAGACCGAGAGCAGGATGCCGACCCACACGATCGGCTTGAGCCCGAAGGCCGAGCCCTTGAGCGAGCCCTCCTGGGCGTTCTTCTCGTCCACGGCGATCGAGCGGTGGATCTGCGCGATGCGGTCGTCGACGTCCTCGTCGGGGCCGAGCACCGACTCGAGCACGTCCCTCGCCTCCGCGTCGCGACCCTTCGCCACGAGGTAGCGGGGCGACTCCGGGATGCGCAGCGCGAGGATGCCGTACACCGCCGCGGGGACCACGCACACGAGGAACATCCACCGCCAGGCCTCCCAGCCCAGCCACAGCTCGTTGGCGGCACCGCCGGCGGTCTCCGCGAGGAGCTGGTCCGAGAGCAGCGCCGCGAAGATGCCGACCGTGATCGCGAGCTGCTGGAGCGACCCGAGGCGCCCCCGCAGGCGGGCCGGGGCGATCTCGGCGATGTACGCGGGAGCGATCACCGACGCGATGCCGATGCCGACGCCCGCCATGAACCGCCAGAGCGCCAGGTCGAGCGCCGACCACGCGATCGCCGAGAGGATCGACGACGCGAAGAACAGGATCGCGCCGACCACCATGACGCGCGTGCGTCCCCATCGGTCGGCCAGCTTGCCGCCGGACCACGCGCCGAGCGCGCACCCGAGGAGCGCGATCGCGACCACCAGACCGGTGACCGCGGCGTCGAGGTCGAACTGCCCCTCGATCGCTGCCACCGCGCCGTTGATCACCGAGCTGTCGAACCCGAAGAGGAAGCCACCGACGGCGGCGGCGAACGCGAGGCCGATGGCCTTGCGGTGCGCGCTCTTCGCGGTGACGGTCGGGTGACCTGCGGTGTCGCTGCTGGACATGGGATCCCTCCGGTCGCTCACGGGTCCTGCCGGGACCCCTTTCGTCACTGTAGGTCGGTCCCTCCGGCCCGGCGCGCCGAAGGAGCGCGCTCGGACGTGGCCTGCGCGACACCGGTGCGGCCGTGCCGCCGGACCGTCGCGCACCCGGTCGACGTCCCGGTGCAGACTGGGTCGGTGCCCGACGACGCAGACCTCCCGCCCGAACAGCCCCGCGACGCGTCGCCGTCGGCTGCGGGGAGCCGTCCCGGTCCGGACCGCGCCGACCGCGCCGACGGAGCCGCCGGCTCGGACCGTGCCGACCGCACGGTGCGTCCGCGACGGCCCGCGATGCTCGACCCGCGCGACGCCGACGAGCTCCCGGGCGAGCTCGACCCCGCCCTCCGCGAGGAGGTCGCGCACACGACCGCGCACGCGATCGTCCACCAGGCCCGCGACGCGGAGGACCCCGAGGTCGTCGGCCGGCTCGTCCGGCTCGTCGAGACGGAGGGGCTCGACGTCGTCGCGTCGCTGTGGGCGGACGCACCGCCCAACTCGCTGCCCGGCGCGCTGTGGCGGCTCTACGTGCTGCGCGAGTGGGTGCGCCGCGACCCGCAGACCGTGACGCTGCGCTACCGGCTGGGGGTCGACGTCGCCCCGGTCCACGAGGCGATCGCCGGGGTCCCGCGCCCGCCCGAGCCGCAGGACCTGCGCGAGCTCGCCGACGCCGTCCTGTCCGGCGTCTTCGCGGGCGACCTCGCCGTCGCGCTGGAGCGCGCGGCGTCGTTCTGCCGCATCCTCGCGACCGGGGCGGCGTTCGACGCCGACGCGCGCGAGGTCGCCGACCCGGACGGCGCGCTGCGCACGACCCGGGGCGCGTCGTCGCTGCAGCGCACGGCCGAGGAGCTCGAGCACGCGGCGACGCTGTGGCGGGCCGACCGGCTCGACTGACCGGCCGGACCGACAGGCTGACCGGCCCGACCGACGGGCCGGCCCGGGCAGCCTGTCCCACGCCGGAGGCCCGCTCGCACCCCGGCCCGGGGGAGTCTCGCGCTGCGCGAACACGGCGCCCTCCGGGTTCCCGTGCCGCGCAGCGGCACGTACCATGGACGACGACGCCGGACCGCGGTAGCCCCGGGCTCCACACTCAGCCGCTTCGAGCGGCCACGCGCCGAGAGGCGCTCCCGGTCCGGCGTCGCTCCGTGGCCGGGCGGCCCGCGACGAGGCGGGCGGCGTCGGCACCTCACCAGCCCGACCCGTTCCTGTGCCGCCCCTGCGCGTCCCAGCGCTCCGCACCGCCCGCCCGGCGGGACCTCCGGCCGGCGTGCGCGGGCCGTGCGGCACGTCGTGACGCACGCACGGGCACGGGTGCCGGACCACGGCCGTCGGTCGGCTACATTTGACGAGAGTTCGACCCGTGTTCACCCGCACCTCACCCGTAGCACCCTTCGAGACTCATCGCCGCAGTACCGACAGCGCCTCGTCGACACGGACACGAGAGCGCTGGAGACACCGCGCCGAACCCGACCCCGCCCCACCTCCGGAGCCCCCCGTGCGCCTGCGCCTGACCCCGCGCGACACCTCGTTCTTCGATCTCCTCGCCGCCCTGGCGCAGCACCTCGTCACCGGCTCCACGCTCCTCGCCGAGCTGCTCGGCGCCGACCGGCCCACCCGCAAGGTGCTGGCGAAGCAGCTGAGCGAGACCGAGCACCTCGCGGACGACGCCACGCACTCGATCATGCGGCGCCTCAACCAGACGTTCGTCACACCGTTCGACCGGGACGACATCTACGCGCTGGCGTCCGCGCTCGACGACTGCATGGACTTCATGGAGGAGGCCGCCGACCTCATCGTCCTGTACAAGGTCGAGGCGCTGCCGGCGCGGGTCTCCGAGCAGGTGCAGGTGCTGCAGCGGGCGTCCGAGCTCACGGCGGAGGCCATGCCGCGGCTGCGGTCCATGAGCGACCTCGCCGAGTACTGGGTCGAGGTCAACCGCCTGGAGAACCAGGCCGACAAGCTGCACCGCAAGCTGCTCGCCGAGCTGTTCGACGACGTCGCGGACCCGATCCTCCTCATGAAGCTCAAGGAGATCGTCGAGATCCTCGAGGAGGCCGCGGACGCGTTCGAGAAGGTCGCGAACACGGTCGAGACCATCGCGCTCAAGGAGTCCTGAGAACGGTGGGGAGCGAGGTCGTCCTCGTCGTCGTGGTCGTCGCGTTCGCGCTGGCCTTCGACTACACCAACGGGTTCCACGACGCGGCGAACGCGATCGCGACGTCGGTGTCCACGCGGGCCCTGACCCCGCGCGCCGCGCTCATCATGGCGGCGGTCTTCAACCTCATCGGGGCGCTGCTCGGCACGGCCGTGGCGCAGACCATCGCCGAGGACATCGTGGCGGTGAACGACGTCCCGCCCCACCAGGGCCTCGTCATCGTGCTGTGCGGCCTCGTCGGCGCGATCACGTGGAACCTCATCACGTGGTGGCTCGGCCTGCCGTCGTCGTCGACGCACGCCATCATCGGGGGGCTCGCGGGCGTCGGGCTCGCGTCGGGCATCACGGTCCACTGGGACGCGATCCTGGACAAGGTCGTGCTGCCCATGATCTTCTCGCCGCTCATCGGGTTCGGCCTGGCGTTCGCGCTCATGGTGGGCGTGCTGTGGCTCTTCCGGAACGCGGCGCCCGCGAAGGCGTTCCGCCGCTTCCGCATCGCGCAGACCGCGTCGGCCGCGGCGATGGCCCTCGGCCACGGCCTGCAGGACGCGCAGAAGACGATGGGCGTCATCGTGCTCGCGCTCGTCGCCGGAGGGTTCCAGGACGACAACACCATCCCGCTGTGGGTCAAGCTCTCGGCTGCGACGGCGATCTCGCTCGGCACCTACGCGGGTGGCTGGCGCATCATGCGGACGCTGGGCCGCAAGATCATCGAGCTCGACCCGGCACGCGGCTTCGTCGCCGAGTCCGTGGCGTCCCTGGTGCTCTACGCCAACGCCTTCATCTTCCACGCCCCCGTCTCGACGACGCACACGATCACGTCGGCGATCATGGGCGTCGGGGCGACGAAGCGGCTCTCGGCGGTCCGGTGGGGCGTCGCGAAGAACATCGGCGTGGCGTGGGTCCTCACCATCCCCATGGCCGCCCTCGTGGCCGCGGTCATGTACTGGATCCTCAGCCCGATCCTCCTCTGACGCGGCGCGGCCCGTCCCGCCCGGTCAGTGCAGGGGCGGCGCGACCTTCTCCGCCGCGACGACGCGCGGTCCCTTCGACGTGTGCGCCACGTGCGCGACGATCACCTCGCCCGGCTCCAGGTACGGGTCCTGCGTCGGCAGGGCGTTCGCGACGGCGCGGCGCGAGTGCTGGCCGAGCACGTCGAGGACGGTCGGCAGGACCGGCCGGTGCGTGCACAGGACCGTCGACCGCTCCGTCTCGAGCAGCTCGCGCACGGTCCGGGCGACCCTCCCGGGCGAGCGCTCGTGCTGCGCCTCGCCGAGGTGCTCGCTGCTCACCGTCTCGAGGCGGGCCGCGTCGGCGTAGGGCGCGATGGTCTGCGCGCACCGGTCCCACCGGCTCGTGACGACCGCCTCGACGCCGTACGCCGCGAGCACGGGGACGAGCGCCATCGCCTGCGCGTGCCCGGTGGGCGTGAGCGGACGGTCCCGCTCCTCGCCGTGCCACGCGCCGCGCGTCACGGCCTTGCCGTGGCGGGCGATGACGACGACGTGGGTCGTGAGGCGGCCCTCGTCGCGCTCGCGCACGAGCGCCTCGAGCGGGGTGCGGTCGGCGTACCGCGTCAGCCGGCGCGCCGCGTCCTGCACGGGGAGCCACGCGGCCGCGTCGATCTCCTGCGGCGAGACCGGGGGCACCGGCGCACGGGCCGCGATCGCGCCGGCGTCGCGCGTGCGCGACGCGCGGCGGGCCGCCCAGTAGTGGACGCGCTTCACGCGTCCCTCGGGCGTCAGGTACTGCAGGCCGGGGAGGGGCACGCCCAGGACCACGGGCTTGCCGGTCTCCTCGGCCACCTCGCGCGTCGCCGCGGCCTGGAACGTCTCGCCCGGGTCGAGCTTGCCCTTGGGCCAGGACCAGTCGTCGTAGCGCGGGCGGTGCACGAGGCGGACCTGCAGGTCTCCCCCCTGCACGCGCCACACGAGCGCACCGGCGGACTCGATGACGGGGGCGTGCTCGACGTGCGTGGGGCCGAGCGCAGGGCGGAACGGCACGCCCGGTTGCAGCGCGGAGGGCGGGACTCCCATCCGCGGCTCACCGCCTCCCGGCGAGACGACGGCGCTGGCGGCTCACGAGGCTCGCCTGCAGGTCGACGAGCGGCCGGCCGTCGGGATCGGCCTCCGGCCGGTGCCACGTCCCGTCCGCGTCGAGGTGCCACGAGGCCGTCGTGTCGGCCGTCGAGGTGTCGAGGAGGTCGAGCAGCTCGCGGACCTGGTCGGGGTCGGTGATGCGTACGAGCGCCTCGACCCGCCGGTCGAGGTTGCGGTGCATGAGGTCCGCGGACCCGATGAACACCTCCGGGCCGCTCTCGGGGCCGTCCCCGAGGGCGGGCCCCGACGAGTTCGCGAACGCGAAGATGCGCGAGTGCTCGAGGAACCGCCCGAGGATCGACCGGACGCGGATGTTCTCCGAGAGGCCCGGCACGCCGGGCCGGACGGCGCAGATGCCCCGCACGACGAGGTCGACCTTCACGCCTGCCTGCGACGCACGGTACAGGGCGTCGATCGTCGCCTCGTCGACGACCGAGTTGACCTTCATCTTCACCCAGGCGTCGCGGCCGGCGCGCGCCGCCGCCGACTCGCGCTCGATGCGCTCCACGAGACCGGTGCGCACGGTGCGGGGCGCGACGAGGAGCCGGTGGAACCGGGACTGCGGCGCGTACCCCGAGAGCTGGTTGAACAGGCGTGTGAGGTCCTGCCCGACGTCGGGGTCGCACGTCAGCAGGCCGTGGTCGGTGTACAGGCGGGCCGTCTTCGGGTGGTAGTTGCCCGTGCCGACGTGGCAGTACCGGCGCAGGCCGTCGGACTCCTGCCGGACGACGAGCGAGAGCTTGCAGTGGGTCTTGAGCCCGACGATCCCGTAGACGACGTGCACGCCCGCCTGCTCGAGCTTGCGCGCCCACGAGATGTTCGCCTCCTCGTCGAAGCGCGCCTTGATCTCGACGAGGGCGAGCACCTGCTTGCCCGCGTCGGCGGCGTCGATGAGCGCGTCGACGATGGGGGAGTCGCCCGACGTGCGGTACAGCGTCTGCTTGATCGCGAGGACCTTCGGGTCGTTCGCGGCCTGCTCGAGGAACGTCTGCACGGACGTCGAGAACGAGTCGTACGGGTGGTGCAGCAGCACGTCGCGCTCACGGATCGCGGCGAACACGTCGGTCGGCGAGGCGCTCTCCACCTCGGCGAGCACGCGGTGCGTGGTCGGCACGAACGGCGGGAAGTGCAGGTCGGCGCGGTCGAGGTCGGCGAGGAGGTTGAGGCCCGTGAGGTCCAGCGGCTCGGGGAGCTCGTACACCTCCTCCTCGACGACGCCGAGCTCGCGCACGAGCAGCGCGCGGATGCGCGGGCTGATGCCGTGCGTGAGCTCGAGGCGCACGGGCGGGCCGAAGCGGCGGCGCAGCAGCTCCTTCTCCATGGCCTGCAGGAGGTTCTCGGCGTCGTCCTCCTCGACCTCGACGTCCTCGTTGCGCGTCACGCGGAACGTGTGGTGCTCGCGCACCTCCATGCCCGGGAAGAGGTGGTCGAGGTGCTGGGCGATGACCTCCTCGATCGGCACGAACGACGTGGGCCCGCGGTCGGACGCGCCCGTCTGCGACGTCGGCGCCGAGGGGCGTCCCCGCGCGTCGACCGCGATGAACCGCGGCAGCAGGGGCGGCACCTTGACGCGGGCGAAGTGCTCCTTGCCCGTCGTCGGGTTCGCGACCACCACCGCGAGGTTGAGGGACAGGCCCGAGATGTACGGGAACGGGTGCGCCGGGTCCACGGCGAGCGGCGTGAGGACCGGGAAGATCTGCTTGCGGAAGTACTTGTGCAGGCGCTCCTGCTCGCGCGTCTCCAGCTCGTCCCAGTGGACGAGCGTGATGCCCTCGGCGGCGAGCGCGGGCTGCACGTCGTCGGCGAAGACGCTCGCGTGCCGCGCCATGAGCTCGTGCGCGCGCTCGCTGATCGCGTCGAGCACCTGGCGCGGGGACAGACCGGACGCGGCCGTGACCGCGATGCCCGTCGCCATGCGGCGCTTCAGGCCGGCGACGCGCACCATGAAGAACTCGTCCAGGTTCGACGCGAAGATCGCGAGGAACCGCACACGCTCCAGGAGCGGCTGCCGCGGGTCCTCCGCGAGCTCGAGCACGCGCTGGTTGAACGCGAGCCAGCTCAGCTCCCGGTCCGCGAAGCGGTCGTCGGGCAGCGGCGCGTCGTCGACCGGCGCGATCTCGAGCTCCGGCTCCTCGGCGATGTGCTCGGCGATGTGCGCCGCGAGATCCGGGTCGAGCGTGCGCTGGGTGGACGTCTCGGTCATGGGTTCATGGTGGCACCAGTTGGTGAACGGTGCGTGACACGGGTCACCGGCCGGCCGGTCGGCCCGTCCTCGGTGGCGCGGCGTACTGGACGTCCGCGGTGCGCCGCACGAAGCCCGCGCGCTCGTAGGTCCGGACTGCGGGAGCGTTGTCGCCGTCGACGTAGAGGACCGCCTCCCGCACGCGCGCGCGGGCCAGGTGAGCCAGCCCGACGGCGGTCAGGAGCGTCCCGAGGCCGCGCCCCTGGGCGTCGGGGTCGACGCCGACGACGTAGATCTCGCCCTCCGGAGGCGGCGCGGTCGGCGCGCCGGGCCCGGCCGGGTCGGGAGCGGCGTCCGTCGGGATCTTCGTCCAGACGAAGCCGACGACGGCCCCGTCGCTCTCCACGCCGGCGGACCCGGTGGCCTCGAGCAGGTACAGCCCGGCCGCGTCGAACCAGTCCTCGCGCACGCGCGCCCGCAGGTCGGCGACCGTGAGGCGTCCCTGCTCGGGGTGGTGCGCGAACGCGCGGGCGTTCGCGCGGACCCATGCCTCGTCGTCGGCCCCGGGGACGAACGTGCGCAGGCGCAGGTCGGGCGGCACGTCGGGGAACGGGTGCTCGTCGGGTCCGTCCAGGGGGCGGGCGAGCACGAGGAGCTCGCGGACGGGCACGAACCGCGAGCGTTCCGCGAGCGCCCGGGCCGCGGGCAGGTCGCCGTGGGCCCACACGTGCAGCGCGCCGGCCCGGTCGTCGTGCGGGGCGTCGTGCTGCTGGTCCGCCGCGTCGCCGTCGCGACGCTCCTGCGCGCGGGCCGTCGCGCTCGCGAGCAGGTGGAACCCGAGCCCACGGCGCCGGTGCTCGGGCCGGACGACGAGCTCGGCGCTGGGGACGGGGCCGCGCCGGTCCACCTGGGCGTAGCCCGCGAGGCTCCCGCGCCACCAGGAGAGCAGGTGGACCACGTCGTCGTCGGCCTCCCGCAGGTTGAGGAGCGGCTGCTCCGACAGCGGCGCGACGCCGTCCGCGCGCTCGGCCGCGGCGGCGAGCTCGTGGACCTGCGTGATCTCGACGTCGTCGATCAGGGGTCCGGGGTGCCAGAGGATCGAGGTCTCCACCTGCCCATCCTGCCCGTCCCCGACGCGTTCACACACCCGCGCCGCGACGGTTACGCGTCCGAAACAGGTGGCGCCTAGCGTTCTCGATGTTCCTCTGATCAACATTTTCGGCCAGATCGTCCACGGGACGGAGAGGAGGCGGTGTGCACCACGACGAGGCAGCAGTCCTTCCGGTCGGCGCGCCCGACGGCGCCGCGACGCTCGCGGGCGCGGACGTCACCGGCGTGCTCGGGGTCCGGACGGTGGACGGCCGCACGGTCGACGTCCGGATCGCCGACGGCCGCGTCGTCGCGGTCTCGGACACCGCGAGCCGGGACACGGGCGCTGTACCTGGGCTGTGCCTCGACGCCGGCGGCTGGCTCGCGCTGCCCGCCGCGTGCGAGCCGCACGCGCACCTCGACAAGACCCTCACCGCCTCTCGGCTCGACGCCGGTGCGGGCGAGGACCTCGTCGGCGCCGTCGCGCGCTGGCGCGAGCTCGCACCCGGCATCGACGGTGCCGACGTGGCCGACCGGGCGCGGCGCGCCGTCGAGCGCTACGTCGCGCGGGGCATCACGACGATCCGCACCCACGTCGACGCGCCCGCGGTCGGGGACCCGCTGCGCATGCTGGACGCCCTGCTCGGTCTGCGGGACGAGCTCGCGGGCTCCGTCACGCTCCAGGTCTGCCTGCTGGGCGGCTCCCACACGAGCGACGCGGTCTACGCGGAGGCCGTGGCTCGCGGTGTCGACGTCCTGGGCGGCTGCCCCCACCTCGCGCCCGACCCGGCGGTCGAGATCCGGCGTGTCCTGGACCTCGCGGAACGCACCGGGCTCCCGGTCGACCTGCACGCCGACGAGCAGACCACCCTCCCGGAGGGCGGGCTCCTCGACGTCGAGGACGTCGCGCTCCAGGTCATCGCCCGCGGCCTCGAGCAGCGCGTCACGGCGAGCCACGCCGTCCGGCTCGGTGCGCTGCCGCCCGGACGGCTCGGCCCGCTCGTCGACCTGGTGGCCAGGGCCGGGCTCGGGGTCGTCACGCTCCCGATCACGAACCTGTACCTCCAGGGTCGCGACGCCACGCACCTGGCCCCGCGCGGGCTCACCGCCGTGCGTGCGCTGATCGACGCCGGCGTCCCCGTGGCCGCCGGGGCCGACAACGTCCGCGACCCCTTCAACCCCGTGGGCACCTGCGACCCCTTCGAGACGACGTCCCTCCTCATGACGACCGCGCACCTCACGGCCCGCGAGGCGCTCGACGCCGTCACCGCGGGCGCCCGCACCGTGCTCGGCCTGCCGTCGGCCGGCGTGGCGGTGGGGGATCGCGCCGACCTCGTCCTCGTCCCCGACGCCACGCTCGGGGAGGTCCTCGCCGGTGGCGAGCACGCACGCGTCGTCCTGAGCGGCGGGCGCGTGGTCGCGGACACGCGCGTCACGCGCACCGTCGCGCTCCACGACCCCGGGACCCGGCCCTTCGACCCCTACGCCCGGTCCGCCGCGCCCGCGGCCCACCGCCCCGACCAGCTCGTGAGGTGACACCAGTGAGCACCACGACCACGCGACCCCGTTCCATGACGCGCACGCTCGTGCTCGACGACGTGACCAAGGAGTTCGCCACCGGCACCGTCGCGCTCGAGGACGTGAGCCTGAGCGTCTCGGCGGGGGAGTTCGTCTCCGTCGTCGGGCCGTCCGGCTGCGGCAAGTCCACGCTGCTGCGGCTCGCGTCCGGGCTCGACGACGTGACCGGCGGCAGCATCGAGGTCAACGCGCACTCGACCTCCTACGTCTTCCAGGAGGCGACGCTCCTCGAGTGGCGCAGCGCGCTGCGCAACGTCGAGCTCGTCGGCGAGCTGCGCGGGGTCGGGAAGGCGGACAGGCGACGCGCCGCGCAGGAGGCGCTCGACCTCGTCGGGCTCACGGGTTTCGAGAAGCAGCACCCGCGCCAGCTGTCGGGCGGCATGCGCATGCGCGTCTCGATCGCCCGGGCGCTCGTCGCCGAGCCCGACCTCGCGCTCTTCGACGAGCCGTTCGGCGCGCTCGACGAGATCACCCGGCTGCACCTGCAGACCGAGCTCCAGCGACTGTTCGCCCTCAAGGAGTTCGCCGGGCTCTTCATCACGCACTCGGTGTCCGAGGCCGTCTACCTCTCCACCCGGGTCCTCGTGATGAGCGGTCGCCCGGGCCGTGTCGTCGCGGACATCCCCGTCCCGTGGTCCTACCCCCGCCCGCCCGAGCTGCGCTTCGAGGCGGAGTTCGCCGCGCTGACCGGCGAGGTGTCCGCCGCCCTCGGGGAGCACTCGTGAGCGCTCCCACCGTGAACCCGCCCACTGACCCGCCGGTCCGCGCGACCGGACCGCAGGAGGCCACCATGCCCACGTCACAGCCCACGTCGGAGCACGTCCGCACGACCCGCCGCACCGCGCCGTCCCCGGCGCCCGACGGCGCGCAGCCGTCCGCACCACCGTCCGCCACCGCCGCGACCACGCCCGCCGACGGGCCCGCCGGCGCGCGGATCCCGGCTCCGGCGACACGGACGGCTGCTCGGAGCGAGGGGCGCGGACGGTCCCGCACGTCGGCCGTGCTCGGAAAGGTCGGGCCGGTGCTCGCGGCGCTGGGCGGGATCGTCGCCGTCTGGTACCTCGTCAGCTACGTCGTGCTGAGCGCGGAACGCCAGTTCCTCCTGCCCCCGGTGCACGAGGTGCTCACGAGCACGCTCGGGAACCCGAACGTCATGGGCCCCATGCTCGACGCGCTGTGGCAGACCGTCGGTGTCGCGCTGTGCGGCCTGGCGATCGCCGTGGTCCTCGGGATCGGCTACGCGGTCGTCATGGTGCAGTCGGGGTGGGCGGAGAAGATCCTCTACCCGTACGCCGTCATCCTCCAGACCATCCCGATCCTCGCGCTCACCCCGCTCATCGGGATCTGGATGGGGTACGGGTTCAGCGCGCGCATCGTCGTCTGCGTGATCATCGCGCTGTTCCCGATGATCTCGAACACGCTGTTCGGGCTGCAGTCGGCCGGCGCCGCCGCGCACGACCTGTTCACGCTCAACAAGGCGACGCGCGCGCAGCGGCTCTTCAAGCTCCAGTTCCCCGCCGCCCTGCCCTCGATCTTCACGGGCCTGCGCAACGCCGCCGGTCTGAGCGTCATCGGCGCGATCGTCGGCGACTTCTTCTTCCAGCAGGGGTCGCCGGGGATCGGCGGTCTCCTGCGCACCTACACGCTGCGGCTGAACATGGACGCCCTGTTCATGGCGATCATCCTCACCGCGCTGTTCGGCGTCGTCGTGTTCTCCGTCTTCGCCGCGCTGGACCGGGCCGTCATCGGCCGCTGGTACGGCACGGCCGGACGCTGACCGGCCCCCTCGCCCTCGCGTCTCGCCCGCACCACCCCCACCACCCGCCGCGTCTCCCACCGGTCCCTCCCAGCACTGGAGCACTCGATGACCCTCTCGCGTCCCCGTCGCGCCGCGTTCACCGCGCTGTCCCTCCTCCCGCTGGTCGCCCTCGCCGCGTGCAGCAGCGGCGACGCCGGCGGCGACCCCGCCGCCGGGAACGAGCTCGACGTCGAAGCCGCCGAGGCCGGCGGACCGCTCGACCTGTCGGACGTGTGCCCCGCGACCGTCGTCATGCAGCAGGACTGGCAGCCCGAGTCCGAGCACGGCGCGATGTACGCGCTCGTCGGGGCGGACTACACCGTGGACACGGACACCAAGTCGGTCACCGGGTCGCTCGTCGCGCAGGGCGTCGACACGGGCGTGGACGTCGAGGTGCGGCCGGGCGGGCCGAACGTCAACTTCCAGCCCGTGCCGTCCCTGATGTACCTCGACGACTCGATCATGCTGGGCGCGGTCACGACCGACGCGCAGATCACGGCTCTCGCCGACAACCCTGTGGTCGCCGTCGCGTCGCAGCTCACGACCAGCCCGCAGATCGTCATGTGGGACCCCGAGAGCCACGACGGCGCCACCACGATCGAGGAGGCGGCCGCCGGCGGCGACCCGCTCGTGTCGTCCGGCGACGTGTTCCCGCGCCTGCTCGAGTCGCAGGGCATCATCACCGAGTCCCAGATCGACCTGAGCTACGAGGGGACGCCGCAGCGGTTCGTCTCCGACCCGAGCATCCTGCAGCAGGGCTTCGCGACGGCCGAGCCGTACATCTACGAGAACGAGATCCCGCAGTGGGCGAAGCCGGTGGGCTACCAGCTCCTCGCCGACGTGGGCTACTCGGTCTACCCCGAGGCGCTCACGGTGCGCGCCGACACGCTGGAGGAGAACGCCGACTGCCTCGCGAAGCTCGTCCCGATCATGCAGCAGTCGCAGATCGACTACCTCGAGGACCCTGCCGCGGCGAACGAGCTGATCGTGGACCTCGTCGACCAGTACCAGACCGGGTGGACGTACTCGCTCGGGGTCGCGGACTTCTCGGTCCAGGCGCAGAAGGACCTCGGGCTCGTGACCGACGACCCGGCGTCGGGCGTGTTCGGCCAGATCGACCCGGAGCGCATGAGCGAGATCGTCGACACGTTCGGCCCGATCCTCGTCGACGCGGGCCAGATCGCGTCCGCGGACATCGACCCCGAGACCCTGTACACGAACGAGTTCATCGACGACTCCGTCTCGATGGGCAGCTGAGGAGCGCACACATGACGAGCACGACGAGCACCGCCGCCGGCGGCCCCGCCGGCACTCCCCAGGACACCGTCGCGGCCCGTTCCGCGCTCGCGGCGGCACAGGTCGCGGAGCTGCTCGGCCCGGACGTCGTCTCCACCGACGCCGAGCTGCTCCTCAAGGCCTCCTCCGACTGGTCGCGCATGTCCCCGGTCCTCCAGGAGAAGGTGCCCGCGGGGCGCTACCTGCCGGACGCGGTGGTGCGGCCCCGGACCGCCGACGAGGTCGCCCAGGTCCTGCGGGTCGCGTACGAGCACGACGTACCGGTGACCCCGCGCGGGGCGGGCACCGGCAACTACGGGCAGGCGACGCCGTTCGACGGCGGGCTCGTCCTCGACCTGCGCGGCCTGGACACGGTCCGGGTGAACGACTCGGGGTCGGTCACTGCTGGCGCGGGCGCGAAGATCACCGCGATCGACGTGGCCGCACGGGCCGCGGGCCGCGACATCTGGATCTACCCGTCGACCAAGGGGTCGACGATCGGCGGGTTCGTCGGCGGCGGCTCCGCCGGGACGGGGACCATCGAGCACGGGTCGACGACGGACGGCTTCGTGCTGTCGCTGACCGTCGCCCCCATGGACGGCAGCGGGACGACCTTCACGGTCAGCGGTCCCGACGTCGCGCCCTACGTCCACGTGTACGGCGTGACCGGCGTCGTCGTCGAGGTCGAGATCGCCACGGACCCGGCGCGCGACTGGGTCGCGATCTACGCGGCGTTCGACGGCTGGGCGTCGATGACGAGCGTGCACCGTGCGCTCCTCGACCTGCCGGTCCTGCCACGTCTCGCGTCGGCCGACCCGCCCGCGCTGGTGCCCAGCCTCCCGGCGTCGGTCCCGCTCGACCCCGACCGGTTCAGCCTGCGCGTGATCGCGGAGGCGTCGACCGTGACCGACGTCGAGGCCGCCGTCGTGGCGGCAGGGGGCGCCGTCGTCGCGAGCCTCGCGGACTACGCGGAGACCGACAAGCTCTCGTCGATGTCCTACAACCACCCGGTCTACTTCCTGCAGAAGGCGCACCCGGACCGCTCGTGGTTCCACATGGAGACCGGCGGGCTCGCGCACTGGGACGCCCCGGACGACGTCCGCGCGGTCTACGACGGCGACGTCCACCTCCACGTCGAGCTCATGGGGCACGCGCCCCTCGCGATGGTCGTGGCGGACTACGTGTCGGAGGAGGAGGTGCTCGCCGGGATCCCGCGCCTCGAGGCGCTCGGGCTCGGGGTGCACTCGCCGCACCAGTGGTACGTCGACCGCAACGTGGAGCTCGCGCGCGAGACCGCGCGCACGACCGACCCGAAGGGCCTGCTCAACCCGGGCAAGCTCGTCGACGACCCGCCCGCGGACACGCGCCTGAACATCGGGGTTCGCTGATGGCGCCCCGCGTACCCCGGTTCCTCGACATGACCTGGCCCGAGGTCGCGGCCCTCCCGGCGGGCACGGTCGCCGTCCTGCCGCTGGGCGCGGTCGAGCAGCACGGGCCGCACCTGCCCGTCTCGACCGACTACGTCACCGCGAGCGAGACCGCGGCCGCGGCGGTCGAGACGGTGACGGCGTCGGGCGAGGCGTCGGTCGTCCTCCTCGACGGGCTCGCGTACACGAAGTCGGACGAGCACGCCGGGTTCCCCGGGACCGTCTGGCTGTCCTGGGACACGCTCATGCGGGTGCTGGTCGACGTCGGGCGCTCGCTTGCGGCGTCGGGCATCGAGCGCCTCGTGCTCGTGAACGGCCACGGCGGGAACTCGGCACTGGCCCAGGTGGCGAACCGCGAGCTGCGACGCCGGTTCGGGCTGCGGACGTTCCTCGCGCACGTCGCGACGCCGCGCGACCAGGGCGGCGCGCCTGCCCACGGCGACGAGCACGGTCTGGGCGTGCACGGCGGCCACGGCGAGACGTCGCTCATGCTGCACCTGCGCCCCGAGCTCGTGCACCTGGAGCTCGCCGTACGCCGCGTGCCCGAGGAGATGCTCGCCTACGAGCAGATCGGGTTCGGCAAGGCCGTCTCGTTCGGGTGGCTGTCCAGCGACTTCGGCCCCGACGGCCACGTGGGCGACCCGACGGGCGCGAGCGCGGAGGCCGGCAAGGAGATGTTCGAGCACGCCGTGGGTCAGCTCGCGCGCACGCTCGTCGAGGCGTCCCGCTTCACGACCCCCGCCGACGGCGCGGCCGGGCTCGTCGCGCGCGACCGGGCATGAGCCTCGTCGTCACCGGCGCGCTCGCCGTACGGACCGGCCCGGGCGGTCCGGGCAGGGCGGGACCCGAGCCGGGCGGGGACGTCGTGGTCGACGCCGCCGGGCGGGTGGTCGCGGTCGGAGCCGACGCCGCGCGAGACGTCGGGCCCGACGTCGGCCGGGGCGGTGCGGCCGGGCCGGCGGTGGAGCGGCTCGACGCGACGGGGTGCGTGGTCACGCCCGGGCTCGTCAACGCCCACCACCACCTGCTGCAGACGGCGTTCCGGACCCTTCCCGGCACGCGCGGGGTGCCGATGCGCGACTGGCTGCCCGCGATGGCCGCGGCGTACGAGCGCGCGCACGTCGACGCCGAGCTCGTCGGCGCGGCGGCGCGAGCCGGGCTCGCCGAGGCGCTCCTGTGCGGCGTCACGACCGTCGCGGACCACCACCTGACGTGGCCCGCGCACGTCGACGTCGAGGGGTCCGTCGACCTCGCGCGCGCCGCGGCGGCTGCCGCGGACGAGGTCGGGGCCCGGCTCGTGCTCGTCCGCGGGACGGCCGGTGACGACGCCGAGCGGGCCGCCCTGAGCGCCGACGCCATCGCCGCCGCGCTCGTCGGCGCGAGCCCCGGGGGCGTGCGCCCGGACGGCCGCGTCCAGGTCGCCGTCGGGCCGGCGGGCGTGCACAGCGACGGTGAGACGACCTTCCGCCTGCTCGGCGAGGTCGCGGCACGCCGCGGGCTGCGCCGGCGCACGCAGGCCAACGAGCAGGTGGACGTCGCGGTCGCGCTGGAGCGCTACGGCCGGCGGCCTCTCGACCTGCTCGCCGACTGGGGGTGGCTCGCGCCCGACGTCACGGTCGCGCACCTCTGCGACGTGACCGGGGACGAGATCGCGCGCGTCGCGGCGTCCGGCGCGAGCGCGACCCATGCGCCCGGGTGCGACGTGCCGATGGGCTGGGGCGTCGCGCCGGTCGCGCGTCTCCTCGCGGCGGGCGTGCGCGTCGGTCTCGGGACGAGCGGCGGCGGGTCCAACGACGCGGGGCACCTGCTCGCCGACGCGCGGCTCGCGATGCAGGTGTCGGCGCTCGCGGGCCGTCAGCTCGCGGCGCGCGAGGTGCTCGACGCCGCGACCGCGGGATCGGCCGACGGGCTCGGTCGTCCCGAGCTGGGGCGGCTGCGCCCCGGTTCCGCCGCAGACCTGTGCGTGTGGGACGTCTCCGGCGTCGCGGACGCGGGCGTGGCCGACCCCGTCGCCGGGCTGCTGTGGGCGTCGCCGGGTCGCCGACCGCGGCACGTCGTGGTCGGTGGACGGGTGGTCGTGCGCGACGGGCGCCTCGTCACGGCCGACGAGCGCGAGGTCGCTCGCGTGCTCACGCGTCGCGTCGAGCGAGTCGCTGCTTGACCACGAGCAGCCGGTACGGGCCGCCGTCGGCGCTCGCCCAGCGGTGCCCGGTCCCACGGAGGTAGAACACGGAGTCGCCCGGCTCGAGCAGGTCGACGACGCCGTCGAGGTCGAGCAGCACGCGCCCCTCGACGACGTAGGCGAACTCGTCCTCGTCGTGCACCCAGTACTCGCCGGGGTCCTGCGACGTCCCCGTGTACTCGAGCGGGTCGAACGGCCGGTCGCCCGCGGGAGCGAGCGCGCGCACGGTGCCGCCCCCGGCGGTCGCCGACGCCTCGTCCGTGCGGCGCAGGACGGGCGACGCGCCCGCCGCAGGCGTCGTCGCCTCGGCGAGCAGCACCTGCTGCGTCGTGCCGAGCGTCGTCGCGACCCGGAACAGCGACGACATGCTCAGCCGCGCGCGGCCGCGCTCCACCTGGCTGAGGAACGAGTGCGACAGGTCCGTCGCCTCCGCGAGCTGGACGAGCGTGAGCCCGTGGGCGTGGCGCAGCGTGCGGATCCTCTGCCCCAGGCGCTCGACGGAGCGGTCGAGGGGGTCCGGCGACCTTCCGGCACCGTCGGGCGCAGCGGGGGCGTCGTCGCTGGTGGCGGCCATGGCTCGATGGTAGGGGAGCGCGCGACCCCGTCGAGGGCGTCCGGCGCGGGGTCGTGCGAGCCGTAACAGACTCCGTGCGCCGGTGTGACGCGAGCGAAACATCGGAGGCAGACGATGGACGCATGTTGATGACATCAACATCGCCTCCCGAGGCCGTCGCCGACGGCTTCCGCGACGCGATGGCCGGGCTGGCGAGCGGGGTGTGCGTGGTGACGACGACGGCCGGTGGCGAACCCGCCGGACTGACGACCACCGCCGTGATGAGCGTGAGCCTCGACCCGCCGCTCGTCGCGGTCGGCGTCGGCCGGACGAGCCGCACCCTCCGGACCCTGCGGGACGCGCGCGCGTTCGTGCTGCACGTGCTGCACCACGACCGCGAGCGCACGGCCTCCGTGTTCGCCTCCAAGGCGGCGGACAAGTTCGCCGGGCTCGACGTGCGGCCCGGGCGGCACGGCATCCCCGTGCTGGCGGCCGACGCCCGTTACGCGCTCGAGTGCGACACGTGGCAGGAGGTCGACGCGGGCGACCACGTCCTCCTGCTCGGGCGGGTCACCGAGGTCCACCGCGGCACGGCCGGCGGGACGGACGGGTCCGGCGCCGCCGGCGCCGTGAGCGCGCTCGTCCACTTCGACCGCGCGTACCACCGCCTCCTCCCGCCCGGGGCGTCCGCGTGACCGTGCCTGCCGTACCTGCCCTGCCTGTCGTATCTCCCGTCCCGGGCCCTCCGACGGTCGTGCCGGCCGACGCCGGCTACGAACGGGTCCGTCGTGGGCTGGCGGTCTCCGGCGTCGTCCCCGCGGACCGGCCGTCGCTCGTGGTGCAGGCGCGCGGCGTCGACGACGTCGTGGCCGCGATCGCCCGTGCGCGCGGCCGCGGGATCGGCGTCACCGTCCGGTCGGGCGGCCACGGCACGGCCTTCACCGCGCTGCGCGACGGGGCCCTCGCCCTCGACGTCTCGCGGCTGGACCACGTGGCGGTCGACACGGCGTCGGGCACGGCGGACGTCGGGCCCGGGACCACGTCCCTCGCGCTCGCCGCCGCGCTCGACGGGACCGGGTTCGCGTTCCCCGTCGGCCACAGGGCGAGCGTCGGTCTCGGCGGCTTCCTGCTCGCGGGCGGCAACGGCTGGAACCAGGGGGAGTGGGGGAGCGCGTGCGAGTCGGTCGTCGGCGCGCAGGTCGTGCTCGCCGACGGGCGCGTCGTGGAGGTCGACGCGCAGCACGACCCCGAGGCCTTCGCGGTGCTGCGCGGCGCGGGCCCTGCTTTCCCCGGCGTCGTGACGCGCTTCCGGCTGCGTCTGTGGCCCGAGCCCGTGGTCCGACGCCGCACGGTCCACCTGAGGCCCCGCGGCGCCGGCGACGACGGCCGGGCCGGGCTCACGGACGTCGGCGCCTGGGCGGACGCGCTCGCGCGCGTCGTCGCACCGCAGGCCGAGCTCACGCTCGTGCTCGTCCCGGGGGCGGGCGGGACCCCGGCCGTCGTCGCGAACCTCACCGCGTTCGGGCACGACGCCGCGCACGCCGACGCCCTGCTCGGTCCCCTCGACGGCCCGCTGCCCGCGGCGGCGACCGCCGTCGTGCGCAGCGCGACGAGCATCCCCGGTCTCCTGCGTGCCGACACGGTGCCGATGGGGCCGGACGGGCCGGCCGGGCCGGTCCGACCAGGCTGCGTGGCCCAGCAGGCGTGGACGACCGCCGGGTACGCCGACGTCCTGCCGCGCCTGGCCTCGGGGCTCCGCCACGCGCCGTCGGTCACGTCGAGCGTGATCGTCAGCTCGGCGTCGTACCGGCGGTCCGTCCCGCCCGACCGGCCCGCGCCGTCGCAGCCCTTGCACCGACCGCTCGGCACGCTCACCGTCGCGGCCTACGCGACGTGGGAGCCGGGCGTCGAGGACGAGGCGAACCTCGCGTGGCCGACCCGCGCCCTCGCGCCGCTCGCCGACCTCACGACCGGCCACTACGTGGGCGAGACCGACGTGCGCCGCACCCCGGAACGACTCGTCCGTTGCTGGACCGAGGGCGGGGCGGAGCGCGTCCGCGCGCTCCACGCACGCCTCGACCCGCACGGGCTCTTCGTCGTGCCTCCCGGCCTCGGGCGCTCGACCGGCCCTGCGACCGGTCCCACCACCGCAACCCTCGCGACGGACGGAGCCCGCCACCCATGACCCCCATGCCCGCACCCGCGCTGACCGTCGTCGACGCGCTGGTCCTGCCCGGCTCCGACGACGGCCCCGAGTGGTACTTCGGCTGGCTCCAGGTCGGCGACGACGGCCGCATCACCGGCACCGGACCTGGCGAGCCCCCGCCCGGGTGGGAGACGTCGCCCGTGCTCGACGCGCAGGGCGCGATCGTCGCGCCCGGCTTCGTGTCCGCGCACTCGCACCTCTTCACGTCCGGGCTGCGCGGCATCGCGCCCGACGCCACGCTGTATCCCTGGGTGCGCTCCATGATGGAGCTCTTCCGCCACACCGACGCCGAGGACATGTACTGGGCGACGCTCCACGGGTCGATGGACTTCCTCGCGAACGGCGTGACGAGCGCGTACAACTTCATGCAGTCCGGCGTCACGTGGCTCTACGACCCCGCGACCGCGCGCAACGTCCTCGGCCGTGTCCACCCCGACGAGTACACGACACGCCAGATGGACGGCAGCGTCGACGCCGGGCTGCGCGCCGTCCACGCCATCCGGCTCGACGACGAGGCCGGTCCCGAGGAGCAGGTGCTCACGCGGTTCGCCCGCATGGTCGACGCCGCGCGCGCCCCCGAGCGCGCGGGTCGCGACCAGCGTCTCGGCGTGTCCGTCATGGGCGCCGTGCAGTGGGCGAGCGCGCCCCGCACGGCCGAGCTCGAGGTGCACGTCATGCGTGAGCACGGCCTCACGGACCAGGCGCACTTCGTCGAGACGGCCGAGGGCCTCGACGTGCAGCGTGCGAAGTTCGCCTGGTACGAGCAGGCCGGTGCGCTCGGGCCGGACCTCCTCCTCGGTCACTTCGTCCACCCCACCGACGCGATGATCGAGCGCGTCGCCGCAGCCGGCAGCTCGGTCGTGTGGCAGCCGACCTCGAACGGCCGGCTCGGGTCGGGCTTCGCCGACGTCGTGCGGTACCGCCGCGCCGGCATCCAGGTCGGCGTCGGCCTCGACGACCAGTCCTGCACCGACATCTCCGACCCGTGGGCCAACATGCGCCAGGGTCTGTACACGCAGCGCGCGCTGCACCAGGACGCGGGAGTGCTGTCCGCGCGCGACGTCCTGCGCCTGCACACGCTCGGCTCCGCCGAGGTCCTGGGCGTCGCCGACCGCGTCGGCAGCCTCGAGGTCGGCAAGCTCGCGGACTTCGTGGTCGTGGACCACCGCTCACCCAGCACGGGGCCCGTGTGGGACGTCGTCGCGACCTACGTGCTCGCGTGCGGCCTGCGCAACCTGCGGGCGACGTACGTGGGCGGCCGGTGCGTCGCGCGCGACGGACGCGCGACCACGCCGCTCGCCCGGAGCGCCGACGCCGAGCTCGCCGAGCGGATCGAGCGCGCGGCCCACGCCGACGGGCGCCGGCTCGCGGTCTCTGCGGACGAGCTCGTCTCGTCCCGGGCGCGGCGTCGGTCGGCGTAGCCCCGGGCGTCCTCCGCAGGGGCCGACGTCCGCCAGCGCGTCAGGACGCCGGGTCGGGGGCGGTGCGCCAGCGGCGCATGCGGACGCCGATCGCGGCGACGTGGGCGCTCGCGGCGACGCGGGCGCCCTCGGCGTCGCCTGCTGCGACGGCCTCGACGATGCGGCGGTGCTCGACGACGGCGTGCGCGCGGTTGGTCCGCTCGGCCCACATGCCCGACGTGTACAGGTGCGCCTGGGCGTCGAGGCGGCGCAGGGCGTCGACGAGCGGGCGGTTGCCCGAGAGCTCGCGGACGCGGGAGTGGAGCTCGACGTCGAGACGGGCGTCTCGCAGGGGGTCGGCCGGCTCGTCGAGGAGCGTCGCCTGACGGTCGACGAGGCCGCCGAGGCCGCTCACCTCGGCGGCCGACGCGCGGCGCGCCGCCTCCTGGGCCGCGAGGCCGTCGAGCACCTCGCGGACCGCGAGGACGTCGCGCACCGCGTCCTCGTCGAGCCGCAGGACGCGCGCCCCGGCGTGCGGGACGTGCACGGCGAGGCCCTCGTGGATGAGGCGCTGGACCGACTCGCGGACGGGGCTGCGGCTGACGTCGAGGCTCGCGGCGAGGGCCGGCACGCTCAGCGGTGCGCCGGGTGGCAGCTCGCCGTCGAAGATCTTGTCGACGAGCGCGCGGTACACGGACTCGGCGAGGAGGGCGCCGGTCTCGGCGGTGGTCATGCGGCACTGTAACCGAGGCCGGCGCCCTGCATCTCAGCCCTTGCGGTAGTTCGCGCGCACCCGCTCCTGCAGGTAGTCGTGCGCGGTGATGGGCGGGTACGTGCCGAGCGGCGGCTCGATGAGGACGTCGCGGTTCGCCTGTGCGAAGAACGGGATGGAGAAGCGCGACCCCGTGTAGTCACCCTCCCCCGGGAGCTTCACGCGGTGGAAGTTGGAGAGGAGACGGTCGTCGCTCCAGCGCATGAGCATGTCGCCGATGTTGCACGTGATCGCGTCGTCCGACGGCGTCACGGGCGTCCACTCCTGCGCGTCGGCGTCACGGCCCGGGCACACCTGCAGCCCGCCCTGGCCGTCGCGCTGGAACAGCAGCGTGAGGCAGTCGAAGTCCGTGTGCGCGCCCGCGCGCCAGACGCCGGGGCGGCCCTTCTGCTCCTCGGGGACGGGCAGGTAGTGGATGAGCCGCAGGGTCGACTGGTACTCGGCGGACTCCGGGTCGTGCGCGCGGGCGAAGAAGTCCCGGTCGAACCCGAGCTTCTCGGCGAAGCAGGACAGGACGCGCATGGCGAGGTCCCAGCACTGCGCCTCGAAGCCGAGCACGAACTCCTGGAAGCCCGCGAGCTCGGTGCCGTCCGGCCACAGGCCCTCCATGCAGGGACGCGTGACCTGGAAGGACTCCTTCTGGTCCGGCGTGCCCACCGAAGGGCGCGTCTGCGAGAGCTTCTCCCACCCGGCGTTCGTCCCGGGCAGGAGCGGGTAACGAGACTTGACGTCGTCGGGCAGCGAGAAGAACCGCGCCGCCTCGGCGAAGACGCGGTCCACCTGGTCCTGGGGGATGCCGTGGTTGACGAGCTGGAAGAAGCCGATCTCCGTCGCGGCGGTCCACAGCTCCTCGGTGATCTCGGCGCGCCGCGCCTCGAAGTCGGACAGGTCGATGCGCGGGATGGTGCGATCGGCGTTCTCGGTGCCGACGCCGCCCATCCTCGACTCCTTCTGCAGCTCGGCGAGTGCGTAGGTGTCGGTCATGGTGCTCCCTCTGGAGGTCCGGTCCCTGGCGATGTCGCTGGACGGTGATGTCATGTAATCGGGCCCCACCCGGTGTCGTCAAGCCGTGGTGCGTGATGCGACGGAGGTTTAACGAGGGCGAAATCTGCCCGTCATTGCATGTAATCGTTCGAGCGGGAGAGTGAGCGTCGTCACGCCCCCCTCAGAGAGCGAGCGCCACCATGGTCACGCCCCGCACCGCCCGCACCCTTCCCGCAGGTCGTTCCCGCACGCGCGTCGGCATGCTGCCGGCGGCGGTCGCCGGCCTCCTCGTCCTGTCCGCGTGCGGCGACACCACCGAGCCGGGCTCCCCGGCCGACGCGTCCGAGTCCGCCGCCGCGTCGGGCGACGGCGTCCTCGCCGGGACGTGCCCCAGCGAGGTCGTCGTCCAGCTCCAGTGGCAGCCGCAGTCCGACCAGGGCGGCGTGTTCGGACTGCTCGGCGACGGGTGGACGGTCGACGCCGAGCAGCACGCGGTGACCGGCCCGCTCGTCTCCGGCGGCGAGGACACCGGTGTGGCGCTCACGCTGCGCGCCGGCGGTCCGGCGATCGGGTTCCAGTCGGTGCCGTCCCAGATGTACGTCGACGACGCGATCACCCTGGGTCTCGTGCACGGCGACCAGCTCGTCGCGGCCGCGGCCGAGGCGCCCGTCGTCGGGGTCGCGCCGCTGCTCAAGCACAGCCCGGCGATCCTCATGTGGGACCCCGCGTCCCATCCCGGGCTCACCGACATCGAGGACGTCCGTGCGTCCGGGGCTCCGGTGGTCGTGTCCGCGGACCAGATCTACCCCGCGTGGATGGTCGCGCACGGCCTGCTCGACGCCGACCAGGTCGACACGAGCTACGACGGCAACCCCGCGCGGTTCGTCGGCGACCCGACCGTCGTGCAGCAGGGCTTCGGGAACTCGGAGCCGTACACCTACCAGAACGAGACCCCGGCATGGGGGAAGCCGGTCGGGTTCGCCTACGTCAAGGACGCCGGCTACGACGTGTACGCGTCCAACGTGTCCGTCCGCGCCGACCGCCTCGACGAGCTCGCACCGTGCCTCGAGCTGCTCGTGCCCATGGTCCAGCGGGCCAACGCGGACTATGCGGCGACGCCGGACGCGGTGAACGAGATCATCGTGGACGTCGTCGAGCAGGACGGGTCCTACTCGCCCTACTCGGCCGGCGAGGCCGCGTACAGCGCGGAGACGCTCGTCGAGGAGGGTCTGCTCGCCCCGGAGGACGACGGGTCGGTGAGCACGTACGACATGGCACGGGTCGACGGCTTCGTCGCGGACCTCGTCGAGGTGCTCGCCGCCGAGGGGACCGACCTCGGGGACGTCGCGGGCCGTGACCTCTTCACGGACCGGTTCACGGACCACGACGTGACGGCGGGCTGACGAGCGGGCCGGCCGGCGGCCCGGGCCGGTGCTCGCACGCGCGGCGCTCGGCCCCTAGTGTCGCCACGTGACGACCAGCCCCGACCTCGCCCGCACGCAGCGCCGGACCGTCGCGACCCTCGCCGCGAGCCAGGTGCTCGCAGGCGTCGGGGTCGCGACGGGCATCGCGGTGAGCTCGCTCATCGCGTCCGAGCTGTCCGGCTCCGACGCCGTGGCCGGCCTCACGCAGACCGCGGCCGTCGTGGGCGCGGCGGCCGTGGCGCTGCCGCTCGCCCGCCTCGCCTCGCGCCACGGGCGACGGCGCTCGCTCACCACGGGCTTCGGGCTCGCCGCGGTGGGGGCGGTCGGGGCCGCGGTCGCGACGACGGTCGGGTCGTGGCCGGCGCTCGTCGTCGCGATGGTCCTCTTCGGCGCGGGCTCCGCGGCCGGCCTCGCGTCACGGTTCGCCGCGACCGACCTCGCCACGCCGGAGCGCCGCGCGACGGACCTGTCGGTCGTGGTGTGGGCCACGACGATCGGCTCGGTCCTCGGGCCGACGCTCGGCGGCCTCGCCGACCGCGTGGGACAGGGCGGCGACGTGCCGACCGGCCACGCCGCCCACGACACGACGGGCGCCGCCGGGCCGACGGCGGCGCCCTACGTCCTCGCGGCCGTCGCGTTCGTCGCCGCCGCGCTCGTCGTGTGGGTGTGGCTGCGCCCGGACCCGCTGCACGTCGCCGCCGAGGCGCGCACGCCCGCGGGCACCGTGCCGCCCCCCGGGCCCACCGCGGGCGGCGTCCGGGCCGGGTGGGCGGTGGTGCGGTCGTCGGGCGCGGCGCGGCTCGCGCTCGGGGCGGTCGTCGTGAGCCACCTCGTGATGGTCGGGCTCATGTCGATGACGCCCGTGCACATGAACCACGGCGGGGCGACGCTGCAGGTCGTCGGGCTCGTCATCAGCGCGCACATCGCCGGGATGTACGCGCTCAGCCCGGTGATCGGGTGGCTCGCCGACCGGGTCGGCCACGCGCGCGTCCTCGTGGCCGGGGGCGTCGTCCTGCTCGCGGCCGCCGTCGTCGTGGCGGGCGCGCCGAGCGACGACTCCGCGCGGCTGACCGTCGGGCTCGTCCTGCTGGGCATCGGGTGGTCGTGCGGTCTCGTCGCCGGCTCCGCACTGCTCGTGGACGCGACGCCCACGTCGTCCCGGACCGCGGTGCAGGGCGTCTCGGACCTCTCGATGAACGCCGGGGGCGCCGTCGGCGGCCTCCTCGCGGGCGGCGTGATCGCCCTGTGGTCGTACGCGGCGCTCGCGTGGGGAGCGGCGGCGCTCCTCGTGGCCTTCCTCGTCGTCGCCGTGCCCGCCGCGGGACGGGTCGGTCGGCTGCCGCGCACCGGCGACGTCGGGCGCTGAGGCGGCGACGGTTCAGCGGGACCAGCCACGCCCGGCGCCCGGTGCCCGGGTCGGCGGCTCGTGCCGCCGATCCCTGCGGCGGCTGCCGATCCGTCGCGCTCACGTCCAGTGCGACGGCCGGCCGAGCTCGTTCGGGAGCCGGGTCGCGGCGTCACCCTGCGCCGCGCCGACCTGGGCAGGGAGCAGGAAGAGCGCGCCGGACAGGTCGGCACCGCGGACGTCCGCTCCGCGCAGGTCGGCCCCCAGGAGGTCGACGGCGGTGAGGGTGGCCCCGCGCAGGTCGGCGCCGAGCAGCAGGGCGCCCCGCAGGTCGGTACCGGCGAGGTCGAGGCCCCGGAGCTGCGCGCCGACGAGGTCTGCTCCGGGTCGCAGCCGACGGCGCAGGGTCGCCGCCGGAGGGGCCGTGCCGGTGCCGCCGCCGGTGTCGGACGGACGGTCGCGCGTGGCCGATGGACGGTCACGCTGGGCGCCGGCACGACGACCGACGGCAGCATCGCGCACCAGTGCGCTGGCCCGGTCGATCAGCGGGCCCACCGCGCGGCGCACCGCACCGACGTCGAGCGCGAGCAGGCCCGCCGGAGCGAGCGTCGCGAGGGCCGAGGTCGTGTCGAGCGCGGCGCGGGCGTCGTCGTGCACGGGCGCCGCGTCGGGTCGGGTGAGGACCTCGGTGAGGTACCAGAGGAGCTCGTGGACCTGCGTCGCGACCGGGAGCGCGGCGAACGCGTCGTGCGCGGCGGCGGGGTCGTCGCGCCACGTGCCGCCGTCGTGCTCCGCACGCACCGCCGCGGTGACGCGCTGCCCCGCACCGAGGCAGTCGTACGCCGTGCAGCCGGGGAACCCGGACGACCGGAGCCGGGCGTGGATGGCGCACCCGAAGTCCTGTCGCAGGTGGGGGCAGGGCTCGCCGGCGGGCTTGTCGATCGCGAAGTCCGCCGAGCGCGTGAGCGTCAGCGCGACGCAGCACAGCCCCGTGCAGCGCGAGCAGTCGGTGCGCAGGTCGAGCTGCTCGAGCAGGAGGGCGCGGTCGGAGGTGGCCACCTCGTGAGGGTAGCCCGCGACCCCGTCGACCCAGTCCGACCCCGACGACCTCGACGGTCTCGCCGGTCGGTGGGCGCGAACGCGGCGGGTCGCTCCACCGACGGACGCGCCGAACCCCGGGTCGTGCGTCACGGACGACGCCGATCGGCGCAGAACCCGGGGTTCGGCAGGGTCGAGCGGCGTCAGCTCGAGGTGCAGGCGACCTCGGGTGCCGTGCTCGGCGCCGTGCCCGAGCCGATGAACCCGGCCGTGGCCGAACCGCCCGCGGCGAGCGAGCCGTTCCACGCGGCGTTCCTCACCTGGACGCCGGCGGCGGTGGTGGTGTGCACCCCGCCCCAGAGCTGGGCCACGCCGACACCGGCCGGGAGCGTGAACGCCGCGGTCCAGTCGCCGATCGCCTCGTCGCCGGCCGCCACGACGAGCTCGCCCTGCCAGCCGCCGGGCCACGAGCCCGTGACCCGCAGCGTCGCGGTGCACACGTCCTCGCCCGGGTCGGTCGGCGGGTCCGTCGGGTCGGTCGGCGGGTCCGTCGGGCCGTCGCCGTCGAACCAGGACGCCTCGACCGCCGTCTCCCGCAGGCCCTGCGGCCCGTCGATGATGCGCGTGCCCCACGCGCTCGGGTTCGCCGGGTCGAAGCCCAGGACCATGTCGAGGTACGGGTCGGTGTTGCCGCTCCACGACCACGCGAGCCAGCCCAGGTCGAGCCGGGCGGCCTCGGCGAGGACGACGTCCTCGTCCACGTCGGACGACGTCTGCCGCCAGCCGAACTCGCCGACGATGATCGGCAGCCCGGCGTCCACGAAGTGCTCGAGGTAGCTCGTGACCGTCGCCGGGTCGGCGTAGACCCCGTACATGTGGATGGAGAAGACCGTGTTGGCGTCGGGGTCGGCCGCGAACACCCCGGCGGCCTCGGCGCGCATGACGTTGGTCCAGTCCTGGCCCCAGTTCGGGGCGTCGACCACCAGCGCGTGCTCGTAGCCGATGGTGCGCAGGCGCTGGATCGCGTCGGACGTCTCCGACGCCCAGCGCTGGTTGACCGTCGCGTCGTTGCCGAACGGCTCGTTGCCGATGTTGACCATGACGAAGTCCTCGGTGCCGGCGAGCGTCGGGTAGAGGTCCTCCCAGTAGTCGACGGCCTGGTCGAGCGTCCCGGCGGCGGGCGCGTACTGGTCGCCGTAGCCCGTCGTGTCGTGCACCTCGAGGATGCACACGAGGCGGTTCTCCTCGCACAGGTCGACGACGTTCGCGACGTCCTCGGGGCTGTTGCGCGTCCACTGGTCCCCGCTCGACAGCACGACGCGCACCGAGTTGGCGCCCGCCGCCTTGATGTCCGCGAACGAGTCGGTGGTGTGCGTGTACCAGGTGTGCGCGTGGTTGACCCCGCGCAGCACGAGGTCGGTGCCGTCGGCCTCGGCGATCCGCCCGTCGACCACGTGGATGCCGGGCGGCTCGTCGGCCTCCGCGGCTGCGGCGGACCACGCGGTCGCGGTCGCCGCGGCGGCGGTCGCCGCGAGGAGCGCGGCGGTGGTGAGGGCCGCGACGACGGGCCCGAGCCGCCCCGACCCCGGCGGGCGGGCGGCGTCGGCGGCGGGCAGGGGAGCGGAGCGGCTCATCGGACGTCCTCGTCTCTGTCGGCGGCGCACGCCCGGGTCGGCGTGCCCCGACATCGTGGGCCGACCGACCGGCGTCGGGCACGGACCGAACCGTTTAGGCGGGACCGGGACCGGTGGAACCACGCGGTGAGCACGACACCACCCCTGCCGAGCACGACCTGAGGGTCGCCATCCGGCGGATGGCGACCCTCAGGTCGTGCTCGGGGTGGGGCGGGTCAGTCGTCGGACGACTGCGGCGTCCGCAGGCCCGTCGCGATGAGGTCCATGACGGAGGAGTCCGCGAGCGTCGTCGCGTCGCCGACGGCCCGGTTCTCCGCGACGTCGCGCAGGAGGCGCCGCATGATCTTGCCCGACCGGGTCTTGGGCAGCTCGGCGACGACGAGGATCTTCTTCGGCTTGGCGATCGGGCCGATCTCCTTCGCCACGTGGTTGCGCAGCTCGCTCTGCACGGCCGCGGCGCCCTCCGCGTCCGAGGCCCGCGCCGCGTGCTCGCCCCGCAGGATGACGAACGCGACGACGGCCTGGCCGGTCAGGTCGTCGGCCGCGCCCACGACGGCGGCCTCCGCGACCATGGGGTTCGACACGAGCGCCGACTCGATCTCCGTGGTCGACAGACGGTGGCCGGAGACGTTCATGACGTCGTCGACCCGGCCGAGGAGCCAGATGTCGCCGTCCTCGTCCTTCTTCGCGCCGTCACCGGCGAAGTAGATGCCGGGGAACCGCGACCAGTACGTGTCCTTGAAGCGCTCGAGGTCGCCCCAGATGCCGCGCAGCATCGACGGCCACGGCTCGGAGAGGACGAGGTAGCCGCCGCCACCGTTCGGGACCTCGTGCGCCTCGTCGTCGACGACGGTCGCGGAGATCCCGGGCAGCGGCACCTGCGCGGAGCCCGGCTTCGCGGCCGTGACGCCGGGGAGCGGCGAGATCATGATCGCGCCGGTCTCGGTCTGCCACCACGTGTCGACGATGGGGGTGCGGTCGCCGCCGATGACCCGGCGGTACCACATCCACGCCTCCGGGTTGATGGGCTCGCCCACCGACCCGAGCACGCGCAGCGACGACAGGTCGAACTGCGCGGGGATCTCCGCGCCCCACTTCATGCACGCGCGGATCGCCGTGGGCGCGGTGTAGAGGATGGACACCTTGTACTTCTCCACGAGCTCCCACCAGCGGCCCTGGTGCGGGGTGTCGGGGGTGCCCTCGTAGATCACCTGGGTCGCGCCGTTGAGCAGCGGCCCGTACACGACGTACGAGTGCCCGGTGACCCAGCCGATGTCGGCGGTGCACCAGTAGACGTCGGTCTCGGGCTTGAGGTCGAAGACGTTCCTGTGGGTGAACGCCGTCTGCGCGAGGTAGCCGCCGGTCGTGTGGAGGATCCCCTTGGGCTTCCCGGTGGTGCCCGACGTGTAGAGGATGAACAGCGGGTGCTCGGCCTCGACCCACACGGGCTCGTGCGTCGTGTCGGCGGACTCGAGAGCGTCGTGCCACCAGACGTCGCGGCCCTCGGTCCACGCGGTGTCCTGCCCGGTGCGGCGCACGACGAGCACGTGCTGCACGGTCGTGGCGGGCGCGCCCTCCTTCGGGGCGAGGGCCTCGTCCACCGCCGGCTTGAGCGCCGAGGCGGACCCGCGGCGGTAGCCGCCGTCGGCGGTGATGACGAGCGTCGCCTCGGCGTCGGCGATGCGGCTGCGCAGCGCGTCCGCGGAGAAGCCGCCGAACACCACGGAGTGCGGGGCGCCGAGGCGCGCGCACGCGAGCATCGCGACGACGGCCTCGACGACCATCGGCAGGTAGAGGACCACGCGGTCACCCGTGGTCACGCCGAGCGCCGCGAGGGCGTTCGCGGCACGCGACACCTCGCGCTGCAGCTCCGCGTACGTGACCGTGCGCGTGTCGCCGGGCTCGCCCTCGAAGTGGAGCGCGACGCGGTCGCCGAGGCCGGCCTCGACGTGGCGGTCGACCGCGTTGTACGCGGCGTTGAGCGTGCCGTCGGCGAACCAGTGCGCGACGGGCGCCTGCGACCAGTCCAGCGTCTCGGTGAACGGGGTGCGCCACGTGACGAGGTCCTGCGCCTGCTTCGCCCAGAACGCGAGCCGGTCGGCGGCCGCCTCCTCGTAGATCCCCGGCTGCGCGTTCGCCTGCGCGGCGAGCTCGGGGCTCGGCGGGAAGCTCCGGGTCTCGTGGAGGAGGTTCTCCAGCCCGGGTGTGGCAGCCGCTGCCGCGGCGTCGGTTTCGTTCTCTGGCACGCTGACCTCCGGTGCGCATCGACTCTGGTGCGGTGCCCGACGGCGCGAGCGCAGCAGCGCGCCGAGGGTGCGCGGGGCGAGCCCCGCCGCCGCGAGTCTAGCCCCGGCCGGGTGACCGCCGTCACCCTCAGGGCATATTCGGCCGTGGTGCTGACAAATGCGTCCGTCAGCGCCTAGGCAGCGGCGTCGGGACCGGGTCGACGGGACAGACCGTGCGCGCGACGCTGGCGGACCGCCTCGTACAGCACGACCGTCGTGGCGCTCGCGGCGTTCAGCGAGCTGGCTGAGCCGGCCATGGGGATGCTCACCATGACGTCGCACGCCTCGCGCCAGCCGGCGCTGAGGCCGGTCGTCTCGTTCCCCGTGAGCAGCAGGGTCGGGCCGGTGAGGTCGTGGTCGGCGAGCTCGACGTCGCCGTCCTCGTCGGTGCCCACGAGCGTGAGCGGGTGCCCCGCGGCGCGCTGCGACGCGACCCACTCGAGCACCTCGCGGCCGGAGGGGACGCGGACCGTGGGCACGGAGAAGAGCGACCCGGTGCTCGCCCGCAGCGCGCGCGGGTCGTAGGGGTCCGCGGCGTGGCCCGCGACGACGAGGCCCCTCCCGCCGAACGCGTCGAGCGAGCGTGCCACGGTCCCGACGTTGCCGGGACTGGTCGGCCGGTCGAGCACGACGCCGAGGAAGGCCGTGCCGTCCGTGCCGGCCGCGCCGACCGGGATCCGCGCGAGGTCGTCCGGCGGCATCTCGACGACGGCGAGCAGCTCGGGCGCGTCGTCGTCCTTGCCACCGAGCTCGCGCATCAGCGGGGTCGACACCGCGAAGGTGTGCGCGCGGACCCGGTCGAGCATCGTGTGCGCCCAGGTCGACAGCGACCGGTCGGCGTCGACGAGCCACGTGCGGACCGTCCACCCCGACTCGACGGCGACGGTGATCGGGCGTACGCCCTGGACGACCAGCTCGCCCGCGCGGTGCCGCTTGGTCCGGTTGGTGAGCAGCGCCTCCCACTGCTGGAAGGCGGCGTTGCGGGTCGTGACGCGCTGCATCGTCAGGCCTCCGTGGCCGTGGTGGGGACCGTGCCCGGGGCGGGCGCCGCGGAGACGCGTGGCACCCCGCCCGTCAGGGCCGCCGGCTCGGTGCCGTCCCCCTCGCGCGCGGCGCGCTCGACGGCGGCGGCGACGAGGGTGGTCACCTCGGGGTTGAAGACGCTCGGGACGATGTACGTCGGGTTGAGCTGGTCCTCGTGGATCGTCGACGCGAGCGCGCGGGCCGCGGCGAGGAGCATGCGGTCGGTGATGACGTGCGACTGCGCGTCGAGCAGCCCGCGGAAGACGCCGGGGAACGCGAGGACGTTGTTGATCTGGTTCGCGAAGTCCGACCGCCCGGTGCCGACGATCGCGGCGTGCTTCGCCGCCTCGACGGGGTCCACCTCGGGGCGCGGGTTCGCCATCGCGAAGACGATCGCGTCCGGGGCCATGCGCGCGACGTCGTCGCCCGTGATGACGTCGGGCGCGGAGACGCCGACGAACACGTCGGCGTCGACGACGGCGTCCTTGAGGGTGCCCGTGACGCCGCGCGGGTTGGTGTTCACCGCGGTCCAGGCGAGCGACGGCGAGAGCCCGGGGCGGCCCGGGTGGACGACGCCCTCGATGTCGGCGACCACGACGTCGCGGGCCCCGGCGGCGAGGAGGAGCTTGAGCACCGCGGTCCCGGCCGCCCCCGCGCCGGAGAGGACGATCCGCACGTCGGGCAGCGACTTGCCCACGACCTCGAGCGCGTTCGTCAGGGCCGCGAGCGCGACGATCGCGGTGCCGTGCTGGTCGTCGTGGAACACGGGGATGTCGAGCTCGGCCCGCAGCCGCGCCTCGATCTCGAAGCAGCGCGGCGCCGAGATGTCCTCGAGGTTGATGCCCGCGAACACGGGCGCGATGGCCTTGACGGTGCGCACGATCTCGTCGACGTCGGTCGTGTCGAGCGCGATGGGGAACGCGTCGATGCCCGCGAACCGCTTGAACAGCGCGGCCTTGCCCTCCATGACGGGCAGCGACGCGAGCGGGCCGATGTCGCCGAGGCCGAGCACCGCCGACCCGTCGGTGACCACCGCGACGGTGTTGCGCTTGATCGTGAGGCGGCGGGCGTCCTCGGGCTTGGCGGCGATGGCCTCGCACACCCGCGCGACGCCGGGCGTGTAGATCATCGACAGGTCGTCGCGGTTGCGGATCGGCACCTTCGACTCGATCTGCAGCTTGCCGCCGAGGTGGAGCAGGAACGTGCGGTCGGAGACCCGGTCCACGACGACCCCCGGCAGCCCCCGCAGCGCGGCGACGATCTCGCCCGCGTGCTCCTCGCCGCGCGTCGCGACGGTCACGTCCACGGTGATGCGCTCGTGGCCGGACGCTGTGACGTCGAGCGCTGAGACGATGCCGCCCGTGTGCTCGATCGCGGTCGTCAGCTCGCTCACGGCGGTGGGTCGCGCCTCGACCTGCAGGCGGACGGTGATGGAGGAGGACACGCTCGGCGCAGAGGTCATGGGCACCAGTATCGTGCCGGCGACGAGTCCGGACACGACGACGGCGCCCTCTCGGGCGCCGTCCCGCCAGCATCTCGGTGGCTATCAAGGCGTGCTCGGTTCGTAGCCGCTGCAACGGCTTCGGGGGGCCGTCATGGCCGTCCCGCCCGGTCAGCGAGTCCTCCGCGTGGACTACCTGCGCGTGGGTACCTCCGCGATGCTGTTGTCCCTCCATGAGAGCCCCGGCCGGAGCGGACCGCAAGCCCGCGGGCAGACCCTCACAGCGTGTTCTACCCGTGTTCGAGCCCGCCTCGCGAGGTTGGTCCGGGACGTCCCGCGTCAGCCGTCCGTCGTGCGCCCGGCGCGACGGTGCCGGCGCACCGCGCGCCAGACGAGCAGGCCGACGACGGCGACGGTGAGGAGGCCCGCCGCGGCGAGCGCCGGCGTCGTCGGCGCGAGGTGCGAGCGCAGCGCGACGGGCTTGGTGAACGCCAGGACGCCCCAGCCCTGCTCGGCGGCGAGGCGGCGCAGCGCCCGGTCGGGGTTCACGACGGACGCGTGGCCCACCTCGGCGAGCATCGGTGCGTCGGTCACGGAGTCGGAGTACGCGTAGCTCGCACCGAGGTCGTAACCCTCCCGCTCGGCGAGCTCGCGGATGGCGGCGGCCTTGTTCTCGCCGTACGCGTAGAAGTCGATCCCGCCCGTGTAGCGGCCGTCCTCGACGGCCATGCGCGACGAGATGGCGTGGTCGGCACCGAGCACCGCGGCGATCGGCTCGACCACCTCGCTCCCGGACGCGGACACCACGACGACGTCGTGCCCGTGCGCGTGGTGGGAGTCGATGAGCTCGACCGCCTCGGCGTAGACGACGGGGTCGATGTGCTCGTGCAGGGTCTCCTCGACGATGCGGGAGACGGTCGCGACGTCCCAGCCCGTGACGAGGCTCGACAGGTGGGCACGCATCCGCTCGGTCTGGTCGGCGTCCGCGCCGCCCACCATGAAGAGGAAGTGCGCGTACGCGCTGCGCAGCACGTCGGCCCGGTTGATCAGACCGCCCGCGAAGAAGGGGCGGGAGAAGGCGGCGGCGGACGACGTCGCGATGATCGTCTTGTCCAGGTCGAAGAACGCGGCGACGCGACCGTCGGTGCGCGGTGGCGAGTGGTCCGTCGGCGAGGTCACGCGGTGAGCCTAGCGGCGCGGCGTGGCCGTCCACAGGCCCGGCGTGCCGGGAGTCCTCCACAGGGCGGCCCCGGGAGGGTCGCGCGCCGGTCCGCGGCGTCCCAGGGTGTGCGGGTGGGACGCGCGGACGGAGGGCACGTGAGCAGCACGGGTGGGGTGGTCGGGGTCGTCGCGGCGCGCGGCGGCGCGGGGGCCAGCGTCGTCGCGGCGGCCCTCGCGAGGGCCGCGTCCCGACGCCGCGCGCCCGCGTGCCTCGTCGACCTCGCCGGTGCGGGCGCGGGGCTCGACGTCCTGCTCGGGGTCGAGGACGCGCCCGGCGTGCGGTGGCCCGACCTCGACGACGCGCGCGGCCGGCTCGACGGCGCCGACCTCGTCGAGCGCCTGCCGCGCTGGGCCGACGTCGCCGTGGTCAGCGCGACGAGCGCGGGCGGCGCCGCTCCCGAGTGCGTCGTGGACGTCGTCGCCGCCCTCGCCGAGTCCGCCGTCCCGCGGGGCGGGCTCGTCGTGCTCGACGTCGGGCGGGAGACCCTCGGGCCGTCCGTCGGCGAGCTGCTCGCCGCGTGCGACGAGGTGCTCGTCGTGACTCCGCTCGACGTCCCCGCCGTGGGTGGTGCGGCGGCCCTCGTCCGGCACCTCGTGGGTCGTCCGGCCGCGCTCGTCCTGCGGCATCCCGCGCCCGGACGGCTGTCGCCGGCCGAGGTCGCGCACGCCGTGGGCCTCGAGGTCGCGCTCACGGTCCGGTGGGACCGCCGGGTCGCGGGCGCGATCGAGCGCGGCCACGGCCCGTGCCCTCCGGGCGGGCCCGTCGACCGGGCCGGGCGCGCGCTCGCCGGTCGGTACCTCGGGCCGGCGAGGCGCGCATGACGTCCTCGACGACCGAGCTGCTCGACGGCGTGCGGGACCGCCTCGCGCGCGCGGGCCGCGAGCCCGGCGCCGACGGCACCGCGCTCGGCGACGCCCGACCCGGCGACGCCCGGCTCGTCGACGCGCTCCGCGCGTCCGGCCGCGTGATCGGCTCCACGGCGCTGCGCGAGCTCACCCGGACGGCCCGAGCCGAGCTCTACGGGGCCGGGCCGCTGCAGCACCTGCTCGAACAGCCCGGTGTCACCGACGTCCTCGTCAACGGCCCCGACGACGTGTGGGTCGACCGCGGCGCCGGCCTCGAGCGGGTGCCGGTCTCGCTCGGGCGGGCCGAGGACGTGCGCGCCCTCGCGGCCCGGCTGGCCGCGGCGGGGGGTGGACGCCTCGACGACGCGAGCCCGGTCGTCGACGCGCGGCTGCCGGACGGCACGCGCCTGCACGCCGTCGTCGCGCCGGTGTGCGCCGCGGGGGCGGTCATCTCGCTGCGCGTGCTGCGGCCCAGCGCGTTCGGACTCCGCGAGCTCGTCGCACAGGGGACCGTCCCTCCCGCGTGGGAGGCCCTCCTGCGCGTGCTCGTCGCGCGGCGGGCGTCCGTCCTCGTCTCCGGCGGCACGGGCACCGGGAAGACGACGCTGCTCGCCGCCCTGCTCGCGCTCGTCCCGCACGACGAGCGCGTGGTGTGCGTCGAGGAGGCCCGCGAGCTCGTGCCCGACCACCCGCACGTCGTGCCGCTCACCGCGCGCCGCCCGAACGTCGAGGGCGCGGGCGGCGTGGACCTCGCCGACCTGGTGCGGGCGGCGCTGCGCATGCGGCCCGACCGGATCGTGCTGGGCGAGTGCCGGGGGGCCGAGGTCCGCGAGGTCCTCATGGCGCTGAACACGGGCCACGAGGGCGGGCTCGCGACGATCCACGCCAACGACGTCGGTGTGATCCCCGCGCGGCTGGAGGCCCTCGCGGCGCTCGCGGGGATGGACCGGGTCGCGGTGGCCGCGCAAGCGGCGAGCGGCCTCGACGTCGTGCTGCACCTGCGGCGCGGTGGTGGTGAGGTCGCGCGCCGGCGGGTCCTCGCCCAGGTGGGCCTCGTCCGACGTGACGAGAGGGCAGGTCTGGTCGTCGACCTCGCCGCGTCCTGGGGCGGCCGCGACGATCCCCGACCGGGTCCGGCCTGGGACGAGCTCGTGCGCCGGTGGTCCCCGTGAGCCCGGGCGGCGTGCCGTGACGTCCGTCGTCGGCGTGCTCGTCGCGCTCGCCGCGTGGTGCGTCCTCGACCCCGGAGGACGCCGAGCCTCCGTCGCCGTCCGCGGGAGCGGCGCGGGCGACGGCTCCGCGGGCGCGGAGCCCGGGCGGGCGCGCCGCGGGAGAGGACGTGGCCGGGGTCGGGACGGCCGCACCGAGGTGGAGGCCGTCCGCCTCGTCGTGACGCAGGTCGGCGCCCTCCTGCGCGCCGGTCAGCCGCCGGGCGCGACGTGGGAGCGTGCGACCGGGGTTCGGGTCGACGCGGCCGGGACGCCGCGCGCGGCGGACCTCGCCGCGCACGTCGGTGGCGCGTCGACGGCGCGGGCCGTCGTGGCGGCGTGCCGGCTTGCCGGCGACGTGGGGGCACCCCTCGCGACCGTGCTCGACGAGGTGGCCACGTCGATCGCCGCCGAGGCCGAGGCGCGCGCCGCCCGGGACGCGGCGCTCGCGGGGCCCCGCGCGACGACGCGCGTGCTGCTCTGGCTGCCCGCCGTCGGTGTCCTGCTCGGCTACGTGCTCGGTGCGGACGCGGTCGCCACCGCGCTCGACGGGGGCATCGGGACGGTCGGCCTGCTCCTCGGCGTCCTGCTGCTCGTGGTCGGTCGCGCGTGGTCCGCTCGGCTCGTGGCCCGGGCGCGCGCCGCGGGGGAGGCGCCGTGAGAGGGCTCGCGCTGGTCGTCGCCGCCTGCGTCCTCCTCGCGGCGTCGCCGTGGTGGCTCGCCCGGTCCGCGAGGGAGCGCCGGGTCGCCGGGCTGGCGGAGGGATCGCGCAGGCAGGCACGGGGCGGCAAGGCCTCCCGTGGGGGCCTGCGGGGTGCGGGGCGACGGCTCGGGGTCGAGCCGGTGGTCGAGACCGGCGTGGTCCTCGAGCTCCTCGCGGCGGCCGTGCGGGCCGGGGCGTCGGTGCCTCGGGCCCTCGACGCGGTGGGCGTCGCGGTCGGAGGGTCCGACGGCGAGTACCTGCGGCGGGCGGGCGCCGCTCTCGTGCTCGGATCGGACTGGGACGGCGCATGGCACGACGTCCCCCGACGCCTCGACGTGGTGCGTCGTGCCCTGCGACCGGCCTGGGTGCACGGTGCGGGGCCGGTCGGCTCGTTGCGGGCGGCGGGGGACGCGCTGCGACAGGACCGCGCGGCGGCCGCGCGGAGCGCTGCCGCCCGGCTCGGCGTCCACCTCGTCCTGCCGCTCGGTGCGTGCTTCCTGCCCGCGTTCGTCCTCGTGGGCGTGCTGCCCGTGCTGCTCTCGCTGGGCTCGGGGATCCTCGGTGGCTGAACCACGACCTCATCCGCCGGCGACGTCCCGGCGACGACGTTCGAGGTGCGCGCGCTCGGCGTCGTTGGCGCACCGTTCGATCGCGAGCTCGAGCGCGGCGACCGCCGCGTCGCGACGGCCGGCGCGCGCGAGGAGCTCACCGCGCACGGCGGGGAGCCGGTGGTGACGAGGCAGCGCGGCGTCGAGCCCGTCCAGGAGGGAGAGGCCCGCCTCGGGTCCGGACGACTCGGCGACGGCGACGGCACGCGCGAGCCGGACGACGGGTGAGCCCGTGTGCTCCTCCAGCGCGGCGTAGGTCGCCGCGATCACCGCCCAGTCGGTGTCCGCCGCGGACCGCGCCGTCGCGTGCGCGGCCGCGACCCGGGCCTGGAAGAGGTAGTCCCGCGCGAGCCCGGCGGCGTCGTCGGGCACGGTCGCGAGCACCGCGAGGCCGACGGCGGTCTCGTCGGCGTGCCAGCGGGAGCGGTCCTGGTCCGCGAGCAGGACGAGGGTCCCGTCGGGACCGGTCCGCGCGTCCCGCCGGGCGTGCTGCAGCACGAGCAGCGCGAGGAGCGCCCGGACGACGGGCCGGCCCGGGAGCAGCTCGTCGAGGAGGCGGACGAGGCGGATCGCCTCTCCCGCGAGCTCGGCCCGGTGCAGGTCGGGTCCGGTCCCCGGCGCGTAGCCCGCGGTGAACGCGAGGTACAGGACCGTCGCGACGACGTCGAGCCGCTCGGCGAGGTGCTCGGGTGCGGGCACCGCGAACGGTATGCCGGACGCCGCGAGCCGCTTCTTCGCGCGGGTGAGGCGCGCCGCCATCGTCGCCTCGGGGACGAGGAAGAGCCGCGCGAGGTCGGGCACGCCGAGCCCGGCGACGAACCGGAGCGTGAGCGCCGCGCGCGCCTCGGGGGCGAGCGCCGGGTGGCAGCACGCGAAGACCAGCCGCAGCCGCTCGTCGGGGACGTGGGCGCCGTCGTCGGGACCGGCGCCCGGGTCGGGCGGGCCGGGGCGATCGCGTTCCTCCACGACCATGAGCGGTTCCTTCCGGAGGGCGACCGCCTCCGCGCGGAGCCGGTCGAGGACCTTCCGGCCGGCCACGGTCCGCAGCCAGCCGGCGGGGTTGGAGGGGACACCGTCCGCCGGCCACGTCCGTGCTGCCGCCGCGAAGGCGTCGGCGAGCGCGTCCTCGGCCAGGTCGGGGCGGCGGTAGCGGGCCACGAGGGCGCCGAGGAGCCGCGCCCAGTGCTCGCGCCAGGCCGCCGCGAGCGCCTCGTCCGCCGTGGACGGCGACCCCTCCGCGTTCACGGGGCGTCGACGGCGACGACGGGCCGGACCTCGACGGTGGACCGCGGCAGGAGCGCGACGGCGTCCACGACGGCGTCGAGATCGGGCAGGTCGACGACGTAGAAGCCGCAGACCTGCTCGACGACCTCGGCGTACGGGCCGTCGGTCACGACGACCGCGTCCCCGTCGCGGCGGACGGTCGTCGCCGCGGCAACGGTGCTCAGCGCCTCGCCCGCGACGACCGCCCCGCGCTCGCGGACGAAGCCCGTGAAGGCGTCGTGGCGGCGGGCGTGGTCGTCCCGCTCCGCCGGCGTCGCACGCGCCCACACCTGCTCGTCCTCGTGGAGCAGGAGCACGAACCTCATGTGCCGACCTTCGCCACGTCGGCGCTCGCGGCCCGACCGGACGCGTGCTCCTCCTCCGAGACGACCCGGCGGATCTCGAACGACTCGGGGCTGCCGGCGAACGCGGTGGCGAGGACGCGCTCCAGGCCGTCGAGGTCCGCGGTCTCGACGACGTAGTAGCCCCCGACCTGCTCGGCGAGCTCGGCGAAGGGACCGTCGGTGACGAGCGCCTGGTCCGGGGTCGCCCCGGGCCGGACGACGCGCGCGGTGGACGTCTTGCGCAGCTCGCCGCCGCCCGTGACCTCGTGACCCGCGTCGGCGGCGAGGCGGGCGAACTCGTCGTGTCGGGCGTACGTCGCTGCGCGGAGCTCGGGGGAAGGGTCCACCCAGGCGCTCTCGTCGTCGTGGATGAGGATGACGTACTCGGTGCTCATGGTCGTCTCCTGGCTCGTGCCGCCGCCCGGTCGGCCCCGGACGAGGGACCTCGGTCGAGGTCTCGTGGTCATGACGCGCGAGCGGGGCGCAGATCGACACCACTGTGGCAGAGAGCTCGTCGGTGCTCCCGGCGAACCCTGCGGTCCTTCCTCACCCTGACGGACCTTGCCTCCCCCTGCCGACGCTGCCTCACCCTGACGGACCTTGCCTCACCCTGACGGACCCTTCCGTACCCCCGCCGGACCCCGCCCGATCCCGGACACGCCCCGGCGGAACCCGGTCGCTCTCGTCGGCGTGACCGTGCGCGCAGGTGAGCCCGTCCTGACCGTCCACAGGCCCTGCCGTCGGGTGTCCCGTCCACCGGGCGACCGGTGCCGGCGGCACGGTCGCGATCGCTCTCGCCAGAGTGGCCGGACCGCCCGCGACCGCGGGCCACGAGGAGGAGAGAGCCATGACGAGGACTGTGACGTCGGAGCGGACGATGACGCCAGGAGGTGTCCTGGTGCGTGAGGGCACGCGGGGACGGGGGCGGGCCCGGAAGGCGGCGGTCCCGGGTGCTCGGAAGGTGGCGGCGCCGGGTGGACGCGAGGTGGTGGCGGCGGGTGGCCGCGAGGTGATGGTGCCGGGTGGTCGCGTGCTCGCGCGGCTCACCGGCGGCGCGCGCGACCGGGAGGCGGGTCTCGCGACCGCGGAGTACGCGATCGCGACCGTCGCGGCGGCCGGGTTCGCCGGGCTGCTGATCGTCGTGCTCAAGAGCGGCGAGGTGCGGGAGCTGCTGCTCGGGATCGTCCGCAGCGCGCTCTCGATCGGCTGATCGTGCGACGAGAGCGGTCGCGGCGGTCGGTCACGACCCGTGGCGGGGGGCGGGCTCGCGGCCCGGTGGCCCGTGAGCACGGAGCCGTCACCGCCGAGCTGGCGGTCGCGCTGCCGGCGGTCGTGCTCGTCCTCGTCGCCGTGCTGACCCTCGCCGCGGCCGCGGGCGCCCAGATGCGCTCCGCGGACGCGGCGAGGGCGGGGGCCCGGGCGGCGGCGATCGGCGAGGACGACGCGGCCGTGCGCTCCACGGCGCAGCACATCGCGGGCGACGGCGCGCAGGTGACCGTCGTGCGCGGTGAACCCTGGGTGGAGGTGACGGTGAGCAGCCCGGTCGTCGGCGGCTGGCTCTCCGCGGCGCCGCTGCGCGCGTCCGGGCATGCCGTCGCCCACGTCGAACCGTGACCGGGTGGGGCCGGCCGCACCGTCCGCACCGACCGGACGGGCCGCACGGGTCCGGCGGGTCCGACGGGTCGCTCGGGTCCGACGGGTCGCTCGGGTCCGACGGGTCGCTCGGGTCCAGCAGGTTCAGCGGGTCCACCAGGTCCCACGGGGCGCATGGGACGGCCGGTGAGCGCGGCGCGGGCACCGTGCTCGTGCTCGGGATCGTCGCGGGCCTGGTCGTCGTGCTCGTCGCGCTGGGCGGGCTCGCGCAGGCGCAGGCTGCTCGGGGTCGGGCGCAGACCGGTGCGGACCTGGCGGCGCTCGCCGCCGCGACGGCGTTGCGCGACGGCTGGGAGCCGTGCGGCCGCGCCCGGGAGACGGCGGGACGCAACGGCGTGCGCGTCGTCGCGTGCGCCGAGACGGGCGCAGGCTCCGTCCGGGTCGACGTCGTGTCGGGGCCGACGGTCTCGGTCCTCGGCGTCGCGCTCGGCGAGGCCACGGCGGCGGCGCGTGCCGGCCCGGCGACCTCGGTGGCCGGGTGATCACCAGGACGCCCCGCCCGTGAGGGCCGGTCGGTCGCGGCGGACCGGGTGGGGTGCGGCCCGTGGCCGGCCCCGGATGGCCGTACCCGGCCCCGGATGTCCGTGGCCGGCCCGGGCGGCGGCCCGTGCCGTGCCCGGATGGCCCGTCTCCTGGCGAGCCGGGGAGATGTCGGTAGCGTTCGACGGGTCCTCGCGCCCGCTGTCGGGCGTGGTCAACGATGATCTGGAGGCACCCCATGCACATGCTGCCGCACCGCTGGCGGATCGCGACGGCCGCCGTCGCCACGCTCGCCCTCGCTGCCATCGCCGCACCGGGCGTGGCCGCGCCCCGCGACGACCCACCGGGTCGCGCCGCCGAGACCACCTTCACGCTCGACGCCGAGGTGCTCGACTCGGGCGAGCAGGTCACGGGCATCACGATCGACGCGCACCGGCTGCGGAAGATCGACCCGGCGTCGCTGGACACCGGCACGTTCACCGTGCGGGCCGTCGGTGCGTACCCGGACGGCGTCGACCGTGGCGGTCGGCCGCAGCAGGTCTTCGACGTCGAGCGGACGGTGACCGGCGTGGAGCTGACCCGCTCGGGCGACATCCACCTGGAGCTGGCGTCCGGCTTCCGCACGCCCGGCGCGGACACGCTCACCTACCAGCCGGTGGGCGGGCGCAACGTGCTGCTCGACCTGACCTACACGGTCGTGCAGAACGCTCCGCTCGAGCTGCGCAACGGCCGCGACGTGACGATCCGCGTCTTCGTCCAGGGCGACCTCGTCGACCCGGAGGTCGACGCGTTCCGGGCGGGGGTGTCGGGCACCGGTCTCAACTACCGACTGTTCGCACCGGACCGGCGCGGCGGCGGTGACCGTGCGCTCGTCGTCTGGCTGCACGGCAACGGCGAGGGCGGGCTGGGCGGCTACTACGACAACGAGCCGCCCCTGCGCGCCAACCGCGGTGCGCTCGGGTTCACGACGCCGGAGGCGCAGCAGGTCCTCGGCGGCGCGTACGTGCTGGTGCCGCAGGTGCCGGACACCTGGTACAACGCGGACTCCGCGGGCTACCAGGAGCGGCTGCGCGCCCTGATCGACGAGATCGCCGACCGGTACAAGGTCGACGCGGACCGCATCCACGTCGCCGGCGCCTCGGCCGGCGGGTACATGGCGACCCGCCTGGTGGCCGCCTACCCGGACGACTTCGCGTCCCTCGCCGTCTCGGCGCCGGCGTACTACACGGGCGGCACCTACCGCATCGACGCGGCCGAGATCGCCGCGCTGGCGGGCACGCCGACGTGGTTCGTCCACGCGCGCAACGACCCCACCGTCCCGTACGCCGAGACCAGCGTGTGGGCGCACGAGCAGCTGCCCGGCTCGATCCTGTCGCTGTACGACGACGTGACGTGGGACGGGGTGACCTACCCCGGGCACTGGTCGTGGATCTACCAGGCACGCAACGCCCCGACCACGCCGGAGGGCCTCAGCCTCTGGGAGTGGACGGCGCAGCAGTCGCTCGACGACTGAGCAGCGCCGCCGGGAGTGACGTCGACGTCGATCCTGCGCGACGGCGGCCGCAGCCGGCGGCCGTCGTCGAGGCCCACCCCGCGCGGCCGCGGGCTGTCGTCGACGTCAGGACCTGCGGGCACTCACGCGCGAGGACCGCCTCGCGCCCGCCCCGGCTCCCGGCTGAGGCCGGGCGCGCAGCTGAGGCCGGGCGCGCAGCTGAGGCCGGGCGCGCAGCTGAGGTCGGGCGCGCAGCTGAGGTCGGGCGCGCCGCAGCACGAAGCTGTGTCCACGACGACCGCGGGTGGTGAGCCCTTCGAGCAGGTCCCCGTGCTGGCGGGACCACCGCGACGCGTCAGCTCACGGGTCCTGCGCCGCCCGGACCTCGGCGTCAGCCGCGTCCGGACGAACCCGATCCGTCGTCGGACAGGGGTCCTGCGACGTCGAGGTGCATCACCTCCTTCTCGCCGCCCAGGCGCTGATCGGCGCTGCGGTCACGGTGAAGATCAGGGCGAGCGCGGCCACGCCGAGCATCGCGCCGCGAAGGTCGCTGCGGTCGGCCAGCAGGCCCACGCAGGCCGGACCGAGCAGAAAGCCCAGATAGGCGGTGGCGGCGACCGTGGAGGTGGCCCGGCCGTGCTGCGCGGGGTCCGTGCCACGCAGGCTGCGGCTCAGCAGCGTGGGGAACAGCGTCGCGGTGCCCAGGGCGGCCAGCACGAGCCCGACCAGGGCCACGGCGACCGAAGGAGCGGTGGCCAGCACCGTGGTGCCTGCGGTGGCGAGGGTGCCGCCACCGACGAGCATCGCGGTGGGGTGGCTGCGAGAGAGCGGGGCCAGGCTCAGGCGCGCCAGCGCGGCGGTGGCGGCGAAGGTCGCCGGGGCTGCGGCCGCCATCTGGGGCGAGGCGGTGAAGACGTCGGTGAGCATCACCGCTCCCCAGCTCTGGTGGGCGTTCTCGACGGCGTATGCCGAGGCAGCGACCAGTCCCACGACCAGCAGCGGTGAGGTCGGGCCGACCCGGCGCAACAGACCCGTGAAGCGTGGTGCGCCGCGGGGCGCTGTCGTGCCGGAGCGTGTCGGTGCCTCGTACTCCTGCCGGGCAGCAGCAGGGGCCTGGTGATCCGGCATCTGCAGCGACGCGCTGGTCAGCCAGGCAGTCGCTGCGAGGACGCTCATCACCGCCGCGACCGCGCCGAAGGTCGCCAGCAGTGACAGCCCCCCACCCAGCAGCGCTCCGGTGGACAGGCTGGCGATGACCACGCCCACGGAGAACAGCCCGTGTGAACGGGTGAGCAGAGGCTGTGCGGTGGCGTGCTCCGCGCGCCCGGCCAGCGTGTTGATGGCGACGTCCGCGGCACCCGAGGCGGCGCCGACCACGAGCATCCCGGTCACCAGCAGAACCATCCCGTCCGCTCCTGCGGTGATCAGCAGGCCGGCGCCGGCGAGCGCCGCCAGCAGCCAGGCCGCTACGCGCAGCCCGAAGCGGTCCACCGCGCGTCCGGTGACGGCCATCGTCGGCAGCGCTCCCAGACCGACGAAGAGCAGGGCGGTGCCCAGCTGGCCGTCGCTGACCCCCGCCTGGGTGCGCAACGCGGGCAGCGCGGCGCCCCACGCGCCCCAGAAGATCCCGAACGCGGCGAACGCGGCGTAGGGCGCGTACGCCGCGCGAGCACCGTCGAGGGGTGGACGCGTCGCGGAGGCGATGATGTGTCGAGCCATGATCGTAACGTTACACACGTATGCTGTCGGTGTGAACGCACCTGCACGACGGCGACCCACCGTCAAGGACGTCGCCCAGCAGGCGGGGGTCGCGCCCATGACGGTCTCGTACACGTTCAACCACCCCGCGCGGGTGGCCGAGGCCACCCGCGCCCGAGTGCTGGCGGCTGCGGCCCAGCTGGGCTATCACCCCGACAGCACCGCCCGTGCCCTGCGCTCGGGCCGTGCCCGGCAGCTCGGGGTGGTGGTCGGGGAGCACCTGTCCTACCTCTTCGACGATCCGCAGGCTGCGCAGTTCCTCGCCGGGATCGCGGAGGTCTGCGTCAGCGAGGACCTGGGCATGGTGCTGATCCCCACGCGCGGCGATGCCACCGACGTCGACCGGGTGCTGTCAGCGGCGGTGGACTGCTACGTGCTGTGGACCACGGTGGCCGGCGACCCGGTCCTCGCTGCCGTCGCGGCCAGCGGACGACCCGCTGCTATCCAAGGCGGACCCGCCCACCCCGGTCTCGCCTGCATCGGGCCCGACGACCGCGCAGCCGCCGCAGCGGTCTCGGCGGCCACGCCGCTGGCCGAGGCCACCCCCGTCGTCATCAGCTTTCCCCTGGACCGGCGCCGCACCGGCGGCGTCCTGCGCGGCGACGACCTGCCCCCCGACCTGACGGACCTGCAGGCGGTCCCCTTCCCCGTGACCGGTGCACGTCTGGCCGGCTACCGCGACGCGCTGACCGGGGCCGGTCACGACTGGGGCGACGTGCGGATCGCCGTCGTCGAGCGCAACCAGCGCGAACAGGGTGAGGACGCTGCCGCAACGCTGCTCGAGACGCTGGAGGGCTCCGGCCCCGTGGTGGTGCTGGCGATGAGCGACGAGCTGGCGCTCGGGGCCCGCTCGGCGCTGGCCCGCGCGCAGCGGAAGGTGACGATCACCGGGTGGGACGCCTCGCGAGAAGGCACCACCGCGGGGGTGTGGTCCGTGTCGGCCTCCCTGCGCGAGCAAGGCCGTGCGTGCGCGCGAGCGGCCCTCTCGGGCGCGCTCGAAGGACACCGGGTGCCGTGGAGCGTCGTCGCGCCCGAACGGTCGGACACCGGTCGGTAGGTGCCGTCCCTCCTGCGCCTCCTCGTGCGACCACCGGCCTCGAACGACGGCGGGAGCATGGCCTGCTCTCGGACCGGCCGGCGTACCCGGCGGCGCGGGGTTCCGTCGGAGTCGGCGCCGGCCGCGCGACGGCCCGGTCAGGCCGGAGCGTGCGCGAGCACGGCGTCGAGCAGACGCACCGCGGCGTCCTTGTCGAGCGGCGCGTTGTACGACCCGCACTTGGGCGACTGGACGCACGCGGGACACCCGTCCTGGCACGGGCAGCGCACGATCGCGTCGCGCGTCGCGCGCAGCCACGTGGCGCCCAGCTCGTACCCGCGCTCGGCGAAGCCCGCCCCGCCGGGGTAGGCGTCGTAGACGAACACCGTCGCCTGCTCGGTGTCGACGTGCAGCGCCGTCGACACGCCGCCGAGGTCCCACCGGTCGCACGTGGCGAGGAGGGGGAGCAGCCCGATCGACGCGTGCTCGGCGGCGTGGAGCGCTCCGGGCGCGGTGTCGGCGTCGACCCCGGCCTCCTCCAGCACGGACTCGGGCACGGTCCACCACACGGCCATGGTGGGCAGGGTGTGCTCCGGCAGGTCGAGGGGCTCGGTGCCGAGGATCTGGAGGTCCGGCAGACGGCGACGCTGGAAGCTCACGACCTGCGAGCTCACGTCGACCGGCCCGTACCCCCAGCCGACCGGGCCCCAGCGCCGCTCGACGACCTCGCGCCCGGCGGCCGCGTCCCCGGGCCCCGGCTCGTCGGCGATCGTGATCGACGTGACCGAGCGCGACCACGTGCCGAAGTCGACGTCGGTGCGGCGCACGAGCGCGACGCCCTCGGTCAGGTCGAGGTGCTCGACGACGTAGGTGGCGCCCTGGTGGACGTACACCGCGCCGTCGTGCACGGTCCCGTCGGCCGACGCCGCGTCGACCGTCCCGAGCAGGCGGCCGGTGCGCGCCTCGGCGACGCGGACCGGGGAGCCGCCGGACCCGCGCAGGTCGGTCATCCCCGCGGCGGGCTGCGCGTGCGTCCAGTACCAGCCCGACGCCCGCCGGCGCAGGGCGCCGCGCGCGACGAGCACGCCGAGCAGGTCGGTCACGGCCGCCGGGTCGCCGAACGCGGCGAGGTCCTCCGAGCGCAGGGGGACCTCCGCGGCCGCCGCGCACAGGTGCGGTGCGAGGACGTACGGGTTGGCGGGGTCGAAGACCGTCGCCTCGAGCGGGGCGTCGAAGATCGCCTCCGGGTGGTGCACGAGGTACGTGTCGAGCGGGTCCTCGCGCGCGACGAAGGCCACGAGCCCGTCCGCGCCCGCGCGGCCGGCACGACCGGCCTGCTGCCAGACCGACATGCGCGTGCCCGGCCAGCCCGCGACGAGCACGGCGTCGAGACCGGAGATGTCGACCCCGAGCTCGAGCGCGTTGGTCGTCGCGAGCGCCCGGACCGCGCCGGAGCGGACGGCCTCCTCGAGCTCGCGGCGCTCCTCGGGCAGGTACCCGCCGCGGTACGCGGCGACGCGCCGGGCGAGGTCGGCGTCGACGGGGCGCAGGTAGTCCTGCGTCTGCGTCGCGACGGACTCGGCGCCCCGGCGGGACCGCGTGAACGCGAGGGTCCGTGCCCCCGCGAGGACGAGGTCGGCGAGCAGGTCCGCGGCCTCGGCGGTCGCGCTGCGTCGCGGGTGCTCGGGCGCCTCCGTCGTCGGGACGGCGGGCTCGTCCGGGTGCTGCGGGGGGTCGGGCTGCGGGTCGTGCGGCTCCGACGGTCCGGACGAGGCGTCGAAGCCCGCCACGACGGGCGGCTCCCACAGCACGAAGGTCCGGTGCCCCGACGGCGACGTGTCGCCCGCGACCGTCACGACGTCCGCCGGGTCCACGCCGACGAGCCGCGCCGCGCTCACGGCCGGGTCAGCCGTCGTCGCGGAGGCCACGACGAACGTCGGCGCGGGTGAGCCCTCGCGCGCGTAGTGCGCTGCGAGGCGCCGCAGCCGCCGCAGGACGAGCGAGACGTGCGCGCCGAAGACGCCGCGGTACGCGTGCCCCTCGTCCACGACGACGTACCGCAGGTCGCGCAGGAGCCGCGACCAGCGCCGGTGGTTCGGCAGCAGCGCGAAGTGCAGGAAGTCGGGGTTGGTCAGCACGACGTCGGCGTGCTCGCGCACCCACCGGCGCTCGTCGGGCGAGGTGTCGCCGTCGCACGTCGAGACCCGCACGTCGCGCGTCCCGGCGGCGTCGAGGAGACGCTGCAGCCCGGCGAGCTGGTCGGCTGCGAGCGCCTTCGTCGGGGAGAGGTACAGCACCGACCCGCGGCGCGCGACGGACTCGATGCGCCCGGGGTCGAGCGTGCGGGCCGCGACGTCGGCCCGGACCGACGTCAGCGCCGGGAGCCAGAACGCGAGCGACTTGCCGGACCCGGTGGACGTGGCGAGCGCGACGTGCCGGCCCGACCACGCGGCGTCGGCGGCGACGGTCTGGTGCACCCACGGCCGCTCGACGCCCAGCGCGCGGTACCCGGCGACGAGCGCCGCGTCCGACCACGCGGGCCAGTCGCCGTGCGTGCCCTCGCGCGCCGGCAGCTCGCGCACGTGCGTGAGCCGGTCCGCGCGACGGCCGTGCGCGACGAGCACGTCGAGCAACGGGTTCGTCGTCGCGAGGACGGGTGTGGAGAGGGCGTCGGGCACGCTCCGAGTCTCCCACCCGGCGCCCACCGTCAGCCGCGGAACACCTGGACGACGGCGCGGGTCAGGTACCACGGGTCCACGACGGCCGTGAGCTCGCGCGCGGAGTGCATCGACAGGATCGGCACCCCGACGTCGACGGTGCGGATCCCGAGGCGCGTCGCGGTGAGCGGCCCGATCGTCGAGCCGCACGGCACGGTGTTGCGCGAGACGAACTCCTGGCTGGGCACCCCGGCCGTCGCGCAGGCCCGCGCCCACGCCGCGGCGCCGAGCGCGTCGGTCGTGTACCGCTGGTTGGCGTTGATCTTGAGGATCGGCCCGCCGCCGGCGAGCGGGCGGTTCGCCGGGTCGTGCCGCTCGGGGTAGTTCGGGTGCACCGAGTGCCCGACGTCGCTCGACACGCACAGCGACGCCGCGAGCCGGCGGTGCCGCTCCTCCGCGGTTGCGCCCTGCATCGCGTCGACCCGCGCGAGGACGTCGGCGAGGAACGGCCCGGACGCCCCGGAGCGCGACTCCGACCCGATCTCCTCGTGGTCGAACGCGGCGAGCACGGGGATCGCCGTGAGCCCGTCGGCCTCCTCGGCCGGTGCGCCCTCGCCCGGTGCGCCCGCGACCGCGAGCAGCGCGGTCAGCCCGGCGTGCACCGAGATCAGGTTGTCGAGCCGCCCCGACGCGAGGAACGCGTCGCGCGCCCCGAAGACCCGCGGTGCCTGCGTGTCCGCGACGACGACGTCGTAGCCCGTGATCTCGCTCGCGCGCACGCCCGCGTGGTGCGCGAGCTCGGCGAGGACGTCCGCCTCCGCGGGACCGTCGTGGCTCCGGCCGACCCGGTCGGACCCGGCGGCGCCCGCCGCGGACGACAGCCCCCAGACCGGCTGGGTGTGCTGCTGCTTGTCGAGCGCGAGGCCCTCGTTCACCTGGCGGTCCAGGTGGATCGCGAGCTGCGGGATGCGCAGCAGCGGGCCGGTGCGCACGAGGTGCACGTCGTCGGGACCCGACCCGGTGCCCGTCACGACCCGACCGGCGAGCTCGAGCTCGCGGTCGAGCCACGAGTTGAGCAGCGGCCCGCCGTAGACCTCGACGCCCGCCTGCCACCAGCCCTCGCGCACGACGCTCGGCCGGGGCTTGAGCTTGAAGCCGGGGGAGTCCGTGTGCGCGCCGAGGATCGCGAACGGCGTCGTCGCCGTGGCGCCCGGCGGGACCACCCAGGCGATGACCGCGCCGTCGCGCACGACGACGTACCGCCCGCCCGCGTCGGGCACGCGCACCGGTTCGCGGTCGGGCCCGGTCGCGGGCGCGTGCGACGGCCACGCGTCCGTCTCCGCCAGCCGCGTGAAGCCTGCGGCGACGAGACGCCGTGCCACCTCGTGCGCCGCGTGGTACGACGACGGGGAGGCCTGGACGAAGGACTGGAGGTCGAGGGCGTGCTCGTGCGCGGCGGTGGTCGGTGCGGCCATGGTGCCAGTCTCGCACCGGCCCGCCCGGCCGTTGCCCGGCCGGCGTCCGGGAAGCGCCCAGGTCGGCCGCGTACGGTCGTGACCGTGGCGGGCGTCGGGAGGAGAGCGCGATGATCTGGGTCGTGCTGCCGGGTCTCGCGCTCCCGGCGGAGGACTACGCGCCCCTCGCCCGGGCGATCGAGCCGGACGGGGACGTGCGCGTCCTCGACGCGTGGCGCACGCCGGTCACCGACCCCGCGGACGCGCTCCGCTCGGCGCTCGGTGTCGACGGGTCGCAGGACGTCGCGCTCGTCGGGCACTCCGCCGGCGGCCTCGCCGCGCTCGAGTGGGCGCTGCTGCACCCGGGCGAGGTGCGCCGCCTCGTGCTGCTCGACCCGTCGAGCCCGTTCGAGCGGCACCGCCCCGCGCTGCACCCGGGGACCCGGGTGACGCGCGCCGGGCGCGCGGTCGTCGGTGCCGTCGCCGAGGTCCTCGCGCCGACCGGACCGGCGCTGCGCCGGGTGGCCGTCCGCGCCGTCGCGCGCCGGCCCGACCTCCTCGCCCGCGACGTCGCGACCGAACGCTACGGCGGTCGTCCCGGGTGGCTCGAGATCGCGGACCAGTGGGCGGCGAGCTGGGCGCAGGCGCCCCGCGTGCGCGGGCTGCTCGACGACGGCCGGCACCTCCCCGCGTCCGCCCGTCCCCTGCTCGTCACCGGGACGCGCGCGAGCGCCCGGTTCCTGCGCGAGCAGCGCGAGCTCTCCGAGCGGCTGGACCTGCCGCGCGTCGGGGTCGCGAGGCAGGGGCACCTGTTCCCGCTGACGCGACCGGACGAGGTCGCGCGGCTGGTCCGCTCACCCTGAGCGATGAGTCCGCGGCGCGAGCCCGGTCGACCTCGCATGTCGCAGCAGCAGACCCCCCAGATCCAGGACCGCGCCGCCCAGCCCTACGTGGGCCTGACCCGGACGGTGACCATGACGACCTTCCCCGACGTCGCGGACCGCCTCCCCGACCTCTTCGCGTGGCTCGCCGAGCGCGGCGTCGCACCCGCCGGCGCCCCGTTCTTCCGCTACCGGGAGATCGACATGGAGCACGAGCTCGTCGTGGAGGCGGGCGTCCCGGTCGACTCCCTCGACCCCTTCCCCGACCTGGGCGCCGAGGACGTGAAGGGCGTGTCGTCGGCGGGTCCCCACGGCGGCGTCCTGCCGGCCGGCCGCTACGTGGTCGTGCGGCACCACGGGCACCCCCGGGACCTGGAGCGTGCCACGGGCGATCTCCTCTCCTGGGCCGCCGCCCAGGGGCTCGTCTGGGACGCGGACGACGAGCAGCGGTCCTGGGGCGCGCGGGTCGAGTCGTACCTCACCGACCCGGCCGAGGAGCCCGACATGGCGCAGTGGGACCACGAGCTGGCGTTCCGTCTCGCGGACTGACACCGCACCGGTACCGGGGGAGGGCGCCGCCGCGACGGGCGTGCTTGTGACGGTCCGCACGAGTGGTCGTGACGTACGACACACGTGCGTAGACTCCTCCCCATCGTGCCGGTAGGGGACCGGCCCGGCCGCAGTCGTCAAGGAGGACGGATGCCCACCCTCGGTACCGAAAGTCTCACCATCGTCGGGGTGATCGCGCTCGTCGCGCTCGTCGCCCTCGGTTTCGCCGTCGTCCTGCGCAGGCAGGTCCTCGCCGCGCGGGAGGGCAACGACGCGATGCGCGACGTCGCCCAGGCGGTGCAGGAGGGTGCGGCCGCCTACCTCAACCGGCAGTTCCGCACGCTCGCCCTGTTCGCCGTGATCGTCTTCGGCCTGCTGTTCCTCCTGCCCGGCGAGGGAGGGGTGCGTGTCGGACGCTCCGTCGCGTTCCTCGTCGGCGCGGGCTTCTCGGCCGCGATCGGCTACCTCGGCATGTGGCTCGCCGTGCGGGCGAACGTGCGCGTCGCCGCCGCCGCGACCCGCCCGGGCGGCCGGTCGGAGGGGGCGCGCATCGCGTTCCGCACCGGCGGCGTGGTGGGGATGTCGGTCGTGGGTTTAGGCCTGCTCGGTGCGGCGGGGGTCGTCCTGCTGTACCGAGGGGACGCGCCCGCTGTGCTGGAGGGCTTCGGCTTCGGGGCGGCGCTGCTGGCGATGTTCATGCGCGTGGGCGGCGGCATCTTCACGAAGGCGGCGGACGTGGGTGCCGACCTCGTCGGCAAGGTCGAGCAGGGCATCCCCGAGGATGACCCGCGCAACGCCGCGACGATCGCGGACAACGTCGGCGACAACGTCGGCGACTGCGCGGGGATGGCCGCCGACCTGTTCGAGTCCTACGCGGTGACGCTCGTCGCGGCGCTCATCCTCGGCAAGGCCGCGATGGGTGAGGAAGGCCTCGTCTTCCCGCTGATCGTCACCGCGATGGGCGCGCTCGTCGCCGTGCTCGGCGTGTTCATCACGCGCGTGCGGGGCGAGGAGAGCGGCCTCAAGGCGATCTACCGCGGCTTCTACCTCTCGGCCCTCGTCGGCGCGGTGCTCGCCGCCGTCGCCGCGTTCGTCTACCTGCCGTCCTCGTTCGGCGAGCTGGACGGGACCGCGGACCTCGGCGACCTCTCCGGGATCGCCGCGGACCCGCGCGTCGTCGCGAGCCTCGCGGTCGTCATCGGCGTGGTCCTCGCGGGGATCATCCTGTGGATCACGGGCTACTTCACGGGCACGACGTCGAAGCCCACCCTCCACGTGGCCGCCACCTCGCGCACCGGTGCCGCGACGGTCGTCCTGTCGGGCATCGGCGTGGGGTTCGAGTCCGCGGTCTACACGGCGGGCGTCATCGCGGCCGCGATCTGCGGGCTCTTCCTGCTCGCAGGCGGCTCGGTGTGGCTCGCGCTGTTCCTCGTCGCGCTCGCCGGGTGCGGCCTGCTCACGACGGTCGGCGTCATCGTCGCGATGGACACGTTCGGGCCGGTCTCCGACAACGCGCAGGGCATCTACGAGATGTCGCTCGGCGAGGCCTCGGAGGCGGACGAGTCGGACGCCGCGCAGATCCTCACCGACCTCGACGCCGTCGGGAACACGACGAAGGCGATCACGAAGGGCATCGCCATCACGACGGCCGTGCTCGCGGCGACGGCGCTCTTCGGCTCCTACGCGGACGCCGTCGACCAGGCGCTGCGCGACATCGAGGGCGTCGGCACGGGTCTCGTCACGTCGATGCTCGACTACGAGATCATCTCGCCCGTCACGCTCGTCGGTCTGATCCTCGGCGCGGCGACCGTCTTCCTCTTCTCGGGCCTCGCGATCGACGCCGTGACGCGCGCGGCCGGCGCGATCGTCTTCGAGGTGCGCCGCCAGTTCCGGGAGCACCCCGGGATCATGACGTACGACGAGCGCCCGGAGTACGGCAAGGTCGTCGACATCTGCACGCGCGACTCGTTGCGCGAGCTCGCGACGCCCGGGCTCCTCGCGGCGTTCGCCCCGATCGCCGTCGGCTTCGGCCTCGGTGTCGGGCCGCTCGCCGGCTTCCTCGCCGGGGCGATCAGCGCCGGCGTGCTCATGGCGGTGTTCCTCGCGAACTCGGGCGGCGCGTGGGACAACGCGAAGAAGATCGTCGAGGACGGCGCGTACGGGGGCAAGGGCTCCGAGGCGCACGCCGCGACGGTCATCGGCGACACCGTGGGCGACCCCTTCAAGGACACCGCCGGCCCGGCGATCAACCCGCTCATCAAGGTCATGAACCTCGTGTCGGTGCTCATCGCCCCGGCGGTGGTGCTGCTCAGCGTGCCGGAGGACGCGAACCAGGTGCTGCGCATCGGCATCGCCGTCGTCGCGGCCGGCATCGCGTTCGGCGCCGTCATCGCGTCCCGGCTGCGCGCGGCCCGGGTCGACCGCCAGGAGGTCGCCGACGTGCGCGAGCAGGTGACGAGCGGCGCCTGACGGCACGCTCCACCCCGTCGCCGAGGGAGAGGCGTACCCACGCTCTCCCTCGGCGACGAGGGCGGTCCGTCACCCCTTGACGGCGAACCCGGCGCGCAGGAGCGACTCGTCGCGCGACGACGGCCCGACCAGCAGCTCGAAGTCGCCGGGTTCGACGACCCGGCGACCGGCGGCGTCGACGAGCGTGCAGTCCGCGACGGGCACCTCGAGCTCGACGACCGCCGTCTCGCCCGGGGCGAGCTCCACCTTGCGGTAGGCCTTGAGCTCCGTGTCGGTCCACGTCACCGACGTCACGGTGTCGCTCACGTACACCTGGACCGTCTCCCGGACGGGCCGCTCCCCGGTGTTGCGGAGCGTGACCTCGGCGCGCACCGCGTCGTCGGCGCCGACGACCGTCTCCAGCACGCGCAGGTCGGCGTACTCGACGGTCGTGTAGCTCAGGCCCTCGCCGAACGCGAACGCGGTCCGCTGCGTGAGGTCGGCGTACCGGTCGCCGTGCTGGCCGCGCACCTGGTTGTAGTAGGTGGGCTGCTGCCCGGCGTGCTCGGCGAACGAGATCGGGAGGCGGCCCTCCGGCTCGACCAGCCCCAGCACGAGCTCGGCGACGGCCTGCCCGCCGCGCATCCCCGGGTTCGCGGCCCAGACGATCGCGGCGGCGTCGCGCGCCGACGGCGGCAGGACGAGCGGTTTGGAGGCGATCACGACGACGACCAGCGGCGTGCCGGTCGCGGCGAGCGCGTCGAGGAGCGCGACCTGGCCGCCGACGAGCTCGAGCGTCGCCGTGGACCGGCCCTCGCCGACGAGCTCGATCCGGTCGCCGACGACGGCGACGACGTGGTCGGCGTCCCGGGCCGCGGCGACGGCCTCGGCGATCAGCGCGTCGTCGGGCTCCGCGGGCACCACGACCTGGGGGCGGGGCTGGCCGTCGGGGAAGAACGCTCCCTCGGGGTCGGGTCGGAGCGTGAGGATGTCGGCGCCCCGCGCGTGCGTCACGGTCCAGCCCGCGGGCGCGTGGTCCCGGAAGCCGTCGAGGACGGTCGTCGTCATCTCGCGCGGGTGCCCCGTCGGCAGCCAGTCCGCCTGGCCGGACGCGCCGGCCCAGTCGCCGAGCTGCGTGTGGTCGTCGTCCGCGTTCGGCCCCACGACGGCGACCGTGCGGGCCGGCGAGCCCGGGGACGCGACCGCGCGGCCGTCGTGACCGGCCGTGAGCCGCCCACCGAGCGGCAGCGTGCCGTCGTTGGTGAGGAGCACGAGCGAGCGTCGGGCGACGTCGAGGTTCACGGCCGTGTGCTCGCCGGACGCGATGACGGCCTGCTGGCGCGCGACGTCGGGCCGGCGGGGGTCCTCGAACAGCCCGAGCCGCACCTTGAGCGTGAGGATGCGGCGCACCGCGTCGTCGATCGCGGACTCGGCGACGAGACCCTGCGCGACCGCCTCCAGCGCACCCTCGAAGAACTGCGGCGTCGTCATGACCATGTCGTTGCCGGCCCGGACCGCCGCGGCGGCCGCGTGCACGTGGTCGGGCTGGATCTTCTGCTCCCAGACCATGCGGCCGACGTTGTCCCAGTCGGTGACGAGCGTGCCCGTGTAGCCCCACTCGCCGCGCAGCACCTCGTCGAGGAGCCAGCCGTTGACCGTCACCGGGACGCCGTCCATCGACTGGTAGCCGAGCATGAACGTCGCGACGCCCTCGCGCGCGACGCGCTCGAACGGTGGGAGGAACCACGAGCGCAGCTTGCGTCGCGAGATGTCGGCCTCGCTCGCGTCGCGGCCGCCCTGCGTCTCCGAGTAGCCCGCGAAGTGCTTGGCGGTGGCCAGCACGCCCGTCGGGTCGGACTCGCCGTCGCCCTGGTAGCCGCGGACCATCGCCGACGCGAGCTCGCCGATGAGGAAGGGGTCCTCGCCGAACGTCTCGTCGACGCGGCCCCACCGCAGGTCGCGCGCGATGCACAGGACGGGCGAGAAGGTCCAGTGGATGCCCGTGGCGGCGACCTCGACCGCGGTCGCGCGCGCGACGCGCTCGACGAGCTCCGGGTCCCACGTGGCCGCCATGCCGAGCTGGGTCGGGAAGATCGTCGCGCCGACCCAGAAGGAGTGGCCGTGGATCGCGTCCTCGGCGACGAGCAGCGGGATGCGCAGGCGGGTGCTCTCGGTGAGCGTGTGCGCCTCGCGCACGTTCTCGGGGGACGCGTGCAGGATCGAGCCGACGTGCTTGTCCTCGATCAGCGGTCCGACGCCGTCGCGGGCGTCGAGCTGGAGCATCTGCCCCACCTTCTCGGGGAGCGTCATGCGACCGAGGAGGTCCTCGACGCGCTCGGGGACGGGCAGGGACGGGTCGAGGTACGCCGGCGTGCTCACGGGCCCATCGTAGACGACGACTGACAGGTCAGTAAGTAAACCGCTTCGACGCGGCGCGCCGGACCGGTGGCGCGGCGACTTCTCCGAGTCGGACCCCTCGCGGCGTCAGCGCCAGCGGTCGAGCAGGCGGGCGACGGTCGCGGTGGCGCGGTCCAGGACCTTCCCGTCCTCCTCCGCAGCGGCGGCGACGAGCGCGGCGTCGACGACGTGCGCGAGCAGGTCGACGTCCTCGGCGTCGGCGTAGCCGGACGCGTCGAGGACCGTCCGCAGCGCGGCGAGGAGGCGGGGCCGCGACGCGCGCATGATCGGGCGCAGCGCAGGGTCGCGCATCGCGGTGAGCATGGGGTCGATGCGCACGTCCACCACGGCGTCGTCCACGTGCGGCGCGTAGAGCGTCTCGATGAGCTCGCGCGCCGTCGCGGTGGACGAGCGTGCGCGCCGGGCCAGACCGCCGGCACGCTGCTCCGCCGCGGTGGCGCGCCAGTCCTCGGCGGCCTCGACGGCCGCGGCGACGAGCGACGCCGTGGTCGGGAAGTAGTACGACGCCGAACCCTGGGGCACCCCCGCCGCGCGGGCCACCTGCCGGTGCGTCACCGCGCCGAACCCCTGCTCGACGAGCAGGCGGGCGGCGGCGTCCACCATCGCGCGCTGCCGCTGGGTGCTGCGGTCCTGGACGGTCGTGCGTGCACCGACGAGCGCCCGCGCCGGGGGCTCGGCAGGCGTGTCCGGGGTCTCCACGAGCACATCCTAGGGCTGACCGATACGGGCGTATGGAGGCGCCGACGGGGTAGATGCCACGAATGCCTGGTCCAGGCGGTTCGTCCCGGGCGCGCGAGGCGTCATCATGGTGGCCATGCGATCCCCCGTGCGCACCGTGGCCCACGGCGCCGTGCTCGTCGCCGTCGCGGTGCTGTGCTTCGCGACGGTCGCGAGCGGCTCGTTCGACGTCGTCTCGCTCCCGGGTGCCGCGCCGGCCGCGGCACCGCCCACCACGGGGGGTGCCGCCGACGACGCGGACCCCGGACCCGGGACCGACGCTCCCGGCACCGACGGTGGCCTCGGGGCAGACGGTGGCACCGGGTCCGACGTCGCGCCGACCGCAGGGGCCGACGAGGACGACCCGGCGGGCACGACCGACCCGGCCGCCACCCCCGACGTGGCCACGGCGGACCCGGCGTGCCACGCCGCCGAGATCGCGTGGGGCGACGCCGCCAAGGCTCAGGTGAACCTCAGCGTCGACCACCCCGACACCCTGGTCGCCGGTTTCACCACCGCGCGCGACACCCTCGTGGCGGCCGATCCGCCGGCCGCGATCGCGCAGGACTGGGCCGTCGTGACGACGTACCTCACGATGATCGCCGACGCGGTCGAGGCCGCGGGGGCCGACGACCCGGACGAGCTCGCGCGCTCGCTCGACCGCGTCGGGCGCCGGATCGACACGGGCGCCCTCACGAGGTCGTCGCAGCGGGTCACCGAGTTCCTGCAGTCCGGGTGCGCCGCCTGACAAGCCCTGCCGGACGATTTCATCCCATGGTGTCCGCCACATGGGGAGGACTCCCCGGAACCGCCGTTCCGGCACGCCCTCCCGGCCTCCGTACGACAGCATGGTCCCTATGCGCACCCGACTGACGACCACCCAGACCACGACCGCGCTCGCGACGAGCGCCCTCCTCGTTCTCGGCCTCGCCGCGTGCGGCAGCTCCGGCGGCGACGAGCAGACGACGACCGAGGAGACCACGACCGCCGAGGAGTCGACCCCCGCGGAGGAGGAGACCACCGAGGAGACGACGGAGGAGGAGCCCGCCGAGGACACCGACGCCGCCTCCGGCGACTTCTGCGGCGCGTACGACACGCTGATGTCCGCCCAGAGCGAGCTCTCCTCCGTCGACCCGAGCGACCCCAGCGCGGCCGTGACGGCGTTCGAGGACCTCACCTCGACGCTCGAGGCCGCCGACGCGCCCGCGGAGATCAGTGACGACTGGGACAACGTCGCCGGCGCCTTCCGCACGATCACCGACACGCTCACGGCCGCGGTCGAGGACCCTGCCAGCGCCGACATGTCGGCGATGACGAGCATCCTGGGCGACGAGTCGTTCCAGACGTCGACGCAGAACGTCGCGACCTACGCGACGCAGAACTGCTGACCTGACCGACCCGACCCCGGGTCGCCGGGCACGACCTCCGTCGTCCCGCGCGGCCCGGGGTCCGTCGTGCCCGGCCGGTCGCCTGCGGGCCGCGCGCGACCGGATCCCGCAGGATGGACCCATGTCCGCACCTCACTCCCCGTCCAGCCCGCCCCCGCCCGGGACGGGCCTGGCCCCGGACGTCCTGAAGGGCGCGGTCCACGACCTGCGCGCCGACCTCGGTGCCGCCGGCTTCACGGTCGACGGGGTCGAGGACCGGCTCGGTCCGGTCGCGGCCGCGGCGCTGCACCGCGAGCAGGCGGTCCCCGCGCGGCGCGTTCTGCGGGGTGCCGACCACGGGCCGGAGGGGCGGGACGAGCGGGAGCGCACCGCGGCGTCGGGCCCGCACGACGCCGTGGGCACGCTCACGACGCTGTTCCTCCTCGGCGACGAGGTCCCCCGCGGCGAGCTCGACGCGGCGCTCGAGCGGACCGGGACCGACGGGGCGGTGCGCCTCGGCCTCGCCGAGGCGGCCGGGGGAGCGCCCGACGACGCGGTCCGCGCGCTGGTCGACCTGCGCCCCTACGCGTCGACGGACGCCGCGGGCCCCGTCTCGTGGTGGCTCTCGTCGGACCTCGGCGAGCTCGCGACCGACCGCCGGCTCGCGGCCGACCACGTCCTCGGCGCCGGGGGCGCGTCGCTGACGCTCGCCCAGGTGACGATGCGCACGCCCGTCGGCCGGGTGCTCGACCTCGGCACGGGGTGCGGCATCCAGGCGCTGCACGCGGCCCGGCACGCGCGCCACGTCGTCGCGACCGACATCTCCGCACGCGCGCTCGGGTTCACCGCCTTCAACGCCGCGCTCGACCTGACGCCCGGCGAGCCCGGGACCGGCGCGGGCGCGATCCACCTGCGGTCGGGGTCGATGCTCGAGCCCGTCGCGGGGGAGACCTTCGACCTCGTCGTGTCCAACCCGCCGTTCGTCATCACGCCGCGGGCGACGGGCGGTGGCGCGGGCGTCACCGAGTACGAGTACCGGGACGGCGGTCGCGCCGGGGACGACGTCGTGCGCGACCTCGTCACCGGCGTCGGAGCGGTCCTCGCGCCCGGCGGGGTCGCGCAGCTCCTCGGCAACTGGGAGCACCGTCGGGGCGAAACCTGGACCGAGCGCGTGGGCGCGTGGCTCGACGCCGCGGGGCTCGACGGCTGGGTGGTCCAGCGCGAGGTGCTCGACCCCGCCGAGTACGCCGAGACGTGGATCCGCGACGGCGGGACCACCGCGGACCGCGAGCCGCGCGCGTGGGCCTCCGCCTACGACGCGTGGCTCGACGACTTCGCCGCGCGCGACGTCGAGGCGGTCGGGTTCGGGATCGTCACCCTGCGGCGCCCGGAGTCCGGGGCCCCGACCCTGCGCCGCCTCGAGGAGCACACGGGGTCCGTCCACCAGCCGCTCGGCGGCCACCTCGCGGCGTCGCTCGCGGCGCACGACTGGCTCGCCGCGCGCGACGACGCGGCCCTCGCGGACGAGCGGCTCACCGTGGCGCCGGACGTCACCGAGGAGCGGTTCCACACCCCGGGCGCCGCGGACCCGAGCGTGCTGCTCCTGCGCCAGGGCGGCGGTCTCGGCCGCGCGGTCCACGCCTCGACGGGCCTCGCCGCGCTCGTCGGCGCGAGCGACGGCGAGCTGAGCCTCGGGCAGCTCGTGGGCGCGATCGCGGCGCTGTTCGAGGTCCCGGCCGGCGACCTGGCCGGCGAGCTCCTGCCGGGGGTGCGCGGCCTCGTCCGCGACGGCTTCCTCCTGCCCGGGGCGCCCTAGGCGAACAGCGCGGGACCGTACTTCAGGACCACGAGGACCGCGAGGCCCACGAGCCACGCGGCGACGAGGTACCCGTACGCGCCCGACCGGACGAAGCCGAGCAGCCGCGCCTGCGCACGTCGCGGGAGGTAGAGGTTGTCCTCCAGGACGTTCCAGTGCAGCAGCGACGCGAAGACGAGCGTCGTCGAGACGGTGATGAGCAGGCACCACGGGCACAGCGCCCCGATGACGACCATCGACTGGTAGAAGAGCCAGTAGGCGAACACGACACCGAGCAGGTACACGCACTGCGCCGAGAAGAGGAACCAGCGGGGGAACCGCGTCCCGCCGAGGGCCGCGACCGCCGTCGTGATGACGACAGGCTCGGCGATCATCCCGAGGAACGCGTTGGGGAAGCCGAACACCTGCGCCTGCCACGACTGCGCGACCGTCCCGCACGACAGGACCGTGTTGACGTCGCAGGACAGCGTGGCGGTCGGGTTCGCGGCGAGCAGCACGGCGTCGTAGGAGAGCACGAACGCCGCGACGAGGCTGAGGAGACCGAAGACGAGCATCTCGCCGAACAGCACCGGGCGGGAGTGCGACCAGCCGGTGGGACGCTCGAACGGGTCGAACGGGGCGTCGTCCGTGGCCCCGCGGGCCGACGGCGGTCGTGCGCCGCGCGCGGGCGAGCCGGCGAGGACGGTGGTCGGGTCGCTCATCGGCGGTCCTCCGGTCGCGACGGGGCGCCGCGGGCAGACGTGGCGCGCCGGTCCTCCGGAGCGCAGAGCGGCGTCCGGCCGGCAGGGTGGGCGCGCTGCCGGCCAGGCGCCGGGCTCCAGCGTAGGCAGCGGGCGTCGCGGGGCGACAGGGACCATGGTCCCGTCCTCGACGGGCAGCGCTCGTCCGGCGGACGCCCCGTGGCGCTGCCGCGCGGGGTCGGCCCGGCCGCCTAGGATCACGGGGCGCCCCGGCGTGCGGCTGGCCCGCGAGCCCGGCGGCACGGGCCCGCGGAGCCCGCGAAGAACCGACCGATCGACCCGAGAGGACCTGCGTGCTGCACGACGACGTCGACGCCCTGCGACGGTCGAACGCCGCGTGGCGGCTCGTGCGCGCCGACACGGCGCCGCTCGTGCTGTCCTTCCTCGGCACGGTCTTCGTCGAGGAGAACGTGCGGGCCATCCCCGAGACGGAGCTCGTCGCGCGCCTCGACGACCACCTGTGGGCGTTGCGTCGCGCGGAGACCGGCGTCGCCCCGGAGCCGCGCTACCCGCGCACCCCTCAGGCCTACGTCGACCACTGGGCGCATCCCGACCAGGGATGGTTGCGCGCGTGGTACCCGCCGGGGTCGACGCAGCCGCACTACGACGCGACGCCGGCCGTCGAGCAGGCCGTGCGCTGGGTCGCGTCCCTGCGGGGACGTGCCTTCGTCGGCACGGAGTCGCGGCTCAACACCGTGTTCGAGCTGCTGCGCCAGCTCACCGTCGGCGCCCAGTCCGACCCGGCCGAGCGGCTGCGGGAGCTCGAGGAGCGGCGCGCCCGGATCGACGACGAGATCGCCCAGGTCCGCGCGGGCCGCGTCGCGGTGCTCGACGCCGCGGCGCAGCGCGACCGCTACCAGCAGCTCACGCAGACCGCGGCCGACCTGCTGTCCGACTTCCGCGAGGTCGAGGCGAACTTCCGGTCCCTCGACCGCGCGCTGCGCGAGCGCATCACGGGGTGGGACGGCGCGAAGGGCGAGCTGCTCGAGGAGGTCGTGCGCTCGCGCACGGCGATCGCCGAGTCGGACCAGGGACGCTCGTTCCACGCGTTCTACGACTTCCTGCTCGACCGCCGGCGCCAGGAGGAGTTCGCCGCGCTCGTCGACCAGGTGCAGGCGCTCGACGCGATCGCCCTGGACGCGGCGCCGGGAGCCGGGCGGGACGGCGCGCGCGGTGCCCGGCACGACGCCGCGCACGACGCCGAGCACCGCCGCCTGCGGCGCATCCACTACGACTGGCTCGACGCCGGCGAGCGCACGCAGGCCACGGTCCGCACGCTGTCGGAGCAGCTGCGGCGCTTCCTCGACGACCAGGTCTGGCTCGAGAACCGCCGCGTCATGGACATCCTGCGCGGGGTCGAGGCGAAGGCGCTCGCGGCGCGCGACGTCGCGCGGGACACCCCGCGCGGCGGCGCCGACGGCCCGCCGGGGATGGCGCTCGACGCGCTCGCGCCGGAGGTCGTGCTCCCGACCGAGCGCCCGCTGTTCACGCCGCGGCCGAGCGCCCGGCTCGACTCCGACCACGTCGAGGAGGGCGACGAGGACTTCGAGGTCGCGGCGCTCTACGAGCAGGTGCACGTCGACCCGGAGCGGCTCGCCCGCACCGTGCGCGACGCGCTGTCGGGCACGGGCGAGCGCGGCGGACGTACCGAGATCTCCCTCGGCGAGCTGGTCCACGACGCCCCGCTCGAGCACGGGCTCGCGGAGCTCGTGTCCTACCTGTCGCTCGACGACCCGCGCTTCGCCGTCGTGCACGACGACGAGGTGACGGACGAGGTGAGCTGGCACGGGGAGCCGCCGCCCGCCGTCGGGCACGCGGACGCCGTCCCGGACGACGAGCCCGAGCCGGCGCCCGTGCTGCGCGTCGCGCGCCTGCCGCGCGTGACGTTCGCGCGGCGGACGGCCCGCCGCCCCCGCCGCCCCGGCGGCCCCCGCCACGACCCGCCGCCCCGAGGAGGAGCAGTGAGCACACCGACGAGCACGACCCGTCCCGCGCGGGGCCAGGAGCTGTCCGTCGTCGTCACGTCGCTGCTCAAGGGCGTCGTGTACCGCGAGGCGGGCGAGGAGACCTGGCGCGACCTGCTCGCGCACGAGGCGCAGGTGCGCGACGCCGTCGCGATGCTCGGCCTCCAGGTGGTCGTCGACGAGGGCGACGGCTACGCGTACCTGCGGTCCCAGCCCGAGCACGAGCGCGACGAGCGCGTGCCGCGGCTCATCCCGCGCCGCGAGCTGCCGTTCGACGTGAGCCTGCTCCTCGCGCTGCTGCGCAAGCGGCTCGCGCAGTCCGACTCCGAGGGCGGGGACACGCGACTCGTCCTGACGCGCTCCGAGATCGTCGAGCTCCTGCGGGTCTTCCTCGCCCAGGACGCCGGCGCGGCGGCGAACGAGGCGCGCCTCGTGGACCGCGTCGACGCGCTCGTGCGCCGCGTCGTCGAGCTGGGGTTCCTGCGCCCCGCGGGCCGTCAGGCGCCGACCGACGACGCGGGGCCGGGACCGGGGAGCGCCGACCCGGCCGGTCCCCCCGCGGAGGGCGACGGAGACGCCCGGCGGTACGAGGTCCGCCGCGTCCTCAAGGCGTTCGTCGACGCGCAGTGGCTCGCGGACCTCGACGCGCGGCTCGCGCAGTACCTGGAGGTGGCCGCCGGCCGGGGCGACACCGACCGCCAGGACCCGACCGGTCCGACGAAGGTGACGGTGGAGTGATGGAGGGCCTGTTCAGCCCGGTCGAGCTGCACGACCCGGCGACCGACCTCGACGCGCGCGCGGGGTTCCGCCTCGAGCGCCTCGAGGTCCTCAACTGGGGCACGTTCGACCAGCGCGTGTGGGCGTTCGACCTCGACGGGCGCAACGCGCTGCTCACGGGCGACATCGGGTCGGGCAAGTCGACCATCGTCGACGCCGTGACGACGCTCCTCGTGCCGTCGCACCGCATCTCCTACAACAAGGCGGCCGGAGCCGGGGCGCGCGAGCGGTCGCTGCGCTCGTACGTCGCGGGCCACTACAAGGCCGAGCGCGACGAGGCGACCGGGACGACGCGGCACGTGGGCCTGCGCGAGCGGGGCACGTACTCGGTCGTGCTCGGGCGCTTCGCGAACCGCGGCTTCGACCAGCAGGTGACGCTCGCGCAGGTGTTCTGGCTCGCGCCGGGGCAGTCGGGCCAGCCGGACCGCTTCTTCGTCACGGCCGACCGGCCGCTGACGGTCACCGAGGACTTCGCCGGGTTCGGGGGAGACGTGGTGGTGCTGCGCCGCCGGCTGCGCGAGTCGGGCGCGCAGGTGCGCGACCACTTCCCCGAGTACGGGCGCGACTTCCGCCGGCTCCTGGGCATCCCGTCCGAGCAGGCGATGGACCTGTTCCACCAGACGGTGTCGATGAAGTCGGTCGGTGACCTCGGCGAGTTCGTGCGCGAGCACATGCTCGAGCCGTTCGACGCCGACCGCTGGACCGACCGTCTCGTCGCCCACTTCGACGACCTCACCTCCGCGCACGACGCCGTGGTCCGCGCGACCGCGCAGATCGACCGCCTCGCGCCGCTGCTCGCTGACGTCGACGCCCACGACGCGCTCGGGCGGCGCGCGGAGGCGGTGACGGCGCGCCGCGACGCGCTGCGCGCGTTCACCGCGTCGCGACGGGTGGCCGACCTCGACGGGCTCATCACGGCGCTCGACGAGCGCGTGGCGGACGGTGAGTCGCGGCGTGCCCGCGCGTCGTCGGCCCTGGAGGAGACGCGGACCGAGCGGGCGCGGCTCGAGCTCGAGCGCGCGGGGCACGGCGGGGACCGGCTCGCCACGATCGAGGGCGAGATCGCCCGGCGCGAGGTCGAGCGGGCGGCGCGCGAGCGGCGCGCGACGCAGCTCGCGGGCTACGCGGTCCGGGCCGGGCTCACGCTCCCCGCTGCCGCGGCCGAGGGTGCGGCCGCCGCCGAGCCCGGGCTCGGCGGCGAGGGCGACGCCGTGCGGGCCCTCGCGGACGCGCTCGTCGACGCCGAGGCGTTCGCCGCGCTGCGGCGCGCGGCCGACGCCGCGGCGTCGCGCGTGCGCGACGACCTCGCCCGGGCCGAGGAGGAGGTCGCGGACGTCGGGGGACTGCTGCGCGCGGTCGAGCAGGAGACCGCGGAGGTCAAGGCCGAGCTCGCGAGCCTGGCCGACCGCCGCTCCAACCTGCCGCGCACCCACCTCGACGTGCGCGACCGGCTGTGCGCCGGCGTCGGGGTGACGCCCGGCGACCTGCCGTTCGTGGGCGAGCTGCTCGCCGTGCGGCCCGAGCACGAGGCGTGGGAGGGCGCGGCCGAGCGCGTGCTGCGCGGGTTCGCCCTGTCGCTGCTCGTCCCCGCGGCGCACTACGACGCCGTCGCCGCCTGGGTCGACCGCGAGCACCTCGGGCTGCGGCTCGTCTACCACCGGGTGCCCGAGCGGGTCGGTGCGCCCCGACGCGCCGACCGGCCCGACGGCGCGCTGCTCCTGGCCGACCTGCTCGACGTGCGCACGCTCGACGACGCCCCGGCGCTCACCGCCTGGGTCGAGGCCGAGCTCGAGCGGCGTGCCGACCACGCGTGCGCCGACGACCTGGACGTGTTCCGCCGCCTGCCGCGCGCCGTCACGCGGTCCGGCCAGGTCAAGCACTCGCCCGACCACCACGAGAAGAACGACGTGCGGGCCGTGGACGACCGCCGCGCCTACGTGCTCGGCTGGTCGACGCAGGCGAAGGTCGACGCGCTGCTCGAGCAGGCGGCCGAGGTGACGGCGCGCCGGGACGCCCTGGCCCGCCGTCGGGACGCCGCGGCCGCACGACGCGCGGAGCTCCAGGAGCGGTCGGCAGCCCTGGGCCGCGTGGACGTCTACCGGGACTGGGACGAGCTGGACCGGCACGCGGAGGTCTCGCGCATCGCGGAGCTCGACGACGAGAGGCGCCGCCTCGAGCAGGCGAGCGACGAGCTCGGGCGCATCGCGGGCGCGCTCGCCGCCACCGCGCGCCGCCGGAGCGCGCTCGAGGCGGAGCGCGACGGCATCGTGGCGACGCTCGGCGCCGACCGGCACGCGCTCGACGAGGCGCGCTCCGCGCGCGACCGGGCCCGCGCGGTGCTCGACGGCGCCGGCGAGGCGCTCGACGAGGAGACGACGGCGGCCCTCGCCGAGGAGTTCGACCGCGAGCTCGGGGGGTCGGGGCCCGCCCGGACGGCCGACCTCGACGCCGTCGAGAACGCGGTCCGCTCACGCCTCACGGCCGAGGCCGAGCAGGCCCAGCGCGAGCGCGCGGACCTCGGCACGCGCGTCGCGGGCCAGATGGCGGCGTTCCGTTCGGCGTACCCGGTGGAGACCGCGGAGCTCGACGCCGACGTGCGCTCGGCCGGCGGCTACCGCGAGATCCACGACCGGCTCGTGCGGGACGACCTGCCGCGCTTCGAGGCCGACTTCAAGGCGTACCTCAACACCAACGCGATCCGCGACATCGCCGGGTTCGCCGCGGAGCTGGCCAAGCAGGCCGACCTCATCCGGGACCGCATCGACACGATCAACGACTCGCTGCGGGCGATCGACTACAACCCGGGCCGCTACATCCGGCTCGAGGTGTCGCGCACGCCCAACGTCGAGGTGCGCGAGTTCCAGCAGGACCTGCGCGCGTGCACGGACGGCGACGGGATCCTCGCCGAGGACGACCGCGCGCTGGCCGAGGGCGACGGGTCGGCGGCCGACGGCGCGCTGTCGTACTCGGAGGACCGCTTCCTGCGCGTCAAGGCGCTCGTCGAGCGGTTCCGCGGGCGCGAGGGCGTGTCGGACCTCGACGACGCGTGGCGCCGACGCGTGACGGACGTGCGCAACTGGTTCGTGCTGTCGGCCTCGGAGCGGTCGCGCGCCGACGACTCCGAGCACGAGCACTACTCCGACTCCGGCGGGAAGTCCGGCGGGCAGAAGGAGAAGCTCGCGTACACGATCCTCGCGGCGTCGCTCGCCTACCAGTTCAAGCTCGACTGGGGCGCGGTGCGCTCGACGGCGTTCCGGTTCGTCGTCATCGACGAGGCGTTCGGCCGCGGGTCGGACGAGTCGACACGGTTCGCGCTCGAGCTGTTCCGGCGGCTCGGCCTGCAGCTCCTCATCGTCACGCCGCTGCAGAAGATCCACGTCATCGAGCCGTACATCTCCGCGGTCGGGTTCGTGGACAACCCCACGGGGCGCTCGTCTCGGCTGCGGACGCTCTCGATCGACGCCTACCGCGACGGCCGCGACGACCGGGACCGGCGTGACGGCAGGGACGGCCGCGACGGCACCGACGCCGGTGCCGCGCAGGACTCCGCCCTGGCCGAGGTGGTACCCCGGTAGCGCCAGGCAGTGCGGGGGGCCGGTGAGGTCGTACCTCGCCGGACCGCGGTGCGGCCTCGGCGGTCAGTCCAGGGGCCGCGGTCGCTGCGCGCCCGCGAGGGTGGCCGCGAGGATCGCCTCGATCGCGAAGGCCGTCGCTTCGGCGAGGTCGACCGCGTCCGGGTCGAGGAGCCACTGCGTCTGCAGGCCGTCCATGACGCCGATGACGGACGAGGCCGCGCGGTCGAGCGCCGCGTCGTCGAGGTCGAGGTCCACGTCGGTCCCTGCGGCCCGCCGCTCGTCGACGACCTCGCGCAGCGCGCCCGCGATGTCGGCGCGGAGCCCGGCGAACCGCGCGGTGACCCACGCGCTCGCGGGGTGGCCGTCGGTCACGGCCTCGCCCGCGATGACCGTGTAGGCCTGGACGATGCCCGGGCGCTCGGCGTTCATCGCGGCGGTCAGCACGAGGTGCCGGAACAGGTCGAGACCGCCGGGGATGTGCCGGCCCTCGAGGTGCTCGACGTCCTCGCGGTCGCGGAACTCGAGGACGGCCGTGAGCAGCCGGTCCTTCGACCCGAAGTGGTGCAGCACGCCCGCGTGCGTGATGCCGACCTGCTCCGCCACCTCGGCCAGCGACCCCTGGTGGTACCCGCGCGAGCCGAACACCTTCATGGCGGCGCGCAGGATCTCCTCGCGCCGCGCGAGCGTCTCGGGGCGGGAGCGCCGCGCTCGGCGCACGCGCGCCCCGTCGTCCGCGGGGAGCGGCCGCGAGGAGACGTCGGTCATGCCCGCAACCATACTGCGGCGCGCACGGACCACTTCCTGCTCGGCGTCTTTCCCGAACTCCCACAGACGTCGCCTACGGTGGGAGGATGCCGTCCGACCACGCGCCGACCCGACCGCTGCCGACCGGTGGCGGTACCGGGACGCGCCCGCTGCCCGCCGCAGCGTCCGCGGGACCCGCCGCCGGGTCTCCCGCCGCGTCGTCGCCCCGTCCGCCCGACGGACCGTGGCGCCCGGTCGGCGCGTCCGGCCAGGCACGTCCCGGCCCGACGGCGGGCCCGGGCCCGACGGCGCGTCCCGGCCCGACGGCAGCTCCCGGCCCGACGGCGCGGGTCGCCCCGCGGGTCGCGGCAGGTCTGGTCGCCGTCGTCGCGGCGGGTCTCGCCTGGGCCGTGTGGCGGTTCTTCGTCGACACGTACGCGGGCCAGATGCTCGAGCGCGCGGCGTTCGACGGGGCCGTGAACGGCCAGGGCCCGCTGTGGACGCTCGGCGAGCCCGTGCTGGACACGATCTCCCTGACCTTCGTCGTCGGCGGGCTCGCGGCGGCGGTGGCGATCGCCGTCGTGCGGCGGCGCTGGGGGCTCGCGGTGCAGGTGGGGTTCCTCGTGGTGGGCGCGAACGTGACGACGCAGGCGGTCAAGCACGTGCTCCTGGGACGGGAGAACCTCATCGGCGGGTGGACGGCGGAGAACTCGCTGCCGAGCGGCCACACGACGGTCGCGGCGTCCGTCGCCGCGGCGCTCGTCCTCGTCGTGCCCCGGCGCGCGCGTCCGCTCGTGGCCGTCCTGGGCGGTGCGTACACGGCGGCGATCGGCGTCTCGACGCTCGTCGGCCAGTGGCACCGGCCGAGCGACGTCGTCGCGGCGGTGCTCGTGGTGCTCGCGTGGGGTGCGCTCGTGTGCGCCTTCACGCCGCGCTCGTCGCTCGACCCGCGCGCGGGGTCCTCGCCGGGCTCGACGGTCACGGCGGCGCTCCTGCTCGTCGGGGCCGCCGTGGCGGGCGTCGTCGCGCTGTGGACCATGCGCGTCACACCCGCGACGTGGGACACGACCACGGCCCAGGAGGCGACCGCCTACCTCGGCGGCGTCGCCGGCGTGGCCGCGGTGACGGCCGGCTCCTTCGCGCTGCTCCTCCTCGTCCGCCAGGCCACGGCTCGTCCGCACGCCGCCACGGTCGACGGATAGGGTGCCGCTGGCGCGGATGGCGTAACGTCGTAGGCTGCCCGCACCGCGGCCCGGGGACGTGCACCGACGGAGCGCCGACCGGGCGCCGCGAGGGACCGGCCCCCGGGACAGACGTTCGTACCGACGAAAGCAGGATGGGATGCCACGCAAGCTCGTGATCGTCGAGTCGCCCGCCAAGGCTCGCAAGATCCAGGGCTACCTCGGCGACGACTACGAGGTCGAGGCGAGCGTCGGGCACATCCGGGACCTGCCCCAGCCGTCGGAGCTGCCCGCGGACATGAAGAAGGGCCCGTACGGGAAGTTCGCGGTCGACGTCGACAACGGGTTCGACCCCTACTACGAGGTCTACGCCGACAAGAAGAAGAAGGTCGCCGAGCTCAAGCGCGCGCTCAAGGACGCCGACGAGCTCTACCTCGCGACGGACGAGGACCGCGAGGGCGAGGCCATCGCCTGGCACCTGCTCGAGGCGCTCAAGCCCAAGGTCCCCGTGAAGCGCATGGTGTTCCACGAGATCACGCGCGAGGCGATCCAGCGGGCGCTGCAGAACACGCGCGACCTCGACACGAGCCTGGTCGACGCGCAGGAGACGCGCCGCATCCTCGACCGGCTCTACGGCTACGAGGTCTCGCCGGTGCTGTGGCGCAAGGTCCGCCAGGGCCTGTCCGCGGGACGCGTGCAGTCCGTCGCGACGCGCCTCGTCGTCGAGCGCGAGCGCGAGCGCATGGCGTTCGTCGCGGCCGAGTACTGGGACGTCACCGGCACGTTCGGCCTCGCGGGGGAAGCCGCGGCCGCGGCGCCCGACGACGCCGGCAAGGCGTTCGGCGCGCGGCTCGTCCAGGTCGGCGACGCGCGCGTCGCGTCCGGTCGCGACTTCGACGACCGTGGTCAGCTCAAGCCGGCGGCGCAGCGTGACGGCGTGCGGCAGCTCGACGAGGCGACGGCCGGGGCGGTCGTCGCCGGCCTGGCGGACGCGGACTTCGTCGTGCGCTCGCTCGAGACCAAGCCGTACACGCGCCGTCCGGCCGCGCCGTTCACGACCTCGACGCTCCAGCAGGAGGCGAGCCGCAAGCTGCGGATGTCCTCGCGGCAGACGATGCGCACCGCGCAGTCGCTGTACGAGAACGGGTACATCACCTACATGCGCACCGACTCGCCGTCGCTGTCGAGCGAGGCGACAGGTGCCGCGAGGCGTCAGGCCGCCGAGCTCTACGGCGCGGACTTCGTGCCCGAGAAGCCGCGCGTCTACGCGTCGAAGAACGCGGGCGCCCAGGAGGCGCACGAGGCGATCCGGCCGGCGGGGGACTCGTTCCGCACGCCGGCGCAGGTCGCCAAGGAGCTCAGCGGCGACCAGTTCAAGCTCTACGAGCTCGTGTGGAAGCGCACGGTCGCGTCGCAGATGGCCGACGCCAAGGGCTCGACGGCGTCCGTGCGGCTCGGCGCACCGCTGGCCGGGCCGGCGGGCGAGCTCGCCGGGCGCGACGCGGTGTTCGCCGCGTCGGGCACGGTCATCACGTTCCGCGGGTTCCTCGCGGCGTACGAGGAGAGCTCGGACGTCGACCGGTACGCCGAGGACGCCCTCGGCGCGGGCGCCACGGCGGGCGGCGACACCGAGGGTGAGGCGCGGCTGCCCCGGATGGCGGAGGGCGACGCCCTGCGCGGCGAGGACCTCGAGGCCGCGGGGCACTCGACGTCGGCCCCGCCGCGCTACACCGAGGCGAGCCTCGTCAAGGCGCTCGAGGAGCTCGGCATCGGCCGTCCGTCCACGTACGCGTCGACGATCTCGACGATCCAGGACCGCGGCTACGTCCTGACGCGCGGCCAGGCGATGGTGCCGAGCTGGCTCGCGTTCGCCGTCGTGCGCCTCCTCGAGGAGCACTTCGACCGGCTCGTCGACTACCGCTTCACCGCCGCGATGGAGGCGGACCTCGACGAGATCGCCGCCGGGCGCCGGGACCGCGTGGAGTGGCTCACGCAGTTCTACTTCGGCGACGCCGCGAAGGGAGAGGCGGGCGAGGGCCTGCGCGAGCTCGTCGAGAACCTCGGCGACATCGACGCGCGCGGGATCAACTCCGTGCCGATCGGCGAGGGCCTCCAGCTGCGCGTCGGTCGCTACGGGCCCTACGTCGAGGACCTCGCGGCCGAGGTCAAGGAGGGCGAGAACCCGCCGCGCGCCTCGGTGCCCGACGACGTCGCCCCCGACGAGCTGACGGTCGCCAAGGCGCGCGAGCTGCTCGCCGCCGGTGCGGACGACGGCAAGGTGCTCGGGACCGACCCGGTGTCCGGGAACCAGATCATCGCGAAGGCCGGGCGCTACGGCCCGTACGTGACCGAGGTGCTCGACCTGCCGCCGATCGACACGAGCCTGTCCGCCGCGGCGCAGAAGCGCGCCAAGGCCGCGCAGCCCAAGCCCCGGACGGGCTCGCTGCTCAAGACGCAGACGCTCGAGTCCGTCACGCTCGAGGACGCACTGCAGCTCCTGTCGCTGCCGCGCGTCGTCGGCACGGACCCCGAGTCGGGCGAGGAGATCACGGCGCAGAACGGCCGCTACGGCCCGTACCTCAAGAAGGGCACGGACTCGCGCACGCTCCCGAGCGAGGAGGCGATGTTCACCGTCACGCTCGACGAGGCGCTCGAGCTGTACAAGCAGCCGAAGCGCGGGCGCGGCCGCGGCGCGGCGACCCCGCCGCTGCGCGAGCTCGGCGACGACCCGACGACGGGCAAGCCGATCGTCGTCAAGGACGGCCGCTTCGGGGCCTACGTGACGGACGGCGAGACCAACCGCACGCTGCCGCGCGACGTCACGCCGGAGTCGATCACGCCCGAGCGCGCGATCGAGCTCCTCGCGGAGAAGCGCGCGCAGGGCCCGGCCAAGAAGCGCACGCCCGCCAAGAAGCCCGCGGCCAAGAAGCCGGCCGCGAAGAAGCCCGCCGCCAGGTCGGCGAAGTAGCCCGGCGAGGTGGTGGTCAGTCGACGGTCACCGCGTCGAGGACCGGCAGGCGGGCGGCGCGGATCGCCGGCCAGACGCTCGCGACCAGCCCGATGACCACCGCCGCCCCGAGGATCGCGAGCACCTGCCCCCAGGGGATCGCGAGCGTGCTCAGGCCCTCGTCGGCGAGCACGCCGGGCAGGGCCGCGCCGATGCCGATGCCCGTCGCGACGCCCAGCACCGTGCCGTACACCGCCGTGAGCACGGACTCGATCGCGATGATCCCGGCGAGCTGGAGGCGTCCGAGCCCGACGGCGCGCAGGAGCCCGATCTCGCGCGTCCGCTCGATGACCGAGAGCGCGAGCGTGTTGACGATGCCCAGCAGCGCGATGACGATCGACAGCGCGAGCAGGGCGTAGAGGATCACGAGGACCTGGTCCACCTGTTCGGCGAACGCCGACGCCGTCTCCTCGCGGTCCAGGACCGTGAGGACGAGGTACGGCGCGACGGCCTCCGTGAGGCCGTCCCGGAGCGACTCGACGTCCGCAGGGCTCGCCCCCTGGGCGGCGCTCACGTAGACGATCCGGACGCTCGCCTGCGCGGGCGGCACGACGTCGTCGAACACGTCGTCCCGCACGAGGATCCCGGTGCCGACGAGCTGGCTGTCGATGATCGCGCCGACCTGCGCCTCGACCACCGCGGTGCTCGCGTCACCCGCCGCACCACCCCCGGCCTCGCCGCCGAGCCGCAGCGTGTCGCCGACCTCCCAGCCGCGCTCGCGCGCGGTCCGCCGGTGCACGACGACGTCCCCGTCCTCGAGCGTCGACGTCGGGTCTCCCTGGATCGCCACGGGGTCGAGCGCGGTCTCGAAGAAGCTGGCCGGCACGCCCGCGACGTCGGTCCCGCGCGCCTCGTCGGTCCCGGCGCCCGCTTCCCCCGAGGACCCGACGGTCGCGACGGGCGCCAGGCCGAGCCGCACGGTGTCGACGGTCTCGGCACCCGGCACCGCGCGCACCGCGTCCACCGCGCCACCGGGCACGGTCTGGGTCGCGGAGTCGACGACGAGGTCGGCGCGCACCTCGGTCTCCACGATGCTGCGCACCGACGCCTGCGTGGACGCCGCGATGACGCCCGTGACCGACACGAGCGCCATGCCGATGAGCAGGGCGCCCGCCGTGCTCGCGGTCCGCCGCGGGTTGCGCGTGACGTTGCCGCGCGCGAGCCGCCCGAGCGGCCGGAGCGCGACGACGAGCGGCCACGCGAGCACGGTGAGGACGCCGCGGGCCACCGCGGGCGAACCGACGAGGACGCCGACGAGCACGAGCCCCGCGCCCACACCGAGCAGCACGCGCGGGCTCAGGTCGTCGACCCACGCCCACCCGGTGGGGTCCTCGGCGACCGACGACCCCAGGGACGCGGCGAGCCACAGGACGCCCGCGCCGGCCACGACGAGCACGATCCCGCCCACGGCGCGGGCGAGCGTGCCACGCTCGGGGGCGACGTCGTCGCGCATGGCCTGGACCGGCGGGATGGCTGCGGCGCGGCGCGCGGGCAGGACCGCCGCGAGGACGCTCACCACCGCGCCCAGGCCGACCGCGGCCGCGAGCTGCGTCCCGCCGAGGGGGACGCGGCCCGAGAACTCCATCCCCGCCGCCGCGAGGCCCCAGCGGATGACGCGGACCAGCGCCGCGCCGCCCGCCACGCCGAGCGCCCCGCCGACCAGGCCGACGGCGAGCGCCTGGGTCAGCACCGAGGAGAACACCTGGCCGGGGGAGGCGCCCAGGGCGCGCAGGAGCGCGAGCTCGCGCAGCCGCTCGCGCACGGACATCTGGAAGGTGTTGGCGATGATGAACGCGCCGACGAAGAGGGCGATCGCGGCGAAGACGAGGAGGAACGTCTCGACGAACCCGAGGATCTCCTCGACGGCCTCGCTGGCCTCCTCGCGCGCCTGCGTGCCGGACACGGCCTCGACGCCGTCGGGCAGCACCGCGCCGACGCGCTCGGCGAGCGCCTCCTCGTCGGCGGAGGTCGTGCCCCCGTCGTCGGACGCGCCACCGGACTCCCCGCCGGACGCCCAGACGGCGATCTGGGCGACCTGGCCGTCGGGGGCGAAGGCCTCGCGCGCGGTCGCCTCGTCGAGGCCGACGAGCACGGCTCCGGCGGCCGCGGCCTCGATCCCGAACACGCCGGACACGGTGACCGGCCGTGGCTCGTCGCCCAGCACGATCGTCGTCTCGTCCCCGGTGGCGAGGTCCGAGGCCTCGGCCGCGCTCTCCTCGAGCACGATCTCGCCCGCGCCGGGCCAGGCGCCGTCGAGGAGGGCGAGGCTCGGGTCCTGCCCGTCGACGGCGAGGGCGACGCTCGGCGGCCCGTTCGTCACGACCGCGGTGCCGTCGGCGGCGACGAGCACCGCGGGCCCGGAGATGTCGGCGGCGGCGCGGTCGACGCCCTCGACGTCCTCGATCGTCGCCGTCAGGTCGTCGGGGACGAGCGTGCGCTCCGCGCCGAAGCCGGTGCCCGGCGCGCCCCCGCCCCCGCCGCCCTCCTGCGGCGGGGCGCCCGTGACCTCCTGCGCGCCCCGCACGTACACGTCGGCGACGAGCGTCGTCGCGATGATGTCGTCGAACGTCGACGAGAGCATGCCGCGGAACGCGAAGGTGCCGACGACGAACGCGACGCCGAGCGTCACGGCGAGCACCGACAGCACGAACCGCACGAGGTGGGCGCGGACGCCGCGCAGCGCGACGCGGAGCATCACTGCCCGTCCGACGGCGCGAGGTGGCGGCCGGGCGCACCGGCGGCGGTCCCGTCCACGGACCCGGCGAGGGCGTCGAGGATGTCCTGCTGCGTCGGGTCGTGCAGCTCGCCGGAGATCTTGCCGTCCGCGAGGAAGACCACCCGGTGGGCGTACGACGCCGCGCGCGGGTCGTGCGTGACCATGACGACCGTCTGGTCCAGCTCGTCGACGGAGCGGCGCAGGAACGCGAGCACCTCCCCGGCGGAGCGCGAGTCGAGGTTGCCGGTGGGCTCGTCCGCGAACACGACCGACGGCCGCGACACGAGCGCGCGGGCGCACGCCACGCGCTGCTGCTGCCCGCCCGAGAGCTCCGACGGCCGGTGGTGCAGCCGGTCGCGCAGGCCGACGGCGTCGACCACCTCGTCGAACCACGCGCGGTCCACCGGAGAGCGGGCGATGTCGAGCGGGAGCGTGATGTTCTCGGCCGCCGTGAGCGTGGGCACGAGGTTGTAGGACTGGAAGACGAACCCCACGCGCGTGCGGCGCAGCGCGGTGAGCCGGCGCTGGGACATCCGGCTGATCTCCTGCCCGTCGACGACCACGCTGCCCGACGTCGGTGAGTCGAGGCCGGCGAGGCAGTGCATGAGCGTCGACTTCCCGGACCCGGACGGCCCCATGATCGCCGTGAGCCGGGCGCGCGCGAAGTCGACGTCGACCTCGTCGAGCGCCCGGACCGCGGTGTCGCCCGTGCCGTAGACCTTGACGAGCCCGCGCGCGCTCGCGCGGGGCTCGGGAGCGCCGGGAGGCGGGTGCTCCGGCGAGCGCGGCCGGTCGGGGGACGAGGCGGGCTGGCCCGCGGCTGTCGGCATGGCCTCATCGTGGCCCGCCGGTCGGCATCGCGCATGCGACGGGCGTGTCCCGGGGCCCGCGACCCCCGGGCCGGCCGTCCTCGACCGGACCGCGGTCACGACGTCCTGGCACCGCTCCCACCGGGTTACCGTGTGGCCATGAGCGACGTCGCCGTCCCCCGTGCCCTCACCTCCGCCCACGACCTGCCCGCCGACGTGCGGGCCGAGCTGTCCGGCCTGGTGCCCGACCCGCGGTCGGCGCCGACCGTGCGGTGGGGCATCCTCGGCGCGGGCGGGATCGCGTCGTCGTTCGCCGAGGCGGTGCGCCAGCACACGCAGGGCCGCGTGGCCGCGGTCGGCTCGCGCGACCGCGTGCGCGCCGAGCGCTTCGCGACGTCGCACGCCATCCCCACGACCCACGAGGGCTACGAGGCGCTCGTCGAGGACCCGCAGGTGGACGTCGTGTACGTCGCGACCCCGCACTCGCACCACCACGAGCACGCCCTGCTCGCGATCCGTGCGGGCAAGCACGTCCTCGTGGAGAAGGCGTTCACGCGGAACGAGGCGGAGGCGCGCGACGTGCTCGACGCCGCGCGCGAGGCCGGCGTGTTCGTCATGGAGGCGATGTGGACCCGCTTCCTCCCGCACGTCGCCGCGCTGCGGGGCGTCATCGCACGCGGGGAGATCGGCGACGTCGTCAACGTCAGCGCCGACCACGGCCAGCTCTTCGCGTTCGACCCGTCCCACCGGCTCTACGCGCCGGACCTCGCGGGCGGCGCCCTGCTCGACCTCGGCGTGTACCCGGTGTCGTTCGCGCACGACCTGCTCGGCGCGCCGTCGAGCGTCACGGCCGTGGGCGCGCTCACCGAGACGGGCGTCGACGGCCAGGTGAGCATCGTGCTCGGGTACGAGGGCGGGGCCCAGGCGACGCTCTCGACGACGCTGTGGTCGCGCACCGCGACGGGCGCCGTGATCTCGGGGACGGCGGGGCGCATCGAGGTCGACGGGGCGTTCTACGCGCCGACGTCGTTCCGGGTGGTCCGCAACGACGGCACGTCGTGGTCCTACGACGGCTTCTCGGGCGAGGGCAAGCAGTACCAGGCGGCCGAGGTCGCACGGCGCGTCGTGGCGGGGGAGACGCAGAGCCCGCGCATGTCGTGGGACGGCACGCTCGAGGTCATGCGGACGCTCGACGAGGTGCGCCGCCAGGTGGGGGTCGTCTACCCGGGGGAGTGACGCGTCAGTCGGTGTGCTCGACGACGTAGGTGCGGCCGTCCGGGCCCGTGACCCGTTCGAAGCGGGTCCGCAGCTCCTGGTCGCGCTCGCGCTCGGCGTCGGACACGCCCCGCCCGTCGGCGTCCTGGCGGCCCAGCTGTGCCGGGCCGAAGATCGGCAGGAACCGCTCGGTGAGCCGCATGCCGAACGTGCGCTCGTCCTTGCCCCTGGTGCGTCTCGTCATCGCCCGTCCGCCCATTCCGTGGTGCCCCAATCATTGGTGCACCACACGATAGCGCGAACCGGGCTACCCTGGCGACGTGACCGACGCCCCGCCCGCTGCCGGAGACCTCTTCGCCGACCCTCTCGCGCTCGAGGCCCAGGTGTGCTTCGCGCTCTCGGCCGGGGCACGGGGCATGGTCGCGCTCTACCGGCCGCTCCTCGAGCCCCTCGGGATCACCCACCCGCAGTACCTCGTGCTCCTCGCGCTGTGGCAGGACGACGCCGCCGGCACGGCCTCGACGGTCGGCGACCTCGCGACCCGCCTCCATCTCGACGCCGGGACGCTCTCGCCGCTGCTCAAGCGGCTCGAGACGCTCGGCTACGTCCGGCGCGAGCGCTCGCCCGACGACGGCCGCCAGGTCCGCGTGACGCTCACCCCCGCGGGGCGCGCGCGCCGTCGGGACGCGGAGCGGATCCCGCCCGCGATCGTCGCCGCGACGGGCCTGGACCTGGACGAGCTCGCCGAGGTGCACGCCGCGGCGTCGAAGGTCGTCGCCGCAGCGCTCCGTGCCGGGGTGTACTGACCGGTCGCGCCCCCGGTCCGCCGTGCGGTCAGGCGTCGGTCACCCGGACGCCGTCCGGCCCGACGACGAAGCGGACGGCCGCCAGGCCCGCCGCCACGGCGTCGGGCGCGGGGTCGGACGCCGCGAGCTCCTCGGCCGAGTGCGTCCCCGTCACGGCGAGGACCGCGCACCCGGCCGCGCGCGCCGCGGCGATGCCCGCGGGGGCGTCCTCGACCACGAGGCACCGCGCCGGGTCCACGCCGAGCCGCTCGGCGCCGAGCAGGAACGGGTCCGGGTCGGGCTTGCCCCGCTCGACGTCGTCGGCGGTGACGACGACGGACGGCGCCACGAGGCCGGACGCCGCCATGCGGGCGGCCGCGAGCGGCGTCGTGCACGACGTGACGATCGCCTGCCGCTCCGCAGGGAGCGTCGTGAGCGCCTCGCGCGTGCCCGCGAGGACCGTCACGCCCTCGTTGTCGACGAGCTCGAGCTCGTGGATCCGCTCGTAGGCAGCCTCCACGCGGTCGGCCGGCAGGAGGGTCCCGATGAGCGTCCGCGCCGGCGTCCCGTGCTGGATCTGGAAGTCCTCCGGGTCCGGGAGACCCTGCTCGGCCGCCCAGCGCTTCCAGCTGCGGTCCACCGCCGGCACGGAGTCGATGAGCGTGCCGTCCATGTCGAACAGGACGGCGTCGAACGTGCGGTCCGCGAACGCGGCACCGGGAGCGGGGGTCGTGGCAGGACGGGGCATGGTCCCGAGGCTAACCCGCCACCACGCCCACGTGCCGGGGCGGCCGCGCGGCCCTCCGGGGGGCGGTGTGGCTGTCCGACGCCGCGACTAGGGTGGACGCCGTGAGCGCACCCGGGTACTTCATCTCGTTCGAGGGCGGCGACGGCGTCGGCAAGTCCACGCAGTCGCGCCTGCTCGGGCAGTGGCTCGGCGAGCTCACGGGCCGCGAGGTCGTGCTGACGCGCGAGCCGGGCGGCACGGCGCTCGGCAAGGAGCTGCGCGCCGCCGTCCTGCACGGCGAGGACATGGACCCGCGCACCGAGGCCCTCATCTACGCGGCCGACCGGGCGCACCACGTCGCGAGCCTCGTGCGTCCGGCGCTCGCGCGCGGCGCGATCGTCGTCACGGACCGGTACCTCGACTCGTCGGTCGCGTACCAGGCGGGCGGGCGCGAGCTCGGCGCGGACGAGGTCGAGCTCATCTCGCGGTGGGCGGTGCAGGACCTCATGCCCGACGTGACGATCCTGCTCGACCTCGACCCCTCCGTGGCGTCGGCGCGGATCCGCCGCACGCACGACCGTCTCGAGCGCGCCGGCGCGGAGTTCCACCGCCGGACGCGGGAGGCGTTCCTCGCGCGTGCCGCCGCCGCACCGGAGCGCTGGGTCGTGCTCGACGCCGCGGCCCCCGTGGACGACCTCCAGGCGCAGATCCGCGTCGACGTCGCCGCGCGGCTCGAGCTGACGCCCGTCGTCGAGGAGGCCGAGGACACGGTCGAGGCGCGCCCGGACGACGGGTTCGACGACTCGGACAGCGCGCTCGGCTACCAGCCGGGTGCGAGGCCCGGTGCGCTGCGGCGGGGCGTGGACGGATGAGCGTCTGGGACGACGTCGTCGGGCAGGAGCAGGCCGTCGCGACGCTGAGCGCCGCGGTGGCCGACCCTGCGGCGATGACCCACGCGTGGCTGCTCACGGGACCGCCCGGGTCGGGCCGCTCCAACGCCGCGCGGGCGTTCGCCGCCGCGCTCCAGTGCGAGCAGGGCGGGTGCGGCCGGTGCCAGGCGTGCCGCACGGTGCTCGCCGGCACCCACCCCGACGTCACGCTCGTCGCGACCGAGCTGGTGACGATCAAGATCGACGAGGTGCGCGACCTCGTCACCGTGGCGAGCCGCAGCCCCTCGCAGGGCCGACGGCGGGTCATCGTGATCGAGGACGCGGACCGCATGGCGGAGCGCACCACGAACGTGCTGCTCAAGGCGATCGAGGAGCCCGCGCCGCACACCGTCTGGGTCCTGTGCGCCCCGAGCCCGCAGGACGTGCTCGTCACCATCCGGTCGCGCTGCCGCGGCGTCGTGCTGCGGGTCCCCCCCGTCGAGGCGGTGGCGCGGCTCCTCGTCGCGCGCGACGGCGTCGACCCGGCCGTCGCCGAGGCGTCGGCGCGCGCGGCGCAGAGCCACATCGGCCTCGCGCGCCGGCTCGCGCGTGACGCCGGTGCGCGCGAGCGCCGGAGCTCGGTGCTGTCCCTCGCCCGCCGGATCCGCGGCGTGGGCGACGCGGTGCTCGCCGCCGGGGAGCTCGTGGAGCTCGCGCAGGCCGAGGCGAAGGCGGCCACCGAGGAGCGCGACGCGGGCGAGAAGGCCGAGCTCCTGCGGGCGCTCGGCGTCGCCGACGGCGAGACGCTGCCGCCGCGGCTGCGCTCGCAGCTGCGCGACCTCGAGGCGGACCAGAAGCGTCGCGCCACCCGGCACCAGCGCGACGTGCTCGACCGCGCGATGGTCGACCTGCTCTCCCTCTACCGCGACGTGCTCGTGGTCCAGCTCGGCGCCGAGGTCGAGCTCGTCAACACCGGGCTCGCGGAGACGGTCCGCGCGCTCGCCGAGGACTCGACGCCGGAGCAGACGGTGCGCCGCATGGACGCCATCGGCGTCGCGCGCGAGCGGCTGGAGGGCAACGTCGCGCCGCTGCTCGCGGTCGAGGCCATGACGGTCGCGCTGCGCCCCCAGGGCTGACCGGCGACGGGTGAGGCGTCACCGGCGGCCCCGTCCACGCGCACGCTGAGCACGGGCCCGTCGACGGCCGAGGACCGCGGGGACGCCCACGGCGAGCACGACCACCAGCGCGAGGAGCCCGGCCACCCGGGCCTCGCCGGGCGTGTCCGGGGCCCGGCCCGAGCCCGGCGAGGCGAGCAGTGCCGGGGCGACGAGCCCGAGCACGATCATCCCGCCGAAGAACGCCACGACCGTCGCCTGCCCGAGGAACGTCGCGACGCGGAACCAGCGCTCCGCGTGGGGTTCGCGCAGCGTCAGGGAGACGGCGCCGACGGTCCCGCTCAGGCTGAGGCCGAGGAGGAGGGCGAGCGGGAAGACCGCCGAGGCGTCGCCCGAGGCCAGGTCCTCCCCGCCCCGCCACACGACGAGCCCGCCGAGCGCCGCTGGTAGAGCGGCGAGCAGGACGCCGCCCCAGGGTGTCAGCGGCGGGGCACCGTCGGGGCGCCGCCGACCGGACGCTCGCCGACCGGGTGGCCGTCCACGGGGAGGCCGTCGACCGGGTCGAGAGGGCCGGGAGCTGCCCGTGACCCGCGAGGCTCGTCTGCTCACGGGCCGATTCTTCCCTGTCGGGTCAGGACGAGGGTGCGGCGGCGCGCAGCTTCTCCAGCAGCGGCCCGGCCGCCTCGTCGAGGAACTGCTGCTGCTTCTCGTCGCCGATCTGGACGATCGCGATGTCGGTGAAGCCCGCCTCCCAGTAGGCGGACACGGCCTCCACGACGGCGTCGAGGTCGGGGCCGCACGGGATCGACCCCGCGACGTCCTCCGGGCGGACGAACGAGGAGGCCCGGGTGAACGCCTCGGTGGTGGGCAGGTTCGCGTTCACGGGCCAGCCGAGGCCGAACCAGCGGAACTGCTCGTGGGCACGCTGCACGGCGGCGTCGGTGTCGGGGTCCCACGAGATGGGGATCTGGCCGATCTTGCGCGACGGCTCGAGCGACGCGTCGGCGCGCAGCGCGTCCCACTGCTGCACGAGGTCCGCCTTCGGCTCGGTCGCGATGAGGTGGTCGGCCACCGTCGCGAACTGGCCGACGGACTGCTCGCCCGAGACCGCGACGCCGATCTTCACGGGCTCGTCGGGGACGTCCCAGACGCGCGCCGAGTCGACGCGGAAGTGGTGCCCGACGTACGTGAGGAAGTCGCCGGTCGAGAGCTCGGTGATGATGTCGACCGCCTCGGCGAGCATCTCGTGCCGTTCGTCGACGGCGGGCCAGCGCTTGCCGACCACGTGCTCGTTGAGGTTCTCCCCCGCGCCGAGGCCGAGCGTGAACCGGCCGTCGGACAGGATGCCGAGCGTCGCCGCCTTCTGGGCGACCAGGGCGGGGTGGTACCGCACGGTGGGGCACGTCACGTACGTCATGAGGTCGACGCGCTCGGTCGCGTGCGCGACCGCTCCGAGCATCGACCAGGCGTAGCCGGAGTGGCCCTGCGTGTCGAGCCACGGGAAGTAGTGGTCGCTCGAGACCTCGAAGTCGAAGCCGAGGCGTTCGGCGTCGACCGCGTAGCCCACGAGCTCCTTGGGGCCGGACTGCTCGGTCATGAGGGTGTATCCGAAGCGGGTCATACCTCGATCGTGGGACGGCCCGGGCGCACCCGCACGCGGGGCACCCGGGCCGTCGTCCGAGTCGTCGGACGGTGGTCGGCCGACCGTCGGTCAGCGCGGGCTCAGGCGAGAGCCTTGGCCTTGAGGTGCGCGAACTCCTCGGGAGTGATGGCGCCCGAGTCGAGGAGCGCCTTGGCGCTCGCGATCTGGTCGGTGGGCGAGGTGCCCGCGACCTGCCGGATGTACTGGTCGGTGTCCTGCTTGGCCTGCGACACGGCCGCGATCTGCCTCTCGGCCATCCCCCGGCCCCGCGCGATGAGGTACACGAGCGAGGTGAGGACGGGCAGGAAGATGAGGAAGACGATCCAGATCGCCTTCCACCAGCCGGAGAGCTCCTTGTCGCGGAACAGGTCTCCGATGATCTGGAAGAGCACGATCAGGTATGCGATGAAGAAGAAGCTCCAGACGAGCAACCAGAAGAAGTCCCAGAAGTCCACGGTCACGCCCTTTCTCGACGCCTGCCGTCACCTGCGCGAACGGTCGCCGCGCCAGGGCCTTGCTGCGCCGAACCTAGCGATCAGCGCCCCGGTGCGCGCGGCGACCCGCCGTGTCCGCGCGGGTGAGACCGCAGCGGCTCACCGCCGCGTCGCGCGCGCACGACGTCGCCGACGATCACGGCGAGCAGCACCGCGTCCGACAGCCAGTTCAGGGCCAGGGGCGTGAGCTCGCGGTGGGCGAGGAAGAGCAGCCCGAGCAGGGCCGCGCCGGCCAGGTGCGGGAGCGACCACGCGCCGCCCGTCGCACGACGGAAGAGCGCGTTGCCCACGAGGTAGGTGGCGGCCGCCCCGCAGACCAGGCCCGCCGTCCACGCGTCGGCGTGGCCGTCGTGGCCCAGCGGGTGGAGCAGGACGAGCTCGTCCGCCACGGCCGTGAGGACGATCCCCGCGACGATGACGAACGGGACGTACGTGTACGCCGTCTGCGCGACCATCCCGGTCTCGTCGCGGGAGGTGAAGAACTCGGTCGCCCGGCGCTCGGAGCGGTCGAAGAACAGCAACCACATGAGCACGGTGCTGGCGAACGCCGACGCGAACGCGGAGAACGTCGTCGCGTCCAGGGGCAGCTCCGCGAAGGCCGTGCCCGTGACGATGATCGACTCGCCGAGGCTGATGATGACGAAGAGGCTGACCCGCTCGGCCATGTGCTGGCCGCGCACGACCCACGACCGTGCCTCGGAGGCACCGAGCCCGGGCACCCAGTACATCGCGCGAGGCCCCACGACGTCGATGGCCGCGGCGACGACCCAGAGGGCGAGCCGGTGCTCCTCGACGAGGGCGCCCGCGACCCACACGCCGCCGGAGACGGCGAGCCACGTCGTGATCCGCACGAAGTTCACCGCGTTCTCGGGCCAGTGGCGCGCCATCGCCAGCGCCGTGAACACGCTGCGGCCCACCTGCATCGTCACGAGGCAGACCGCGAACAGCAGCGCCTTGTCCTCGAACGCCTCCGGGATCGCGCTCGCCATCACGAGGCCGAGGAGCATGAGCACGACGAGCATCGCGCGCACGGGGACGCGTTCCGGGTCCAGCCAGTTCGTCACCCACATCGTGTCGACCCAGACCCACCAGACCGCGAGGCCCAGGACCAGCGTGTGCACCAGGGCCTCGGGTCCGGGGTGCGCGATGAGGAGGTGCGAGAGCTGGGTGACGGCGAAGACGAAGACGAGGTCGAAGAAGAGCTCGACGTAGCCGACCCGGCTGGAGTCACCTCCTTCCCCGCGACGGAGGAGGTCGGTGCGCAGGCCCCAGCGGGGGGCGCCCGCAGGTCGGAGGGTCATGCGAGCGATCGTGCCACCGGAGGCCACGCCCGGCCAGGCTCGGCCCGCGGGCCGGCTCGCGCGTGCCGTACCGGGCGGCCTGCGCCAGGATGGGCGCGTCAGCCGGACCGTCCCGACGAAGGAGACATCATGGTCACCACCACCCGCCGTGCACCGCGCCGCGCGGTCCACCTCTCGACGGTCGTCGGGCTGGCCCTCGCCGCGTCGACGCTCGCCGCGTGCGCGTCGTCCACGGACGGCGGCGGGGACGAGACGGCGTCGGAGTCCCCGACGGACGGCACGGGCGGCGAGACGACGTCCGAGCCCACGGAGGGCACGCCGTCGATGGCGCCCGACGCCGCCACCATGACCGTCGAGGCGGGCGCCACCGGCAAGGGCCTGCCGTCGGGCGTCGACGGCCCGACGGACGGCGGTGCCGGTGCGGCGTGGAGCGCCGAGCCGGGGCTGCTGTACGTGGTCACCTACGGCTCGAGCACCTGCCCCCTCCTCGCGGAGCCGGACGCCGCCGTCCAGGGGTCGGAGGTCGTCGTGACCTTCGTCGAGATCCCGCAGGACGCCGTGTGCACGATGGACCTCGTCCCGGCGACGTCGGTCGTCGCCGTCCCCGACGACGTCGACGCCTCCGCCGAGGTGACCGCCGTCCTCGGTGACCAGGGGAGCGTCGTCGTGCCGCCCGCCGTCGACGGGTCGACCGGCGAGGCGGCATGGGTGGAGGCGCCGTAGCCCTGCCCCCAGCGGGTGCCGTGAAGAGCATGTGGAAGGACGGCCGTCCGGGTGAACCCCCGCCCGGAGGCCCGACCGGAGCGGCTACCGTGTCGGGGTGAAGTCCCGCCGCGCCGCTCTGGCCGCCTCGTCGCTCGCGCTCGCCCTCGTCGTCGGGGCCTGCTCCGTGCCGCCCAAGGTGCAGACACCGGTCGACGAGATCGCGACCTCCGGCGCGTCGGAGGGCACCGGGGAGAGCGGCCCCGAGGGCTTCGAGGACTTCTACGGCCAAAGCCTGGCCTGGGAGGACTGCGACGGCGGCTGGGAGTGCACCACGGCGCGTGCACCCCTGTCGTGGCAGGATGCGGGGGCCGGCGAGATCGAGCTGGCGCTCAAGCGGCTCCCGGCGAGCGGCGAGCGGATCGGGTCGCTGCTCACCAACCCGGGCGGCCCGGGTGCGTCCGGCGTGGACTTCGTGGGCGACGCGGCACAGATCATCGGCGACCCGGTCAAGGCCGCGTACGACCTCGTCGGGTTCGACCCTCGCGGTGTCGGGCAGTCGGACCCCGTCGTGTGCCTGGACGACGCCGCGAAGGACGAGGCGCTGTCCACCGAGTACGACGTGCCCGACGGCGAGGCCGGGCTCGAGGAGCGCCGGGCCGCCTACCGCGAGTGGGCCGAGGCGTGCGCCGAGAACACCGGTGACCTGCTGGGCCAGGTCGACACGCAGAGCGCGGCGCGCGACATGGACATGCTGCGCGCCGTGCTGGGCGACGAGACGCTCGCGTACCTGGGCTACTCGTACGGGACACAGCTCGGCGCGACGTACGCGGGCCTGTTCCCGGACAAGGTCGGCCGGCTCGTGCTCGACGGAGCGATCGACGTCACCCTGCCCGCCGAGGAGACGAGCGAGCAGCAGGCGGTCGGGTTCGAGAGCGCGCTGCGCGCCTACGTCGCGGACTGCCAGGCCGGGGCGTCGTGCCCGCTCGGCGGCGACGTCGACGACGGGATGCAGCAGATCCGTGCCGTGCTCGACGCCGCCCGGGCGAACCCGCTGCCGACGAGCTCCGACCGCAGGCTCACGTCGACCCTCGCCTTCTACGGCATCGCCGTGACGCTCTACAACGACCTCAGCTGGCCCGTGCTCACCCAGGCGCTCACCGAGGCGATCGACGAGGGGACCGGCACGCAGCTGCTGTACCTCGCCGACTTCTACAACGACCGCAACCCCGACGGGACGTTCGCGACCAACTCCACGGAGGCGTTCCGCGCCGTCGGCTGCCTCGACGGCCGGCAGGACCCCGACCCCGCGACCATGGAGGCGCAGCGCGAGCGCCTCGAGGTCGAGGCGCCGACGATGGGGTCGTTCTTCGCCTACGGTGCGCTCACGTGCGCCGACTGGCCGCACCCCGTCGTCGAGCAGGACTTCGACGTCCACGCGACCGGCGCCGCGCCGATCGTCGTCATCGGCACCACGAACGACCCCGCGACGCCGTACGTCTGGGCCGAGGGGCTCGCCAAGGCGCTCGACTCGGCCGTGCTCGTCACGTGGGAGGGCGAGGGCCACACCGCCTACGGCCGCTCCAACGCGTGCGTCGGCGACGCCGTGGACGCCTATCTCGTCGACGGGACGGTCCCCGAGGACGGGCTCACCTGCTGACCTCCGCCCGTCGGGAGCGGCCTCGCCGCAGCCGTGACGTGCGACGCCCGGAGCCGCTTTGGAGTCTGGGCCGATCGCCGGGTACAGTAGGCGATCGTTGCGGCGGTTCGCGCGAGCGAGCCTCACTGCAGCACGCCGCCTTAGCTCAGTCGGTAGAGCGATTCACTCGTAATGAATAGGTCATCAGTTCGATTCTGATAGGCGGCTCAGGCAGAAGGCCCGGAACCTCACGGTTCCGGGCCTTCGTCGTGGTCAGGGGACGAGCGCGAGCACGTAGTCGGTGTCCCCGTCCGGCGCCGGCCGGCGCTCGTACCGCTGGACGTGCTGCGGCGGGTCGGACTGGGTGAGCATGTGCGTCGTCGTGCCCTCGGCCGGGTCGTGGACGAAGTGGCCGGACCAGTCGAGCACGTCGTCGTCGAGCGTCGCCACCCGGCCGTCGAGGTCACCGCCCACGAAGCGCGCAGTCCATGTCATGGCGCCACCCTGCCACGACGACGTCCCGCCGCGCGAGGGGAGGCGTCGGCCCCTCGCCCACGTGCCGCCCCGGGCGCTGACGCCTCAGCCGGCGCGTCGCAGCAGGAGGATCGCCCCGCCTGCTGCAGCCGCGACGAGGCCGCCCACACCGGCGACCACGAGGGTCGGGAACGCGCTGCCAGGTGCCGGCGGCGCGCTGCGCTCGCCCGCGGTGACCAACGGCGTGCGGGCGGGCTCGGGCCGGTCCGTCGTCGCGGTCCCTGCGCTCGAGGAGGGGGTCGGCGTCGGCGACGCGGTGGGGGTCTCGGTCGGCGTCTCCGTCGGGGCGGGCTCCGGCTCCGGCTCGGCCGTGACCGGCTCGACCGGTGCCGCGGGCGGGGGCTCGGGCGCGGACGGGGCGGCCTCCGCGACGGGTGGCGGTGCGGGCGCGGCAGACGGCTGCGCCGTGGGAGCGGCCGTCGGCGACGGGGTGGCGGCCGGCTCCGTCGTGCACACGGGGGAGTCGCCCGCCCAGCCGGCGAACTGGTCGCGGATGCCGGTGACGTGCACCCAGGTCACGCACCACCCGTCGCGGTACGCGCGTCCGGGGACGTCGAGCTCGAGGTGGCCGTCCGCGGCGTCCTCCGCGGAGTACCCGTCGCCCAGCAGCCTCGTCCGGGACCCGTCCGGTGCGCTCACCGCGTAGCTGAGCCAGCCCTGCTCGTCGGCGAGCCGCGAGGCGTCGAACGAGACGCCGTCGGTCGTGACGCTGAGCTCGCCGCCGCTGTCGCGGTCCGCCGCGAGGGCCGGTGCCGCGACCCCGGCGACGCCGGCGAGCACGAGGGCCGTCAGCGGGACGGTCGCGGCAGCTCTTGCTGCGGCGCGCATGGGCACCTCCGGGTCGGGCAGGACGGTCGCGCCACATCGTACGCAGCCGGGAGGCCTCCCCGGGACGGCCGTGTCAGCGGTCCAGGCCGCCGAGCCACGCGACGACCGCGTCGCACACCGCGCCGTCCTGGTTCCGCAGGTCGTGCGCACCCGGCAGCTCGACGCGCGTCACGGGTCCGGGGATCGCGGCGAGGTGCTCGGTGAGCTCGTCGGGGGACGCGAACGGGTCGGTCCGTCCCGACACGACGAGCGTGGGGACGCGCAGGTCCGGGAAGTGCTCGGTGCGCAGACGCTCGGGCTTGCCGGGCGGGTGCAGCGGATAGCTGACGAGGGCGAGGCCCGCCGCGGGCAGCCCCTCGGCCACGGCCATCGAGCACATCCGACCGCCGTAGGACCGGCCGCCGAGCACGATCCGGTCCGTCGTGGCGCCCAGCTCGTCCGCGAACGCCTCGGCCTCGGCGCGCAGGTGCGTGACGGCGACGGGCGGCCGGTCGGGCATCCGGCGGCCGGCGAGGCGGTACGGGAAGTCCACGCGACGCACGGGGACCGGCGTGGGCAGCGCGGCGAGGGCGTGCTCGATCGCGACGAGCGCGTGGTGGTCGCGGCTCGCCCCGGCGCCCGGCGTGAGCAGCACGCCCGCCACGGACAGGGGTGCGTCGGTCGTGTCGTGGGGCGAGGTCACGGCACCAGTCTCGCAGCGGTCGTCCGGTGGGTCCCGCGCGCCGCCCGGACGCCGAGCACGAGGTCGCTCGCGGTCGAGCACGACATGGAGGTCGCGATACGGCCCGGAACGACCTCGCGATCGTGTTCGGCGCGTCGTGGCGCGGCGCGGCGCGGCGTGGCGCGGGTCAGCGGCCGGCGAGGCGGGCCGGGTCGAGGTCGACGCGGCGCAGCAGCTGGGCGTTGGCGGCCACGACGACGGTCGAGACGGACATGAGGATCGCGCCGACAGCCATGGGCAGGACGAACCCGACCGGTGCGAGCACCCCGGCCGCGAGGGGGACCGCCGCGATGTTGTACCCCGCGGCCCACCACAGGTTCTGCTGCATCTTGCGGTACGACGCGTGCGACAGCTCGATGATGGAGAGCACCGCGCGCGGGTCGGAGCTCGCGAGGATCACCCCCGCGGACGCGATCGCGACGTCCGTCCCCGCACCGATCGCGATGCCGACGTCCGCCTGCGCGAGCGCGGGAGCGTCGTTCACGCCGTCGCCGACCATCGCGACGACGCGCCCCTCGTGCTGCAGCGCGGCGACCTTCGCGTCCTTGTCCTCGGGCCGCACCCCCGCGAACACCTGGTCGATGCCGAGCTCGCGGGCCACCGCCCGCGCGACGGGCTCGGCGTCGCCCGTGATCATGACGACCCGCACACCGCGCCGGTGCAGAGCCTCGACGGCCTCGCGCGACTCCGGACGGACCGCGTCCGCGAGCGCGAGCGCCCCGACCACCTCGGCGGCCGACGACGCGTCGTCGCCAGGGCCCTCGCCGTCGGCGACCACGTGCAGGACGGTCGCGCCGTCGCGCTCCCACGCCGCGGCGTCGGGCAGCGGCTCGAGGCCGCGCTCGCGCAGCAGCGCAGGACCGCCCACGGCGACCCGGCGCGAGCCGCCCCGCCACGGGACGGTCGCCTCGACCCCGACCGCCGTGAGCGACCGGAAGCCGGTCGCGCGGGGCGCCTCGGCCCCACGGTCGTGCGCCGCGGCGACGACGGCCCGCGCGAGGGGGTGCTGGCTGTCGGCCTCGGCCGCCGCCGCGAGGGCGAGCAGCTCGCCCTCGGTCCGGTCGCCGGTCGTGGCGAGGTGCGTGACGACGGGCTCGCCCGCCGTGAGCGTGCCGGTCTTGTCGAAGAGCACGGTGTCCACCGTGCGCATGCGCTCGAGCGCGAGACGGTCCTTGACGAGGACGCCGGCCTTCGCCGCCCGCTCGGTCGAGATCGACACCACGAGCGGGATCGCGAGGCCGAGCGCGTGGGGGCACGCGATGACGAGCACCGTGATCGCGCGGATCAGCGCCTGCTCCGGGGTGCCGAGGACGAGCCACAGGGCCACGGTGAGCGCCGCGGCGCCGAGCGCGTACCAGAACAGCCACCCGGCGGCGCGGTCGGCGAGACGCTGGGTCCTCGTGGACGAGGACTGCGCGTCGGCCACGAGCCGCTGGATGCCGGCGAGCGCCGTGTCGTCACCGACCGCGGTGATCCGCACGCGCAGCGCGTCGTCGGTCGCGACGGTGCCCGCGACGACCGGGTCCCCGACCGCCCGGCGCACCGGGCGCGACTCGCCCGTGATCATCGACTCGTCGACGTCGGCGCTGCCGTCCGTCACCGCGCCGTCGGCAGGGACCCGTCCCCCGGGACGCACGATCACGACGTCGCCCACGCCGAGGTCGGTCGGCGCGACGGTCGTGACGGTCCCGTCGTCGGCGACGCGCTCGGCCTCGTCGGGAAGGAGCGCCGCGAGGGAGTCGAGCGCGGACGCCGTCTGGGCGAGCGAGCGCATCTCGATCCAGTGCCCCAGCAGCATGATGACGACCAGCAGCGCGAGCTCCCACCACACGTCCAGGTCGTGCGCGAGCAGCCCGAGGGAGGCCCCGAGGGACGAGACGAACGCGACGGTGATCGCGAGCGAGATGAGCGTCATCATCCCGGGTGCGCGGTCGCGCAGCTCGCTCACGGCGCCGGAGAGGAACGGGCGCCCGCCCCACAGGAAGATCACCGAGCCGAGCACGGGGGAGACCCACGGCACCCAGGCGGCGTCGGGCAGCTCGTACCCCAGCAGCATCGCGAACATGGGGCTCAGCGCGACGGTCGGGACGGCCAGGGCCAGCATGACCCAGAACAGGCGGCGGAACTGCGCCACGTGGTCGCCGTGCCCGCCGTGCCCGCCGCCATGTCCGCCGCCGTGCCCGGTCATGGCGTGCCCGGTCATGGCGTGCCCGGTCATGGCGTGCCCGGTCATGTCGTGCCCGCCGTGCCCCGTCGTGTCGTGCTCCGACGTCCCGTGCCCGGCCGCTTCGTGCGCACCGGCCGCACGACCGGGCGCGGAGTCGACGGTCGTGCCGCTGTGGCCCTCGTGCCGGTGACCGGGATCGATCTGCTGTCCCATCGTTCCTCCTGAGCGTCCGTTCATACCCCTGGGGGGTATATGTCTCCGATGATGCTCCTCCGCACGGCGTTCGTCAAGAGCAGGCCGCGACGGGCGGGACGCCACGAGACCGGCAGCCCGGTCCGAGATCGGCAGGGAGGGGTGCCGATCTCGGGCCGGACTGCCGGTCTCGAGGTGCCGCACTGCGGCGGAGGGTGTGGCCGAGAGGCCTACAGGTGGGGCAGCACGTGGTGCGCGTAACGCTCCGCGACGGTCGCGACGACCTCGCGCGGGTCGGCGTCCCAGATCTCCTGGTGGAAGATCTCGGTCTCGACGTCGCCGGAGTACCCCGTCTCGGCGACCCACCGCGTGATCGTCGGGAAGTCGACGTACCCGTCGCCGACGTACCCGCGCGACAGCAGGGGGTCGCTCGCGAGCGGCAGGATCCAGTCGCACACCTGGTAGCCCGCGACGCGTCCCTCGGCACCGGCGCGCGCGACGCTCTCGCGCAGGGCCGGGTCCCACCACACGTGATACGTGTCGACGACGACGCCCACGGCCGCGGCGTCGAACGGTGCCGCGAGGTCGAGCGCCTGGCCGAGCGTGGAGAGCACGGCACGGTCGGCGGCGAAGATCGGGTGCAGCGCCTCGAGGACGATCCGCACGCCGTGCTCCGTCGCGAACGGGACGAGGTCGGCGATCCGGTCCGCGACCCGGGCGCGGGCGGCGACGACGTCGCGGTCCCCGGGCCCGGCGTCGGGACGCGGTCCCTGGCCCGGCGTGCCGCTGGCGGGCAGGCCGCCGACGACGAACACGAGCTCGCTCGTCCCGACCGTGGCCGCCTCCTCGATGGCGCGCCGGTTGTCGTCGAGCGCGGCGGCGATCCCGGCGTCGTCTGTCGCGGTGAGGAAGCCGCCCCGGCACAGCGACGACACGCGCAGCCCGGCGTCCGCGACGACGCGGGCGGCACGGTCCGCGCCGATCTCCTGGACGCGGTCGCGCCACAGGCCGACGGCGCCGTACCCGGCCTCCGCGGCGAGCGTCACGGCCTCCTCGAGCGTCGCGTGCTTGATCGTCGCGGTGTTGAGCGAGCAGCGCGAGAGGTCTGCGCCACCGCTGCCCGACGCCGCCCGGCCCGGAGCGCCCGTCGGTGCGGGGCCGGTCATCGGGTCACCCCGTTGACCTCGAGGAAGGCGCGCGTGCGCCGCGCGGCGAGGTCCGGGTCGAGCAGCAGCCCGGCGCGGTCCGCGAGGCGGACGAGGCCGACGAGGTGCGCGACGGACCGGCCCGACTGGAGGCCGTCCACGAGCTGGAAGCCCGGCTGCGCGCCGTTGAGCCAGGCGAGGAACGCGATCCCGGCCTTGTAGGAGGACGTCGGGGCGGTGAACACGTGCCGCCCGAGCGCCTCCGTCGCCGCGAGGACGGCGTGCGCGCGGTCCGGGTGACCGGCGTCGAGCGCCTGGAGCGCGGTCGACGCGGCGGGGTAGATCGCGGCGAAGATGCCGAGCAGCGCGTCCGAGTGCCGCTTCCCGTCTCCGACGACGAGGTCGGGGTAGTTGAAGTCGTCGCCCGTGTACAGGCGCACGGGGCCGGGCGCGTCGGCCCCGGTGCCCGGGTCGAGGCGCGCCAGGCGCGAGCGCAGGCCCTTCTCGTGGTCCGCGTCGAGCAGGGACACCTTGACGCCGTCGACCCGTCCCTGGTGGGCGCGAACGAGGTTGAACAGGACGTCGGTCGCCTCGTCGACCGACGCCGTGCCCCAGTAGCCCTCGAGCTCCGGGTCGAACATCGGGCCGAGCCAGTGGAGGATCACGGGCCTGTCCGCCTCGGAGAGCACGGCGTCGTAGACGCGCGCGTAGTCCTCGGGCGAGCGCGCGACGCGCGCGAGCTCGCGCGACGCCATGACGACGACCTGCGCGCCGGCGTCCTGCACCATGTGGACCTGCTCGCGGTAGGCGGTCACGACGGCGTCGAGCGCCGCCGGGTCGCCGGGCGCGCGGCCCGCGAGCACCGCGGGGTCGAGCTGGTCGGTGCCCGCGCCGCACGCGATCCGGGCGCCCACGGAGCGCGCCTCGGCCGCGGAGCGGCGCACGAGCTCCTGCGTCGCGGCCCAGTCGAGCCCCGTGCCGCGCTGCGCGGTGTCCATGGCGTCCGCGACACCGAGCCCGTGCTCCCAGATGCGGTGCCGGAAGGCGAGCGTCGCGTCCCAGTCGACGGCGGCGGGCGCGCCCGGCACGTTCTCTGCGCCGACCTGCGGCACCACGTGCGCCGCGGCGAACGCGACGCGCGACGTGATCGGCGCGGTCGGCCGGGTCCACGGCCCCGGGACGAGCAGCTCGCGCACCTCGGTGCCGGCGACGCGGCCGTCGTCGGCGAAGCGGGGCAGGTGCACGACGGCTCCCGACCCGTCCCGGTCGCGCAGCTCGCGCGAACCGGGGACCGCGAGGGTCGCGGCGCTCACAGGGTGATCTCGGGGACGTCGAGGCGGCGGCCCTCGGCGGACGAGCGCAGGCCGAGCTCGGCGAGCTGCACGCCCCGCGCCGCGGAGAGGAGGTCGAAGCGGTGCGGGCGGCCGGCGTGGACGTCGAGGAGGAACTCCTCCCACTGCAGCTTGAAGCCGTTGTCGAGGTCGGCGTTCGCGGGCACCTCGAGCCACTGGTCGCGGAAGGGCTCGGTGACCGGCAGGTCCGGGTTCCACACGGGCTTGGGCGTGTGTGCCCGCTGCTGCGCGACGCACCGGCGCAGGCCCGCGACCGCCGAGCCGTGCGTGCCGTCGACCTGGAACTCGACGAGCTCGTCGCGGTACACGCGCACCGCCCACGACGAGTTGATCTGCGCGACGACCGGGTCCCCGCCCGGGGTCTCGATCTCGAAGATGCCGTAGGCGGCGTCGTCGGCCGTCGCCGTGTACTCCTTGCCCTGCTCGTCCCACCGGGTCGGGATGTGCGTCGTGGTCTGGGCGGTGACCGTGCGCACCGAGCCGAGGATGCCCTCGAGCACGTAGTTCCAGTGGCAGAACATGTCGGTGGTCATGCCACCGCCGTCCTCCTTGCGGTAGTTCCACGACGGGCGCTGGGCGGCCTGGTGGTCGCCCTCGAACACCCAGTAGCCGAACTCGCCGCGCAGCGACAGGATGCGCCCGAAGAAGCCCTCGTCGACGAGGCGGCGCAGCTTGACGAGGCCCGGCAGGTAGAGCTTGTCGTGCACGACGCCCGCGGTCACGCCGGTCTCCTCGCGCAGGCGCGCGAGCTCGACCGCCTCGGCGAGCGTCTCGGCCGTCGGCTTCTCGGTGTAGACGTGCTTGCCCGCCTGCATCGCCTTGGTGAGGGTCTTGGCCCGCAGCGCGGTCATCGAGGCGTCGAACACCACGTCGACCGTCGGGTCGGCGATCGCGCCGTCGAGGTCGGTGGTCCAGTGCTCGACGTCGTGCTGGGCGGCGAGCTCGCGGATCTTCGACTCGTTGCGGCCGACGAGGATCGGCTCCACCTGCAGGCGCGTGCCGTCGGGGAGCTCGACGCCGCCCTGCTCGCGGATCGGCAGGATCGAGCGCACGAGGTGCTGGCGGTAGCCCATGCGGCCGGTCACGCCGTTCATGGCGATGCGCAGGGTGCGGGTGGTGGTCATCGGGACGACTCCGTCCTGTCAGTCGCGCGACGGCGAGGTCGGCGAGAGAAGCGTGGTGCTCCCCAGCATAGGGAATGCGCTTTCCAGCGTCAACCACGGACTCTCTCCGACGGTGGGAGAACGAACCGGTCCGGGGCTCAGAGCGGGGGCGTGGACTCGCGCAGCACGACGTCGCCACGCACCTCGACCCGGCCCTCGGCCACCTCGTGCACGACGCCCGGCAGGTCCGGCCCGACGGGGAGCCCGAGGGCGAGGCGCAGCGCGACCTGCCCGACCTCGACGAGCGGGATGCGCACGGTCGTCAGCCCGGGGACGACGTCGCGCAGCGTGACGATGTCGTCGAAGCCCGCGACCGCGACGTCGCGGGGGACGTGCAGCCCGGCGTCGCGCACCGCGGCCATCGCGCCCACCGCCATCACGTCGTTCACCGCGAGCACCGCGCGGGGCGGCGCGCCCGCGGGGGCGGTGCGCGCGAGGAGCTCCTGCATGCCCGCGTAGCCGCCGTCGCGCGTGAACTCGCACGGCACCACCGCCCCGGCGTCGACGGCCGTGCCGAGCGCGGCGAGCGCCTCGGTGAACCCCGCCGCGCGGTCGAGCGCCGTGCGGTGGCCCACGGGGCCGGCGAGCACGCCGAAGGACCGGTAGCCCAGGCCGTGCAGCGCCGTCGCGAGCTCGGCCGCGCCCTGGCGGTTGGCGATCTCGACCGCCGGCAGGTCGCCCAGCGCCTGCCCGACGAGCGCGACCAGGCCGCCCCCGTCGCGGTACCGCACGAGCGCGTCGTGCAGCGCGTCCGCGGAGGGGGCGGCGTCGTCGGCGGCCGACAGGCGCCCGCCGCCCAGGACCAGGGCGCGTGCGCGCTGCCGGTCCATGAGCTCGACGAAGGCGAGCTCGCGCGCGGAGCTGTGCTGCGTGCTCGTCAGCGTGACGAGGAGACCCTCGCGGTCGGCGGCGTCGGTCACGCCCGCGGCCAGGGAGGAGAAGTACGGGTCGGCGATGTCGTGGACCACGAGCCCCACGGTCGTCGTGCGCCCGCGCGCCATCGCCTGGGCGCTCGGGTCGGGGGAGTAGCCCATGCGTGCCGCCGTCGCGAGCACCCGCTCGCGCAGCTCCGCCCCCACCGTGCGGTTCGCGCTCCCGTTGATGGCGCGCGAGGCGGTCGCGAGCGAGACGCCCGCGGCGCGCGCTACCTCGCTGAGGGTCGGTCCGGCCACGGGCACAGGCTACCGGGGGCGTGACGCGGCCCGCGGTCAGGGCGCGGGTGAGGTTCCTCCCCGCTACGGTCGGGCGGACGGCACCGAGCGAGGAGGACGACCATGGCACGCACGCACCCCGGACAGCCACGACCGTCGGCACCGGCCGGACGGTCGCTCGCCGTGAGGTCCCTCGCGCTGGGGGTCGCGGCGGGCTCCCGCTCGACGCTCGGCGTCGCGGCGCCGCTGCTCGCCGCGCGGCCCGACGGCGGGTCGGCGGGGCACGGCCCCGTCGCCCGGGGTGCGGCCTTGCTCGCCGTGGTGGGCGAGGTCGTCGGCGACAAGCAGCCGAGTGCGCCCAGCCGCCTCGTCCCGCCGGGGCCGGCGTTCCGGATGCTGAGCGGAGCGCTCGGCGGCACGCGCCTCGCGCGCGGCCGGGGCGCCGGGGGAGCGGCCGTGGTCGTCTGCGCCGTCGCGGGCGCCCTCGGCGCGGCCGCCGGGACGTGGGGCGGCGCCGCGTGGCGCGGGCTCGCCGTCGGGAAGCGCCCGGACTGGCCGGGCGCCGTCGCGGAGGACGTCGTGGCCGTCGCCCTCGCCACGTGGGCCGTGCGTCGCTGACGACGTGCGGCGGGCCGGTGACGGGACGTCAGGGCGTCGGGACGCCCGTCACGGTCGTGAGGAGGAACGCGCTGTCCTCGAGCGCCGACACCGCGTGACGCTCGTGCGTGAGGACGCGCAGCTCGCCCGCGCCCAGCTCCGTGTCGCCCTCGCCCAGCGCGGTGACGCGGACCTTCCCGCGCAGCACCTGGATCGACGCGGCGGGCGGCGAGTTGTGCTCGCCCAGCTCGACGCCCGCGAGCAGGGCGATGATCGTCTGGCGCAGCGGGCCGTCGTGCAGCACGACCTCCGCGCTGCGTCCGTTCGCGGCGGACCGCGCGCCCGTGAGGTGCGCGTCGGTGAGCAGGTCGACGTTCGTCATGGGGGCTCCGACCGGTCGGGGACTCCCATCCTGCCGCGTGGCGCACCACGACGCGCGGGCGCAGCGCGGGCCGTCCCGGCGAGAGCGAGGCGCGCGACGGCGACGCGGTGATCTCGGGCCGGCGCTCCACGTCGGGGCAGGTGGCGGTCCCGGAACCACGCCATGGCGCGCGCCGTGAGGGCGGGCCGTCCTCGAGCTCGCGGTAGCTCGCCCTGTCCTGCGACCCGTCCGTCACGCCGCGGTACAGCGTGGCGATCGTCACGTCGCCCCGCTGCTCGGCCAGCGGGGTGAGCGCGGCGGTCGGTCGTCGCCCACGTCGTGTCACAGGCCGGACGCGCGCCCGGTCGAGCGGGTGCAGCAGGACGACGCGTGTCGGACGGGTCCGGTCGAGTCGTGAGGTAAGAGCGGGAGCACCGGGTTTCAGGCGGCCCTTGGGGGGCATGCGCCAAGCAGATCGCGGCTGGTCCCACCCGCCACCGGACCCTCCCGCCGGTCGGCCGCTGCCGCGTCCGAGATCGCGCCCTCGTGGGCGTGGCGGTGCGCTCCCACCGGGTCACGGAAGCGTGGGCCGCGCAGGGACCGGGCCGCGCCGGTGTCACGCCCGGGCGCCCTCCTCGGTCGAACGGTCGTCAGGACGTCGGGCGGTCCGCCCGAACCCGTCCGCCGACCGACGGAGGAGAGCGCCATGCCCGAGAACCCGCTCGTCGTGCTGCTGCACGGCGCGTTCGCCGAGTCCGCGAGCTGGTCGGGCGTGATCGCCCGGCTCCGTGCGCACGACGTCGACACCCTCGCCCTCGCGAACCCCCTGCGCAGCGTCGTGACGGACGCGCAGTACGTGCGCGACGCGGTCGGCGACGCCGGGCGTCCGCTCGTGCTCGTCGGGCACTCCTACGCCGGCATGGTCGTCACGGAGGCGGCGGCCGAAGGGCTGGGCGACGTCGCGGGCCTCGTCTACGTCGCCGCGTTCGCCCCGGACACCGGCGAGAGCGCAGCCGACCTCGCCGGGCGGTTCCCCGGCAGCACGCTCGCCGACGCGCTCGAGAGCACGTCCCTCGTCGACGACGTCGACGACCTCTGGATCCGCCCGGACGCCTATCACGCGCAGTTCGCCGCGGACGTGCCGGAGGAGGCCGCATACGTCGCCGCCCGGACGCAGCGCCCGGTCACGGACGTCGCGCTCAACCAGGCGCTGCTCGCCGGCACGCCGGCCTGGAAGAGCGTGCCGTCGTGGTTCGTCTTCGGCTCCGAGGACCGCAACATCCCGGTCGCAGCGCACCGGTGGATGGCCGAGCGTTCCGCCGCGCGCGGGGTGGACGAGGTGGCGGGCGCGTCGCACGCCGTCGCGGTCTCCGCCCCGGAACGGGTGGCCCGCACCGTGCTGGACGCCCTCGCCGCGACGCGCGCCGTCGCAGCCTGACGGCGCGCGGACGAGAGGAGGCGACGATGATCACCACCACCGCGCTCGGACCGGTCTCGACGGTCGACGCCGGACCGCTCACCGTCGGGTACGTGGAGGCGGGCGACCCCGCCGGACCCCCCGTGGTGCTCCTGCACGGCTACCCGTACGACGTGCACAGCTACGTGGACGTCGTGCCCGTCCTGGCCGCCGAAGGGCTGCGTGTCGTCGTGCCCTACCTGCGCGGCCACGGCCCGACGACGTTCCGCGACCCCGGCACGATGCGCTCGGGCCAGCAGGGCGCACTGGGCTCCGACCTCGTCGCGCTCCTCGACGCGCTCGGCATCGGCTCGGCCGTGCTCGCCGGGTACGACTGGGGCGGCCGCGCCGCATGCGTCGTCGCGGCCCTCTGGCCGGGGCGCGTCCACGGCCTCGTCTCCGTGAACGGCTACCTCGTGCAGGACGTCGCCGCCGCCCAGACGCCGATCCGTCCCGACCTGGAAGCCGGGTTCTGGTACTTCTGGTACTACACGACCGAGCGCGGGAAGCGCGGGCTCACCCAGAACCGCAGCGAGATCGCCCGCGTCCTGTGGGCGCGCAACTCGCCCGAGCGCTCCTTCACCGACGCCGAGATCGCGCGGGCCGCAGAGGCCTTCGACAACCCCGACCACGTCGACGTCGTCATCCACTCCTACCGCCACCGGCTCGGCCTCGCGCCGGGCGACCCGGCGTACGAGGACGTCGAGCGACGCCTCGCCGCGCTGCCCCGGATCGACGTCCCGACCATCACCCTCGACGGACTCGCCGACGGCAACTTCCCCGCGACCGACGGGTCGGCGACGGCCCGGTTCTTCGGCGGCCCGCGTGAGCACCGGCAGGTGCCCCACGCCGGCCACGACCTGCCCGCGGAGGCGCCCGACGCGTTCGCGCGCGCCGTCCTCGACCTGGCCCGGCGCGGCGCCGAGGGATGACGCCGGCCCGAGCGGGGCCATCTCGGCGTGTTCGGGTCCTCGACGGCACAGCCGCTCCGACGTCTCATGGCACCTGAGCCGTCGGCCGCAGCAGGATCTCGTTGACCGACACGTGCGCCGGTCGCGTCACCGCGAACAGCACGGCGTCAGCGACGTCCTCGGGGTCCAGCACCCGGATCCCCCCGTAGATCTGGGCGGCCATCTCGCGCATGGCCGGGTCGGTGATGTGGTCCGCGAGCTCGGTGGCGACCATCCCCGGTTCGACGACGACCACCCGCACACCCTGCGACGCGACCTCCTGGCGAAGGGCCTCGGAGAAGGCGTTGACGCCGTGCTTGGTGGCCGCGTACACGCCCGAGCCGGCCGACGCCGTCCGCCCCGACGTCGAGGACGTCTGCACGAGCGTGCCCCGGCTCGCCACCAGGTGCGGCAGCGCCGCGTGCGAGACGTGCAGCGTCCCGAGCAGGTTGGTGCGTGTCATGCGCTCCCACTCGGCCGGGTCGGCGGTCCGTACCGGGCCGCTGAGCATCACGCCGGCGTTGTTCACGACGACGTCGAGCCCACCCAGCTCCTGCACGGCCGCCGCGACGCCCGCACGCGCCGAGGCCTCCTCGGCGACGTCGAGCTCCACCGGCGTGATGGTGCCGGACAGCTCGCCCGCCCGAGCAGCCACCTCCTGGAGCCGGCCGAACCGGCGCCCCGCCGCGACGACCCGCGCCCCCGCTCCGGCGAACGCCACCGCGATCGCCGCCCCGATGCCCGACGACGCCCCGACCACCAGCGCGCGGCGTTCCGTCATGTCCGTGCCCATGTCCCGCTCCTCGTCATCCGCGACAAGATGACCGGCTGGTCATCTTGCGTCGAGGGTAGCACCGAAGATGACCGCCAAGTCACTTTCACTGGTAGGGTCTCGTGCACTGGAGGTGGTGCCATGCGGTCCGACGCGGTACGGAACCGGCACGCCCTCGTCGCGGCGGCTGGGCGGGTCCTGGCCGAGTCGGGGCTCGAGGTGCCCGTGGCGGCGATCGCCCAGGAGGCCGGCGTCGCCAAGGGCACGGTCTTCCGTCACTTCGCCTCCAAGGAGGAGCTCGTCTCGACGGTCGTGGCAGGCCTGGTGGACGACCTCGCTCGGCGAGCCGAGGGACTGCTCGACGCGCCTGACCCGCTCGACGCGCTGCGCCAGTTCGTCGTCGCCGGGATCGAGCTGCAGGCCAGCGATCGTGCGTTCTGCCAGGTCGCGGCGTCGGCGGAGATCACGATGCCTGAGCTGAGCGAGCGCCGAGAGCGCCTGGAGGAGATCTCCGAGCTCCTGGCGCGCCGCGCCCGGGAGGCGGGCGTCGCACGTGCGGACCTCACGGGTCGCGACGTCGTCGGGCTGATGACGGCCGCCTTCCAGGGCGCGACGGCGACGGGTGACCCGGCCCGCTGGCCGTTCTTCCTCTCCCTCCTGACGGAAGGGCTGCGACCAGACGGCCGAGGACCAGGCGAGTCTGGTCGGCTGGCGGGGGATGGCGAGCGGGACTGATCGCTCCCTGCGTCGGGACTGGTGGTCTGACCGCCCGCTGAGGCCCGATGGGCGTCCCGCCCGTGCCCCGTCGGGTGACCGACGCCGCGCGACGTCACACCCCGGGCGGCCGCCTTGTCGAACCGGATGACGGGCCGGCGTGGCCTCCGTCCGTGCCTCACGACGGCACGATCACCCGCGACGACCGGTTCGGCCGGTCCGCGACGAAGCAGAGGAGAGCATCGTGGGAAAGCCCAGGTCAGAAGCGTGGAAGACCGCACAGACGATGCTGCAGGACGCCGCGCCACCGTTCATCCCCGACGGTGCGCACGCGATGACGCTGGTCGTCGAGTACCCGCCCGGGGACGGGGGCGCGCCGCCGCACCGCCACCCCGGGCCCGCCTTCGGCGTCGTGCTCGAGGGCGAGATGCTGATGGAGCTCGAGGGTGAGCCCGAGCGGGTCGTCCGAGCAGGCGAGGCGTTCTGGGAGCCGGGCGGCGACCTCATCCACTACCAGGACGGCAACAACCGTGACGACGTCCCGCTGCGGTTCCTGGTCACCTGCCTGTGCCCCCCGGGCGAGCCGATGTTCGCCCTGGTGGACGAGGCCGAGCTGGGGCGTCGCCAGGACCGCGGCGCCGCGCGGGAGGGACGATGAGCACCCTTCTCCGTGGCCGGCTGACCGCGGTCGTCGGCGAGCTACGGCACGAGCCGACCGCCGTGCGGGTGCGCGCCGCGCTCGCCGGCGCGATCGTCGTCGACAGCGTCCAGGCCGTGCTGGTGTGGGAGCCCGGCCAGGTCGTACCTGCCTACGCCGTGCCCGAAGCGGACATCCGCACCGGCCTGTCTCCCGCACCTCCCCAGGACCGCGACGGGCGGGCGGCCCACACCGCCGACGGCGAACCGGTTCTCGTGATCGGCGAGGGCCGCAACGGGTCTGGGCTGCGGCTCGACGACCCGGACCTGGCCGGCTACGTCCTCCTCGACTTCACGTCGTTCGACGCCTGGTACGAAGAGGACGAGGCGATCTCGGCCCACCCGCACGACCCGTTCCACCGGATCGACGTGCGCGCGAGCTCGCGTCACGTCCGACTCGAGCTGGACGGTCACCTCCTCGCGGAGTCGTCGCGGGTGATGATGCTCTTCGAGACGCTGCTGCCCACGCGCTACTACCTGCCGCGTGAGGACGTCGTCGTCCAGCTCGAGCCGAGCGACACCCGCACCGCCTGCGCCTACAAAGGACGGGCGGCATACCTCTCCGCCCGGGTCGGCGGGCGGCTCGTCCGCGACCTTGCCTGGACGCTCCCCGAGCCTCTGCCGGAGGGAGAGCGCGTCGCCGGGCTCGTCGCGTTCTTCAACGAGGACGTCGACATCGTGCTCGACGGGCGGCGGCTCGACGCACCGGTCGATCCGTGGCGCCCGGTCGGCACGCGCAGTGCGGACCAGCGCTGACGCCGGACTCACCGCCAGGTGCGAGCTGCTCGTCCTGTCGAGGTGCGGCCGAGGCGCCGCCGGATGGGGCCGGTGCTCCGGAGACTGCGTCCGCGGTCGACGAGTTCCTCCACCAGGTTGGTGGACGATTGCCGTGGCGCCACGTGACAGTGCTGCTCGGCCGGCTGAGGACTCGCGAGGAGCGGGACTGGTACGCCGCGAGTGCCGCCGAGCACGGGTGGTCGCGTGCGTGAGCTCGAGGCTCCGGACCCCGAGCTGGCGCAGCAGCTGGTGAAGGACCCGTACGTGCTCGGGCATCTGGGCCTGGTCGAGCGCATCGCGGAGCGTGACGTCGAGCACGCGCTGATGGACCGGCCGCAGGACACGATGCTCGAGCTCGGGCGGGGCATGGCGTTCGTCGGGCGTCAGGTGCGCCTCACCGCGCCCGGCGACGCGAGCGACCGGGTCGAGGAATTCGGGAACTGGTCCTCTCGCGGTTCGTCGTCAAGGGCCCGGCAAGGCGGCAGAGCCACGAGCGCTCCGGCCGGGTTCAGAGTTCCGTGGTGCCCGACGGGTGCGTCGCGTCGGGTGGTCGCACGACGGTGACGGGGCAGTGCGCGTACTCCGTGGCGTGCCGGCTCACCGAGCCGAGGAGGAGGCGGTCGAACCCGCCCACGCCGCGGTTGCCGAGCACGAGACGGGACGCGTGCGACGACGCCTCGATGACGCCCTTCGCGGCCTGCACGTGCCGGACCGTGCGGACGACGCGGTCGTCGGGCAGGTCGATGCCTGCCGTCTCGAGCGCGGTGTCGAGCGTCGCGGCGGCGAAGGACTCGTAGTCGTCGATCGGCGGCGCCCAGCCCCACGAGTCGGGCAGCGGGGCGAGCGTGACGATCTGCCAGCAGAACAGCGCCTCGAGCGTCGCACCGGTCCGGCGCGCGACGTCGGCCCCGTGCCGCAGCGCGTGCACGGACGTGGACGAGCCGTCGACCCCGACGACGACCGGTCCTGACCGGTTCGCGGTGCCGCGGACGACCGCGACGGGCACCGTCGCGTGCTGCAGGACGGCCGACGGCACGGAGCCGAGCACCATGCGGCTGACGCGGCCGCGTCCGCAGCGACCGACCACGAGCAGGTCGGCGGGGCCGTCCTCGGCACCGCCGTCACCGTCGACGTCGCCCTCCGGCCCGCTCTCGCCCTCCGCGAGCGCGAGCAGGGACGTCGCGGCGTTGCCGCGGACCTCCGTGGCGACGACCTCGACGTCCTGCGCTCCGAGCCCCGTGCGCTCGCGCGCCGCCTCGACCCAGCCGGCGACCGCGTCCCGCCGCCGGGCGCCCCGCTCGTCGTCGTCGCCCGTGTCGTCGCGGCCGGCGTGGCGTCCCGGGTCCCACGCGAGCACCGCGGTGAGGCGCGCGATGCGGGTCGCGGCCTCGCGCAGGGCCCAGTCGAGCGCCTCGTCCGACCCCTCGGACCCGTCCACACCGACGATCACACCGCGCACCGCGCCACCTCCGTGTCCCAGCAACCGTTCAGAGCTCTCCGTGGTCCTCGCCGTGGAGGATCGCGCGCAGGGGAGCGGTCACCACGTCGACCCGCTCCAGCAGGTCCCCCGGCCCGGCGATCACGACCGCCCGGTCCTCGACCACCACGTACACCGCGGCGCTGTCCCGCACGCGGGCGTGCAGGCCGGGCAGCGCGGCGCCGTCGACCACGAAGGGCCCGCGTGTGAGCGGGGCGGTCTCGACCTCCTCGACGATCGCGCGCATGGCCGCCCGGTACTCCTGGTAGGAGTCGAGGAAGTCGTCGTCGGCGGAGTCCGCGTGCAGCGGCGCGGCGAGCGCTCCGCTCAGGGCGGTCCGCAGGATCTCGGTGGCCTGCTCGTCGTCGGCGGCGCCGAGGCGCAGCGTCTCGACGTCGAGCGTCTCCCCGGTGAAGGACACGTAGGAGCGCAGGAACCGCTCGTCCGTGGGGTCGTGGGTCCCGTCGCCGACGCCGGTGATGGTCTCCTCGTCGAGGTCGAGGCCCCAGGTGAGCGGGTCGGCGACCTCGGCGACGACGCCGTGGAACCGGTCGACCACCTGCTCCCACGTCGCCGGGGTCCCGTCGGGGCGCCCGACGGCGCCGTGCTCGCGGCGCGCGGCCGGCTCCTCGGGCTGCTGGTCAGGTCCGTGCGTCATGATCGCCCACCCTTCTGCCGGTGCGGGGGCCGCACCCCGAGCCTGCCGTCGCCGACGGGCGCGGTCAACGCCCGGCGCGCGTGTCGTGCGCGCCGGGGCGTCCGACGGGTCCTGCCGTGCGTGCCCGGGAGCACCGCAGGTCACGGCGTGACCCCTCAATCACGCCCCTGGCGAACATCGGCATACGGAGGGGGTGTGCCTCGTTCGGACCGCATAGAGTCAATGCGGTCAGGCTGTACTCGGCGATTCCTGGAGGCCAGGGACGTCGGTGCGCAGGTGTAGGCCGCTCGTGAGGAGCAGCACATGTTCGAGAGATTCACAGACCGAGCCCGTCGGGTCGTCGTCCTCGCCCAGGAAGAGGCGCGGATGCTCAACCACAACTACATCGGCACCGAGCACATCCTCCTCGGCCTCATCCACGAGGGCGAGGGCGTCGCGGCCAAGGCCTTGGAGTCCCTCGGGATCTCCCTGGACGGCGTCCGCACCCAGGTGACCGAGATCATCGGCGAGGGCCAGCAGGCCCCGAGCGGGCACATCCCGTTCACGCCGCGTGCCAAGAAGGTGCTGGAGCTGTCGCTGCGCGAGGCGCTGCAGCTCGGCCACAACTACATCGGGACCGAGCACATCCTGCTCGGGCTGATCCGCGAGGGCGAGGGCGTCGCCGCCCAGGTGCTCACCAAGATGGGCGCCGACCTCAACAAGGTGCGCCAGCAGGTCATCCAGCTGCTGTCGGGCTACCAGGGCAAGGAGCCCGTCGCCGCCGGCGGTCCCACCGAGGGCCAGCCGTCGGGGTCCGCGGTGCTCGACCAGTTCGGGCGCAACCTGACCCAGGCCGCGCGCGAGGGCAAGCTCGACCCGGTCATCGGCCGCGCGCTCGAGATCGAGCGCGTCATGCAGGTGCTGAGCCGCCGCACCAAGAACAACCCCGTCCTCATCGGCGAGCCCGGCGTCGGCAAGACCGCCGTCGTCGAGGGCCTCGCGCAGGACATCGTCCGCGGCGACGTCCCGGAGACGCTCAAGGACAAGCAGCTCTACACGCTGGACCTGGGCGCCCTCGTGGCCGGCTCGCGCTACCGCGGCGACTTCGAGGAGCGCCTCAAGAAGGTGCTCAAGGAGATCCGCACGCGCGGCGACATCATCCTGTTCATCGACGAGATCCACACGCTCGTCGGTGCCGGTGCCGCCGAGGGCGCGATCGACGCCGCGAGCATCCTCAAGCCGATGCTCGCGCGCGGAGAGCTGCAGACCATCGGCGCCACGACGCTCGACGAGTACCGCAAGCACGTCGAGAAGGACCCGGCCCTGGAGCGCCGCTTCCAGCCGATCCAGGTCGCCGAGCCGTCGCTCACGCACGCGATCGAGATCCTCAAGGGTCTGCGCGACCGCTACGAGGCGCACCACCGCGTGTCCATCACGGACTCCGCGCTCGTCTCCGCGGCCACGCTCGCCGACCGCTACATCAACGACCGCTTCCTGCCCGACAAGGCGATCGACCTCATCGACGAGGCGGGCGCGCGCCTGCGCATCCGCCGCATGACGGCCCCGCCGGAGCTCAAGGAGCTCGACGAGGAGATCGCCGAGGCGCGGCGCGAGAAGGAGTCCGCGATCGACGCCCAGGACTTCGAGAAGGCCGCGGGCCTGCGCGACACGGAGAAGCAGCTCACCGCGAAGCGCGCCGACAAGGAGAAGGCCTGGAAGTCGGGCGACCTCGACACGGTCGCGGAGGTGGACGAGGAGCTGATCGCCGAGGTCCTGGCCATGGCCACGGGCATCCCGGTCTTCAAGCTCACCGAGGAGGAGTCCAGCCGCCTGCTCCACATGGAGGACGAGCTGCACAAGCGCGTCGTCGGCCAGGAGGCCGCGATCAAGGCGCTGTCGCAGGCCATCCGCCGTACGCGTGCCGGCCTCAAGGACCCGAAGCGCCCCGGTGGGTCGTTCATCTTCGCCGGCCCCACGGGCGTCGGGAAGACCGAGCTGGCCAAGGCGCTGGCCGAGTTCCTCTTCGGGGACGAGGACGCGCTCATCCAGCTCGACATGTCGGAGTTCTCCGAGAAGCACACGGTCTCGCGGCTGTTCGGCTCACCCCCCGGCTACGTCGGGTACGACGAGGGCGGCCAGCTCACCGAGAAGGTGCGGCGCAAGCCGTTCTCGGTCGTCCTGTTCGACGAGGTGGAGAAGGCCCACGCGGACATCTTCAACTCGCTCCTGCAGATCCTCGAGGACGGTCGCCTGACCGACTCGCAGGGCCGCGTCGTGGACTTCAAGAACACCGTCATCATCATGACGACCAACCTCGGCACGCGGGACATCGCCAAGGGCGTCCAGACCGGCTTCAACGCCGGCGGCGACCTGGTGACGTCGTACGAGCGCATGAAGGCGAAGGTCAACGACGAGCTCAAGCAGCACTTCCGGCCCGAGTTCCTCAACCGCGTCGACGACGTGGTGGTGTTCCCGCAGCTCTCGCAGGACGAGATCATCCAGATCGTCGACCTGATGATCGCGCGTCTCGACTCGCGTCTGCGGGACAAGGACATGGGCATCGAGCTCACCCCGGCGGCGAAGCGCCTGCTCGCCGAGAAGGGCTACGACCCGGTCCTGGGCGCTCGTCCGCTGCGCCGCGCGATCCAGCGCGACATCGAGGACGTCCTGTCCGAGAAGATCCTGTTCGGCGAGCTCAAGGCCGGCGAGATCGTCCTGGTCGACGCGGAGGGCGAGGGCCTGCTCGGGGAGTTCACCTTCCGGGGTGTCTCCAAGGGCGAGCACGACCGCGGTCCGGTGAGCGTGGGTGCGGCCGCCGCGCTCGACGCGCCGACCGGCGTCTCGGTGCGCGACCTCCCGCCGACCGGCGAGCTGCAGGCCGGCGCGGAGTGACACGCTCCCGCCTCGCCTGACGCGACGGCGGACCGGTCACGCCGGTCCGCCTCTCGTCCTCCCGGCCTGACCACGACGGCCCCGGACCTCCTGCGGGAGGGCCGGGGCCGTCGTCGTACCCGCTCCCGTGCCGGGCCCGTTCACGCAGCGTTACAACGGCTCATCCCTCAGAACAATCTGGACCGATCTAGTCGTCTTTACCTAGCGTCGTGCCCATGACGACCACCACGCCGACCGTCGCACCCACCCGCTGTCGCCCTCTCGAGCGCGCCCACCACGGGCGCACCGTGCCCCCGCCGACCCGCACCGAGAGGACCTGACATGACCGAGCGCCACCGCTCCGCACCGCTGGACCAGGACCCGCCGCACCAGAGCCCGCCGGGCCCCGAGCCGCTGAACAGGGAGCCGCTGCGTACCCCGGCCCGCGGCCCGCGCCCCGTCGCGCTCGCCGCCCTCGCCCTCGCCGCGGTGCTCGCGACCGGGGCGTGCGGCGCGGCCCAGGCGTCCGACGACGCCCCGGCCGGCGCGCTCGCCCCGGACGCCGAGCTGCCGACCGAGGTGCCGGAGGGGACGGTCCTGCGCATCGGCGACCCGACGACCCAGAAGGCGATCGAGCTCGCGGGTGACGAGCTCGACGGCGACTTCTCGTTCGAGGTCGAGTGGGCCAACATCTCCGGCGGCCCCGCGACGACGGAGGCGTTCCGCGCCGACTCGCTCGACATCGGCGCCGTCGCCGAGATCCCGCCGATCCACGCGACGTGGACCGGCCTGGACGTGCAGATCTACGCGTCGGTCTACCGCGACAACTGGGAGGACGTGCCGATCTACGAGTTCGCGGGCGCGCCCGGCGTCGAGCTCGACTCGCTCGAGGACTTCCGCGGCCACCGCATCGCCTTCAGCCCGGGCCAGGCGCAGGGCGCCATCGTCCTCAAGGCGCTGCAGGAGGCAGGTCTCACGCAGGACGACGTCGAGCTCGTCGAGCTCCCGAGCACGGGCGACGTGTACTCGACGGCGCTCGCCGCGGGCGAGGTGGACATCGCCCCGCTGGGCGGCACGCAGCTCTACCGGTACCTGGGGACGTACGAGGCCGACGGCGCGACGTCCGTCAAGCACCACCTGCGCGACGACGCGTCCCACCTGTACGGGCCGACGGAGGTGGTCCAGGACCCGGCGAAGGCCGCGGCGCTGCGCGAGTACGTCGAGACGTGGGCGGCGGCGAGGGTCTGGGTCTTCGAGCACCCCGAGGAGTGGAAGCAGGGGTACTACGTCGAGGACCAGGGCCTGAGCGAGGAGGACGCGCAGTACCTCATCGACCACGCGCCGGTGCCGGACGTCCCCGAGGACCTCACCGAGGGCATCGAGCGGACACAGGCGACGATCGACCTGCTCGCGGCCGAGCTCGACCGCGAGCCCTTCCCGGCGGCGGACCTGTTCGACGAGCGCTTCGGGCCCGTCGCCGGCCGGGCCGCGGCCGCCGCGGCGGACGGCGGGGGCGACCGGTGAGCGCCGCCGTCGTCGACCGGGCGGACCTGCTGGTCCCGAGGGCCGACGCACCACCCGTCGCGACGGACGTGCGCCCGCGCGGCACGCGCCTCGGCCTCGGGCGCCCGATCCCGCTCGCCGCCCTCGTCGGGGTCGCGCTGATCGTCGGGGTCTGGTCGGTCGGGTCCGCGACCGGGCTCATCGACCCGCGCGTGCTCAGCGCGCCGTGGACCGTCGTGACGACGGGCGGCGAGCTGGTCGTGGACGGCAGGCTCGGCGGGCACCTCGCGGTCTCGCTCACGCGCGCCGCGCTCGGCCTCGCGTTCGGCGTCGTCGCGGGCGTGGCGCTCGCGCTCGCCGCCGGGCTCAGCCGGGTGGGCGACGCCGTCCTCGACGGTCCGATCCAGGTCAAGCGCGCGATCCCCAACCTCGCCCTCCTGCCGCTGCTGATCCTGTGGTTCGGGATCGGCGAGGAGATGAAGGTCATCACCATCGCGCTCGGCGTCTTCATCCCCATCTACCTGCACACGCACAACGGCCTGCGGGCGATCGACAGCCGGTACGTCGAGCTCGCGGAGACGGTCCAGCTCTCGCGGCGGCAGTTCGTGCGCCGCGTCATCCTGCCCGGCGCGCTGCCGGGCTTCTTCCTCGGGCTGCGCTTCGCGGTCACCGGGTCGATGCTCGCGCTCGTCGTGGTGGAGCAGGTCAACGCGACCGCCGGGATCGGCTACATGATGGAGCTCGCGCGCACGTACGGGCAGACCGAGATCATCCTCGTCGGTCTCGTCGTGTACGGGGTCCTGGGTTACTCGGCGGACCTCGGCGTCCGCCTCCTGCAGAGGAAGGTGCTGTCATGGCGACGCACGCTGGAGGACTGACCGGGGCGCGCGGCGCGGCACCCGGCCCGGGCGCGGCACCCGGCCCGACGGCGGGTGGCCCTGCCGTGCAGGTCCGCTCGCTCGTGCGGTCGTACGGCGAGAAGCGCATCCTCGACGACCTGGACCTCACGGTCGACGACGGCGAGTTCGTCGCGATCCTCGGCAGGTCCGGCTCGGGCAAGAGCACGCTCCTGCGCGCGCTCGCGGCGCTCGACCACGACGTCGCGGGGTCGGGCGAGGTCGTGGTGCCCGAGCAGGTGTCGGTCGTCTTCCAGGACTCCCGGCTCCTGCCGTGGGCACGCGTGCTCGACAACGTCGTCCTCGGTCTCGACGGCGCGTCGCGGGCCCGGTCACGGAGCGCAGCGCGCGAGGCAGGACGCGCGAGCCTCGCCGAGGTCGGCCTCGCGGGCCGCGAGCGGGCGTGGCCGAACCAGCTCTCGGGCGGCGAGCAGCAGCGCGTGTCGCTCGCCCGGTCGCTCGTCCGCTCCCCGCGGCTCCTGCTCGCCGACGAGCCGTTCGGCGCGCTCGACGCGCTCACGCGCATCCGCATGCACGCGCTGCTGCGCGACCTGTGCGCGCGGCACCGGCCCGCCGTACTGCTCGTGACCCACGACGTCGACGAGGCGATCGTCCTCGCGGACCGCGTCGTCGTGCTCGACGAGGGCCGCATCGCCCGGGAACGCCGCGTCGACCAGAGCTACCGCACCGGGGAGCGACGCGACGCCGCCGACCCGCGCTTCGCCCGCATCCGCACCGAGCTCCTCGACGCCCTGGGCGTCGACCGCGGAGCCGACACGAAGGAGCACGCCGCATGACCACCGACATCGCCGGCCACGTCCGCGACCCGCGCGCCGCCGGCCGCGACGGACACCGCCCCGGACGCCTGCACCTCAACGCGTTCCTCATGAGCACCGGGCACCACGAGGCGTCGTGGCGGCTCCCCGAGAGCGACCCGGCCTGGACGTCCACCAACATCGCGCACCTCCAGCGGCTCGCGCAGACCGCCGAGGCGGGCAAGCTCGACTCGATCTTCTTCGCCGACGGGCCGGGGCTGCGGTCGGACGTGGGCCGCCGCCCGTCTGGCTCGCTCGACCCGTTGATCGTGCTCACCGCGATCGCGACCGTGACCGAGCGCATCGGGCTCATCGCGACCGCGTCGACGACGTACAACTCGCCGTACAACCTCGCACGGCGGTTCGCGTCGATCGACCACGTCTCGGGCGGGCGCGCGGGCTGGAACGTCGTGACGACGGCCGGTCCGGACATCGCGCGCAACTTCGGTCTCGACGACCAGCCCGCCCACGCGGTGCGCTACGAGCGTGCCGCGGAGTTCCTCGAGGTCGCGTTCAAGCTCTGGGACTCGTGGGAGGACGACGCGGTGCTCGCCGACAAGGCGGCGGGCGTGTGGGCGGACGCGGCGAAGATCCACGCGCCGGGGCACGTCGGCGAGCACTTCTCGGTGCACGGCGCCCTCACGACGCCGCGCTCGCCGCAGGCGCGGCCGCTCGTCGTGCAGGCCGGGTCGTCCGAGGACGGCAAGGACCTCGCGGCGCGGTACGCGGAGGCGGTGTTCACGGCGCACCAGACGCTCGGCGACGCCCGGGACTTCTACGCCGACCTCACGGCGCGGGCGGCGGCGGTGGGCCGGGACCCCGGGACGGTGAAGATCCTGCCGGGGATCGTCCCCGTCATCGGGTCGACCGAGGCCGAGGCGCTCGCGGCGGAGCGCGAGCTCGACGAGCTCATCGTCCCCGAGTACGCGCGCGCCCAGCTCGCGAGGACGCTGCGCCTCGCACCCGAGGACCTCCCGCTCGACCGCGAGCTGCCCGCCGACCTGCCGAGCGAGGACGAGATCGAGGGCGCGAAGAGCCGGTACACGCTCGTCGTCGAGCTCGCGCGCCGCGAGCGGCTCACCGTGCGCGAGCTCATCGGGCGGCTCGGCGGCGGGCGCGGCCACCGCACGGTCGCGGGCACGCCCGAGCAGGTCGCCGACGCGATCCAGGACTGGTACGACGCCGAGGCCGCCGACGGGTTCAACATCATGCCCGCCGTGCTCCCCTCGGGTCTCGAGCAGTTCGTCGACCACGTGCTGCCCGTGCTGCGTGCGCGCGGCCTGTTCCGCGAGGAGTACGAGGGCACGACGCTGCGCGAGCACTACGGTCTCGACCGTCCCGCCAACCGGTACGCGGCGGCGTCGGCACCGACGACGGACGTGTCCGCGCCCGTGATCCCGGATCTCGCTGGATCCCTGGCATGAGCGGCGCGTCGGAGCACCTCTGGTACGTCCCCAACCAGGTCCGGCCCGGGCACCGCGGCGACGACGCGGTGGAGGACCACAACAGCCTCGACACGCTCACGCACCACGCGCACGCCCTGGAGCGGCACGGCTGGGGAGGGGCGCTGCTCGGGACGAGCTGGGGGCGGCCCGACACGTTCACCGTGGCCACGGCGCTCGCGGCCCGCACGACGACGTTCCGCCCGCTCGTCGCGATCCGACCGGGGTACTGGCGACCGGCGCACTTCGCGTCCGCCGCGGCGACGCTCGACCACCTGAGCGGCGGCCGGCTCCTCGTGAACATCGTCTCCGGGTCGGACGGCCAGGCGGCGTACGGGGACGACGAGGCCGACCCCGTGCACCGGTACGCGCGGACGCGGGAGTTCCTCCAGGTCGTCCGGCGCCTGTGGACGCAGGAGGAGGTCACCTTCGAGGGGGAGCACTTCTCCGTCACCGGGTCGCGGCTCGGGCCGCGACCCGTGGTCCGGGGCGAGCGCAAGCACCCGCGGCTCTACTTCGGCGGCGCGTCGGAGGCCGCCGAACGGGTCGCCGCGACCGAGGCGGACGTGCAGCTGTTCTGGGGCGAGCCCCTGGACGGGGTCGCCGAGCGGATCGACCGGCTGAGGAGGGTCGGCGCGGAGCTGGGCCGCGAGCACCCGCCGCTCGAGTTCGGGCTGCGCGTCACGACGTTCGTGCGCGACACGACCGAGGAGGCCTGGGCCGACGCCGAGGCCAAGGTCGCGCAGCTCGCGGACCGCGCCGCGCAGGGGGACGCGTGGTCCGCGCGCGACCGCGGCGGGCGGGCCGCCGTCGGGCAGCAGCGGCTGCTCGACCTCGCCGCGCGGGGCGAGGTGCTCGACGAGAACCTGTGGACGACGCCCGGGCGGTTCGGCGGCGGGGGAGCCGGCACGACGTGGCTCGTCGGCTCGGCGCAGGACGTCGCGAAGTCGCTGCGCCGGTACCAGGACCTGGGCGTCACGCACTTCGTGCTCTCGGACACGCCGTACCTGCGCGAGATCGAGCGCCAGGGAGAACAGCTCCTGCCGCTGCTGCGCGCCTGACGGGGAACCGCACGTGCAACGGTCGACGCACCGTGCGGCCCGGTGGCGGGTGCCGTCCCGTGTGCTGTGGACGGTGCCCGCCCCGGGGAGGACGATGGCCGTGAGGAGAGGTGCGCCTGCTCAGCTCGCCGCCGTCCGGACGACGTCCGCGGCAGACGCGGGACGGAGGACGGCCATGGTCGACGCGACAGGTCCGGGCGGGACACCGCTGGACCGCCACGAGGAAGAGAACGCCACCGTCGTGCGGCGCCTGGTCGAGTGCATCAACGCGCGCGACGTGAACGTCATGGACGAGTTGTTCCACGACGACGCCGTGATGGACTGGCCGCAGTCCGGCGAGAAGGTCGTCGGCGCCGAGAACCGAAGGGGCGTCTACGGGGCGTTCCCGCAGCTGCCGACCATCTCGCCGTGGCGCGTGCTCGTCTCGGGCGACCTGGCCGTCCTGATGGCACGGCTCGACTACGACGGGCCCGTCTTCGAGACGGTGTTCGTCTTCGAGCTGCGCGACGGGAGGATCGCGCACGAGACCGCACAGTGGGCCGAGCCGTTCGAGCCGCAGCCCTGGCGGTCGGAGTGGGTCACCGTGGGGTGAGCAATGCCCCCGCCAGGCCGGTAGGGTCCTCGGCCATGGGTGCGCACGCGGCCGACCGGCCTGACGTCGTCGCGCTGCTGCGCGCTGCCGGCTGCGTCTTCGCCGAGGACGAGGCGGCGCTCCTGCTCGACGCCGCGGCGTCGGACGCCGCGCTCGACGCCCTGGTCTCGCGGCGGGTCGCGGGCGAGCCTCTCGAGCAGGTGCTCGGCTGGGCCGAGTTCCGCGGCCTGCGCGTGCAGGTCTCGCCCGGCGTCTTCGTGCCCCGGCGCCGCACGGGCCTCCTCGTGGAGGAGGCGCTCGCGCTCCTGGCCCGACGGCGGCCGCCCGGCCCGGCCTCGTCGGCCGCCCCGGGCGGGCAGGACCCGGGCAGGCCGCTCGTCGTCGACCTCTGCTGCGGCAGCGGCGCGGTCGGCCTCGCGCTCGCGACCGAGCTCGCCGCCGCGGGGACGCCCGTGGAGCTCCACGCAGCCGACGTCGACCCGGACGCCGTCGCGTGCGCGGCGCGCAACGTCGCGCCCGTCGGCGGCGTCACCTACGGGGGAGACCTGTTCTATCCCGTCCCGACCGTGCTGCGCGGCCGGGTGGACGTGCTCCTCGCGAACGTGCCCTACGTCCCGACGGACGAGATCGCGCACCTCCCGCCCGAGGCCCGCGACCACGAGCACCGCGTCGCGCTCGACGGCGGGGCGGACGGGCTCGACGTCCTGCGCCGCGTCGCGGCCGTCGCGGGGGAGTGGCTCGCCCCGGGCGGGCACCTGCTCACCGAGTCGGGCGAGGCGCAGGCGGCGGGCGCCGTCGAGGTCCTCGAGAGCGCCGGGCTGTCCGTCCGCGTGGTGCGCGACGACGAGATCGGCGCGACGGCCGTCGTGGGGACGCGTCCGCTCTCCGCACCGGGCCCGTCGGGCAGGACGTTCTCGTGAGGCCGGCGCGCGCGCTCGCCGTGCTGCTCCCCGTGGCGCTCGTCGGTGCGGCGTGCTCCTCACCGGTCGACTGCCCGGGGGTCGGGTACGGGTCCGTCCTCGAGGTGCGGTTGTTCGACGGGTGGCCCGAGCGCGACCTGTACGCGGTGGAGGTGTCCTGCCCGCCGGCCGTGGAGGACTGCTCCGTCGGTGAGGACGAGGAACCGGAGGGGCCGGTGTGGCGCGGGAGCGTGGGGGAGGTGGACGAGATCGAGGTGCGCGTGACGGAGGCGGGGACGGGTGCGGTGGTCCAGATGCGGACCGCCGAGCCGAGGTTCCGCGTCGTGGAGCATCCGTACGGGGAGCAGTGCGGCGGTCCGCGCGAGGCGGTCGTCAGCCTCGTCGACCGCTGAGGTCCCGGTGCGTCAGAGCAGCGACCGGATCTCCTTCTCGGCCTGCGCCGGCGTGAGCGCCCGGCAGCCGAGGGACACCCAGTGCCGCACGAGCCCGGGCTCCGCGCGCAGCAGCGCCCAGCCGCGCCGCACGAGGGTCAGCGGCGGCTTGCGCATCTCCGCGAGGTCGCGCAGCAGCCGGAACCAGAACGACACGAGGCGCGGGCGGCGCAGGCAGATCGCGTCCGCGAGCACGTCCTCCTCGCGGCACCGCGCGACGATCTCCGCGGCGAAGATGCCCTCGGCGAGCACGACCCGCGAGCCCGTGACGTCGACGTGCGTCGTGCCGGTGCGGCGCGACGTCGGGATGTCGTAGACCGGCACGTCGGCGTGCCCGGTGCGCGCGAGCTCGACGAGCGCGGCGACCGCGCCGTCGGCGTCCCAGCTGCGCGGGTCGTCCCAGTCGACGATCCCGAACGCCCGCGGGAGGCCGGGATGGTCGTGGTCGAGGTAGAAGTCGTCGAGCGCCACGACGGGGAGCCCGAGCCGCCGGGTGAGCGACGTCTTGCCGGAGCCGGACGCTCCCGTGAGGAGCACGACGCGCGTGGGCACCTCGCGCGAACCGGGCGGCAGGTCGAACAGGGCAGGGTCGCTCACGGGGATCCATCCTCTCAGGCCGGGCCCGCTGCCGGGCACCGCCGGGGCGTGACCTTCGACCCCGGACCTGCCGGGAGCCGGACCGGAAGGTCGCGTCGCGACGATCGCGACGTAGCCTGCGCGGGTGACCTCACCCGACCCCGCCGCCGCCCTCGCGCTCGACGCGCTCCGTCGGCTCGGCCGCTTCCAGCCCCTCGACCCGGCGCAGTCCGTGCTCGCGGCGGAGTACGTCGCGTTCGTCCGGGACGACGACGGCGCCGCCCGGCCCGACGCCGTGCGCCGGGACGGCGGGCCGCAGCACCTCACGGCGAGCTGCTTCGTGCTCAGCCCGGACCTGACCCGCGTGCTGCTGTGCTTCCACCGCAAGGGGCAGTTCTGGGTGCAGGTGGGCGGGCACACCGAGCCGGCCGACCTGACGCTCGCGGGCGCGGCGTACCGGGAGGCGCGCGAGGAGAGCGGCCTCGCGGACCTGCGACCGTTCGAGCCGGACGACGGCGGGCCCGCCGCGCCGCTGGACGTGCACCGGCACGACCTCGCCGCCGCCTTCGGCTCGTGCCGCACGCACTGGGACGTGGGGTTCGTCGCGTTCGCGGACCCGAGCGCGGGGACCGTCGTGAGCGACGAGAGCGAGGACGTCGCCTGGTTCGCCGTCGACGACCTGCCGGCGGGCACGCCGCCCGACTTCCCCGTGCGCCTGGCGACCGTCCTCGCGGAGGTGCGCCACCGCCGTCGGGCCGCGGGGTAGCACCCCGGCCTGCGAGGCGGCACCGCGGTCGGGGACCGGGGCACTACCTCGCGGACCGGGGTACTACCTCGGCGCTCCGGGGTACGACCCCGGCGGGGCGAGGACCACGTGGAGCGTGCGGGGGCCGTGCACGCCCTCGACGCGGGACAGCTCGATGTCGCTCGTCGCGCTCGGGCCGCTGATCCACGTCTGCGGACGCTCGGGGTGCGCGGCGAGCAGCCGCACGCCCTCGGGCACGGTGTGCACCACCTGGTCCGTGCGCACGACGCACACGTGCAGGTCGGGCACGAGCGTGATCGCCCGACGACCCTGGTCGGGCTCGCCGTCCAGCACGATCGTCCCGGTGTCGGCGATCGCGACGCGCGCGGCGGTCACGACGGCGTCCACGGCGTCGAGCTCGTCGGCGGTGCGCGGGTCCTCGCGCGAGTCCACGACACGCCTCGTCCCGCCCGGCAGCGCACCGAGCCACGCGTCGTCGAGCCCGGGCGGCACGACGACGGACCGCACCTGCGCGAGCAGCTCGCCGACGACCGTGGCGACCTCCTCCGGGGAGGACGCGCGGTGCACGTGCGCACGGTAGTCGACGAGCCGGTCGACCAGGACCTCGACCGCGGCGTCCGAGCCCGGGGCGTGCTCACCGTGCGCCCGGTACGCCCGCGGGGCCTCGGTGCCCGACGACGCGGTCTTCATCGCGGTGCCGCCACCCGCCGTCGGGTCCGCCAGGGCGGCGCGCACGCGGGCGAGGACGTCGTCGCGCGCGCTCATCGGCCCTCACCCTCCTCGACGGGCGTGGACCCTGAGCCGGCGGTCGGCGGGGCGACGTGCTCGGTGCGCCACCAGTCGCGGAACGTCTGCCTCGCGGGCGCGGGCAGGTCGCGCGAGCGGGTCCAGGCGCTCGCGGGCGGCGGGAGCGTCGAGATGCGGCCCTTGGGGCCGGCGACCACGCGCCCGACGGCCGCCGCCTTCTCCGCGAGCTCGAACCGCCGCGCGTCGGACATGACGAACGACGCGGCCTTCATCGCGGCGCCCCACCCGGTGGGCAGGCCGCCGCGGTCCGCGTCGACCTCGCGGGCGCGCAGCTCGACGAGGATCGAGGGGATGTCGATCTTCACCGGGCACACCTCGTAGCACGCGCCGCACAGAGTCGACGCGTAGGGGAGCGAGGCGTTCGGGTCGTGATGGCCGGAGAGCCCACCGGTGGACTTCGTGAGCTGCGGCGTGAGGATCGCCCCGATCGGCCCGGGGTACACGGACCCGTACGCGTGCCCGCCCACGCGCTCGTACACCGGGCACACGTTGAGGCACGCGGAGCAGCGGATGCAGTGCAGCGCGGCCCGGCCCACCTCGTCGGCGAGGACGTCGGTGCGGCCGTTGTCGAGCAGCACGAGGTGGAACTCCTGCGGCCCGTCGCCCGGCGTCACGCCCGTCCACAGGGACGTGTACGGGTTCATGCGCTCCCCCGTCGAGGAGCGCGGGAGGAGCTGGAGGAACACCTCGAGGTCGGTGTACGTGGGGACGACCTTCTCGATGCCCATGACCGTGACGAGCGTCTCGGGCAGCGTGAGGCACATGCGCCCGTTGCCCTCGGACTCCACGACCGTCAGCGTGCCCGTGTCCGCGACGCCGAAGTTCGCGCCGCTGATCGCGACCTTCGCGGAGAGGAACTTGCGCCGCAGGTGGGCGCGCGCGGCCATCGCGAGCTCACGCGGCACGTCCGACAGGTCCGACGGGGCGTCGCCCATGCGCTCGAGGAAGATCTCGCGGATCTCGGCGCGGTTGCGGTGGATCGCGGGCACGAGGATGTGCGACGGCATGTCGTCGGCGAGCTGCACGATGAGCTCCGCGAGGTCCGTCTCGTAGGCCGCGATCCCCTCGGCGGCGAGCGCCTCGTTGAGCCCGATCTCCTGCGTCGCCATCGACTTCACCTTGACGACCTCGTCGACGCCCTTGGCCTTCACGAGGTCCGCGACGATCCGGTTGGCCTCGTCCGCGTCGCGGGCCCAGTGCACGACGCCGCCACGCGCCACCACGTTGCGCTCCAGCTCCTCCAGGAGCTCGGGCAGGCGCGCCATGACGTCGGTCTTGATCGCCGACCCGGCGTCGCGCAGCGCCTCCCAGTCGGGCACCTCGTCGACGACGGCGGCGCGCTTGGCGCGGATCGTCGACGTCGCGTGCGCGAGGTTGCGGCGCAGCTGCGTGTTCTGCAGCGCCTGGCGTGCCGCGGTGGGGAAGTCGTCGCCCCAGCGCAGCGGTTCGTCGGGGTGCGGCACGTCGCCGAACGTGTCCGACGCCGCCCCCGCGCCCGCGGACGTGCCGTGCCCGCGGGGGCCGGCGGCGTCGTCGGGCAGGGTGCGTGCACCGGCGGCCGCGCGGCGCGGCACCGGCAGGCCCAGGAAGGTGCTGCGGCTCATCGCGCGACCCCCGTCGTGCCCGCGCGGGAGCTCGCCCCGGTGGCCGGTGGCCCGGAGGCACGCGTCGACGCCAGGATCTCCGCCAGGTGCAGTGTCCGGACACCGGCCCGGATGCGCGAGAGCCCTCCGCCGATGTGCATGAGGCACGACGAGTCCCCGGCGGTGAGCACCTCGGCGCCGGTGGACTTCACCGACGTCATCTTGTCGGCGAGCATCGCGGTCGACGTCTCGGCGTTCTTCAGCGCGAACGTCCCGCCGAAGCCGCAGCACGACTCGGCGCCGGGGAGCTCGACGAGGTCGATCCCCTCGACGGCCCGCAGGAGCCGCAGCGGCTTGTCGCCGACGTGCAGCATCCGGAGCGAGTGGCACGTGGGGTGGTAGGTGACGCGGTGCGGGAAGTAGGCGCCGACGTCGGTCACGCCGAGCACGTCGACGAGCAGCTCGGACAGCTCGTAGGTCTTCGCCGCGACGGCGTCGGCCGTCCTCCCGAGCGCGTCCAGTCCCGCGCGGCGGCACACCATGCCCTGCTGGTGGCGGATCGAGCCCGTGCACGACCCGGACGGCACGACGACCGCGTCCCACTCGCCGTCGAGCACGGGCGAGAACGCCTCGACGTGGTTGCGCACGACCGGCACCGCCTCGGCCATGTAGCCGGTGTTGACGTGCATCTGCCCGCAGCACGCCTGGCCGTCGGGCACGTGGACCTCGTGCCCCAGGCGTTCGAGCAGCAGGGCGGTGGCGCGGGGCGCCTGCGGGAACATGACGTCCCCGATGCAGGTGGAGGCGAGGGCGATGCGCATCGGTGCTCCCGGGGGAGAGGCGGTTCGGTCCAGTCTCGTCTCCCGGCACCCGGGGCGCGCGACGAGGGAGCCGGCGCGGACTCGACGAGGGTCGGGACGAGGCGTGTGGTCGGACCACACGGGCGCCACCGTAGACCATGTGGTCCGACCACAGCCAGCCCAGGCCCCGCCGGGCGACCGCCGCTCGCCTACGCTGACCTCGTGCGCACCCACGAACGCGTCCTCGCGAGCATCGAGGCGGACCTCGCCGCCGGCCGCTGGGGCCTCGGCGAACGGCTCCCCGCCGAGCGGGCGCTCGCCGACGAGCTCGGCGTCTCGCGCTCGTCGGTCCGCGAGGCGATCCGCGTCCTCGAGGCCATGGGCATCGTCCGCACCGCGGTGGGCTCCGGGCCCGACGCCGGGGCGACCGTCGTCGACCGGCCGGCCGCCGGGCTGGGGGCGGCGGTGCGGCTCCACGTCGCGTCCGGCACGCTCGCGGTGCGCGACGTCGTCGAGACGCGCGTGCTGCTCGAGACCTGGGCCGTGCGCGCGGCGGCCGACCGTGGTTCCGTGCCGGGCCGCGCGAGCGACGCCGACCGCGCGGGGGTCCTGGCGGAGGCGCGAGGGCTGCTCGACCGCATGGACGACCACGCGCTCACGCCCGCCGCGTTCCGCGAGCTCGACGCGTCGTTCCACGTGCTGCTCGTACGGCTCGCGGGCAACGCGCTCGTCGAGGCGGTCATGACCGGCCTGCGCGGGGCGATCGAGTCGTACGTGGCGCAGGGCAGCGCCGCTCTGCCGTCGTGGGAGCGCACGGCCCGCCGGCTCCGCGCGGAGCACCGCGACGTCCTGTCGGCCGTCGAGGCCGGCGACGGCGAGGGCGCGGCACGGGCGGTGCGGGAGCACATCGAGGGCTTCCACCGCGAGACAGGGCTCTGACCGCGTCCGCACCGGCGTCGGACCGCGTCGGGGAGCTCGCGGCGCTCGGCGCCGACGATGGTCTAGTCTCCCGGAAATCGCTTACCCGCCGGGAGAGGACATCGCAGCCCATGAGCACCACCACCAAGGACGACCGGGCCCGTGCCCTCCACATCGCGGGCGACTCGACGGCCGCGCCGAAGGGTGTGGCCGCCGCGCCGGAGACGGGCTGGGGGATGGCCCTGCCGTTCTACGTCCCCGGGATCGACGTCGTGAACCACGCGCGCAACGGGCGCAGCAGCTCGTCCTTCATCAGCCTCGGCCATCTCGACCGGGTCGAGGCGGCGCTGCGCGAGGGGGACCTTCTCGTCGTCCAGTTCGGCCACAACGACGCGAAGGTCGAGGACCCGGTGCGGTACACCGAGCCCTGGTCGACGTACCAGGAGTCGCTGCTGGTGCACCTGGAGGTGGCGCGCCGACGCGGAGCGCGGCCCGTGCTCGCCACGTCCGTCGAGCGGCGCTCGTTCGACGCAGCGGGTCGTGCGGTCGCGACCCACGGCGAGTACCCCGGGGCGATGCGCGAGCTCGCGCGCCGTGAGGGCGTCCCGCTGGTCGACGTGCAGGAGGCCACCCTCGCGCTGTGGCACGAGCTCGGCCCCGACGAGACGCGTCGGTACTTCCTCCACACGCCCGACGGCCGCCGCGACGACACGCACCTGAGCCCGGTGGGGGCTGCCGCCGTCGCGCGCCTCGTCGTGTCGGGGCTCGTCGAGGTGGGCGCGATCGGGTCCGCCGCCGCCGCGCACCTCGACGAGGACCCGCCCGCCGGGTGGCTCGGCTGGGCGGACGTCGACCCCGACGCCTGAGCGCCGGGGCGACCCGGGCGCCGTTTGGACCTGGCGCCCGGTGCTGCTAACTTGCGTGCGGGAAACCGGTTACCCGCCAACGACGGCGCGGTTGCCGGGCACCGCGCTCGAGGAAGAGATGAGGATGCCGATGCCGGTCACGACGAGGGTGACGACGGCCGGTGAGCCCCGTGCTCACCGCTCGCCGACGACCGCCCGCCACCCGCGAGAGGGGGAGCTCGCGTGAGCGTCGTGGCCCCGGTGCGTCCGCGCGGGCGGTCCGAGCGGACGGGCACCGTCCCGCCCGCGACGACGCAGCGCAAGCACCCGGGCGGCGGGTTCTGGAAGCACCGCGCCCTGTACCTCATGATCCTGCCCGGGGTCCTGTACTTCCTCGTGTTCAAGTACGTCCCCATGGGCGGGCTCGTCATCGCCTTCCAGAACTACCAGCCGTTCCTCGGCTTCACGGGGAGCGAGTGGGTCGGGTTCGAGCACTTCGTCCGCCTCTTCACCGAGGACACGTTCCTCGTCCTGCTGCGGAACACGCTCGTCATCTCCGGTCTCCTGCTGCTCTTCGCGTTCCCCGTGCCGATCGTGCTGGCCCTGCTCCTCAACGAGGTGCGGACCACGTTCCTCAAGAAGAGCGTGCAGACGATCGTCTACCTCCCGCACTTCATGTCGTGGGTCATCATCGTGTCGATCTTCTACGTGATGCTCACGATCGACGGCGGCAGCATCAACAACGTCATCGTCTCGATGGGCCTCGAGCCGGTCCCGTTCCTCACCGACCCGGACTGGCTCCGCCCGCTCTACGTGTTCCAGGAGATCTGGCGCGGGGCGGGCTGGGGCACCATTGTGTACCTCGCGGCCATCACCGCCGTGGACGAGCAGCTCTACGAGGCCTCCGAGCTCGACGGCGCCGGCCGGCTGCGCCAGACGTGGCACATCACGCTCCCCGCGATCCGGCCCACGATCATCGTCATGCTCATCCTCAGCATCGGCGACATCATGGAGCTCGGCTTCGAGCACATGTTCCTCGTGATGAACTCGCTCAACCGCGAGGTCGCCGACATCTTCGACACCTACGTGTACACGACGGGCATCGTCAACGGGCAGTTCAGCTACGCGACCGCCGTCGGCCTGTTCAAGGGGCTCGTCGGGCTCCTGCTCGTGGTGGCCGCCAACAAGCTCGCGAAGCGCCTCGGCGAAGAAGGGGTCTACTGACGGCCCCGGCCGTCGGTGGAACGGCAGCGCCGTGTTCTCCTTCGAGGGCTTCGTCCGCGTCAACGCGGTCCTGACGGGCGCCTACCGGCTCGTCTACCTGAACCTCCTCTGGCTCGTCACCACGGTGCTCGGCCTCGGGGTGCTCGGCGTCGGTCCCGCGTCCTACGCCCTCGCCCGGTACGTGGACCGGTGGTTCCGTCTCGGCGAGGAGCCGCCCGTCACGCGCGCGTTCTTCGCGGCGGTGCGCGAGGGCTACGGGCGGTCGCTGGTCGTGAGCTGGATCTACCTCGCCGCAGGCACCGTGATCCTCACGAACGTCTTCGGGGCCACGAGCTGGTACGTCCAGATGCTCAACGTCGTCGCGCTCGTCGTCTACGCGGTCTCGCTCTTCTACGTGTTCTCGGTCATGGCGGCGCTCGACCTGCGCACGGTGCGCGAGACCGTCGCGGCGTCGCTCATGCTCGGCTTCGGCTCCCTGCACCGGACCGTCCTCGGCGGCACCGCGGTGCTCGGGACCGGCTACGTCCTGTCCCAGCACGCCCTCCCCGTCCTCGGGCTGCTCGGGGCGGCGCTCCCGGCCGCCGTCGTCGGGTTCGTCACCCGGGCCGTCTACCGGGACCTCGACGGGGAGCCCTCCGTCGCACGCACCACGCACCTGGCGCCGGAGCCAGGTGCTGTGCCGGCAGGCCCGACGGCCTCCGGCGACCTCATCACCACTGCAGCAAGGGCGCGCGTGGTACGTCGCCTACCGTCACGAGAGGAAGACCCAGCATGAGGAAGACCAGGTTCGGAGCCACCACGGCGGCGATCGCGGTGATCGCGCTCGCGCTCACGGCGTGCGGCGACGGCGGGGCGGATCAGGACGCGGAGGCGAGCACCAAGGACAGCGTCACGTGGATGACGATGCTGCACACGGCGAGCACCCCGGAGAGCGACGGCGTCGTCGAGACCGCCCTCGAGGAGCACACCGGGCTCTCCGTCGAGTTCCAGTGGGTGCCGGACGCCTCGCGCGACGAGAAGATCAACGCGGCCCTCGCGTCCGACTCGCTCGCCGACATCGTCTCGCTCACGAACATCAACAACACGACGGTCCGCCAGGCGATGTCGCAGGGCCAGTTCTGGGACGTCGAGGAGTACCTCGCCGACTTCCCGAACCTCGCGGAGATCCCCGGGTCGACGATCGACGTCGCCCGGGTCGACGGCGGTCTGTACGGCGTGCCGTACCAGAAGCCGCAGGCCCGGTACGGCGTCCTCGTGCGCCAGGACTGGCTCGACAACCTCGGCCTCGAGGTGCCGCACACGATCGAGGACCTCACCGACGTCGCGAAAGCGTTCACCGAGGACGACCCCGACGGCAACGGCGTCGCCGACACGGTCGGCTTCTACGACCGCGAGGAGTCCTACGCGGTCGGGTTCCGCTCGCTCGCGGGCTACTTCGGCGCCGGGCAGTACTTCACGGTCACCGAGGACGACGAGGTCGTCCCGAGCTTCACCACGGACGAGTTCAAGGACGCCATGGAGTGGTACCGCGGCGTCTACGAGAACGGGTGGGTGAACCAGGAGTTCGTCACCGTCCAGAAGCAGGTCCAGAAGGACGGCATCGCTCAGGGCAAGGGCGGCATCGTCGTCAGCGGCCTGTTCGAGGCGAAGAACTTCCAGGAGGCCGCTCTCGCCGCCGACCCCAGCAGCCCGCAGGAGTGGGCGCTGGTCAACGACATGACGTTCGGGGACGTGCCGCGCCGCATCCTCACCGACACCAACGGCGGCATGGGCGGGTGGCTCGCCATCCCGAGGTCGAGCGTCGAGACGGAGGCGGACCTCAGGGTCGTCCTCGGCTTCATCAACGACCTCATGGACGAGGAGGCGTTCGACCTCATGACCAACGGCGTCGAGGGCACCCACTACGAGCTCGACGCCGACGGCGTCGTGAACATCCTCGACGAGGCCGTGTGGGAGCAGGAGGTGCAGCCGTTCGGCTCGTCGCGCCCGTCCGAGGTCGTCAAGGCGTTCAGGTCCTCGAACGAGTACACGAACCTCGCCAACGAGCTCATGAAGGAGAACGACGAGTTCATGGTCGCGAACCCGGCGCAGTCGCTGACGTCCGAGACCTACGACGCCCAGTGGTCGCTCATCGACCAGCAGGTCATGGACGCCTACAACCAGTACATCACCGGGCAGATCGACATGGCCGGCTTCGAGGCCGTCGTCGAGGGCCTGCGCGGCCAGGGCGTCGACGCGGTGATCGAGGAGCTCACGGCGGCGTACGCCGAGACCCAGGGCTGACCCGCGGCCGACCGGTCCCGCACGACCTCGCCGGGAGGGCGCCTCGCACGGCGCCCTCCCGGTGACAGCACCAGCACCGACAGGAGACCACGTTGTCCACGTACGACATCCGAGACCTCGGCGCCGAGCCGGAGGCCCTCGTGACCGACGCGGTCCAGTCCGCGATCGACGCCGCGGCGTCGGCCGGGGGCGGGAGAGTGGTCGTCCCCGCCGGTCGCTGGCGGACGGGCGCGCTGCGGTTGCGCTCGCACGTCGAGCTCCACCTCGAGCCGGGGTCGGTGCTCGCGTTCGTCGACGACCGGGACCTCTACCCGGTCGTCGACGCCCGGTGGGAGGGTGCGCCCGCGCGCATCCACTCGCCGTGCCTCTACGCGCACGGCGAGACGGACGTCGCGATCACCGGGTTCGGCACGGTCGACGGCGGGGGGCGGCCGTGGTGGGACGCCTTCCGCCGCGACCGTGCCTCCCTCGCCCACCCGCGTCCCACGCTCGTGGGTCTGCACGAGTGCCGGCGCGTGACGATCCGCGACGTGACGCTGCGCGACTCCCCGAGCTGGACCGTGCACCCGCTCCTGTGCGAGGACGTGACGATCACGAACGTCCGGATCCTCAACCCCGCGGACTCGCCGAACACCGACGGCATCGACCCGGAGTCGTGCCGCAACGTGCGGATCAGCGACTGCCACATCGACGTCGGTGACGACTGCATCGCGATCAAGGCCGGGACCGAGGCCACGGCCGAGCGCGTCCCCTGCGAGAACATCACGATCACCGGCTGCACGATGGTCCACGGTCACGGCGGCGTCGTCATCGGCTCCGAGATGAGCGGCGGCGTGCGCAACGTCGTCATCACCGGCTGCGTCTTCCAGGGCACCGACCGCGGCATCCGCGTCAAGTCGCGGCGCGGTCGCGGAGGAGTCGTCGAGGACGTCCGGGTGTCGAACGTCGTCATGGACGGCGTCCTGTGCCCGTTCGTGCTCAACACCGCGTACTTCTGCGGCCCGGGCGGCACGGACCCCGTCGTCGCGGACCGGTCGCCGCAGCCCGTCGACGCCACGACGCCGCTCTTCCGCCGCATCCATCTCGCGCACGTCACGGCCCGCAACGTGCACGCGGCGGCCGCGTACGTGCGCGGCCTGCCCGAGCAGCCCGTCGCCGACGTCACGCTCGAGGACGTCGCGATCTCGTTCGCCCCGGGCGCCGTACCGGGCGCACCGGCGATGGCGGCGGACGTGGACGACGTCGCGCGGGCCGGCCTCGTCGTCGCGTTCGCCGCGGGCCTCGTGCTCTCGGGGGTCCGCGTGGACGGGTGCGAGGGACCCGGGGTCGTCACCGAGCCCGGCGACGACGTGCGCTACCGCGACGTGAGGATCAACGGTGCGTACGTCGACTGAGCGGGCCACGGTGCGCCGGACGGGCGAGGTGGTCCTCGCCGCGCTGGGTCTCGCGCTGAGCGTGCTGTTCCTCGGCGGGTTCGCCGGGGTGGTGAACGGCGTGGACGAGCAGGCGTTCCTGCGGGACGTGCACCCCGCCCTGACCTCCGCGGGCATCGCCGTGGCCGAGGCGGACGCCTACGACGCCGCCCGGACGCTCGCGGCGTGGTTCGGCCTCACGCTCGTCGCCGTCCTCGCGACGGCCGTGCCGGGCATCCTCGTCGCCCGGTCCCGACCGCGCCGCCGGGCCGCGGCGGGCCTGCTGCTCCTCGCCGCGGGCCTCGTGTGCCTGGTCGGGAGCCAGCTGATCCTCTACCCCGTCGCGTTCTGCTTCTTCGCCGCCGCCGCGCTGTTCGTCGTGCGGCAGGTCCCGCCCGAGGAGCCACGGGAGAAGGGCGAGGCCGGTGGCGGGAACCGTCGCACCGGCGCCCACCGGACCAGGAGCATCCAGACCAGCAGCGTCCAGACCAGCAGCGGCGCCGCGCAGAGCAGGGGAGCACGACGATGACCACGACGACGACCACGACACCGACGCGGACCGTCACGAGCCGGTCGGGACGGCGCCGCCGACCGACCGCCGGACGGCGGGCGTTCCAGGTCGTCAACCTGCTGGTGCTCGGCGGGTTCGCCGCGATCTGCCTGCTGCCGTTCCTCAACATCATCGGCAGCTCGTTCGCGACGCCCGGCGAGCTCACCCGCCGGCCGTTCATCATCCTGCCGGAGGCGTTCACGCTCGACGCGTACCGGTACATCCTGTCGACGCCGACGATCTTCCGGGCCATGGGCGTCTCGGTGCTCGTGACCGTCGTCGGGACGTTCGTCAGCCTGCTCCTGACGTCGCTCATGGCCTACGGGCTGTCCAAGCGCTACCTGCGCGGCCGGCGCGTCCTCAACTTCCTCGTCGTGTTCACGATGCTGTTCAGCGGCGGCATGATCCCGACGTTCATCGTCGTCAAGGAGCTCGGGCTCATCGACTCGCTGTGGTCGCTGATCCTCCCGGTCGCGATCAACGCGTTCAACTTCGTCATCATGCGCAGCTTCTTCCAGGCGATCCCCGACAGCCTCGAGGAGGCCGCGCGCATCGACGGGTGCTCCGACCTCGGGGTCTTCCTGCGGATCGTCCTGCCGCTGTCGCTCGCGTCGATCGCGACGATCGGCCTCTTCTACGCCGTGTCCTACTGGAACACGTACCAGAGCGCGATCCTCTACATCAACTCGTCGGACCTGTGGCCGATCCAGGTGCTCCTGCGCCAGATCGTGCTCGTCTCGAGCGGCATGAACGCCGACGCCGGTGCGGTCGAGGTGGTCCCTCCGGCGCAGTCGATCAAGATGGCCGTCATCGTCGTGGCGACGCTGCCCATGCTGATCCTCTACCCGGTGCTGCAGAAGTACTTCGTCAAGGGCGCGCTCATCGGTTCGGTGAAGGGCTGAACGCCCCGACGAACGACCAGCGGGGGTCGAGGGTCTCCCCGAACCCCTGCCCCCGGACGGCGACCGTGCCGTCGTCGTCCACGACCAGCCGCAGGCGCACGACGGCGAGCTCGTCGTCGAGGACCCGGCACTCGACGTCGAGCGTGCGCGGCGCCGACCAGCCCGCCGTCACGACCGACCGCCCCAGGGAGCCGAGCCGCTGCTGCCGGGGGGCGTCGACGTCGAGCTCCAGGCGCCAGCCACCCGTCGGCGACCCGATCGTGCCCGTCCGCGCGCCGAGGTCGAGCTCGAGGTCGTGGGGCCACGTGCCCGGCACGACGGCGGCGTGCCGGCCGCGCACGGGGGTGGCGTGCGCGTCGTCGTGCCGCGGTGCCGGCCAGCCGAGCGCGTCGGGCGTCGGGCGGCGCGCCGACGCGGCGTCGACGAGGCCCTGCGCGGGGTCGGTGCGCGGCTCGAGGAACGGGTCGACGAGGTGGCGCAGGACGAGGTCGAGGACGCGCTGGTCACCGCTCTGGCACGCCTGCGCGTCGGCCGCGACGACGACCGTGAGGTCGCGCTCCGGCAGCCCGTAGACGACCTGGCCCCCGAGGCCGAACGCGAGGAACCCGCCACGCTCGGGCACCCACAGCTGGTACCCGTAGCCACCGCGGAACGGCGCTCCCCACGTCACCCCGGACGTGTCGGTGCGGGCGGTCGTCGCCTCGCGGACGAAGTCGCGCGGGAGGAGGCTCGCGCCGTCGTGCACGCCGTCGTCGAGGAGGAGGCGCGCGAGCAGCGTGAGGTCGTGCGGGCGGCACACGAGCCCGGACCCGCCGTGGCTCACGCCGTCGGGCCCGGCGAGGAACCGCAGGCCGGGGGAGACGCCGAGGGGGTCGAGCAGCCGTGGGCGCAGGTGCTCGGCGAGCGTCGCGCCGGCGAGCCGCTCCACGAGCGCGGCGAGCACGTACGAACCGCTCGTGTCGTAGGTGAACAGCGTGCCCGGCGGGTGCGTGGGCGGCACGGTGAACCACGACGAGAGCCACGAGCCCTCGGAGAGCGCGTAGGTCGTGGCGGCGTGCGGCCCGCGCATCGTCAGGAGGTCGCGGACCGTGGTCCGGGCGACCCAGGGGTGGCAGGCTCCCTGCTCGGGGAAGTACGTGCTCACGCGGTCGTCGAGGTGCAGCCGTCCCTCGGCGGCCAGCAGGCCGACGGCGAGGCCGGTCACGGTCTTGCTCGCCGAGTACTGGCGGTGCGCGACGTCGGGTCCGGTGAACGGGGTCGCGCCGACGAGGACGGGGTCGCCGGCGACGGTGACCTCCACGGCGTGGAGGGTCGCGCCGAGCGCGGCGGACTCGCGGGCGAGGGACGTCAGGTCGAGCACGGTGGGCCTCTCGGAGGGACGGCGCGGCGGCGCGCAGGAGCAGGCGGGTAGGGTGAGGGTAACCGGTTTCCCGCCAGGAGGCAGGCGCCCACGGGTGGACCAGGCGGCCGACGGATCCGACGACGAGGACTCTCACCGACGCATGCGCACCTACACGAACCCCGTGCTCGACGCCGACTGGCCCGACCCCGACGTGATCCGGGTCGGACCGGACTACTTCCTCGTCGCGTCGTCGTTCAACCGCAGTCCCGGCCTGCCGGTCCTCCACTCGACCGACCTCGTCACGTGGACGATCGCGAGCCACGCGGCGCCCCGCGTCGAGCCCGCCGACCAATACCGCCGCCCGCGGCACGGCTCGGGCGTGTGGGCACCGAGCATCCGCCACCACGACGGCGAGTACGTCGTCGTCTTCCCCGACCCCGACCACGGCGTCCTCGTCACCCGCACGCGCGACCCGTTCGGCACGTGGTCCGCGCCGCACGTGCTGCTCGAGGGCCGGGGCCTCATCGACCCGTGCCCGCTGTGGGACGACGACGGCCGCACCTACCTCGTGCACGGCTGGGCGGCGAGCCGCAGCGGACAGAAGAACCTGCTCACGCTCGTCGAGGTGGACGAGGGCCTCACGAGGGTCGTCGGGCGCCGCGCGACGGTCGTCGACGGCGACCTGCTGCCGGGGTACCGCACGCTCGAGGGCCCGAAGATGTACAAGCGCGACGGCGCGTACTGGATCTTCGCGCCCGCGGGCGGCGTCGCGACGGGATGGCAGTCCGTGTTCCGCGCCGGCTCGCCGTTCGGGCCGTACGAGGACCGGGTCGTCCTGCGCCAGGGCGCGACACCCGTGAACGGTCCCCACCAGGGCGCCTGGGTCACGACGCCGGGCGGCGAGGACTGGTTCCTGCACTTCCAGGACCGCGGCGCGTTCGGCCGCGTGGTCCACCTGCAGCCGATGAGCTGGGGCGAGGACGGCTGGCCGGTGATCGGCGAGCCGATGCCCGACGACCCCCGGTGCGGGCAGCCCGTCCTGCGGCACACGGTGCCCGACGCCGCGGTGCCCGACGCCGCGGGGGCCGCGGGACCGGACGTCGCCCGGGGTGAGGGCGAGCCGCGCCGATCCGACGAGTTCGACGGCGCCGCGCCCGGACCGCAGTGGTACTTCCAGGGCAACGTGCCCCCCTCGACCGCGGTCACCGGCGCCGGGACGCTGCGCCTCGCCGTCGCCGTCGACGACCTCGGCAACCTGCGCGACGTCGCGGGAGTGCTGGGCCAGCAGCTGCCCGGCTACCCGTGCCGCGTGGTCACGAGCCTCGACGTGGGCGTCGCGGGCGGGGGCGCGGACCTGCGGGCCGGGCTGCTCGTGCTGGGCCGTGGCTATGCGTGGGTGGGGATCGAGAGGTCGGGCGGGCGCTCGCGCGTCGTGGCGCGCCACCGCGGGGACGACTCGCTGCGTGCGCCCGAGCCGGACCTCATGGAGCCGGTCGAGCTGCCCGCCGGGCACGGACCGGTGGACCTCCGGCTGGAGACCGACGAGTCGGGGGTGGTCACGTTCGCGTGGCGCGCCGACCCCGGCGGAGCCTGGCACGAGGCGGACTCGTCGTTCGAGGCGGTCGCCGGGCACTGGATCGGCGCGGAGGTCGCGCTGTTCGCCGGCGGCGCGGCCTCGACGGGGCCGGTCCCCGACGGCGCGCGCGTCGGGTTCGGTCCCGTGCGGGTGGTGGACCGCGCGAGCGGCGCGGCGCGCTGAGGCGCGTTCCCGTGTCACGGTCCCGGCGTCCCGCGCGTCATGTCGGCAGGGCCGACGAGAAGCGACGACGAGAGGATGGACGCATGGACGAGGACCGCCTGACCGAGGCGTTCGAGGAAGCCCGCCCGCACCTGCGGGCGGTCGCGTACCGCGTGCTGGGCAGCTCCGCGGAGGCCGACGACGCCGTCCAGGAGGCGTGGCTCCGGCTGCAGCGCTCCGACACGAGCGACGTCGTGAACCTGCGGGGCTGGCTCACGACCGTCGTGTCGCGCATCTGCCTCGACCTCCTGCGCTCGCGCGGCACCCGCCGCGAGACGTCCTGGGACGTGCCGGGGTCCGACGGCCGACCCGCGTCCGACCGGGCCGCGCCCGGTCCGGGACCCGAGGCGCTGGCCGAGGAGGCGGACGCCGTCGGGGCGGCGCTCCTCCTCGTGCTCGACACGCTCTCGCCCGCGGAGCGGCTCGCGCTCGTCCTGCACGACCTCTTCGCGGTCCCGTTCGAGGAGGTCGCGACCGTCGTGGGGAGGTCGGTCCCCGCGACGCGCCAGCTCGCGTCGCGCGCCCGTCGTCGGGTGCAGGGCGGCGGCGAGCCCGAGCCCGACGCGGCCCGGGAGCGCGAGGTGGTCGAGGCGTTCCTCGCCGCGTCGCGCGAGGGCCGGTTCGAGCGCCTGCTGACGCTGCTCGACCCGGACGTCGTCCTGCGGGCCGACCCCGCCGCCGTCGAGTCCGCGCGGGCCGCGCTCGCCCAGGGCGCCCCGGCGATCGAGCCCGAGCTCGTCGGCGCGCACGCCGTCGCGCAGGCGTTCGTCGGCCGGGCCCGGCAGACGCAGGTCGCGCTCGTCGACGGCTCGTGGGGCGCGGTCTACGCGCCGGGCGGCGCGGTGCGGTCGGTCCTCACGGTCACGGTCCGCGACGGGCGCGTCGTGGCGCTCGACCTCGTCGCGGACCCCGTCGAGGTCGCGGCGACCGCCGTGGAGCCGTCCGCCTGACGCGACCGTCCGACGCCACGCGCAGGACGGTCGCGCCGCAGGGGTCGGTCAGGCCCGCAGCGCGGGGTAGGACGCCTTCGGCAGGTGGTAGGCCAGGTCGACGGCCGTCTCGACCGCCTCGTCGAGGTCGAGCCGGTGCTCCGCGACGAGGCGGGCGAGGTGGCCGGCGTCGATGCGCCGCGCGAGGTCGTGGCGGGCCGGGATCGAGCAGAACGCACGCGTGTCGTCGACGAACCCGCTCGTGTTGTAGAAGCCCGCCGTGTCCGTCGCGGCCTCGCGGAAGCGGCGCATCCCCTCGGGCGTGTCGAGGAACCACCACGGCGCACCCAGGCGGAGCGCGGGGTAGACGCCCGCGAGCGGCGCGAGCTCGCGCGAGAACGACGTCTCGTCGACCGTGAAGGCGATCATCCGGAAACCCGGGTGGTGGCCGAAGGCCTCGAGCACGGGGCGCAGCGCGCGCACGTACTCCGTCTGCTCGGGGATGTCGTACCCCTTGTCCGGGCCGTAGGCGCGCGCGACGCCCTCGCAGTGGTCGCGCAGCACGCCCGGGTGCAGCTGCATGACGAGGCCGTCCTCGGCGGACATCGCGGCCATCTGGAAGAGCATGTGCGCCGAGAACGCGTCCGCCTCGGCCGCCGTGACCTCGCCGCGCAGCGCGGCGTCGAGGATGCGTGCGGCGTCGGCGTCGTCGAGGGGCGTGGTGTCGGCGCGGAGGTGGCCGTGGTCGGTCGCCCGGGCTCCCGCGGCGACGAACGCGGCGCGCCGGGAGCGCAGCGCGTCGAGGTACGTGCGGTAGTCGACGACGTCGGTCCCGGCCGCGGCGCCGAGCCCGCCGACCTGCGCTAGCCAGTCCGCGCGGTCGACGTGCAGGAGCGGGTCGGGGCGGAACGTCGGCACGACGCGTTCGCCCCAGCCGTCCGCGGCGAGACGCGCGTGGTCGGCCAGCGGCGACTGCGCGGGGTCGGTCGTCGCGAGCAGCTCCAGGCCGAACCGCTCGAACAGCGCGCGCGGTCGGAACTCCGGGCGGGAGAGACGGTCGACGAGGTGGTCGTAGAGCGCGTCGGCGGTCTCGGCCGACGGACGCACGGGCGCGTCGAACACCTCGACGAGCGCGTGCTCCGTCCAGTAGCGCGTCGGCGTGCCCCGGAACAGGTGCCACCCGGCGCAGAACCGGCGCCAGATCTCGCGCGGGTCGGTCTCCGCCGGTGCGGTCCCGGCGGGCGCGCCCGCGACCGGGGCGACGCCGAGGTCCTGGATCCCCCGGACGCCGGGCGCGCCGTGCGCCGACGTGCTCTGGGCGACGAGCATGCGCACGAGGTAGTGGTCGGGCGTGACGAACAGCTCCGCCGGGTTGCCGAACGGCGTGTCGTCCGCGAACAGCGCGACGTCCACGTGGCCGTGCATCGACACGATCGGCAGGTCGCGCGTCGCCGCGTAGACCTCGCGGGCGACGGGGCGCAGGACGGGGTCCGCGGGCAGCGCGCGGTCGGGGTGCAGGGACCACGGCGCCGTCGCGGTGGTCGGGACAGCGTGGGCCGTGCTCGTCACGGGATCCTCCTGGAGCGTCGATGCGAACGTTTGCATCCTATGTCACCGGGACGGTGTGGAGACAGAAGGACGGGTTGACAATCGTTTGCAGTGTGGGAGCGAGACAGGGGCCCTCGCACGGCGAAGGACCCGGGTCCGCCCCCGCCCCGGCAGGGGCGAGGACGGACCCGGGCCCGGTCACGGAGCGTCAGCCGCAGTCGGGCCGGTCGTGCTCCGGTTCCGTGACGGTCTCCCGCTCGTCAGAGGTGTCGGACGGACGGGCGGTGACGGTCACGGAGCCTGCCGCCGGTTCGGCGCCGCGGACCGGGAATGCCTGGTAGGCGCTCCGGCCGGGAGCGACGTCGGCGAAGGTCTTCGACCCGAACGGCGTGTCGACCGCGACGTCCAGGGCGACGGTGTCGTCGTTGACGGCACGGACCGCGACGTAGGGCGTACCCGCGAGGCACCGGACCTCGGCGGTCGCGGTGATGGCGACCTCCTCCTGCGCGGGCACCTCCTGGCTCGGGAGCCGCTCGATCCAGACGTTGCGGAACCGGGGGTTGAGACCGGGGTCGCCGTGGTCCTGGAGCTTGATGTACCCGGACGTCGGGCCCTCCTCCTTGCCGTTGCCGGTCTTGCCGTCCACCGCGACGTCGTCGTGGACGAGCTGCCCGTTCCACACGAGCGTGATGCGTGCGTCCTCGGTCTTCGTGCCGTCGGGTGCGAAGCGCGCGCCCCGGAACGTGAGGTCGTACGTCTGCCACGTGCCCATCGGTGTCGCGGCGTTCACGTCCGGTGCCTTCTTCAGGTAGATGGCCCCGGCGTCGTTGTCCTTCGGCGGGTCGATCCCGAACGACTCGAGCACCTGGACCTCGTAGCGCTCCTGGATGTACACGCCGCTGTTCCCGCGGGCCTGGCCGGTCTGGGTGGGGGCGTGCTCGGGCTGGTACCACTCGACGTGCATCCGGAAGTCGTCGAACTTCTCCTTCGTCCGGATGTCGCCGCCGAGGGACTCGAACGAGCCGTCCGCGACGGGCCACGTCGCCGGGCCGCCACCGTTGACCGCTGCCCACGCGTCGAGGTCCGTGCCGTCGAACAGCGTGATGCGCTCGTTCGGCGTGACGGTGAGGCTGTCGAGGTTGACGTGGCCGATGTCGTCGTCGTCGTGCTGGATGGTGACGGTGTTCGCTCCCTCGCGCAGGGGCACGGTCTCGACCTGCGTCGCCCAGGTCGCCCAGCTCACCGTGCTGTCGAACCACACCTGCTTGAGCTTCTCGCCGTTGACGTACAGGCTGAGGTTCCTCGGCATCGGCCGCGGGTCGCTGTTCTGCCCGTTGGCGTAGCGGATCGCGAGGTCGTGCAGGCCGGCCTCCTCGGCGCGGACCGCGAAGGTGGTGCGCGCGCCCGGCTCCCAGTTGCGGTCGACGAACCCGGAGCCCGAGTAGCCGGCGTGGTTGCTGTTCCAGCCGGCTCCGCCGCCGATGTCGGCGGCCTCGGCCTCGTACACCGGCGGTGCGACCGAGCCGTCCGGCAGGCGCGTGAGCGTGTACCAGGCCTCGGTGCTCCACAGCTCGGCGCCGCTCTCCGACGCGAACGGGCGCGGGGAGTGCACCTTGACGACCCGACCGGGCTCGAGCCCGTCGATCTGGAGCGACACCGTCTTCCGGTCGTCCGACAGCGTCGCGGACGTGACGTCGAGGTCCTCCTCGTCGACCTTCGGGCCGCCGTACTGCGGGGTCGCCACGTAGCGCCACTGCGCGGCCGTGTACCTCGACGCGAGGTCCTGCGCCGTCTCCTCGGACACGGGCTGCGTGTACTCGATCTCGAAGCCGCCCTCGACGGCACGCATCTCGAGCATGTCGAACGCGTGGTTCCCGTCGTACGTGAGCTTCTGGAGACCGTACGAGAGCTTGCCCGCCTGGCCCCAGTTGCCCGACCAGCCGATGCCGCCGACGTAGATCGCGCCGTCCGGGCCGACGCTCGTCCGGCTGACCCCCGACTCGAGGCCCTGCGTCATGCGGAAGACCGCCCCCTGCTCCTGGCCCGCGACGTCCTCGAGGTAGGCGCGCTGGAGGCCGCCGTACGTCACGTCGCCGATCGCCATCTGGCCCGCGAACACGCCCTCGGTCAGCACGACCGGGTTGCTCGGCGAGTTGGAGATCTCGCTGTGGGGCATCCACAGGACCGGCTCGGTGACGGGCTGGTCGTCGTAGGGGCCGTCGGGGTTGGTGAAGTGGTTGTAGAACGCCCCCTCCTCGACGCGCACGAGCTTCGACGTCGGGATGCGGACCCCTTGGTTGTCGGTGACGTACATGCCCCCGTCGGCGCCCCAGCCGAGCCCGTTCGGCGTGCGCAGGCCGCCCGCGACGTACTCCACCTCGCCGGTGTCCTTGTCGATCTTCATGACCGAGCCGCGGTTCTCGGCGAGCTGCGGGTCCAGGGAGTTGCCGCCGGGCACCATCGCGATGCCCGTGGTGACGTAGAAGTACCCGTCCTCGTAGAGCAGGCCGAAGGCGAACTCGTGGTAGTTGCCGCCGAACGGCCAGGTCGCGATCGTGCGGTGCTCGTCGGCGACCTCGTCGCCGTCCTCGTCGACCAGCGCCGTGAGGCCGTCCTTCTCCGACACGTAGATCGTGCCGTCGACGTACTTGAGGCCCATCGGCTCCGTGAGGCCCTCGGCGACCTTCGTGTAGGTCACCTCGTCCGCGCCGCCGTCGCCGGTCACGTGGTCGACCAGGTAGACCTCGCCGAGCTGCGTGAGCCGGTCGCCGCCCCACGAGGAGATGGCCAGGCGGCCGTCGGGCAGCCAGTCCATGCCCGTCACCTGGGGCTCGAAGCCCTCTGGGCGCAGGTTCGTCAGCGTGTAGTCCGGGTGCACCTCGGTCAGGGGCAGGCCGTCGCCCGGGGTCTCGGTGATGCCCTCGCAGGACTTGCGGCCGGGCGACGTGACGCGCGTGACGTCGGCGTCGGTGCTCAGGACGCCGTTCGGCACGAGGACGAAGCCCTGCGCGCCCGGCGGCCGCCACTCCAGCTTGAGCCGCTGGTCGAAGGCGCCGTCGAAGTGGTCGATGTGCAGCGCGTGGTAGCCCGGCTCGAGGACGATCGACCCGTCCTTGGACGTGGCGCCGTGCCGGCCCGGGTGGTCGACCACGAGCTCGTCGTCGAGGAGGAGCCGGGCGCCGTCGTCGCTCGTGATGCGGAAGTCGTACGTCCCTGCCGTCGCGACGTTCAGGTAGCCGGTGACCTCGGTGACGAACTGGTCCCCGAGCCCGAAGTCCGCGGCCGTGGTCCAGTCGATCGTCGGCATGATCTTGTCGACGTTGGGGGTCTGGCCCGGCTTGAGCGTGCAGTACTCCACGAGCGGGAACTGGACGTCGAAGACGCGCAGCGTGACGCCGGGCTCCTGCGGCCGGATGTCCGCCTGGGCGGCCGTCGGCGCAGCGGTCGGTACCGCCGCCTGGGCCGACAGGACGCCGAACGGCACGGCCAGCGCGACGAGCGCGGCCACGACCGTCCGTCGTCTCCGCCGGTGCTGGGGGGTGCCTGGGGGTCGTTCGTCGAACGCGGTGAGATCCATCAGCCTGCCTCTCCGTCGAGGGCCTTGCGTGTCCGGGGTGGTGCACGGGGTGCGCGCATCGGTGCGCTGCCTCGTCACTATCCGGGGGCACGACGGGCGTGGGCAACGAGTTGCCACTTGTTGCACCTGTCGGGCGGTGGAGCCGCCCCGCCACGGTCCTCAGGTGCGACGGCCGGTCGAACCACGTTCCACGAGCTTGGCCGGCAGCAGGGTCGGCCCGGCGGCGGGCGCCGGGACCGTGCGCAGCTGGGCCAGGAGCCGCTGGACCGCGTACGACCCGAAGTGGCGCAACGGCGCGGCGACCGTCGTGAGCGGCGGGGAGCAGAAGTCCGAGCCGAAGATGTTGTCGAACCCGACGATGCTCATGTCGCGCGGGACCACGACGCCGAGGCGCCCCATGCCGCGCATCGCGCCGATCGCGATGAGGTCGTTGTACGCGACGGCGGCGGTCGCCGAGTGCCTGACCAGCGTCTTGGCTGCCGAGAGGCCGCCGGCGAGGGTCGGTGCGTAGGGGCCGAGCCGGCGTGCCTGCAGGTCGCTCTCGCGCGTCGCCTCGCGGAAGGCTCGCCAGCGCATGCCGTCGGCCCACGACGCCTCCGGGCCGGCGAGGTAGGCGAGGCTCGTGTGGCCGAGCCCCGCCAGGTGCTCGACGGCGCTGCGCATCCCCTGGGCGTTGTCCGTCAGGACGCTCGGGACGTCCGTCATCAGGCGGTTCATGACGACGGTGGGCCGCTGCTTGGCGGCGACCCGGATGGAGGAGTCCGACAGTCGTGACGTCGCCAGGATCATGCCCTCCACGAGGGGCAGGGTGCGCTCGAGCGCCTGGCGCTCGGCCTCGTCGGACTCGTGGGCGTCGACCATGAGGAGCGTGTACCCGGCGTCGCGTGCGGTCGCCTCCGCTCCGCGGATGATCTCGAAGAAGAACGGGTTGGTCACGTCCGCCACGACGATCCCGAGGAGCGAGGACCGGCCCGTCGGCAGGCCGCGAGCGAGCGGGTTCGTCCGGTAGCCGAGCTCGCTCGCGACCTGGCGGATGCGCTCCGCGGTCTCCGCGTTGACACGGCCGGGGCGCGAGAACGCGCGCGACACGGTCGAGGGCGCGACGCCGGCCGCCTTGGCCACGTCGTAGATCGTCGGGCTGGCACCATTGCCGGCTGGGGTCATGCGCTCGGACTGTAACGGTGCTGACAGCGCTGGACAACAACCGGTTGCGCCGCGTCGGCCCGGCCGGGCGGCCCAAGGCAAGTGATGGCAACTGCTTGACGCGCCCCGACGGCCGCTCTCCAATGGCACCCGTGACGAGGCGCGCAGACGCGCCCCTGCCCGTCCCGACGGCGAGTCGGCCACGGGCCTCGGGGCCCCCCGGTACGACGACGGCCGACGAGCTCGTCCGTGCGGTCACCGCCCGGATCGTCGCGGTGGGCGACGGGGGCTCCCTGGGTGTCGTCTTCTCCGGCGACGAGAGCTCGCAGGTCCTGCTCGGCCTGACGGTCCGTGCTCTCGGCCGCTCCCGCGTCGTCGCCCTCGTGGACCCCCCGGCCGCCGCGTCGCCCGTCCGGCGCTGCGCCGTCGTGCAGGCCGCGAACGGGCTGGGTGCGCCGGCCTTCGACCTGGGCGGGCGAGCGGCCGGCGAGGTGGTCGGCGCGCTCGGCCTCTCCGCCGCGGTCGTCCCCGAGGGCGCGCGCGGGGGCGGCGAGCCGCCCGTCGTCGTGCCGCTCGCGCTCGCCGGGCTGGACCTCGTGGCGGCGGGCATCTCCGGGCCGCCGCCGGACCGGTCGCGAGCGGACGAGGACGCCGTCCAGGTCGAGGCCGCCGAGAGCGAGCTGCGCCGGCTGGGTCTGGAAGAGCTCCGTGTCCGCCACCACGGCGAGCTCGCCCGGATCGAGGCGCCGTACGCCGACGTGGCCGCCGTCGCTGCCGAGCCCCTGCGCGGCGAGGTCCTGCGGGCCGTCCGCTCGGCGGGGTTCCGCCGTGTCGCGCTCGACCTCGGCGCGCTCGCGGACGCTCCCGAGGCCTGACCGAGCGTCCCGGGGGGCGCAGGACCTGGCTGACCGGTGGCAACCCGTGGCAACCGGTGCGGTCCTGCCCCGGGCGCGCGCCAGCACCTCGTGGGCCCGCCGGACCCGGACAGGTGCAACAAGTGGCAACTCGTTGTTCCGGTCGGGAACGGCCCCCTACTGTCCATGCAGACGCACCGAGAACGAGCTCGGCGCGCAGCTCTCGACACCCCGACCCGAACCCCTTCCCGGGGCTGCCGACGACGGCACGGGTCGGCCTCGGGGCGGACGACGACCAAGGGAGGGCACGACCGTGTGGACGCTCTCGGGCTTCGCGGACGAGATCTCGCCCGACCTGCAGACGCAGTGCGTGGTGGCGACCGAGCTCGGCCTGCGGTTCGTCGAGCTCCGCAGCGCCTGGGACACGAACGTCCTCGACCTCGACGACGCGCAGCTGGACCGGGCCGAGCGGCTGCTGGACCGGTACGACCTGCGGGTGTCGAGCATCGGCTCGCCGATCGGCAAGATCGCGGTGGACGAGGACTTCGACGCGCACCTCGTGCGGATGCGGCACGCCGCGCGCGTCGCGCAGCGGCTGCGGGCCCCGTACATCCGGGTCTTCTCCTTCTTCGTGCAGCCCGGGACGGATCCCGGGGCGTGGCGAGACGTCGTGCTGCGGCGGATGTCGGCGCTCGCGGACGTGGCGCGCGAAGCCGGCGTCGTGCTGCTCCACGAGAACGAGAAGGGCATCTACGGGGACGTCCCGGAGCGCTGCCTGGACCTCGTGGAGTCCGTCGGGTCGCCGCACCTCGCGCTCGCGTGGGACTCGGCGAACTTCGTGCAGGTCGGCGTCCGCCCGTACACCGACGGCTACGCGATGCTGCGCCCGCACCTGGAGTACGTGCAGGTGAAGGACGCGCGGAGCGGGACGGGGGAGGTGGTGCCCGCGGGTCACGGCGACGGCGAGCTCGTCGAGACCGTCCGGGCGCTGCGCGACGACGGGTTCGACGGGTTCTTCTCGCTCGAGCCGCACCTGGGCACCGCCCACCGCCTCGGCGGCTTCTCCGGCCCGGAGCTGTTCACCGAGGCCTGGGAGGCCTTCAGCGGCATCCTCGCCGCCGAGGGGGTGCCGTTCCGATGACGGACGCGCCGACCCCGGCCGGACCCCCGAGCACCAGGACGACCACGATGGAGGACAGCGCGATGACGACTGCCCAGGACGTACGACCCGCCCGACCCGCGGCACCGTCGACCACGGGCCGCGCCCGTACCGAGGACCGCGGCACGACGTCGTTCGGCGGCCGGGTGCTCGCGGTGGCCTCCGCGGCGTGGCGGCCCGCGCTGGTCCTCCTGGCCCTGTTCGCCGTGTGGTGGTTCGTCGCGTGGCGCGAGCTCGTCCCGGCGTACCTCGTGCCGGCCCCCGGCGCGGTGTGGGACACCATGGTCGCGGACTGGGCGATGCTGCTCGAGCACACCTGGGTGACGACCGTGGAGACCGTCGTCGGCTTCGTGCTCGCGGCCGTGATCGGCGTCGCGACGGCCGTCCTCCTCGTCTACTCGAAGACCGCGGAGAAGGCGCTGTACCCGCTGATCCTCTTCGCGCAGGTCATCCCCAAGATCGCCATCGCACCCATCCTCGTGGTCTGGTTCGGGTTCGGGCTGACGCCGAAGATCGTCCTCGCGGTCCTCATCGCGTTCTTCCCCGTCGTGGTGTCCGCCGTCGCCGGCCTGCGCTCGGTCGACCCCGAGCTGCTGGAGCTGTCGGCGACCATGGGCGCCTCGCGGTGGAAGACCTTCCGCAAGATCCGCTTCCCGGGGTCTCTCCCGCAGCTCATGTCCGGCCTGAAGGTGGCCGTGACGCTGGCGGTCGTGGGCGCGGTGGTCGGTGAGTTCGTCGGTGCGGACCGCGGGCTCGGGTACGTGCTCCTGCTCGCGAGCGGCAACCTCGACGCCCCGCTGCTCTTCGCCGACCTCATCCTCATGTCCTTGATCGGCGTCGTCCTGTTCCTGCTGGTCGAGCTGCTCGAGCGGATCCTCATCCCCTGGCACGCCTCTCGACGGGGCAACCTCGCCCTCGCGTCGGCGTGACCGCTCCCCGACCTGACAGGCACGATCCCACGGTTTCCGTCGTCCGCGAGGACGGCACGAGAAGAAGGGCTCATTCCATGCGTGGTGGCAGGCTGGGAGTTTCGCTGGCGGTGGCCGGCGTCGTGGTGGCAGGGACGTCGGCCTGCGGGCAGTCGTCCGACCCCTCCGGACCGGGTGGCGGGGAGGGGGACGGCGGGCTGACGGAGGTCACGGTCACCCTCAACTGGGTGCCCTACGGGGAGCACGCGCCGTTCTACCTGGGGGTCGAGCAGGGGATCTTCGAGGAGGAGGGCATCGACCTGACGATCCAGCCGGGCAACGGCTCGGGGAACACGGTCCAGCAGGTCGCGCAGCGCAACACCGACTTCGGGTGGGCGGACACCCCGCCGCTCGCGAACGGGATCAGCTCCGGCATGCCGGTGCGCAGCGTCGGCGTCTTCCTCCAGACCGGTCCGAGCTCCGTGGAGTTCTTCGACGACCAGGGCATCACCGAACCGGCCGACCTCGTCGGGAAGACGGTCGGCGGGACCCCGGGCGACGCCATGTACGGCACGTTCCCGGCGTGGCTGGAGATCAACGGCGTCGACCCGGACGACGTGACCGTGGTCAACGTCGACGCGGCGGGCAAGGTCGCCGCGCTGATCGAGGGCCGGGTCGACGCCATCCAGGGCTTCTACCACGACCAGGCTCCGACGATCGAGAACCAGACGGGACGCGAGGTCTCCGCGCTGCCCTTCTCGGACTTCGGCATGAACCTGCTCGGCACGGGGCTCGTGGTGAACGAGGCGACCGTCGAGAGCGACCCCGAGCTCGTCCAGGCGATGCTGCGGGCGACGTCGAAGTCCTTCCTCGCGGCGTCGGAGGACCCGGAGGCCGCGGTCGCCGCGATGGCGGCGGGCGCGGAGCAGGCGCCGGACGAGGGCGTCCTCGCTGCCCAGCTCGAGGCGACGATCGGCCTCCTGAACCTCGAGGACGCACCTGCTCCCGGTGTCAACACCGAGCAGCAGTGGACGGACACGCTGACGTTCCTGTCGGAGAACACGGAGTTCGAGGGCACGGTCGTGCCGGCCGACTACTGGGACGAGACCTTCGGGGAGGACCTGTGACGGCGACGGCCGGGCTCGTCGCGACGACCCGGTCGGTCGACGCGGAGCCGATCATCGAGGTCTCGCACCTCACGATGCGCTTCCGCTCGAAGCGGTCCGAGACCGTGGCCCTCGACGACGTGTCGCTGACCGTCATGCCCGGCGAGTTCGTGACGATCGCGGGCCCGTCGGGCTGCGGCAAGTCGACGCTGCTGAAGATCGTCGCGGGGCTGACCCTCGTCTCGGAGGGCGACGTGCGCCTCTACGGGGAGCGGGTCACCCGGCCCCAGCGCGAGATCGGGTTCGCGTTCCAGCGGTCGGCGCTGCTCGAGTGGCGCGGGGTGCGGAAGAACATCCTGCTCCAGGCCGAGATGCGGGGGATGGACCGTCGTCGTGCGGAGGCGCGCGCCGACCACCTCATCGAGCTCACGGGGCTCTCGGGCTTCGAGAAGGCGCTCCCGCACGAGCTGTCGGGCGGCATGCAGCAACGGGTCGCCCTGTGCCGGGCGCTCCTGCACGAGCCGCGCGTCCTGCTCATGGACGAGCCGTTCGGCGCGCTCGACGCGCTGACGCGCGAGCAGATGAACATCGAGATGAACCGGATCTGGCGCGAGACCGGCACGACCGTCGTGCTCGTCACCCACTCGGTGCCGGAGGCGGTGTTCCTCGGCAGCAGGATCGTCGTGATGAGCCCGCGCCCGGGGCGCATCGTCGAGACGCTCGAACCCGGTCTGCCGGACCACCGCGAGTACGCGACGACGCTCGCCGACCCGCGGTTCACGGCGGCTGCCGAGCGTCTGCGGGACCTGCTCGGCGCGAGCCACGTCGCCGAGTGACCGACGCCGCCGGCTCGCCCGCACGGCCGGGACCGCGGCCCTCGACGCAGACCACGAGAACCCAGGAGGACCCACCATGACCACGAAGCGCATCGGCGTCGGCATCGTTGGGATGGGGGGCATCGGCACGATGCACGCCCGGGCCCTGCGCGCGCTGGACGACCAGGTGCGGCTCGTCGCGTACAGCGGCGCGCGCGCCGCCACGGCCGACGAGCTCGCCCTCTGGCCCGCGGAGCACCTCGGGCCGGAGGCCGTGATCACGCACCCCGACGTCGACGTGGTGGCGATCTGCTCCCCGAGCGGGACGCACGCCGACCTCGCACGGGCGGCGCTCGGTGCGGGTCGGCACGTGGTCGTCGAGAAGCCGCTCGCGCTGGACGTCGACGACGCGCTGCGCGTCGCCGCGACCGCCCGCGAGCGCGGCCTGACGGTGTCCACGATCTCCCAGCGTCGGTTCGAGACCGAGCACGCGGCGCTCAAGAGGGCCGTCGACGACGGGGCGCTGGGCGAGCTCCGGCTCGCGACGACCCATGTCCACTGGTTCCGCGACGACGACTACTACCGTGCGGCGTCGTGGCGGTCCACGACCGGACAGGGCGGGGGGTCGTTGATGAACCAGGGCGTGCACAACGTCGACCTCCTGCGCTGGCTGTGCGGGCCGGTCGAGTCGGTGACGGCCCAGTCCGGCACGCTCGCGCACGCGATCGAGGCCGAGGACACGACGGTCGCGACGGTCCGGTTCACCTCCGGCGCGCTCGGCGTCGTCACGACGACCACGGCGGCACCACCGGGGTTCCCGGCGACGATCTCGCTGTTCGGGTCCCGCGGGTCCGTCGAGCTGGGTCAGGGCGAGGTGCGCCGGTGGGACGTGCCGGGGGTCCCGGCACCGACGACGGGCGCCCCGGCGAGCGGGGCGGCGGACCCGCTCGCGATCGGGCACGCGGGCCACCTGGCCCAGTGGACACGCATCGTCACCGCGCTCGAGACCTCGACCCCCGTCCCGGTCGGGATCGACGAGGCGGTCGAGACGGTCCGGCTGCTGTGCGCGATCGACGAGGCGGCCGCGACCGGGTCGACGGTCAGGCCGTCGGACCTGGCGGCACCGCGCGCACCGGCGGCCTGACGCGAGGCGGTCTCTCCGAGGCATCTCGCCGCGGTGAAAACGTTCGCAGCGCTAACGTGTCGCGACTCGCCCGCATGCGCCCAGCGGGCGCTACAATCGTTTGCACCAGCCGGTTGAGTCGAGGACGTCAGGAGGGAACCATGGTCACGGTCCGCGACGTCGCCCGGGAGAGCGGCGTGTCGATCTCCACGGTCTCCCGCGCTCTCGCGGAGCCCGAGCGCGTCGCTCCCGAGACGCGGGACCGGGTCGTCGCCGTCGCCACCCGGCTCGGCTACCGGCCGAACCGGGCCGCGAGCGGCCTGCGGGCCGGTCGCACCGGCGCGCTCGGCCTCGTCGTGCCGGACCTCGAGAACCCGTACTTCGCGTCCGTCACCAAAGGGGTGCAGGCGCGGGCCCGGCGGACGGGGCACGCGGTGTTCGTGGTCGACGCCGGCGAGGACCCGGGGCTCGAGACCGAGCTCGTCGAAGGCCTGCGCCCGCAGACCGACGGCCTGGTCCTGTGCTCCCCGCGGGCCGTCGAGGCAGACCTCGAGGTCGCCCGGGACACACCCGTCGTCCTGGTGAACCTCCGCATCGACGGGATCCCCGCCGTGTCGTCCGACGACGCGCACGGGGTCGTGCTCGCCGTCGAGCACCTGCGTGCGCTCGGGCACCGGCGCGTGGCCTACGTCGGCGGCCCCGAGCGGTCCTGGTCGGACGGCCGCCGCCGGGCAGGGCTGGAGCTCGCGCAGGCGCGCTTCCCCGACGTCGAGACGGTCGCGGTGGGCTCGTTCCGTCCGCGTGTCGAGGGCGGGCGGGCCGCGGCCGACCTCGTCGTCGCCTCCGGCGCGTCGGCGGTGCTCGCCTACAACGACCTCGTCGCGCTCGGCCTCGTGGCCCGGCTCCGGGAGCGCGGCCTGTCCGTCCCCGACGACCTCAGCGTGATCGGGTTCGACGACACGTTCGTCGCGACGCTCACCACGCCTCCCCTCACGACCGTGCGGACCGACCTCTCGCTGCTCGGCGCCCGGGCCGTCGACCGGCTCGTCGCCCTGCTCGACGCGCGGCGCGCCGCACGCGTCCCGGCGACCGGCACGACCGTCGCGCCACCGACCGGGCCCGAGGACGAGCTCCCCGTCGAGCTCGTCGTGCGTGACTCCACGACCGTCCCACCGACCACCGTGCCCCCCGGGGCGCGCCCGAGCCCCACCGAACCGCAGGAGGCCGTGTGACCGCCCCGACCGCCACCCCGACGCCGCCGGCCCCCGACGCCCTCGCGGGCGCAGCGCCGGACGACCGCGACGACACGCGCCTGCACCGCGACGCGGTCCCCTCGGACCTGCCGGCGCCGGTCCGGCCGACGCAGGTCGGGATCGTGCACCTCGGCATCGGGGCGTTCCACCGCGCCCACCAGGCCGTCGTCACGGAGGACGCGGCGCGCGCCACGGGCGACACGCGCTGGGGGATCCTCGGCGTCACGCAGCGCTCGGCCTCGGTCCGCGACCAGCTGCGCCCGCAGGGCGGGGCCTACACGGTGCTCACCGTCGGTCCCGACGGTGCGTCGCCGCGCGTGGTCGGGTCCGTGACCGACGTCGCGTGGCCGGCCGAGGAGACACCGCGCGTCCTCGCCGCTCTCGCCACACCGACGACCCACGTCGTGACGCTCACCGTCACGGAGAAGGGCTACTGCCGCGGGGCCGACGGCCGCCTCGACGTCGAGGCCGTGCGCCGCGACCTCGACGCGCTCGCTCGCGAGGAGCAGCCCGCGGGGTACCGCGACGAGGTCGCGACGGCCACGAGCGCCGTCGGGCTGCTCGTGCGCGGGCTCGCCGCGCGCCGTCGGGCCGGGGGCGCGCCGCTCACGGTGCTGAGCTGCGACAACCTCGCCGACAACGGCCGCGTGCTGGGCGCGCTCGTGGTCGAGGCCGTGGACGCGGCCCTGCCCGGCGACCAGGGCGACGACCTGCGGGCGTGGCTCGCCGCCTCGGTCACGTTCCCGTGCAGCATGGTCGACCGGATCGTGCCCGCGACGACGGACTCCCAGCGCGACGCGGTCGAGACGCTGCTCGGCGCCCGCGACGAGGGCCTCGTGGTCGCCGAGCCCTTCCTCCAGTGGGTGATCGAGGACCGCTTCGCCGGTCCGCGGCCCGCGTGGGAGCAGGGCGGCGCGACCTTCACCGACGACGTCGCGCCGTACGAGCGCGCCAAGCTGCGCCTGCTCAACGGCGCCCACTCGCTCCTCGCGTACGCGGGCTCCCTCGCCGGGTACACCACGATCGCCGAGGCCGTCGCGGACCCGGCGCTCGCGGCGCAGGCGCGCGCGCTGCAGGCCGACGCGATCGCGACCCTCGACGCGCCCGACGGCGTCGACCTCTCCGCGTACTCCGAGGAGCTGCTCGAGCGCTTCGCGAACCCCGCGACCGGGCACACGACCCGCCAGGTCGCCATGGACGGCACGCAGAAGATCCCGTTCCGCTGGGGCGGGACGCTCGCCGACCGCCTCGCCGCCGGCGAGCTCCCGCAGGGCGTCGTGGCCGCGCTCGCCGCGTGGGCGGCGTTCGTCGTCGCCGAGGTGCGGGCCGGACGTGCGGTCGACGACCCGCGCGCCGAGGAGCTGCGGTCGGTCGTCGAGGCCGCCGACGGCGAGGCCTCGGCGGCCCGTGCGCTGGTGCGCCTGCCCGGCCTGCTGCCGGACGCCGCGGACACGGGCCTGCTGGACCGTCTCGTCGACGCGGTCGTCGACGCGGTCGTCGACGCGTCGGCCGCCGGTGGGGTCGCGTCGTGAAGATGGGGTTCCGCTGGTACGGCGAGGGCAACGACACGGTCACCCTCGACCACGTCCGGCAGATCCCGGGCGTGGAGACCATCGTGTGGAGCTTGCACGACAAGCAGGCCGGCGAGGTCTGGGAGCAGGCGGAGATCGACGCCGAGGTCGCGAAGATCGTCGGGCTATCGGGCGAGGCCCGCGCCCGGGGGATCACGCGGACGTTCGACGCCGAGGTGGTCGAGTCCGTCAACGTCCACGAGTCGATCAAGCTCGGTCGGACCGTGCTGGGCATGGGCCGCGACGAGGCGATCGAGAACTACCGCACGACGATCCGTCGCCTGGGCCGGGCCGGGGTGAAGGTCGTCTGCTACAACTTCATGCCGGTCTTCGACTGGCTGCGCACGGACCTGTGGCATCCGCTGCCCGACGGCTCGACCGCGCTGTTCTTCGAGCGCGCCGTCGTGGACGCGATGTCCCCGGAGCGGCTGATCGCGGACATGGAGGCGAACACCCACGGGCTCACGCTGCCGGGCTGGGAGCCGGAACGGCTCGCGAGCTTCGGCGAGCTGAACGCCGCGTACGAGGGCGTGACGCACGAGGACATGTATGCGCACTACCGGTACTTCCTCGACGCGGTCGTCCCCGTGTGCGAGGAGGTGGACGTCAAGCTCGGCGTGCACCCCGACGACCCGCCGTTCGACGTGTTCGGCTGGCCGCGCGTGGTCTCGTCGAAGGACGACCTCGCCACCGTGCTCGGCCTCCACCCCAGCCCCTATCACGGCCTGACCTTGTGCCTGGGCAGCTTCTCGGCGGACCCGGACGCGGACGCCGTCGACGCCGTGCGCACGTTCATGGACCGCATCCACTTCACCCACGTGCGCAACATCAAGCACCTGGGGAACGGCGACTTCACCGAGGTGGCGCACCGGGCGTGCGAGGGGAGCGTCGACACGACGGGCATCATGAGGGCCTACGCGGAGGCGGACTACCAGGGTTACGTGCGCCCCGACCACGGGCGCCACCTGTGGGACGAGAACACGACCAACAAGCCGCGGCCCGGGTACGGCCTCTACGACCGCGCGCTGGGGATCCAGTACCTCCTCGGCGCGTGGGACGCCTTCCGCTACCGCACGCCGTGAGGCCGGGCGTCGTCCTGCGGCCGGAGCGGGCGCCGTCCCGTGACTGCGCGGGCGGCGTGCCGTACGGTCGAGACTCCTGAAGCCGCCGACCTGAGGAGCCGTCGTGCCCCGACCCCCGCTGCCGTCCTCGCTCGTCGACCTGCTGCGCCGACCGAACGCCGCCGTGATGGCGACCACGCGGTCCGACGGCGCACCGGTCACCGCCGCGACCTGGTACGTCCTCGAGGACGACGGCCGGGTGCTCGTCAACCTCGACGAGAGCCGCGTGCGGCTCCAGCACCTGCGTCGTGACCCGCGCGTGTCGATCACGGTGCTCGACGAGAACTGGTACACCCACGTGACGCTCCTCGGCCGGGTCGTCGAGCTGCGCGACGACGAGGGCCTCGCCGACATCGACCGGATCTCGACGCACTACACCGGTCACGAGTACGCGAACCGCGAGAACCCGCGCGTCTCCGCGTGGATCGAGGTCGAGCGCTGGTACGGCTGGGGCGCCGCCCGCGGCGACGCCGCGAGCGACTGACGGGCGGCGGGCCCCGGACCGGGCCTCAGGCGCGGTCGCCCGCGCTCGACGCGCGGACCACGAGCTCCGGCTGGAAGACCACCTGCTCGGCGGGGGCTTCCCGCCCGCGCAGGAGCAGGTCGGCGGCGCGCTCGCCGAGCAGGTGGGTCGGTTGGCGCACCGACGTGAGCGGGGTCGCGAGCTCCGCGGCGAACGCGACGTCGTCGTACCCGACGACGGCGACCTCGCCCGGCACGTCGACCCCCTCGCGGCGCAGCGTGCGCAGCGCGCCGAGCGCGGCGAGGTCGTTGACGCAGAACAGGGCGGTGGGACGGTCGTCGCGCGCGAGCAGGGCGCGCGTCGCGGCCTCGCCGCCGTCGGCGTTGAGCGACGGGAGGGTGATCTCCGTGAGGTGCTCCGCCGGGTCGAGGCCCGCGGCCGCGAGCGCGTGCTCGACGCCGCGCAGGCGGTCCGCGCACTGGCGGATCGAGTGGGGCCCGTTGAGGAACGCGACCCGGGTGTGACCCTCGTCGAGGAGGTGCTGCGCGGCGAGCTCGCCGCCGCGCACGTCGTCGACGGCGACCGAGGACAGGTCGGGCGTCGGTGCCGGGCGGTCCAGGAGCACGACCCCGACGCCGCGCTCGCGCAGAGCCAGCAGGTGGTCGACCCGGTCCGTCGCCGGGACGACCATGACGCCGCGGACGCCGTGCTCCTCGAAGAGGCGCAGGTAGCGCGACTCGCGCTCCGGGTCCTCCTCGGAGCTCGCGACCATGAGCGTGTAGTCGTCGCGCGCGAGGCGGTCCTCGATGCCGCGCGCGACGTCGGTGAAGAACGGGTTGGCGATGTCGAGGACGATCGCGCCGACCGTGGTGATCGTCCCCGCACGGAGCTGGCGTGCCGACCCGTTGGGCACGAACGAGAGGTCGTCGATCGCGGCGAGGACGCGCTCGCGCGTCGCGGGGGAGACGCGGTCGGGCCGGTTGAGCACGTTCGACACGGTGCCGACCGAGACCTGGGCCCGCCGCGCGACGTCGCTCACCGACGCGCGACGGCGCTGGGGCTCGGTGGTCATGAGATCTTCTCTCGTCGGTCAGGCACCATGATGAAGCGATTCACGCACACGAAAGGGTACCGATGACCGCATCTCGCGCGACGCGCGTCTGCTTCACCTCCCAGGTCCGCCCGGAACGGCTCGACGAGTACCGGTCCGTCCACGGGGCCGTGTGGCCGGAGATGCTCGAGGCCCTGCGTGACTCCGGGTGGCGCGACTACCACCTGTTCCTGCGTCCCGACGGGCTCCTCGTCGGGTTCCTCGAGACCGACGACTACGCCGCGGCCCAGGCCGCGATGTCCCGCACGGCGGTCAACGCGCGCTGGCAGGCGGCGATGGGTGACTTCTTCGTCGCCGACGGCAGCCCCGACGAGGGCTTCGTCGTGCTCGACGAGGTCTTCCACCTCGAGGCCCAGCTCGAGCGCGCCGGCCTGCCGACCGGCTGACCGCCAGGGCTCCGGCCACCTTGCCACGGTGTCGGCCCCGGCCCTAGAACGCGCTGGCGGCGCACACGCGCGCGACGACCCAGCTCGACGACGCACGCGACGCCCTCGTGGACGCCGAGGGCGTCCTGCGTATCGCCGAGTCCAAGGTCACCGACTACGAGGACGACGAGACCAAGGCCACCTGGCAGCGAGTCGCCGCGGCCGAGGACGTCGAGAAGGCACGCCGTGCGGTCGCCCGGCGCACTGCCGCGTTCAGCGCCCGGGAACGCGAGCTCGAGGACGCTGCCGCCGTGGTCCTCCACAACTACTACGCCCTGGACGTGTCTCCCAATGCCGGGCCACGGTAAGCGCATGGAAAGTACGGCTGGGCTCGCTCGCCGTCAGCTCGCCACTGAGAAGCATGAGATCAGCCGTCGTCTGGAGTGAGGGCACGGCGTCCACGGAGTGAACTGGTCCGGTCCCCGCTTTGACGAGCGTGACTAATGCCTGCAGTCACCCTCCCACAAACGCACAGCTCTAGGGCTCAGTCCACTCAACCGAGCAAGTTCCAGTCCTGACCCGCTCGGCCGCCTCGGCGGCCCGCCGAATCGCTGCGCGGTAGCCCCACACCAGGTAGTGGGTCCCGATCGGTGCGCCCGGCCCACGCGGCGGTGCTGAGTCCTCGGCGACCGGCGCCCAACCCGTCACGACCAGACCGGCCTTAGTGAACAAGTCGACGTGGGTCATCCCGTGCTCAGTCGGTACCAACCCTGCGACGTCCGCTCCAGACGGTGGGCTGGATCCCCGCCACAGCAGCGGACTGACAATCAATGAGGACGCGGAACCGGGCCCTGAGCGCAGCAAGTCCGTCACTTGCAAGCAAGCCCACGCACCGTCTTCCAACGGCACTCCGATGAGGTCACCGACTCGCAGACTGCGGGTCGAGCGCGGTAAGACCGGAAACGAACGATCGATGACTGTCACAGCCTGAAGCATGGCCCATGGTGGCCGTCCCGAAGTAGGAGCCAGCGGACACGAGCGTGACTAGCGGGCGGGACACCCGTCCTGGTGCACAACGCGAACTATGCGAACGCCTCCGAGAGGGCGGGTGAACTGGAGGGCAGTTTTGCTCCAGGTCAGATGACGCGTGACCCGAGTTCGCAGTGGTATCACGAATACCTGAGCAATGACGAGTTGCTTGACTCGATCAACAACGCGGCAGATGGTGACGGAGTTTGTCGTATTGCGTGGCGGAACTATTATCGGTGATTACCACCGCTGGGATGAACTGCTCATAGGGGTGGACGATGGCAGGATTGACCTGGCACGCCGATTCGTATCGATGTCTTCGAGGGAGATTGAGCATGCCTTTCGTCCGTTCGACAGACCCGGACTTCCGGGTCGCCCAGATCAGCTTCGAGACATTGGTCGCTATGCAACGGTACGCCGAAGAGCGTGGCTGGGCGACGCGTTGGTCCTCGGTCGAGGCCCTAAGCTTGCAGGTCAAGGAGGACAAGTCCATCCTGCAGCCGATCCTGCGTGAGGAGCGTGCGGGCGAGGTTCGCGCATACCGCTGCCTGGTCTTGTTCTCGACAGTAGTCGGGTCCCCTGCCGGAGGGCTGGCAACGCTCGATGTCGACCCCAAGACCTATGCGGCCCTCGAGCGAGTCGATCGCGATCCTGAAGTGCGTTCGGTGCTTGCCAGGATGTTCGCTCTCGCGTCCGGCACGATTGAGAGCGTCTCAAAGGGTTGATCATTGCGGGCTCATTGCAGATGTGGGTGTAGCAGCGGCCTTCACAATCCCGAGACATCACACCCGCCGCTGGCGTACCGCGACGTGGCCCAAACGGCGGTCACCCCTCGTTCGCGACGAAGAGCCGAGGATCACCGACGGTGGGTAAGTGCTCAGCGGTTCACGACTGCGGGCCGCAGCGCCAAGGCCCGCAGAACCCGCGGCCGCGCAGCCCAGGAACGCAGGCGGAGCAGTGCTCTTCCTCCAGTCGAGCCTCTGGTGGTACATGGAGGCGGCGGCGATCGTCTCGGTAATCATCAGAGGCGCGCATGGCGTGGGAGCAACGTGCCGAGCCCGGGCGGGAGACGGTCAAGAGCCTGCCGGACGCGCCGTCGGCGTCTTGACCGCGAGAGAGAGGCTCCCGTACGCTCGCGATGAATCGATTCATTCCTGGATCGGACACTCGGGCCGACGGCGGCCCGCGACGGCGCGCGAGGCTGCGCGGAGGAGGAGAAGGACCATGACGGACCGCACCGAGGCGGCGCGTGCCGCGCTGCGGCAGCAGACGATCGAGCTCCCCTCGTGGGCGTTCGGCAACTCGGGGACGCGCTTCAAGGTCTTCGCCCAGCCGGGCGTGCCGCGCGACCCCTACGAGAAGATCGCGGACGCCGCGCAGGTGCACCGGTACACCGGCGTCGCGCCGCGCGTGTCGCTGCACATCCCGTGGGACCTCGTGGACGACTACGAGGACCTGGCCCGGCACGCCGCCGAGCAGGGCGTGTCGATCGGCATGATCAACTCGAACCTCTTCCAGGACGACGACTACAAGCTCGGCTCGCTCACGCACCCCGACCCCGTCGTGCGCAAGAAGGCCGTCGACCACCACCTCCAGTGCCTCGAGGTCATGGCGGCGACGGGCTCGCGCGAGCTCAAGCTGTGGCTGCCGGACGGCATCAACTACCCCGGTCAGGACTCGCTCCGCGCCCGGCAGGACCGGCTCGCGGACTCGCTGGCCGAGGTCTACGCGGCGCTGACCGCCGCACACCCCGAGAACCGGCTCGTGCTCGAGTACAAGTTCTTCGAGCCCGCGTTCTACGCGACGGACATCCCGGACTGGGGCACGTCGCTGCTGCACTGCCTCGCGCTCGGCGACCGCGCGAGGGTCGTGCTCGACACGGGCCACCACGCCCCGGGGACGAACATCGAGGTCATCGTCATGCAGCTCCTGCGTCAGGGACGGCTCGGCGCCTTCGACTTCAACTCGCGCTTCTACGCGGACGACGACCTCATGGCCGGCGCGGCCGACCCGTTCCAGCTCTTCCGGATCATGCACGAGATCGTCCAGGCGGGGGCGCTCGACCCGAGCAGCGGCGTGAACTTCATGCTCGACCAGTGCCACAACGTCGAGGCGAAGATCCCGGGCCAGATCCGGTCCGTGATGAACGTCCAGGAGGCGACGGCCAAGGCGCTGCTCGTCGACGCCGAGGCGCTCGAGTCGGCCCAGGTCGCGGGCGACGTGCTCGCCGCGAACGGCGCCCTCATGGACGCCTACAGCACGGACGTGCGCCCGCTGCTCGCGGGCCTGCGCACCGAGCAGGGCCTCGCGCCCGACCCGATGGCCGCGTTCGCGGCGTCGGGGTACACCGAGACGATCGTGGCCGAGCGCGTGGGTGGCGCCCAGGCCGGATGGGGAGCCTGAGATGACCGGCACGACCACGACCACGACCCCGGCCGCGACCCGGCCCGTCGACCAGCCGACCACGGCGGTCGTCGCCGACCTCGTCGCCCGGTCCAACCGCCTGGGGTCCGACCCGCGCGTGACGAACTACGCGGGCGGCAACACGTCCGCCAAGGGCACCGAGACCGACCCGGTCACGGGCGAGCCCGTCGAGCTGCTGTGGGTCAAGGGCTCGGGCGGCGACCTCGGCACGCTCACCGCGAAGAACCTCGCCGTCCTGCGCCTCGACCGGCTGCGCGCGCTCGTCGGCGTGTACCCCGGCGTGGAGCGCGAGGACGAGATGGTCGCCGCGTTCGACTACTGCCTGCACGGCAAGGGCGGCGCCGCGCCGTCGATCGACACGGCCATGCACGGTCTCGTCGACGCCGCGCACGTGGACCACCTGCACCCCGACGCGGGCATCGCGCTCGCGACGGCTGCCGACGGCGAGGCCCTGACGCGCGAGGTGTTCGGCGACGAGGTCGTCTGGGTGCCGTGGCGGCGCCCCGGCTTCCAGCTCGGCCTGGACATCGCGGCCATCAAGGACGCGAACCCGCAGGCGATCGGGTGCGTGCTCGGGGGACACGGCATCACGGCGTGGGGCGAGACGTCGGAGGAGGCCGAGCGGCGCTCGCTCGAGATCGTCCGCCGCGCGGAGGACTTCATCGCCGGCCGGACGGCGCAGCTCGCCGACGGCGGCGAGCACCCGTTCGGCGCGGTGCGCGCGGGCCGCGAGGCCCTCGCCGAGGACGAGCGGCGCGCCAAGGCGGCCGCGCTGGCGCCGACGATCCGCGGCCTCGCGTCGACCGACGCGCCGCAGGTCGGGCACTTCACCGACTCCGACGTCGTGCTCGACTTCCTCGCCCGGGAGAAGCTGGCCCCGCTGGCCGCACTCGGCACGTCGTGCCCGGACCACTTCCTGCGCACGAAGGTCAGCCCGCTCGTCGTCGACGTGCCCACCGACGCGTCCGTCGAGGAGACCGTGGAGGCGCTGCGCGCGGCGCACGCCGCATACCGCGAGGCCTACCGCGCGTACTACGACCGGCACGCGACACCGGACAGCCCGGCGATCCGCGGCGCCGACCCGGCGATCGTGCTCGTGCCCGGCGTCGGCATGTTCTCGTTCGGCAGGAACAAGCAGACCGCGCGCGTCGCGGGGGAGTTCTACGTCAACGCGATCAACGTCATGCGCGGCGCCGAGGCGATCAGCACGTACGCACCGATCGAGGAGTCGGAGAAGTTCCGCATCGAGTACTGGGCGCTCGAGGAGGCCAAGCTCCAGCGGATGCCGAAGCCGAAGACGCTCGCCACGCGGGTCGCGCTCGTCACCGGCGGCGGGTCGGGCATCGGCAAGGCCATCGCCGAGCGGCTCGCGGCCGAGGGAGCCTGCGTCGTCGTCGCGGACCGCAACCTCGACGGTGCCCGTGAGGTCGCGGACGCGCTCGGCGGTCCGGACGTCGCGGTCGCCGTCGGCGGAGACGTCACCTCCGCCCGCGACGTCGCCGCGATGGTCGACGCCGCGGCCCTCGCGTTCGGTGGCGTGGACCTCGTCGTCAACAACGCCGGGCTGTCGATCTCCAAGCCGCTGCTCGAGACCACCGAGGCGGACTGGGACCTCCAGCACGACGTCATGGCGAAGGGCTCGTTCCTCGTGTCCCGCGACGCGGCGCGCGCGATGGTCGCGCAGGGCATGGGCGGTGACATCGTCTACATCGCGTCGAAGAACGCGGTGTTCGCCGGGCCGAACAACGTCGCCTACTCCGCGACCAAGGCCGACCAGGCCCACCAGGTGCGCCTGCTCGCGGCGGAGCTCGGCGAGCACCAGATCCGCGTCAACGGCATCAACCCCGACGGGGTCGTGCGCGGCTCGGGCATCTTCGCCGCGGGCTGGGGCGCGCAGCGCGCCGCCGTCTACGGCGTGGACGAGAAGGACCTCGGCGCGTTCTACGCGCAGCGCACGCTGCTCAAGCGCGAGGTGCTCCCCGAGCACGTCGCCGCCGCGGTCCTCGCGCTCACCGGCCCGGACCTCGCGCAGACGACCGGCCTGCACGTGCCCGTCGACTCGGGCGTCGCCGCGGCGTTCCTGCGGTGAGCGCCGCCCCGCACGACGGTGCGCACGGGGTGCCCCCGGACGACGCGGCCCGCGCGGCCTTCGCCGCGGTGGACCTCGGCGCGTCGAGCGGCCGCGTCGTGGTGGGGGTCGTGCGGGGTGCGCCGGGGGAGGAGCGCGTCGACCTCACCGAGGTCGCGCGCTTCGCCAACGGACCCGTCGAGGTGCCCGACGCCGCGGGGTCCGGCCTGTACTGGGACCTCCTGCACCTGTGGCGCGGAACCCTCGACGGGCTGCGGGCCGCGGGCGCCCACGCCCGGTCGCTCGCGCTGGGGCTCTCCGGCATCGGCATCGACTCGTGGGCGGTCGACGTCGGGCTCGTCGCGGCGGACGGGACGCTCCTCGGCAACCCCCGCCACCACCGCGACCCGCGCCTCGCGGGAGTGGCCGACGACGTGCTCGGACGGCTCGGCGCGTCCGAGCAGTACCGGGTCGACGGGCTGCAGGTCCTGCCGTTCACCACGTCGTTCCAGCTCGTGGCCGGCCGGCACGACGCCGCGTGGCCGCTCGCCGCCTCCGTCCGGCTCGTGCCGGACCTCCTCGCGTCGTGGCTGACCGGCGTGGTCGTGAGCGAGGTGACCAACGCGTCGACGACCGGCCTGCTCGACGCGACGACGCGGGACTGGTCCGCGCCGACGATCGCCGCGCTCGAGGACGCCTATCCCGAGCTCGCCGGGCTGCGCGGGCGCCTGGCCGAGGTCGTCGAGCCGGGGACGGTGCTCGGACCGCTCACCGCGGCGGTCCAGGAGTCGACGGGGCTCGGGCCGGTCCAGGTCGTCGCGGTCGGGTCGCACGACACGGCGTCGGCGGTCGTCGGCGTGCCCGCGACGGACGAGCGCTTTGCCTACGTCTCGTCGGGCACGTGGTCGCTCGTGGGCGTTGAGCTGGACGCCCCGGTGCTCGGCGAGGAGAGCCGCGCGGCGAACGTCACGAACGAGCTCGGTGTCGACGGCACCGTGCGCTACCTCAAGAACGTCATGGGGCTGTGGGTGCTGTCCGAGACGCTGCGGACGTGGCGCGAGGCGGGCGACCCGGTGACCCTCGACGACGCCCTCTCCGCGGCCGAGGCGGCCGAGCCGGCTCGCACGGTCGTCGACCTCGACGACGACGCGTTCCTCCCGCCCGGCGACATGCCGGCGCGCCTCGCCGCGGCCGCGCGCGCCTCCGGGCAGCCCGTCCCGACGACGGTCGGCGAGGTCGTGCGGTGCGTCCTCGACTCGCTCGCCGACGCCTACCGGCGCGCGGTCGAGCGCGTGACGGCGCTGTCCGGTCGTGCGGTCGACGTCGTGCACGTCGTGGGCGGCGGCTCGCAGAACGCGCTGCTGTGCCGGCTGACCGCCGAGGCGACCGGGCTGCCGGTCGTCGCGGGACCGGTCGAGGGCGCGGCGCTGGGCAACCTGCTCGTCCAGGCGCGCGCCGTCGGGCTTCTCGACGGCGACCTCGCCGCGCTGCGCGGCGTCGTGCGCCGATCCGTCGCTGTGCGCCGGTTCGAGCCGGCGGGCGTGCTTCCGCGCTGAACCACCTCCTTCTCGCCCGATCCGGAGCGCCGGGGAGACGACCTTCTGTCCCGACGCATCCGACTATCACGCGGTTCGTTGCCTGGGCTACACGGAAGCCGTCGCGGGCCATGGGGTCCGACGGCGACGACGCGGCGCGCTCGCATCGAGGACTGCCACGGGGACCGGACCTGTGAGCCGGAACGTCACGAACGGCTCCTCACGACCGGGTAGGTTGCGCGCATGACCACGACGCCGCGCGCCCTCGTCCTCGCCGGACGGGGCCGGCACGAGGACCCGTGGCACGACCACGCCGCCACGTCGCACGTCGTCGCCGGGCTGCTCGGCGAGCAGGGCGTCGACGCCCACGTGCGGTCGACGTTCCCGGACGCGTTCGGGGACCTCGGGTCGTTCGACCTCGTCGTCGTCAACGCGGGCCGGGGCCGGACCGACCCGGGGTTCGACGGGGACGACGCCGCGTGGGCCCCCGCGCACGAGGCGGTCGGGGCGTACGCGGCGGCGGGCGGCGCGCTGCTCGGGCTGCACCAGGCGGCGAACGCGTTCGCCGACGCCCCGGACTGGGCGACCCTCCTCGGCGGTCGCTGGGTCCCGGGCCGGTCGTGGCACCCGCCCCAGGACGTCGCGACGTTCGCCCCGGTGGGCGACCACCCCGTCGTCGCCGGCCTCGGACCGGTCGTGGCCGACGACGAGCGCTACTGCGACCTGGTCGTCGAGCCGTCGTCCCGCGTGCTGCTCACGGCACGGCACGAGGGCACCGACCACCCGGTCGCGTGGGTGAGCGCCGGGGCCCGGGCCGTGTACGACGGACTCGGTCACGGCGTGGAGTCGTACGCCTCGCCGTCGCGGCGCGAGCTCCTGCGGCGCGAGGTGGACTGGCTCGTGGACCGCTGAGCCGCGCTCAGCCGCCCGGACCGCTCAGCGCGCCCAGGGGACGCCGAGCTCGGTGAACGTCCGCGCGCTCCGGGCGGCCTCCTCGCACCAGCGTGCGACGTCGGCGACCACGGGGTGGCGGTCGTCGCCCTCACCGAGCCAGGTCACGCCGTCGTCGGCGATCGCGCGCGGTGCGGGTGCGGTGCGCACGGCCTCGAGCACGCGCATGAACGCTCCGGTGTCGCGGACGTCGCACGCGAGGCGCCGCTGCGGGTCCTCGCGCGTCGCGAGCAGGTCCTCGAGGAGGTTCGTGCGGCCGTACGTCTTCTCGACCTGGAGGCGGGGCGTGCGGAGCGTGACACGGTCGTGCTCGTACTCGAGCGTGACCTCGCCGTCCGTGCCGAGCACGAGGACCCGCGCCGGCGTCCGCCCCGGCGCGCACAGCGTGAGACCGGCCCCGCACCGCGTCCCGTCCGTCGTCACGACCCGCAGCGACGACGTGTCGTCGGACTCGATCGGGTTGGCGCGGTACAGGTCCACGACGACGTGCGCCACGTCCGCGGACGTCCTCGCCCCGCCGACGCGCAGCATCGTCGCGACGGCGTGCGCGAGCGGGTTCGTCACGACGCCGTCGACGACGTCCCGTCCGTCGAGGCGGCGCCGGCCGGCCCAGGCGGCGCGTCCCCAGTAGCCCGCCGTCCGCACCCACGTGCCGACCGCGCCGTACCCGACGACCTCGCCGATCTCGCCGTCGGCGACGAGCTCCGTCACGGCGTCGATCGCGTGCGACCCGAAGGACTGGAAGCCGACCTGGCACAGGCGCCCGGTGCGCTCGGCCGTCTCGACGATCGCCGCGTGCTCCGCCAAGGACGCCGCCGTGGGCTTCTCGAGCAGGACGTCGAGCCCGGCCTCCATCGCGACGCGCGCGAGCGGGAGGTGCGTGTGGATCGGCGTGCACAGGACCACGACCTCGGGCCGGACGTCGGGATCGGCCGCGGAGAGCAGGTCGCCGAGCGTCGGGAACCAGGGCGCGGGGGCGTCGTCGGGCCGGCGCGGGTCGACGACCGCGCTGAGCCGCACGAGACCGCGCTCGGCCAGGTCCGCGACGGCGCGCAGGTGCGAGGTGCCGTGACCGTGGATGCCGACGACCGCGACCGGTGTGGCGCCGCTCATCGGACCCGTGCGGCGAACGAGGCCGCCTCGTCGAGGTCGAGCGCCCGGTCCACGAGGACGGCGCGCAGCCCGGTCTCGAACGTCCCGCCCGCCGGGACGGTCCGTGGCGTGTCCCACGCGAGCGCCGGGCCGGTGCCCGGGTACTCCGCCGCCCGGACGAACCAGGGGAGCGGCTCGCCGGGCTGGACGAGGACGAGCGTCGTCCAGCGGTCGCCGTGCTCCTGGACGTACGCCACCCACGGGGACGTGCTCCCGTGGGCCGGCTCCTCCCCGTGCCCGGCGGCGCTGAGGACCTCGGTGCGCCCGGCGATCGGCAGGCGCCAGAACAGCCCGCCGTAGCCGGCCCCGGGCCGCCCGTTGGTCGCGGGCGACCCGATGACGAGGGCGCCGCGCTCGGCACGCAGCGTCGAGCTCCAGTCGAGCACCCAGGCGTCCGACTCGAGCACCCAGGCGTCGAGCCGGCGGTCCTCCTCGAGCTGGGGCACGCCGTGCTCGTCGTGCCAGCGCACGCGGTCGTGCAGGAGGTGCGGCTCGACGGGGTCGACGATCAGGGCGCGGCTCAGCTGGCGGCCGTGGTTCGGCAGGAGCGTCGGGCCCACGTCGGTGACGAACGTCCGGCCGCCCCAGTAGGAGGTGCCGTTGACGTCGGGGACGGCGACGGAGACGCCGTAGTGGTGACGGTGGTCGACGGGCCCCGAGTCGGTGAGCGGCACGCCGGCCAGCGTGTGGACCGGGTGCAGGAAGCTGCGGGGGGCGTGCACCTGGGGCAGGCGGTCGCCCTGCTGGTAGCGCGCGAGGCGCAGGTCGCCGTAGCGCAGACCGACGGCGTCGCCGTCCGTCTCCCAGCGCACGACGTCCCCGGGAGCGGGCACGGGCGGTCCGCTCGCCTCGGGTGCCGGCGCCTCGGTCACGGCTGCGGGCGACCGCACCACGCCGCGGGGCGCGGGTCCGGTGCTGGCCCGGACCTCGAGGGAGGGGTCGAAGCGCGTCGCGTGCGAGGCGCCCTGGTTCGCGTCGATCAAGGCCGACAGCTCCTTCCATGCGTGCCGGCCGAGCTCGGCCTGGGGTACCGCGACGGTGGTCAGCGACGGGGTGGCGTACCGCGCGAGGTCGATGTCGTCGAAGCCCGCGACGGAGAGGTCGGCCGGGACCGCGACCCCGGCCTCGTTGAGGCCCGCGAGGAGACCGAAGGCGACGAGGTCGTTGAACGCGACGACCGCCGTCGGGCGGGCGGCGAGCACCTCGTCCACGGCGGCATGGCCGGCGGCGATGTCGGAGCCGCCGAGGAGCTCGACGACCTCGACGTCGGGCCGGCGGTCGAGCACCCGGCGCAGCCCTTCACGGCGCTGCGCGTCGGACGTGCTGCCCGGGGGCCCGGCGAGGTAGACGACGCGGCGGTGGTCGAGGCTCACGAGGTGCTCGAGCACCTGCTCGGCGGCGTGGGCGTAGTCGACGACGAGCGCCGGCACGCCCCCGCCCGTCAGCGAGCGGTTGACGAGGACCACGGGCGCGACCTGCGGCACGAGCTCGGCGAGCAGCGCGTCGGGCATGCGGGGCGAGACGAGCACGAGGGCGTCGCAGCGCAGCCGTGCCTCGAGCGCGATCGCCGCCTCCTCGCTCGGGTCCTCCGCGCTGTCCGCGACGAGCACGCGGTACCCGGACGGTGCGGCGGCCGTCGTCACGCCGCGCAGGATCTGCTGGAACACGGGGTTGCCGAGGTCGGGCACGACGAGCGCGATCGTGTGGGTGCGCCCGATGGACAGGCTCCGGGCGACGTTGCTCGGGCGGTAGCTCAGCTCCGTGGCGACGCGCCGCACGCGCTCGGTGATCGCGGGGTCGACGGTCGACCGGCCGTTCATGACCCTCGACACCGTCGCGCGCGAGACGCCCGCCGCCGTCGCCACGTCGGCGATGGTGGTCTGGTCTCGGCGTGTGCTCACGCTGGCCATCGTTCTCCCTCGGGTCGTCGGACGCGCGTCCGGAGCACCCCGCGCCGTCGCAGGGGCGTCGACCGCCCGGCCCCCGGGTGGTCGCGATGCGATGACGGTACACCATGGGAAACCGGTTCCTGGTGTGGTACGTTCCTCCACGTGCAACCGGTTTCCCGCTGAGGCGCCGGATGCGCACCGTGTTCCGATCAGTGTCGACCGGAGGTATGGCATGACCCGCAACGCTGTAGGCGTCGCGCCCCCTGGAGGAGGCGTGCCGTGGCGACCGTGACCGAACCCGCGAAGGTGGGCGGCGACGCGCCGGCACGCCGGCCCGTGGCCCGCAGGAGGCGTGGTGACGGCCGGGCGGCGGCGCTGTTCCTCGCGCCGTGGTTCGCCGGCCTCCTGCTGATCACGGCCATCCCGATGGCCGCGTCACTGTACCTGTCGTTCACCGACTACGACCTCCTCCAGGCGCCGTCGTGGGTGGGCCTCGAGAACTACGAGCGCATGCTCGAGGACCCGCGCCTGCACAACTCGTTGCGCGTGACGTTCACGTACGTGTTCGTGTCGGTGCCGCTCCAGCTCGCGGCGGCGCTCGGTCTCGCGCTCCTGCTGGACAAGGGCATGCGGGGTCTCGCGATCTACCGATCGGTGTACTACCTGCCGTCGCTCCTCGGCGGCAGCGTCGCCATCGCGATCCTGTGGCGCCAGGTCTTCGGCGCCGACGGGCTCCTCAACCAGGTGCTCGCCTTCTTCGGGATCCAGGGCCAGGGCTGGGTGTCGCACCCGGACTACGCGCTCGGGACGCTCGTCGTCCTCAACGTCTGGACGTTCGGGGCGCCGATGGTCATCTTCCTCGCGGGACTGCGCCAGATCCCGGCGATGTACTACGAGGCGGCCTCGATCGACGGCGCCGGGCGAATGCGGCGGTTCTTCGCGATCACCGTCCCGATGCTCACGCCGATCATCTTCTTCAACCTCGTCCTGCAGCTCATCAACGCCTTCCAGTCCTTCACGCAGGCCTTCGTCGTCAGCGGCGGGACCGGCGGCCCGGCGGACTCGACGATGTTCTACACGCTCTATCTCTACCTGAAGGGCTTCGGCTCCTACGAGATGGGCTACGCGTCGGCGATGGCCTGGTTCCTGCTCCTCATCGTCGGCGGCATGACGCTCGTCAACTTCCTCGCCTCCAAGTATTGGGTCTTCTACGATGACTGAGACGACGACCGGCGCCGTGCGGCGCACCACCTCCGCGGCCGGCGACGAGCAGCACGGCGGCACGACCGCCGGGGGCACCGCCGACGCCCGCACCACCCTCACCGAGCTCGCGGCCGAGGCCTCCCAGCGTCCCGTGCGCCGCCAGGGACGCGTGCGCTCCCGCGTGGCGTCCGGCGTCAAGCACGTGCTGCTGGTGGCCTTCGGGTTCGTCATGCTCTACCCGCTGCTGTGGATGCTCGCGAGCTCGTTCAAGCCGACGGCGCTCATCTTCCGCGAGCCCGGGCTCATCCCGTCGGAGATCGACCTCTCCAACTACACCGAGGGCTGGGGCGCGCTGCTCCACCCGTTCAGCCACTACCTGATGAACTCGGCGATCGTGGTGCTGGGGTCCGTGCTCGGCAACCTCGTGGCGTGCTCGCTCGCGGCCTACGCGTTCGCGCGCCTCGAGTTCCGTGGCCGCAAGGTCTGGTTCGCCATCATGCTCATGACGATCATGCTGCCGATCCACGTGATCATCGTGCCGCAGTACATCCTCTTCTCGTCGTTGAGCTGGATCAACACGTTCCTGCCGCTCATCGTGCCGAAGCTCCTGGCCACCGACGCGTTCTTCATCTTCCTCATGGTCCAGTTCTTCCGCGGCATCCCGCGCGAGCTCGACGAGGCGGCGCGTCTGGACGGGTGCGGCCACGGGCGCATCTACGCGCGGATCATGATGCCGCTCGCGCTCCCGGCCCTCGCCACGACGGCGATCTTCACCTTCATCTGGACGTGGAACGACTTCTTCAGCCAGCTCATCTTCCTCACCAAGCCGGACATGTACACGGTCCCGATCGCGCTCCGCACCTTCGTCGACTCGACGGGGCAGAGCTCGTGGGGACCGATGTTCGCGATGTCGATCGTGTCGCTGGTCCCGGTGTTCCTCGTCTTCCTGTTCGGCCAGAAGTACCTCGTCAAGGGCATCGCCACGACGGGCATCAAGTAGCTCACCCGCAGAACCGCACGACTCCGCCCCGGCTCCAGGCCGGACCGCGACCGACACGACGACGTCTCGTCACGCACCGAAGGAGAGTCATGAACACGTTCACCACCCGCGCGGGGCGCCCCGCTGCACGCCGCAGCGCGGCCGTCGCGGCCGCCCTCGTCGCCGGAGCCCTCACGCTGACCGCGTGCTCGGGCGACAGCGGCGCCCTCCCCGAGGACGAGGAGTCCTCGTCGACGGCCGAGGAGGGTCCCGTCGAGATCCGCTTCGCGTGGTGGGGCTCGGACACGCGCCACCAGACCACGCAGGAGATCATCGACCTCTTCGAGGAGAAGAACCCCGACATCACGGTCGTCCCCGACTTCACCGACTGGAGCGGGTACTGGGACAAGCTGGCGACCTCCGTCGCGGCGGGCGACGCCCCCGACGTCATGACCCAGGAGGAGCGCTACCTCGCCGACTACGCGAGCCGCGGGGTCCTCGCCGACCTCGCCGAGCTGGACATCGACACGTCGGCGATCGACGAGTCGATCGTGAAGACGGGCGAGACCGACGGGGGCCTGTACGGCATCCCGACGGGCGTGAACGCCTACACGGTCCTCGCGGACCCCCAGGCGTTCGAGGCCGCGGGCGTGGAGATCCCGGACGACACCACGTGGACGTGGGAGGACTACGTCGAGACGGCGAACGCCGTCGCGGCCGGGTCCGAGGGCGTCTACGGCACCCAGGACTACGGCTTCAACGAGGCCGGCATCTCGATCCGCGCGCGCCAGCTCGGCGAGTCGCTGTACACCGCGGACGGCGAGCTGGGCGTCTCGGAGGAGACGGTCGCCGACTTCTTCCAGACGTCCCTCGACCTGCAGGCAGGCGGCGGCGAGCCGGACGCCGCGCGCTCCGTCGAGATCGAGGCCGCCGGACCGGAGGGCTCGCTGCTCGGCACGAACACCGGCGCGATGGGCTTCTGGTGGTCCAACCAGCTCGGCGCGGTGAGCACCGCCGCGGGACGCGACCTGGAGCTGCTGCGCGTGCCCGGCGAGTCCGACGGCGAGCGCACCGGCATGTACCTCAAGCCGGCGATGTACTACTCCGTCGCCGAGACCTCGGAGCACCCGGAGGCCGCGGCGAAGTTCGTCGACTTCCTGCTCAACGACCCCGAGGCCGGCGCGCTGATGCTCTCCGACCGTGGCCTGCCCGCGAACGTCGACGTCCGTGAGGCGATCCTGCCCGACCTGCCCCCGACGGACCAGCAGGTCGCCACGTTCATCGAGGAGATCAGCGAGGACATCGTCGACGGCCCGGCCGTGCCCCCGCAGGGCGCCGGCGACGTCACCGACATCCTCATCCGCATCAACACCGAGGTGCTCTTCGGGAACCTGTCGCCCGCCGACGCCGCGTCGCAGTTCATGACCGAGGTCGAGGCGGCCATCGGCGGCTGACGCACCGATCCACCGGGCGCCGACGGCGCCCGGGCACGACCGGCCGGACCGCCCCCGTCGCCCCCGGGGACGGTCCGGCCGACCGCCCGCCGCCCGCCGGCGGCGGCGCGACACCACCCATGGAAGGACCGTCTTGCCTGCCCTCGCCGAGTCCCCCCGAGACACCGACTCCCGCCGCCGCTACGCCGTCGTCGGGACCGGGCACCGAGCCCAGATGTACGTCGACGCGATCCTCGGCCCGCACCGCGACGTCGCTCGTCTCGTCGCGTGGTGCGAGCCGAACCCGGTGCGTTCCGCGTTCTACGACGACCTGGTCGCGGCCGCCGGGGAGGCGCCCGTCCCGACGTACGCGCCCGACGAGCTCGAGACCATGATCGCGCGCGAGCGCGTCGACGCGGTCGTCGTGACGTCTCCCGACCGCACGCACGCCGACGTCGTCGCGCGCGTGCTCGCCTCCGGGGCCGACGTCGTGCTGGAGAAGCCGATGACCACGACGGGGCGGGGCTGCCGCCAGATCGCCGAGGCCGTCGCCGAGCACGGCCGCGACGTCGTCGTGACGTTCAACTACCGCTACTCGCCCCGCAACTCCGCGCTCAAGCAGGTCGTCGCGAGTGGCGAGATCGGCGAGGTCACCGCGGTCCACTTCGAGTGGGTGCTCGACACCGTCCACGGCGCCGACTACTTCCGCCGCTGGCACCGCGAGAAGGCGGTCTCCGGCGGGCTGCTCGTCCACAAGTCGAGCCACCACGCGGACCTCGTCAACTGGTGGGTCGACGACGAGCCCGACGTCGTGTTCGCGCGCGGGGGCCTGCGCTTCTACGGGGCGGACGGGGCGGGGTCCGACGGTGCACCGGCGGGCAGCCGTCCCGCGCGGGGGACGCGCGGCGCGCCCGACGGCCCGGCGGCCGACGCGCCCCGCGACCTGTTCCTCCTCGACCTCGCCGACGACCAGCGCCTCGCCGACCTGTACCTCGACGCCGAGGCGCACGACGGGTACCGCCGCGACCAGGACCCGTTCGCGCCCGGCGTGACGATCGAGGACACCGCCGCGGTGATCGTCCAGTACGGCCGTGGGGCGGTCCTCACCTACTCGCTGACGGCCTACGGGCCCTGGGAGGGGTATCGCGTGAGCGTCACCGGGACGCGCGGCCGGGCGGAGCTCGAGGTCGTCGAGCGCGGTGCCGTCCTCACGGACGAGGACGGCCGGCCGGTCCTCGACCCGTCGGCGCAGGAGGCCCTGGCCACGGGGCCGACGCGCCCGCGCGGTGAGCGGCTCGTCGTGCAGCGGCACTGGGAGGAGGCGCGGGAGGTGCCGATCCCGAGGGGGCAGGGGTCTCACGGGGGCGGGGACGCGATGCTCCTCCACGACGTCTTCCGCGGCCCGGGCGACGACCCCCTGGGTCGGCCCGCCGGCTGGCGCGACGGTCTTCTCGCCGCCGGCGTGGGGATCGCCGCCAACAGGTCGCTCGAGACCGGTCTGCCGGTCCGGCTGTCCGACGCGGTCGGTGGCGCCCACCGCGACCTGGCCGCCGGCCAGGACGCCCGCCAGGACGCCGCGCAGACCGCGCCCGCGCAGGCGGTGCGGGCGTGAACGCCGCGACCCACGAGCGCGCCGCGCTCCTCGTGCTGCGCGCCGAGGACGACGTCGCGGTCGCCACGCGCGACCTCGCCCCCGGGGACGTCGTGGCGGCCGAGGGCGGTCCCCCCGTCACGGTCCGCGACGACGTGCCGCGCGGGCACAAGGTCGCGCTGCGCGCGGTGCCGACGGGCGAGCCCGTCCGCAAGTACGGGCAGGTCATCGGTGTCGCGTCCGCGTCGATCGAGCCGGGCGACCACGTGCACGTGCACAACCTGGGCTTCGAGGAGGGCGAGCGCGAGCACGAGCTCGCCACCGTCCACACCACGCTGGAGACGCCCGCGGGACCACGGCCCACGTTCCGCGGGTACCGCCGCGCCGACGGCCGCGTGGGCACGCGGTCGTACGTCGCGATCCTCACGTCGGTGAACTGCTCCGCGAGCACGGCGAAGATGATCGCCGACCAGTTCCGCGGGTTCGCGACGGACGGGTACGAGCACGTCGACGGCGTCGTCGCGCTCACCCACCAGTCCGGGTGCGGGCTCGTCCCGACGAGCGAGGGTGCCCAGGTGCTGCTGCGGACCCTGCGCGGCTACGCGGCCCACCCGAACGTCACGGGCGTGCTCGTGCTCGGGCTCGGCTGCGAGATGATCGCCGTCGACACCGTGCTCGCCGGAGCGCAGCTCTCCCCGGACACCGTCGTGCGGACGTTGACGATCCAGGACTCCGGCGGGGTGCGCGCGACCGTGAAGGCGGGCGTCCAGGCCGTCCGGGAGATGGTCGAGGAGATCGACGGTCGCTTCGAGCGCACCGAGTGCGACGTGTCCGAGCTCGTCCTCGGCCTCAACTGCGGCGGCTCCGACGGCTACTCCGGGATCACCGCCAACCCCGCGCTGGGCCTCGCGTCCGACCGTCTCGTCGCCTACGGCGGCACGTCGGCACTGGCGGAGACGCCCGAGGTCTTCGGCGCCGAGCACCTCCTCACGCGGCGCGCCGTCACGCCGGAGGTCGGCCAGCGCCTGCTCGACCGCCTCGACTGGTGGCAGGGCTACGCCGCGGCCGGCGGAGGAAGCCTCGACAACAACCCCTCGCCCGGCAACAAGGCCGGGGGCCTGACGACCATCCTCGAGAAGTCCCTCGGCGCCGTCGCCAAGGGCGGCCAGGCCGACCTCGCGGCGGTCCACGAGTACGCCGAGCCCCTGACGACGAAGGGCTTCGTCTTCATGGACACCCCCGGCTACGACCCGGTCTCCGTGACGGGGCTCGTCGCGGGCGGCGCGAACGTCGTGTGCTTCACGACCGGTCGAGGCTCCGTGTTCGGGTGCAAGCCCACGCCGTCGATCAAGCTCGGGACCAACAGCGAGCTCTACGCCCGCATGGGCGACGACGTCGACATCGACTGCGGCCGGATCGTCGACGGCACCGCGACCCTCGAGGCCGTCGCCGACGAGATCTTCGCCCGCATCCTCGCCGTCGCGTCCGGCGAGCAGACCGCGAGCGAGGACCTCGACATCGGCGGCGAGGAGTTCGTCCCGTGGCAGCTCGGGACCGTCACCTGAGCGGCGGCGACCCGGCGGCTTGGACGATCCGGCGGGCACGGTGAATGATCGACGCATGCTCACACCTGCCACCGGCGCGGCCGGATCGCGGATCGTCGGCCTCGGACACCACCAGCCCGAGAAGACGCTGACCAACGACGACGTCGCGCAGCTCGTCGAGACGAACGACGAGTGGATCCGGTCCCGCACGGGCATCGTCACGCGGCACGTCGCCGACGACGACACGACCGTCGCCGACATGGCCGTCGGGGCCGCCCGCCACGCGCTCGACGACGCGGGCGTGGCGGCCGCCGACGTCGACCTCGTGATCGTCGCGACCGCGACCGCCGTCGACCGCTCGCCCAACACCGCGGGCCGCGTCGCCTACCACCTGCGCACCGGCGTCATGCCCGGGCAGTCGACGCCCGAGGAGGCGTCCGAGCTCGACCTGCGCGGCGTCGTCGGGCCCGCCGTGCTCGACGTCAACGTCGCGTGCTCCGGGTTCGCGCACTCCGTCGCGCTCGCCGACCAGGCGATCCGCGCCGGCTCCGCGCGCACGGCCGTCGTGATCGGGGCCGAGAAGCTCACCGCGTTCACCGACTGGACCGACCGCAGCACGTGCATCCTCACCGCCGACGGTGCGGGCGCCGCCGTGCTGCAGGCGACGGACACCCCGGGCGTCGGCCCCGTGACCTGGGGCTCCGAGCCCGACCTCACGCCCGCCGTGCTCATCGAGGCGCCGGACGACAGGTTCGCCCAGGACGGCCGCGCCGTCTTCAAGTGGGCCATCACGCGCGCCGCCGAGCGCGCCAAGGTCGTCGTCGAGCGGTCCGGCATGGCGCTCGAGGACATCGAGGTGCTCGTCGCGCACCAGGCCAACCTGCGCATCATCGAGCCGCTCGCCAAGGCGCTCGGCCTGGAGGACAAGGTCGTCGTCACCGACATCGTCGAGTCCGGCAACACCTCCGCCGCGTCCATCCCGCTCGGGCTGTCCAAGTGGTGGCACGCGGGCAGGATCCCCGCCGGTGCGCCCGCGCTGCTCTTCGGCTTCGGCGGCGGGTTCGCGTGGGCGGGCCAGGTCGTGGAGACGCCCTCGCGCTGAGGTCGTCCGGTCCGCCGGGGGCGGCGACGCGCGGCAGAATGGGGCCATGCCCCTCACCGCGCGCTACGTCGCTGCCGACGACCGATACGACTCGATGACCTACCGGCGGACGGGGCGCAGCGGCCTCGACCTGCCCGCGATCTCGCTCGGGCTCTGGCACAACTTCGGCGACGTCAACCCGTTCGAGACCCAGCGCGCGGTGCTGCGGCGGGCGTTCGACCTCGGGATCACGCACTTCGACCTCGCCAACAACTACGGCCCGCCCTACGGCTCGGCCGAGGAGAACTTCGGACGGCACCTCGCGCAGGACTTCCGGGCGTACCGGGACGAGCTCGTCATCTCGTCCAAGGCCGGGTACGACATGTGGCCCGGCCCGTACGGCGACGGCGGGTCGCGCAAGTACCTGCTGTCGTCGCTCGACCAGTCGTTGCAGCGGATGGGCCTCGACCACGTCGACGTCTTCTACCACCACCGCCCGGACCCGAGCACGCCGCTCGAGGAGTCCATGCGCGCGCTGCACGACGCCGTCCAGGCGGGCAAGGCGCTCTACGTCGGCGTCTCGAACTACTCGCCGGCGCGCACGCGCGAGGCCGCCGCGATCCTCGCCGACCTCGGCACGCCGCTGCTCATCCACCAGCCGAGCTACTCCCTGCTCAACCGCCACGTCGAGGACCCGGCGCACGAGGACCGCTACGACGGGGTGCAGTCGGAGTCGCTGCTCGACGTCGTCGGTGAGCTGGGGGTCGGGACCATCGTGTTCTCGCCGCTCCAGCAGGGCCTGCTCACCGACAGGTACCTCTCGGGCTCCGCGCCCGAGGGGTCGCGGGCGGCACGGCCCGACTCGCCGTTCCTGTCCGCGGACAACCTGGACGAGGACTACCTCGCGACGGCTCGTGCGCTGAACGAGATCGCGCAGGGGCGCGGCCAGTCGCTCGCGCAGCTCGCGCTCACGTGGGTGCTGCGCGACGAGCGCGTCACATCGGCGCTGGTCGGCGCGAGCAGCGTGCGCCAGCTCGAGAACAGCGTCGCCGCGCTGTCCGCGCCCGCGCTCACGGACGACGAGCAGGCCGCGATCGAGACCGCCCTCGCGAGGTAGTGCCGCAGGCCCGCGAGGTAGCACCGCAGTCCTGGTCTCGGGCCTACCTCGCGGGCTGCGGTCCTCCCTCGGCGGTCGGGCCAGGCAATGCCGCGAGCTCGCGGAACGGCGCCAGGCCGTCCTCGCCGAGCGCCGGGCCGACGACCTCGACCGTCGCGTCGGACGCGGCCACCACGTCGGAGCAGCGCAGCGCGAACGACGGCGAGCCGGGGACGACCGCGCGGACGTCCGGCGCGGCGGTGCCGAACACGACCCGGCCGACGCCGGCCCAGACGAGCGCGGCCGCGCACATCGGGCACGGCTCGCCGCTCGCGAACACCGTGGCACCCGCGACGGCGGGGCGGTCGGCGGGCGGGACCGCGCGCACGGCGTCCAGCTCGGCGTGCGACGTCGGGTCTCCCGTCTGCGCGGCGGCGTTGCGACCGGTCGCGAGGACCCGGCCGTCGGCCGCGACGAGCACGGCACCGAACGGCCGGTTCCCGTCGACGAGCGTCGCCCGGGCGATGCGGAGCGCCTCCGCGAGGTGCGCGCGGTCGCTCGCCGAGAGGGACGCGACCGCGGCACGACCGTCGGTCGCGGGGCTGCCGCCGGGCGTCGTCGCGCTCATGCCGACAGCTCGACCGAGAGGCCCCGGCCCGCGGCGCGCGCGGCGTCCACGAGGAGCCGCCCGATCGCGACGTCGAGGATGCCGAGCCCCACGGAGTCGAACAGGGTGACCTCGTCGGCGGTCCGCCGTCCGGGCGACCGGCCCGTGACGACGTCCCCGAGCTCGAGCCGGCACGCCGACTCGTCGATCGCGCCCTCCGCGATCGCGAGCAGCGCGTCGCCCGACTCGTGCAGCGCCGTCGAGACCGAGTCGACGACGACGCGTGACCGAGCCATCGCCTCGCCGTCGACCTCGCGGTGGTCGGGGCGCGGGGGCGCGCCGACGACGTTGACGTGCAGGCCGGGGTGGAACCAGGCGCCGCGCACGACGGGCTCGCGGGCCGGGGTGAGCGTGCACACGACGTCCGCCGAGCCGACGGCGCCGGCCGGGGAGTCGACCCGGGTCACCTTGAGGTGCGGGTGGCGCTCGCCGGTCCGCTCGACGAACGAGGCCACCGTCGCGTCCGAGCGGGACCAGACCAGGACGTGCTCGAGCGGGCGGACCTCCGCGATCGCGCTGACGTGCTCGAGCGCGAGGCCGCCGGCACCCACGAGGCCGAGCACCTGGGCGTCCTCCCGCGCGAGCCAGCGCGTCGCGACGGCGCTCGCCGCCGCGGTGCGCAGCCGCGTCGGCAGGCCGCCGTCGAGCACGGCGACCGGTGCGCCGTCCGACGCGTCGGCGAGCACGAGCACCGAGCGCTGCGCGGGGAGGCCGCGTGCGCGGTTCCCCGGCACGTCCGCGAGCAGCTTGGACCCGGCGAGCCCCGCGCGCGGCGAGACGGCCGTCATGGGCAGGAAGTGCGCGCCGTCGTCCACGGCGGCCACGGCGAGCGGGGCCTGCGCAGCCGTGCCGTCGGCCAGGTCGGCGAAGGCGTGCTCGACGGCCTCGACCACCTGTGCGGGCGTGACGAGTCCGGTGAGGTCGCTGCGGGTGAGGACGAGGGGCACGGGGCCTCCAGGGTTCGGGCGGGCGCGGGAGTGCGAGCGGGCGGTGGAGTGCGAGCGGGCGGTGCTGGGCGGGCGGGCCCGGGGCGCGCGGGTCGTGGTGCGCGCGGGTGGCGAGCCGGTCTCCGGGCCGGTGTCCGGGGCACGCGGGGTCACGACGACCGGCCGAGCCGCACGAACGGCGTCGTGAGCCCGCCGGGCGGTCTGCTGTGGGTGACGAGGCCCGCGACCGCGAGCAGGGCGAGGACGTAGGGGAGCATGACGAGCAGCGCGAACGGGACGTCGACGCCGAGCGCGGGCAGCGTGAACTGCAGCGCCTGCGCGAGGCCGAAGACGAGCGCCGCGACGGCGACGCCGACCGGGCGCCAGCGCCCGCGATGACGGCGACGACCGCGAGGTACCCGACGCCGGCCGTCATGTTGTCCGTGAAGGTGTGCACCTCCGAGAGCGCGAGCGCGTCCCCGCGAGGCCGGACAGGAGCCCGACGACGAGGACCGCGGCGAACCGCACGCGCAGCACCGGGATGCCGGACCGGTCGGCGCTCGCGGCGTCCTCGCCGACGGCGTCGACGGCGAGGCCCCAGCCGGTGCGCCGCGACGTCAGCACGGCGAGCAGGACGACGAGGACCACGAGCGCATAGGCGAGGCCGGTCTGGCGGAACAGCGCCGGCCCGATCACGGGGATCTCGGACAGGACGGGGATCGCGACACGGTCGAACCCCGGCACCTCGGTCCCGCGCTCGAGCAGGAGGCGCGCGCCGAAGGTCGTGCCCGCGAGCGCGAGCGCGTTGGCCGCGATGCCCGTGACGATCTGGTCGGCCCGCAGCACCACGCTGAGCACCGCCTGCAGCACGCCGACGAGCAGGCCGGCGAGAGCCCGCACGCGACGCCGACGAGGGCCGAGCCGCTCGACGTCGCGCCCACGACGGCGGCGAACGCGCCCGTGAGCATCATGCCCTCGACGCTCATCGTGAGGACTCCGGCGCGCTCGCCGACGAGCTCGCCCGACGCGGCCACGAGCACGGGGATCGCGAGCGCGACGCTGGCGACGAGGAGGTCGGTGAGGGTGAGGATCATGAGGAGGCCTCCGTCGCTGTCGGGCCGGCGGTGGGGGAGAGGCGGCGCGCGGGTCTGCGGCTCCGCGAGCGCCGCCCGCGTGCACCGAGCCGGCCCACGGACCAGATCGCCGTCCCGGCGACGCCGAGGATGATGAGGCTCTCGGTGATCTGCGTGATCGACGCCGGGACGCCTGCGGCGAGCCTGGAGGTTGATCCCGCCCGAGACGAGGAAGCCCAGCGCGGTGGCGATGCCGACGGCCGCGGTGAACGAGCCGCGCGCGAGGAGGCCCACGACGAGGCCCGAGAACCCGTACCCGGACGACAGGCCGTCGTCGAGCACGTGCGGGGCCGAGGCGACGAGGACGCCGCCGGCGAGGCCCGCGCCGGCGCCCGCGGTGGCGAGCGCGGAGAAGCGCAGCCGGTCGACCGGCAGCCCCAGGCGGAGCGACGCCGGACGCGACTGCCCGACGGCGGTGAGACGCACCCCGGTCGCGGTGCGCCGCAGGACGAGCGCGGCGACCACGGCACCGGCGACGGCCAGCACGACGGCGACGGTGACCGGCGAGCCGGGGACGCCGAGCAGCGGCAGGTGCGCGGCGTCGACCAGGGGCGACGACTGGGGGAGCGTCTCGGAGCTCGTCACGGGCTGGCGCAGGAGCGCCTCCTCGTGGACGGACAGCACGAGCACGGCGGCACCGACGAAGTTGAGGAGCAGGGTCGTGATGACCTCGCTCACGCCGCGCCGGACCGCGAGCCAGGCCGCGACCGACGCCCAGGCGGCGCCTCCCAGCGCGGCGACGAGCAGCACGAGCGGCAGGGTGACGACGGACGGCAGCGCGGGCGGGAGCGTCGTGCCCACGGCGGTCGCGGCGACCGCGCCGACGCAGATCTGGCCCTCGCCCCCGACGTTGACGAGCCCGGCGCGGTGCGCGACGAGGAAGCCGGTCGCGACGAGCAGCAGCACGGCGGCCACGTTGACGGACGACCCGACCGCGTACGGCGTGCCGACCATGCCCTCCCACAGGGCGCTCGCGGCCTCGGCGGGCGTCGCCCCGGCGAGGGCCGCCAGCGCCGTGCTCACCGCGAGCGCCCCCAGCACGGCGGCGAGCGGGACGAGGACGGGCCGCGCGCCGAGCAGCCGGTCCCGCAGGGAGGGGCCGCCGGGGGAGGCCGCAGGGGGTGACGGGCGCGGACGTGCGCCGGGCGTCACCGGTGGGGCGGTCGAGGTCGTGGCGGTCATGCCGAGGCTCCCGTCATGAGGTGGGCGACGCGGTCGCGCGCGCCGGGGTCGTCGGTGGCGACGGGGCCGCGCAGGGAGCCCCGGTAGGCGACGTGCACGCGGTCGCACAGGACGAGGAGGCTCGGACAGGCTCGCTCGACACGACGAGCACGCCGACGCCGGCGCGCGCCGCGGACCGCAGGTGCGCGACGACGTCGTCCACGGCTCCGAGGTCCAGCCCGCGCGTGGGCTGGGCCGCGACGACGCAGCGCAGCGGGTCGAGACTGAGCTCGCGCGCGAGGACGGCCTTCTGCTGGTTCCCGCCGGACAGCGCGGAGAGCGGGGCGTCGAGGCTCGCGGCCCGGACGTCGAACCGCCGCGCGAGCTCACGCGCGGCCGCGTCCATGGCGCGACGGTCGAGGAGCCCGAACCGCCGGTAGCGGTGGAGCCTGCCCAGGAGGAGGTTCGCGGTGACGCTCAGGCCCGTCACGACGGCCTCGTGGTGACGGTCCTCCGGGACGACGCCGAGCCCGAGCGCGGTCCGACGCCGCGGCCCGGCGCGGGTCACGTCCGTCCCCGCCAGCACGACCTGCCCCGCCGAGGGCCGGACGGCGCCGGACAGCGCGGCGACGAGTTCGCTCTGCCCGTTGCCCTCGACGCCGGCGATCCCCACGATCTCGCCGGGCTGGACGCGGAGGTCGACGGCGTCGACCGCACGGGCGCCGTCGGGCCGGTCGACCACGAGGCCCCGCACCTCGAGCGCGGGCGCCACGTCGCGTGCTGGCGCCGACGTCGCAGGTCGAGCCGACGTCGCAGGTCGAGCCGGCGCGGTACGGGCCGCCGGGACGTCCCCCGGACGTCGACCGCTGGAGCGCCGCCGTCCCGCGTCACGCCCACGCTCGCGGCGAGGACCGGGTCGAGGCTCGATGCGTCGCGCCCGACCATGAGGCCCACGAGCTCCGCGGCACCGAGACCGGCTCCGGGAGCGGTCCCGCGCCGTGCGAGCGGGCCGCCGCCCACCACGCGCCCGCCCCGCAGGACGGTCGCCCGGTCGCCGACGCGCATCACCTCGGCGAGCCTTGTGCGTGATGAGCACGACCGCGGTCCCCGCGGCGGCGACCCGGCGGCACGTCGCGAGCAGGCCGTCGACCTCGTCCGGCCCGAGGACGCCGGTGGGCTCGTCGAGCAGGAGGAGACGGGGCTCGTCGAGCAGGGCCTTGACGATCTCGACCCGCTGGCGCGCCCCGACCGTGAGGGCACCGACCCGCGCCGCGGGGTCGATGTGCAGGTCGAGCGTCTGCTCGATCACCGCGAGACGTGCCGCGAGGCTGGCGCGGTCGGGGCGCAGGCGCCGGACGCCCCGGCCGAGCAGCAGGTTCTCCTCGACGGTGAGCGTCGGGACGAGCGAGAAGTGCTGGTGGACCATCGCGACGCCGCGCGCGAGGGCGTCGGCGGGCGACGCGGGGGCGAACGGCACGCCGTCGAGCAGGACCTCGCCGGACGTGGGCGGCAGCGACCCGAACACGATGTTGCACAGCGTGGACTTCCCGGCCCCGTTCTCGCCGAGGACGCAGTGCACCTCCCCTGCGGCGATCTCGAGGTCGACCGCGTCGAGCGCGGTGTGGGTCCCGAAGACCCGCGTCACGCCGCGCAGGGCGAGCGTGGGCGTGACGGGCGCGACACCGGGTGCGGGGCGCGCCGGCGGGGCGGGCGGGAGCGTCGTGGGCATGAGGTCTCCGTTCGGGGTGCGAGGACGGCTCGGCGGCCCGGGCGGCCCGGGGCGGGGTGGTGGCTCCGCCGCCGGGCCTGTCAGGACGTCGCGTCAGGACGTCGCGTCAGGACGTCGCGTCGGGACGTCTCCGGGCGTCTCCGGGCGTCTCGGGGCGTCTCAGTACGTCTCAGTACGTCTCGACGGCGCCGGTCGCGACCGACTCCGTGATCTCCTCGAGCGCGGCGACGGTCGCGGGGTCGTCGGTGCACAGGACGAACTCGGTGCCGCCGAGGTCGCTGGTCAGGCCGAACGGCACCTGGGCGGCCTCCCACGTCCCGTCGAGGACGGACCGCACCGCGTGCTCGACCTCGGTGCCGATGTCGGTGCGCACGTAGCCGACGTACGGGCCGCCGTCGGTGCACTCGCCGGGGATCGGGCCGCCGACCATGGAGGCGCCCGCGTCCTTCGCGGCCTGCTCGATGCCCTGCTTGCCGAGGTTGACGATCTGCCCGACGACGTCGACCCCGACGCCGAAGTTCGCCGCCGCGGCCTGCTTGGCCTTCGCGGGGTCGTTGAAGTCGCCGAGGAACTGCGGCGTGACGACCTCGGTGCCCGGCACCGCGGCCTCGGCGCCGTTCGCGAACGCGACGGACGCGTTGACGATCGCCGGGGGCTCGACCCCGCCGATGAACCCGACCTTGCCCGTGTCCGAGCCTGAGCGCGGCGACGGCACCCGACAGGTACTCCGCCTCGGCCTGCTGCGGGTCGTAGTAGGCGAGGTTGTCCAGCGGCTCCGCGTCCGCGGGGCCGCCGATCTCGACGAACGTCACGTCGGGGAACTGCGGCGCGACCTTGCGCAGGTCGGCGTCGGTCTGGCCGCCGACCGAGATGACGAGGTCCGACGTGCTGGCGAACCGGACGAGCGTCTGCTCGTAGTCGGCGGCGGCGACCTCCTCGACGAACGAGAGCTCGACCTCGTCGCCGAGCTCCTCCTCGAGGCGCTGGTAGCCGAGGTAGGCGGACTGCATGAAGCCCGTGTCGGAGGTGGAGCCGGGGAGGAAGACGCCGACGGCGAGCGGCTCGTCGCCGTCCGCCGGAGCGTCGTCCCCGGCGGCGGTCGACGTGCTGCACGCCGTGAGGGCGACGAGGCTCCCGGCGAGGAGCGCGCCGACGGCGGCGCTCCGGCGCGTGGGGTGCGCGCGCTGGGGGCGAGGGGCGGGCGGGGGAGGCGGGACGGGTGCTGCGCATGGGTCCTCCTGGTCGAGTTAGTGGTATACCACTAAGCACCGAGTGTGGGGACCCCGTGTTTCGGGCGCGTCAACCGCCCGTAAATCATGCGTGACCGGACGCGACCGGTCGCGACCGGCGGTCAGCGGGAGCGCGGTCCTCGCTTGCGCGTGCGCGTGGCCTCGACGGGGTCCACGGGCGCCGACGCCCACGTCTCCGCGAGCGCCAGGCTCGGCTCGCGCCCGGAGGCGACGTGCCGCAGCGCGAGGTCGGCGACGGCGTCGCCGTCGCGCGCCTCGATCGCGGCGAGCATCGTCGCGTGCTCCTCGCACTGCTCGTGCGTGTCGCGCTGCTTGGTGAGGTGGAACAGCCAGCGCACCCGGGCGTCGAGGGGAGCGAGCATCGAGCGCAGGAGCGGGTTCCCGCACGCCTGGACGACGGCGGCGTGGAACCCGGCGTTGGCGGCGGCCGTCGCGGCGTCGTCGTGCGCCGCGAGCGCGGTGCGGGCCGCGTCGACGGCGGCGGCCATCGTCGCGAGGTCCGCGTCCGAACGGCGCAGGGCCGCGAGCCGGAACGCGAGCACCTCGACGTTCTCGCGCACCTCGAAGAGCTGCTCGACGTCGGCGCGCGTGAACGGCGACACGAGCGCCCCCTGGCGGGGCACGAGGACGACGAGCCCTTCGCTCTCGAGCTGGTGCAGCGCCTCGCGGAGCGGCACGCGCGAGACGCCCAGCTCGGTCGCGATGTCGCGCTCGACGAGCCGCTGGCCCGGGTGCAGGTCGAGACCGATGATGCGCGCCTTGAGCGTCGTGTACGCCGTCTCGCGGAGCGAGGGGCGGGCGTCGTCGAGGCGCCCGGAGGTCGTGGTCACGCCACGATCCTAGGGACCGCCGGTCCCGCCGGTCCCGCCGGCCGCGTCGTCCCGCGCGGCCGTCTCGTCCCGCGCGGCCGCCGCGGCGGCGCGGCCGAGCAGGAGCCGGCGCTCGTGCCGTGTCGGTGCCAGCCCGGCCGCGCGCTCGAGCGTCCCGGCGGCGTCGGCGTGGCGCCCGAGCCGGGACAGGACGTCGCCGCGCACCGCGCCGTAGAGGTGGTGCCGGGCGAGGCGCGGGTCGTCGTGGACCGCGTCCAGCACCTCGAGCGCACGCTCCGGCCCGTCCGCCATGAGCACCGCGACCGCGCGGTTCAGCTCGACCACCGGCGACGGCGCCACGGCGGCGAGGGCGTCGTACAGGGACGCGATGGCCTCCCAGTCCGTCTCGGCGAACGTCGCCGCCCGTGCGTGGCAGGCGGCGATGGCGGCCTGGAGCGTGTAGGGCCCGAGGGCCTTCCCGCCTCGCGTGCCGAGCGCGAACGCACGGTCGAGGGCCGCGAGCCCGTGCCGGACCAGGAGCCGGTCCCACCGCGAGCGGTCCTGGTCCTCGAGGAGGACGAGCTCGCCGTCGGGCCCCGTGCGCGCCGCGAAGCGCGACGCCTGGAGCTCCATGAGCGCGACGAGGCCGTGCACCTCCGGCTCGCCCGGGAGCAGGCCGGCGAGCACGCGGCCGAGGCGCATCGCGTCCTCGGCCAGGTCGCGACGCACCCAGGCGTCGCCCGAGGTCGCCGCGTAGCCCTCGGTGAACACGACGTACACGACCTCGAGCACCGCGGGCACCCGGGCGGGCAGCTCGTCCGCCTGCGGCACCTCGAACGCGACCCGGGCCTCGGCGAGCGTGCGCCGGGCCCGCGAGACCCGCTGGCCCACGGTCGCCGACGGGACGAGGAACGCGCGCGCGATCTCCTCGGTCGTGAGGCCGCCCACGAGGCGGAGCGTCAGCGCGACGCGCGCCTCGCGCGGGAGCACGGGGTGGCACGCGACGAGCACGAGCGCGAGGAGGTCGTCGTCCACGGGCGCGTCGACCAGGGCGTCCGGGGCGGGCACGCTGCCCACGAGGACGGCGCCGCCGTCCCTCGCGCGCGTCGTCGTGCCACCGTGCGTGCTCGCGCCGGGTGCCACGAGGCCCGCCGCGAGGCGCGCGTACTTGGCGTCGCGGTTGCGCTCGCGGCGGACCAGGTCGACGGCGCGCCGGCGCGCGACCGTCGTGAGCCACCCGCCGGGGTTGTCCGGGACGCCCCGCTCCGGCCACTGCTCGAGCGCGGCGACGAACGCCTCCTGCGCGACGTCCTCGGCGAGCCCGACGTCGCGCAGGGTGCGCGCGAGCCCCGCGATCAGTCGAGCGGACTCGATGCGCCAGACCGCCTCGACGGTCCGGCGCACCTCGTCCGCGCTGCGCACCGACCCGCGGGCGGGACCGCTCGACGGCTCCGTCGTCGGTGCGTCGGCCATCGCTCAGGCCCCGCCGTGCCGGGCCTTGATCTCCTCGGCCAGGCGCTCGTCCTGCTCGCGCAGCTCGGGCGTGTACTCCGCGCCGAAGTCCTCGGGCTCGAAGACCGGCCGGATCTCGAGCACCTGCGTGCTGCCGTACTGCGGGTCGGACGGGCACCGCCTCGCCCACTCGACGGCCTCGTCGAGCGAGGAGACCTGCCAGATCCAGTACCCGGCGAGCAGCTCCTTCGACTCGGTGAACGGGCCGTCGACCACCGACGTCCCGCTCGCGTCGAACACGACCCGCGCGCCCTTCGCGCTCGGGTGCAGACCCTGCCCGTCGAGCATGACGCCGGCCTTGACGAGCTCCTCGTTGTACTCGCCCATCCGGGCGAGCATCTCCTGCGTGGGGGCGATCTTGTCCTCGTCGGCTCCGGTGCCGGTGATCAGGACCATGACGCGCATGACGTTCCTCCTCGGTGAGTGCCCCTCGACCGTAGTGCCGTGGGGACGGGTTCACCAGGACGTCGAACGGGCGGTACCGGTCTTCGACACCGCTCGCGAACTTCTCTCAGCGGAAGCGCTGGACCGCGAGCGGCGCGGCCTCGGCGAGCCCGCGCACCGCCGGGTGGTCGGACCCGGGCGCCGTCCCGGCGAACACGTCGCGGAGCGCGCCCGACGCGACGAACGTGCCGTCCGCGAGGACGTGCACCGTGGGGCACAGGCGCTCCACGAGCTCGAGGTCGTGCGACACGAGGAGGACGGCGGTGCCGAGCGCCTGCGTCGCCTCGCCGAGCCTGCGCACGACGTCGCCGCGCATCGCCGGGTCGACGGCCGTGAGCGGCTCGTCGAGCAGGAGCGCGCGCGGTCGCGTGGCGAGCGCGACGGCGAGCGCGAGCCTCTGCTTCTCCCCGCCGGAGAGCGAGTGGATCGTGCGCGGCGCGTACCGCGGCTCGAGCGAGACGTCGGCGAGGAGGTCGGCGACCGGGCGCCCGTTCGCGCGGCCCGCCTTGCGCGCCTCGGTGAGCGCCGCCGAGAGCGCGCGGTCGACCGACCAGCGCGGGTCGATCCCCACGCCGGCGAGGCCGTCCTGGGAGACGCGGCGCACCTCGGCCCGGAACGTCTTCTTGTCGCGGCGGGAGAGCTTTGCGACCGCGCGCCCCTGGAAGGTCGCGTGCCCGCGGGTCGGCCGTACGAGCCCGACCAGGGCGCGCACGACGGTCGACTTGCCCGCGCCGGACTCCCCGACGATCCCGACGGGCGCGGTGCCCGGGACGATGTCGAGGTCGATCCCGTGGACGACGTCGGGCCCCGAGTAGCCCGCGGAGAGGTCGCTCGCGCGCAGGATCGGTTCGGGCTGGTCGACGGTCGGGCTCATGGTCACCTTCTGGTTCGGCTGACGGGCGGACGCGCTCCGGTCCTCCCGCCCGTCCGACGTACGACGCTACCGCGGAGTTCCGGGGCGTCGGTCACGCGCGGCGTCTCGACCGCGGAGGGGAGCGCGCGGCGCCACGGCTCGCGCACCCGCGGGATCCTGCGCCAGGACGACCGGTGTTCCGTGGCGGAGATCGTCCTCGTTCGCGGTAGCCTGAGCCGTTCGACCCGGATCCTCGAGCCCAGGTGATCCGTCGATCTTTTCCGTGCGCCCCCGTGGCCACGGCGGCGGACGGAGGTAGGAGTGACCAGCACGGTCGACCCTGACGGGTTGCTCGCCCCCGGTGAGCCCGTCGACCTCGACAACTGCGCCCGGGAGCCGATCCACGTCCCGGGCCTCGTCCAGCCGCGCGGTGTGCTCCTGGCGGTCCGTGAGTCGGACGGCACGGTGCTCCAGGCGTCGGCGAGCGCGGAGCGCCTGCTCGGTGCGGCGCCGGAGGACCTGCTCGGCGAGCACCTCGCTGCGGCGCTCGGTCCCGACCCCGCCCGCCGGGTCCTCGCCCACGCGTCCGCCGGGGCGGAGCTCGCGGACCGCAACCCGCTCACCCTCCGGCTCGACGGCTTCGCGAGCGACGTCGACGCGGTGCTCCACCGGCCGCCGCTGCCCGACGCCGGTCCTGGCGCCGAGCCCGTCCTCGTCGTCGAGCTCGAGGCGGCCACCGGCGCGCGACCCCTCACGTTCCCCAACACCTACCTCTCGGTGCGGCGCGCGCTGCGTGACCTCGAGCGTGCCGCGACCCTGGAGGAGCTGTACGACGACGCCGCTCGCCACGTGCGCGAGCTGACGAAGTTCGACCGCGTGATGATCTACCGCTTCGACGCGGCGTACAACGGCGAGGTCGTCGCCGAGGCGCGGCGCGACGACCTCAACTCGTTCCTCGGGCTGCACTACCCGGCCTCGGACATCCCGCCGCAGGCGCGCGCGCTGTACGAGAAGAACTGGATCCGGCTCATCGCCGACGTCGACTACGAGCCGTCGGCGATCGTCCCGACGGTCCTGTCCACGACGGGTGCCCCGCTCGACCTCACGTACTCGACGCTGCGCAGCGTCTCGCCGATCCACCTCGAGTACCTGCGGAACATGGGCGTGCGGGCCTCGATGTCCATCTCGCTGCTGCGCGAGGGACGGCTCTGGGGCCTCATCGCGTGCCACCACTACGCCGGCCCGCACGAGCCGCCGTTCGAGGTGCGCACCGCGGCGGAGTTCCTCGGGTCGGCGCTGTCGGTCCGGCTCGTGGCCCAGGCGGAGACGGAGCGGGACGCCGAGGTGCGGCGCGCGGAGAGCGTGCTCGCGCACCTCGCCGCGGACAGCCGCGACGAGGCCGCACCGCTGGGCACGGCGATCACCCGCTCGGGCTGGCTGCGCCGCCTCGTGCGCGCCGACGGCGCGGTCGTCGTCGCCGAGGGTCGTCTGACCTCGGTCGGGAGCGTCCCGGACGACGACGCGTGCCGGGCCCTCGTCGCCTGGGTGCTGTCCCACGGCGAGGAGCTCGTGTCCACGGACCGGCTCGCGCACGACGCCCCCGAGCTCGCCGCCCGCATGCCCGACGTGGCCGGGGTCCTGGGCATCGTGCTGCCCGAGGGGCAGGTCGTGCTGTGGGTCCGGGACGAGGTGCTCCGGCACGTCGACTGGGGCGGGGACCCGCACAACAAGGCCATCGCCCGCCGCGAGGGCGGCGACGTCCGGCTGAGCCCGCGCAGGTCGTTCGAGCGGTGGCGCGAGGTCGTGCGCGGGCACAGCCGCCCCTGGACGTCGGACCAGACGGACTTCGCGGCGGCGCTGCGCGGGCACCTCGTCGAGGCGCTCTACGCCCGCGGTCGCAAGGCGCTGCGCGCGACGGAGGAGCTGCAGCGCAGCCTGCTGCCCGCGCTGCTCCCGCGGATCGAGGGCTGGACCCTGGAGTCGCGCTACGAGTCGGCCGGCACCGGCCTCGTCGGCGGCGACTGGTACGACGCGCTCGACCTGCCGTCGGGCAAGGTCGCCCTCGTCGTCGGCGACGTCACCGGGCACGGGCTCCAGGCGGCGGCGACGATGGGCCAGCTGAGCACGACCCTGCGGGCAGCTCTCGTGGGCACGTCGTCCGCCGCCGAGGCGGTCGAGCGGCTGGCGCAGTTCGCCCGGTGGACCCTCCCCGGCGAGGTCGCGACCGTCGCGGTCGCGCTCCTGGACCCGGCGACCGGTGTCGTCGAGCACGTGTCGGTCGGGCACCCGCCCCTGCTCGTCGTCGAGGCGGACGGGACGCCGCGCTGGGCGGAGGGGGCGAGCGCGCCCCCGCTGGGCCTGGTCGACCGCGCGCCGACCACCCACGTCTTCGAGGTGCCGCGCGGCGGGGCGCTCGTCCTCTACAGCGACGGGCTCGTCGAGCGGCGGGAGGAGTCCGTCCTGGACGGCCTCGACCGGCTCGCGGCGGTGTTCGCGGGAGGCAGCAGGCCCGGCGCCGACGAGATCCTGGCCGCGGCCCGTGACCCGCACTCGGCGGACGACGCCACGCTCCTCGTGCTGCGTCGCGAACCCTGACGCGGCGCCCGCGGGGCCCTGGTCGGGCCGGCAGCTCGGCCGGGACGGCCCGGGTCAGGCGAGGAGCGCGAGCGCGCTCCTCGTGCCGGTACCGGCACGGTACACGGGCACCTCGAACCGGGCCCAGACGTGCTTCTCGCCCGCGACCGTCGTGAACCAGCCGACCTCGCGCGCCGCGCGACGCGCGAGCTGCAGGCCGAAGCCACCGGCACCGGGCGGGCGGTTCGGGTCGATGACGGGCGGGCGCTCGGGGGAGTGGTCGACGACGTCGACGACGAACTCACGACCGTCGCTGAGCAGGCGGACGCGTGCCGGGGCGCGCCCGTGGCGCAGCGCGTTGGTGGCGAGCTCGCTCGCGACGAGCACGATGCGCTCCGGGGCCGCGTCGAGGTGACGGTCGGGCGGCAGCGGCGCGCCGGTCAGCGTGCGGTGCACCTGCCCGCGCAGGTCACCGAGGTCCGCGAGCGTGGCGAGGCGCCACGCGCCGATCTCGACGAAGCGGACGGGGACCTCCGCGGCCGCGATGCTCACGTGGGGTCCTCGACCTGGAACAGGCCGTCGACGCCGCTCAGCTCGAGGAGGTCGCGGACGCGTCGTGGCGTGCCGAGGAGGGCCGGCGGGGTCTCTCCCGCGGTCGCCGCGTGGTACAGCAGCCGGAGGCCGCCCGAGTCCATGAACGTCACGTCGGTGAGGTCGATCCGGATCTGACCGCTCGCCGCCTGCGCGCGACGCTGCAGGTCGTCCTCGTGCCGCGCCTGGACCGCAGCGTCGATCTCGCCGTACATGACCCACAGGGTCCCGTCGTCCTGAACCCGTACACCGCTCTCGGCCACCGACGCGCCTCCTTCAGCGCGCCCCGGACGATCCAGGGCGCAAGTGCCTACGCTACGCAATGTCTGCCTCCCCCGCGCGTGCGTCCCGCCCGGGCGTGTCCGAATTGTGTCCCAGCAGCCCGCGCGGGGTGTGTCGAGGGCCCGCCGGACGGTCTCCCGGCGGGCCGTCGGGTGCGACGACGACGGCCCGCCGGGGAGGTCGTCCCCGGCGGGCCGCCGTCGTGCCGGGCGGCCTCGTCAGCAGCGGCGCGCCGGGTAGGCGAGCTCGACGGCCTCGGAGCCGTCGACGTCCACCTGCACGGTCCCGGCCGGGGCGGACGCGGCACGGGTCGCGAACGACTGGTACGCGTTCGCGCCCGGCGCGACGTCGGTGAACGACCGCGACCCGTACGGCGTCGTGATCGTCACGTCGACCGGCGCTGCGCCGTCGTTGGTCGCCCGGACCGCGACGTACGCCTTCCCGGCGAGGCACCGCACCTCGGCGGTCGCGGTGACGGGCACCTGCGCGCCGTCGGCCCACGAGAGCGTGTAGGCGCGCTCGGTGCCGTCCTCGGCGGTCACGCGGACGGTGGTGACGCCCGGGACCGCGTCCGCCGGCTCGACCGCCACGCTCGCGTACGGGTCGTGCGCGGTGGCCGCGACCTCGGGCACGCCGCCCTGGGCCGGCACCTCGTACGCCGTGACCTCCGGGTCGAAGCCGGCGAGCGGCTCGCCGTCCACGGTGATGCCCGACGCCGCGGCGTCCGACCCCGTGCCCGGCACCTTGGCCAGCACCTCGATCTCGGACACCACCAGGTGGGTGTTCGGGCGCGCTGTGAGGACCACCCGCACGGACGACGTGCGCACGTCCGCGGGGACCTCGACGACGGGCGCGGGCCCGTCGGGCGACGCGTCCACGGCGACCGGCCCGCCGACGTCCGTCCACGACCCGCCGACGAGGGCCTGGAGCTGCACGGACTGCGCCCAGGTCGCGCTCGACCCGTCCTTCCAGAAGCGGGTCACGACGCCGGTGACGTCGCGCTCGGCGGGCAGCGTCACGGTGAGCGTGTCGGAGGCGCGCTTGGTGCCGGACAGCCAGTTCGACCACGCCTTGTCCGTGAGGTTGCCGTTGACGACCCCGGCCACGGAGTAGCCCGGCTCGGTGAACGTCGCGGACGCGGTCGTGCCGGCGGCGAGGGCGCCGTTGGCGGACGCGGCCTCGGTGACCTGGACCCGCACGACGGCGGGCAGGGTCGTCGGGGCGCCGTCCACGGTGCCGGCGTCCGCCGTGCCGGTGAGCTCGACCACGCCGACCGTGTCGAACGCGCCCTCGGGGGCCGCGTCCCACGTGACGGGGCGCTGGACCTCGGCGCCGCCCGCGGCGACGGCGGTGACCGTCGTCGGGAGCTCGGGCGTGCCGCCCGCGTACGCCTTCGCGCGCGCCGGGAGCGTGCGCTCGAGCGTGTCGACGACGACGGTCGCCGTGGCCTCCAGCGTGCCGCCCGTGGGCAGCGCGACGGTCCCCGTCACCTCGACGGTCCCGGCCTCGGCCCACGCGTCGTCACCGGGCAGGTCCCACGTCACGGGCAGCGAGCCGCGCGCGCCGTCGCGGTAGACGGGCGTGACGGTCGCGGGCAGCTCCGGGGCCGTGCCCGGCGTGGTGAACGCCTCGACGGGCTCGGTGCCGAGCACCGTCTCGTCGACGAGCCGCCACCGCTGGTTGATCCCGGAGTTCGCGAGGTACGTGCCGACGGGAGAGCCGTCGGCCGTCGCCTGGCCGCCCACCTCGAGCAGGGTCTTCGACGACGCGTTGACGAGCGTGTAGGTGCCGTCACCGGTCGTGGAGAGGATCCACTGCGCCGCGAGGGGCGTGTCCGCGACGTCGGCGGGCGCCGCGGTGAGCACGGGCGAGGTGTCCGCGGCGACGGCGAGCTGCTCGCCCGTCGCCGCGTTCGTCACCGCGTAGCGCGTGCGGTGCGTGCCCGAGCCGTCGGGCGCGCCGAGCGCGGTGAGCTCCCACGCCTGCTCGGCGACGGCCGCGTCCGTGCGGATGACGACGCCGTCCCCGGTCGCCGCGGGGGCGAGCGAGCGGTTCGACTGCACGCCGTCGAGACGGTAGACGTGGCCGTCCTGGACGAGCGCGGCGTCGTCCGCCACGCCGGAGACGCCGTCGACGACGAACGTGGTCACGGACTCCGCCGGGACGACGAGGGTCGCGCTCGCGCCCTCGTCACCGTCCCGCGTGACCGCGACCGGCTCGCCCTCGACGAGGTAGCCCGCCGTGCTGGTCACGACGGGGGTGACGGTCGCATCGGACTCGACCGCACCGAACTTCGACAGGTCGAGCGTGACCGCGCGCTCGGCCTTCGTGGCGTTGACGTGCACGACGGTCGCGGACTCGCCGTCCGCGGAGACCGCGGCCGTGCTGCTCGCGTCGTCCGAGCGGACGAGGGAGTCGCCCGGCTCGATGTAGTGCGTGAAGTTCTGGGTCGCCCAGTACTTCGTGTTCGTGTAGATCGGGCACGTCTCGAGCGTGTCGTCGGCGGTGCAGTCGAACGGGATCTGGATCTCGCCCCAGTTCATGCCGTTCGCGCTCTCGCCACCGGGCGCCATGTTGGTGTAGTCCTCGACCGGCTGCCAGAACACCCACGCCGACGGCTCGAGCTCGCGCAGGTCGTCGACGATGTGCTGCGCGCTGCCGAGTCCCGACTCCATGGTCTCGAAGTCCTGGCCGGTCGAGCTCCAGTTGCCGCCGACCTCGCTCATCCACAGCGGCTTGTCCTCGCCCTTGGCGATGTCGCGGACCGTCGTGCGCTGGCCGGTGCCGTAGGTGTGCACGTTGAGCTGGGACACCTGGTCGCGCACGGACTGCGGGTAGGAGTTCCAGTTGCGCGCGAACGTGCCCGGGTTGGTCTCGTCCATCGCGGAGATGACGGCGTCGGTGTCCGAGCCGTCGAGCGCGGAGGCGAGCGCGGGGATGACCTGCTGCTGCAGCTCCGGGCCCATGTGGGCGCCCTCCTGACGGCCCCCGGTCGGGTTGCCGTCGTCGCCGAGCTGCGTGCCCCAGTAGTTGGTGTTCGGCTCGTTGAACGGGTCGATCGTGTCGACCTGGATGCCGTGGGCGTCCTCGAGGCGCTCGGTGACGCCGACCATGTACGCGGCGAAGTCGTCGATGCTCTCGGTCTTGAGCTGGTCGGTGTTCGCGTCGAACCCGCCCGAGACGTAGCCGCTCACCGTCATGAACCACGGCGGGGAGTTGCTGAAGGTCTCCCAGTGCGTGACCTCGTCCTTGATGCGGTCGACCCACCAGCGCTGCGTCGCGTCGGCGTCCGCGTCCCAGTGGTCCGGGTTCTCCGGGTCCCACCAGTCGACGTCCTCGCGCGTCGTGCCCTCGGGCGCCTTCCACCAGCCCTCGACGGCGCCGCCCGCGCGCAGGTACGGCGGGACGTCGGGCGCGTTGCCGCCGCCCACGTTGTAGCGCGCGATGTTGAGGTTGAGGCCCTCGTCGCCGAAGACCATGTCGGCCAGCTTCTCGCGGATCTCGTCCGGGTAGTCGCCGGTCGCGTTGGCGAACCAGACGAGGCTCGTGCCCCAGCCCTCGAACGGCTCGCCCGCGTAGGACGGGTCGGGCGTCACGGTGACGCCGGGGACGTCCGCGGCTGCGGACACCGCGCCGGCCGGTGCCGCGGCGGGCGCGGACGGGGCCGCCTGTGCGGGCAGCGCCGCGAGGGCGCAGCCGGCCACGAGCGCACCGGCCCCGATCCCCGCGCCGAGCCGCGTGCCGCGTCGTCGGGCGGACCGGCCGGGCGGGCCTCCTCGCGCTGTCGAGTCGTCGTGCTGTCGCTCGTCAGGTGTTCGGCTCATCCCTGAGCCACCTCCTTCGCGTCGCTGCGATCCGGCGCCGGGGCGCCGGGTGCGGGTCGTTCCCGCGGGGGGTCTGTCGTGCCGAGGAAGAACGGTGGTCGCGCGTGGTGGAACCGGCCCCGCTAGCTCGCGGGGCGGCGGACGACCGCCACGCCGCGCGGCTCGAGCAGGAGCGTGCCCGACGGCGCGAGGCGGCGGCCCGCGAGGACGTCGCCCGCGACGTCGGGCACCTCGACCGGCTGCGCGGTGCGGTTGACGAGGAACCAGAAGTCGTCGGTCCCGTCGGTGCGGACCGCGAGCTCGACCTGGCCGCGCACCGTGGCGGGCAGCTCGCTGCGCACGCCCGCGTCGTCGAGCAGTCGCGCGAGCACGGGCACCAGGCCCTCGCGGCCGAAGCGCGTCGAGACGTACGCGGCGGACCCGGCGCGGTCCCCGGCCGGGACGACCCGGCGCGTCACGGCGGCACGTCCCGCCTGCTCGCCGGTCTTGTACCAGCCGAGCACCTCGACGGCGGGGTCGACCACGTCGACCGGCTCGCTCCACAGCGTCGCCTCGAGCTGCTCGCCGCCGAGCTCGACCGTCGCGGACTCGTGGTCCAGCAGCGGGGAGAACTCCTCGACGCGGATGCCGAGGAGGTCGCGCAGCGCACCGGGGTACCCGCCGAGCCAGGCGTGGTCGTCCTGGTCGACGACGCCCGAGAAGTACGTCGTCACGAGGTGCCCGCCGCCCTCCACGTACGTCGTGAGGCGGTCCCGCAGCGGGGCCGGGACCACGTGCAGCACGGGTGCCACGACGACGTCGTAGCCCGTGAGGTCGGACGCGACCGGCACGACGTCCGCGCGCACGCCGAGGGCGAGGAACGCGGAGTACCAGTCGAGCGCCTCCTGGCGGTACCGCAGGCGGTCGGTCGGGTGGGAGTCCAGCTCGGACGTCCACCACGAGTCCCAGTCGAAGACGATCGCCGCGCGCGAGGGCTTCTGCTCGCTGCCGGCGACGGGCGCGAGGTCGCGCAGCGTCGCGCCCAGCGCGACGACGTCGCGGAACAGGCGCGAGCGCTCTCCCGCGTGCGGGACCATCCCCGAGTGGTACTTCTCGGCGCCCGCGGCGGACTGGCGCCACTGGAAGTAGCAGACCGCGTCCGCGCCGTGCGCGACGTGCGTGAGGGAGTCGCGCGCGAGCTCGCCGGGCTTCTTCGCGACGTTCACCGGCTGCCAGTTCACCGCGCTCGTGGAGTGCTCCATGAGGAACCACGGGCGGTGCCGGGCGATGCCGCCCGTGAGGTTCGCGGAGAACGACAGCTCGTCGAGCGCCTGCGGGCCGGGGAGCACGTAGTGGTCGTTGGAGACGAAGTCGAGCTCGTCGGCCCACGCCGCGTAGTCCATGCCCTTCGTCTCGCCCATGACCATGAAGTTGGTCGTCACGGGGACGTCGGGGGTCGCGCGGCGCAGGATCGCGGCCTCGGCGCGCAGGTAGTCCTGCAGCGCGTCGGACGAGAACCGCTTGAAGTCGAGCTGCTGCGTGGGGTTGGGGTGCGACGCGGCGAGGCGCGGGGGCAGGACCTGCTCCCACGCGCTGTAGCGCTGCGACCAGAACGCGGTGCCCCACGCGGCGTTGAGCGCGTCGAGCGTCGCGTACCGCGCGCGCAGCCAGGACCGGAAGGCGGCGGCCGCGTCGTCGCTGAAGTCGTAGACGTTGTGGCACCCGAGCTCGTTCGACACGTGCCACGCGACGAGCGCGGGGTGGTCGCCGTAGCGCTCGGCCATGCGCTCCACGAGGCGCAGCGCGTGCTCCCGGAAGACGGGCGACGTCGGGCGCCACTGCTGGCGCGCCCCGGGCCACAGCGTCTCGCCCGTGCGGGTCTGCGGCAGGATCTCCGGGTGCTTCGTCGTCAGCCACGGCGGCGGTGACGCGGTCGCCGTCGCGAGGTCGACGGTGATGCCGTTCTCGTGGAGCAGGTCCATGATCTCGTCGAGCCACGCGAAGTCCCACGCGTCCTCGGTCGGCTGGATCCGCGCCCACGAGAAGATCGCGAGCGACACGACGGTCACGCCGGCCTCGCGCATGAGCCGCACGTCCTCGTCCCACACCTCGCGCGGCCACTGGTCCGGGTTGTAGTCCGCGCCGTAGGACAGGCCCGACGGCGCGTGCTCGGCGGTCGCGGAGGACGCGCCGGTGCGGTCGGACGCGGCGGGCGTGCCCGACGGCGCGTGCGGCCCGGGGCGGCGCAGCCAGCGGTGGGGGACGGGTCGGTCGGTCGTGGTCGACACGGGTGTGCTCCTCGGGTGAGCGGTCGGGGCGGTCGTGCTCGTGCAGGTCGGCCGGGGGCCGGTGGCCGGGCCGCGAGGGCCCGGCCACCGGCGTGCCTCACTCGTTGACGGTGAAGCCCTGCTCCGCGCCGTACTTCACGGACGCGTCCTGCCAGGCCTGCAGGCCCTCGGGCAGCGTGGTCGACGAGACGTACGCCTGGCCGACCGTGTCGTTGAAGATCGAGTTCGCGTACACCTGGAAGGGCAGGTACGACCAGCCCTCGACGACGTCGGCCGCCGACTGGGCGAGGACCTCGTTGATCTTCTGGCCGCCGAAGTACTCGGACTCGTAGCCCTGGAACTCGTCCGACTCGAGCTCGGCCGTCGTGGCCGGGAAGGCGCCGCCGTCGACGCGGGTCTGGACGCCGTCACCGGCGTTCGCGTACTCCAGGAAGCCGTAGGCGAGCGCCTGGTTCTCGCTCGCAGCCGGCACGGACAGCGCGGAGCCGCCGTTCTCGGCGCTCGCGGACGCGCCCTCCTCCCACTGCGGGAGCGGGGCGACGCGCCACTTGCCGGCGCCGTCGGGCACGCCCGACTCGAGGTTCGCGGGCATCCACGCGCCGATCGCGAGCGTCGCGATGGTCCCGTTGCCGAGGCCCTGGTACCACTCGTCGCTCCACGAGCTCACGGGCGCGAGGAGGTCCTCGTCGATGAGCGTCTGCCACGTCTCGGCGAACTGCGTGCTGCCCTCGTCCGCGAGGTCGACCGTCACGTCGGTGCCCTCGACCTGGAACGGCTGGCCGCCGGCCTGCCAGATGAGCGACGTCGTGAAGCCGGCGTCACCGGTGTCGTTGGTGATGTAGACGTCCGGGTCCGCGGCGTGCAGTGCGCGGGCCGCCTCGACGAAGCCGTCCCACGTCGTCGGCACCTCGATGCCGTGCTGCGTGAAGACCTCCTCGTTGTAGAAGAGGGCCATGGGGCCCGAGTCCATCGGCAGGCCGTAGACGCCCTCGCCCTGCTGGACGGCGCTCCACGGGCCGGGCGTGAAGGTCCCGTCCAGGTCGGCGGCACCGAACGCGGAGAGGTCCGCGACGGCGTCGGACAGCGCGAACTGGGGGAGCGCGTAGTACTCGACCTGCGCGACGTCGGGCACGCCCGAGCCGGCGGCGATCGCGTTCTGGAGCGCCGTGTACTGGTCGTTGCCGGTGCCGGCGTTGACGAGCTCGACGTCGACGTTCGGGTACTCGGCCTCGAAGTCGGTGACGACCTGCTCGAGCGTGGGCTCCCACGCCCACACGGTGAGCGAGCCGCCCTCCTCGAGGGCCGCGGCGACGTCGTCGGCGGAGCCGCCGTCGGCACCGGAGCCGGCGTCGTCGCCGCCGCCGGAGCTGCAGGCGGCCAGGCCGAGGGCGAGGACGCCGGTGGCGGCGACGGCCCGCAGGGTGCGGGGGGTGCGGATGGACATGAGGGTTCCTCTCACTTCGTCGTCAGACGGACGGGGTGGTGCGGGTGGGGCACGGTGGACGGTCGGGGTCGTGCGGCCCGGTGGTGCGGTGCCGCGCGACCGGAGCTCACTCCTTGACGGACCCGGCCGCGAGGCCGGACTGCCAGTAGCGCTGGAGGAGCAGGAAGGCGGCGATCAGCGGCAGGATCGTCAGCAGCGACCCGGTGATGACGAGGTCGAAGATCGCCTCGCCGCCCGCCGTCGCGGCCTGGGCGTTCCACGCGTTGAGGCCGAGCGTCAGGGGGTACCAGGTGGGGTCCTTGAGCATGATGAGCGGCAGGAAGTAGTTGTTCCACGTCGCGACCATCGTGAAGAGGAGCACCGTGACGATCCCGGGCGCGAGCAGGGGCAGCGAGACCTGGAAGAAGGTCCGGAACTCGTTCGAGCCGTCCACGCGCGCGGCCTCGAGCAGCTCGGTGGGGATCGCCTCGGCCGCGAAGACCCACATGAGGTAGAGCCCGAACGGCGAGATGAGCGACGGGATGATCACGGCCCACGGCGTGTTCGTCAGGCCCATCTGGCTGAACATGAGGAACGTCGGGACGGCCAGCGCGGTGCCCGGCACGGCGACCGCGCCGATGACCGTCGCGAACACGCCGCGCTTCCCGGGGAAGTCGAACTTGGCGAGCGCGTACCCGCCGAGCACGGCGAGGAACGTCGCGCCGCCCGCGCCGACCACGACGTACAGGACGGTGTTGGCGAACCAGCGGCCGAAGATGCCGCCGTCGTAGGTCAGGGTCCGGGCGATGTTGTCGAACAGCGCGAAGTCACCGCTGAACCACAGGCCGAACGACGCGAAGAGGCTCGACTGCGTCTTCGTCGCGTTGACGAAGAGCCAGAACAGCGGGACGAGCGCGTAGAGGAGCACGACGCCGCTGAGGACCGTGAGCAGCGTGCTGCGGCGCGGCTTCGAGACGCTGTGCGCGGCGCGCGAGCGCAGCCGGACAGGCTTGCGGGGCGGCGGGCCGACGACGGGCACGACGGACGGGTGCGGGTTGGTGGGAGTCGTCGCAGTCACGGTCAGGCCTCCTTGCGCATGCCGCGCAGTTGGACGACGTAGGCCACGATCATGGTGAGGACGCCCATGATGATGGCGACGGTCGCCGAGTAGTTGTACTGCTGGCCGGAGAACGACAGCGAGTAGGCGTACAGGTTCGGGGTGAAGTACGTCGTGATGGCGTTCGGCGCGAGGCTCTGCAGGATGCTCGGCTCGTTGAACAGCTGGAACGAGCCGATGATCGAGAAGATCGTCGCGATGACGAGCGAGCCGCGGATCGCGGGGATCTTGATGGCCCGCACGACCTGCCACTGGGTCGCGCCGTCGAGCTCGGCGGCCTCGTAGAGCGACGTCGGGATGACGCGCAGCGCCGAGTAGAAGATGAGCATGTTGTAGCCCACGAACTCCCAGGTCACGATGTTGCCGATCGCGAGGAGGACCCAGTCGGGCGACAGCGGGTTGGGGATCGAGGTCCCGAGCGCGTCGTTGAGGTTCCCGACGAGGCCGAAGCGCGTGCCGTACATGAAGCCCCACATGAGCGTCGCGACGACGGCGGGGACGGCGTACGGCAGGAAGATCGAGATGCGGAAGAAGTTCTTCCCGTAGAGGCGGCCGCTGTCGATCGCCAGCGCCACGAGCAGCGCGATGCCGAGCATGATCGGCACCTGGACCAGGAGGAACAGCCCGACGCGCGTGACGCCCGACCAGAACTGCGGGTCGGAGAAGGCGCGCGCGTAGTTCTCGAACCCGACGAACTGCGTGCCGCCGACCATCTGCGTGCGGAACAGGCTCAGGTAGATCGAGTACGCGATCGGCGCGAGGAAGACGAGCGCGAAGACGGCCATGAACGGGCCCACGAACCCCCAGCCGATCCACGAGCGCCGTCGGCGCCGCGCGGGCCGGGAGGAGGGGCCGTCGACCGGTGGCACGTCGGAGACCACCACGGGTGGGGACGTCGTCGTCATGCTGCTTCCTCGTCGTCGGGGGCGGGGGACGTCGGTCGTCCCCGGGTGTTTACGCAAACATCAGCATGCACGACGCTCGGTGTTTGCGCAAACATCGCCTAGGGTGATCTCGCACGGCATGCTGACCGCGCACCTTCCCGCACGACCGGACCACGAGGACGAGGACGATGACCGACGGGCTCGACGAGGACGCCCCCGCCACCACGACGCTCACCGCGACGTCGCCGGACGGCTCACGCCGGTACCTGAGCGCCGCGGGCGGCCTGCTGCCGCTGAGACGCGTGTCCATGGCCGACGTCGCACGCGTCGCCGGCGTCTCGGCGCAGACGGTGTCGCGCGTGTCCAACGGCCACCCCGGCGTCGTCGAGTCCACGCGGACGCGGGTGCTCGCGGCGATGAGCGAGCTCGGCTACCGCCCGAACAGCGCGGCCCGCGCGCTCAAGAGCGGCAGCTTCCGCACGATCGGCGTCATCCTCTTCTCGCTCGCGACCACGGGGAACGTCCGCACGCTCGAGGCGATCGCGACGTCGGCCGCCGCGGAGGGCTACGCGATCACGATCATCCCCGTCGCGGCTCCCACGCAGGACGGCGTCCGCGGGGCGTTCACCCGGCTCGGCGAGCTCGCCGTGGACGCGGTCATCCTCCTCATGGAGGTGCACCTGCTGGACGTCGCGCAGGTGAGCCTGCCGCCCGGCGTGCAGGTCGTCGTCGCGGACTCCGACGCGGGCGAGAGCTACGCCGTCGTCGACACCGACCAGGCCGACGGGACGCGGCAGGCCGTGCGGCACCTGCTCGACCTCGGGCACGGGACCGTGCACCACCTCGCCGGGCCCGCGCACTCGTTCGCCGCCGAGCGACGCACCGCGGCCTGGCGCTCGACGCTCGAGCAGGCGGGGCGCGACGTGCCGCCCGTCGAGCGCGGCGACTGGTCCCCGACGTCCGGGGACGAGGCCGGCCGTCGTCTCGCCGCGCGCGACGACGTCACCGCCGTGTTCGTCGCCAACGACCAGATGGCGCTCGGGCTCGTGCGCGCGCTGCACGACGCGGGCCGGCGCGTGCCCGAGGACGTGAGCGTCGTCGGGTTCGACGACCTGCCGGAGTCCAGCGAGTTCCTGCCGCCGCTCACGACGGTGCACCAGGACTTCGCGGAGGTCGGCCGGCGGTGCGTCGAGCAGGTGCTGCGGCAGGTGCGCGAGGGGGTCTACGAGACCGGGACGCGGCTCGTCCCGACGCGCCTCGTCGCCCGCGCGAGCACGGCGCCGCCCCCGAGGTAGTACCCCGGTCGTTCCCGACGGCGCGTGGGCGCCCTGGGTGTCGGGGTGGGTGGGGCGCCGCGTCTACCATCCGCCGCCCGTTCCTCGCGGCGCCCGCCAGACCCGCCACGACGCGGCGCCCCACCCACCCCTCCTGGTGACGTCTCGCCCTGGTCCTCGCTCGCCCGGCGCCTTCAAGAACTATCGGCACCGGACCGGGGTACTACGTCGCGCGGGCGGGGCTCTCAGTCGGTGGGCGTTCAGTCGTCGTCGACCCAGGCGCTCGGGTCCTCGACGACCGCGCGCAGCACCTCGCGGGCGCCGCCCGTGAGGGCGGCGTGGTCGCCCACGGGTGCGGCGTCGACGTGCAGGTCGGCCGACGGTGCGGCGAGGACCCGGGTCTGCAGCTCCGCCTCGACGGGCGCGCGCAGGTGCGGCAGCAGCGCCGGGTAGATCCCGCCCAGCAGCACGGTGTCGATGTCGACGAGGTTCACGTAGTCCGCGAGCGCGCTGCCCAGCGCCGTGCCGGCGCGTGCGACGGACTCGCGCGCCACGGGGTCGCCCGCGTCGAGCAGGGCGACGAGCTCGGCGGTGTCGGCGCCGACGTCGAGGCCCGCGCCGCGCAGGAGCGCGTCCTTGCCCGCGTACTGCTCGAGACAGCCCGTCGCGCCGCAGCGGCAGCGCGGGCCGCGCGGGTCGACGACGACGTGCCCGATCTCTCCGGCCCAGCCGTGCCGGCCGTGGAAGATCCTGCGGTCGACGACGATCGCGGAGCCGATCCCGACGTCGCCCGAGACGTACAGGTACGTGGTCGGGGCCGGCCGCGGCGCGCCGTCCGCCTCGCGGGGCCCCGCGCCGTCGGGCACGACGCCGCGGCTCGACTGGGCGAGGGCGGCGAGCTTGGCCTCGTTCCCGATCTCGACGGGCAGGTCCGGGTCGAGGTCCAGGAGCGGCGCGGGATCGAGGCGGGACCAGCCGAGGTTGGGGGCGACCTCGAGGCGGCCGGCTCGCGTGTCGACGAGGCCCGGCAGCGCGAGGCGCGCCCCGGCGACCGTCATGCCGTCGGCCCGCACGCGCTCGACCAGGTCGCGCGCGATGCGTCCCAGGCGTGCCAGCACCTCGGCGGGGTCGCTGTCGTGGAGGTCGTCGGGGTCGACGTGCTCGGCGACGACGGTGCCCGTAAGGTCCAGCACTCGCCCGCCCAGGTAGTCGACGTTCACCTCGAGGCCCAGCCCGACGATCGTGCGGGGTGCCGGGGCGAGCGGCACGGCGGGCCGGCCGGCGCGCTGCGGCGTCGCGGGCGGGAGCTCGGCGACGATGCGCGAGCCGACGAGGCGGTCGACGAGCGTCGAGACGGTCGCGCGGGTGAGCCCGCTGGCCGCCGCGATGTCGGCGCGCGAGCAGGGGACCGGCGCCTCGAAGACGGCCCGGGCCACGAGGGCCAGGTTGTGCTCGCGCAGCGTGGCCTGCCGGGCTGCGGGTGGACCCGTGCGGGTCGCGACGCTGCGGTTCACGGTCTTGACCTTACCGACTCCGGAGCATAAGTTCAGCCATACGACAAAAATGCGTCGTCGGCGTGCCGAGCACGCGGGCGGCACTCTCGACGAGGAGACCATCGTGGCCGACGAGCCCACTCAGGACATCAACTTCTCCTTCGGTCTGTGGACCGTGGGCTGGACCGCGCAGGACCAGTTCGGGAGCGCGAGCCGCCCCGAGCTGGACCCGGCGGACTCGGTCCGCAAGCTGGCCGAGCTCGGTGCGTGGGGCTTCACGTTCCACGACGACGACGTCGTGCCGTTCGGGTCCGACGACGCCGAGCGCACCCGCCGTCTCGACTCCGTGCGGAAGGCGGCCGACGAGACCGGCCTCGTCATCGAGATGGTGACGACCAACCTCTTCAGCCACCCCGTCTTCAAGGACGGCGGCGTGACGTCGAACGACCGCGGCGTGCGCCGCTACGCGCTGCGCAAGGTGCTGCGCAACGTCGACCTGACGGCCGAGCTCGGCGCCAAGACGTTCGTCATGTGGGGCGGCCGCGAGGGCACCGAGTACGACGGCGCCAAGGACCTGAACTCGGCCCACGAGCGCTACGCCGAGGGCATCGACACGGTCGCCGGGTACATCAAGGACCAGGGCTACGACCTCAAGATCGCCCTCGAGCCCAAGCCCAACGAGCCCCGGGGCGACATCTTCCTCCCGACGATCGGCCACGCGCTCGCGCTCATCGCGAAGCTCGAGCACGGCGACATCGTCGGCCTCAACCCCGAGACCGGGCACGAGCAGATGGCGGGCCTCAACTACACGCACGGGATCGCGCAGGCCCTGTGGGCCGGCAAGCTCTTCCACATCGACCTCAACGGCCAGCGGTCCATCAAGTTCGACCAGGACCTCGTGTTCGGCCACGGTGACCTGCTCTCCGCGTTCTTCACGGTCGACCTGCTGGAGAACGGCTTCCCGAACGGCGGCCCGACGTACACCGGTCCGCGCCACTTCGACTACAAGCCGTCGCGCACCGAGAACGAGGTCGGCGTGTGGGACTCCGCGCGCGCCAACATGGACACGTACCGGCTGCTCGCGCGCAAGGCCGCGGCGTACCGCGCCGACAGCCGCGTCCAGGAGGCGTTCGCGCACTCCGGCGTCTTCGAGCTGGGCGAGCCGACCCTCGCCGAGGGCGAGACCGTCGCGGACATCCTCGCGGACCGCAGCGCGTACGAGGACTTCGACGTCGACGCCGCGGCGAACCGCGACTTCGGGTTCGTGCGCCTCAACCAGCTCGCGCTCGAGCACCTCATCGGCTGACGTGGCGAACCACTCTCAGACGTCCGGCGCCGGCGCCGGACGGACCCTGGTCGCCGGGATCGACACGTCGACGCAGTCGTGCAAGGTCGTCGTCCGCGACGCCGAGACCGGGGCGCTCCGGCGCTTCGGTGCGGCGAAGCACCCCGACGGCACCGAGGTCGACCCCGCCGCATGGTGGGACGCCCTCGGTGCCGCGGCCGCGGCCGCGGGCGGCCTGGACGACGTCGCGGCGCTCGCCGTCGGCGGCCAGCAGCACGGGATGGTCCTGCTCGACGCCGACGGCCGGGTGGTCCGCCCGGCGCTGCTGTGGAACGACACCCGGTCCGCGCCGGCGGCCCGCGACCTGGTCCGCGAGCTCGGCGAGGCGCGCCTCGCCGAGGGCGTGCCGGACGCGCGCGTGCGAGTCGAGTCGGCCGAGGAGGCGGGCGCGCAGGCGTGGGCCGACGCGATCGGCTCCGTCCCGGTCGCGTCGCTCACCGTCACGAAGCTCCGGTGGCTGCGTGACGCGGAGCCGCAGAACGCGGCCCGCGTCGCAGCCGTCGCGCTCCCGCACGACTGGCTGACGTGGCGCATCGCCGGGTACGGGCCCGCGGACGACCCGACGGCTCCGCTCGGTCCGGACCTCGACGCGCTCGTCACCGACGCGTCCGACGCGTCGGGCACGGGCTACTGGGACGCGACCCGCGCGGCGTCCGCTGAGGGCGCGGACGGTCGGTCCGGGTCTGCGGACGACGGGCGCGGCGGCTACCGCCTGGACCTGCTGGAGCTCGCGCTCGGCCGGACCGACGTCGTGCTGCCGCGCGTGCTCGCGCCGTCCGCGGTCGCCGGCGTCGCGCACCCGACCGTGGCGGGCGCGGGTGTCGAGGGCGGAGCGCTGCTCGGCCCCGGCGCCGGCGACAACGCCGGTGCCGCTCTCGGCCTCGGCATGACGGCGGGCGACGTGGCCGTGTCGATCGGGACGTCGGGCGTCGTGTCCGCCGTCGCGGACGACCGCACGGCCGACGGCTCGGGGCTCGTCAACGGGTTCTCGGACGCGACGGGCCGGTACCTCCTGCTCGCCGTGACGCTCAACGCGAGCCGGGTGCTCGACGCGGCGCGCGAGGTGCTCGGGGTCGACCACGAGGAGCTGTCCCGGCTCGCGCTCGAGGCGCCGCCCGGCGCGGACGGGCTCGTCCTCGTGCCCTACCTCGAGGGCGAGCGCATGCCCAACCGTCCCGACGCGTCGGGCACGCTGCACGGGATCCGGCTCGGTACCGCGACGCGGCCGCACCTGGCGCGCGCGTTCGTCGAGGGCATGCTGTGCGGTCTCGCCGACGGGCTCGACGCGCTGCGCGCGCTCGGCGTGCCGGTCGAGCGGGTCCAGCTCATCGGGGGCGGCGCGCAGTCGGAGGCCGTACGGCGCATCGCGCCGCAGGTGCTCGGTCTGCCCGTCGCGGTCCCGGAGCCCGGGGAGTACGTGGCCGACGGCGCGGCGCGCCAGGCCGCGTGGGTCCTCGCGGCGCACCGGGCCGGCGTGGGTGCCGCCGACGGGTCCACCGGGCCGGGCGACGTCGACCCGCCGACCTGGGCGGCGTCGTCGGGCGCGGTCTCGGAGGCGGACCCGGTGCTGGCGATCCGCGAACGGTACGCGGAGGTCCGCGACCTCACCTGACCGGCCCGCTGAGTGCATGGAATAGTCGCGTCCGAGGCCTTTCGGCGCGACTATTTCATGCACTCGCGGGAGAGCCGCCGCCGGCGAAGCCCGTCTGTCGCCACGCCTCGTACACCGCGATGGACGCGGCGTTGGTGAGGTTGAGCGAGCGCCGGCCCGGCAGCATCGGGATCCTCAGCTGGTCGGTGACCCGCGGGTGGGCGAGCACCTCGTCGGGCAGGCCGGTGGGCTCCGGGCCGAACAGCAGCACGTCGTCGGGACGGTAGGTCACGTCGGTGAACGACGTCGTCGCGCGCGTGGTGAACGCGTACACCCGCCCCGCGAGCGTGGCCAGCGCGGCATCGAGGTCGGCGTGCACCTCGACGGCCGCGAGATCGTGGTAGTCGAGGCCCGCTCGGCGCAGCTTCGGCTCGTCGAGGTCGAAGCCCAGCGGCTCGACGAGGTGCAGGCGCGCGCCCGTGACCGCGGCCAGCCGGATCGCGTTGCCCGTGTTCCCCGGGATGCGCGGCTCGAAGAACACGACGTGCGGCAGGGTCGACGGCGGTCGGGACGCCGGGTCGGCGACGTGCGGCCGCCAGTCGGTGCCGGGGTCGGGGGAGTGGCTCACGCGCTCGATTCTCCCTCACCGCGCAGGCCTGTCGCCGGTAGGGTCGCGCTGTGACGGGACGGGAGACGGGCGGTCGGGACCACCGGGTGACCACGACGCACGACTGGACGCTCACCGTCGACGAGACGCACCTCGCCCAGGTGCGGGCGGACCCGGGACTCGCCGCCGGCGGCGTGGAGCACCTCGTGCTCGAGGTCCTCGCGTACGCCGACGAGGAGGCCGAGAGCCAGGGACGGGTGGGCCACGTCGTGGTTACCCTGCACGACGACGGCTCGGTGTCCGTCGCGGACGACGGACGGGGCACGGACACGAGGTCCGACGACGCCGGGCGACCGGTCCGCAAGCCCGTCATGGCGACGAAGGACGTGCGGTTCTTCGACGCGGCGGAGCCGCCGGCGCTCCCCGACGGGCTCGCGCGGCGCGGCATGTCGACGGTCGCGGCCCTGAGCACGTGGCTGGAGCACACGAACCGCCGTCGCGCCGGGACGTGGACGCAGCGGTACGAGCACGGCGTGCCGGCGACGGAGCTGGTCGAGCTCCCGCCGTCCCCCGGGACCGGGACGACCGTCCGATTCCTCGCCGACCCGGACCTGGTCCGGCGGACCGGGCTCGACGGCGGGGCGCTGCACGGGTTCGAGATGCTCGACGTGGTGCTGCGCGACGAGCGCTGACGGCGCGCGGGACGCGCGGGAGCGGTCACGGGGGGAGCAGGGCCGCCTTGCGCTCGAGCAGGTGGCGCTCGCGCACGGCGGGGCACAGCCGCACGGCGAGCGCGTACTCCGCCCGGGCCTCGTCCACCCGCCCGAGGCGTCCGAGCAGCTCGGCGCGCACGCTCGGCACCAGGTGGAACCGGGGCAGCCGGTCCGTCGCGACGAGCTCGTCGACGATCCGCAGCCCTGCCGCCGGGCCGTGCGCCATCGCGACGGCCGCCGCCCGGTTGAGCTCGACGACGGGTGACGGGGCGACGCGACCGAGCGCCTCGTAGAGGAGCACGATGCGGTCCCAGTCGGTCTCGTCGACGGAGGGCGCGACGGCGTGGCACTCCGCGATCGCCGCCTGGAGCCCGTACGGACCGCGTCCGTGGCCCGACGGCCCGACCGCGTCGGCGCGCGCGAGCGCGGCCCGGCCGCGCCGGACGGCGGACCGGTCCCACCGCCGCCGGTCCTGGTCCGCGAGCAGGACGGGGTCGCCGTCGGGCGTGGTCCGAGCCGGGAAGCGTGCGGCGGTGAGCTCGAACAGGGCGAGGAGCGCGTGCACCTCGTGCTCGTCGGGCACGAGCCCGGCGAGCACGCGCGCGAGCCGGACCGCCTCGTGCGCGAGGTCCGGCCGGAGCCACTCGTCGCCCGAGGTCGCGGTGGACCCCTCCGTGAAGATCACGTACAGCACGCCCAGGACGGAGCCGAGGCGCTCGCGGCGCTCGTCGGCCGGGGGCACCCCGAACGGCACGGCCGCTGCCGCGAGGGTCTTCTTCGCCCGCGTGATGCGGGCCTGCACGGTCGCCGTCGGCACCAGGAACGCACGCGCGACCTCCTCGCTCGACAGCCCGCCGACGACCCGCAGCGTGAGCGCCACACGGGCCTCGGGCGACAGCACGGGGTGGCACGCGACGAACATCAGGGCCAGCACGTCGTCGTGCACCTCGTCCGGGTCCCACAGGACGCCGTCCGCGTCCCCGGGGCCGGCGTCGCCCGACGGCGGCCCGCCCGACGTCGCGCCGCCCTCGCCCAGGTGGTGGGCGAGGGCGGCGTACCGCTCGTCGAGGGCGGAGCGGCGGCGGTAGGTGTCGATCGCGCGACGCCGGCCGACCGTGAGCAGCCAGCCCGACGGGTTGCGCGGCACGCCGTCGCGCGGCCAGGAGACGAGCGCCTCGGCGAGCGCCTCCTGCGCGAGGTCCTCGGCCAGCGCGAAGTCGCCCGTGTACCGGGCGAGGGCGCCCACGATCCGCGCCGACTCGATGCGCCACACGGCCTCGACGGCCCGGCGGCCGTCGGGTGAGGTCACAGCTGACCGGTCGCCTCGCGCCACGCGCGCTCCTTGCGGATCCACTCGTTGTCCTGCGGGAACTCGTCGATCGTCGGGACCCGGCGGACCTCGACCTTCGTCCCGAGGCCCGAGTACGGCAGCCGCTTGGCCCACTCGACGGCCTCCTCCTTCGAGGCGACGTCGAGGACGTAGTAGCCGCCGAACAGCTCCTTGGTCTCCCCGTACGGGCCGTCCGTCACGACGGGCACGTCGGACGAGAGGTCGACGACGACGCCCTCCGCCGCGTCGTCGAGCCCCTCGGCCGCGAGCAGCACGCCCGCCCGGATGAGCTCGTCGTTGAACCGGCCCATGGTCTCGAGCATCTCGTCGAAGGAGACGCTCTCGAACGCGGCCTGGCCCTCGTCGGTGCTGCGCATGATGAGCATGTACTTCATCGCTGACTCCCGGTGTCGGTGGGCCGGTCCTTCCGACCCTCTCATCCACAGGTCGAACGGGACAGTGCGAGATCGACACCCAGATCGACACCGGGACCGGCCTCGTCGGCCTGCGGCGTCCGGCGGGCGAGGCGGCGCAGGCTCGGGCAGGGTGGTCGAGGGCCGGCGGGCCGCGAGCGGCCCGCCGAGGGAGGCCGGCGAGCGAGGTGGGGACGCATGGACCGCGACGCGGTGATGACGTGGGTGGACCGGTACGAGCGGGCGTGGCGGGCGAGCGACGCAGGCGCCGTCGAGCGGCTGTTCACCGAGGACGCGACGTACCTGCGGTCGCCGTACGACGACGAGCCGCTCCACGGTCACGACGCGATCCGTGGGTTCTGGACCGCCGACGAGGGCGCCACGTTCAGCGTCACCGCCGAGCCCGTCGCCGTGGAGGGGGACTCCGCCGTCGTGCGGCTCGAGGTCCGGTACACGGGCACCGAGGAGCAGGAGTACCGCGACCTGTGGCTCCTGCGCTTCGCCGCGGACGGGCGGGTCGCGCACTTCGAGGAGTGGGCGTACTGGCCCGGGAAGCCCTACAGCGCCGCGGCGGAGTAGACGCGCGACGGCGCCGGGTGGGCAGGCGCGGCCGCCCGGTCGTCGGGCGCGGACGCCGTCCGGCGCAGCTCGTCGAGCACGGTCCGCGCCGGCGGGGTGAGGGCCACGGCGTCGCGCACCACGGCGTGGATCGACCGGACGGGCGTGGGTCGCACGACGGGGACGGCGGTGAGGCCGTCGGGCAGGTGCGCTGCCCCCAGGGCGGGCAGCACGGTCACGCCGATCCCCGCCGCGACGAACGCGAGCGCCGTCGGGTAGTCGTGCGCCTCGACGTGGAACGGCGGGCTGAACCCCGCCGCGGTGCACGCCTCGAGGACGTTGCGCCGGCACCAGCCGCGGGCGAAGTCGTTGTCGACCCAGCGCTCGTCGGCGAGGTCGGCGAGGTCGACCTGCGGTGCGTCCGCGAACCGGTGCCCGGGCGGCAGGACGACGACGTAGGGGTCGTCGAGGAGGTGGTGCGCGCGGAAGCCGGGGCCCGGGTCGAAGCCGCGCGGCGCGACGACCATCTGCACGTCCGCGCGTCGGTCGGGGTCGTCCGGGATCGTCTCGGCGAGCGACAGGTCGAGCCGGACGCCCGGCAGCTCGTCGGTGAGCCGGCGGACGACGGCGGGCAGCCACGCCGCCCCGACGGACGCGAAGTAGGCGATCGAGAGCGCCCCGGTGCGGCCCGCGCGCAGGTCGGACACGACGGCCTCGACCTCGCCGAGCCGCGCGAGCACGCCGTCGGCCTGGGCGGCGAGCGTCAGCCCGGCGGCCGTCGGCCGGACGCCACGACCTGCGCGCTCGAGCAGGACGAGGCCCGTCTCGCGCTGGAGCGCGGCCACGTGCTGGCTCACGGCGGACGGCGTGTAGCCGAGGTTCGCGGCGGCGGCCTGGACCGAGCCGCTCGCGACGACGGAGCGGAAGATGCGGAGCCGGTGCACGTCAAGCATTCTCAGACCGTACAGCGAGACTGCATCGAGCGGTAGCAATACGTGCTGGTGCTTCATCGTCCGAGCGGCGACGATCGACCCATGGTGGTCACGGAGGAGACGTCGGCGGAGACGGCGCGACGCACGGGAGGACTCGTCCTGCTCGCGGCCGCCGTGACGGTGGTGCTGTGGGCGTCGGCGTTCGTCGGCGTGCGCGCGGCGGGTCACGACTACTCGCCCGGGGCCCTCGCGCTGGGCCGCCAGCTCGCGGGCTCGGTGGGGCTCACCGCGATCGTGCTCGTCCGGGCGGCCCGCGTCGCGGCCCGGACGCCGACCGCGGGTCCGGGTGGTCTCGCGCGGGTCGTGGCAGCCCTTCCCGCCCTGCCGCGGGGACGCACGCTCGTCGCCGTCGCGACGTGGGGCGTGGCGTGGTTCGCGCTCTACAACGTCGCGCTCAACGCCGCCGAGCAGCACCTCGACGCCGGGACGACGGCGCTGCTCGTCAACGTCGCGCCCGTGCTCGTCGCCGTGCTCGCCGGTCTGCTCCTCGGCGAGGGGTTCCCGCGCCGCCTGCTCGCGGGGATGGCCGTCGCGTTCGCCGGCGTCGCGGTCATCGCCGTGACCACGTCGACGGGTGACGCCGACGTGCTCGGGGTCGTGCTCGGGCTCGCCGCCGCGGCGCTCTACGCCGGGTCGGCCACGGCGCAGAAGCGGCTCCTGGCCGGCGTCGACGCCCTGACGATGACGTGGGTCGGGTGCCTCGCGGGCACCGTCGCGTGCCTGCCGTTCGCCCCCGCGCTCGTCCGCGAGGCCTCGGCCGCAACGGGTGCGTCCACGCTCGCCGTCGTCTACCTCGGGCTCTTCCCGACGGCCGTCGCGTTCACCACGTGGGGCTACGCGCTCTCGCGGACGAGCGCGGGCCGGCTCGCGGCGTCGACGTACCTCGTGCCGCCCCTCGTCGTGGTCCTGTCGTGGGCGCTGCTCGCCGAGGTCCCCGCGGGGCTGACCCTCGCGGGCGGCGTGCTGAGCCTCGCGGGCGTCGCGCTGGCGACGCTCCCGCGGCGCAGGAGGCGCGGTCTGCGCGGTCTGCGCGGAGGGCGCTAGCCCGCGAAGGGCAGCACCGGCAGCCCGCGCACGCCGACGTCGACGCGGAACACCGACCCCGCCTCGCGCTCGTCCGGGTCGTCGGCGTCGAGGTCCTGGCGTGACGTGGTGACGAACAGCGTGTCGAGGTCGTCGCCGCCGAACGTGCACGCGGTCACCTGGCTCGCGGGGAACCGGACCTCCGCGTCGAGCGCTCCGGCAGAGGTGTAGCGCCGCACCGCCGACCCGCCGAACAGCGCGACCCACACGCCGCCCTCGGCGTCGACGGTGAGCCCGTCCGGCGTCCCGTCGTCGGGGTCGACCTCCACGAACGGCCGGCGTCGGACCAGCCCGCGCGGGTCCTCGTCGGCCGGGACGACGTCGAGCACGTCGACGCGCTGCGTCGCGGAGTCGACGTAGTAGGCGAGCGCCCCGTCGGGGGAGAAGCCGAGGCCGTTCGACACCTGGATCCCGTCGAGCACCGTGCGCGCGCTGCCGTCGGGCTCCACGCGGTACAGCGCGCCCGGCCGCTCGCCCTGCGCCATGCCGCCCGCGTAGAACGCGCCGTCGGGCGCCGCGGCGCCCTCGTTGAGCCGGACCGTGGGGTCGTCCCACAGCGTCGCGAGCACGCGCACCGGGGCGTCGTCGGCGTCGGCGACAGCGACCGACCGCTCGAGCCCGACGACGAACCCTCCGCCCGCGCGCGGCCGCACCACGGCCGCGTGGTCACCGACGTGCAGGCGGTCGACGCCGCCGTCGGGCCGCAGCGTGAGGAGGTCGCCGGCGAGCATGTCCACGTACCGCAGCGCGCTCCAGCCGGGCCACCACACGGGCCCCTCCGCGTGGTAGGCAACGGGACCGGTGACGTTCTCGACGTGGGGCTCGGGCACGGGACCCATCCTCGCCCGTGGGCCGTCCGCTCGCCGGGCGGGCGGCGCTGCGTCCACCCGGAGGCTGAGGCGTGGACCCCTCCTGAGGAGGACGCGCGACCAGCCTGCCGCGGTGTTGGCTGGATCGGTGACCAGCGAGCTCACGGCGGCGGACCGCCCGACGACACCTCCTGCAGCGGCCGGTGCGGTGGCTGTCGATCCATCGGCTACCGCCTCGCCGGCGGCCGGTCCCGGGCCGACGTCCCCTCGCCCGCGGGCTGCACTCGTCCTGGCGCTGCTCGGCGCGGCGGCCGGCCTCGGCGTGCTCACGGAGTGGCTCCAGGGCGTGCTCGTCGACCCGTGGGCGATGTGGGCCAACTCGATCGCGGCGTGGGTCGTCGTCGCGTTCGCCGCCGGGGCGCTCGTGCGCGGAGGTGCCCGCGCGGCACTCGCCGGTGTCGGTGCGGAGCTCCTGCTGGTCGCGGGGTACTACGTCGCACGCACCGTGCACGACGTCCCGTCTGATCTCGGCACGCTCCTGTTCTGGGTGGGCGGCGCGGTCGTCGGTGGCATCGTGTTCGGCCTCGCGGGCTCGTGGTGGCGGTCGGACGTCGTCTGGCGCCAGGTCACGGGCCTGGCGCTCCTGTGCGGCGTGCTCGTGAGCGAGGGCCTCGTGCGCTGGCTCCTGTTCCCGTGGCAGGGCGCGTCGGGCGCGATCCTCTGCGCCGTCGGGTTGGTCGCCGCCGTGTTCCTCGCCCGCACGCCGCGACAACGGTGGCTCGTGCCGCTCGTCCTCGCCGCGACCGTCCCCTGGGGCTCGCCGGTGCGGGGGCCGCGAACCACGTCCTGTCGCTCTGACCACCGCACCGTGCCGGCCGGCGGCGTGACGGCACCGATCTCCCGCACCGTGGGTCGCGCGGCGTACCCTGGGCGCATGTTCACGCGCGACTGGTGGTGGCTGCCCCCGCAGCCGTGACCTGTCCTGCCCACGTCCCGAGCTGCGCTCCGCAGCCGGGACGTCGTCATGTGCGGCGATCCCCCGTCCGACCGGTCCGTGCCGGACCACCGGACCTGCGCCGCGCGGCTCCCCTCCCCGAAGGAGAGCTCCCATGACCGACACCCTCGCCCCGCCCGCCGCGCCGAGCCGCGAGAGCGCATCCGCGCCGTCCTCCACCGCGTCCGTCGCCGCGGCGCGCGCCCGCAGCGCCGAGATCGAGGCGCAGATCGCCGCCGACCCGTCACGCTTCCGCGTCCTCACCGGGGAGCGACCGACCGGGGCGCTGCACCTCGGCCACCACGTCGGGACCGTCGCGAACCGCGTGCGCCTGCAGCGCGCCGGGGTCGAGATCGTGCTCGTGATCGCCGACTACCAGGTGATCACCGACCGCGACGACGCCGGCGACCTGCGCGCGACCGTGCGCGAGATCGTGCTGGACTACCTCGCCGCGGGGATCGACCCGGAGCGCACGACGATCTTCACGCACTCGTCCGTCCCCGCGCTGAACCAGCTGCTCCTGCCGTTCCTCAGTCTCGTCACGACGGCCGAGATCGAGCGCAACCCCACGGTCAAGGCGGAGGCGCTCGCGGCGGCCGCGCGCCAGGGGCGGCCGATGAGCGGGCTGCTGTTCACCTACCCCGTGCATCAGGCCGCGGACATCCTCTTCTGCCACGGCAACCTCGTCCCGGGCGGGCAGGACCAGCTGCCTCATGTCGAGATCACGCGCACGGTCGCGCGGCGCTTCAACCAGCGGTACGCCGCGACGAGCCCGTACTTCCCCGAGCCCGAGGTGCTCCTGGCACCTGCGCCGACGATCCTCGGCACCGACGGGCGCAAGATGAGCAAGTCCGCGGGCAACGCGCTCGAGCTGCGCGACGACGAGGACGCGACCGCCCGCTTCGTCCGCCGCCACCGGACCGACTCGGAGCGGCACGTCACCTACGAGCCGGACCGTCGTCCCGAGGTCGCGAACCTCCTGACCCTCGGTGCGTTCGCCGCCGGGACGACGCCCGAGGCGCTCGCGGACGAGGTCGGTGCTGCGGGAGCGGGCCGGCTCAAGCAGGTCGTGACCGAGGCGCTCGTCGAGCACCTGCGTCCGCTGCGGGCCCGACGCCGCGCGCTCGCCGCGGGCGACGGACCGGACCCGCTGGACGTGCTCGCCCGCGGGAACGCCCGGGCGAACGAGATCGCCGACCGCACCCTCGACGACGTCCGCGACCTCATGGGGATGCGGTACTGAGCGGCCGCCTCATCGCCCGCTCGCGGCGACGCCGACGGCGACGGCAGCGCTGGAGGCGGCGATCGCCGCCGCGGTGCGCGTGACCGCGGTGGCGACGGCCTCGGGACCCCACTGGCCCTGCTCGATCTCCTTCGCGCGGGTCGCCGTCACCGTGGTCCAGGGCAGCGGCGGTCGCAGGGACGGCAGGGCGCCGCTGGCCGAGAGCAGCCCGATCACCGCGGCCGTGCGCGGGTCGGGCGCCTCGCCGTCCTCGAGCACGGCGCGGACCCGCTCGCGCAGCCGCGCCTCGTGCGCCTGGTTCGCGGCCGGCCACCGCGTCGTGCGGAACAGCCCGAGCACGCGTGACTGCTGCCGCTCGACGAGCCCGCGGTGCGCGAGCCGGTCGACCACCTCGCGCCACAGGTCGGCACCGAGCGCGACCAGCAGCGGCTGCACGCGCTGCGTCTTCTCGGAGACCGTGTCGAACGCCTGCTGCAGCAGGGGATCGGGCAGCGGGGCGTCGCCCACGGGCGTGATGCGCGGGCCGTTGAGGATCCCGGAGCCGTCGGCCTCGACGCGGCCGAGGAGCGCGAGCTCCGTGAGCACGGCGCCCCCGAGCGTGTAGTACAGGGTTCCGGCGCCCTGGACGGACGCGCCGTCGTCGTCCAGCAGGAGGAGCATGAGGTCCTCGACGACGAGCAGGTCGTCGTGGCGCGCTGTGGCGTCGGTGGGGCCGTCCGTCGGGCCGGGTGCCGCGGTCGGGTCGCTCATCGTGGGTCCTCTCCGAGGTGCTGGTGGGTGCGGATCGGTGCGCAGGTCATCGTCGAGGCTCCCAGCGGAACACCCGTGCCGCGACCGCCACGGCCACGACCACCCACGCGAGGGTCGGGGCGAGCAGGAGGAGCGAGTCGGTGAGTGCGGCACCGCCCTCCCACGACGTGACGACGAGCTCGGTGGCCGCGCCCCCGGGCAGCAGCCGCTTGAGCAGCGGCAGGCTCTCGGTGCCGGTGATGCCGACCCAGGTGGCGACCGCCACGACGCCCAGGCTCAGGGGCAGGCTGGTGACCTGCGCGTGCTCGGGCGAGGTGGTGAACGCTGCCGTCGCGATCCCGAGGGCCAGCATCATGACGAACGTGGTGAGCACGGCGACGACGAGCAGCACCGGGTCGGCCGGACCGCCGCCCACCGCCGCGAACACGCCGAGGATCACGCCCACCTGCACGAGGGCGATCGCGGAGACGGGGAGCACCAGGCCCGAGAGGATGCTCGCGTCCCCTGCGGCGGTCGAGCGCAGCCGCTTGAGGAACAGGTCCTGGCGGCGGGCGGCGAGCGTGGTCACCGTCGTCGCGTAGAGGTTGAAGGCGGCGATCGTGAACACGAGCACGGCGGCGACGTAGCCGATGCTGCCGATCCGGGCGAAGACGTCGCGGAAACCGATGAAGAACACGGCCGCGGCGACGGGCATGACGAGGCTGGTGACGAGCACGGCACGGTTCCTGAAGAGCTGGACCAGCTCGCTGTGCGCGATGGGGAGCATGACGGGTTCCTGTCCGGTGGGTCGGTTCTGCGGGAGGGTCGACGAGGTCGGGGGTGGCTCTGCGGGCACAGCGGGTCTACGGGAGCGGTGCCGGGACGGGCTGCTCGTCGGCGCCGATGGCCCGGAAGACGTCGTCCAGGCGCGTCGGGGCCGCGGACAGCCCGTGGAGGTCCACGGCGTGGTCGGCGGCCCAGTCGAGGAGCTGCTTGAGGTCGCGCTGGAGCTCGAACGTCTCGATCGACCAGGACCGGTCGTCGTGCGGGACGGCCTGGACGGGCGGCACGGGTGCACCCGGCGGGAGCGAGAAGCGGATCGAGGCCGGCAGGGTCCGCGTCAGCTCCTCCACCGTGCCCTCGTGGCGGAACGTCCCGCGGTGCATCAGGCCGATGCGGTCGGCGCGCTGCTGCGCCTCCTCCAGGTAGTGGGTGGTGAGGACGACGGTCGTCCCGCCGTCGCGCAGCCCCTGCACGGTCTCCCACAGCGCGTCCCGGGACGCGATGTCGAGACCGGTCGTCGGCTCGTCGAGGAAGACGAGCTCCGGCCCGCCGTACACCGCGGTCGCGAAGTCGAGCCGGCGCTTCTCGCCTCCCGAGAGCTGGCCGACGCGCGTGCCCTCCTTGTGCCGGAGGTCCACGAGGCCCAGCACCCGGTCCACGGAGTCGGTGCGCCCGGACAGGCGGCCGAGGAGCCGGACCGTCTCGGCGACGGTGAGGTCGGGGGAGAAGCCGCTCTCCTGGAGCATGATCCCGGTCCGGGCGCGCACGGCGGTGCGGTCCTGCGGGCTCTCGCCGAAGACACGCACGGCGCCGGAGGTGGCGGCGCGGTGGCCCTCGACGACCTCCAGCACCGACGTCTTGCCGGCGCCGTTGGTGCCGAGGAGCGCGTACAGCTCACCGCGCCCCACCTGGAACGAGAGGTTCGTCACGGCGGGGAAGTCGCCGTACGTGACGCCGAGGTCGTCGACGTCGATCACGGGGTTCGAGGTCATGCCCCCATCACAGCCCGGACCGTCGGGCGCTCCCAGTGCCGTGGCGTCAGGAACCGGGCATGACGTCCGCGGGTGCTCCCGTGTGACGTGGCGTCACTGGTCGGGCGTCGCCCGGCACCGGATACTGGCTCCGGAACCGTCTCCCACCCAGCGAGCTGCCCATGGACGCACGCCCCTCCGCGCCGGAGGTCCCGACGGCGTCCGGCGAGCGCGCGACGGCGTACCGGTCGCGCTACAGGTCTCCGTGGGGTTCCCCGGCGTCCCGCACGTCGGTGGCGTCGCGACGGCGGTTCCGGCGGATCAATCTCCTCACCATCCTGCCCCTGCTCGCGCTCGTCGGCGCGTACCTCGTCGCGGTGCAGGCCCAGGACGCGGTGCAGGCGGTCGTGCTGGGTCTCGGGACCGCCGCGGCCCTGCTGGCCTTCGAACGGTGGACGGCGGGCGACCTCGCGCGCGTCCAGGTGCCCTGCCTCGTCGTCGCTGCTGCCGTCTGGCCGTACGGCGTCCTCGTGGTGGACGGCGGCCCGGAGGCCTCGTACTACGGTCTGGCGCTCGTGGGGAGCCTCGTGGTCCCCGAGCTGCCCCGCCACCGCGCCGCGGCGGCCGTCGGCCTCGCCGGGTACGTCGCCGCGGTGGGCGTCTGGGGCCTGGTCGCCGTCGGCCCGGTCGACGCCGCCGCGGTCGTCGCGTACGTCCTCGTCCCCACGGGCATCACGGCCGTCCTGATCGGCCTGCGGTATCCCCACAAGGGCTTCTACGACGTCATGACCGAGCTCGAGGAGGCGCGGGAGCGTGAGGCGGAGCTCGCCGTGGTGCGGGAGCGCATGCGGTTCGCGAGCGACCTGCACGACATCCAGGGCCACACCCTGCACGTCGTGAAGCTGAAGATCGCGCTCGCCCAGAAGCTGCTCCGGACGGACACGGAGGCTGCGGAGCGGGAGCTGCGCGAGACGTACACCCTGGTCGGCGACACCATCGCGCAGGCGAAGGAGCTCGCGTACGGGCAGCGCCGGCCGAACCTCTCGGCCGAGCTGGAGAACGCCCGCCGGCTGCTCGAGGCCGCAGGCATCCGGGTGCGCGTCGACCGCCCGGCCGACCTCGGCGTGCAGTCCGGCGACCTCCTCGCGCAGGTGCTGCGGGAGACCACGACCAACGTCCTGCGCCACTCGCGCGCCACGCTCGTGCACGTCGCCCTCGCGGACGACGGCATCACCGTCGTCAACGACGGGGTCACCACCCCCGGGCGCCCGACGCTCCGAGGGCTCGCGGTGCTCGCGCAGCGCGTGGCGGAGGCGGGGGGCGTGCTCACGGCGGAGGTGGCCGACGGTCGCTTCCGCACGGCGGCCACGTTCCCGGGACGGCGGCAGGACACCGGTCCGACGGGCGGGGGCGAGGAGTCGTGACCACTGTCGTGCTGGCCGACGACGAGGCCCTCCTCCGCAGCGCCCTCGCCGCGCTGCTCCCGCTGGAGGGGGACGTCACGGTCGTGGCGGAGGCCGCCGACGGGGCGCAGGCGGTCGAGGCGACGCTCGCGCACCGCCCCGACGTGCTCGTCATCGACCTGGAGATGCCCGGGGTCGACGGGCTCGAGGCCGTCGACCGGATCCGGCGCGTCGTGCCGGACCAGGTGGTGCTCATGCTCACCCGGCACGCCCGGCCGGGGGTCCTGCGCCACGCGCTCCGGCTCGGCGTGCAGGGCTTCGTCAGCAAGTCCGCCGAGCCGAGCCACATCACCACCGTCATCGCGGCGCTGCACGAGGGCCGGCGGTGGATCGACCAGGACGTGTCCGCCGCCGCCCTCATGGACGACGTGCCGCTGACGGACCGCGAGCTCGACGTGCTCCGCGTGACGCGGGACGGCTTCTCCGTCGCCGAGATCGCGGCCCGCCTGCACCTGGCGCAGGGCACGGTCCGCAACTACCTGTCGAGCGCCATGCAGAAGACCCAGACGCGCACGCGGCACGAGGCCGCGCGCTACGCCCGGGAGCACGACTGGCTCTGAGGCCCGTCGTCAGGTGCCCAGACCGGCCCGGTCCACCTTGCGGTGGAACCGCATGCCGGCGATCCCGCCGAGGACGGCTCCGACGAGGCTCACCACCGCGGCCACGACGAGCGCGATGACGCCCCCGGTCGTGAGGTCGCTCGCGCTCACCGGGATCTGGGGGAAGGCGTTCAGCTCCGACAGCACGTTGTACTGGCTGCCCGCGACCAGGCCCAGCAGCGCGAGGACGATCGCGATGACCACGGCCCACAGCCAGACCGCGAGGCCCTGCTTCGCGCCGTCGAACCGTGCCATGCGGCCCGCGACGTACCCGCCGCAGTAGTACGCGACGAACAGGACGACGGCCAGCACGATGCCGCCGACGATGCCGATGGTCTCCGCGTTCTCGGTCGCCTGCTCGGCCGCGTCCTGGACGTCCGTCGTGGTGTTGAGGCCGAAGACGGTCCCGGCGGCCGCGGCCAGCGCGGTGAGCAGGACGGCCGTCCCGGTGGCCGTGAGCCACCCGAAGAAGGCCGAGCCGATCTTGATGCCGCCGTACTCCTCCTTCTCGCGCGCCACGACGGTCTCGCGGTCGCGCGCGACGGGATCGCCGTCGTGCCCGACGGTACGCCGGGACTCGCCCGCCTCGCGGGCGGCCGGGTCGTTCTCGGGCGGGGTCGCCCCGTAGCTGGTGCTCATGGCCGGTTCTCCTCTCCGTCGGTCTCGACGATCTCCTCGCGGACACGCTCCGTGACCCTCTGCTCCGCACCGAGGTCGTCGCTCGGCGTGCCCGCCTGCTCACCCGGGGCGGTCTGCGTCACGTACTCCGTGACGACGTAGCGGCGCAGCCGTACCCGGCCGGTGGCGTCGTCGGCGGAACGGTCCGACGCGTCGTCGTCCGCACGGGTCGACGCGTCGTCCGAGCGGGCGGTCGGGTCGTCGGCGGCCGTGCCGGCGGCGTGCCTCCCGACGACGCCCGCCTCCTCCGCACGGTCGTCCTGGCCGGAGGTGCCGACCGCAGCCTGGTCGTCGGTCCTCTGCACGCGCCCGTAGTAGCGGTAGAGCTCCGCTTCCTCGTCCTCGGAGAGGTGACCCTCCGCGTCGTCCACGCGGGGTGCTCCCTTGACCTCGTCCTTGCCGAAGGGGACGCGGATCTCGTCGCCCTGGACGTCGGCGTCGGCGAGCGGGACGAAGGACTCCGCGGTGCCGAACAAGCCCGTCCTGACCGTCACCCACTCCGGGTCGCCGGTGCGGTCGTCGAGGAAGACCTGGCCGACCTTGCCGATCTTGTCCCCGGTGCTCGAGACGACCGTCCCCTCGCGGAGAAGCCTCTCGACCTGGTCCGTGCTGATCATGGTGGGTCCTCCCGCCTCGCCGCCGCAGCGGCGCTTCCTCCGGGGGCCCACCTGCTGGAGCCGATGTCACCAGGGTGCGAAGCGTCGCGTCCGCACGCACGCGGGCGGGCAGCACCGTGCGTGCTGCCCGCCCACGTCCTGCCCGACGACGGGTGCGTGCTCAGGCCCCGAGCCGGTCGCGGAGGCGTGCGAGCTGCGCCCACAGCTCGTCCGGGACGCGGTTGCCGAACGTGTCGAAGAACTCGGCGGTCAGCTCGGCCTCGGCGAGCCACGGCTCGGGCGAGACGTCGAACAGGGCGTCCAGGGCGCCGTCGGGCAGGTCGAGGCCCGTCGTGTCGAGCGCGCCAGGGGCGGGGAGCAGGCCGACCGGGCTCTTCACCGCGCCGCAGTCGGTCCGGACGCCGTGCGCGCGGTCGACCTGCGCGGCGATCCACGCGAGGACGCGCGAGTTCTCGCCGAACCCGGGCCACAGGAAGCTCCCGTCGGCGTCCTTGCGGAACCAGTTGACCTGGAAGATCTTGGGTCGCTTGTCGGCGTCGATCGACGCCCCGACGCGGAGCCAGTGCGCCCAGTGGTCGGCCATGTTGTAGCCGCAGAACGGCAGCATCGCGAAGGGGTCGCGACGCAGCGCGCCGACGGTGCCCTCGGCGGCGGCGGTCTGCTCGGACGAGATCGTCGCGCCCATGAAGACCCCGTGCTCCCACCCGTACGCCTGCGCCACGAGCGGGACGTTGCTCGCCCGTCGGCCGCCGAAGACGATCGCGTCGATCGGGACGCCCTCGGGGTCCTCCCACGAGTCGGCGATCGTCGGGCACTGCGCCGCGGCGACCGTGAAGCGCGAGTTGGGGTGCGCGGCGGTGCGGCCGCCGTCGCCGTCGGAGGGCGTCCAGTCCTGGCCCGTCCAGTCGACGAGGTGGCTCGGCGCCTCCGGCGTCAGCCCTTCCCACCAGACGTCGCCGTCGTCGGTCAGCGCGACGTTGGTGAAGATCGTGTCCCGGACGAACGTCTCGACCGCGGCGGGGTTCGTCTCGATCCCGGTGCCCGGAGCGACCCCGAAGAACCCCGCCTCGGGGTTGATGGCGCGCAGGCGGCCGTCGGGGCCGGTGCGCAGCCACGCGATGTCGTCGCCGATCGTCTCGACCGTCCAGCCGGGGATCGTCGGGCGCAGCATCGCGAGGTTGGTCTTGCCGCACGCCGAGGGGAACGCTGCGGCGAGGTGGTAGCGGCGGCCCTCCGGCGACGTCGCGCGGATGACGAGCATGTGCTCGGCGAGCCAGCCCTCGTCGCGCGCCATCGCCGAGGCGATCCGCAGGGCGAAGCACTTCTTGCCGAGCAGCGCGTTGCCGCCGTAGCCCGACCCGTAGGACCAGATCTCCCGGGTCTCGGGGAAGTGGGCGATGTACTTGGTGTCGCTGCACGGCCAGGGGACGTCCTCGGAGACGGCGCCCGTGTCGTCGACGAGCGGCGCACCGACCGAGTGGACGGCCGGGACGAAGGGGGTGCCACCGTCGATCAGGTCCATGACGTCCTGACCGACGCGCGTCATGACGCCCATGCTCACGACCACGTACGGCGAGTCGGTGACCTGGACGCCGACCTGCGAGATCGGGCCGCCGACGGGGCCCATCGAGAACGGGACGACGTACATCGTGCGGCCGCGCATCGACCCCTCGAAGACGCCACGCAGCTCGGCACGCATGGCCTCGGGCTCGCGCCAGTTGTTCGTCGGGCCGGCGTCGACCTCGTCGCGCGCGCAGATGAACGTGCGGGACTCGACGCGGGCGACGTCGCTCGGGTCGGACCGCGCGAGGTAGCTGCCGGGGCGCAGCTCGGGGTTGAGCGGCACGAGGGTCCCGGCGTCGACCATGAGGTCGAGCAGACGCTGCTTCTCGTCGGCCGAGCCGTCGCACCAGACGATCGCGTCGGGCTCGGTGAGGTTCGCGATCTCGCGGACCCAGGCGCGGGCGTCGCGCGGGCGAGGGTCGACGGTGCGCGCGGAGGACCCGAGAGCCGACGTGGTGAGGCCGGCGAGCTCGGTCTCGACGTCGTCGAGGAGGGCGGCGAGACCGCTGCGGCGGGGGGTGGTCGTGGTCATGGGAGGCTCCCGGGGTCGAGGGAATTCCGGTCGATGTCCCCAGCCTGGCGCGAGCCGGCGCAAGTTTCCCGCCGTTAAACGTGTGAAGATCGCCGGATCTTGACGTACTGTGAAGGAATGGCCCGTGCGACCGACGCCTCCCGAGGGGACGCCCCCTCGTCGACGGGGGAGCCGCACGCCGACCTCATCACCCTCGGGCGCCGCGTCCGCCACTTCCGCACCGCCCGGGGCCTGACGCTGGACGCGCTCGGCGACGCCGTCGGCACGGCGCCGAGCCTCCTGTCGATGATCGAGAACGGGCGTCGCGAGCCGCGGCTGTCGCTCCTGCAGCAGCTCGCCCAGGCGCTCGACGTGTCGGTGGCCGACCTGCTCACCGACGAGGCGCCGTCGCGCCGCGCCGCGCTGGAGATCGAGCTCGACCGGGCGCAGCGCGGGCCGCTGTTCGCCGCGCTCGGGCTGCCGTCCGTGAAGGCGAGCCAGAAGCTCCCGCTTCCGGTCCTCGAGAACCTCGTCGGCCTGCACGCCGAGCTGCAGCGGCGCGCGACGGAGGCGATCGCCACCCCCGAGGAGGCCCGGCGGGCCAACACCGAGCTGCGGCTCGAGCGTCAGGCGCGCAACAACCACTACCCGGAGATCGAGGAGCTCGCGGAGGACATGACCCGCCGGGCCGGGTACACGGTCGGGGCGCTGACCCACCGGACCGTGGCGCGCATGGCCGAGCAGCTCGGCTTCACGATCTGGCACGTCGACGACCTGCCACACTCGACTCGGACGGTGACGGACCTGCGCCACGGGCGCATCTACCTCCCCCCGGCCTCGATCCCGGGCGGGCACGGGCTGCGGTCGCTCGCCCTGCAGGCCCTCGCCCACCGGGTGCTCGGGCACGAGCGCCCGCGCTCGTACGCCGAGTTCCTGCGCCAGCGCGTCGAGATCACGTACTTCGCGGCGTGCTGCCTCATCCCGCAGTCCGCGGCCGTCGACTTCCTGGAGCGCCGCAAGCGCGAGAAGGACCTCGCGGTCGAGGACTTCCGCGACGCGTTCGGGGTCACGCACGAGGCCGCGGCCCAGCGCTTCACCAACCTCGCGACCGTCCACCTCGGCATCCCGCTCCACTTCCTGCGGGTCGGTGACGACGGCGCCCTGTTCCGCGGGTACGCCAACGACGGGCTGCCGCTGCCGGCCGACGTCACGGGCGCGATCGAGGGGCAGATGGTGTGCCGGCGCTGGGCCGTGCGCGAGGCGTTCGCGCGCCGCGACCGCGCGCAGGAGTCGTACCAGTACACCGACACCCCGGCCGGGACGTTCTGGTGCTCCACCCAGACCGGGACGACGACGAACGGCCAGTTCGCCCTGGCGGTCGGGGTCCCGTTCGCCTCGGCCAAGTGGTTCCGCGGTCGCGACACGACGGTGCGCCGTCAGTCGACCTGTCCCGACGAGTCGTGCTGCCGGCGCCCCGCCGCCGCGTCCGCGGCCCAGTGGCAGGACGCCTCGTGGCCGAGCGCCCGCATGCACCAGCACGTGCTGTCGGCGCTGCCCACCGGCGCGTTCCCCGGCGTCGACGCGACCGAGGTCTACGCGTTCCTCGACAAGCACGCGCCGTCGGACTGACCCCGCCCTGAGTGCATGAAATCGTCGCGGTTCCGAGGCCGGGGCGCGACTATTTCACGCACTCAGCGGTGCCGGGCGTGGCATCGTTCGGGCACGGACCTGGCGCGTCGGCGCTCAGCGGGTGGGGAGCGCTCCGCCCCGCGCCGCGAGGCGCTCCACGAGCCGCGGGAAGACGTCGCCGGTGCGGAGCCCGTCGTGCTCGAACTCGTTGGTGACCCAGGCGTCGAGGTTGCCGACGTGCGCGGCCGTCTCGAGCGACAGCCCGGCGTCGACGAACATGTCGTCGTGGTAGACCGCCGCCTCGACGGGCACCTCGTTGCGGGCGAGCGCGTCGAGGTCGTAGAGGTCGGGCCAGTCCTCCCAGGCCGCGAGCGCCTCGGCCGCCGCGCGGAACGGCCGGAGCGCTGCGACCTCGTCGAGCATCCAGGGGTAGATCATCTCGCCGGTGAGCAGCAGGGGCCGCGCCTCGGGCGCGAAGGCGGGGTCGTCGTCGCGCACGGCCTGGGCCGCCCACGCGGTGGGGCCGGTGTGCGACTGCGCGTAGATCGACTCGTGCAGCACGGCGTAGAGCGGGTTGGTGCGGAACGACGTCGAGGCTCCGACCTCGGCGAGGAACGTGTCGGTGAGCTCGTCCGGGGCGCCCGGGTCGAACGCCTCGTCGACGATCCAGTGGATCCGCTCCGGGCCGGGCTTCATGCCCAGGTCCGTGCCGACCGTCTGGAACCGGCGCACCGAGAGCACGTCGCCGTCGGGCAGCCGGACGTCGCCGACGGCGAGGCGGTCGGCGATGCGCGCGAGGCGTTCCTCGTCCTCGGGGTACCGCGACCGGTAGCGCGCGTTCTTCCCGGCGACGCGTGGCTGGGTCCGCCGGTAGACCTCGCGCGCGTCGGCGCGCAGCCCCGGTAGGCCGCCGGTGACGAGGCACGCGGCGAGGGCCTCGGGCGCGCGCGACAGGTAGGTCATCGTGAGGAAGCCGCCGTACGACTGCCCGAGCGACGTCCAGCGCCGCCCGCCGTAGACCGTCCGCCGCACGTGCTCCGCGTCGGCGACGATCGAGTCCGCGCGGAAGTGCGTGAGGTGCTCCGCCTGGGCCCGCGCCGCGCCCCGCGCGACGAGCGCGGCTCCTCGCACGGCGGACGACCGACCGGTCCCGCGCTGGTCGAGCAGGACGACGCGGTAGGTCGTCAGCGCCTCCCCGAGCCAGCCGTCGCGGCCGGTGGGCCGCGGCCCCTTCCCCCCGGGCCCGCCCTGGAGGAACACGAGGAGCGGGAGGTCGTCGCGGCGCCGGGCGGGGTCGACGACCTCCCGCACGAAGACGGTGAGCCGCCGGGGGTCGGCGTCGTCCGACCAGTCGAGCGGAACCTCGACCTCGCGGTCCGTGACGTGCATCCCGGGCACGGTGTAGCTGGTCTCGCGCGTGGTGCTCACGCCGCCACCCTAGCCACCGCCCGGGACGGTGACGCGTCCCGTCAGAGCTGGACCGTCTCGTTCTCGCCGCCGTCGTAGGGCTTGCCGGTGACCTTGGCCTTGACGAGGCTGAACAGCGTCGCGACACGGCCGCCGGGGGAGTCCCAGTACTCGGCCGTGTCGGCGTGCAGCCGGATGAGCACGACCTCCGGGGTGTCGGGGCCGTCGGGGAACCACGCCTCGGCCACGGAGCTCCACAGCTCGCGGATCTTCGCGCGGTCCCGGACCACGCTCGCCCGACCGGACAGGGACACCCAGGAGCTCGACCCGGAGAACGCGGCGTTCGCCGCGGAGTCGTGCGCGATCTCCGCGACCTTGTGCGAGTCCTCGGCCGCGAAGAACCACAGGTCGCCGTCGAAGTCGACAGCCTGGACGCCCATCGGGCGGCTGACGAGGCTCCCGTCCTCGGCGACCGTGGTGAGCATGGCGATGTGCTCGTCCTTGACGAGCTCGCGGACCTTCGCGACCTCGTCGGACCCTGCGTGCGGCAGCTCGTGGTGCGTGTCGGTCATGACGCCTCCCGTGGATGTCGGCCGCCGTCGTGCGGCCGTCTTCGACGCTAGGCAGACCTGGCCCCGCTCGCGCGCCGGGCCTCGGCGTCGGGGTCGTGCGGCACCTCAGGTGTCGCGCACGACGACGACGACCTTGCCCGCGGCCCGGCCGGTGCCGTGGACGGTGAGAGCGTCCGGGACCTGCGCGAGGGTGAACGTGCGGTCGACGTGGATCTCGACCTCGCCGGCGACGCACAGGTCGGCGACGGGACCGAAGTGGCGCGGCCCCTGCCGCACGAGGAGGACACCGAGCCGTGCACCGCTCAGCGCCCCCAGCAACGGGCCGACGGTGAGCATGCGGAGCAGGGTCCGCAGCGTGCCCCCGACCATCAGGCACCGACCGTGGCGGGCGAGAGCACGCCGGTAGGCGAGCACGGAGCGGTGCGCGACGAGGTCGACGACGAGGTCGTACGGGCCGGTCCGCGTGAAGTCCGTCCGCCGGTAGTCGACGACCTCCTGCGCGCCCAGCCGACGGACGAAGTCGAGCTTCGCCGCGTCGTCGACGCCCGTGACGTGCATGCCGCGTGCGACCGCCAGCTGGACCAGGAAGCTCCCGGAGCCTCCGCCGGCGCCGTTGACGAGCAGCCGCTGCCCCGGCGTCCCCGACGCGACGGCCTGCAGGGCGATGGCGCCCGCCTGCGGGAGCGTGGACGCCTCGACGAAGGTCAGCGTCGGCGGCTTGTGCGCGAGCGCCTTCTCGGGCATCACCACGTACTCGGCGAACCCGCCACGGCGCGGGAGGTTGTCGCCGTAGACCTCGTCGCCCGCGCGGAAGCGCACGACGCCCTCGCCGGCCGCGACCACGCGCCCGGCGACGTCGGACCCGAGGACCCGCGTGCGCGGCGCGCGGAGACCGTCGAGGCGCGTGTACCCCGGGGTGCCGCGCAGCGCCTCCCAGTCCGACAGGTTCACCGACGTCGCGACGACCTCGACGAGCACCTCGCCCCGCCCGGGCGCAGGCGTCGGCACGTCCCGGAGCCGCAGCTCGTCGACCGACCCGTACCGCTCGTACACCCACGCGCGCACCCGACCACCGTAGGGACTCCGTCGCCCCGGAGCGAGCGCACCCACGCCCCGCTCTCGCCCACGTCGGACAGCAGCCCGGCCGCACCCCCGCGAAAGGCGACACGAAAGGAGGGGTGGGTGCTCGACGCCGGTCGTGGCGGGTCTGGCGGGAGCTTGCGAGGAACGAGCAAGCGGATGGTAGACCGGCGTCGAGCACCCACCCCTCCGGACGCGAGAGAGACCCGCGCGCGAGAGGACGGACGGACTACTGCTCCACGTCCTCGTCCACCCACTCGAACGTCTTCGTCACGGCCTTCTTCCAGTTGCGGTACAGCCGCTCGCGCTCGCCCTCCTCGACGGCGGGGGTCCAGCGCTTGTCCTCGGCCCAGTTGTCGATGACGTCCTGCTCGCCCTTCCAGAACCCGACGGCGATGCCCGCGGCGTACGCGGCGCCGAGCGCGGTCGTCTCGGCGACCTTCGGGCGCACGACGTCGACGCCGAGCTGGTCGGCCTGGAACTGCATGAGCAGCTCGTTGGCGACCATGCCGCCGTCGACGCGCAGCTCGGTGAGGTCGACGCCGGAGTCGGCGTTCATGGCGTCGAGCACCTCGCGCGTCTGGTAGGCCGTGGCCTCGAGCGCGGCGCGCGCGATGTGGTTGCGGTTGACGTACCGGGTGAGGCCGACGAGCGCACCGCGCGCGTCGGGTCGCCAGTAGGGCGCGAAGAGGCCGGAGAACGCGGGCACGAAGTACGCGCCGCCGTTGTCCTCGACCTTGCCGGCGAGCCACTCGACGTCGGGCGAGTCCTCGAACATGCCCAGGTTGTCGCGCAGCCACTGGATGAGGGACCCGGTGACCGCGATCGAGCCCTCGAGCGCGTAGCGCTGCGGCTGGTCGCCGATCTTGTAGCAGACGGTCGTGAGGAGGCCGTTCTCGCTCATGACCTTCTCGGTGCCCGTGTTGAGGAGCATGAAGTTGCCGGTGCCGTACGTGTTCTTGGCCTGCCCGACCTCGAAGCACGCCTGGCCGAACGTCGCGGCCTGCTGGTCGCCGAGGATGCCGGCGATCGGGACGCCGGGGAGGAGGCCCTGCTGGCGGCCCTCGCCGTAGACCTCGGAGGACGACCGGATCTCGGGCAGCATGGACATCGGGATGCCCATGTCCGCGGCGATGTCCTCGCGCCACGACAGGGTGTCGAGGTCCATGAGCATGGTGCGCGACGCGTTCGTCACGTCGGTGACGTGCACGCCGCCGTTGACGCCGCCCGTGAGGTTCCACAGGGTCCACGTGTCGGTGTTGCCGAAGACGAGGTCACCGGCCTCGGCCTTCTCGCGCGCGCCCTCGACGTTGTCGAGGATCCACTTGACCTTCGGCCCGGAGAAGTAGGTGGCGAGCGGCAGGCCGACGATCGACTTGTACTTCTCGGGGCCGTCCGAGCCGCCGAGCTCGTCGACGATCTTCTGCGTGCGGGTGTCCTGCCACACGATGGCGTTGTAGACCGGCTTGCCCGTGGTCCGGTCCCACACCACCGCCGTCTCGCGCTGGTTGGTGATGCCGACGGCGGCGATGTCGTTGTGGGTGACGTTCGCGCGGGTCAGCGCCAGGCCGACGGCCTCGCGGACGTTGTTCCAGATCTGCTCCGGGTTGTGCTCCACCCACCCGGCGCGGGGGAAGATCTGGTCGTGCTCGAGCTGGCCCGTGGAGACGATCTCCCCGGAGTGGTTGAAGACGATGGCCCGGGAGCTCGTGGTTCCCTGGTCGATGGCGAGAACGTAGTCGGCCATGGTGTGCTCAGTCCTTCACGTCGGTGTGTACGGGATGGTGGTGCGCGCGAGTGGGTCGCGTGACCGGGGCCGGCCCCCGGGGCCCCGGTCACGTGCGGGCGGTCGGGTCAGACCCAGGCCGCCCCGAGGAGGCCGGCGAGGACGCCGCCGACCAGCGGTCCGGCGACGGGCACCCACGAGTAGGCCCAGTCGCTCGACCCCTTGCCACGGATCGGCAGCAGGGCGTGCGCGATACGCGGTGCGAGGTCACGGGCGGGGTTGATGGCGTACCCGGTCGGGCCACCGAGGCTGGCGCCGATACCGACGACGACCAGGGCGACGGCCAGCGGGCCGAGACCCGACGGCGTCTGGCCGGACGCGACGACGAAGAACACGAGCACGAAGGTCGCGATGGCCTCCGTGACGAAGTTCCACGCGTAGGAGCGGATCTCCGGGCCGGTCGAGAAGACCGCGAGCTTGGTCGCGCCGGGCGCGTCCTCGTCGAAGTGCTTCTTGTAGGCGAGGAACGCGAGCACCGCACCGATGAACGCGCCGATCATCTGGGCGCCCCAGTACATGAGCATGTTGCCCACGGTCGGCTCGATGGTCGCCGTGACCATGCCCTCCGGTCCGGTGACCGAGTAGAACGGCTCCTGCGCCGTGAAGAGACCGATCGTCACCGCCGGGTTGAGGTGCGCGCCCGACCTGTACGCGACGTAGACACCCGTGAAGACCGCGAGGCCCCATCCGAAGTTGATGAGGAGCCAGCCGCCGTTGAAACCCTTGGACCTCGGCAGGACGACGTTCGCGACGACCCCGGCGCCGAGCAGGATGAGGGTCGCCGTCCCGAGGATCTCGGACCAGAAGGCGTTCATGAGGAGTTGATCCATCGTGCGCTCTCTTTCGTGGTGGACTGCTCTGTCTCAACCGACCCGGCCGCGTCGCGACCGGGATGCTTCCCCGGCGGTGCTCAGCTGTCCCGCAGCGGCTGCAGGGGGGAGACGTCGTCGACGGCGAGGCGCGTGCGCTCCGCGGCGTCGTCGTCCGGCTCCTGCTCGGCGGCCGCCTCGGCGTTCGCGCGGTCGGTGTAGCTGCGGACCTCGGCGTCCCGGGTGGCGTCGTCCCAGCCGAGGAGACCGGCCGCGATCTCGGCGATCTCCGGGAGGGCGGCGAGCCCGCGGTCGGCGATCTCGTAGTTGAGCCGCGTGCGGTGCAGCAGCAGGTCCTCGAGGTGCAGGGCGCCCTCGTGGGACACGCCGTAGGCGATCTCGGCTCGCAGGTACGCGGGTGCGTGCTCGAGCGGCTTCGCGAGGTCCGGCTGCTCCTCGCAGAGCTCGACGATCTCGCGCAGGTTCGAGCCGTACCGGTGCAGCAGGTGGTCCACCATCGCGGGGGTCCAGCGGTACCGCGACGCCCAGGGGCGGGCCTGGCGGCGCACGGCGTCGAGGCCGACGGCGCCGAGCAGCGGGATCTTGTGCGTGATGGACCCCAGGGCGCTCGCGCGCTGGCCGATCGCGAAGTCCACGGCGTCCTTGGCCATGACGCGGTACGTCGTGAGCTTGCCGCCCGCGATGACGGTCAGGCCGGGGGTGGGCGAGGCCACGGTGTGCTCGCGCGACACCTTGGCGGAGCTCGTCCCCTCCTTGGTGCCGGGCTGCAGCAGGGGGCGCAGCCCGGCCCAGGTGCCGATGATGTCGTCGCGCGTGAGCGGGTGGGCGAGCACGGCGTTGGCGTGCTCGAGCACGTAGTCGATGTCGGCGGAGGTCGCGACAGGGTGCTGCAGGTCCTGCTCCCACGGGGTGTCGGTGGTGCCGACGACCCAGTAGCGCGACCACGGGATCACGAAGAGCACCGACTTCTCGGTCTGCAGGATCAGCCCGACCTGTCCCTTGATGCGCTCGCGCGGGACGACGATGTGGATGCCCTTGGAAGCCAGGACGCGCAGCCCGCCCTCGGAGCCGGCGAGGGCCTCGGTGTCCTCGGTCCAGACGCCGGTCGCGTTGATGACCGAGCGCGCCCGGACCGTGAGCTCGTGGCCGGTCTCGAGGTCCACGAGCACCGCGCCGTTGACGGCGCCGGTCGCCCCCTTGGTGAGGGAGACCACCTGGGTGCGCGACGCCGCGTGCGCGCCGTACGAGGCGGCGGTGCGGACGAGGGTGCTCACGAGCCGGGCGTCGTCGACGGACGCGTCCCAGTACTGCACGGCCCCGACCGCGGCGTCGTGCGCGAGGTCGGGGAACTTCTTCTCCATGCGGCTGCGCGTGAGGTGCCGGTGGAAGGGCAGCGCCCGCTTGCCGGGGGCGACGCTCGCGAGGGTGTCGTAGAGCGCGATGCCGGCGCCGACGTAGGCGCGCTCCCACACGCGGTGCTCGAGGGGGTAGAGGAACGGCACGGGGCGGACGAGGTGGGGCGCGATCTCCTTGAGGAGCAGGTCGCGCTCCGTGAGCGCCTCGTGCACGAGGTGGAAGTCGAGCATCTGGAGGTAGCGCAGGCCGCCGTGGACCAGCTTGCTCGACCGGCTCGACGTCCCGGCGGACCAGTCCTGGGCCTCGACGATCGCCGTCGACAGCCCGCGGGTCACCGCGTCGAGCGCGATGCCGGCGCCCGTGACGCCGCCGCCGATGACGAGGACGTCGAGCTCGGCGTCGGCGCTCGTGCTCGCCTCGAGCGCGGCGAGCGCCTGCCGGCGGGAGTCCGCCGTGAGTCTCGTGGATGCCATCCGTCCAACCTCTTCCCGTCCGTGTCGTCCTGCGTGCGGGGACCGACGTGACCGCTGCCGAGCCGGCGGGCCGCGAGGAACCGCTCAGGTGACGCCCACAGCCGACGTTCCCACGCACGACCGGGGCGCGCGAGCCGGAATCGTCCTGGTCCGGGCGGACCGTCGCGTCCACGCACGCCCTTCACACCACCACGTGGCGAACGGACGCGCAAGCGGTGTGCACGAACGTGCAGAATAGGGGTTCCCGACGGACGGAGCCGTGATGGTCGACCGAGAGCAGGACGTGCTGCGCGCGGCCTCGATGTACTACCTGCAGGACATGAAGATGGAGGCGATCGCGAAGCACCTGCGCACGTCGCGCTCGACGGTCTCGCGGCTCGTCAAGCGCGCCCGGGAGACCGGCCTGGTGGAGATCTCGCTGCGCCCGACGCAGAGCCGGGCGCCGGGCCTCGGCCAGCACGTCGCGAGCACCTGGAGCGTCGACGCGTACGTCGTCCCGGTCCCTGACCAGGCGCCGCAGGTCGAGCGGCTCGAGCAGGTCGCGATGACCACGGCCCGCCTGCTGTCGACGTGGTTCGACTCCGACATGGTCCTCGGGATCGCGTGGGGCACGACGCTCTCGGCCGTCTCGCGGCACCTGCCGCGCAAGGCGACGCGGGGGAGCGCCGTCGTGCAGCTCAACGGCGCGGCGAACACGCGCACGTCGGGGGTCCACTACGCGGGCGACCTCATCGCCGGGTTCGGCACGGCGTTCGACGCGCACGTGCACCATTTCCCGGTGCCGGCGTTCTTCGACTACGCCGAGACGAAGCGGGCGATGTGGCGCGAGCGCTCGGTCCGGCGCGTGCTGGACGTGCAGCGACGGGCGGACATCGCGCTCTTCTCGGTGGGCGCCGTCGCGGGCGGCGTGCCGTCGCACGTGTACTCCGCGGGATACCTCGAGCGCGAGGACATCGCCGTGCTCGAGGGCGAGGGCGTCGTGGGCGACGTGTGCACCGTGTTCCTGCGGCCGGACGGGACCTATCGGGACATCGCGCTCAACGAGCGGGCGACCGGTCCCGCTCCCGACGAGCTGCGCCGCGTGCCGCGCCGCGTGTGCGTCGTGGCGGGGGACAACAAGGTGGCGCCGCTGCGGGCCGCGCTGCGCGCCGGCGTGGTGACGGACCTCGTGATCGACGAGATCACCGCATCGAGGCTCGTGGCGAGTGCGTGAGCATCTATGCAGCACTCCGCGTGACTATGCATCCGAGGTGGCGCCGTCGTACAGTGGCGGCGTGCTGACGCCTCCCGCCGACGACGCGCGCCCCGGTCCCGCCCGGGTCCGCGTGCGCCCGGCGCTCCCCGCGGACGTCCGGGCCGTGCGGGCGCTCGTGCAGCCCTACGCCGAGGCCCGCATCCTCCTCGCGAAGGAGATGGTCGGCTACTACGAGGCCGTGCAGGAGTTCGTCGTGGCCGACGCCGTGCGCCCGGACGCAGCGCCCGACGCCGCGCCCGAGGTCGTCGGCTGCGGGGCGCTCCACGTCATGTGGGACGACCTCGCCGAGATCCGCACGCTCGCCGTGGACCCCGCCTGGCGCGGGCACCGGGTGGGGCACGCGCTCGTCGTCGAGCTGCTCGCGCGCGCCCGGGCGCTCGGCCTGCGCCGGGTGTTCTGCCTGACGTTCGAGGTCGACTTCTTCGTGCGGCACGGCTTCCGCCCGATCGACGGCACCCCCGTCACGCACGACGTCTACGCCGAGCTGCTGCGCTCCCACGACGACGGCGTCGCGGAGTTCCTCGACCTCGCGCGCGTCAAGCCGAACACGCTCGGCAACACGCGCATGCTCCTCGAGCTCGACTGAGCCCGACCGGGCCCCGGCGAGCCGGGTCGAGACCGACCCAGCCCGGTCGTGCCCGGTCGCTGCGGGTCGGGCGGGCCGCGACGGTCAGGCGATGGGCGCCGTCGACGCCCGGGTCACGACGCGGCACGGGAGCTCCTCGATCCCCGGCCGCACCGTGCCGTCGATCGCGGCGAAGAGACGCTGGGCCGCGACGCGACCGAGGCGCTCCAGGTTCATGTCGACGCTCGTGAGCTGGGGTCGCGCGTTGGTCGTCAGCACCTCCCAGTTGTCGAAGCCGATGACCGACACCTCGCCCGGGACGTCCCGGCCGAGCTCGCGCAGCGCGTCGAGCACGCCGCGCGCGATCTGGTCGCTGCCGCAGAAGAACGCGTCCACGTCGGGGTGCTGCTCGACGACCATGCGCGCCGCGCCACGGCCCCAGCCCTCGCTCCACGAGCCGAAGTACGTGTGCCCGCCGACGAGCTCGAGCCCGGCGGTGGCGAGCGCCGCCTGCGCGCCGGCGGCGCGGTCCTGGGCCGCCTGGTAGCCGGGGTCTCCCGACACGTGCGCGACCCGGCGCCGCCCGCACGCGAGGAGGTGCTCGACGGCGAGGCGGCCCGCGCCCACGTTGTCGGCCGTGATCGACACGTCCCCGGCGTCCTCCGACGGCGCGTACGCGTAGACCACCGGGACCGGGATCTCGGCGCTCAGGGGCGGACGCGGGTCGGTGCGCGACCCCACGACGATGAGGCCGTCGACGCGTCGCGACAGCAGCGCGCGGACGTGGTGCTGCTCGCGGATGGCGTCGCCGCGGGCGTCGCACAGGAAGACCGAGACGCGGCCCGCTCCGAACGCGTCCTCGGCGCCCATGAGCACGGGGATCGAGAAGCGACCCTCCAGGTCGCTCGTGAGCAGCCCGACCGTGCCGGTCCGCCCCTTGAGCAGGCCACGGGCGAGGGCGTTGGGTGCGAACGAGAGCCGTTCGGCCGCCTCGAGGACGCGCAGCCGCGTCTCGGCCTTGACCTGGTCGCGGCCGTTGATCGCCTTGGACGCCGTGGCGATCGAGACGCCGGCGAGGCGCGCGACGTCCGTCAGGGTCGCGGCGCGCGGCGTCGCACCGCCGTTCTGGGTGGTCATGAGGCCGTGCCCCCTCCTGGTCCCACGGCGCGGTCGCCGTCGACCGAGTGCCGTGATCGAACTGTAACCCTGCGCACCGCTTGACGGGTCCGTGCGCCTGTCCTAGATTCAGAAAACCTTTTCGGGTTCTTTCGGTCAAGTGGAGATCGAGACGAGCAGCCCCGGTGGGGCCCTGGAGCATCGAAGACTAGCCGTCGGCGGGGCGCGACGGCCAGGCGACGAACCCGGCGGCGACACCTGGACCGAAAAGGCGTTCGGACGTCCGGCGGACCTGCCGGGCGGGGCGCATTGGCTCGACGACGAGTACAGGAGACGCGAGATGACGAACCACCGCAGGACGTCGGCGACGAAGGCCGTGGCCTCGACGCTGGTGATCGGCCTGACCGCTCTCGGCCTCGCCGCGTGCGGCGGCTCCGACGAGGGCGACGACGCCCCCGCGACCGCCGGCGCCGGAGGTGCCGAGGGCGTCGACGACGGCAGCACGCTCACGCTGTGGACGCGAGCACCCCTCGAGAAGCAGGCGAACCTGCTCGTGGACGCCTACAACGAGAGCCACGAGAACCAGGTGGAGCTGACCATCGTCCCCAACGACGACTACGTCGCGAAGGTCGGCGCGGCCGCCGGCAGCGACGGGCTGCCGGACCTCTTCGCCGCGGACATCGTGTACGTGCCGAACTGGGTCGAGCAGGGGCTCTTCCAGGACGTCACGAGCCGCATCGACCAGCTCGACTTCGCGGACGAGATCAACCCGGGCCACCTCGAGGCGGGCACGTACGAGGACGCCGAGCACGTCCTGCCGTTCGTCCTCGACGTGTCGGTGATGTTCTACAACAAGGACCTCTACGAGCAGGCCGGCCTCGACCCCGAGGCCGGGCCGACGTCCCTCGAGGAGTTCGCCGAGCAGGCCAAGGCGGTCGACGCGCTCGGCGGCGGCGTCGACGGCACGTTCTTCGGCGGCAACTGCGGCGGGTGCCTCGTCTTCACGTGGTTCCCGATGATCTGGGCCGCGGACGAGGACGTCATGAACGCCGAGGGCACGGAGTCGCTCCTCGCGAGCGACACCGCGCAGGAGGTGTACGCCACCTACAAGGACCTCGTCGACTCCGACGCGGTCGGCGCCGGCTCGCGCGACGAGACCGGCGCGACCTGGGTCGCCCCGTTCCAGGAGGGCAAGATCGGCGTCATGCCGTACCCGGCGACGCTCCTGTCGACGGCGGACGAGACCGTGGACGTGGGCGTCGCGCCGATCCCCGGCCCCGACGGCGGCGGCTCGACCTTCGTCGGCGGCGACGGCATCGGCATCTCCAAGGACAGCGAGAAGGCCGACCAGGCCTGGAACTTCCTGTCCTGGCTGATGTCCGAGGAGGCGCAGGTCGAGGTCCTCGCGCAGAACGGCGACGTCGTCTCGCGCGCCGACCTGGTCGACAACGAGTACTCCTCGGCCGACCCCCGCGTCGTGACGATCAACGAGGTCGCCGCCGCCGGTCGCACGCCGGTCGCGCGCAACTTCCAGCAGGCGTTCAACGCGCCGAACAGCCCGTGGATGACCCTGGTCCGCAACGCCGTGTTCGAGGACGCCTCGAGCATCGAGGAGGACAACGAGGAGATCACCGCGGTGCTCTCCCAGTAGCAGGACCGCGCCGCCGCCGTCGACCGGCCCTCCGCCGTCCGGCGGCGGCGCGACCCTCGAGCGTCCCTCCGCCCGAACCTGGAGACCGTCATGTCCGTGCAGTCCGCCCCGTCGTCCTCGCGACGCCAGGGACAGCAGCTCCCGCCGACCGGGGACACCGGGTCGCGCACCCGGTCCGGCGCGCCGCCGAGGCGCCGGCGCCCCGGTCGCTCGCAGTCCGCGCGCGGCTGGGCCTACGCCGCGCCGACCGCGATCTTCGTCCTCGTCTTCTTCGTCCTGCCGGTGCTCCTCGTCGGCCAGATGTCCGCCTCCGACTGGCCCCTCCTGTCCGGGAACCAGGGGCCGAACTTCCCGGAGAACTTCCAGGACGCGGTCGACAACCGCTTCTTCTGGGACTCGGTCGTCTTCACGCTGAAGTACACCGTCATCGCGACCGTCCTCCTCATCGGCCTCGGCCTCGGACTCGCACTGCTGGTCCAGGAGTCGACGCACTGGAAGAGCTTCCTGCGCACCGCCGTCCTCGTGCCGAGCGCGCTCGGCCTCGCGTCGGCGTCGCTGCTCTTCTACGCGCTGTACTCGCCGCAGGTCGGGCCGATCTCGCCCGTGCTGGAGTCGCTCGGCATCGTCGACGAGCCCGTGTCGTTCCTCGGCACGCCCGACGGCGCGCTGTGGTCCACGGTCTTCCTCGTCGTCTGGCGCTTCGCGGGCTTCTACATGCTCCTGCTCATGGTCGGTCTCCAGGGCATCCCGCACGAGGTGTACGAGGCCGCGCGCATGGACGGCGCGAGCCGCTGGCAGACCTTCTCGCGCGTCACGCTCCCGCTGCTGCGACCGTCGCTCGCGCTGTGCACGATCCTCTGCGTCACCGGGTCCCTGCTGGCCTTCGACCAGTTCTACATCCTCACGAAGGGCGGGCCGGACAACAGCACGATCACCGTGGTCCAGCTCATCTACAACGTGGCCTTCCAGGGGCAGAACGACCTGGGCGTCGCAGCCGCGCTGTCGATCATCGTGCTCGCCGCCCTCGTGCTCATCAACCTCGCGCAGATCCGTGCGATGCGCGCCCCCCAGGAGAAGTGACATGACCGGAACCGCCACCGCACCGGCCCCCGCCCGGCCCGCGCCGCGCGGGCAGGCACCGCGCGCCCGCATCGCCGGCGTCGTCACGCGCACCCCCTACTGGGTGCTCACCGGCGGGCTCGCGCTCGTCTTCCTCTTCCCGCTCGTGTGGGCGGGCGTCGCGTCGGTCTCGCCCCAGCCCGGGTCCAACCAGGTCGACGGGTGGGGCTTCGGGAACTACGTGACGCTCGCCGGCTACCAGGCCGGGGTCGTGCAGTACCTGTGGAACTCCGTCGTCGTCTCGGGGCTCACCGTGCTCTTCACGCTCGGTGTCTCGCTGCTCGGCGGCTACGCGTTCGCGCGCTTCCGCTTCCCCGGCCGCGACGTGCTGTTCCTCGTGACGCTCGCGATCCTCATGGTCCCGTACGCGACGCTGCTCATCCCGCTCTACGTGCTGCTCAACGAGATCGGCCTGCAGAACTCGCTCGTCGGGCTGTCGCTCGTGCTCGCGATGTTCCAGCTGCCGTTCGCGACGTTCATGATGCGCATCTCGTTCGAGTCGGTGCCGCGCGAGCTCGACGAGGCCGCGCTCGTGGACGGCTGCTCGTCGTTCGGCGCGCTGTGGCGCGTGCTGCTGCCCGCGGTCAAGCCCGGGCTCATCACGGTCGGGCTGTTCGCGTTCCTCGCCGCGTGGAACGACTTCGTCGCCCCCCTCATCCTCATCACCGACTCCACGAAGGCCCCCTTGCCGCTCGCCGTCGCGAACATGCGCCAGCAGGTCATGGGCATCGTCGACTACGGCGCGACCCAGGCGGGCGTCGTCGTGCTCGCCGTCCCGTGCATCGTCCTGTTCCTGCTGCTCCAGCGCCACTACGTGCGGGGCTTCATGTCGGGCGCGCTGAAGGGATGACCGCCGACCGGGCGTCCACGACGCCGCCCCCCACCCCGTCGCCGCGAGGCGGCCTCCCCGACGACCCGGGCGGACTCGCCGCCCCCGGAGGTTCTCCCATGACCATGACACCGTCGCGCCCGGCCGCGACCCCCTCACCGGCGACGCGACCGCGACCGACGGCGGGCGCCCGGTCGTCCCGGCCTCGGGCCGGCTGCAGCCGCTCGGCCTCGCCCAGGTGCGCATCACGGACGGCTTCTGGGCCCGGCGCCAGGAGGTCAACCGCGCCGCGACGCTCGGGCACATCGAGCACTGGCTCGAGCACGAGGGCTGGCTGCCGAACTTCGACCTGGCGGTCCGGGGCGGGCTGCCCGAGGGCCGCCGTGGGCGGGAGTTCAGCGACTCCGAGGTCTACAAGCTGCTCGAGGCGATGGCGTGGGAGCTCGGCCGGCAGCACGACCCGGAGCTCGAGGAGCGGTTCCACGCGATCGTGCGACGCGTCGCCGCCGCGCAGGACCCCGACGGCTACATCGGCACGATGTTCGGCCGTCCCGGCCAGGGAGCCCGGTACTCCGACCTCGAGTGGGGGCACGACCTGTACTGCCAGGGCCATCTCATGCAGGCGGCGGTGGCCCGCGCCCGCACGGGGCACCGCGACGACCAGCTGGTCGAGGTGGCCCGCCGCTCGGCGGACCACGTCTGCGCGACCTTCGGTCCGACGGGGAACCAGGGGGTGTGCGGCCACGCGGAGATCGAGGTGGGTCTCGCCGAGCTCGGCCGTGCGCTCGACCAGCCGCGGTACCTGCGCCAGGCGGCGCTCTTCGTCGAGCGTCGCGGGCACGGCACGCTCGCCGACATCGAGTGGGGACGTTCGTACTACCAGGACGACGTGCCGGTGCGCGACGCCGAGGTGTTCCGCGGCCACGCGGTGCGGGCCAACTACCTCGCGGCGGGTGCGCTCGACGTCGGGGTCGACGCGCGCGACGACGCCCTCGTCGAGGCCGTCGCCCGGCAGTGGGCGCGGACGACCGCGGCCCGCACGTACGTCACCGGCGGCCAGGGCTCCCACCACCAGGATGAGGCGTTCGGCGAGGACTTCGTCCTCCCGCCCGACCGCGCCTACTCCGAGACGTGCGCCGCCGTGGGCTCGGTCATGGTCGCGTGGCGGCTCCTGCTCGCGCGGGGCGACGCGCGCTACGCCGACGCCGTCGAGCGCGCGCTGTTCAACGTCGTCGCGACGTCGCCGTCGGACGACGGCCGGGCCTTCTACTACGCGAACACGCTCCACCAGCGCGTCCCGGGTGAGCCCGCCGCGACCGACGTCGCGAGCGCGCGCGCCGAGTCGTCCCTGCGTGCGCCGTGGTTCCACGTGTCGTGCTGCCCCCCGAACGTCGCGCGCACGTTCGCGAGCCTCGCGGCGTACGTCGCCACCGTGGACCACGGGGGGGTGCAGCTCCACCAGTACGCGACGAGCGAGGTCCGCGCGACGCTCCCCTCCGGGGCGGCGGTCGCCCTGGACGTCGAGACCGCCTACCCCGCGGACGGGCGCGTGCGCGTGCGGGTCGTCGAGGCGCCCCCGGGGCGCTGGGCGCTGACGCTGCGCGTGCCCGCGTGGTCGCCGACGGCGACGCTCACGGTGGACGACGGCACGGCGCGCACGGTGCCCGCGGGACCGGTCGCCGTGCCGGACCTCAGGGAGGGCAGCGTCGTCGTCCTCGACCTCGACACCGCGCCGCGGTTCCTGCGGCCCGACGACCGGATCGACGCGGTCCGGGGGTGCGTCGCGGTGCAGCGCGGACCGGAGGTCCTGTGCGTCGAGTCGGTCGACCTGCCCGACGGGCGCGACGTCGCCGACCTGCGCGTCGACCCCTCGGTCGCCCCGCGCGAGGTCGACGGGCGCGTCGTGGTGCGCGGCGTCGTCGTCGACCACGGGCGGACGGCCCCGTGGCCCTACGCGCCGGAAGGTGCGGCACGCGGCGCCCGCACCGCCGAGGACGACGGGGCGGCGGGGATCGACGTGCCGCTCGTGGCCTACCACGACTGGGCGAGCCGCGGACCGTCGACGATGCGGGTCTGGCTCCCGACGACCTGACGCGGCTCAGACCGGGAGCCGGTAGGCCTCGCCGTCCTGCTCGACCAGCCCGTCCTCGACGAGGCTCGCGACGCACCGGTCGAGCTGGGCGGCGTCGGGCCACGACCCCGTGACGACGTCCCGGGGGAGCGGGCCCGGCGCGTCGCGCAGGAGGGCCATGACCCGTCCTCGGACCTGGCGGTCCGTGCCGGCCCACGCCTGCGTCCGGCGCCGGTCCGCGTGGGCGTCCGCGGGGCGGCCGGCGCGCCGCCACGCGCACAGGTCCTCGACGGGGCACGCGCCGCACCGGGGTGCCCGGGCGGTGCACACGAGCGCACCCAGCTCCATCGACGCGGCGGCCCACAGGGTCGCCGCGTCGTCGTCGGCAGGCGCGGCCGCCTGCGCGAGCCGCCTCTCCGCCGCCGTGTAGGACGGCGCGGGGAGCGCGACGCCCTCGACGGCCCGTGCGAGGACGCGCCGCACGTTCGTGTCGACCACGACGGCGCGGCGCCCGTGCGCGAACGCGGTGACGGCGGCGGCCGTGTACTCGCCGACCCCGGGCAGCGCGCGCAGCGCCTCCTCCCCGGCGGGCACGACCCCGTCGTGGCGGTCGACGACGGCGCGCGCGCAGTCCTGCAGGCGCAGCGCCCGCCGCGGGTAGCCCAGCCGGCCCCACGCACGCAGGACGTCGGCCGTCGACGCCGCCGCGAGCGCGGCAGGGGTCGGCCAGCGGTCCATCCACTCCCGCCAGACGGGCTCGACCCGCACGACCGGCGTCTGCTGCAGCATGACCTCGCTGACGAGGACGCCCCACGCGCTCCGGTCGGGGGAGCGCCACGGCAGGTCGCGGGCGGTGCGCGCGAACCACCGCCCGACGGCGCCGCGCAGCTCGGCGAGGGCGTCGACGGGGGTCGTGCGGTCGTGCTCGTCGGGCACCTGGGCTGCCTCTCGGTGGTCAGGTCGTCAGGTCGTCAGGTCGACACCGGGCATCGGGGGCCGGGCGCCGGACGTGCCCATTCTCCCCGAGGTCGCGGGACCCCGGCGCGGCTCGAACGGCATCGGTGCGCCCCGAACTAGCGTGGGCACGGACCGGACCGCGCAGCGCCGTCCCGGACGACCAGCTTCTGCACCCCTGGAGGACCCCGTTGAGCACGCCGCGGACGAGCACCGCCCGACGAGGCGCCGGCGCCCCACCCCCCCGCGGCGTCCTCTGGCGTCGTCGCGTTGTCGCGGTCGCGCTCCTCGCGGCCCTCGTCGTGGCGCTGGTCCTGCTGGGGCAGGTCGTCGTCCGCGCCGTGCAGCCGATGCTCGGGGGCGGCGCGCCGCAGGAGGGCCGGACGGCGCCGCCCACGCCGGAGGCGGCCGGACCGCCCCAGGACTGCGGCGCCGCGTCGCTCGAGCTCTCCGTCGCACCCGCGAAGGCCGAGTTCACCGAGAACGAGGCGGTCGCCCTGGCCGTGACGATGCGCCACGTCGGAGCGCGGCCGTGCCTCGTCGACGGCTCCGACGCGGTGCGCCGGGTGCTCGTGCGGTCCGGGGACGAGCTCGTGTGGTCCTCGGCGCACTGCGCGTCGGGCGAGAACCTGCTGCTCATGAGCCGCGGCGACGAGGTCGCGGCGACCGTGCGGTGGGACATGCGCCGCTCGGTGGAGGGCTGCGCGCCGGACCAGCCCGTGGCGGCGCCGGGAACGTACACCGCGCTCGTGAGCGTCGCCGGCGTCGACGGGGCGACGAGCGACCCCGCCACGTTCACGATCCTCGGGCCGGCTCCGGCGGAGACGGAGCAGCCGGCCGACGAGCCGACCGATCAGCCGGCCGACGAGCCGACCGATCAGCCGGCCGACGAGCCGGCGACCGAGGGCGACAACCCTGCCGAGCAGCCCGCGCCGCCGGCGGACGAGGCGTCGGCCGGGGACGGGACGGCCGCCGGGGGCTCCCCGGCCGGGTAGCGCAGCCTCCCGGCGCTCGCGCCGCTCCGCCGCCCCTCGGCGACGCAGACCGAAAACCGCTCGACACGTTTTCGAGACGCCTCCGCGAAGTTCGGCTGCGCGGCTCGCCTGCGGTGAGTGCCCGGAGCCGCGGAATGGCGCGGATCGGCGAGAAATCGCCGATCCGCGCAGTCGTCGCCGATGCGGCGGTCTGCTCGACGGATTGCCGAAAAGCATTGCGGGCGCGTGCAGACGCTGGTTGACTGGCGAGCGGCTGGCGATCTCGACCTCGAGACGCCCAGGTGCTCACGGGGCGGTGGCACGGAGGCGCGCTGACGCGCTCACCCGGCGTCTGTCCCGCGGGTCGTGGGCGTCGAGGCGAGACGCGAGCAGGGTGCGTGGTCGTCGCAGGTGCGACGGGGCGCGGCACGGGACGTCGTCGTCCCGTGCCGGCGAGCCGGCGACGGTGCCCTGTCCCGTTCCGGTTCCCGATGGAGAGGACACAGTGATGTCGGGAAGAACGTTGAGAAGGGTCGTCGCCTCGGCGATGACGGGCGCGCTCGCCGTCACGGGCGTCGCGCTGGTACCGGCGAGCGCGCACGCCGACGTGCTGCCGGGCAACGAGAGCGACGTGGGGGTGTACACGAACGGCGAGACCGACTCGATGGACATCGGCGACCCCACGTACACGGGGGTCGGCGCCGTCAGCGCCGCGCTCGCGCCCGGGGTCCCGTGGACCGCCGGATCCATGCACGGGTCGATCTTCGAGAAGGACCTCGCCGCGGGCGGCACCGACTACTACCTGGACCGTGTCCTGGGCGTGACGGGCACGGCGGGCAACGGCGTGCTGCAGACGCGCGGGCGGTCGCTGTACCTGCGCGGCGGCAGCAACTGGAACGTCATGGGCTTCGCCGGGTCCGCCTTCGCCGGCGGGCCGAACAACCTCGGCAACCTCTACACCGTGACGGTCCCGGGGCAGACGGTCACCGAGGTCGGGGCGCAGCGGTTCAACGCGCCGAGCCACGCGACGGCGCGGTACACCGTCGGCACCACGGGCGTCACCGCCGACCTCAAGAAGCTCATCACGTACGACAACGTCGCGCTCACCACGATCACCTTCACGAACCCGGGTGCGGCCGACGCGTCGTTCACGGTCCGTGCGGCGTCGCCGCTCGCGACCACGTCGACCGACGCGCCGGACGAGCTCACGGGCACGCGCACCCTGACGAGCGGCGCGAACAACGGCCTGGTCGACACGCCGTGGTCGACGGTGACCGTCGGCCTGAAGGCCGAGGGCTTCGAGCGGTCGGGCACGAACCTGGACCGCGCCGTGACGGTGCCGGCGGGAGGCTCGGTCGAGCTGTCGGTCGTGGGCGTCCTCGGGTCCGACGCCCTGCCGCAGTCCTTCGAGCAGTTCGACGAGTACGCGGCGATGGCGCCGGCGGAGGCGTTCCGTGACGGCGTCACGGCGTTCAACCGGCAGTGGGCGCAGGACATCCCGTACATCGACGTGCCGAGCGACGCCATCGAGAAGGCGATCGTCTACCGCTGGTGGGGGGAGCGCTACAACAGCCTCGACACCAACGAGCCCGGTTACGTCTACCAGTACCCGACGACGATCGAGGGCGTGAACCTGTACCAGAACTCGGTCGCCCTCACGCAGCCGATGCACCTGCAGGACACGAAGTGGATCCGCAACCCGTACCTCGGGTACGGGCAGATCCTCAACATCGGCGAGCTCTCCGGCTCGTCGGCGTTCCTCGACAGCCCGGGGCACACGAGCTGGAACAACCACTACTCGCAGTACCTCGGCACCGCGGGCCTCGAGGCGTACAACGTGCACGGCGGCGGTCCGGCGGTCGCCGAGCGCTTCGCGACGTACTTCGAGGGCGACGGCGAGGGCCAGCTCGAGCACTACGACGGCAACGACGACGGCCTCATCGCCTACGACACCAACTACATGCCGGGGAACGACTCGGACGCGATCTCGTTCGGGTTCCCCAAGGTGAACGCCGGGGCGCCGGGTGCGCGCACGATCGAGCGGCCGGAGTCGGCCTACGTCTGGGGCGACTTCGACGCGGCCGCGCAGCTGTACGCGATGTCCGGTGCCGACGACGCCAAGGTCGGGGAGATGCACGCGAAGGCCGACGAGATCCGGACGGCGGTCCTGGACCGGCTCTGGAGCGAGTCGGCCCGCATGTTCCTCGCGGGCACGTCGCACGGTGCGCGGTCCGCCCCGACCTCGAACAACGGCGCGGCGAACCCGCTGCCGGAGGCGGAGCGCGACCTCATCCCGGCGCGCGAGTCCAACCTCTACGACGTCTACGCCCAGGACCTCATCCCGGTCGAGGACGCCGAGCAGTACGTCGACGGGTTCCGCTTCCTGCGGTACGGGGACAACTTCCCGATCTTCCCGTTCTACACGGCGAACCAGTACGACAAGACGAAGTACAACATCGGCGGGTCGAACAACTTCTCCAACATCAACTTCACCGTCCAGTACCGCGCCGTGCGCTCCGCGCTGCGGCACTACGACCCCGAGCAGAAGTACGTGACGCCCGAGTACGCCGCACGGCTGCTCGACTGGATGGCGTGGAGCGTCTACCCGGGCGGCGACGTGCGCGCGCCGAACCAGGCCGAGTACTACTCGAACTGGAACCCGGCCACGCAGACGTACAACCGCAACAACCCGAACCACGTGATGCTCGGCAACATGAACTACATCTACGTCGAGGACATGGGCGGCATCCAGCCGCGGTCCGACGACAAGATCGAGCTCTGGCCGATCGACCTCGGGTACGACCACTTCATGGTCAACAACCTGCGCTACCACGGCCAGGACGTCACGATCGTGTGGGACGAGGACGGCTCGCACTACGGCCTGGGCGAGGGCTACTCGCTCTTCGTCGACGGCGAGCGCAAGGCGACCGCCGACGCGCTCGGCCGGTTCGTCTACGACCCGGCGGCAAACACGGTCGTCGAGTCCGACGAGGGTCTCGCGGTCACGGTCGTCGACGACGAGGGCGCCGACGTGCCGACGGCCGTCGACACCCCGATCGACGACGAGCGGGTCGTGTCCTACCTGAGGACGGCCGGCATCGACCTCACGGAGGATGCGGAGAACCTCGCGCTCGGCGCCGAGCTCTCGTCGTCCGCCACGCAGGAGGGTCCGCGGCCGACGCCGTGGCGCCAGTTCCACACGCCGGGCTGGAGCACGGGGTCGATGAACTACACCCCGGGTGCCGTCAGCACGACCGAGCAGCCCGTGTCGCTCGCCGCCGTCACCGACGGCACGACGGTCAACGAGCCCTACTGGGGCAACTACGGGACCGAGGGAGACACCGGGTACGTCGAGCTCGACCTCGGTGAGCCGACGTCGTTCGACAACGTCAAGGTGTGGTTCGTCAGCGACCGGCAGGCGGGCGGCTACCGCGAGCCGTCGCGGTACTCGATCCAGGTCCCCGACGGCTCCGGCGGCTGGGCCACGGTGCCCGACGCGTTCAAGGCACCCAAGGTCCCCGGGCCGAAGTTCAACGAGGCGCTCTTCGAGACCGTCACGACGGACCGCGTGCGGGTGGCCTTCACGAACACGCCGTCGTTCTGGACGGCGATCTCGGAGATCCAGGTCTTCGACTCCGGTCGAGACGTCCCCGAGGTGGTCAACGACGCTCCGTCGGTCTCGGTGAACGTCGACCGCTCCAAGGACGGCAACCTCTCCACGAGCCTCGTCGGCACGGTGACGGACGACGGCATCCCCGACGACGGCGAGCTCACGTACGGGTGGTCGACGGTGTCGGCGCCGGACGGTGCGGGCGTGATCTACGGCGACGCCGGGGCGCTGCGGACGACGGTGACGGGCACCGAGCCGGGAACGTACGTCTTCCGGCTCAGCGCCTCCGACGGCGAGCTGACGACCGAGCGCGACGTCGAGGTCGAGCTCACCGAGAAGGCCACCTCGGCCGAGTTCGGTGCGCTCGCGACGATCACGACGAGCGGGTCGGCGTCGTGGGAGAACCCGCTGCGCGTCAACGAGGCGACCACCCCGGCGAGCTCGAACCCCGGCGCCGGCAACGGCTGGGGCACGTGGGGGCAGCCCGCGAACGGGACGAGCCCGCAGAACGCGGCGTGGATCCGGTACGCGTGGGAGTCCCCGGTGCTCGTCGCGTCGACCGACCTCTACTGGTACGACGACAACGGCGGGACGCGCATGCCGCGCGCGGACACGTACGTCGTCGAGCACTCGCAGAACGGCACCGACTGGACGCCCGTCACGCTCACCGGTGGCTCGACGTACGCGGGCGCGCTCCAGCGCAACGCGTACAACCACCTCGAGTTCGAGGCCGTCGAGGCGCAGTACCTGCGGGTCCGGATCACCGGCGTGCAGGGCACGGGTGCCGGGACCGGCGTCCTGCGGTGGCGCGTCAACGGCGACACCGTGGACACCGTGGCCAGCCCGGTCATCATGCGCACGGTCACCGGCGAGGTGCCCACGCTCCCGTCGGCTCTCGACGTCGTGTACTCGAGCGGGCGCCGCGGCACGGTCGACTTCACCTGGCAGCCGATCACGCCGGCCATGGTGGCGGAGACCAACGTCGAGCCGTTCGTCGTCTACGGCACGAACACCACGTACGGGCTCATCGCCGAGGCGCGGGTCTACGTGCGGCCGGAGAGCTCGCAGGGCGGCATCTCGATCCAGGGCGCCGAGCAGTTCGAGCAGAGCGTCGACGTCGGCGAGCAGCCCTGGCTGCCCACGAAGGTCGAGGTGTCGTACAACGACGGGTCGCGCGACAACCAGGCGATCGGCGTCGAGTGGGACTACGACGAGTCGGTCGTCGACCAGCCGGGCGTCTACGTCATCCAGGGCGACCTCGTCCTGCCGGACTACGTGAGCACCGCCGGCACCACGACGACGACGCTCACCCTCACGGTCGGCGACGGCGTGCCCGTCGGTCCCCAGGTCTCGGTCACGGCCGAGACGCGGTGCCTCGCGGGCAAGGTCTACGTGGCGGTCCGGGCGACCAACGACGACGACGCGGCGCTCACGGTGCGTCTCGACACCGCGTTCGGCACCCGGACCGTGGCCGACGTGGCGCCGGGCAAGAACGCCTACCAGTCGTTCGCGGCGCGGGCGACGGGCGTCGACGCCGGAGAGGTCACGGTCGTGGCCACGGACGCCGAGGGGAGGTCGACGACCGTCACCGAGCAGTACGACGCGCGCAGCTGCGGCTGAGCGCCGGCTCACCGGGGCGGGGCGGCGGGTCCTCCCGCCGTCCCGCCCCGGCGCGCGCGGCGTCTCCCGCGTAGGGTGGCGCGCGACGCAGGACGTCCCGACGTGGGGTGGGGTGGCGTGATGGTGGCGAGGCCGTGAGCATCCTCGTCGGTGCGGTCGTGACGGCGGTCGTGACCGCGCTGGCGGTCGTGGCGATGCTGTTCGCGCGTCGCCGCGCGCCGGCCGGCAGCAGGTTCGCCGACGGCGACCGGGCGGCCGGCGTCTTCGGCGTCGTCGCCACCGGGTTCTCGGTGCTCCTCGGCTTCATCGTCTTCCTCGCCTTCGAGTCGTACGACGAGGCGCGAACCGGCGCCCAGGCCGAGGCGCGGATCGTCGTGCAGCAGCTCGAGACGGCGCAGTTCCTCGCCGACCCCGACGCCGCCGAGCTCTCCGGCGAGCTCGTGTGCTACGCCCGGTCGGTGGTCAGCCTCGAGTGGGAGCAGATGGCGGACGGGGAGCTCGGTGACGCCGTGAACCCCTGGGGCGTCGAGCTCTTCGAGACGATCCGCGGGGTCGTTCCGGCCTCCGACACGGAGCAGTCCGCGTACGACCGGTGGCTCGCCCAGGAGGCGGACCGCGAGGAGGCGCGCCAGTCGCGGGTGCACGGCGCCGAGGGACTCATCCCGCTGCCGCTGTGGCTCGTCCTCTATGCCGTCTCCGCGACGATCTTCGTCCTCCTCCTGTTCTTCGCCGACTCCGCCGAGGGGGCGGCCACCCAGGGTGTCCTCATGGGCAGCGTCGTCCTGGTCATCACCCTCCTGCTGTGCCTCCTCGCGTTCTTCGACCGTCCGCACGGCCACGAGGTCGGCAAGCTCCGGCCGACGGCGATGGAACGCACCCTCGTGCTGCTCGAGCTCGAGTCCGACGCGGCGGGCGTCGTCGTCGACGCGCCGTGCGACGAGCAGGGACGGCCGCTGGCCGCGGCGGGCGGGTCGTGACCGCTCCGTGCCGGCCGCCTGCCGCTCCTGACCGCTCCTGACAGCCCGTGAACAGCTCCTGACAACTCCTGACAGGACCGAGGGCGGCCCGCTCGGGGGCGGCCCTCTGGGCGGACGGGGCCGCCGCTCGCCGACCCACGGGAGGCTCTTTACTTCAAACGATGCGCGGTCGCAACTGGGCGCGAAGTAATCAACTTTCGTATTGGCATCGGCAAAAGTGCGGGGTAGGGTCGACCGCGTGACGCGGGAGAACTCTCCCGTCGTCGCGGTGGGGCTCTCGTCGCAGAGGGCTCCCAGCCTGTCTGGAGGTCCACCGATCCGTGCGGGGCGGCACGACGAACGGTCACGACGCCTTGCTCAGGATCCGGGCCGCCGGCTCCTCGATCCACGTCAAGGAGGACGTTGTGCACAGACCAACCACGGGCCGCCGATGGCTGTCCCGAACCATCGCCGCGGCGGTGTCCGCCGCAGTGGTGGTACCCCTGTCGATCAGCGGGGCGAGCGCTCATCCCGGTCATGAGGATCCACCGCCTGCCGGGGATCCGGCGACGGACTGGAACCAGTACGAGAAGACCCTGATCACGAAGAACACGGGCGAGCCGATCGACCTGGCCGTGCTCCCCGACTCCCGGATCCTGCACACCGCCCGCAACGGCGTCGTGCGGCTCACCGACCCGGCGACCGGGCGGACGACGCAGGCCGCCCAGCTCGACGTCTACGCGAACTCCGAGGACGGGCTGCAGGGCGTCTCGCTCGACCCGAACTTCGAGGAGAACAACTGGGTCTACCTCGTGTACGCGCCCCGCGTGATGGAGGGCACGTCGCCGAGCGGGGTCGAGTACCCCGAGACCACCCCGCAGGGGAGCGCGCCGAACTCGCTGCCCGCGGGCGAGGACGAGAGCTACTGGGACCAGTGGCTCGGCTACAACCAGCTCTCCCGGTTCACGTGGGACCCGGAGGCCGGCACGCTCGACCTGTCCAGCGAGCGCGAGATCATCAAGGTCGACGCCCAGCGCGGTCAGTGCTGCCACGTCGGGGCGGACATGGCCTGGGACGCCGACGGCAACCTGTTCCTGTCGACCGGTGACAACACCCCGGCCGGTACCCCGGGTGCCAACGGCTACGCGCCGATCAACAACGCGCCCGGCATGAACCCCGGCTTCGACGCTCGACGCGGCGCGGGCAGCACCAACGACCTGCGCGGCAAGATCCTGCGCATCAACCCGATCGAGGACCTGGCGGCGGACACCGAGGTCGGCCCCGGCAGCACCTACACGATCCCCGAGGGCAACCTGTTCGACGGCGCCGAGGAGCCCGACCTGGTGCGCGAGGAGATCTACGTGATGGGTGTGCGCAACCCGTTCCGGATCGACTACGACCTCGAGTCGGCCTCGCTGTCCTGGGGCGACTACGGCCCGGACGCCGGAGCCGCGCAGGCCGACCGCGGTCCGATGGGCTACGTCGAGTGGCAGCTCACGACCGAGCCCATGAACGGTGGCTGGCCGTACTGCCACGGACCGAACGCCGCCTACAACGAGTGGGACTACGCGACCGGTACGCCGGGCGACCAGTTCTTCGACTGCGAGGCCGGTCCCGAGAACAACTCGACGTGGAACACCGGGCTCGACCAGGTGCCGACGGTCGTCGCGCCGCAGGTCTACTACGGTGACAACCCGGGCGACCAGCCCGAGGTCCTCGACCCGCTGGTCGAGCTGGGCGGCGGCGGCCAGGCGCCCATGGGCGGGCCGATCTACCGCTTCGACGAGAACCTCGACTCGGACGTCAAGTTCCCCGAGTACTGGGACGGGCACCCGCTCATGGCGGAGTTCTCCCAGGACTACGTCGTCGCGCTCACGCTGGACGAGCTCTCGTCCGACGGGGTCGTGACGCAGGTCGAGGACTTCCTGCCGAACGCCCACCTGCAGACGGTCGGCCAGCCGATCTGGGACAACGTCATGGACATGGAGTTCGGTCCCGACGGCGCCCTCTACGTGCTCGAGTACGGTGACGGCTTCTTCCGCCAGAACCCCGACGCGGGCCTGTACAAGATCACCTACGGGGCCGACAACGCCACCCCGCGCGCGTCCATCTCCGCCGACCCGGTCTCCGGCAGCACCGCGCCGCTGGAGGTGACGTTCGACGCGTCGGCGACGTCCGACGCGGAGACGCCCAACGCCGAGCTCACGTTCGACTGGGACTTCGACGCCGACGGTGAGTACGACGCCCAGGGCGAGACCGTGACGCACACGTTCACGGAGCTCGGTCAGTTCAACGTGCAGCTGCGGGTCACCGACCCCGAGGGCAACTTCGGCCTCGCCATCCAGCAGATCACGGTCGGCAACACGGCCCCGGTGATCACGCTGGACCAGCCGGACGGCGCGATCTTCGACTGGGGCGACGCCGTGCCGTACACCGTCTCGGTGGAGGACGCCGAGGACGGCAACCAGCCGACGTGCCGCAACATCCAGTACACGTTCGGTCTCGGTCACAACACCCACGCGCACCCCGAGGTGAGCGGGCGCGCGGCGGCCACGGAGGCCGGCTGCGGGTTCACGATCCAGACGAGCGCGGACGCCGTCGAGCACGGTGAGGGCGAGAAGATCTTCGGCACCCTCGTCGTGACCTACACCGACACGGCGCAGGGCCAGGTGCCCGCGACGACCGGTGAGGCGACGCACATCCTCAAGCCCGAGGTGCAGCAGGCCGAGTGGTACGACGCGGCCGAGGGTGTCGAGGTCGTGGACGACGCGTCCGCCGGAGCCGGGGGCTACGTGTCCTCGCTCGACGAGGGCGACTCGTTCACCTACGCGCCGATCGCGCTGCACCACGCCCCGACCGGTGAGGCCATCAACGGCATCACCGTCCGCGGCAGCGGCGAGGGCACCGTGTCCCTGGGCTGGACGGCCGAGGGCACCGAGGGCACCGAGCCGCTCGCCGAGTTCGAGTTCACGGGCGAGGGCTGGCAGGACGTCACGGAGTGGCTGAGCAGCGTGCCCGAGGGCTCGGGCTCGATCGTCGTGACGAGCACGGGCGGGGTGGACGTCGACCAGGTGTCCTTCGCCGTCGGCGAGCCGCCGGTCGAGCCGGTCACCGTGCCGGTGGAGCAGGTGTCGGTCCAGATGTTCTCGCTGATCCCGTGGGTCGAGGAGGCGGGTCTGGAGGCCGTGCTCGAGCGTCTGAGCGAGATCGGCTTCCAGAACATCGAGCCGTTCGGCGGGAACTTCGCGGGCTACACGGCCGAGGAGTTCAAGGCGCTGGCCGACTCGTACGGTCTGAGCGTGAAGTCGTCGCACTACAACGTGAACGAGGACACGTTCGACGAGACCCTGGAGTACGTCACGACGCTGGGTCAGGAGTACGTGGGCTCGGGTGGCTTCCCCGCACCGGGGATCGGCACGTACGAGAACACGCTGGCCACGGCCGAGGCGATGAACCGTCTCGGTGAGCGGGCCGTGGACGCGGGGCTGGAGAAGTTCTTCGGCCACAACCACGACCAGGAGTTCCGCACGACGTACGAGCACGAGGGCGAGACGCTCTCGGCCTGGGAGATCCTGGTCCGCGAGACGAACCCGGAGTACGTGACGTTCCAGCTGGACGTGGCGTGGGCGGCTCACGCGGGTGTCGACGTGCCGGCGCTGATCGAGGAGTACGGCGACCGGATCGAGCTCCTGCACGTCAAGGACGCGGTCAACCTCAACGCCGGTGGTCGTCCGACGTTCACCAACCTCGGTGAGGGCGACGTCCCGCTGCAGGAGATCCTGGCCGCCGGCCAGGAGGCCGGTGTCGCGTACTACGTCATGGAGTACGACCTGGCTCCCGAGGGCGAGGACTTCGTGACCACCGGGTACGAGTACCTGACCGGCCTGCCGGCCGGCGAGCCGCAGGAGCCGGTCACGGTCCCCGTGGAGCAGGTGTCGGTCCAGATGTTCTCGCTCACCCCGTGGGTCAGCGAGGTCGGTCTTCCGGCCGTGCTCGAGCGTCTGAGCGAGATCGGCTTCCAGAACATCGAGCCGTTCGGCGGGAACTTCGCGGGCTACACGGCCGAGGAGTTCAAGGCGCTGGCCGACTCGTACGGCCTGAGCGTGAAGTCGTCGCACTACAACGTGAACGAGGACACGTTCGACGAGACCCTGGAGTACGTCACGACGCTGGGTCAGGAGTACGTGGGCTCGGGTGGCTTCCCCGCACCGGGGATCGGCACGTACGAGAACACGCTGGCCACGGCCGAGGCGATGAACCGTCTCGGTGAGCGGGCCGTGGACGCGGGGCTGGAGAAGTTCTTCGGCCACAACCACGACCAGGAGTTCCGCACGACGTACGAGCACGAGGGTGAGACGCTCTCGGCCTGGGAGATCCTGGTCCGCGAGACGAACCCGGAGTACGTGACGTTCCAGCTGGACGTGGCGTGGGCGGCTCACGCGGGTGTCGACGTGCCGGCGCTGATCGAGGAGTACGGCGACCGGATCGAGCTCCTGCACGTCAAGGACGCGGTCAACCTCAACGCCGGTGGTCGTCCGACGTTCACCAACCTCGGTGAGGGCGACATGCCGCTGCAGGAGATCCTGGCCGCCGGCCAGGAGGCCGGTGTCGCGTACTACGTCATGGAGTACGACCGGGCTCCTGACGGCGAGGACTTCGTGACCACCGGGTTCGAGTACCTCACCGGCATCCCGGCCGGGGAGAACGAGCGCACGGTCGCGGTGACGGCGCAGGCGAGGTGCCTCGCCGGCAACGCCTACCTCGCGGTCCGCGCGCTCAACGACGAGGACGTCCCGCTCACGATCTCGATCGAGACGCCCTACGGCAGCAAGACGTTCGAGAACGTCGCACCGGGCAAGAACGCCTACCAGTCGTTCAACACCCGGGGCGAGGCGGTCGACGGTGGGACGACCACCGTCACCGCGACGGACGCCGAGGGAGGGACGGCCACGGTCGAGACCGAGTACGCCGCGCACAGCTGCGGCTGACGAACCCTGACGACGGGTGAGGCGGGGTCCGACTCCGCCTCACCCGTCCCGGACGGACGGTGTGCCCGTCCCGGTCTCGCGACCGGGGCGGGCACACTGCTGCGTCAGGGAGGTGGCGGGCGCCGTCGGTGGCCGCACGACGTCGTGCCGGAACGGCCCGAGGGGTCAGACGTAGCGCTCGAGGATGCTCGACTCGGCGAGACGCGAGAGGCCTTCCCGCACGGCCCGCGCACGCTGCTCGCCCACGCCGTCGACGGCCATGAGGTCGTCGATGCTGGCGGCGAGGAGCTTCTGCAGGCCGCCGAAGTGGGCGACGAGCCGGTCGATGATGGTCCCGGGCAGGCGGGGCACCTTCGACAGGAGCCGGAAGCCGTGGGGCGCGACGGCCGCGTCGAGCGCGTCGCCACCACCCGGGAGGTCGAGAACGCGGCCGATCTGGCCGAGGTCGAGCAGCTGGGTCGAGTCGAGGCCGCCGAGCGACTTCTGCACCTCGGCGAGCGAGCGGTCCTTGCGGCCGAGGTCGACGTAGTCGCGGATCACGAACTCGCGGTCCGAGCCGATGCCGCCCATGAGCTCGTCGAGCTGGAGGGCGAGGAGGCGGCCGTCGGTGCCGAGCTCGATGACATACCCGGCGATCTCCTCGGAGATGCGCGCCACCATCTCGAGCCGCTGCACGACGGCGCACACGTCGCGGACGGTGACGAGGTCCTCGATCTCGAGCGCGGAGAGCGTCCCCGAGACCTCGTCGAGGCGCGCGCGGTAGCGCTCGAGCGTCGCGAGGGCCTGGTTCGCGCGCGACAGGATCGTGTCGGAGTCCTCGAGCACGTGCCGCTGGCCGCCGACGTAGAGCGCGACGATCCGCATCGACTGGCTCACGGAGATGACGGGGAAGCCCGCCTGCTTCGCGACGCGCTCGGCGGTGCGGTGGCGCGTCCCGGACTCGGTGGTCTCGATCGTGGGGTCCGGGAGGAGCTGGACCGCGGCGCGCAGGATGCGGTTCGCCTCACGGTCGAGCACGACGGCGCCGTCCATCTTCGACAGCTCGCGCAGCCGCGTCGCGGAGAACCCGACGTCGAGCACGAACCCGCCCGAGCACATCTCCTCGACGACCCGGTCCAGGCCGAGGACGATGAGCGCTCCCGTGCGTCCGCGCAGGATGCGTTCGAGGCCGTCGCGCAGCTCCGTGCCGGGTGCGACGGCGGCAAGGGTTTCCCGGAGCAGCTCGTCGGGGTGCGCGGGAGAGTTGGCCACGACGAAATCCTACGCTGCGGCGTCCTCCCGGACCCCTGACGGCGCGGCGCCGAGCGGGAAACCGGTCACGATCCGGTCACGGTCCCGACGGGCGCGGCGCCTCCGGCGTGCGGGCCAGCTCGAACGCCTCCCCGAGGTGCCGGGCCGCGTGCACGGTCATCCCCTCGACGGGTCGGGGGAACGAGCCCCGCGGTACGACCGCGCGCGTGAACCCGAGCCGGGCAGCCTCCGCGAGCCGGCGGTCGAGGCCGCTGACGGGGCGGATGTCGCCCGCGAGACCGACCTCGCCGAACGCGACGGTGCCGGGCGGCAGCGCCTGGTCCTCGCGCGCGGACAGCACGGAGAGCGCGATCGCGAGGTCGGCCGCCGGCTCGGAGACCTTCGCGCCGCCGATCGTCGAGACGTAGACGTCCTGGTCGACGAGCCGCACGCCGGCGTGCCGGTGCATCACGGCGAGGATCATCGCGAGGCGGCTCGAGTCGACGCCGCTCGTGGTGCGCCGCGGGTTGTTCAGCGAGCTCGGGACGGTGAGCGCCTGGATCTCGAGCGCGAGGGGCCGGCGCCCCTCGACGGTCACGGAGATGCACGTGCCGGGGACGCCCGCGCCCGTGTGGGAGAGGAACAGGCCGCTCGGGTCGGCCAGCCCGACGATGCCGTCCTCGGTGAGGTCGAAGCACCCGACCTCGTCCGTCGGGCCGTAGCGGTTCTTGACGGCCCGCACGAGGCGTAGTCGCGAGTGCCGGTCGCCCTCGAACTGGCACACGACGTCGACGAGGTGCTCGAGCGTCCGCGGCCCCGCGACCGAGCCGTCCTTCGTCACGTGCCCGACGAGGATCACCGGGAGGTCGCGCGCCTTCGCCGCCCCGATGAGCGCGGCCGCCACCTCGCGCACCTGGCTCACGCCGCCCGGCGAGCCGTCGACCTCCGTGGACCCGATCGTCTGCACCGAGTCCACGACGAGCAGGTCGGGGTCGGTGGCCTCGATGTGCCCGAGCACGGTCGCGAGGTCCGTCTCGGCGGCGAGCAGGAGACCGGGTGCGAGCGCGCCGACGCGCTCGGCGCGCAGGCGCACCTGGCCCGCGGACTCCTCCCCGGTGACGTACAGGACGCGGCGCGGGGCCACCGCGGTGCCCGGGAGGGTGCCGGGCGCTGCGCCGCGCGTCGCGGTCGGCAGGTCCGAGCCGCCCGACGCGACGTTGCTCGCGACGGCGAGCAGGAGCGTGGACTTGCCCACTCCCGGCTCGCCCGCGAGCAGCACGACCGCCCCCGGGACGATGCCGCCGCCCAGCACGCGGTCGAACTCGGCGACGCCGGTCGGTGTCGCACGCGCGGCCTCGACGTCGATCTCACCGATCGGTCGCGCCGGCGAGCGCGTCGGGTTCACCGCCGTGGTGCGGGGGCCGGACGCCGCGGGGGAGTCCTCCGTGACCGTGCCCCACTCCTGGCACTCCCCGCAGCGGCCCACCCACTTCGCGGTCGTCCAGCCGCACTCGCTGCAGCGGTAGGCGGGACGGGAGCGCTTGGCGGAGCCGCGCGCGGGGGCGCTCGTCGACGATGTCACCGCCCCAACCTAGCCACGCCCGCCGACACGAACGGAACCTCGAGCCGGATCCCGCGACGAGAAGCCCTCGGAGCGGGATCCTGGGCCCATGCGCACCCTCCCGCACGACAGCCCGTGGTGGACGCCGATCCTCACGCTCGCCTCGATCACGGCCTGTCTCGTCGTCTACTACGGCGTGCCGCTGCCGCGCGACGACAAGGCGCCCGCGGTGCTGCAGGTCGTCCTCTTCGTCGCCGGCCTCGTCCTGCTGTGCGGGGTGCTCGCCGTGCAGGTCCGGCGGCAGGTGCTCGCCGGCGAGGAGGCCAGCGTGCGCGTCCAGTCGGTCGTGGGCCTGCTGCTCCCCGTCATCGTCTTCTTCGCGCTCGTCTACTACCTCATGGCCGACCAGTTCGTGGGGATCGAGAACCGGACCGACGCGCTGTACTTCGCCGTGGTCACGCTCGGCACCGTCGGCTACGGCGACGTGCACCCCGTCGGGGAGGGAGCCCGGATCGTGACCATGGTGCAGATCGTGCTCGACCTCGTCGTGGTCGGGCTGCTCGTCTCCGTCGCGACGAGCCGGGCCCGTGCCCGAGCGGCGCGCCGCGAGCACGCCACCCGCACCGAAAACCGCAAGATCTGATTTCGGGCGCCGGGCACCGGTCCCACTCGGCCGCGGCGCGGCGGATCGGCGTGATCCCAACGGTCCTGGGCACCGAGTGGGTCAGCGGGCGGCAGGCGGTGTGCGTGGCGGATCGACCTAAGACCGAAACCCATTGCGGTGCAGTTTCTGTCTGTGGCATGTTTGCCCTGCAGGTCCCATCTCGACGAGGAGAGGTGCACGCCCGTGACGACGCGAGCGCGACGCAGCACCGCACCACACGTCCCGCCGAGCACCACGACGGTGCCGCTCCGGCGGCGGTGACGTGTCCGACCCCCGCGCCGCGGCGCGGGGACGTCACCGCCACGAGCCGGTCGAGCACCGGTCAGCGCCCGCCGGCACGGGCGCCCCAGACCGTGCGTCCCGGGGGCCGAGGGAACTCCCGGGGCGCACGACCCTCTCCGCGCGAGCAGACGACGACGTCTCGCGCCGACCGTCAGGAGACCAGATGACCATCCACCGCACGAGGGGGCGAGCGCGCTCACGATCCGGCGCGCTCGCCGGCGCGGTCGCCGCGCCCCTCGCACTCGTCCTCGCCCTCGGTGCCGTCGCCGTGTCGGCGGGCCCGGCGTCGGCCGCCGACCCGTACACCTTCACGAGCACGGAGAACCCGATCCTCGACGACGGGAGCTACTACTCGGCGGACCCGGCCCCGCTCGTGGTCCCGGCCGGCGCGCCCGGCAACGACACGGCGGAGGACCAGCTCTACGTCTACACCGGCCACGACGAGGCGGGACCCCGCCAGAACGACTTCATCATGAACGAGTGGGGCGCGTTCGTCACGAGCGACGTCGACGCGGGCGAGTGGACCCACCACCCGTCGCTCATGCGCCCCGAGGAGGTCTTCGACTGGGCCACGCCGGGCCGCGCGTACGCGGGCCAGGTCGTGGCGGGCGTCGACGGCCGCTACTACTGGTACGTCCCGGTCAACGAGGCGGCGAGCACGGCGAGCGACACGTTCGGCATCGGCGTCGCGGTCTCCGACAGCCCGACGGGTCCCTGGACGGACCACGTCGGCGCGCCGATCATCTCCCAGCGCGTCCCGACCGCGAACACGATCCACAACATCGATCCCACGGTGCTCGTGGACGGCGAGGGACCTGGCGACGCTGACGCGCGCGTCTTCATGTACTGGGGCAGCTTCGGCAACCTGCGCATGCTCGAGCTCGGCCAGGACATGAGGACGCCCGTCGGCACCGTCCGGACCGTCACCGGCCTCACGGGGTTCTTCGAGGCTGCGTGGGCGTTCGAGCGGAACGGCACCTACTACCTCGCGTACGCCGGCAACAACGCCGGCCCCACCTCGCAGTGCACCCCGGCGAACTACCACGCGTGCATCGCGTACGGCACCGCGTCGTCGCCGCAGGGCCCGTGGACGTACCGCGGGACGATCCTCGCGCCCGTCTCGTCGACGACGAGCCACCCCGGCATAGTCGAGCTCGACGGCGAGTGGTGGATCGCGTACCACACGGCCGACGCCGAGGGCGGGAACCACTTCCGGCGCTCGGTCGCGATCGACCGCGTCGAGTGGGACGACACGCAGACGCCGCCGCGCATGAAGCAGGTCGTCACGACGCCGGCGAGGACGCAGGACACGACGCCGCGCGCGAACGTCGCGCAGGAGGCGACGGTCACGGTCTCGAACGAGCCCGTGCCGACGCAGTACTGGAAGAAGGCGCTCAACGACGAGATCGTCCGCCCCAACCCGCTGCCCCCGGACATGTGGGGCACGTGGACGGGCAGCAACCCGCCGCAGCAGTGGGTGCAGTACACGTGGGACCAGCCGATGCGCGTGGCCGGCTCGCAGATCGAGTTCTGGAACGACCAGCCGCAGGGGACCGGCGTCGGCGTCGCGGCCCCCGCGTCGTGGCGCATCCAGTACTGGGACGCGTCCGGCGGCGGCACGTGGGTCGACGTCGCGAACCCGAGCGGGTACGGCACCGCGACGGCCGGCTTCCAGGACACGACGTTCGACCCGGTCACCACGACGCAGGTCCGTGCGGTCTTCGACGCCTCCACCAACGGCAGCACGTACTCGGCCGTCGCGGTCGAGGAGTGGAAGGTCCTCGCGCAGCAGCCCGACGCCGTCGACCCGCCCGCGACGACCGTCGAGGTCGGCGAGACCGAGCTGCCCGCCACCGTCCCGGTCACCTTCCCGGGCGGCACGACGCTCCAGGTCCCGGCCTTCTGGGACGCGGTCACGCCCGACGACGTCGCGGCGCCCGGCACGTTCACCGTGGAGGGGTCCGTGCTCGGGTACGCGGGCGGACGCGTGGGCGCCGAGGTCACCGTGATCCCGGCGGAGGCCGTGGAGGGCGACGAGACCGCGCCGACGCTCGCGCTCACGCCGCTCGGCAGCGCGGGCAACGACGGCTGGTTCCGGTCCGACGTGCGCGTGCGCGCCGACGGCGCGGACGACTCGGGTGGCCGCGTGGTCGTGTCCACGCGGGTGGACGACGGCGCGCCGGTCGTCACGGAGCCGACCCGCACGACCGAGGTCACGGTCACGGGCGACGGCGAGCACCGCGTCGTCGCGACGGCGACGGACCGCGCGGGCAACGTGTCCGCCGAGCAGTCGCTCGACGTCCGGATCGACCGCGTGGCCCCGGTGAGCACCGGGAGGCTCGACGCCGACGCCCGCACCGTCGCGGTCACGGCCACCGACGCGACGTCGGGCGTCGTGCGGGTCGAGTACGCGATCGGCACGGGACCGTGGACCGCCTACGAGGAGCCCGTGGCCGCGCCCGACGCGAGCCAGCACCGCATCTCGTTCCGCGCGGTCGACGCGGCGGGCAACGTCGAGACGCCGAAGAGCGTGACGGTCCCCGCGGACGTCTCGGGGCCGCTCACGGGCAACGTGGCGCCCATCGCGACGGCGAGCGCGTCGTACACGGCGGGCTGGAACAGCGTCGGCGCGCTGAACGACGGCGCCGACCCGGCGAACCCGAGCCAGGCGCAGATCTGGGGCACCTGGTCCGGCAACCGCCCGGCGAGCCTGTGGACCCGCTACGACTGGTCCCGCCCGATCCGGCTCACCGGGGCCGAGCTGAAGTTCTGGCGCGACTCCGCCCCGGGCAGCGGCGACGGCGTCAACGCGCCGAACGCGTGGGTCCTCGAGTACTGGGACGAGGCCGCGCAGGCCTGGGCGCCCGTCACCAACCCGTCGGCGTACGGGACGAGCACGACGGCGTTCAACACCGTCACGTTCGACCCCGTGACGACGTCCCGGTTGCGCGCGACGTTCCAGGCGAACGGCAACGGCACGACGTACTCGGCCGTCGCGGTCACCGAGTGGCGTGCGTTCGCGGACGACCCGGGCACGGGCGGCCCCGACCCGGACGTGCCCGTCACCGTCACGGCCGAGGCGCGCTGCCTCGCCGGGAAGGCGTACGTCGCGGTCCGCGCGACGAACGACCACGACGGTCCCGTCGACCTGGTCCTGGAGACGCCGTACGGCACCCGGTCGTTCGACGACGTCGCGCCCGGGAAGAACGCCTACCAGTCGTTCGCCGTGCGCGCGACGCAGGTCGGCGCGGGCTCCGTGACCGTCCGTGCGACGGGCACCGTCGACGGCGAGACGGTCACGACGGAGGAGGTGGCCGAGGTCGCGGCGACCGACTGCGACTGACCGACGACCGGCTGCGCCGGACGGGCGGGCGGGGTGCGCGTGGCGCGCCCCGCCCGCACTTGCCGACACCCCGGGGACGTCGCGCGGGGCGGGGCCCGCGGCGTCCTACGCTGACCCCACGAGTCCCCGGTCGTCGAGGGCGGCGCAGGAAGAGGTGAGCGTGGTGGGTCAGCCGACGAGCAGCCGACCGGCCGGCGGGACGCGTACGCCGGGCGGCGGTGCGCGCCCCGGCACGCCGGCGCCGGTGACCGGACCGCCCCGCCGCCCGTCCGACGCGGTCGGCGCCTCCGACCGCCGCCACAGCAGGCCGACCTCCGCCCAGGTCTACCGCCGACGGCGCCTCCTCGCCGTGGTCGTCCTCCTGCTCGTCGTGGCCCTGCTCGTCACGCTCCTCGCGTTCGTCTGGCCGGGCTTCGCGCGCTCGGACGCGGCGGCCGACCCGGCGCCCACGGTGACCGTGACGGAGGAGTCCCCGACGCCGGCGCTCGAGCCCGCCGAGCGCACGTCGACCACGGCCTTCGCCCAGGCGCTCCCCGCGACCGTGCTCGACCTCGCGCTGCGCAGCGACGCGGCCACGGACGCCTGGACGCCGGCGGGGGCGCTCGAGGCGTACGAGCTCGTCTACGCCGACGCCGAGGGGGAGGGCGCGACCACCGTGACGGTCGTCGCGGGCCAGTGGCCCACCGACGCGGAGGCGGAGGTCGCGGCGACGGACCTCGTGGGCGACGCGACCCCGACGGTCGAGGGCGACGTCACCGTGGAGGATGCCGTCGTGGGGCACTACGCCGTGGTCCCCGGCGCCGACGGTGAGGCCACCGTGACGTGGCGCAACGAGACTGCCGTCCTCCGGGCGACCGGGCCCGCCGACCTCGTCGAGGACGTGTACGAGGCCTACTCGATGTGATGCCCCGTCCCGGGGCGTGGCGCCGCGGGCGCGGCATCTGCGCAAGAATGCCCTGATCCACTCCCGGACGAGAGCTGACCGCACATGACCGACTTCCCCCGCCCGCGCCTCGCCGTCCTCGGGACGGGCGTCATGGGCGAGACCGTCCTGTCCGGAGCGCTCGCGGGCGGGTGGGAGCCCGCCGACGTCGTCGCGACGGTCCGCCGGCCCGAGCGGGGCGCGGAGCTCGCCGAGCAGCACGGTGTCGAGGTCACGCAGGACAACCTCGCGGCGGTGCGCGGCGCAGGGGTCGTGGTCGTCGCGGTCAAGCCCAAGGACGTCGCCGGTCTCCTCGCGCAGGTACACGACGAGGTGGCGCCCGGCACGGTCGTGGTGAGCGTCGTCGTCGGGCTCCCGACGTCCTTCTACGAGGAGCGGCTGCCCGCGGGCACCGCTGTCGTGCGGGTCATGCCCAACACGCCGTCGGTCGTCGGCGCCGGGGTCAGCGCGGTGAGCGGCGGCAGCGGCGCGACGGACGACGACGTCGCGCTCGTCGAGCGGCTCCTCGCGTCGACCGGGCTCGTGGTGCGCGTCGCGGAGAAGGACCAGGACGCCGTCGGCGCGCTCTCGGGATCGGGTCCGGCCTACGTGTTCTACGTCGTCGACGCGCTCGCGGAGGCGGGGGTGCTGCTCGGCCTGACGCGCGCGACGGCGCTCGAGCTCGCGACCGCGACCGTGCACGGCGCGGCGACCATGCTGCGCGAGACGGGCGAGCACCCCGCGATCCTGCGCGAGCGCGTGTCGTCGCCCGGCGGCACGACCGTGGCCGCGCTGCGGCAGCTCGACGCCGGGGGCGTGCGCGCCGCGTTCCTCGACGCGCTCGAGGCCGCGCGCGACCGCTCGGCCGAGCTCGCGGCGAGCCTCGGCGGGGAGGCCGCGAAGTGACCGACGCCGGGCCGTCCCCGCGCACGCGTCCGCCCGCGATGGCCGACGTCGCGCGGCTCGCGGGCGTGTCCCACCAGACGGTCTCGCGCGTCCTCAACGAGCACCCCAGCGTGCGGCCCGAGACCCGGGACCGGGTGCTCGACGCCATCGCGACGCTCGGCTACCGGCGCAACAGCGCGGCCCGCGCGCTCGTGACGATGCGCTCCGGCACGGTCGGCGTGGTGACGACGGGCTCGGCGCTCTACGGGCCCACGTCGACGCTCATCGCGGTCGAGGAGGCCGCGCGCGAGCAGGGCTACTTCGTGAGCGTCGCGACGATCCGCCGCTACGACGCCGACACGATGCACCGCGTGCTCGAGCACTTCATGGACCAGGGCGTCGAGGGGATCGTCGTCATCGCGCCGCAGTCCGACGTCGCGGACGCGGTCGACTCCTTCCGTGCGCCGGTGCCCGTGATCATGATCGCGGCGCGCGACCACCCGGGCGTCGAGGACGGGACCCCGAGCGGCGAGAACGGGACCGCCGCGGTCCCGGACGCGCGGCGGCGTCCCGGTGCTGCGGGGCTCGTCCTGCCCATCGCGGTCGACCAGCGGCTCGGGGCCCGCCTCGCGACCGAGCACCTGCTGGGCCTCGGCCACGCGACCGTCGTGCACCTGTCGGGCCCGCTCGACTGGTTCGACGCGCGCGAGCGCGAGACGGGGTGGCGCCGAGCCCTCGAGGACCGCGGCGCGCCCGTCACCGAGCCCATCCGTGGCGACTGGTCCTCGGACCGCGGGTACGCCGTCGGGCGGGAGCTCGCCGCCGACCTGCGCGCGGGCAAGGGACCCACCGCCGTCTTCGCGGGCAACGACCAGCTCGCGCTCGGCCTGCTGCGCGCCTTCTGGGAGTCGGGCGTGCGGGTGCCGCGGGACGTGTCGGTCGTGGGGTTCGACGACGTCGCGGGCGCGGGCCACTTCATCCCGCCGCTGACGACCGTGCGGCAGCCGTTCGCGGCGCTCGGGCGCCGCTGCATGGCGCTCATGCTCGACGCGTTCGCCGGCGCGCAGGTGCGCCCCGTGTCCATCCCGCCCGAGCTGGTCGTGCGCGAGAGCACCACGAGCCCGCGCGGCTGAGCAGCGCTGTCACCCGTTTCGCCGAGGAGGTTGGCCTCGCGCAGTGTGAGCGCTAACATTCACGACAACGTGCACGACGACCGAGGCGCGACGCCGCGACGAGGAGCAGCAGCAATGAGGCAGCAGGACGACGTCAGCGACCTTCGGGCCGCCGTCATCGCGGGGGACACCGCGCTCGGCATCGAGCTCGGGTCGACGCGGATCAAGGCGTGCCTCGTGGCCGCCGACGGCACGCCGCTCGCGAGCGGGAGCCACGCGTGGGAGAACCAGCTCGACGGGCGCACGTGGACGTACTCCCTCGACGCCGTCGAGGTCGGGATGCGGGACTGCTACGCGCAGCTCGTCGCCGACGTCGAGGAGCGGTACGGCGTGCGGCCCACGACGTTCGGGGCGCTCGGTGTCTCCGCGATGATGCACGGGTACCTCGCGTTCGACGCCGACGAGGAGCTCCTCGTCCCGTTCCGCACGTGGCGCAACACGTCGACGGGCGCTGCGGCGGCCGAGCTCTCGGAGCTCCTCGGCCACAACATCCCGCTGCGCTGGTCCGTCGCGCACTGGTACCAGGCGGTCCTCGACGACGAGCCGCACGTGCCCGACGTCGCGTCCCTGACGACGCTCGCGGGCTACGTGCACCGGCGCCTGACGGGCCGGCACGTGCTGGGGGTCGGCGACGCGTCGGGCATGTTCCCCGTCGACCCGGAGACGCGCGGCTACGACCGCCGCCTGCTCGACCTGTTCGACGCGCGCCTCGCGACCCGCCGCGAGGCGCCGAAGCTCGAGGAGCTGCTCCCCGAGGTGCTCGTCGCGGGCCAGGAGGCCGGGCGCCTCACGGCCGACGGCGCGGCGTGGCTCGACCCGACGGGCTCGCTGCGGCGCGGCGTCCCGTTCTGCCCGCCCGAGGGCGACGCGGGGACGGGGATGGTGGCGACGAACGCCATCGTGCCGCGCACGGGCAACGTCAGCGCCGGCACGAGCATCTTCGCGATGGTCGTGCTGGAGCGACCGCTCGCGAGCGTCCACCACGAGCTCGACCTCGTGACGACCCCGACGGGCGACCTCGTCGCGATGGTCCACTGCAACAACGGCGCGAGCGAGCTCAGCGCGTGGGCCGGGCTCTTCGGCGAGGTGGCGGCGGCCCTGGGAACACCGGCGGCGCCCGACGACGTGTTCGGCGCGACCCTGCGCGCGGCGCTCGACGGCGACGCCGACGGCGGCGGTCTGCTCGCCTACAACTACCTCTCGGGCGAGCCGATCACCGGGCTGGACGAGGGGCGTCCGCTGTTCGTCCGCACGCCCGACAGCCGTCTCACGCTCGCGAACTTCATGCGGACCCAGGTCTACTCCGCGTTCGGCACGCTCGCGCTCGGCATGCGTGTGCTCGCCGGTGAAGGTGTCGGCATCGACGCGATGTTCGCCCACGGAGGGATCTTCCGGACCGAGGGCGTCGCGCAGCGGCTGCTCGCGGCGGCGATCGACGCCCCGGTCACCGTGGGCCGGACCGCCGGGGAGGGGGGCGCCTGGGGCATCGCGGTGCTCGCCGCGTTCCTCCTCGCGCGCGGCAAGGGCGCGGCGACCGGTGCGGCCGACGTGTCCGCACCGGCGGACACGGGCCCCGCGGGCGGGCTCGAGCTCGGCGCCTACCTGAGCGAGCGCGTGTTCGCGTCCGCCGAGCTGTCGACCGTCGACCCCGACCCCGCGGACGTGACCGGGTTCGCCACCTACCTCGAGCGCTACGACGCCGGCCTCGCCGCCGAGCGCGCCGCCGTCGCGGCGCTCCGGCCCCGACGACAGGAGAACTCATGACCACCGCCACCGAGACCGCCGGCGTCCCCGACGTCCTGCGCGCCGCCGTCGACGCGGCGAAGGAGCGCGTCGCCGCGCTGCACGCCGAGCTGCCCCGGTGGGAGCTCGTCGTGTGGACCGCCGGCAACGTGTCCGAGCGCGTGCGGGTCCCCGACGAGGACGGCACCGGCGACGGGAGCCGCGACCTGCTGGTCATCAAGCCGTCCGGCGTCGCCTACGACGACATCACGCCCGGGGCGATGGTCGTGTGCGACCTCGACGCGAACCTCGTCGAGGGCGACCGGGCACCGTCGTCCGACACGGCCGCGCACGCGTACGTGTACCGGCACATGCCCGAGGTGGGCGGCGTCGTGCACACGCACTCCACGTACGCGACCGCCTGGGCCGCGCGCGGCGAGGCCGTGCCGTGCGTGCTGACGATGATGGCCGACGAGTTCGGCGGGGACATCCCCGTCGGCCCGTTCGCGCTCATCGGCGACGACTCCATCGGCCGCGGCATCGTCGAGACGCTGCGGGAGTCGCGCAGCCCGGCGGTGCTCATGCGCAACCACGGCCCGTTCACGATCGGCAAGGACGCGCGCTCGGCCGTCAAGGCGGCGGTCATGTGCGAGGAGGTCGCGCGGACCGTGCACATCAGCCGCCAGCTCGGCGAGCCGACGCGCATCGCGCCGTCCGACGTCGACTCGCTCTACGCGCGCTACCAGAACGTCTACGGGCAGCAGCCCGCGACCGGCCAGCACTGACCGGGACCCCGCGCACGACCCGCACCACCCGAGCAACCCCGCGGCCTCGCACCGACGCGTCGACCGCCCGACCGACACGAAAGATGTGGAAGACATGAGCAAGCCCTACGCGGACCGCGAGATCTGGTTCCTCACCGGGAGCCAGGACCTGTACGGCGAGGAGACGCTGCGGCAGGTCGCCGAGCAGTCGCAGGAGGTCGCGCGCGCCCTCGACGCGTCGTCCGACGTGCCGGCGAACGTGGTCTGGAAGCCCGTCCTCAAGGACGCCGTCTCGATCCGTCGCGCGATGCTCGACGCCAACGCGGACGACCGCGTGCTCGGCGTCGTGACGTGGATGCACACGTTCAGCCCGGCCAAGATGTGGATCGGCGGGCTCGACCGGCTCCGCAAGCCGCTCCTGCACCTGCACACGCAGGCGAACGTCGAGCTGCCGTGGGACACGATCGACTTCGACTTCATGAACCTCAACCAGGCCGCGCACGGCGACCGCGAGTACGCGTACATCGCGACGCGGCTCGGGGTGGCCCGCACCACCGTCGTCGGGCACGTGTCCAACCCGGCGGTGACCGCGCGCGTCGGCGCCTGGGTCCGCGGCGCCGCGGGCTGGGCCGCGACGCACGAGCTGCGCCTGGCCCGGTTCGGCGACAACATGCGCAACGTCGCGGTGACGGAGGGCGACAAGACCGAGGCCGAGCTGCGGTTCGGTGTGAGCGTGAACACGTGGGGCGTCAACGACCTCGTCGCGGCGGTCGACGCCGTCTCCGAGGCCGACGTGGACGCCCTGGTCGCCGAGTACGAGACCCTGTACGACGTCGTCCCCGAGCTCCGCAAGGACGGCGACCGGCACGAGTCGCTGCGCTACGCCGCGCGGCAGGAGATCGCGCTCGAGACCTTCCTCGAGTCGGTCGGGGCGAAGGCCTTCACGACGAACTTCGAGGACCTGGGTGACCTGCGCCAGCTCCCCGGCATCGCGGTCCAGCGCCTCATGTCCAAGGGCTACGGGTTCGGCGCCGAGGGCGACTGGAAGACGGCCGTGCTCGTGCGCGCCGCGAAGGTCATGGGCGAGGGGCTGCCCGGCGGCGCGTCGCTCATGGAGGACTACACGTACGACCTCACGCCCGGCAGCGAGCGCATCCTCGGCGCGCACATGCTGGAGATCTGCCCCTCGCTGACCACGTCGAAGCCTCGCGTCGAGATCCACCCGCTGGGCATCGGCGGCAAGGAGGACCCGGTCCGCATGGTGTTCGACGCGGACCCCGGCGTCGGCGTCGTCGTGTCGCTCGCGGACATGCGCGACCGGTTCCGCCTCACCGCCAACGTCGTGGACGTCGTCGCGCCGACGGCGCCCCTGCCGCACCTGCCGGTCGCGCGCGCCGTCTGGGAGCCGCGCCCCGACTTCGCGACGTCCGCCGAGGCGTGGCTGACCGCGGGCGGCGCCCACCACACCGTGATGTCGACGGCCGCAGGCATCGACGCGTTCGAGATCTTCGCCGACATCGCGGGGACCGAGCTGCTCGTCATCGACGAGAGCACGACGCGCCGGGGCTTCCGCGACCAGGTGCGCTGGAACCAGGTCTACTACCGCCTCGCCCAGGGTCTGTGACGCAGGTCGAGGCGCCGCCCGCGAGCGCGGGCGCGGGGGAGCCGGACCGGGCCGCACGGGCCCGGTTCGGCTACCTCCTCGTGCACTTCGTCGAGGACCCCTACGGGCACGAGGAGCGGATCCACTACTCGCTGAGCCGCGGTGACGACCCGACGGCGTGGGACCGGGTCGGCGTCGTCGTCGAGTCGCGTCTCGGGACGACCGGCCTGCGCGACCCGCACGTCGTGCGCTCACCCCGCGGCGACGAGTTCTTCCTCGTCGCGACGGACCTGCGCGTGTTCGGCGGGGACGACGCGGGCTGGGACGCGTGGCAGCGCCACGGCAGCAGGTCCCTCGTCGTCGCGCGCTCCACGGACCTCGTGCGGTGGTCCGAGCCGTGGCTCGTCGACGTGGCGCCCCCCGAGGCCGGGATGGTGTGGGCGCCCGAGGCGTTCTGGGACGCGCGCGGCGGGCACTACGTCGTGCACTGGTCGTCGACGCTCTACGACCCGGCGGACGCGGATCACGCCGGGGAGTCGTACTCCCGGATCCTCTGCGCGACGACGACGGACTTCGTGACGTTCTCGCCCGCGCGCGTGCTGCTCGACACCGGCCGCACGACCATCGACACGACGATGATCGAGCACGACGGTCGCGTGTTCCGCTTCCACAAGGACAACAGCCCGAGCGGTCGCGAGCTCTACATGGACGTCGTGCCGCACGCGCTGTCCGACGACGCGGTCGTGCTCGCGGAGCGCATCGGCGCCGACCGCTTCGGCCACGTCGAGGGGCCGCTGGTGTTCCGCGCCAACGACGCCGAGCGCTGGTACCTGTTCGTCGACCAGTACGGCGGGGCGGGCCAGGGCTACCGGCCGTTCGTCACCGACGACCTCGCCTCGGGCGTGTGGGAGCCGGTGGACTCCGGGTTCGACCTGCCCGACCGCACCAAGCACGGCGTCGTGCTCCCGCTGCACGGCGACGAGTGGCACCGGATCGCGGAGGCGTTCCACCCCTGACCCCGACCCCCTGAGGGCCGGGGTTCTTCACGGCCCGGCTTTACAACGATGTAGAAGGGATCGAGATGCACCGCACGCACATCGCACGAACGAGAGGGCGCCGCCGACCCGCACGGTTCGCCGGGGCCGCCGCGCTCGTCGTCGGGCTCACGGCGACGCTCCTCTCCGGACCGGCCGTCGCCGACGCCGGACCCGCCGACGCCGGATCGTCCGACGAGCTGCCCGCCGGAGGGCTGTCCGTCACCGGTGAGACGTCCCCGGTCCACGACCCCGCGCTCGTCGTCGACGACGACGGCACCTGGTACGTGTACTCGACCGGCCTGGCGAACCGCGAGAAGGGCGGCACGATCCAGGTCTGGTCGTCCGCGGACGAAGGCGTCACGTGGGCGTCCGAGGGCACGGTCTGGGACGAGATCCCCGCGTGGATCGACGAGCACTTCGCCGACGGCGCGCCGCCCGACAACCTGTGGGCGCCCGAGGTCTACGAGCACGACGGCACGTACTACCTGTACTACTCGGCCTCGCGCTTCGGCACGAACACGTCGCTCACCGCGCTCGCCACCAACACGACGCTCGATCCCGACGACCCGGACCACGCGTGGGTGGACCAGGGCCTCGTGATCGAGTCGCCGCAGGACATCGCCGGGGGCAAGACGTTCAACGCGATCGACGCGGGGATCGTCGAGGACGCCGACGGCACGCCGTACATGGCGATCGGGTCGCACTGGTACGGGATCTTCCTCGTCGAGATCTCGTGGCCCAGCGGGAAGCCCGTCCCCGGCGCGGTCGCGGACGCCACGCACCTCGTCGACCGGTTCGCCCCCGGCAACCGGGTCGAGGCGCCGTTCATCACGGAGCACGACGGCTGGTACTACCTGCTCGTGTCGTTCGACGCGTGCTGCCAGGGCGCCGACAGCACGTACCACGTGGCCGTCGGGCGCTCGCGGTCCGTCACGGGCCCCTACCGCGACGCCGAGGGTCGCGACATGGTCGGCGGCGGTGGGACGACGCTGCTCGACACGCACGGCGCCGTCGTCGGTCCCGGTGGGCAGTCGGTGTTCGACGACGTGCTCGCGTTCCACTACTACGACGCGTCGAACGCGCAGGTCCCGTACTTCCCGACGCTCGGCCTGCAGCGGCTCGCGTGGGTGGACGGGTGGCCCGTCGTGGACGCCACGGTCGGGGCGCCCACGGTGCTCGCCGGGCCGCAGGGCACGGACGTCGCGCAGGGCGACGCCGCGACGTTCGCGGTCGACGTGTCGGGTGCCCCCGCGCCCGTCGTCACGTGGGAGACCTCGCGCGACGGGGGCGCGACCTGGGAGCAGGCCGCGCCGGCGCGGCGCGCGGTGACCGGCTCGGCGTCGCTCGAGCTGCCTGCGGTCGAGGCCGACGACGACGGCCTGCTGGCCCGCGCCGTCGTGCAGAACGCGCACGGGCGCGTGGTGAGCCCGACGGCGACGCTCACCGTGGCGGACGGCGTGGCGCTCGGTGACGTCGTCGCCCAGCCGCGGTGCCTCGCCGGCTCGGCCTACCTCGCGGTGCGCGCCACCTCGGCGGACACCGGGCCGGTGACGATCGCGCTGTCCACGCCGTACGGCTCGCGCACGGTCGTGGACGTCGCCTCCGGGCGGTCCGCCTACCAGGCGTTCGCGGCGCGCTCCTCCGAGCTCCCCGCGGGGCGCGCGACCGTCACGGCGACGGCGGGGGAGCGCTCGACCACCGTGACGGTCGAGCACGTCGGCGCGGCCTGCGCCTGATCCGCCGCACCCCTGTGCGAGAAGACGGGCCCGGTCTGTCGTCGCAGACCGGGCCCGTCTCCTGCCCACACGTAAGGGGACTGCCCGACGGCGGGGGTCAGTCCCCGCGGACCGTCCCGGCCAGCGCGGTCCACGACTCGGGCGCGAGCGTGACCGTCGTCGTGCGCGAGCTGGCCGAGACGTCGACCGCGAGGTCCACCGCCGACCAGCACGCGTCGACGACCTTGCGCGCGTGCGCGGGGCCCTCGACGGCGGCCTCGTGGTCCGCGACCATGCGCCAGCCCTCGGTGAGCTCGACGCCCAGGCCCAGGTGCTCGACGTCGACCTCGACGGGCTCCGCCGAGCGGTTGGTGAGGAACAGCGCGAGCGCGCCGGTCTCCGCGTCGTGCGTCGCCGCCGCGGTGACGAGCGGGACGTCGCCGTGGCGCTTCGTCGTCGTCGTGGGGCAGTCCACGCGCACGTCGAGCGCCTCGCCGTGCGCGAGGCGCGCCGTCGTCGCGAACGGGTGGAACGTCGGCTGGCGCCATGCCTCCCCGCCGGGCTCGGTCATGATCGGCGCGATGACGTTGACGAGCTGCGCGAGCGCCGCGACCGGGACACGGTCCGCGTGGTTGAGCAGCGTGACGAGCAGGTCGCCGACGACCACGGCGTCGAGCGCCGAGTAGACGTCCTCGATGATGCGCGGCGCGTCGCGCTGGACCGGCAGGTTCGTCTCGCCCGGGAACCGGGACTCGAGGTACCAGACGTTCCACTCGTCGAAGCTGATGGTGATCTTCTTGTCCGAGCGGCGGCGCGCGCCCACGGCGTCGGCGGACGCGACCACGCGGTCGATGAAGCGGTCCATGGCGGTGCCCGACCCGAGGAACGACGCGCGGTCGCCGTCGAGCTCCTCGTAGTACGCGTGCATCGAGACGTGGTCGACGAGGTCGTACGTGTACGACAGGACCGTCTGCTCCCACTCCCCGAACGTGTCCATCTGCATCGAGGACGACCCGCACACCACGAGCGAGATCGACGGGTCGACGAGCTTCATCGCCTTGCCGGCCTCGGCCGCGAGCCTGCCGTACTCGTGCGCGTCCTTGTGGCCGATCTGCCACGGGCCGTCCATCTCGTTGCCGAGGCACCACAGGTGCACGCCGTACGGCTCCGCGCGGCCGTTGGCGATGCGCAGGTCGGCCCAGCGCGTGCCGGCCTCGCCGTTGCAGTACTCGACGAGCGCCGCAGCGGCCTCGACGCCGCGCGTGCCGAGGTTGACGGCCATCATCGGCTCGAAGCCCTCGCGCTCGGCCCACTGCAGGAACTCGTCGGTGCCCACGAGGTTCGGCTCGACGGTGCGCCACGCGAGGTCGAGGAACGGCTTGCGGTCCTCGACCGGGCCGACGCCGTCCTCCCAGCGGTAGTTGGAGACGAAGTTGCCGCCGGGGTAGCGCAGCATCGTCACGCCGAGCTCGCGCGTGAGGTCGGCGACGTCGCGGCGGAAGCCGTGCTCGTCGGCAGCGGCGTGGCCCGGCTCGTAGATGCCGGTGTAGACGGCGCGGCCGAGGTGCTCCACGAAGGAGCCGAACAGGCGGCGGTCGATCGGGCCGACCCGGAAGTCGGGGTGCAGCGCCACGCGGGCGCGGGGGTGCGTCATCGGGATCCTCGCTCGTGGTGGTCCGGCGGTGCGTCAGGACTGCCGGGGTGTCCGTCGCGCCGGCCCGACCGTGTCAGGAGCAGCGACGGGATCACTTTACAACGATGTAGAGTACTCGTCGACGATGCTTCCGACAGCCCCGTGCCTCGTGCGTGGCACAGTTGACCCATCCGGGCCCGGGAGGGCACGGAATCCCGAAGGAGTGAGCAGCTTGCCGGTGACGATGCACGACGTGGCGGCCCGCGCCGGTGTCTCGGTCAAGACGGTGTCGAACGTCGTCAACGCCTACCCGCACGTGCGGCCCGAGACGCGTCGACGCGTCGAGGAGGCGATCGAGCACCTCGGCTACCGGATGAACGTCTCCGCCCGGAACCTGCGCACGCGGCGCACCGGGATGATCACGCTCGCGGTGCCCGAGCTGTCTCTCCCGTACTTCGCGGAGCTCGCCGACTCGGTCATCCGGGCGGCGGAGTCCCACGGGTACACGGTGCTCATCGAGCAGACGAACTCGACCCGTGAGCGCGAGGCGCAGGTGCTGTCCGGGCGGTACCAGGACATGACCGACGGCGTGATCTTCTCGCCGCTCGCCCTCGGACCGTCCGACCTGCCGTTGTTCGACGTCACGTTCCCGCTCGTCGTCCTCGGCGAGCGCGTCTTCGGCGCACCGGCGGACCACGTGACGATGAACAACGTCGCCGCCGCGCGCGCCGCGACGGCGCACCTCCTCGCGCTGGGACGGCGCCGCATCGCCGTCGTCGGGGCGCACGCGGGCGAGGCCGTCGGCTCCGCGGCCCTGCGTCTCGAGGGATACCAGCAGGCGCTCGCGGACGCGGGCATCGCGTTCGACCCGCGCCTCGTCGGCGAGGCCGGCCTCTGGCACCGCGCGACCGGCTCCGAGACGATGGGCCGGCTCCTCGACTCGGGCGTCGAGATCGACGCGGTCTTCGCGCTCAACGACGCCATGGCCCTCGGCGCGCTGCACGCGCTCCACGCGCGCCGCGTCGACGTCCCGGGCGACGTCGCGCTCATCGGCTTCGACGACGTCGACGACGTGCGCTACTCCGTGCCGACCATCTCGTCGGTCTCCCCGGGCCGTGAGCAGATCGCCGCGCGCGCCGTCGAGCTCCTCGTCGCGCGGATCGACGCACGGGGCGCGGGCGAACCGGCGCCGTTCCGTCGCGTCGTCCCCGACTCGTCGATCGTCGGCCGCGAGTCGACCGGCGACGTGCCCGCCGGCGGCGGCGAGAAGGTCGTCGCCGTCCAGGAGGGTCGCGTCGAGACCGTCGAACCCGTCCGCGAGCAGATCGCCGGCTGACGGCGTCGGCGGAGGGCAGCTCCGGTCGCCCGGAGGGGCCGGGTGCCGTCGGTCAACTTGGGTAAAGGGAGTCCTGGAACGACGAACTCATGTCGGCAGCAGCTCGCTGTGGGTGTCGGACGGCGCGGACGACGGCGAGACCTGCGCCGTCCTGCGGGATCGGTACATCAGCGCAGCGGCGGAGCGACGGGCCCGACTCGGCGCTACCGAACGTGCCGAGTCCGTTCGGCTGCTGGCGTTGTCGAAAGACGAGCGCACGCGCCGCTTGACCGATACGGCACCTGCAACCTGAGGAACGGGCGCCACGGGCGACGGACGCGCAGACGTCGGCCCGAGCCGGCGATCACGGCGATGTCGCGCGTCTCCTGATGCACGACTGCCAAGTAGGTCCTGAGACAAGGCGATCCCCGCCAGGTAGGCCCTGCGTCGGGTGAAGTGCCACGTGGGAATGCCAGCCGATGTGCGACATGGATGCCAGGGACCACTAGGGTCGAGCGAGACAAAGCCGGCCCTCGGTGCGGCGTTGAACGTGCACGAAAGGAAAGGGTCACGGATAGGGAAACAGGTCCTCGAATGGCCAACTGGCGATCATGCTGGCGAGCGACTGTCGCTAGCGACGCCGGCGGCGAGGTCGACAGACGTGGATGGGAGTTCACTGGTCGTAGCGGCGAGGTTGTCTGGGCCGTATCTTGCGACGATGGTGGGCCCGTTCCCGTCCTTTCGTCTGTTCGCGGCATGGGGCAGCTTCCACCTAGCGACGAGCTGACGGAGATGACTCGCGAGGCCGTCTCTGATCTCCTCGCCGCGGCCGGCTTCGCGGATGAGGTCGGGTGGGTGACGGCGAACATCGCCGCCGCGCTCCTGTTTGCTTCGCTCGATGTGGCGTCGTGGGAGGGCGAGGAGTGGGCGCTGGAGTCCGGCGACAACGACGCGCCCCTTGCCTGGGCGACCGCGGATGACTTCCGCACCCCATTTGCCTGGCTGCGCGCGCGGACAACCGAGCAGAACGCGGTCGTCGGCGTCTACCAGGACGACGCCGCATTCGGCCTGGACTTCTCGCCACGACGGCAACCTCGGATGCTGCCCGACGTCGATGCTGGCTCCATGCGATCACGACGCGGTATCCCGGTTGTCCATGGACGGCTGACCCAGGTCGACGCCCTCTACGACACAGTGGCCGACGGTCTCGCTTCACCAGGTCGAGGTGTTCTGACGGAGGTTCTGATCCGGGGCGACAACGGGTCGGCCCTTCTTGTCGCTGCTGAGGCGTACTCCCGTGGCGAGTGGCATCTCTACGACGAGTCGGTCGTCATCCTCGCGGATATGGCGGTGGCCGACTCCCTGGCCTGGATACCTCGCCGTCAGCAGTGGCGCGCGAGCCCAGCAGTGCGCTGGTGACCTTTCACGACGAGCGTCTGTACCCGTTTCAGATGCACCGTCACGAGTAGATGGAGTCAGCGAGGAGCAGGCGTGATGGCTCACCGCACCGCGGACCTGACCCCGAACGGCACCGACCGACTACCGCGCCGAGGTCCCGTCGAGGCGGTCGAGGCGGCCGTCAGCGAGCAGACCCGTCGCGAGCACGGGGACGCTGAGGCCCAGCAGCGGGCCGAGCACCGGCAGGTAGATCAGCACGACCGCGACGACGGCGCACGTGACGAGCATCGCGACGGCCACGAGCGGCCCGATCGCGGGGGAGAGGACGAGGTAGCGCCACGTGGGGGCCCACGGTTCGTCGTAGCGGCGGGTCACGGCGGGCAGGTAGGCCGTCACGACGAGGACCCACAGCGCGACGACGACGCCGCCCGTGCGCAGCGCCGCGGCGGCGGGGCCGTCCATGACACGCAGCACCTGGGCGTCGAGCAGGAGGACCAGGGCCGCGGCGATGACGGGGAGGCCGAGCAGCACCGTCCGGCGCCACGCGCCCGTCCAGGCACCCCAGAAGTCGCGCCACAGGTGGTCGGAGGGGTCGCCGTCGACCAGGCGTGCGAGGAGCAGCCCACCAGCGTGCAGGGCCGGCGCGAACCCGGCGACGACGAGCCCTGCCACGGTCCCGGCGAGCATCAGGAGGTTGATCGCGACGAGCTGCGTGACGAACCGCAGCACGGTCATGACACGCCCGGCCCAGCCGGGTACCTCGTCGCCGGACGGGCGACGCTCGTCGAGCGGCCGCCGGCTTCTCGTGTCGTCGGGGTCCGCGGTGCGGGGCCGGGCCGAGTCGGTCATGCGTCGATGGTCCCAGGGCTTGGGGCGTCGGTGCGCGTTCCCGCGACCACGCGCCCGTCGGACCCGATCGCGACGACCGACGGTGCCGGACGACCGCGCACGGCGTCCCACGACGGGAAGGCGACCGCGGAGACGGGGGTGCCGGCCGTCGTCGTCCAGGTGAAGCGGCCCTCGCCGAGCGCGCGGGCCGAGCCCGGGGCGACGTCGAGCCGCGCGCGCCGGGCGTCCTGCACGACGTCCGGGCGGTCCGCCAGGTGGAGGAGCTCCCACGCGCCGTCGAGGACGTCGGCGCTCGTGGGCCAGAGCGCGGTGTCGTCCACCTCGCGGTCGGGGCCGGCCCAGGGCTGCGGCGCGACGAGCGGCCAGCCGTCGTGCGTCCACACGAGCCGGCGCACCTCGACGCGGTGCTGCGCCGGGTCCTCGGCGTCGCGCACGTGGTGCACGAGGAGCTGGCGACCGGGTTCGGTGAGGACCGACGCGTGGCCCGGGGCGAGGACGCCCGGACCGCCGGGGAACCGGTGGCTCGCGAGGACCGTCGTGCCGACCTCGTCGGGCGGCGCGTCGAGGTCGCGCAGGTCGTGCCCGGCGCGGTCGCGGTAGGGGCCGGTGACGGAGTCGGCCACCGCGACGCGCAGGTGGTAGGTGGAGAACAGCGACCCGTAGCTCACGAGCATCGCCCAGCCGCCCCCCGGGCGGGGGAGGACGAACGCGCCCTCGACGGCCCCGTCGACCGCGCGGGGCCGGCGCGCGAGGAGCGTGCCGGGAGCGTCGTGGAGCGTGCCGGGCGCGGGCTCGTCGGCGACGAACCCCGTCTCGGGGTCGAGCCGGAGCGCGTGGATCCCGGCGAAGAACGACCCGTACACGAGCCAGTGGCTCCCGTCCGCCTCGGTCACGACGTTCGCGTCGATGGCGTTGGGGTGCTCGAGACCTTCGGGTGCGGGGACGTGCTCGCTCGCGACGACGACACCCCAGTCGGTCCACGGGCCGCGCGGGTGCGGGGCGGTCGCGAGACCGATGGCGGACCGGCGCGAGCCGAAGGTCGACGCGGAGTAGTACATGCGCCACTCGTCGTCGACGCGAACGACCTCGGGCGCCCACAGCCCGGCCGCGCCGGACCACGCCGCCGCCGGCCCGGGCACCCCCGCGAGCGCCCAGCCGTGGAACTCCCACGTGACGAGGTCGGTCGAGCGGCGGACCTGGACGCCCCCGGGGACGGGGCCGTCGGCGGACGCGTCGGTGGAGAACAGCCAGTACGTGCCCTCGTCGTCGACGACGGCCGTCGGGTCGTGCGCGTGGCGCGCGCCCCAGTCCGGGGTGTCCGGGGTCTCCGGCGGAACGGGGCGGGTGGCGTCGGGTGCGCCGAGGGAAGACGCACCCGACGCCGCGGCCGCCGTGGTCGGCGTGGTGGAGGCGGCCACGCTCAGCCCTTCGACCCCGTGAGCGCGACGGACTCGATGATCTGGCGCTGGAAGACCAGGAACACCACGAGGATCGGCAGGAGCGCGACGAACGACGCTCCCATGATCAGCGGGTAGTCGCGCTGCGTGGCGAACTCGACGTTGAGGTTGGCGATGACCACCTGGATGGTCTGCTTCTCCGGGGAGTTCAGGTACAGGATCGGCGCGAGGTAGTCGTTCCAGACCGTCATGAACCAGAGGATGAACTGGGCGGCGATCGCGGGCCGGATCATCGGCATGATCATGACGCGGAAGACCTGGAAGTACGACGCGCCGTCGAGCTTCGCCGCCTCGACGAGGGAGTCGGGGACCGACTGCAGGTACTGCCGCAGGAAGAAGATCATGACGATGTTGCCGAACAGCAGCGGCACGATGAGCGGCAGCAGGGTGTCCACCCAGTGCAGCCGGGAGAACATGACGAACTGCGGGATCATGACGGTCGGGAACGGGATCATGATGCCGGTGAGCAGCGCGATGAAGATCGCGTTCTTCCCCGGCAGGCGCATCTTCGCCAGCGCGAACGCCGCGAGCGCTGACGTGAAGGACCCGACGACCGTCGCCGTGACGGACACGATGATGCTGTTCCTGAAGCCGGAGAGGATCGGCGCGTCCGACCACATCCGCACGTAGGTGTCCCACTGCGGGTCGGAGGGCCACCACACGGGCGGCAGCGCGAAGACCTCGGCCTTGGTCTTGATCGACGTGGTGAACATCCACAGGAGCGGCGCGATCATCACGACGGCGAAGACGCTCAGCACGACGAGCAGGACGATGTTGGTGACGCGGTAGCGCGTGGCGCCGCCGGCGAGGGGGGTGCTCATGGTGGTGTCTCCTGCCCTCAGTCGATGCTGAAGCTGTTGCGCCGGTTGAGGCGGAACTGGATGAGCGTGATGACGAGGATGATCAGCCCGAGGACGACGGCCATCGCCGTCGCGTAGCCCATCTGCTGGTACTTGAAGGCCTTGCGCACGATGTACCAGACCACCGTCGCGGAGCTGAACTCGGGGCCGCCGGTCGGGGTCATGATGTTGACCTCGGTGAAGAGCTGGGCGCCGCCGATGACGTTCGTGACGACGATGAAGAACGTGACGGGGCGGACCATCGGCAGCGTGATGGAGCGGAACTTCTGGAAGCCGTTCGCGCCGTCGAGCGCCGCGGCCTCGTAGAGCGACGCGGGCACCGACTGGATCGCCGCCAGGTACAGCAGCATCGAGTACCCGAGGCCCTTCCAGACGGCCATGATGATGATCGCGGGCTTGACGGTCGCGGTGTTCTGGAGCCAGTCGGGACCGTCGATCCCGAACCACGACAGCACCTGGTTGATCAGGCCGAAGTCGCCGTTGTACGCGAACTGCCACACGATGGCGATCGCGGCGAGCGACGAGATCACGGGCACGTAGTACACCGTGCGGAAGAACGTCCGACCGGGCAGGCGCCGGTTCAGCGCGATGGCCAGCATCAGCGCGAGGACGATCCCGATCGGGATGCCGATCATGTAGAAGAACGTGTTGAACAGGCTCTTGTGGAAGTACTCGTCGGTGAGGAGCGTCGAGTAGTTCTCGAGCCCGACGAAGCGCATGGGCCCGAGCCCGTTCCAGCTCGTGAAGGACGCGTAGACCGCGAAGCAGAGCGGGTACAGCGTGAAGGCCAGGAAGCCGAGCACCGGCGCGGCGACGAAGGCCAAGGCCCAGCGGTGCTCCGTGCGGTGCAGGTGCCGGCGCTGCTTCGCGCTGCGCAGCGCCGGGGGCGGCGGTTCCACGCCGGGCGGGCTCGTGGCGTCGTCGGTGACGTCCGCGATCTGCGTCATCGGGGTTCCTCTCGGGGCTGGTCCGGGTGTGCCCGACCGTGCCGGTCCGCGACCGGGCGGTCGACCGTCGGTGGCACGGCCGTCGGGGCGACGCCCGACGACCGTGCCGGACGGTCAGCTCCCGGCCGCGGCCTGCTCGGCGTTGGCGTTCGACTCGTCGAGCAGCGTCTGCATCTTCGGCTGCGTCTCGGCGAGGTAGTCGGCGGCCGTCGTCTTGCCGTCGAGGACGGGCTGGATGTTGACCCACAGCTCGTCGTACCACTCCGCGCCGTACGTGAAGGCGGCGGGCATCGCGCGCCCGTAGTCCTCCACGATGTCGAGGAACTCCTGGCGGTTCGCCGGCTCGGCGTCGGGCGCGGCGGCCCACTCCTGCGCCATGTCCTTGAGGTTGGGCACCTGGATGTTCGCGTCGACGAGCGTCTGCTGCGCGTCGGGGTCGGTCGACAGGTAGGTCGCGAGCTTCACGGCGTTCTCGGCGTCCGACGTCGTCGCGGACACGCCGATGCCCAGCGAGCCGATCCACGTGGCGCTCTCCTCGCCGCCCAGGGACGGCCAGGGGATGAGGTCGTACTCGAACTCGAGGTCGTTGTAGACGCTGACGTCCCACGGCCCGACGGGGAAGAAGCCGATCTCGCCGGCCATCCAGCGCTGGTAGGTGTCGAGCGTCGCCGCGTCGGACGCGGACGGCGTCACGCCCTCGACGTTGGTGAGGTCGGCGAAGGCCTGGAGCGCCTCGGCGAACTCGGGGGTGTCGACCGTGACCTCGGTGCGGTCCTCGTTCGTCCAGTCCCCGCCGTTGCTCCACACCATCGACTGCAGGTTCCACTGCACGTTGAGGCCGGTGCCCCACTGGTCGACCGCGCCGTCGCCGTCGGTGTCCGTCGTGAGCTGCTTGCTGATCGCGACGAACTCGTCCCAGGTGAGGGGGACGTCCTTGTCGGGCAGGGGGATGCCCGCGGCCTCGAGCATCGTCTTGTTGTACCCGAAGGCGAACGGGCCGACGTCCTTGGGCAGGCCGTAGAGGCGGCCGTCGGGCGTGCCCTGGAGCGTGCCGTCGAACCGGTAGGAGTCGACGCCGTACTCCCAGATGTTGTCGAGGTCGACGCCCTGCTCCTCGACCTGGTCGGTGATGTCCATGAGCACGCCGGAGCCCACGTAGGACTGGAGGGTCGCCTGCTCGACGTAGAAGACGTCGGGCACGTTGTTGCCCGAGACGGCCGCCTGGAGCTTGGTCGCGTACTGGTCGGCGTCGGTGACGATCATCTTCACCTCGACGCCGGTCTCCTCGGTGAACTTCGCGATCGCGGCCTCGTACGCCGCCTTCTCGTCCGGGCCGCCGCGGAACATGAACGTGAGCCCGTCGTCCCCGCCGGAGCCGCTGCTGCACGCCGCCGTGCTCGCGACGATGATCCCGGCCATGACGCCGGCCATGAGTCGTGACTTCCTCATCACGGTTCCTCTCGGTCCTGTGGTCGCGGGGGCGACTGTCGGTGGGGCGGAGGGTCCCGCCACGGACGTCGTCGTCGACCTCTCGTTTACATCGATGAAAAATCTCGATGGGGAGCACGGTTGCACACCGCCCGCCGCACGGTCAAGCGCGCCTCGTCACGGATTTGCAACGATGTAGAAGTCGTCGCCACCTCGATCGTCCCGGGCTTGACGAACCCTGCTCCGCCCCTGCACCATCACGGTCTACATCGTTGTAGAAGTCGCCTCGGTCACCGACGAGGGGCGCCTGTCCGCCCGAGAGGGGTCCCGCACGCCATGCACCGTACCGCGTCCTTGACGCCCCCCATGGGGTGGAACTCCTGGGACGGCTTCGGCACCACCGTGACCGAGGCCGAGGTCCTGGACAACGCCCGCTTCCTCGCCTCGGACATGGCGAGCGCGGGCTGGTCGACGGTCGTCGTCGACATCCAGTGGTACGAGCCGACCGCGCGCGCCGGCGGCTACAACCCCGCCGCGCCGGTGCTCCTCGACGAGCTCGGTGTCCAGCGCCCGGTCCCCGCGCGGTTCCCCTCGGCGGCCGGCGGGGCAGGCTTCGCGCCCCTCTCGCGGCAGGTGCACGACCTCGGCCTGCAGTTCGGGGTGCACCTCCTGCGCGGCATCCCGCGGCGCGCCGTCGACGCCGACCTCCCCGTGCCGGGGACTCCGTACCGCACGGGGCAGATCGCCGACCGGTCGAGCACGTGCCCGTGGAACGGCGACAACTACGGTCTCGACCTCGCCCACCCCGGCGCTCGGGCCTGGCTCGACGCCCAGGTCGACCGCGTCGTCGGCTGGGGCGTGGACCTCCTCAAGGTCGACGACATGCTGGCGCCCTACCACGCCGACGCGGTCGAGGCGCTCGCCGCGGCCGTCGCGCGCGCCGAGGACCGGCACGGGCGCGAGGTCGTCCTGTCGCTCTCCCCGGGGACGTCGTTGTCCCTCGCCCACCTCGACCACCTGCGCCGGCACGCCGACATGTGGCGCGTGAGCGACGACCTGTGGGACCGGTGGGACGACGTCGAGGCGCAGCTCGCGCGCATGGCGCGCTGGGCCCCGCACCAGCGTCCCGGCGCGTGGGCCGACGCCGACATGCTCCCCCTGGGACGCATCGGCCTGCGCGCCGAGCGCGGCGAGCCGCGCGAGAGCCTGCTCACCGAGGCGGAGCGCCGCACGATGCTCTCGCTGTGGTGCCTCGCCCGCTCGCCGCTGTTCGTGGGCGGGCACCTTCCCGCGTCCGACGCGGCGACGATCGCCGACCTCACCCGGACCGACGTGCTCGACGTGCTCCTGCGGTCCTCCGGGGGCCGCGAGCTGCTCCGCGAGGGAGACACGGTCGTGTGGGGCGCCGCCGGCGACCGCACGCTCGACGGCGTGCGCTGGGCCGGGATCTTCTCGACCGCGTCGTCGCCGCGCCGCGTCACCGTGCCCGCGGCGTCCGCGGGGCTCGCCGTCGGCAGGGCCGGCGTGGCGCCCGGGGTGCGCGACGGCGGGCGTCGGGTCGACGGCGCCGGACCGGTCCTCGTGGACGTCTGGACCGGCGAGCGCGTCCCGCTCGTGCCCCCGAGCGCCGCGACCGGCGGCGACCACCTCGTCGACGTGGACGTGCCCGCGCACGGCGTGCGTCTCCTGCGCCTCGACCCCTGACCCGATCACCACCCCCGTCCCGACCACCGACCCGCACGACCCGACCGGCGCCGCACCCGGCGCCGTCCCGCACCGTCCCGGAGGACCCCATGCACGCCGCCACCGTCACGCTCGACCCGGCCTTCGTCGTCGGGCCCGTCCGGCCCCGGACCTTCGGCTCGTTCGTCGAGCACCTCGGCCGCTGCGTCTACACGGGCATCCACGACCCGGGCCACCCGACCGCCGACGCCGACGGGTTCCGTGGCGACGTCCTCGACCTCACGCGTGAGCTCGGCGTGACGACCGTGCGCTACCCGGGCGGTAACTTCGTCTCGGGCTACCGGTGGGAGGACGGCATCGGACCGGTCGACGCGCGCCCGACGCGCCTCGACCTCGCGTGGCACTCGAGCGACCCGAACACCGTCGGGGTCGACGAGTTCATGCGCTGGGCCGCGAAGGCCGGCGTCGAGCCGATGATGGCCGTGAACCTCGGCACGCGCGGCGTCCAGGAGGCGCTCGACCTGCTCGAGTACTGCAACGTCCCGGGCGGGTCCTTCTGGTCGGACCGCCGCCGCGCCAACGGCGTCGAGGAGCCGTACCGGATCCGGATGTGGTGCCTCGGCAACGAGATGGACGGCCCGTGGCAGATCGGCCACAAAACGCCGCAGGAGTACGGGCGCCTCGCGGCCGAGACCGCACGCGCGATGCGCATGATGGACCCGGGCGTCGAGCTCGTGGTCTGCGGTTCGTCGAGCTCCGACATGCCGACGTTCGGCGAGTGGGAGCGGGTCGTGCTCACGGAGGCGTACGAGCACGTCGACCACGTCTCGGCGCACGCGTACTACTGGGAGGAGGACGGCGACCTCGCGTCGTTCCTCGCCTCGGCCGTGGACATGGACCACTTCGTCGAGTCCGTCGCCGCCACCGCGGACCAGGTGCGAGCGGCCGGCAAGCACTCCAGGCGGATCAGCATCTCGTTCGACGAGTGGAACGTCTGGTACCAGAAGCGCGCCGAGTCGCGGCCGCCGTCGGGCGACGACTGGCCCGTCGCGCCCGTGCTGCTCGAGGACCGCTACAACGTCGCGGACGCGGTCGTCGTCGGCAGCCTGCTCGTCTCGCTGCTGCGCAACACCGACCGCGTGCACGCGGCGTCGCTCGCCCAGCTCGTCAACGTCATCGCGCCGATCATGACCGAGCCGGGCGGCCGGTCCTGGCGCCAGACGACGTTCCACCCGTTCGCGCTGACCGCGCGCCACGCGGCGGGCGACGTGCTGCGCGTCGCGGTGCAGTCGCCCGCCGAGGAGACGGCACGCTTCGGCGACGTCCCCGTGCTCGACGCCGTGGCGACGCACGACCCCGCGACCGGTGACGTGGTGCTGTTCGCGGTCAACCGCTCGACCACGCGTGCGGTCGACCTCGACGTCGACCTGCGCGGGTTCCCCGGGCTGCGCCTCGTCGAGGCGCTCACGCTCTCGAACCCGGACCACACGTGGCAGGCGACGGCCGACGACGCGACGAGCGTCGTCCCGGTCGTCAACACGTCGGCGAAGGTCGCGGACGACCGCGCACGCGCCGAGCTCCCCGCCGTCTCGTGGTCCGTGCTGCGGCTGGCCCGGGCGTGAGCCGAGCCCGGGTGACGCGGCGGCGCGCAGGACGGTCCGTCGTCGTGCGCGCCGTGGTCGTCGCGGTCGTGCTCGTCGGGGTGGCCGCCGCCGGTGTCCTGGCCGTCGTGCGGCCGTGGGAGCCCGTGACGGGGACGGCGATCCCCGTCACGGGCGACGTGCGGGTCCACGACCCGGCGCTCGTCGCCGGCGCGCAGGGCGAGCCGTGGTTCGTCTACTCGACCGGTGACGTGCGCGTGGGCTTCGGCGCGCCGCAGGTCCGCCGGTCCGACGACGCGGGACGCACGTGGGAGGACGCGGGCACCGCGTGGGACGCGAGCGGCGACCCGCGGTGGGTGCGCGACGAGATCGACGGCGTCGGGAACTTCTGGGCGCCGGAGGTGGTCGAGCACGACGGCACCTGGTACCTCTACTACTCCGCGTCGACGTTCGGCTCGAACGACTCGGCGATCGGCGTCGCGACGGGGTCGACGATCGACCCGGCGGACCCGGGGTACGGGTGGACGGACCAGGGCGCCGTCGTGCGGTCGCGCCCGGGCGAGGACGACTTCAACGCGATCGACCCCACCGTGGTCGAGGACCGCGACGGCTCCCCGTGGCTGTTCTTCGGCTCGTTCTGGGGCGGGATCCAGGCGGTGCCGGTCGAGTGGCCGAGCGGGAAGCCCGCCGAGGGCGCGGAGCCGGTGACGGTCGCGTCGCGCTCCGGCGTGCCCGACAACGCGATCGAGGCCCCGGCGCTGCTCGAGCACGACGGCTGGTACTACCTCTTCGTGTCGTGGGACTCGTGCTGCCGCGGGACGGACTCGACGTACCGGGTCGCCGTCGGGCGGTCGCGCGACGTCGCGGGACCGTTCCTCGACGCCGAGGGCACGGACATGGCGCTCGGGGGCGGGACGGAGCTCCTCGCGTCGGACGGGTGGGCGATCGGCCCGGGCGGGCAGTCGGTGTCCGAGGCCGACACCGCGGACGTGCTCGCGTTCCACTACTACGACGAGCGCGAGGGCGGCGACTTCCGGCTCGCCCTGCACGAGCTCGGCTGGACCGACGACGGCTGGCCCCGGGCGGCGCCCGTCGGGTGAATTCGCTGTGGGCGCGCGCCCGCCGGCCCCCGTGTTCCCGGGCGGGGAGCCGGTCGTGATCCAACCGTGACCGGAAAGACTTTCGCTCGGCCGCGTGTGAGCGCTAACATCTCCGCCCAGGGGGGTGTTAGCGCTCACATCCGTGCCCTGTCGCACGGGTGCGCTGATCGCTCGGAGGGTACGGAGGTCGGAGGGCCGGCAGGTAGCTCGCAAGGGTTACCGAACGGTGATCCGCGACGCGGCCCGAGGGGCTTGCGGCGAGGCGGTGACACCGCTAGACAAGGACACATCTGAACACGTACGAACAAGAGTCAACAGCCCGATGGCGGGCTGGCACGAAGGAACGGGACCTCGGCACGGCGCCGAGGGCCGCATCTCAAGGAGGAGAGCATGTTCAGCACGACCACGGCGCGCACGCGCCTGACCGGAATCCTCGCCGGCGCGGCGGTCCTCGCGCTCGCGGCGTGCAGCAGCGGCGGTGACACGGGCGACGACGGCACCGCGGACAGCGGCGGCGGCAGCGGTGACACGATCACCGTCGGCTTCTCCCAGGTCGGCGCCGAGTCCGGCTGGCGCGCGGCGAACACCAAGTCCATCCAGGACACCCTCACCGCGGAGAACGGGTTCGACCTGAAGTTCTCCGACGCGCAGCAGAAGCAGGAGAACCAGATCCAGGCGATCCGGTCCTACATCGCGCAGGGCGTCGACGTCATCGCGTTCTCCCCGGTCGTCGAGTCCGGCTGGGACTCGGTGCTCGAGGAGGCCAAGCAGGCCGGCATCCCCGTCGTCCTCACCGACCGCGCCGTGGACTCCGAGGACGAGACGCTCTACGAGTCGTTCATCGGGTCCGACTTCGTCCTCGAGGGCGAGATGGCCGGCGAGTGGGTCTCCGAGAACGTCGCGACCGAGCCGATCAACGTCGTCGAGCTCCAGGGCACGACGGGTGCCGCCCCGGCGATCGACCGCAAGACCGGGTTCGAGGACGCCACGGCCGACAACCCGAACGTCACGATCATCGACTCCCAGACGGGCAACTTCACGCGCGCCGAGGGCAAGACGGTCATGGAGGGCTTCCTCCAGGCGCACGACGACATCGACCTCGTCTACGCGCACAACGACGACATGGGTCTCGGCGCGATCGAGGCCATCGAGGCCGCGGGTCTCGTCCCTGGCGAGGACATCAAGATCGTGACGATCGACGCGGTCAAGGACGGCATGCAGGCCCTCGCCGACGGCAAGATCAACTTCATCGTCGAGTGCAACCCGCTGCTCGGCCCGGACCTCGCCGACATCATCAAGAAGGTCGTCGCCGGCGAGGAGGTCGAGAAGCGCATCGTGGTCGAGGACCAGTCCTTCACGCAGGAGCAGGCGATCGAGGCCCTGCCGACCCGCGAGTACTGATCCCGACGGAGCGCGCGGAGCCCTGCCGGGTTCCCGCCCGGGGGAGAGCGCGGTAGCGTTCCCCCACCCCGAGGACCGGCCGCGCGCCGGGAGCCCATCGAGGCCCCGGCGCGCGGCCGCCCAACCAGGCACGGCCGGTCGACGTCGACCGGCCGCCGTCGACCGCACGGAAGGTCAGCGATGACAACCCCCAGCCCGGACGGTCCGCCCGTCGTCGAGATGACCGGGATCTCCATCGAGTTCCCCGGCGTCAAGGCGCTCGACGGCGTGGACCTCACCCTGCGCCCCGGCGAGGTGCACGCCCTCATGGGCGAGAACGGCGCCGGCAAGTCCACGCTCATCAAGGCGCTCACCGGTGTCTACTCCATCGACTCCGGGCGCATCGTCGTCGACGGGGTGGAGCACACGTTCTCCGGCCCCGGCGAGGCGCAGTCGGCCGGTGTCTCGCCGGTGTACCAGGAGGTCAACCTCTGCGAGAACCTCTCGGTCGCCGAGAACATCATGCTCGGCAACGAGGCGCGACGCCTCGGGGCCATCGACTGGCGCACGACCCGTCGGCGCGCGGGGGAGATGCTCGCCCGGCTCAACCTCGACATCGACCCCGCGTCGTCGCTCTCGTCGCACTCCCTCGCCGTGCAGCAGCTCGTCGCCATCTGCCGTGCCCTCGTGGTCGACGTCAAGGTGCTCATCCTCGACGAGCCCACGTCGAGCCTCGACGCGGACGAGGTCGCCCAGCTCTTCGCGGTCGTCCGGCGGCTGCGCGACGACGGCGTGGCCATCCTCTTCGTGTCGCACTTCCTCGAGCAGGTCTACGAGATCTCCGACCGCATGACGGTGCTGCGCAACGGGCGGCTCGTCGGCGAGTACCGCACGGCCGAGCTCCCGCGGCTCGAGCTCGTGTCGAAGATGATCGGCACGTCCCTCGAGGTGCTGTCCGCGCTCGAGGAGACCCCCAAGCGCTCGGTCGCCGACAACGCCGACGTCACCCCCTTCGTCCAGGCCGTGGGCGTCGGGCGCAAGGGCTCGATCCAGCCGTTCGACCTCGACGTCTACCCGGGCGAGGTCGTCGGGCTCGCGGGCCTGCTGGGCTCGGGGCGCACCGAGCTCGCCCGGCTCCTCGCCGGGGCGGACCACGCGGACTCCGGGCAGACGGTCCTCGACGGCACGCCGGTCCGGCTGCGGACGCCCCGCGCCGCGATGCAGCGGAAGATCGCGTTCTCGTCCGAGCACCGCAAGGCCGAGGGCATCGTCGGCGACCTGACGATCCGCGAGAACATCATCCTCGGCATCCAGGCGGAGCGGGGCTGGCTGCGCCGGGTTCCCACGCGCCAGGCGGACGAGCTCGTGACGAAGTACATGGAGGCGCTGTCCATCCGGCCCGCCAACCCGGACGCGCTCATCAAGAACCTCTCCGGCGGCAACCAGCAGAAGGTCCTGCTGGCGCGCTGGCTCGCGACGGCGCCCCGGCTGCTCATCCTCGACGAGCCCACGCGCGGGATCGACGTCGGTGCGAAGGCCGAGATCCAGAAGCTCGTCGCGCAGCTCGCGAGCGAGGGCATGTCGGTCGTCTTCATCTCGGCCGAGCTCGAGGAGGTGCTGCGGCTCAGCCACCGCATCGCCGTCCTGCGCGACCGCAAGAAGGTCGCGGAGATCACCAACGACGACGACGTCACGGTCGAGGACGTCGTCGAGCTCATCGCGAGCGGAGGGTCCGACTCATGACCGCCACGACGCCCACCTGGCGCCGCGTCACCCAGCACCGGCTGTTCTGGCCGTTGGCCGCGCTGGCCGCGCTGCTGGTGGCCAACACGATCAACCGGCCGAGCTTCCTGTCGGTCGGCGTCCGGGACGGCCACCTGGAGGGTTCGCTCGTCCTGCTGCTGAAGAACGGCGCGCCGCTCCTGCTCGTCGCCCTCGGCATGACCCTCGTCATCGCCACGCGCGGCATCGACCTGTCGGTCGGTGCGGTCGTCGCGATCTCCGGCGCGGTCGCGCTGACCTTCATCGCCTCGTCGCCGGACCCGGGCAGCGTCACCACCGTCCTCGTCGCCATGGGGCTAGCCCTCGCGCTGTCGTTCGTCCTCGGCCTGTGGAACGGGTTCCTCGTCGCGGTCGTGGGCATCCAGCCCATCATCGCGACGCTCGTCCTCATGATGGCCGGCCGTGGCATCGCGATGCTCATCACGGGCGGGCAGATCACGACCGTGACGAGCGCGCCGTTCAAGACGCTCGGCTCGGGCTTCTGGCTCGGCCTGCCGGTCGCCGTGCTCGTCGCCGGGGCGGTCTTCGCGGCCGTGGCGGTCCTCACCCGGCGGACCGCGCTCGGGATGCTCATCGAGTCCGTCGGCATCAACCCGGCGGCGAGCCGGCTCGCGGGCGTACGGTCGCGCAGCATCATCTGGACGGTCTACGCGGTGTGCTCGCTCTTCGCGGGCCTCGCGGGCCTCATGATCTCGTCCGGCACCATGGCGGCCGACGCGAACAACGCCGGTCTGTTCATCGAGCTCGACGCGATCCTCGCCGTCGTCATCGGCGGCACGTCCCTCGCCGGTGGCAAGTTCTCGCTGTCCGGGACGCTCGTCGGCGTCCTCATCATCCAGACGCTCACCTTCACCGTGACGCTGCTCGGCATCTCCCCGTCCGTGACGCCGCTGTTCAAGGCCGTCGTGGTCATCGCCGTGTGCCTCGCGCAGTCCCCGGTGGTCCGTGACAAGCTCGCGGCCCGCCGTCGCCGAGCCGCGCCGAACGCGGCCGTCGCAGCGGAGGTGGGTGCCTGATGTCCGCCGTGCAGACCCCCGCCCCCACCTCGTCTCCCGGCCCTCGGGGTGCCGGTCCAGCCACCCCCGGAGGCAGCACGACCATGGCAGCGCGACTCGGCCGGTTCCGTCTTGACCGGCGCTACCTGCCCGTCCTCGGGACGCTCCTCGTGCTCGTCCTCATGCTCGTCGTGGGCGGCAGCCGGTACGAGAACTTCCTGTCGGCGCGCGTGATCTCGAACCTGTTCATCAACAACTCGTTCCTCATCGTGCTCGCCGTCGGCATGACCTTCGTGATCCTCACGGGCGGCATCGACCTGTCCGTCGGCGCGGTCGTCGCGCTCTCGGGCATCACGACGGCGTCGCTGCTGCAGAGCGGCTGGCCCGTCGCCGTCGTCATCGCGATCTCCGTGCTGATCGGCACCGTCCTCGGGCTCGCGGTGGGGCTCATGGTCCACGTGTTCGAGATCCAACCGTTCATCGCGACGCTGGCCGCGATGTTCCTCGCGCGCGGCCTGTGCTACGTCATCAGCCTCCAGTCCATCCCCATCACGGACGAGTCCTTCGTCGCGCTCGCGAGCTGGAGCCAGGAGATCGGCGACGGCTGGCGCCTCACGACGGCCGTCGTCATCGCTCTCGTCGTGGTGGCGATCGCCTTCTTCGTCCTGCACTACACGCAGTTCGGCCGCACGGTCTACGCGATCGGCGGCGGCGAGCAGTCGGCGATGCTCATGGGGCTTCCCGTCGCCCGCACGAAGGTGCTCGTGTACGTGGTGAGCGGTACGTGCGCCGGCATCGGGGGACTGCTCTTCGCGATGTTCTCGCGGTCGGGCTACTCGCTGACCGGTGTGGGCATGGAGCTCGACGCGATCGCGGCCGTGGTCATCGGCGGCACGATCCTCACGGGCGGGACGGGCTTCGTGCTCGGGTCCGTCCTCGGCGTGCTCGTGCTCGGCCTGATCCAGACGATCATCACCTTCGAGGGCACGCTGTCCTCCTGGTGGACGAAGATCGTCATCGGCGTGCTGCTCCTGATCTTCGTGGTCCTGCAGCGCGTGCTGGTCGTCAGACGGCGGTGAGCGCGGGCGCCGGGTCCGTCCCGTCACGTGCCGGCAGTGCCGGGGCGTGGCGGGACGGGGCCGGCGCGGCGCGCGTCTGGACCTCCGGTCGTCCGGAGGCACCGCAGAGCTGGACGGGGCCGGCACCCCGGGTCGCGCGGGCACGCCCGTGCCCGCGCGACGCCCGCGACGAGGACCCTTGTCAGATGTGAACGCTCACACTACGGTGGGCGCGAGTCTGTTAACGCTCACACGGATGGCACGGACCACGTCTCTCAACGAGGAGAGGAAGGCCATGGATCACCCCCAGGACCCCCTGCACAGCCGAGCGCGGAGGTGGCGCCGCACGGTCGCCGTCGCGCTCACGTGCGGGCTTGTCGGCACGGTCGCGCTCGCGTCGTCGATGCCGGCGTCCGCCGCGGAGCCCGACCTGCCCGCCGGCGCGTGGGTCGACGCGTTCGACGGCGCCGAGCTCGGCGCCGACTGGACCGTCGTCAACCCGGTGCCCGAGGCGCTCACCGTCGACGGCGGCGCGCTCACCCTGCGCTCGCAGCCGGGCGACACGTGGCAGACGAACAACACCGCCAAGAACGTCGTCGTGCTCGACGTGCCGGCGGGCGACTTCACGGTCGTGACGCACGTCGAGGCACCGGTCGACCGCGTCTACCAGGGCGCGGGCCTCATCGCGTGGCAGGACATGGACAACTACGTCCGCTCCGGCCTGACCTTCGTCGGCGATCTCGCGCCCTCGGGTCGCGCGATCGAGAACGACGTCGAGTCGGGCGGCGTGTTCGCCGCCGACTCGTTCACGGACCGGCCCGGCTCCACGGGCGAGACGCTGCGCATGCAGCGCTCCGGCGACACGATCACCACGTCGTACTGGGACGGGACGGCGTGGCAGCCGGCCGGGTCCGTCGAGGTCGACTTCCCGACGACGCAGGTCGGGCTCTACGCGCTCGCCGCGCAGGACGGCACGTCGCACACCGCCGTCTTCGACTACGTGGCGCTGACGGCGGCGGAGGGCGCGGACCAGGTGCCCGACGGCGCGTTCACGCTGTCCGGACCGGGTGACGCCCGGTACCTGGTCGCCACCGACGACGGGCTCGCGCTGGACGACGAGCGTCCCGCCACGACCGTCGCGCTCGAGGCGACCGCCGTCGACGGCGCACCCGGCACGTCGCCGGTGACGCTCGCGGTCGGCGACCGTCCCGTCGTCGTCACGGGTGACCCGGAGCCCCGCCTCGCCCTCGGAGGCGCGGGCACGGACGGCACGGCGCTGCGGATCACCGACGCCGGCGGCGGGAAGGTCTGGCTGCGCAGCGCCGCCGACCCCGAGCAGTACGCCGGCGTGCGCGCGCAGGACGGCGCGCTCGTCCTCGGCGCACGCGACGCGGCCACGCCGCTCACGCTCACGCCGTCGGCGAGCGCCGACCACGAGCTCACGGTCGACCTCGCGGGCGAGCGGACCGAGATGAGCGACGAGCTCTACGGCATCTTCTACGAGGACATCAACTACGCCGCGGACGGCGGGCTGTACGCCGAGCTCGTGCGCAACCGGTCCTTCGAGTTCAACAACCAGGACAACGCGTCCTTCACCGGGCTCACCGCGTGGAGCGCCGCGAACCGCGGCGGGGCCACCGCGACCACGCAGGTCGTGAACGACGCCGGCCGCCTCAACGCCACGAACCGGAACTACCTCAACCTCACCACCACGGCGGCCGGCGCCGGCGTGCGCAACGCGGGCTACAACACGGGCCTGTTCGTCGAGGAGGGGGAGTCGTACGACTTCTCCGTCTGGGCGCGCTCGGCCACGGCGCAGACCCTCACGGTGCGCGTCGAGGACGAGGCCGGGACGACCGCCTACGCGACCGGTCAGGTCGCCGTCGACGGCTCGAACACGTGGAAGAAGTACGAGCTGACGCTCGACGCGACGGGGACGACCAACGCCGGCCGTCTCGCGCTGCTCTCCGGCGCCGCCGGCACGCTCGCCGTCGACCAGGTGTCGCTCTTCCCGCAGGACACGTGGGTCGGCCCGGTCAACGGGCCGTCGGTGCTGCGCAAGGACCTCGCGGAGAAGATCGAGGCGCTCGACCCGCAGTTCGTGCGCTTCCCCGGCGGGTGCGTGACGAACGTCGGCACGTTCCGGACGTACGAGGAGTCGGGCTTCACGGACCGTCGCCGCACGTACCAGTGGAAGGAGACCATCGGTCCGGTCGAGGAGCGCGCGACCAACTGGAACTTCTGGGGCTACAACCAGTCGTACGGGATCGGCTACCTCGAGTACTTCCTCTTCGCCGAGGACCTCGGCGCGACGCCCCTCCCCGTCGTGTCGGTCGGGGCCAACGGCTGCGGCAGCACCATCCCCGAGATGACCGACCCCGCGCAGATCCAGCGCTGGGTGCAGGACACCGTGGACCTCATCGAGTTCGCCAACGGCGACGTGACGACCGAGTGGGGCGCCGTGCGCGCCGAGCTCGGCCACCCGGAGCCGTTCGACCTCAAGTACATCGGGCTCGGCAACGAGGAGAACACGAAGACGTTCGAGGCCAACTTCCCGGCCTTCCGTGACGCCATCGCGGCGGCCTACCCGGACATCGAGATCATCTCCAACTCCGGCCCGGACGACACCGGCACGCGCTTCGACGAGCTGTGGGAGTTCAACCGCGAGCAGGGCGTCGACATGGTCGACGAGCACTACTACAACGACCCCCAGTGGTTCCTCGAGAACGACGAGCGGTACGACTCCTACGACCGCGAGGGCCCGGACGTGTTCCTCGGCGAGTACGCGTCGCGCGGCAACACGTTCGCCAACGCCCTCTCCGAGGCGGCGTTCATGACGGGACTCGAGCGCAACTCCGACCTCGTCCGGCTCGCGTCGTACGCCCCGCTGCTCGCCAACGAGTCGTACGTGCAGTGGTCGCCGGACGCGATCTGGTTCGACAACGACGAGTCGTGGGGCTCGGTCAACTACCACGTCCAGCAGATGTTCTCCGCGAACGTCGGGGACCAGGTCGTGCCGAGCACCCACTCCGGACCCGCGCCGGCGAGCTCGACGCTCGACGGCGGCGTCTTCCTCTCCACGTGGAACACGGCGGCGCAGTACGACAACGTGCGGGTCACGGACAACGCCTCCGGCGACGTCCTGTTCTCCGACGACTTCGAGGCCGGTGCGGACCGGTGGGAGCCGCAGGCGGGCACGTGGGCCGCGCAGGACGGCGCCTACGTCCAGTCGGCGACGAACGTCACCGACGCGCGCTCGATCGTCGAGGGCGCCTACGCGAAGGACTGGTCGAGCTACACGCTCGAGCTGGACGCCCGCAAGAGCGCCGGGTCGGAGGGCTTCCTCGTCGGCTTCGCCGCGGGCGGCCCCAACGACTACTACTGGTGGAACCTCGGCGGGTGGAACAACACGCGCCAGGCCCTCCAGCGGGCCTCGGGCGGCAGCGCCGGAGAGGTGAAGGCGGTCGAGAACCACAGCATCGAGGCCGGGCAGGCGTACCGGATCAAGGTCGTCGTCGAGGGCTCGACCATCGAGCTCTACCTCGACGGCGAGCTCCAGATGTCCTACGAGCAGGCGACCACCAAGTCCCTGTACCAGGTGGTCACGCGTGACGAGGACTCGGGCGACGTGGTGGTCAAGGTCGTCAACCCGACCGCGACCGCGGCGCGCACGCAGGTCCACGTGGACGGGCTGGCAGGCTCGGCCGGCATCTCGGACGAGGCGACCGTCACCGAGATGGTGGGCTCGCCGTCGGACACCAACACCAAGGCCGACCCCGAGCTCCTGGTGCCCGTCGAGCGGACGATCACCGGCGTGGGGGAGGACTTCTCGTACGAGTTCCCCGCGTACTCGATCACGTTCGTCCGGCTCCACGCGGAGCAGGCCGCCCCGGAGCTGGACCTCGACGTCACCGCGCAGGCGCGCTGCCTCGCGGGCAAGGCGTACGTCGCGGTGCGGGCCACGAACGGCGAGGACGTCCCCGTGGACGTCACGCTCGCCACGCCGTTCGGCACCAGGGCGGTCGCGGACGTCGCGCCGGGCAAGAACGCGTACCAGTCGTTCGCGACGCGCGCGGTCTCCGTCCCGGCCGGTTCGGCGACCGTGACGGGCACGGCCGTGGTCGACGGCGACGAGGTCACGTCGAGCGTCGACGTCGCCTACGACGCGCTCGACTGCGGCTGAACACCGTGAGGTAGAGCCCGGGTACCGACGGCCGCCCCGCCTCCGCGGGCGGGGCGGCCTCGGTGCTCGGGCTGCCGCGCCGTCACCTCGGGCGTTCGGCCGGCGGTCTCCGCGCGCGGCTCTGCGCCCTTCGCATCCGACGCCGCCCCGCCCGCTCGACCGCCAGGTCGCCACGGCGGTGGCGGCCTAGGGCTCGACCTGGCAGCCCGCTTCCCTCGTGGCCGGTCCGACAGGCCACGAGGGTCACCACCCCGACCGCACGACGTCGCCGGGCACCGCAGCCCGCGCGCGACCCGAGGAGCAACGATGCATCCGAGAACGACCGACGGCGTGCGCCGTCGACCCGGTGGGCCGGCGCGGCTCGCCGCCGTCGCCGCCGCCACCGCGCTGGCCCTGACCACCTGGGCGCCGACCGCCGTCGCGGCCGAGCCGGCGCTGTCCGACCCCGTCCTCGACCTCGCGTTCGAGGGCGACGTCACCGACTCCGGCCCGCTCGCCCACCCCGTGTCGCTGCGCGGCCACGCCGGGTCCGCGCCGGTCGGCTACGAGTACGTGGACGGCGTCGTCCCGGGGACCCAGGCCCTGCGCCTGACCGGGAGCACGTATCTCGACCTCGGCACGTCCACCGAGCTGCAGCCCGAGGACCTCACGCTCTCGTTCTGGATCGAGCCGAGCGGGAGGCTCGCGGGCGAGCACCTCGTCACGTGGAACAAGCGCGCCTACAACTCGGACGGCTGGTACCTGTCGTCCGAGTCCGACACGGTGCCGCTCGCCCTGTCGGTCGGCCCCGCGAGCGGCCAGCCCTACAAGGTGCGCGTCGCGAGCTCCGACCGCGCGTCGTTCTTCCCCGCGGACGAGTGGACGCACGTCGTCGTCACGTACGACCGCGCGACCAAGGACGTCGCGTTCTACCGCAACGGCGAGAAGGTGCCGTCGACGGTGGCCAACGCGGTCGGCGGCGACGCGACCGGGGTGCTCGGCTCCGACCCGGCACTGCCCAAGACCGTCGGCTTCAACGGCCCGCAGTACAACGGCGGCTACCTGCGGGCGGCGCTCGACCAGTACCGGCTGTACGACGGCGTCGCGAACCTCGCGGACGTCGTCGGTCTCTACGAGGAGTCGGGACGGATGATCGACCGTGACGCCGTGGCCCGCGACGACGCCGACCGCCTGACGCTGCCCGAGCGCGCGACGGTCGCCCTCGTGCTGCCCGCCACCGGGTCTCGCGGGTCGACGGTGACGTGGCGGTCGTCCGACCCCGAGGTGATCGGCACCGACGGCGCGGTGCACCGACCCGCGCTCGGCGAGGACGACGCGCACGTGACCCTCACCGCGAGCGTCCGCTACCTCGACGGCGAGCCGGTGACGCGTGCGTTCGAGGTGCTCGTCCCCGCGGTCGTCGACGAGACGCCGCTCGAGGACACGACGCTGCCGTCGGTGCTGCTCTCGGACGACTTCCTGCAGAACGCGGCGTCGAAGGAGCACGAGTACCTGCTCAGCCTCGACTCGGAGACGTTCCTCCACGAGTTCTACAAGGTCGGCGGGCTGACCCCGACGACCGCCACCGGGTACGGCGGCTGGGAGCGCAGCAACGCGGTGAACTTCCGCGGGCACGCGTTCGGGCACTACATGTCGGCGCTCGCGATGTCGTGGTCCTCGACGCCCGACCAGGCGACGAAGGACGCGCTCTTCACGGAGATCCAGGAGGCGGTGGGAGGGCTCTCGCGCGTCCAGGACGCCTACGCGGCGTCGCACCCGGGCTCGGCGGGCTACGTGTCGGCGTTCCGCGAGTCCGTCCTCGACGAGGTGCAGGGCACGGGGTCGTCCGACGAGAACGTCATCGTGCCCTGGTACAACCTGCACAAGGTGCTCGCCGGCCTGCTCGACGTCGCCGAGTACGTCGACGGCCCCGTCGGCGACCAGGCGCTCGCGGTCGCGACCGACTTCGGGCTGTACGTGCAGGGTCGCGTGTCGAGGCTGCCGAGCACGGACGTCATGCTGCGCACCGAGTACGGCGGCATGAACGAGGCGCTGTACGAGCTCTTCGAGACCACCGGCGACGTGCGGATCAAGGAGGCGGCGGAGGCGTTCGACGAGGTGGCCCTGTTCCGCCAGCTCGCGGCGGGCCAGGACGTCCTGCCGGGCAAGCACGCCAACACGCAGATCCCCAAGCTCCTCGGCGCGCTCAAGCGCTACCGCGTCTTCACGCAGAACCCCGAGTACTACGCGCTCCTCACGCAGGCGGAGAAGGACGAACTGCCGATGTACCTCGCGGCGGCGGAGAACTTCTTCGACATCGTCGTGCGCGACCACACCTACGTGACCGGGGCCAACAGCCAGGCGGAGCACTTCCACGAGCCCGGGTCGCTGCACGAGCGCGCCGACGAGCAGGGCGACGCGCGCAACGCCGAGACGGCCGAGACGTGCAACGAGTACAACATGCTCAAGCTGTCGCGCGAGCTGTTCAAGCTGAGCAAGGACGTGCGGTACGCGGACTACTACGAGAACGCGTTCATCAACACGATCCTGTCGTCGCAGAACCCCGAGACGGGCACGACGACCTACTTCAACCCCATGGGCTCGGGCTACCACAAGGTGTTCAACCTCCCGTTCACCGAGTTCTGGTGCTGCACCGGGACGGGCATGGAGAACTTCTCCAAGCTCGGCGACTCGGTCTACTTCACGGGCCAGGGCTCCGTGTGGGTCAACATGTTCTTCTCCTCGACGTTCGACCACGCGGCGCAGAACCTGCGCGTGGAGCAGGAGGCCAACCTGCCGAACGACGACACCGTGACGTTCCGGGTCGCGGCGCTCGACGGCGGCGCGGTCGCCGAGGACGCGACGCTGCGCCTCCGCGTCCCGTCGTGGGCCGCGGGAGACGTGTCGCTCGAGGTCAACGGTTCCGCGGTCGAGCCCACGGTGTCGCGCGGGTACGTCGTGCTGCCCGTCGCGGCGGGGGACGTGGTCCGGTACACGATGCCGACGGGGGTGTCGGTCGTCGACACCCCGGACAACCCGTACTTCGTCGCGTTCCGCTACGGCCCGGTCGTCCTGTCGGCCGACCTCGGGGCGATCCCGCAGCCGGCGTCGCAGGGCACCGGCATCCTCGTGCGGTCCTCGACGCGCGACGAGGACGCGCAGACGACCCTCACCGCGGCCGGCATGGGCGCGGACGAGTGGAAGGAACGCATCGCCGAGAACCTCGTGCGCGTCGAGGACGGCGCCGACGGTCGCGTCCAGCTCGAGCTCCGCAACACCGCAGACGGCGGGGGTCTCGTCTTCACCCCGCACCACACGAACTGGGACGTGACGTACGGGCTCTACCTGAACCTCGACGAGCCGGACTCCGCCGCGTCGCAGGAGCGCATCCTGCGCGCCAAGCAGCAGCTGCGCGACGCCGACCGCACGGTCGACGAGCTGACCAGCTTCGACAACAACAACTTCGAGAACGCGAAGAACCTGAAGCAGAGCGGGTCGTCGGTCGGGGCGTTCTCCGGGCGCCAGTTCCGGCACGCCGACGGGACGGGCTGGTTCAGCTACGACCTCGTGATCGACCCCGACTCCGCGGCGAACCACCTCGGGGTCACGTACTACGGGGGCGACGCGGGCCGCACGTTCGACGTGTACGTGAACGACGAGAGGCTGAAGACCGTCAGGGTCGTCGACGGCGCCCCGAACGAGGACGAGGACGGGTTCTACGTCGACTCGACGCAGCTCCCCGCGAAGTATCTCGAGATCGGCGGGGCCACGCGCTGGAAGGTCGACAGCGCGGGGGAGCACGTGCTCGACGAGGACGGCGAACGCATCCCCGTCGTGACCGTGCGCTTCCAGGCGACCGGCGGGTGGGCCGGCGGTGTGTTCGGCGTGCGGGTCGACCGGGCGGCGTCCTACGACACGACGCCGGGGCTGTCCGCGCTCGGGTTCGACACCGGGACGCTCGCGCCCGCGTTCGACCCTGCCACGACGGCCTACACGCTCACGGTGCCGCAGGGCACGGCGAGCGTCGTGCTCGACGCCGACCCGCACGTCCCGAGCGGGCTCGTCCGCGTCGACGGCGTGCTGGTCGACGACACCGCCGGCCGCGTCGTGCCGCTCCCGGCCGACGGGACCGGTCGGACCGTCGAGATCGTCGGCGTCGCGCAGGACCACACGACGTCGACGACCTACACGGTCGAGATCGTGCCCGGCGACGTGGTGCCGGAGCCCGAGGTCGAGCTGGCGGTCGAGGCGACACCGCGGTGCCTCGCCGGGAAGGCGTACGTCGCGGTGCGCGCGACGAACGCGGGCGACGTGCCGGCGGACGTCACGCTGGTGACGCCGTTCGGGACGAGGTCGTTCGCCGGCGTCGCGCCCGGCAGGGCGGCGTACCAGTCGTTCGCGGTGCGGGCGTCGTCGGTCGCCGCGGGCGAGGTCACGGTGACGGGCACGGCGGTGCTCGACGGCGAGCCCGTCACCACCGAGCAGGAGGTCGCGTACGACGCGACGTCGTGCGGCTGACACCACCCGCGAGGTAGAACCGCAGGTCGCGAGGTAGAACCCCCGGGGTTCTACCTCGCGACCGCTGGTTCCACCTCGCGGACGAGAGTCGCCAAAGGCGTTCGAACGTGATCGCCGAGGGCCTGCCCTGTTCATGTTCGCGCTCACATGTTAGCGTTCACACGCGCTCGTCCGACGACGGACGGGCCGCCCGGCGGTGCCGCCGGGGCACGACGACGAGGAGTCATCGATGACCTCACGCCACGTACGAGACAGCTCTCGAACGACATCGAGAGGGACCGCCGGCCCGTCCGACACGCCGCCGGCCGGCCACCGTTCCGCGACCGCTCCGCACCCGCGCAGGTCCGGCACGCGTCCGTCCGACACGCGTGCCGGACGGCGTGCGCTCGCCGCGCTCGTCGGGCTCGCCCTGGTCGGCCCGCTCGTGCCCGCCGCGGCGGCCGCAGCCCCCGCCGCTCCTGGGCCCACGGCCCTCGAGCCGACGTCGGCGACGGCGCTCGCCGCGCCGGCCACCGAGGGCCTCCAGCTGTGGCTCCCGCTCGACGAGACCGAGGGCACCGTCGCGCACGACGCGTCGGGCAACGGGCTCGACGCGACACTCGTGGGGTCCGGCGGCGGCTGGAGCGAGGGCCAGGGGCTGACGTTCGGCGGCGCGAACCACGTGGACCTCCCGGACGACCTGCTCGCAGGCCTGGACGCCGTGACCGTCAGCGCGGACGTCTGGATCGACTCGTCGCTGTCCGGCAACTACTTCTTCTACACCCTCGGCAACCCGGCCGTCGGGACGCCGCAGTCCGGGAACGGCTACCTGTTCTCGACGGGCAACGCGAACTACCGCGCGACGATCTCCGACCTCGCCTGGGGTCGTGAGCAGAACACCGCGAAGGCCCCCGCGGGGGCGTTGGCCCGCGGCGTCTGGAAGACCGTCACCTACACGCTCGGCGGCGGCACCGCACGCCTCTACGAGGACGGCGCGCAGGTCGGTCAGAACGCCGCGGTGACGATCGCGCCGGGTGCGATCGGCGGCGGCAGCACGACGGCGAACGCCCTCGGGAAGTCCGCCTACGCGGCCGACAACCTCTTCAAGGGTCGCATGAAGGACTTCCGGCTCTACGACCGCGCGCTCACGGCGCAGGAGGTCGCGGAGATCTCCGCCGACGCCGCGCGGGACGCGGTGGCGGCCGACGTCGCGGCCGTCGACCTCGGCGACACGAGCGCCGTCGTGACCGACCTCGCCCTCCCGGCGAAGGGCGTCGGTGGCTCGGCCCTCACGTGGACCACCTCGGACGACGGCGTCGTCGCGGCCGACGGCACGGTGACCCGTCCGGCCGCGGGCGAGGAGCCGGCGACCGCCACGCTCACCGCCACCGCCGCCCTGCGCGGCGCGAGCGAGACGCGCACGTTCGACGTCACCGTCCTCCCGGGCGACGGCGACCAGGCGAAGGCGGAGGCCGCGGCGGCCGCGCTCGAGGTCCCGAACCTCGACGACGTGCGCGGCCACCTCGCGCTGCCCACGAGCGGGCTGCACGGCGCGAGCGTGAGCTGGGCGTCGTCGTCGGGCACCATCACGCCCACGGGCGAGGTGACGCGGCCCGCGCACGGTGCGGAGGCCGAGGCGGTGACGCTCACCGCGACCGTCACGGTCGGCACGGCGACCGCGACGCGCGAGCTCGGCGCGACGGTCCCGCCGCTGCCCGAGCAGGAGGAGCTCGAGGGCTACCTCTTCTCGTACTTCGTCGGCGAGGGCACGGCCACCGGCGAGCAGGTCTACCTCGGCCTGAGCCAGGGCAACGACCCGCTGAACTACCAGAACCTCAACGACAACCAGCCGGTCCTCACGTCCGAGCTGGGGGAGAAGGGCCTGCGCGACCCGTTCATCATCCGCTCGCCCGAGGGCGACAAGTTCTACCAGATCGCGACCGACCTGCGGATCTACGACGGCAACGGCTGGGACGCCGCGCAGCGGCAGGGCTCGAGGTCGATCATGGTGTGGGAGTCCACGGACCTCGTGACCTGGACCGACCAGCGCCTCGTCGAGGTCTCCCCGGAGACCGCGGGCAACACGTGGGCACCGGAGGCGTACTACGACGAGAGCATCGGCGCGTACGTCGTGTTCTGGGCCTCGAAGCTCTACGCCGAGGACGACCCGGGCCACACGGGGAACAGCTACAACCGCATGATGTACGCCACGACGCGCGACTTCGTGACGTTCTCCGAGGCGAAGGTCTGGGTCGACCCGGGCTACTCGGTCATCGACTCCACGGTCGCGCAGGACGACGACGGCACGTTCTACCGCTTCACGAAGGACGAGCGGAACAACACCTCGACGACGCCGTGCTCGAAGTTCATCCTCGCGGAGAAGTCCGACGAGCTGCTGTCGACCGACTGGGACTACGTCACCGACTGCATCGGCAAGGCGAACTCGACCGGCCCCGGCATCAACCAGGGCGAGGGGCCGACGATCTTCCGGTCGAACACCGAGGACAAGTGGTACCTCTTCATCGACGAGTTCGGCGGCCGCGGCTACGTGCCGTTCGAGTCGACGTCCCTCGACGCTGCCGAGTGGACCATGTCGACCGACTACGAGATGCCGTCGCGCCCGCGCCACGGCACGGTGCTCCCCGTGACGCAGGCCGAGTACGACCGCCTGCTGCGCACCTACCAGCCCGACGCGTTCGTCGAGTCGGTCGAGGACGTCACCGTGACGGTCCAGACGGGCTCGGCGCCCGTGCTGCCGGCGGAGGTGACCGCGCGCTTCGCCGACGGGACCTCGGGCCCGGCGGACGTGACGTGGGACGAGATCGACCCGGCGTCGTACGCGCAGGCGGGGACGTTCGAGGTCGGTGGATCCCTCGGAGGCGGCGTGAGCGTGCGCGCCCGCGCGGTCGTGACCGTGACCGACGACGTCGTGCCGGTCGAGGGCCTGACCGTCACCCCGGCGTCGGTCCAGGTCGGCATCGGCGGCACGAGGCAGCTCACGGCGACCGTCACCCCGGCCAACGCCAGCGCCCGCGCGATCACGTGGGCGTCGGACGACGAGTCCGTCGTCTCGATCTCGGCAGAGGGCGTCGTCACGGGCGTCGGCGAGGGCCACGCGATGGTCACCGCCACCACCGCCGACGGGTCGCGCACCGCGTACGTCGCGGTGGAGGTGACCTCCGACGTGCCGGGCCTCGTGGTGCGCTACGCGCTCGACGAGACGAGCGGCACGACGGCGGCCAACTCGGCGCCCGACGCCACGATCGGCGCGGCGACGCTCACGGGCGGCGCGGCCTTCTCCGGGACCGGCGAGGGCGTGACGCTCGACGGGACGAACGACTACGTCGACCTGCCCGACCACCTGCTGGCCGGCCTCACGGACGTGACCGTGAGCCTCGACGTGAAGATCGCCACGGACCAGGCCACGCCGTACTTCATCTACGGCCTCGGCAACACGAGCGGGACGGCCGGCAACGGCTACCTGTTCACGACCGGCAACGCCTACCGCACGTCGATCGCGACGGGCAACTGGACCACGGAGCAGACGGTGAGCAAGAACGCCGACCTGCAGCGCGGCGTCTGGAAGCACCTCACGTACACGCTCGAGGGCACGACCGCCGTGCTCTACGAGGACGGCGTCGAGGTGGGCCGCCAGGAGAACGTGACGATCGACCCGGAGGACATCGGCGACGGGTCCACGCTCGCGAACTACATCGGCCGCTCGGTCTACACCGGCGACCGGTACCTCAAGGGCTCCGTGCGCGACTTCCGCGTCTACGACCGCGCGCTGACCGCCGACGAGGTGTTCCAGCTCGGTGCCGACCACACGGCCGTCACGGGCGCGGAGCTCGCGGAGCTCAAGGTCCCGGCGATCGTCGACGGCGCGAGCTCGACGGTCACGCTCCCGGTCGAGCCCGGGACGGACCTCACCGCGCTGGCCCCGGTGCTCGCCGTCTCGCCCCGCGCGACGGTCTCGCCGGAGAACGGGTCCGCGCAGGACTTCACGGCGCCGGTCGAGTACACCGTGACCGGGCCGGACGGGTCGTCGCGCACGTGGACGGTCCAGGCGAAGGAGATGAACAGCCCCGTTCTGCCGGGCCGGTACGCCGACCCGAACATCGCGCAGTTCGGCGACACGTTCTACCTGTACGCGACCACCGACGGCACGCCCGGCTGGGGCGGCAAGGACTTCTACGTCTGGAAGTCCACCGACCTGGTCGACTGGGAGCGCTCGGAGGAGCCGTTCCTCACGCTCGACGGCGCGAACGGCAACGTCCCGTGGGCGACCGGCAACGCGTGGGCGCCGACGATCATCGAGCGGGACGGGAAGTACTACTTCTACTTCTCGGGCCACAACCCGACGTACAACCGCAAGACCATCGGCGTCGCGGTGGCCGACAGCCCCGAGGGACCGTTCACCGCGGAGCCCACGGCGATGATCACCAACGGCGAGCCGATCGCCTCGGGCCAGGCCATCGACCCGGCGGCGTTCCACGACCCGCAGACCGGGAAGTACTGGCTCCTGTGGGGCAACGGCGGCCCGTCGAACGGCCCGGTCATGGCCGAGCTGTCCGACGACATGACGTCGATCGAGCAGGACACGCTGCGTCGCATCCCGGGGCTGACGGACTTCCGCGAGGGCCTGTTCGTCAACTTCCGCGACGGGATCTACCACCTCACGTACTCGATCGACGACACCGGGTCGCCGAACTACCGCGTCGGGTACGCGACCGCGACGAGCATGGACGGCCCGTGGACCTACCGCGGGGTCATCCTCGAGAAGGACCCGTCGCAGGGGATCCTCGGGACCGGGCACAGCTCGATCCTCAACGTCGAGGGCACGGACGACTGGTACATCGCGTACCACCGCTTCGCGATCCCCGGCGGCAACGGCACCAACCGCGAGACGACGATCGACCGTCTGACGTTCGGCGAGGACGGCCTCATCCAGAAGGTCACGCCCACGCTCGAGAGCGTGGACCCGGTCGACGTCGCGCCGCAGCCCGAGGTCGAGCTGACCGTCGAGGCCACCCCCCGGTGCCTCGCGGGCAAGGCCTACCTCGCGGTCCGCGCGACGAACGCGGGCGACGTGCCCGCCGACGTCACGCTCGCGACGCCGTTCGGCCAGAAGGTCGTCGCCGACGTCGCGCCCGGCAAGGCGGCGTACCAGTCGTTCGCGGTGCGGGCGAAGTCGGTGGCCGCGGGGACGGCGACGGTCACGGGCACCGCGGTCCTCGACGGCGAGCCCGTCACCACGGAGCACGAGGTCGCGTACGACGCGGCCACGTGCGGCTGACACCACCCGCGAGAGAGAACCGCAGGTCGCGAGGTAGAACCCCCGGGTCCTCCCTCGCGACCGCGGGTCCTACCCCGGCAGGCAGGCGCTTCACGTTTCATCTCGACGAGGAGAAGGACGACCATGACAGGACTCAGGACGCGCGGCCCGCGTCGCCGGGCGGCGGGCATCGCCGTCGGGCTCGTCGGCGCGCTCACCGCGACGATGCTCGGGACCGCCGGGGCCACGGCGGCCCCCGTGGCGACGGCGGTCGGCACCGTCGGCAGCGCCGACGACGCCGGGCTCGTCGCCTGGTACCCGCTCGACGCGGCCAGCACCACCGGCGGCACGACGGCGAACCTCGCCGCGGGCTCGACGTTCGGCCCCGCGACGGTGCACGGCGCGACGGCGACCCCCGACGGCCTCGCGCTCGACGGCACGGACGACTACGTCGACCTGCCCGACCACCTGCTCGCCGGCCTCACCGACGCGACGGTGAGCCTCGACGTGCTGGTCGACACCACGCAGGCGACGCCGTACTTCGTCTACGGGCTCGGCAACTCGAGCGGGACGGCCGGCAACGGCTACCTCTTCACCACGGGCAACGCGTACCGGACGTCGATCGCGACGGGCAACTGGTCCACCGAGCAGACCGTCACCAAGGGGTCCAACCTGACGCGCGGCGTCTGGAAGACCCTGACCTACACCCTCACCGGCACGACGGCGACCCTCTACGAGGACGGCGTCCAGGTCCGGCAGGCCACCAACGTCACGACCGACCCGGGCCAGATCGGCGGCGGGCAGACGACGGCGAACTACGTCGGGCGCTCGTTGTACTCGGGCGACCGGTACCTCGAGGGGAAGGTCCGCGACTTCCGGCTCTACGACCGCGCCGTCACGGCGGCCGAGGCGGCCGAGCTCGCGCTCGAGACGTCGACCGCCGCCGCCGACGCCGACCTCGCGGCGCTCGACCTCGGCGACACGAGCGCCGTCACCGCCGACCTCGCGCTGCCGGCGGCGGGCCCGCAGGGCTCGCTCGTCCGGTGGACGTCGTCCGACCCCGCGGTCGTCTCGGCGACCGGCACGGTCACGCGCCCCGCGGCGGGCGAGGACGACGCGACGGTCACCCTGACCGCCGCCGTGACGCGCGGCGCCGTCGCGCGGACCGCGACGTTCGAGGTCACGGTCCTCGCGCAGCTCCTGCCGGCCGAGGCCGCGCAGTGGGACGCCGAGCACGCGACGGTCCCGCACCTCGACGACGTGCGCGGCAACCTCACGCTCCCCGCGACGGGTGCGAACGGCTCGTCCCTCACGTGGATCACGTCGGACCCCGCCACGATCTCGCCCACGGGCGAGGTGACGCGCCCCGCGCACGGCGAGGGCGCCGCCGTCGTGCAGCTCACCGTCACGGCGTCGAAGGACGGCGCGACCGCGACGCACACCTACGACGCGACGGTCCGGCCGCTGCCCGCCGCCGCCGACTACGAGGGCTACTTCTTCCCGTACTTCGAGGGCGAGAGCACGCCCGACGGCGAGTCGGTCTACTTCAGCGTGAGCGACGGCAACGACCCGCTCGACTGGGTCGAGCTCAACGACGCGGAGCCCGTCCTCACGTCGGAGCTCGGCGAGAAGGGCCTGCGCGACCCGTTCATCATCCGCTCGCCCGAGGGCGACCGGTTCTTCCTGCTCGCGACCGACCTGCGCATCTACGGCGGCAACACCTTCGGCAACGCCCAGGAGCGCGGCTCGCGCGCCCTCATGATCTGGGAGTCGACGGACCTCGTGAACTGGTCCGAGCAGCGCATGGTGACGGTCTCGAGCGAGTACGCGGGCAACACGTGGGCGCCCGAGGCGTTCTACGACGCGCAGCGCGGCGAGTACATCGTCTACTGGGCCTCGGCGCTGTACCCGACGACCGACACGTCCAACCGGCGGATCGCCGACTCGTACCAGCGCATGATGTACGCCACGACGCGCGACTTCGTGACGTTCAGCGAGCCGCAGGTGTGGATCGACGAGAAGCGCGGCAACGGCCTCGGCATGATCGACTCCTCGATCGTCGAGCACGAGGGCACGTACTACCGGTTCACGAAGGACGAGGCGTACATGATCCCGCGCCTCGAGAGGTCGACGGACCTGCGCTCGACCGACTGGGACCTCGTCGCCGAGAAGATCGGGTTCGGTCAGCCGAACCCGTGGGGCGGCACGCTCACGGCGGGCGAGGGGCCGACGGTGTTCAAGTCCAACACCGAGGAGAAGTGGTACCTCTTCGTCGACCAGCCGAGCTATCACGGCGGCCAGGGGTACATGCCGCTCGAGTCCACCGACCTCGACTCGGGCGTGTGGACGTCCGTCGACGCGGACCTGCCGAGCAGCCCGCGCCACGGGACCGTCCTGCCGATCACGGCCGCCGAGCAGGCCGCGCTCCTCGCCGCGTACGGCGACGAGCCGCCCGCGCCCGAGCTCGACCTCGCGGTGGACGTCTCGCCGCGGTGCCTCGCGGGCAAGGCGTACGTCGCCGTGCGCGCGACGAACGGCGAGGCCGTGCCCGTCGACCTGACCCTCACGACGCCGTACGGGACGAAGGCGTTCGCCGACGTCGCGGCCGGCAGGGCGGCGTACCAGTCGTTCGCGGTCCGCGCGACGAGCGTCCCTGCCGGGACCGTCACCGTGGCCGGTGTCGCGACCCTCGACGGCAAGGAGGTGACGACCACGCTCGAGGCGCCGGTCGAGGCTCTCGACTGCGCCTGATCCTCGCGAGGTCGAGCCGTCGCGCCGAGGGAGAGGGGAAGCCTCTCTCCCTCGGCGCGCGGCCTGCACCTCGCACCCCAGACCCTGCACGAGCGTCGGAACGCGGGACTTCCCTCCTTGCCGCCGACGACGCTTCCACCACTCGACGACGAGTGAGAAGGAGCGAAGCAGACATGCCTGTGCACGACTCGACCTATTCGCGCCGGTCCGTCCTGCGGCTCGGCGCGCTGGCCGCCGGCGCGACCGCCGGTGCGGTCGCCCTCGCCGGGGGCGCCGCGGCCGCACCACCGGCCGTCCCGGCCGCGTTCGTCCCGACGAGGCCACCCGTGAGCCGCGGCTTCCTGCGGTCCCTCGACCGGTCGATCACCCTCGACGGCTGGGCCGCCGAGCCGTTCTCGATGTCCGACGTGACGCTCGCGCCGAGCGTCGCGACCCGGTCCCAGGACCAGATGCTGCACCTCGCCCGCGTGTACCCGGTCGACCGCGTCCTCGCGGTCTTCCGGCGCAACGCGGGGCTCGACACGAAGGGCGCGAGCGCGCCCGGCGGCTGGGAGGGCTTCGGCCACGCCAACGAGCAGGCGTGGGGACCCGACGACTACCCGGGCCGCGCGAACACCCAGACCGCCAACCTCCTGCGCGGCCACTACGGCGGGCACTTCCTGTCCATGGTGTCGCTCGCGTTCGCGAGCACGGGGGAGACCGTGTTCCAGGACAAGGTGGACCAGATCGTCGCCGGCCTCGGCGAGGTGCAGACGGCGCTCGCGGCCATGGGGCGGTTCAGCCACCCGGGCTTCCTCGCCGCCTACGGCGAGTGGCAGTTCAGCCAGCTCGAGAAGTACGCGCCGTACGGCGAGATCTGGGCGCCGTACTACACGTGCCACAAGATCATGGCGGGGCTCCTGGAGGCCTACCGCCTCGCGGGCTCCGACCAGGCGCTCGAGATCGCCACCTCGATGGCGGACTGGGTGCACAGCCGGCTCTCCGTGCTGCCGCAGGCGCAGCTCGACCGCATGTGGGGCATCTACATCGCGGGGGAGTACGGCGGCATGAACGAGGTCCTCGCGGACCTCGCGGCCGTCACCGGCGACGACACGTACGTCGCCACGGCCCGGCTGTTCGACCTCAACACGCTCGTCGACGCGAGCGCCGCGGGCACGGACACGCTCAACGGCAAGCACGCGAACCAGCACATCCCCCAGTTCCCCGGCTACCTCAAGGTCCACGACCTCACGGGCGAGGAGCGGTACCGCGCGGCGGTCGAGGGGTTCTGGGGCATGGTCGTGCCCGGGCGCACCTACGCGCACGGCGGCCACGGCGAGGGTGAGCTCTTCGGCCCGCCGAACACGGTCGCGGGCGACATCGGCGCGCGCAACGCCGAGACGTGCGGCACGTACAACATGCTCAAGCTCAGCCGCCTGCTGTTCTTCCACACGCTCGACCCGAAGTACATGGAGTACTACGAGCGCGGCCTGCTCAACCAGATCGTCGGCTCGAAGAAGAACACGCAGTCGGACACCAACCCCGACGTCACGTACATGTACGGCGTCAACCCCGGCACGCGGCGCGAGTACGGCAACACCGGCACGTGCTGCGGCGGGACCGGGCTCGAGAACCACGTGAAGTACCGGGACTCGATCTACTTCCGCACGGTCGACGGCAGCGCGCTGTACGTCAACCTCTACCTCGCCTCGACGCTCGCGTGGGTCGAGAAGGGGTTCGAGGTCGTCCAGGAGACGCAGTACCCGAAGGTCGGGTCGAGCCGCCTCACGGTGAACGGGTCAGGACAGCTCGACCTGCGCCTGCGCGTGCCCGGCTGGGTGCGCAAGGGCTTCACGGTGCGGGTCAACGGCGCCGTGCAGGACCTCGACGCCGTGCCCGGGACGTACGTGAGCGTCTCGCGCTCGTGGGCGCCCGGCGACGTCGTCGAGATCGACATGCCGCTGAGCATCCGCGCGGTGCCGACGATCGACAACCCCGCGATCCAGAGCATCGAGAACGGGCCGACCGTGCTCCTCGCACGCAGCGCGTCCCGCGAGTACCTCCAGCTGTCGCTCTACGCCCACATGGGTCTGGACGGGACGCTCGAGGGCGCGTTCACGGACCTCGGTGACGGGTACTTCCGGCTCGGGAGCATCACGTTCGAGCCCGCGTGGTCGGGCGACGACACCCAGTACCACATGTACGTCGAGCGGTCGGAGCCGCGCGTCGTCTTCGCCGGTCTGGACAGCGGCGTGACGAACGCCCGCCGCCAGAACGGGACGTCGTTCCTCGACGTCGTGTGGGGCGACGGGGGATTCGCGGACCGCGCGGCCTTCCTCGCGAAGGTGCAGCGCACGGTCGAGCAGTTCACCGCGGACGGCCTCCTGAGCCGCCGCGACGGGCAGAGGGTCCTGGTCACGGCGGGGAAGGCGAGGCTGGCATGAGCGCGCGAGGAAGCATCACGTCGCAGGGGAGCGGCGGCACCGTGCTCGTCCCGCTGGACGGTCAGGACGGGAGCGGCCACCCTGCGCGGGTCCGACGCCGCGTGGTCGCCACCGTCGCGGCGCTGGCCCTCGCGGTCACCGGCGCAGGCGTCGGCGCGTGGGCGGCGACCGGGGAGAGCGCCGACGGCCTCGTCGCCGCGGCGGAGGCCGAGCCGTCGAACGTCGCGCTCCTCGGGACGCCCGAGGCGAGCTACACGGCGTCGTGGAACAAGGTCGAGGCCGTCAACGACGGCGCGGGCGTGAGCCAGGGCGGCGCGCACGACGCGACGTGGGCGACGTGGAGCGGGGACCGGCCCGCGACGCAGTGGCTCGAGTACTCGTGGCCCGCGCCGGTCACCGTGGACCGCTCGGTCCTGCGGTTCTGGTCCGACGGCACCGAGCCCAACGGCGACAACGTGCGCGTCCCGGCGTCGTGGACCATCCAGTACTGGGACGAGGGCACCGGGGCGTTCGTCGACCTCCCGAACCCCAGCGGCTTCCCGACGGCGCGCCTGGAGACCAACGAGACGACGTTCGACGCGGTGACGACGACGCGCGTCCGGGCGACGTTCCAGGCGCTGCGGGGCACGACCGCGACGAGCTACTCCGCCGTCGGGGTCTCGGAGTGGGAGCTGTGGGGGACGGGCGGCGTGGAGGAGCCGGACCCCGTCGACCCCAACGGTCCGATCGACCACTCGCCCGTCCACGTCCCGACCGACGTCGGCGTGCTCCCGGACCTCCCGGCGGAGATCGACGCGATCTTCACCGACGGGCGGGTCGAGACCGTCGACGTCGACTGGGAGGACGTCACGGCCGACGAACTGGCCGCGCCCGGTGCGTTCGACGTGACCGGCACGTCGCCCGAGCTCGTCGAGCCCGTGAGCGGCACCGTGCACGTGCGCGACGGCGACCCGGGCGAGATCGCGGCGGTCGACTACGTGAGCGTCGTGACGCTCGCGGGCACGGCGCCGGCGCTGCCGGCGACCGTGACCGCCGAGTACGACGACGCGTCCAAGGACAGCCGCGTGCCCGTGACGTGGGAGGCGGTCGACCCGGCGGACTACGCCGAGCCCGACGGCCTGTTCTTCGTGGCCGGCGACGTGGAGGGGACCGACCTCGCGGCCGAGGCCACGGTGTTCGTCCTCGCGCCCGACACGGGCGAGGACACCACGCCGCCCACGGTCGTCGTCTCCGCGCAGCCCGGCCCCGCCACGTCGGGCTGGTACGTGGACGCCCCGGCGGTCACGGTCGTCGCGACCGACAACCGTGACCCGGCCCCCGCCGTGGAGGTCGCCGTCGACGGCGGCGGGTGGGTCGCCTACGACGGCCCGTTCACGCTCGACGACGGTGACCACGACGTCACGGCCCGGGCGACGGACGCCGCGGGCAACGTGGGCGAGGGGTCGCGCACGCTGCGCGTCGACACCGTCGCGCCCGTCACCACGGCGACGGTGCGCGACCTCGGCACGAGCGTCGAGATCACGCTCGCGGCGACCGACGCGGGCTCGGGCGTGGACAAGATCCAGTGGGAGGGCCCCGGCACGTTCTGGGGCACCTACTCGGAGCCGTTCACGCGCGCGCTCACCGACGAGGAGCAGGTCGTCGAGTTCGCGGCGACGGACGCGGCGGGCAACGAGGAGGCGCGCGGGCAGGTGGTCCTGCCGGCGCTCGGCGCGGAGCCGTCGCTCGACCTCGTGGTCGAGGCGTCGCCGCGCTGCCTCGCCGGGAAGGCCTACGTGGCCGTGCGGGCCACCAACGGCGAGGACGTGCCGGTCGACGTGACCCTGGCCACGCCGTACGGGACGAAGGCGTTCGCCGACGTAGCGGCCGGGCGCGCGGCCTACCAGTCGTTCGCGGTGCGTGCCGCGTCGGCCCCCGCCGGCACCGTCACGGTGACGGGCAGCGCGACGGTCGACGGCGAGGAGGTGACCTCGACCTCGACGGCGGCGTTCGACGCGCTCGACTGCGGCTGACCCGGTCCGTCACAGACCCCCGGGCGGCGTGCCGGCGCCGCCCGGGTCCCTGCCCGGCCCGTGCCCCCTCGGGGTGCGGGCCGGGTCTCGTCGTGCCGGGGCTCTCGTCGGGTGAACGACCTGGACAGGTGTTCAGTTTCGCGTCGGCGCCTGGCAGGATGGCCCTGCTGGACGATCGTCCAGCGGGCTCGGGGGGGCCGACCAGCCCTCCTGGGCCCGACGAAGAGGTAGACCGCGTGACGACGACCCGACGGCGGATCACCGCCGTGCTCCTCGGCGCCGCCCTGGCGGCCTCGGGCGCGACCGGCGCCGCGGCGTCGACCCCCGCCCCTCCCGGCCCGACCGGCGACGGGGTCCGCGTCACCGTCGAGATCACCGAGCGCGAGGTGCCCGCGAGCCCGCGCGTCGTCGTGGTGGGCGACGGGCCGTTCGTCGCGGGCGAGCCGATCGTGGTGCGGGGCAGCGGGCTCCCGCCGCGCGCAGCCCTCGACGTCTGGCTGCTCAGCGACCCCCTGCTGCTCGGCACCGTCACCACCGGCTCGGACGGGCGCTTCGAGCTCACGGCCACGCTGCCCGCGGACACCGCGCCGGGCACGCACCGGATCCGTGCCACCGCGGCGCCGCTCGGCGTCGACGTGAGCTCCGACCCGTTCGAGGTCGTCGCGCCGACCGTCGTCCCGGGTGATCCGGTCGAACCGGGTGCTCCCGCGGACCCGGGTGACGGAGCCGTCGGCGGCGGTCCGTCCGCGTCACCGCGTCCCGGCGGCCTCGCGGCCACCGGAGCGGGCCTCGCCGGCGTCGTGCTCGTCGCCGGTGCCGCGCTCGGCGCGGGCGCCGTGCTGCGCCGTCGGGCGGCACGCGCCGGAGGCTGAGCCGGCGAGCGGGACGCCCGCGGCGTCAGGGGCGTGCGGCGAACCTCTCGAGGAGCTCCGCGTGGCCGGACACGATGAGCAGGTCGTTGGCGCTGATGCGCGTCTGGGGCGTGGCGTAGAGGAACTCCTCGCCCGGTGACTTCACGCCGATCACGGTGACGCCGTAGCGCTCGCGCACCTTGGACTGCTCCAGCGTGAACCCCTGCACCTCCTTCGGCGGACGCATCTTGACGATGGTGAAGCCGTCCTCGACCTCGATGTAGTCGAGCAGCTTGCCCGAGACGAGGTGCGCGACGCGTGCACCGGCGTCCGCCTCGGGGAAGACCACGTGGTGCGCCCCGATGCGCTGCAGGATGCGCCCGTGCTCGGCCGAGATCGCCTTCGCCCAGATCTGCGGCGTCCCCATGTCGACGAGGTTGCCGGTGATGAGGACGCTCGCCTCGAGCGACGTCCCGACGCCCACGACCGCCACCGGGAAGTCGCGCGCCCCGAGCTGGTCGAGCGCGACGGGGTTCGACGCGTCGGCCTCGACGAGCGGGATCTGACCGCTCCACTGCGCCACGAGGTCGGGGTCGCGCTCGACGGCGAGCACGTCCTGGCCGAGCCTGTCGAGCGTCACCGCGATCGAGGTGCCGAACCGGCCGAGGCCGACGACGAGCACGCCGGCGTCCTTGCGCGGTGCTCTCGCCTCGTCGCGCCGCGCCCGCTCGGAGCGACCGCGCTCCACGATGCGCCGGGCGACGGGGTCGACCGGGAGCCGGTCGTCGGCGTTCGCCGGGAAGAGGGGGTCGGTCACGGTGGGGCCTTCCTGAGGTTCGCGGTGCGGAGGGTCGGAGCGTCGAAGGGTCGCGGTCGCCGTCGGCGGGTCACCCGATGATCGGGCGCTCCTCGGGGTAGCGCACGATGCGGCGTCGGTCACGGAGCGCGAGCGCGGCGGCGAAGGTGATCGTCCCGGTGCGCCCGATGAACATCAGGGCGACGAGCACGTACTTCCCGGTGTCGGGCAGGGTCGGCGTGATCCCGGTGGTGAGGCCGACGGTCGCGAACGCGGAGATCGTCTCGAAGAGGATGACGTCGAGCGTCTCGCCCGTGATCTCCAGCAGGAGCAGGCTCGAGAGGAGGACCGCCGTCGCGCCGACGAAGGACACGGCCACCGCGAGGCGCAGCGTCTCGCGCGGGATGCGGCGCCCGAACGCCTCCATGTCGCGGTCGCCCCGCGCCTCCGAGACGATGGCGATGAGCATGACGGCGAGCGTCGTGACCTTGATGCCGCCCGCGGTCGACGCGGACCCGCCGCCGACGAACATCAGGGCGTCGGTGATGAGCCAGCTCGCCTCGTGCATCTCCGCCGTGTCGACGGTCGAGAACCCGCCCGACCGGGGCATGACGCCGGCGAAGAGGGACGCGAGCAGCTTCTCCCCGAAGGACAGCGGGCCGAGCGTCCCCTCGTTGCCCCACTCGAGCGCCGCGAACAGCGCGGTGCCGACCACCACCAGGGCGGCGCTCATGGTCAGCGTGAGCTTGGTGTGCAGGCTCCACTTCACGGCGCGGCGGCGGTTGCGCATGACGTTGAGGATCACGGGGAAGCCGAGCGAGCCGATGAAGACGCCCAGGATGATCGGCAGGCACAGCATCCAGTCCCCGACGTAGGGCATGAGGCCCTGCTCGGTCGGGACGAACCCCGCGTTGTTGAACGCCGAGATGCCGTAGAAGATCCCGTGCCACGCCGCCTCCGCGAACGTCTCCTCGAGCACGATGAACCGGGGCAGGAGCAGGAGCGCGATGAGCAGCTCGAGCGACGTCGAGGTGATGATGACGACCCGCACGAGCGAGCCGACCTCGCCGAGCCGCGTCGTCTTCGTCTCCGACGCGGTGAGGAGCTTCTGCGTCAGGCCGATGCGGCGCGAGACGGCCATGCCGAGGATCGACGCGAGCGTCATGACGCCGAGGCCGCCGACCTTGATCCCGACGAGGATGACGACCTGCCCGTAGAAGGACCAGTACGTCCCCGTCGGCACGACCACGAGGCCGGTGACGCACACGGCGGACGTCGCGGTGAAGAGGGCGTCGACGAACGGCGCGGAGCGGCCCGACGCCGTCGCCCACGGCGCGAGCAGGAGCGCCGTGAACAGCGCGATGACCGCCGCGAAGACCGTCACGGCGAGCCGGGCGGGGGACTGGCGGGCGAGGCGGTCGACGATCTCGCGCCCCTTGAAGAGGCGACCGGTCAGCCCTGACGGCATCGGTCCCCCCACACAGGCTTCGGTCGCACCACGAGCGCAACTCTGCCACGCGGCCCGGGGCGCGTCATGTCGCCCCACCGGGCGATACCGTGAGCCATGCCCAGCAGCGACCCGACGCCCTCACGTGCCACCGAGGTGGCCGACGACGGGACCTGCCGCGCACAGGTCGTCTGGGGCCCCGAGCTGCTCCGGTACGACTTCGGCCCCGGACACCCCATGGCGCCGACCCGGCTCGACCTGACGATGCGCCTCGTGCGCGACCTCGGGCTCCTCGACGGCGAGCACGTCGACGTCGTCGGCCCGGAGCCCGCGGACGACGCCGTGCTCGCCCTCGTGCACGACGCCGCGTACGTCGCCGCGGTCCGCGCGGCGTCGGACCGGGGCACCACCGACCCGCACCGCGGGCTCGGGACGGAGGACGACCCCGTCTTCGCGGGCATGCACGAGGCGGCGGCGCGCATCGTCGGGGGCTCGTGGGCGGCGGCGGGCGCCCTCGCGTCGGGCACGGCCGTGCACGCGGTGAACGTGGCCGGGGGCATGCACCACGCGAAGCCCGGTGCCGCGTCCGGGTTCTGCGTGTACAACGACGCCGCCGTCGCGATCCGACGCCTGCTCGACGAGGGCGTCGGGCGCGTCGCGTACGTCGACCTCGACGCCCACCACGGGGACGGCGTCGAGGAGGTCTTCTGGGACGACCCGCGCGTCCTCACCGTGTCCGTGCACCAGAGCGGCGCGACCCTCTTCCCCGGCACCGGGCACGCGACGGACGTGGGCGGGCCGGGCGCCGAGGGCACGGCGGTCAACGTCGCGCTCCCGCGCCGCACCGACGGCGCGCGGTGGCTGCGTGCCGTCGACGCCGTCGTGCCGCCGGTGCTGCGGGCGTTCCGCCCGGACGTGCTCGTCACGCAGCACGGGTGCGACGCCCACGGGGACGACCCGCTGTCCGACCTCGACGTGTCCGTGGCCGCGCAGCGCGCGGCGGCGGCCGGGATGCACGACCTCGCGCACGAGCTGAGCGGCGGTCGCTGGCTCGCGCTCGGGGGCGGCGGCTACGCCGTCGCGCGCGTCGTGCCGCTCGTGTGGTCGGCCGTCGTGGGCGAGGTGGTCCACGCGCCCGTCGCGGCCGACCGCGAGCTGCCCGCGCCGTGGCGCGAGCTCGTCGCCGACGTCGCGGGCCACGACGCGCCGCCGTCCTTCGGGCCCGACGTCACGTGGCGCCGGTGGAGCGCCGGGTTCGACCCCGACGACGCCGTCGACCGCGCCGTCCTCGCGACCCGTCGGGCCGTCTTCCCGCACCTCGGGCTCGACCCGCACTTCGACTGACGTGCCCAGCGGTCACGGCGACCGGCCCACCGGCGCCCGACCGGACCGCGAACCGCGCGCGTTCGAGGCCACCGGCGCGAGCAGGTAGGCTAAGGGGCGGATTTCTCTCGTGTTGGTCGGCTCGTGGTCCACGAAACCTGATCAACCGTGGACCCCACGGCAGTCGCTCGACCGGTTCGGAACGTACCGTCGCCGGCCGCCGACCAGCCGATCAGCTGCCGAACAGCACCGACAAGCATTGCGAGGACCGTATGGGCTCCGTCATCAAGAAGCGCCGCAAGCGTATGGCCAAGAAGAAGCACCGCAAGCTGCTTCGCAAGACGCGTCACCAGCGCCGTAACAAGAAGTGACGTCGCGCGCGTCCTGACGCGCACCGACCGCCGAGCCCGGCGCCCCGACAGGGGCGGCCGGGCTCGCTGCGTCCGGCACGGCACCGCACGCGCCGGGACGCTCTGCGGTCGTGACGTGCGAGCGTGACCGGCGGTCAGAGCCGCGCGATGCGCCGGTCGACGGCCCGGCGCACGGACCGCAGCACGAGCGCCCCCGCCCACACGGCACCGGCCCAGCTCGCGGTCCGGACACCGCTGCGGGCGACGCGCCGCCGACGCCCCCGGAACTCCCGGATGGGCCAGCCGACGTCCTGCGCGTGCCGGCGCAGCCGCGCGTCGGGGTTGATGGGGCACGGGTGCCCGACCTCGTTCATCATGGCGACGTCGTTGAGCGAGTCGCCGTAGGCGTAGGAGGCCTCGAGGTCGATGCCCTCGCGCTCGGCGAGGGCGGCGACGGCCGCGGCCTTCGCGCGCCCGTGCATGAGGTCGCCGACGAGCCGGCCCGTGTAGAAGCCGTCCTCGTGCTCGGCGACGGTCCCGAGGGCGCCGGTGGTGCCGAGGCGGCGGGCGATGAGCTCGCCGATCTCGACCGGGGTCGCGGACACGAGCCACACGTCGTGGCCCGCGGCGAGGTGCTCGTCGAGGAGGCGGCGCGTCCCGGGGTAGATGCGGAGCGACAGGACGGTGTCGTACACCTCCTCGCCGATCGCGGTGATCTCGGCGACGGACCGGCCGGCGATGAGGTCGAGCGCACGCGAGCGGATGCGGTCGATCTGCTTGCGGCTCTCGCCGAGCGCGAGGTAGCGCGCCTGGTGCGCGGCGAACCGGACGAGGTCGGTCGTGGAGAAGAACTCCCGGCGGTACAGGGCCTGCGCGAGGTGGAACGAGGACGCGCCGCGGATGATCGTGTTGTCGACGTCGAAGAACGCCGCCGTGCGGCGGGCGGGCGGCTGCCCGGGGGACGTCGGCATGCCGCCCACTCTATCGGCGCCCGTGAGGCGTGCCTCTACCCTGGGACGGTGAGCGCCGCCCAGCCGTCCGGTCGGCCGGACCCGTCCGGACCACCCGTCCCCGTCGTGCTGTACGGCCGCGCCGGGTGCCACCTGTGCGACGACGCACGGGTCGTCGTCCGCGAGGTGTGCGACGACGCGGGCGTGGCGTGGGCCGAGGTGGACCTCGACGACCCGGCGACGGACCCGGCGGTGCGCGAGCAGTACGGCGAGTACGTGCCGGTCGTCACGGTCGCCGGTGTGCAGCAGGGGTTCTGGCGCGTCGACGCGCGTCGCCTGGCGCGCGCCGTGGGACGGATTTCGGGCGCGCGCCCGGACCTGGGATGATCGGCACCGGGTACGCACGAGCGACCGTCGACGAGGACGGTCCCGGGACGACGGTGGTGGCAGGTGGCTGAGCAGTTTGTCGGTGAGGTGACGGTCCCGGGGATCCCGAGCGCCACGGTGGCGCGGCTCCCCTCCTACCTGCGAGCGCTGCGCGACCTCGTCGCGCGCGGGGTGACGACGACGTCGTCGGTCGAGCTCGCGGAGCTGTCGGGCGTGGGCCCGGCACAGCTGCGCAAGGACCTGTCGTTCCTCGGGTCGTTCGGGACGCGGGGCGTCGGCTACGACGTCGACTCGTTGGCGCAGTACATCACCGAGGCGCTGGGGCTCGTCGACGAGCACCGGATCGCCATCGTCGGGATCGGGAACCTCGGGCACGCGCTCGCGAACTACTCGGGCTACGAGCAGCGGGGGTTCCACGTCGCGGCCCTGCTGGACGCGTCGCCCGAGGTGGTGGGGACGCGCGCCGCGGGGATCGTCGTGGAGCACGTGGACGCGCTCGAGGACGTCGTGGCCCGCGAGAACGTGACGATCGTCGTCCTCGCGACGCCGGCCGCGCACGCGCAGGCGGTGACGGACCGCGTCGTCGCCGCGGGCGTCAAGGAGATCCTCAACTTCGCGCCGCGCGCGCTGCAGGTCCCCGCGGACGTCGACGTGCGCGGGGTGGACGTCGGCAGCGAGCTGCAGATCCTCGCGTTCCACTCGCAGGCGCGCGCCCTCGCGGCCGCGGACCGCTGAGGCCTGCGCCGGACGGTGCGAAGGTCCGGGGAGACGACGAGAGGCCGCGTGCGGGGGAGCACGCGGCCTCTCTCGGGCCGCCCCGGGGGGGCGGCCGAACCGCTCACCGGCCGGGCGGGGGCTGGCCGATGGCGGTGGTCGGTCGGGTCAGGCCTGCTTGATGGCCGAGACGTCGAGCGTGATCTTGATCTTGTCGCCGACGAGCACGCCGCCGGTCTCGAGCGCGGCGTTCCAGGTGAGGTCGAACTCCTTGCGGGAGATCTCCGTCTTCGCCTCGAACCCGGCGCGCGCGTTGCCGAAGGGGTCGGTCGCGGTGCCCGCGAACTCGGCCTCGAGCTCGACCGGCTTGGTCACGCCGTTGATGGTGAGGTCACCGGCGATGACGTAGTCGTCGCCGTCGCCCCGGATGCTGCGCGACGCGAAGGTCCACGTCGGCTTGCTCTCCGCGTCCCAGAAGTCGGCGCTGCGCAGGTGGTTGTCGCGGTTCGCGTCGCCGGTGCTCACCGACGCGGCGTCGAGCTCGGCGGAGACCGTCGAGGAGTCGAGGTCGTCGCCCACGGCGATCGTCCCGCCGGTGATCGCGAGCGTCCCGCGGACCTTCGAGATGCCGGCGTGGCGGACGGTGAAGGCGGCCTGCGAGTGCGAGGCGTCGATGGCGTAGGTACCGGCGGTGAGGCCGGAGGGCAGCGGCGTGGCCATGGGTGGCTCCTTCAGATCGGTGACGTGCGGTGCCTCGCGGTGGGTCCCGGGAGGAAGTCCAATGGTTGAAGATTCAATCACAGTCGCCGGTATCAACGCGACCCCGTGCTCCGTCTATTCCCGGTGATGGAAGAATCGTCACGACGCCCCGACAGACCACCCGAGGACCGGATGCACAGCCCGAGGACCGCATGACCAGCCAGCCCGCCACCCGCCCGGCCGCGGCGCTCGAACCCCGCTGGCTCGACGCCGAGCAGCAGCGGCAGTGGCGCGCCTATCTCGACGGCACGGTGCGCTTCATCGAGGCGCTGAGCCGTGACCACGAGGAGCGCTCGTCGGTGTCCCTCAACGAGTACGAGCTCCTCGTCCGTCTCTCCGAGAGCCCGGACCACACCCTGCGCATGTCCGCGCTCGCGGAGGGTCTCGCACGCTCGCGCAGCCGCGTGACGCACACCGTCGCGCGGATGGAGGCGCGTGGGCTCGTGCGCCGGTCGGCGAGCGTCGGCGACCGGCGGGGCGTGAACTGCGTGATGACCCCGGAGGGCTACGACGCGCTCGTGGCGGCGGCGCCGACGCACGTCGCCGCCGTCCGGCGGTACATGGTGGACGTCCTGACTCCCGAGCAGTTCCGGGCCCTCGGGGAGGCGATGGTCGCCGTCGCCGACGCGTGCAAGGCGGAGCGCGACGTCTGACACGCGGGCGCCACCGACCATCGCCGATACTGGACCCATGGTCTCCACCACCGTCCACCTGCTGCGCCACGGCGAGGTCCACAACCCCGACGGCGTCCTGTACGGCCGCATCACCGGCTACCACCTGTCCGAGCGCGGCCACGAGATGGCACGACGCGTCGCCGCGCACCTCGCGGGCGAGCCCGGGCCCGACGGCGCGTCCCGGCCCCGGGCGGACCTCACCGTGGTCGTCGCGTCCCCGCTCCAGCGGGCCCAGGAGACGGCGACGCCCGCCGCGGAGGCGTTCGGCGTCGAGCTCGGGACCGACGAGCGGCTCATCGAGGCCGCCAACCACTTCGAGGGCATGACGTTCGGCGTCGGGGACGGCTCGCTGCGCCACCCGCAGCACTGGCGGTACCTGTGGAACCCGCTGCGTCCGTCGTGGGGCGAGCCGTACGTCGAGCAGGTCGCGCGCATGCGCGCCGCCGTCGCGGACGCGCGGGACAAGGCGTCGGGGCACGAGGCGCTGCTCGTCAGCCACCAGCTGCCCGTCTGGCTCACGCGGCTCAGCTTCGAGAACCGGCGGCTGTGGCACGACCCGCGCAAGCGCGAGTGCGCGCTGGCGTCCCTCACGTCGCTCCGGTTCGAGGACGACCGCCTCGTGGGGATCCACTACTCCGAGCCCGTCGCGGACCTCCTCCCGGGGGCCTCCCAGGTCGCCGGAGCGTGACGTCCGTCATGTCGCGCGTGACGGGTGCCCGTTCTGACCGGTTTGCCGGGTCGGCTCTCAGCGCCCGCTCAGGTTCGAGCGGGACAGTTCCCCCCGTGATGCCGTCGTGACCGCCCGTCCCCGAACCCGCGCGCGTGCGCTCGCGGCGACCGGGCTCGCCCTCGTCGCCGTGACGACCCTGTCGGCGTGCGCCCAGGAGTCCGGCGCGACGACCGACGTGGTCGGGCAGGGCTACGTCTCCGGCGACGGCTCCGTCCGCACGTGGGACGCGGGCGACCGCGGCGAGGCCGTCACGCTCACCGGCACCGACTACGAGGGCGAGGCCGTCGACACGAGCACGTGGCGGGGCGACGTCGTGGTCCTCAACACCTGGTACGCGGCGTGCGCGCCGTGCCGTGCCGAGGCCCCGGACCTCGTGGAGCTCGCGAACGAGCGCGAGGCCGACGGCGTCCGTGTCGTCGGGATCAACACCACGGACGAGGCGGGGGCCGCCCAGGCGTTCCAGCGCACGTTCGAGGTGCCCTATCCCTCGATCGACGACCGCAGCGGCGAGGTCGTCGCCGCGCTCTCGGGCACGGTGCCGCTCCAGGCCGTGCCGTCGACCGTCGTGCTCGACCGCGAGGGACGGGTCGCCGCGCGCGTCATCGGCCTCGTCGAGGGCACGACGCTCGGCGCTCTCGTCGACGACGTGCTCGCCGAGCCGGCGGCGGACGGCTGACCGTGTCCTACCTCCCCGCGCTCGCGACCGACGTCGGCGACACGTTCGCCACGACGGTCTTCAGCGGGTCGATGCTCCTCGCGGTGCCCGTCGCGATCCTCGCCGGCCTCGTCTCGTTCGCCTCGCCGTGCGTGCTGCCGCTCGTCCCCGGCTACGTCGGGTACGTCAGCGGCATGGCCGCGGCGAACGCGGGGACGGTGGCCAGGCCGGGGAACGCGGCCGACGGCCGACCGGCACGGGACGCCCGCGCCGGCGGAGGGACGACGACGGCCGGCCCGCAGGTCGTCGTCGCCGCCCCCAGCCGCGGCCGGGTGCTCGCGGGCGTCGGCCTGTTCGTCGCGGGGTTCACGCTCGTGTTCGTCACGCTCATGCTCGCGGCCGGAGCGGTCGGCGCGCACCTCGTGCGCTGGGAGGACGTGATCACGCGCGTGCTCGGCGTCGTCGTGATCCTCATGGGCCTCGCCTTCCTGGGCGCGGTGCCCTTCCTGCAGCGCGAGCGTCGCCTGCACCTGAGCCCGCAGGCGGGGCTGTGGGGAGCGCCGCTCCTGGGCGTCGTCTTCGGCCTGGGCTGGACCCCGTGCCTGGGCCCGACGCTCGTCGCCGTCCAGGCGCTGTCGCTCAGCGAGGCGTCCGCCGGACGCGGCGCGGTCCTCGGGGTCGCGTACTGCGTCGGGCTCGGGCTGCCGTTCCTCCTCATCGCGCTCGGCCTGCAGAGCTCGCAGCGGATGCTGGGCTTCCTGCGCCGGCACCGCCTCGCGGTCATGCGCGTCGGCGGCGCGCTGCTCGTGCTCATCGGCGTCGCGCTCGTCACGGGCCTGTGGGGCACGGTGACGACGGCGCTGCAGGGCTGGATCGGCGGATTCGTGACGGTGGTGTGATGAGCGACGAGAAGACCGAGCCGAGGACCACGCCGCGGTACCGACCGGAGGGGATCGACGACGCGTTCGCCGAGGGCGGCCCGGAGGCGGTCCCGCCGCCGTCGGGGGACGACCGCGGCGCGGCCGGGTCGGACGGAGCGGGGCCGGGCGGCGGCGCCGCGGCGGGCGACGGCGCGGGGCCGACGGGGCCGAACGTCCCGAGGCTCGGGCTCGCGGGGACGGTGCGCTGGACGTGGCGCCAGCTCACGAGCATGCGCGTCGCGCTCATGCTCCTCATGCTGCTCGCCGTCGCCGCCGTGCCGGGGTCGGTGCTGCCCCAGCGCCCGCAGGACCCCGCGGCGGTGCTGCGCTACCTCCAGGACAACCCGACGACGGGCGAGTGGCTCGACCGCCTCGGGTTCTTCGACGTCTACGCGTCGGTCTGGTTCTCCGCGATCTACATCCTGCTGTTCGTGTCGCTCGTGGGCTGCATCCTGCCGCGCACCAAGGCGCACCTGCAGGCGCTGCGCAGCCGCCCGCCGCGCACGCCGCGCCGCTTCGACCGGTTCCCCGCGCAGGGCGCCGCCACCACCGACGCGACGCCCGACGAGGTCGTGGCGGCCGCGCAGGCGCACCTGCGGGGCCGCGTCCGGTGGCTGCCGACGTTCCGCGTCGAGACGGGCACGGAGGAGGGGGCACCGGCGGTCGGGAAGCGGGCGGCGCGTCCGGCCGCACGGACCGTGGCGGCCGAGCGCGGCTACGTGCGCGAGACGGGCAACCTGGTCTTCCACCTGTCCCTCCTCGGGCTGCTCGTCGCCGTGGCGCTGGGGCAGCTCCTGCACTACCGCGGGCAGGCGATCGTCACGGAGGACCGCGGGTTCGCGAACGCCGTGGTCGACTACGACACCTTCGAGAACGGCGCGTGGTTCCGGCCGTCGTCGCTCGTCCCGTTCTCCATGACGCTCGACCGGTTCGAGGCCGAGTTCGCCGCGGACGCCGTCGCGTTCGCCCAGTCGCGCGACTTCACCGCGTTCGTCACCGTGCGCGACCCGGACGGCGGCACCCACGACGAGACCATCAAGGTCAACCACCCGCTCACCGCGGGCGGGGCCAAGATCTACCTCCAGGGCAACGGCTACGCGCCCGAGGTCACCGTGCGGGACGCCGACGGCGAGGTCGCGTTCGCCGGGCGCGTGCCGTTCCTCCCCGAGGACACGATGTACACGTCGCGAGGCGTCATCAAGGTCCCGGACGTCTCGCCCGGGCTCGACCAGATCGGGCTCGTCGGGTCGTTCCTGCCGACGGCGGAGCTCAGCGCCGACGGCACGACGGCGAGCTCGGTCTACCCGCAGCCGATCAACCCCCTGCTCGTGCTCGAGGTGTACCGCGGCGACCTGGGCCTCGACGAGGGCCTGCCGCAGAACGTGTACCGCCTCGACACCGAGGACCTCGAGCCGTCGGTCGACGCGGACGGCGAGCGGGCCAAGGTGCTCGTCGCGCCGGGCGAGACGGTCGAGCTGCCCGACGGCCTCGGCACGATCACGTTCGAGTCCTTGCCCCGCTACGTCGCGCTCGACCTGCGCCACGACCCGTCGCTCACGTGGGTGCTCGTGTTCGCGCTCGGTGCGCTGGGCGGTCTCGCCGTCTCGCTGTTCACGCCGCGACGCCGCGTGTGGGTGCGCGCGTGGCGTGAGCCGGTGCCGTCCGACGCGCGCCGTGAGCGGACCGTCGTCCGGGTCGCCGGGCTCGCGCGCGGCGACGACGCCGGGCTGCAGGGCGAGGTCGACTCGCTTCTCGCCGCGCTCCCGGGCGTGGCACCATCGGACGAGGGCGACCTCACCTCCGGTCCGGCGCGCCCGCGCGGGACCTCGTCCTCCGACGCCCGGGGGACCGGGACGACCGCGCGCCGCACAGGGCCGCGCACGAAAGGCTGACCGATGACCGTGGCCGAGCTGAGCCAGGACCTCGTGTGGGCGGCGGCGACCGCGCTGACCGTCGCGCTCGTGGCGTTCGCGATCGACCTCGCGCGCCTCGCGGGCCGCCGCGACGACGAGCGCGCCGACGAGCGGGCGGCCGAGCAGGTGCGGCAGCGCGACGCCTCGACGGCGCCGGAGCGCGCCGCGGCCCTCGCGGCGACCGGCGCGACGGCGACCGGCGCGACGGCGACCGGCTCGCCGTACGGGCCGGGCGACGACGTCGCCGGTCCCGCCGAGCCGGTGGACGCCGGCCCGGCCGACGGCCCGGCACCGGTCTCGCGCCGGGCCGCGAACATCGGCGTCTCGGTGACGTGGCTCGGCACGGCGATCCTGCTGGCGGCGATCGTCACGCGCGGCATCGCGGCCGGTCGCACGCCGTGGGCCAACATGTACGAGTTCACGCTCGTGGGCAGCTTCGTGGCGCTGGCCGTGTTCCTCGTGGTCTCGCTCAAGCGGGACGTGCGGTTCCTCGGCTCGTTCGTCACGGGTCTCGCGGTGCTCTTCCTCGTCCTCGCGCAGAACGCGTTCTTCGTCGCCGCCACGGGCGTGCAGCCCGCGCTCCAGTCCTACTGGCTCGTCATCCACGTGGGTGTCGCGATCATCGCGACGGGCATCTTCACCGTCGCGTTCGTGACGTCGGTCCTGCAGCTCCTGCGCGACGCGCGCGAGGGCGGCAGCGCGGTCCTCGGCCGGCGCGGCTGGCGCTGGCTCGACACGACGCCGACGCCCACGCAGCTCGAGGGCCTGAGCTTCCGCCTCAACGCCGTGGCCTTCGTGCTGTGGACGTTCACGATCATCGGCGGCGCGATCTGGGCCGAGCACGCCTGGGGCCGCTACTGGGGCTGGGACCCCAAGGAGGTCTGGAGCTTCGTCGTCTGGGTCGTCTACGCGGCCTACCTGCACGCGCGCACGACGCGCGGGTGGTCCGGCCGTCGCGCCGCGTACTTCGTGGTGGTCGGGTACGCGTGCGTGCTGTTCAACTTCACCGGGGTGAACCTGCTGTTCAGCGGCAAGCACTCGTACTCGGGCCTCAACCCGGGCGACTGACGGCCCGGACGCCCGCCGCCCGCTCTCAGCGGCTGCTGGGCTCGTCGCGGTCGGGCTCGGTGCCGGGCTGGTCGCTCCCGCCGTCGTGCCGGCCGTCCGTGGCGTCGCGGTCGTCGCCGGCCGCTCGGGTGGGGCCCAGGTCGTCCGGGGCGGGCTCGTCGGTGACGGAGGGGGCGTCGTCGGCCGTCGGTGCGTCGCTGGTGCCCGTCGCGCCCGGGCCGTCCGTCGCGCCGGGCTCGTCCTTGCCCTGGCGGCGCTGCTGCTGCTCGAGCCGCCAGAGGAACTCGGGGTCGTCGTCGGGCGCGAGGGGCGCGGCGCGCCGTCGCCGTCCGGCAGCGGACGGCCCGGCTGCCGGACGACCGCTCGCGCCGTAGCGGGGGACGGAGCGCTGCGACCGCTTGACGAGGATCCAGGCGACCGGCCCGACGAACGGGAGCAGCACGATGAGCACCACCCACAGGCCCTTGGGGATCCCGCCGCGGTCCTCGTCGTCGCTCGAGGCGAGGTCGACGAGCGCGTAGACCGCGAGACCGACGGCGATGAGGGGCAGCAGCACGCGAAGCATGCCTCCAGCCTACGGGCCGTACCCTGGAGGAGTGCCCGTCCTCGTCTACTCCGTCCTGCGCCTGCTGCTCTTCGCGGTCGCTCTCGGCGCGCTCTGGTTCGCCGGGATGCGCGGCTGGCTGCTCGTCCTCGTCGCCGCGGTCGTCGCGCTCATGCTGTCCTACCTGACCCTGAACCGGCCGCGCGAGGCCGCGTCGCGCTACCTCGCCGCGCGGGCCGAGCGTCGCGCGCGCACGGGCGAGCGCTTCTCGCGCGAGATCGAGGACGACGCCGCCGTCGAGGACGCCGCGGTCGACTCCGCCGACGGGCCCGGGACGCACCCGGGCCGCTGAGGGGTCCGTCAGAGCGCGAGCCCGACCCCCAGCAGGATCCCGTAGGCGAGCTCGTACAGCCCCGTGCCCGCGAGGACCGGCACGAGCAGCGGTCCGCGCGCCCCGGCGACCACGGGCAGCGTGAGCAGGACCGCCGGCAGGAGCAGCGCGAGCGTCAGCAGCGTCCATGCCGAGGCGAACGCGCACACGACCGCGAGCAGCAGCGGGACCCAGATCATCAGCACGAAGACACGCCGTGCGCGCCAGTCGCCGAGCCGGACGGCGAGCGTGCGCTTGCCGGCGACGACGTCCGTGGGGATGTCCCGCAGGTTGTTGACCATGAGCAGCGCGCACGCGAGCAGGCCAACGGCGACCGCGCCGACCACGGCCGGCCAGGTCACGACGTCCGCCTGCGTGTACGTCGTGCCGAGCGTGGCGACGAGGCCGAAGAAGACGAAGACACCGACCTCGCCGAGCCCGCGGTACCCGTAGGGGTTGCGGCCGCCGGTGTAGTACCAGCCGGCGAGGATGGCGAGCGCGCCGACGGCGATCAGCCACCAGTGCCCCGAGACCGTGCAGAGCAGGAGGCCGAGCACGGCTGCGAGGCCGAACGCGGCGAACGCCGCCGCGCGCACCTCGCTCGGGCGCGCAGCGCCCGTGGCCGTGAGTCGCATCGGCCCGACCCGCTCGACGTCCGTCCCGCGGATCCCGTCCGAGTAGTCGTTCGCGTAGTTCACGCCGACCTGGAGCGCGAGCGCGACACCCAGCGCGAGCAGCGCCGGCCAGAAGGCGAACCCGTCGACCTGCGCCGCGGCGCCCGAGCCGACGATCACGGGGGTCGCGGCGGCGGGGAGGGTGCGCAGGCGTGCGCCCGCGACCCACTCGGCGGGACTGGCCATGGTGCTCCGATCGGTCGTGCGGCTCGTGCTCAGGTGCCGTCGTGCCCGACGGCGAGCCGCGCCACCGCGGCCCGGTCCACCTTGCCCGGACCTCGCCGAGGCAGGTCCGTCACGACGAGGACGCGGCGCGGTGCAGCGGCCCGTCCCAGCCTATCCGCGACGCGACGCCGGATCGCGCCGGACAGGTCCGCCGGGAGGTCGGTCGGGACGCCGGACGGAGGGACGGGCGGGCGGCCCGACGGGAGGTCCGGCACCGAGCTGCCGCGCAGCGTGACGACGGCGACCACGGCCTGCCCCCACTCGGGGTCGGGAACCCCGACGACGCACGCCTCGCCGACGCCCTCGACGTCCGCGATGACGTCCTCCACGGCCGCCGGGGCCACGTTGACGCCACCCGTGACCACGACGTCGTCGGCCCGGCCGAGGACGGTGAGCCGCCCCGCGGCCTCGTCCGCCCGGCGCGTCGTCGGGGCGTCGAGGACGTCCGTGCCACGGCCGTGGTCGATCCGGCCGAGGTCGCTCGTGCGGAACCACCGCGTCCCCTCCTGGTCGGTGCGGAAGGCCGCCGCGCTCGCGGCGTCGTCCCCGAGGTAGCCGTCCGCGAGGACCGGACCGGCGATCTCCACGACGCCCGTCCCGGGGGCGAGACGGACGCGCACGCCCCCGAGCGGGACGCCGTCGTACACGCAGCCGCCGCACGTCTCGGTCATGCCGTAGGTCGTCACGACGTGCGCGCCGGCCTCGCGGGCCCGGCGGAGCAGCGCGGCGGGCGTCGCGGCGCCGCCGAGGAGGACGGCGTCGAGCGAGCACAGGGCGTCGAGCCCTCGCGCGCCGCCGTCGGCCCCGGACTCCGCCGCCACGACGAGGCGGTGGAGCTGCGTGGGGACCAGGGAGACGTAGCGCCGTCCGTCGCGCGGCGCGCGACGGACGAGGTCGGCGAACCCGTCGGCCGTGAACGGCGCGCCGGGGGCCGACGCGGTCAGCCCGAGCCCTGCGTGCGCGCGGGCGACGACCTGGACCCCGGCGACGTGCGTGGGGGGAAGGGCGAGCAGCCAGTGGCCGGGGCCGCCGAGCCGCGCGTGCGTGGCGTCGCCCGAGGAGCGCAGCGCGCGCGCCGACAGGACGACCTCGCGTGCGGTGCCGGTCGACCCCGAGGTGCGGAGCACGAGAGCGGCGTCGCCAGGGTCCGCGTCCGCGAGCACCGGCACGGGGGCGACGGGCGGGCCGCCGCCGTCGAGAGCCGCTCCCACGGCCCGGACGAGCTCGGCCAGGTCTGCGGGGACGACGGCGCGGGTCACCCGATCAGCGTAGGTGGCGGCATAGGGTGACCCGGAACGAGCCAGGACGCGCGCGAGCGTCAGGACGGCGACGGACGACGGGGTCCGGCGGGCGACGAGAGGGGCGACGGTGCGGATGCTCGCCGGAGGACCACAGGTGCGACGCGGACCGCGAGCGCCACGGGGCGGTCGCCGGAGCCGCGCCCCGGGCGGCGCGCTCGCGCTGGCCGCGGCCCTGACGCTCGCGGCGTGCGGCGGCGCCGAGCCCACCGCGCCCGTCACCGCGACCGTCGACGCGGACACGTCCGTCGCGAAGGGCGGCCCGCCCGACCCCGTGGTCCCCGTCGTCTGGCCGCTCACGGGCGTCCCGGTCGAGGAGGTCGCGGTCCGCCCGGCCCTGGCCGTGAAGATCGAGAACGCGCCCCAGGCGCGCCCGCAGACCGGTCTCGAGTCCGCCGACGTGGTCTGGGAGGAGGTCGTCGAGGGCGGGATCACGCGCTTCGTCGCGGTCTACCACTCGCAGGCGCCCGAGCTCGTCGGACCGGTGCGCTCGGTGCGGCCGATGGACCCCGCCATCGTCTCGCCGCTGCACGGCGTCCTCGCCTACACCGGCGGGCAGGAGCCGTTCGTCGACGCCGTGGGCGCGGCGGGCGTGCAGTCCGTCGTCATGGACGAGGGCGACGACGGCTTCGAGACGACGCGGACCCGCAGGGCACCCCACAACGTCTACGGCCGGCTCGCCGACCTCTGGGAGCAGGCGGACTCCGACCGGACGTCGCCGCCGCCCGCGCAGCTCGTCCACGCGCGCGAGCCGGGACGTGGCACGGCGACCGTCTCGGGCGCCCCGGCCGCGCGCCTGGACGTCGCCCTGACGTTCGCGAGCCGCGCGGTGTGGGACTGGGCCGGGGACCAGGGCGCGTTCGTGCGGAGCGAGGGCGACGAGCCCGCCGTGGCGGCCGACGGCGCACGCCTCAGCGCGACGAACGTCGTGCTGGTCTCCGCGACCATGGTGAACACGCCGTTCACGGACCCTGCGGGTGCGCCGGTCCCGGAGACCCGGCTCGTCGGCTCGGGGGAGGCCGTCGTCGCGAGCGGCGGCAAGCACGTCCCGGCGACCTGGTCGAAGGGAGCCGTCGACGCGCCGCTCGTCCTCACCGGTGCCGACGGCACGCCCGTCCGGCTCGAGCCGGGCACGACGTGGATCGAGCTCGTGCCGACGGACAGCGGGGGCTGGACGATCGGCTGACCGCCTTCCGCCCACGGAGCTCTCCTCCCGCGGGCGGACGTGCGCTCCCCCCGCGGGAGGAGCGGGTGCGGACCAGGAGCCTCCGCCGGGCCGACGCGCCGGGAGGCCGCCCCGCGGCACCGTGGAGGCATGGCAACCGTCGTCCCGAACCCCGCCCACCCGTCGTCCGCCCGCACCCCCGGTGCGGGCCCGTCCCCGCTCCCGCCGTCGTACGCGCCGCGTCCGCAGCGCGACGAGCCCGGCCCCGCCCGCTCGGCCGTGCCCGTCGTCGTCTCCGTCGGACTCCTGTTCGGCCTCGCCGTCGCCGCCGCGTTCGTCGGCCGCGGCATCATCGAGATGCTCACGGGCATGGTCGGCCAGTGACCGCGCTCCGGCCGCCGGTCGGGGCCCGAACCAGGCGGGCGTGCGTCCCGCGTCGTCAGAACGCGTAGCCGAACCGGCCCCAGTCCGGGTCCCGGCGCTCGAGGAACGCGTCGCGGCCCTCGACGGCCTCGTCCGTCATGTACGCGAGGCGCGTGGCCTCGCCCGCGAAGACCTGCTGGCCCATGAGACCGTCGTCCGCGAGGTTGAAGGCGAACTTCAGCATGCGGATCGCCTGGGGCGACTTCGTCGCGATCGTCCGCGCGTACTCGAGCGCGAGCCCCTCGAGGTCCGCGTGGTCGGCGACCTCGTTCACCGCACCCCACTCGAACGCGTCCTGGGCCGAGTACTCGCGGGCGAGGAAGAAGATCTCGCGGGCCCGCTTCTGCCCGACCTGCCGTGCGAGGTAGGCCGACCCGTACCCGCCGTCGAACGAGCCGACGTCCGCGTCGGTCTGCTTGAACCGCGCGTGCTCGCGGCTCGCCACGGACAGGTCCGCCACGACGTGGAGCGAGTGCCCGCCGCCCGCGGCCCACCCGTTGACGACCGCGACGACGACCTTGGGCATCGTCCGGATCAGGCGCTGCACCTCGAGGATGTGCAGCCTGCCCGCGCGCGCCGGGTCGACCGCGTCGGCCGTGACCTCCGCGCCGCCGCCGTCGGGCGCGGTCGTGTACTGGTAGCCCGACCGGCCGCGGATGCGCTGGTCGCCGCCCGAGCAGAACGCCCAGACGCCGTCCTTGGGGGAGGGGCCGTTCCCCGTGAGCAGGACCGTCCCGACGTCGGAGGTCATGCGCGCGTGGTCGAGGACGCGGTAGAGCCTCGTCGACGGTGTGCGGGCGGAACGCGTTGCGGACCTCCGGGCGGTCGAACGCGACGCGCACGACGGGCAGGTCGCGCAGGACGTCGCCCGGTGCGCCGTCGGCAGCGTCCGGGGCGCGCTCGACCCCGCGGTGGTACGTGATGTCGGTGAGCCCCTCGAAGCCCGCGACCTCCCGCCACGAGCGCGGGTCGAAGGTCTCGGACACCTGGCGCGGCAGGGGCGTGCGTCCCGCGGCCGCCGTCCCGGGGCCTGCGCCGGGCGTGGTCCGGTCGTCGCTGCTGGGGCCGCTGGGGGCGCTGGGGGTGCTGGGGCTGCTGGGGCTGCTCACCAGCGCCACGGTAGCCGGTCGACCACCGGGGCGGTGCCTGCTAGCCGGCGCGCTCGGGTGCTCGCCCGGGTGCCGGCTCCGGCGCCTCGTGCGGTGCGCGAGGGCGCGGGGCGAGGCCCAGCACGAGCCCGGCGCCGACGGCGAGCACGCCCGCGACCGCGTGCCAGGTCGGGCTCTCGACACCGAGGGCGACGGACGCCGCGAGGGCGGCGACCGGCACGAGACCGGCGAACAGAGCCGCGCGGGCCGCGCCCAGGCGCGCCAGGCCCGAGTACCACAGCAGGAAGGCGACGGCCGTGACCACGACGGCGAGGTAGGCGAGCGCGGCGGTCTCCGTCGCGGTCGGCACCGCGAGGAAGGGTCCGGGGAGCAGCAGGCCGCCCAGCGCGAGCCTGCGGGACGGCGAGCACGCACGCCCACGCGGAGACCCGCAGCGGGCCGAGGGTCGACAGGAGCGGCAGCGCGAGGAGCGAGAAGCAGACCTCGCACGCGAGCGCCCCGACGGCGAGGGCGAGCCCGACGAGGTCGACGGCGCCCGGGCCCTCGACGAGCACGACACCGGCCGCCACGGCGAGGGCCGCGAGGCCGGTGCGGGCGTCGACGCGACGCTCGCGGAGCGCCGCCGCGACGGCGAGGACCACGGGCGTCGCGCCGACGACGGCTCCGACGAGCGACGGGTCGGCCCGGTCGGCGCCGCGCACGACGAGCACGCTGAAGGCGACGAGCCCGGTCGCGGAGAGGGCGACGAGCCGTCCCGTCTGCCGGGCGGTGGGCCGGACCCACGGGACCTTGCGCCACGCCAGGACGGCCAGGAGGACGACGGCGGCGACGGCGTAGCGCACCGCCTGCCCGCCGAGCAGGGGAAGTCGGCGAGGGCGGCGGACGCGACGAACGACGCGCCGACGATCACCATGCCCGCCGCGCACAGTCCCGAGGCACGCGCGACGGACGGGCCGTCGTCGGCAGCGCCGGACGGCAGGACGGGGGCCGCGGCGGGGCCGGGCGGGCGGACGTGGTCACCTCTGCGACGGTAGGGAGGTCTGGTCCATGCGGACAGAGCCAGTTCCGTTCTGGTTCACTGGTCCAGATGACGGACCTCGCGCGGCACCGGCTGGAACCCGACGCGCTGCTCCTCCTCCTGGGGCCGCGGCCCGACGGCGCCGTCGGACGGTGGATCGAGGACGGTCTGCGGGCCGCGGTCGACGACGGGCGGCTGGCCGCCGGGGTCCTGCTGCCCTCGAGCCGGGACGCCGCGACGGCGCTCGGCGTCGCGCGCGGGACGGTCACGACGGCGCTCGACCTGCTCGTCGGCGACGGGCTGCTCGTGAGCAGGCCGCGTGCCGGGACGGCGGTGGCGGCGCTCCGCCCGTCCACGGCGTCGGCGACCGGCGGTGGCTCACCGCCGGCGGTACCTCGCCCCGCACGCCTCCCGAGCGTCGGGACGCCCGACCCCGCGCTCTTCCCTCGGGCGGCGTGGGCACGCGCGGTGCGGTCCGCGACGGCCGGTCTCCCGGACTCCGACCTCGGCTACCCGGACCCGCAGGGCCTCCCGGCGCTGCGGGAGGCGCTCGCGAGCCACCTCCGGCAGGCGAGGGGTGCCCGGGCGCGCGCGCACGACGTCGTCGTCGTGAGCGGCGTCGCCCAGGGCCTGACGCTGCTCGCCGGCCTGCTCGCCGCCGGCGCGGGCGGGGCGGCGGCGTCCGCGCGCGTCGCGGTCGAGGACCCCTCGTCGCCGGGCGCCGTCGACCTGCTCCTCGCGGCGGGGCTCGGGGTCGACCCGGTCCCCGTCGACGACGACGGGCTGCGCGCGGACCTGCTCCCCGACGCGAGCGCGGTGCTCGTCACGCCGGCGCACCAGTTCCCGCTCGGCGTCGTGCTGGCGCCGGACCGGCGCCGCGAGCTCCTCGCGTGGGCGCGGGCGGGGGACCGGTACGTGCTCGAGGACGACTACGACGCCGAGCTCCGGTACGACCGGCGACCGGTCGCCGCCCTCCAGGCGATGGACCCCGACCGGGTCGTGCTCCTCGGCTCGGTGTCGAAGATGCTCTCGCCGGCGCTGCGCCTCGGCTGGGTCCTCGCGCCGCCGCAGCTCGTCGGGCCGCTCGTCGAGGCCAAGACGCGCGCCGACCTCGGCTGCTCGGTCCCCGAGCAGGCGGCGCTCGCCGACCTCCTCGTCGGCGGTGCCTACGGCCGTCACCTGCGCCGCGTGCGCTCGATCTACCGCCGCCGTCGCGCGGTCCTGCTCGACGCGCTGGCCGCGCAGGCCCCGGGCCTGCGGGTCCGTGGCGTCGACGCGGGGCTGCACGTGGTGGTGGAGCTCGGGTCGCGCGAGGCCGAGGCGCAGGCCGTCCGGGTCCTCGCGGGCGCGGGCGTGCCGGCGCTGGCGCTGAGCACGACGGGTGCGAGGCCCGGCGAGCGATTCGGGGTCGTCGTCGGCACCGCGCGCGTGCGCGACGGGCAGGTGGGTGCGGTGCTGCGGGCCGTCGCCTCCCGATAGTGGTACGGTAGTACCACTTAGCGTACGACGGCGGGATCTGCCACCCGGTGCGCCGAACCACGGAGAGTCCTCATGGCGCTCGCATGGATCGTCCTCATACTGTCCGGCATGCTGGAGGCCGGGTGGGCCCTGAGCCTCAAGGCGTCGGAGGGGCTCAGCAGGCTGTGGCCGAGCGTCTCGTTCGTCGTGCTGCTCGTGCTCAGCATGGTCGGCCTGAGCTACGCGCTCAAGACCCTGCCGGTGGGCGTCGCCTACGGCGTGTGGGTGGGCATCGGGGCCGCCCTGACCGCCGTCCTCGCCGTCGTCCTGTTCGACGAGCCCGTCACGGCCCTCAAGGTCGTCTCCCTCGTGCTCATCGTGGCCGGGGTCGTCGGGCTCAACCTGTCCGGCGGGGGGCACTGATGGCCGGGTCGTCGGCCGAGGGCGCGGCCACCGGGGCGCCGCGCACGGAGACGCGCACGGAGACGCGCACGGAGACACGCGCCGAGCCGCGTCGGCAGGCGCGCGGCACCGCGCGCCGCGACGCGATCGTGCGGGCGGCCGCCGACCTCATCCTGCGCGAGGGCCCCGCAGCCGTGACGCACCGCGCGGTCGCCGCCCGCGCCCAGGTCCCTCTCGCGGCCACGACGTACTACTTCACCGGCCTCGACGACCTCATCGGGGCTGCCGGGCGCGTGATCGTCGAGGGCTGGGCCGACCACGCGCGCGACGCCGCGGCGCGGGCGATCCGGCGCGCCTCGTCCGGGCGGCGCACCACCACCACCGGCGCCGAGGCCCTCGTCGACTCCGTCCTGCCGCCCGGCGGCGAGGCGGAGGTGCGCGGGTTCTACGAGCACCTCGTCGGCGCGGGCAGGTACCCCGCACTCGCGCACGCGTACGCCGAGGGCCGGCACCGGCTCGACACCGCCGTCGCGCACGTCCTCACGGTGCTCGGCGTGGAGCGGGTGCCCCCCGGTCTCCTCGTCGCCGTGGTCGACGGCGCCGCCGTGAGCGCGCTGAGCGAGGGCCGGGACGTGCGCGCGCTCGCCGTGCGGCTCGTCGCCGACCTGGTGGGCGAGGACGGGCACCGCGAGGTGCGGGGCACGGGCTGACGCGAGCCGGGGTGGCGCCCGCCGCGGGTCCTGGCGGGGGGTGGCATAGCCTGGGGTCGTGCCCGACCCCCGCTCCGTCGTCGTCTTCAGCACCCGCCTGACCACCCGGTTCCGTGGCCTCGACGCACGCGACGGCGTGCTGGTGCGGGGCGACGCCGGGTGGGGTGAGTTCTCCCCGTTCTGGGACTACGACGACGCGGAGTCCACCGCGTGGCTGCGCGCCGCCCTCGAGGCCGCCGACGACGGCTGGCCGGTCGCCGTGCGCGACGCCGTCCCGGTCAACGTCACGGTGCCCGCCGTCGGTCCCGAGCGCGCACGGGAGATCGTCGCCGCCTCCGGCGGGTGCCGCACCGCCAAGGTGAAGGTCGCCCAGCGCGGGCGCGACGGTGCCCTCGAACCGCTCGCGGACGAGGTCGCGCGGCTCGAGGCGGTGCGCGACGCGCTCGGTCCCGGAGGCCGGGTGCGCGCCGACGCGAACGGCGCGTGGGACGTCGACGACGCGCTGCGCCGCCTCCCGCACCTCGACCGCGCCGCCGGCGGCCTCGAGTACGTCGAGCAGCCGTGCGCGGACGTCGCCGGCCTCGCGGCCGTCCGGCGGGGGCAGCCGGGCGACGCGGCCGTGCCCGTCGCCGCCGACGAGTCCGTCCGGCGCGCCGAGGACCCGCTCGCCGTGGTCCGCGCCGACGCGGCCGACGTCGTCGTGCTCAAGGTCCAGCCGCTCGGCGGCGTCCGGGCGTGCCTCGAGCTCGCCGAGCAGGTCGGGCTCCCCGTGGTCGTCTCGTCCGCGCTCGAGTCGTCCGTCGGGATCGCGGCGGGCGTGGCGCTCGCGGCCGCACTGCCGGAGCTGCCGTACGCGTGCGGGCTCGCGACCGTCCAGCTCCTCGCCGACGACGTCACCGACACCCCGCTCCTGCCGGTCGACGGCGTGCTGCGCGTCGCGCGACCGCGGCCCGCGCCCGACCGGCTCGCGGCGACCGCGCCCGGCGACGACACCGACCGCCGCTGGCGCGACCGGCTCGACCGGGTCTCCGCCCTCGTGGGCACCTCCGTGACGGCGGTGCGGCGATGAGCGCCGCGACGAGCAGGTCGGGGCCCGTCCAGCAGCCACCCGCCGTGCGGGCGGCGTGCGCGCTCGTGGCCCGGCTCGTCCGCGAGGGCGTGCGCGACGTCGTGCTCGCGCCCGGGTCGCGCTCCGCGCCGCTCGCGTACGCGGTCGCCGCCGCGGCCGACGCGGGCCTCGTGACCCTGCACGTGCGCGTGGACGAGCGGTCGGCCGCCTTCCTCGCCCTGGGGCTCGCCCGGGGCAGCGACCCGGTCGAGACCCCCGGCGGGGGGCGCGTGCCGCGGCCCGTCGCCGTCGTGACGACGTCGGGCACGGCGGTGGCGAACCTCCACCCCGCGGTGCTCGAGGCGCACCACGCGGGGGTCCCGCTCGTGCTCCTCACGGCCGACCGCCCGCACGAGCTGCGCGGCACCGGCGCGAACCAGACGACCGACCAGGTGGGGGTCTTCGGGCCGGCGGTGCGCCTCGTCGTCGACCAGCCCGCTCCGGACGGGCGCGACGGCGAGCTGCGCGACCTGCTCGCGGCGACGACGCGCGCGCTCGCCGCGGCGACCGGCGCGCGCACGGGCGTGCCCGGGCCCGTGCACCTCGACCTCGCCTACCGCGAACCGCTCGTGCCCGTCGCCCCGCTCGGGGCGTCCGACGTCGACCCCTCCGCGGCGCTCGGGCGGCGCACGGTGGTCGTCCCCGCAGCCGTCTCCGCGCCCCGGCAGGGCCGGCCCGCAGGGCGCACGGTCGTCGTCGCGGGCGACGGGGCCGGCCCGCTGGCGCGCGAGCTGGCGCAGGTGCGCGGCTGGCCGCTGCTCGCCGAGCCGTCCTCGGGCGCGGCAGGGGGACCGGACGCCGTGCCGGCCGCGCCGCTCGTGCTCGGCGTGGCAGAGCTCGTCGACGACGTCGAGAACGTCGTCGTGCTCGGGCGCCCCACGCTCACGCGCCCGGTCCAGCGGCTGCTCGGCCGCGACGACGTGTCCGTCGTCGTCGTCGCACCGGCCGGCGCGCCGTGGCCCGACGCCGCGCGCAACGCGTGGTCCGTGCTCCCCGCGGTGCCGGGGGAGTGGCTCGTCCCCGCGCCCGGGACCCCGGGCGACGGTGACGACGGGGGCGACGAGACCGCCGCGGCGGCCGACCGGCGCTGGCTGGCCCGGTGGCGCGCCGCGGCCCGGGCGGCCGCGCGCGCCGTCGACGCCGCGACGGGTGCCGACCGGACGAGCGGGCCGGCGGTCGCGCGCGCCGTGGCCGGGGCGTGCGGGCCGGACGACGTGCTCGTCGTCGGGTCGTCCAACCCGGTGCGCGACCTGGACCTCGTCCTCGGGGTCGAGGAGCACGCGGCGGACGGTGCCGGCCGTGGCGCGCCGCGCGTCGTCGCGAACCGCGGCCTCGCCGGGATCGACGGGACCGTGTCCACGGCGCTCGGCGTCGCGCTCGCGGAGGCCCGGCGCGGCCGCCGGACGCGGGCGCTGCTCGGTGACCTGACGTTCCTCCACGACGTCGGCGGCCTCCTGCGCGGCCCGCACGAGCCGCACGTGGACCTGCAGCTCGTCGTGGTCAACGACGACGGCGGGTCGATCTTCGCCGGCCTCGAGCCGGGCGCGCTCGGGGAGTCGTCGACCGCGGCGGGCGCGACCTTCGAGCGCGTGTTCTCCACGCCGCACGGCGCGAACCTGGCGCACCTGTGCTCGGGCTACGGCGTCGACCACCAGCTCGTGCCCGACGTCGCGTCGCTGCGGCACGCGCTCGCCGCGCCCAGCCACGGGGTCCAGGTGCTCGAGATCCGGGTCCCGAGGACGGACCGGCGGGCGGACGCCGCGGCGCTCGCCGCCGCGGTGCGGACCGCCGTCGTGGAGGCGCTCGCCGGCTGACCGGTGCGGCCGCTCCGGATTCGCAGCCGATTCCCAGGAACGCTCAAGCCTCGTTCAAGCCCCGCGGTGTTCAGTAGTGGGCAGAACGAGGAGGCCCACCATGTCGAACGACACCCCCACCACGCCGTTGCAGCCCGTCGAGCACCCGCAGGCGCACCCGACCGCGCCCCTCACGGAGCCGCAGAACGTGCAGCACGTCCACTTCGCCCAGCCCGCCGCGCCGCAGCAGGCCGCCGCGAACCCCTACGCCCGCCCGGCCCAGGGCGCGCCCGCCGCGCACCCGGCGGCGGGCGGCCACGGGGCCGTGCCCCCGCCGCCGGCGCCGCCCGTGCAGGGCGAGCCCGCCGGCCCGCGCTCGGAGCGCCGTCGCGCCTGGGTGCCCGTCGTGAGCGCTGCGGCCGCCGCAGCGGTCGTCGCGAGCCTCGGCACGGCCGGGCTCGTGCTCGCCGTCGACGACGACGCGTCGCCGAGCAGCTCGCTCGCCCAGCTCGGCCAGCAGGAGGAGTCGACGACGGCACCCGTCTCGAGCTCGTCCTCGCAGAACCCCGACTGGGAGGCCGTGACGCAGGCCGTGGCGCCGTCGGTCGTCGCGATCCAGGTGCAGACGCAGTCCGGCGGCGGCGAGGGCTCGGGCGTCATCATCGACGACCAGGGCCACGTCGTGACCAACAACCACGTGGTCGCCGGCGCGGTCGACGACACCGTCCAGGTGACCCTCAGCGACGGCCGCCTGTTCGAGGCGACGATCGTCGGGCTCGACCCCGCGACGGACCTCGCGGTCGTGCAGATCACCGACGCCCCGGACGACCTGCAGCCCGCGACGCTCGGCGACTCCGACGACGTGAGCGTCGGCGAGTCCGTCCTCGCGGTCGGCAACCCGCTCGGCCTCGCCAACACCGCGACGACCGGCATCGTGTCCGCCGTGGACCGTCCGGTCTCCGCGTCCGGCTCCGAGGGCGGCACGTCGGTCGTGACCAACGCCATCCAGATCGACGCCGCGATCAACCCCGGCAACTCGGGCGGTCCGCTGTTCGACGCGCAGGGCAAGGTCATCGGCATCACGTCGTCCATCGCGACCCTGTCGAGCGGCGGGAGCCAGTCCGGCTCGATCGGCCTGGGCTTCGCGATCCCCGTGAACCTCGCGAAGACGATCGGCGAGCAGCTCGTCGAGAACGGCACCGCGGAGCACGCGTTCCTCGGCGTCTCGCTCTCCGACGCGACCGCGACGGCCGACGGCGTGACGCGCCGCGGCGCGCAGGTCGCCGAGGTCACCGAGGGGTCGCCCGCCGCGGAGGCCGGCATCGAGGACGGCGACGTGATCGTCGCGATCGACGGCGACGCCGTGGGCGGCGCCGAGTCGCTCACCGCCTTCGTCCGCGAGCGTGCGGCCGGCGCGAGCGCGGCCCTGACGGTCGTGCGCGACGGCAAGACGCTCGAGCTCGACGTCACGCTCGCGACGCGCCCCGCCGACCAGGAGACCACGGGCGAGGGCTCGGAGGGCTCGGACGGTTCCGGCCAGGGCCAGCTCCCCGAGGGCCAGCTGCCCGAGGGGCAGGACGGCCAGGGCCAGGGCGGCCAGCAGGGCGAGCAGGGTCAGGAGACCGACCCCAGCGACCCCGGCAACGTCCCGAACCCGTTCGACTGGTTCTTCGGCGGACAGGGCTGACCCACCGCCGTCGTCTCCCGTCGCGCCGTGCTCCCGTCCGGCGTGACGGACCCGGCGGAGCGCCGCGGACGTCCCCCCGCTCGCCCCGCCCGGCCGGCACGGACCCGTTCCGTGCCGGCCTTCGGCGTGCGGGGGGTCAGGCGTGCCGGGGGTCAGACGTGTGCGAGGGGTCAGGCGTGCTCGGCCGGGCCCGGGCCCGGGGCCGGCACGGCAGGACCGGCCCAGCCCGCGTCGTCGGCCGCGGTGCCGTCGGGCGCCGTCGCCTCGGCCGCGACGCTGCGGGGCGCGAGCGGCTTGGTGAAGTACCCCGCGGTGCGCGAGTAGCCGCCGGCGGTCGAGAACTCCTGGCACACCTCCGTCGCGATCGCCGCCTGGCGCGCGCCGGCGTCGACCGCCCACTCCTCCGTCGCGGCGAGCAGCGCCCGCCCCACGCCGCGACGCCGGTGCGCAGGCGCGACGACCAGCTCCTCGACACGGCACACGACCCCGCTCCCGGCCAGGCTCAGGTGCCGGTTCGCCAGGACGTACGCGACGACGCCCGCGCCGGGCAGCTCGGCCACCGCGAACCACGTGTCGAGGGCGGCGAGGAGCGGGCCGAACGACCGCTCGAACGCGGTCGCGTCCGGGGCGTCGCGCCGCAGCTCGGGGACGAGCGGCCGGACGGCGTCGCGGTCCGCGACCGTCGCCCGCCGGACGAGGACGCCGGTCGGGTCCTGGCCGCCGCCGCGGTCGGACAGATCGGGAGCAGGGGAGGATTCGGACACCCGCGGGAACCTAGCAGCGGCGCGGGGCCCGGTACAGAGGCGTCCGGAGCCCGGTCCGGTGGTCGCGGTGGTGCCGTTCGCCACGGTCCGGGACGGGCTCAGGAACCGAGCGCGTACCGCAGCGGCTCGAGCTTGGCCTCGGACTCCGCGAGCTCGGCCGCCGGGTCGGACGCCGCGACGATGCCGCAGCCCGCGAAGAGCCGCACGTCGCGCGGGTCGGACGCGGACAGCTCGGCCGAGCGCAGCGCGATGCCCCACTCGCCGTCGCCGTCGGCGCCGAGCCAGCCCACCGGCCCGGCGTAGCGGGACCGGTCCATGCCCTCGATCTCCCGGATGAGGTCGCGCGCGGCCTCGGTCGGGGTGCCGCACACCGCGGCCGACGGGTGCAGCGCGGCCGCGAGCGCCAGGCTCGTCGGCGCGGCCGGGCGCGTCGCGCCGCCGCCCGCGAGGACGCCCGTGACGTCGGACGCGAGGTGCATGACGTTCGGCAGGTGCAGCACGAACGGCGTGTCGGGGACGTTCATCGACGAGCAGAACGGCGCGAGCGCCTGCGCGACGGAGGTCACGGCGTACTCGTGCTCCTCGAGGTCCTTGGACGACCGCGCGAGCTGTGCCGCGCGCAGGAGCGCCTCGTCGTCGGACAGCCCGGCGCGCCGGATCGTCCCCGCGAGCACGCGCGACGTGACGAGACCCTTCTCGCTGCGCACGAGGAGCTCGGGCGTCGCGCCGACCATGCCGTCGACCGAGAACGTCCAGCACGCCTCGTAGGCCGTGGCGAGGCGCGCGAGCAGCCAGCGGGGGTCGACCGGCGCGCTCGTGCGGGCCACGACGTCGCGCGCGAGCACGACCTTCTCGAGCGCCCCGGCGCGGATGCGCTCGACCCCCTCGGCGACGACGGCGGCCCAGTCGTCCGCGCGCAGGGCGCCGTCGTGCCAGGTGACCTCGCCGGGGGGCGAGACCGGGGTGCGCGGAGAGCGGGCCAGCGCGGCCGCGGGGGAGGACGAGAGCGAGCCCGCGGTGTCGACCGTCGTGAGCCACGTCGTGCCGTCGCGGCGCCCCACGACGACGCGCGGGACGACCAGCACGCCGCCCGCGCGCAGCGGCTCGTGCGCGTCGTCGCCGGGCGCGGAGTCGTCGAACGCGAACGTGCCGAACGCGACCGGGCCCGTGCCCGGCAGGCCGACCTCGTCGCGCACGACGGCGCGCGCGAGCGTCTCGTGCCACGCGGCCTCGGCGTCGGCGAACCGACCCGGTCCCCACGTCTCGAGGCGCAGGGCCTCGCCCCAGCCCACGATCCCGTCGCCGCGCCGCACCCAGGCCTCAGGGGACGCGCGTCGGGCAGGAGGTCGACGAGCGCGGCGGGGCCGCCGGGGAGGTCGTCGATCCGGCTCGTCCGGACGACGAGGGGGTGGGGCTGGGCGGCCGGGGCCGTCGACGGTTCTGCAGTCATCGTCACCCAGCGTAAGCGCGCCCGGTGGGTGCGGCGCAGCGCGCGGCTCGTGGAAGCATGGGCCCATGCCCCGCGCCAGCCTGGACAAGAAGCCCGCCGAGGTCGCGTCGATGTTCGACGGCATCGCCCGCCGCTACGACCTGACCAACGACATCCTGTCCCTCGGCCAGGACCGCGCCTGGCGCCGCGCGACGGTGCGCGCGCTGGGCGCGCTGCCCGGTGAGAAGGTCCTCGACCTCGCGGCGGGGACGGGGACGTCGTCGGAGCCGTTCGCGGACGACGGCGTGCGGGTCGTCCCGTGCGACTTCTCGCTCGGGATGCTGCAGGTGGGCAAGGAGCGGCGCCCGGACCTGCCGTTCGTCGCGGGCGACGCGACGCACCTGCCCTTCGCCGACGGGACGTTCGACGCGGTGACGATCTCGTTCGGGCTGCGCAACGTGGTCGACACCGAGGGGGCGCTGCGCGAGATGCTGCGCGTCGTGCGGCCCGGGGGCCGCGTCGTCATCTGCGAGTTCTCGACGCCGACGTGGGAGCCGTTCCGCGTGCTCTACCAGGAGTACCTCGTGCAGGCGCTGCCGCGGATCGCCGCCGCCGTGACGCGCGAGGGCGGCTCGTACGAGTACCTCGCGGAGTCGATCGCGGCGTGGCCGGACCAGCGTGGTCTCGGCCGCCTGCTGCTGCGCGCGGGCTGGGAGGGCGTCGCGTACCGCAACCTCTCGGGCGGTGTCGTCGCGCTGCACCGCGGCACGCGCCCCGCCGCGTAGCGCGGCACGTCCGGCGGGCGCCGTCAGACGGGCGCGAGCGGCGCGTGCGGCGCGGCCGGGAGGTGGACGACGACGTCGTCCCCCGCGGTGATCGTCCCGCCGTGCTCGACCACGGCCATGACGCCGGCCCGGCGCACGACCTCGCCGTCGTCGTCGCGACCGACGACCCGTCTGAGCAGGCCTGCCCGGAAGTCGTCGATCTGGCGGCACGGGTTGCGCAGCCCGGTGACCTCGAGCACGACGTCGGGGCCGATCGCGAGCCGTGCGCCGCGGGGGAGCCCGAGGAGGTCGACGCCGCGCGTCGTGACGTTCTCCCCGAGGTCCCCGGGCGAGACGTCGAACCCTGCCCCGGCGAGCTCCTCGAGGAGCTCGGCGTGGACCAGGTGCACCTGGCGCAGGTTCGGCTGCGTCGGGTCGGCCCGGACACGGCTGCGGTGCTGGACCGTGACGCCGGCGTGCGCGTCGCCGAGGACGCCATGACCTGCGACGACGCGCACGGACGGGCTGACCTGCTTGCTGAAGCCGTGGTCCGGGCTCGAGGCGACGGCGACGACGTGGGGCGCGACGGTGGGCACGCGCCCATCCTGCCGCACCCGGGGGACCGAGGTCCCCGGTCCGGTGAGGAGGGTCCCGGATGTCCCGAGGAAGGGTCTCCTTGCTACACATCGCGCGGCACGAGTGACTAGAGTGACGGTTGTCCATTGTGACCGACTTCACAAGGGATGTGGGTGCACCGTGCCCGACGACGGGTGACGGTGAGGTGCGCGAGCACCGGAGGGTGTTCCGACGAGCGGCGAAGAGGTGAGGACGTGGGCGCAGGACGCGACGACGCCGACGTCATCGTCGTGGGTGCGGGCCCCGCGGGCTCGACGGCGGCCCACTACTGCGCCGCCGCCGGCCTCAACGTGCTGCTGCTCGAGAAGTCCGCGTTCCCGCGCGACAAGATCTGCGGCGACGGGCTCACGCCCCGCGCGGTCGCCGAGCTCGTGCGCATGGGCGTCCCGACGCGCGCGGAGGACGGCTGGATCCGCAACGAGGGCCTGCGCGTCGTCGCGAGCGGGCGCTCGTGGGAGCTCGCGTGGCCCGACCTCGCGTCGTACCCGAGCTACGGCATGGCCCGCGCGCGGCACTCGTTCGACCGCACGCTCGCCGAGCACGCGCAGCGCACGGGGGCCAAGCTCCTCGAGCGCACGGCGGTGACCGGCCCCGTGCTCGACGAGCGCACGGGCCGCGTCGTCGGCGTCACCGCCCGCCCCGTGGACGACAAGGGCCGCCGCGCGGGCGACGACGTGACGTACCGCGCGCCGGTCGTCATCGCCGCCGACGGCGTCTCGTCGCGGTTCGCGCTCGCGCTCGGGCTGAGCCGTCGCGAGGACCGGCCGATCGGCGTCGCCGTCCGCACGTACTTCCGCACGCCCCGTCATGACGACGCGTGGATGGAGTCCCACCTCGAGCTCTGGGAGGGCGCCCCGAACGAGTCCGCCCTGCTGCCCGGCTACGGGTGGATCTTCGCGCTCGGCGACGGGACGGCCAACGTGGGCCTCGGCTCGGTGAGCTCGACCCCGGCGAAGCAGTCCGCGGCGAACGTCGACTACAAGGACCTCTTCGCCACGTGGATGCGCAACGCGCCCGCCGAGTGGGAGCTCACCGAGGAGAACCAGATCGGCCCGGTGCGCGGCGCGGCGCTCCCCATGGGGTTCAACCGCACGCCGCTGTACACGCGCGGTGTCCTGCTCGTCGGCGACTCGGGCGGCATGGTCAGCCCGTTCAACGGCGAGGGCATCGCGTACGCGATGCAGGCCGCGCGCACGGCGGCGGACGTCGTGGCGCAGTCCCGGGCACGGGCCACCGACGCCGGGCGCGAGCGCGCGCTCCAGACGTACCCGAAGGTCATGCGCCGCGAGCTCGGCGGCTACTACACGCTCGGCCGGTACTTCGTGAAGCTCATCGAGCACCCCGAGATCATGCGGATCTGCACGCGCTACGGGCTGCCCCGCCCGGTCGTCATGCGGTTCGTCCTCAAGCTGTTGTCCGACTGCTACGAGCCCCGCGGCGGCGACTGGGTCGACCGCGTCATCGCGGGGCTGACGAGGGTGGTGCCCTCGTCATGACCAGACCTGGTGGGTCGGCAAAGGCGTCGACGCTCGCACCACCTGACCGTGACCCCGGACGGCGTCGTCCAGGGATCCCGAGCCCCCACTCGAGGAGTACGCGATGACCAACCCGTACGTGCCGCTTCTCGTCCTCATGGGACTGGCCGCAGTCCTCGCCCTCGGCGGCGTCGCCGCGAGCGCCGTGATCGGCCCCAAGCGCTACAACCGCGCCAAGCTCGACGCGTACGAGTGCGGCATCGAGCCCACGCCCCACGCCGTCGGCGGCGGGCGCTTCCCGATCAAGTACTACCTCGTGGCGATGACCTTCATCGTGTTCGACATCGAGGTCGTCTTCCTCTACCCCTGGGCCGTCGACTTCGCGACGCTCGCGACGTTCGGTCTCGTCGCGATGCTCGCGTTCCTCGCGCTCATCACCGTCCCGTTCGTCTACGAGTGGCGCCGCGGGGGCCTCGAGTGGGACTGACACCGATCATCTGCACCTGTCCGCGGCACGAGCCGCACGCGCGACCGACGATGGGCTAGGAGAACAACCATGGGGATCGAGGAAGCTCCTTCAGGCTTCTTGCTCACGACCATCGAGGACCTCGCCGGGTACTTCCGCAAGGCCTCGCTGTGGCCCGTGACGTTCGGGCTCGCGTGCTGCGCGATCGAGATGATGGCCGCGGGCGCCTCGCGCTTCGACCTGTCGCGCTTCGGCATGGAGGTCTTCCGCGCGTCGCCGCGCCAGGCCGACCTCATGATCGTCGCCGGACGCGTGAGCCAGAAGATGGCGCCCGTCGTGCGCCAGGTCTACGACCAGATGAGCGAGCCCAAGTGGGTCCTGTCGATGGGCGTGTGCGCGTCGAGCGGCGGGATGTTCAACAACTACGCGATCGTGCAGGGCGTCGACCACGTCGTCCCGGTCGACATCTACCTGCCCGGGTGCCCGCCGCGCCCCGAGATGCTCATCAACGCGATCCTCGCGCTGCACGAGCAGATCGGCGACGAGCCGCTGGGCGCCAACCGCAAGGAGGCGGCACGTGCCGCCGAGGCGGCCGCGCTCGAGGCCACCCCCACCTTCCAGATGAAGGGGCTGCTCCGGTGAGCGCGACGACGGGCCCGGGCGGCGGCGCGAAGCCGGTGCCGCAGCCCGAGGAGGTCCAGGGCCCGCGCGCGGGCGAGCTCGTCACCGGCGCCGAGGCGCCGCGCACGCTCGACGTCGTCGAGGTGCGCTCGGGGATGTTCGGGGCGCAGGGCTCGGGAGACACGTCGGGCTACGGCGGCCTCGTGCAGCCCGTCGCGATGCCCGGCGCGACCCCGCGCCCGTACGGCGGCTGGTTCGACGACGTCGTCGACGTCCTCGCGCAGGTGCTCGCCGAGGCCGGCACGTCGATCGCCGACGCCGTCGAGTACGTGAGCGTGGACCCTCCGGGCCGGCACGGGGAGCTGACGCTGCACGTGCACCGGGACCACCTCGTCGAGGTGTGCCGTGCCCTGCGCGACGACCAGGACCTGCGCTTCGAGCTGAGCCTCGGCGTGAGCGGCGTGCACTTCCCGCACGACGTCGGCCGCGAGCTCCACGCGCTGTACCACCTGACGTCGATCACGCACGGGCGCCGGCTGCGCCTCGAGGTCGCCGTCCCCGACGCCGACCCGCACGTCCCGTCGACCACGTCGGTCTACCCGACGAACGACTGGCACGAGCGCGAGACGTGGGACTTCTTCGGCATCGTCTTCGACGGGCACCCGTCGCTCGCGCGCATCGAGATGCCCGACGACTGGCCCGGCCACCCGCAGCGCAAGGACTACCCGCTCGGCGGGATCCCGGTCGAGTACAAGGGCGCGACCGTCCCCCCGCCGGACACGAGGAGGTCGTACTCGTGAGCACGCACACCACCGGGGCTCCCCCTTCGGGCCCGCACGCGACACCCCGTTCGACGCGGCCGCCCGAGGGCGACTTCGAGCAGGGCGTCCCGAGCTTCGAGGCGTCGGGCGGCGACTGGGCGGAGATCGCGGAGAGCGCCGTCGCCGCGGCGGCGCTCGGCGAGGAGCGCATCGTCGTCAACATGGGGCCGCAGCACCCGTCGACCCACGGCGTGCTGCGCCTGATGCTCGAGATCGACGGGGAGACCGTCACCGAGGCGCGGTGCGGCATCGGCTACCTGCACACGGGCATCGAGAAGAACATGGAGTTCCGGACGTGGACGCAGGGCGTCACGTTCTGCACGCGCATGGACTACCTCGCGCCGTTCTTCCAGGAGACGGCGTACTGCCTCGCGGTCGAGAAGCTCCTCGGCATCACGGACGACGTGCCCGAGCGCGCCAGCGTGATCCGCGTGCTCGTCATGGAGCTCAACCGCATCGCGTCGCACCTCGTGTGCCTCGGCACGGGCGGCAACGAGATGGGCGCCACGACGGTCATGACCGTCGGCTTCACGGCGCGCGAGGAGATCCTCAAGATCTTCGAGGCGATCACGGGCCTGCGCATGAACCACGCGTACGTGCGCCCCGGAGGCGTGGCGCAGGACGTGCCGCCCGACATCGTGGAGCAGGTCCGCGAGGCGGAGCCCCTGATCCGCCGCTACCTGGGCCAGCTCGGCGACCTCATGCTCGCGAACCCGATCTTCAAGGGCCGTCTCGTCGGCGTGGGGCACCTCAACCTCGCGGGCTGCATGGCCCTCGGCATCACGGGCCCGGTGCTGCGGTCGACGGGCCTGCCGTACGACGTGCGCAAGACCGACCCGTACTGCGGCTACGAGACGTACGACTTCGACGTCCCGACGTCGCAGGGCGCCGACTGCTACGACCGCGTCGTGCTGCGGCTCGAGGAGTGCTACCAGTCGCTGCGCATCGTCGAGCAGTGCCTCGAGCGCCTCGAGGCCACGGCGGGCCAGCCCGTCATGGTCGGCGACCGCAAGATCGCCTGGCCCGCGCAGCTCGCGATCGGCTCCGACGGCCAGGGCAACTCGCTCGAGCACATCAAGGAGATCATGGGCACCTCGATGGAGGCCCTGATCCACCACTTCAAGCTGGTCACGGAGGGCTTCCGGGTCCCCGTGGGCCAGGCGTGGCAGACGGTGGAGCACCCGCGCGGCGAGCTCGGCGTGCACCTCGTGTCCGACGGCGGGACGCGCCCCTACCGCGCGCACTTCCGCGACCCGTCGTTCAACAACCTCCAGGCCGTGGCCGCGATGTGCGAGGGCGGCCAGGTCGCCGACGTCGTCGTCGCCGTCGCGTCACTGGACCCGGTGCTGGGAGGGGTGGACCGATGACGATCGACGCCGGACGCGCGACGAACGGGTCGCCCGCGGGCGGTCCCCGCTCGCGCCCGGGCTACGACTCCGAGACGCACGCGCGCCTCGCGTCGGACGCCGCGCAGATCGTCGCGCGCTACCCGCAGGCGCGCTCGGCGCTCCTGCCGATGCTGCACCTCGTGCAGGCCGAGGACGGCTACGTCTCGCGCGACGGGATCCTCTTCTGCGCCGAGCAGCTCGACCTCACGGCAGCGGAGGTCTCCGCCGTCGCGACGTTCTACACCCAGTACAAGCGCCACCCCAACGGCACCTACACCGTGGGCGTCTGCACCAACACGCTCTGCGCGATCATGGGCGGCGACGCGATCTTCGACGAGCTCTCGGAGCACCTGGGCGTCGGTCACGACGAGACGACCGACGACGGCGCGATCACCCTCGAGCGCGTCGAGTGCAACGCGGCCTGCGACTACGCGCCGGTCATGATGGTCAACTGGGAGTTCTTCGACAACCAGACCCCGCAGACCGCGACCGACGTCGTCGACCGCCTCCGCGCGGGCGAGCAGGTGGCCCCGACCCGCGGTGCGGCCAGCGTGTGCTCCTTCAAGCAGATGAGCCGCGTCCTCGCGGGCTTCTCCGACGGCCGCGCCGACGAGGGCGTCGGCGCCGGCGAGCCCACCCTCGCGGGCCTGCGCCTGGCACGCGAGCACGACTGGACCGCCCCCACCCCCGACGCCCCGGTGCCCGCCGAAGGCGACTCCGCCACCCCGGCCGACGGTGAGCCGGCTGCAGGCGAGGAGCAGTCCAGCGCCGAGCGCGCACCCACGACCGACGCCGACGTCGACCCGGGCGGCAAGCCCGGGACGCCCGAGGCCAAGCCCGACGCGTCGAAGGGGACGGACGCATGAGCGAGCAGCAGAGCGGCGTGCAGCGCCCGAGGACGGACCCGCTGACCCCGGTCCTGTCGGACACGTGGGACGCGGACCGGTCGTGGACGCTCGCGTCATACACCGACCGCGGCGGCTACGACGGGCTGCGCGCGGCGCTGGCCCAGGAGCCGGCGGCGATCGTCGAGACCGTCAAGGCCTCCGGCCTGCGGGGGCGCGGCGGTGCGGGGTTCCCGACGGGGATGAAGTGGGGCTTCCTGCCCGCGCCCGACGGCGGGCCGCGCTACCTCGTCGTCAACGCGGACGAGTCGGAGCCGGGGACGTGCAAGGACATCCCGCTCATGATGGCGAGCCCGCAGGCGCTCGTGGAGGGCGTGGCGATCACGTCCTACGCGATCGGGTGCCGGCACGCGTTCATCTACGTGCGCGGCGAGGTGCTGCACGTGTACCGGCGCCTGCTGCGCGCGGTCGAGGAGGCGTACGAGGCCGGGTACCTCGGCACGGACGTCCTCGGGTCGGGCTTCGACCTCGACGTCACGGTGCACGCGGGGGCCGGGGCGTACATCTGCGGCGAGGAGACGGCGCTGCTCGACTCGCTCGAGGGGCTGCGCGGGCAGCCGCGGCTCAAGCCGCCGTTCCCGGCGGTCGCGGGCCTGTACGCGCGTCCGACCGTCGTGAACAACGTGGAGTCGATCGCGAGCGTGCCGTCGATCGTGGCGCGCGGCGCGGACTGGTTCACGTCGATGGGCACGGAGCGCTCGGCCGGGTTCGGCCTCTTCTCGCTCTCGGGCCACGTCACGCGGCCCGGGCAGTACGAGGCGCCGCTGGGCACGACGCTGCGCGAGCTGCTCGACCTCGCGGGCGGGATGCGCGGCGGCAAGGCGCTGAAGTTCTGGACCCCGGGCGGGTCGTCGACGCCGCTCTTCACGGACGCGCACCTCGACACCCCGCTCGACTACGAGTCGGTCGCGAAGGCCGGCTCCATGCTCGGCACGCGTGCTCTGCAACTCTTCGACGAGACGACGTGCGTCGTGCGTGCGGTGAGCCGCTGGACGGACTTCTACGCGCACGAGTCGTGCGGCAAGTGCACGCCGTGCCGCGAGGGGACGTACTGGATGAAGCAGGTGCTCGCCCGCATCGAGGCGGGCCAGGGCACCCCAGGTGACCTCGACCTGCTGCTCGACACGTGCGACAACATCCTGGGGCGTGCGTTCTGCGCGCTGGGCGACGGCGCGACGTCGCCCGTGACGAGCAGCATCGAGCTGTTCCGCGACGAGTACGAGGCGCACATCACCGGGCACGGGTGCCCGTTCGACCCGTCCGCCGCGGCGCTGTTCGACTACACCCCGCGACCGGCCGCCGCGCGCGCCCTGACGGCAGGAGTGCACTGATGACGACGACCACCCCGGCCACCTCCGGCGCCGGAGAGGGGCAGCCCGCAGTGCCGTCACAGCCGTCACAGCCGGCGCCGCCCGCGGACCAGGTGTCGTTCACGATCGACGACATCGAGATGGCCGTGCCGAAGGGCACGCTCGTCATCCGCGCGGCGGAGCAGATCGGGATCCAGATCCCGCGGTTCTGCGACCACCCCCTCCTGGCCCCGGCCGGCGCGTGCCGCCAGTGCCTCGTCGAGGTCGCGACGCCGGACCGCGAGGGCAACCTGCGGCCCATGCCGAAGCCGCAGGCGTCGTGCACGCTCGAGGTCACGCCGGGCATGGTGGTGAAGACGCAGCGCACGAGCCCTGTCGCCGACAAGGCGCAGCACGGGATCATGGAGATGCTGCTCATCAACCACCCGCTCGACTGCCCGGTGTGCGACAAGGGCGGCGAGTGCCCCCTGCAGAACCAGGCGATGAGCAACGGGCGCGCGACGAGCCGGTTCGTGGACGTCAAGCGCACGTTCCCCAAGCCGATCTCGGTGTCGACGACGATCCTGCTCGACCGTGAGCGCTGCGTCCTGTGCCAGCGGTGCACGCGCTTCTCGAAGGAGATCGCGGGCGACGCGTTCATCGACCTGCAGAAGCGCGGGGCCGCGCAGCAGATCGGCCGGTTCGACGAGGCCGTCCTGGACTTCGCGCCGCCCGCGGGCGAGATGCCCGGCGACCGCCCGGTGGGGCTCGCCCTCGAGGACGAGTCGGGCCAGCCGTTCGCGTCGTACTTCTCCGGCAACACCGTCCAGATCTGCCCGGTGGGCGCGCTCACGGGGGCCGCCTACCGGTTCCGCTCGCGCCCGTTCGACCTCGTCTCGACGCCGTCGGTCGGCGAGCACGACGCGTGCGGCAGCGCGATCCGCGTGGACCACCGCCGCGGCGTCGTGCTCCGGCGTCTCGCGGGCGACGACCCGCTGGTCAACGAGGAGTGGATCACCGACAAGGACCGTTTCGCGTTCACGTGGCAGTCGGCGCCCGACCGCCTGACGCACCCGCTCGTGCGCGACCGCGAGGTGGCTCCCGACGGGACCGTCACCCGCGGTGAGCTGCGGCCGGCGTCGTGGGCCGAGGCGCTCGAGCTCGCCGCGCAGGCCCTCGTCGCGGCGCGCGACGCGGGCGGCGTCGGGGTCCTGCCCGGTGGCCGCCTCACGGTCGAGGACGCGTACGCCTACGCCAAGGTCGCCCGCGTCCTGCTCCGGACGAACGACGTCGACCACCGCGCCCGTGCGCACAGCGCCGAGGAGGCCGACTTCCTCGCGCACGCCGTCGCCGGCCACGGGATCGGCGTGACGTTCACCGAGCTGGAGAAGGCCCCGGCCGTCCTCCTCGTCGGACTCGAGGCGGAGGAGGAGGCGGGCGTCACGTTCCTGCGGCTGCGCAAGGGTGCGGTGCAGCACGGCGTGCGCGTGTTCTCCGTCGCGCCGTACGCGTCGCGGGGCCTCGAGCGCATGGAGGGCACGCTGCTCCCGGCCGCGCCCGGGACCGAGGCCGAGTGGCTCGACGGCATCGCCGCGGGCGACCGGGTCCGCACGCTCGACGAGGCGGCAGGCCCCGAGGACTCTCTCGCCGACGCGAGCGACGCGCTGCGCAGGCCCGGCGCGGTGATCCTCGTGGGGGAGCGGCTCGCCGCGACCCCCGGCGGCTACAGCGCCGTGCTGCGCGCCGCGGCCGCCACGGGTGCCCGGCTCGCCTGGGTGCCGCGTCGTGCGGGGGAGCGCGGCGGCGTCGAGGTCGGCACGCTGCCGAACCTGCTGCCCGGCGCGCGACCGGTGGCCGACGCGGCCGCCCGTGCGGACGTCGCGCGCCTCTGGGGCGTCGACGCCGCGGACGTGCCCGCCACGACCGGCCGCGACGTCACGGAGATGCTCGACGCGCTGTCGGTCGGTCAGCTCGCGGGCGTGCTCGTGGGCGGGCTCGAGCTCGCCGACCTGCCCGACCCGGTGCACGCGCGCCGCGCGCTCGAGGCGGCCGACGTCGTCGTGAGCCTCGAGGTGCGCCGCTCGGCCGTCACCGAGCTCGCGGACGTGGTCCTGCCCGTCGCGCCGCCCGTCGAGCGGGCGGGGTCGTTCTGGAGCTGGGAGGGCCGACTGCGAACGTTCCCGGCGGCGCTCGCGTCGACCGCGATGACGGACCACCGCGTGCTCGACGCCCTCGCCGACGCCGCGGGCGTCGGCCTCGGTCTGCCGACGGCGGACGCCGTGCGCGCCGAGCTCGGTCGGCTCGACGCGTGGGACGGCGAGCGCGTCGCCGCCCCGGACGTGCCGGCCGCCGAGCCGCCTGCCGTCGCCCCGGGCACCGCGGTGCTCGCGAGCTGGCGCCTGCTGCTCGACGACGGGCGCGGCCAGGACGGCGAGCGCTACCTCGCCGGGACGGCGAAACGACCGGTCGCCCGGATGTCCGCGACGACCGCGGCCGCGGTGGACGTGTTCGACGGCGAGCTCGTGCGCGTCGGCACCGACCGCGGGGCGATCACGCTGCCGGTCGTCGTGACGGACATGGTCGACCACGTCGTGTGGCTCCCGCTGCGCTCCGCGGGGTCGCAGGTGCACGCGACGCTCGGCGCGGTGCCGGGCGACGTCGTGACGCTCGCGCCCGCGGAGGCGTCGGTCGACGTCGCGCGAACGGGTACCGAGGGAGGGGAGCGGTCATGAGGTTCGAGACACCTGACGTGCCCGGCATCGCGGCCGACTTCTCGCAGGACAACGGCTGGACCTACCTGGTCAAGGCGGTGCTCATCATCGTCTTCCTGCTGACGAGCGTGCTGCTCGCGATCTGGTTCGAGCGCAAGGTCGTCGCGCGCATGCAGGTGCGCCCGGGCCCGAACGTGCACGGCCCGTTCGGCCTGCTCCAGTCGCTCGCCGACGCGATGAAGCTCCTGCTCAAGGAGGACATCACGGTCAAGGCCGCGGACAAGTTCGTCTACCTGCTCGCGCCGATGATCTCGGTGTTCTGCTCGCTGCTCGTGTTCGCCGTCATCCCGTTCGGGCCCGAGGTGCGCATCCCGTTCACGGACTACGTGACGCCGGCGCAGCTCACCGACTTCCCCGTCGCGGTGCTGTACATCCTCGCCTGCGCCGCGCTCGGCGTGTACGGGATCGTGCTCGGCGGCTGGTCGTCGGGATCGACGTACCCGCTGCTCGGCTCGGTGCGCTCGACGGCGCAGGTCATCAGCTACGAGCTCGCGATGGGCCTGTCGCTCGTCTCGGTGTTCATCATGGCGGGGTCGATGTCGACGTCGCAGATCGTCGACTCCCAGACGCCGCTGTGGTGGGCGCTGCCGCTCCTGCCGGCGTTCGTCATCTACGTCATCTCGATGATCGGCGAGACGAACCGCCTGCCGTTCGACCTGCCCGAGGCCGAGGGCGAGCTCGTGTCCGGCTACATGACCGAGTACTCGTCGATGAAGTTCGCGTGGTTCTTCCTCGCGGAGTACATCAACATGATCAACGTCTCGGCGATCGCGACGACGCTGTTCTTCGGCGGCTGGCGCGCACCCTGGCCGCTGTCGGCGATCAACGACGGGATGTTCAACGAGGGCTGGTGGCCGATCCTCTGGTTCCTCGTGAAGATGTGGGCCTTCATGTTCGTCTTCGTGTGGGTCCGCGGCACGCTCCTTCGGCTGCGCTACGACCAGTTCATGACCTTCGGCTGGAAGGTGCTCATCCCCGTCGCGCTCGGCTGGGTCGTGCTCCTGTCGGTCGTCCAGGGCGTGCGCCAGTTCGGCGACGTCGACACGCGCACCGTGATCGGGGTCGGCGTGGGGCTCGCGCTCGTGATCGTCGCGATCACGTGGTTCTGGCCCGAGAAGAAGGCGCCACCGGCACCTGCCGGCGCCGCCCGGCCCGCTGCGTCGGGCGCCCGTGGGGCCGCCGAGCCGTTCGACGCGTTCGCGGGCGGGTTCCCCGTCCCGCCGCTGCCGGGCCAGTCGCTCCCGCCGTCCCCGCGCCGTCGTGCCCTCGTGCCCGACGACGACCGCTCGCCCGCGGAGGCGGGGTCGTCCGGCACCCGTCCCGCAGCGCCCCACGACAAGGAGGTCGACCGTGGCTGACGACGACCAGCAGTCCGCAGCACCGGGGGAGTACCGGCCCCTGCGCCCGCAGGCCTCGGGCCTGCGCGAGGCGCTCGCGCCCGTCGCGGGCTTCGGCGTGACGTTCTCGTCGATGTTCCGCCCGACGGTCACCGAGCAGTACCCGCGGAAGAAGCACGCGCCGAAGCCGCGCTACCACGGGCGGCACCAGCTCAACCGCTACGCGGACGGCCTGGAGAAGTGCATCGGGTGCGAGCTGTGCGCGTGGGCGTGCCCCGCCGACGCGATCTACGTCGAAGGCGCCGACAACGCCGACCTCCCCGAGGGCGAGAACATGTCGCCGGGCGAGCGGTACGGCCGCGTCTACCAGATCAACTACCTGCGCTGCATCTTCTGCGGGCTCTGCATCGAGGCGTGCCCCACGCGCGCGCTGACGATGACGAACGAGTACGAGCTCGCCGGCCCGACGCGCGAGGGGATGATCTGGGAGAAGGAGGACCTCCTCGCGCCGCTGGAGCAGGGCATGCTCGCCGCACCGCACCCGATGGTGCCGGGCACGACCGACACGGAGTACTACCGCGGGGAGGTGAGCGGCCCGGTGGCCGAGCAGGTGGCGTGGGTGCGCGAGCACCGCCCGGACGACCCGACGCTCCCGCCCGAGCCGTCCGGCCCGGCGCCCGAGGTCCGCCGCGTCGAGCACGCGGCCCGCGCCGGTCGTGACCGGAAGGCTGCCCGGTGACCGCGAGCGCGGGCGAGGCGGCCCTCTTCTGGGTCCTCGCCCCCCTCATGGTCCTGGCAGCCCTCTCGTTGCTTTTCGCGCGCAAGGCGGTGCACGCGGCGATCGCGGTCATGTTCGTCATGGTCGACCTCGCGATCCTCTACATCGCCCAGGAGGCGTCGTTCCTCGGGGTCGTGCAGGTCGTCGTGTACACGGGCGCCGTGATGATGCTGTTCCTCTTCGTCCTCATGCTCGTGGGCGTCGACGCGTCCGACTCGCTCGTCGAGACCATCCGCGGGCAGCGGTGGATCGGCGTGCTGCTGGGGCTCGGTCTGGGCGCCGTGCTCGTGGGCGTCGTCACGCAGGCGACGTTCCCTCCGGCCATCGGTCTCGCCGCGGCCAACGAGGCGACGAACCCCGTGGCCCTGGCGCGCGTCCTGTTCGCCGACTACGTGTTCGCGATGGAGGTCGTCGGCATCCTGCTGGTCACGGCCGCCGTCTCGGCCCTCGTGCTCACGCACCGCCGTCGCCTCGTGCCGAAGGTGGGCCAGCGCGAGCAGGCCGACGCGAAGGTCGCGGCGCTGCCGTCGGGCGGTCGCCTCACGCCGCTCGCCGCGCCCGGCGTCTACGCGCAGAACAACGCGATGGACACGCCCGCGCTCGACGCCGCGGGACGCCCGATCGAGGAGTCCGTCTCGCGCATCCTGCGGATCCGCGGGCAGGAGCGCTCGGCGGGGACGATCCTCGCCGCCGAGCGCGAGGTCCTCGTCGAGCACGAGCCGCAGCGAGCGCTCCCCGCGCTGCGCGCGGGCGACGCGAACGAACGGACCGTCGCGGCGGAGCCGGCCGACGCACCTCCGGCCGGCGACGTGTCGGGACCCGACGACCCGGGCCGGACCCGCACCCTCGGAGATGAGGCCTGATGGAGATCACGAACTACCTCGTGCTCGCGACGATCCTGTTCTCGATCGGCGCCGCGACGGTGCTCCTGCGGCGCAACGCGATCATCGTGTTCATGGGCATCGAGCTCATGCTCAACGCCACGAACCTCGCGCTCGTGACGTTCGCGCGCATCCACGGCGACGTGACCGGGCAGGTGCTCGCGTTCTTCGTCATGGTCGTCGCGGCCGCCGAGGTCGTCGTGGGCCTCGCGATCATCGTGTCCATCTTCCGCACGCGTCGGTCCGCCTCGGTCGACGACGTCAACCTGCTGAAGAGCTGAGAGGTCGGCACCGATGACGACGCTCCTGCCCCTCGAGTCCACGATCGTGCCCGCCAGCACGGTCGTCCCCGGCCCGTTCCTCGCCGCGCCGCTGCTCGTCGTGCTCCCGCTGCTCGGCGCGGCGGTCCTCCTGCTCGCCGGGCGCCGCAGCGACCGGTGGGGCGCGTGGTTCGGCGTGGCGATGTCCGGCGCGGCGTTCCTCGTGGGCGCCTGGGTCTTCGTGTCGATGCTGTCCCTCCCCGCGGACGAGCGGGTCGTGGACTACCGGCTCTTCGACTGGATCGCCGCCGGCGGTCTCGACGTCGCGGCCGGCCTGCGCATCGACCCGCTCTCGATGACGTTCGTGCTGCTCGTGACCTTCGTCGGCACGCTCATCCACGTGTACGCGGTCGCGTACATGGAGCACGACGTCGACCGCCGCCGGTTCTTCGCGTACCTCAACCTGTTCGTCGCGGCGATGCTCGTGCTCGTCCTCGCCGACTCCTACCTCCTGCTGTTCGTGGGGTGGGAGGGCGTGGGCCTCGCGTCGTACCTGCTCATCGGGTTCTGGAACCACCGCCGCGACTACGCGGTGGCCGCCAAGAAGGCGTTCGTCATGAACCGCGTGGGCGACATCGGGCTCATCGTCGCGCTCATGCTCATGTTCGCGACGTTCGGCGCGGTGGACTTCACGACGGTCTTCGCCGAGGCGCCGCAGGCGTCGACCGCGCTCCTCACCGCGACCGGCCTGGCCCTGCTGCTCGCCGCGTGCGGCAAGTCGGCGCAGTTCCCGCTGCAGGCGTGGCTCGGTGACGCGATGGCCGGCCCGACGCCGGTCTCGGCCCTCATCCACGCCGCCACGATGGTCACCGCGGGCGTCTACCTCGTGGTCCGGTCCGCGCCGGTCTTCGAGGGCGCGCCGACCGCGCAGCTCGTCGTGGTGGTCGTCGGTGCCGTGACGCTGATCTTCGGGGCGGTCGTCGGCTGCGCGAAGGACGACATCAAGAAGGCGCTCGCCGCCTCGACGATGTCGCAGATCGGCTACATGATCCTCGCCGCGGGGCTCGGGCCGATCGGCTACGCGTTCGCGATCTTCCACCTCGTGACCCACGGCTTCTTCAAGGCGGGCATGTTCCTCGGCGCCGGCTCGGTCATGCACGGCATGGGCGACCAGGTCGACATGCGCCGGTTCGGCGGCCTCTCGCGGTTCATGAAGGTCACGTGGATCACGTTCATGATGGGCTGGCTCGCGATCCTCGGCATCCCGCCGTTCTCGGGCTTCTGGAGCAAGGACAAGATCATCGAGGCCGCGTTCGTGCCCGTCGACGGCGCGCCCTGGCGGGCCTGGGTGTTCGGCGGCGCGGCGCTGATCGGCGCCGGGATCACCGCGTTCTACATGTCGCGCCTGTTCTTCATGACGTTCCTCGGACGTCGGCGCTGGAACGACGGTCGCGGCGACGTCGACGGCCTCGGGGCGCAGGACGGGCCGGTGCAGCACCCGCACGAGTCCCCGCGGCTCATGACGTGGCCCATGATCGTCCTCGCGGTGGGCTCGGTCGGGCTCGGGTGGTTCCTCGCCGCCGGATCGCGGTTCGTCGACTGGCTCGAGCCCGTGACGGGGCACGCCGAGCACCACGAGCCGGTGCTGCCGGTGTGGTCGCTCATCGCGCTCACGCTGCTCCTGGTCCTCGCAGGCCTCCTGCTCGCGTGGCGGCAGTACGTGGTCTCGCTCGTCCCGGTGCAGGCGCCGCGCGGCACCGTGCTCACGCGCGCCGCCCGTCGTGACCTCTACCAGGACGACGTCAACGAGACCGTCTTCATGCGGCCCGGCCAGTACCTGACCCGGTCTCTCGTCTACGCGGACAAGGAGATGGTCGACGGCGGGTGGCTCGGCCTCGCGGGCCTCGTCGGGAAGACCGGCGAGTGGCTGCGCGGCTGGCAGAACGGCTACGTCCGCTCCTACGGCGCGACCATGCTCGGCGGGCTCGTCGTCATCGCCGCCGTCGTCCTCGCCCTGACCACCGGCACCGCGAGCTGAGGAGACTCATGATGAACGGCTTCCCCTGGCTCACCGTCCTCGTCGCGTGGCCCGTCGTCGGCGCCGCCGCGGTGTGGCTCACCGCCGCGGCCCGCACGCGCGGCGTCGGCACCGGTGCCCTGCGCGCGGTGCGCGGCATCGCGCTCGGCACCGCGCTCGTCGAGGTCGCCCTGCTCGTCGGTGCCTTCACCGCGTTCGACACCGCGGCGTCCGGCACGGTCCAGCTCGCCGAGACGTACGCGTGGATCCCGCAGATCGGCGCGAGCTACGCGGTGGGCGCCGACGGGGTGGCGCTCGCGCTCGTCGCGCTCGCCGTCGTGCTCGTCCCGCTCGTCGTCGGTGCCGCGTGGAAGGAGCAGGAGGGCGACGTGCGCCGCCTGCGCCACTACCTCGCGCTCGTGCTGCTCCTCGAGGCGTTCATGGTCGCGGTGTTCGTCGCGCGCGACGTGTTCCTCTTCTACGTCCTCTTCGAGGCGATGCTCATCCCCGTCTACTTCATGATCGGCGGGTTCGGCGTGGGGGCGCGGCGGCGCTACGCGGCCGTGAAGTTCCTGCTCTTCTCGCTCGCGGGCGGGCTCATCATGCTCGCGGCGGTCATCGCGCTCTACCTGCACGGCCCGGGGGGGCCGCAGGGCTTCCTCACCGCGAACCTCGTCGAGCACCTCGCCGCGAACCCGATGCCGGTCACCACGGAGCGGCTGCTGTTCCTGGGCTTCTTCCTCGCCTTCGCGATCAAGGCGCCGCTGTTCCCGGTCCACACCTGGCTGCCCGACGCCGCGCAGCACGCCCCGGCGGGCACGTCGACGCTGCTCGTCGGTGTGCTCGACAAGGTCGGCACCTTCGGGATGCTCACCCTGTGCCTGCCGCTCTTCCCGAGCGCGAGCGCGTGGGCGGCACCCGTCGTCGTCGTCCTCGCGGTCGTGTCGATCCTCTACGGCGCGCTCATGGCGATCGGGCAGAGCGACCTCATGCGCCTCATCGCCTACACGTCGGTGTCGCACTTCGGGTTCATCGTGCTCGGCATCTTCGCGTTCACCACGACGAGCGTCGCCGGGTCGTCGCTCTACATGGTCAACCACGGCATCTCGACGGGCGCGCTGTTCCTGCTCGCCGGGTTCCTCGTGGCGCGGCACCCGGAGCGCTCGCAACGGCTCACGGACTACGGCGGTCTCCAGAGGGTCGTCCCCGTGCTCGCCGGGACGTTCCTCGTCGCGGGCCTCTCGGCGCTGTCGCTGCCCGGCCTGTCGACGTTCGTCAGCGAGATCCTCGTGCTCCTCGGCACGTTCACCCGCAGCCCGTGGGCGGCGCTCGTCGCGGTGCTCGGCGTGGTCCTCGCCGCCCTGTACGTGCTGCTCACGTACCAGAAGGTGTTCACGGGCACGACCCGCGAGGGCCTCGAGCAGCTCCCGGACCTCGGCGGGCGCGAGAAGTGGGTCGTCGCGCCGCTGATCGCCCTGCTCCTCGTGCTCGGGTTCTACCCGGCGCCCGCGCTCGACCTCGTCGACGAGCCGGCCGAGGTCACGCTGTCCGACCTCGCTCCGGCCGGGGTCGAGGACCCGCCGCGGACCGACCCGTTCGCGTCCGACGTGCCGTCCGACGCCGCGGCCGCCGACCTCGACGGCCTCGCCGTCGTCGGCACCGCCGTGCCCACCACCGCAGAAGGGAGCGAGTCGTGACCGACTCCTTCGTGGCCCCCACGGTCGACTGGGTCTACCTCGTCCCGATCCTCGTGGTGCTCGGCGCCGGCGTGGTCGGCGTGCTCGTCGAGGCGTTCGTCCCGGCACGCGTGCGCCGCACGACCCAGGTCGTGCTCGCGCTGCTCGCCACAGCGGCGTCGTTCGCGGCGATCGTCGTGCTCTGGCGCGACCCGGCGGTGCAGGGCGACCCCTCGACGGGCGCCGCGGGCGTCCGCGTGCTCGGCGGGTCGATGGTCGTCGACGCCTTCGGACTCGCCGTCCAGGGCACCGTGGTGCTCCTCGCGTTCCTCGCGCTGCTCGTCATCGCCGACCGCACGTCGACCGGGCAGGACGCCTTCGCCCCGACGGCGGCGGCCGTGCCCGGCTCCCCGTACGAGGACCTCGCGCGCCGCCAGGGCCTGGAGCAGACCGAGGTCTACCCGCTCGTGCTCTTCGCCGTCGGCGGCATGATGATCTTCCCGGCGACGGGCAACCTCCTCGTGATGTTCGTCGCGCTCGAGGTGCTCTCGCTGCCCCTGTACGTCCTCTCCGCGATGGCACGCCGGCGCCGGCTCCTGTCGCAGGAGGCGTCGTTCAAGTACTTCCTGCTCGGGTCGTTCGCGTCGGCGCTCTTCATCTTCGGCGTCGCCCTGCTCTACGGCTACGCCGGCTCCGTGGACCTCGCGCAGATCCAGCGGGCGCTCGCCACGGGGGAGAGCCCGGTCGCGGACATGCCCGGCCTCGTGCTCACCGGGATGCTGCTGGTCCTCGCCGGCCTGCTGTTCAAGGTCGGCGCCGCGCCGTTCCACGCGTGGACGCCGGACGTCTACCAGGGCGCCCCCACCCCGATCACGGGGTTCATGGCGGCCTGCACCAAGGCGGCCGCGTTCGGCGCCCTCCTGCGCGTGCTCTACTCCGTCGCGATCGGCCTGGAGTACGGCGCGCCGGACCTGCGCCAGGACCTGTTCGTCGCGCTGTGGGTCGTGGCGCTCCTCACGATGGTGATCGGCACCGCGGTCGGCGCCGTGCAGACCGACGTCAAGCGCCTGCTCGCCTACTCGTCGATCGCGCACGCCGGATTCATCCTCGTCGGCGTCGTCGGGTTCAACCAGCTCGCGCTGCGCGCGACGGTCTTCTACCTGCTCGTCTACGGGCTCGCGACGGTCGGCGCGTTCGCCGTCGTCACGCTCGTCCGGGAGAAGGCCCCCTCGCCGGTCGCCGCAGCGGCGGCAGCGCCGGCCGTCGTGGGAGCCCGCTCGGGCGCGGCGGCGGGCGAGCTCACCGCGGGCGGCGACGCCGCGGCGTCCGGCGGCGGCGACCGGCCGGGAGAGGTCCCGGACAACACGTCCCGCAGCACCGCACCCGACGGCGGCGCCGTCCTCGGCGAGGCGACGCACCTCGCGCAGTGGGCGGGGCTGGGGCGTCGCAGCCCGTGGCTCGCGGGCGCGTTCTCGCTCTTCCTGCTCTCGATGGCCGGCATCCCCCTCACCGCGGGGTTCATCGCCAAGTTCACGGCGTTCGGCGCGGCCGTCGCGGGACCCGACGGGCTCGGCGGCGGCTCCACGTGGGTGCTCGCCGTGGTCGGTGTGCTCGCGTCCGCCGTGGCGGTGTTCTTCTACGTCCGGATCATCGTCCTCATGTTCTTCACGCCCCCCGCCGAGGAGGGTGCTGACGCCGACGGCGGCGTCGGCGTGACCGTCGTCCGGTCGACCGGGCCGACGACCGTGGCGATCGCCCTGTGCGCGCTCGGCGTGCTCGTCCTGGGCGTGTTCCCGTCCCCGGTTCTCGATCTGGCGGCCGAGGCGGTTAAGTTCGTCCCGTGACCTCCGTTCCTCCTGGGCCGCCCGCACGGACGACCCCCGTGACGACCACCGCCATCCCGATCTCCGACCCGGAGCTCGCCGCCCTGCTCACGCAGCGGCTCGCGGGCGTGGAGACCAGGCTGCGGGACGCCGTCGCACACGCCGACCCGCTCGCCGACACGGCGTCGCGCCACCTCGTCAACGCGGGGGGCAAGCGGCTGCGCCCGCTGCTCACGCTGCTCGCGGCGGAGCTCGGCGACGGGGACCGGTCCGAGGTGGTGGAGGCGGCCGTCGTCGTGGAGCTCACGCACCTCGCGTCGCTCTACCACGACGACGTCATGGACTCCGCCGCCGTGCGGCGCGGGGCACCGGCGGCGCACGCGGTCTTCGGCAACTCGGTGGCGATCATGGTCGGCGACCTGCTGTTCGCGCGCGCGGCGTCGACGGTCGCGGCGCTCGGGCCCGAGGCCGTGCTCATCCAGGCGCGCACGTTCGAGCGCCTGTGCCTCGGCCAGCTGCACGAGACGGTCGGCCCGGGGGAGGGGGAGGACCCCGTCGCGCACTACCTCCAGGTGCTCGCGGACAAGACGGCCTCGCTCCTGTCCACGTCGGCCCGGCTCGGCTCGATGTTCGCCGGGTGCGACGCCCGCACGGTCGACACCGTCGCGGCCTACGGCGAGCGGCTCGGCGTCGCGTTCCAGCTCGCCGACGACGTGCTCGACCTCGCCTCGACCGGCGACGAGTCGGGCAAGACGCCCGGCACCGACCTGCGCGAGAAGGTCCCGACGATGCCCGTCCTCCTGCTCCGCGCCCGGGTCGCGGACGGCTCGGCCGACGCCGCGGACGTCGCGCTCGTCGAGCTCCTCGACTCCGACCTGTCCGACGACGCCGCGCTCGCCGACGCCGTGGCCGCCCTGCGCCGGCACGAGGTGGTCGCGGAGACGCGCGCGCTGGCCGTGCGATGGGCCCGTGACGCGGCGGGCGAGCTCGACGGTCTTCCGGACGGGCCCGTCATCGACGCGCTCCGGTCCTTCGCCGAGGCGCTCGCGGACCGCGCCGCCTGACGGTCCGTGCCGGGAGCGCCACCGCCCGCCCCCGGCCCGTCGAGCGGGTGAGATCGCGGTGCGCCCCCGACATCGGTGGACCGGACGCTCCCGGACCGCAGGCCGTTGCTGAAGGCATCGATGACCTGCGGAGTTGTCGCCGGGAGGACCGGCGGACCCGGCCGGCGGCCCGAGCGTCGCACGGCGAACCGGTCCGGGACGGGGGACTTCTCCCCATGGAACAGTGACGAGCCCGACACCCGAGGACGCTATTCTCATGTGCGCGATCGGTGCGGGGCCCGGCGACACGGAGCGACGGGGGACACGACGGAACCGGTCGTCACCGACCCGACTCTCGGAGGACACGTGGGCTTCCTGGCGCGCCTGAACGACAACCGACGCACCGTGGCCTCGGTGACGACGGTGTCGGTGTTCTCGACGGCGCTCGTCGGGCTGGCCTGGCTCTACGAGGGCGAGGCGACGGCGGACGTGGAGCTGAACGACTCGGGTGTGTGGGTGACGAAGACGTCGTCCGGGCAGCTGGGTCGGTTCAACTACGCGTCGCAGGCGATCGACGGCGTGCTGGTGGCGGGGTCGGCGTCGTTCGACGTGCAGCAGGACGAGGGTCGGGTGCTGCTGGACGACGACGGGACGAGCACGGCGTCGCCGGTCGAGGTGGCGCACCTGACGCTGGACGGGCAGGTGCGGTTGCCGGCGGGGGCGCAGGTGGCGTCGGGAGGTGCGGCGACGGCGGTGCTCGACGGTGAGGAGGGCCTGCTGTGGGTGCTGCCGTTCGACGGTGCGACGGCGTTCGACCCGGAGGAGACGGAGCCGGTCGCCGAGCTGGACGGTGACGGTGCGCTGGCGGTCTCGCGCGAGGGCACGGTGTTCGTCGCGGTCCCGTCGACGGGGACGTTGTGGACGGTGGGCACGACGTCGAGGGGGACGCCCGAGGAGCCCGAGCAGTCCGCCCTGCCCGTGAGCACCGGCGCGGACGTGGCGGTGACCGCCGTCGGTGACCAGCCCGTCGTCCTCGACCGGTCGGGCGGGCAGCTGATCCTTCCCGGCGAGAAGGCGGTCGCGCTCGACGGCGCGGACGGAGCCCAGCTGCAGCAGCCGTCCGCCGCGTCGGACGACGTCGTGGTCGCGACGTCGACCGGCCTGGTCACCCAGCCGCTCGGCGGCGGGGACGCGCAGGTCCGGCGCGCCGACGGCGTGCCGTCCGCCCCGGTGCAGCTCGACGGCTGCACCTACGGGGTGTGGGGCTCGACGGCGCAGGTGATCCGGGACTGTGCGGGTCCGGACGACGACGTGGACAAGCGGCTCGAGGGTGTGGACCCGCAGGCGCGCCTGGAGTACCGGGTGAACCGGCACGTCGTGGTGCTCAACGACCTGGCGGCCGGGACGCTGTGGATGGCGGCGGACGAGTACGAGAAGGTCGACGACTGGGACGTGCAGCTCCCGGAGGAGGCCGAGGGCGAGGAGTCCGACGCCGAGCTGACCAACCCCGAGCAGGTGGACCAGTTCATCGCGGACCGGTCGCAGCCGAACAAGCCGCCGCAGCCGAAGGACGACGTGCTCGGGGCCCGCCCCGGGCGCACGACCATCCTGCCGGTGCTCGCCAACGACGTCGACCCCGACGGCGACGTCATGACGGCCTCGCTGGTCGGGGAGTCCCCGGCCAACGCCACGGTGCAGCAGATCCTCGGGGGCGCGGCGCTCCAGGCGGTCGTGCCCGAGGACGCGGAGGGGACGCAGGGCTTCCGGTACTCGGTGTCCGACGGCCGGGGCGGCGTCGCCGAGGCCGGGGTCTCGCTGAAGATCTCGCCGTGGAGCGAGAACGGGATCCCCGAGTCGACGGGCGACCCCGTGCTCAAGGTCGCGCAGGGCGGGACCGCGACGATCAAGGTGCTCCCGTTCTTCCGCGACCCCGACGGGGACGACCTCTACCTGGCCTCCGCGGCGGCGACGTCGGCGGGCGACGACGTGCGCTCGCGCCCGGACGGCACCGTCGAGTTCCGCGACGCCGGGGGCTCGACCGGGCGCAAGATCGTCACGCTCGCGGTGGCCGACGGCCTCGGCGGCATCGCCGAGGGCAAGCTGCTCGTCGACGTCGTCCCGGGGGCGCAGCCCCCGATCGCCGTCAACGACCACGTCGTCGTCCCGGCCGGCCAGCCGGTCACCGTCGAGCCGCTGCGCAACGACTCCGACCCGAACGGCGACGAGCTGCGCCTCGCGTCGGTCTCGGAGTCCGCACCGGCCGAGATCACGCCCAACTACGACGCCGGGACGTTCACGTTCTTCTCGAACGAGCCGCGCTCCTACGACCTGACGTACCAGGTGACCGACGGTCCGGACGCCACGACCGGGCTCGTCCGGGTCGACGTCCTCCCGCCGTCGGCCGCGGAGGGCGCACCGGTCGTCGTCGCCGACACCGCGCTGCTGCCCACGGGCGGCAAGACGCTCGTGGACGTGCTCGCCAACGACACCGACCCGGCCGGCGGGGTGCTCGTCGTGCAGTCGGTGCGCGTGCCGGCCGACGCGGGCGTGTCGGTCGCCGTGCTCGCCCACCAGATGCTCCGGATCACCGAGATCCGCCGGCTCGACGGCCCCGTGACGATCGAGTACACGGCGTCGAACGGGACCGAGACCTCGACCGGACAGGTGCGCGTCGTCCCCGTCCCCGCGCCCACCCGCCTGCAGCCGCCGAACGCGGCGGCGGACGAGGTCACGGTGCACGCGGGCGACGTCGTGACGGTCCCGGTGCTGAAGAACGACACGCACCCCGACGGGCTGGAGCTGTTCCTGCAGCCCGAGCTGGAGCAGGGCGCCGACCCGGCGCTGGGCGAGTCGTTCGTGTCGGAGGACACGCTGCGGTTCAAGGCCGGCTCGGAGGCGGGCACCGCGTACGCGATCTACCGCGTGCGCGACGCCAACGGGCAGGAGGACTCCGCCCAGGTCACCATCCGCATCCGCGACGGCGAGGACAACGCGCCGCCGCAGCCGCGCGAGGTCGAGGCCCGCGTGCTGTCCGGCGCGTCGGTGCGCATCGACATCCCGGTGCACGGCATCGACCCCGACGGCGACTCCGTCCAGGTGACCGGCATCGCGTCGCCGGCGTCGAAGGGGACCGCCCGCGTCGTCGACGGCGTCGTGGAGTACGCGGCGTCCAAGAACTCCGTCGGGCTCGACTCGTTCACGTACTCGGTGCTCGACGCCCGGGGCGCGGTGGCGACGGGCTCCGTGCGCGTGGGCATCTCGGCGCCGGGCGAGACGAACCAGCCGCCGGTCGCCGTCGACGACGAGGTGACGGTGCGACCCGGACGCACGGTCGCCGTCGCCGCGCTGGTCAACGACACCGACCCCGACGGGGACCAGGTCGCGCTCGTCCCGTCCGCGGTCGAGGACGAGCACGGCATGGACGCCGAGGTCGTCGCCGACCGCGTGGTCGTCACGACGCCCGCCGAGGACGGCTCGTACACGTTCTACTACGGCATCCAGGACACCTACGGCGCGCGGGCCACCGGTGCGATCACCGTGAACGTCGCCGCCGACGCCCCGCTCCAGCCGCCCGTCGCGCGCGACGACACCGTGGCGGTGGAGGACATCCTGGGCAAGACCACGGTCACCGTCCCGGTGCTGGAGAACGACGACGACCCCGACGGTGCCGCGTCCGAGCTGACCGTCGCCGCCGAGGGGGAGACCGTCGCGGTGACCGACGGCAACGAGCTCGAGGTCACCCTGACCGAGCGGCGCCAGGTCGTGACGTACACGGCGACCGACCCCGACGGCCTGACCGCCAAGGCGTTCGTCAAGGTGCCCGGTCTCATGGACCAGGCCCCGACCCTCCGCCCGGGCATCGCCCCGCTCGAGGTCAACAGCGGGGAACCGCTCGAGATCGACATCACCGACCACGTGCTCGTCGTCGAGGGCCGCACGCCGCGGCTGACCGTCGAGGACAAGGTCACGGCGCTCGAGGGGTCGCGCCAGGTGACGAGCACGACGGAGATCACGTACACGTCGACCGCCGGCTACGTCGGTCCCGCTGCCGTGACGTTCGAGGTCACCGACGGCTCGGGCCCGGACGACCCGGACGGCAGCACCGCGCTGCTCACGCTGCCCATCAGCGTGCTGCCGCCGGAGAACCTCCCGCCCGAGCTCGTCGGCTCGCCGACGCTCGACGTCGCGGCGGGGGAGGACGCGGCCGTCGACCTGGCGCGCTTCGCCGAGGACCCCGACGGCGACCCGCTGACCTTCCGGAGCAGCGGGCAGGCGCAGGGCGTGACCCTGTCCATGGAGGGCTCGACGCTCCGCGCCCAGGCCACGCCCGACGTGCCCAAGGGCACGGTCGTGCGGGTACCGATCACCGTGACCGACGGCGAGCACCCGCCGGTCGAGGGCTCCGCGACGCTGACCGTGGTCGCGTCGACGCGGCCGCTGGCCCGGGCGAACGACGACGCGGTCGCCGACGCCCACCAGGGCAAGGAGACGGTCGTGCCGGTGCTGGCGAACGACTCCAACCCCTTCCCCGAGACGCCGCTCACGCTCCTCGACGCCGTCATCGAGACCGGGCAGGGCACGGTGTCGCTCGCGGGCGACCGGGTGTCCGTGACGCCCCGGGACGACTTCGTCGGGGTCATGGTCGTGCGCTACCGGGTCCAGGACGCGACGCAGGACCCCGACCGGGAGGTCGAGGGCCGTGTCCAGCTCACCGTGCTCGGCAAGCCCGAGGCACCGCCCACCCCGCAGGTCGAGGAGGTCCGCTCCAAGACGGTCGTGCTGTCCTGGGACCCGCCGAACAACAACGGCGCGGACATCACCGGCTACACCGTGCGGTCCCAGAACGGGTACGAGAAGGCGTGCGGCACCACGACCTGCACCCTGGACGGGCTGACCAACGACGTCGAGTACACGTTCACCGTGCTCGCGACGAACGCCGTCGGCGACGGCCCCGCGTCCCCGCCCTCGGCCGTCGCGCGCCCGAACGAGAAGCCCGACCCGCCCGCCGCACCCACCCTCGAGTTCGGCGACGGGTCCCTCACCGTCACGTGGAAGAACGCGACCTACACCGACCGGTCCCCGATCGAGTGCGTCAACCTGCGCATCTCCCCGGCCCCCGCCGGCGGCGCGACCGACAAGACGTGCCTGACCGAGACCACCACCACCTGGGAAGGGCTGACGAACGGCACCCCGTACACGGTCCAGGTCCAGGCCGAGAACGCCGCGCCCGACCCCTCGGAGTGGGGCGAGACCTCGGCACCGGAGATCCCGGCCGGCAAGCCGGCGGCGCCGGCCACGCCGAACGTCTCGCGCGGCGGGCTCGGCGACGAGGTGCAGATGACGGTCTCCTGGACCCCGCCGCACGACAACGGGGGCCCGATCACCAGCTACACCGTCGAGGCCCTGCAGGGCGGTACCGTCGCCAGGACCGTCACCGCGGGCGGCGGCGCGACCAGCGCCACGGTCCCCGTCCCGGCCTCGACCACCGACTACACGTTCCGGGTACGGGCGCACAACAAGGCCACGGACAAGTTCGGCGACGCCGAGTTCTCGCCCGCCTCCGCGGCCGTCCGCGCCTTCGCGACGCCGGGCACCGTGTCGGGTCTGAGCGCGGACGCGAACGGCGCGAACGGGCAGATCCAGCTCGCGTTCGGGGCGGCGTCGGGCAACGGTGTCAGGCCCGAGGAGATCACGTACCAGTACAACGCCGGCGGTGGCTGGCAGAACCTCGGCGCCAACAAGGTGGTCGGCGGGCTGACCAACGGGCAGAACTACGACATCGCGGTCCGCGCGGTGGCCGGGGTCGGCCCCACCACCGAGCCCGGTCCCGCGGCGACGGCCAACCGCGAGTCGCCGTACGGGCCCATCCCCGCGCCGAGCCTGACGATGAACGGCGGCAACCAGTCGATCACCTACGCCTGGTCGACGGCGGGGAACGGCCGCCCGTACTCCACCTCGGTCACCGGAGCGGTGAGCTCCTCCAGCAAGGACGGGTCGGGGACGTTGAACGTCGGCTACTCCGACACGCGCCGGATCTGCGTCACCGTCACGCCGACCGAGGGCACCTCGCAGCAGACGTGCCGCGAGGCGACGTCCGACAAGAAGCCCGAACCGGTGTTCACCGTCAGCAAGGGCAGCAACCACAAGCTGCCCGACGGCAACTGGCCCGGCAACTGCCAGCACTCGTCGTGCGCCGAGCTGTACCTGACGATCAAGGACGGCCCGCCGAACACGTCGTTCCGCTCGACGTGCTACGCGGGCGGCAACCGGATCGGCTCCGGCAACTACACCCAGGACGCCCAGTACCGGAACCTGCGGACCGACGGCAACGGCAACTACTCCGGCGGCCAGCAGTGCGTGTGGGGTGGCCCCGGCACGCAGGTCTGGGTCGACACGACGATCGGCAACACCAACCGCATGGCCTGGTACTAGCACTCCCGCCAGGCCAGCTCCACGGACAGCGAACGGAACCCCTATGACGACCATGACCCCCGAGCAGGCCGCCTGGTTCGCTCAGACCTTCGACCGCCTCGTCGGCAACGTCGGCCAGGCGGTGCTGGGCAAGCCGCACGTGGTGCGCCTCGTGCTGACGTGCATGCTCTCCGAGGGCCACGTCCTCCTCGAGGACGCCCCCGGCACGGGCAAGACGTCGCTCGCGCGTGCCATCGCGGCCAGCGTCCAGGGCACGCAGCAGCGCATCCAGTTCACGCCGGACCTGCTGCCCTCCGACGTCACGGGCGTGACGATCTACGACCAGAAGACGGGCAAGTTCGACTTCCACCCGGGCCCGATCTTCGCGTCGATCGTCCTCGCGGACGAGATCAACCGCGCGTCGCCGAAGACGCAGTCGGCGCTCCTCGAGGTCATGGAGGAGGGCCGGGTCACGGTCGACGGCGTCGGCCACGAGGTGGGCCGCCCGTTCATGGTCATCGCGACGCAGAACCCCATCGAGCAGGCCGGCACCTACCGGCTGCCCGAGGCCCAGCTCGACCGCTTCCTCATGAAGACGTCGATCGGCTACCCCGACCACGCCTCGACCGTCGAGATCCTCTCCGGGGCCTCGGTGCGCGACCGCAGCAAGACGCTGCAGCCGCTCATCACGACGCAGGCGGTCACCGAGATGGCCGAGCTCGGCGCGCGCGTGCACGTCGACGGCGCCGTCCTCGAGTACATCTCCCGGCTCTCGGAGGAGACGCGCAACGCCCCCGAGGTGCGCGTCGGCGTCTCGGTCCGCGGCGCGCTCGCACTCGTGCGCTGCACCAAGGTCTGGGCGGCGGCGCACGGCCGCAACTACGTGCTGCCCGACGACGTCAAGGAGCTCGCGCAGCCGGTCTGGGCGCACCGCTTCGTCCTCGACCCCGAGGCCGAGTTCGCGGGGGCGAGCGCCGAGGCGGTGCTCGGCCGCCTCCTCGCCGACGTCGCCGCGCCGCAGGAGCGCCGCAGCGCCTGACCCGGCGCGCCGCCATGCCGACGGCGCCGACCGCACGACACCACCCACCTCGCAGGACCCGTTCCGAGAGCAGGACGATGAACGCCTCACGACCCCGATCCCGCGGCGCCACCGCCGGCACCCCGCCGTCGACCGCGCTCGCGGGGCTCCTGCGTCCCCTGCGGGACGCGGTGGCCCGCGCCCTCGCCGGGGTCGGCCGGGCGCTCGCCCCGCTCGCGCCGGTGACCTCCGCCGTGAGCCCGCTCGGCTGGGCGACGGTCGTCGCCGCGGTCGCCGCGTGGTGGGCCGGGCTGCGCTTCGCGTGGCTCGAGCTGGTCGTCGTGGCGATCCTCCTCACGGTCGCGCTGCTCGCGGCCGTCGTCTTCGTGCTCGGACGCTTCCGCTACGCCGTCGTGCTGGACCTGGCGCAGCGCCGCGTGACCGTCGGTGACCGGGCGGTGGGCCGGCTCGACGTGAAGAACGACTCGTCGCGCCCGCTGCTCCCCTCGGTCATGGAGCTCCCGGTCGGCCAGGGCATGGCGACCTTCCCCGTCCCTCGCCTGCGGCCCGGCGCCAACCACGAGGAGATCTTCACCGTGCCGACCCACCGGCGGTCGGTGATCTCCGTCGGTCCGGTCCGCTCGGTGCGTGCCGACCCGCTCGCGCTCCTGCGGCGCGAGGTCGTGTGGACGGAGCCGGAGGAGCTGTTCGTCCACCCGCGCGTGAAGAACCTCTCCGGGTCGTCGACGGGCTTCCTCAAGGACCTCGAGGGCCGCGTCACGACGGACATCTCGAACTCGGACGTCTCGTTCCACGCGCTGCGGGACTACGTGCCGGGCGACGACCGGCGCCACATCCACTGGAAGACGACGGCGCGCACGGGCCAGCTCATGGTGCGCCAGTTCGAGGAGACGCGGCGCTCGCACCTCGCGGTGCTCCTGTCCACGCGCGCCGAGGACTACGCGACGGACGACGAGTTCGAGCTCGCCGTGAGCGCGTGCGGGTCCCTCGGGCTCCAGGCGATCAAGGAGGACCGCGGGGTCACGGTGCTCGTCAACGACGGCTCCCTGCGCGGCGACCACCGCACGAGGCTGCTCGACGACCTCGCGCGGGTCGAGTCCCGGTCGCAGCGGGCGTCGCTCGTCGACGTCGCACGCGTCGCGGGCCTGACGATCACCGACGCGTCGGTCGTGGCGTTCATCGTGGGGTCGCGCGTGACGCCGACCGAGCTCCGCGCGGCGTCGGCGCGACTTCCCCAGGACGTGCGGGTCATGGCGATCCAGTGCGTCCCGGGGGCGTCGCTGAGCCGGCACGCGATCGCCGAGCTCGTGGTCCTGACGATCGGGGAGCTCGGCGAGCTCCCGCTCGCCCTGCGGAGGCTGAACGACTGATGAGCGCCAGCGGCACCACCACCCGCGGCTCGCGCCGCGCACCGACGGGACGGCCCGGCACCCCGTCCGGCGCACCGTCCGGCACGTCGTCCGGCACGTCCCGCCGGGGCACCACCCGGCTCCGCGAGGGCAAGCCCCGTGCGCTCACGGCGCTGGGCGCGATCGACGCCGTCGCCCTCGCGGTCGTCCTCGGCGCGACGGTCGTCGGGTTCGCCCCCGTCTGGGGCTCCACCGGCTACCTCCTGCCCGCCGTCGGGGGAGCCGTCGTCGGCCTCGGCGTCGCGTGGCTCGGGGCCTGGCGGCGCTGGCCCGCCGTGACGGTCCTCGCCGTCGCGGTCGTGGCGTACGTCCTGCTGGGCGGCGTGCTGGCGCTGCCCGCCGACGCGGTCGGCGGCGTCCTGCCGTCGCTCGACACCGTCCGGGACCTGCTCCTCGGTGCCGTCACGGGCTGGAAGGAGTTCGTGACGACGGTCCCGCCGCTGCACTCGTTCCCCGAGCTCGCCGTCGTGCCGTACCTGCTGATGCTCGTCACCGGGCTCGTCGCGGGCTCGGTCGCGTGGCGCGCGAAGCACGCCGCCTGGGCCCTGGTCCCGCTGGTCACGGCGTTCGTCGGCGTGATCCTCCTGGGGACGGTCATCGCGGCCTACCCCGTGGCGCAGGGGCTCGTGGTCGGGGTCGTCGGGCTCCTCTGGGCGAGCTGGCGCGTCACCGCCGCACGGCTCGGCGGGCACCAGGTGACCACGGAGGCGAGCAGGGCCGCGACGCGTCGCCTCTGGTGGCACCGCGTGCGCGCGGGCGCCGCGATGCTGGCCGTCGGCGGCGTCGCCGCGGCGTTCGGCGGACCGGTCCTGCTGCCCGACGAGCCGCGCACCGTGCTGCGCGAGACGGTCGTCCCCCCGCTCGACCTCCACGAGTACGTCAGCCCCCTCACGGCGTTCCGGAAGTACGCCAAGGACATGAAGGAGGCCGAGCTCTTCACGGTCCGCGGGCTCCCCGCGGGCACGAAGGTCCGGCTCGCGACCCTCGACGCCTACAACGGCGTGGTCTACGACGCCTCGAGCGGGCTGCCCGGGTCGGGCGTGTACACCCGGGCCGGCGAGGAGATCGCGACCGTCGCCCCGGGCACCGAGGCGACCCTCGACGTCGTGGTCGGCGACTACTCGGGCGTCTGGGTCCCCGAGACGGGCACGCTCGCGGGCATCTCGTACACCGGGGACCGCGCGCGCGAGCTCGCCGAGGGCACCTACTACAACGCGACGACGGGGACGGCGCTCACGACGGCCGGCCTGCAGCCGGGGGACACCTACACGGTCACCGCGCGCGTGTCGCCCGAGCCCACCGAGGAGGACCTGCGCGCCGGCGCGATCGAGCAGGTCCAGGTCCCGCCGACGCCCAAGGGCCTGCTCCCCGCAGCGCTCGCCGGCAAGGGGGCGCAGTTCATGGGCGAGGAGACCGACCCGGTCGACCAGCTCTTCGCGCTGCGCGACGGGCTCGTCGCGAGCGGCATCTTCTCGAGCGGCCTGGACAACCAGCCGCCCTCGCGGCCCGGCCACTCGGCGGAGCGCATCGACACCCTGCTCGCGGACGAGGAGATGGTCGGCGACGACGAGCAGTTCGCCGTGGCGCTCGCCCTCATGGCGAACCAGGCGGGGATCCCGGCACGCGTCGTCATGGGCTTCTACCCGGACGAGAAGGACCCGCTGGAGCCGGGGGAGCCGTTCACCGCGACGGGAGCCGACGTCCACGCGTGGGCCGAGGTGCCGTTCGTCGGGCACGGGTGGGTGCCGATCGTGGCGATCCCGGACGAGGACAACAAGATCCAGCCCGAGCCGAAGAGCCTGCAGGTCCCCAAGCCGCCGGTCCTCGAGGACCCGGAGCCGCCGGAGGAGCCCGCCGAGGCCGAGGCGGGCAAGGTCGACGACGAGGACAAGGAGAAGGCCGACAGCGACGGGTTCGACTGGGGCACCGTCCTGGTCGTCGCCGTCGCGGTGGCGATCCCGCTCGCCCTGCTGGCCCTGCCGATCGTGCTGATCCTCGCCTCCAAGGCGCGTCGCCGCGCCCGACGTCGCGCGGCCGAGCGCCCGGTCGACCGGGTGAGCGGCGGCTGGCGAGAGGTCGTCGACGCGGCGACCGACCTCGGGACACCGGTGCCGTCGGGCGCCACCCGGCGTGAGGGGGCGGGCGTCATCGCGCAGACCTTCGGCGCGACGACGACGATCCCGCTCGCCCACCGCGCCGACGCGACGGTCTTCGGCGTGGGAGAGCCGACCGAGCGGGAGATCGAGGCGTTCTGGGCGGACGTCGACGGCGTCGTCGGCGGGCTACGCTCCTCCGTGAACCGGCGTGCCCGGATCCGCGCCGCGCTGTCGACCCGGTCGCTGCGCGCGGCCCGGTCCGCCGGTCGTGGCGGGACGCGACGTCTGACGTCGTGGTTCCGGCGCGACGCGACGAGGTCCACGACGTCGTCGAGGAACCCGACGACGGGGTCGTCGACGGAGCAGGGAGAGAAGTCATGACGGACGTGACGTGCGCCGCGTGCGGTTCCGCGCAGTCCCCGGGCTCGGCGTTCTGCGCGGTGTGCGGGCAGCCGTTCCCGCGCACCGGCCGTCCGGTCGCCTCCGACGTGGCGGGTCCCCGGGGCGGAGGCCAGGCCGCCGCCGGCGGACCCGGCCTCCCGCCGTTCGCCACGGGCGGAGCCACGCCCGACACGACGACCGAGCCCGAGGTCTACACGGCGACGCAGAAGGCCGTGCTGGGTGCGCCGTCGTCCGGCGGGCCGACGCTGCTGACCGCGCCGTACGCGGGCGTCGGCCGCCGGTTCCTCGCGTACCTCGTCGACGCCGCCGCGATCGGCGTCATCGTGCTCGCCGTGGTCCTGGCCGGGACGGCCGTCGTCGGCGTCCCTCTCCTCGGCGGCACGCAGACCGTGAGCGCGGAGGAGGCGTCCGCGCTCCTCGGGAAGCTGCTCGGCGTCTACGTCGTCGCAGCCGTGGTCGCGATCGCGTGGTGGGTCGGCCTCTGGTTCTGGGAGGGCACCACGGGCAAGACCCTGGGCAACCTCGCGACAGGGGTCCGCACGCTCGACGCCGCCACCCGCGCGCCGGTCGGGTTCGGGCGCGCGTTCCTGCGCTGGCTCGTCGTCGGCGCCGGGTCGATCGTCTTCTGGGTCGGCCAGCTCGTCGTCGTCCTGAGCCCGGCGTTCGACTCCTCGGGCCGCCGCCAGGGCTGGCAGGACAAGGCGGCGAAGGCCGTCGTCGTCGACGCCCGGGGCGTCGCCCCGGCGCGCGACGGCGCCGAGGGCGTCGCGTCGCTCGTCCCGCCGGCCGGCGGAAACCGGCCCGGGGCGGCCTACCCGGCGCACGGCGCCTACGGACCGGCGGCCGGGTACGCCCCCGCGTCGGCGCCCACCGCCGGACACGGTCCTGCCCCGACGCCCGCGTACCCGGCCGGGCCGCCGTCGACCGGGTATGCACCGCCGGCCCCGCCCCGCCCCGGGGGACCGGCGACGGCACAGCCGGCGCAGGCCTCTGCACCGCTGCCCGACCCGTGGGCCTTCCCGTCGTCGGCGCCGGCCCCCGCGAGCGGTGGCGGCGGGCTGATCACCGGCGTCCCGGGGATGGCCGGTCCGGTCGACCACGCGGCGCCCGCGCCGCCCCGGCCCGTCCCCGCGCAGGCACCCGCCGAGACACCCCGGCCGCCGTGGGAGGGCGCCGTCCCGGTCGACGTGCCGGTCGCGGCCGGCAGGTCCGCGAGCCCGGTCGCGGAGCCCGAGGACCCGGAGTGGGACAGCACCCGCATGGGCGCCCGCGACGTCCGGACGATGGACCCCGCGCCGGTCGTGACCGTCGTGCTCGAGCTCGAGTCCGGCGAGCGACGCGTCGTCGACGGTCCGGCGCTGGTCGGGCGCAACCCCCAGCCCGCAGACGGCGAGGACTGGATCCTCGTCGCCGTCGAGGACCCGACGCGGTCGGTGTCGAAGACGCACGTCGAGCTCGGCGTCGACCCGGACGGTCTGTGGGTGAGCGACCGCGGCTCGACCAACGGGACGGTGGTGTCGGCCCCGGGCGCGGCGCCGCGCGTCGCCGAGCCGGGCGCTCGCGTCCGCGTGCCGGTCGGCGCGACGATCCACGTGGGCGACCGTCGCCTCGTCGTGCACCCGGGTCCGGCATGACGGCACCGGAGACCGAGGTCCACCTCGCCTGGGGTGCCGCCTCGCACCGCGGGGCCCGCCGCCTGCTCAACGAGGACCGCTTCCTCGTCTCGCGCTCCGTCTTCGTCGTGGCCGACGGCATGGGCGGGCACGACGCCGGCGAGGTCGCGAGCGCGACGGCCGTCGACGCCCTCCGGCCGCTCGCCGACCTCGAGGTCGTGACGCCCGACGACGTCCGCACGCACCTCGCCGTGGCGCAGGAGAACGTCCGGGCGATCACGACCGAGCCCGGCCGGGGTGCCGGGACCACGGTGACGGGCGTCGCCGTGGCCGAGCAGGACGGCAACCCGTACTGGCTCGTGGTCAACGTCGGGGACTCGCGGACGTACCACCTGTCCGGCGGCCGCCTGGAGCAGGTCAGCGTGGACCACTCGGAGGTCCAGGAGATGGTCGACGCCGGGCTGCTCACCCCGAGCGAGGCGCTCACGCACCCGCGCCGGCACGTCGTGACCCGGGCGCTGGGGTCCCGCGGGGAGCCGCAGGCCGACTTCTGGTACCTCCCGATCCACCGGCACGACCGGATCCTCGTCTGCTCCGACGGCCTCACGGGAGAGCTGTCGGACGAACGCATCGCCGAGGTCCTGCTCGAGAACCCGGACCCGCAGGGCGCCGCCGAGCGCCTCGTGCACGAGGCCATCGTGGCCGGGGGCCGGGATAACATCACAGTCGTCGTCGTCGACGCGACGGGCGTGTCCGACGACACGAGCGGCGGCAGCACCGCGCCGCGCGACCGGGCGTCCGAGCCGGGCTCGACGGTCGACGAGGACACCTTGCCGCGAGAGGCTCGACTCCAGATGGGGGGCATGGCGTGACGCTGCGCTACGTGACGGGAGAGGCACGCGCGCTCGTGCGGGGTGGCGCCGTCGTGGTGCTCCCCGCCCCCGTCGAGCCGTCCCTCGTCGACCAGGTGTGGGACCAGCTCGGCGCCGCGCCGGGGGTCGTGGAGGTCCTCCAGGTGCTCACCGGCGCGTTCGGCTCGAGCCTGCGCACCATCCCGCCGTTCGCGGTCGCCGTCGTGGCCGACCGCCGCGTCCACGTCGCCGTGCGGGGCGCGCTCGCGGTGACGCTCGAGGTCGAGGGCGGTGACCGCGTCCACGTGGACGGCGACGACGTGACCACCTGGTCCGAGCGCGTCGTGGACGACGTCGTCGAGGTGCTCGTGCGCACGGGGAGCGCCCCGGCCGACGCCGCAGCGGGCGGGCCGCTGCTCGGCGACCGCGCGACGTGGCCCCTCGCGTCCGCGGTCGTGCTCGCCGACGCGGTGGCGTGGCAGCTCGCGGAGCGTCCCGCCGCCGACGAGCCGGACGTGCCGTCGGTTCCCGAGGTCCTCGCGCCGACCCCGGTCGTCGTCCCTGGCGCCGGGCCGTCCGACGACGCCCCTCGCGTCGGGCCGCCGTCCGCAGCGACCGAGCCGACGGCACCGGCCGAGCCGCTCGGGGCCTTCGGTGCGACCATCGCGATGCCCGAGGAGACGATGGCCCCCGAGCCCGACGGCGCGGGTCGTCCCGACCTGCCCGGCGACGCGAGCGAGCCGGAGGCCGACGCGCCGGCGCCGCCCGAGGACCCGTTCCCCCCGGCCGACGACTACTCGCACCTGTGGGGCTCGACGGTGCTGCGCACCGTCGAGGACGCGGCCGTCCGTGCGCAGGACGACGCCGACGAGGAGCAGGCCGAGCCCCCCGCGCCATCGCCGTCCGGGTCCGCCGGGCCGGACGCCGCCGTCCCGCCGCCGCCACCGGCCGACGACGCCCCCGTACCCGGACCCGACGAGCCGTCGCTCGTCGGCGGCCTCATCGCCGGCGTCCCGCGCGAGTGGACGGGTGCCACCCCGGCGGCGGCGCACCGCGCCGCGACCGTCGACCCCGACGACCCGGCGACGCCCGAGGGGCAGGAGCACGGCGGCGGCCTCGACCACGACGGGCACACCGTCCTGTCGTCGGCCATCGCCGACCTGCGCGCGGCAGCGGGCGGGACCGACGCCCCGCCTCCGCCGCCCGCGGCGCCCTCGTTCACGACCCCGCCCGTCTCGGGTCAGCAGCGGATCCTCGCGCGCACGTGCGCGCAGGGGCACACCAACCCGCCGTCGCGCGACACGTGCGCGGTGTGCGGCGGTCCGCTCGACGGCGACGCCGCCCTCGCGGTGCGCCCCCCGCTCGGCCGCCTGCTGGTCTCCACGGGCCAGACGGTCGAGCTCGACCGGGGGGTCGTCGTCGGACGTCGACCCAGGACGCCTCGCACCCAGGCGGCCGACCTCCCGCGGCTCGTGACCGTGCCGAGCCCGCAGCAGGACATCTCCCGCTCCCACCTCGAGGTCACGCTCGAGGGCTGGCACGTGCTCGTGAGCGACATGGCGACGACGAACGGCACCACGCTCCTGCGCGCCGGGCAGCCACCGCGCCGGCTGCACCCGTCGGAGCCCGTGCTGGTCGTCGACGGCGACGTCGTCGACCTCGGGGACGGCGTGACCCTGACGTTCGAGGGAATCTGGTGAGCACCAAGCGAGCGCCGTCCCCACCACCGGAGATCCAGGGCTTCGAGTACGTCTCGCTCATCGGGTCGGGCGGGTTCTCCGACGTCTTCCTCTACCAGCAGCAGCGGCCGCGCCGCCGCGTCGCGGTGAAGGTCCTGCTCCAGGAGTGGTCGAGCCCGTCGCAGCGCGCGGCGTTCGACGCCGAGGCCGACCTCATGGCGACGCTCTCGACGCACCCGTCGATCGTCACGATGTACGAGGCCGACGTCGCGGACGACGGCCGCCCGTACCTCGCGATGGAGTACTGCTCGCGGCCCAACCTCGGTGCCCGCTACCGCACGGAGCGGCTGTCCGTCGCGGAGGCCCTGCGCACCGCGGTCCAGATCGCGGGCGCCGTGGAGACCGCGCACCGCGCGGGCATCCTCCACCGCGACATCAAGCCGGCGAACATCCTCGTCACCGAGTACGGCCACCCGGCGCTCACGGACTTCGGCATCTCGTCGACGGTCGACGACGCCGCGCGCGCCGAGGGCATGTCGATCCCGTGGTCCCCGCCGGAGTCGTTCGCGGAGCCGCCGCGCAGCGGCATCGCGACGGACGTGTGGGCGCTCGCGGCCACGACCTACACGCTGCTCGCCGGTCGCTCGCCGTTCGAGGTGCCCGGCGGCTCGAACTCCAGCGCGAACCTCATCTCCCGGATCGAGACCTCCCCGCTGCCGCGCACGGGGCGCACGGACGTGCCCGCGTCGCTCGAGCGCGTGCTCGACACGGCGATGGCCAAGAACCCCGCGTCCCGGTACCCGACGATGCTCGCCTTCGCCCGGGCGCTGCAGCAGGTCCAGAACGAGCTCTCGTACGCGGTCACGCCGGTCGACCTCCTGGACGACTCGGGCCACGTGCACGAGGAGGAGCCGGACGACGACGCCGGGACGCGCCTGCGCCAGGTCGTGTCGATCGACCCACGGGGTGAGGCGCCGCAGCCGACGCCGACGCGCGGGCCGACGGTCCCGACCACCCCGCTCCAGCCCGCGCCGGGCGCCCGCGCGGCGTCCGTCGCGCCCGCGACGTGGACGGACCGGCCGACCGGCGTCCCGACGGCGACCTCGACGGGCTCCTCGACCGGCTACGCGCCGTCGGGCACCTCGGGCACGTACCCGACCGCCGGTCCCTACGCGCCCGTCGTCGAGGCCACGGACCCGTCCCGCCTGCGGCCGGGAGGTGCCGCTCCCCACGCGTCGTGGGGCACGGCCCCCGTCGAGGACACCGTGCAGCGGACGGTCGGGCCGGGCGAGGAGGAGGCGGCGGGCACGCCGGAGCAGGAGGCGCGACGCGGAGCCCTCCTGCCGGTCCTCGTCGGCGCGGGCGTCCTGGTGCTCGCCGGGGTCGGCGTCGTCGCCCTGACCCGGGGCGGCGGGTCGCCCGAGCCCGACGACGACCCCTCCACCGCGACGGGCGAGGAGTCGTCCGTGCCGTCGGACAACCTCGGTGCGCTCGTCCCGCCGGTCAACGACCTCACCGGCACGTACGACCCGGAACGGCAGGTCGCCGTCTTCACGTGGGCGTACGACAGCCCGGACGCCCAGGAGGGCGACGGCTTCGCGTGGCGCAAGCTCGACCTCGTGGAGGAGGCGCAGTACCAGCAGGTCTTCGACCAGGACACCGTCGAGCTCAGCGCGGACCCCGGCGAGCAGGTGTGCATCGAGGTGATCGTGGAGCGTGCCGGCAAGGCCTCCGCGAGCCCGCAGACCGCGTGCGTCGAGGGGGCCGCGGGATGAGCGAGCTCGCGATCGAGTTCTGCGGCGAGTGGTTCCGCCCCTCCGCGGACGACGGCGACGTCTTCGAGATCGGGCGCGACGGCGACCTGTCGATCGAGGACAACCCGTACCTGCACCGCCGGTTCCTCCGGGTGTCGTTCGAGAGCGGGATCTGGTGGCTCGCCAACGTGGGGTCGCTCATCTCGGCGACGGTGTGCGACGCCGGCGGCGGCGTGCAGTCGTGGCTCTCGCCGGGCAACCGGCTCCCCATCGTCTTCCCGACGACCTCGATCGTGTTCACCGCCGGCCCGACGACGTACGAGATCCTCGCGCAGCTGAAGGGCGCCCCGTACCAGGAGATCCGCTCGGAGGACCCGGACTCCGGCGCCACCACCATCGGCATGATCACGTTCACGACGAGCCAGAAGCAGCTCATCGTCGCGCTCGCCGAGCCGATGCTGCGCCGCGACGGCACGGGACTGTCCGAGATCCCGTCGTCCGCCGCGGCGGCCGCGCGGCTCGGCTGGGCGACGACGCGCTTCAACCGCAAGCTCGACAACGTGTGCGACAAGCTCGACCGGATCGGCGTCAAGGGGCTGCGCGGCGGCCCGGGAGCGCTCGCGACGAACCGGCGCGCGCGGCTCGTCGAGTACGCCGTGGCGTCCCGTCTCGTGACGTCGGCCGACCTCCCCCTGCTCGACACGGCCGACGACGGCTGACCGGGTCGCGCCGGCCACGGCGCGGCCACGACCCAGGACCACCCCGAGGACCCCCCGAGGACACCCCTGTGCGCATCAAGCTGACCCTGCACCGCCCCGACGCGACGACGACGAACGTCGCCGTCACCGCCGACGCGACCGCCACCGTGCGCGACGTCGCGGAGGCGCTGTTCGCGGGCGACCCGACGCGTGCGGGGTCGGCCCTGCCCGAACGGCTCACGCTCCAGGTGACGGGGGCTCCGACGTCGAGCGGGGCGTCCCTGCAGGGACGGGTGCTGTCACCGACGAGCGACCTGGTCGAGGCGGGCCTGCGCTCGGGCTCGACCGTCTCCATCGTGCGGGTCTCCGAGCAGTTCGACTCCCCGGGACAGGACCGCGGCGCGGCGGTCGCCGTCCTGCGGGTCCTCGAGGGCCCGGACGCGGGTCGCGAGTTCCCCCTGCCGGTCGGGACGAGCTACGTCGGCCGTGACCGCAACATGGACATCCGGCTGTCGGACCCTCAGGTCTCGAAGCGCCACGCCCGCATCACGGTCGGCGAGTCGATCGAGATCACGGACACGAACTCGGCGAACGGCCTGGTCATGGGCGGCCAGCGGATGACGCGCTCGACGCTGACGTCGGCGGACACCGTCGCGATCGGCAGCACCGTGGTCTCCGTGGTCTCGCTGCACCGCTCGACGAGCCTCGCCCCGACGAGCCCCGTCGTCGAGTTCAACCGCTCGCCGCGCGTGGTCGCGCGCTTCCCCGAGCGCAAGCTGCGGGCACCGAAGCCCCCGCAGCCCCAGGACCCGACGCGCTTCCCGTACCTCGCGATGGTCGCGCCGCTCCTCATGGGCGTGATCCTCTACTCGGTGACGAAGAGCATCCTGTCGATCGTGTTCATCGGGCTCAGCCCGATCCTCATGCTCGGCAACTACCTCGACCAGCGGATGCAGGCCAAGCGCAAGTTCAAGGCCCAGGTCGAGCAGTTCCGGGCGTCGGTCGCCGCGATGCGCGACACCATCGACCGCACGCACGCCGTCGAGCGCGCCGTGCGCCTCACGGAGGCCCCGTCCGTGGCGGACACCGTCGACGCGGTGCGGCGTCTGGGCGGGCTCCTGTGGACCCACCGGCCCGAGCACGAGGCGTTCCTCACCGTCCGCGTCGGGCTCGGGACCGCGCCGTCGAGGGCCCAGGTCGACCAGCAGAACGAGAACAACACGCTCCCCGAGTTCTGGAGCGAGCTCGAGAAGCTCCACGCGCAGTGCGCGACGATCGACGGCGTCCCCGTCGTCGCCCGTCTGCGCACGGACGGCGCGCTGGGCATCGCCGGCGCCGGGGCCACCGCGGACGCCGTCGGACGCGGGGTGCTCGTCCAGCTCGCCGGGCTGCACTCGCCGTCGGAGCTCGTGCTCGCCGCCATCACCTCGCAGCGGTCGCGCGCCGACTGGGAGTGGCTCGAGTGGCTCCCGCACACCGGCTCGCCGCACAGCCCGCTTGGCGGGGGCGCGCACCTCGCCGACAACCCGGGTGCCGCGCTGTCCCTGCTGTCCCGGCTCGAGGACATCGTCGAGCTGCGGGGCGCCGACCTCGGGGCGCACGCCGAGCTGCGCGGGCCGATCGACCCCGACGAGCCCCAGGACGTCCCGAAGCCCGTCCTGCCGAGCGTCGTCGTCCTCGTCGAGGACGACGCGCCGGTGGACCGCTCGCGCCTCACCCGGCTCGCCGAGCGCGGCGCGGACGCCGGGGTGCACCTCGTGTGGGTCGCGCCGTCCGTCGAGCAGCTGCCCGCCGCGTGCCGCACGTTCGTCCTCGTCGAGGAGAACGCCGCACCGGCCGGTGCGCAGGACGCGGGACGCCCCGGCGCCGCCCAGGGCGCGACCACGGGCGAGGTGCGCGTCGGGCGCCTGTCGTTCCCCGTGACGTGCGAGACCGTCGACCTCGCGACGGCGCACGACGTCGCGCGGATCCTCGCCCCCGTCGTGGACGTGGGCGCTCCGGTCGACGACGACTCCGACCTCCCGCGCTCCGTCTCGTACCTGGCGCTCGCGGGCACGTCGCTCGCGGAGGACCCGGCGATCCTCGTCGACGCCTGGCGCGAGAACGGCTCGCTGACCCCGCGCGACGGCTCGCCGCCCGTGCGGCGCAGGACCCCGACGAACCTGCGCGGCCTCGTCGGGCACTCGGGGACGGAGCCGCTCTACCTGGACCTGCGCACGCAGGGACCGCACGCGCTCGTCGGCGGGACCACGGGTGCCGGCAAGTCCGAGTTCCTGCAGTCCTGGGTGCTCGGCATGGCGTCCGCGCACAGCCCGGACCGGGTGACGTTCCTGTTCGTCGACTACAAGGGCGGCGCCGCCTTCGCGGACTGCGTGAACCTGCCGCACACGGTGGGTCTCGTCACCGACCTGTCGCCCCACCTCGTGCGCCGCGCGCTGACGTCGCTGCGCGCGGAGCTGCGGTACCGCGAGCACCTGCTGAACCGCAAGAAGGCCAAGGACCTCGCGTCGCTCGAGCGCACCGGCGACCCCGACGCCCCGCCGAGCCTGCTCATCGTCGTCGACGAGTTCGCGGCCCTGGTCAACGAGGTCCCGGAGTTCGTCGACGGGGTCGTCGACGTCGCGCAGCGCGGTCGCTCGCTCGGCCTGCACCTCATCCTCGCGACCCAGCGTCCCGCGGGGGTCATCAAGGACAACCTGCGCGCCAACACCAACCTCCGTGTCGCGCTGCGCATGGCGGACGAGGACGACTCGACCGACATCCTCGGCATCCCGATGGCGGCGCACTTCGACCCGTCGATCCCCGGCCGCGGCGCCGTGAAGACCGGCCCCGGCCGCATCACCCCGTTCCAGACGGGGTACGCGGGCGGCTGGACGTCCTCGCGCCCCGAGCCGTCGCGCATCGACGTGCAGGAGATGTCGTTCGGCACGGGGCTGCGCTGGGAGGTGCCGGACCCCGACGTCGAGGACGACACGCAGGACCCCGGCCCCAACGACATCTCGCGCGTGGTCGCGACGATCTCGCGCGCCGCGGCCGAGGCGGCGGTCCCGGCGCCCCGCAAGCCGTGGCTGCCCGAGCTCGCGCGGACCTACGACCTCGCCCGCCTGCCCAACCCCCGCACCGACGCGATGCTCCTGCTCGGCGTCGAGGACGACCCGACCACGCAGACGCAGCCCACGGTGTTCTACGAGCCGGACCGCGACGGCAACATGGCGATCTACGGCACGGGAGGCTCGGGCAAGAGCGCGACGCTGCGCACCATCGCGGTGTCGGCGGCGATCACGGCGCGCGGCGGGCCGGTCCAGGTGTACGCGATCGACGCCGGGGCCAGCGGCCTGCGCATGCTCGAGGACCTGCCCCACGTGGGGGCGGTCGTCTCGGGCGACGACGAGGAACGGGTCCAGCGCGTGCTGCGCACGCTGCGCGACCTCGTCGACGAGCGTTCCGCGCGGTACGCGGCCGTGCGGGCGGGCGACCTCAACGAGTACCGCCGGATCGCGAACGCGCCCGACGAGCAGCGCATCCTGCTCCTCGTCGACGGCATCGGCGCGTTCCGCGACGCGTACGAGTTCCGGCCGTCGCACGCGTTCCCGGTGTGGGGGGCCTTCACGCAGATCGCGACCGACGGCCGCCAGGTGGGCGTGCACGTCGTCGTGACGGGGGACCGCGCGGCCTCCGTCCCGACGTCGCTCGGCTCCACCATCCAGAAGCGCCTCGTGCTGCGTCTCGCGAACGAGGACGACTACATGACGCTGGGCGTCCCGAAGGACGTCCTCACGCTGACGTCGCCCCCGGGACGCGGCATCCTCGAGGAGAACGAGGTGCAGGTCGCGGTCCTCGGCGGCGACCCCAACGTCGCGCTCCAGGCCCGCGAGCTGGGCAGGCTGCGCGACGCGATGTCGCGGCTCGGGATCCCGCAGGCGCCCGGGGTCGACCGGCTGCCGGACAGCTTCACGCTCGACGCGCTGCCCGAGCTCACGGCGGACCGGCCCACGATCGGGCTCGACGACCTGGACATCGCGCCGGTGGCGCTTCCCGCGCGCGGCACGTTCATGCTCTCGGGGCCTCCCGGCGGTGGGCGGACGACGGCGCTGGTCACGATCGCGCAGGCCGTGCGCCGGGCGCGCGCGGGCCGCGTGGTGTACCTCGCGCCCCGGCGCACGAGCATCTCCGCCCTCGACGTGTGGGACACGGCGGCCACGTCGCCCGAGGACGTCGTGACCCTGCTCGAGAGCCTCACGGCCGCGCTCGAGGGCGGATCGCTGCGCCCGGGGTCGCTGACCGTGCTCGTCGAGTCGGTCACGGAGTTCACGGGGACGCCGGCCGAGCAGCCGCTCGCGGCGTTCGTCCGGACGGCCGTGCGCGCGGAGCAGCTCGTGGTGGGGGAGTCGGAGTCGTCGACGTGGGGCCAGGCCTGGGCCATCGCCCAGCCGTTCAAGGCAGGTCGCTCGGGGCTGCTGCTCACGCCCGGCGACCTCGACGGGGACACGCTCCTCGGCACGGGTCTCGGGCGGCTGCGGCGCGCCGACTTCCCGCCCGGTCGCGGCTTCCTCGTGGTCTCGGGCAGGGCGCGCAAGATGCACGTGGCGCTGCCCCGCTGACGGGCTGAGCGCCCTCGGGCAGGATTCCGGCACGGCGATGGGGAGGCCTCCCCATCGACGCGTGCGGGGGCCGATGGTTGAGTAGGGCCATCGACAACGGGACGGCGTCCACGCAAGGTGGAGGCCGAGGACAGAAGGAGATGAACCATGGCTGGATACTGGGGCGCGAACGTCGAGGACCTCCGCGGGCTCGGTCAGACGCTGCAGCAGAAGGCGGACGAGATTCGGACCACGATGAACACGCTGAACACCCAGGTCCAGGGTGTCACCTGGGAGGGCCCCGACGCCCAGCAGTTCAAGGGCAGCGACTGGCCCGCCGCGCAGACGCAGCTGAACAACGTCTCGCAGATGCTCACCGAGGCGGGCCAGAAGGCCCAGCAGAACGCGCAGCAGCAGGAGCAGGCTTCGAACTCCTGATCCGCGAGCTCCACTGCGGTCCACCGAGGGCGCAGGATCCCGAGAGGGGTCCTGCGCCCTCGGCGTGTCCGGGGCCGGGCCGTCTGGGAGACTGCTGACGCACCACCCCCGACGAGAGGCCCCGCCGCATGACCGAGCTGCGCTACCCGAGCGACGACTTCCCTGCGCCCGTGGGCGTCCGCGTGACCGCCCCGGACGGCTGGCTGCCGCTGCCGCACGTCGCGCTCCCGCTCGCGCTCGGCCGCGAGGTGCCGGAGGGGGAGTTCAACCCGAACGTCATCGTCGTCGTCTCCCGCGTCCGGGCCGACGCGACGCTCGACGACGCGCACGTCGAGGTGGTCCGCAAGCTGCGGCCCCTGCCGAAGCTGCGGGAGCTGGGGAGCGGCGAGCTCGAGGTCGACGGGCTGGCCGGGCGCTGGGTCGAGGCCTCGTTCAAGGGCGGCGCCGGGACGGTGCTGGTCCAGTCGGTGCGGACCGTCGTCGTGCCGCGCGGGCCCGTGGCGGACGTCGTGCAGACGACCGGCACGTGCACGGTCGTGCAGCACCCGTGGGCGGGCGACGAGATCCGCGCGATCCAGGAGAGCCTGCGCCTCGACCGCTGACACCGCAGGACCGTCACCGTTTACATTCGCCCGGATCACAAGACGCCCTATCCACCTGGCGAGACCGCTGGCACAGTAGGAGGATCGGGAGAGGGCTGAGTGAGGTAACCCTCACCCGGTCGTACAATCGAGGTGGTCACCTGCGGTCGGTCAGCACCGGACCGCCGTGCTGCGGCCGGGCACGAGCCCCGCTCGTCCCGCTGCGCACCAGACCGAGCACCACACCGAGCACCAGACTCCCGTCCTCGACCGGAAGGCACCCTGTCCTGTGAGCAGCATCCGTCCCCTGCGCGTCGCGATCGTCGGCGCGGGTCCCGCCGGGATCTATGCCGCGGACATCCTGTCCAAGACCGATCTCGACGTGAGCATCGACCTCTTCGAGCGCCTGCCGGCACCGTTCGGGCTCGTGCGCTACGGCGTCGCCCCCGACCACCCGCGCATCAAGCAGATCATCGTCGCGCTCCACAAGGTGCTGAGCCGGGGCGACATCCGCCTCCTCGCGAACGTGGACTACGGCGTCGACCTCAAGCTCGACGACCTGCGCCAGTACTACGACGCGGTGATCTTCTCGACCGGCTCGATCCGCGACGCGGCGCTGCCCATCGAGGGCATCGACCTGCCCGAGTCCTACGGGGCCGCCGACTTCGTGTCCTGGTACGACGGTCACCCCGACGTCCCGCGCACGTGGCCGCTCGAGGCGCAGCAGGTGGCCGTCCTCGGCGCCGGCAACGTCGCTCTCGACGTCGCGCGCATCCTCGCCAAGCACGCCGACGACCTGCTCCCCACCGAGATCCCGCAGAACGTCTACGACACGCTCAAGGCGTCGCCCGTGACGGACGTGCACGTCTTCGCCCGCCGCGGCCCGGCACAGGCGAAGTTCTCGCCGCTCGAGCTGCGCGAGCTGGGCCACGTGCCCGACGTGGACGTCATCGTCTACCCCGAGGACTTCGAGTTCGACGAGGGCTCGATGGCGGCCATCAGCTCGTCGAACCAGACGAAGCAGGTCGTCAAGACCCTCACGGACTGGACGCTCAAGGACCCGAGCGAGCACACGGCGTCGCGCCGCCTGCACCTGCACTTCCTGCACGCGCCGGTCGCGATCCTCGGCGACGGCAAGGTCGAGGCGCTGCGCACCGAGCGCACGCAGCTCAACGGCGACGGCACGGTGTCCGGCACCGGGGAGTTCCACGAGTGGCCCGTCCAGGCCGTCTACCGGGCGGTCGGCTACTTCGGTTCGCCGCTCCCCGAGATCCCGTTCGACGAGCTCAAGGGCGTCGTCCCCAACCGTGAGGGCCGCGTCCTCGACATCGACGGCGAGCACCTGCCGGGCGTGTACGCGACCGGCTGGATCAAGCGCGGACCGGTCGGGCTCATCGGCCACACGAAGTCCGACGCGTCCGAGACGGTCCGTCACCTCGTGGAGGACGTCACCGGCGCGGGCGACGGCGGCGACGTCGCGTCGGCCGACCTCGAGGCAGGACGCGTCGCCCCGCTCGGCACCCCGGACGCCGTCGTCGAGTTCCTCGCGGAGCGCGGCGTCGACTACATCGAGTGGTCCGGCTGGGAGCTGCTCGACGCGTTCGAGCGCGGCCTCGGCGAGCCGCACGGCCGCGAGCGCATCAAGGTCGTCCCGCGCGAAGACATGATCCGCGTCGCGCGCGGCGAGTCGCAGGTCGGCTGACCTCCGGCTCACGGACCGTCACGACGGCGTCCCGCCCTCCCGGGCGGGGCGCCGTCGTCGTCCCCGGTCCGTGCCGTCGACGGGCGGGAAGGCAGGACGGATGCCCCGGGAACGTGTCGGCGTCGTGGCGCGTTCACCTGGTGGGCGGCGGCAGGACGGCGCCCTCTGCGGGCGGCCCGGCACCACGGTGGGCCGCCCCGAGCACGGAAGGAGCGCCCGTGGGACGACGCCAGCACTTCAACGGTCTGAAGACCGCCGCGCTGTTCGGGGGCATGTGGGTCGTCGTCCTGGGCCTGTGGGCCCTGTTCGGCGCCCGGGCCAACCTGCTCTGGGTCTTCGTCGGCATCGGTCTCCTGACGACGTTCTACGGCTACTGGAACTCCGACAAGATCGCGATCCGGGCCATGCACGCCCGGCCCGTGAGCGAGCTCGAGCAGCCGACGATGTACCGGATCGTCCGCGAGCTCTCGACCGAGGCGCGCCAGCCGATGCCGCGCCTGTACGTCTCGCCCACGCAGGCGCCGAACGCGTTCGCGACCGGGCGCAACCCCAAGAACGCCGCCGTCTGCTGCACCGAGGGGATCCTGCGCATCCTCGACGAGCGCGAGCTGCGCGGGGTCCTCGGGCACGAGCTCATGCACGTGTACAACCGCGACATCCTCACGTCGTCGGTCGCGGGCGCGCTGGCCGGCGTCATCACGTCCCTCGCGCAGTTCCTGCTGATCTTCGGCGGCGACCGCGACCGCGGGGGCAACCCGATCGCCGCCCTCGCGATGGTCGTCCTCGCACCCGTGGCGGCGATGCTCATCCAGCTCGCCATCTCCCGCACGCGCGAGTACGACGCGGACGAGGACGGCGCCCGCCTCACCGGCGACCCGCTCGCGCTCGCCTCGGCGCTGCGCAAGCTCGACGCGGGGACGCAGCGTGCCCCGCTGCCGCAGAACCGCGACCTCGTCGACGTCTCGCACCTCATGATCGCGAACCCGTTCCGGGGCGCCGGCGTCGCGAAGATGTTCGCGACGCACCCCCCGATGGCCGAGCGCATCAAGAGGCTCGAGGGGATGGCCGGGCACGGCCCGGGGTACGGCGGGATCACGTACCACTGACCAGGTGGCGACTGCGTGTGACCTGCCGGCGTGACGCACGAGCGTGACGCACGAGCGTGACCCGCCGGCGTGACCGACGAGCGTGACGCACCGGCTGCGTGACCCGGCTCACGACCCGGCCCGCGAGGGCGGGGCGGTGCCTACCGTGGACGAAGGCCCCGGTTCCCCGGGACCGTCGCCCGGGCCTCCGGGCCGGGCGACCCTGGTGCACCGACGGAGGTCCCGCCATGCAGTGGAGTCATCGACGTCTCGCGACGAACGTCCTCGTCGTCGGCACGGGAGGCGCCGGGCTGCGCGCCTCCATCGAGCTCGCCGAGCGGGGGGTGGACGTGCTCGCCGTCGGCAAGCGGCGCCGCCACGACGCCCACACCAGCCTCGCCGCGGGCGGCATCAACGCCGCGCTCGCGACGACGGACCCGGAGGACTCGTGGCAGCAGCACGCGGCGGACACGATCACCGAGTCGTACGGACTCGCCGACCCCGAGGTCGTCGAGGTGGTCACGCGGGGAGCCGCGCGCGGCATCGAGGACCTCGAGCGGTGGGGCATGCCCTTCGCGCGCGACGCCGACGGGCGGATCAGCCAGCGGTTCTTCGGCGCGCACACCTACCGCCGTACGGCGTTCGCCGGGGACTACACGGGGCTCGAGATCCAGCGCACCCTGGTGCGGCGCGCGGGCGAGCTGCACGTCCCGGTCCTCGACACGGTCTACGTCACGCGGATCCTCACCGCGAACGGGCGGGTCTTCGGCGCGTACGGGTTCGACGTCACCGACGGGACGCGCGTGACGATCCACGCGGACGCGGTGGTCCTCGCCGCCGGGGGGCACACCCGCATCTGGCGTCGGACCTCCTCGCGCCGCGACGAGAACACCGGGGACTCGTGGCGTCTCGCGGTCCTCGCCGGTGCGCGCCTGCGCGACGCCGAGCTCGTCCAGTTCCACCCCTCGGGGATCCTCGAGCCCGAGGACGCCGCAGGGACGCTCGTGTCCGAGGCCGCGCGGGGCGAGGGCGGCATCCTGCGCAACGCGCTGGGGGAGCGCTACATGGAGCGCTACGACCCGCAGCGCATGGAGCTCTCCACGCGCGACCGCGTGGCGCTCGCGGGCTACACCGAGATCGCCGAGGGCCGGGGGACCCCGCACGGGGGCGTCTACCTCGACGTGTCGCACCTGCCGCGCGAGCAGGTCCTCGAGCGCCTGCCGCGGGTGTACCGGATGATGCTCGACCTCCAGATGCTCGACATCACGACCACGCCCATGGAGGTCGCGCCGACGGCGCACTACTCGATGGGCGGGGTGCGGGTCGCGGCGGCCGACCACGCCACGGAGGTCGACGGCCTGTACGTCATCGGCGAGGCCGCGAGCGGGCTGCACGGGGCGAACCGCCTCGGCGGCAACTCTCTCATCGAGCTGCTGGTCTACGGGCGGATCACGGGCGAGGCCGCGGCGGACTTCGCGACGGGGTCGGACGCGCCACGGCGGGACGCGGGAGCGGTCGCCGAGGCCGCGCACGAGGTCGACCGCGCGCTCGGGCTCGGCTCGACGCCCGGCGCGGACGCCGTGCGCCAGGAGAACGCCCGTCGCCTCCAGCGGGAGGTGCGCGACCTGATGTCGGCGCACGCCGGCGTCGTGCGCTCCGAGGACGGGCTCACGGAGGGCCTCCGACGGCTGGGCGAGGTCGAGGAGCGGTCCGGGGCCGTCGTCGCGCACCCCGACATCGCCGGGTACGACGACCTCGCGCACGCGTTCGACCTCCAGGGGTCGTTGCTCGCGGCGCGGGCCACCCTGGAGTCGGCGCTGGTCCGGCGCGAGACCCGCGGCGCCCACAACCGGTCGGACCACCCGGACACGGACCCGGCGCTGCGCGTGAACCTCGTCTGGTCGCCCGGCCGCGGGGTCGAGGCGGAGCAGATCCCGCCGGTCCCGGACGAGATCGCCTCACTCCGTCGCGACGACGACTCCGTGACGGGCAAGCTCGTCGAGTAGCGCGACGGCGACCCCGTCCTCGTCGTTGGTGGACGTCCTGTCGGTCGCCGCGTCCAGGACGTCGGGGTGGGCGTTCGCCACGGCGAACGAGCGTCCGGCCCAGCGCAGCATGGGCAGGTCGTTGGGCATGTCGCCGAAGGCCCACACGTCCCGGGCGAGGATGCCGAGCCGGTCGCACCAGCGCGCGAGCGCGGCGTCCTTCGTGATGTCGGGCGCGAGGAGCTCGGCGAGGCCCGCCGCGCCCGAGTAGGCGAGGTGGGCCCGGTCGCCGACGACCTCGCGCACCCGGGCGAGGAAGCGCTCCTGCGCCTCGTCCTGGTGCGACGCCACGACGACGGGCTGCGTCGCCGGTGCGTCGGGCGGGGGAGGGGCGGTGCGCAGGCGCGCGAGCATCTTGCCCACCGGCCGGGGCACGGTCGCGCCGGCGACGGTGTCGTGCCCGCCCAGCGTCTCCTCGACCCACCGGACGACCGTCTCGGCCCCCGACGGGTCGGAGCGGTCGTCCGCTGCCGAGCGGAATCCGGGGTCGAACGTCGGGCCGTCGACGCGCTCGAGCGCGAGCGCGACGTCGGGCACGCCCTCGCGCAGGTCGTCGACGAGCTCGCGCACGTCCGCGTCCGTGAAGCCGCACACGTCGATCGCCTGCTCGGTGGCGAGGTCCCAGACGGCCGCCCCGCCGAGGCAGATGACGCGGCCGTGCCCGCCCACGACGTCGCGCAGCGGCGCGAGCCAGCGCGGCGGGCGGGCCGTCACGAAGACGATCTCGACGCCGGCCCCCTCGGCGGCGAGCAGGGCGTCGCGCGTGCGCTGCGACAGGCTCCCGTCGGAGCGCAGCAGCGTGCCGTCGAGGTCGGTGGCGACGAGGCGAGGCAGCCGGGGCGAGGCCGGGCGTCGGCCGGCCGACGGCGCGGGGTGCGGACCGCCGTCGGTCACGGGCACCGCGGCTCTACCGGTAGTTCGTGAACTGCAGCGCGACGTCGAGGTCCGCCGCCTTGAGCAGCGCGATGACGGTCTGCAGGTCGTCACGGGACTTCGAGGTGACGCGGACCTCGTCGCCGGTGATCTGCGTCTTGACGGCCTTGGGCGCCTCGTCGCGGATGATCTTCGTGATCTTCTTCGCGTTCTCGCTCGACAGCCCCTCCTTGAGGGTCGCCGCGAGGCGGTACTCCTTGCCGGAGGCCTTGGGCTCCTTGTCGCCCGTGTCGAGGGACTTGAGCGAGATGCCGCGCTTGATGAGCTTCGTCTCGAGCACGTCGAGGATCGCGAGGACGCGCTCGGCCGAGTTGGCCACCATGACGATGCTCTCGCCGCTCCACGCGATCGAGGCGCCGACGTTGCGGAAGTCGTACCGCTGGGCGACCTCCTTCGCGGCCTGGTTGAGCGCGTTGTCGACCTCCTGGCGGTCGACCTTGCTGACGATGTCGAACGACGAGTCGGCCATGGTGGTCCTCCCTCGGGGACGGGTGCGGGTGCTGGGTCCACCGTAGTCGAGTGCGCGGCGGGACGGTCGTCGCACGCCGCCCGGCCGACTGCTGCGACCGCGTCGGGTGCGGAGCCCGTCAGGCGCGGTCGGCGAGCCGGGTCGCCCGCGCGGTGTGCACGCCGTCGACCGTGAGCACGACGAGCGCGAGCCACACGAGGACGAAGCCCGCCCACCGGGCCGGCGGCATGTGCTCGTGGAACACGAGGACCCCGCAGAGGAACTGCAGGACCGGCGCGAGATACTGGAGCATGCCCACGAGGGACAGCGGGATGCGTCGTGCCGCGGACGAGAAGAGCAGGAGGGGGACGGCGGTCACGAGCCCCGACGAGGCGAGCAGGGCGGCGTGGGCGGGGTCGGTGAGCGAGAAGGTGCCTTCTCCCGAGACACCCAGCCAGGCGAGGTAGGCGAGGGCGAGCGGCGCGAGCGTCGTGGTCTCTGCCGCGAGGCCGGGCAGCGCCTCGACGCTGCGCCCGACGCGGTTCTTCACCAGCCCGTAGAGCCCGAACGTGAAGGCGACCCCGAGCGCGATCCAGGGCACGCGCCCGACCCCCACGGTGATGACCGCGACGGCGGCCGTGCCGATCGCGAGGGCGACCCACTGGGCCGGCCGCAGCCTCTCGCGCAGCACGACGACCGCGAGGAGCACGGTGACGAGCGGGTTGACGAAGTACCCGAGGGCGGCGTCGAGCACGTGGCCGGAGAGCACGCCGTAGACGTAGATCGTCCAGTTCGTGGCGACGAGCACGCCGGCGACGCCGAGCAGCGCGAGCGTGCGCGGGCTGCGCAGGACGTGTCCGAACCGGCCGAGCTGTCGGGCGACGACGAGCAGCAGCACGCAGACGACGAGGCTCCAGACGACGCGGTGGGCGATGATCTCGAGCGGCCTGGCGGGCTCCAGGAGCGGGAAGTAGAGCGGCATGGCGCCCCACAGGACGTAGGCGCTCGCGCCGAACAGGACGCCTCGACGGTCGAGGGTGCCGGAGGCCGGCGCGGCGTCGCGCGGGGATCGCCGGGGCGCGGCGTCGAGGTCGGGGCTGCGCTCCGGGGAGGGAGCAGGGTCGGTCACGGGAACACTCTAGGAGCCGCCGCGGGGCCGTCGTGGAGCGGATTTCGCTCTGCGGCCGGACGGGCTGTATCGTTGGCTCGCCGCCATGGCCACCCCGCACCACGTGCACGGGTCGGTCGTGTCGGCAGCTCCACACGCGGCAGGTTGCCCGAGCGGCCAAAGGGATCTGACTGTAAATCAGACGGCTCAGCCTTCGGGGGTTCGAATCCCTCACCTGCCACCGGAGCGACGGGGCGCCACCTCACGGGGGCGCCCCGTCGACGTTCCACCGGTCGTCCGGGCGGGGTCGCAGCGGCGGAATCCCGCCGATTTCGTACCGCGCCCGGTTGCGTGTAGAGTTTTCCGCGCCGCCCCGATAGCTCAGTCGGCAGAGCGTCTCCATGGTAAGGAGAAGGTCAAGGGTTCGATTCCCTTTCGGGGCTCTGTGGTGACGCGGGGTCGTCTTGCTGGAATACTGCGAGACGACCTCGCGTTCGCCTCATGCGGCGGGGTAGCTCAGATGGTTAGAGCGCACGACTCATAATCGTGAGGTCGCGGGTTCGATCCCCGCCTCCGCTACCACTTTCGACAATCTCCGTACGGCGGCCGGCGTCGTGCGGCCTGCACAGCACAAGCGCCCTCCGGAGGCGCGAGAGGTGGCTCACTACCGTGGCAAGCAAGAGCGCTGACGTTCGCCCCAAGATCACGCTGGCCTGCGTGGACTGCAAGGAGCGCAACTACATCACCAAGAAGAACCGTCGTAACGACCCGGACCGCCTGGAGCTCGCGAAGTTCTGCCCGCGCTGCGGCAAGCACACCGCGCACCGCGAGACCCGCTGACCCAGCGGTCCGGCACCCGACCGTGGCGATCAACGCAGACTTCGCCGGTCGCGAGTACCCGGCGAACGCCCCGTACTCCGTCGGCCGGGAGAAGCTGCGCGAGTTCGCCGCGGCGGTCGGATCCACGCACCCCGTGCACCACGACCTCGTGGCGGCGCGGGGTGCTGGCTATCCGGACCTGGTCGCCCCGCCCACGTTCGCGGTCGTCGTCGCGCAGCGCGCCGAGGCGCAGCTCATCGAGGACCCCGAGGCGGGCATCGACTTCTCCCGCGTCGTCCACGCGGACGAGCGCTTCACGCACCACCGGCCGATCGTCGCGGGCGACGAGCTCGTGACGGTGCTGCACGTGGACTCGATCGTCGAGCGGGCCGGCCTCGCGATGGTCACCACGCGCTGCGAGATCCTGGCCGAGTCGCCGGGCGACGACGGAGCCGTCCGGACGCCCGTCGCGACCGTCCGCTCCACCCTCGCCGTCCGCGGGGAGGACGCATGAGCACCGAGCCTGCCGACGCAGCCGGCCGCCCCGTCCTCGCTGACCTCTCGGTCGGCGACGTCGTCGGGACCCGCACGGTCGAGGTCGACCGTGCCTGGCTCGTCCGCTACGCGGGCGCGAGCGGCGACTTCAACCCGATCCACTGGAACGACGCGTTCGCGGCCGAGGTCGGGCTGCCGGGCGTCATCGCGCACGGCATGTTCACGATGGGCGCGGCCGTCGCGCTGGTCGAGGACTGGGCGGGCGACCCCGGGGCGGTCGTCGACTACCAGGCGCGCTTCACGCGGCCCGTGCCCGTCCCGAACCCGGGCGTCGCGACGCTCGAGGTCACCGGCACCCTCGGGGCGATCGACGCCGAGGCCGGCACCGTGCGCGTCGACCTGACGGTGACGTCCGACGGCGCGCGCGTGCTCGGCAAGAGCCAGGCGGTCGTCCGGCTCTGAGGCCTCCGTGCGCCGGCGCGGCCCCGGCCGGTCGGAGCGCCTGACGTCGTCCGACGCAGCCCTTCCCAAGGTGGGAACGCTCCCACTACCGTGGGGTCACGGTTCGCCGACGTCGAAGGAGACGCTCATGACCCTGTCCGGACCCCACGAGGCCACGCCGTCCGACCGGGCGCCCAGCGCCGGTCGCGCGCTCGACCGCCGCGCCTTCCTCGCCCTCTCGGGCGCGGGCGCCGCCGCGCTGACCACGCTGCTCGCCGCGCCGGCGACGGCGACGACCGCCGGCGCGCCCGCCGTGGCGACCGGCGGAGGGCACGGCGGTGCCCACGGCGGGGGAGCGCGCGACGCCGTCCGGCGCGCGCAGGGCTTCCTCGACGTCATGACGGACGCCTACCCGGAGCAGAACCCCGGGCCGCGCCTCGCGCAGTCGTACGCGGACCAGCTCGGGCTGTTCTCCACGGCGTTCGTCTACGACAACGCGCTGGCGATCTGCGCGTCGCTCACGGCGGGCCGCGCGCACCTCGACCGCGCACGCGCGCTCGGTGACGGCTTCCTCTTCGCGCAGGAGAACGACCCCGCGCACGACGACGGCCGCCTGCGCCAGGCGTACAACGTCGGCCCGTACGTGTTCTACGACGGCTCGCCGCAGGAGCACGGCCTCGTGCTCCCCGACGGGACGGCGAACGTCGGCTGGCAGTTCGGGTTCCTCGGCACCGCGGTCGGGGACATGGCCTGGCCGGGGATCGCGCTGCTCCACCTGCACGCCGCGACGCGCGACCGGCGCTACCTGCGGGGCGCGCTGCGCATCGCGGAGTGGATCGTCGCGAACACGTGGTCGACGCGGCCGCTGGGCGGCTTCTCGTTCGGCGTGGACGCCGCGAACGCGCCGGTACCGAACGGCTCGACCGAGCACAACGTCGACTGCGTCGCGTTCTTCCGCCAGCTCGCGGCCGCGACCCGGGACCGGCGCTGGACGCGCGCGAGCGAGCACGCGCGCGCGTTCGTCGACCGCATGTGGGAGCCCGCCGGCGGCTATCTGTACACCGGCACGAACGACGGCACCGAGATCAACCGCGACCCGCTCCCGCTCGACCCGCAGACCTGGGGCTGGCTGGCGCTGCGCGACCGCCGCTACGCACGGGCTCTCGACTGGGCGGCGGACGCCCTCGCGGCGCGCGACGTCGCCGGGGAGGGCGTCTCCCAGCTCCCGGCGGGCGTGACGGTCGAGGGCGTCACGTTCTCGAGCGCGAGCCTCACGTCGACGGCGTCGTACAACGGGCTCCCCGTGCATCAGCAGGGCGTGTGGCTCGAGGGCACCGCCCAGCTGGCGGGGGCGTTCCTCGACCGTGACGGGAAGGGCGACGGGAGGGACGGCCGGGGTCGGCACGGCGGCGGGCGACGCCGGCGCGACGACCGGGACCGTGCGGCCGACCTGCTGCGCGAGGTGCGGGTCGCGCAGGACTCCGTGGGCGCGGGCCAGACGGTCGGCGGCACGCCGCTGCCCGAGCGGTCCGGTGTGGTCGCGGCGTCGAGCCTGCTCGACACGGGGTTCGGCTTCGGGTACTTCCAGGTCCAGCACGTCGGCGCGACGTCCTGGTACCTCATGGCGGCGGCGGGGGCGAACCCGCTCCAGGTCGGAGGGCTGCGCTGACGAGACGGCCCGGGCTCGCGCCGTCCGTCGTCAGGCGGTCGGTGCGGGCCCGGTCGTCGTCCCGACGACGAGCTCGACCTCGAGCACGACGGTCCGGGGCTCCTCGCCCGCGAGGAGGTCGATGACGGCGCGGCCCAGCTCCGCGCCCTTGCGCGCGAGCGGCTGGTCGACGCTCGTCAGCACGTCGGGGGCCAGCCACGGCAGGTCGAGGCCGTCGAACCCGGCGACGGACACGTCGTCGGGCACGCGCAGGCCGAGCTCGCGCGCGCCGAGCAGCGCGCCCGCGGCGAGCAGGTCGGAGTGGGCGATGACGGCGGTGGGCCGGGACGTGGGGTCGAGCGGCACGACGACGCCGTCGGCGTCGGTGCGGCCGAGCAGGGCGATCGCGGCCGAGCGCCCGTGCTCGACGAGCGACGCCTCCGTCTCCCAGCTCGCGACGGGCTCGATCACGTCGCGCACCCCGGCGAGGCGGTTGGCGGTGGGGGTCCGGTCGACCTGGGCGAGGCGCCCGGCGTCGACGGGGCCGCTCCGGTCGGAGGTGTCGAAGGGGAGCGACACCTCGGCGATGCGCGCGTGCCCGAGCCCGACCAGGTGCCGGACGACGTCGGCGGTCCCGCGACGGTCCGCGATGCCCACGAGCGGCGCGCCCTCGACGGCGCGCCCCTCCCCGATGACGACCGGCACGCCGCGTCGGCGCAGCGCGGTGAGCGTCGCGTCCTCGGCCCCGACGCCCCAGACGAGCACCGCGACGTCCATCGCGGCGCTCTCGACGAGCGGGTCGACCGCGTGCGCCGGGTCGTCGGAGGGGATGCCGGGGATGAGGAGGACGCCGAGACCGTTCTCGCCGAGGGTGGAGACCAGGCCGTCGAGCACCTGGACCGCCACCGGGTCCCGGAAGGCGCGGCGCAGCTGGTCGCCCACGACCACCCCGACGACGCCCGACCGACCGGAGCGCAGCTGGCGGCCGAGGGGGTTGGGACCGGTGTAGCCGAGCTCCTCCGCGGCGGCGAGGACGCGTGCGCGCGTCTCGGGCGTGATCGGTCCCGCGCCGGAGAACGCGAGGGACGCCGTCGAGACGGACACGCCGGCGAGGTCGGCGACCTTCGCGAGCGTCGGCCGCGGGCGGGGCGCCGGGGCCGTGCTCGCCACCGGCGCGGCGCTCTCCGCCGGGCCTGTGCCGGGCGTACCTCCGGGCGTGCCGCCGGTCGTGCCGCGGGTGCCGCTCATCACGCTCCTGCCTGCCCGTACCTGCTCGTCCGCCCTGGTCCGGACGGGATGTCGATTGACGCGCGGCCAGCGTACCCGCACACTGGTCACCATGCCTCGAATCGATTCGAAGCGCTCTCTCCTTCCTCGGATCGAATCGATTCGAGGAGGTGCTGCGCACTCCGCGTCCCTGTCCCGCGCCCGCTGGGCGCTCCTCGGCATCTTCGCGCTCAACGGCGTGATGATGTCGAGCTGGCTCGCGCGCATCCCCTCGGTGCGCGACGCTCTCTCGCTCAGCCCCGCCGACCTCGGCGTCGTGCTCCTCGCGGGAGCGGTCGGCGCGCTCGCGACGGTCACCGCCGCGGGCCCGTTCGTCACGCGCTTCGGCGGACGCGCCGCGTTCGCGCTCTCCGCGGGGCTCTTCGGCGGTGCCTTCCTCCTGCTCGGCCTCGGCCCGGCGACCGGCTCCGTCGCGCTCCTCGCCGCCGGGATCTTCCTCAACGGCATGGCGTTCGCGCTCGGCAACGTGCCCATGAACGTCGAGAGCGCCGGCATCGAGCGGCGCATGGGCCGCACGATCCTCCCGCAGTTCCACGCGGCGTTCTCCGTCGGCGCCGTGATCGGCTCGCTGCTCGGCGCGGCGTGCGCGCACGGCGAGGTGCCCGTCCTCGTGCAGTTCACGGTCACCGGCGCGGTGGCCCTCGTGTGGCGCCTCGTCGCGATCCCGGCGACCGTGCACGACACGGCCGTCGCGCGTCGGACGGCCCGCGCGGGGGCCCCGTCGGGGCCCGCGGCCGAGCACGCGCCCGCTGCCCTGGAGTCGCTCGGGGACGCCGTCGTGGACGTCGAGACCGCCCGCCTGCACCCGCGGCTCGCGCGCCGCGGCGCCCGTCGTGGGGCGCGGCTCGGCGCGGCGCTCGGCGCCTGGCGCGAGCCGCGCACGCTCCTCATCGGTCTCGTCATCCTCTCCGCGGCACTGTCGGAGGGCTCGGCGAACGACTGGCTGTCGCTCGCCGTCGTCGACGGGTTCGCGCAGACCGAGGCCGTCGGAGCCGTCGTCTTCGGCACGTTCGTGGCGGCGATGACCGTCATGCGCCTCCTGGGCACGCGGCTCATCGACCGGTTCGGCCGCGTCACGGTGCTGCGCGCCTCGGGCGTGACCTCGATCGTCGGGCTCGTGCTCTTCGGGTTCGCGCCGACCCTGACCCTGGCCGGGGTCGGCGTCGTCCTGTGGGGGTTCGGTGCCGCGCTCGCCGTCCCTGTGGGGATCGCCGCGGCCTCGGACGAGCCGCTGCGCGCCGCGGGGCGCGTGTCCGTGGTGTCGGCGTTCTCCTCGATGGCGTCGCTCGCCGCGCCGCCGCTCCTCGGCCTCGCGGCCGAGGCCATGGGGGCGCGGCACGCCCTCGTCCTCATCGTGGGGGCGATGGTCCTCAGCGTCCTCCTCGCCCGCCAGGTGGCGCCGCTGCGCACGCCCGCGGCGCTCGCCGCCCGCCGCGCGGGGGAGGATGGGGCGGTGGACGCCGCAGCTCCCGGCCCGGGCCGGTCACCCGCCCTGCACGTCGCGTCGCCCGACGCCCCGGCGCCCGAGGCGCCGGCGCCCGAGACACCGGCGACCGAGACCTCGTCGCACGACGTCCGGCCCGGACGCGTCCGCCGGCGCGGCAACGTGCGGCACGGTCGCCGTCGTCCGCACCGCACGACCCCCCGACGCCGCGAGGAGACCTCCGCATGACCGCCCCGTCCCGCCCCGCACCCGCGCGCGCCGTCGCGCTCGCCGCGTGGGCCGTCTTCGCGGTGTTCTTCCTCAACGGCTTCAACTTCGCGAGCTGGGCGTCCCGGCTGCCGGCGGTGCGCGACGAGCTCGGGTTCGCGGAGGCCCAGATGGGCCTGCTGCTGCTCTTCATGGCCGTGGGCTCGCTGCTCGCGCTCCCGCTCTCCGGGCTCGTGGTCCAGCGGCTCGGCGCGGCGCGCGCCGTCGTGATCTTCGCGACGATCAACACCGCGGGTCTCGTGACGACCGCGTTCGCCGTCTCGGAGGGCGCGGACTGGGTCGTGCGCGTCGGGCTGTTCGTCACCGGCGTCGGGACCGGTGTCTGGGACGCCGCGATGAACCTCGAGGGCGCCGCGGTCGAGCAGCGGCTCGGCCGGGCGATCATGCCCCGCTTCCACGCCGGGTTCTCGTTCGGCACGATGGCGGGCGCCGGCCTGGGAGCCGTGGCCGCGGCCACGCGCGTGCCGGTGCAGTGGCACCTCGCCGTCGCCGTCGTCGTGAGCCTGCTCGCGATCCTGTGGTGCGTCCGGCTCTTCCTCCCGGCCGGGAGGGTGGACGACGGCGGGACCCCGCGCTCGGCCGACTCCGGCGGGGCCGATCCCGCCACCGCGGTCCCCGTCCACGGCTCCGGGGGCGACCGGTCGCGCGGCGCCCGGTCGGCGTTGTCGGCGTGGACCGAGCCGCGCACGCTGCTCATCGGCCTCGTCGTCCTCGCCGCCGCGCTGACCGAGGGCGCGGCCAACGACTGGGTCAGCCTCGCGGTCGTCGACGGGTTCGGGACGGACGACGCGACGGGCGCGGTCGGGCTGGCCGTGTTCCTCACCGCGATGACGGGCATGCGCCTGCTCGGGACCGGGCTCCTCGACCGCTTCGGCCGCGTCGCGGTCCTGCGCGTCTCCGCCGGTCTGGCTCTCGCCGGGCTCCTGCTGTTCGGGCTCGCGCCGAGCCTGTGGCTCGCGCTCGGCGGCGTGGTCCTGTGGGGCATGGGCGCCGCTCTCGGGTTCCCCGTGGGGATGAGCGCGGCCTCCGACGACCCGCAGCGCGCGGCGGTGCGGGTGAGCGTCGTCGCGACCATCGGCTACTCGGCGTTCTTCATGGGTCCGCCGCTCATCGGGTTCCTCGCGCACGAGGTCGGGTACCGGTCCGCGCTGCTCGTCATCGCGATCCCGGTCGTCGTCGGGCTGCTCGTCGTCGGGGCGGCGCGACCGCTCCCGACGGCCGCCGGAGGAACGGGCGACCGGGCCGCCGACGACGGTGCCCGTCCCGGCGCGGACGATGCCGCGTCGAGCGTCGACCGCCCGAACTAGGCTGTCGGCGTGACCTGCGAACCCGCCTCACCCCGCGTCGTCGACACGGCGACCGCCACCGCGACCGCACCCGGCCTGCGTCCCGACTCCGTCGGGGAGCCGACGCTCGCCGAGCTGACGACGCTGCGCGTCGGCGGTCCCGCGGACCGCTACGTCGAGGTCCACGACGAGGCGGAGCTGATCGCCACGGTCCGCGCGGCCGACGACGCGGGCGAGCCGCTGCTGGTCCTGGGGGGCGGGTCCAACCTCCTCGTCGCCGACGAGGGGTTCGGGGGCGTCGTGGTGCGCGACCTGCGCCAGGGCGTCGTCGTCGACGCGCAGGACTCGTGCGGCGGGGCGAGCTTCACGGCGCCCGCGGGCCAGGACTGGGACGCGCTCGTCGCGCGCGCGGTGGCGGAGGAGTGGGTCGGGGTCGAGGCGCTGTCCGGCATCCCCGGCACCGTCGGGGCCGCACCCGTGCAGAACGTCGGGGCGTACGGCCAGGAGGTCGCGGGCGTCGTCTCGACCGTGCGGGTGTGGGACCGCGAGCGCGGCCGCGTGCGGACCCTCGCTCTCGGCGAGCTCGGCTTCGGGTACCGCACGTCGGTGCTCAAGCGGTCGATGCACGTGGGGGCGGGCGGTGCCGGTCCCGACGGCGACGCGTCGGGCCCGTGGTACCCGTCGCCGCGCTGGGTCGTCCTCGAGGTCGGCTTCCAGACACGGCTCGGGTCGTTGTCCGCACCCGTCGCGTACCCGGAGCTCGCCCGCCGCCTCGGAGTCCAGGTGGGGGAGCGCGCGCCGATGGCGGACGTGCGCGACGCCGTCCTCGCCCTGCGCGCGGGCAAGGGCATGCTGCTCGACGGCGATCCCGACGCCCCCGACCACGACCGGTGGAGCGCGGGGTCGTTCTTCACGAACCCCGTCGTGCCGGCCGACGAGGCGGACGAGCTGCCCCCCGAGGCGCCGCGCTACCCGGTGCGGTCCGCGACCCCGAGCCGGACGACGGGCCCGAGCCTCGGCGAGGTCGACCCGACGCTCGTCAAGACGTCCGCGGCGTGGCTCATCGAGCACGCCGGCTTCGGCAAGGGCTACGGCGTGCACGGCACGTCGAGCCCCGCGACCCTCTCGACCCGGCACACGCTCGCGCTGACGAACCGTGGCGGGGCGAGCGCCGCCGACGTGCTCGAGCTGGCGCGTGCCGTGCGCGACGGCGTGCTCGACGCCTTCGGGGTCGAGCTCGTCCCCGAGCCCGTCCTGGTGGGCGCGTCCCTCTGACGCCCGGGAGGGCTCAGTAGACGACGACCGTCGTCCCGGGCGGAGCGCCCCACGTGTCCCAGATCCAGTTCATCGCGCTGTTCGCGACGCGGATGCACCCGTGCGACGCGGGCCACGGCGGGATCGAGCCCGAGCCGTGCACCGCGATGCCGCCCGTGAAGAACTTCGGCCGCCACATGCTGCCGAGCTCGAGGCTCGACTCGTAGTTCGCGTCGACCTGCCGGCCCACCTGGAACGTGCCGCGCGGGGTGCCGGCCCGGTAGGTCCGGCCCTTCGCCTCGAACTGCTCCCCGTTGCCCGACGACGCGTTGATCACCGTCACGACCCGGCCGTCCTCGACGGCGAGGAGCAGCTGGCGGTCGAGGTCGATCTCGATGACCTTGCCCGACCCGGTCTGCGGCTGCGGCCGCACGCCCTCGTCGAGCGCGGCCTGCGTCGCGGGGCCGACGACACCGTCGCGGGAGATGCCCGCGGCCTTCTGCAGCGCCCACACCGCCTGCTGGGTCCCCGGGCCGAAGGCGCCGTCCGGGGCGCCGATGAAGTAGCCGAGCTCCGCGAGCCGTGCCTGGAGCGCGACGACCCGGTCGCCCTCCGCACCGCGCTCGAGCTCGGCGGGCTCCGCCGGCGGAGGAGGCTCCGCAGCGGGCGGGGGAGCGGTCTCGTCGGGGCTGGGCGCGGGCTCCTGGGTCGGGCTCGGCTCGGGCGTCGGCTCGGGCGTCGGCTCGGGCGTGGTGTCCGGGGTCGCGGTCGGACCGGGCGCTGCCGACGGCGTCTCCTCCGGCGACGTCGTCGTGCCGGGGTCCGTCGTCGGCTCGGGAGCGGTCTCGGGGGTGCTCTCGACGGAGGCCGACGGCGCGCGTCCGGGTTCCATGTCGGGCAGCCCGGCCTGGCAGCCGGTCAGCACGAGGAGCCCGGCGAGCGCCGGCGCCACGGCGCGGAGCACCCGGACCCGCTGCCGGGGCGCGCGCGGCGCAGCCGTCTTGTCTCGCGGCACGTCGTGCCCCGGTCGTGCGTCGTCCACGGCGGTCCCCCTCCGGTCTCCGTCCCGCGCGTGCGAGCGCGTGGCACGCCGCGGAGGACCATCATGCGCCGCGACGCACGGGCCGGACCGTGAGCGGCGCGGGTGAACCGCGGATCGTGATGCTCTCGTGACGCACGGCCCCGTGCTGTGACGTACCGCCGTGCCCCGGCTCGCGACGGCGGGTCGGGGCCGAGGTCAGCCCTCGGCCCGGGTCTGCTCGTGGCGCAGCGCGGCCACGACGAGGGCCAGGACCTCCTCGTCGCTCAGCCCCGACGCGCGCGCGGTGGCCACGAGGTCCCGCGCCGCGCGGCGGGCGTCGACGTCCGCGGGGGAGACGCCCTCCGACACGACGGTCCCGGCCCGACGACGCGTGGTCACCACGCCCGACTCCTCGAGCTCGCGGTACGCGCGCGCGACGGTCCCGGGCGCGAGACCGAGGTCGGTCGCGAGCGCGCGGATGGTCGGGAGGCGGTCCCCGGGGGCGAGCCGCCCGGCGGCGACGTGGGCGACGACCTGGGTCCGGATCTGCTCGTACGGCGCGACGCCGGACCCCAGGTCCACGCGGACCCGCAGCTCAGGCACCGGCCGGCGCTCCCTCGGGCGTCGCGCGCCCGACCGCGACGTCCGGGTCCGGCGCGGCGCGCACGACGACCGCCAGCGAGCCCAGCGCGAGGAGCGCCCCGACGACGGCGAGGACGACGGCGCCGGGGTAGCCGGTCCGTGCAGCCGCGTTCCCGCCGTAGAAGAGCATGCCGGCCGCGGTGAGGGCGAGCGCGAGCTGGACGCCCCGCAGGACCCGGTGGGCGGAGAGGCGTCGCAGGGCGACGTCCCACGCCGAGCTGACCAGGGCGACGGCGGGCCGTCGCGCGACGAGCCGCAGCACGGACTCGGACCCGGCGAGCAGGAGGACCGCGCCCAGCGCGAGCCACACGCCGTAGAAGGCGCCGGGGTACGGGCTCGCCGTCGAGGTGACGTCCCCGGCGACGCGGGTCACCGACCGGCCGTCGTCCCCGGCGGTGAGCGCGCCCACCGCGGCGAGGACCAGGATCGCCGCCGCCAGCCCCCACGTGAGCCGGCGCAGGCCCGCGGGCGCCACGTCGGCGACGGACCGCGGCTGGAGCGAGGCCGACCGGACGGTCTCGCCCTGCCGCGGCCAGGTGCGCTCGCCGACCGCGTGCACGGCGAGGAAGGCCAGGCCGACGAGCGCCGGCGTCAGGCCGAGGAGCACGCCCTCCGCCAACCCGTCGACGACCGTCGTGGCCTGCGCCGCCACGATCCCCGTGAGCACGCCCGCGGCGGCCGCCGACCCGGCGACGATCCCCGCGTGACGCCGTGCGGCCTCCCGCACGGGGTCGCGCACCGTATTTTGTGTCAGGCTTTGTATCGGCATGATGCGACGATCCCACCGGTGCACCGGCGTGTCAAGGACGCTGTCGGGCGGTGGTCGTCGGTGGTCAGTGCTGCGGGCGGGAGAGCCGGATGAGAGCTCTCTCATCTGCGTCTCACCCGTGCCCCACGGGCGCGGCGTCGAATGGCGCCGTGACCGTGACCGTGACCGTGCCACTTACCGCGACCTCTGACCCCGTCACCGTCGACCAGCGCGAGTGGCTCGACCTGCTGACGACCCCCGACGCCGCGGACCTCCTCGAGGCCGCGCTCGGTGCCGACGGCGCGAGGTTGGGGGCGTGGAGCGTCGACCGCGTGCACGCGCGGCCCGGCGCCGAGGTCACGGTGGGGTACGACGTCGTCGCGCGGCGCGACGAGCCCGGCGCGCTCGACGTGGCGGGAGGGTCCGTCGCCGAGTCGACCGAGCACCTGTTCGCGACGACCGCCGACCTGCCTGGCGACGTGGTCGGCCCGGGCGTGGTGCGTCTCGCGGACGGGCCCCGCGTCGTGCACGTGTGGCGGCATCCTGCCGACCCGATGCTGCCCGGGCTGTCCGCGGCGTGCGACGCCGCGACGCTCACCCGCAGGCTGCGCGACGCGGGGCACCGGGCGGACGTCGAGTCCGTCGAGGTCGTGGCGTACCGCCCGCTGCGTCGCGCCGTCCTGCGGGCGCGGACGTCGCTCGGAGCCGTCTACGTCAAGGTGGTGCGGCCCCAGCGCGTCCGGTCGCTCGTCCGTCGGCACGCGCTGCTCGGCGGGCCCGACCGCCTGCGCGAGGTCGTCGTGGGCCCGCGCTGCCTCACGTGGTCCGACGACGGGGTCGTCGTGCTCGCGGAGGAGCACGGACGCTCGCTCGCCCAGCACCTGGCCGCCACCGCTCCCGAGGGGCGCGCGACGGCGGTCGACCCCCGGGCGCTGCTGCGCGCGCTCGACGAGCTCCCGGCCGCCGCGACCGCGCTCACCCGTCGCCCGGCCTGGGCGGACAGGGTCGGGCGGTACGCCAGGACCGCCGTCGAGGTGCACGGGCTCGACGCCGCGCGCACGGCACGGGTCGCCGGGGTCGTCCAGACCGTCGGCGCACGGGCGCTCGGCCCGGTCGTCGCGACGCACGGCGACTTCCACGCCGCCAACGTCCTGCTCGCCGCCGGGACGTCAGGGCCTGAGGGCGGCCGCGTCGGCGTCCTGCTCGACGTCGACACGCTCGGGCCGGGTCACCGCGTGGACGACCTCGCGTGCGTCGTCGCGCACCTCGCCGTGCTGCCGTCGCTGTCCCCGGCGGACTACGCAGGCACCGACGGTCTCGTGGACCGGTGCCTCGTCGCGTTCGACGCCGTGGTCGACGCGGCCGCGCTGCGGGCCCGGGCCGCGGGCGTCGTGCTGTCGCTCGCCTCGGGCGCAGGGACGCGCGAGCTCGCGACGGCCTGGCTGGCCGTCGCCGAGGACCTCGTCGACGCGGCGCTCGCGGCGGCCGGCGCGCACGCCCCGCTCTCTGAGAGCTCTCTCATCGACGGCTCCTCGCCGTCTCACGTCCGGTCGGAAGACTCGGGTCCAGACGCAGCCGGGAGGCCGCGCGCACAACGACACGAAGGAGAAGGATCATGAAGGCTCGCAGCGCATGGATCGTCACGGGAGCTCTCGGCGCGGTCGGCCTCGGTGCCACCGTCGCCACCGCGCAGGGGGTCTTCGACGCTCCGGGGTCGGCCGTCGTCTCGCCCGCGGTCGAGGTCGACGCGTCGACCCCGGCGGCCACCCCGAGCACCACCACGACCACGCCCAGCCCGAGCGCGGTCCAGAACGGGTCCTCGGTCACCACGGTCACGGCGAGCACGGCCCCGACGGCGCAGACGGCGAACACCCCGAACACCGCCCCGACGGCGAGCACCCCGAACACCGCCCCCACCGCTGGCACGGCGGTCACCCCCCGACGCCGCAGTCGGCGGGCTGACCGGACCCGGGCGCGGGCGACCGCTCCCGAAGGCCCACCGAGGCCCCCCACGACGAAGCTCCCACGACGAAGGCTCCCACGACGAAGCCCCCACGACGAAGCCCCCACGACGACGCCCGCCCCAGGACCCCGGGGCGGGCGTCGTGCGTGCACGCGCGGGCGCTCAGGGGCGGGCGGGCTCCGTCGCGCGCGGCGCGTCGGCGAGCCGGTAGCCCATGCCGCGCACCGTGACGAAGTGCTCGGCGCCGAGCTTGTTGCGCAGGTAGCGCACGTACACGTCGACGACGTTCGACCCGGGGTCGAAGTCGTACCCCCACACGCGCGACAGGAGCTGCTCGCGGCTGAGGACCTGGCCGGGGTTGCGCAGGAAGGCCTCCGCGAGGGCGAACTCGCGCGCCGAGAGGTCCACCTCGCGGTCGGCGGTCCGTGCGCGGCGCGTGCGCAGGTCGAGGCTGAGGGACCCGTGGCTGAGCACGGTCACCTCGCCCGCGGGCTCGGTGCGCAGTCGCAGCCGGATGCGTGCGAGGAGCTCCTCGAACCGGAACGGCTTGGACATGTAGTCGTCGGCACCTCCCTCGAGGCCCGCGACGGTGTCGTTCACCCCCGTCCGCGCGGTGAGGATGATGACGGGGATGGCGTTGCCGGTCTCGCGGAGGCGGCGCAGGACCGTGAAGCCGTCCTGGTCCGGGAGGCCCAGGTCGAGCACGAGCAGCGCGAAGTCGCCGGTGCTGGCGAGGTCGAACGCCTCGCGGCCGGTCGCCACGGTCGTGCTCGCGTAGCCCGCCGAGCGCAGGCCCTTCGCGACGAACGACGCGATGCGCGTCTCGTCCTCGGCCACGAGGATCTGGCTCACGGGGTGGTCCTTCCGTCGGGGCGTGCGGTCGCGCCGGTCTCGGCGTCCGGGCCGGGCAGCAGCGGCGTCCGGGCGGTCGGGACGGTGGGGGCGGTGGCGGTCGGCGCGCTCCCGTCCGTCGTCGTGCGCACCGACGCCGTCCCTCCTCGGGTGGGGACGGGGAGGTCGAGGGAGAACGTCGAGCCGACGCCCGGGGTCGAGGCGACGGCCGCGTGCCCGCCGTGGCCCTCCGCGATCGCGCTGACGATCGCGAGACCGAGCCCGGCGCCCTCCGGACGTTCCCGGCCCGCGGGCGCGGGCGCCTGGGCGAACCGGTCGAAGATGCGCCGCACCTGGTCCGGTGGGACGCCGGCCCCCTCGTCCCGCACCCACAGGCGCAGGCGCGTGCCGTCGTCGGACACGGCGGAGCCGATCGCGACGACCGACCCGGGCGCCGAGAACTTCACGGCGTTCGCCGCGAGCTGCAGGAGGGCCTGGGTGATGCGCTGGGCGTCGACGGGGGCCACGACGTCGGCCCGTGCGTCGACGAGCCACCGCCGGTCCCCGAGCGTGCGGACCTTGTCGAGCACGTCGTCGGTGAGACGCCCGACGTCCGCGTCGGCGGGGCGCACGAAGTCGGGCCGGCCGACGGTCGCGAGGGTCACGAGGTCGTCCACGAGGCGGTTCATGCGGTCGAGCTCGTCGAGCGTGAGGTCGCGGGTCTCGCGCGCGTCGTCGGGGTCGTGGGGGTCCATGAGCTCGAGGTGCCCGCGCACCACGGTGAGCGGCGTGCGCAGCTCGTGCCCGACGTCGTCGAGCAGCCTGCGCTGGGAGTCGAACGCACCCTCGAGGCGGTCGAGCATCCCGTTCACCGTCTCCGACAGGTGCGACAGGTCGTCGTTGCCCGTCACGGGGATGCGCGCGGTGAGGTCGGTGTCGCCGATGGTCTGCGCGGTGCGGGCGAGGACGCGGATCGGCTGCAGGAGGCGGCCCGCGACCACCCACCCGACCACCCCCGTGAGCACGAGCGCGCCCAGCGCGACGAGCGCGTACGTGCCGAAGACCCGCGTGAGCTCGGCGTGCTCGGCCGTGCGGTCGTAGGCGAGGACGAGCGCGGCGGGCTCGCCCGTGGTGCCGACGGCGTCCGCGGTCCCGGTCGCGCCGCCCACGACGACGGGGGCGACGAGCACGCGGTAGTCGGTGGTGGCGGTCGTGACCGAGCGCAGCACGTTCACGTCGCCGTCGATGAACGGGGCGACCGCCGCGAGCAGCTCGGCGTCGTCCTCGAGGTGCACCTCGACGTCCTGCTGCGAGACGAGCGGCGACCGGCCCGCCCGCAGGCCGATGATGCCCTCGCTGCGTGCGGGGACGACGAGCTGGATCGCCGCGACGACCACGTCCTCGGACGACGTGAAGGGCTCGCCGGTCACCGGGTTCACGCCCGACTCGCCGAGCGTCTCCAGCTCGACCGCGCTGCGCCGCAGGCTCTCCTCGATCCGCGCGTCGACCTGACCGCGCTGCAGGAACCACGCGGCGCCCCCGGCGAGGAGCAGGGCGAGCGCGGACAGACCCAGGAACGCGGCGAGCATCCGGGTGCGGACGGTCAGCCCGAGACGGTGCCGCTCACCCGCGGCGTCGTCGTCCGCGACGCCGTCCGTGCCGTCGCGCCGCGCCGTGCGCGGCATCAGTCGTCCCCGTCGTCGTCATCGTCGTCCCCGTCGTCGTCGCCATCGGCGTCGTCGTCATCGTCGTCATCGTCGTCGTCCGCCGACGGCGGTGCGGGAGGCACCGGGGCGACGCCCCCGCCCGTCGACGGCGGGGGCGCGGTCTCCGTGGGCGTCTCCGTGGGCGTCGGCGCCGGTCCGCCGTCGGGCCCGGAGCTCGGGGGCGACGACGGCCCGGGAGAGGTCGGGGCGGGGGAGGGCGTCACGACGACAGCACGGCCCACCTCCCGGTCGTCGGGCCGGGAGGAGAGCGCGGCGGCGGTGGCGCCCCCGGCGAGGACGAGGAGCAGCGCACCGACGATCCAGGTGAGGGTCCGGCGAGTCATGCGCCCAGTATCCGAGAGCCTCATGAGACGCACATGAGAACCACGGGCGGGGTCGTCGGCGCTCAGGCGCCCGCGAGCCAGTCGTCCACGCGTCCCAGCAGACGGCGCTTCGTGGTCTCGGACGCACGGCTCGCCCGGACCGAGCCCCGTGCCAGGTCCGCGAGCTCGTCGTCGGAGAACCCGTGCTCGTCCCGCGCCGTCTCGTACTGGGCGACGAGGCGCGAGCCGAAGAGCAGCGGGTCGTCGGCGCCCAGCGCGACGCGCGCCCCGGCGTCGACGAGGGTCCCGAGCGGCACCTGCGAGGCGTCGTCGTACACGCCGAGCGAGACGTTCGACGCCGGGCAGACCTCGAGCGCGATCCCGCGGTCGACGACGTCGTCCAGCACACGGCGGTCCTCCGCCGACCGCACGCCGTGCCCCAGCCGGTCCGGGACGAGAGCCTCGACGACCTCGTGCACGTGCGCGGGCCCGAGCAGCTCGCCGCCGTGCGGCACCGACGCGAGCCCGGCGTCCCGGGCGATGGCGAACGCGCGCGCGAACTCCGCGGTGTCGCCGCGGCGCTCGTCGTTGCTCAGACCGAACCCGACGACCTCGCCCGGTCCCTCGCCCGCGTACTGCGCGGCGAGCCGCGCCAGCGTGCGCGCGTCGAGCGGGTGGCGCATCCGGGAGGCCGCGACGACCACCGCGACCTCCGTGCCCGTCGCGGCGCTCGCGGACCGGGCGGCGTCGAGCACGATCTCGACCGCGGGGGTGATCCCGCCCACGAACGGCGCGTACGACGTCGGATCCACCTGGATCTCGAGCCGCCCGGAGCCCTCGGCGGCGTCGTCCTGCGCCGCCTCGAGCACGATGCGGCGCATGTCGGCCTCCGAGCGCACGCACGCGCGCGCGGCGTCGTACAGGCGCTGGAAGCGGAACCAGCCCCGCTCGGTCGCTGGCAGGCGCAGCGGGTCCCCGTCGAGGAGCGCGTGGGGGAGCCGGACCCCGTAGCCCGCGGCGAGCTCGCGCAGGGTCTCGAGGCGCATCGACCCCGTGAAGTGCAGGTGCAGGTGGGCCTTGGGGAGCGTCGCCAGGTCTCGCACACGCCGGAGTCTGTCACGGGCGCGCGTGCCCGGCAGGGCCGCGCGACGTCCGGGCCGCGCTCGGCGGTCAGGCGGAGGTCAGGTAGCCCCGTTCCATCGCGACCGTCACCGCCGCGGTCCGGTCGTCCACGCCGAGCTTCGCGAACGCGCGCAGGAGGTGGGTCTTGACGGTCGCCTCCGCGATGAAGAGCTCCTTGCCCACCGCCGCGTTCGACAGGCCGCGCGCGACCAGCCGCAGCACCTCGGTCTCCCGGTCCGTGAGGCGCTCCCCGCGGACGGACGTCACGAGCCGGGTCGCGACGCTCGGCGCGAGCACCGTCTGCCCGCGCGCCGCGGCGCGCACGCCCGCGACGAGCTCCTCGCGCGGCGTGTCCTTGAGGAGGTACCCCGTCGCCCCGGCCTCGACGGCCCGCAGGATGTCCGTGTCCGTCTCGTACGTCGTCAGCACGACGACGCGCGGCGCCGTGCGGCCCGCGACCCCGCCGTCCGCCGTGGCCCTGCGGGCGGTGCCGCCCGACGCGGCGAGGATCGCCGACGTCGCCCCGACGCCGTCGAGCACCGGCATGCGCAGGTCCATGAGCACGACGTCGGGGTCGAGCGCCGCCGCGAGCGCGACCGCCTGCGCGCCGTCGCCCGCCTCGCCGACGACCTCGAGGTCCGGCTCCGCCGCGAGCATCCCGACGAGGCCCGACCGGACCACGGGGTGGTCGTCGACGACGAGGACCCGCACCGGGCCGACACGCACGGGGGCGCTCACGTGGCACCGTCCGTCACGCCCGTCACCGCTGCCGGGTCGCCGGCCGCCGCCCCCCGTGCCACGGGTCGGCGAGCCGCGGCACCGCCGCGGCCCACCGCCGCCGTGGCGGGGGCCGGCGCGGTCCGCGGGAGCTCGACCACGACGACGGTCCCGCCGGCGCCGCCCGGGCCGAGCCGGACGGTCCCCCCGCCCGCGGCGACGCGCTCGCGCATGCCGCGCAGCCCGTAGCCCTCGACGACGTCGGCAGGCAGGCCACGGCCGTCGTCGTGCACCGTGAGCCGCGTGACCGCCGCGTCCTGCGCGAGCTCGACGCGGACCGACCGCGCGGCGGCGTGGCGGCGGACGTTCGCGAGCGACTCCTGGGCGGAGCGCAGCAGCACGACCTCGTCGGCGCTGGAGAGGCCCGCGACCCCGGCGAGGCGCGTCCGGACGTCGACGCCGGACTCCGCGCCGAAGCGCTCGGCGAGCCGTCCGACCGCGTCCACGAGCGTCCCGCCCGCCTCGAGCGGCACGGGTCCGGTCGCCTCGACGAGCGCGCGTGCCTCGGCGAGGTTCTCGCGGGCCGTGGTCTCGACGAGCGCGAGCCGCTCGCGCGCCGCCTCGGGAGCGTCCCGGTCCAGGTCGGCGCGCGCGGCCTGGGCCAGCATGACGACGCTCGTGAAGCCCTGGGCGAGCGTGTCGTGGATCTCGCGCGCGACGCGCTCGCGCTCGGCCGCGACACCGGCCGCGTGGTTCGAGCGCGCGAGCTCGGCCTGCGTGGCGCGCAGCTCGTCGACGAGGCGCGCGTGCCGCTCCGCCTGGCGCATCGTGTGCGCCGTCCACAGCCCGAGGCCGAGGGAGAACGCGAGCGCGACGCCCATCTGGGGCGCGGACCCCATGAGCGCGGCGGGGTCGACCCGGCCCGCCTCCAGGTCCCAGGCGAGCGCGAGCGCGGTGCCCGCGGCGAGGACCACGCACAGCACGACCTGCGCCCACAGGTGCTCCGACATCATCCAGATCTGCGTGAACGTCGCGAAGAGCAGCAGCGTGCCGAGGGCGTCCTGCGCGGCGACGACGACGGTCGCCGCCACGGCGACGACGAGGTACGCGTGGGCGGCGACCTGGTCGCGCGTGCGGGCGGCGCGACGTCCCCACGCGACGTAGCTGACGAGGATCGCGCCCGTGCCGCAGAGCGCCACGACGAGCGCGGAGCGGGGCAGCGACGCCGTGAACAGCGCGACGGCGCTGAGCGAGACGATGACGTAGAACGCCACGTCCCACCAGCGCACGTCACGCGCCCACGTCCCGTCGAGCTGCGCCGTCGCGTCGCCCGCGGCACCGGGCGGGTCAGCCGTCGTCACGGCGCCTCCACCGGAACGTCCGGACCCCCACGACGAGCCCCACCACCAGCCATGCGACCAGTACAGCAGCCGTCGCGCCGTGCTGCCACGACCCCGACGGCTCGAGGGCCACCGCCTGCTCCGGGAGGAAGACCGACCGCATTCCCTGGGCCATCCACTTCAGGGGGAAGACCGACGCGACGGTCTGCATCCAGGAGGGCAGCGCGAAGAACGCGAAGAAGACGCCCGAGATGAACTGCAGGACGAGCACGACCGGCGTCACGACCGCCGTCACCGATTTCCCCGAGCGCGGCAGGGACGAGAACCCGACCCCGCACACCGCGCCCGTCGCGCACCCCAGCACGAACACCCACACGAACGTGGCGACGCGACCTGCGCCGTCGGGCATGTCCCACGGCATCGGCACGTCGAACGCGAGCGCGGCGAGCGCGAGGAGCAGCACCGTCTGGCCGACCGCGGTGGCCAGGACGAGCCCGATCTTGCCGAGGAAGTACGCGACGGCCGGCAGGGGGGTCGCGCGCAGGCGCTTGAGGGTGCCGTCGTCGCGCTCGACCGCGATCGAGATCGCCAGCGACTGGAACCCGGTGAGCATGATGCCCGTGGCGAGCATGCCCGGCAGGAAGTACTGCGCGAAGGGCACGCCGTAGTCGGCCGTGGCCTGCTCCTGGCCGTCGAACACCGTCGCGAAGATCGCCAGCATGATGACCGGGTAGGTGAAGACGAAGATCACCGCGTCGCGCTCGCGGAAGAACCCCCGCAGCTCCGCCCGGGTCCGGGCGAGGCCCAGGCGCGCGACACCGGGCAGGGCGGAGGCGCGGGACGGCGCGGGGCGCGCGGCGGGGACGGCGGTCGTGCTCACGGTCGTTCCTCCTGGTCGGGGGTGGCGGCGCTCGGTCCGGCGTGGCCGCGCGGTGTCGTGGTGCCCGCGCCGATCAGCTCGAGATAGACGTCCTCGAGCGACGGGTGGACGATCTCGAGCCCGGGGACCTCGCCGTCGGGGAAGCGGGCGGCGAGGCGAGCGACGACCGCGGACGGGCGGTCCGTGCGCTCCTCGCGGGGCCCGCCGTCGTCGAGCCACCGGACGGACGGCCGACGCGCGTCCGCACCGCCCAGGCGGTCCGGGGCGTCGAGCGCGACGACGACGCCGTCGCGCAGCACGGCGACCCGGTCGGCGAGCTGGGCGGCCTCGTCGAGGTAGTGGGTGGTGAGCAGGATCGTCGTCCCGTCGTCGCGCAGGGAGCGGACGAGGTCCCAGAACGCGCGTCGCGCCTGCGGGTCGAAGCCGGTGGTCGGCTCGTCGAGGAACACGAGCTCGGCCCGTCCGACGATGCCGAGGGCGACGTCCAGCCGGCGTCGCTGCCCCCCGGACAGCTGGCGCGTGCGGGTCCCCGCCTTCTCGCGGAGCCCGACGGCGTCGATCACCTGCTCGGGGTCGCGCGGGTCCGCGTAGAAGCCGGCGAAGTGCCGCACGGTCTCGGTGACGGTGAACTCCGAGAGGTCGCGCGAGTCCTGCAGGACGACGCCGATGCGGTCGCGCCACGCGCGGCCCGCGGTCTGCGGGTCCACGCCCAGCACGCGCACGTCGCCGGCGTCCCGCGAGCGGAAGCCCTCGAGGATCTCGACCGTCGTCGTCTTGCCGGCGCCGTTGGGACCCAGGAGGGCGAAGATCTCGCCGCTCTCGACCCGCAGGTCGATCCCGGCGACGGCCTGCCTGGTGCCGTACCGCTTGCGCAGGCCGCGCACCTCGACCGCCGGCGCGGGCGGGGCCGGCGTCCCGGTCGCGACGGCGCGCGTCGTGCCGCGAGGTGCGACCGTCCCTTCGTGTGTGCTCTCCATGCCGACCAGCGTCGTCCGCCTCGGGCACGGCCCGCGACGACCGTTCGTCCGCTCCTCGCGTCCACCGATCGGTGGACGCCCGCTCCGGTCCGGGCCGCGCGCGAGGTGGCTCGGGAGGTGGCGCGGGGGATGGCACGGGAGATGGCACGGGAGATGGTGAGGACGTGGCGCGGACGTGGTTCGACCAGGCGCCCGGCGTCGCGTACAGTGTTCCTTCGGTGGTTGACGCCCACCATGCTGAGCCGCGCCTCGACGTCCGCGTGACGTCGGACGGTGCGGATCCCTGCAGGCTGAGGGCGTCGGTCGCGAAGGGTAGTGGCGCAATTGGTAGCGCAGCGGTCTCCAAAACCGCAGGTTGCAGGTTCGAGTCCTGTCTACCCTGCACAGCACCTCCCCCTCGGGGGGCGTGCGTGGTCCGAGAACGGGCTGCACGAGAGGTTCCAGCAGGTCCGGGGCACGTCCGGTACGTCAGCGATGGGGTAGATCAGTGAGCGAATCGCCGTCAGAGGCCGTGGGTGCGGACGGCGCACGCGCCGACGAGGTGACGAAGGGTCGTCCGACCAAGGACAGGAAGCCCAACGTCTTCGCCCGTATCGCCCTCTTCGTGCGCCAGGTGGTCGCCGAGCTGCGCAAGGTCGTCACGCCGACGCGGTCCGAGCTGATCACGTACACCACGGTCGTCCTGGTCTTCGTGCTGGTCGTCATGGCCTTCGTGACGGTGCTCGACCTCGGGATCGGCAAGGCCGTCCTGTGGGTCTTCGGGGACTAGCCGGCCACGACGCACCCGACGTGCCGATCTCTCGGCACCCGGCGCCCCTCGGGGCGCCGTCGGCGCTTCCAGCAGCAGTCCTTCCCAGAAGTCATCGAAGCCGGTCAGCAGAAAGCAGGTTCGTTCGTGTCCCAGGAGTCGCTGGACCAGACGGAGAACGTCGACCCGACGCAGCCCGAGGGTGCCCAGGACGAGGTCGACGAGGCCACGGACGCGCCCGAGGTCGAGGAGACCGACGAGCCCGCGGAGACCGACGAGCTCGGGACGGCCGCTGAGGACGACGAGGCCGCTGCCGACGACGAGGCCGCTGCCGACGACGTCGAGGACGAGCGCCCGGCCGACGAGGACGGCGACGTCATCGAGGACCCGGTCGCGGAGTTCAAGCGTCAGCTGCGCACGCAGCCCGGTGACTGGTACGTCATCCACTCGTACGCCGGCTACGAGAACCGTGTGAAGGCCAACCTGGAGAACCGCATCCAGAGCCTGAACATGGAGGACTACATCTTCCAGATCGAGGTCCCCATGGAGGAGGTGGCCGAGATCAAGAACGCGCAGAAGAAGATCGTGCGTCGTGTCCGCATCCCCGGCTACGTCCTCGTGCGCATGGACCTCACCGACGAGTCGTGGGGCGCGGTGCGTCACACGCCCGGTGTCACCGGCTTCGTCGGCCACACCCACCAGCCCGTGCCGCTGACGCTCGACGAGGTCTTCTCGATGCTCGCGTCGACGCTGGCACCCGCCCCGGAGCCCGGCAAGCCGATGCCCGCCGCGGCCAGGGCCCCGATCGAGGTCGACTTCACCGTCGGCGAGTCGGTCACCGTCACCGACGGTCCGTTCGACACGCTGCCCGCGACGATCTCCGAGATCAACGTCGAGAACCAGAAGCTCAAGGTGCTCGTCTCCATCTTCGGCCGGGAGACCCCGGTCGAGCTGTCGTTCAACCAGGTCGCCAAGATCTGACACGGCCTCCCGGCGCCCGCCGGGAGCGTGCGAGCGCAGTACTGCAACCGGGTCATCGCCCACGGCGTCGGCCCACGAGAAGAAGGACAGGGAAGACTCATGCCTCCCAAGAAGAAGGTCTCCGGCCTCATCAAGCTCCAGATCCAGGCCGGTGCGGCGACGCCCGCCCCGCCGATCGGCCCCGCGCTCGGTCAGCACGGCGTGAACATCATGGAGTTCTGCAAGGCCTACAACGCGGCCACCGAGTCGCAGCGCGGCAACGTCATCCCGGTCGAGATCACGGTCTACGAGGACCGCTCGTTCACCTTCGTGACCAAGACCCCGCCGGCCGCGGAGCTCATCAAGAAGGCCGCGGGCGTCCAGAAGGGCTCGGCGACGCCGCACACCACCAAGGTCGCGAAGCTGACCGCCGACCAGGTGCGCGAGATCGCCCAGACCAAGCTCGAGGACCTCAACGCGAACGACCTCGACGCCGCGTCGAAGATCATCGCCGGCACGGCCCGCTCGATGGGCATCACCGTCGAGGGCTGAGCAGAGCGTGAGCGTCGCTCATCCCGACTGTCAGCACAGCGGGCTGAGCGCCGCTCGGCACCATCAGATCGTCCGCGACCGCGGGCGGCAGTGGCAGGGTCCGCGCGGACCCGCTGACCACGACTGCAGAAGGAGAAGCAGCATGGCAACGCGCAGCAAGGCGTACCGCAACGCCGAGGAGAAGATCGACCGGGAGCGTCTGTACGCCCCGCTCGAGGCGATCCGTCTCGCCAAGGAGACGTCGACCGTCAAGTACGACGCGACCGTCGAGGTCGTCTTCCGTCTGGGTGTCGACCCGCGCAAGGCGGACCAGATGGTCCGCGGCACGGTGAACCTCCCGAACGGCACGGGCAAGACGGCCCGCGTCATCGTCTTCGCGAACGGGGCGAAGGCCGAGGAGGCCCGCGCGGCCGGTGCCGACGAGGTCGGTGGCGACGAGCTCATCGAGAAGGTGGCCGCGGGCTACACCGACTTCGACGCCGCCGTCGCGACGCCGGACCTCATGGGCAAGGTCGGTCGCCTGGGCAAGGTGCTGGGTCCCCGTGGCCTCATGCCGAACCCGAAGACCGGCACCGTGACGATGGACGTGACCAAGGCCGTCACCGACATCAAGGGCGGCAAGATCGAGTTCCGCGTCGACAAGCACTCGAACCTGCACTTCATCATCGGCAAGGTCTCGTTCGACGAGAAGGCGCTGGTGGAGAACTACGCCGCGGCGATCGAAGAGGTCCTGCGTCTCAAGCCGTCGTCCTCGAAGGGCCGGTACATCACCAAGGCCACGCTGACGACGACGATGGGCCCGGGCATCCCGCTCGACCAGTCCAAGACGACGAAGCTCCTCGAGGACGACGCGGCCTGACCGCAGCGTCCCTCGTCGCGACCGGGCTCGGCCCGGCGCACCACGCCGACGGCGCGGCCCCCCGGACCGGGGGGCCGCGCCGTCGGCGTCTTCGGTACCGCGGGCCGGCCGGGCGACGCGCCGTCGCGCGACCGGACGTCAGCAGGCCCCGAGGTCCCGCCAGACGCCCCACTGCCCGCTCTGGGCCGGGTTCTCGTTCGTCGTCCACCACTTCGCCTCGTACGTGCGGCCCTGGTGCGCGACGCGGTTCCCTCCCGTGTAGACCGCGGACGCCGACCACGCCGGTGCGGTGCAGTCGCCCGGGTCGGTCGGGTCGGTCGGGTCGGTCGGATCCGTCGGGTCGGTCGGGTCCGTGGGGTCCGTGGGGTCCGTGGGGTCGGTGGGGCCGCTCGCGAGCCGGCCACCGATGACCCTGGCGACCTCGTAGCCGTTCGTCTTGTCCCAGTTGATCGACCACGTCATGACGCCGCCGATCTTCCCGTAGGGCGTCGCGGGTCGGAACGCGCCGCACCCGGTGCCGACCTCGAGGCAGTCGACGGCCTTCACGACGTTCGCCAGAGGCTGGTACCCGCCGCCGGCAGCGCGCGGCACGGCGGGGATCCCGATGCCGACCTGGTCCGGCCGGAGCCCCATCTCGAGCTGGATGCACGACAGCGCGGTGAGGAAGTCGACCGAGCCCTGGGCGTAGACCTGCTGGTTGCAGCCCATCATCGAGCCGGAGTTGTAGTACTGCGTGTTGACGATCGTGAGGATGTCCTTGATGGCGAGCGTCAGCTGGTAGTAGCCCATGCTTGTCGCCTGGTAGTCGATGGTCTGCGGCGCCATCGTGATGACGAGGTCCGGGCCCGCCTTGGAGGAGAGCTGGCGCAGCGCGCTCGCCATGTAGGTGGCGTTGATCCCGTGCTCGAGGTCGATGTCGACGCCGTCGAAGCCGTACTGCTGCATGAGCGCGTACGCGGTGTCGGCGAAGTTCTTCGCCTCCGTCGCGTTGGAGACGATCACGTTGCCCTTCTCGCCGCCGACCGACACCACGACCTTGCGGCCCTGCGAGCGGATCGTCGCGACGTCGGCCGTGAACTGCGCGTCCGTGTACCCGCCGAGCTCCGCGCTCGCGAGGTCGAACGTGATGCCGCCGGGCGTCCCGACGAGGTTGTCGGCGAACGCGATCGCGACGAGGTTGTACGCCTGCGGGACCTCCGACAGGCGCATCGTCACCGAGCCGTTGTCGAAGTTGTGCCAGTAGCCGGTGAGCCACTGCGTGCCCGACGGCGCGGCGGCCGCCAGGGCGGTCGCCGTCGGGACGGTCACGGGCGCGGCGGGAGCGGCGTGCGCCGGGGCGACGGCCAGGGCGCCGGTGGTGGCGAGGGCGAGGGCCGTCGCGGCGGTGGCGAGCGCCCGCACGGCGCGGACGGCGCGGCGACGGGGGCGAGATGGTTGGTGGGTTCTCACGGGTGGTGCTCCTCGGGTCTCGGGCGCGCGCGGCTCGCACGCACCGGCCCGCCTCGTCGACGGGTCGTCTCGACGCTAGGAGCCCGCGGAGCCGGGCGGCATGAGGGATCTCCCGCTACTTCCCGCCGGCCGGCTACGGGAGAACGCGTACACGCGGCGTCGACCCCCGCCTCACGGGTGGTGCCCGTGGAGGCCCGGGAGGCGGGGCGGTCGGTGGTCGCCGTGGGGGACGGCGTGCTCCCCGGCCTCGGTGGCGCCGAGCCCGAACGTCGCGACCGTCGACACGAGGATCGCGCCGGCGAAGAGAGCGGCGAGTGCGCCCGCGGTCCGCAGGCCGCCGGCGGCGGCGCTCGCGCGCACGGCGGTGCCCGCTCCGGGTCCGCCAGGGCGCTGCGACCCGGCCGGTCCGTCGGGGACGGGGGTGCCGTCCCGCCCGGGGGCGACGGCGCGGGTCAGGACGCCCAGCATCCCGGCGCCCACGAGCTGGAGCGCGGACGCCGCGGCGACCGTCGGCCCGAGGGTTCCGCCGCCCGAGACGGCGAGCGCCGCCTGGGCCACGCTCCCCGCGACGAGCGCGCCCACCCCGACCCGCCCGAGCGTCGTCGGGCCGAGGCCTCGCGGGCGGGAGTCGGCGAGCGCGAGGAGCGCGGTGACGACCTCGGTCACGCCCAGCCCGAGCGCGAGGAACCCGCTGGGCGCCGGGAACGTCCCTCGGACGAGCCCGAGGTTGACGACGCCGGCGCCCAGCAGCGTGAAGCCCACGAGGGCACGGAGCAGGGGAGTGCGGCCGGTCACGCCGTCGCGGCGTGGGACGCGACCTGCTTGTCCGCCGCGAGCCCCACGCCGAGGAGGAGGATGGCGCTGCCGAGGTGCAGCACGTTGTCCGCGCCGTTGAGCGCGATGATGTTGGCCGCCGTCCCGACGAGGAACAGGCCGACCACGCCCACCAGCAGGTAGACGGCGCCGATCGTCACGTTGACCGCCTTCGCAGCGGGGGCCGAGCGCGAGGCGAGCAGCAGCGCGGCGCCGATGCCGAGGTGCACGACGTTGTGCAACGGGTTCACCTCGAACAGCAGCAGGTTCTCTCCCTCCGTGGCGGCGAAGCCGACGCCGGCGGTCACGACGAACCCGGCGAGGCCCACGAGCAGGTAGACGGCGCCGAACACGGCGGCGAGGAGGCGGTTCGGGGACGAGGACATGGTGCGTACCCACTTCCGTGTCGTGGCGCGGGCCGTTCCCGCGCTCGGACCCGGTTCGGACCGGTCGTACCGACGGATGGGTGCCGGCGCCGAGGGCCGGGAGAATCCTGTGCGCAAACTGGGCGGCATCGGATGTATCAGGCGCTCGACATCTCCCTCTCGTCCCGGTGCAGGGGTGCACCGGCACCGGTGCACCCGTTCCCCGCTCACCACGGAGGAGAACGATGAGCCCCCAGCAGCGCGAGCACGGAGGGTCGTGACCAGTGACGATGGTTGTCGAGCCCGATGAGTTCGCCGTACCATCAGGCGTCCCGGCGGATCCCCCGCCGTCGGCTGATCGCACGAGCGAGCCGAGGACAGAGCCGCCGATGACGCGAACGACCGAAGACCTCGCCGACACCGGTCAACCGGAGCCCAGTCTCGGGGACCGGGGAGCGGTCGCGCTCCTCGAGTACCGGGACGGGCGGCCTCAGGCCCTGGGCGACTTCGTCCGTGAGGCGACGCCGCTGCTCTGGCACACCGTCCGTGCGCAGGGCGTCGACCGCGAGAAGGCCGACGACGTCGTGCAGACCGTGTGGGTGGCTCTCGTCCGCAACGCGATGACCATCAAGGAACCGCACGCCGTGCTCAAGTGGCTGCTCATCACGGCCAAGCGCGCGGCGTGGGAGACGGTGCGCAAGCACCGTGACGACGCGCGACGCCGCACCGAGCTGCCCGACGACACCGACGAGGGCGTGCCCGAGCTCCCGTCGGGAGACCCGACACCGGACGTCGAGGTGCTGCGCAACGAGCGGGACCGCGGGCTCTGGCGAGCCCTCGACCAGCTTCCGGACCGGTGCCAGAAGCTGCTGCGTCTCGTCTCCCTGGCCGACCGGCCCGACTACAAGGCCATCTCGGCCGCGATCGGCATGCCGGTCGGCAGCATCGGCTCCACGCGCGGCCGCTGCCTCGCCAAGCTGCGCGACATCATCGACGACCAGGGGGAATCGTGGGAAACATCATGAGCGCCGAGTCCAAGCACAGCCCCGACGAGCCCCTGGACGCGATCGACGTCGCGCTCCTCGCCGACCTCGCACGCATCGCCGACGAGCTCGACCCCGTGCCCGCGGGCCTGGTCGACCGGTCGCTGTTCGCCATCACGCTCGCCGGCCTCGAGGCCGAGGTCATGGAGCTCGAGTACGTCCAGGCCCCGGCGATGTCGGTGCGGGGCGACGCTCCGCCCGTCGAGGCGCGGACGATCACCTTCACGTCCGAGTCCGTCACCGTGATGATCTCGCTGTCGCCCGCCGAGGGCGGCCGCGTGCGCGTCGACGGCTGGGCCGCGCCCGCGACGGCGCTGCGTGTCGAGCTGCACAGACCCGGGGCGGTGACCGAGACCGCGAGCGACGACGACGGACGCTTCGTCTTCGACGCCGTCGACCGTGGCCCGGCGAGCCTCGTCGTGCGCCGCGCCGACGGTACCGGCGGCGCCGTGAGCACTCCGGTCATCGAGCTGTGAGCGCCGTCGTCGTCACCCTGCCTGCCTGATCCTGCGGCCGGGTCCTCGCCGGGACCCGGCCGCTCACGGGCGTCCGGCCTCGTCCTCCGGACGACCCGTGCCCCGCAGTACCGGAACCAGACCCGTCCCGCCCCGGCGTGTGACACGGCCGTCACGACGTGTCGGGGACACCCCCTCAACCCTGACCCCGGAGGTCACCCGTGAGCCCGAGCCATGACGACCGCTACGCCGGTCGTGCGATGCGCTTCCTCGACCCGATCGACGTCCGCCCTCGTCGCGGGCGCCCGCCGCTGAACCCGACCTGGTACGTCGCGGACCGGCTCATCGTGCGCGGGGCGCCCCCGCGAGCGCTGCGGGAGCGGATCTCCGGCCCGGCGGACGTCGAGGACCTCGTCGCGTTCGCCGAGGGCGACGACACCACCGCGCCGCGGGTGGAGCGTGCCGCCCGTGCACGAGGGTGGAGCGTCGCGCTCGACACCGCGGGCGACCGTGCGCCGCTGGCCGTCGCCCGGCGGCTCGGCGAGGTGCCGGACGAGGGGCCGGAGCACGCCGACGACGACGCCTACGGCTTCGCGCTGCGCCTCGTGCCGGACGACCACGACGAGGTCCCCGACGCGTGGAGGCTCGTCGACGAGCTCGGCGGCCTGCTCGACCCCGACGACCCGGACGGGCCGACGATCACGCTCGACCACGTGATGACCGCGACGCCGTACTCCACGCCGCTGCCGTACTCCACGCCGTTGCCCTACTCGACCCCGCTGCCGTACTCGACGCCGCTGCCGTACTCGACGCCCCTGCCCTACTCGACCCCGCTGCCGTACTCGACGCCCCTCCCCGTCCGGGGCCTCGCGGAGTACGGGCAGGCCGGCACCGGGGGCCGCTCCCCGGTGCAGCGGCTCGGCGGCGCGCCGCGGCGGCGACCCGCGGGGGAGTCTCCGCTCGTCGACGCCGAGGGCCGCCGCCGACCGGTCGTCGCCGTCCTCGACACCGGGGTGGGGACGCACCCGTGGTTCGGCGACTACGACCCGGCGGACCCCACGCGCGGCGACGGCAACGGGGTGGTCCTGCGCGGCGCCACCCTCGACGGCCGGCCGATCGGGACCTTCCCCCTCGCGCCCCGCCCCGAGGACGACGCCGAGTACGGAGGCGCGTCGTCGGCACCGCTGACGGGACCGCTCGACCCCGTCGCCGGTCACGGCACCTTCATCGCGGGGGTCGTGCACCAGGTCGCGCCCGACGCGGCGATCCTCCCGGTGCGCATCTTCGGCGGGTCCGGGACGGTGCCCGAGTGGGACGTCCTCCAGTCGCTGCGGCGGCTCCTGCGCTTCCACCTGCGCGGCCTGCGCGACGTCGAGGGGTACTTCCCCGTCGACGTGGCGGTCCTCTCCATGGGCTACTACCACGAGGAGCCGGAGGACGTCGCGTACGACGGCCCGCTCCGGTCCGTCCTGCGCGCGCTGCGGCAGTCCGGCGTGGTGGTGGTGGTCGCGGCGGGCAACGACGGCTCGACGCGCCCGATGTACCCCGCCGCGTTCGCCCCGCACGTCTCGGGCACCCCGAGCACGGTCGTCGTCGAGGACGAGCAGCTGTCCCACGACTACGTCCCGATCCTCACCGTCGGGGCCCGCAACCCGGACGCCTCGACGGCCCTCTTCACCAACGAGGGGCCGTGGGTCACGACGCTCCGCGCCGGCGCGGCCATCGTGAGCACCTTCCCCACGACGCTCAACGGTCCGACGACGCCCACGCGCCAGCTCCCGGACACGCGCTTCGGCGGCGTGCGCGCGACGATCGACCCGGAGAGCTTCGAGGGCGGCTTCGGGACGTGGAGCGGGACCTCCTTCGCGGCGCCCGTCCTCGCGGGGGAGATCGGCGCCGTCCTCGACACCGGCACGCCCGGCTCGGCGAGCGGTAACCTCGGACACCGGGTGGCGGAACGCATCGATGCGGCATGGCGTGCCGTGACGGCGACCGTAGGGATCGAGAGGCCGGGAGCGCGCGACGTGAGCTGAGTCGTCCGTCCCCGCCGGGACGGAGGTGCGCTGGTGGGTGTCTCCACGCTCGCGGAGGCGTCTGCCGTGCTGGAGCGCGCCCTCTCCCTCAACTCGCGCGGCCGGCACGCGGCTGCGCGCAACGGGTTCGACGCCGTGCTGGCCTGGTGCGACGAGTCGGCCCCGGCGGGGGCGGGGGAACCCTTCGCCCCGGAGATGCTGCACCTGCTCGTCCGTGCGCGGATCGGCCTGGCCGTGTGCCACTTCGAGGCGAAGGGCGACGTCCGGCCCGCCCTCGAGCTGCTGGCCGCCGCCGAGACCGCGGCCGAGCACGACGACGCCCTGCGCGCCGTCGTGCTCGGCCAGCGCGGGCTCCTGCTCCACCGGACGGGAGATCTCGGTGCGGCCTCGCGCGCGATGGACGACGCGATGAGCCTCGTCCCCGCGGACTCCTGGCGCGACCTCGCGGTGCTCCACATGAACCGCGGCTCCCTGCGGTCCGACCTCGGCCGGCTCGCCGAGGCCGCCGACGACTTCGCGGCGTGCTCCGACTACGCGCGCCGGATCGGCAACTCGCTCTACTCCTCGATGGCGGCGCACAACCTCGGGTGGGTCACGTACCTCCGGGGCGACCTTCCCGTCGCGCTGCGCGCCATGGAGCAGGCGGCGGAGGCGGCCCCGGACCGGCACGCGGCCATCGGCCTCGTCGACAAGGCCCAGGTGCTGCTCGACGCGGGACTCGTCGCCGACGCCGACGAGGCGCTCACCGAGGCGCGGGAGCACCTGCGCCGGTACCGGATGGTCCGCGACCTCGCCGAGGTCGAGCTCGTGCGCTCGCGGACGCTGGTCGCGCTGCGCCGCTACGGCGACGCGCGTCAGCAGGCGCGCTCGGCAGCGCGCCGCTTCGAGCGCATGGCGAACACGCCGTGGGCGCTGCGTGCGCGCGTCGCGGAGCTCCAGGCGCAGGGTGCGGACGACGCCAGGCGGACGATCAGCCCCCGTGCCGCGCGGCGCCGTGCCGCCGACGCGCTCGACCTCGCGGAGAGCGGTGGTGCGCTGGGCCGGACGATCGGGCTGGGCGTCGAGATCCCGGCGCGGCTCCTGGCCGCGGACTGGTACACGACGGCGCGCGACCTCGACGCCGCGCGCGCGGTGCTCGGGGGCGTGCCCGACCTCCGCCGCGCACCCCTCCCGCTGCGCCTCCAGCAGGAGGCGGTCGTCGCGCGCCTGGCGTTCACCGCGGGCGACAGGAAGGTGGGGGTCGGTGCCGTCCGGCGCGGACAGGCCATGCTCGCGGACCACCGCGCGCGGCTCGGGTCGGTCGACGCCGTGACGGCCTCCGCGGTGCACGGCGTGCGGCTCGGCAACGTCGACGTGCTGGCCGCGCTCGGGACCGGCCGTCCCGCGACGGTCTTCGACGCCGTCGAGCGGGGGCGGGCGGCCTTCGCCGGCTCCGGCCGCGTGCGGCCGCCCGCAGACCCCGTGCTCGCGGACCTCCTCGCGTCAGCACGCCGGGAGGTGGAGGCGGCGCGTGCGCTCGGCACCTCGGCCGACGCGGACGGCCTCGGTCGCCGGCAGGACCACCTGCGGGCCGCGCGCCGGCTCCAGGACGACGCGCGTCGACGCGCCTGGCAGCACGGCGGCGAGGCCCCGACGCCCGTGCCCGTCACGGAGCGGGGCCTCCGCTCGGTGCTGGACGCGACCGGGTCGGGGGCGGTCGTCGCGGACCTCGTCGCGGACGGCGACACGCTGCTCGCGGTCCGGGTCTCGGCGTCGGGTTCACGCCTCGTCCCGCTCGGTTCCCGCAGGTCCGTCGCGGAGCTCGTCCGGCGTGCCCGTGCCGACTTCGCCGTCCTGGCGAACGTCCTCATCCCGGTCCCGATGCGGGCGGCCGCGGTCGTCTCGCTCTCGCGGACGCTCGCGGCCCTCGACGAGCAGCTCGTGGCGCCGCTGGCGGTGGAGGGGGACCTGCACGTGGCTGCCCGTGACCTTCTCCTCGCCGTGCCGTGGGCCTCGCTCCCGTCGCGGCGCGGTCGTCGGACCTGGGCGAACTCGTGGGTCGACCTGCGCCGCGGGGATCCCGTCCGCCGGACCGACCATGCGCTCGTCGTTGCCGGGCCCGGGCTGCGCTTCTCGTCCGCAGAGGCGAAGCTCGTCGCCTCCGTCTGGGACAGCGCCGACCTCCGGGCGGGCGAGGACGCCACGTGCTCCGCCGTCGTGGACGGCGTCGAGAGCGCCGGCGTGCTCCACCTCGCCGCCCACGGGACGCACGACACCGGCAACCCCCTGTTCTCCTCCCTGCGGCTCGCGGACGGTCCGCTGTTCGCCCACGAGCTCGACGGCATCGACCTCCGCGGCGTCGTCGTCGTGCTCTCGGCGTGCGAGGTCGGCCTCTCGACGCCGCGCATCGGTGGCGAGTCGCTCGGTCTGACGAGCGTCCTCCTCCGGCTCGGTGCACGGGCCGTGGTCGCGAGCATCGCCCCGTTGCGCGACGACGTCGCCGCCCGCGTCATGCCCGCGCTGCACGCCGAGCTGCGCGACGGCGCGATGCCGGGCTCCGCCCTCGCACGGGCGGTCGCGGACGAGCCGGAGCCGGTCCCGCTGGTGTGCTTCGGTCCGCTCGCCCTGTGAGCGGGCCCGTCGTCGCGGCCGGGGGAGCGGTTTGGACCACGCGTCGTCGTCCCGTACGATGGACCCGTACCCAAGACCGCCGGTCGTCCGACGCTGCCCGCAGACTCCTCTGTGGACCGTGAAGGCCGAAGTCCCACCACGAGGTGGAGGCCAGCGCAGGTAGCGAATCGACGACGTCCGCCCGGCCCCGCCGTGCGAGCGACACCGAGCCCCGCGCCTGCGCGGGGCTCGTTCTCGTTCCGGGGCCCACGCCGGTGGTACCACCACCGGAAGGATTGCCATGGCGAGGCCGGACAAGGCAGCCGCAGTCGTCGAGCTCTCGGACAAGTTCCGCGGCTCGAACGCTGCCGTGCTGACCGAGTACCGCGGGCTCACCGTCGCGCAGCTCAAGCAGCTGCGTCGGTCGCTCAGCGGCAACGCAACCTACGCCGTGGTGAAGAACACGCTGACCGCCATCGCGGCCAAGGAGGCCGGTGTCGAGGGACTCGACGCCGACCTGCAGGGCCCGTCGGCCATTGCCTTCGTCACCGGGGACCCGGTCGAGGCAGCCAAGGGTCTGCGTGACTTCGCCAAGGCGAACCCCGCGCTGGTCATCAAGGGCGGTGTCCTCGACGGGCGCCCCCTGACCGCAGCGGAGGTCACGAAGCTCGCGGACCTCGAGTCCCGCGAGGTCCTGCTGGCCAAGGCGGCCGGCGCGATGAAGGCCAAGCTGTTCCAGGCCGCGTACGTCTTCACCGCGAACACCGCCCAGGCAGCCCGCGTCATCGATGCCCTGCGTCAGAAGCAGGAATCGGAGGGCGCTGCCGCCTGATCCCGCGCCGGTCCTCCGACCGGCACGCGATCACGACAGCGCAAGCACACACCCCGCTTCTGGCAGGCCCGCCACGGGCCGTGGCCGAGCACCAACCGAAAGGAACGCCATCATGGCGAAGCTCAGCACCGAAGAGCTCATCGAGCAGTTCAAGGACCTCACCCTCATCGAGCTCAACGAGTTCGTGAAGGCCTTCGAGGAGACCTTCGAGGTCACCGCGGCCGCCCCCGTCGCCGCTGCCGCCCCGGCCGCCGCCGGTGGCGCTGCCGCCGCCGAGGAGGCCGAGGAGAAGACGGAGTTCGACGTCATCCTCGAGGCCGCCGGCGACAAGAAGATCCAGGTCATCAAGGAGGTGCGCGCGCTCACGTCCCTCGGTCTCAAGGAGGCCAAGGACCTCGTGGACGGTGCCCCCAAGCCGGTCCTGGAGGGCGCGAACAAGGAGACGGCCGACAAGGCCAAGGCTGCCCTCGAGGGCGCCGGCGCCACGGTCTCCGTCAAGTGATCTCGCCGGTCCCGTCCTGACGGGACCGGTCGTCACGCCGCACGAGGCCCGCACCCCTGCGAGGGGGTGCGGGCCTCGTCGTTCCCCTCGACGCGCTCGCGTGCGCACCGGCGCGCCGCGCCGGGAGCCGCCCGGCTTCACGGATGGGCGTGGTGTGTGCCACCATGTGCGGGTCGACGACGCAGAGCAGCAGCAGGACAGCACACAGGACAGCAGCAGGGCAGCACCAGCAGCGGAGCCGACGAGCGGCCGGGCACCACGTGCCCGGAGAGCGTGCGGCGGGCGACGACGCCCGCCGGAGGAGTACCGGGCAGGTGCCGGACGGCGCCGGGGGGAGCCCGGCAGGTCGGTGCGCGGTCGGGGTGGACGTGCGGGCGCCAAGGGGGTATGCTAACGCTTTGCGCTGTCCTGTGCCCACGATCTCAGATACCCCCGACCCCCTCGACGACGTACGTGCGCGTCCGCGAGGAGTCGTGGCGGCGGTGATCGCGACCAGCCGGGCGGTGCAGCGTTCTTTCGATCTGCAGGGAAGGACCCCTCTTGGCTGCCTCGCGCACCCCTTCTGCTCCGTCCGCCGACGCCATCGCGAACCGCACCGCCTCTCGGCGCGTCTCCTTCGCCAAGATCTTCGAGCCCCTCGAGGTCCCCGACCTGCTGGGCCTCCAGACCGAGAGCTTCGACTGGCTCCTCGGCAACGAGGCGTGGCAGGCCCGCGTCGCCGCGGCGAACGCGGCCGGACGCCAGGACGTCCCGGCGACGTCCGGGCTCGAGGAGATCTTCGAGGAGATCTCGCCGATCGAGGACTTCGGGTCCTCGATGTCCCTCTCGTTCTCCAACCACCGCTTCGAGCCGCCGAAGTACACGGCCGACGAGTGCAAGGAGAAGGACTTCACGTACGCCGCGCCGCTGTTCGTCACCGCGGAGTTCGTCAACTACAACACCGGTGAGATCAAGAGCCAGACGGTCTTCATGGGCGACTTCCCGCTCATGACCGCGCGCGGCACCTTCATCATCAACGGCACCGAGCGCGTCGTCGTCTCGCAGCTCGTCCGCTCGCCCGGCGTGTACTTCGAGCGCACGGCCGACAAGACGAGCGACAAGGACATCTTCTCCGCGAAGATCATCCCGTCGCGCGGCGCCTGGCTCGAGTTCGAGATCGACAAGCGCGACGCCGTCGGCGTGCGCGTCGACCGCAAGCGCAAGCAGTCCGTCACGGTCCTCCTCAAGGCCCTCGGCCTCACGGAGTCCGAGATCCGCGAGGAGTTCTCCGACCTCCCCTCGGTGCTCGACACGCTCGAGAAGGACCACGTCCACACCCAGGACGAGGCGCTCGTCGACCTCTACCGCAAGATCCGCCCGGGCGAGCCGCCCACGGTCGAGGCCGGCCGCGCGCTGCTCGAGAACTTCTACTTCAACCCGAAGCGCTACGACCTCGCGAAGGTCGGCCGCTACAAGGCGAACAAGAAGCTCGGCATCGACGCGCCGCTGACCGACTCGACGCTGTCCGTCTCGGACGTCGTCGCGACGATCAAGTACCTCGCGGCCCTGCACGCCGACCACGCGACGATCCCCGGCCGTCGTGCCGGCGAGGCCGTTGACGTGCGCGTCGAGACCGACGACATCGACCACTTCGGCAACCGTCGTATCCGCGCCGTCGGCGAGCTCATCCAGAACCAGGTCCGCACGGGCCTGTCGCGGATGGAGCGCGTCGTGCGCGAGCGCATGACGACGCAGGACGTCGAGGCGATCACGCCCCAGACCCTGATCAACATCCGCCCGGTCGTGGCGTCGATCCGCGAGTTCTTCGGCACGTCGCAGCTCTCGCAGTTCATGGACCAGAACAACCCGCTCGCGGGCCTGACGCACAAGCGTCGCCTCTCCGCGCTCGGCCCGGGCGGTCTGTCCCGCGACCGCGCCGGCATGGAGGTCCGTGACGTCCACCCGTCGCACTACGGCCGCATGTGCCCGATCGAGACCCCTGAGGGCCCGAACATCGGCCTCATCGGCTCGCTCGCGTCCTACGGGCGCATCAACCCGTTCGGGTTCATCGAGACGCCGTACCGCAAGGTCACCAACGGCAAGGTCACCGACCAGGTCGAGTACCTGACCGCCGACGACGAGGACCGCCACGTCATCGCCCAGGCGAACCAGGTGCTCAACGCCGACGGCTCCTTCGCGGACGAGCGCGTGCTCGTGCGCACGAAGGGCGGCGAGGTCGAGATCGTCCCCGGCGCGCAGGTCGACTACATGGACGTCTCGCCGCGCCAGATGGTGTCGGTCGCGACCGCGCTCATCCCGTTCCTCGAGCACGACGACGCCAACCGCGCCCTCATGGGTGCGAACATGCAGCGCCAGGCCGTGCCGCTGGTCCGTTCCGAGGCCCCGCTCGTGGGCACCGGCATGGAGTGGCGCGCCGCGGTCGACGCCGGTGACGTCATCGTCGCGACCAAGCCCGGCGTGGTCACCGAGGTCTCCGCGGACCTCATCGTCGTCGCGAACGACGACGCGACCACCACGAGCTACCGCGCCGCGAAGTTCCGCCGCTCGAACCAGGGCACGAGCTACAACCAGCGCGTGCTCGTGGACGAGGGCCAGCGCGTCGAGGTCGGCTCCGTCCTCGCGGACGGCCCGGCGACGGACGAGGGCGAGCTCGCGCTCGGCCGCAACCTCCTCGTGGCGTTCATGTCGTGGGAGGGCCACAACTACGAGGACGCGATCATCCTCAGCCAGCGTCTCGTGCAGGACGACGTGCTCTCCTCGATCCACATCGAGGAGCACGAGGTCGACGCGCGCGACACCAAGCTCGGCCCCGAGGAGATCACGCGGGACATCCCGAACGTCTCCGAGGACGTCCTGGCGGACCTCGACGAGCGCGGCATCATCCGCATCGGTGCCGAGGTCGGCGCGGGCGACGTCCTGGTCGGCAAGGTCACGCCGAAGGGCGAGACCGAGCTGACCCCGGAGGAGCGCCTGCTCCGCGCGATCTTCGGCGAGAAGGCGCGCGAGGTGCGCGACACGTCGCTCAAGGTGCCCCACGGCGAGTCCGGCACGGTCATCGGCGTGCGCGAGTTCAACCGGGAGGACGGCGACGAGCTGCCCGCCGGCGTGAACCAGCTCGTGCGCGTCTACATCGCGCAGCGCCGCAAGATCACGGACGGCGACAAGCTCGCCGGCCGTCACGGCAACAAGGGCGTCATCTCCAAGATCCTGCCCGTCGAGGACATGCCGTTCCTCGAGGACGGGACGCCGGTCGACGTCGTCCTCAACCCGCTCGGTGTCCCCGGCCGCATGAACGTCGGCCAGGTCCTCGAGACGCACCTCGGGTGGATCGCGAAGCAGGGCTGGGACATCAGCCTCGCCGAGGACACCGTCAGCAAGGACGGCTCGAAGTGGAAGACCCACGTCCCGGACATCGCGGCGTCGTCCGAGCCCGGCCGGCCCGTCGCCACCCCGGTGTTCGACGGCCTCCAGGAGGACGCGCTCACGGGTCTGCTCTCGTCGACGATCCCGAACCGCGACGGCGACCGCATGGTCGGCGGCGACGGCAAGGCCCGTCTCTTCGACGGCCGCTCCGGCGAGCCGTTCCCGGAGCCGGTGTCGGTGGGCTACATGTACATCCTCAAGCTCCACCACCTGGTCGACGACAAGATCCACGCGCGCTCGACGGGCCCGTACTCGATGATCACGCAGCAGCCGCTGGGTGGTAAGGCGCAGTTCGGCGGTCAGCGCTTCGGCGAGATGGAGGTGTGGGCCCTCGAGGCGTACGGCGCGGCCTACACGCTGCAGGAGCTCCTCACCATCAAGTCCGACGACGTCCCCGGCCGCGTGAAGGTCTACGAGGCCATCGTCAAGGGCGAGAACATCCCCGACTCGGGCATCCCGGAGTCCTTCAAGGTGCTCCTCAAGGAGATGCAGTCGCTGTGCCTGAACGTCGAGGTGCTCTCGAGCGACGGCGTCCAGATCGAGATGCGGGAGTCCGACGACGACGTGTACCGCGCGGCGGAGGAGCTCGGCATCGACCTGTCGCGGCGTCCGAACGCTGCCGCGAGCGTCGACGAGATCTGATCTCGGACGGGCGGGGGCGACGGCCCGGTCCCACGACCGGGCCCCGCTCCCGCCCCTCCCCGCACCCCATTCGTTCCACCCCGTCTTGATGAAGCCGACGGTGACGGTCCCCGAGGGACCTCGCCCCGGCAGACGAAGGAAGTAGGACACCTTGCTCGACGTCAACGTCTTCGACGAGCTGCGCATCGGCCTGGCCACGGCCGACGACATCCGTGCGTGGTCGCACGGTGAGGTCAAGAAGCCCGAGACCATCAACTACCGCACGCTCAAGCCCGAGAAGGACGGACTCTTCTGCGAGAAGATCTTCGGCCCCACCCGGGACTGGGAGTGCTACTGCGGCAAGTACAAGCGCGTGCGCTTCAAGGGCATCATCTGCGAGCGCTGCGGCGTCGAGGTGACGCGCTCGAAGGTGCGCCGTGAGCGCATGGGCCACATCGAGCTCGCCGCTCCGGTCACGCACATCTGGTTCTTCAAGGGCGTGCCCTCGCGCCTCGGCTACCTGCTCGACCTCGCCCCGAAGGACCTGGAGAAGGTCATCTACTTCGCGGCGTACATGATCACGTCGGTCGACGACGAGGGTCGCCAGGAGGACCTCCCGAACCTCCAGAACGAGATCGACCTGGAGAAGAAGGAGATCGCGGACGCCCGCGACAACGACATCAACGCTCGCGCCACGAAGCTCGAGGCCGACCTGGCCGAGCTCGAGGCCGAGGGTGCCAAGGCCGACGCGCGCCGCAAGGTCCGCGACTCGGCCGAGCGCGAGATGACGCAGATCCGCAAGCGCGCGGACGCCCAGCTCGACCGCCTGGACCAGGTCTGGGACCGCTTCAAGAACCTCAAGGTCGCCGACCTCGAGGGCGACGAGATGCTGTACCGCGCCCTCCAGGACCGCTACGGCACGTACTTCGAGGGCTCGATGGGCGCCGCGGCGATCCAGAAGCGTCTCCAGGACTTCGACCTGGAGGCCGAGGCGGACTCGCTGCGCGAGACCATCCGCTCCGGCAAGGGCCAGCGCAAGACGCGCGCGCTCAAGCGCCTCAAGGTCGTCAACGCGTTCCTCACGACGACGAACTCGCCCACGGGCATGGTGCTCGACGCCGTCCCGGTCATCCCCCCGGACCTGCGCCCGATGGTGCAGCTCGACGGTGGCCGCTTCGCGACGAGCGACCTCAACGACCTGTACCGCCGCGTGATCAACCGGAACAACCGGCTCAAGCGCCTGCTCGACCTCGGTGCGCCGGAGATCATCGTCAACAACGAGAAGCGGATGTTGCAGGAAGCTGTCGATTCGCTCTTTGACAACGGCCGCCGCGGTCGCCCGGTCACGGGCCCCGGCAACCGTCCGCTGAAGTCGATCTCCGACATGCTCAAGGGCAAGCAGGGTCGTTTCCGCCAGAACCTGCTCGGCAAGCGCGTCGACTACTCGGGCCGTTCGGTCATCGTCGTCGGCCCGCAGCTCAAGCTCCACCAGTGCGGCCTGCCCAAGCAGATGGCGCTCGAGCTGTTCAAGCCGTTCGTCATGAAGCGTCTCGTGGACCTCAACCACGCGCAGAACATCAAGAGCGCGAAGCGCATGGTCGAGCGCGCGCGCCCGGTCGTGTGGGACGTCCTCGAAGAGGTCATCACGGAGCACCCGGTCCTGCTGAACCGTGCGCCGACGCTGCACCGCCTGGGCATCCAGGCGTTCGAGCCCCAGCTCGTCGAGGGCAAGGCGATCCACCTGCACCCGCTCGTGTGCGCCGCGTTCAACGCGGACTTCGACGGTGACCAGATGGCCGTCCACCTGCCCCTGAGCGCGGAGGCGCAGGCCGAGGCCCGCATCCTCATGCTCTCGAGCAACAACATCCTCAAGCCGTCGGACGGCCGTCCGGTGACCATGCCCTCGCAGGACATGATCATCGGCCTGTACCACCTGACGAGCGACAAGGCCGGCGCCGAGGGGGAGGGGCGCGCGTTCGCGTCCGTCGCCGAGGCCATCATGGCCTTCGACCAGGGCTCGCTCGACCTCAACGCCCCGGTGAAGATCCGCACCACGGACCTCGTCCCGCCGGTCTCCGGCTTCGAGGCGCCCGAGGGCTGGGAGCCCGGTCAGCCGATCCTGTTCGACACCACGCTCGGTCGTGCGCTGTTCAACGAGACGCTGCCGGTCGACTACCCGTACGTGAACTCGGTGGTCGACAAGAAGCGCCTCTCGGCGATCGTCAACGAGCTCGCCGAGCGGTACCCGAAGGTCGAGGTCGCCGCCTCGCTCGACGCCCTCAAGGCCGCCGGCTTCCGCTGGGCGACCCGTTCGGGCGTCACGATCGCGATCTCCGACGTCGCCACCCCGACGGAGAAGGCCGAGATCCTCGAGCAGCACGAGGAGCGCGCGCTCAAGGTCCAGCAGCAGTACGACCGTGGTCTCATCACGGACGACGAGCGCCGTCAGGAGCTCATCGAGATCTGGACCCAGGCGACGGACAAGGTCGCGTCGGTCATGCGCGAGAACCTCGAGGCGAACGACCGCAACACGGTCTACCGCATGGTCGGCTCCGGTGCCCGTGGTAACTGGATGCAGGTCCGTCAGATCGCCGGCATGCGCGGTCTCGTGGCGAACCCGAAGGGCGAGATCATCCCGCGCCCGATCAAGTCCAACTACCGCGAGGGCCTGTCCGTCCTCGAGTACTTCATCGCCACGCACGGTGCCCGCAAGGGTCTGGCGGACACCGCGCTGCGGACCGCCGACTCGGGCTACCTCACGCGTCGTCTCGTGGACGTCTCGCAGGACGTCATCGTCCGCGAGGAGGACTGCGGCACGGAGCGCGGCCTGACGATGCCGATCGCCGAGGAGCTGGCGGGCATCCTCGTCCGCCACCCCAAGGTGGAGACGAGCGTGTACTCCCGCACCCTCGCGTCCGACCTGGTCGACGCCGACGGCAACGTCATCGGCAAGGCCGGCGACGACGCGGGCGACGTCCTCATCGACGCCGCCGTGGCGGCGGGCGTGCGCGAGGCGAAGGTCCGCTCGGTCCTCACGTGCGAGTCGCGCGTCGGCACGTGCGCGAAGTGCTACGGCCGGTCGCTCGCGACGGGCAAGCTCGTCGACATCGGCGAGGCCGTGGGCATCATCGCGGCCCAGTCGATCGGTGAGCCGGGCACGCAGCTGACGATGCGTACCTTCCACACCGGTGGTGTGGCGTCGGCCGACGACATCACGCAGGGTCTCCCGCGTGTCACGGAGCTCTTCGAGGCCCGCACCCCCAAGGGTGAGGCGCCCATCGCGGAGTTCCCGGGCCGCATCACGATCGACGACTCCGAGCGTTCGCGTCGCCTCGTGCTGACGCCGGACGACGGCTCGGAGGAGATCGCGTACCCGGTGACCAAGCGTGCGCGTCTGCTCGTGCAGGACGGCGACCACGTCGGCGTCGGCACGCAGCTCGTGCAGGGTGCGGTGGACCCGAAGAAGGTCCTGCGCATCCTCGGCCCGCGGGCCACGCAGAAGCACCTGGTGGACGAGGTCCAGGAGGTCTACCGCTCCCAGGGCGTGGACATCCACGACAAGCACATCGAGGTCATCGTGCGGCAGATGCTGCGCCGGATCACCGTCCTGGACTCGGGCGACGCCCCGCTGCTCCCGGGCGAGCTGGCCGAGCGCGGCCGGTTCGAGGACGCGAACCGTCGCACCGTGGCGGAGGGTGGCCAGCCGGCCTCCGGCCGTCCCGAGCTCATGGGCATCACGAAGGCGTCGCTCGCGACCGACTCGTGGCTCTCGGCCGCCTCCTTCCAGGAGACGACCCGGGTGCTCACCGAGGCGTCGATGAGCGGTCGTCGCGACCCGCTGCTCGGCCTCAAGGAGAACGTCATCATCGGTAAGCTCATCCCGGCCGGTACCGGTCTTCCCCGGTACACCAAGGTCACGGTCGAGCCGACCGAGCAGGCGAAGACGGAGCTCTACCCGAGCTTCGGCTACGACGAGATCGACTTCCCGGCGCTCGGCATGGGCTCCGGCGAGGCGATCCCGCTGGAGGACCTGGACTTCGGCGACTACCGCTGACGTCCCCGCACCTCCGGTGCGCACCTGACGGGTGCCCGACGACGCAGGCCCGGCCTGCGTCGTCGGGCACCCGTCCGCGTTCCTCCCCCTGGTGGTGCCGACCCTGCCGGCGCGTCCACCAGCGCCTTTGACTACCCACCGAGCGCCAGGTAACCTGGTAAACCGTGCCCGCGCCGTCGGGCCCTCCGTGATGTCCCTGGCTCACCCTCGTGCGCGACGCGCACGAGCTCCGCCCCGGTGACGCGCGGACGGGCCGATGTGAGTGCGCGAGCATTCCGGACCCGCTCCTGACCGCGCCTCGCGCCCAGGACGGGTGACGGACCATCGGGCCGGTGGTAGGTGGCTGCTGCAGCGTGTCGAGCGCTGCGGGTGCCTCGTGCGATCGGCTCCACCAGCCAGCACGACCACCACCGGGGATAGCCCCGGTACAGCTCGAGAAGACACGGAGACGTAGTGCCTACGATCCAGCAGCTCGTCCGCAAGGGGCGGACCTCGAAGGTGGGGAAGTCCAAGACTCCCGCCCTCAAGGGTTCCCCGCAGCGGCGCGGTGTGTGCACGCGCGTGTACACCACCACCCCGAAGAAGCCGAACTCCGCGCTGCGCAAGGTCGCTCGCGTGAAGCTCTCCTCCCAGGTCGAGGTCACGGCCTACATCCCCGGCGTCGGCCACAACCTGCAGGAGCACTCCATCGTGCTCGTCCGCGGTGGTCGTGTGAAGGACCTCCCGGGTGTGCGCTACAAGATCGTGCGCGGCGCGCTCGACACGCAGGGCGTGAAGAACCGCAAGCAGGCCCGCAGCCGCTACGGCGCCAAGAAGGAGAAGAGCTGATGCCTCGCAAGGGCCCGGCCCCGAAGCGGCCGCTCATCGTCGACCCCGTCTACGGGTCGCCCGTCGTCACGCAGCTCATCAACAAGGTGCTGCTCGACGGCAAGAAGTCCACCGCCGAGTCGATCGTCTACGGCGCCCTCGAGGGCGTCCGGGCGAAGACCGACGGCGACCCGGTCGTCGTCCTCAAGCGCGCGCTCGAGAACGTGCGCCCCGCGCTCGAGGTCCGCTCGCGCCGCGTCGGCGGCGCGACCTACCAGGTCCCCGTCGAGGTGCGTCCCACGCGCTCCACGACCCTCGCGCTGCGCTGGCTCACGGACTACTCGCGCGCCCGTCGCGAGAAGACCATGACCGAGCGCCTCATGAACGAGATCCTCGACGCGAGCAACGGCCTCGGTGCCGCGGTCAAGCGTCGCGAGGACATGCACAAGATGGCGGAGTCCAACAAGGCCTTCGCACACTACCGCTGGTAGTCCGCCCGACCGGCCCCGAGGACTCCTGTCCCCGGGGCCGTCGGCGGGTCTCCCCGGCCGGCCACCCCGGTCCGAGCAGCGCCCCCGACTCAACCCACCTAGCGAGGGAAACAGACCGTGGCACTTGACGTGCTGACCGACCTGAACAAGGTCCGCAACATCGGCATCATGGCCCACATCGATGCCGGGAAGACCACGACCACCGAGCGCATCCTGTTCTACACGGGTGTGAACTACAAGATCGGTGAGACGCACGACGGCGCGTCGACGATGGACTGGATGGAGCAGGAGCAGGAGCGCGGCATCACGATCACGTCGGCCGCGACGACCTGCTACTGGAAGAACAACCAGATCAACATCATCGACACGCCGGGTCACGTCGACTTCACGGTCGAGGTCGAGCGCTCCCTGCGCGTGCTCGACGGCGCCGTCGCCGTCTTCGACGGCAAGGAGGGTGTCGAGCCGCAGTCGGAGACGGTGTGGCGCCAGGCCGACAAGTACAACGTCCCGCGCATCTGCTTCGTCAACAAGATGGACAAGCTCGGCGCGGACTTCTACTTCACGGTCGACACCATCGTGAACCGCCTCAAGGCGAAGCCGCTGGTCATCCAGCTGCCGATCGGCTCCGAGAACGACTTCACGGGCGTCGTCGACCTGCTCGAGATGAAGGCGCTCGTCTGGCACGGCGAGACGAAGCTCGGCGAGGCCTACGACACCGAGGAGATCCCCGCGGACCTCCAGGAGAAGGCCGAGCAGTACCGCGCGGAGCTCGTCGAGGCCGTCGCCGAGGCGGACGACGAGCTGCTCGAGAAGTTCCTCGGGGGCGAGGAGCTGTCGATCGCCGAGATCAAGTCCGGCATCCGCAAGCTCGTCATCGCCGGCGAGGCCTTCCCGGTCCTGTGCGGCTCCGCGTTCAAGAACAAGGGCGTCCAGCCCATGCTCGACGCGGTCATCGACTACCTGCCGTCGCCGCTCGACGTCCCCGCGATCGAGGGCCACGACGTCAAGGACGAGGAGAAGGTCGTCGAGCGTCACCCCGACGCCACCGAGCCGTTCTCCGCGCTCGCGTTCAAGGTCGCGACGCACCCGTTCTTCGGCAAGCTCACCTACGTCCGGGTGTACTCGGGCAAGGTCGCGCAGGGCGCCCAGGTGCTCAACTCGACCAAGGGCAAGAAGGAGCGCATCGGGAAGCTCTTCCAGATGCACTCCAACAAGGAGAACCCGGTCGAGGACGCGACGGCGGGTCACATCTACGCGTTCATCGGCCTCAAGGACGTCACGACGGGCGACACGCTGACCGACCCGGCGAACCCCGTCATCCTCGAGTCGATGACGTTCCCCGAGCCGGTCATCGACGTGGCGATCGAGCCGAAGACGAAGGCCGACCAGGAGAAGCTCTCGACGGCGATCCAGAAGCTCGCCGAGGAGGACCCGACGTTCCGCGTGAAGCTGGACGACGAGACCGGCCAGACCGTCATCGGCGGCATGGGCGAGCTCCACCTCGACATCCTCGTCGACCGCATGCGTCGCGAGTTCAAGGTCGAGGCGAACGTCGGCAAGCCGCAGGTCGCGTACCGCGAGACGATCCGCCGCACGGCGGAGAAGATCGACTACACGCACAAGAAGCAGACCGGTGGTTCCGGGCAGTTCGCGAAGGTCCAGGTCACCTTCTCGCCGCTCGACACGTCCGAGGGCGAGCTCTACGAGTTCGACAACGCCGTCACCGGTGGTCGCATCCCGCGCGAGTACATCCCCAGCGTCGACCAGGGCATCCAGTCCGCGATGCAGCACGGCGTCCTCGCCGGCTTCCCGCTGGTGGGCGTCAAGGCCACGCTGATCGACGGCGCCTACCACGACGTCGACTCGTCCGAGATGGCGTTCAAGATCGCCGGCTCGATGGTCCTCAAGGAGGGCGTCAAGCGGGCGGACCCGGTTCTGCTGGAGCCGGTGATGGCGGTCGAGGTGCGTACGCCCGAGGAGTACATGGGCGACGTCATCGGCGACCTGAACTCACGTCGTGGAATGATCCAGTCCATGGAGGACGCGACGGGTGTGAAGGTCGTCCGGGCCCACGTACCGTTGTCAGAGATGTTCGGGTACATCGGTGACCTCCGGTCGAAGACCCAGGGCCGCGCCGTGTACTCGATGCAGTTCGACAACTACGCCGAGGTTCCTCGGAACGTTGCCGAAGAGATCATCAAGAAGACCCGGGGCGAGTGAGACCCCACAGGTCGTAGCAGTTCCGCACAACCATCAACCTGTAGGCAACCGCAACGCCCCGCGGATGTAGGATCCTTCGGTCGACATTCGCAAACGTTCGGCACATCTACCCAAGTCCCAGGAGGACCCCAGTGGCTAAGGCCAAGTTCGAGCGGACCAAGCCGCACGTCAACATCGGCACCATCGGTCATGTCGACCACGGTAAGACGACGCTGACGGCGGCGATCTCGAAGACGCTCGCGGACACGTACCCGGACCTGCCGGCGAACGTCCAGCGCAACTTCGACGAGATCGACGCAGCTCCCGAGGAGAAGCAGCGCGGTATCACGATCAACATCGCGCACATCGAGTACGAGACGCCGAAGCGCCACTACGCGCACGTCGACGCCCCGGGTCACGCCGACTACATCAAGAACATGATCACCGGTGCTGCCCAGATGGACGGCGCGATCCTGGTCGTCGCCGCGACCGACGGCCCGATGGCCCAGACGCGCGAGCACGTCCTGCTCGCCCGCCAGGTCGGTGTGCCCTACCTGCTCGTGGCGCTCAACAAGTCCGACATGGTCGACGACGAGGAGATCCTCGAGCTCGTCGAGATGGAGGTGCGTGAGCTCCTCTCCGGTCAGGGCTACGACGGCGACGACGCTCCCGTCGTGCGCGTCTCCGGCCTCAAGGCCCTCGAGGGCGACGCCGAGTGGACCGCGAAGATCGTCGAGCTCATGGAGGCCGTCGACGAGAACGTGCCCGAGCCCGTCCGCGAGCTCGACAAGCCGTTCCTCATGCCCGTCGAGGACGTCTTCACGATCACCGGTCGTGGCACCGTCGTCACCGGCAAGGTGGAGCGCGGCACGCTCGACGTGAACTCGGACGTCGAGATCGTCGGCATCCGCTCCCCGCAGAAGACCACGGTCACGGGCATCGAGACGTTCCACAAGCAGATGGACCAGGCCCAGGCCGGCGACAACACCGGTCTGCTCCTGCGCGGCATCAAGCGTGAGGACGTCGAGCGCGGCCAGGTCGTCGTGAAGCCGGGCTCCATCACGCCGCACACGGACTTCGAGGCGCAGGTCTACATCCTGGGCAAGGACGAGGGTGGGCGTCACAACCCGTTCTACTCGAACTACCGTCCGCAGTTCTACTTCCGCACGACGGACGTCACCGGCGTCATCACGCTGCCCGAGGGCACCGAGATGGTCATGCCCGGCGACAACACCGAGATGACGGTCGCGCTGATCCAGCCGATCGCCATGGAGGAGGGCCTCGGCTTCGCCATCCGTGAGGGTGGCCGCACCGTGGGCTCCGGCCGCGTCACCAAGATCATCAAGTGATCTGACGCTGCCTCTCGGCGGCATCGCCACGAGGGCCCGGCTCCGCGAGGAGCCGGGCCCTCGTGCCGTTCCTGCGGGCCTGAGGGCGCCGCAGGAGCGCCCCGCAGGTGTCTGCCGGCGGGGGGAGAGGGCGAGGTCACACGGGCCGGCTGCGACCCGACTTGGACGCAGGCGGGTTCGTGTGGCAAACTGTTCAGGTTGCCTGCAACGGGCGCGCTCTTTCACGTGTCGAACAGTGTGTTGAACCGGTCCTCGCACAGCGAGGACGGATCCCGGGTGGAATCACCCGGATCTGCGGGTTGAGCTCTCTGTCGACATGGATCGAGCACCCCGCGGAACACACGTTCCGACCAGGCTCGACAAACGTTGTGGTCCGATGCTGCGGCGTCGTGCGTGAGCACGGTGCGCGGTGGGCTCACATATCCAACGGCCCTGCGCCTTCCCGGCGCGTGCGCCCAGGTGCGTCGTGAACATGCGACACGCCCGAGCGCGGGGGTCGGACAGCTAGCGGTTCGAGAGAGAGAGTCAGACGACGCCATGGCGGGACAGAAGATCCGCATCCGGCTCAAGTCCTACGACCACGAGGTCATCGACAGCTCGGCGCGCAAGATCGTCGACACGGTGACGCGCGCTGGTGCAACGGTCGTGGGTCCGGTGCCGCTGCCGACGGAGAAGAACGTCTTCTGCGTCATCCGGTCGCCTCACAAGTACAAGGACAGCCGCGAGCACTTCGAGATGCGCACGCACAAGCGGCTGATCGACATCATCGACCCCACGCCGAAGGCCGTCGACTCGCTCATGCGTCTCGACCTGCCTGCCGACGTGAACATCGAGATCAAGCTCTGAGGCTGGAGGACATCATGACTACCCCCCAGCAGAACACCCGACCGGTCACGGCCGTGCTCGGGACCAAGCTCGGGATGACCCAGCTCTGGGACGAGGCCGGTCGCCTCGTCCCGGTGACTGTCGTCGCGGTCGGCACGAACGTCGTCACGCAGGTCCGCACCGCTGACGCCGACGGATATGCCGCCGTGCAGCTGGCCTACGGCCAGATCGACCCCCGCAAGGTGACGAAGCCCCTCAAGGGCCACTTCGAGAAGGCCGGCGTCACGCCGCGCCGTCACGTCGCCGAGATCCGCACCTCCGACGCGGCCGAGTACACGCTCGGCCAGGAGATCACCGCCGAGGCCTTCGCGGCCGGTGCCGTGGTCGACGTCGTCGGCACGACCAAGGGCAAGGGCACCGCCGGTGTCATGAAGCGTCACGGCTTCTCCGGCGTCGGTGCCTCCCACGGTGCGCACCGCAACCACCGTAAGGCCGGTTCGATCGGTGGGGCCTCGACCCCGTCGCGCGTCTTCAAGGGCCTGCGGATGGCCGGTCGTATGGGCCACGACCGCCAGACCACCCAGAACCTGACCGTGCACGCGGTCGACGCCGAGAAGGGTCTGCTGCTCGTCAAGGGCGCGGTTCCCGGCCCCAAGGGCGGCGTCGTCCTCGTCCGTAGCGCCGCGAAGGGAGCGTGAACTACCGATGGCAACGCAGAACGCGCTGACCGTTGAGGTCCTCGACGCGAGCGGCAAGAAGGCCGGGACCGCCGAGCTCCCCGCCGAGGTGTTCGACGTCGTGACGAACGTCCCGCTGATCCACCAGGTCGTCGTCGCCCAGCGTGCTGCCGCGCGCCAGGGCACCCACGACACCAAGAACCGCGGCGAGGTCCGTGGTGGTGGTCGCAAGCCGTACAAGCAGAAGGGCACCGGCCGCGCCCGCCAGGGCTCGACCCGTGCGCCGCAGTTCGCGGGCGGTGGCACGGTCCACGGACCGACGCCTCGCTCGTACGACCAGCGCACCCCGAAGAAGATGAAGGCCGCCGCCCTGCGCGGGGCCCTCTCGGACCGGGCCCGCAACGGCCGCGTCCACGTCGTGACGGGCTTCGGCGTCGACGGAGCCCCGTCGACGAAGACCGCCCTCGCGACGCTCGCGAAGCTCTCCGAGCGCAAGCACGTCCTCGTCGTCACCGAGCGTGGTGACGAGCTGACGGTCAAGTCGCTGCGGAACGTCGAGCAGGTCCACCTCCTGGTGGCCGACCAGCTCAACACCTACGACGTGCTCGTCTCCGACGACGTCGTCTTCACGCAGGGCGCGCTCGACGCGTTCCTGGCCGGCCCGTCCACGGGTCGCTCCGCGAAGGCCGTCGCCACCTCCACCGAGGCGGACGAGACTGCTGCCGAGGAGGCTGCGAAGTGACCACCGTGACCAAGGACCCCCGCGACGTGATCCTCTCGCCCGTCGTCTCCGAGAAGAGCTACGGCCTCCTCGACGAGGGCAAGTACACGTTCGTCGTGGACCCGCGGGCCAACAAGACCGAGATCAAGATCGCCATCGAGCAGATCTTCTCCGTCAGGGTTGCGTCGGTGAACACGATCAACCGCAAGGGCAAGACGCGTCGCACGCGTTTCGGCCTGGGCAAGCGCAAGGACACCAAGCGTGCGATCGTCACCCTCCGCGAGGGCACGATCGACATCTTCGGCTGAGCCGACGAGAGCAGATTGAGGACAGATCCCCATGGGAATCCGTAAGTACAAGCCGACGACGCCCGGCCGCCGCGGCTCGAGCGTCGCCGACTTCGCCGAGATCACGCGCTCGCAGCCGGAGAAGTCTCTGGTCCGCCCGCTCTCCAAGAGCGGCGGTCGCAACAGCTCCGGCCGCATCACCACCCGTCACAAGGGTGGTGGCCACAAGCGCGCGTACCGCGTGATCGACTTCCGTCGTCACGACAAGGACGGCGTGCCCGCGAAGGTCGCCCACATCGAGTACGACCCCAACCGCACGGCGCGCATCGCGCTCCTGCACTACGCGGACGGCGAGAAGCGCTACATCATCGCGCCGAGCAAGCTCAAGCAGGGCGACGTCATCGAGAACGGCGCCGGGGCGGACATCAAGCCCGGCAACAACCTGCCGCTGCGCAACATCCCGACCGGTACGGTCATCCACGCCATCGAGCTCAAGCCCGGTGGCGGCGCGAAGATCGCCCGTTCGGCCGGCGCGTCGGTCCAGCTCGTCGCCAAGGACGGCCCGTACGCGCAGCTGCGCATGCCCTCCGGCGAGATCCGCAACGTCGACCTGCGCTGCCGCGCGACGGTCGGCGAGGTGGGCAACGCCGAGCAGTCGAACATCAACTGGGGCAAGGCCGGCCGCATGCGCTGGAAGGGCAAGCGCCCGACCGTCCGCGGTGTCGCGATGAACCCGATCGACCACCCGCACGGTGGTGGTGAGGGCAAGACCTCCGGTGGACGTCACCCGGTGAGCCCCTGGGGCCAGCCGGAGGGTCGTACCCGCCGCCCGAACAAGCCGAGCGACAAGCTGATCGTGCGTCGTCGACGTACCGGCAAGAAGCGCTGATAGGAGCCTGGAAACATGCCTCGTAGCCTGAAGAAGGGCCCCTTCGTCGACGGCCACCTCCAGAAGAAGGTGGACGTGCAGAACGAGAAGGGGACCAAGAACGTCATCAAGACCTGGTCCCGCCGGTCGGTCATCACGCCCGACTTCCTCGGTCACACCTTCGCCGTGCACGACGGTCGCAAGCACACGCCGGTGTTCGTCACCGAGTCGATGGTCGGCCACAAGCTCGGCGAGTTCGCTCCCACGCGGACCTTCCGCGGCCACGTGAAGGACGACAAGAAGGGTCGTCGCCGCTGACCCGCGAGGGTCAAGGTGACGACTGGATTGTCGAATGACGGTCAACACACAAGAAGGCAGGACAGCAATGGAAGCCAAGGCGCAGGCGCGGTTCGTCCGTGTCACGCCCCAGAAGGCCCGGCGCGTCGTGGACCTCATCCGTGGCAAGCAGGCCTCCGAGGCCGTCGCGGTGCTGAAGTTCGCACCGCAGGCGGCGAGCGAGCCCGTCCGCAAGGTCGTGGAGAGCGCGATCGCCAACGCCCGGGTGAAGGCGGACCGCGCGAGCGTCGCGTTCGACGAGCAGGAGCTCGTCGTGCGTGAGGCGTTCGTCGACGAGGGCCCGACCCTCAAGCGTTTCCGCCCGCGCGCCCAGGGCCGTGCGAACCGCATCCTCAAGCGCACCAGCCACATCACCGTGGTGATCGCTCCGCGCGAGAACACGAAGGGAAGTGCCCGATAGTGGGACAGAAGGTTCACCCGCACGGGTACCGCCTCGGCATCACCACCGACCACCGGTCGCGCTGGTTCGCCGACAGCACCAAGCCCGGACAGCGGTACCGCGACTACGTCCGCGAGGACGTCCAGATCCGCAAGCTCATGAGCACCGGTCTCGAGCGCGCGGGCATCTCCAAGGTCGAGATCGAGCGCACCCGTGACCGTGTCCGCGTGGACATCCACACGGCGCGCCCGGGCATCGTCATCGGTCGCCGTGGCGCCGAGGCCGACCGCATCCGCGGCGAGCTGGAGAAGCTCACCGGCAAGCAGGTGCAGCTCAACATCCTCGAGGTCAAGAACGCTGAGATCGACTCCCAGCTCGTGGCCCAGGGGATCGCGGAGCAGCTCGCGAGCCGCGTCTCGTTCCGTCGTGCCATGCGCAAGGGCATCCAGTCCGCCCAGCGTGCCGGCGCGAAGGGCATCCGCGTCCAGGTCTCCGGCCGCCTCGGCGGCGCGGAGATGAGCCGGTCGGAGTTCTACCGCGAGGGTCGTGTGCCGCTGCACACGCTGCGCGCGAACATCGACTACGGCTTCTTCGAGGCCCGCACCACGTTCGGCCGTATCGGCGTGAAGGTGTGGATCTACAAGGGCGACATGACCGAGAAGGAGTGGGCCGCCCAGCAGGCGACCGCTGCTCCTCGCCAGGGCCGTGGCGGCCCGCGCGGCGAGCGCGGCGGCGACCGTGGCGGAGACCGCCGTGGTGGGCGTCGTCCCGAGCGTTCGGCCGAGCGGAGCGCAGCTCCCGAGGCGCCGGCCGCCGAGCAGGCCCCGGCCACGGAGCCCGCTCAGCAGGCCCCTGAGACCGGAACGGAGGCCTGAGTCATGCTGATCCCCCGCAGGCTCAAGCACCGCAAGCAGCACCACCCGTCGCGCTCCGGCGCGGCCAAGGGTGGCACGCAGATCTCGTTCGGTGAGTACGGCATCCAGGCTCTCGAGCCGGCGTACGTCACGAACCGTCAGATCGAGGCTGCTCGTATCGCGATGACCCGCCACATCAAGCGTGGCGGAAAGGTCTGGATCAACATCTACCCGGACCGTCCCCTGACCAAGAAGCCCGCCGAGACCCGCATGGGTTCCGGCAAGGGCTCGCCCGAGTGGTGGGTCGCCAACGTCAAGCCCGGCCGCATCGTCTTCGAGCTGGCCGGTGTCCCGGAGCCCCTGGCTCGTGAGGCCATGCGCCGCGCGATCCACAAGCTCCCGATGAAGTGCCGTTTCGTGGTGCGCGAGGGTGGTGGCAACTGATGGCTGTCGGAACGAAGGGGCTCGCCCCCACGGACCTGGATGCCTTCGACGACGAGAAGCTCGTCGCCGAGCTGAAGAAGGCCAAGGAGGAGCTCTTCAACCTCCGTTTCCAGTCGGCCACCGGCCAGCTGGAGAGCCACGGACGCCTCAAGGCCGTCCGTCGCGACATCGCGCGGATCTACACGATCCTGCGTGAGCGCGAGCTCGGTATCCGTACTGCACCGAGCGCCGAGTGAGTGAGGCTGGAATGAGCGAGAACGCAACGAACGCGCCGGTCGAGGAGGCGAGCGCCGAGGAGGCGCGCGCATACCGCAAGACCCGCCGCGGCTACGTCGTCAGCGACAAGATGGACAAGACCGTCGTGGTCGAGGTCGAGGACCGGGTCAAGCACCCGCTCTACGGCAAGGTCATCCGTCGCACGAGCAAGGTCAAGGCGCACGACGAGCAGAACTCTGCCGGCGTCGGCGACCTCGTCCTGATCATGGAGACCCGCCCGCTGTCCGCGACCAAGCGGTGGCGCCTGGTGGAGATCCTCGAGAAGGCCAAGTAGTACCGGCCGTGGCGGGCGGCAGCGCCGTCCGCCACGACCGATCTCGTGCCGCGCCTCGCGGTGCGGCAACCAGTGAGGACAGGAGCGGCGGGTCCCCCGCCGCGACCTGGCCGGTTCACCCGCGAGGGACCCGGCACTGACAGCTATCCGTTCGGCAAGGCTCGCCCCGACCGCGGTCGTGGTGAGAACCGGCTCGACGACAGGAGTACATGACATGATCCAGCAGGAGTCGCGACTTCGTGTCGCCGACAACACGGGTGCCAAGGAGATTCTCTGCATCCGCGTTCTCGGTGGCTCGGGCCGTCGCTACGCCGGAATCGGCGACACCATCGTCGCAACCGTCAAGGACGCGATCCCGGGCGGCAACGTGAAGAAGGGCGACGTCGTCAAGGCGGTCATCGTCCGGACCGCCAAGGAGCGCCGTCGTCCGGACGGTTCCTACATCAAGTTCGACGAGAACGCGGCCGTGATCCTCAAGAACGACGGCGAGCCGCGCGGTACGCGCATCTTCGGCCCGGTCGGTCGTGAGCTGCGCGACAAGCGCTTCATGAAGATCATCTCGCTGGCTCCGGAGGTGCTCTGACCATGGCGAAGATCAAGAAGGGCGACCTCGTGGTCGTCATCGCGGGCAAGGACCGCGGCAAGCAGGGTCGCGTGCTCGAGGTCCTCAAGGACAGCGACCGCCTGGTCGTCGAGGGCGTGCAGCGCGTCACGAAGCACACCAAGGTCGGCCAGTCGCAGCGCGGCACGCGGACCGGTGGCATCGAGACCGTCGAGGCGCCGATCCACATCAGCAACGTGATGGTCGTCGACCCGGAGACCAAGAAGGGCACCCGCGTCGGGTACCGCACCGAAGAGGTCGAGCGTGACGGCCGCAAGCGGACGGTTCGCGTCCGTGTCGCCAAGCGCTCCGGTAAGGACATCTGATGAGCACCGATATCGCAGCCCCCGAGGTCCCGCGCCTCAAGCAGCGCTACCGCGACGAGATCGTCGCCGGTCTGCGCGAGGAGTTCGGCCACGGCAACGTCAACCAGGTCGCCCGCGTCACGAAGATCGTCGTGAACATGGGTGTCGGTGACGCCGCCAAGGACTCGAAGCTCATCGAGGGCGCCATCCGCGACCTCTCCGCGATCACCGGCCAGAAGCCGCAGGTCACGAAGGCCCGCAAGTCCATCGCGCAGTTCAAGCTGCGCGAGGGCATGCCGATCGGTGCGCACGTCACGCTGCGCGGCGACCGGATGTGGGAGTTCCTCGACCGTCTGCTGTCGATCGCCCTGCCGCGCATCCGCGACTTCCGCGGGCTGTCGCCCAAGCAGTTCGACGGGCACGGCAACTACACGTTCGGCCTCACGGAGCAGTCCATGTTCCACGAGATCGACCAGGACAAGATCGACCGTGTCCGCGGTATGGACATCACGATCGTGACCACGGCGACGACCGACGACGAGGGCCGCTCCCTGCTGCGCCGTCTCGGCATGCCTTTCAAGGAGAACTGACATGGCGAAGAAGGCCCTGGTCAACAAGGCGGCCGCCAAGCCCAAGTTCGCGGTCCGCGCCTACACCCGGTGCCAGAAGTGCGGTCGTCCGCACTCGGTGTACCGCAAGTTCGGCCTGTGCCGCATCTGCGTGCGCGAGATGGCCCACCGTGGTGAGCTTCCGGGCGTCACCAAGAGCAGCTGGTAACAACTACGTCGTCGGTCCTGGCGGGACGCACCGCACGGTGCGCTCCCGCCGGGATACCACGGCGAGGAAGGGCTAGAGCCCAATGACGATGACCGACCCGATCGCAGACATGCTGACGCGTCTGCGGAACGCGAACTCGGCTTACCACGACACGGTCACCATGCCGTTCTCGAAGCTGAAGTCGCACATCGCCGAGATCCTCCAGGCCGAGGGCTACATCGCCGGCTGGAGCGTCGAGGACGCGAAGGTGGGGCAGAACCTCACCATCCAGCTCAAGTTCGGCCCGAACCGTGAGCGCAGCCTGGCGGGCGTGCGCCGCGTGTCGAAGCCCGGCCTGCGCGTGTACGCGAAGTCCACCAACCTGCCCAAGGTGCTCGGCGGCCTCGGCGTGGCGATCCTGTCCACGTCCTCCGGCCTCCTCACCGACAAGCAGGCCGCAACGAAGGGCGTGGGCGGCGAAGTCCTCGCCTACGTCTGGTAATCCGGAAAGGAGATACGCCATGTCTCGAATCGGCAAGATCCCCGTTCCGGTCCCGGCCGGAGTGGACGTCACCATCAGCGGCGCGCTCGTGACCGTGAAGGGCCCCAAGGGCTCTCTCGAGCACAACGTCCCCGCCCCCATCCAGGTCGCCCAGGAGGACGCCACGCTCGTCGTGTCGCGCCCGGACGACGAGCGCGCCTCCCGCGCGCTGCACGGCCTCACGCGCACCCTCCTCGCGAACATCGTCGAGGGCGTCACGCAGGGCTACGAGAAGAAGCTCGAGATCGTCGGTACCGGGTACCGCGTGACCGCGAAGGGCTCGGACCTCGAGTTCGCCCTCGGGTTCAGCCACCCGGTCGTCGTGACCCCGCCCGCGGGCATCACGTTCGCCGTCGAGAGCCCCACCAAGTTCTCGGTGTCGGGCATCGACAAGCAGCAGGTCGGCGAGGTCGCTGCGAACATCCGCAAGATCCGCAAGCCCGAGCCGTACAAGGGCAAGGGTGTGCGTTACGCCGGCGAGGTCGTCCGCCGCAAGGTCGGAAAGGCTGGTAAGTAACGATGGCTCTGAAGGTTCTCGGCAAGGGCAAGGCCGTCGCGCGTCAGCGCCGCCACCTGCGCCTGCGCAAGAAGATCAAGGGGACCGACGCTCGTCCGCGCCTCGTGGTCACGCGCTCCACGCGCCACATCACGGCACAGGTCGTGGACGACACGATCGGTCAGACGCTCGCGTCGGCCTCGTCCCTCGAGGCGGACCTGCGTGCGCTCGACGGCGACAAGAGCGCCAAGGCCCGCAAGGTCGGCGAGCTCGTCGCCGAGCGTGCGAAGGCCAAGGGCGTCGACTCCGTCGTGTTCGACCGCGGTGGCAACAAGTACCACGGTCGGGTCGCTGCGGTCGCCGACGGCGCGCGCGAGGGCGGTCTGGCCCTGTGACGACGCCGACCATCCGTACACGGAAGCAAAGGATTCTCTGATGGCTGCAGGGCAGCGCAGCAACACCGGCGCCCCCACGGGTGCCGCCAACGAGTCGAGCGACCAGAACGCCCGCGGGGGCCGCGACAACCGTCGTGACAACCGCCGTGACGGTCGCCGGGGCGACGCAGCCGAGAAGAACGCCTTCGTCGAGCGCGTCGTCACCATCAACCGCGTCTCCAAGGTCGTCAAGGGCGGCCGTCGCTTCAGCTTCACCGCGCTGGTCGTGGTGGGCGACGGCGACGGTACCGTCGGCGTCGGCTACGGCAAGGCGAAGGAGGTGCCCGCGGCGATCGCCAAGGGTGTCGAGGAGGCCAAGAAGAACTTCTTCAAGGTCCCGCGCATCCAGGGCACCATCCCGCACCCCATCCAGGGTGAGGCCGCCGCCGGTGTCGTCTTCCTGCGTCCGGCCGCCCCGGGTACCGGTGTCATCGCCGGTGGTCCGGTGCGCGCCGTGCTGGAGTGCGCCGGCATCCACGACGTGCTGAGCAAGTCGCTCGGCTCGTCCAACGCGATCAACATCGTGCACGCGACCGTCGAGGCGCTGCGCAACCTGGAGCAGCCTGAGGCTGTTGCGGCGCGCCGTGGCCTCCCGCTCGAGCACGTGGCTCCGGCCGCGCTGCTGCGGGCCCGTGCAGCGGGGGTGAACGCCTGATGGCCAGGCTCAAGGTGACCCAGACGAAGTCCGCCATCGGCGGCAAGCAGAACCAGCGCGACACGCTGCGCACTCTGGGCCTCAAGCGGATCGGCGACACCGCCGTGAAGGAGGACCGCCCGGAGATTCGCGGCATGGTCGCGACGGTGGCGCACCTCGTCGCCGTTGAGGAGGTCGAGTGACCATGGCTGAGAAGGCCACCAAGGAGACCGCCGAGGCTCCGAAGAAGAAGGCTCCCGCCAAGAAGGCGGAGGCCGCACCGGTGAAGCAGACCGAGGGTGCCGGCGGCACGCTCAAGATGCACCACCTGCGTCCGGCCCCCGGCGCCAAGAAGGCCAAGACCCGTGTGGGTCGTGGTGAGGCGTCGAAGGGTAAGACGGCGGGCCGTGGTACCAAGGGTACGAAGGCTCGTTACCAGGTGCCCGAGCGCTTCGAGGGCGGGCAGATGCCTCTGCACATGCGCCTGCCGAAGCTGCGCGGGTTCAAGAACCCGTTCCGCACCGAGTACCAGGTCGTGAACCTGGACAAGCTCGCCGCGCTGTACCCCGAGGGTGGCTCCGTCACCGTCGAGGACCTCGTGGCGAAGGGCGCGGTCCGCAAGGGCCAGCTCGTGAAGGTGCTCGGCACGGGCGAGATCACCGTCAAGCTCGAGGTCGCGGTCGACGCGCTCTCGGGTGCGGCCCGCGAGAAGATCCTCGCGGCCGGCGGTTCGGTCTCGGAGGACTGACACCACGGACAGGGCCGGTGGCGCGCACGCGCCGTCGGCCCTGTCCGCGTCTCGGGACCGTCTCCGACGGGTCCCGAGGACCGACCGTCGTCCCGCCCGGCTGCGGGGCGCGGCTAGACTTCCCGTCGGCCGTCGTCGGCCTCCCGCCGACGTCCAGGCCGACGCGGTGGACGACCGACCGAACCCGGCCGGCCGACACCGACTTGCCGTTCGACGCGGCGCAACGGTTAGGGTGCCTCTTGGCGCCGGTGCCGTGCGTCACACCTCGCCGGGCCTCCCGGCGACACGACATCCCGCCTCGGCGGGCCAGGAGGATAGGTGCTCAGCGCATTCGCCCGGGCTTTCCGGACGCCTGACCTGCGGCGCAAGCTGCTGTTCACGATCGCGATCATGGCGATCTTCCGCGTGGGTTCGTTCATCCCCACGCCGGGTGTGGACTACCCCAACGTGCAGCAGTGCATCGCGGAGACCGCCGAGGGCAACGACCTGCTCGGGCTCGTCAACCTCTTCAGCGGCGGCGCGCTGCTCCAGCTGTCGATCTTCGCGCTCGGGATCATGCCGTACATCACGGCGAGCATCATCGTGCAGCTCCTGCGCGTGGTGATCCCTCGCTTCGAGGCCCTGCACAAGGAGGGCCAGTCGGGCACCGCGAAGCTCACGCAGTACACGCGCTACCTGACGATCGCGCTCGCGATCCTCCAGTCGACGACCGTCATCACGACGGCGCGCAACGGCCTCCTCTTCCAGGGCTGCTCGGTCGAGGTCATCCCCGACGGCAGCTTCGTCACGATGGCGCTCATGGTCATCACGATGACCGCCGGCACGGGCCTCATCATGTGGCTCGGCGAGCTCATCACGGAGCGCGGCGTCGGCAACGGCATGTCGCTGCTCATCTTCACGTCGATCGCCGCGAGCTTCCCCACCGCGCTGTGGTCGATCGCCGGTGGGGCGAACGGCGCCGCGAACTTCATCATCATGATCGCGGTGATCATCCTCGTGATCGGGCTCGTCGTCTTCGTCGAGCAGTCGCAGCGCCGGGTGCCGGTGCAGTACGCCAAGCGCATGGTCGGCCGCCGCATGTACGGCGGGTCGAGCACGTACATCCCGATCAAGATCAACATGGCGGGCGTCATCCCGGTGATCTTCGCGGCCTCGCTGCTCGCGGTCCCGGGCCTCATCGCGCAGTTCGGCGACCAGACCGCCGACTGGGTGATCTGGGTGAGCACGAACCTCGCCGACCCCGCGGCGCCGCTGCACATCGCGCTGTACGTCGCGATGATCCTGTTCTTCTGCTTCTTCTACACGGCGATCACGTTCAACCCGGACGAGGTCGCGGACAACATGAAGAAGTACGGCGGCTTCATCCCGGGCATCCGCGCCGGTCGCCCGACCGCCGAGTACCTCGACTACGTCATCACCCGCATCACCTCCGCGGGCTCCATCTACCTCGCGCTCGTCGCGCTCCTGCCGACGCTGGTCCTCATCGGGCTCGGCGTGAGCACGAACATCCCGTTCGGCGGCTCCTCGATCCTCATCGTGGTCGGCGTCGGCCTGGAGACGGTCAAGCAGATCGACTCCCAGCTGCAGCAGCGCCACTACGAAGGGTTCCTCCGTTGAGCAACGCCCACACCGCACGCCTCGTCATCATGGGACCCCAGGGTGCCGGCAAGGGGACGCAGGCCGCCCGGCTCGCCGAGCGCTACGCGATCCCGACGATCTCGACGGGCGACATCTTCCGGGCGAACATCAAGGGCGGCACGGAGCTCGGCCGCCTCGTGCAGGAGTACACGGCCAAGGGTGACCTCGTCCCCGACTCCGTGACCAACGCGATGGTGCGGGACCGCCTCGCGCAGGACGACGTCGCGCACGGCTTCATCCTCGACGGCTACCCCCGCAACGCGGCCCAGGTCGTCGAGCTCGACGCGATCCTCGCCGACCTGGGCTGGTCGCTGGACGGCGTCGTGGAGATCACGGCGGACCGCGACGAGCTCCTGGCCCGTCTCGCGAAGCGCGCCGGGATCGAGGGCCGCGAGGACGACACCGAGGAGGCCATCGCGCGCCGCCTCGACATCTACGCGGAGCAGACGGCTCCGCTCACCGCCGCGTACGACGAGCGTGGTCTGCTCGTCCGCGTGGACGGCATCGGCGAGATCGACGACGTCACCGAGCGCATCGTGTCCGCGCTCGAGCCGCTCGTCGGCTGAGGGCAGAGCAGCACCGCACGCCACGGAGCGGCGCGTCCCGCGCGACGCCGGGCGGCTGCGGGCGGGGGAGGGAGCACGGTGTTCGGTCGCGAGCGCATCGAGTACAAGACGCACGAGCAGGTCCAGGCGATGCGCCGGGCGGGCGTCGTCGTGGCCACGGCCCTCGAGACGGTGCGATCCACCGTCCGGCCGGGCATGACGACGAGCGACCTCGACGAGCTCGCCGCGGCGGTGATCGCGGACGCGGGCGCGACGTCCTCGTTCCTCGGCTACGAGGGCTACCCCGCGACGGTGTGCGTGTCGGTCAACGACGAGGTGGTGCATGGCATCCCGGGGGCGCGCGAGCTGCGGGCCGGGGACGTCGTCTCGGTGGACTGCGGCGCGGTGGTCGACGGCTGGCACGGGGACTCCGCGACGTCGTTCGTCCTCGGTGACGCGGACCCCGCGGACGAGGCGCTCGTCGAGGCCACGCGCCAGGCGATGTGGGACGGGATCGCGGCGCTCGCGCGGAGCGAGCGGCTCGGCGACGTCGGTGTCGCGATCGAGGACTCGGTCCGCGCAGCGGGGGAGCGGGACGGCGTCGCGTACGGGATCGTCGAGGAGTACGTGGGGCACGGGATCGGCTCGGCGATGCACCAGCCGCCGGACGTCCCGAACTACCGCACCCGCGACCGCGGTCCGCGGCTGCGGCCGGGCATGTGCCTCGCGATCGAGCCGATGGTCACGCGGGGCGAGCGTTTCACCCAGGTGTGCGAGGACGACTGGACGGTCGTCACCGACGACGGCTCGCGCGCCGCGCACTGGGAGCACAGCGTCGCGATCCTCGAGGACGGCATCTGGGTCCTCACCGCGGCCGACGGCGGCGCCCAGGAGCTCGCGGCGCGCGGCGTGCAGGTCGCCCCGCTCGGCGCCTGACAGGTCGACGCCCCGGGAGCGCGGGGCCGCCGGTGCGTGACGCACCTCGGTTTCGCGTCGCTTGGCCGATGCCGTAGGATAGACCGTTGGGTGTAGTCCGTGTTCACCGGTACGCCCGGTTCCGCCGTCCCGAAGGGCGCCGGTGCCGGCGTCGACGCGAGGCTCCACACGACAATCCACGCTCGCGGGCCTCGGTCCTTCGCGCGTGGGACCGAGCAGTTCAGACGAGAGTTAGCGGAGGACATGGCAAAGAAGGACGGTGTCATCGAGATCGAGGGCAGCGTGGTCGAGGCCCTGCCGAACGCGATGTTCCGCGTGGAGCTGGCCAACGGGCACAAGGTTCTCGCCCACATCTCGGGCAAGATGCGTCAGCACTACATCCGGATCCTCCCCGAGGACCGCGTCGTGGTGGAGCTCAGCCCGTACGACCTGTCCCGCGGCCGGATCGTCTACCGCTACAAGTAGTCGTCACGCGTCCACCACTCGACCAGCCGCCGCCTCCTGGCCACCGGGTCCACCCCGGCGGTCGCGCGCGGGGGCGGAGCACCACTGAGGGAACACTGATGAAGGTCAAGCCCAGCGTCAAGAAGATCTGCGACAAGTGCAAGGTCATCCGCCGGCACGGTCGCGTCATGGTGATCTGCGACAACCTGCGGCACAAGCAGCGCCAGGGCTGAGCCCTCGCCTGCGCCACGGGTGTCGGCCCTCGGGCCGGATCACCGGGTGACCGCCTGACGGCGGCGCCCACCAGCGCACCACCACGAACCCGCCCCGGAGGCGGTCGCGACAGCGGCCGCACGACGGCGCGGGGGAACCCCCGGCCCGGAGGCCGGGGCCCGCGGACCCCGCGGGAGGGCGGTGCGGAAGACCTCCGGACGAAGTACGAGGAGCCGAAAGGCACATGGCACGTCTCATCGGCGTCGACCTCCCCCGCGACAAGCGGCTCGAGGTGGCGCTCACCTACATCTTCGGCGTCGGCCGTACCCGCGCCCAGCAGACGCTGGCCGCCACGGGCATCAGCCCGGACGCACGCGTGAAGGATCTCGGCGACGCCGAGCTCGTCGCGCTCCGCGACTACCTCGAGGGCAACTACAAGCTCGAGGGTGACCTCCGTCGTGAGGTGGCCGCCGACATCCGCCGCAAGGTCGAGATCGGCACCTACCAGGGCCTGCGTCACCGCCGCGGCCTTCCCGTGCGCGGTCAGCGCACGAAGACCAACGCGCGTACGCGCAAGGGACCGAAGCGCACCGTGGCCGGCAAGAAGAAGGCCCGCTAAGCAGCAGTCCGCCGGGCGGGCCCCGGCCGTGCGGTGACCCTCGCGTCACCGGGCGGCTCGGAGATCCCCGCGGTCCGACCACCTCAGACCAGGAGAGAAAGAGCACATGCCTCCCAAGACTCGCGCAGCCTCCAGCTCGCGCAAGCCGCGCCGCAAGGACAAGAAGAACGTCCCGCTGGGCCAGGCGCACATCAAGAGCACCTTCAACAACACGATCGTCTCGATCACCGACCCGACGGGCGCCGTGATCGCCTGGGCCTCGGCCGGGCACGTGGGCTTCAAGGGCTCCCGCAAGTCCACGCCGTTCGCCGCGCAGCTCGCTGCGGAGTCCGCGGCGCGCCGCGCCCAGGAGCACGGCGTGAAGAAGGTCGACGTCTTCGTCAAGGGTCCCGGCTCCGGCCGCGAGACCGCGATCCGCTCCCTCCAGGCCACCGGCCTCGAGGTCGGCTCGATCCAGGACGTCACGCCGCAGGCGCACAACGGGTGCCGTCCGCCCAAGCGTCGCCGCGTCTGACGACCTCGCCGTCGGCACGCCAGCCGTCGACGGGTCCCCGGGTGCCTCGTGCGCCCCGGTGCCCCGTCGGCGGCAGCGGTCCGTCCGGGCTCCGGCCCTGACCTGCCGACGGCACCCCTTCCCGACCGGGTGGACCGAGTCCCGGCCGGGGCCGCGCGCCCAGGCGCGCACCTCGCCTTGAACCGTGAAGCGTCATATGGCGGACGCTCACCGAAAGGAAACCACCAGTGCTGATCGCACAGCGCCCCACCTTGACCGAAGAGGTCATCTCGGAGAACCGTTCGCGCTTCTCCATCGAGCCCCTGGAGCCGGGTTTCGGCTACACGCTCGGCAACTCGCTGCGTCGCACGCTGCTGTCGTCCATCCCGGGCGCGGCGGTCACCTCCATCCGCATCGACGGTGTGCTCCACGAGTTCACCACGGTGCCGGGTGTCAAGGAGGACGTCACCGAGGTCATCCTCAACATCAAGAACCTCGTCGTCTCCTCGGAGAACGACGAGCCCGTCGTGATGTACCTGCGCAAGCAGGGTGCTGGCGCCGTCACCGCGGCGGACATCGTCCCGCCCGCGGGCGTGGAGGTCCACAACAGCGATCTGCACATCGCCACGCTGAACGACAAGGGCAAGCTCGAGATCGAGCTCACGGTCGAGCGCGGCCGCGGCTACGTCTCGGCGGCGCAGAACAAGTCGTTCGACGCGGAGATCGGCCGGATCCCGGTCGACTCGATCTACTCGCCGGTCCTCAAGGTGACCTACAAGGTCGAGGCGACGCGTGTCGAGCAGCGCACGGACTTCGACAAGCTGGTCGTCGACGTCGAGACGAAGCAGGCGATCTCGCCGCGCGACGCCCTCGCGTCGGCGGGCAAGACGCTCGTCGAGCTGTTCGGCCTGGCCCGTGAGCTCAACGTCGAGGCCGAGGGCATCGAGATCGGCCCGTCGCCGACGGACGCCGCGCTCGCCGCCGACCTCGCGCTGCCGATCGAGGAGCTCAACCTCACGATCCGCTCGTACAACTGCCTCAAGCGCGAGGGCATCCACCAGGTGGGCGAGCTCGTCGCTCGCAGCGAGGCCGACCTGCTGGACATCCGCAACTTCGGTGCGAAGTCCATCAACGAGGTGAAGGAGAAGCTCGCCGAGCTCGGCCTGTCCCTCAAGGACTCGCCCCTGGACTTCGACCCCTCGGCCGCGGCGTACTACGACGGCGACGAGGACGAGCCGACGTTCTCGGACACCGAGCAGCAGTACTGAGCCGGCGCGAGCCAGCGACTCCCACACCTCTAGCGCGCCCCGGGTCGCACCCGGGCCGCGATCACTTCCCAAGGAGCACATCCCATGCCTACCCCCACCAAGGGCCCGCGGCTCGGCGGTGGACCGGCTCACGAGCGTCTGATCCTCGCGAACCTGTCCACGGCGCTGTTCGAGCACGGCCGCATCACGACCACCGAGACCAAGGCGAAGCGCCTGCGTCCGCTGGCCGAGCGCCTCATCACCTTCGCCAAGCGCGGTGACCTGCACGCGCGTCGTCGCGTCCTGCGCGTCGTGCGCGACAAGTCCGTGGTGCACACGCTGTTCACCGAGATCGCGCCGCAAATGGCCGAGCGCAACGGTGGCTACACGCGCATCACGAAGGTCGGCACGCGCAAGGGCGACAACGCGCCCCTCGCGGTCATCGAGCTCGTGACCGAGCCCGTCAGCCCGAAGCAGGCCGTCGTCCGCGAGGCCGAGAAGGCAGCGGAGAAGGCCGGCAAGAAGAAGGCCGACAAGCCGGCGAAGAAGGCCGACGCCCCGGTCGAGGACGCCCCGGTCGAGGACGCGCCCGTCGAGGACGCGCCCGTCGCCGCCGAGCAGGTCGAGGACGCTCCTGCTGCGAAGGCCGACAAGCCTGAGAAGGCCAGCAAGGCCAGCAAGGCCAGCAAGGCCGAGAAGGCCGAGAAGGCCGACAAGGCTGAGGAGACCAAGGAGGCCTGAGGCCGCCTGTCGCTCCGTACGGGGGGCCCGGAACCGCTCGGTTCCGGGCCCTCCGTCGTCCGCGGGGGCGCCGGTGGGATCCAGCCGCCGGCCGCGGCGAGCCGGATCCCCGTGCGACAGCACGGTGCGGCGCCTACCGTCGAGAGATGGACCCCGTCCGTGACGCCCCGCCCGTGCTCCTCGTGCACGGCTCGCGCACGTCGCGCACGATGTGGCGCGGCCAGCTCACCTCGCTGGACCGCGCCGGCGTCCCGGCCCTCGCGGTCGACCTCCCCGGCCACGGTGCGCGGCGCGGCGAGCCGTTCACGCTCGACGGCGCGGTCGAGGCCGTCGCCCAGGGTGTCGAGGACCTCGGCGGCGGGGCGCTCGTCGTCGGGCTGTCGCTCGGGGGGTACGTGGCGATCGAGGCGAGGGCGCGGCACCCCGAGCGCGTGCTGGGGCTCGTCGCGGCGAGCTGCTCGACCGTGCCGAGCACGAGGCTGCGCGCTGCGTGGCTCCTCGCCGCGGAGCGCATCGAGAAGCTGCCCGACGGCGGGGCGGCGCTCAACCAGGCGCTCGTGGACCGGTCGATGCCCGCGAACGCCGCGGCCGACCTCGCAGCGGGTGGCTTCGCCCTCGACGTGATGAGCGCCATCCTGCGCGAGGTGGGCACGGCCGACCCGCTCGCCGCCCTGGCCGCGACCGACTCGCCGGTGTGGCTCGTGAACGGCCGGTGGGACCACTTCCGGACGGGCGAGCGGTCGTTCCTGGCGGCGGCGCGCCGCGGGGGAGCGCGGGCGCGCCTCGTCGTGGTGCCCGGTGCGCGCCACCTCGTGAGCCTCGACCGGCCCGTGGCCTTCTCGAGGCTCCTGCTCGAGGCGGTCGCCGACCTCGCGCGCGGTGCGGGGGACGAGTCCCCTCCCGTCCGGCCGGAGATGTCCGCGACCGCTCGCTGACGCCCTCAGGCGGGCGGCAGGTCCCACGCCCGGGCGCCACCGACGAGCGCGGCGGAGTTCGGGACCACGACGACGTCGTCGCCGAGCCGGTCCAGGACCGTCGGCGTGATCTGCCGCGAGTTCCCCCCGCCGAGGTAGAGCCGGTCCCACCAGAACACCGGTCGCAGCCCGTCCACGACGGCGAGCACGCGGCGCGACCACAGGGCGTTGCCGAGCCGCCGTCGTTCCGGCTCGCCGACGTACTCGTCGTACGACGTCCCCCGCCGGACGGGTGCGCGGGACCACTCGAGGTGGGGCGCGAGCCGGCCGCCGTGGAAGAGGGCCGAGCCGAGCCCCGTCCCGAGCGTGAGGACGAGCTCGAGGCCCGACGCGGCGATCACGCCCGCGCCGTGCACCTCGGCGTCGTTGAGGACGAGCGCGGGGACCCCGAGCCGTCGTGCGACGGCGGCCTGGACGTCGAAGCTCGCCCACGCCTCGACGAGCCCGGGGTCCACGCGTGACCGCGGCCCGCTGCGCGTGACGTAGTGCGGCGTGTGCACGACGACACCACGCCGGATCATCCCGGGCATGCCGACGGTCACGCGGTCCGCCCGGGGGAGCCGGCTCGCGATCTCGGCGACGGTCTCGACGAGCAGGTCCGGCGGGAGCGGGTACGGGGTGGGTACGCGGACCGCCGCGGCGTGGGCCGTGCCGGAGGAGTCGAGCACGTTCGCCTTGATGCCCCCGCCGCCGCAGTCGACGGCGAGCGTCCGCAGGTCGGTCATGGGTCGCAGCGTAGGCGCGCGCACCAGGGTGCGCAGCGTGCGCCCCCGCGGCCGGCGGCTACCGTGAACCCCTGTGACCGACCTTCCGCCCGCCGCGCCCGACGTGCCTCCCGCGCCCGACGTGCCCGACGTGCGCGTCCGTCTCGACCTCGCCTACCAGGGCACGCGCTTCGCGGGGTGGGCGCGCCAGCCCGGCCTGCGCACCGTCCAGGGGGCGCTCGAGGACGGGTTCGCGACCCTCCTGCGCGGGGACCCGCCACGCCTCACCGTCGCGGGGCGGACGGACGCGGGCGTGCACGCGCGGGGCCAGGTCGCGCACGTCGACCTCACGGCGGCGCAGTGGGAGTCGCTGCCGGGCCGTTCCGACCGTGAGCCGGGGGACGCGCTCGTCGCACGCCTGGGCGGCGTGCTGCCGGGCGACGTGGTGGTGCACCGTGCGGTGCGTGCACCGGCGGGTTTCGACGCGCGGTTCTCGGCGCTGCACCGCGCGTACACGTACCGCGTCGCCGACGACCCGGAGCGGCGCGACCCCCTGCGCCGCGAGTGGACGCTGTGGAACCGGCGAGGGCTCGACGTCGCGGCGATGGACGCGGCCGTGCGCCCGCTGCTCGGCGTGCGGGACTTCGCGGCGTTCTGCAAGCCGCGGCCCGGTGCGACGACCATCCGCGAGCTGCAGCACCTGTCCTGGTCACGCCCGCAGGCCGGACCCGACGCCGGCCTGGTCGTCGCGCACGTCCGGGCCGACGCGTTCTGCCACAACATGGTCCGCGCGCTGGTCGGCGCGTCGCTCGCCGTGGGGGAGGGGCGGCGCGACGTCGGGTGGCCGGCCGCGCTCCTGGCGAGCCGGCGACGCGACGGCGGGGCCGGCGTCGTGCCCGCGCACGGCCTGGTGCTCGAGGAGGTGACCTACCCGCCCGACGCGGAGCTCGCCGACAGGGCCGAGCGGGTCCGTGCCGTGCGGAACGAGGAGGACGTGTGGGACGCCGTCGACGGGTCCTGACCCGCCGGCGGCGCCCCGTCCGTCACGGCTCCTCGACGATGTGGACCGCCGCCTCCTCCGCGCTCGCGCCGGCACCCGAGATGCCCTCGTCGTCGGCGTAGGTGTCGTTCTGGCGGCCGTCCAGCGCGTCGGGGTCGGCGACGAGCCGGCCCGCGCGCGACTCGTCGGGGCGGTCGAGCGGGTCGCCGTCCCACTCCTCGGGCTCCTCCTCGGCGAGGCGCTGGTCGAGCGTCTCGCCGTGGACCTCTTCCCACGGGGTCTCCCCGAAGTGGTTCGTCCGCGGACGGTCGGGCGGGGAGTACCCCTCGTCGAGCACGTCGTCGACGCCGCGGTCGAGCAGCGTGTCCTCGGCCTGGAGCTGGTCGTTGTCGCCCTCGGCCCCGGTCTCCGGGTCAGGGCTGGTGCCTGTGGTCTCGGTCATGCCCCCACCGTCGCACCTCGCGCCGACCGTCGCAGCACGACGGCGTCCGGCCCGCCGAGCGCGTCCCGGGACCCGTCACCCGGGCCAAAGGACGTGACCGCGCACCCCGGCACGGGCGACCATGGCGGGGTGGGACACCTCGACGTCAGCGACATCACCTATCACCTGCCCGACGGCCGCACGCTCCTGGACGCCGTGAGCCTGCGCGTCGCGGACGGCGCACGCGTCGCCCTCGTGGGGCCGAACGGCGTCGGGAAGTCGACCCTGCTGCGGATCGTCACGGGGGACCTCGCACCCCACGGTGGCACCGTGGTCCGCAGCGGGGGCCTCGGCGTGATGCGGCAGCAGGTCGCGCGCGGCGACGACGACCGGACGGTGCGCGACCTCCTCGTCGAGCTCGCCCCGACCACCGTGCGTGAGGCGGCGCTCGAGCTCGCCGCGGCCGAGCTCGGGGTCATGACCGTCGACGACACCCCCGCGCAGATGCGCTACGCCCAGGCGCTCGCGGACTGGGCCGACGTCGGCGGCTACGACGCGGAGACGGCGTGGGACCGCGTGACGGACGAGGTCCTGTCGATCCCCTTCGAGCGGGCGCAGTGGCGCGACCTGCGGACGCTGTCGGGCGGCGAGCAGAAGCGGCTCGCCCTCACGGCGCTCCTCGGCGGGCCCGAGCAGGTCCTCCTGCTCGACGAGCCCGACAACGCGCTCGACGTGCCCACGAAGCGCTGGCTCGAGGACCGGCTCGTCGAGTCCCCCAAGGCCGTGCTCTACGTGTCGCACGACCGGGAGCTCCTCGCCCGCACGGCGACGCAGGTCGCGACGCTCGAGCCGACGCCCGGCGGCGGGACCGTCTGGGTCCACGGCGGCGGGTTCGCGTCGTACGCGCAGGCGCGCGAGGACCGCCGCGAGCGGCTCGCGGAGCTCGCGCGCCGCTGGGACGAGGAGCACCGCAAGCTCGTCGACCTCGTCCAGACGCTCAAGACGAAGGCGGCGTTCAACGACGGTCTGGCCAGCCGGTACCAGGCGGCGCGCACGCGTCTGCGCAAGTTCGAGGAGGCCGGCCCGCCCGAGGTCCTCGCGCACGAGCAGCGCGTCAGCGTGCGGCTGCGGGGCGGGCGCACGGCCAAGCGTGCCGTGACGTGCCACGACCTCGAGCTGACGGGCCTCGTGCAGCCGTTCGACCTCGAGGTGTTCTTCGGCGAGCGCGTGGCCGTGCTCGGCTCGAACGGGTCCGGGAAGTCGCACCTCCTGCGGCTGCTCGCGGCGGGCGGGAGCGACCCGGCGCCCGGGGCGTTGCCCGACGCCGCGCCGCTCCCGGGGCCGCTCGGTGCACCGCCCGAGGCCGCCGCCCCGGCTCCTGTCGCCCACACCGGGCGGGCGGTCCTCGGCTCGCGCGTGCGACCGGGGTGGTTCGCCCAGAACCACGACCACCCGGGTCTGCGCGGGCGCACCCTGCTGGAGATCCTGCACCGGGGCGAGGGCAACAGGGCGGGGATGGGCCGCGAGGGCGCGAGCCGCGCGCTCGACCGGTACGAGCTCGTCGCGCAGGCGGGCCAGCGCTTCGAGACGCTGTCGGGCGGCCAGCAGGCGCGCTTCCAGATCCTGCTCCTCGAGCTCGACGGCGCGACGCTCCTCCTCCTCGATGAGCCCACCGACAACCTCGACCTGCACTCCGCCGAGGCGCTGGAGACCGGTCTCGCGGCGTTCGAGGGCACGGTCCTCGCCGTGACGCACGACCGCTGGTTCGCGCGCGGGTTCGACCGGTTCCTCGTGCTCGGGGGCGACGGCCGCGTCGTGGAGACGCCGGAGCCCGTGTGGGACGTCGAGCGCGTGGACCGCGTCCGCTGACCGGTGCACGCGGGCGGTCGTGAGGTGGACGCGCGCGGCCCGCTCGGCACCGTGAGATCCCTATCCTGGAGGGCATGGCCGTCCACAAGATCGTGCTCTTCTACGCGTTCACACCGCTCGCGGACCCGCGCGCGGTGCAGCTCTGGCAGTCCGCGCTCGCCGAGCGCTGGCACCTCACGGGACGCGTGGTCGTCGCGGAGCACGGCATCAACGCGACGCTCGGCGGCACGGTGGAGGACCTCAAGCAGTACGTGAAGACGACGCGCCGGTACCCGGGGTTCGAGCGGATCGACGTCAAGTGGTCCGACGGTACGGGCCACGACTTCCCCAGGCTCTCGGTCAAGGTGCGGCCGGAGCTCGTGGCGTTCGGCGCCGCGGACGAGCTGAAGGTCGACGAGGGCGGCGTGGTCGGCGGTGGCGAGCGTCTGAGCCCGCAGGCGCTGCACGACCTCGTCGACGCCCGCGGGGACGAGGTCGTGATGTTCGACGGGCGCAACGCGTTCGAGGCCGCGATCGGGCGGTTCCGTGGCGCGGTGGTCCCGGACGTGGAGACCACGCGGGACTTCGTCGCCGAGATCGACTCGGGCCGGTACGACGACCTCAGGCAGCGGCCCGTCGTCACCTACTGCACGGGCGGCGTGCGGTGCGAGGTGCTGTCGGCGCTGCTGCGCTCGCGCGGGTTCGAGGAGGTGTACCAGCTCGACGGCGGGGTCGTGCGCTACGGCGAGGCGTTCGGCAGCCAGGGGCTCTGGGACGGATCCCTCTACGTGTTCGACGAGCGGATGCACGTCGAGCTCGGTCCCGGCTCCACCCCGCTCGGGGAGTGCACGGCGTGCGGAGCCGCGACGGCCCGGTACGAGAACTGCGCCGACCCGTCGTGCAGGACGTTGCGGCTGTTCTGCGACGGCTGCGCCGCCGGCGCACGGTCGGTGCGCTGCGAGGTGTGCGTGGGGGAGCGACCGGTCGCGCCCGCGGCCACCCGTGGCTGACGTCGTCGCCGTCCGGCCGCTTTGACCCGGGCGCGCCGACCCAGGTACGCTGATGAGTCGTTGTGCTCTTCTCACGACACCCGTGTCGCTAGCGCGCCCACTCGCTGCCGGCCAAGGAGCGGGTGTCGAACGAGCCCGCCGCGCAACGACAACGCCCTCTCGACCGCCTGCTTCAGCGGCCGAAGAAGACACCTGACAGAAACGAAGGCTACGACCGTGCGTACGTACACCCCGAAGCCCGGCGACATCCAGCGCAACTGGTACGTCATCGACGCGACCGACGTCGTCCTGGGCCGCCTGGCCACCCACGTGGCCACCCTGCTGCGCGGCAAGCACAAGCCGACCTTCGCTCCGCACGTCGACGGCGGTGACTTCGTCATCGTCATCAACGCCGGCAAGGTCGCCCTCAGCGGCAACAAGCGCGAGCAGAAGATGGCCTACAACCACTCGGGCTACCCGGGTGGTCTGCGTGCCACCGCCTACGGCGACCTGCTCGACAAGCACCCCGAGCGTGCCGTCGAGAAGGCCGTCCGCGGCATGGTGCCCAAGACCAGCCTCGGCCGCGCCCAGCTCGGCAAGCTGAAGGTCTACGCGGGTGCCGAGCACCCGCACGCCGCTCAGCAGCCCCAGCCGTTCGAGATCACCCAGGTCGCGCAGTAATCGCCGCCCAGGCGTAGCCGACAGAGAGACGCGAGGACACACCCGTGGCCGAGACCACCGTCGAGACCGACACGCTGGGTGACGAGACCCCCAGCAACTACACCTCTGAGTCCGCAGCCCCCACGGGCCGCGGCCAGAGCATCACCGCCCCCGGGCAGGCCCTGGGCCGTCGCAAGGAGGCGGTCGCTCGCGTCCGCCTCGTGCCGGGCACGGGCCAGTGGAAGGTCAACGGGCGCACGCTCGAGGACTACTTCCCGAACAAGGTCCACCAGCAGCTCGTCAACTCCCCGCTGAAGCTGGTCGACGTCGAGGGTCGCTTTGACGTCGTCGCCCGCATCTCGGGCGGCGGCACCTCCGGCCAGGCCGGTGCGCTGCGCCTCGGCATCGCGAGGGCCCTCAACGCGATCGACGCGGAGAACAACCGCCCGGCGCTGAAGAAGGCCGGCTTCCTCACCCGCGACGCGCGCGTCGTCGAGCGCAAGAAGGCCGGGCTCAAGAAGGCCCGCAAGGCCCCGCAGTACTCCAAGCGCTGATCCGCGCCGTGTGATCGTCGGCCCCGGTGGACTCGTCCGCCGGGGCCGACGGCTTTTGTCAGGAGTGTTGACGATGCCCGGCGTGGGCGAGGGAGGCGGGCGCGCGGTCGACGCGCGGACGCCGTGAGAGAGGGACTTCATGGGACGACTGTTCGGGACCGACGGCGTGCGCGGCCTCGCGAACGGCAACGTGACGGCCGAGCTCGCGCTCGACCTGGGCGTCGCCGCGGCGCGCGTGCTCGCGGACGGGGCCGAGGGCCACCGCCCGCGTGCGGTCGTGGGACGCGACACCCGGGTGTCCGGGGAGTTCCTCGGCGCGGCGCTCGCGGCCGGGCTCGCGAGCGCGGGCGTCGACGTGCGCGACGTCGGCGTCCTGCCGACCCCCGGCGTCGCCTACCTGGCGAGCGCGATGGACGTCGACTTCGGCGTCGTCATCTCCGCGTCGCACAACCCGATGCAGGACAACGGCATCAAGTTCCTCGCGCGCGGCGGCGTGAAGCTCGACGACGCCGTCGAGGACGCGATCGAGTCGCTGCTCGGCCAGGAGTGGGCGCGCCCCACGCACAGCGGGGTCGGTCGGCTGTCGCGCGACACCGGCCGTGCCGGGAGCGCCTACGTCGAGCACCTCGTGGCGAGCATCGGCGCCGACGAGGACGCCAAGCCCCTCGCCGGCCTGCGGATCGCCGTCGACTGCGCGAACGGCGCCGCGAGCGACGTCGGCCCGGCGGCGCTGCGGGCCGCAGGAGCCGACGTCGTCGTCATCAACGCGAGCCCCGACGGGCACAACATCAACGCCGCGTGCGGCTCGAACCACCCCGAGCAGCTCCAGGCCGTGGTCGTGGCGTCGGAGGCCGACTTCGGGGTCGCGTTCGACGGCGACGCCGACCGGTGCATCGCGGTCGACCACGGCGGCGCCGTCGTCGACGGGGACCAGATCATGGGGGTGCTCGCGCTCGCGCTCAAGGACGAGGGCGCGCTGCCCGACGACACGCTCGTCGTCACGGTGATGAGCAACCTCGGCCTCCTCCTCGCGATGCGGGCCGCCGGGATCCGCACGGTGCAGACGGCCGTCGGCGACCGCTACGTCCTCGAGGCGATGCGCGCGCACGGCTACGGGCTCGGCGGCGAGCAGTCCGGGCACATCATCATGTCGCGGTACGCGACGACGGGCGACGGCGTCCTCACCGCGCTGCAGCTCGCGGCGCGCGTCAAGGCGACCGGTCAGAAGCTCGCGGACCTGGCGGGAGTGGTCCAGCGGCTGCCGCAGACGCTCGTCAACGTCCCCGGGGTCGACCGGTCGCGCGCGGCGAGCGACGAGGCGCTGCTCGCGGCGGTCGCCGACGCCGAGGCGGCGCTCGGGGAGACCGGGCGCGTGCTCCTGCGGCCGTCGGGCACGGAACCGCTCGTGCGCGTGATGGTGGAGGCCGCGACCCAGCAGCAGGCGGACGCCGTCGCCGGCGGTCTCGCCGACGTCGTCCGCGAGCGCCTGGCGCTGTGAGCCGGCGGACGACGACCCGTCACGACGTGGCGGCCGTGACGAGCGAGGGACGACGATGAGCGTGCGGCACGGGGTCGACGAGGCGCTGCGCGCCCACGTGCTCGACCTCCTCGACAGCTTCGAGGGCGGGATCCTGCCCATCGTGCAGGCGGGGCACCCGGTGCTGCGCACGCCGGCCGTTCCGTACGCCGGCCAGCTCGGCGACACGTTGCCGGCACTCCTCGACGCGATGCGCGCGACCATGCACGCCGCGCCGGGCGTCGGGCTCGCGGCGCCGCAGGTCGGTCTCGGGCTGGCCCTCGCGGTCGTCGAGGACCCGGGCTCACCGGACCCGGACGACGAGCGCGAGCGCCCCCCGCTGCCCTTCCGCGTGCTCGTGAACCCGCGGTACACCGCGGTCGGTGACGACCGCCGGACGTTCGCCGAGGGGTGCCTGTCGGTGCACGGCTGGCAGGCGGAGCGGGCACGCGCCCGCTCCGTACGGCTCACCGGGGAGGACGAGACCGGTGCGCCGGTCGACGAGGTCCTCACCGGCTGGCCGGCCCGGATCGTGCAGCACGAGACGGACCACCTGCGCGGCGAGCTCTACCTCGACGGCGCCGACCTGCGGACGCTCTCGTCCACGCTCGCGGCCGCGCGCCTCCCGCAGGCCCGCGCGGACGCCTGAGCCGGTCCTGCCCCACGCCCCCGGCCGCGGTGGTCCCCCCGACGTATGCGCCCCCCGGCGGATCTCCCTCGACAGGATGACGACGACGCGTCGCCCGCACGCCAGACTCGTGGTCACCGCCGTGCACGCGGGGACTCCTCAGGGTTCGCCCGGGGGAAATCCTGATGGACGACGGCGGCACGCTCCGTAGGCTGGTCGTGGTACCGGACGCCGTCCCGTGCCACCCCAGCCGCCGCCAGCCTGGCCTCCCCGCCAGCAGACGAACGAGGACCCCGTGACCGAGGCCGTGACGACCTTCCTGGAGAACCTGGAGGCCTGGATCCTCGCGCTCGCGGCGTCCGGGTGGATCTACCCCGCACTGCTCGGCTTCGCGACGATCGACGGCTTCTTCCCGCCCATCCCCAGCGAGTCGGTCGTCATCACGCTCGCCGTCTCGGCGCACGCGACGGGTTCGCCGAACCTGCTGCTCGTCCTCCTCATCGCCGCGGTCGGTGCCTGGACCGGTGACCAGATCGCCTTCGCGCTCGGCCGTGCCGTCGGCACGGAGCGCTTCGCCTTCCTGCGCACGCGGCGCGGGCGCACGGCTGGCCTGGCCTGGGCGCGCGCTCACCAACCGCGGGGCCTCCTTCATCCTCGCCGCGCGGTACATCCCGGTAGGTCGCGTCGCCGTGAACATGACCGCGGGCGCCGTCGGCTACCCGCGGCGGCGGTTCATGGCGTTCTCCGCGATCGCCGCCGTGACGTGGGCGCTCTACTCGGTCCTCATCGGACTGGTCGCCGCGCAGTGGCTCGGCCACGCGCCGCTCCTCGCGATGGCCGTCGGCGTCGTCATCGGCATCGCCGGCGGGTTCGTCATCGACCGGATCCTCATGATGCGCTCCCGTCGGCACGGGGTGATCCCGGACGCCCTCGCGAACCCGGCACCGACGACGGACGCGCCACCGTCCGGCAGCGCCGTGGCGACCGCACCGTCCGACACGGCTGCGACGAGCGCACCGGGAGAGACGGACGCGGCGTCGGGCACCACGACGGGTGGCACCGGGACCCTCCCGCGCTGACGTCGACGCGCTCGCGGACGGGCGGGGGAACCGGCGTCAGAGCCTTGCGCAGACGCACGCGCTGGACCGAGTGGTCCGAGCCCTTCGTGAGCACGAGCGTCGCGCGCCCGCGCGTCGGCAGGATGTTCTGCTCCAGGTTGGGCGCGTTGATCGAGTCCCAGATCGACCGCGCCCGCTCCACGGCCTCCTCGTCCGTGAGGTCCGCGTAGCGGCGGAAGTACGACTCCGGGCGGGCGAACGCGGTGCGGCGCAGCGCGAGGAAGCGGTCGACGTACCACTGCCGCACGTTGCGCGTGCGGGCGTCGACGTAGATCGAGAAGTCGAAGAAGTCCGAGACGGCGACGGTCGACTCGTCGTGCGCGCTCGGCCGAGCCGGCTGCAGGACGTTGAGCCCTTCGACGACGAGCACGTCCGGCTTGCGCACGACCGCCTCGGCGCCCGGCACGATGTCGTACGTGAGGTGATCGTAGACGGGCGCGCGGACCTCGTCGTGGCCCGCCTTGACCTTCGACAGGAAACGGATGAGGGCACGCCGGTCGTACGACTCGGGGAAGCCCTTGCGCTCCATGAGACCCCGACGCTGCAGGCTCCGCGTTCGGGTAGAGGAACCCGTCGGTCGTGATGGCTCGACGCGCGGCGTCTCGGGCCAGCGCGCGAGCATCTCCCGCAGCACGCGCGCCGTCGTGGACTTGCCGACCGCCACGGACCCCGCGACGCCGATGACGTACGGCGTCGACCCGGTGTCCTCGCGCAGGAACGTCGAGGTCGCCTCGTGCAGGCCGGCCGTCGCGGTGACGTAGAGGTTGAGCAGGCGCGACAGCGGGCGGTACACGTCGTCGACCTCCGCGAGGTCGATCGGGTCGCCGAGGCCGCGCAGGCGCGCCACGTCCGCGTCGGTCAGCGGCAACGGCGTGGACTCCGAGAGGCGGCTCCACGCCGCGCGGTCGAGGTCGACGTACGGCGACGACGGACTGGCGATCAGGCGGGTCAGGGCGTCGGTCGACTCGGGCGCGGGGAGGACACCGTCCGATTCTGCCGGATTCCGGGTGGTGCGCGTGCCGAGGAGCCTCGGGTCGGGTCGTTCGGGTCGGTGGAGTCGGTCGGGGCCGGGTCGCGGACCGCCGCCCGCGCGGTCGACGTGCTCGGGCTGCCGCGCCGTCGCCCTGGTCTGTCGGGTCCTGTCTCAGGAGCGCGGCTCTGACGCCCTGCGCACGTCGTCCGCTCCGGCGCCGGCCCGCTCGTCCCTGCCCCGGTCCGCCGCCCGCGCGGTCGACGTGCTCGGGCTGCCGCCCCGTCACCCTGGTCTGCCGGGTCGTGTCTCAGGAGCGCGGCTCTGACGCCCTGCGCACGTCGTCCGCCCCGGCGCCGGCCCGCTCGTCGTGCCGGCCGGGTGGTCGGTCGGCCCGGCACGGGGCCTCAGCGGGGACGGCGGCGCGGGGGCAGGTCGACGGGGGCGCCCGGGCCGGGGAGGGCGAGGTCGGGGAGACGGTCCATGAGGGCGCGCGCGTCGGCCGGGGCGTGGGCGTGGACGTCGTTGTCGAAGTACAGCTCGACGTCGTGGCCGTCGGCGTGCCAGCGGCGCACGCGCTCGGCCCAGGCGTCGAGCACGTGCGGGCGGTAGGCGCTCGTGTAGAGCTCGGTGTCACCGTGGAGGCGCACGTAGACGAGCGGGGCGGTCACCGCGTCGATGACGGGCCAGCGTCCCGCGCCGTCGGAGATCGCCAGGGCGACGTCGTGCGCGCGCAGGAGGTCGAGGGCCGCGGGTTCGGCGAAGGACGCGTGGCGGGGCTCGAGCGCGTGGACGATCGGCCGGTCGGTGGTGACCTCGGTCCAGGGGTCGGCGCGGAGGCGGTCGTCGTGGTGCTCGGCGAGACGCGCGGCGTCGGACGAGGTGCGGGGCAGGAGGTCGAGGAAGGACTCGAGCGTGGACCGGTCGAACGTCGTGCGCTCCGGGAGCTGCCAGAGCACCGGTCCGAGCCGGTCCCCGAGGGCGAGCACGCCGCTCGCGAAGAAGTTGGCGAGGGGCGTCCGGACGTCGCGCAGGCGCTTCATGTGCGTGATGAACCGGCCGCCCTTGACGGCGAAGGTGAACCCCGCCGGCGTCTGCTCGCGCCACGCCACGAACGACGACGGTCGCTGCAGCGAGTAGAACGAGCCGTTGAGCTCGACGGCCGGGAAGGCGGAGGCGACGTGCTCGAGCTCGCGGCGCTGCGGGAGACCGGGCGGGTAGAACCGTCCGCGCCAGTCCGCGTACCGCCATCCGGACAGGCCGATGCGGACGGAGGGCATGCGGACACTGTGCACCGGCACGGGGTGGCTCGCCGCCCGGAGTTACGCAGGACGCCTGACGAAGAACCGGGATCGTGCGCCGCTCCGAGGTCGCCCCGGCCGTCGCTAGACTCGACGACCATGTGCGGAATCGTGGGCTACGTGGGCCCTGGAACCATGGTGGGGGAGGCCTCGGGGCGACCCCTCGACGTCGCCCTCGAAGGACTCGGTCGGCTCGAGTACCGCGGCTACGACTCCGCGGGGGTCGCTCTCGTCGGACCCGACATCGACGCGGTCGCGTTCGCGAAGAAGTCGGGGAAGCTGGCCAACCTCGTCGAGGAGATCGAGCTGCACCCGCTGCCGGCCTCGACGGCCTCGATCGGGCACACCCGGTGGGCGACGCACGGTGGCCCGACGGACACCAACGCCCACCCGCACCTCGCGGACGGCGACCGGCTCGCGGTGATCCACAACGGGATCGTCGAGAACTTCGCGCTCCTCAAGGCGGAGCTGGTCGCGGAGGGCGTGACCTTCCGGTCGGAGACGGACACCGAGGTCGCCGCGCAGCTGCTCGCCCGCGCCTACCGCGACACGAAGGACCTCACGACGGCGATGGGCCAGGTCGCGCGCCGGCTCGAGGGCACGTTCACGCTGCTCGCCGTGCACGCGGACTCCCCGGACACGGTCGTCGGCGCTCGGCACGACTCGCCCCTCGTCGTCGGGATCGGGGAGGGCGAGAACTTCCTCGGCTCGGACGTGGCGGCGTTCATCTCCCACACCAAGGAGGCGCTCGAGCTCGGCCAGGACCAGATCGTCACGATCACGCCGACCTCGGTCGAGGTGACGGACTTCGACGGCAACCCGGCCGAGGCGAAGCGCTACACGGTCGACTGGGACGCCGCGGCCGCCGAGAAGGGCGGCTTCTCGTCCTTCATGGACAAGGAGATCCACGACCAGCCGCACGCCGTCGGGGACACGCTGCTCGGGCGGACCGACACGTCGGGCCGGCTCGTGCTCGACGACCTGCGGATCGACGAGGCCGTGCTGCGGTCGGTCGACAAGATCATCGTCGTCGCGTGCGGGACCGCCGCGTACTCCGGCCACGTCGCGAAGTACGCGATCGAGCACTGGTGCCGCATCCCCGTCGAGGTCGAGCTGGCGCACGAGTTCCGCTACCGTGACCCGATCGTCGACGAGAAGACGCTCGTCGTCGCCGTCACGCAGTCCGGCGAGACGATGGACACGCTCATGGCCGTGCGCCACGCGCGCGAGCAGGGCGCGAAGGTGATCTCGATCGTCAACACGCACGGCTCGACGATCCCGCGCGAGTCCGACGCGGTGCTCTACACGCACGCGGGACCCGAGATCGCGGTGGCGTCGACCAAGGCGTTCCTCTCGCAGATCACCGCGGCGTACCTGCTGGGTCTGTACCTCGCGCAGCTGCGCGGGAACAAGTTCCCGGACGAGATCTCCGCGATCCTCGACGACCTGCGCGACATGCCGCGCAAGATCCAGACCGTCATCGAGCGCGGCGAGTACGTGCGGGCCACCGCGCGGTCGATGAAGGACGCGTCGTCGGTGCTGTTCCTCGGCCGGCACGTCGGGTTCCCCGTCGCGCTCGAGGGTGCGCTGAAGCTCAAGGAGCTCGCGTACATCCACGCCGAGGGCTTCGCCGCGGGCGAGCTCAAGCACGGGCCGATCGCGCTCATCGACGAGGGGCAGCCGGTGTTCGTCATCGTGCCGTCGCCGCGCGGGCGCGAGGGGCTGCACTCGAAGGTCATCTCCAACATCCAGGAGATCCGCGCACGCGGTGCGCGCACGCTCGTCATCGCGGAGGACGGCGACGACGCGGTGCGTCCGTACGCCGACGAGATCTTCTGGATCCCCGAGTCGCCGACGCTGCTCTCGCCCCTGCTCGCCGTCGTCCCGCTGCAGATCTTCGCCATGGCGCTCGCGACCGCGAAGGGCCTCGACGTCGACCAGCCGCGCAACCTCGCGAAGTCGGTCACGGTCGAGTAGACCGGTCACCACCGACCCGGTGCCCGTGGTCCGTCCGGTCGACCGGACGGACCACGGGACGAGGCCGGGACGCGCCGTAGGGTGGGCGCATGATCATCGGGGTGGGGATCGACGTCGTCGACGTCGCGCGGTTCATGGAGTCGATCGAGCGCATCCCTCGCCTGCGGGACAGGCTCTTCACGCCCGCGGAGCGCGACCTGCCGGCGTCGTCCCTCGCGGCGCGGTTCGCCGCGAAGGAGGCGATCGCCAAGGCCCTCGGCGCGCCGGGCGGCATGAAGTGGCACGACGCGACCGTGCACCGCGTCGTCGGAGGACCGCCCGAGGTCGAGATCACGGGGACCGTCGCGGCGCGCGCGGAGGAGCTGGGGATCCGCACGTTCCACCTGTCCATCTCGCACGACGCCGGCATCGCGTCGGCCATGGTCGTCGCGGAGGGCTGACGGGTCAGTCCTGCAGCGCCGGGACGACCTCCCGCTCGAAGAGCTCGATGCCGCTGCGGTCGTACGCCGCCTCCGCGAAGTAGGTGATCGCGTAGGACAGGCCGAGCCCGCGCAGCTCGGTGAGCTTCTCGACGATCTGCTCCGGCGTCCCGACGAGCGGGCCGCGCCGCGCCTTCTCGGCCTCCTCCGGCGCGCGGTCGGGCAGCGTCAGCGCGTAGTGCTCCTCGATCCACGCGATGCGGTCGTCGACCTCGGCCTCCGTCCCGCCGATGACCACGTTGTAGTTCGCGCTGCGCGTGATCTCCTCGAACGGCCGGCCGATCGCCTCGCAGTGCCCCCGCAGCACCTCGGACTTGTGCGCGAAACCCTCGGGCGAGCCGTCGAAGTTCGTGTACTGCGCGTGCTCGGCCGCGATGCGCAGCGTCTTCTTCTCGCCACCGCCCGCGATCCACAGCGGAGGCCCGTCGACCTGCAGCGGCAGCGGGGCGAGCCGCGCGCCGTCGACCTGGTAGTGCGCGCCGTCGAGCGTCGCGACGCCGTTCGTCCACAGCTGCTTGAAGATCTGCACGCCCTCGTCGAGGGCGGCGAGGCGCTCCCCGGCGCGGGGGAAGCCGTAGCCGTAGGCGCGCCACTCGTGCTCGTACCAGCCGGCGCCGATGCCCATCTCGACGCGGCCGCCGCTCACGACGTCGACCGTCGCCGCGACCTTCGCGAGGTAGGCCGGGTTGCGGTACGCCATGCACGTGCACATCTGACCGAGGCGGATGCGCTCGGTCGACGCGGCGAACGCCGCCATGAGCGTCCACGCCTCGTGGGTCGCCTCGTCCGTCGGCTCGGGGACGGTGTGGAAGTGGTCGTAGACCCAGAGCGACTCCCACGCGTTCGCGGCGCCGGGGAGGCCCTCGCCCGCGAGCGCGGTGTCGGCGTGGCGCGCGAGGGAGCGCATGGTCTCCCACTGGTCCGCGGGGTCGATGCCGACGAGGTCGAGCCGCCAGCCCTGGGGGATGAAGAGTCCGAATCGCATGACCGTCACCCTAGGCCGGGGCCGCCGTGCTCGCGTCCTTGGCCCGCCCGGTCTCGCCCTGCGGTCACGCGGTGCGGTGGGCAGGATGGCGGGATGATCGAAGCCTGGTCCGTCGCCGACGTCCGTGCCGCCGAGCAGCCGCTCCTCGACGCCGGGGTCCCGCTCATGGAGCGCGCGGCGTTCGCGCTCGCCACGGTCGTCGCGCGCGACGTCGCGCGCGCCAGGTCGGTGGTCGGTCCCGACGGCGGTCGGCGCGACGGGCGCGTGACCGGTGCCCGGGTGGTGCTGCTCGTGGGGCCGGGAAACAACGGCGGCGACACCCTCCACGCGGGCGCGTACCTCGCGCGCCGCGGCGCGCGCGTGACGGCGGTGCTCGCGAGCGAGCGGGTGCACGGCGAGGGGCTCGCCGCGCTCCGGCGTGCGGGCGGGACGGTGCTGGACGCCACCGCGTCGCGCGAGACGGCGGACCGTGCGGTCCCGGCCCCCCGCGCGGCACCGTCCGGCGTGCTCGACGCCGTCGTCGAGGAGGTGCGGCGCGCCGACGCGGTGCTGGACGGGCTCGTCGGCATCGGTGCGACGGGCGCGCTGCGCGGCGTCGCGGCCGACCTCGTGCGACGGCTCGTGGCCGCCCTCGACGGCGTGCCCCGCCGTCCGTGGGTCGTGGCGGTCGACGCCCCGAGCGGGGTGGGCGTGGACGACGGGACGGTGCCCGGGACCGTGCTGCGCGCGGACCGCACCGTGACGTTCGGTGCCGCGAAGCCCGGCCTCCTGCTGCCGCCCGCCGCGCAGGAGGTGGGCCACGGGGCGGTCGTGGACATCGGTCTCGCGCTCGGCACCCCCGGCGGGCCGTCCCCCGCCGTCCGGCGCCTCGAGCCCGAGGACGTCGCGGCGCTGTGGCCCGTCCCGGGCCCGACGGACCACAAGTACACGCGCGGCGTGCTGGGCGTCGTGGCCGGGACGCCGACCTACCCGGGGGCGGCCGTCCTCGTCACGACGGCGGCGGTCCGCACCGGCCCCGGCATGGTGCGCTACGCCGGACCCGACGACGTCACGCGCGCGGTGCTCGCCGCGCACCCGGAGGTGGTCCCGGGCGAGGGTCGCGTCCAGGCGTGGTCCGTCGGGTCCGGGGTGCCGGCCGCGCCGGGTGCGGGGCAGGACCCGGTGCCCGACGGCGGCCAGCACGACCGCATCCGGCGCGCCCTCGCGGCCGCGACGGGCCCGGACCGGGTCGCCGCGGTCGTCGACGCCGGGGCGTTGTCGCTCCTGCCCGAGCGCTGCCCGCCGTCCGTCGTCCTCACGCCGCACGCGGGCGAGCTCGCGACGCTGCTCTCCGCGCGCGGGGACGACGTCTCGCGGCGAGACGTCGACGCCGAGCCGTGGCGGTGGGCGCGGCGGGCGCACGAGCTCACGGGCGCCACGGTGCTGCTCAAGGGAGCGGTGACGCTCGTCGTCGGGCCGGGCGCCACGTGGTCGCAGGCCGACGCGCCGCCGTGGCTCGCGACCGCGGGCGCGGGCGACGTGCTCGCCGGGGTCCTCGGCGTGCTGCTGGCCGCGCACGGCGAGCGCGTCGTCGAGGAGCCGACGCTCGCGGCCGAGCTGGCCGCGGCCGCCGCGGTGGTCCACGGGCTGGCCGCGGAGCGCGCGAACCCCGGCGGTCCCGTCGCCGCGCTCGACGTCGCGGACCACGTGCCGCGCGTGGTCGCGGAGCTCCTCGCCGCGCGCTGACGGACCGTTCCGCCGTCGGCCCCCGCTCCGCGCGGCGCCTCCCCGCCGCCGCCGACGTGCGTCGGGGCGTCAGGCCGCCGGTACCGTGGGCGGGTGGTCCCCCTGCCCGTGCGCGACGGCCTCAACCCGACGCGCCTCGTCCTGCCGCACGACGCCGCGAGCGTCGCGCGCTGGACGCGCACGCTCGACTACGTGCGGCACCGCTTCCCCGACGACGCCGTGCGCCTCGCCGAGAAGGTCGCCGCGGGCGAGGTCGTCGACGGGCGCGGACGCCCCGTCGACGACCGCACGCCCTACGCGCCGCGGGGCTTCGTGTTCCTCTACCGCGACCCTCCCGTCGAGCCGGACGTGCCGTTCGAGATCCGGGTGCTGCACCGCGACCGGGACCTGCTGGTCGTCGACAAGCCCCACTTCCTCGCGACGATCCCGCGCGGCGCCCACGTGGAGCGCTCCGTCCTCGTGCGGCTGCGCCGCGACCTCGACCTGCCCGAGCTGAGCCCCGCCCACCGTCTCGACCGGGTCACGGCGGGAGTGCTGCTCCTCACCGTCCGCCCGCAGGTCCGCGGCGCGTACCAGGAGCTCTTCGCGCGCCGCGAGGTCCGCAAGACGTACGAGGCGGTCGCCCCGTACGACCCGTCGCTCGAGCTCCCCGTCACGGTCCGCAGCCGCATCGTCAAGCGGCGCGGCGTGATGCGCGCGGAGGAGGTGCCGGGCGAGCCCAACGCCGAGAGCCGCGTGGACCTCGTCGAGGCCGACGCGTCGCGCGGCCTCGCGCGCTACCGGCTCGAGCCCCACAGCGGCAAGACCCACCAGCTGCGGCTGCACATGGACCGCCTCGGCGTGCCGATCCTGCACGACAACTTCTACCCGGAGCAGTACGACGTCGCGCCCGACGACTACTCCCGTCCCCTGCAGCTCGTGTCGCGCTCGCTCCGGTTCACCGACCCCCTGGACGGCCGGGAGCGCCGGTTCGAGACCGACCGGGTGCTCGACGCCTGGTGAGCGCGCCGGTGACGCCCCCGCCCGAGTGAGAGAATCGTGGACCGTGAGCGACACCCAGCGCACGACCCCGGCCGGGCGGCCCGCCGGGACCAGCGGCGGACCCGACGCGCACGCCTACCCGGCGCGCGCCGTCGTCGACCTCGCGGCGATCCGGGACAACGTCCGGGCGCTCGCCGGGCACGCGCCGGGTGCCGACCTCATGGCGGTCGTGAAGGCGGACGCCTACGGGCACGGCCTCGTGCCGAGCGCGCTCGCCGCGCTCGCGGGCGGTGCGACGTGGCTCGGTGCCGCGCAGCCGAGCGAGGCGCTCGCGCTGCGTGCGGCGGGCGTCGGTCCCGACCGGGCGCGCGTGCTGACGTGGCTGTACCCGCCCGGCGCGCCGCTGCGCGCCCTGCTCGACGCGGACGTCGACGTGTCGGTCGCGGCGGGCTGGGCGCTCGACGAGGTCGTCGCCGCGGCGCGCGCGTCGGGCCGTACCGCACGCGTGCACGTCAAGGTCGACACAGGGCTCGGGCGCAACGGCGTCATGCCCGTCGACCTGCCCGCCGTCCTCGACGCGGCGGCCCGCGCGTCCGCCGAGGGTCTCGTGCGCGTCGTCGGCGTCTGGTCCCACCTCGCCTTCGCGGACGAGCCGGGCCACCCGAGCGTCGTCGCGCAGGCCGAGGTCCTCGACGAGGCCGTGCGCCAGGCCGAGGCGTCGGGAGCACGGCTCGAGGTGCGTCACCTCGCGAACTCCGCCGCGACCCTCACCGCGCCGCGGACCCACTACGACCTCGTGCGCCCGGGGCTCGCGGTCTTCGGGATGTCGCCCGTCCCGCAGGTCGGGCCGCCGCAGGACTTCGGCCTGCGGCCCGCCATGACGCTCGAGGCGCGGCTCGCCACGGTCAAGCACGTCGGCGCGGGCCAGGGTGTCTCCTACGCGCACGCCTACACGACGCAGCGCGAGACCGTGCTCGGTGTCGTGCCGCTCGGCTACGGGGACGGGATCCCCCGGCACGCGTCCGGCGGACCGCACGGTCCGACGGCGGCGCCGGGCGGCCCCGTGCTCGTCGGCACCGGGGCGACCGAGCGCGTGCTGCGCGTGCGCGGGCGCGTGTGCATGGACCAGGTGGTGCTCGACCTGGGCCCCGGCGCGAGGGAGCAGGCCGGCGACGTCGTGACGCTGTTCGGCGCGGGCGCCGGTCTCGAGCACGGCGGCACGCCCACCGCGGAGGACTGGGCGCGGGCCGCGGGGACCATCAGCTACGAGATCACCACCCGGCTCGGCGCACGCGTCCCCCGTGCGCACGAGGGGCTGGACGTGCTCGACGACGCCGCGCGAGCCCTCCTGGACCCCCCGACGACCGACCCGACCGCGCCCGAGAGGAACCCGGCACCGTGACCGACACCACCGTCCCCGCCGACGAGCCGCCCGTCGTCGTGCTGCCCGACGCCGAGGCCACCCGCGCGTTCGGCACCGCGCTCGCGGACGTCCTGCGCGCGGGCGACCTCGTCGTCCTCACGGGCGACCTCGGCGCCGGGAAGACCACGCTCACGCAGGGCATCGGCGCGGGGCTCGGCGTGCGGGGCCAGGTCGCGTCGCCGACGTTCATCGTCGCGCGCGAGCACCCGTCGCTCACGGGTGGTCCCGCTCTCGTGCACGTCGACGCGTACCGCCTGGGCTCGCTCGACGAGGTGGACGCGCTCGACCTCGACTCGAGCCTCGACGAGTCGGTGACCGTCGTGGAGTGGGGCAGCGGGCTCGTCGAGTCCCTCGCGGGCGACCGGCTCGAGATCGTCCTGGAGCGGCCGCGCGGCGCGGTCGGGGCCCGCGCCGGCGCGGGCCCCGTCGTGCCCGGTGCGGACGCGCACGACGACGCGCCCGAGGCCGGTGCGCGCCGCGTCGTCGTGCGGGCCGTGGGCGCGCGCTGGTCCGACCTCGACGTCGACGCGCTGGCCCGTGCCGCCGGCGTCCGGGTCGCGGCGGGCGCCGCAGAGCCGTCGGGCGACGCGGGCGAGCCGCCCGTGCGGTCGTAGGCTGGTTCCGTGGCCGTTCTCGCGCTCGACACCTCCGCGTCCGTGACCGTCGCCGTCGTCGGGGACGACGGCGCCCGCCTCGCCCGGCGCGAGGCGCCCGAGCGCCGCCGGCACGCCGAGGCGCTCGCCCCGCTCGTCGAGGAGGCGCTCGCGGAGGCCGGCGTCGACCGCGCGGACCTCACCGCGGTCGCGGTGGGCACCGGCCCGGCGCCGTTCACCGGGCTGCGCGTCGGTCTCGTCACCGCGCGGGCGCTCGGCTTCGCGCTCGGCGTCCCCGTGCTCGGGGTGCCGACCCTCGACGCGCTGGCGGCGCAGGCCGTGAGCGACCTCGGCCTCGCCCCGGACGACGAGGTCCTCGTCGCGACCGACGCCCGCCGTCGGGAGGTGTACTGGGCGCGGTACCGGGTCGTCGCGCACGAGGGCCCGCACGCCGTCCCCGTCGTGGAGACGGTGGCGGGGCCCGACGTCGCTCCGGCCGCGACGGTCGCCGAGCACGCGACGGGTGCCGTCGTCGTCGGGGAGGGCGCGTCGCTGTACGCCGACGTGCTCGACCTCGCGGAGGACGCCCCGCTCGTCCCCGACGCCGCGGTGCTCGCCCGGCTCGCGATCGCCCGGCGCGACGCCGGGGCGGACCAGCCCACCGAGCCGCTGTACCTGCGTCGTCCCGACGTCCAGGCGCCCGCGGGCGCGAAGCGCGTGAGCGACGCCGGGGCGGCCGCGGCGGCGCCCCGATGAGCGCGCGCCGGTACGAGATCCGTCTGCGCCCGCTGCGCGCGGCGGACCTGGACCGGGTGGTCGAGCTCGAGCGCGAGCTGTTCGGGCGCGGCGCGTGGACGTACGGCATGCTGGCCGACGAGCTCGCGGGACCGGGACGCTGGTACGTCGCCGCCGAGCCCGTGCGCCTGTACGCGGCGGGACCGCAGCCCGTCGTCGGGTACGCGGGCCTGTGGTTCGACGGCGACGTCACGCAGATCATGACCATCGGCGTCGACCCGGCGTTCCAGCACCAGGGCGTCGGCTCGACGCTCCTCGACGCCCTCGTCGCGCGCTCGCGCGAGCTGCGCGCGCACGCGGTGCTGCTCGAGGTGCGGGTCGACAACGACGTGGCGCTCGCGATGTACGCCAAGCACGGCTTCGAGCAGCTCGGCATCCGGAAGCGCTACTACCAGCCCGAGGGCGTCGACGCGTACACGATGCGGCTCGAGCTCACCCCGCTGGGCGACGACGACCCCGACTACGGCACCGCGTCGGACGCGGGCAGCGTCCTCGCGTGACGCCCCGGGAGCGGGTCCTCGTCGACGTGCGGGGCCTCGCGGCGGCGCTCGCCGCCGAGCGGCCTCCGGTCGTCCTCGACGTCCGGTGGGCGCTCGGCGTCACCGACGGGCGCGACCGGTACCTCGCGGGCCACGTGCCCGGCGCCGTCTTCGTGGACCTCGAGGCCGAGCTCGCCGCGCCGCCGTCGCCCGCCGCGGGCCGCCACCCTCTGCCCGACCCGCAGGACCTTCAGGACGCGGCCCGGCGCTGGGGCGTGCGCGGCGACCGGGGCGTCGTCGTCTACGACACCGTCGGGGGCACGTCGGCGGCTCGCGCGTGGTGGCTCCTGCGGTGGGCGGGCCACGACGGCGTGCGTCTCCTCGACGGCGGCCTCGCGGCGTGGGAGCGCGCCGGGCTGCCGGTCGAGGCGGGCGAGGTGCGCGCGGAGCCGGGCGACGTCGTCGTCACCCCGGGCGCGCTGCCGGTCCTCGACGCCGACGGCGCGGCCGGCCTCGCGGCGGCGGGCGTGCTGCTCGACGCCCGGGCGGGGGAGCGGTACCGCGGCGAGGTGGAACCCGTCGACCCGCGCGCGGGTCACGTCCCGGGCGCGCTGAGCGCGCCCACGACCGCGAACCTCGGTGGCGACGGGACGTTCCTCGACGACGCGGCGCTGCGCGGTCGGTTCACGGCCCTCGGGGTCGTGCCCGGCACGGAGGTCGGGGTGTACTGCGGCTCCGGCGTCACCGCCGCGCACGAGGTCGCGGCGCTCGCGGCGATCGGGGCCGACGCGGCGCTCTACGCCGGCTCGTGGTCGCAGTGGTCGAACGACCCGGCCCGGCCCGTCGAGACCGGGCCGGGCGCGTAGTCGCTCAGACGACGGCGATCGCCTGCTCGGGCGCGAGCCGCGGGGAGCGCGGGTAGGCGGTGCCGTGCCCGTCGGCGACGCCCACGTTGATGACGAGGAGGGACCTCCACCCGCTGTCGGCGAAGAACTCCGCGTCGATGCCGTCGCGGTCCATGCCGTTCATCGGGCCGGTCGCGAGGCCCGCGGCGCGCAGCCCGACGACGAGGTAGCCGGCCTGGAGCAGGGCGTTCGTGCGGGCCATGTCGTCGCGGACGTCCGGCGCGCCGGCGAGGCTCTCGCGCATGCCGGGGACGTGGGGGAACAGGACGTCCATGTGCTCGTGGAAGGCGGGGTCGTACGCGACGACGAGGGACAGCGGCGCGTTCGCGACGCGCTCCTTGTTGCCGTCGGCCATGTGCGCGACGAGGCGCTCCCGGGCCTCGGGCGTGCGCACCGCGAGCACGCGCAGCGGCAGCGTGTTCATCGCGGTCGGGCCCCACTTGACGAGGTCGTAGACCGCGGCGAGCTGCTCGTCGGTCACCTCGGCGGCGGTGAAGTCGCGCGCCGTCCTGGCCTCGCGGAAGAGGCGGTCGGCCGTGGCGTCGTCGATCTGCAGGGCGGCGGGGGCAAGAGTTTCGGTGCTCATGCCCCGAGCAACAGTCAATTCTTCAACCATCTTCCCGGCAGAGCGTGTGACGTGGGCGACAGCCCGGCCACGTCCGCGCGCGCGACTACCCTGGACCCATGCTCTCTCCTGTGGCCACGGACGGTGGCGAGCCGCTCGTCCTCGGCATCGAGACGTCGTGCGACGAGACCGGGGTCGCCCTGGTCCGCGGTCGCGAGCTCCTGGTCGACACGGTCGCGAGCTCGATGGACGAGCACGCGCGGTTCGGCGGCATCATCCCGGAGGTCGCCTCGCGCGCCCACCTCGAGGCGATGATCCCCACGCTCGAGCGCACGCTCGGCACCGCCGACGTCGACCTGTCGGAGGTCGACGCGATCGCCGTCACGGCGGGACCCGGGCTCGTCGGCCCGCTGACGATCGGTGCGTCCGCGGCGAAGGCGCTCGCCCTCGCGCTCGGCAAGCCCCTGTACGGGGTCAACCACGTCATCGGGCACGCTGCCGTCGACGAGCTGGTCCACGGTGCCTTCCCCGAGCGCGTGATGGCCCTGGTCGTGTCCGGCGGGCACAGCTCGCTCCTGCTCGTGGACGACGTCGCGACGTCGGTGACCGAGCTCGGCTCGACGCTCGACGACGCCGCGGGGGAGGCGTTCGACAAGGTCGGGCGCCTCCTCGGCCTGCCGTACCCCGGCGGCCCGCACATCGACCGGCTCGCTCGCGAGGGCGACCCCGCCGCGATCCGTTTCCCGCGCGGTCTCACGGCGCGCAAGGACCAGGAGAAGCACGCCGACGACTTCTCCTTCTCGGGCCTCAAGACGGCGGTCGCGCGGTGGGTCGAGGCGCGGCAGGACGCCGGGCTGGAGATCCCGGTGCACGACGTCGCGGCGTCCTTCGCGGAGTCCGTCGCCGACGTCCTCACGGCCAAGACGCTCGCCGCGTGCGAGCGGCACGGCGTCGACACCCTCGTGGTCGGGGGCGGCTTCTCGGCGAACTCGCAGCTGCGCGACATGGCGGCGAAGCGCTGCGCCGAGGCGGGCGTCGAGCTGCGCATCCCGCCGATCCGGTACTGCACGGACAACGGCGCGATGATCGCGGCGCTGGGGTCCGCGGTCGTGCGGGCCGGCGTCGCGCCGTCGCGCCTCGACATCGGCGTCGACTCGTCCATGCCGCTGACGACCGTCACGGTCTGAGCCGCCGTCCGCCACCGCGGACGGATCAGAGCGGGCGGCCCGCCCGCATCTCGGCGACCAGCGACCGCACGACGGCGTCCAGCTCGCCGCCGTTGCGCCGGGCGACGGCGCGCTGGCGCTGGTACGACGCCCCGCGCCGCAGGATCGTGCGGACCCCGTCGAGCTCGTCGAGGCACCCGAGCCGCGCGGCCACGGGCTCGAGCTCGGCGAGGAGGCGTGCCACCGCGTCGGTGACGAGCTCCTCGTTCCCCGCACGGTCGAGGATGATGATCGCGTCCATGCCGTAGCGCGCCGAGCGCCACTTGTTCTCCTGCGCGAACCACGGGGGGAGCGTGGGCAGCTCGCGGCCCTCGTCGAGCAGCGTCGAGAAGTGCTCGACGAGGCAGTGGGTCAGGGCGGCGAGGGCGAGGAGCTCCGTGACGTTCGTCGTGCCGTCGCAGATGCGGGTCTCCAGCGTGCCGAACCGGGGCGCCGGGCGCAGGTCCCAGCGGATCTCGCTGAAGTCGTCGATCACCCCGGTGTGCAGCATGTCGGCGACGTAGCCCTCGAGGTCGGGCCACGCCTCGAACTGGAAGGGCAGGCCCGCGGTGGGCAGCTGCTGGAACATCAGCGCACGGTTCGACGCGTACCCCGTGTCCTTGCCGCCCCAGAAGGGGGAGCTCGCCGAGAGCGACTGCAGGTGCGCGAAGCACGTCAGCATCGCGCGCTGGATCGGCAGCACCTTGGCGCGGTCCTCGATGCCGACGTGCACGTGGACCCCGTAGATGAGCATCTGCCGACCCCACCACTGGGTGCGGTCGATCAGGGTGGTGTAGCGCTGCTTGTCCGTGACCTTCTGCTGCGCCCAGCGCGCGAACGGGTGCGTGCCCGCGCACATGAGCTCGACGCGCAGCGGGTCCGTGACGGCGCGGATCTCGTCGATCGAGCGCTCGAGGTCCCTGCCCGCCTCGCCGACCGTCCGGCGCACCCCGCTGACGACCTCGACGGTGTTGAGCAGGAGCTCCTGCTTGATCGACGGGTGCTCGCCGCCGCCCGCCGGGCGGACGGCGTCGAGCACGGTCCGCGCGACCTGCCTGAGGTCGCCGGAGTCGGCGTCGACGAGCGCGAGCTCCCACTCGAGACCGACGGTCGAGCGCTCGGAGCGCGCGAAGGGGATCTCCACGGCCTCAGCCCTCCCGCCCGGTGGTCGTGACCCGGTCGAGGGGGTCGACGACGAGCACGCGCTGCTGCCCCCCGACGCGCGTCAGGACCACCGTGGCCTCGGCGTCCCCGGTGAGCGCGAGCTGCTTGCGCAGCTGCTCGGGCGTGACGGCCGTCCCGCGCTTCTTGACCGTGAGCCGCCCGACGCCGCGCTCGCGCAGGTACGCGCGCAGCCGCTTGAGGCCGAACGGCATCGTGTCGAGCACCCGGTACCCGCGCGCGAGCCCGGCCGCGAGACCGTTCTCGCCCACCGGGGCGGGCGTGTCCGTCGTGACGTACGCGATGGTCCGGTCGAGGAGGCGCCCCTCGAGCTCGGCCGCGGCGTGCCCCACGAGGCCGGCCCGGATCACCGCGCCGTCCGGCTCGTACAGGTAGTGCCCGACGTCGCCCGCCTCGGGCGCGACGTCCTCGTCGCCCGGCCGGTGCGCGAGCGACCGGGCGACGGTGTGCTCGGTCCCGTCGGCGTCGGTCCGCGTGGTGAGGACGAGCGCGGCGCGCCCCGGCCCCGCGGGGGCCAGCGGCCCGAACCACAGCGCGGCCTCCACGACGTCGCCGTCGACCGACACCCACTCGGTCTCCGCGTCGGCCGGCAGTCCGTTGTGGGAGATGCCCGGTCCGACCTTGATCCCCACGGCCGGGACCCGGTCGCGCACGGCCCACACGGCGTCGAGCGGCGGCGCGTAGGCGTGCGGGTCGAAGACCCTCGACCCGGAGCGCGTGCGCCGCGCGGGGTCGGCGTAGACGCCCTCGACACCATCGGCCGCGAGGTCGAGCGCGAGACCGTCGCCGTGGCGCACCTCCGCCTCGGGGAAGTGGCGGAGGTTCACGGTCGCGAGGGCCGCGGTGAGCTCGTCGACGTCCGTCGCCAGAACGTGGAGGCCGGTCCCGGCGAAGGCGAGCGAGTCGGCCCCGATGCCGCACGTGAGGTCGGCGACCTTCGTGACACCGGCCCCGAGGTACCGCTGCGCGTGCCGGGCGGCGACGACGAGCCGGGTGGCCTGCTCGAGGCCCGCCTGGGTGAAGAGCATGCCGTCGGCGAACGCCCCGAACTTGGCGCGCGCGGCCGCCCGCAGGCGCGACTGCGTGAGCGCCGCCGCCGCGAGGTCGGGGTCCACGCCCTTCGCGCGCAGCCCCGCCGACAGCACGAGCGCCTGGTGCTCGTCGTAGGGCGGCAGCGCGCCGAGCAGGGCCCAGCCCTCGGGGCTGAGCAGCTTCGACAGTGCGGCGGCGTCCATGCGTCGATCCTTCCACGGACGTGCGGGCCGGTGCGCCCGGGGGCCGGTGGGGACACGCTGGCACTCGCCTTGACCGAGTGCTAACCGCGACCTAGATTGGGCAACGGGTCGGCGCCGTCAGCGACGGTGGCGACCCGACGAGCGACCCGGCTGCCGGCACCCGCGACGACGGCCAGCCACGGTGCGCTCGACCCAACCGTCAGCAGTTCTCACAGCGAAAGGGGAGGTCCGACGTGTCGGTCCCCATCAAGCCGCTCGAGGACCGGATCGTCGTGAAGGCCCTCGAGGCCGAGACCACGACCGCATCCGGCCTGGTCATCCCGGACACCGCCAAGGAGAAGCCCCAGGAGGGCGAGGTCCTGGCCGTGGGTCCGGGCCGTGTCGACGACAACGGCAACCGCGTCCCCCTGGACGTGACCGTCGGCGACAAGGTCATCTACAGCAAGTACGGCGGCACCGAGGTCAAGTACGGCGGCGAGGACTACCTCGTCCTGTCCGCGCGCGACATCCTCGCCGTGGTCGTCGGCTGACCCAGCCGGCACCGAACGCCACAGGGCCCCGCGACCGTCATGGTCGCGGGGCCCTGTCGTGCCGCCGACGGGTCGCCCCACCCGCCGCGGCGTGCCGGCGCGCTCGTGGTGAGCGCGCGCACCGACCGGTCTGCCGTGCCGCTGCGGTGCGTCGTCGGACCGCAGCGGTCAGCCGTCTGGTGTCAGCCCGTCTTGCGCGCGGACCCGGCGAGGATCGCCGCGCGCTCGTCCTCGCTCAGCCCGCCCCACACGCCGTAGGGCTCGCGCACGCGCAGCGACTGCTCGCGGCACTGCATCATCACGGGGCAGCTGTGGCAGATCGCCTTGGCGGCCTCCGCGCGTCGTCGCCGCGTCGAGCCTCGCTCGCCCTCGGGGTGGAAGAACAGCGTGTCGTCCTGATCGCGGCACGAACCCTGGTACTGCCATTCCCAGAGTTCCATCACCGGTCCGGGGAGCCTCGAGATCTCTGCCATGGCGAACAACCTACAAGCGTTGCAGGGGTTGTTCAAGTCCCTGTGTCGATCTCGTGAATCCGCAGGTCGTGGCGAGGTCTCCCCGCACATGTCTCCAGCATCGCGTCAGCGACCGCCCACGCGGGCGCGACCACGGGCCCGGAGCGGCCGGCGGCGCGATGCCTCGGCGCTCTGGCGCGTTCGTCCGCGCTCTGAACAAGTGCTGCACAGCGCGCGACGCGAACGAGGTCACGGTGTGGTCGAGGTGGGGTCCGGCGAGTGGCGGGACCTGGTCGTGATCGGCAGAATCGATCCATGACCTCCGTGCGGTCCGCCCCCGACCCCGAGGGAGCCCGACCGACCATGTCCCACAGTCCCGGTCTCGCCGTCGCCGTCGTCGCCCGACGCCTCGGCGTCGCTCCGGCGACCCTGCGCACCTGGGACAGGCGCTACGGGCTGGGCCCCTCCGAGCACCAGGCAGGTTCGCACCGTCGCTACACCGACGACGACGTCGCGCGCCTGTTCATCATGCGGCGCCTCACGCTCGAGGGCGTGGCGCCGGCCGACGCCGCCCGGAACGCCCTCGCGGCCGACGGCGACGAGCTCGCCGCCCACCGGGGGGCGAACGTCGCCCTGGAGGCGGCGGAGAGCCCCGACGGCGCCCAGGACGACCTCGACGACGCGGACGAGCCGGACGACGCGGGCGACCGGGCGTCCGTCGCGACGGTGCCCCGCACCGCCGGGCCGCGGCCCTTCCTGCGTGCCGTCACGGGCGGGGACAAGCGCGAACCCGCCGCTCCCCAGCTCGGCGGGCTGCGCGACGCCCGGCCGGTGACGGTCTCCGACGCGGTCGACGCCGCCATCGCGTACGACCAGCGCACGTGCGACCGCCTGCTGCGCATCCCGACGGGGACCGACCCGGCCGACTGGTGGTCCGACCTCGTCGAGCCGGCGCTCGAGCGCCTCGCGGAGCGGACGGTCCTGGCCACGTCCGGCGAGGTGCCCGAGGTCGTCCTCGCGAACGCGACGCTCGGGGCCCTGCGCGAGTACACCCAGGCGCGCGAGGACGCGATCGTCGCCGCGGGCGGGCCCCCGCGCAACCACCCCAGCCGGATGCGACGCATCGTGCTCGTGTTCGCCGCGCCGGACGAGCCGCTGCCCCTCGCCGCGCACGCGCTCGCGGCCGCGCTCGGCTCGCACGGCGCGATGGCGCGGATCGTCACCGGCCCGGCCAACGTCCACCGCACGCTCGAGCTCGTGACGATGGTCCGGCCCGCCGCCGTCGCGATGGTGACGACGCAGACGCGGCCCGACCTCGGCATCGTCCACGCGACGTTCGAGGCGAACCCCGGGCTCCCGGTGTTCGTCGGACTGCCCAGCGACGACGTCGCGGCCGACCTCCCGCTCGCGCCCACGGTGCACCGCGTCCGGAGCTTCCCGGGGCTGCTGCACGAGCTCCTCGCCGTGGTGCGCTGACCGCCGCGCCCTGCCGGCCCGGGGCGCCGCCGTTCCCGTCCCTGGCGCGCCCGCGACGGGAATACCGAGGGGGCGTGCGGCGTAGAATCCTGGTGTGACCGCCTCGCCCGCCCCCGGTTCCACGCCCGCCCCCTCGCCCGCGCCCGGGCACGACCCGTTCGGCTTCCTCGGCCTCACGTACGACGACGTGCTGCTGCAGCCGGGGTACTCGGACCTGGCGCCGTCGGAGATCGACACGACGACCCGCCTCACGCGCGAGATCTCGATCCGCGTCCCGCTCGTGTCGGCGGCCATGGACACGGTCACGGAGTCCCGCATGGCGATCGCCATGGCGCGGCAGGGCGGCATCGGCGTGCTGCACCGCAACCTGTCCATCGAGGACCAGGCGTATCAGGTGGACCTGGTGAAGCGGACGCAGACCGGCATCATCTCCAACCCTGTGACGATCGGGCCCGACGCGACGCTCGAGGAGCTCGACCGGACGGCGGGGGAGTACCGCATCTCCGGCTTCCCGGTGCTCGACGCGCAGCAGCGCCTCGTCGGGATGGTCACCAACCGCGACCTGCGCTTCACGCCCGTCGCCGAGTGGGCGACGACGAAGGTCGACGAGGTCATGACGCGGCAGCCCCTCATCACCGGTCCGTCGGGCATCTCGCGCGAGGACGCGACCGCGCTGCTGCGCAAGCACAAGATCGAGCGGCTCCCGCTCGTCGACGCCGACGGGCACCTCACCGGTCTCATCACGGTCAAGGACTTCGTGAAGTCCGAGCAGTTCCCCAACGCGTCGAAGGACGGCCAGGGGCGTCTCCTCGTCGGTGCGGCGATCGGCTACTTCGGCGACGCGTGGCAGCGCGCGACCACCCTCATCGAGGCGGGCGTCGACGTCCTCGTCGCCGACACCGCGCACGGCAACGTCCGGATGCTCATCGACATGGTCCGGCGCCTCAAGACGGACCCCGCCACGCGGGACGTCCAGGTGATCGGCGGCAACGTCGCGACGCGCGAGGGCGCCCAGGCGTTCGTCGACGCCGGCGCGGACGCCGTCAAGGTGGGTGTCGGTCCGGGGTCGATCTGCACCACGCGCATCGTCACGGGCGTGGGCGTCCCGCAGGTCACGGCCGTCTACGAGGCCTCGCTCGCCGCCCGGCCCGCGGGCGTCCCCGTGATCGCCGACGGCGGCATGCGCCACTCGGGCGAGATCGGCAAGGCGATCGTCGCCGGCGCCGAGACCGTGATGCTCGGCTCGATGCTCGCCGGGACCGAGGAGTCGCCGGGCGAGACGATCCTCGTCCACGGCAAGCAGTACAAGGCCTACCGCGGCATGGGCTCGATGGGCGCGATGTCGTCGCGCGGCAAGAAGTCCTACTCCAAGGACCGGTACTTCCAGGCCGAGGTCACGAGCGACGACATGATCGTCCCCGAGGGCATCGAGGGTCAGGTCCCGTACAAGGGCACGCTCCAGGCCGTGTCGCACCAGCTCGTGGGCGGCCTGCACCAGACGATGTTCTACGTCGGTGCGCGCACCGTCCCCGAGCTGCAGGAGAAGGGGCGCTTCATCCGGATCACGTCCGCGTCGCTCAAGGAGAGCCACCCGCACGACGTGCAGATCACGGCCGAGGCGCCGAACTACTCGGGCTTCTGAGCCTCACGTCGGACAGCGGAGCGGTCGGACGGCGTCCGCCCCGTCGTCGTGACGGAGCGGACGACGGCCGACGGCGACGTCAGGACGTCATGACGCGCGTGTGGAGCGCCTGGACGGCGTACCGCGCGGCCCAGAACGCACCGTGCTGCCACGCCGAGATCTCCGACATCCAGTCGCCCGCGAAGTAGACGTTCCCCGCGCCCTGCTGGAGCTGCTTGAAGCGCGACGACTGCGTGTTCGGGTAGGCCCACGCCCCCTCGATGTAGGGCACCTTGTGCCACGCGATGGAGAACGAGCTCTCGAGCTCGGTCCGGTACTTCTCGCCGTGGATCTTGACGCCCTGCTCGACGGCCCGCAGCTCGCGCTGCCTCGGTGCCATGTCGCCGTAGGCGCGGGCGTTCGTGCCGGTGTTGTAGTAGCCGACGACGAGGCCCTTGCGCTCGCCGTACCCGTAGGACGGGTACCAGACGTGGGCGAGGTCCATGTCGGTCTCGGTGATGCCGCCGAAGATCCGGTGGTCGTCCTCCCAGAAGCGCGACCGGTACTGCAGCCCGATCTTGCCCGCCGGCGCCCCGACGGCGAACTCGCCGAGCGCCGCGTCGATGTCGGGTCCCCAGTTCGTCTGCCAGCGGCGCATGAGGCCCGCGGGCGCCGAGACGACCGCGAAGTCGGCGTCGATCTGGCGGGCCTTCCCGTTGTGCGCGGTGTACGTGACCCGGACGCCGCCGGTGGTGTTCTCCACGGCCGTGACGGGGGAGTTGAGGAGCACGTTCTGCTTGCCGATGGCCCGGACGAAGTAGTCGAACGTCGTGTCCATGCCGCCCTTGGGCTGGAACATGAGCATCGACTGCTCCCAGTTGATCTCGAACGGGAAGTACATGCCCATCCGCGAACCGAGGACCTCCGAGACGCTGCCAGGACCGGGCAGCGGCGTGCCGTGCTCGTTCCACGCGGACGGGTAGACGGAGTAGCCGCGGTTGTTGCCGCCCTGGTAGGTCCCGTCCGCCTTGAGTGACCCCCAGCTGCGCAGGAACGCGCGCAGGTTCTCCTTGTCGGCCGCGGTCAGCCTCTGGTCCAGCGCACCCTGGTCGGTGGCGTACGTGAGGAGCTCGGAGGTGTACCCGAAGACGTCGGCCTTCGCGGTCCGGTACCGGACGGGGTTGCCCGGCGTGGCGCCGGTGCGCTCGTTGTAGAGGTACGCGTCGGCGTTCGCGTTGGTGAAGACCTCGTAGGGCACGCCCAGCTCGCGCAGGTAGTCCATCGTGACCATCCACTGCGCGATGCGGCCGGCACCGGCGTTCATGTAGATGTTCTTGTCGAAACGGGCCGTCTGCGTGACCCCGTTGACGTCGGTCTCGGAGTCCCCGCCGCGGATGGTCAGCGTCCGCCCGCCCGCGCGGTGGCGCGCCTCGAGGACGGTGACCTTGTAGCCGGCCTTCTGGAGCTCGTACGCCGACGCCAGGCCCGCCGGACCCGCTCCGACGACGACGACCTTCTTGGCCGAACGGCCCGTCAGGGTGAAGTCGCTCTTCGTCGGGGCGATCCAGGACTCGTTCCTCGGCTGCGCCGCCGCCGTGGGGGCGAGCCCGACGGCTCCCATCGTGGCGAACATGACGCCGGCTCCGGAGGTGGCGCCGACCGCCTGGAGGAAGTTGCGCCGGGAGACGCCGGTCGTGCTCTCGTCTGTGACCATGTGGCTCGGACCTCTCGTGGGGGGAAAGGCCTGACGGACGGCGGTCCCGGCCCTTCGATGCCGGGTGCCGCCGTCAGCACCGTCGCTGACGTTAAGGACGTCGCGTCGCCACCGTGGGTCCGGCGCGTTTCGCGCCGGTCAACGCCGCACGGACCTCGTAAACGTCTCGTTTCGTGCCGGGAAAAGCACGACCACGTGCGGCGCGCCGTGGCGCGGGCTCCTGGCGCGCCCGCGGCCGGCGCACGTACCCGCCCGACACGCGCGCGTCACGGCGGCGAAACGCCCGGTCGCTACGGTCGCGGCTCCGGCCGGGGCTCGCCCCGCCACGTCGGGCGCCAGGGCGGCGCCCGTCATCTCTTCCTGGAGGCACTCATGAAGAACCGCACGAAGGTCGTCCTCGCCGTCGCCCTCACCGCCGCCGTCGCGGTGCCCGGGACCGCCGTCGCCGCCGGCAGCCTCTTCCAGCCGAAGCCCACCGAGGCCCACTCGTTCATCACGGGCGACACGGCCTCGATCGCGGACGGCGTGGCGATCGGCAAGAACGTCTCCTGGTACAAGTCGTCCGGGCTCGGGCCGTCCGCGATGAACACCACGCCCGGCGCGTCGGTGGAGGCGCGGTACATCCCGACCGACGTCTTCCCCGGGGGCACGCTCCCGGCGGGCGTGACGATCACGGAGGCGCAGGGCATCAACGTCCTCATGCGCATCGGCGAGAACCTCGAGAAGGCCGGCCTCTCCTACGACGACGTCGTCTCGATGCGGGTCTTCCTCCAGAACCCCGCCGGTGCGGAGAAGATGGACTTCGCCGGCTGGAACCGGGCGTACCGCCAGTTCTTCGCCAACACGAACCTGGCCACCGGCGCGACGATGGACGTCCAGCTCGGCTCGGCGACCACGAAGCCGATGGTCGTCAACGGCGCGCGGCCGTCGCGCTTCGCGCTCGAGATCGAGAACCTGCCGGTCAACGGCTGGCTGGTCGAGGTGGAGGTCGACGCGGTCTACCCGAAGTGACGCGTGCGGCCGGCCCCGGGACCCCGGGACCGGCCGCAGCACGCCTGTCGTCGCACGGCTCGGCGGGCGCTCAGTCCCGGAAGACCTCGATCTGGGCGCCGAGCTCGCGCAGGCGCTCGGTGAGCTGCTCGTAGCCGCGCGCGATGATGTCGACGCCGCGCAGCACCGAGGTCCCCTTCGCCGCGAGCATCGCGAGCAGGATCACGACGGCGGGGCGCAGCGCCGGCGGGCAGCTCACCTCGGCGCCGGACCAGCGGGTCGGGCCCGTGACCTGGAGACGGTGGGCGTCGAGCAGCCGGACGTCGGCCCCGAGCCGCGTGAGGTCCGTGAGGTGGATCGCCCGGCCCTCGTACACCCAGTCGTGGATGAGCGTCGTGCCGTGCGCGCCGGCCGCGATCACCGCGAAGAACGGCAGGTTGTCGATGTTGAGCCCGGGGAACGGCATCGGGTGGATCTTGTCGATCGGGGCGCGCAGCTCGCTCGGGTGGACGGTGACGTCGACGAGCCGGGTTCGACCGTTGCGCGACAGGTACTCGGAGCTCAGGGTGTAGCGCTGGCCCATCTCGGCGAGCGTCGCGAGCTCGATCTCCATGAACTCGACGGGCACGCGCGCGACGGTGATCTCCGACCCCGTGACGATCCCGGCGGTGAGCAGGCTCATCGCCTCGACGGGGTCCTCGGAGACCGCGTACTCGACGTCGACGTCGATCCCCGTGCGCCCGTGGACGCGCAGCGTCGTCGTGCCGATGCCGTCGATCCGGACCCCGAGGAGCTCGAGGTAGAAGCACAGGTCCTGGACCATGTAGTTGGGGCTCGCGTTGCGGATCGTCGTCACGCCGTCGCGGCTCGCGGCGGCCATGAGCGCGTTCTCGGTGACGGTGTCACCGCGCTCGGTGAGGACCACGGACAGGTCGCGGCCGTCGGCCGACGCGACCGTCGCGTGGTAGTTGCCGCCGGTCGCGGTGACGGACAGGCCGAACGGGCGCAGCGCGATCATGTGCGGCTCGACCGTGCGGGTGCCGAGGTCGCACCCGCCGGCGTAGGGCAGCTCGAAGGTGTCGCGGAGCCCGAGCAGGGGACCGAGGAACATGATGATGGAGCGGGTGCGGCGCGCGGCCTCGACGTCGATCGACGACAGGTCGAGCGCGGCCGGCGCGACGATCTCGAGGTCGCGACCGTTCGCCGCCCACGTCGCCACGACCCCGATGGACCGCAGCACGTCGACGATGCGGTCCACCTCGACGATCCGGGCGACGCCGCGCAGCGTCGTGCGGCCACGGTTGAGCAGGGAGGCGCACAGGAGCGCGACGGCGCCGTTCTTGGAGGAGTTCACCTCGATCGTCCCCGAGAGGGTGTGGCCGCCCTGCACGCGCAGGTGCGAGTGCTTGGGCCCGCCGAGGCTGATGATCTCGGAGCCGAGGGCGACGCCGATGCGGTTGAGCATCTCGAGGCTGACGTTCTGCGCGCCCTGCTCGATGCGGTGCACGGCACTCTGGCTCGTGCCGAGGCGCTCGGCGAGCTGCGACTGGGTCAGCCCACGGTTCTGGCGGGCGCCGCGGATGAGGGCGCCGACCTGCGTGAGGGGTGCGTCGTCGATCATGGTCATGCCGCGACGATAACTCATGGATGAGATATCTGTGGAGCGCCGCACCCGCGGTGTGGCGGGTGCACTGGTACTCGTCCGGGAAAGGCCGACGACGCCATGCGTCTCGTGAGATATGCAGGGACGGTGAAGCCCCAGGTCGGACCTCAGACGGGCCAGCGCCCGTCGGCTCCGGCGCCGACGTAGGGACGGTCGCGCCGCTCGTCGTCGAGCTCGTCCACCCAGCGGCGGTGCGCGTCCACCTGGTGGTCGTGGAGCGCGTCGAGGGACGCGGCGGCCAGGTGCGGGTGCGCGTCCACGAGCGCGTCGAGCACGGAGAGCGTCGCGAGCGCGTCGACGTCCGCGGTGTGCAGGACGCCGGTCTCCCGCACGCCGTAGTGCCGGCACAGGTCGGACAGGCGTCGCTTGCCCTCGCGGTCCGGGTCCGCCGCCCGGTCGAGGACGAGAGGGTCGAGCACGGGGCGGACGGCACGACCGAGCCGCTCGGGGAGCGTGCTCAGCCCGTGCCGGACGAGCTCGACGTCGAGCAGGGTCAGGTCGAAGGCCGCGTTGTAGGCGACGACGGGGACGCCGGCCCGCTGGTGGACGACGAGGAGCGAGGCGATCTCGTCCAGGGCCTCGCGCGGGTCGGCGCCGTGCGCGACGACGTGGGCCGTGCCGATGCCGTGGATCGCCGTCGCGTCGGCGGGGATCGCGACGCCGGGATCGATGAGCCACGTGCGGACCGTGGTCCCGGTCGGGCCGCGCAGCACCAGGGCGGCCGTGACGATGCGCTCGACGTCGACGTCGAGCCCCGTGGTCTCCGTGTCGAAGGCCACGAGGGACCCCGCCGTCCAGCTCATCCGTACCGCCTCCGTGCCCGTCGCTCCTGCGTCCGGCCGAGCGTGGCCGGTGGGCCGCCGCCCGGTCGCCCGGCCGACGGTGGCGCCACCCTCCCAGGGGCCACCCACAGGGGTCGGCGGGACACGGCGCGGACAGGCGCTCCGGCCGCCCGGGCCGCCGGTAGGCTGGCCCGGTGAGCAACGAGATCGAGATCGGACGTGGCAAGCGCGGGCGGCGCGCGTTCTCCTTCGACGACGTCGCGGTCGTGCCCTCCCGGCGCACGCGCGACCCCGAGGAGGTCTCGGTGGGGTGGCAGATCGACGCCTACCACTTCGAGCTGCCGATCATCGCCGCCCCGATGGACTCCGTGATGAGCCCCGCCACCGCGGTCGCGCTCGGCCAGCACGGCGGTCTCGGCGTCCTCGACCTCGAGGGCCTGTGGACCCGCTACGACGACCCGGAGTCCCTCCTCGCGGAGATCGCGGAGCTCGAGCCCGTCGCGGCGACCCGGCGCATGCAGGAGATCTACGCCGAGCCGATCAAGGCGGACCTCATCACGCAGCGGCTCAAGGAGATCCGTGCGGCGGGGGTGACGGTCGCCGGGGCCCTGTCGCCGCAGCGCACGCAGGAGCACTACCAGACCGTCGTCGACGCGGGCGTCGACCTGTTCGTCATCCGCGGCACCACGGTCTCCGCGGAGCACGTGTCGGGCGTCGCCGAGCCGCTCAACCTCAAGCGGTTCATCTACGAGCTCGACGTCCCGGTCGTCGTCGGCGGTGCGTCGACGTACACCGCGGCGCTGCACCTCATGCGCACCGGTGCGGCGGGCGTCCTCGTCGGGTTCGGGGGCGGCGCGGCGCACACGACCCGCGTCTCGCTCGGCATCCACGCACCTATGGCGACGGCGGTGGCCGACGTCGCGGCCGCACGTCGGGACTACCTCGACGAGTCCGGCGGCCGGTACGTCCACGTCATCGCCGACGGCGGCGTCGGCCGCTCGGGGGACCTGGTCAAGGCCGTCGCGTGCGGCGCCGACGCCGTGATGATCGGCGCGGCGCTCGCTCGTGCCGAGGAGGCTCCCGGTCGCGGCTGGCACTGGGGGCCCGAGGCTCACCACCCGCAGCTCCCGCGCGGTGAGCGCGTGAGCGTCGGCACGGCCGGCACGCTCGAGGAGATCCTCTTCGGCCCGGGCCGCCAGGCGGACGGCACGCTCAACCTCGTGGGCGCGCTGCGCCGCGCGATGGCCACGACCGGGTACTCCGACCTCAAGGAGTTCCAGCGCGTCGAGGTCGTCGTCTCGCCCTACCAGCCGCGCTGAGCGCTCCGTGAGCGCACCCGGGGTCGGTGGGCCGGTCCCGCTCGACCGCCCGACCGACCCGGGGGCGTCAGCCTCCGACCCCCGGGTGGGCCTCGCGGTGTCCGAGATCGCCGACGCCGACGTGGACGCGGTCGTCGCCCTCTGGCAGGCGTGCGGCCTCACGCGACCCTGGAACGACCCCTACCGGGACATCGCGGACGCGCGCCTGGGCGAGACGTCGACCGTGCTCGTGGCGCGGGCGGAGCCCGGTCCCGTGGCGCACGCGGCCGCCCCGCCGGGCACCGACCCGCGCGTCGGCGACGTGGTCGCGACCGCGATGGTCGGCCTCGACGGGCACCGCGGCTGGGTGTACTACCTCGCCGTCGACCCGCGGGTCCGGGGCGCGGGGATCGGGCGGGAGATGGTCGTGGCCGCGGAGGCGTGGCTCGCGGCCGTCGGCGCGCGCGCCGTCCGGCTCATGGTCCGCTCGACCAACGACGCGGTCCTGGGGTTCTACGCGCGGCTCGGGTACGTCGACCAGCAGTGCACCGTCCTCGGCCGGTCGCTCGACGGCGCGTGACGCCGTGAACGGCGGCACCCCCGTGGGGACGGCGTGGCACCCCACGCGCGAGGAGGTCGCCGAGCTCGAGGCGGACCATCGTGCGCGGGTCCGCGCCCTCGACGGCCTCGTCGCCGTGCCGGACCTCCTCGCTCCGGGCTCCGGCCCGCACGACGTGCTCGGCGTGCGCCTCCCCGACGGGTCGCGCGCCGCAGGGGTCGTGACCCGGACGGACGTCGACGAGCGCTCGCCGGCCGCGACGTTCCGTGCGCTGCGCGAGCACCGTCTGCGCGCGCGTGCGGCGGGCCCGGACGTGGCGGGTGCCGTCGGCGCGCTGGTCGCCACGTGGTCCGCCGCGGTGCACGCCGGGCACGGCGCCGGTCGTGCGGGCGCGACCGACGACCCGCTGCCCGACACCGGGCTCGCGGTGGCCTGGCCGAGCCGCGACGTCGAGGCGGTCGCCGCGCTCACGGCGTCCGGGCTGCGACCCACCGCGCACCTCGCGGCCCGTCGGGACGCGCGACCCGACCGTGCGGAGCGCGGGCTGCCCCCGAGGGTCCTGCTCAGGGACGCGGTCGCCGGGGACGTGGACGCCGTCGTGACGCACCAGCTCGCCGAGCTCGCGCTCGACGCGCTCGTCGGCTCCGCCCGGCTGCGGGCGGACGCGCGCGCGACGCTCGTCCCGCAGGTCGCCTCGGCCGTCGCGCGTGCGGACACGACCGTGGTCGTCGCCGAGGCGTCACGGCCCGACGCGACCCGGGAGGTCGTCGGGGTCGTCGCCGTCGAGCCGCCGCGGCTCTCGGGCGGCGTCGCGAGCGCGGTGACGCGGACTCCCGCGGCGTACGTCGTGCTGCTCCACGTCGGGGACGCCGAGCGCGGACAGGGCCTCGGGGCGGCGCTCGTCGAGGCGGCTCTCGCGCGCGTCCGCCGGGGGAGCGGGCCGGGCACGACCGTGCTCCTGCACCACGGTGCGCTCAACCCGCTGTCGGCCCCGTTCTGGGCCAGGCACGGGTTCCGGCCGGTGCTCACGACGTGGGAGCTGCCTGTCAGCGCGACGACGTAGCCTGTCCCCATGACCAGCTCCTCGGGTGCCTCGAACCCCTCGCCCGGTCCCGTCCCCGGCGACGACGCCGCGCTCGACGGCCTGCTCGACCCGGAGAACCCCGCCGCGACGTACTTCCTCGAGCCGGACGTCGTCGCGCCGCTCGTCGCCCGCATCGTCACGAGCAGCGCGTCCGGTGCGCACCGCTCCGTCCTGCCGTTCACCGGCGCGCCCCTGGCCGCCTTCCCGACGTCGTCGCCGGACGACGTCGCGGAGGCGGTCGCGCGGTCGCGCGCGGCCCAGCGCACGTGGGCCCGCGTCCCCGTGGGCGAGCGGGCACGCGTCCTGCGCCGGTTCGGCGAGCTCGTGCTCGCCGAGCAGTCCGACGGGCTGGACCTCGTCCAGATGGAGTCGGGCAAGTCGCGACGCAGCGCGTACGAGGAGGTGGCGGACGTCGCGATCGTCACGCGCCACTACGCCGTGCGCGGGCCGCGCTACCTCGCGGACCGGCGGGCGCCGGGCATGCTGCCCGTGCTCACGGGCACGCGCGTGCACCGGCGGCCCGTGGGCGTCGTCGGCGTCATCGCGCCCTGGAACTACCCGTTGACGCTCGCGTTCGCCGAGGCGGTGCCCGCGCTGCTCGCGGGCAACGGCGTCGTCCTGAAGCCCGACCCGCAGACCACGCTGACGGCCCTCTGGGGGGCCGAGCTCCTCGAGCGCGCGGGGCTCCCGGCCGACCTGTTCCTCGTCGTCGCGGGCGGCGGGGACGTCGGGTCGGCCCTGACGGACCACGTGGACCACATCGCGTTCACGGGCTCGACCGCGACGGGCCGCAAGGTCGCCGCGCGCGCCGGCGAGCGGCTCATCGGTGCGACGCTCGAGCTCGGGGGCAAGAACCCGCTCTACGTCGCAGCCGACGCGCACGTCCCGACGGCGGCGCGCGCGGCGGTCCGCGCGTGCTTCGGCAGCTCGGGCCAGCTGTGCGTGTCGATCGAGAGGCTCGTCCTCCACGAGGCCGTCGCGGACGCGTTCCTCGACGAGTTCGTGCCGCTCGTGCGTGCCATGCGGCTCGGCGCCGGTCTGGACTACTCCGCGGACATGGGGTCGCTCACGTCCCAGGCCCAGCTCGACCGCGTGGTCGAGCACGTCGACGACGCGCTCGCGCGCGGTGCCCGCGTGCTCGCGGGCGGCGTGCACCGGGCGGACATCGGGCCGTTCTTCTACGCGCCGACCGTCCTCGACGACGTGCCCGACGACGCGCGGTGCGCGCACGAGGAGACGTTCGGCCCGGTCGTGTCGGTCGTCCGCGTGGCGAGCGACGACGAGGCGGTGCGGGTCATGAACGACTCCGAGTACGGCCTCAACGCGAGCGTGTGGACGCGGGACGTCGCCCGGGGCCGCCGGATCGCGGCACAGGTCGAGGCGGGCAGCGTGAACGTCAACGACGGGTACTCGGCCACCTTCGGTTCCGTGGGCGCGCCGATGGGCGGTTTCAAGGCCTCCGGGCTCGGACGGCGGCACGGTCGTGAGGGCATCGAGGCGCTGACGGAGGCCCAGACGATCTCCGTGCAGCGCGGCGTGAACCAGGGCCTGAGCCTCGACACGCTCTACGAGCTCGGCGGGGAGCTGCCCAGCCGGGTGCTCACGACGGCGCTCGACCTCATGCGCCGGCTGCGCATGCCGTGACCCGGCCGGCGGACGGTCAGCGCACGACGGCGTCGAGCAGCGCCTTGACCGCCGCGGGGACCTCGCGCACCCGGTAGAGCACGGCCTTCCAGGGCTCGACGCTCGCGGCGCTGACCCCGACGCCGACGGCGTCGAGCCCGGCGACGCGGCACGAGAAGAGCGCGCGGGGCAGGTGGTAGCCCTGGGTGACCACGACGGCGTCCGCGATGCCGTACTCGTCGACGGCTCGGGTGCACGTCGCGTGCGTGTCGTAGCCCTCGCGGTCCAGGAGGATCGCGTCGTCGGGCACGCCCCGGTCGAGGAGCCAGGAACGCATCGAGCCGGGCTCGTCGTAGTCGTCGTGCGCGTCGCCGCTCACGAGGACCACCGGTGCGACGCCGCGCGCGTAGAGGTCAGCGGCCGCGTCGAGGCGACGGCGCAGGTACGTCGAGGGCGAGCCGTCCGGCCGCAGCCCGGCGCCGAGCACGACGACGGCGTCGCTCTCCGGGACGTCGTCGGCGGCCGCGACGTGGGACCTGCCGACGCCCTGGACCACGAGGAACGGGAGGACCGCGACGACGGCGAGCCCGGCTGCGCCGAGCACCAGGCCCCGACGGCGCGGGCGACGTGGTCGGGTGCGGGGGCGCGAGGATCCGGCGGACGGCGAGGTCACGCGCCGACCCTAGCCGCCCGCGCGGCGCCGTCGCCCGGACCGGACCGACGACACGCCCGCTCGTCGCCGCTCTCGGAGGACCGTCAGGCCTCGAGACCGGCGAGCTCGGCGACGAGGTTCGCCCGGGCCTGCGCCTCCCAGCGCATGGCGGCGGCCGACGTCCGGTAGAGCGGAGCCGTGGCGACCAGGGAGCGCAGCACGGCGGCACGCCCGGCGCGGAACGCGTCGTCCGGCACGTGCGCGTACTCGGCGCGGACCTGGCGCACGTAGCGCGCGTAGCGGTCGGGTGCGGCGGCGAGGATCGCGAGGTCGGCGTCCGAGACCAGTCCTCCCGTCGTGTCGGCCGGGGCCGGGTCGTGGTGCGTCGTGAGCAGGACGAGGCGCGCGACCTCGGCGGCCGCCTCGCCGCCGACGTGCGGCGCGAGCGCGCTCGTCGCCAGCTCGGCCGAACGCTCCTCGTCCCGGCCCGCCTCGCCGTCGTGCACGGCGTCGTGGAACCAGATCGCGAGCTGCGTGACCGAGGCTTCCGGTGCTGCCGCGCGAGCGGCCGACCCGGACCCGACCACCCCGGGTGAGCGTGCGGCGTCGGGCACCCCGGCCGCGCGACCCTCCAGCAGGGCCAGGGAGTCGAGAGCGTGCACGAGGTGCTCGGGCCCGTGGTAGACCCGGTGCGGCTCGTGCCAGCGCTCGACGAGGTCGACCCCGACGGCCCGCGCGCCGGGCAGCAGGGCGTCCCACCGCGCGAGGAGGGCGTCGGCCTTGGCGGCCCGACGAGCACGGCCGGGCACACGCAGCCCTGACGCTCCCAGCCGGCGCGCGAGCTCCCGCCCGTCGATGGGCACGGCGCCGGCCGCCACGGCGTCCTCGTACCGTTCCGCGGCGACGTCGTAGTGGTCGAGGTCGAACGCCCGCCGGCTCAGGCCGATCGCCCCGGCGAGCGCGTGCAGCTCGTCGAGCGAACGGTCCGAGACGAGGTGGCTGAACAGCGTCCCGTGCGCGGGCCACGCGGGCGGGTCGACGTAGACGGTCACCCACCGAGCATGCCAGCCCGGCACCGACGTGGCACCACCCGCGGACCCGACGAACCCGACCGGCCCCGACCCGCCTGGACCGCCTCGACCGCCGTCCTCAGGAAGCCGGACGTGCCCCCTCGACGACCTCGACGCACTGACGCGCGATCGCGAGCTCCTCCATCGTGGGGATCACCATGACGAGCGTCGACGTCCAGTCCGGGGAGATGACCCGCGGCTCGCCCGAGTCGACGGCGTTGCGGTCCGCGTCGATCGACAGCCCGAGCGGTTCGAGCCCGTCGACGACGGCGGCGCGCACGGCGGCGTCGTGCTCGCCGACGCCCGCGGTGAACGCCACGACGTCGACCCGGCCGAGCACCGCGTGATAGGCGCCGACGTACTTGCGCAGGCGGTGGATGTAGACGTCGAACGCCTGCTGCGCGTCGGCGTCGCCCGCGTCGATGAGGCGGCGCAGCTCGCGGAAGTCGTTGACCCCGGACAGGCCCTTCACGCCCGAGCGCTTGTTGAACAGGTCGTCGATCTCGTCGATGCTCATGCCCGCGTTGCGCGCGAGGTGGAAGACCACGGCCGCGTCGATGTCGCCGGTGCGCGTGCCCATGACGAGGCCCTCGAGCGGGGTCATGCCCATCGAGGTGTCGACCGCGACGCCGCCGCGCACCGCGGAGGCCGAGGCCCCGTTGCCGAGGTGCAGCACGATGGTGTTGAGCGACTCCATGCGCCGGCCGAGGACGCGCGCGACCTTGCCGGCGACGTACTGGTGGCTCGTACCGTGGAACCCGTAGCGGCGCACGCCGTGCTCGGCGGCGACCTGGCGGTCGAGCGCGTACGTGGACGCGGCGTCGGGCAGCGACGTGAAGAACGCCGTGTCGAAGACCGCGACGTGCGGGACGTCGGGCAGGAGCTCGCGCGCGACGCGGATGCCGGTGACGTTCGGCGGGTTGTGCAGCGGCGCGAGCGGCGACAGCTCGTCGATCTGGCGCACCACCTCGTCGTCGACGAGGACGGGCTGGGAGAAGATCGCCCCGCCGTGCACGACGCGGTGGCCGACGGCGTACACGTCGGCGTCCGCGAGGTTCGGCCCGACCTCGTCGAACAGCCCGAGGGCGATGCGCAGGGCCTCGCCGTGGTCGGGGACCTCCTGCTCGCGCGTCGTCGTGTTCCCGGCGAACCGGTGCTTGACGATGCCCGACTCCTCCCCGATGCGCTCGATCGTGCCGGCGGCGATCGCCTCCCCGCCGACCGGGTTGACGAGCTGGTACTTGAGCGACGACGAGCCGGAGTTCATGACGAGCACCGAGCCGTGCGCCCCGTACGCGCTGTAGGGGTTGGGGCGCTCGCCCTCGGGCAGGATCGTCATGAGCTGGCTCCCTGTGCGGCGGGGTTCGTGGTGGGGGAGGTCTGGGCCTGGATCGCGGTGATCGCGACCGTGTTGACGATGTCCTGCACGAGCGCGCCGCGCGACAGGTCGTTCACGGGCTTGTTGAGCCCCTGCAGCACCGGCCCGACGGCGACGGCGCCGGCCGAGCGCTGCACGGCCTTGTAGGTGTTGTTGCCCGTGTTGAGGTCCGGGAAGATGAAGACCGTCGCCCGCCCGGCGACGTCGGACCCGGGCATCTTCGACGCGGCGACCGACGCGTCCACCGCGGCGTCGTACTGGATCGGGCCCTCGACGAAGAGGTCCGGACGGCGCTCGCGCACGAGGGCCGTCCCGCGGCGCACCTTGTCGACGTCCGCACCGGAGCCCGACTCGCCCGTCGAGTAGGAGAGCATCGCGACCCGCTGGTCGACGCCGAACTGGGCCGCCGTCGCGGCCGAGGAGATCGCGATGTCGGCGAGCTGCTCGGCCGTCGGGTCGGGGATGACGGCGCAGTCGCCGTAGACGAGCACGCGGTCCTCGAGGCACATGAGGAAGACCGACGACACGACGGACACGCCCGGCTGGGTCTTGATGATCTCGAACGACGGCTTGATGGTGTGCGCGGTCGTGTGCTTCGCGCCCGACACCATGCCGTCGGCGAGGCCCAGGTGGACCATCATCGTGCCGAAGTAGGACACGTCCTGGACGCGCTCGCGCGCCTCGTCGAGCGTGATGCCCTTGTGCGCGCGCAGTCGCGCGTACTCGGCGGCGAACCGCTCGACGTGCTCCGGGTCGTGCGGGCTGAGGACCGTCGCGGCGTCGATGTCCAGGCCGAGCTCGGCGGCGCGGGCGCGCACGCGCTGCTCGTCGCCGAGGATCGTGAGGTCCGCGACCTGGCGGCCCAGCAGGGTGGACGCCGCGCGCAGGATGCGGTCGTCGTCGCCCTCGGGCAGCACGACGTGCTTGCGGTCGGCGCGCGCCCGCGAGAGCAGCTCGTACTCGAACATGAGCGGCGTGACGACCTCGGGCCGCGGGACGTCGAGGCCTGCGAGGAGCGCCGCGCCGTCGACGCTCTGCTCGAACAGCGCGAGCGCCGTGTCGACCTTGCGCTGCGAATCCTTGGTCACGCGGCCGCGGGCCTGCGCGGCGGCGCTCGCGGAGCGGAACGTCCCCAGGTCCGTGCGGATGATCGGCAGGCTGGGGTCGAGGTCGGCGACGAGCCGCGCCGTCGACTCCGGCGGGAAGAACCCGCCGTTGAGGATGACGCCCGCGAGCGACGGGAAGCCCGACGCCGCGTGCGCCGCGAGCAGCCCGATGAGGATGTCGACGCGGTCCCCGGGGGTGATGACGACGGCGCCCTCGGTGAGCCGGTCGAGGAGGTGCTCGAACGACATCGCACCGACGAGCAGGTCGGTGGCCTCGCGCGCCAGGAGCGCCTCCTCGCCGAACGCGAGCGTCCCGCCGACGGCCTCCATGAGCGTGCGGACCGTCGGGGCGTCGAGGAAGGGGTCCTCGGGCACGGCCCACCCGGCCACGCCGTCGGTCCCCGGCGCCGCGAGGAGCGCGCGCACGGCGTCGAGGTCGGCGGGCGTCACGCGGTTCGCGACGACGCCGATCGGCTGCGCGTGCTGCGAGCGCAGCTCGGCGACGCTCACCTCGATGAGGTTCCCCACGGCGTCGGGCGTGCGGCCCTTGCCCGAGACCACGAGGAGCACGGGGGCGCCGAGGTTCGCGGCGACGCGCGCGTTGAACGACAGCTCCGTGGGCCCCGCGACGTCGGTGTAGTCCGTCCCGACGACGACCACGACGTCGCACACCTTCGCGACGTCGTGGTACCGCGCGACGATCCGCGACAGGGCGGCCTCGGGGTCGGCGTGCACGTCCTCGTACGTCACGCCGATCGCCTGCTCGGCGGTCAGGTCGACGCCGTCGTGCGCGAGCAGCAGCTCGAGCACGTAGTCCTGGACGTCCGGGCCTGCCGCCCGGGTGACCGGCCGGAAGACCCCGACCCGCTGGACCTTGCGGGCCAGCAGGTCGAGGACCCCGAGCGCGATCGTGGACTTGCCCGTCTCGCCTTCCGGCGAGGCGATGTAGATGCTGCGAGCGGGAACGCTCACTCGTTGTCTCCTCCTGTGTCCTGCACGGCGCCCGTCGCGCCGCTGTACTGCGGGCCGCCCTCCTCGGTGGCGGTCTCGCCGACGTCGGGCCAGACCCAGTCGCGCACCTCGGGGATGTCCTCGCCGTGCTCGCGCGTCCACTGCCGGGCGGCGAGGCGCGCGTCGACCATCTCCTGGCGCAGGCCCGCGTAGCGCGAGCGCAGCTCCGGGACGCGGTCGATGACGTCGATGACGAGGTGGTACCGGTCGATGTCGTTGAGCATCGCCATGTCGAAGGGCGTCGTCGTGGTGCCCTCCTCCTTGTACCCGCGCACGTGGATGTTGGCGTGGTTCGTGCGGCGGTAGGTGAGGCGGTGGATCAGCCACGGGTAGCCGTGGTAGTTGAAGATCACCGGCCGGTCGGCCGTGAACAGCGTGTCGAAGTCCTTGTCGGACAGGCCGTGCGGGTGCTCCTTCTCGTCCTGCAGGCGCATGAGGTCGACGACGTTCACGACGCGCACCTTGAGGTGGGGGAGCCGCTCGCGCAGGATGTGCGCGGCGGCGAGCACCTCGAGCGTCGGGACGTCGCCGGCGCTGCCCAGCACGACGTCCGGGTCCTCGCCCTCGACCTCCGTGCCCGCCCACTCCCAGATGCCGAGGCCGCGCGTGCAGTGCGCGATCGCCTCGTCCATCGAGAGGAACTGCGGCGCGGGCTGCTTGCCCGCGACCACGACGTTCACGTACTGGCGCGAGCGCAGGCAGTGGTCGTAGGTCGAGAGCAGCGTGTTCGCGTCCGGCGGCAGGTAGACCCGGACGATCTCGGCCTTCTTGTTCACCACGTGGTCGATGAAGCCGGGGTCCTGGTGCGAGAAGCCGTTGTGGTCCTGGCGCCACACGTGGCTCGACAGCAGGTAGTTGAGGCTCGCGACCGGTCGGCGCCACGGGATGTGGTTGGTGACCTTGAGCCACTTGGCGTGCTGGTTGAACATCGAGTCGACGATGTGGATGAAGGCCTCGTAGCTCGTGAACAGCCCGTGCCGCCCGGTGAGCAGGTAGCCCTCGAGCCAGCCCTGGCACTGGTGCTCCGAGAGCATCTCCATGACGCGGCCGGCGCGCGCCAGGTGCTCGTCGACGTCGGGGCCGTAGAAGTCGGCGTTCCACTGCTTGTCCGTCACCTCGTACACCGGCTGCAGACGGTTCGACGCCGTCTCGTCGGGGCCGAAGATGCGGAAGTTGTCCGGGTTGAGGCGCACGACGTCGGTGAGCCACTGGCCCAGCACGCGCGTCGCCTCCGCGACGGACGAGCCGGGGCCCGACACGTCGACGGCGTAGTCCCGGAAGTCCGGCAGACGCAGGTCCTTGAGGAGCAGGCCGCCGTTCGTGTGCGGGTTGTCGCTCATCCGCAGCGTGCCCTCGGGGGCGAGCGCCGCGATGTCGTCGCGCAGACGGCCGTCGTCGTCGAAGAGCTCGTCGGCGCGGTACGACTCGAGCCAGCCCTTGAGGACCTGGAGGTGCTCGGGGGTGTCCCGCGCGCTCGCGAGCGGCACCTGGTGCGCACGCCAGGAGTCCTCGGTCTTCTTGCCGTCGATCTCCGGCGGGCACGTCCAGCCCTTGGGGGTGCGGAAGACGATCATCGGCCAGGCGGGGCGCTCGTCGTTCCCGGCCGCCGCGTCCGCCTTGATCTGCGCGATGTGGTTGAGCACCTCGTCGAGGAGCTGCGCGAAGCGCCGGTGCACCTCGAAGTGGTCCTCGCCGTCGAAGCCGCCGACGAAGAAGTACGGCGTGTGGCCGTAGCCGATCATGAGGTCGCGCAGCTCGTCGTCGCTGATGCGCGCCAGGACCGTGGGGTTGGCGATCTTGTAGCCGTTGAGGTGCAGGATCGGCAGCACGACCCCGTCGTTGCGCGCGTTGACGAACTTGTTCGAGTGCCAGCTCGTCGCGAGCGGGCCCGTCTCGGCCTCGCCGTCGCCGACGACCGCCGCGACGAGCAGGTCCGGGTTGTCGAACGCCGCGCCGTACGCGTGCGAGAGCGCGTAGCCCAGCTCGCCGCCCTCGTGGATCGAGCCGGGGGTCTCCGGCGCCACGTGGCTCGGGATGCCGCCCGGGAACGAGAACTGGCGGAAGAGCCGGCGCAGGCCCTCGGTGTCCTGCGTGATGTCCGTGTACGTCTCGGAGTACGTGCCCTCGAGATAGGCGTTCGCGACGAGGCCCGGTCCGCCGTGCCCCGGTCCTGCGACGTAGATCGTCGACTGCTTGCGCTGGGCGATCGCGCGGTTGAGGTGCGCGTAGAGGAAGTTGAGGCCCGGGGTCGTGCCCCAGTGGCCGAGGAGGCGCGGCTTGACGTCGTCCCGCGACAACGGCGTGCGCAGGAGCGGGTTGGCCAGGAGGTAGATCTGGCCGACGGACAGGTAGTTGGCGGCGCGCCACCACGAGTCGACACGACGCAGCGTCTCCTCGTCGAGCGGGGCGACCTCGGCGGGACGCCAGGCGGTGGACTCGGTGGCGGTGGTCGTGCTCATCTCACGCTCCAGCAGGGGGAAGGGTTCGCGAACGACTACGGCTTCATACAACCCCATCCACCCCGGCCCTGCACGAGGTTCCGAGCGAGACCGCGGTGTGACGTGCACCCGGACGGTCAGAAAGGGCCGAAGGTCCCGACCGGCTCCGCGGGGCCGCCGACGGGACACCGCGCCGGTGTGACGTCCGTCGGATCGGCCCCGCGGATACGGGACCCCGACCGGCGCACGGATACGGTGGGGCCGTGCCCGAGTCCGCTCCCCGTCGTTCGCTCTGGGCGGTCGCCCGTCAGCCGCGCATGGTCGGCCTGCTCGTCCTGTTCCTCGTCGCGGCGGCGGTGTGCGCCCGCCTCGGCGTGTGGCAGCTCGACCGGGCGCAGCAGCGCGCCGAGCTGGCGGCGCAGCAGGAGGCGGCCGAGGCGGCCGCCGAGGGACCGGAAGGGCTCGGGGTCCTGCTCCCGCCGCAGTCCACCTTCCCGGGCGAGCTCGTCGGGCGCCAGGCGTGGGTCGAGGGCGAGTACGACGCCTCGGAGCAGCTGCTCGTCGCCGGTCGCGCGCTCGACGGCGAGGTGGGTTACCTCGTGCTGACGCCGCTGCACGTCACCGACGACGGCACGGGCGGCGACTCGTGGGCCGACCTCTCGGGGGCGCCGGTGCTGCCGGTGGTGCGGGGCTGGGTCGCGTCGCCCGACGACGCGGCCGCGCTCGCCGTGCCGCAGGGCGAGGTGCGGCTCACCGGCTACCTGCAGGCGTCGGAGGCCGCGGGCGAGGAGGTGCTGCCGGACGGGCAGACCGACTCGATCTCCACGGGGTCGCTCGTCAACGCGTGGGGCGGGCCGATGTACTCGGGCTACCTCGTGCTCATCGCGTCGGACCCGCCGCAGACGTCGCCGGCCGACGGCGGTCCCGCCCTGCTGCCCCGCCCCACGATCGAGGGCGGCACGGGTCTCAACCTGCAGAACCTCTTCTACGCGCTGCAGTGGTGGGTGTTCGGCGGGTTCGCCGTGCTGCTGTGGCTGCGGCTCGTGCGCGACGAGGCCGCCGGGGTGCGCCGCGGGTCGCGGGGCGACGACGACGGGATCGCCGGGCTGCCGGGCGATCGCGAGAACGACCCGAGCGCTCCGACGTCGACCCTCTGACGGTCGATCTCGCGAGCGGACGGCGTCGTGGGCGCTACTCCCGCTGCCAGGAGTGCCACAGCCGGGCGTAGTCGCCGCCGGCCGCGACGAGCTCGTCGTGCGGGCCGATCTCGCTGATCCGACCGCCGTCGACGACCGCGACGCGGTCCGCGTCGTGCGCGGTGTGCAGCCGGTGCGCGATCGCGACGACGGTCCGGCCCTCGAGCACCGCGTTGAGCGAGCGCTCCAGGTGACGGGCTGCGCGCGGGTCGAGGAGCGACGTCGCCTCGTCGAGCACGAGCGTGTGCGGGTCCAGGAGCACGAGGCGGGCGAGCGCGACCTGCTGCGCCTGGGCCGGCGTCAGGGAGTGCCCGCCCGAGCCGACCTCCGTCGCGAGACCGTCCGGCAGCGCCTCGACCCATCCGCGCGCGTCGACGGCCTCGAGCGCGGTGAGGAGCGCGTCGTCGGTCGCGTCGACGTCCGCGAGGCGCAGGTTCTCCGCGAGGGTGCCGACGAACACGTGGTGCTCCTGCGTGACGAGCGCGACGTGCCGGCGCAGGTCCTCCAGCGGCAGCTCGACGAGCGGGACGCCGCCCACCGTCACCGAGCCGCCCGTGGGCGGGTGGATGCCCGCGAGCATGCGGCCGAGCGTGGACTTGCCCGCGCCCGACGGACCGACGACGGCGAGGCGCTCGCCGACACGCAGGTCGAGGTCGATCCCGTGGAGCACGTCGTGGCCCTCCCGGTAGGCGTAGCGCACGCCCCGTCCGACGACGTGCTCGTCGGCCGGGACGGCGGTGCCGGCCTCGCGGTCCGGGGAGACGAGCCCGACGCCGACGACGCGCGCGAGCGACACCGCGGCGACCTGCAGCTCGTCGAGCCAGAACACCAGGTCGAAGACCGGCCCGCCCATCTGGAACCCGAACGCGGCGACGGTGGTCACCGTGCCGACCGTCGCGTGCCCCTGCGACACGAGCCACCCGCCCCACAGGAGGACGACGATCGGCGCGAGCGCGACCGCGGCGTCGATCGACGGGATGAGGCGCATGCGCAGCCGCAGCGTGTAGTCCTCCGCCGCGAACGCCTCGCGCAGGTCGCTGTCGATGCGGCGGCGCAGCCGACCTCCCAGGTGCAGGGCGTCGACCGTGCGCGCCCCCTCCACGGTCTCGGTGATGGTGCCGTTGAGGGTCGCGTAGGCGGCGGACTCGCGCAGGTAGCCCGGGGTGGCGCGCGCGAGGTACCAGCGGGTCGCGACGACGACGATCGGCACGCCGACCAGCAGGCCGAGCGCGACGAGCGGCGCCGCGAGGAACGCCGCCACGAGCGTGAGCGTGATCGTCACGACGCACACCAGGACGCGCGGTATGCCGAACCGGATCGCGTGCTGGAGCTTGTTGACGTCGTTGGTGGTGCGCGCCACGAGGTCGCCCGTCCCGGCGCTCTCCACGGTCGAGAGCGGCAGCCGCGTGACGGTGTCCATGAACTCCTCGCGCAGGTCCGCGAAGACCTCCTCGCCGAAGATCATCGACACGCGCTGCGCGAACCGCACGACCACGGACTGCACGAGCACGGCCGCGAGCCCGACGAGCACGAGCTGGTCGACCTGCGCGACCGTCGTCCCGTCGGCGACCTCGTCGACGATCCGGCCGAGCAGGAACGGCCCGGCGAGGCCCGCGACGGCTGCGAGCGTGTGCAGCACGGCGACGCGCGTGAGAGCGCGGCGGTGCCGGCGGAACAGCGCCGCGGTGGTCCGGCGCACCTGCGCGCCGTCGGCGATCGGCAGCTTCCGGTCGCTCATCGGGCGCTCCCTGCGGTCTCGTGGTCGTCGGTGCGGCTCGTCGCCCGGTGGTCGGTGCCGGCCGGGTCGTCGTCGGTCATGCTGCGGCCCACGACGGCGCGGTACGCGGCTCCGGCCCGGTCCCGCCGGGCGAGGAGCTCCGCGTGGGTGCCGTGCGCGACGACGCGACCGTCGTCGTCGAGCAGGCTCACGTCGTCGAGGTGGTCGAGCACGAGCGGGCTCGCGGTGACCACGAGCGTGGTGCGGCCGTGCCGCGCCGCGGCGACGCGCTCGGCGATCCGTGCCTCGGTGTGCGCGTCGACCGCGCTGGTCGGCTCGACGAGCACGAGGATCTCCGGCTCGGTGAGCAGCGCCCGGGCGAGCGCGACGCGCTGCCGCTGCCCGCCGGACAGGGACCGGCCCTTCTCGGGCAGGTCGCCCGCGAGGCCGCCGGGCACGGAGTCGAGGACGTCCTGGGCGTCGGCCGTGAGGACCGCCTGGAGCAGAGCCTCCTCCACCGCCCGCCCGCGCGCGTCGAGCTCCTCGCCGAGGACCCCGGAGAACAGGTGGCTCGTCGCCTCGGCGACGACGACGCGGTGCCGCAGGTCCTCGGTGTCGAGGTCGGCGAGGAGGACCCCGCCGAGCCGGACGGGCGTGGCGGACTCGGCGTCGTCGTCGAACCGGCCGAGGCGCGTCGCGACGCGCGCCGACGTGTCCGGGTCGGCCGAGACCAGGCCCACGACCCGCCCCGGCTCGAGCACGAGGCCGCTCGTCTCGTCGACGAGCGGGGCGCCGGGCGCGGGCGCGGCACGCGGCGTGGCCGACGGGCGCGTGGCCGCCTCGATCCGCAGGACGTCCTGGATCTTGCCCGCCGAGATGAGCCCGCGGATGGTCATCTGCAGCATCTGCGTGGCCATCTGGACCGGCCACGCGAGGAACGCCGCGTAGGAGTAGTAGGTGACGAGCTGACCCGGCGTGATCTCGCCCGCGACCGCGGCGTGGGCGCCGAGCCACACCACCGCGACCGCCAGCAGGCCCGGCAGCAGCACCTGGAGGCCGTCGAGGTACGACTGCACGACGGCCACGCGGACGCCCTCGCGCCGCACGGTCTGCGACTGCGCGGCGTAGCGGCCGGCGAAGACCTCCTCGCCGCCGATGCCGCGCAGGATGCGCAGGCCGGAGACGGTGTCGGCGCCGAGCGACGTCAGGCGCCCGGTGGCCTCGCGCTGCGCGGCCTGGCGCGACTGCAGCGGCTTGACGAGGAGCGCGAGGATCGCCGCGACCACGGGGATCCCGAGCGCGATGACGAGCCCGATCGTGAGGTTCTGGGACAGCAGCACGACCGTCACCGCGACGTAGGCGAGCACGCCGCCGAGGAACCGGCCCGCCATGGCGAAGATCTCGCCGGTGCGCAGGGCGTCGTTGGCGACGGCGGCGACCACCTCGCCCGTCGGGAGCTTGCGCGTGATCGCGTGGCCCGAGCGGGACGCCTTGTACCCGACGACCTGCGAGAAGGCGAAGGCGGACCGGAGCCAGTTCTCGACGTCGTACCGGTGGCTCAGCGCGCCCGCCCCCACCATGACGACCGCGACGGCGAGGAGGGCCCCGATGCCGAGGAAGAGCTCGCGGCCGAACCCGCTCGTGAGGCCGTCGTCGACGACGCGGCCGAACAGGAGGGGGGTGGCGGCCTGGCCGAGCATGGTGAGCGCGCCGACGAGCAGCGCCATCGCGAGGATGCCGCGCTGGCGCCACGCCTGCCACGCCAGCATGCGTGCGGGCGTGGTGAGCGGAGGGGTCCCCGGGTCGGGGAGGGGGAGGGGTCGCACGGTGTTCTACCCTCGGTTCGGCGTCCGACACGGAGCCATGTAATAACGCGGAACAAGCCACCCTGCCGATGTGACGGGGCGCACGAGGTGAGGACTCTCCACGCATGACCGCTCAGGACCCCGCCACCACCACCGCTGCCGCGACGAGCAGCGAGGCCGCGCGGACGGCCATCCGCAAGGCGCGCGGCGCCCTCGCGCGGTACCGCGTCCTCGCGATCGTCACCGGTGTCATGCTCCTGGTCCTGTGCGTCGAGCCTGCTCATGAAGTACGTCTTCGACGTCAGTGACGACGTCATGCGGTACCTGCTGTGGATCCCCTTCGCGCACGGCTGGATCTACGTCGTCTACCTCGTGACGGTCCTCGACCTGTGGACCAAGATGCGGTGGGGCTGGGGCCGCCTCGCGACGATGGTCTTCGCGGGCGTCGTCCCGGTCATGTCGTTCGTCCTCGAGAAGAAGGTGCACACGGAGGCCGAGGCGAAGGCTCGCCGGCCTGGAGGAGCGGTACGGCGCGTGAGCTCGTCGACGGCTGCCCCAGGCCTGGCCCCGCTCGTCGAGCCCGGTCGGTGACGACCGCCGAGCTCGAGCGCTACGCCCGGCACCTCTCGCTGCCCGGCGTGGGGCCGGAGGGCCAGGCGCCTCGCGGCGGCCCGGGTCCTCGTCGTGGGGGCCGGAGGCCTCGGCAGCCCGGCCCTGCTGTACCTCGCGGCCGCAGGAGTCGGCACCGTCGGGATCGTCGACGACGACGTCGTCGACACGTCCAACCTCCAGCGCCAGGTGGTCCACGGCGGTCCGGACGTCGGTCGTCGCAAGGTCGACTCCGCGCGCGACACGATCGCGGACGTCAACCCGCACGTGCGCGTGGTCGAGCACGGGGTGCGTCTCGACGCGGCGAACGCGCTCGACGTGCTGCGGGGGTACGACGTCGTGCTCGACGGCGCCGACAACTTCCCGACGCGCTACCTCGTCTCGGACGCCGCCGAGGTGCTCGGGCTGCCCGTCGTGTGGGGCTCGATCTACCGCTTCCAGGGCCAGGTCAGCGTGTTCTGGGGTCGCCCTCGCTACGTGGGCGTGCCCGACGCCGTTGCCTCCTCGGGCGGCGACGTCACCGGCGTGACCGGCCCGGCGGGTGCGGGCGCGCGGGGCGTGACGTACCGGGACGTCTTCCCCGTCCCGCCGCCGCCCGGCGCCGCGCCCGACTGCGCGACCGGCGGCGTGCTCGGCGCGATGTGCGGCACCGTCGGCTCGGTCATGGCGACGGAGGCGATCAAGCTCCTCACGGGTGCCGGCACGACGCTCTTCGGCAGGCTCGCCGTCTACGACGCGCTCGACCTCACGTGGCGCCAGCTCGCCGTCCGCCCGGACCCCGCGCGCGAGCCCGTGTCGGAGCTCCTCGCCGGCGACGACGCCTACGCCGCGTTCTGCGGCCTCACCCCGGCGGCCGGTGCGGCGCCGGCTCCCGGCGCGGCGGACGTGCCGGTCGAGATCGACGCGCACGAGGCCGTCACCCTTCTCGCGCCCGACGGGGGCGCGCGTCCGGGGGCCTACCTGCTCGACGTGCGCGAGGACTGGGAGGCGCGGGTGCGCCCGGTCCCGGGCGCGACGCTCGTCCCGAGCGGCAGCTTCCTCGGCGGTTCCCCGGGGGCGCCGGACACCGCGGCACGCGCGGCGCTCGACGACCTCCCGACCGACCGGCCCGTCGTCGTCGTGTGCGCGATGGGCGCGCGGTCGGCCCGCGTGGCCGACGTCGCGCGCGCCGCGGGCGTCGACGCCCGTTCCGTCGTGGGCGGCGTCCCCGCCCTGCTCCCCGAGCTCGCGACGACACCGCCCTCCGCGAGGTAGAAGCCGCCGTCGCGAGGCAGTGCTCCGCGTGCTCTGTCTCGCGACGCCCGTCCTGTCTCGCGGGCAGGGGCGTCAGAGCGCGAGGTCGAGCCTGCCCTGCGGCGACGAGCTCGCGAGCGCGCCCTCGCGGCGCGGGATGCGTCCGGCACCGGCGGCGAGGCGCCCCGACTCCACGGCGAGGCGCATCGCGTGCGCCATCCGCACGGGGTCGGCGGCGCGCGTGACCGCGGTGGCGAGCAGCACGCCGTCGCACCCGAGCTCCATCGCGAGGGTGGCGTCCGACGCGGTCCCGATCCCCGCGTCGAGGATCACCGGGACGCGCGCCGCGGCGGCGATCGCCTCGATGTTGCGCGGGTTGAGGATGCCCAGCCCGGTGCCGATGGGCGCACCGAGCGGCATGACGGCCGCGCAGCCGACGTCCTCGAGGCGCCGCGCGAGGATCGGGTCGTCGTTCGTGTAGGGCAGCACGACGAACCCGTCGCGCACGAGCTGTTCCGCCGCCTCGACGAGGCCGATCGGGTCGGGCAGGAGCGTGACGTCGTCGGCGACCACCTCGAGCTTGACCCACTCCGTGCCGCACGCCTCGCGCGCGAGGTGCGCGGTGAGGACGGCCTCGCGGACCGAGAAGCAGCCCGCGGTGTTGGGCAGCGCGCGGATGCCGAGGCGGTCGAGCAGCCCCCAGATCCCGGCGTCGGGCGACCCGTCACCGCCCGCGCGGACGGCGACGCGCCGCATCGCGACGGTCGTGAGCGCGGTCCCCGACGCGACGAGCGCGTCCTCGAGGGTCAGGAGGTTCGCCGCGCCGCCGGTCCCCATGACGAGCCGCGAGCCGATCGTCGTCCCGGCGACGACCAGGGCGTCGTCGTGGGTCGGCAGGGTGGGGTCGGCGGTGCGCAGGGTCTCGGCCGGCATGCTCATCTCCCTCAGCCGCCCTGGACGGCGGTGACGATCTCGACGCGGTCGCCGGGTGCGACCACGGTGCTCGACCACGTGCCGCGCGGCACGACGGCGTCGTTGATCGCGACGGCGACGCCCTGCGGCGAGCCGTCCGTCACGTAGGCCGGGACGAGCGCGGCGACGAGGTCCTCGACGCCCGTGGTCGCGTCGAGCGGGTAGGGCTCGCCGTTGACGAGCGCGGTCGGTGCGGTGGTCTGGGTCACGGTGTCAGCTCCGGGTCGCAGGGGTGGTGGCTGGGCGGGCGGTGAGAGGGGCGAACCGGCCGGCACCGGTGGGGGCGAGGGCGGCGTGGGCGTCGGGCGGCAGGCGGGCGCCGGTGATCCCCGCGACCACGGCCTCCGCCGTGAGCGGCGCGAGGAGGATGCCGTTGCGACCGTGGCCCGTGGCGACGTGCAGCCCCGGGACGTCCGTGGAGCCGACGAGCGGCAGGTTGTCGGGCGTCGCGGGCCGGGCGCGGGGCGTGACGTCGACGAGCGCGGCCTCGTCGATGCCCGGGAGCAGTGCGCGGGCGTCCCGCAGGAGCGCGAACACGCCGCCCGCCGTCGCGCGGCGGTCGTCGGGGTTCTCCTCGGTCGTCGCGCCGACCACGACCTCGCGGTGCCCGGCGCAGCCGTCGCCCTGCCCGTCCGGGACCGGGTCGCGCGGCACGACGTAGACCGGGCGCCCCTGCACGACGCCGCGCACCACGTGCTCCAGCGCGAGGTCGGGCCCCGCGTCCAGACGCAGCGTCTGGCCCTTCACGGGGCGCGTCGGCACGCGGACCTCGGGCACGTCGGCGAGCAGCGCGCCCGTCCGCCAGCCCGCCGCCAGCACGACGGCGCCCGCCCCGTGGAGGTGGCCCGCGGCGTCGGGCACGCCGACCACACGGCCGGTCGCGTCCCGGACGACACCGGTCGCGGCATGCCGCACGACGGCGGCACCCGGTTCGGCACGGAGCGCCGCGAGGAGCGCGGAGTGGGTCGCCCGCGGGTCGACGGCGTGGTCGTGCGGCGCCCACGCGGCGCCCGCGACGCGCGTCCCGAGATGGGGCTCGCGGCGGCGGGCGTCCGCGAGCGTGAGCTCGGACGAGTCGAGGCCGTGCGCGGAATGCAGCGCGAGGACGCGGCGCAGCAGCGCGAGGTCGTCCGCGTCGTACGCGACGGTGAGCGTCCCGGCGGTGCGCAGACCCACGTCCGCGCCGGTCACGTGCTCGAGGTCGGCGGCGAAACGGGGCCAGGCGCGCGCGGCCGCCAGGTGGAGCGCGAGGGCGTCGCCCTCGCCGAAGTCGGCCTCCGTGACCGGCGCGAGCATCCCCGCCGCGGCGTGCGTCGCGCCGTCGCCGGGGGAGGGGTCGAGGACGGTGACGGTCAGGCCGGCGCGGACGGCGCGCCACGCCACCGCGAGCCCCACGATCCCGCCCCCGACGACCACGACGTCGCGCGCGCCGTCGGGAACGGGGAAGTCCGCGGGCAGGGCCGTGCACGCGGACGTGGCCGCGGACGTGCCCGTGGCCGGGACGGCAGGGGGGTGCATGTTCGCTCCCTTCGCTGGCATGACCCAGATCAGGTTCGACGGTCGGCTCCTACGCCCTCTCAGCCCCGTGCGGGGCTCCCGTGCTCTCGGCCACAGTACCCGCCGGGGCGGCGACGTCGCCCTACACTCCGACGGGTGAACACCGAGACCTCCGAGGCGTCGGGCGCCGACGCCCGCGCCCGCCTCGCCGCCGCCCGCCTGTACCTGTGCACCGACGCGCGCGAGGAGCGCGGCGACCTCGAGGACTTCCTGCACGCGGCGCTCGCGGGCGGCGTCGACGTCGTCCAGCTCCGCGACAAGACGCTCGACGTCGCGCGCGAGCTCGAGCTCCAGGAGGTCGTGGCACGCCTCGCGGGCGAGCACGGCGCGCTGTGGGCCGTCAACGACCGGGCCGACGTCGCTGGCCTGACCGGCGCGCCGGTCGTGCACATGGGCCAGCGCGACCTGCCGGTCGACGCCGTGCGCACGCTGCTCGGCCCGGTGCCGGTCCTCGGCCGCTCGACGCACTCGGCCGAGCAGGCCGCCGCCGCGGAGGCCGACCCGGACGTCGACTACTTCTGCGTCGGCCCGCTGTGGTCGACCCCGACGAAGCCCGGGCGGGCCCCCGTCGGTCTCGACCTGCTGCGCGACGTCGCCGCGACGGCGCCCGCGACGCCGTGGTTCGCCATCGGCGGGATCGACGCCGGACGGCTGGACGCGGTGCTGGACGCGGGTGCGACGCGCGTCGTCGTGGTGCGGGCGATCACGGAGGCCGCGGACCCCGAGCGCGCCGCGCGGACGCTGCGCGAGCGCCTCGACGCCGCGGTGGGGGCCGCGTGACGCCGCTGCTGGCCGGCACGCTCGCCGTCGCCGCGTTCGCCGCGGGGATCGCGCTGCTCGTGGCGGGCGGACGTCGCAGCGGGCGCGCACGCGCCGTCGACCGCGTGCAGGTGCCGGCGCGCTCGCTCTCCGAGACGCGGACGCTCGCGGGGGAGGAGCACCTCGTCGAGTACCCGGCGCCCGACGGGTCGCCGCTGCGCGCCACGGTCCACGTGGCGCGCGTGCGCGTCCCCGGGCAGCCGTACGTGTTCGACGGCACGGTCTGGGTCGCGCGCGACGACCCGACGGACGTCGTCGCCCGCTCGTGGGGTCGCCAGACGGGCGGGTTCGTGCGGATCGTCGTCGGTGTCGTGCTCGTCGTGGCGGCTCTCGGCCTGGGGCTCGCCGCGGGGGTCCTCGCGTTCGTCGGGACGCTGCCCGGCTGACGCGGGAGGACGTCCCGCAGGGCGGCCACCGTTCGAGCGGGGTTCCCGCGCGACCTATCCTTGTCGGGTGACGTCTTCCGCCACCGCCCCCGACCACCTCACCACGGCCCAGGTGGCCTCGACCCCGCGGCCCGTGCTCGTCGTCGACTTCGGCGCCCAGTACGCACAGCTCATCGCGCGCCGCGTGCGCGAGGCCAAGGTGTACTCCGAGATCGTGCCGCACACCTTCACGGTCGAGCAGATGCTCGCGAAGGACCCGGCGGCGATCATCCTCTCCGGAGGCCCGTCGTCCGTCTACGCCGCGGGTGCGCCGTTCGTCGACCCCGCGCTGTTCGAGGCCGGCGTCCCGGTCATGGGCATCTGCTACGGCTTCCAGGCGATGGCGGCGGCGCTCGGCGGCGACGTCGCGCAGACCGGTCAGCGCGAGTACGGCGGGACCGAGGTGTCGGTCTGCGAGGCCGGCGTGCTGCTCGCCGAGACGCCCGAGAACCAGACCACGTGGATGAGCCACGGCGACGCGGTGCACCGCGCGCCCGAGGGCTTCGAGGTCCTCGCGACGTCGTCGGGCTCGCCCGTCGCCGCGTTCGAGGACCGCGAGCGGCGCCTCTTCGGCGTGCAGTGGCACCCGGAGGTCAAGCACTCCGCGCACGGCCAGACCGTGCTCGAGCACTTCCTGTACGACGGCGCGGGCCTCGCGCCCGAGTGGACGCCCGGCAACGTCATCGCGGACCAGGTCGCGGCGATCCGCGCGCAGGTCGGCGACGCGCGCGTCATCTGCGGCCTGTCCGGCGGCGTCGACTCGTCGGTCGCGGCCGCGCTCGTGCAGAAGGCCGTCGGCGACCAGCTCACGTGCGTGTTCGTGGACCACGGCCTGCTCCGGGCGGGCGAGGCCGAGCAGGTCGAGCGCGACTTCGTCGCGGCGACGGGCGTGAACCTCGTCGTCCGGGACGAGCGCCAGCGGTTCCTCTCCGCGCTCGCGGGCCACAGCGACCCCGAGACCAAGCGCAAGATCATCGGCCGCGAGTTCATCCGCGTGTTCGAGGACGCCGCGCGCGACGTCGTCGCCGACGCCGGTGCCCACGGCGAGGAGGTCAAGTTCCTGGTCCAGGGCACGCTCTACCCCGACGTCGTCGAGTCCGGCGGCGGCGAGGGTGCGGCGAACATCAAGAGCCACCACAACGTGGGCGGCCTGCCCGACGACCTGCAGTTCTCGCTCGTCGAGCCGCTGCGCACGCTGTTCAAGGACGAGGTCCGTGCCGTCGGGCTCGAGCTCGGCGTGCCCGAGGAGATCGTCTGGCGCCAGCCGTTCCCGGGCCCCGGGCTCGGCATCCGCATCGTCGGCGAGGTGACGGCCGAGCGTCTCGAGACCCTGCGCGCCGCCGACAAGATCGCGCGCGAGGAGCTCACGAGGGCCGGCCTCGACCGCGAGATCTGGCAGTGCCCCGTCGTGCTGCTCGCGGACGTCCGCTCCGTCGGCGTCCAGGGCGACGGCCGCACCTACGGCCACCCGGTCGTCCTGCGCCCGGTGTCCTCCGAGGACGCCATGACGGCGGACTGGACCCGCCTGCCCTACGACGTGCTGTCCGTCATCTCGACGCGCATCACGAACGAGGTCAACGAGGTCAACCGCGTCGTGCTCGACGTGACGAGCAAGCCGCCGGGCACCATCGAGTGGGAGTGATCCGCTCGGGGCTGTCTTCCCGCACCCGGGGCCGCTCGACGGTGGCCTCGGGCCGGTAGCCGACCACGCGACCCGGACGGGCGGACACGCCCGCGCCGGTGTTGAAGTCTGTGCGTCTCTGTGCCAGGTTGTCCTCTGACAGCGATGTCAGACCGGTCGCCGACCCGTGAGTCACCGGATCGGGCGAAGGCGCCCGCGGTGCGCCCGGGACGACCGGCACCACCCGAGAGCGACGAGGCGTCGGAGCGGACGCCCGAGAGGACGACGATGCGACGCGGATTCACGACGGCAGCCCTCGCCGGTGCCCTTGTCCTGGGGTGCCTGGCACCCACGGTCGCCGACGAGCGGGACGCGGGCGCCGTCGTCCCCGACCTGGTGACGGCGGAGGCGGGCAACCCGATCATCGACGGCCACTACGCCGACCCCGACGTCGAGTTCTACGAGGGGGAGTACTGGATCTTCCCGACCACGTCACGCCCGTACGCGCAGCAGGTCCAGCTCGACGCGTTCTCGTCGCCGGACATGGTGCACTGGACGAAGCACGAGCGCGTGCTGCACCTCGACGACGTCTCGTGGGGCGAGTACGCGCTGTGGGCACCGGCGCCCGTGGAGCGCGACGGCAGGTACTACCTGTACTTCGCGGCGAACGACATCCAGAGCGACGATGCGCTCGGTGGCATCGGCGTCGCGGTCGCGGACAGCCCGGAGGGCCCCTACGTCGACGCGCTCGGCGAGCCTCTGATCGGCGACTTCCACAACGGCGCGCAGCCCATCGACCAGGACGTCTTCGTCGACGACGACGGCCAGGCGTACATGTACTACGGCGGGTGGGGTCACGCGAACGTGGTCGAGCTCGACGAGGACATGATCAGCCTCGGCACGCACGACGACGGGTCGACCTACCAGGAGATCACGCCCGAGGGCTTCGTCGAGGGCTCGTTCATGTTCAAGCGGAACGGCACCTACTACTTCATGTGGTCCGAGGGCGGCTGGACAGGACCCGACTACCGCGTGTCCTACGCACGCTCCGACTCGCCGCTCGGCCCGTTCGAGAGCGAGGGGACGGTGCTCGCGCAGGACCCCGCCGTCGCGCGCGGGGCGGGCCACAACTCGGTGGTCAACGTCCCCGGGACGGACATCTGGTACCTCGTCTACCACCGCCGTCCGCTGAGCGAGACCGACAGCAGCTCGCGCGAGGTGTCCTACGAGCGCCTCCTGTTCGGCGAGGACGGCTCGATCCTGCCCCTCGAGATGAAGGTCCAGGACAACTTCGAGGACGACAACGACTACGGGTGGACCACGCACGGTGGGACGTGGACGGCCACCGGCGGCGAGTACGTCGTGGGGTCGGTCCGCGAGGGCAAGAGCGTCCAGGACACGAACTTCGCCGATCTCGACTACCGCGTGACCGTCACCCCGACGGCGGTCGCGCCCACGGGCGGGGACGCCGGCGTCGTCTTCCGCGCGAGCCAGGTGGCTGCGGGGCAGGACGGCTACCGCGGCTACTACGCGGGCGTCCGGCCGTCGGGCCAGGTCGTGCTCGGCAAGGTCGACGACCGCGGCTGGAGCACGCTCGGGACAGCGCGCGCCGACGTGCGCCTCGGCGAGAGCGCGCAGCTGCGCGTCGTCGCCGTCGGCCCGAACCTCCGGGTGTACGTCGGCGACGCCGCCGCGCCGGCGATCAGCGTCACCGACGGGACCTTCGCCTCGGGCAAGCACGGCCTGCGCGTCTTCGACACGGCGGCGCGCTTCGACGACGTGGTGATCGAGCGCCAGGAGCTCGACGTCGCGGTCGAGGTCGGTCCCGGCTCCGTGCTCGACGGCGGCTCGGCCGACCTCGAGGTCACGGTCACCAACGGCGCGGACGACGCACGCACCGTCGACCTCACGGCGACGGTGCCGGAGGGCTGGACGGCCGCGCTCCCCGCGACGACGCTCGAGGCCGCGGCCGGTGCGACGGAGACGTTCGCGCTGCCGGTGACGGCCGTGGCGGGCGCCGCCGAGGGCGTCCACCCCGTGAGCGTGTCGGCGTCGTGGGACGACTGGACGGCTGCCGGGACCGGCTACGTCGCGGTGATCGAGGACGTCTTCGAGGCGCACCCGGGCACGCCGGAGGAGTCCGTGTGGCTGGCCGCGGACGACCGCTCGCAGCTCGGCCCGCACGGCGCCGGGCAGTGGGTCCGCTACACCGACGAGGACCGGTCGTACACCTACGAGGTGCCGCTGCCCGAGGGCGTGCGGGCCGGGACGGTGACGCTCGACATCGGCAACCAGTTCCTCGTCGAGGCGTCGTCCGACGGCGAGTCGTGGGTCGAGGTCCTGCGCGAGACGCGCGAGGAGCGCGCCCTCGGCAACCGCGCCCAGCGGGCGCTGGACGTCGCGACGCTGATCGAGCAGACCGGCTCGACCGACGGCCCGCTGTACCTGCGGTTCGCCGACTCGTTCCCCGCGGACGGCTGGGGCTCGTGGCTGCGCACCGCGCGCCTCGAGATCGACACGGCGCCCGCGCCGCTGGTCGAGGTGCAGGCGTCGAGCCGCTGCCTCGCCGGCACGGCGTACGTCGCGGTGCGCGCGACGAACGTCTCGGACGGGCCCGTGGACGTGACCCTCGCGACGGCGTTCGGCGAGCGGTCCGTCGCCGCGGTGGAACCGGGCCGGAGCGCCTACCAGTCGTTCTCGGCGCGCGCCGCGGGCGTCGACGCCGGCACCGCGACGGTGACGGCGACGGCACCCGGCGGCGAGCCGCAGGAGGCGCGGGTGGAGACGTCGGCCCGCGACTGCTGAGCGGTCCGGCGCGCGCCGGTCACCCCGAGGGGGCGGGCGACCGGTCCGGTCGGGCGGGCGACCGGACCGGTCAGCGCGTCCGCGCGCGGGCCGCGACGGCCGTCGCGCGGGCGTACGCGTCCTCGACGTCGGCGAGGACGCGCGGCCAGCCGGCGGTCGAGGGGACGTCGCGGTTGTGCGCGACGACCCGGTCGAGCAGCCCGTCCTCGGTGACGAGGCGGACGAGCGCGTCGGCCAGCGCCGCGTCGTCGTCCGCGAGGAGGGCGTCGACGCCGTCCGTGAGCCGTTCCGCGACGCCCGACTGCGAGCGCGTCACGACGACGAGCCCGGCCGCCTGGCCCTCGAGGGCCGCGATGCCGAACGCCTCCTCGACCGCGGGGGCGGCGAACACGTCGGCGCGCGCGTAGAGGCGCTTCAGCTCGGTCGACGTCAGGCGGCCGGGGAGCGAGACGACGTCGTGCAGGTCGTGCTCGGCGACGAACCGCCGGGCGGCGTCGAGCTCCGGGCCGTCGCCGGCGACCGTCGCGTGGAGCGCGCCGCGGGGGACGCGCGCCGCGGCGTCCCGCACGACGTCGAGGAGCGGGAGCACGCGCTTGCGCGGCGCGAAGCGCGTCGCCGCGACGACGTGCACGGCCGAGCCCTCCATGCGCTCGTCCCGCTCCGTGCGCGGGACGCGCCACGCGTCGAGGTCGAGCCCGTTGTGCAGCACCGCGACCTCGCCGCGGTCGCCGACGATCCGCCGCAGCGGCGCCGCCGTCAGCTCGCTCACCGCGGACCACAGGACCGGCCAGCGCGACCATCCCACGACGCGGTCGAGCCCGGCGAACACCCGCTCCGCACCGCCCCAGACCGAGTGGACGGTGAGGACGGCGGGCAGACCCGCCCGGACGACCGTGCGCAGCGACGCCTGCGTGGACGGGGTCAGCACGCCCATGTGCAGGTGCACGACGTCGGGCCGCGCCGCCCGGAGCAGGCGCGCCACGTGGTGCGGCGCGCGGGGATGGACCGGGTAGCCGCCCGGGATCCGCGCGGCGAGGCGGTGCACGGTGACGCCCTCGTGCACCTCGGTGCTCAGCCCGTGCGCGCCCGGCCGCTCGGGCGTCGTGCAGACGACCGCGACGTCGTGCCCCGCCGCCGCCTGCTGCTGGGCGAGCCGCGCCACCTGGGTCTCGATGCCTCCGAGGAGGGGCAGGTAGCAGTCGGTGACGTGGGTGATGCGCACCCCGGAATCCTCCCACCCGGTCCCGTGCACCGCCGACACGCGCACCGACCTGCGGCGACACGCGCCGCTTGCGCGAGCGCCACGCCGTCCCGGTCGCTACGGTGGTCTCGAAATGGGTGGTTCGACCGTCCCGCGGCGGCCACGCCTCGCGGGCGGGGGCGCGCCGGACGGACCAGGTGGGTCCTGACGAAGGAGAAGCGCCACATGTCCAGCACGGTCACCGTCACTCCGGCACGAGGGGTCCGGGGCATCGGCCTCGTCTCCATCATCGCCGGCATCGTCCTCGTCCTCGCGGGCGTCGCCACCTGGATCGTCGTCGCGAACCAGCTGTCCGCCGAGGAGATCACGGTCTCCGACGACGCCTCGTTCATGGCCGGCCGGCAGGTCAACGGCCCGCTCACCGCCTACGCGCAGGCCGAGGTCATCAACAAGCACGCCCTCGAGGCGAGCGGCGGCCAGACGTACGCGCAGCTCGACCAGGACGACCCCACGCGCCAGACCGTCATGACGGCGTCGTTCCTCCGTGCCTCGCTGTTCACGTCGGTCGTGGCGTTCGGCGTGGCCGCGCTCGTCGTCGGGCTGGGGATCCTCTTCCTGCTCCTGGGGGTCGCGCTCCGCAAGCTCGCCGGGGGACCGAGCGTCGCGGTCGAGACCCCGTCGTACAGCTCGGGCGGCGACCTGTCCGGCGTCGGCCGGCACGTCGACCCGGCCTCCGCCCCGGAGGCTCCCGCGTCGCCGACCGCGCCGCCGGTGACGCCGACGACCGTCCCCGACCGGCACGACCGCCCCGCCCGGACCTCCGCCCTCGCGACGCCGGCCGCGGAGGCGCGCGCCGCGGCGGCGGGCAGGACCGAGCCGACCGGCGGCCCGGGCACCGGCTCGCCGTCGGCCCCGGGCGCGAGCCCCGAGGCGTCGCCCCACGACCCCACGCCGCCGGTGAACCCCTCGACCACGACCCCGACGACCACAGGCCAGGCGCAGTCCCAGCCCCCGTCGCAGACCGCGCCCGACGAGCGCCCGGGGGCGCCCACGAGCTGACCAGACGAGCCGGGTGCCGCGGCCCTGCCGACCACCCGGTCGAGACGTCCGTCCGGACGCCGGAGACCCGCTCCTGCTGAGTCGCACCGGGAGGAGCGCGCGGACCGGTCGTCGCTCGGACGAGCCGAGGGGTCGTGACGAGTACCGTCACGACCCCTCGGCCTCATGGCGTCCCGCGTCTCAGACCTGCCCGCGACGCCGAACGCCCGTCACGACGGACCCCACCACGAGGGTCACGCCCGCGACGACGAGCACGACGATCGCCGCGAGACCGAGGTCGACGTCGGCGCCGAGCGCCGCCGCCAGGACCGCGGCGCCGATCGCGAAGAGCACGAAGCCCCACACGATCGTCGCGACGCGCGGGCCGCGGTGCGGCTCCCGCTCCGTGACCGGGTCGAGCGCCGTGGCGGCCGGGCCGCCCGGCGCGGCACCCGGCGTCCCGGGCATCGGCCCTCCGGGCGTCCCGGCTGTCGGGGTCCCCGACGACGGCGTGCGGGTCGACGAGGGGTCGTCCTGCCCGGCGTGGGCCGGCGGCGGGCTGCTCGCGGACGCCGCGGGGAGCACCAGGGTCTCGTCGCCCGTCGGCCCGGTGACCGGCTGGGTGGCACCGTCGTCGAACAGCTCCTCGTGGAGCGGGCGCGTCCCGCCCGGCGTGTCCTTCTGGTCGTTCATCAGTCCTCCTCGATCGTGACCTGGCCGGCGCCGACGACGACGTCCAGGACCAGCAGCGGGTCCTCGCCGGCGTCGACCTCGGCATTCTCGAACGTGACCGGCCGCGTGCTCACGCCGCCGATCTCGCGGTCGTCACCGTCGACGAGCCAGCGCGCGCTGCCCGCCAGGACCTGGACCTCCGCGCGCACGGGGACGCCGTCCGGGACGACGACCGTGACGTCTCCCGCCCCGAGCTCGACGGGCACCTCGATCGGAGACGTGCCGGTCGCGCCGGAGAGGTCGAGCGCCGACAGGTCGATCGTCGGGTCGCCCCACCGCACGGCGAAGCCGGCCTCGGCCACGTCCTGCTGCGTCACGGTGTACGTGCCGTCGGAGACGGTGCGCGCCTCGCCGGTGAGGACGAGCGAGGGGTCGTCGTCCTGCCACACGGCCGTCGGCACGCCGACGAGGAGTCCGAGGACCGCGAGCCAGCCCAGGGCGCCGCTGGTGCGACCGCGCAGCCCGCTCACGACGATCGCGAGGCCGGCGAGGACCACCGAGCCGCCGACCCAGGTGAGGAAGACGGGCCAGCCCAGGTCACCCTGCCGCTCGACGACGAGGAGGAGCGCCCCGAGCAGGAGGCTCAGGCCCACGACGATCCCGACCGTCGCCGAGCCCGGCCCGCGAGGGCGTCGCGGCTTGGGCGGCCGCGGGGCCGGAGGGACGGGCGGAGCCGGAGGGCGGACCCCCGGGCCTGCGGACCAGGCCGGTGCCTGCGCCGGCGCCGACGTGGGGGGCGCGCTCGCGTGCGCGGTCCACCGGGCGTCCGACGGCGCGTCGGCGACCCGGGCGTCCTGGTGGGATGCCGCGGTGCCGGGGGAGGCGGGAGCGGGAGACCCCCACGGTGCGTCGGCAGGGACGGGGCCGGGGGAGGCCGCGCCCGGGGCGGGCGTCGTCGGGCCCGCCGGACCGGGACCATCCGGCCCCCCCCTGCGGGCCGGACCAGCCGGGACCACCCTGCGGCCCGGACCACCCGGGGCCGCCGGGGCCGCCCCGGTCGCCGTCGCGCCGCAGGACCGACACCGCGACGACCGCCACGACGACGATCGCCGCGACCCAGAAGAGACCCGTGAGCCAGCCCAGGTTCAGGTAGTCCCACCACGACCACCAGCCGCCGCCCCAGGACAGCCCGACCACGACCGACGCGATCGCGCCGAGCATCGCGACGTCGAAGTTGCCCCGGACGGCCTCCTGGAGGTGGATCCGCCCGTCGCGGCGCTCGGGCAGGAGCGCCCACGCCGCGCCGTACAGCACGAGGCCGGCGCCGGAGAGGAAGAACGTGACGAAGAGGATGCCGCGCACGAGGAGGGGGTCGATCCCGAACCGCTCCGCGACCCCTGCCGCGACGCCGCCGATCCAGCGGTCGTCCGAGCGGGCGATGCCGACGCGGCGGACCGCGTCGAAGAACCCGTCGGCGCCGGAGCCGGGCGTCCGGCCCGACGCAGCAGGCGGGGGCTGGTTCGCCGGCGGCACGTCGGTGCCGGGCCCGGCGGTCGGTGCGGGGCCGGTGCTCGTCGTGGGGCCGCCGTCGGGACCCGGTCCGGTGGACGGGCCGGAGCCGCCGCCGGGCGGCTCGGGAGGGAGGGGCGTTGTGCTCATGCCTCCATGCTGGTCGTCCCGGCGGCGCGCGGGTATCGGGAGGCACCCTGAGCGGACCCTGAAACCCCGCCCCACGGCACCCTGGTTCCCGTCCCGGGTGGCGCCCCGGGGGTCCGTGCCGTGTGACGATCGGGGGGTGACACCTCGACCCAGCGCACCCACCGCTGCCCGGACCGGGTACGCGGTGCTGCCCCTGCGCCGTCCGGAGCGCGGTCGCTGGGTCGGTGGCGTGTGCGCCGGTCTCGCCGCGCACCTCGGCGTCCCCGTGGGTGCGGTGCGGCTCGTCCTCGGCCTGCTCGCGCTCGCGGGTGGCGCGGGTCTCGCGCTGTACGTCTTCTGGTGGCTGACGATCCCGCCCGGCGACCCGCGGACGGCGCTCGACGAGCAGCGCCCGGCGTCGCTGTCCCGGCTCGCCCCCCGCCTCCAGGGCCGCGTGTCGCGACTGCCCGTGCGGGACGTCGCGATCGGCGTCGTGCTGCTGGGTGGAGCCGCGCTGCTCGTCGCGCTGCGGACGGGGGTCGACGTCCAGGTCACGTGGGTCATCCCCGTGCTCATCGCACTCGCGGGGGCCGCGCTCGCGTGGAGCCAGCTCGACGCCGCGGAGCGCGGTCGGCTCGTGAGCCGGGCGGGCGGCCGGACCCCCGCGGGCGTCCTGCGGATCGCGGGCGGCGTCGTGCTCGTGCTCGTCGGGATCGTGCTGCTCGTCGGGCAGGACGCGCGACCGTCGTCGATCGTGCGGGCCGCGGTCGCGTCCGTCGCCGTGCTGGGCGGCGTCGCGATCGTGCTCGCCCCGTGGTGGCTGCGGCTCGTGCGCGAGCTCGGCGACGAGCGCGCGGCGCGCGCCCGCGAGGCCGAGCGCGCCGACATCGCCGCGCACCTGCACGACTCCGTGCTCCAGACGCTCGCCCTCATCCGTGCACGGGCGTCGGACGCCGACACCGTCGCACGCCTCGCGCGCGCCCAGGAGCGCGAGCTGCGCGAGTGGCTCTACGACGACCGGCCGTCGCCGGGGACGTCGCTCGCCGCCGAGCTGCGCGCGCTCGTCGCCGAGGTCGAGGACGAGCGGGTGGGGCGCCGGGCCGAGGCCATCGGGTCGCCCGGTCCGGTGGGCGGCGCGGGACAGGCCGACGGCGGTGCCGCCGCCGGTCCCGTCGTGGTGGACCTCGTCGTCGTCGGGGACTGCGTGCCCACGCAGGAGACCGCAGCGCTGCTCCAGGCGACGCGCGAGGCGCTCGTCAACGCCGTCGCGCACGGCGCGCCGCCCTACTCGGTCTACCTCGAGGTGAGCGACGCCGCGGTCGAGGTGTTCGTCCGGGACCGCGGCAACGGCTTCCGGATGCAGGACGTCGCGCCCGACCGGTTCGGCGTGCGCGAGTCGATCCTCGGTCGCGTGCAGCGCCGGGGTGGCACCGCCGAGATCATCAGTCGTCCGGCGTGGGGCACGGAAGTACGGTTGCGGGTGCCGCGCGCGACCGGCCCGGCGGAGCCGGCCGCACCCGCACCCGCACCCCAGGAGACCCTCGAGGAGACCACGTGACGACGATCCCCAGCCCGGCCGCCGCGGGCGACGGGGCCCGCCCGGTCCCCGTCGTCCTCGTCGACGACCACCACATGTTCCGCGCCGGCGTGCGGGCGAGCCTCGACCCCGCGCTCGTCGAGGTCGTCGGCGAGGCCGACTCCGTGGACTCGGCCGTCGAGCGCGTGCACGCGCTGCGCCCGCCCGTCGTGCTGCTCGACGTGCACCTGCCCGGCGGGAACGGCGGCGGAGGCGCGGAGGTGATCCAGCGCTGCGCCGACGTGCTCCCCGACGTGCGCTTCCTCGCGCTGTCCGTGTCCGACGCCGCGGAGGACGTCGTCGCGGTGATCCGCGCCGGCGCACGGGGCTACGTGACGAAGGCGATCTCCGGGCCGGACCTCTCGGCGGCGGTCGCCCAGGTCGCGGGCGGCGACGCGGTGTTCTCGCCGCGCCTCGCCGGGTTCGTGCTCGACGCGTTCGGCACGGGCGCGGGCGACGTCGCCGTGCGCGACGACGAGCTCGACCGGCTGTCGGCGCGCGAGCAGGAGGTCATGCGGCTCATCGCGCGCGGGTACACCTACCGGGAGGTCGCGTCGGAGCTGTTCATCTCCATCAAGACCGTCGAGACCCACGTCTCGGCGGTGCTCCGCAAGCTCCAGCTCTCGTCGCGCCACGAGCTGACGCGCTGGGCCGCGCAGCGCCGCCTCCTCTAGGCGAGCTGCGGACCGTGCGCGGTCGGCGTGGCCCGCGACCACCGGACCCCGCGGCAGCGGCCCCTCCTCCGGGGATGGTCGCCGGCTCGGGGGCGGACGGTCGCGGCGTAGTCTTCCGCCGTGACGTCGAGGCCCGGGAGGACGCGCACCGGCCGGCGCGTCGTGGGGGACACGGAGGCCGCCCGGCGCCAGGCCTGGAAGGTGACCTTCGCCGGACTCGGGTTCATGGTCGTGACCCTGCTGATGCCGGGTGACTGGGTCCATGCCCAGGTGACCGGGACGGTGGACGCGTGCAGGCGCTGCTACGAGCTGGGCGACCCGTTCCCGTGGTGGACCATCCTCATGGCCCTCTTCTGGTGGTGGTTCGGCATCCTGGGGATGGCGCGTGCCTGGGGACGGTACAGGGCGCTGCGCGCCGCCGACCGCCGCACGGCGGAGGTCAACCGCGCACGCGTCGCCCTGGCTCGCGCCACCTCCTCAAGCCGCCCCTCGCACGAGCGCGCGTCGGGAGACGTGACGTTCAGCTCGTCCAGGCGGGGGAGAAGCGCACGACGTCGCCCACGACCGTGACGGCGGGCGGGCGGACGCCGGCCTCGCGCGCGCGGTCCGCGATCGTCGCGAGCGTGCCGACGGTCGTGCGCTGGCGCGGGCCGTACCCGTCCTCGACGACGGCGACAGGGGTCTCGGGGGACCGGCCCTGCGCGACGAGCGCGTCGGCCGTCTCCGCGAGGCGGGACACGCCCATGAGCAGCACGACCGTGTGGTCCGTCGCGGCCGGGACCTTGCCCACGTCCTCGTGACCGGTGAGGACCGTGAACCCGCGTGACACGCCGCGGTGCGTCACCGGGATCCCGGCGGCCGCCGGGACGGAGACCGCGCTCGTCACGCCCGGGACGACCTCGACGGGGATGCCGTGCTCACGGCACGCGTCGAGCTCCTCGCCGCCGCGGCCGAACACGTACGGGTCGCCGCCCTTGAGCCGCACGACGCGGCGCCCGACGAGCGCGTGGTGCACGAGGATCGCGTTGATCTCCGACTGCGGCACCGGGTGGTGGCCCGGCGTCTTGCCCACGTCGACCACGACGACGTCGTCGGCCAGCTCGTCGAGCAGACCGCGCGGGCCGAGCCGGTCCGCGACGACGACGTCCGCCTCGGCGAGCAGGCGTCGGCCGCGCACCGAGATGAGGCCGAGGTCGCCCGGGCCGCCGCCGACCAGCGCGACGGTCCCGACGGGACGCACGAGCGGCGTCGTGACGGGGCCGGCGCTCGCGACGAGCGCGTCGGCCGTCCCGCCGCTCGCCGCTCCGGGCACCGCCGGCGCGGCGCCCCGCACGCCCCGCAGCGGGAGCTCGCCGGTGTCGAGGAGCGCCGCGACGGCGTCCCGGACGCGCTGCGCGCGCCGCGGGTCACGACCGGCGTTCACCGCGACGCTCACCTCGGCGTCCTGTCCGGTGCCGCCCGCCGAGCCGGCGGGACCGGCCCCGGCCGGGACGCGCGTGCGCGCGACGGCAGGGACCCACGCCGTGCCCACCTCCGCGTCGCCCGCGGCGACGCAGAAGACCCGGTCGGCCTCGGCGTCGGCGGCCACGAGCGCGTCGACCTCCCGGTCGCCCGTGGCGGTGTGGACGAGCCACGCGCCGTCGAGGTCGCCGGTCAGGTAGTCGCGGCGCACCCAGCGCACGCCGCGCTCCGCGACGAGCGCTCGGAGGTCCTCGCAGACGAACGGCGCGACCACCTGGACGCGCGCGCCGGCCTCGACCAGGCCGCGTGCCCGTCGCGCGGCCACCGGCCCGCCCCCGACGACCACGGTCGGCCGACCCGCGACGCGCAGGCCGAGCGGGTACGTCTCGTGGTGCGACGCAGCAGCGACGTCACGGTCGTCACGGTCGTCGGCGTCGGTCGCGCGGGTCCTGGTCATCGTGTCCTCAGATCGTGTACGCGCCGGGGCGCTCGGCAGGCCGGCGGGCCGCCGCGAGAGCGTCGCCGACCATGCCGGCGGCGAGCGTGCCGCCGTCCTGGGCGTCGACCAGGAGGAACGCGCCCGTGCGGCGCGCGACCACGTACTCCTCGGCCGCGACCGGCGCCGCGAGGCGCAGGGTCACGCGGCCGATGTCGTTGAGCTCGAGCCGCTCGGCGGGCTCGAGCTCGGCGGAGTCGAGGTCGAGCCGGCCGACGACGTCGCGCACCACGGCCTGCACCGTGCGGGTCGTGTGCTTGAGCAGCACGCGCGACCCCGGCAGGAGCGGACGGTCGGCCAGCCACGCGACCGTGCCCTCGACGTCCTGCGTGACGTCGGGCGCGTCGGCCGCAGCGGCGATCAGGTCGCCGCGCGCGACGTCGACGTCGTCGGTCAGGCGGATCGTCACGGACTGCGGCGCGAAGGCCTCGTCGAGCGTCTCGCCGCTCGCGAGCGAGTCCGCGGTGTCGATCCCCGCGACCGTCGTGCGACGGCCCGACGGCAGCACGACGACCTCGTCGCCGACCCGCACGACGCCGGACGCGACCTGCCCCGCGTAGCCGCGGTAGTCGCGGTACCGGTCGGCGTCCTCGGCCGCCGCCAGCCCCGTCTGCGGGCGGATGACCACCTGCACGGGGAACCGGAACGCCTCCGTGTCGGGGTCGTCGCCCGTCGGGAGGCCCTCGAGCAGCTCCAGCAGGCTCGGGCCGTCGTACCAGGGGGTGTTCGGGCTGCCGTGGTCCACGACGTTGTCGCCGACGAGCGCGGAGACGGGGACGGTGTGCACGTCGGCCACGCCGAGGGACGCCGCGGCGGTGCGGATGTCCGCCGCGAGCTCGTCGTAGCGCTCGCGCGAGTAGTCGACGAGGTCGATCTTGTTCACCGCGACGACGACGTGCGGCACGCGCAGCAGGCTCGTCACCGCGAGGTGGCGGCGCGTCTGCTCGAGCAGCCCCTTGCGCGCGTCGATGAGCAGCACGACGACGTCGGCCGTCGACGCGCCCGTCACCGTGTTGCGCGTGTACTGCACGTGCCCGGGGCAGTCGGCGAGGATGAACGAGCGGCGCGCGGTCGCGAAGTACCGGTACGCGACGTCGATGGTGATGCCCTGCTCGCGCTCGGCCCGCAGGCCGTCGGTGAGCAGCGCGAGGTCGGCCGTCTCGAGGCCGCGGTCGCGCGACACGCGCTCGACGGACTCGAGCTGGTCGGCCAGGACGGACTTGGAGTCGAACAGCAGGCGCCCGACGAGCGTGGACTTGCCGTCGTCGACGGAGCCCGCGGTCGCGAGGCGCAGCAGCGTGCCGCGGCGGTCGTCGTCCAGCGCGACCGGCGCGGTCCCCGTGGTCGCGTGCGTGGTGGGCGTGCCCATCAGAAGTACCCCTCCTTCTTGCGGTCCTCCATGGCGGCCTCGGAGAGACGGTCGTCGGCACGGGTCGCGCCGCGCTCGGTGATGCGCGTGGCAGCCACCTCGGTGATGACGTCCTCGACACCCGTCGCGTCGGAGCGCACGGCGCCCGTGCAGGACATGTCGCCCACCGTGCGGTATCGCACGGTCTCGGTGCGCACGGACGCGGCCTCGGCGTCGGTGCGCGGCTGCGAGTACGGCCCGACGGCGAGCAGCATGCCGTCGCGGTCGAACACCTCGCGGTCGTGCGCGTAGTAGAGCTCCGGCAGCTCGATCCGCTCGCGGGCGATGTAGCGCCACACGTCGAGCTCGGTCCAGTTCGACAGGGGGAACACGCGCACGTGCTCGCCCGGGCGGTGCCGGCCGTTGTACAGGTTCCAGAGCTCGGGCCGCTGGTTGCGCGGGTCCCACTGGCCGAACTCGTCGCGCAGCGAGAAGACGCGCTCCTTCGCGCGCGCCTTCTCCTCGTCGCGCCGGCCGCCGCCGAACACGGCGTCGAACCGGTGGCCGGTGATCGCGTCGAGCAGCGGCTGCGTCTGGAGCGGGTTGCGCGTGCCGTCGGCGCGCTCGCGCAGGCGACCGTCGTCGAGGTAGTCCTGCACGCTCGCGACCTCGAGCCGCAGGCGCAGGCGCTCGGCCGTCGCGTCGCGGTACTCCAGCACCTCGGGGAAGTTGTGGCCCGTGTCGACGTGGAGCACGGGGAACGGCACCGGGCCGGGCGCGAAGGCCTTGACCGCGAGGTGCAGCATCACCACGGAGTCCTTGCCGCCGCTGAACAGCAGCACGGGTCGCTCGAACTCGGCCACCACCTCGCGGACGATGTGGATGCCCTCGCTCTCGAGCGCGTCGAGCTGGGAGAGCCGGCGGGCCCCGGGCAGCGCGGCGCCGGGGAGCCCGGTGTCGACACCGGTCGGGTCGGTCGTCAGGTCGATGGTCGTCATGCCCGTCCTCATACGTGGAGTCCGCACTCTGTCTTGTCGAGCCCCGCCCAGCGGCCGGCCCTCGGGTCCTCGCCCGGCGCGACGCGCCGGGTGCACGGCAGGCAGCCGATCGAGGGGTAGCCGTCGTTCAGCAGGGGGTTGAGGATCACCTGGTGCCGCGCGGCGTAGGCGAGCAGGTCGTCGAACGACCAGGCCGCGAGCGGGTTGATCTTCACGAGCCCGTTCTTCTCGTCGAACGTGACGAGCGGCGTGCCCGTGCGGGTCGGCGCCTCGTCGCGGCGCACCCCGGTCACCCACACCTCGTACCCCGCGAGCGTGCGGTGCAGCGGCTCGACCTTGCGCATCTGGCAGCACAGGGCCGGGTCGCGCCCGAACAGGTCCTTGCCGTGCGCGGCGTCCTGCTCCGCGACGGTGAGCTCGGGGGTCACGTCGACGATCGTCACCTCCATCTGCTGCTCGACGGCGTCGCGCGTCCCGACGGTCTCGGCGAAGTGGTAGCCCGTGTCGAGGAACAGGACGTCGACCCACGGGACCTGCGCGGCGACGACGTGGGGGAGCACCGCGTCGGCCATCGAGCACGCGACCGCGACGGACGTGCCGAACTCGCGGGCGGCCCAGGCGACGACCTGCTCGGCCGTCGCCTCGGGACGGTCCGCGCCGCCCTCGTACCCGGGAGTGCCTGCACCGTGCAGCTCGGCCGCCCCGCGCCGAGCGATCTCGCGCAGCTCGTCGAGCGAGCGCTTCTCGCGGCCGTGCTCGACCCGCTCCGCGTGGTGCGCCGCCTTCGACGCCTCGCGCTGCTCCGCCTTGGCCCGGGCGGCCGCGCGCAGCGCGGCCAACGGGTCCGTGCCCGACGGCGCGGGGCCGGCCGACGTCTGCCCGCTCTCCTGCCCGCCCGCTGGTCTGCTCGTCGCGGTGCTCACTGCAGCGCCTCCTCGTCGGCCCGGTGCGCCCACTCGGCGAAGGTCTCGGTCCCGTCCTTGTCGGACTCGTAGCGGCGCACGACGCGCTCGACGTAGTCGGGCAGGTCCGTCGCCGTGACCTTGAGCCCGCGCACCGTGCGGCCCATGCCGGCGGTCTCGCGGTCGTCCGAGGCCAGCCCACCGCCCAGGTGCACCTGGAAGCCGGGGACCTGCTCGCCGTCGTCGTCCATGACCAGCTGGCCCTTGAGGCCGATGTCCGCCGTCTGGATGCGCGCGCACGAGTTGGGGCACCCGTTGACGTGCAGGGAGAGCGGCTTCATCGCCGACAGGTCACCGAGCCGCTTCTCGAGCTCGTCGATCGTCGCGGTGGCCGTGTCCTTGGTGTCGACGATCGCGAGCTTGCAGTACTCGATCCCGGTGCACGCGATGGTGCTGCGGCGGAACGGGCTCGGGTTGGCGTCGAGGCCGTTGGCCTTGAGCGTGCTCACGACGTGCTCGACGCTCTCGTCCGGGACGTCCAGCACGAGGAGCTTCTGGTGCGGCGTGAGGCGCACGCGGTGCGAGCCGACGGACTCGGCCAGGTCGGCGACGTTCGCGAGGATCGTGCCCGACACGCGCCCGACGTACGGGGCGGCGCCGACGTAGTTGAGCCCGTCCTTCTGCTTGTGCACGCCCACGTGGTCGCCGGGGACCGGGGGCTTCGGCGCGGGAGGGCCGTCCGGGAGGCGGTACCCGAGGTACTCGGTCTCGAGCACCTCGCGGAACTTCTCCGGTCCCCAGTCGGCGAGCAGGAACTTCAGGCGCGCCTTGTTGCGCAGCCGCCGGTAGCCGTAGTCGCGGAAGATCTGCACGACGCCGTGCCACACGTCGGGCACCTGCTCCTCCGTGCAGAACGCGCCGAGCCGCTCGCCGAGGCGCGGGTTGGCCGACAGCCCGCCGCCGACCCACACGTCGAACCCGACGCCGAGCTCGGGGTGGCGGTGCGCGACGAACGCGACGTCGTTGATCTCGTGCACGACGTCCTGGCTCGGGTGACCCGTGAGCGCGGTCTTGAACTTGCGCGGGAGGTTCGCGAGCTCGGGGACGCCGATGTACTTCTCGGTGATGCCCGCGACCGCCGGGCCGATGTCGACGAGCTCGTCGGCGGCGATGCCCGCGACCGGGCTGCCGAGGACGACGCGCGGGACGTCGCCGCACGCCTCCGTGGTCTGCAGGCCGACGGACTCCAGGCGGCGCCAGATCTCGGGGACGTCCTCCACCTGGACCCAGTGGAGCTGGATGTTCTGCCGGTCCGTGATGTCGGCGGAGTCGCGCCCGAAGTCCTTCGAGATGTCCGCGATCACGCGCAGCTGCTCGGTGGTGAGCGCCCCGCCGTCGATGCGCACGCGGAGCATGAAGTACCTGTCCTCGAGCTCGTGCGGCTCGAGCGTCGCGGTCTTGCCGCCGTCGATCCCGGGCTTGCGCTGCGTGTACAGGCCCCACCAGCGGAAGCGGCCGTGCAGGTCGTCGCCGGGGATGGAGTCGAAGCCGTCGCGCGCGTAGACCGTCTCGATGCGCTCGCGGACGGACAGTCCGCCGTCCTCCTGCTTCCACGTCTCGTTGGCGTTGAGCGGCTGGGTGCCGTCCACCTTCCACTGCCCGTTCGGTCGGGCGGCGCGCGCCGGGCGCTCTCCCGCGGCGCGGGCCGGCCGCTCGGGGCGGGCCGTCGCGTCTCCGGTGGTGCCGGGCGCAGTCGTGGCCTGCGTCATCGGTGTTCCTCGTGTCCTCGTCGGGGGGCGGGGACGCGCGACGAGGGACGCTCAGCGAGGGTGCGAGTGGCTGAGGACCGACGGCGCGCGCCGGTTCTCAGGAGGGGGCGAGCCGGGGCTCGCGCTGAGTCGGGGCGCGGTTCAGCGACAACAGCTGAGACACGTGAGCGCGCACGCCGGCATCCCGTGACGCGGGGTCACGAGGAGGGTGCGGGCTGCCGTGGTCATGCGCAGAACCGTACACGCCGGTCTCGGAGGTCGGAAGACGCCGTCCGCATGCCGGACCGACGTCTCATCCGTCGCGTCGTGGGCCCTCGAGCAGCGCGACGTCGCGCTCGACCGACGCGGGCAGCCCCTGGCGCCGTCGGAGCGCCGACCACGCCTGCCGTGCGCTCGGGAGGGCGCGGGGCCCGCCGGTCCGCCACGCGACGCGCGCCCGCGCGGCGACGACCCGCCACGGACGCAGGAGGAGCGCCGTCGCGACGGCGGAGCGCGCGACCGCGGCGGCACGGTGCCGTGGTGCGTGGCGGGACGTGGAGGGGTGGTGGTGCACCACGACGTCCTCGCAGAAGACTGCCGCGTGGCCGTGGGCGGCGAGGCGCAGCACGAGCGGCTCCTCCTCGCCGGGGAACCGGACGGCGTCGTCGAACCCGCCGACGGCGAGCACGGCCTCCCGGCGCACGAGCGCCGCGCAGGCCATGAACCCGAGGAGGCGCGGGCCCGGCAGGCCCGTCGCGTCGAGCGGCGACGCGCGCAGCTCCGGGACGATCGGGTCCTCGTCCTCCTCCGGGCCGACGAGCACCCGTGCCACGGCCACCGCGACCGAGGGGTGCTCCGCGAGCACGTCCGCGGCCCGGCGCAGGGCGCCCGGTGCCCACCACGAGTCGTCGTCGGCGAACGCGACGAACGGCGTGGTCGCCCGTTCGACGCCCACGGTGCGCGCGAGCGACCCGACGTTGCGGCGCAGCCGCACGACGTCGGCGTCGGGACGGGTGCGCGCCGCGGCGTCCGGGCTGCCGTCGTCGGACCCGTTGTCCACGTACACGACCCGGGCGCGGTGGCGCGGGAGCGACGCGAGCAGGTCGTCCCGTCGGTTCCTGCTCATGACGACGACCGTCACGCGGTCGTCCTCGACGACGGGAGGTGCGGGCGTCGGACGCGGGGCCGCGACGGCCGGGACGGGAGGTCCGGCGGGTGCGGCGACGTCGTCCGCGGCGCGCGTGCCCTCCGCTGTCATCGGCCGTACCGGCGCGCGGACGACGAGCGCTGCGAGGCCTCGAGGGCGCGGAACCGGGCCTCGACCTCGGCGGGCAGGGGCCGGCGGTCGCGCAGCACCCACGGCAGGCCGCGGACGGCGTCGAGCACGCCGAGCCACGCCTCCCGGGTGAGCGGCAGGCCGCGGAGCACGGCCCAGGACCGGCGTGCGACGGCCGGGCCGCTGCGCCGCAGCCACGTGAACCACAGCGTGTTGCGCACGCCGTCGCGCGCGCGGCGCGAGCGGTCTCGCGCCGCCGACGCCGCGTGGTGGACCGTGAGGTCCTCGAGGTAGCACAGCTCCCACCCGTCGGCGGCGAGGTCCGCGGCGAGGAGCTCCTCCTCGCCGCCGAGCCACAGCCGCGGCGAGAAGCCGCCGACGGCCCGGAACGCGTCGACCCGCAGGACGGACGCGCCGGCGAGGAAGCTGCCCAGCGCCGGGCCCGGCAGCGGGAACCTCGCGCGCACGGGGGAGTCGCGCAGCTCGGCGACCACGGGGTCCTCGGTGCCGCCCGGCTCGACGACGATCCGCGCGGTGACGACGGCGAGCCGCGAGTTCGCGTCGAGCGCGTCCGCCGCGGCGCGCAGGGAGCCCGGGTCCCACCAGGTGTCGTCGTCGCAGAACGCGACGTACCGGGCCGTCCCCCGGGACGCGACGCGGTCGACCCCGACGTTGCGGCCGACCGCTCCGAGGTTCGTGGAAGCCCGGACGAGCTCGACGCCCGGGTGCTCGGCGGCGACGGCGTCGGCGGTGCCGTCGGTCGACGCGTTGTCGACCACGACGACGTGCGGCTGCTCGGGGAGGCGTTCGAGCAGGCGCAGCGTCCGGAGCAGCTCGTCGCGGCGCTCGTGCGTGATGACGACCACCGCGGTGCGCGGGTCGGGTGCCGGGGTGTCGACGGCAGTGCGGGCCGAGGTCGTCGTGGTGGCGTCCGGGGCGCGATCCGTCGAGTGCTCCATCCGTTCGTTCTAGGAGCGGGCTGACCCGCTCGCAAGCGGCCACCCGCATCGGGCGTCGCGACGGCTGTCGACGAGCGGCGTGCGACCGATCTCACGACCGCGAGGTTTTACGACACGAGTGTCAGCAAATAGGGTGCAGCCATGGAGTTCCTCTACAACGTCTTCGTCGCGCTGCACTTCGTCGGCTGGGCCATCGTCCTCGGTGGCTACCTCGCCTCGCTCCGCTCGCCGGGGCTCTACAAGGGCGTCTTCCACGGCGCCCTGACCGCGCTCGTCGCGGGCATCGCCATGGTGGGGATCGGGGAGGCCTCGGTCTGGGGTGAGGGTGGGCCGGACATGGCCAAGATCGGCGTCAAGCTCGTCGTCGCCCTCGTGATCGCCGTCCTCGCGTTCGTCGCCAAGCGCCAGGGCGACCGGTCGGCCGACGGCGCCGTCGCCCCCGGCCTCAAGCACGCCATCGGCGGGCTCACCCTCGTCAACATCCTCGTCGCGGTGTTCTGGAACTGACCGACGGCGTCTGACGGCGCCCGGTGACGGACCTCCGTCGCCGGGCGCCGTCGTCGTCCCGGGACGCTTGACCTCACCATAGGTGCATGGTCGACTAGTCGCATGGTCCTCCGATATCTCGTGCTCGGGCTGCTCACGGTCGCCCCGATGACCGGCTACGACCTCAAGCGAGCGTTCGACTCGTCCGTCAACCACTTCTGGGCAGCCGACCGGTCGCAGCTCTACCGGACGCTCGCGGGCCTCGTGGACGCGGGTCTCGCCGAGGTGGAGGTCGTGCCGCAGGAGAGCTACCCCGACCGGAAGGTCCACCGGATCACCCCGGCCGGGCGCGCGGCGCTGCGGGACTGGCTCGCGTCCCCGCTCGAGGCGGAGGACTCGCGCGACCCGTTCCTCGGCCGCCTCTTCTTCGCCGACCAGCTCGACGACGACGGCGTCGCGGCGCTCCTGTCCGGCCGTCGCGCGCAGGCCGAGGCGCAGCTCGCCGCGCTCACCGCGGAGTCCGAGCGGGTGGCGGCCGCTCTCGCGGGTCGTGGCGCCGGCGACCGGTCGACGGTCGAGGACCGCGGGCTCGCCCTGCGCCTCGCGACGCTGCGCAGCGGCCTCGCCCACGCCCGCACCGAGCTCGCCTGGCTCGACGAGACGGAGCGGGAGGTGCTGCGGTGAGCGCGCCGGACTCCGTCGTGCACCACCCGGCGAGGCGGCCCGGAGCGCAGCGGGCGTCCGTCGTCCTGCTCCACGGCGGGAACGTCGCGTCGTGGATGTGGGAGCCGCAGGTCGAGCACCTCGACGACCTCGACGTCTGGACGCCCGACCTCCCCGGCTTCGGGTCGCGCGCCGGAGAGGACTGGGTGTCGCTCGACGCCACAGCCGACGACCTCGCGGCGTGGCTCGCCCCCGTCGCAGCCGAGCGGGAGGTGCACGTCGTCGGCCTGTCGTTCGGGGGGATCGTCGCGCTGCGGTTCGCCGCCCGGCACCCGGACCTCGCGGCGTCGGTGCTCGCCTCCGGTGCCGTGGTCGACGGCGTCCACGGGCTCCCCGGCGCGTTGGGGCGCGCCCAGCTGCGGGTGTGGGACCGGCGCTGGTACTGGCGGGGCCAGGCGTACGCCTTCGGCCTGCCCCGCGACGCGCACGAGGTGTTCGTGCGCACCGGCATGGCGATCCGCCGCTCGACCATGGCGCGCATCGTCGACGAGACGTACCCCGGGTCGTGGCCGGCCGGCCTCGAGACGTCCGGGACCCCCGTCCTCGCCGTCGCCGGGACCCGGGACGTGCGTGCGGCCCGCAGCGCGCTGCGGACGATCGAGCGCCGCGTGCCCGGCGCGGTCGTCCGGCTCGCACCCGGGATGCACCACCAGTGGAGCGCGGAGGACCCGGAGCTGTTCAGCGCGATGATCCGAGACTGGGTGGTCGACGGCGTCGCGCACCCCGCGCTCGTGCCGCTCGCCCCGGGTGCGTGAACTCCCGCCGTCGCCGGCGGGACGTGGGGTCCGGCGGCTGAACCGGCCCGTCCGAGGGCAGATCGCCACGGCTCGCGGTCCCGTGCGAGAGTTGCGCCCGTGAGCGTGGGTGGAGAGGTCCTCGTCGGGCTGGCGATCCTGGTCGGGCTGATCGGCATCGTCGTGCAGGTGCTGCCCGGCAACGTCCTGGTGCTCGGCGCGGTCCTCGTCTGGGCGATCGTCACGGGAGGGCCGGCGGCGTGGGTGTGCTTCGCGCTGGCCGCGGTCTTCGTCGTCGCCGCGGAGGTGGCGCAGTACGTCCTCGCGGGCCGGCACATGCGGCGTGCCGAGGTGCCGTGGTCGACCCTCGTGTGGGGCGGGATCGCGGGGGTCGTCGGCTTCTTCGTCATCCCCGTCGTCGGGCTGTTCATCGGGTTCGTGCTCGCCGTCTTCGTCGCGGAGCTCGTGCGCCGCCGCGATCGCCGCGCGGCGTGGCGCGCGACCGTCGCGGCCATGCAGGCCACGGGGATCACGATCCTCGTCCAGCTCCTCGGCGGACTGCTCGCCGCCGCGACGTGGCTCGTCGGCGCGTTCGTCGTCTGACCTGTGGTGACGGGGCCCGTCCGTCAGCCGCCGGGCTCCATGAGGTAGAGCATGTTCCCGTCGACGTCGCGCAGCGAGAACATCGGCGGGGCGTCCTCCCAGAGGAGCAGCTCGTCGACGTCCACGCCCGCCGCGGCGAGCGCCTGGTGGTCCGCCGCCGCGTCGCTCGTGAGCAGCCGGATCCCGGTGTCCACGCCCACGTGGGCGTCGTCGGCACGCACGAGCGCGAGGGACGTCGTCGCGCCGGGCGGGGCGACCTCGATCCAGCGGAAGCCCTCCTGCAGCTCGCCGTCCGTGCGGACCTCGCAGCCGAGCGTGGCGGTGTAGAAGGCGAGCGCGCGGTCCTGGTCGGCGACGGGGATCGCGACGGTGTGCACGCCGACGAGGTGGGTGGTCATGTCTCCTCCGTCCGCCACGCCCTGCGCGCGGCCTGTGACGGTACGACCGGCCGCGCCGCGAGAACTCGTCGGTGCCGAGGTGTGGGTCCGGGCGCCTAGGCTGGGAGGGCTATGGCTTCGCTCTTCGAGAACCTCCCGCTGCCCGGCCTCGACACGCTGTTCGACGGCCCTCGCGTCGACCACGGCGGCGAGGCCCGCCTGCCCGCGACCGCTCCGCGCTGGACCGACGACCCCGCGGCGCCCTCCGAGAGCCCGCAGGGCGAGCCCGCACGCCGCGGGCGCTACGCCCACATCGACCCCGACGCGCTGCTCGACGGGCTCAACCCCCAGCAGCGCGAGGCCGTCGTCCACGCCGGCGGGCCGCTGCTCATCGTCGCCGGCGCCGGGTCGGGCAAGACCCGCGTGCTCACGCACCGCATCGCGCACCTCCTGGCGACCGGCCGGGCCCGGTCGGGCCAGATCCTCGCGATCACGTTCACGAACAAGGCAGCCGCGGAGATGCGCGAGCGCGTCGAGCACCTCGTCGGACCCGCCGCGCGCAGCATGTGGGTCTCGACGTTCCACTCCGCGTGCACGCGGATCCTGCGGCGCGAGGCGAAGACGCTCGGGCTGCGGTCGAGCTTCTCCATCTACGACGCCGCCGACTCCCAGCGGCTCATCACGCTCGTCACGCGCGAGCTCGACCTCGACCCGAAGAAGTACCCGGCGCGGTCGCTCGCGAACAAGATCTCCGACCTGAAGAACGAGCTCGTCGACCCCGAGACGTACGCCCGCGACTCCGGTGCACGGGCGACCGAGGACGGGCTCGCGCGCCACCCCGGGGCGCGGGGCGCGCAGGTGCCCGAGTTCGACCAGGTCCTCGCCGACGTCTACACCCGCTACCAGGCGCGCCTGCAGGCGGCGAGCGCGCTGGACTTCGACGACATCATCATGACCACGGTCAACCTGCTCCAGGCGTTCCCCGCCGTCGCCGAGCACTACCGGCGCCGGTTCCGGCACGTCCTCGTCGACGAGTACCAGGACACCAACCACGCGCAGTACGTGCTCGTGCGCGAGCTCGCGGGCGTCGGCGAGGACTCCGCCGCGACCGACCCCGCGACGAGCGGCACGGGCGAGGCCCAGGTGCCGGCGCTCGACCCGGCCGAACTCACGGTCGTCGGAGACGCCGACCAGTCCATCTACGCGTTCCGCGGCGCCACGATCCGCAACATCCTCGAGTTCGAGGCCGACTACCCGGACGCGCGCACGATCCTGCTCGAGCAGAACTACCGCTCGACCCAGAACATCCTCTCGGCCGCGAACGCCGTCATCTCGCGCAACCCCGACCGCAAGCCCAAGCGGCTGTGGACGGACTCCGGCGCGGGCGCGAAGGTCATCGGCTACGTCGCCGACAACGAGCACGAGGAGGCGCGGTTCGTCGCCGAGGAGATCGACCGCCTCGGCGACACCGACGGCGTACGACCCGGCGACGTCGCGGTGTTCTACCGCACCAACGCCCAGTCGCGCGCGCTCGAGGAGGTGCTCATCCGCGTCGGCCTGCCGTACAAGGTCGTCGGCGGCACGCGCTTCTACGAGCGGCGCGAGGTCAAGGACGCCGTCGCGTACCTCCGGGCCATCGACAACCTCGACGACGACGTCAACCTGCGCCGCGTGCTCAACACCCCCAAGCGCGGGCTCGGCGACCGGGCCGAGGGCGCCGTCGCGGCGCTCGCGGAGCGCGAGCGCATCTCCTTCGGCGCCGCGCTCGACCGCATCGACGAGATCCCCGGCCTGACCAACCGCACGCTCAACCCGCTGCGCGGCTTCGTCGAGCTCATGGCCGGCCTGCGTGAGCTCGCGGACTCCGGCGCGACGCCGGCCGACGTGCTCGGCGCCGTGCTCGACCGGACGGGCTACCTCGCCGAGCTGCGCGCGAGCGACGACCCGCAGGACGCGACGCGCGTCGAGAACCTCGCCGAGCTGCACGCCGTCGCGACCGAGTTCACCGAGCTCGAGCCCGAGGGCACGCTGTCCGACTTCCTCGAGCGCGTGTCGCTCGTCGCCGACGCCGACCAGATCCCCGCCGACGACGTCCCGGACGGCGACGAGGAGGACGGCGCGGCCGAGGAGAAGGTCGACCCCGGCGTCGTCACGCTCATGACCCTGCACACCGCCAAGGGCCTCGAGTTCCCCGTCGTGTTCCTCACCGGCATGGAGGACGGGACGTTCCCGCACATGCGGTCCCTGCACGACGACGCCGAGCTGTCCGAGGAGCGCCGGCTCGCCTACGTCGGGATCACCCGTGCGCGCGAGCGGCTCTACGTCTCGCGCTCGGCGGTCCGGTCCGCGTGGGGCATGGCGAACGAGTTCCCGCCGAGCCGCTTCCTCGAGGAGATCCCGGAGGAGCTGTGGGACTGGCGGCGGCGTGAGTCGTCGATGGCCACGCTGCGTGCCGGCGGATCCGTGTGGGGCCGCGGCTCGGGTGGCGGATACCGCGGCTCGTGGTCCGGGTCGGGCACGCGCGCCGAGGGGGTCGATGCCGGATCTACCATCCGGAGCCCTCGTTCCTCGGGCTCCTCCCGCCAGGCCCGCCACGATCCGGCATCGACCCCCTCGGCGCGCTCGTCGTTCGGGTCGCCGGGGCGGTCCTCCGGATCCGCGGGGTCCGGCTCCGGGGGTGCGACGTTCGGGTCGGCGACGCCGCGGCAGGACACCGACATCCCGAACCTGTCGCTCGGCGACAAGGTGACGCACGACGCCTACGGGCTCGGGACGGTCGTGGCGCTCGAGGGCGCCGGGCCCAACGCCGTGGCGAAGATCGACTTCGGGGCGGACGGGACGAAGCGGCTGCTGCTGCGCTACTCCCCGGTGACGAAGCTCTAGACGGGACCGCCGCACCGGGGCTCAGGACGCGGCGCGGCCGCTCTCGCCGGCGCGCCCGCGCTCCAGCTCCGCCCGCAGCGCGGCCTGGTCCGAGCCCGTCGCGGCGAGGGCCGCGGAGAGGGTGCGGTGCGCCGTCGTGCCGTCGACCCGCAGGAGGGCGAGCAGCACGTGGCCGGAGTCGATGGAGCGGGAGCCCTCGTGGACGGCCTCCCGCAGCGAGAGCTCCAGGGTCTTCTTCGCCTCCTTCGTGAACGGGACGTGCCCGCGCCGCCCCCTGCGGCCCGCGCGGTCGAGGGCGCCCGGGCCGAAGGCGGCGTCGGTGCGGGCGCGGACGGCGTCGAGGTCGATCCCGACCGCGGCGAGCGCGTCGGCGTCGAGGTCGTGGTCGGGCTCCGTCGCGGCGGCGAGGCGTTCCAGGTCGACGGCGGTGACGCCGACCGCGGTGAGCGCGCGCGTCGCGATGCCGTCCTGGGCGGCGAGCGCGAGGAGCAGGTGCACCGTGTCGATCGAGGCGGCGCCGCGCCGTCGGGCGACCTCCTGCGCCGTCACCACGGTCGCGCGGGCGTCGGACGTGAAGCGTTCGAACATCATGACCTCCGGTTGCGGGTCGAGCCGTACTTCTTGTGGACCGCCTGCCGGCTCACACCGAGCCGGTCCGCGACGTCCTGCCACGACCAGCCGAGCGCGCGGGCGTTCTCGACCTGCAGGGCCTCGAGGCGGTCCGCGAGGGTGCGCAGCGAGCGCACCGCGCGGAGCCCCACGTCCGGGTCCGTGCTGCTGGCGGCGTCCATGTCGACGGGATCCATGCGTGTCAATCTAGGTTGACGTGTCCGCCGCGTCAACCCATGTTGACGGACGTCGTCGGTGCCTCCTCGGCCCGGTGGACCCGGCGGCTCGGGCCGCGTGACGAACGGAACAGCGCTGGTCGCGGGGCCTCCTGCCGCGCGGATAGGACGCGCCGCCCGTGAGGGCTACCCTGTACAGGGATGTCTTGATGTCGAGACATCGGTCATGCCGCACACGGCGCATCAGACGGAAGGACGCAGCAGGGTGGACCTGTTCGAATACCAGGCGCGTGACATCTTCGAGAAGCACGGCGTGCCCGTGCTGGGCGGTGTCGTCGCGACGACGCCGGACGAGGCCCGGGCGGGCGCGGAGGCCCTGATCGGCGGCAGGCCCGATGGCGTGGTCGTCGTCAAGGCCCAGGTGAAGACCGGCGGTCGTGGCAAGGCGGGTGGCGTCAAGCTCGCCCGCTCGCCCGAGGAGGCGGCCGAGAAGGCGTCCGAGATCCTCGGCATGGACATCAAGGGCCACACGGTCCACCGCGTGATGATCGCCGCGGGGGCCCGTATCGCGGAGGAGTACTACTTCTCCGTGCTGCTCGACCGGGCGAACCGCTCCTACCTCGCGATGGCGAGCGTCGAGGGCGGCATGGAGATCGAGCAGCTCGCGGTCGAGCGTCCCGAGGCGCTCGCGCGCGTCGCCGTCGACCCGACCGTCGGCATCGACGCGGCGAAGGCCGCGGAGATCGTCGAGGCGGCGGGCTTCGCCGCGGACGTCAAGGACGCCGTGGCCGACACGATCCAGAAGCTGTGGACGGTCTACCGGGCCGAGGACGCGACCCTCGTCGAGGTCAACCCGCTCGTCCGGACGGAGGACGGCCAGGTCGTCGCGCTCGACGGCAAGGTCACGCTCGACGAGAACGCGGGCTTCCGCCACGCGGACCACGCCGCGCTCGAGGACAAGGCCGCGGCGGACCCGCTCGAGGCCAAGGCCAAGGAGAACGACCTCAACTACGTCAAGCTCGACGGCGAGGTCGGCATCATCGGCAACGGCGCCGGGCTCGTCATGAGCACGCTCGACGTCGTCGCGTACGCCGGCGAGGCGCACGGCGGCGTGAAGCCGGCCAACTTCCTCGACATCGGCGGCGGCGCGTCCGCGGCCGTCATGGCCGCGGGCCTCGACGTCATCCTCAACGACCCGCAGGTCAAGAGCGTGTTCGTCAACGTCTTCGGTGGCATCACGGCGTGCGACGAGGTCGCCAACGGCATCGTCCAGGCGCTCGCCATCCTCGGCGACGAGGCGAACAAGCCGCTCGTCGTCCGCCTCGACGGCAACAACGTCGAGGAGGGTCGTCGCATCCTCGCGGACGCGAACCACCCGCTCGTGACGTTGGCCGAGACGATGGACGGCGGCGCGGACGCCGCGGCCGCCGCCGCGAACGACGCCGCGAACGCCGCCTGAGCCGCCCGAGACGACCCCGAGAAGAGAACAGACACAGACATGGCAATCTTCATCAACGAGGACTCCAAGGTCATCGTCCAGGGCATGACCGGCTCGGAGGGCATGAAGCACACGACGCGCATGCTCGCGTCGGGCACGAACGTCGTCGGCGGCGTGAACCCGCGCAAGGCGGGCCAGAGCGTCGAGTTCCCCGGTGACGTGACCGTCCCGGTGTTCGGCTCCGTCGCGGAGGCGATGAAGCAGACCGGCGCGGACGTGTCGGTCATCTTCGTCCCGCCGGCCTTCACCAAGGCCGCCGTCGTCGAGGCGATCGACGCACGTATGCCGCTCACGGTGATCATCACCGAGGGCGTGCCGGTCGCGGACTCCGCCGAGTTCTTCACGCTCGCGCAGCAGGCCGGCGTGCGTCTCATCGGCCCGAACTGCCCCGGCATCATCAGCCCCGGGAAGTCGAACGTCGGCATCATCCCGGCGAACATCACGGGCCCGGGCAAGATCGGCCTCGTGTCGAAGTCGGGCACGCTGACCTACCAGATGATGTACGAGCTGCGGGACTTCGGGTTCTCGACGGCCATCGGCATCGGTGGGGACCCGATCATCGGGACCACGCACATCGACGCGCTCGCCGCGTTCGAGGCGGACCCGGAGACCGAGGCCATCGTCATGATCGGCGAGATCGGCGGCGACGCCGAGGAGCGTGCCGCGGCCTTCATCCAGGAGAACGTCACGAAGCCGGTCGTCGGCTACGTCGCGGGCTTCACGGCCCCCGAGGGCAAGACGATGGGCCACGCGGGCGCCATCGTGTCCGGCTCGTCCGGCACCGCGCAGGCGAAGAAGGAGGCCCTCGAGGCCGCCGGCGTCAAGGTCGGCAAGACGCCGTCCGAGACCGCCGCGCTCATGCGCGAGATCCTCTCCTGACCCTCGGGACGCCCTGCGTCCCGGCGGTCCACGACGCCCCGCTCCGCCTCGGCGGACGCGGGGCGTCGTCGTCCCCGGTGCCCAGGCGCGGCAGCGGCCGTCCCGGTCGCGCGCGGCGGGTACGCTGGCGCGCCGGGGAGGTTCACCCGCTGCACGCGCCCGATCGACGACGATGAGGACCATGAGCACCACCAGCACGACCGGGACCCGCCCGCGCACCGTGGAGGGTGCTCCGCCGCCCGTGCCGGTCTCTCCGCGGCGCGCGGCCTCCGGCGTCGTCGCGGCGCTCCAGGCCGTCGTCCTGTCGCTCCTCGTGGTCGTCCTCCCCGGGCTCGCCGCGTTCGTCGCCGCGTCCACGGGGACGCCCTCGGACAACTGGGGCCAGTCCGTGACCGTCGCCGCCGGCCTGTGGCTGCTCGGGCACGGCGTGCCGCTCGTCGCGAGCGGCGCGACGATCACCCTCGTCCCGCTGGGGATCACCGCGCTCGCCCTGTTCTGCTGCTTCGCGTCGGCCCGGCGGTCCGCGCACACGACGCTGTCCGCGTGGGTCGCGGGCACGGTGACCTACGGGGTCCTGGCCCTCGGCGTCGCGCTGCTCGCGGGGACGACCCCGGTGTGGGGGCTGCCGGTCGCGCTCGTCGGAGGCGCGCTCGTCGGGGGTGCCGGACTGGGCGCGGGGATGCTCGCGCGGTCCGACGCCCCGTTCGTCGGAGACCTCGCGCACCGGGTCGACGCGTGGGTGCCGCCGACCGCCCGCCTGGGGCTGCGCGGCGGGCTCCTCGGCGTGAGCCTCCTCGTCGGTGCCGCGGCGCTCGTCGTCGGCGCCTGGGTGGTCGCGGGCCGGGCGACGTCGGGCGACATCGTCACGGGGCTCGCCCCGGGACCGGTCGGGGGCGTCGTCCTGGCCGTGGCGCAGCTGACGGTGCTCCCGAACCTCGTGCTGTGGGCGGCCGCGTGGCTCGTCGGGCCGGGGTTCGCCGTGGGGGAGGGGAGCACCTTCGCCGCGTCCGGCTCGGAGCCGGGCGCGCTCCCGGCGATCCCGCTGCTCGGCGCGCTGCCCGGGGACGACTGGACCAACGCGCTGACGGCGTGGCTGCCCGCGGTGGTCGTCGCGCTCGGGGTCGTGGTCGGCGTGTTCGTGGCGCGCCGCCTGCCGTACGTCGCGGACCTCAGGGACGGCGAGGCCCGCTGGGCGGACGTCGCCCTCGTGGTCGCCGGCGTCGCGGCGTCGGCCGGCCTGCTGCTCGGCGTCGCTGCCTGGCTCGGCAGCGGCGCGGTCGGGCCGGGGCGGTTCGCCGTCGTCGGGACGGACGGCCTCCTGGTGGGCCTGCTCGCCGCGGCGGAGATCGGCGGGGGCGCCGCGCTCGCGCTGGTGTGGGCGCGCCTCGACCCGCTCGGGCGCCGTCACGGGGCGCGGGACGAGGACGCCGACGACGCGGTGCTCGGCGCCTGATCCCGCGGCCCGCGCACGCGCGGCGGACGCGAGTCGGGGCCGGCAGCGTCAGGGCTGCGGGAGGAACCCGTTCACCTGGCTCTGGATCCCCTGGAGCCGGGCCGTCTCGCACCGCTCCTCGGCCGCGACCGTGATCGCCCCGTCGAGGCACCGCTGGTGCTCCATGGCCACGTCCCACGTCACGAGGACCGCGAGGAGCTGGAACGTCAGCAGGACCGCGAGGCCGACGCCGATCGCCAGCGCGGGCACGAGCGCACCCCGCACGCGGGCCCGCCACGCGGCGACGAGGGCTCGCACGCCGCCGACGACGGCCGCGACGGCGACCGCGAGGCTCGCCATCTGCCAGGGGAACGGCAGCGTGCTCAGGACGATGACGAGCAGGAGGAGGAGCCCGAAGTGCAGGACGCGTCGGGTGGCGAGACGCGCGGTCTCGGGGTCGACGGGTTCCGGCTCGGGTGTCGGCCGGGGTGGGGGCGTCGGTCCCGGTGCCGGTGGTGGCGGCGGGGCCTCGTGGCCGGGCCGCGACGGTCCCGATCCGGGGGCCGACGGGGGCGCGTCGCCGGGTCCGGGGCGCGACGGGGCGTCCGGGCGGGGCGGTGCGTACGGGTTGCCCAAGGCGACTCCTCGGTTGCGGGCGGGCTCGGGGTACATTCTCTCCCATCGGGCGGGCGGGTCGCGGACCCCTCGCGCCCGCCGTCGAACCAGGGAGCACAGTGCAGACGCCGTCCGGCCACCTCGTCGAGTCCTCGTCCGCGGCGCGCGTCGTCGTCCTCGTCTCGGGGGCGGGAAGCAACCTCGCGGCGATGCTCGCGGCCCACGAGGACCCCGCCTACGGGGCGCGCGTCGTCGGCGTCGTCTCGGACAAGCCCGCCGCGGGAGCCCTCGACCTCGCCCGCGACGCCGGGGTCGCGGCCGTCGTGGTCCAGCCGGCCGACTTCCCGGACCGCGCGGCGTGGGACGCGGGCGTCGCGCAGGCGGTCGACGTGTTCCGCCCCGACCTCGTCGTCCTCGCCGGCTTCATGCGCATCCTCGGCCCCGCGTTCGTCGGGCGCTTCGCGGGCCGCACGCTCAACACGCACCCGGCCCTGCTGCCGTCGTTCCCCGGCGCGCACGGCGTGCGCGACGCGCTCGCCCACGGCGTCAAGGTCACGGGCTGCACGGTGCACGTCGTGGACGACGGCGTCGACACCGGCCCGATCATCGCCCAGGTCGCCGTGCCGGTGGAGGACGACGACGACGAGACGAGCCTGCACGAGCGCATCAAGGTCGCCGAGCGCGCCCTGCTCGTGGAGACCGTGGGCCGCGTCGCCCGGGACGGCCTGCGGGTCGAGGGGCGGCGTGCCGTGCTCGGCCGGGGTCCGTCGGCCGGGGACCGCCTGACGTAGGGTCGCGCGCACGGCGCCGTGACCCGTCCAGGTGAACGGCAAGGCGCGGGACGACTCCGCGGTCGGCCGGTTCTGGGCGGACGCCCTCGGCTGGGCGTGTCGAGCGAGGGCCCCACCGCACCCACCTCGACCTGGCCACCTCCTCTGCGGCCCACCAGGCCGAGCTGGTCGCGCGGCTGCAGGACCTCGGGGCGACGCCCGCCGACATCGGCCAGGGCGACGTGCCGTGGAGGTGCCTCGCCGACCCGGAGGGCAACGAGTCCTGCGTCCTCGGCGGCGGCTGACGCGCGGACGAGGACCCCGAGGGTCGCCGGGCGCGCGCGGACGACTCCCCGGACGTCAGGCCGAGGAGCTCGCGGAAGACGGCGGGTCCTCGCCCTCGGTGACCGTGCCGCCCTCGTGCGGCGACTGGGGGGCGAGGATCGCGAGCAGCTGGTACGTCTCGCGCCGGGTGTGCGGCGCGGAGCGTGCCGCCTCGAGGGAGCGTTCCGACCAGCGCTCGAGCACGTCCTGGAGCTCGGTGACCATCGCGGCCGCCTGCTCGGCGTCGAGCACGAAGGTGCTCAGCGCGAGGATGCGGTCGTCGCGGGAGGTGGCGGCCTCGCTGCCGCGCAGGAACGTCTCCTCGGCCCACCGGAGCGCGGGGACCACGACGGCGCGCATCGCCGCGGGCGTGCCCGGCTCGACCGCGTAGCTCTTGGCGACGTTGGTCCAGACGCGGTCCCGACGGTCGCGCGCGTGCTCCGGCGCCTCGGCGATCATCCCGGCCTTCGCGAGCACGCGCAGGTGGAAGCTCACGGCGTTCGCGGGCTCGCCCGTCGCGCGCGCGAGGTCGGCGGCCCGCGCGTGCCCGAGGGCGGCGAGCTCGATGAGGATCCGCTGGCGGAGCGGGTGCGCGATCGCGCGCAGCGCCGCGGGGTCCTGGACGCGGAAGGTGTCGAGCACACGACGAGGCTAGCAACGTCGGCGTGCCGAGCAACCGCCGGTGCGCAACGCCCGCTGCGCAGGATCAGGTGCGCAACGGCTATTGCGCAATAGCGGTTGCACAACTAGTCTCCTGTCCATGACGACGAGCCACGAACCGGGTCTCCGGGAGACGCCGCCCCTGCCGACCCCTCTCTCCGGCGGCCCGGACGTCCCCGCCGCACCCGCCCCGGCGCGGCTCCTGCGCAACCGCTCGTACCTGCTCCTCATGTCCGGTCTCACCGCCGAGTCGCTCGGTGCCGGGGTCGCGCTCTTCGCGGTGCCGCTCGTCGCGTACGGGCTCACGGGGTCGGTGGTCCAGGCGGGCGCGGTCGCCGCCGTCGGACAGGTCGGCGCGCTGCTCGCGACCCTCCCGGCCGGCGTGGTCGCCGACCGGGTCGACCGCCGCCGGCTCGTGGTCGCGGCGGCAGGAGCGGGGACGCTGCTGTGGACCACGGTGGCCGTCGCGGCCGGGCTCGGGGCCCTCACCGCCTGGCACCTCGCCGCGGTCCTCTTCGGGGCGTCCGTGGTCGGGGCGCTCGTCGACCCGGCCACGAGCGGTGCGTTCCGCTCGGTCGTCCCCGTGCCCCAGCTGCCCACCGCGCTCGCCGCGGCGCAGGGGAGGGACGCCGCGGCGAGCCTCCTGGCCGGCCCGCTCGGAGGCGTGCTGTACGCGGTGTCGCACGCCGTCCCGCTCGCCGCGGCGGCCGTGGGGCACCTCGCCACGGCCGTGTGCACGTGGCTCGTGCGCGAGCCGCTCAACGGTGACGTCGCGGAGGCGCGCGCGACCCGTCCCGTGGCGGCGCTGCGCGAGGGTCTGCGCTTCGTCTGGTCCGTCCCGCTCTTCCGCGCGCTGATCGGCCTGTTCGTCGTCGTCAACGTCGCGTTCGGCGGCCTCATGGTCGGCATCAACCTCGAGCTCGTGCGCACGGGCACGACGCCGGTCCTCATCGGTGTGGTCGACCTCGCCGTCGGGCTCGGGGTCCTCGTCGGCGCCGTGCTGGCGCCGCGCCTCGTGGCGCGGTTCCGTGCGGGAGTGCTCGTCGTCGTCGCGCTCGGCGTGCTCGCGGCCGGTGCCGTGGCGATGGCCGTGCTCCAGTCGTACGGCGCCTATCTCGTCGTGCTCCCGCCCGCCGTCCTGCTCGTCCCCGCGGTGAACGCCGGCCTGTCCGGCTACGCCGCGGCGGTCACGCCGGCCCAGATGCAAGGCCGGCTCTCGTCCGTCCTGGGCCTCACCGGCCTCGCCGCAGGCCCCCTCGTCCCGCTCGTCGGGAGCGGGCTGCTCGCGCGGTACGGGATCGGGACGGCGCTCGCGGTGCTCGCCGGCCTCCTCGTCGTGACGGTCGTCGTGCTGAGCACCTCACGCCCGCTGTGGAGGGTGGGCACGCCCGACACGTGGGCCGACGACGCACGCGCGCTCGCCCAGGCGGGGCCCCGGTAGACTCGGCGGCGGCCGCGACTGGCGAGGGTGGGAACGACCACCGGGGAGCGGCCGGATCTACCTGCTGGTGCGTCGACCGCCTGGGCGCCTGGGTTCTGCCACTCGGCACCGGTCCCGCACCCGCGGGGCCGACGCACCGACCGCGACCCAGAGGAGCCCCTCGCCATGTCCCAGCCCGCGTCCCCCGCGCACGGCGCGCCGTCCGCGCCCGACGTCCAGCTCGCCGACGACGCGCAGCGTCCCGTGCGCCGCGCCCTCCTCAGCGTGTACGACAAGACCGGGCTCGTCGAGCTCGCCACCGCCCTGCACGCGGCGGGCGTCGAGCTCGTCTCCACCGGCTCGACCGCCGCCACGATCGCCGGCGCCGGCGTCCCGGTCACCCGGGTCGAGGACCTCACCGGATTCCCCGAGTGCCTCGAGGGCCGCGTGAAGACGCTGCACCCGCGCGTGCACGCCGGCATCCTCGCCGACGCGCGCAAGCAGGACCACCTCGACCAGCTCGCCGGGCTCGAGATCGAGCCGTTCGAGCTCGTCGTCGTCAACCTCTACCCGTTCGCCGCGACCGTCGCGTCGGGTGCCGGTCCGGACGAGGTCGTCGAGCAGATCGACATCGGCGGTCCCTCCATGGTGCGCGCCGCCGCGAAGAACCACCCGAGCGTCGCGGTCGTCGTCGAGCCCGCCGCGTACGACGCCGTGATCGACGCCGTCCGCGCCGGCGGCTTCACCTACGCGCAGCGCAAGGCGCTCGCCGCCGCCGCGTTCGTGCACACGGCGACGTACGACGTCGCCGTCGCGTCCTGGATGGGCAACGTCGTCGCGCCCACCGACGAGGCCGTGCAGGCGGACGGCTCCACCACGTCGAGCGGCTTCCCGGCGTGGATCGGCGCGACCTGGGACCGGTCCGACGTCCTGCGCTACGGCGAGAACCCGCACCAGCGGGCGGCGCTCTACACGACCGGGCACGGCCCGGCCGGCCTCGCGCAGGCGACGCAGCTCCACGGCAAGGACATGAGCTACAACAACTACGTCGACGCCGACGCCGCCTGGCGCGCCGCCCACGACCACGCCGAGCCGGCCGTCGCGATCATCAAGCACGCGAACCCGTGCGGGATCGCCGTGGGTGCCGACGTCGCCGACGCGCACGCCAAGGCGCACGCGACCGACCCCGTGTCCGCGTACGGCGGCGTCGTCGCGGCCAACCGCGTCGTGACGCGCGCCGCCGCCGAGCAGATCGCCCCCGTCTTCACCGAGGTCGTCGTCGCGCCGGGGTTCGAGCCGGACGCGCTCGAGGTGCTCCAGGCCAAGAAGAATCTCCGGCTCCTCGTGGTCGACGGGGCGCCCGCCGCCACGGTCGAGACGCGCCCGATCAGCGGGGGCCTCCTCGTGCAGCAGGTCGACCGCGTCGACGCGGTGGTCGCCGACGCCCAGGGCGCCGTCACGGGCGGCGACGACCCGCAGCACTGGACGCTCGTCACGGGCGACCCGGCCGACGAGGCCACGCTCGCGGACCTCGCGTTCGCCTGGCGTGCGGTGCGCGCCGCGAAGTCCAACGCCATCCTCCTCGCGGCCGACGGCGCCGCGGTGGGCGTCGGGATGGGACAGGTCAACCGCGTCGACTCGTGCCGGCTCGCGGTGGAGCGGGCGAACACGCTCGCGGACGGTCGGGAGCGCGCACGGGGTGCCGTCGCGGCGTCCGACGCGTTCTTCCCGTTCGCCGACGGCCTGCAGATCCTGCTCGACGCCGGCGTCCGTGCCGTCGTCGCGCCCGGAGGGTCCATCCGTGACGCCGAGGTGGTCGAGGCCGCGACGGCGGCCGGCGTGACGATGTACTTCACGGGCACCCGCCACTTCGCGCACTGACGGGCGGGCCGACCCGCCCGGACGGACACGGTGCACCGGCCGCGGCGCCACGGCGTCGCGGCCGGTGCTCAGACGACCGCGTCGCGCAGGCGGCGTGCGGGGTCGAGCGCCACGGCGAGGTCGAGCCTCAGCTGCTCGCCGCGGTTCATGGCCTTGCGCACCGCGCCCACCTCGCGCGGCGAGTCGACGAGCAGCACCGCGCGGACCGGGACGACCACGCTCGCGACCGGTCGCTCGACGCCGTCGAGGGCACGGGCGTCGTGCGGGTCGAGGTAGAGAGCGGCCCAGCCCTCGTGGCCCGACGCACCGCCCGACGGGTCGCCGCGGAGGACGACCTCGTCCGTCGCGGACGGCGTGCCGAAGAGCGCGAGGTCGTGACCGAGCTGCTGGGAGAAGACGTACGGGGCGTGCGGCGGCGTGCCGTCCGGGGGCAGTCCGAGGATCGCGCGAGCCGTCGGCTCCGGGTCGTGCAGCGCGGCGGACCAGTGCCCGCCCGGCACGGCCCCGAGCACGGGGTGGTCGCGCGTCGCGCAGTCCCCGACCGCCCACACGCCGGGGACGCCCCGGACCGCGCCGGTCGCGTCGACGGGGATCGTGCCGCGTCCGTCGCGCGGGACGACGCCGTCGAGCCACGCGGTCGCGGGCCGCGCACCCACGGCGGCGAGCACGACGTCGGCCGCCACGTGCGCGCCGTCGGCGAGACGGACGCCGTCGGCACGGACGTCGACGACGGGGACCCCGGTGACGAGACGCGCGCCCGCGTCCTCGTACCAGTGGGCGAGACGAGCGCCCACCGCACGGCCGAGCTGGCGCTCGAGCGGGGTGGCGCCGGCCTCGACGACCGTCACCTCGGCGCCCGCCCCCGCGGCGACGCCGGCGACCTCGGCGCCGATCCAGCCCGCCCCGACGATCGCGAGACGCAGCCCGGGCACGACGCGCTCGCGCAGCGCCGCCGCGTCGGCCGCGGAGTGCAGCACGCTCGCCGGCTCCCAGCCCGGCGGCCGGACCGGCTCGGAGCCGACGGCGAGGACGACCGCGTCGGCGCTGACGACGTCGCCCGACCGGGTGGTGACCGAGACGCCGGCGGTGTCCCCGCCGGCGGGTGCGAGGCGGACGGCGGGGTCGGCGAGCCGCAGGTCGTCGACGAGCGCACCGACGTCGATCCCCAGGTCCTCGGCGAGCCAGGCAGGGACGGGACGCGTCAGCAGCTCCTTGGAGAGCGGCGGCCGGTCGTAGGGCGGCACGCCCTCGGCGCCCAGCAGGGTGAGCGCTCCCTCGAAACCGAGCTGCCGGAGCGCTGCGACCGTGCGGGCCCCTGCCAGGCCCGCGCCCACCACGACGACGGAGGACGGGACGGTGGTCGGTGCGGGCAGGGCCGGGACCGGGCGCGCGGGGGACGACATGGACGCCACGCTAGGCCACGACGGTAGGCTCTCGGTCGTGGAACGGGCACGAGCGTGAGCGACGTCACCGCGCGAGGCGCGGCGAGCCAGCGGCCCCGCCCGACCCTCGTCCCGTCGTGGCACCACGTGCACGACGAGGGTCAGCCGGCTGCCGCCGACGGGTCGCCGGACGTCGTCGACGCTCCCGCGCCCGTCACCGTGCCGGAGCCGACGGTGAGCCTCGCGCCGTCGCGGCAGCCCGCGATGTGGCTCGTGCTCGGGGGAGTCGCCCTCGCCACGGCGGTGGCCCTGCTCGTCGACGCGCGGGCCGCGAGCCTGGTCCTGTCCGGCGTCCTCGCGGTCGCCGGGGTCTGCCGGGCCGTCATCCCCGGACCGGGTCCCGTGGGCATCACCGTGCGCTCCCGCGGCCTCGACACGTTCTTGTTCCTCGCCCCCGCCGTGGTCATCGCGTTCCTCGCGTTCGCGCCCGGCGTGGGCCCGGTCTGACGGCGCGGGACGCACGCGGGGCCCGGTCCGTCGGAACGGACCGGGCCCCGCGTGCTTCCTGCGGTGTCAGACCCGCGGGGTCGGGGTGCCGTCGCCCTCGGGCCGCTCGGTGCCCGGGGTCTCGACCTCGGGACGCGCGGTGGTGGTCGGGCCTGCGGCCGGCGCCGCCGGCGCGGCCGCCGCCGGCTCTGCGGCGACGGGCTCCTCGACCGGCTCCTCGACGAGGACCTCCTCCGTCGTCACGAGCTGGTCCTCACCCAGGAGGTCGTCCTGCGCGGGCGCGAACGCGAAGGCGCGGTAGAACAGGCCCGCGATCGCCGCGCCGACGAGCGGGGCGACCCAGAACAGCCACAGCTGGCTCAGCGCCCAGTCGCCGCCGAACACGGCCGAGACGGTCGAGCGCGCGGGGTTGAGCGACGCGTTGGTGAACGGCGCCACGACGAGGAGCAGCGCCGCGAGGGCGAGACCGATCGCGATCGGGGCGATCGTGCTGCGCGTGCGGTTGTCCGTGACGCCGAGGATCACGCCGACGAAGACGGCGGTCGCGACGACCTCGACGAGGAGCGCGGCGGCGAGGCCGACCGTCACCTCGACGCCGGCCGCCGCGAACGTCGACGCCAGCGGGGAGTGCGTGTCGAAGCCGTTCGCGGTCGTGCGGAACAGGGCCGCCGTCGTCGCCTCGTCGATGAGGGTGTTCTGCTGCAGGACCTCGAGCGACGACCGCGGGATCGTCGCGAGGAGCACGAGCCCGGCGAGGACCGCGCCGACCACCTGGGCCAGCCAGTAGGGGAGCACGTCGCGCCACGCGGTGCGCCCGCCGATCGCGGCACCGAGCGTCACGGCCGGGTTGAAGTGCCCGCCCGAGATGTGCCCGACGGCGGCGACCGCGGCCAGCAGCGCGACACCACCGGCGAAGGCGACCGAGAGCACGAGGTTCCCGTTGAAGAAGCGGGCCCACATCGCCACGCCGACGATCGCGAGGACGAGGAAGAACGTGCCGAAGACCTCGGCACCGAGACGCGCGAAGAGACCGGGCTGGACGACCGCGACGGACTCGGTCCGCCCGACGGTGACGTCCTCGACGACGGGGCCGCCCGTTGTTCCGGGAGCGGTGGTGTCCTGGGACATGATGTTCCTGTCTTGTTCGGAGTCGGGATGACGGCACGATGCCGCACTTCTGGGCATCTGTGCGCATCCTGCCACCGTTCCCAGGACATCGGGTGGAGATCGGCCGTGCAGAGGCTGGGAAGGCTGCCGTGTCTCAGCACTCGGGACGGGTGGGGCCGGATGCTGGGGTGTCCCGTGTCGGGGTGGGTGGCCGCCGCGGCGCCCGAGGACGGCCCATGGGGTTGACTTCGCCCATGAGACCCCGGCCGCTGGAGATCACCGACCTGCTGTGGTCCCTCGACCCGAGCGGTGAGCGCCTGGACGTGGACCGATCGGTGGTCGAGGCGGAGCTGCGCGACCGCGGCCAGCGGCGTGCCGCGCGGCTCGTCGCCCGGATGCCGGCGACCGAGGGACGTCTCGACCCGGACGCGGTGGACGCGCTCGGCCTCCGTGTCCACTACGAGCTCGCGCGACTGGGGGAGGAGCTGCAGCTGGGGCGGCGTGTGGCGGCGCTGGTCGGCTCGCTGCTCGCCGAGACCGGCCACGACTCCGCACCGCCGGTCCGGCTCGTCGACATCGGCTGCGGACTCGGGTACGTGCTCCGGTCCATCGCCCGGCGCGGCGACCTGCCGCGATCGGTCGAGCTGGTCGGGGTGGACCTGAACCCGGTCCTCGTCACGGAGGCCGAGCGACTGGCCCGGGCGGAACGCCTCGCGGTCCGGTTCGTGAACGGCGACGCGTTCGCACCGGGTGTCGCGATCGACGACGGTGCCCGGACGGTCGTCGTGTCGACGGGTCTCCTCCACCACCTCCCCTCCGACGGGCTCGCCGGCTTCTTCGAGGTCCAGGCGCGGCTGCGCGTGCTGGCCTTCGCCCACTGGGACGTCGCGCCCTGCTTCTGGTCCACCGTCGGGGCGTGGGTCTTCCACCGGGCCCGGATGCGCGAGCCCGTCTCGCGCCACGACGGTGTGCTGTCCGCCCGGCGCGCCCATCCTTCCGGAGCGCTGCTCACCACCGTCCGGACGAGTGCGCCGGGGTACCGCGTCGAGGTCCGCGAGGGTCCGCGCTGGCATCCGCGGGCGCTGGACGTGCTCCGACCGGTCGTCGGTGTCGGGACGTGACCGGTGCGGTGATCGCCGCGCTCGGGTGCCTCGCGCTGCTCGACGGGGCCTTCAGCGGGTTCAGGGCCTCGCTGGGCCGCACCGGCCTCGTCGACCACACGGACGAGAACCGGCGAGGTCTGCGCCGCGGAGCTGCGCTGATGGCGCTGCTCGCAGCGCCGGCGACCGCCGCGATGCTCGCCGACGTGGTCCTGGGCGCCGGGACCATGGCCACCTACGGGGCGGCGGGCCTGGCGGCCCTGGCCGTGCTCGGACCGTACGCTCTCGTCGTCCTCCTCGCGCTGGGCGTGTACGGCGCGCTCCGGTGGGAGCTCAGGTACCTCGCCTCCGCACTGGTTCTCGGGCCGTTCACCCTGATCCGGCCCGCGGTCGTGCTGGCTGCCGCGATCGTCGCGATCGCGCGCACGCACGACACCGCCGTGGCGGTCTCGGTCGTCCTCGCGGCGGCGGCCGTCGTGCTCGTGGAACCGATCCTCGACCGTCGCCAGGAGCGGCGGGGTCCGAGCGTGCTGGTCCGACCGTCCACCTGACCGCTCCGTGCACCGCACCAGGACGGACACGCGAGCACCGACGTCGCACCGACCGGGCACGCCGGGTCCCCGGCCGTGAGGAGCAGCCGACAAAGTATCTTGACGTCGAGAATTCGAGTACCCTGGACGGCGGTCAGCAAACGCCCCTCGTGTGCGACGGACGACCGACCGACGGCCTCCGGGCCCGTCAGGTGGCCGTCCGGTCCGGGGGCACCAGTCCCCGACAGTTGGAGCGATCTGCGCATGGGCAAGATCAAGGTCGTCAACCCGGTCGTCGAGCTCGACGGCGACGAGATGACGCGCATCATCTGGCAGTTCATCAAGGACCGCCTCATCCACCCGTACCTCGACGTCGACCTCAAGTACTACGACCTGTCGATCCAGAACCGCGACGCCACCGACGACCAGGTGACGATCGACGCGGCGAACGCGATCAAGCAGTACAACGTCGGCGTGAAGTGCGCGACGATCACGCCCGACGAGGCGCGCGTCGAGGAGTTCGGCCTCAAGAAGATGTGGGTCTCGCCCAACGGGACCATCCGCAACATCCTCGGCGGCGTCGTCTTCCGCGAGCCGATCATCATCTCCAACATCCCGCGCCTCGTGCCGGGCTGGAACAAGCCGATCATCATCGGCCGTCACGCCCACGGCGACCAGTACAAGTCGACGAACTTCAAGGTCCCGGGCGCCGGCAAGATCACCATGACGTTCGAGCCGGCCGACGGCTCCGAGCCGCAGTCGTTCGAGGTCGTGACCATGCCCGAGGAGGGCGGCGTCGCGATGGGCATGTACAACTTCAACGAGTCCATCCGCGACTTCGCGCGCGCCTCGTTCGCCTACGGCCTGCAGCGGAACTACCCGGTCTACCTCTCCACCAAGAACACGATCCTCAAGGCCTACGACGGCCAGTTCAAGGACCTGTTCCAGGAGGTCTTCGACGCCGAGTTCGCCGAGCAGTTCGCCGCCGCCGGCCTCACCTACGAGCACCGCCTCATCGACGACATGGTCGCCTCGGCCATGAAGTGGGAGGGCGGCTACGTCTGGGCCTGCAAGAACTACGACGGCGACGTCCAGTCCGACACGGTCGCGCAGGGCTTCGGCTCGCTCGGCCTCATGACGTCCGTCCTCATGACGCCCGACGGCCAGACCGTCGAGGCCGAGGCCGCGCACGGCACCGTCACGCGTCACTACCGCCAGCACCAGCAGGGCAAGCCGACGTCGACCAACCCGATCGCGTCGATCTTCGCGTGGACCCGCGGCCTCATGCACCGCGGCAAGCTGGACGGCACCCCCGAGGTCACCGAGTTCGCGCAGACGCTCGAGGACGTCGTCGTCAAGACGGTCGAGTCGGGCCAGATGACGAAGGACCTCGCGCTCCTCGTCGGCCCGGACCAGCAGTGGCTCACGACCGAGGACTTCCTCGCCGCGCTCGACGAGAACCTCAAGGCGCGCCTGGGCTGAGTCTTCTCCAGCGTCGTGACGGCGGCACCTCCTCGGGGTGCCGCCGTTCGGCGTCCTGGTCGCCTCTTCGCGGGGCTCTCCGAGGAGGAGGGCGCGGGTCTACCATCCGGCCGCTCGTGCCTCGCGGCCTCCCGCCAGACCCACCACGACCCGCGCCCTCCTCCTCTCCGGCCCCGTCACCTCGCCCGGGCACGCAAGCCGCCCCGGCCTCCCAGGTCGACCCGGCGCCGTCGGCCGACGCCCAGGGCGACGACGCGTGCGACGACCTGCGCACGGGCCTTGTGGGAGAGTGAGCGCATGACTTCCCCCGTGAACGTGACGGTGACCGGCGCGGCCGGTCAGATCGGTTACGCGCTGCTGTTCCGGATCGCGTCGGGCCAGATGCTCGGCCCCGACACCCCTGTGCGCCTGCGCCTCCTGGAGATCCCGCAGGGCGTCAAGGCGGCCGAGGGCACCGCGATGGAGCTCGACGACTGCGCCTTCCCGCTGCTCGCGGGCATCGACATCTTCGACGACCCGGCGCCCGCGTTCGAGGGCACCAACGTGGCGCTGCTGGTCGGTGCGCGTCCCCGCGGCCCGGGGATGGAGCGAGGAGACCTCCTGGAGGCGAACGGCGGGATCTTCAAGCCGCAGGGCCGGGCGATCAACGCCGGCGCGGCCGACGACGTGCGCGTCCTCGTCGTCGGGAACCCGGCGAACACGAACGCGCTCATCGCGGCGTCGAACGCGCCCGACGTGCCGAAGGACCGCTTCACGGCGATGACCCGCCTGGACCACAACCGTGCGCTGACGCAGGTCGCGAAGCGTGCCGGCGTCCCGGTCTCGGACGTCCGCAAGGTGACGATCTGGGGCAACCACTCCGCGACGCAGTACCCGGACCTGTTCCACGCCGACGTCGCAGGGGCGCCGGGTGCGGAGCTCGCGGCGGACCAGGGCTGGCTGGAGCAGGAGTTCATCCCGACGGTCGCCAAGCGCGGTGCCGCGATCATCGACGCGCGGGGTGCGTCCTCGGCGGCGTCCGCGGCGAACGCGGCGATCGACCACGTGCACGACTGGGTCCTCGGCACGCCGGACGGCGACTGGACGAGCGCGGGCGTCGTGTCCGACGGTTCCTACGGCGTCCCGACCGGGCTCATCTCGTCGTTCCCCGTCGTGTCGCGCGGCGGAGCGTGGGAGATCGTCCAGGGCCTGGAGATCTCCGACTTCTCGCGGTCGCGCATCGACGCGTCGGTCGCGGAGCTCCAGGAGGAGCGCCAGGCGGTCGAGGAGCTGGGGCTGGTCTGAGCCCGGTCGCGCGGGCCGGCGCGGTGCCGGTCCGTGCGGCGGGTCACTCCCGCGCCGAAAATCGCTGCGGGGGTGTCGTCCCCGCACCGTAGGGTCGACGGGACATGATCGACGCACCTGCCTCCACCGGCCAGCCGACGGAACCCGGCGAGACCACGACGTCGACGACCCCGCGTGCGGCCGTCGACCCGTCCCGACTGCTGGGCTGGCGGCGCCTGCGCGGGCCGCAGGCCGCCGTCGCGCTGGTCGCGCTCACGGTGGGTGCGGTCGGTGCCGCGCTCGGCACCGTCGTCGCGGGGTGGATCGCCGCGGACCCCACGACGGCGACCCTCCAGCTCCTCGCGCTGTGCATCGTCGGCGCCGCCCTGCTCGACACCGCCGGGCAGGTCGTCTGGGCGGGGGTCGTCGACCGCGCCGAGGGGACGCTGCGGGGCGACCTGCTCACGGCGGCGCTGCACCAGCCGCTGGCGACGCTCACCGAGCAGGCCGTCGGGGAGGTGCTCGACCGGGTCGACGACGACACGCACGCCGTCGGCACGCTCGTTCGCCGCCAGCTCTGGGGCGCCGGTCGCACGCTCGTCGGCGTGGTCCCCATGTGGGTCGTCGCCGGCCTGACGTGGTGGCCGGCGTGGTTGATCTTCCCCGCGCTGGGCCTGGTCGCCGGCGTGCTCGTCCGGCCCATGCTCGGGGAGATCGCGCGCCGCAAGGTGATCGAGGAGGCGGCCTGGACCGACCACGCCGCCGCGTTCGAGGAGGCGGTCGCCGCGCGGGACGACCTGCGCACCAGCCTCGGGCAGTCGTTCGCCGTCCGGCGGCTCGCCGAGCGCTCGGCGGAGGTGCACCGCAGGTTCGCGTCCGTGCTGACGGTCGAGGCGAGCATGCTGCGCCGTGCCGGGCTCGTGCTCGCCGCCCTGCTCGCGGGGGTCGCCGTGTCGGGAGCCGCCCTCGCGGCCGACGGCGACCTGCCGGTCGACCGGCTCGTCACCCTCTTCCTCGTCACCGCCATGTTCGTGGGGCAGACGGACAACCTCGTCCACCACCTCCCGGACATCCAGGAGGGCCTCGGCGCCCTCACGCGGCTGCGCCAGATGCTCTCCGTCGTCCCCGAGCCGACCGGAGGGGACCCCGTGCCCGAGGGGCCGGTGGGGATCGAGCTGCGGGACCTGCACTTCTCCTACGCCGAGGGGACGTTCGCCCTCGACGGCGTGAACCTGCGCGTCCCCGCGGGGGAGACCGTGGCGCTCGTCGGCCGCACGGGGTCCGGCAAGTCGACGCTCGCGTCGCTGCTCTCGCGGGCGGTCGAGCCGCCGGCGGGCTCGGTGCGTCTCGGGGGCGCGGACGTCCGCGACCTCGACCTGCAGGCGCTGCGCGCGGCGGTCGGCGTCGTGACCCAGCGCACGGAGATCCTGGCCGGCACGCTCGCGGAGAACGTCGCGCTGTTCGCGGACGTCCCGCGGTCGGACGTCGAGGCGGCCGTCCGCGAGCTCCGCCTCGACGACTGGGTCGCCGGGCTGCCGGACGGGCTCGACACCCTCCTCGGCCCCGGCGGCACGTCGCTGTCCGCGGGAGAGGAGCAGCTCGTCGCCTTCGCGCGGCTGCTCGTGCGCGACGTCCAGGTCGTCGTCCTCGACGAGGCGACCGCCCGCATGGACCCGCTGACCGAGGCGCGCGTGGTCGCGGCCTCGGAGCGCCTGCTCGCGGGTCGCACGGGAGTCCTCGTCGCGCACCGCCTCTCGACGATCGAGCGCGCGGGACTGGTCGCCGTCCTCGACCACGGGCGCGTCGTGCAGCAGGGCGCCCGGGCGGAGCTCGCGACGGTCCCCGGCCCGTACCGCTCGCTGCTGGAGTCGAGCGCGTCCCGCGGCGGTCCGGACCCGGACGACCTCGACGGCGTGCCCCCGGAGCGGGTCGCGCCGGGGGCGCCGGGGGATCCGACCGAGTCCGGCGAGCCGACCACTGCGGCCGGTCCGGCTGCGCTGGGCGCGCCGTCGGGTGCACCCGCGGAGTCGGTGGGCGGGCGACGTCGCCGCGGCACGCCTCCCGTCCTCCCCGACCCGGGCGACGGGCCCAGCCTGGCGCGCGGCGTCCTGCACGCGCTCGTCGTGCGCCCCGCCTGGGGCGTGGTGGGTGCGGTGCTGTTCCTCGTGGCGAGCCTGTTCTCGGCCCAGGGCGCGGTCACCGGGTACCTCTGGGGGCGCACCGTCCAGGAGCTCGACGAGGGCTTCCCGGTCGCGCTGCTCGTGCCGTTCGTGGTCCTGCTGGTCGTGGCGCCCTTGTGCCTCGCGCGCGCCCTCTACGTCTACCCCCGGTGGTGGATCGAGCTGCTGCTGCGGGTCCGGATGATGGTCATGGCGGGTCAGACGCGGCAGCACCGGCTGACGGCCACCCCGCCGGGCGAGGTGGTCGCGCGGGCGATGGACGCCGACCGGTTCGTCCGCTACGCGGACCGGTGGGTGGACCTCGTCAACGGGTTCGTCATCGCGGGCGTCACGGCCCTGCTCAGCGGGTCGTGGCTCGCGGGAGCGGTGCTGCTCGCCGTCATGGTCGTCTCCGCCGCCGCGTCGGCCCTCGGGCGGCCGATCGCCGGACGGTCGGCGACGCGGTCCTCGGCGGCGCGCGCACGGTTCGGCCGTGCTCTGGTCTCCGCGCTCGACTCCGCGCGCACCGTCAAGCTCGCGGCCCGCACGCCGCACGTGCACGCCCACCTCCGCGCGGTCGACGGCGGCCGGGTCACCGCCGCGGTCTTCGAGCACCGCGTCCAGGCGGCGCTCGACGGTGTGCCGCTCGTCATGATCCAGCTCGGTGTGGTCGCCGCGTGGGCCGGGCTGCTCACGGGCACGTGGGACCTCGCGACCGCGCTGCTGGTCGCCAACGCCGTGAACGGGTTCGGCTGGTTCGGCGTCGTCGCCGGGGCCGTCGTGACCGAGGCGCCGGGCACGCGCTCGTGGCAGCAGGTGACGAGCCGGTTCGCCGCGGGCGCCGACCTCGTGGACCTCCCGCGCGGCGTCGACCTGCTCACCGGTGCGGCGCCGGCTCCCGCGCCGGGACCGCGGCAGCCGCTGGAGCGGCTCGACCTCGCCGGCATGACGGCACTGCACGACGACGGGACCATCGGGGTGCAGGGCGTCGACCTGTCGGTGCGGCGCGGCGAGCTCGTGCTGCTCCTGGGGCAGGTGGGGTCCGGCAAGTCGAGCCTGCTCGCCGCGCTCGCGGGTCTCATGGAGCACACCGGCGCGATCCGGTGGAACGGCACCGACGTCGTCGACGCACAGACCTTCCTGCGCCCCGGACAGGTCGCGCACGTCGCGCAGGTGCCGCGCGTCCTCTCGGGGTCCTTCGCCGACAACGTCCGGCTCGGTCACGAGCGCGACGTGGACGAGCCGGTCGCCGCGGCGCGGCTCGAGCAGGACGTCGTCGAGGCCGGTGGCCACGAGGCGCTCGTCGGCCACCGCGGCGTGCGGCTCTCCGGCGGGCAGGTGCAGCGCCTGGCGCTCGCCCGGGCGCTCGCCACGCAGACCGAGCTCCTCCTCGCGGACGACGTCTCGAGCGCGCTGGACGCCGCGACGGAGATCGAGCTGTGGACGGCGCTGCGGGAGCGCGGGACGACGGTCGTCGGTGCGACGTCGAAGGCTGCCGCGCTCGCACGAGCGGACCGCGTCGTGGTGCTCGAGGACGGCGAGGTGGCCGACGTCGGGCCCTGGAGCGACCTCGCAGCGCGGTGGGCCCACCTCGCGTCCTGACGTCCGCGTCGACCGCCCTGCCCGGCGCGGACGGGTTCTCGCGCGCCTCTGCAGAGTCTTGCTGCAACTTTCTGCAAGCAGTACAGTCAAGCCAGCCGTACGCTGAGAGCGCCTGGCTCGGCCGACGTCGTCCGCTGCTGGTCCCGTCGTCCGTCCGTGCTCCTCGCGCGGCTTCCGCACGAACCTCTTCGGACGAGGGAGTCCTCCATGACCTCCACGCCGCGTCGACGCTCAGCGTCGTCGACCGCGTCATCCCACCTCTCCCGGTCTCGCGCGTCCCGCGCGACGGCGTCGGTCACCGCGCTCGCGCTGGCGACGTCGACGCTCGCCGGGCTCACCGTCGCCGCGCTGGCCGCCCCCGCGGCCGGCGCCGACCGCACCGCCGCCCTCGTGGGCGACCTCCAGTCCGAGCTCGGCTGCGCGGCCGACTGGGACCCCGCCTGCGCGGCGACGGACCTCGCGCCCACGGGAGACCCCGGCGTGTGGTCGGCCGAGTTCGACGTCCCCGCCGGGACCTGGCAGTACAAGGTCGCGATGGACGACGCGTGGGACGAGGCCTACGGGCGCGACGGCGGTCAGGACAACGCCCCGCTCGTGCTCGGCGGCGACACGCGCGTGCGCGTGACGTTCGACGACGCGACGCAGCGCATCGCGCTCACGCCCCTCGGCCTCGCGGAGGGGTACGACGACGGGCAGGACGCCGCGCTCGTCGTCCCGCCGGTGCGCCAGCCCGGGTCGGACGAGCGCTTCTACTTCGTCATGACCGACCGGTTCGCCAACGGCGACCCGGCGAACGACACCGCGGGGCTCGGGGACGACCGGCTGACGTCCGGGTTCGACCCGACGGACAAGGGCTTCTACCAGGGCGGCGACATCGCCGGGCTGCGCGAGAACCTCGACTACGTCGAGGGGCTCGGCACGACGGCCATCTGGCTCACGCCGTCGTTCAAGAACCAGCCCGTCCAGGGCACCGGGGCCGACGCGTCCGCGGGCTACCACGGGTACTGGATCACCGACTTCACGCAGATCGACCCGCACCTCGGCACGAACGCCGAGCTCGAGGCCCTCATCGACGAGGCGCACGACCGCGGGATCAAGGTCTACTTCGACATCATCACGAACCACACCGCGGACGTGGTCGACTACGAGGAGAAGCAGTACTCGTACGTCGACCAGGCGACGTCGCCGTACCGCGACGCCGTCGGGACCGTGTTCGACCCGGCCACCTACGCGGGCACCGACGGCTTCCCGGACCTCGACCCCGCGACGTCGTTCCCCTACACGCCGTTCGTCCCGGCCGGCAAGGAACAGCTCAAGGTGCCCGGGTGGCTCAACGACCCGACGCTGTACCACAACCGCGGCAACTCGACGTGGACGGGGGAGTCCGTCACGTACGGCGACTTCGACGGCCTCGACGACCTCATGACCGAGCACCCGACGGTCGTCGACGGCTTCGTCGACGTCTACCAGGACTGGATCGACCTCGGCATCGACGGCTTCCGCATCGACACGGTCAAGCACGTGAACTTCGAGTTCTGGGAGACGTGGACCACGGAGGTCCTCGACTACGCGCACGCGCAGGGCAAGGACGACTTCTTCATGTTCGGCGAGGTGTACGACGCCGACGCGGCGAAGCTCTCGCCGTACGTCCGGCGCACCGACATGAGCTCGACCCTCGACTTCACCTTCCAGTCCGCGGCGACGAGCTTCGCGAGCGGCAACAGCACGAAGGGCCTCGCCTCGCTGTTCGCGAGCGACGACCTGTACACGACGCCCGACTCGTCGGCGAGCGCGCTGCCGACGTTCCTCGGCAACCACGACATGGGCCGCGTCGGGTACATGCTCGCGGGCACCGACGACCCGCTCGCGCGGGACGAGCTCGCGCACGAGCTCATGTACCTCACGCGGGGCCAGCCGGTCGTCTACTACGGGGACGAGCAGGGCTTCGCAGGTGCGGGGGGCGACAAGGACGCGCGGCAGACGCTCTTCGCGACGCAGGTCGCCGAGTACGCGGACCAGCCGCTCGTCACGGGGGAGCAGGCGGGCAGCGTGGACCGCTACGGCACCGACGCGCCGCTCTACGAGCACATCGCGTCGCTCTCCGCGCTGCGCGACAGCCACCCGGCGCTCGCGACGGGGGCCCAGGTCGAGCGCCACGTCACGAACGGCGCGGGGGTCTACGCCTTCAGCCGCGTCGACCGCGAGGAGAAGGTCGAGCACCTCGTCGCGCTGAACAACGCGGCACAGGAGCGCGAGGCGACGTTCACGACCCTCACGCCGGGCGCCTCGTACGACGTGCTGCACGGCGACGCCGAGCCCGTCACCGCGGACGCCGAGGGCACGGTGACGCTCACGGTCCCGGCGACGTCCGCCGTCGTGCTCGTGGCCGACCGCCAGGTCGGCGCGGACTCGTCCGGCGACATCGCCGTGACGGTCCCGGCCGCGGGTGCCGCCCTGACCGGTGTCGCCCCCGTCGCCGCGACGGTCGACGCCGACGCGTGGGCGGAGACGTCGTTCGCCTGGCGAGCGGTGGGCGCTGCCGGGGCCTCGGCGTGGCACCACCTCGGGACGGCCGAGGACACGACGCCGCGCGTCTTCCACGACGTGACGGGGCTGGCCGAGGGCACGCTCGTCGAGTACCGCGCCGTGACGACCGACGCCGACGGCGACCGTGCCGCCGCGTCGACGTTCGCGAGCGTCGGCGTGGACGTGAGCGGGACGGTCTCCGAGGAGCCCGAGCCCGAGATCGACCTCGTGACCGTCCCCGGGAGCCACAACTCCGAGATGGGCTGCGCCGGCGACTGGGCGCCGGGCTGCGAGGCCGCGCAGCTCACGCAGCGTCCCGACGGCGTGTACGCGGGGACGTTCGACGTCCCTGCGGGCACCTACGAGTACAAGGTCGCGATCAACGGGTCGTGGACCGTCAACTACGGGGTCGGCGGCGTGGCGGGCGGCGGCAACGCGACCTACACGACCGAGGGCGGGCCGGTGACCTTCTACTGGGACCCGGTGAGCAAGGACTTCTCGAGCACCGCGCAGGGGCCCGTCGTCACGCTGCCCGGGTCGTACCAGGACCAGGTCGGCTGCCCCGGCACGTGGGCGCCCGACTGCCTCGCGACGTGGCTCAAGGACCCCGACGGCGACGGCACCTACACGTGGTCCACGGACGACCTCGCCGCGGGGGCGTACGAGGGCAAGATCGCCCACGGGCTGAGCTGGGCCGAGAACTACGGCGTCGGCGGCGCTCCGGGAGGGGCGAACTACCAGTTCTCCGTCGGAGACGGCGAGACCGTGACCTTCACGTACGACCTCGAGACACACGTGCTCGAGATCGGCGTCGAGAACCCGCCGCTGCCCGGTACGGGCCAGCAGGCCGCGCACTGGGTCCGCGAAGGCCTCCTGGCCTGGCCGGGCGACCTCGGCACGGGTGACGGGTTCACGCTGTGGGCGGCGCCGGAGGGCGGGCTGACCGTCGCGGACGGTGCGGTCGACGCGCCGGAGGGCGCGACGTCGTACACCCTCGAGGTGGAGCCGGGCGGCCTGCCCGACGAGACTGCGGCCGACTTCCCGGCGCTCGCGGCGTACACCGCGCTCCGCGTGACGGGCGCCGACGGCGAGCCCGTCGGGCGCGACGACGTCGCGGCGGCGCTCCGGGGGCAGCTCCTCGTCACCCGCTCCGACGGCGACACGGTGACCGCGGCGACCGGCGTGCAGATCCCCGGCGTGGTCGACGACCTCTTCGCCGAGGACGCGGCGGAGCGAGAGCTCGGCCTCACGTGGCACGCCAACGGCAAGTGGGCCTCGTTCGCGCTGTGGGCGCCGACGGCGCAGGAGGTCTCGCTTCTCGCCTGGCCCGCGGGCGCGTCGCTCGACGACGAGCCCCGGCGCTTCGCGACCACGCGCCAGTCCGACGGCACGTGGACGCTCGACGGCAAGGAGGCCGACAAGAAGCTCGATGATGGCCCAGGAGGTGCGGCCGTCGGCTGGAAGGGCGCCCGCTACCTCTACGAGGTGCAGGTCTACGTCCCGAGCACGGGGAAGGTCGAGACCAACGTCGTGACCGACCCGTACTCGGTCGGCCTCACGCTCGACTCGACGCACTCGGTGGCCGTCGACCTCGACGACCCGGCGTTCCGCCCGAGCGTCTGGGAGGGCACGCCCGCCCCGGTGGTGGAGCGCGCCGTCGACCAGACGATCTACGAGCTGCACGTGCGCGACTTCTCGATCGCGGACGAGACCGTCCCCGCCGAGGAGCGTGGGACCTACCTCGCGTTCGCCGAGGAGGACTCGGACGGCATGACGCACCTGCGCGAGCTCGCCGACGCGGGGCTCACGACGGTGCACCTGCTGCCGACGTTCGACATCGCGTCGATCCCCGAGGACCGCGCGGCCCAGGCCACGACGGGCGACCTCAGCGGGTTCGCACCCGACTCGACCGAGCAGCAGGCCGCCGTCGCGGCGGTGCAGAGCACCGACGGCTTCAACTGGGGCTACGACCCGTGGCACTTCTCGGCGCCCGAGGGGTCGTACGCGGTGGACGCCGACGGCGGCGCTCGCGTCGCGGAGTTCCGCACCATGGTCGGCGGGCTGCACGGCGCAGGCCTCCAGGTGGTGCTCGACCAGGTGTTCAACCACACGGCCGCGAGCGGTCAGGCCGACAAGTCCGTCCTGGACAAGGTCGTGCCGGGCTACTACCACCGGCTGAACCCCACCACGGGCGCGGTCGAGACGAGCACGTGCTGCCAGAACGTCGCCACCGAGCACGCGATGGCCGGCAAGCTCATGGTCGACTCGGTCGTCACGTGGGCCCGGGACTACAAGGTCGACGGGTTCCGCTTCGACCTCATGGGCCACCACTCGAAGCAGAACATGCTCGACGTGCGGGCTGCGCTCGACGGTCTGACGCTCGCCGAGGACGGCGTCGACGGGGAGTCGGTCTACCTGTACGGCGAGGGCTGGGACTTCGGCGAGGTCGCGGGGAACGCGCTGTTCGAGCAGGCCACGCAGGGCCAGCTCGGCGGCACGGGCATCGGGACGTTCTCCGACCGCCTGCGCGACGCGGTGCACGGCGGGTCGCCCGTCGACGGCGCGTCGACGTTCACGCAGGGCTTCGGCACCGGCCTCGCGACCGACCCCAACGGGCAGCCGGCCCGGGCGGACGAGCCCGGCACGGTCAACGACGGGTCCGAGGACGAGTACGCCGACCTCGGGCACCAGACCGATCTCGTGCGGCTCGGCCTCGCCGGGAACCTGCGCGACTTCACGTTCGTCACCTCGACGGGCGAGGAGCAGCGCGGCGACGCGATCGACTACCGCGGGGCGCCCGCGGGGTACGCCGACTCTCCCGAGGAGGTCGTCACGTACGTCGACGCGCACGACAACGAGACGCTGTTCGACCTGCTCACGCTCAAGCTGCCGGCGGACACGCCGATGGACGAGCGCGTCCGGATGAACACGGTCTCGCTCGCGACCGCGGCGCTGTCGCAGACGCCGTCGTTCTGGCACGCGGGCACGGACCTGCTGCGCTCGAAGTCGCTCGACCGCAACAGCTACGACTCGGGCGACTGGTTCAACGCGATCGACTGGTCCGGCCAGGACAACGGGTTCGGCAGGGGCCTGCCGATGGCGGCCGACAACGAGGACAAGTGGCCTCTCATGGCGCCGCTCCTCGCGGACCCGGCGCTCAAGCCGTCGCCGGAGGACATCGCGACGGCGTCGGCGCAGGCGCAGGACCTGCTGCGGCTGCGGCACTCGACCGAGCTGTTCCGTCTCGGCGACGCCGACGCGATCCGCGAGAAGGTCACGTTCCCCGACTCGGGCGCCGACCAGGAGCCCGGCGTGATCGTCATGGCGGTCGACGACCTCGTGGGCGCCGACGCCGACCCGGCGCTGGACGGCCTGCTCGCCGTGCTCAACGCCTCGCCCGAGCCGGTCACCGAGACCGTCGGGGCGCTCGCGGGGCGTGACTACGTGCTCTCCCCGGTCCAGCAGGAGGGCGGCGACGACGTCGTGCGCGCGACGACCTGGGACGCCACGACCGGGACGGTGACCGTGCCGGCCCGGACCGTCGCCGTGCTCGTCGACCCGCAGGCGGCGGACGGTCTGCCCGTCTCGGTCGAGGCCACGGGGCGCTGCCTCGCGGGGAAGGCCTACGTGGCGGTGCGCGCGACGAACGACGGCGCCGTCCCGGTGGACGTCACGCTCCGCACCGCGTTCGGCAGCCGGGAGGTCGCCGGGGTCGCCCCGGGCAAGAACGCCTACCAGTCCTTCGCGGTCCGCGCGAAGGCGCTCGAGGCGGGCGAGGCGACGGTCACCGCGACGGCGACGGTCGACGGCGAGGAGGTCACCTCGACGTTCGACGCCCCGTACGGAGGGCTCACCTGCTCCTGACGTAAAGCAGAGCCCCGGTCGCGCGGGGGAGGGCACCGGTCCTGGACCGGGGTCGTCCCGCGCGGCCGGGGCTCTCGCGCGAGCGAGGTCAGCGGAAGACGACGGTGCGGTGCCCGTCGAGCAGCACGCGGTGCTCGGCGTGCCAGCGCACCGCGCGCGCGAGCGTCTGGCGCTCGACGTCCTCGCCGATCGCGACGAGGTCCTCCACGCGGCGGGAGTGGTCCACGCGTGCGACGTCCTGCTCGATGATGGGCCCCTCGTCGAGGTCGCCCGTGACGTAGTGCGAGGTGGCCCCGATGAGCTTGACCCCGCGGTCGTGCGCCTGCGCGTAGGGGCGCGCGCCCTTGAAGCTCGGCAGGAACGAGTGGTGGATGTTGATGATGCGGCCGGGCATCTCGCGGCACAGGTCGTCGGAGAGGATCTGCATGTAGCGCGCGAGCACCACGAGCTCGACGTCGAGCTCCGTCACGAGCCCGCGGAGCCGCGCCTCGGCGTCGGCCTTGGTCTCGCGCGTCACGGGCACGTGGTGGAACGGCTTGCCGTAGAAGGACGCGATGTCCTGCAGGTCCGTGTGGTTGCCGACGACGCCCACGACCTCGATCGGCATCGCCTGGGACCGCTCGCGGTACAGCAGGTCCACGAGGCAGTGCGGCGCCTTCGACACCATGAGGAGCGTGCGGACGCGTCGTCCGACGACGTCGAGCTCCCAGGCCATGCCGAACCGCTCCACGACCGGGGCGAGCGCGTCGGCGAGAGCGTCGCGGGGGACCGCGGCCTCGACCTGGACGCGCATGAAGAACAGTCCCGACAGCGGGTCGCCGAACTGCTGCGACTCGGTGATGTTGCCGCCGAGCCCGGCGAGCGCCCCCGCGACGGCGTGCACGATCCCCGGACCGTCGGGGCAGGAGAGCGTGAGGACCCAGTGGGTCGGACGGTCGGCGGTGGCGTCTGCGGGTGAAGGGCTCGTCGTGGACACCTCTCAGAGGGTAGCCGCGGACCCGGGCGGGGGACGCCGTCGTCCTCCCGGCGGACGCGCACCGGCACATCACCCGGCTCCCGGCCGTGCGGCGCGCGCATGTCTGACACGATGAACCCATGAACGACGCGCAGATCACGACCCGTCTCGTCGACGACGCCGAGGCCGGCGAGCTCCTCACCCTGCGCCGGGCGGCGTTCGTCACCGAGGCGCAGCTGTACGGCGACCCGAACATCCCCCCGCTGACGCAGACCCTGCACGAGCTGCGCGACGACCTCGCGCGCGAGGACGTCGTGACGATCGGCGCGTGGCTCGGCCACCGCCTCGTCGGGTCGGTGCGGGTCGAGATCGAGGGCAGCCGGGCGACGCTCGGTCGCCTCGCGGTCGCCCCCGACATGCAGGGCCGCGGCATCGGCACGCAGATGCTCTTCGAGGTGCTGCCGTACCTGCCGGAGCAGACCTCGGAGATCTGGGTCTTCACCGGCAAGGACTCGAAGCAGAACCTGGCGATGTACACGAAGCACGGCTACGAGGAGCAGTACGACAAGGCGGCGGGCGACCTCACGTACACGTACCTGCGCCGCATCCTCGGTGCGGCCGAGGTGCACGACGACGGCGCCGCCCAGGAGCAGCAGGGCGCCTGACCGCTCGACCGGGGGCGCACGGTGTGGGTTAGGATCGTGCGCGTCGCGACTGGCGCACCCCGTCGTTCGAGCGGGGATGGTGGATCACCACCGGGGAGCGACGTGCTGTGCAGACGACGGGTCGTTCGCCTGGGCCCCGGGTCACCCCCTGGTGGGTGCGTACCCGGTTGCGGACCGGGACCACCCCCCGGAACCGTCCAGCATCTCCACCGACGAAACCCGCTGCCCAGACCGCGAGGAGACGCCATGAGCGCCCAGCCCGTTGACCGCCCGTCGCAGGACGTCCTGAACACCCCGCTCGCCGAGCTCGACCCGGAGATCGCCGCGGTCCTCGACGGCGAGCTCGCGCGCCAGCGCGACACGCTCGAGATGATCGCGTCGGAGAACTTCGTCCCGCGCGCCGTCCTGCAGGCGCAGGGCTCGGTCCTCACGAACAAGTACGCGGAGGGCTACCCGGGCCGCCGGTACTACGGCGGCTGCGAGCAGGTCGACATCGCCGAGAACCTCGCGATCGCCCGCGCGAAGGCGCTCTTCGGCGCCGAGCACGCGAACGTCCAGCCGCACTCCGGCGCCACCGCGAACGCCGCCGTGCTGCACGCCCTCATCAACAAGGGCGACAAGATCCTCGGCCTCGAGCTGGCCCACGGCGGCCACCTCACGCACGGCATGAAGATCAACTTCTCCGGCAAGCTCTACGACGTCGCCGCGTACGGCGTGGACCCGCAGTCGTACCGCATCGAGATGGACGAGGTGCGCAAGCAGGCGCTCGAGACCCGCCCGGACGTCATCATCGGCGGCTGGTCCGCGTACCCCCGCCACCTCGACTTCGCGGCCTTCCGCGAGATCGCGGACGAGGTCGGCGCCAAGCTCTGGGTCGACATGGCGCACTTCGCGGGCCTCGTCGCCGCGGGCCTGCACCCGTCCCCGGTGCCGTTCGCGGACGTCGTGTCCTCCACCGTGCACAAGACGATCGGCGGTCCGCGCTCCGGCTTCATCCTGAGCAAGGAGGAGTACGCCAAGAAGATCGACTCCGCGGTGTTCCCGGGCCAGCAGGGCGGCCCGCTCATGCACGTCGTCGCGGCGAAGGCCGTGTCGTTCAAGATCGCCGCGTCCGACGACTTCAAGGACCGCCAGGAGCGCACGCTGCGCGGCGCGAGCATCATCGCCGACCGCCTCGCCCAGGCCGATGTCGCCGAGGCCGGCGTGTCCGTCCTCACCGGCGGCACGGACGTCCACCTCGTGCTCGTCGACCTGCGCCACAGCGCGCTCGACGGCCAGCAGGCCGAGGACCTCCTGCACGAGGTCGGCATCACCGTGAACCGCAACGCCGTGCCGTTCGACCCGCGCCCCCCGCGCGTCACGTCCGGCCTGCGCATCGGCACGCCCGCGCTCGCGACGCGCGGCTTCGGCGACACCGAGTTCACCGAGGTCGCGGAGATCATCGCGACCACGCTGCGCGAGGGCTCGGCGGCCGACGTCGAGGCCCTGCGCCGCCGCGTCGAGGCGCTCACGGCCGACTTCCCGCTCTACCCGGAGCTGCAGCAGTGACCGCGCAGATCCTCGACGGCAAGGCCACCGCCGCCACGATCAAGTCCGAGCTGCGCTCGCGCGTCGCCGCGCTGCGCGACCGCGGCGTCGTCCCCGGACTGGGGACGGTCCTCGTGGGCGAGGACCCCGGCTCGATGTCCTACGTCGCGGGCAAGCACCGAGACTGCGCCGAGGTCGGCATCGAGTCGATCCGCGAGGATCTGCCCGCCGACGCGACCCAGGCCGACGTCGAGGCGGCGATCGACCGCCTCAACGCCGACCCGGCGTGCACGGGCTACATCGTCCAGCTCCCGCTCCCGCGAGGGATCGACACCAACGCGGTGCTCGAGCGGATCGACCCGGACAAGGACGCCGACGGCCTGCACCCGACGAACCTCGGTCGTCTCGTGCTGCGCGTCAACGAGGCCGTCACCTCGCCGCTGCCGTGCACGCCCGCCGGGATCATCGAGCTCGTGCGTCGGCACGGCATCGACCTCGCGGGCAAGGACGTCGTCGTGGTCGGCCGTGGCACCACGGTGGGCCGCTCGATCGGCCTGCTCCTCACCCGGCGCGAGATCAACGCGACCGTGACGCTCACGCACACGGGGACGCGCGACCTCGCGGCGCACCTGCAGGGTGCCGACGTCATCGTCGCGGCCGCCGGCGTCGCGGGCTTCGTCAAGCCCGCCCACGTCAAGCGGGGCGCCGTCGTGCTCGACGTCGGCGTGAGCCGCGTCGTCGAGCCCGAGACGGGCAGGGCGCGGCTGCGGGGCGACGTCGACCCCGGCGTCGCCGACGTCGCGGGCTGGCTCTCGCCCAACCCGGGCGGGGTCGGCCCCATGACGCGCGCGATGCTCCTCGCCAACGTCGTCGACACCGCGGAGCGGTCCTTCGCCTGATCGCGGGGGCGCTAGGGTGCGCCCATGAGCAGCGCCGCCGCGCCACCGACCCGCCGCACCCGGGCCGCCGTCACCGCCGCGTACGCGGTCCAGGGCGCGGGGTTCGCCGTCGTCCTCACGAGCATCCCCGGGTACAAGGACCGCCTGGGGATGGGGGACGACGTCGTCACGCTCGTCGTGCTCGGCGTGTGCGTGTGCGCCGGGCTGGGCAGCGCGCTCTCGGGCGTGGTGTCGGCCCGGCGCGGGTCGCGGGTCGTCGTGGTGGGCGGGCTCCTGCTGGCGGCGCTCGGTATCGCCGGCGCCGGCGCGGCGCCCGCCTGGCCGCTCTTCTTCGCGGCGCTCGCCGTGTACGGCCTCGCGCTCGGGTCCGTCGACGCGGCCATGAACATGCAGGGCATCGACGTCGAGCGGGCCTACGGTCGCAGCCTGCTCGCCTCGTTCTACGCGGGCAACGCAGCAGGCGGCGTGCTCGGCGCGCTCGCTGTGTCGGGCGCGGCGCTCGTCGGGCTGGGACAGCCGGTCGCGCTGCCGCTCGTCGCGGTCGTCGTGGCGGTGGCAGCGGTCGTTCTCTCGCCGCGCCTCGTGCCCGGTCGCGGTGCGCTGCCCGACGGCGCGCCCGCGGGAGTGCGGACGGCGTCGCCCGAGGTGTCCCGCACCGCGCGCGACGCGTCGACGACGGTTCCGGTGCCGGACGCCCTGGAGAGCGAGGACGGCGTGGCAGCGCCAGGTGCGCGCGTGGCCGCCGGGACGATCGCGCTGCTCGGGGTCGCGATGGTCGCGTTCCCCGTCGCGGACTCGGCGATCTCCAGCTGGAGCGCCACCTTCCTGCGCGACGTGCTCGCGGCCAGCGCCGTCGTCGCGCCGCTCGGGTACGCCGCGTACCAGGCGACCCTCATCGTGTCGCGGCTCACCGGAGACCGGCTCGTCGGGCGGCTGGGCCGCGTGCGGGTCGTGCGGTGGGGCGGCGCGCTCGGAGCGCTGGGGTTCCTCGCGGTCGCCGCCGCCCCGGGCTGGCCGGTCGCGGTGCTCGGCCTCGCGGTGACGGGGCTCGGACTGGGCGTCGTCGCACCGCTCGCGTTCTCGGCGGCGGGCGACCGTGCGCGCGAAGCAGTCGCAGCGGCGGGAGATCGTGCGCGCGGGGCGGTCTCCCCCGGGACGGCCGACGCCCCACCCGACGGCACCGTGGAGTCCGTGACGGACCGTGCCGTCGCACGGCTCAACGTCTTCACGTACGTCGGGGCCGTGCTCGGCGGCGTGCTCACCGGGGTCTTCGCGACCGCGGACCAGCTCCGCGTCGGGTTCGCCGTCCTCGCCGTCCTCGCAGCCGTGTCCGCGGTGCTCGCCGGCCGGTTCCGGCCGGTGGCCGCGGCCGCCGACGTGAGCGGGGCCACGCTCGCACGCTGACCGCGCCGTGGGCGGTCCGTGATGGGATGTCCCGGTGCCGCGGGCGATCGCGACCGCGCGCGCCCCGTCGTCGAGGAAGGACCTCCGCTTGCTCACCGTCGCCACCGCCAACGTCAACGGCATCCGCGCCGCCGTCCGCCGAGGGATGGACGCCTGGATCGCGTCCCGGACCCCCGACGTCCTGCTCCTGCAGGAGGTGCGCGCCCCCGACTCCGTCGTCCACGAGCTGCTCGACGGCTGGCACGTCGCGCACCAGGCGTGCGACATCAAGGGCCGCGCCGGCGTGGCCATCGCGTCGCGCCTGCCGGTGCACGCGGTGCGCGTCGGCCTCGGCGCCGAGGGGCCCGAGGCGCCCGTCGACACGGGTCGCTGGGTCGAGGCGGACCTCGACCTGCCCGACGGTTCGACGCTCACGGTCGTCAGCGCCTACATCCACTCCGGCACCGTCTCCCAGCCCGAGACGATGACCCAGAAGTACGCCTACCTCGACCGGGTCACCGCGCGCCTTCGCGAGCTCGCCGCCGACGGCCGCCGCGCCGTCCTCGCGGGCGACCTCAACATCGCCCACCGCAACGCCGACATCAAGAACTGGAAGGGCAACCTCAAGAGCGCGGGCTTCCTGCCCGAGGAGCGCGCGTACGTCGACACGTGGCTCGACGAGATCGGTCTCGTCGACCTCGGCCGCGTGCACGGCGGTGACGGCCCCGGACCGTTCACGTGGTGGTCGTGGCGCGGCCGTGCGTTCGACAACGACTCGGGCTGGCGCATCGACTACCAGCTCGCGACCCCCGCGCTCGCCGAGCGCACCGTCAAGGTCGAGGTCGACCGCGCGCCGTCCCACGAGGAGCGCTGGAGCGACCACGCGCCGGTCGTCGTGACGTACGACCTCTGACCACTCGGCGTCCCCGGGCGCTCAGGGCACTGCGGGGCGGCCGTGCCGGGTCTACCATCCGCGCCGCTCGTTCCTCACGGCGCTCCCGCCAGACCCGCCACGACCCGGCACGGCCGCCCCTCCGGCCCTGATCGCCCTCCTCGGAGGACACCTGCGGCCCTGAGCGCCCCCTCGCAGGCTCCTCAGGCGACGGCGTCGGCCGGTGCCGAGGGGACGGCGAGGAGGAAGCCGGGGGCTCCGAAGCCCTCGCGCTCGAACGCGGCACGCACGGCGTCGGCGACGGCCTCGGCACGGTCGGCCGCGACGAGCGCGATCGCCGAGCCGCCGAATCCGCCGCCGGTCATCCGAGCGCCCAGGGCGCCGGCGACGCGTGCGGCCTCGACGGCGACGTCGAGCTCGACGCTCGAGACCTCGTAGTCGTCGCGCAGCGACGCGTGCGACGCGTTCATGAGCGGTCCGATCTCGTCGACGCGACCCTCCTGCAGGAGTGCGACGAGGTCGCGGACCCGGCCGATCTCGGTGACGACGTGGCGCACCCGGCGGCGGGAGACGTCGTCGGGCAGCTTGTCGAGCGCGACGTCGAGCGTGCCGGCCGGGTCGTCGGACGCCGTCGCGGCGTCGGCGAGCTCGCGCAGGGACGTCAGCCCCAGGCTCTGCGCGGCGGCCTCGCACGTGTCGCGTCGCTGGGCGTACTGACCGTCGACGAGCTGGTGCTCGGCGCGCGTGTCCATGACGAGGACGGCGAGACCCGCGGCCTCCAGGTCGAACGGCTCCTGCTCCGCGGACTCCGTGGGGTCGAGACCGGGCCGGCAGTCGAGCAGCAGGGCGTGACCGGTCCGGGCGCGCAGCGACGCGGACTGGTCCATGCCCCCGGTCGGGGCCCCCGCGATCTCGTTCTCCGCGCGGACGCAGGCCGCCGCGAGGGTCGCGCGGCCGGCGTCGGACGTCCTGAGACCGAGCCCTGCGACGTCGTCGAGCGCGACGGCGACCGCGCACTCGAGCGCGGCCGACGACGACAGCCCCGCCCCGAACGGCACGCACGAGTCGACCGCGGCGTCGAAGCCCGGGACCACCGCGGGGTCCGCTCCGGCCGCGGCGAGGTGCTCGCGCAGCGCCCAGGCGACGCCGGCGACGTACGCGCCCCAGCCGGCGACCGTCCCGGGCGCGACGTCGTCGAGCGACATCTCCCAGACCTCGCCCGGCGCCTGCGCGGACGCGAGGCGCACGAGGCCGTCGGTGCGCGGGCGCAGGGCGACGTACGTGCGGTGCGGCAGCGCGATGGGCAGGCACAGGCCGGCGTTGTAGTCCGTGTGCTCGCCGATGAGGTTGACCCGGCCGGGCGCGCTCCACACCTGCAGCCCGTCGCGCTCACCCTCGCCGTCGACGTCGTCACCCGTGCCGAACGCGTCGGCGAACACCGTGCGCGCGCGGGCGGCGCCCGCGTCCTGCTCCCAGGCGGGGACCCAGCCGCGCGCCGCGCCGGCGGGCGCGAGCTCCTGGAGCCGGGCCGCGATCCGCTCGGGTGTGGTGTCGCTGATCCACGCGCCCATGCCGGACTCGGAGCCTGCGAGGTACTTGAGCTTGCCGGGGGCGCGCAGCACCGAGAAGACCTGCAGGTGCAGGCGCGTCAGCGTGACCTCGTCCGTGCCGCCGTCGGCGACGGAGCGTCCCTCGTGCGCGGGCGCCTGGTGCCAGGCGGCGATGTACGGGAGGGGGATCGGGTCCCCGTCGGCGGTCTCGAAGAACCGGTCGAGCCGGCGCAGGAGCTCGAGGTACGTCGTCGCGAGGTCGTCGCGCTCGGCGTCGGTCAGCGCGGGCAGGTCGGGCACGTCGCGACGCGGTGCGAGGTGCACCTCGACGGGCCACTTCGCCGCGTACGGCACGTAGGCGACCCAGTGCTCGGTCTCGAGGACGACGCGGCGCCCGTCGGCGAGCTCGGAGTCGAGGACGTCCCGCAGCAGGTTGCGGCCCGTGCGCTCGTGGTGGGCGCGGGCCTGGGTGAGCAGTGCCCGCGTGCGCGGGGTGACGTACGGGTAGCCGTAGATCTGCCCGTGCGGGTGGTGGAGCGTGACGCCGATCTCCTGGCCGCGGTTCTCGAAGCAGAAGACCTGCTCGACGCCCGGGATCTGGCCGAGGGCCGCGGTGCGGTCGGCCCACGCGTCGATGATCGTGCGGACGCGCTGCGGGGGCAGCGCCCCGAACGACGTGTGGTGGTCGCTCGAGAAGCACACCACCTCGCAGCGGCCGGCCGCCGGGCCGTGGACCTGCAGGGGTGCGTCCTGGACCCGCTCGTCACCGATTCCCGGGACACGCTGGAGCGACGGGAAGCGGTTCTCGAACACCGCGACGTCGTAGTCGGTGTCGGGGATCTCGCCGTCGGAGTAGGCGCTGCCGGGGCGCGCGGGACAGAGCGGGCACGAGTCCGCGGCCGGGAGGAACGTGCGGTTCATCCGGTGCGCCGCCAGGGGGATCCAGTCGCCCGTCAGCGGGTCGAGCCGCATCTCCGGGCCCGTGTACGGGTGCGCGACGCCGTCCGGTCCGGGGACCGGGGCGAAGCGGTCGGGGAGGGGGCGCGGGTCGTCGAGACGGCGCGTGCGCTCACCGGAGACGTACTCGGGCGAGTCGTCGAAGTAGACGAGGTCGCGGCCGTCGGCGAGGTGCGTCGCCGTGCGGCGCAGGTGCTGGTTCATGGGTGCGAGGGCTTCCGTCGGTGGTGCGGGGTCGGGGTGCCGGTGTACCGGGTGGGTTCAGGCGAGGACGAGCTGCTCGACGAGGTCGCGCACCCGGTCCTGCTCGCCGGCGGGGAGCGCGGAGTCGGTGACGAGCACGTCGACGTCGGCGAACGACGCGAAGACCCGCAGCCCGGTCGTGTGCCACTTCGTGTGGTCGGCGAGGACCACGGTGCGCCCCGCGGCGTCGATGAGGGCGCGGTTCGTCGCCGCCTCGTCGAGGTTGGGGGTGGTCAGCCCGACGTCCGGGTCGATGCCGTGCGTGCCGAGGAACGTCTGGTCCACGCGCAGCCCGGCGAGCGCCGCCTCGGCGAGCGGCCCGACGAGCGCGTCCGACGGCGTGCGGGAACCGCCCGTGAGGATCGCCTCGAGCCGCGGGTCGCCCGCGCGGTGCAGCGTCTCGGCGACGGGCAGCGAGTTCGTCACGACGGTGAGAGGGCGCAGAGCGGGCGAGGCCGCGATCTGCGCGGCGAGGAGGTGCGTCGTCGTGCCGGCGCTCAGCGCGATCGACGAACCCGGTGCGACGAGGCGGGCGGCGGCCTCGGCGATCGCCTGCTTCTCGCTCGCCTCACGGGTGCGCTTCGCCGCGAACCCGGGCTCGTGCGAGGTGGTGTGCGGCGCCACCGCGCCGCCGTGCACCTTGCGGACCAGGCCCTGGTCCGCCAGCTCGAGCAGGTCGCGCCGGATCGTCATGTCCGAGACGCCGAGGTCCCGGGTGAGGTCGCCGATCCGGACGGCACCGCTCGCGCGGACCTCCGCGAGGATCCGTTCGTGGCGCTGTGAGGCGAGCATGTCGACAGTATTGTCCAGGCGGCTGGATAAATCCAACACGATCCAACATGATTGAACACTGAAGGGTGCCGACAGCGAGAGGCTCTCAGTAGCGGATCGCGTCGATCACCTTGACCCGGACGGCCACGAGCGCCGGGACCAGCCCGGCGACCGCCCCGACGGCGGCCGCGGCGAGCAGTCCCGTGACCGCGGCCGACACGGGGAACGCGGGGCGGTCCTGCACGGCCGACCCCATGAGCTCGTCGATCGGGACGTTGTGCAGTGCCACGACGGCGACGCTCACCCCCACCACGCCCGCGACGAGCGTCGCGACGACGCTCTCCATGAGCACGGAGAAGAACACGCGGCCGGAGCTGGCCCCGAAGCTGCGGCGGATGCCGATCTCGCGGATGCGGTAGCGCACGGTGACGAGGCCGATGTTCACGAGCCCGAGCCCGCCGAGCAGGAGAGCGATCGCGCTCACGCCGACCACCACCCATCGGATCGCGCCGTCGATGACGTCGTAGGCGGGGGAGTCCATGCGGTAGACCTCGACCTGCGTCCCCGGGATCGCCGCGGCGACGTCGCGCCGGATCGCCTCCGTGAGCGGGTCCGCGAGGTCGGGCGGGACCCACAGCTCGAGCGACGGCGGCCCGCTCGTCATGAGCGACTCGGGCGTCGCCCACCGCGCCTGCGCGCTGACCAGCACGTAGGCCTCGGGCTGCATGCCCGGCCAGGGGTCCGGGTAGGACCCGACGACGGTCGCCACCACCGGGTTGTCGCCACCGATGGTGACGGTGGGGTGGTCGGCGACCCGGACGCCTCCCAACGCGTCGAGGAACGTCTGGTTCACGACGAGCGCGGGGGACAGGCGGTCCTCGTCGGCCGCCGTGAGCCAGCGGCCGGACTCCACCTCGAACCGGTGCATGAGGGCCCACCCCGGCTCGACGCCGTTGGTCCACACCTCCAGCGCCCCGTCGGGGAAGCGCATGGTCGCGGGGCTCGACGTCCGCAGCGAGGTGTGCTCGACCTGATAGCGCTCGACGACCTCGTCGAACACCGCCACGTACTCGTCGGGAGACGGCTGCTCGGCGCCCATGGGCCACGCGGAGACGTTGAGCGAGGCGGGGCGCCCGCCGTCGCGCTCGGTGGTCTCGGCGGACACCTGACGCAGCATCGCTCCCGCCGCGGAGATCGTCGTGATGGCGCACACGGCGACGGCGACGCCGACGAGCGCGAGCAGCACCCGCAGCCGGTGCACCCGCAGCTCCTCCCAGGCCTCGATGACGGCGCCGACGATCCCGGTCATGCGGCGTCACCGCCCCGGGCCCCGGCGCTCTCGACGAGCAGGGGACGGGCGACGTGCTCGGCCTGGTGGTCGTCGTCGGTCCGGTCGACCGGGTCGCCGACCGAGGAGCCGTCGACGGAGGTGGCGCCGACCGGGTCGTCCACGCGGCCGCGCGCCTCGCCGTCGGGCAGCGCCGCGAGCGCGCCGAGCGACCCGGCGCTGCGGGCGCTGATGACGATGGGCGTGAGCACGCCGTCGGCGAGGCGGAACTGGCGGGAGGCTCGCGAGGCGACCGCGAGGTCGTGCGTGATGGTGACGAGCGCCGACCCGTTCTCGCGCGCGATCGTGTCCAGGAGGTCCATGACCTCGGTGCCCGTGTCCACGTCGAGCGCTCCGGTCGGCTCGTCGGCGAGGATGACCCGCGGGACGCGGACGAGGGCGCGCGCGATGGCGACGCGCTGCTGCTCGCCGCCCGACAGCTTCTCCGGTCGGGTGTCGAGCCGGTCGCCGAGCCCGACGCGCTCGAGCATCTCGCCGGCCAGGGTGCGGCGGCGCCAGAACTGGCGCCCGCGCGCGTAGAGCAGCGGCGCGACCACGTTCTCGAGGGCCGTGCGGCCCTGCAGCAGGTTGAACTGCTGGAACACGAAGCCGAAGTCGGCGCCGCGCCGCCGTGCCCGGGCGCGGCCGGACAGCCGGCCGACGGGGACACCGTCGAGCAGGAGGTCGCCCTCGGTCGGGGAGTCCAGCAGGCCCAGGAGGTTGAGGAGCGTGGACTTGCCGGTGCCGGATCGCCCGACGACCGACACGTGCTCACCGGCGTCGACCGTGAGGTCGACGCCGCGCAGGATCTGAAGGACCCGGTCGTCGGGCAGCAGGACGGAGCGCGTCACCCCGTGGAGCTCGAGGAGGCTCATCCGACGTAGGCCTCGCCGGTCGCGCCGCCCTCGACGGCGTCCACGTCCTGCCCCGGGACGAACTCGAGCACCTCGTCACCCTCCGCGAGGCCCTCGACGATCTGGACCTGTGCTCCGTCGGTCAGGCCGAGGCGGACGGCCCGCTCCTCCGGCTCGCCCTCCTCGCCGAGCACCCACACCTTGCCCTGCTCGACCCTGCCGAGGACCGCGGTCACGGGCAGGACGAGCGCGTCCTCCGCCGAGCCGGCGGTGATCTCGAGCTGGGCGGCGAGCCCGGCGAACACCGTCACGTCTCCCGGGACGGCGCACGTGACCGACGCGGACCCTCCCGGCGCGGCCTGCTCCGCCGCGGCGTCGTCCGCGGCGTCGGGGCCCGAGGCGGCGGCGCCCATGCGCAGGCCGGCGCACGTGAACGGGGCCGGTCCGCCGGTCACGGTGACCGTGGCCTCGGTGGGGATCTGCAGGAGGCGGAACTGCTGGTCGGCCAGGAGGGAGCCGGTGGCGGAGAGCGTGCCCGGGGAGATCGTCGCGAAGTCGTCCCCGACGGCGACCTCCTGGTCGACGAGCGCCGTGTACGTCGCGACGGTCCCGGCGGTCGTCGCGGTGACGGTCTCGCGCGTGACCTTGGGCCGGCGCTCCGTGACGGTGACCTCGCCGGTCTCGGGGTCGGTCTGCTCGAAGGGCTCCTGGGGCTCGGTGAGCGTCACCTCGAGCAGCGGTGCCCCGGCGGCGACGACGTCGCCGGGCTTCGCGTGCAACGCGGTGACCGTCCCGCGCTGCGTCACCTTCTGCGTGGTCGCGGGGTCGGCGACGATCTGCCCCGTGACGGTCACGGTGTTGACGATGTCGCCCGTCGCGACGGCGACCTGCGGCTCGACCAGCTGCGCCGAGGGCGACGCCGGGTCGGGCGGGGGCTCGGGGGCGGAGCGGAACGCGATGACGGCGAGGGAGACGGCGATGACCCCCCACACGAGGAGTCGGAGGGCGGGGAAGACGAACCGGCGGGTGATACCCACGAGCGGGCTCCTGTGAGGACGGGACGGCCAGGGACGGCGGAGCGGGCGGGGCGCCACGACGACGGCCCGGCCCGAGGCTAGGGCGGTCCTGGGTGCGCCGTCCTCATCCCTCGGGCGGAGATCCGTCGCGGGAGCGTGCGCACGGGGCCGCCCCCTGGCGCGCGGGGAAGATGCTCGATCGCGTGGCGCGCCGACCGGACCGACCGTCGGGCGCCCGGGGCGGGTCAGACGACCGAGACACCCAGCCGGCGACCGGCGAGGCCGCGCGGGCGCCGGGCGAGACCGCGGGCGACGTCGCGCAGCGCGACGGCCGCCGCGGAACCCGGGTCGGAGAGCACGACGGGGACACCGCCGTCGCCCGCCTCGCGCAGCGACACGTCGAGCGGCACCTGGCCGAGCAGGGGGACGTCGGAGCCGACGGCGCGCGACAGGTTGCGCGCGACGCGCTCGCCGCCACCGGACCCGAAGAGCTCGAGCCGCGACCCGTCCGGCTGCTCGAGCCACGACATGTTCTCCACCACGCCGACCACGCCCTGCTGCGTCTGCGTCGCGACGGAGCCCGCGCGCTCGGCGACCTCCGCGGCGGCGACCTGCGGCGTCGTCACCACGACGATCTCGCTGCCCGGCAGGAGCTGTGCGACGGAGATGGCGATGTCGCCCGTGCCGGGCGGCAGGTCGAGCAGGAGCACGTCGAGGTCGCCCCAGTACACGTCGGCGAGGAACTGCTGCAGGGCGCGGTGCAGCATCGGCCCGCGCCACACGACCGGCTGTCCCGCGGGGACGAACATGCCGATCGAGACGACCTTCACGCCGTGGGCGACGGGCGGCAGGAGCATCGAGTCGACGCGCGTGGGCTGCCGGTCGACCCCGAGCATGCGCGGGATCGAGAAGCCGTAGATGTCCGCGTCGACGACGCCGACCGACAGGCCGTCCGCCGCGAGCGCGACCGCGAGGTTGGCCGTCACGGACGACTTGCCGACGCCACCCTTGCCCGACGCGATCGCGTAGACCTGCGTGAGGGAGTCGGGCTGGGCGAACGGGATCACGGGCTCGCCGACCCCGCCCCGCAGCTTCGTGCGCAGCTCCGCGCGCTGCTCGGCGCTCATCACGCCCAGGTCGACGCGCACGTCGGCGACGCCGTCGACGGCGCGCACGGCGGCGTCGACGTCGCGCACGAGCGTGTCGCGCATCGGGCACGTCGCGACGGTGAGGTCCACGCCGACGGTGACGACCGTCCCCAGGCCCGGGTCCTCCCGCGCGTCGACCGAGCGGACCATCCCCAGGTCCGTGACGGGTCGACGGATCTCCGGGTCGAGGACGGTCGCGAGGGCGGCGCGGACCGCGTCCTCGAGCGGGGCGGCGGGGGCGTCGGGCATGGGTCCATCGTAGGTCGGCGCGGTCCGGGGTCCGGGGGCGCGTGACCACGTCGGGACGAAGGTCACGCGGGGCGTCCCCCCGGGGAGTGCGCGGGGGAGCGGCGTACTACCGTCGACGGATGGACGCCCTCGACTCCCTGGTGCGCGACAGCACGCTGTTCGGCGACGCCGCGCGCAGCGCACCGCCCGACGCGCGCGTCCCGTCGTGCCCCGACTGGGTCGGGGCCGACCTCGTGTACCACCTGGCGGAGGTGCAGGACTTCTGGTCCCGCGTCGTCGGCCCGGCGCCCGGCGAGGGCCTCGACGGCGACGACGTGCCGCCGCTGGCCCGTCCGGGCTCCGACGCCGAGCTCCCCGCCCTGCTCCAGCGTTCCACGAGCCGCCTCGTCGCCGCGCTGCGCGGACGGGACCCGGACGAGCCGTGCTGGTCGTGGCACGAGGAGGGCCGCCGGGTGGGCTGGGTCCTGCGCCGCCAGGCGCACGAGGCGCTGATCCACCGGGCCGACGCCGAGCTCACCGCGGGCCGCGACGTCAGCCCGGCGGACCCGGTCGTCGCCGCCGACGGGGTCGACGAGGTCCTCGCGGTCATGGTCGACGGCGTCCCGGGCTGGGGCGTCTTCACCCCCGACGGCGCGACCGTCTCCGTGGTCGTCGACGGCCCCGGCGAGACGCCCCGCAGCTGGGAGCTCGCCTTCGGGCGGTTCACGGGCACCGGCCCGGAGTCCGGCACGACGTACGACCTGGACGCGGCCCAGCTCGTCGACCTCCCGGGGTCCACGACCACGCAGGTCGCCGGTCCGGCCTGGGCGCTCGACCTCTGGCTCTGGGGCCGCGGCGGCGCGGACGGGCTCACCGTCGCCGGGGACGCCTCGCTCGCGGAGCGGCTGCGCCGCGTGGCGGCGGAGGGCACGCGCTAGCCCTCGCGCGCCGCGCCCTCCTCGTCGGCGGCCGGCCGCGCCGACTTCTCCTCGAGCTCCTCGAGCAGGTTGCGGATCTCGGACCGCACGAAGTCGCGCGTCGCGACCTCGCTCAGCGCGATGCGCAGCGCCGCCATCTCGCGGGCGAGGTACTCCGTGTCGGCCAGGTTGCGCTCGGCGCGCTGACGGTCCTGCTCCGCGGTGACGCGGTCGCGGTCGTCCTGGCGGTTCTGCGCGAGGAGGATGAGCGGCGCGGCGTAGGACGCCTGGAGCGAGAGCATGAGCGTCAGGGCGGTGAACCCGAACTCGGCGGAGTCGAAGCGCAGGCCCTCGGGCCCCCAGGAGTTCCAGAGGATCCACAGGACGCAGAAGATCGTCAGGTAGATGAGGAAGCGCGGCGTGCCGAGGAACCGCGCGATGCCCTCCGTCGCCTTGCCCACGGCGTCCTGGTCGACGCGGTAGCGGGGCAGCAGCGTGCGTCGCGCCGCCTTCGGCGTGTCGAGGCGGTCAGCCACGGGGGACCTCCGTCCGGGCGCGCGGGCTCGCGTCGGCGCGCGGGTCCTCCGGCCGGTGCTCGACCTCGACGTCGTCGGTCTCGCGCCAGTCCTCGGGCAGCATGTGGTCGAGCACGTCGTCGACGCTGATCGCGCCGAGGAGACGCTTCTCGGAGTCGAGCACGGGGACGCACAGCAGGTCGTACGTGGCGAGGATGCGGGTGACGCGGCCGAGGGGCGCGTCGGGCGCGATGCCCTCGACGTCCGTGTCGAGCACCGACCCCACGGCCGCGTGCGGTGGCTCGCGCAGCAGCCGCTGGAAGTGGGCGACGCCGAGGAACCGGCCCGTGGGCGTCTCGAGCGGGGGGCGCGCCACGAACACCATGGACGCGAGGGCGGGCGCGAGGTCCTTGCGGCGGATCTGCGCGAGGGCCGTCGCGATGGTGGTCTCGGGTCCCAGGACGACGGGCTCGGTCGTCATGAGGCCGCCCGCGGTGTCCTCGGCGTAGGCGAGCAGGCGGCGCACGTCGCGCGCCTCGTCCGGCTCCATGAGCTCGAGCAGCTGGGCCGCCTGCGCCTCGGGCAGCTCGTGCAGCAGGTCGGCCGCGTCGTCGGGCTGCATGGCCTCGAGCACGTCGGCGGCGCGGTCGTTGTCGAGGCCGGAGAGGATCGCGACCTGGTCGTCCTCCGGGAGCTCCTCGAGCACGTCGGCGAGGCGCTCGTTGTCGAGCGCGCCCGCGACCTCGAGGCGCCGGGTGTCGCCGAGGTCGTGGATGACGTCCGCGAGGTCCGCGGGCTTGAGGTCGTCGTACGCGGCGAGGAGCATCGCGGCGCCCTGCGCGGCGCCCGTGCGCCCGGCGAGACCTGTCACCGCGGTGGTGTCGACGACGACGGCGTCCCCGCGGCGGCGCAGCCGCAGCGTCCCCTTGTGCTCGGCGCTGCGCCGGACGAAGAGCTTCGCGACCAGCCAGTCGCCCGTGCGCTGACGCTCGATCGCGAGGTCCTCGACGGTGCCCGTGCCGGAGCCGTCGACGAACTCCACGCTCCGCTCGAGGAGCTCGCTGAGGGCGAGCGTCTCCATCGCGCGCTGCTCGAAGCGGCGCATGTTGACCAGGCCCGTCGAGATGACCTGGCCGCCGTCGATGGACGTGACGCGCGTCAGCGGCAGGAACACGCGGCGCCGGCCCGGCACCTCGACCACGAGGCCGACGGCCCGGGGCAGCCCTTTGGGCCGCAGGAGCACGACGACGTCCCGCACCCGCCCGACCTGGTCGCCGATCGGGTCGAAGACGCTGGTGCCCGCGAGACGCGCGACGAAGACGGTGGTGGCTGCACTCACGCCGCCAGCGTACGCAGGTGCCGCCCTCGGCGCGCCGGAAGCCCGTCGTCGCGCCCCGTGCCCCCGTCCGGCCGCGCGGGCGCGGCGTAGCGCCGCGCCGACGAGTAGGACAGACTGGGCGAATGAGCATGACGCGCCCGAACGTCAACCCCCGAGTGCCCACCCTGCCCCGCGGCGAGGAGGTCGCGTCCTACGCGACGTACCTCGAGGCGCAGAAGGCCGTGGACTACCTGTCGGACAACAAGTTCGCCGTCGAGGTCGTGACGATCGTCGGGACCGACCTGCGGATGGTCGAGCGCGTCACGGGTCGGCTGACCTACGGCCGCGTCGCGCTCGCGGGCGCGGCGTCGGGCGCGTGGTTCGGCCTCTTCGTGGGGCTGCTGCTGTTCATGTTCTCGGGCTCGGGCGGCTACGTGCTCACGGGCATCGCGATCGGCGCGGGCTTCGGCCTGCTGTTCTCGGTGCTGTCGTACGCGCTGACGCAGGGCAAGCGCGACTTCACGTCGCAGAGCCAGATCGTCGCTTCGGGGTACGCGATCCTCTGCGCCCACGAGCGCGCGGGCGACGCGCGCCAGCTCCTCGCCCGCATGCCGGAAGGAGCGGGCGGGGTCCGCGCCGCGGCCGCTCCGGCGAACCCCACCTGGGGGACGCCGGCCGGGCCGCCGCAGCACCACGCGCCCGCGCAGGGCCCGGTGCCGCCGGCGCAGGCGCAACCGCCCGCCGGGGCTGCGGTCCCGCAGCAGGGGCAGGACGGGACGACGCCGCCCCCGGCCCGGACGCCCGACCCGCGCTGGACCACGCCCTCGGGCGAGCCGCGCTACGGGGCCATGCGCCCGACGTCGGGCACGGCGGACGCGCCGGAGCAGGCCGCCCCGCAGCCCCCGGCCGAGCGGCCCGACGACCCGGCGCGCCGGCCGGACGCCCCGGCCTGACACCGGAGCGGCGGGCTCAGCCGCGCAGCGACCGCATCCAGGCCTCGACGTCCTCCGGGCGCCGGGGGAGTGCGGCCGAGAGGTTCTCGTTCCCGTCCGCGGTGACGAGGACGTCGTCCTCGATGCGCACCCCGATGCCGCGGTACTCCTCGGGCACGGCGAGGTCGTCGGCCTTGAAGTACAGCCCGGGCTCGATGGTGAAGACCATGCCGGGCTCCAGGACACCGTCGAGGTAGAGCTCGCGGCGCGCCTGGGCGCAGTCGTGCACGTCGAGGCCGAGGTGGTGCGACGTGCCGTGCACCATCCAGCGGCGGTGCTGCTGACCCTCCGGCGAGAGCGACTCCTCGGCGCTCACGGGCAGGAGGCCCCACTCCTCGAGCCGTGCGGCGACGACCTCCATCGCGGCCGCGTGCACGTCGCGGAAGCGGGCGCCCGGCACCGCGACGGCGAACGCCGCGTCGGCCGCGTCGAGCACCGCCTGGTAGACGCGGCGCTGGACGTCGGTGTACTCGCCGTCCACGGGCAGCGTGCGGGTCACGTCGGCGGTGTAGAGGGAGTCCACCTCGACGCCCGCGTCGAGCAGCACGAGCTCTCCCGGCCGGACCACGCCGTCGTTGCGGATCCAGTGCAGCGTCGTCGCGTGCTCGCCCGCCGCGGCGATGGTCTCGTACCCGACGGCGTTGCCCTCGAGGCGCGCGTGGCCGTCGAACGTCGTCTCGATGACGCGCTCGCCGCGGCGGTGCCCGAGCGCGCGAGGCAGGGAGCGCACGACCTCCTCGAAGCCCGCGACCGTGGCCGCGACCGCGGCGCGCATCTGCTCGACCTCGTGGTCGTCCTTGACGAGGCGCAGCTCGGACACGGCCTCGACGAGCGCCGCGTCCGTGCGCCGGTAGGCGGCCTGGGCCAGCTCGAGCCACTCGGCGTCGGTGCGCTGCTCGTGCGAGGACTCCGTGGTGGACTGCTCGGCGCTCTCGTCCACCCCGGCCTCCGCCCGGATCGCCTCGACGAGCGTCTCGACCGCCTCGTCGGCTCCGGTCACGACGAGCAGGACCGTGCCGTCGGGGCCGACGTCCTTCGCGAGCGCGTCGCGCAGGCCGTCGACGTGGTGGGCCTCGATCCCGGTCAGCGTCGTGACGTCGTCGAGCGACGGGCGCGCGCCGACCCAGAACTCCCCGTAGCGCGCGTCGGCGTAGAACTCCTCGGTGTCGCGCGCCGCGAGCGGGCGCACGTAGAGGACGGCGCGGTGCGCGCTGCGCCCCGTCCCGTCGGGACCTGAGGGGTCGCCGGTGCCGGGCTCGACGGGGTGCAGGACGAGCACCGCGTCGGGCTCCTGGTCCCAGCCCGTGCCCGTGAGGTGCGCGTACGCCGAGTGCGGCCGGAACCGGTAGTCGGTGTCGTTCGAGCGGACCTTGAGCGGCCCGGCGGGGATCACCAGGCGCGCGCCGGGGAACCGCGCCGAGAGCGCGGCGCGGCGCGCGGCCGCGAAGGGCGCTGCCGGCGACGGGGCGACGTCGAGCGCGGCGCGCGGCGCCCAGCCGCTCGTGATGAACGCCTTGAACGCGGCGGAGTCGGGGCGCTGCGAGCGGTTGCTGCCGCGCGCCGACACCTCCTGCGGCTCGCCCGCCGTGACGGCGGGCTCGGTGGTCTCGGGGGTGACGGGGGTGGCGTCGGTCATGCCCCCAGTGTCGCACCGCGGGACCGGCGGAAGTCGGCGAGCGCCCGCGTCAGCACGCGGTTGAAGGCCTCGGGCGCCTCGCTGTTCACGTCGTGGCCCGCACCCGGCACGACGACGAGCGCGGCGTCCTGGGCCGCCGCGAGGTAGCGCTGCTCGTCCAGGCGCATGTGGTCGCGGGCGCCGTTGACGAGCCAGACCGGCACGTCCACGTCGCGCACGTGCGCGAGCCACGAGCGCCCGGCGAGCTGGGTGAGCGCGTCGGTGACGATGCCCCAGCCGGGCCGGTGGGCCGCGGGCTCGCCGTCGGACCATCGCACGACGTACGACGCCGCGCCGCCGCCGGGCACCGAGCGGCCGGCGCGCGTCATGCCCGACCAGGCGGCCGTCGTCGTCCGCGAGGCCCAGCGCGCGCCGCGGCCGACGACGCCACCGCCCGCGACGGCGAGGCGCGCGACGTCCCGGTAGAGCGCGACGGGCTTGCCCTTCGGGTCCGACGTGCACGCGGCGGCGACGACACCCGCGAGGTTCGGGGGGCGGCGGGCGGCCCAGGCGAGGGACGTGTAGCCGCCGAGCGAGAGCCCCACGAGCGCGACGCGACGGTCCGGGCCGAAGGACGCGGCGGCGTCGTCGATCACCTCGAACGAGCGCTCGAGCGTGAAGCGCTCCCGGGACAGCGCACCGTGCGCCGGCAGGTCCACCGCGACGGCGTCGTGGCCGAGGGACCGGACGTGCTCGACCTGACGGTCCCAGATGGCGCCGGAGGTGCGCAGCCCGTGGACGAAGACGATGCCGGGCGCGGCAGACCCGGCGGCGGCGGCGTCGCCGGTCGGGGCGGGCCGGCGGTGCGAGGACGTGGTGGGCGTCGTGGCCGTGGTGTGGGTCATCGTCGTCGACCCTCGCACCCGTACCTGGGACCACCGTGAGCGGCGCCGTCGTCCCGCGTGAACATGTTGTGCGGGTCCCGTGGCGCGCGCCCCGGCGCACGGGCGGACGCGCCCCGCGCGGCGCTCACTATCCTGGGACCCGTGCGCATCGACCTCCACACCCACTCGACGGCGTCCGACGGCACGGACGCGCCGGGGGAGGTCGTCGAGGCGGCCGCCGCCGCCGGTCTCGACGTCGTCGCGCTCACCGACCACGACACCACCGCCGGCTGGGCGCAGGCCACCGACGCGGCGCTGCGCACGGGCGTCGCGCTCGTGCGGGGCGCGGAGATCTCGGCGCGCTCCGGGGGGATCAGCGTCCACGTGCTGTCGTACCTGCACGACCCTGCCCACGCGGCCCTGCTCGACGAGCTCGAGCGCACGCGGGACGCGCGCACGAGCCGCGCGCGCAGGATGGTCGACCTCCTCGGCGAGGACTACCCGATCACGTGGGAGGATGTGCTCGCGCAGACCGCCGAGGGCACGACGATCGGGCGACCGCACATCGCGGATGCGCTCGTCGCGGCCGGGCACGTGACCGACCGCTCCGCGGCGTTCGCGACGATCCTCGCACCCGGCACGCCGTACTACGTGCCGCACTACGCCCCGAGCGCGGCCGCGGCCGTGCGCGGCGTCCGTGCGGCCGGAGGCGTCCCCGTCTTCGCCCACCCGGGCGCTGACGGCCGGGGTCGGGTCGTCGCGGACACCGTGATCGAGGAGATGGCCGCGGCGGGGCTCGCCGGGCTCGAGGTGCACCACCGCGACCACGACGAGCGTCAGCGCACCCGGCTCGGCCAGATGGCCCGCACCCTCGGGCTCTTCGTCACCGGGTCGAGCGACTACCACGGGGCCGGCAAACCGAACCGGCTCGGGGAGAACACGACAGCACCGACCGTGCTGGAGCAGATCGAGGAGCTGGGACAGCTGGACGTGATCCGATGAGCCGCCGACCGACGAGCCGCCGAGGCCGTCTCGCAGGGCAGGGCACGGTGGACGCACGATGAGCGACTGGTTCGACGTCCGGCTCTTCACCGAGGTGTTCGTCACCCTCTTCGTCATCATGGACCCGCCGGGCACCGTCCCGGTGTTCCTCGGCCTGACGAGCGCGATGGGCGCGAAGCAGCGCAACCAGGCGGCACGCACCGCGATCCTCGTGGCGTTCGGCGTCATCGTGGCGTTCGCGGCGTTCGGCCAGCAGATCCTCAGCTACATGCACATCTCGCTCCCGGCGCTGCAGACGGCGGGCGGCCTGCTCCTGCTGCTCGTCGCGATGGAGCTGCTGACGGGCAAGATGGAGGAGCCGCAGCCGTCGGGCAACAAGGGCGTCAACGTCGCGCTCGTGCCGCTCGGCACGCCGCTCCTCGCCGGGCCCGGAGCGATCGTCGCGACGATGGTGTTCGTGCAGCGCGCGGGCGAGCGCGGTGGGGGCGTCGCGGAGTGGGTCGCCATCGTGGCGGGCGTCGTCGCGGTCCACGTGTGCCTGTGGCTCTCGATGCGCTTCGCCAACGTCATCAACCGCGTCCTCGGCGACTCGGGGACGATCCTCGTCACGCGCATCGCCGGGCTCCTCCTCGCCGCGATCGCCGTCCAGCTCGTGGCCGACGCCGTCACGCAGTTCGTCCAGACGGCCTGACCGTGCACGTCCGAGGACGCGCGGGCCACCTGTGAGCGCGGTGCGCCGTCCGTTCGGCGTCGCGGCCGTCGCCGCGCTGCTGCTGGCGGCTCTCAACCTGCGGCCCGCGGTCGTGGCGGTCTCGCCCCTGCTCGGGGAGATCCGCGCCGACTGGGGGCTCAGCGCGGCGGCCGCCGGGCTGCTCACGGCGCTCCCCGTCCTGTGCTTCGGGCTGCTCGCACCGGTCGCGCCGGTGCTCGCGCGGCGCTGGGGCCTCGAGCGCGCGCTCCTCGCGAGTCTCGTGGTGCTCGCCCTGGGCTTCGCCGTCCGCCTCGTGCCGACGACGTGGGGGCTGTTCGCCGGGACGCTCGTCGTGGGCAGCGCGATCGGCGTCGGCAACGTGCTGCTCCCGGCGCTCGTCAAGCGCGACTTCGCCGACCGGGTCGGGCTGATGACCGGCCTCTACTCCATGGCGCTCTCCGGCGGCGCCGCGCTCGCCGCCGGCCTGACGCTCCCCGTGGCCGGCGCCGCCGGGCTCGACTGGCGCGGCGCGCTCGCGACCTGGGGCGTCCTCGCCGTCGCCGGGGCGCTCGTCTGGGCCCCGCGCGCGCTCCGGGCGACCCTGCCCGCCCCGACGGGGTTCCGCGGCGGCGCACGGCCGGCCGGACGCCGGTCGGTGTGGCGCAGCCCGCTCGCCTGGGCCGTGACCGTGGTGATGGGGACGCAGTCGCTGTCCTTCTACGCGACGAACGCCTGGCTCCCCGAGGTCTTCGTGTCCCTCGGCCGGTCCCCGGAGGCCGGGGGGTGGCTGCTCGCGCTGTGCAACCTCGTGGGGATCGCCGGCTCCTTCGTCACCCCGGTCCTCGCCGGACGGATGCGCCGGCAGCGAGGGATCGGCGTCGTCCTCGTCCTCCTGGTGGGCGCGGGACTGCTGGGGCTCGTGCTCGCGCCGTCGGCCGCGGTGGTGTGGGTCGTGCTCCTCGGGCTCGGCCAGGGCGGCGGGATCAGCCTCGCCCTCACGCTCATGGCCCTGCGCGCCCACGACGCCGCTCACACCTCGGAGCTGTCGGGGATGGCGCAGAGCGCCGGGTACGTGCTCGCCGCGTGCGGACCCATCGGTGTCGGTCTCGCCCACGACGCGAGCGGGTCGTGGACGCTCCCGCTGCTCCTCCTCGCCGGCGTCGCGGTGGTGCAGGGGATCGCGGTGTGGTTCGCCGGCCGCGACGCGCACGTGCGCTGACGGCCGGACGGTCTCGCCTGCCGCGGGCTGGGCGCCCGCGACCGGCAGCGGTCCGCGACGGCCAGGGTCCGCGACCGGTCGGGGCCCCGGAGCGCGACGAGCCCCGGTCCGCCCCCGCCGTCGTGCGGTCGGGAGGCGGGCCGGGGCTCGTGGCTCGTGGGCGGTGCGGCCTACTCGGCGGCGGGAGCCCCGCCCTGCTCGGTGCGGTCGACCGGCTGGCCGCCGCGCGTGCGACGGCGGCTGCGGGACCGACGACGGCGCTCGCCGCCCTCGGCCGACCCGCCCGGCGCCTCTGCTGCGGCGGCCGTGCTCGCGCCCTCGGCGTGCTCGCCCTGGCGACGCGGCTCGGCCTGACGACGGCCGGCGTCCCCGCCGCGCCCACCGTCGCGACCACCGTCACGCCCACCGTCACGACCGCCCTGCCCCCGACCGTCGCGACCCGACCGGTCGCCACCGGGGCCGCCACGGGCCGGACGCGCGGAGGTGTGCCGCTTGCCCGTCTCGCCGAGGTCCTCGAGCACCTCGGCGTCGAGGCCGGCGAGCGTCCGCTGCTCCTTCGGGAGGCGGCCCTTCGTGCCCTCGGGGATCGACAGGTCGGTGTACAGGTGCGGCGACGTCGAGTACGTCTCGACCGGCTCGGGGATGCCGAGGCCGAGCGCCTTGTCGATGAGCCCCCAGCGCGGCAGGTCGTCCCAGTCGACGAAGGTCACGGCGGTGCCCGTGTTGCCCGCGCGGCCGGTGCGGCCGGTGCGGTGCAGGTACGTCTTCTCGTCCTCGGGGCACTGGTAGTTGACGACGTGCGTGACGTCCTCGACGTCGATGCCGCGCGCCGCGACGTCGGTCGCGACGAGCACGTCGATCTTGCCGTTGCGGAACGCGCGCAGCGCCTGCTCGCGCGCGCCCTGGCCGAGGTCGCCGTGGATGGCACCGGAGGCGAAGCCGCGCTCCGCGAGGTCGTCCGCGACCTTGGCCGCGGTGCGCTTGGTGCGCGCGAAGACGATCGTCCGCCCGCGCCCCTGCGCCTGCAGGATGCGCGCGAGGACCTCGACCTTGTCGAGCGCGTGCGCCCGGTAGACGACCTGGGCGATGTTCTTGACGGTCTGGCGACCGTCGTCGTCCGCCTCGATCGCGCGGATGTGCGTCGGCTGCTTCATGTAGCGGCGGGCCATCGACACGACCGCGCCCGGCATCGTGGCCGAGAAGAGCATGGTGTGGCGCTGCGCGGGGGTCCGGGCGAGGAGCTTCTCGACGTCGGGCAGGAACCCGAGGTCCAGCATCTCGTCGGCCTCGTCGAGCACGACCGTGTTCGCGCGCGTGAGGTTCAGGTGCCCCTGGTTCATGAGGTCGATCATGCGGCCGGGCGTGCCGACCACGACCTCGACCCCGCGCTGCAGGGCCTCGACCTGCGGCTCGTACGCCCGCCCGCCGTACACCTGCAGGACGCGAACGCTGCGCAGTCGCGACGCCGTCTCGAGGTCCTTGGCGACCTGGACGGCGAGCTCGCGCGTCGGGACGACGACGAGCGCCTGCGGCTTGCCCGGGGAGGGCAGCTCGTCGAAGCCCGGCTCGCCCGGTGCGACGACCCGGTGCAGGAGCGGGACGCCGAAACCGAGGGTCTTGCCGGTCCCCGTCTTGGCCTGCCCGATGATGTCGTGGCCCGACATCGCGACGGGCAGGGTCATCGCCTGGATGGGGAAGGGGTGGGTGATGCCCGCGTCGGCGAGCGCCGTGACGATCTCCGGGCGGACGCCGAAGTCGGCGAAGGACGTGTTGTCGGACTGTACGCTCGCGGCGACGGCGCGCGCGTCGGCGCTGACGTCGGGGGTGGCGTCCGTGGTGGTCGCGTCTGTGGTGGTCACTGGTGCCTCTGTCTCGTCGGCGCGCGCGACCGCTTCGTCGGGGAGCCTCGGGAACCGGCTCCGCCGCCGGGGGACCCGGACGTGGTCGTACGCGCTTCGTGGCCGGCAGCCGATCGTGGAATTCGTGGCGCGGGCCCGCGGAGCGGACCCGTACCGCCGTCGTCGCACGAGGACGGGCGTCGCCCTTCGTGCCGGCCGGGGCCGGGACGGGCGCGTGAGGTCAGGACGACCGGGCAACCGATGTACCCGCCCATGGTATCCGACGGCGGCTCCGCCGCGCTCCGGGCACCGCGGCCGCCACTATCCTGGCGGGATGATCGACGTCGACCAGCCGACCGGACCGACGACCGGCGCGACCGAGGACGCGCTCGAGCTCCTCGGGCTCGTCGCCTACACCGAGCTCGCGAGCTTCGGCCGGCTCGCCGGCGACGCCGCGCACGCGCCGACCCTGCGCCAGCGCCAGGCGCTGTCCCGCATGGCCGCCGAGCTGCTCCACCGGCAGGAGTCGGTGCTGGCCCGCGTCGCGGAGCTCGGGGGCGACCCCGAGACGTGCATGGCGTCGTTCGACGGCCTGTTCGACGACTTCGACGAGCGCACGCGACCCAGCACGTGGTGGGAAGGGATCCTCAAGGGCTACGTCGGCCAGGGGGTCGCGGACGACTTCTGCCTGCTCGCCGCGGACGGCCTCGACGACCGCTCGCGGGACGTCGTCGTGGGCTCGCTCACGCAGGTGGCCCGCGCGGACCGCTCGGCGTCCGTCATCGCGGAGGCCGCGACGGCGGACCCGGTGCTCGCCGCCCGGCTCGCCCTGTGGGGCCGCCGCATCGTCGGGGAGGCCCTGGGCGTGGTCGGCGTGGTGCTCGCCCGCCACCCGGCGCTCGACCGGCTCGTCACGGAGATCGGCCGCGGGGACGGCGACACGACGTCGGCAACCACGACGACGCAGTCCTGGGTCTTCTCGCGGCTCACCGCGGAGCACACGCGCCGCATGGACCGGCTGGGTCTCGCCGCCTGACGAGCGGCACCTCGCCTGCGCACGGCCGCGCACGTCGCACGCACGTCACCCGGACGTCGTCACCCGGACGTCGTCCGCACGCCCGACGGCCCGGACCCCTGCGTGCAGGGACGTCCGGGCCGTCGGGCGTTGCCGGACCGCAGGCCGTCGCGGGACCGCGGGTCGTTCGAGGCTGCGGGGTCAGAGCGACCCGAAGCCCACCCTGCGCTGCTCCTCCGTGCCGATCTCGACGTATCCCAGGGACACGGTCGGGACGATCACGCGGCGGCCGCGGGAGTCCGTCAGCTCCAGCGCGGGCGCTCCGCCCAGGGCGTCCGAGACCGCCTTCGCGACGGCCTCCGCGGACAGGTCGGTGTCGACGACGAGCTCACGGGCCAGGTTCTGCACACCGATCGTGACTTCCACGTGTTCTCCTCACAGCGGCCGCGCGCACGCGGCAGGTCGACGGTGGGCCGCCGGCGGGTGACCCACCGGCGACAACGCGATCGATAGTAGTCAGATTCCCTCGGGCCGTGTGCGGCGCAGCATGCCGTGCACGCCGCGCCACACGAGGCGCGGGACGAGGCGCGTGACGTCGTCCGCGCTCGCCGCGCCGTCGGGCCGCACCGCCTCGGTGGCCGCCGCACGGCCCACCGCGGTGCACGTCCGCGCGACGACGAGCGCCTCGGGACGCTCGAGCTCCGTGATGCGGACGAGCACGTCGGCGAACGTGTGCGCGATCAGCGTGTCGGGAGCGAGCACCCGGGCACGGACGACCGGGTCGCGCATGACGTCGGACTCGAACAGCAGCGCGGACGAGCGTCCCGCGGTGTGCGCGTAGGCCACGTACGCCCGCACGATCCCCTCGATCACGGCCAGCCCGTCGACCGCCAGGGCGTCCGCGTCGCCCGGCGGGGTGCCCGGTGCCGCGTCGCGGAAGGGGTCGAGCGTCGCGTGCACGGCCCGGACGAGCCGGTCGCCCTGCTCGTCGACGATCGCGAGGTACAGGTCGAGCTTGGACGGGAAGTGCCGGTACAGCACCGGCTTGCCGACGCCCGCCCGCTCGGCGATGTCGTCCATCGAGATGTGGTGGTAGCCGTGGGTGGCGAAGAGCTCCTCGCCGATCGACAGGAGCTGGGTGCGCCGCTGCGTCCGCGGCATCCGCACGCGCGGCACGGGGACGGCCCCGCCCTTGCGTCCCGGACCACCCGTCATGGGCCCGAGGATACGGGCGAACAGCGCGCGGTCGACCCGGGGCGACGAGGAGTGGGACGATGGCCGCGTGCCCGACCCCGACGCCCCGACCGAACCCCTGCACCACGGCGCGGACGACGCCGCGGCCGCTGCCCCCGCGAGGCGTCCCCACGACCGCGCGCACGACCGCGCGCACCGCCGTCAGCCACGTCGGGTCGTCGCGGTCCTCGCGTGCCTGGGCGTCGGCTTCGGCGGGGGCGTGGCCGCGGCGGAGGTCTGGGACCTGCCGGGCGGACCGGCCGGGACGGCTGCGGCGCCGGTGGTGAGCGAGCCCGTCGTGGCCGAGGGCACGAGGCCGTCGCCCTCGCGCGCACCGGACGCGGTGAGCCGGTCGGAGGAGGTGCGGGCACTGCTCGCCCTGCCCGCCGCTCCCTCCACGGCGGACCCGGCGGCACCGGCCCCCGGGACGCTCGTCCCGCTCGCACCACCGAGCCCGGCACCGACGCCTCCCGTCACGGTCCCCGACGCACCGGAGGTCCCGCCCGCACCGGCACGGACGCCGGCACCGAAGCCGCCGGCGGTCCGCGTCCCGGAGCCCGGGTCGGGCCTCACGGGGAAGGAGGTCGTCGCCGACCTCGGGGGGACGCTGGTCGTCGTCCCGGGCGAGGTCCCGGCACCGGGTCCGGGCACGGTCCGCTCCGTGCGCGTCGAGGCCGAGCTCGGGCTCCCGCTGGACGGCGACGTCCTCGCCGAGGCGGTGCTGGCGACGCTCAACGACCCGCGGGGCTGGGGCGCGACGGACGGCGTGACGTTCTCCCGCACGGCCGGCGACGACGCGTCGATCAGGGTCGTGCTCGCGAGCCCGGCCACCACGGACAGGATGTGCGCGCCGCTGCAGACCGAGGGCCGGTACTCGTGCGGCAACGCCGGCACGGGCGTCGCGGTCCTCAACTTCGACCGCTGGGTGCACGGCGCCGCGGACTTCGGCGACGACGTCGCGACCTACCGCCAGTACCTGGTCAACCACGAGGTCGGCCACGTGCTCGGCCACGGGCACGAGTCCTGCCCCGCGCCGGGTGCCGTGGCCCCGGTCATGGTCCAGCAGTCGATCTCGGCCGAGGGCTGCGTGCCGAACGGCTGGCCCGCGCCGTAGCGTGCGCGCCGGCACGGGGCGCGCCGGTCCGGCACCGGCCCGTTGTCGGTGGCTCGTGATGGGATCGCGTCGTGCTCCGGACCAGCGCGCAGCCCCACCGACCCCGCCTCGTCGCCCGTGACCACGACACGGAGGCCGCTCGCGCGACCCTCGACCCCTCCCAGCTCGCGGCGGTCGCGGCCGCGACCGGACCCGGGGCGACGCTCGTCGTGGGCGCGCCGGGGACCGGCAAGACGCTCGTCGCGCAGGAGATCGTGCTCGCGGCGCTCGAGCAGGGCGTCGCCCCCGAGCGCGTGCTCCTGCTCGCGGCGTCCCGGCGGGCCGCGGCGTCCGTGCGGGACCGGCTGTCCGAGCGGGCGCGGCGCACCGTGGGAGCGCCGATGGTCCGGACGGCGGCGTCCGCCGCGTTCGCGGTCCTGCGCGAGCGTGCTGCCGCGCTCGGCGACCCGCCGCCGACGCTCGTCTCCGGACCGGAGCAGGACCTCGTGCTCGCGGAGCTCCTCGAGGGGCACGTCGCGGGGGAGGGGGCGCCGCTCGAGCTGCCGGACGGCTTGCCGGAGGAGGTGCTCGGTCTGCGCGGCCTGCGCCAGGAGCTGCGGGACCTCCTCATGCGCGCCGCCGAGCGTGGCCTCACGCCCGCCGACCTGCGCGAGCTCGGGCGCCGGCACGAGCGCCCCGAGTGGGTGCTCGGGGCGCAGCTCTACGCCGAGTACCTCGACGTCACGGCATTGCGCGGTGGGACGCCGGACGCCGGCGCGCGGCTCGACCCGGCCGTCGTCGTCGACGAGGCGGCCGAGGCGTTGCGCGCGTGGGACGCCGAGGTGCCCGACGCGCCGCGCCCGGGGTGGGACCTCGTCGTCGTCGACGACTACCAGGAGGCGACGGTCGCGACCGCCCGGCTCCTGCACGTGCTGCACGACGACGGCGCGCGGCTCGTGCTGCTGGCCGACCCGGACTCCGCGGTGCAGGGCTTCCGCGGCGCGAGCCCGGGGCTCGTCGGGCGCGCGTCGGCACCGCTGCGCAGCGGACCGGGCGCCCGCGGCGAGCTCGGCGCGCGCGTCGCGGTCCTCGGGACGGCCTGGCGCCAGCCGGACCCCCTGCGCGCCGTGACGCGCCGGGTCGCGGCGCAGGTCGGGACCCTCTCGGGGGCGGTGCACCGCGGCGCGCAGCCGCGGCCCGCGCCCGGACCCGCCGAGCCGGCCGCGGGGCAGGCGGTCGAGGTGGCCGTCCTCTCGGGTCCCGCGCAGGAGGCGGCCTTCGTCGCGCGCGAGCTGCGCGCGGAGCACCTCCTGCACGGCACGCCGTGGGGCCGCATGGCGGTCGTCGCGCGGACCGGCGGGCGGCTCGCCGCCCTGCGCCGCGAGCTCGTGGCGGCGTCGGTCCCGGTCACGCTGCTGGGGTCCGACGTGCCGTTGCGGGACGAGCCGGCGGTCGCCCCCCTGCTCGCCGCGGTGCGCGCGTGCGTCGCCCCTGCGGACGACGCGGTGCCGGCCCTCGACCCCGCGACCGCGTCGCTCCTGCTGACGTCGCCCCTCGGTGGCCTCGACGTCGTCTCGCTGCGCCGCCTGCGACGCGCGCTGCGCGCCGAGGAGCTGGCGGGCGGAGGAGGCCGGACGTCCGACGCCCTGCTCGTCGAGGTCCTGGACGACCCGGCGCGCGCCGCGACCCTCCCGCCGACCGTCCGTCGTGGTCCGGTCGCCGTCGCGCGAGCCCTCGCGGCCGGCCGGGCGGCGGCGGGCGAGGCGGGGGCGAGCGCGCAGACGGTGCTGTGGGCCGTGTGGGCGGCGACGGGCCTCGCGGAGCGCTGGCGGTCCGCCGCTCTCGACGGCGGGCCGGCCGGCGCACGCGCGGACCGCGACCTCGACGCGGTCCTCGCGCTCTTCCGGGCGGCGGAGACGTTCGTCGACCGGATGCCGGGAGCGCCGGTCGCGGCGTTCGTCGAGTACCTGGCGTCCCAGGACCTGCCCGCGGACTCCCTCGCGGCGCGCGCGAGCGGGACGGACTCGGTCGCGGCGCTCACGCCGGCGGGCGCCGCCGGTGGGGAGTGGGACGTCGTCGTGGTGGCGGGCGTCCAGGACGGGGTGTGGCCCGACCTGCGGCTGCGTGACTCGCTTCTCGGCTCGCAGGCCCTCGTCGAGCTGCTCGCGGGCCGCTCCGACGACGCACGGGGGGTCGGCCCCCAGGCGCGCGCGCAGGTGCTCGCGGACGAGCTGCGCGCGTTCGTCGTCGCGACGTCGCGCGCCTCACGGCGGCTCGTCGTCACCGCGGTCGAGGACAGCGAGGACGCGCCGTCGGTGTTCTGCGACCTGGTCGTGCCGCCGTCCGGGCCGACCGAGGGCCCCGGGGACGACGACCGGGACACCGGGCCCGGCGGCCCCACGCCGGACGGTCCCCCGCCGGGCGGCCCCCTCGCCGGGTCGCGCCGTCGCGTGCAGGTCGGTGCGCCGCTCGACCTCCGAGGCGTGGTCGCGGCCGCGCGTGCCGTCCTCGTCGCGGACGCGGCGGCGTCGGGTCCGGCTCCCGGGCCGGACGCCGCGAGCAGCCCGACCTCGCTCGAGGCCGGGGCGGCGGCGACGCTCCTCGCCGACCTCGTCGCCCTCGGCGTGCCGGAGGCGCGGCCCGAGACCTGGTACGGCGTGGCGGGGGTGTCGAGCACGGCCCCGCTGCGCGCCGACGACGAGACGGTCACCGTGTCGCCCTCCAAGGTCGAGACGGTGACGACGTGCGCCCTGCGCTGGACGCTCGAGGCGGCCGGCGGGACGGCCCCCGACGCCGCGCACCAGAACCTCGGCACGCTCGTCCACTCGATCGCCGAGACGGTGCCCTCGGGCTCGCTCGCCGAGCTCCGGGCCGAGCTCGACCGCCGGTGGCCCGAGCTCGCGCTGCCCGAGGGCTGGCCGTCGACGCAGCTGCGGCGACGTGCGGACCGCATGGTCGTCAAGCTCGCGGCCTATCTCGCCGAGGCGGGCGAGCCGCTGCTCGTCGAGCCGTCGTTCGACGTCACGGTCGGCAGGGCGCACCTGCGCGGGACCATCGACCGCGTCGAGGCCGCGGGCGAGGGAGAGGTGCGCGTCGTCGACCTCAAGACCGGGCGGCGCACCGCGACGAAGGCCGAGGGCGCCGAGCACCCGCAGCTCGGCGCGTACCAGCTCGCCGTCGAGGCCGGCGGGCTCGACCTCCCGGAGGGCACGCGGAGCGCGGGCGCGCAGCTCGTCTACGTGGGCAGCACGCACGTCGGTCCGGCGGTCGTCGCGCAGCCGGCGCTCGACCCGGCGCCGGACGGCTCGAGCTGGGCGCGCGACCTCGTCGAGGACGCGGCGGACGCGATGGCGTCCGCGACCTTCACGGCCCGGCAGAACGGCCTGTGCGAGATGTGCCCGGTCCGCCGGTCGTGCCCGGTGCAGCCCGAGGGCAGGAAGGTGGTGGCATGAGCAGCGAGCTGTTCGAGCTCCCGGAGCCGTCGCGACCCCGCGTCCGGCTCGTGGGGACGGCCGCGGGGCCGGACGACGCGCAGGGCGCCGGGACGACGCCCGCACGCCCGGCCGTCTCGGCCACGGAGATCGCCGACCTGCTGGGCCGCCCGCGCCCCACGCCCGAGCAGGTCGAGGTCATCGAGGCGCCGCTCGAGCCGACGCTCGTCGTCGCGGGTGCCGGGTCGGGCAAGACGGAGACCATGGCGGCCCGTGTCGTCTGGCTCATCGCCAACGACCTCGTCGCGCCCGACGCCGTGCTCGGCCTCACGTTCACGCGCAAGGCCGCGGGTGAGCTCGCCGAGCGCGTCCAGACGCGCCTCGCGCAGCTCGCGCGAGCGCGCGGCGGCGCGACGTCGGCGCTCACGCTGCTCGACCGGCCGACCGTCGCCACGTACAACGCGTACGCCGCGTCCCTCGTCGCGGACCACGGCCTGCGCGTGGGGGTCGAGCCCGGCGCGCGCCTCCTCGGCGAGGCGCAGCAGTGGCAGCTCGCGTCCGAGGTCGTCGAGAGCTGGGACGACGACCTCGGCACCGACCGTGCGGTGAGCACCGTCGTCGCGGCCGTGCTCGGGCTCTCCGGCGCGCTGGGCGAGCACCTGCTCGAACCGCTCGACGCGCGCGACCGCCTCGCCCAGATCGTCGAGACGCTCGACGGGCTCCCGCTCGGACCGCGGCAGAAGTCGCGCACGAAGGAGGTCGTCAAGCTCGTCGGCGACGTCGCCGAGCGCGTGCGCCTCCTCGACGTCGTCGCCGCGTACCGGCGCCGCAAGCGGGCCACCGACTCGCTGGACTTCGGCGACCAGGTGGCGCTCGCGGCGCGGCTCGCGCGCGAGGTGCCGGTCGTCGGCACGACGGAGCGCTCGCGGTACCGGGTCGTGCTGCTCGACGAGTACCAGGACACGTCGCACGCGCAGGTCGAGCTGCTCGCCGGCCTGTTCGGCGGCGGGCACGCGGTGACCGCGGTCGGAGACCCGCACCAGTCGATCTACGGCTGGCGCGGCGCGAGCGCGGGGGGCCTCGCGCGCTTCCCCGACCGGTTCCGCCACGCCGACGGCGGTCGCTCGGCCGTGCGCTTCCTCTCGACGTCGTGGCGCAACGACGCCGCGGTGCTCGACGCCGCGAACGTCATCTCGGCGCCGCTGCGGGCGGGGGGCGCGGGCGCGCCGGACGCGGCCGTGACGGTCCCGCCGTTGTCGCTGCGGCCCGGGGCGGGCGCCGGTGCGGTGAGCGCGCACGTCGCCGCGACGGCGGAGGAGGAGGCCGCCGCCGTCGCGGACTTCGTCGCCGCGCGGTGGCGCCCCGCGGGCGCGCCGGGGGGCCGCGTGACGGCGGCGGTGCTGTGCCGCAAGCGCAGCCAGTTCGCGACCGTCGAGGTCGCGCTGCGTCGCCGAGGTCTGCCCGTCGAGGTCGTCGGCCTCGGCGGCCTGCTGACGACCCCCGAGGTCGTGGACGTCGTGACGCTCCTCGAGGCGGTCCACGACCCGTCGCGCGGCGACGCCCTCGTCCGTCTCCTCACCGGGCCGCGCGTCAACCTCGGGGCGGCGGACCTGCACGCGCTCGGCTCGCGCGCCGCCGACCTCGCCCGGCAGGACGGCGGGCCGGCACGACGGGCGCGCACGCACCGGGCCGAGCACGTCCCGGACGGGCCGGGCTCGGCCGAGGGCGTGGACGGCGGGCTCGCGCCGGCCGTGGTCGAGGGCGACGTCGTCGACCACCGCTCGATCGTCGACGCGCTCGACGACCTCCCCGCACCCGGTCGTGCCGCCGGCGACGGACGCGTGCTCGGTGACGCCGCCCACGCCCGGCTCACCACGCTCGCCGCGACGCTGCGCTCGCTGCGGTCGCTGACCTACCTCTCGCTGCCGGAGCTCGTCGTCGAGGCGGAGCGCGCGCTGGGCCTTGACGTCGAGGCCTCGACGACGGCGGCGCTCCTCGCCACCCGACGGCTCACGGACCCGGACGCCGTGAGCGACCGGGCACGGGAGCACCTGGACGCGTTCCGCGACGTCGCGGCGACCTTCGCCCAGACGGCCGACGTGGCGACCCTCGGTGCGTTCCTCGCGTGGCTCGGCGTGGCGGCGTCGCGCGAGAACGGCCTCGACCTGCCCGTGCGCGAGCCGGACCCCGACGCCGTGCAGGTCATCACCGCGCACGCCGCCAAGGGCCTCGAGTGGGACGTCGTGGCGGTGCCGGGACTGGTCGACGGGGTGTTCCCGACCGTCGCGCGGTCGGCGTCGGGCACGCGTGCGGACAGCGGCTGGCTGACGGACGTGTCGCAGCTCCCGTACCCGTTGCGCGGGGACGCGGCCGACCTCCCGCAGTTCCGGTACGACCTGGCGACGGACACCAAGGACCTCGTCGCGCGCCGCGACGAGTTCCGTGCGGCGTCCGGCGAGCACCAGCTCGCCGAGGAGCGCCGGCTGGCCTACGTCGCGCTGACGCGCGCGCGGCGCGAGCTCTTCCTGTCGGCCTCCTGGTGGCAGACCGGCTCGACGCCGCGCGCGCTGTCCCCGTTCCTCCTCGAGCTCGTCGAGGGGGGAGCCGTCGCGGCGGACGGGTGGGCGGTCGCCCCGGAGCCGGGCGCGACGAACCCGCTCGAGGGCGTCGAGGTCACCGCCACGTGGCCGGCGTCGGACGACGCCGCGCCCGGCTCCGCCCGAGCCGTGCTGCGGGCCACCGCCGAGCGTGTCGAGGAGGCGTCCCGGCGGCGGGCGCGCTCCGCGGTGCCCCGCACGGTCGGCGGCGCGTCACCGGTCGGCGCGCCCGGGGACGACGCGTCCCGCACGTCGCCCGCCGCGGCGCTCACCGCCGCCGAGGGCCTGCTCGTGGACCAGGACGGTCGCGACCTCGTCGGGCTCGCGCGCGTGCTCCTCGCCGAGCGGGCCGACCGCGCCGGACGCGACGTCGCGCTGCCCGCGCACGTCTCGGCGTCGGCCCTCGTGCGACTCGCGAGCGATCGCGACGAGTTCGCGCTGCACCTGCGCCGCCCCGTGCCGAGCGAGCCGACCGTGCACGCGCGGCGGGGAACGCAGTTCCACCTCTGGGCCGAGCGGTACTTCACGAGCGCGTCGCTGCTCGACGTCGAGGACCTGCCGGGCGCCGACGACACCGACCTCGACCCCGACCAGGACCTCGAGTCGCTCCAGCGCACGTTCCTCGCGTCGTCGTGGGCCGCTCGCACGCCGCTCGCGGTCGAGGTCGACGTCGAGACGCCCGTCGGCGCGACCGTCCTGCGCTCACGCATCGACGCGGTCTTCCCGGAGCTGCCCGAGCTCGCCGGCGGCGCGACGGACGCCGTCGTGGTGGTCGACTGGAAGACGGGCCGGGCGCCGTCGGACCCGCAGGCGCGCCGGCACCGCGAGGTCCAGCTCGCGGTGTACCGGCTGGCGTGGTCGCGCTGGTCCGGGCTGCCGCTCGACAAGGTGCACGCGGCGTTCTACCACGTCGGGTCCGACGAGACGGTGCGCCCCGAGCGGCTGCTCGACGAGCAGCAGATCGAGGCGCTCCTGCGCGGGTGAGGACGCCGGCGCGCACGACCCCCGCGCGCCGACCGACCACGGCCCCTCCGGAGGCGGCCGCGGTGCGGCGCCGGGTCAGTCCGCGGCGTCCTCGCGCGTCGCGTCCTCGAGGTCGGCCAGCATGTCGAGCGCGTCCGCGACCACGTCGTCGAGCCCGTGCCGCACCCCGTGCAGGAGCCACCGGGCGAGCGCGAGCTCGCCCACGAGCAGTGCCCGCTCCGCGAGGTGCTTGTCCGTCAGCTCCGTGCGCCGCAGCTGGTACGCCTCCATGATCGAGTCGATCGCCTCCGGCGGTGCCGAGACGAGCAGCCACGCGAGGTCGTCCGCAGGGTCCGCGACGCGTGCGTCCGACCATCCGGTCACCGCCGCCACGCGACCGCGCGCCACGAGCACCTGGTCGGGACCGAGGTCGCCGTGCACGACGACGGGCTGGAACCGCCACAGCGACACGTCCTCGAGGGCGGACTCCCAGCGTCGCAGGAGCGCCGGCGGGACCTTGCCCGTCGCGGCGGCCTCGTCGAGCTCGGCCATGCGGCGCTGGCGGTACTCCTCGGCGTCGTACCCCGGCAGCCCCGCGTCGTCGACGATCGCGCGCGGCAGCTCGTGGACGGACGCCACGACCCGGCCGACGTCCGCCGCGAGACCCGGACCGGGGCGCAGCGACTCGACGTCGAGCGGAGCGCCCTCCACGGCGGGATGCACGACGGCGCGCCCGCCCTCGGGCAGGACGGCGGTGCCGCTGATGTGCGGGACCGTGAACGACAGCACCCCCGACGTGACGTAGTGGCGGAGCGACGCGAGGAGCTCGGACTCGGCCTCGAGCGCGGCACCCGCCTGGAGGCTGCGCGGCGCACGGACCGTCCACCGGGCGCCGTCCGCGTCGGTCACCACCGCCGTGTCGTAGTCGCCCGGGTCGGCGACGGCTCGCGCGGACCGCGCGTCCAGACCAGGGACGGCCGCCGTCGCGAGGGCGGCGAGGGTGAGCGGTGAACGAGGCACGCGCCCACGGTAGTCGCTCGCGGTGCGCGCCGACCGGCACCCACGCCGCCTGCACCCACGCCGCCTTCACCCGCGCCGCGACCTCGCACACCGCCCGGGCGGCGGTCCGCCTCCGCGGTGGCCTACGGTCGGGGAGTGAGCATCGACCACCCGCCGTACCGCCCCCTGCCCCAGCCGCTCGACGCGGCGCCGGTCGACCGCGCGGCCCACCGGCGCTCCGAGGCCGGTCTCGTGGGAAAGCTCCTGGCGGAGCCGGCCACGCGCGTCCTCCTCGTCCATCGCGGGCGGCTCGCCACCGCCGCCGACGGTGCGCTCGTGCTGCTGCCGGGCGCCGCGGTCGCGGGCGTGCCCGCACCCCACGGCGGCGAGCGTCCGCGCTGGATGTTCCTCGGCGAGGACGAGCCGGCGACCGGCGTCGGGGAGAGCGGAGCGACCGCGGCGACCGGCGCGACGTCGTACCTCGCCCTCGTCCTGCCCGACGACGCCGACGCCGAGGAGGTCGACATCGAGGGCGTCGACCCCGCCGACGCGCTCGCCGTCCTCGCCCGCACGCACACCTGGTCGGGGCTGCGCGAGCTGACGACCCGGCTCGACGCGACGCAGGCCGCGCTCGCGACGGAGGCCGTCGCGCTCGCCGCCTGGCACGCCGCGCACGAGCGGTGCCCTCGCTGCGGCGAGCCGACGACGCTCGAGAACGCCGGGTGGACGCGCCGTTGCGTCGCGCAGGGCACCGAGCTGTACCCGCGCACCGACCCCGCCGTCATCATGGCGGTCGTGCACCGGGGCACCGGGCCGGGCCGAGGTGCCGGGGCGGACGGAGGCGGCGCGGCGGACGCCGGTACGGATGGTGGAGTCGGGCCCGACGGTGCCGAGCGGCTGCTCCTCGGGCACGCGGCGCACTGGCCGGAGCGGCGGTTCTCCACGCTCGCCGGCTACGTCGAGCCCGGCGAGTCGCTCGAGAACGCGGTCCGTCGCGAGGTCAGGGAGGAGGCGGGCGTGGAGGTCGGCGAGGTGACCTACCGCGGGAGCCAGCCGTGGCCGTACCCCGCGTCGCTGATGCTCGGGTTCTTCGCGTCGGCCACCACGACCGCGCTGCGGGTCGACGGCGTCGAGCTCACGGACGCGCGGTGGTTCACGCGGGCCGAGCTCGAGCGCGACGTGCGCTCCGGCGAGGTGCTCCTGCCGGGGCGCGCGTCGATCGCCCGCGCGCTCATCGAGGACTGGTTCGGGGCGGAGCTGCCCGGCGCCTGAGTCCGTGCGCACGGCGCGCGAGGCGTCCGTTCCGGCGTTCCGCAGGACGCCTGCGCGGGTGCGCCCGCGGGAGGGTCAGGCGGCGAGGCGCTGCTTGACCTCGGCGAGGGACGGGTTCGTGGCGGCCGTGCCGTCCGGGAACACGACGGTGGGGACCGTGCGGTTGCCGTCGTTGACCTGCTCGACGTACTCGGCGGTCTCGGGGTGCTCCTCGATGTTCACCTCGGTGTACCCGATGCCCTCGGACTCGAGCTGCGTCTTGAGCCGGCGGCAGTATCCGCACCAGCTCGTCGAGTACATGACGATCGAGCCGGCGTCGGGGGTGGTCGGGGCGGTGGGCATCGGAGGCTCTCCTCGGGTCGGCGTGCAGGACGGCGCGTCCGGCCGCGGGCGCGGCCGGGGTGCCCCAGGGCAACGTCCGGCCGATGCGTCGTTGTTCCCGGTCGCCGGCGGCCGGTTCCGTCCCACGGCTCCGCGGGTGTCCCGTGTGGGCGAGGGCTGCGAGAATCGCCGTGATGTCCACGCCACCGGTCCCGTCCTCCGTCTCTCGTCCCACGGTCTCGCCCTCGTCCGTCCCGTCCGCGGCGGTCCCGTCCCGTCCGGTCCTGCGATCGGCCGACGCGATCCTCGAGGCGCTGGACCCGGACCAGCGGGACGTCGCGCTCGCCCTGAGCGGTCCGGTGTGCGTCCTGGCGGGCGCGGGCACGGGCAAGACCCGGGCGATCACGCACCGCATCGCGTACGGGGTGCGCACCGGGGCGTACACGCCGACGTCGGTGCTCGCCGTGACGTTCACGGCGCGCGCGGCGGGGGAGATGCGGACCCGGCTGCGCGAGCTCGGCGCGACGGGCGTGCAGGCACGCACGTTCCACGCCGCCGCGCTGCGTCAGCTGGGGTACTTCTGGCCGAAGGTCGTCGGGGGCGCTCCGCCGCGCATCCTCGAGCACAAGGCCCCGGTGATCGCGGAGGCGGCGCGACGGCTGGGCGTCGGGGTCGACCGGGTCGCCGTGCGCGACCTCTCGTCGGAGGTCGAGTGGGCCAAGGTGTCCCTCGTGACGGCCGACGACTACGTCCGCGCCAGCGAGGCGATCGACCGTGACCCGCCCGCGGGCTACGACCACCAGACGGTGGCCCGGCTCATCACCGCCTACGAGGACGTCAAGACGGAGCGCTCCGTCATCGACTTCGAGGACGTGCTGCTCATGCTCGGCGACATGCTCGCCACGCAGGGTCGCGTCGCCGACGAGGTGCGGCGTCAGTACCGCCACTTCGTCGTCGACGAGTACCAGGACGTCTCGCCCCTGCAGCAGTTCGTCCTGGACCAGTGGCTCGGCGGACGGGAGGAGCTGTGCGTCGTCGGCGACCCGTCGCAGACGATCTACTCCTTCACCGGCGCGACGCCGCACCACCTCCTGACCTTCTCGCGCACGCACCCGGGGGCGCAGGTCATCCGGCTCGTGCGCGACTACCGCTCCACGCCGCAGGTCGTGCACCTCGCCAACCAGGCTCCTCGCGCGCGCCGGGCGGGCGGGCGGGGCGCACCAGGCCCTGGGTTTCGTCGCCCAACGCCCCGCGGGCCCGCCGGTCTCGTACACGGCGTACGACGACGACGAGAGCGAGGCCAAGGGCATCGCCGAGCGGGTCGGACGCCTGCTCGCCGCGGGGACCCGGGCGAGCGAGGTCGCCGTCCTGTACCGGACCAACGCGCAGTCGGAGGCGTTCGAGGCGGCGCTCGCGGACGCGGGCATCGGCTACCTCGTCCGCGGCGGCGAGCGGTTCTTCCAGCGCAAGGAGGTCCGGGACGCGATCGTGCTGCTGCGCGGCGCGGCGCGCTCCGCCGACCCGGAGGTCGCGATGCCCGAGGCCGTCCGCGACGTCCTGGTCTCCGCGGGGTGGGCGTCGCAGCCCCCCGCCGCACGAGGGGCGGCGCGGGAGCGGTGGGAGTCGATGCAGGCGATCGTCGCCCTCGCCGACGACGTCGCCGGGCTGGCAGCCGCGTCGGACGCCCCGGCGCCGACCGTCGCGGCCTTCGTCGCCGAGCTCGACGAGCGCGCGTCCGCACAGCACGCCCCGACGGTCGAGGGCGTGACCCTCGCGTCCCTGCACGCCGCCAAGGGGCTCGAGTGGGACGCCGTCTTCCTCGCGGGGATGAGCGAGGGGCTCATGCCCATCTCGCTGGCGGAGACCGACGAGGCGGTCGCGGAGGAGCGGCGGCTGCTGTACGTGGGGATCACCCGTGCGCGCGAGCACCTCGAGGTGTCGTTCGCCCGCTCGCGCAACCCCGGCGGCCGCGCCACGCGCCGTCGTACGCGCTTCCTCGACGGACTGTGGCCAGACGACCCGGCGGCGCCCCGCGGACGACGCTCGCGGTCCGGTCAGCCTCGTGTCCAGCTCACCGGCGAGTACGACCGCGAGCTGTTCGACCGGCTGCGGGAGTGGCGCTTGCAGGTGGCGCAGGAGACGGACAAGCCGGCGTTCACCGTCCTCGTCGACACCACGCTCGCCGCGATCGCGGAGACCCGCCCGAGCAGCGTGCCGGAGCTCGCGCGCATCAACGGGCTCGGCCCCGCGAAGATCGAGCGGTACGGGGCGACGCTCCTCGAGATCGTCGCCCGCGCCGAGGCCTGAGCCTCGGGCCCGGACGCTCGCCGGAGGGGTCGGGGAGAGGTCGGCCGAGGGCAGGAAAAAACTCGTCCGAGAAATTCTGGGAAATAAGTTGTGCCTCGTTCGTCGAGCGGCATACGCTCGTCGAGTCCTGATGGAGCGGGCTGTGCCGAGAGGCGCGTCCCCGAGTGAAGAAGGGTGGTGGAGCTGAGATGAAGAACCAGATCGCAACGACGATCCTGCTGGATTCCGTGGCCGGTTGCGCGGTGACGCCAGGAGGACTCCGTCCGCGTGCGCGCACGCACGGCGGCACCTTCGTCAACCGCCCCGCTCCCGACTCCGCTCCCAGGACTCGTCCGGTCTGACAGACCGGCACCTTCCAGGCCGCGGAGTCCCTCTGGGACCCGCGGCCTTCGTGTTCTCCAGAGCGCGACGGCCGATGAGGATCACCGGCGCTTCCCGTCTTCACTGACGGGGACCGCTGTCCCTCGGGTCCTGTGACGACGACGTTCACACCACGACAGGACATCACTGGAGGACATCGTGCGGCTCACCGCGCTGCTCGACAACATCACTGCCCAGGGCGGATCCGGCCCCTGGGCACCCCATCAACCCCTGGCCACACCGCTGGGCGAGAAGGACGCGGCCGAGTTCGACCGTCTCCTGGCCGGACTCCTGCCCTGCCGGACCAACGACCCGGAGCTCTGGTTCGCCGAGCGCGCTGCCGAGGTCGAGGAGGCCAAGGCCCTGTGCCGCACGTGCCCCCTCGTCGAGGGGTGCCTCGCCGGTGCCGTCGAGCGCCGCGAGCCCTGGGGCGTCTGGGGCGGCGAGGTCTTCGTCGACGGCGTCGTGGTCGCGCGCAAGCGTGGCCGCGGTCGTCCGAGCAAGGCGGAGGTCCTCGCGCGTCAGGCCGAGGAGGCAGCACGCCTCGAGGCCGAGGCGTCAGCCTCGGCCGCCGCCTGACGTGCGAGCCGTCCGGACGAGCGGCGCCCCGTCCGGGGGCGCGCTCACCAGCTCGCCGCACCCGCACCGCGGGTGGCGGGAGGTCTCGCGCAGCCGCGGCATCGCATCGGGAGCACGGATCTCGAGGCATGCCGCGGCGGCGCGGGGCGACGACCCGTCGACGAAGGCCAGGACCTGGCCCGCGGCGACGGCGGCGGCGACGGCCGCGACGACCGACTCCTCGTGGTCGGGACCTGCGGAGTCGCGCAGCTGCTGAGCCAGCTGGGGCCAGCACGGGTCCACCTCCGCCCGGTGCAGGTCGACGCACCGCAGGCACGGGTCGAGCCCCGGCCGCACGAACGGACCGACGACCACGTCGGCCTCGCGCACCACCACCGAGAGGTGGGCGACCCCGTCGCCCACGAGCTCACGGACCCGCCCCGGATCGGCCGCGCGGTGCTCGATCACGACGACGAGGTCGGGCGGCGCAGCACCTCCTCCCACGACACCGGACGCCGACACGGGCCGCGTGCGGACGTCCGGGGAGATCTCCCCGAGCAGACGGGCCAGCGCGGCGTCGCGCCGAGCACCGACGTCGCGCAACCGGTACCCGCCGAGACCGACGTCCGTGAGGAGCACGGGCGAGGTGTCGTGCAGCGTCACGGTCCCCACCCCGGCCGTCGTGAGCGTCGTCGCGAGGGTCGCCCCGATGCGGCCGAGCCCGACGACGGCGATCGCCGCCCGCGCTCGTCCGGCGAGGACGCGGTGCGCGTTCCCGTCCGGGAGCAGCGCACTGAGCACGCCCGTCTCCGCCTTGCCCCCTCCGGGTGCCGGGGACACGGCGGTCCGCGACGGCGGTCGCACGAGGAGGCGGGCGTCGTCGAGCAGGCGCAGGAGCGCCTCGCGCCGCGCGGCCGGCAGACCCGACGTCTCGGGGCGGGCGGCCGACGTGCCGGCCATGGTTCGGATCCACGACTCCTCCGCGGCGTCGAGACCGACGAACCGGACCGCCCACCGCGGGTCCGTCCCGAACTGCAGCTCGCCCGGCGCGCGGCGGAGCACGGGCATGGCCGGGCGCAGCCTCTGACGTGTCGGCACAGGTCCTCCTGGTCGCCGGATCCCGCGCGGACGCACCGGACGACGAGCAGCGTCGCACGGCCCGACCTGGTCGCCCGCGTTGTCCACAGCCATGGTCGGCGGTGCCCGCCGGTGGCTGCGCGAGCAGGCACCGCCTGCCTGTGCCACGTGATCGGCTGGCGATCCCTTGACCGCCACCCGGCCGAAGCGCGACGCGTGGGCCGGCCGTGTCCCGCCAGCAGGCGAGCGCCACGGCGTGGGCCCTGCCATTTCATGGCGAGAACCACTACGGTCTTGGCGTGGTCCGAGAGACGGTCGTGGAGGTCCGGCGAAGCCGCCGGCGCAAGAGCACCGTGAGCGCGTACCGCGACGGTGAACGGACGATCGTCGCGATCCCCGCCCGGTTCACGCGCGAGCAGGAGCGCGAGTGGGTGCAGCGCATGCTCGACCGGCTCGCCGACTCGGAACGCCGACGACGGCCCTCGGACGACGAGCTCGGACGCCGCGCGGCAGAGCTCTCGGCGAAGTACCTCGGCGGGCGCGCCCGTCCCGCGAGCGTGCGCTGGGCGGGCAACCAGGATCGCCGCTGGGGTTCCTGCACCCTCATCGACGGCTCGATCCGCATCTCCACGCGCGTCCGCGGGATGCCGGGATGGGTGCTCGACTACGTGATCCTCCACGAGCTCGCGCACCTGCTGCACGCCGGGCACGGACCAGGCTTCTGGAAGCTCCTGGAGAGCTACCCCCGGACCGATCGTGCCCGCGGATTCCTCGAGGGAGTCTCGTTCGCGCGCGACTCCGGGGAGCCGGCCGAGGTCGACGACGGGCCCGACGGGGCTGCCGTCGACGGTCCCGACGGCGGCCCCGTGGCATAGCCGGGCAGACTACGGGCGGTCGTCGTCAGCGGGCGGCGCGCCCGGTGCGTCGGGGCGCCCCTCGTCCTCGTGACCTTCCCCGGCAGGCTCCTCGTCGGCCGTGCGGAAGATCTCCTCGAGCGCCTTGTCGACGTCGGCCTCCTCGACGCGTGCCGCGGCGCGACGACCGGCGTACCCGGCCGGGTCGTCGAGGTCCGCCGCGTCGGGCAGGAGGTCCGGGTGGTCCCACACGCCGTCGCGCGCCGGGGCGCCGGACTGCGCGGCGATGAGCGCCCAGAGCGCCGCGGCGTCGCGCGAGCGACGCGGCCGCAGCTCGAGGCCCACCAGCGTCGAGAAGGTGTGCTCGGCCGGACCGCCGGCGGCGCGGCGTCGGCGCAGCATCTCGCGCAGGGGCACGGCGTGGGGCAGGTGCGGGAGGGCCGCGGTGGCCGTGACCTCGTCGACCCAGCCCTCGACGAGCGCGAGCGTCGTCTCGAGCTGCAGGAGCGTCGCCTGCTGCTCCGGGGTGTTCTGGAGCCCGAACACGCCCCCGGACAGCGCGCGTTGGAGCGCGTCCGTGTCCGTGAGGTCGACGTCCTCGAGCTGCGACTCGAGGGCATCGAGGTCGATGGTGATGCCGCGCGCGTAGGCGTCGACCAGGCCCCGCAGGTGGCCCCGCAGCCAGGAGACGTGCGTGAAGAGCCGTGCGTGCGCGGCCTCGCGCAGCGCGAGGAAGAGCCGCACCTCCTCGGCGGGCGCGTCCAGCCCCTCGGAGAACGCGGTGACGTTCGTGGGCAGCAGCACGGTCGCCGGCCGGTCGAGCAGGGGGAGGCCGACGTCCGTCGCGCCGAAGACGTCGCGCGAGAGCGTGCCCGCGGCCTGACCGACCTGCATCCCGAAGACCGCCGAGCCCAGGCGCTGCATGAGCGCTGCAGGGTCGCTGCCGATCCCGCCCACGGGCAGGCCGGGGAGCTGGAACCCGATCGCCGGGGGCGCGTCGTCCTCGATCCCGAACCGGTCGCCCAGCTGGTCGCGCAGCACGGTGGAGAGGGCCTCGGCGACGGACGCCGCCACGGGCGCGACGAGCGCGTTCCACGCGGGCAGCGTCTGCTCGACCCACTCGGAGCGGCTCCACGCGTGGCTGCGGCCGCCGGCCGGGGGGAGGTCGGTCACGGCGTCGAGCCACAGCTCGGCGACCGAGAGCGCCTGGGTCACCTCGCGCTCCTGCGCGCCCGTGACCGAGGGATCGCCCTCGGCGACGGCGACCTGCCGCGCGACGTCGTGCGAGACGTCCGTGTTCACCGGCCCGTCCGTCGGCGTCGAGAGCAGGCGCTGCACCTGCGCGAGGACGTGCTGGAACATCTGGGGGTCCACGGCGGCAGCGCCGCCGGCGGAGAGCGAGGCGGGGTCGAAGCCGCGCGCACGCAGCTCCCGCAGCGCCTCGTCGGCGCCGGGGCCGAGCATCGAGCGGAGCAGCTCCTCGAAGCCGCTGTCCGGCTCGTCCGGGTCGTCGGGCCCGGGCGTGCGGTCGGGGGGCAGGCTGCTCATGAGGACTCCTCGGGGTAGCGTCGGGAATCACCGTAACCACGATCGAGCGCCGAGAACGGGGGCAGGCCCATGTCCGAGGGCGGGGTTCGCTCACGGCGCAGCGCCCCGGCGGCCACGGCGGGCGCGCCGACGGTCTCGTCCGCCGAGCACGACCCAGCGCCTGAGGCCGATGTCGTCGTCGTCGGTGAGGGGCAGGTCGCCCGGGCGGTGCGGGACGGCCTCGGTGCCGCGGACGCGCCGCCGCGGGCGGACGGTGCGCAGCGCGGGTGGCCGCCGCACGTGCGGCGCGTCGTGGTGGTGCTGCCGGCCGGGGAGTTCGGGCCATCGGCCGCGCGCGGCGAGGCCGTGCTCGGCGACCGCGAGCGCCTCGTCGCAGAGGCCGGGTGGGTCGGTGAGACCGCGCGAGCCCACGGGGTCGAGCACGTCGTCGCGGTGACGTCCGCCGTCGTGCACGGCGCGGTGCCGGGGCGCGCCGTCGTCGAGGACGACGAGGCTCCCGACCCCGGGGCGGCCGGCTTCGCGGGCGACCTCGTGGCCGCCGAGGACGCGCTGCGGACGGCTCTAGGTCCGGTGCCGCTCGCCGTCGTCCGCCCCGCCGTCGTCGTCGGCCCGGGGATCGACACGGTCCTCACGCGGCACTTCGAGGCGCCGCGCCTCCTCACCGTGCGCGGGGGCGACCGCACGTGGCAGCTCCTGCACGTGGAGGACCTCGTGCGTGCGGTGCGTGTCGTCCTGGACGCCCGGCTCGAGGGCGGGCTGACGGCGGGTGCCCTGCGCGACGGCCGTCCGGACGAGCTCGACGCGGAGACGGTGGCGACGGTCGCGGGGATGCGGACGGTCCAGCTCCCCCCGGCCACGGCGTTCGGGGTCGCGGAGCGGCTGCACCGCGTCGGTGTCCTGCCGTCGCCGGCGAGCGACCTCGCGTTCGTCGTCTACCCGTGGACCGTCTCGGGGGCTCGTCTGCACGCCGCCGGGTGGACGCCCGAGTGGTCGAGCGCGGCGGCGCTCGAGGTGCTGCTCGACCAGGTGCGAGGCCGTCTCGGAGTGGGCGGGCGGCGGCTCGGCGGGCGAGACGCCGCGGCGCTCGGCGCGGCGGGGGCCGCCGTCGCGGTCCTGGGGACCGCGGCGGTGTGGCGGCAGGCCCGCTCGCGACGCTGACCGCTCTCAAGGGGCTTACGGGGAGATCCCAGGATCCTCGGGGATGATGTCCCGGTGAGCGACACGCCCTCCTTCGACGACCTCCTCACCGAGGACGACGTCCCGCCCCCCGTGACCCGCAGGTCCCTGACGTTCGGCATCTCGCTGCTCGCGACGACTCTCCTCGTCGCGGGTCTCGCCGTGCTGCCCGCGCCGTACGCCGTGCGCTCGCCCGGCCCGACGGAGGACACCCTCGGAGAGCAGGGCGGCACGCCGCTCATCTCGGTCACGGGCGCGGAGACGTTCGACTCCACGGGCGAGCTGCGCCTGACGACCGTCTCCGTGGCGGGTGGGCCCGGCTACCCGGTGACCCTCGCGCAGGTCGTGCAGGGCTGGTTCGACGGGTCGCGCTCGGTGCGGCCCGTGGAGGAGGTGTTCCCGCCCGACCGCACCAAGGAGGAGACGGAGGAGCAGGGGCAGGCGGAGATGATCTCCTCGCAGGAGAACGCGACCGTCGCCGCACTCACCGAGCTCGGCTACGACGTGCCCGCCACCCTCACGGTGCAGGGCACGAGCCCCGGGACCGGGGCCGACGGCGTCGTGGAGCCCGGCGACGTCATCGTCTCGCTGGACGGCGCACCCGTGCCGACGTACCAGGACCTCATCGACGGTCTCGCGGCCGTCACGCCGGGGGACGACGTGACGCTCGGCGTCGTGCGCGACGGCGCGGAGACGGACCTGACGGTCACGACGAGCGACGGCGGCGACACGGCCCTGCTCGGCGTGTTCATCGACCCGGCGTTCGACTTCCCGGTGGACGTGACGATCCAGATCGACGACATCGGCGGACCGAGCGCCGGCACGATGTTCGCGCTGGGGATCGTCGACCAGCTCACCCCGGAGGACGAGGCGAACGGGGTGTCGATCGCCGGGACGGGGACGATGAGCGTCGAGGGGGACGTCGGGCCGATCGGGGGCATCCAGCAGAAGCTCTACGGCGCGCTGCGCGACGGCTCGACGTGGTTCCTCGCGCCGCAGGCCAACTGCCCCGAGGTCGTCGGGAACGTCCCGGAGGGGCTGGACGTCGTGGCGGTGTCGACGCTCGCCGACGCGCGCGAGGCGATGACGGCGATCGGCGCGGGGGAGGGCGACACGCTCCCGACGTGCGAGGCGCGGGGCTGAGCCGCCTCAGTCCTCGAGCGTCGCGCGCAGCGCGGTGACGAGCCCGGGCACGAGGTCCGGTCCGGACGCGACGTCCGCGGCGGTGTCGTGCGCGCGGGACCGCACCGCGCACCAGGCGGGGCCGTCGCGGAGCACGCCGACCGCGAGGCGGACGTCCTGGCGGTCCGGGTGGCTCGCGAGGTAGTCGAGGGCGGCGTCGGGGTCCTCCGGGACGCCCTCCTCGGCCGAGGGCGGGAGCACGACCCGTTCGACCACCAGCGCCGTGCCGTCGACCGACGGCGGCCACGCGACGCGCGCCAGGGCCTCCTCCAGGTCGCCGTCGACGGCGAATCCCTCCTGCTCGACCGAGAGCAGGTGGTGCGGGTCCGTCGTCGCGGCCCGGACGACGTCCGCGGGGAGCCGCTGCGCCAGGGACGGGTCGTCCGCGAGCGCGCGAGCGGTGCTGACCAGCGCGAGCAGGCGGGGCGGGGCGTCCCACCCGTCGTCCGCCGCGTGGGTCTCGACCTCGTGCACGGCCAGCGCGAGCGAGCGCTGGGCCGCGGGCAGGGCGGGGCCGGTGGGGGTCGCGGCGGGGGTGCCGGTCGGGCTGCCGGTGGGAGGGGTGTCGTCGGCGCGGGGCATGGCTCCATCGTCGCAGAGCGACGTCGCCACGCGACGGGGAACCTTGAGGGAGGTGCGGGCGTTGACCCCGGTGGGCGCGTCCCAGCCGACCGCCCGCCGCACGTCCGAGTCACGACGCAAAGAGGTATACCCACCGTGTCTTTCGCCGCAGCGCCCCGCCGGCCGTCCTCCGGGGCGCGGCCCTCCCGGCGCCGGAGCCCCATCGGGATCGCGATCGCCGTCGTCGGCGTGCTCGTCGTCCTGCTGCTCCTGCTCGCCCAGTTCTGGACCGAGGTCCTGTGGTTCACCCAGCTCGACTACGAACGCGTGCTGTGGACCCAGTGGGGCACACGCATCGCGCTGTTCGTCGGGGGCTTCCTCGTCATGGGCGGCCTCGTCTTCCTGTCGTTCTCGCTCGCGTACCGGAACCGGCCGATCTACGCGCCGTCCACGCCGGAGCAGGCGACGCTCGACCAGTACCGGGAGGCGGTCGAGCCGCTGCGCAAGGTCGTGATGATCGTCGCGCCGGCGCTCGTCGGGTTCTTCGCGGGGGCCGCGGCGGCGTCGCAGTGGCAGACGGTGCTGCTCGCGCTGAACTCCGTGCCGTTCGGTGAGACCGACCCGCAGTGGGGCATCGACCTCGCCTTCTACCTGTTCACCCTGCCGGCGGTCCGCTTCCTCGTGAGCTTCCTCATGGCGGTCGTGATCATCTCGGGCATCGCCGCCCTCGCGACGCACTACCTCTACGGCGGCCTGCGCGTCGGCGGGGGCGCCGACTCCGGCCCGCGCACGACGACGGCCGCTCGCGTCCAGCTCTCCGTCACCGCGGCGATCCTCATGGTGCTCATCGGCGCCAACTACTGGCTCGACCGGTACTCGATCCTCACGTCGGGCGGTGCGAAGTTCGACGGCGCGTCGTACGCCGACGTGCACGCCGTCATCCCCTCCAAGGCGATCCTGACGGTCGTCGCGCTGTTCGTCGCGGCGCTGTTCGTGGTCACCGCGGTGCGCGGGAACTGGCGTCTGCCGGCCATCGGCGTCGGGCTCATGGTGGTCTCGGCGATCGCGATCGGCGGCATCTACCCCTCCGTCGTCCAGCGCTTCCAGGTCACGCCGAACGCGCAGGAGTTCGAGGAGGAGTACATCCAGCGCAACATCGACGCGACGAAGGACGCCTACGGCATCGACGAGGTGCAGACGGAGGCGTACAACGCCAAGACCGAGGCGGAGGCGGGCGCGCTGCGCGAGGACGCCGACACCACGGCGTCGATCCGCCTGCTCGACCCGGAGATCGTCAGCCCGTCGTTCAGCCAGCTCCAGCAGAACAAGCAGTACTACCAGTTCTCGAGGTCGCTGTCGGTCGACCGCTACACGATCGACGACGAGAGCCGCGACACGGTCATCGCGGTGCGTGAGCTGAACCAGGACGGCCTGGGCCCCGACGCGCGCAACTGGGTCAACGACCACACCGTCTACACCCACGGCTTCGGCGTCGTCGCGGCGTACGGGAACCAGATCGGCACGGACGGTCGCCCGGCGTTCTACGAGGGCTCGATCCCCTCGACGGGCGCCTTCACCGACGCGGGCGGCTACGAGCCGCGCATCTACTTCTCGCCGGAGGCGCCGCAGTACTCGATCGTCGGAGCGCCCGAGGGCACGGACCCGTGGGAGCTCGACTACCCGGTCGACGACGACGCGGGCCAGGTGAACAACACCTTCCCGACGCAGGACCTCGCCGCCGGACCGAGCGTCGGGTCGTTCCTCAACAAGGTGCTCTACGCGCTGAAGTTCGGCTCCGAGCAGATCCTCTTCTCCGACCGCGTCACCGAGGACTCGCAGATCCTCTACGACCGCAGCCCGCGCGACCGCGTGGCGAAGGTCGCCCCGTACCTCACCCTCGACGGCCGGGTCTACCCGGCGGTCGTCGACGGTCGGGTGAAGTGGATCGTCGACGGCTACACGACGTCGAACGCCTACCCGTACTCGACGTCGGAGTCCCTCGAGGAGTCGACGGCGGACTCGCTGGTCGCCGCCAACTCGGTCGAGGCGCTCGCCCCGCAGCAGGTGAACTACATCCGCAACTCGGTCAAGGCGACCGTCGACGCGTACGACGGGTCGGTCGACCTGTACGCGTGGGACGCCGAGGACCCGGTCCTCCAGGCGTGGTCGCAGGTCTTCCCCAGCTCCGTGCAGCCGATGTCGGAGATCTCGGGCGACCTCATGAGCCACCTGCGCTACCCCGAGGACCTGTTCAAGGTGCAGCGGACCCTGCTCGCGAGCTACCACGTGGACGACGCGACGGAGTTCTTCTCCCAGCAGGACTTCTGGCGCATCCCCGAGGACCCGACGGTGGGCGGGGCGACCAAGCCCGCGCAGCCGCCGTACTACCTCACGCTGCAGATGCCGAGCCAGGAGGCGCCGACCTTCTCGCTCATGTCGACGTACATCCCGGGCGGTGGCTCGGACCGCAACATCCTCACGGGCTTCCTCGCCGTGGACGCGGAGCCCGGGAACCAGGACGGGGAGCGCTCGGAGGACTACGGGACGCTGCGGCTCCTGGAGCTGCCGCGCAACGCGACCGTCCCCGGGCCCGGTCAGGTGCAGAACAACTTCAACACCGACCCGACCGCGGCCGACGGTCTGCTCGCGCTCCGTCGCGGCGACTCGACGGTGATCAACGGCAACCTCCTGACGCTGCCCGTCGGCGGCGGCCTGCTGTACGTGCAGCCGGTCTACGTGCAGTCGACGGAGGGCACGCGGTTCCCGCTCCTGCGCAAGGTGCTCGTGTCGTTCGGCGACGAGATCGGCTTCGCCGACACGCTGGACGAGGCGCTGGACCAGGTCTTCGGCGGCGACTCCGGCGCGAACGCCGGCGACGCCGACGGAGGGGTGGACACGGAGGTGCCCGACCAGCCGGCCGACGGGGCGACGGCGGACCCCGGCGCGGAGCCGGGGACCGGCGAGGAGCCGGCCGAGGAGCCCGGCGATACGGCTACGCCGCCCGCCCAGGACGGCGAGGTCAACGGCGAGGCCCGCGCGCGCCTCGACCAGGCGCTGAGCGCCGCGCAGCAGGCCATCGAGGACGGCCAGACGGCCCTCACCGAGGGGGACTTCGCGGGGTACGGCGAGGCGCAGGACCGGCTGCAGCAGGCCCTGGAGTCGGCTCTCGCGGCGGAGCAGGAGCTCGACGCGGCGCCGTCGGGCGGCTGACGCCGGCACGAGCACGGACGGGCGGGACCACCACGGTGGTCCCGCCCGTTTGTCTTTTGGGCCCCGGGGGGCGAGGATCGCTGCTCGTGACCCTCTCTGCAACGGCTTGCAGCAACGATTTCAGCGGTGCCGTCACGGGCGACCCGCAGGTCCCCGGAGCGCCGCCGCTCGCGGGCCTCGCCGAGGTGGAGCGGCTCACGCACCCGTCGGGTGCCGAGCTCGTCGTCGCGCCGCACGGAGGCTCTGTCCTCCGGTGGCGGGCGCCCTGGCGCCGGCCCGACGGCACCGTGGGCGTCGAGGACCTCGTCGACGGCTTCGCCGACGCCCACGAGCTCGTGACGCACGACGCCTCGCGGTCCGCCCTCATGGCGCCCTTCGTCAACCGCCTGGCGGGGGGCGCGTACGTCTTCGACGGGGTCTCCCACGACGTGGTTCCGGTCGTCGCGGGGGAGCCGGTGGCCATGCACGGGTTCGTCCGGGCGCTCGACTGGGTCGTCGTGTCCCGGCGCGAGGCGGAGCGTGCCGAGGACGAGTCGGTCGTGGTGCTCGCCACCGGCGTGGGGGCCGAGGACGTCGCCGGCTACCCCTTCGCGGTCGCCTTCGAGGTCGAGTACGGCATCGGGCCGGCGGGCCTGCGCGTCGATCTCCGCGCCACGAACACCGGTCGGCACGACGCCCCGGTGGCGCTCGGCTGGCACCCGTACCTCCGGGTCCCGGGCCACGCGCGCGTCGACTCCCTCGAGCTGACCGTCCCGGCTGCGCGGGCGGTCGTCACGGACCCGGGGCTCGTCCCGCTGCCCGGTGACGAGGCCTTCGCGGAGATCGACGGCGTCGGGCCCCTGCTGCTCGCGGGCACGAGGCTCGACCACGCCTTCGCAGGGCTGCGCGCTGACGCCGACGGACGGGCCCGGACGACCGTGCGCGACCCTCGGACCGGTCAGGGTCTCGCTGTCTGGCAGCGCGGCGGGCTGGTCCACGTGTACACGGGCGACGGGCTCGCGCGCCGCGGGCGGGCGGCGCTCGCGGTCGAACCCGTGAGCACGCTGACGAACGCGTTCAACCGCGCCGACTGCGAGCCGGACGTGCGCCTCGCCCCGGGCGCGACCCGCCGGCTCGAGGCCGGGGTCGAGATCCTCGGGCAGCGGGTCGACGGGCCGGCGTGACGCAGGTCTCGCCGACCCGATTTGGCCGGTCCGGGGGTGTGTGCGTAGAGTAGTGATCACCGACGCGGGGTGGAGCAGCTCGGTAGCTCGCTGGGCTCATAACCCAGAGGTCGCAGGTTCAAATCCTGCCCCCGCTACACAGGATGTCGCAGACATCGAGAAGGCCCGGTCCCACTCGTGGGACCGGGCCTTCTGCCGTCCGTCGTGCAGGCGGCCTCGGGACGTCCCGGTGACGAGCCGCACAGCGCCGACGGGCAGGACGGGAAGCCACGGCCGCGTGGGCGGCGTTATCGTCAGTGGCCGGCGCCCACGACTCCCGCGGCGCCCGACACCCGGAAGGTCACCATGCGCCGTCTGCGTCCCCGCACCCGTCCCGCCGCCCTCACCGCACTCACGGCCGCGGCCACCGCGCTCGTCCTCGCGGCCTGTTCGTCCGGCGGCACGGACGGAGGCGACGCCGCGACGACCGGTGCCGGCGCGCCGTCGGGCGACACCACCTGCGAGGCCGGCGAGCTCCCGACGCTCACGGACGGTGTCCTGACCGTCGGGGCGGGCGAGCCGTACCTGCCCTGGTACGTCGGGGAGCCCGAGTCGGGCGAGGGGTTCGAGTCGGCGCTGATCTACGCCGTCGCCGACCGCCTCGGGTACGCGGCCGAGGACGTGCGGTGGGAGACCGTGACGTTCGAGCAGATCGTCAGCCCCGCCGTGAAGCCGTTCGACGTGGCCGCCTACCAGACGTCGATCACCGACGAGCGCCGGCAGGCCGTCGACTTCTCGAGCCCGTACCTCACGACCCGGCAGGGCGTCATCGTCATGGAGGACGGCCCGTACGCGGACGCGACGAGCCTCGCCGACCTCGAGGGCGCGCGCATCGGCGTCACAGCAGCGCAGACGAGCCTCACGCTGTCCGAGGCCGCGTTCGGCGAGGACGCCGACATCTCGCCGTACAGCGCCGCGGGCGACGGCATGCAGGCGCTGCAGTCCGGGACGATCGACGCCATGGTCATGGACGTCGACCAGGGCATGGCGGCCTCCACCGAGTACTTCCCCGACTCCGAGGTCATCGGCACGCTACCCGACGAGGGCGTCGTCGAGCAGTACGGGCTCGTGCTCGACGTCGGCTCCCCGCTCACCGACTGCGTGTCGCAGGCCGTCGACGCGCTCGAGGAGGACGGCACGCTCGCCGAGCTGCGCACGACGTGGCTGAAGTCGGACGACGTCCCCGTCCTCGAGTGAGCGCGTGACCGTGCCCGACGGCGCCCGGTCGCCGGCCGACCCCTGGTCGCCCTCCCCGCTCGCCCTCGACCGCGCCGCGTTCCGGCGTGCGCAGCGGCGGCGCTCGGCGCTCGTCGCGCTGGTGAGCTCCGTGGTCGTCGTCGCGACGGTCGTGCTCGTCGTGGTGAACGCGCCCGGCTGGGAGCGGGCGCGGACGGCGTTCTTCGACCCGGCGACGGCGTGGGAGTCCCTGCCCGCGATCCTCGAGGGCCTGTGGCTCAACCTGCGCGTGTGGGTGGCCGCGGGAGTGATCGGCACGCTCCTCGGCCTGGTGCTGGCGATCGCGCGCACGAGCCGCATCCCCGCGCTGTTCCCCCTGCGGGCGTTCGCGATCGGCTACGTGGACCTCTTCCGCGGCGTGCCGCTGCTGCTCGTGCTGCTGCTCGTCGGGTTCGGGCTGCCCGCGCTGCGCCTGCCGTGGCTGCCGTCGTCGGGCGCGTTCCTCGGCGCGCTCGCCATCGTGCTCACCTACACCGCGTACATCGCCGAGGTGTTCCGCGCGGGCATCGAGTCGGTGCACCCGTCGCAGGTGGCGGCGGCCCGCTCCCTCGGACTGACGCGCGTCCAGACGACGCGGCGCGTCGTGCTGCCCCAGGCGGTGCGCAACGTCACGGCCCCGCTGGCGAACAACCTCGTCGCGCTGCAGAAGGACTCCGGGCTCATCTCGGTGCTCGGAGCCGTCGACGCGATCCGCGCCGCGCAGATCGCGACGACGGGCAGCTACAACTTCACGCCGTACGTCGTGGCCGGGGTGCTGTTCTTCCTCGTGTCGTTCCCGCTCACGCGCGCGGTGGACGCCTACCAGTCCCGCCGGGGCTGGGGCCGGTCGATCGCGACCGTGAGCGGGGCGGGGGACATCCGATGAGCCACCTGCTCTCCTTGCGGGGCGTGCGCAAGACGTACCCGGCGCCGTCGGCCCTACCCGCGCGTGCCCGACGGGCGCCCGTCGCGCCCGCCGTCGGTGCCCACGGCGGTCCCCGCGTCGTGCTCGACGGCATCGACCTCGACGTCGACCGGCACCGCTGCGTCGTGCTGGTCGGGGCCTCGGGCTCGGGGAAGTCGACGCTCCTGCGGGTGGTCAACCTGCTCGACGACGTCGACGACGGCGAGATCCTGCTCGACGGGCAGGACGTCGCGGACCCGCGGCTCGACGCGAACGCGGTGCGTGCGCGCATGGGCATGGTGTTCCAGGCCTACAACCTCTTCCCGCACATGCGCGTGCTCGACAACGTCACGCTCGCGCCGCGTCTCGTGCACCGCAGGTCCCGCGAGGAGGCCGAGGAGGCGGCGGTCGCGATGCTGCGCCGGGTCGGCCTGGGGCACAAGGCGACGGCCTACCCCGACCAGCTCTCCGGCGGCGAGCAGCAGCGCGCGGCGATCGCGCGCGCCCTGGTCAACGAGCCCGAGCTCCTCCTGCTCGACGAGGTGACGTCGGCGCTCGACCCGGAGCTCGTCGGCGAGGTGCTCGACCTCCTCGCGGAGCTGCGCGCCGAGGGCCGCACGATGCTCGTCGCGACCCACGAGATGGGCTTCGCCCGCCGCGTCGCCGACGAGGTGTGCTTCCTCCACGACGGTCGCGTGCACGAGCGGGGGACGCCCGAGCAGGTGCTCGGCGACCCGCAGCGCGACCGCACGCGCGAGTTCCTGCGCCGCCTCCACGCCTGAACCCGACCCCGGACCACGCCGAGCACGACCTGAGGGTCGTTCCGAGCGTCTTCGCGACCGTGAGGTCGTGCTCGGCCGCACGTCGTGTCGTGCTCGTCGGGCGCCTCGGCCCGCCCGCTAGGATCTGCGGCAGCGTCGCGTGCCGGTGGCGGACCACGTCAGGCATGGAGGCGTCGGACCCGGAAGGGGGTGCCCGTGCTCCACGTACGGACCCTTTCCTCGTTCCGCACCCGTGGGTGAGGGCGAGAAGGCCAGGCTCGTGGCCTGGTACGACGAGATGCGAGCCGTGCACGGCAGGTTGCGCCGAGCGCTCGACCTGGTGCGGGAGACCGCGACCGCCGACGAGGACACGACGACCGACGAGGACCCCGCGAGCGAAGGTCCTGCGACCGACCCCGCGAGCGACGGTCCGGCGGCCGACGCCTCCGGTCGCCCGGGACCACGTGCTCCGCACGCCGCGCACGCGGAGCTGCTCGTGTACTGCCGCGGGTTCTGCACCGCGCTGACCCGGCACCACACGAGCGAGGACTCGACGCTCTTCCCGGAGCTCGAGCGGCGGCATCCCGAGCTCGGCGCCACGCTGCGCGCGCTGCGGCAGGACCACAGCATGATCGCCTACCTGGTCGGCGACCTCGAGCAGACGCTCGACCGCGCGGCGGACCCCGCCTCGTCGCGGGACGCGGTCCTGCGCCACCTCGACGGCGTCGGCGCGATCATGGAGTCGCACTTCCGGTACGAGGAGAGGGCGCTGGGCGACGTGCTCGCGGCTCTCGACCTCGTCGCCGAGCGCGACGACGTGCTGGGGCCGTTCTGAGGCCCGGTCCGAGGCCGGCGTCCTGACCGCGCCGGTCCCGGCCGTCTGCGCTCGCGGGGCCGCCGGGCCCTGGGAGAGTGGGGGCATGGTGAACCGTCTCGCCGACGCCGTCAGCCCGTACCTGCGCCAGCACGCCGACAACCCCGTCGACTGGTACCCGTGGGGTCCGGAGGCGTTCGCCGAGGCGCGCCGTCGCGACGTGCCGGTCATGGTCTCCGTGGGGTACGCCACCTGCCACTGGTGTCACGTCATGGCGCGCGAGAGCTTCTCCGACGCCACGGTCGGCGACGCGCTGCGCGAGCGGTTCGTGGCGGTCAAGGTCGACCGCGAGGAGCACCCCGACGTCGACGCGAGCCTCATGGCCGCGGCCAGCGCCTTCACCCAGCAGCTCGGCTGGCCGCTCACGGTCTTCACCACGCCCGACGGCGCGCCGTTCTACGCCGGCACCTACTGGCCCCCGGTCCCCGTCCAGGGCAGACCGGCGTTCCGCGACGTGCTCGACGCCGTCGCGCAGGCCTGGGAGCAACGGCGCGACCAGGTGGTCGAGACGGGCGACACGATCCGCGACGCGCTGCACGAGGCCGCGCAGGGCGGCGGGTCCGCGGCCGGTGCGGCCGGGGACGAGGGCGCCGCACCGCTCCTCGTGGAGCTGCCGGCGGTGGTCGCGCAGGTGCTCGACCGGGTCGAGGCGGTCCGGGACCTCCGGCACGGCGGCTTCGGCGGGGCGCCGAAGTTCCCCGTGGTCCCGGCGCTCGAGCTCCTGCTCGACGTCGCGGCGTCGTCCGTCGTGGACCCCGCCGACGCCGACCGTGCGCTCGTGCTCGCGGGGGACACGCTCGACGCCCTGGCGGCGACCCCGCTGCGCGACGTCGACGGCGGGTTCTTCCGGTACGCCACGCGGCCCGACTGGTCCGAGCCGCACTACGAGCGGATGCTCTACGACAACGCCCAGCTCCTGTCCGCGTACACGACCCTCGCGGTGCTCCGCCGGGCCCGCCGGCACCCTGCCGGGACGGCCGACGCGCACGGCACCGCGGACCCCGGTGCGGCGGCCGCGGAGGTCGCGGTGGGCGTCGGGGACTTCCTCCTGCGGTCGCTGCGACGCCCCGGTGGCGCGTTCGCGAGCGCGCAGGACTCGGAGTCGACGATCGACGGGCGACGCGTCGAGGGCGGGTGGTACCTGCTCGACCGCGAGGGGCGGGCCGCGCACGAGCCCCCGCCCCTGGACACGAAGATCCTCACCGGGTGGAACGGCCTCGCCATCGAGGCGCTCGCGCGGGCCGGGCACCACCTCGGCGTCCCCGCGTTCACGGACGCCGCCCGGACCGCCGCGGACCACCTGCTGCAGACCCACGTCCGTGCCGACGGCTCGCTCGTCAGGGCGTCCGTCGACGGCCGGGTCTCCGACGCCGTCGCGACGCTCGAGGACCACGGTGCCCTCGCGACCGCGCTCCTCACGCTCGGTGGGCTCACCGGCGACGGCCGGTACGTGCGTGCAGGGCTCCGGCTCGTCGGCGCGACGGTGTCCGACGACGGGCGCCTCGGCGCGCCCGAGGGCGTCGACCCGGTCCTCGCGGACCTGGGGCTGGCGGCGGGCGCCGCGGCCGACCCGAGCGAGGGCGCGGTCCCGTCCGGGCCGACGTCGGCCGCCCGCGCGGCGCTGCTGGCCCACCGGCTGACGGACGAGCGACGGCTGCTCGACGCGGTCCGCGACTCCGTGGCGACAGCGACCGGCGCCGAGACGCGGCCCCTCGCGGCCGCCGGGGTGCTGCGCCTGGCGGTCGTGCTCGCCGAGCCCGCCCACCAGCTCGTCGTGGTCGCCGACCCTGCCCGGACGCAGGGCTTCCTGGACGCCGCACGGTCCTGGTATCGCCCGGGCGGCACGGTCCTCGCCGCGACCCCCGACGACGCGCCGGCCCTCGCCGCCGACGGCGTCGTCGCGCTCGCCGACCGTGCGCCGGGCGCCTACCTCTGCGCGGACTTCGTCTGCCGTCTCCCCGCGCACGACGCGGCCGGCCTGCGCGCGCAGCTCGACGGCTGAGCGCGCGCGGGTCGTCGTCGGCGGCGCGGCACGGCCGGGCGCCGCCGACGCCCGTGCGGTCCCGTGGGTCCGGTCGCATGATGGGAGGACGAACCCCGACCGCACCGGCGCGGCAGCGGGCGCGGCCGGGACGGCCGGAGGAGGAGTCATGAAGGCATCGGTCGGAGACAGGATCGTGACCGCCTCGGGGGTCGTGGGCGGGGCCGTGCGGGACGGCGTGGTGGTCGAGCTGCGGCACGACGACGGCACCCCGCCGTATCTCGTCGAGTGGTCCGACACGGGGGAGCGCACGCTCGTGTACCCGGGGGCGGACAGCTACGTCGAGCACGTCCCGGGCGCGGAGAACGGCGGTGGTGGCACGGACACCACGAAGGTGTGGCGGGTCCAGGTGAGCCTCGTCGAGTCCGAGGGGCGCACGACGGCGGAGGCGGTCCTCGTCGCGGACTCGCCCGAGCACCTGCGCACCGTGGGCCGGGCGCGGTGCGACCCGCACGACGTGGACGTCCCGCTCATCGGCGACGAGATCGCCGTGGGGCGAGCGCTCCGCCGCCTGGCGGACCGCCTGCTCGACGACGCGGAGTCGGACATCGAGTCGTCCACCGGCGCACCGGCGCACGTCCACCTGTGACGGTCGGCGCGTCGCGGGACGAGAGCACCGGGACGGGCCGTGTGCGCGTCGTCGTGCACGGGCACGTGCAGGGCGTGGGCTTCCGCTGGGCGACCCGGCGGCGCCTCGGCGAGCTGGGCCTCGACGGCACGGCGACCAACCTGGCCGACGGCACGGTCGAGGTCGTGGCGTCCGGGACCGCCCGGGCGCTCGACGACCTCGTCGACTGGCTGCGTGACGGCGCGACGCCCGGCCGCGTGACGGGCGTGGACGTCGCGCGCGGCTGAGGGCCCCCGCGTATCAGGTCCGGAGCGCCGGTCCTCCCTCCAGGAGGATCCCGGCGACGACGCCGGGCAGGGTGCGGGAGGGGTCATGAAGCGGCTGGTGCTGTGCTGCGACGGCACGTGGAACTCGCCGGTGAACGCGAGCGTGTCGAACATCGAGAAGATCGCGCGGTCGGTCCGGACGGGCATCGGCCCGGACGGCGTGCAGCAGATGGTGTTCTCGATCGAGGGCGTGGGGGCGCAGGGCTACCTCGTGGACCGGCTCCTCGGCGGGGCGTTCGGGTACGGGCTGACGCGCAACGTCGTCGCCGGGTACCGGCACCTCGCGCTCAACTACGAGCCGGGTGACGAGATCTACGTGTTCGGCTTCAGCCGCGGCGCCTACACGGCGCGCAGCATCGTCGGGATGGTCTCCACGGTGGGCCTCCTCACGCAGGAGGCGCTCGCGCTCGACCACCTGTGCGACGCCGAGCGCATCTACCGCCTCCAGGACCCGGAGCGGCGCCGGGAGCTCGCCGCCGCGTTCCGCGCCGAGCACTGCCACGAGCGGGTCCCGGTCGCGTTCCTCGGGGTCTTCGACACGGTCGGGGCGCTCGGCGTCCCCGGTCTCTCGCGCCGCCGCAGCCGGTTCCACGACCTGCGGCTCTCGACCGCCGTCGAGCAGGCGCGCCAGGCGCTCGCGATCGACGACCGCCGCATCACCTACGAGCCGTGCCTGTGGGAGGTGCCCGTGTCGATGGCCGACCGCGTCAAGCAGGTCTGGTTCCCCGGCGCGCACAGCGACGTCGGCGGCGGGGCCCCGGCGCGCGCGCTCTCCGACACCGCGCTGCTGTGGATGGTGGGGGAGGCGATCGCCCGGGGGCTGTCGTTCGACGAGGACCGGCTCTTCGCCCAGCTCCGGCACGAGGACACGCTCGTGTGCCGGTTCCGGCCGGGACTGCTCTTCGGCTCGATCAACCTCGTCAAGCGGCTGCGCCACCGGCCCCGGTTCCACGGCACCCTGCGCGTCCTCGCCGGCGTCCCGGTCGCGCCGGACCACGTCGACGCGGTGTACCTCGCGCAGACGGCCGAGCAGCTCACCGCCGACCCGTCGACGCCCTACGCCCGGCACGCGCGCAACGTCACCTGGTGGCGCGACGACGTCGGCGACGCGCTCGTGCAGCGCGTCGAGCCCGTGCCCGGGGCGGCGCTCGAGAGCCGACCGCTCGTGCTCGGCTGACGCCCTCTCGCGGCGCGGAGGGGCGGGTCCCGTGCCATCCTGGGCCGGTGAGCGAGCAGCCCTCCGTCCCCGTAGACGCCGACCGCCTCGTCCCCGCCGACGCCCACGTCCTGGGTGATCCCGACGCCCCCGTGACGATCGTCGAGTTCGGCGACCTGGAGTGCCCCTACTGCCGCGACGCGGCACCGGTCCTGCGCGACGTGGTCGCGTCGTCGGGCGGGCGCGTGCGCCTCGTGTTCCGCCACTTCCCGCTGTTCGAGCTCCACCCGCACGCGCTCACCGCAGCCCTCGCGGCCGAGGCCGCCGGGGCGGCGGGACGGTTCTGGGAGATGCACGAGGCGCTGTACGAGCACCAGGACCACCTCGACGACGCCGGTCTCGCGGAGCGCGCCGGCGAGCTCGGCCTCTCGGCGGAGTCGGTGGTGGGCGACGAGGTGCAGCAGCACGCGGACGCGGTGCGGCGCGACTACGCCGACGCGCTCGCCCTGGGCGTCCAGGGCACGCCGACCCTCTTCGTCAACGGCGAGCGGTACCGCGGCCGGGTCACGCGGGAGGGGCTCGAGGCGGCCGTCTCGGCGGCGGCGGCCCGGTAGCCGCGGCGCCGGCCGCCGCCCGTCAGGACGCCGGCGGGCGCCAGGGCAGCGGGGGGAGGTCCGACGGCGGGCCGTCGGCGCCCGGGGAGCACAGCGGCCACCGCTCGCCGAACAGCCGCAGCGCGACCGACCCGAGGACGGCCGCGACGAGCGACCCCGCCAGGATCCCGATCTTCGCCTGCTCGATCAGCGCCTCGTCGTCGAACGCGAGCTCGGCGATGAACAGCGAGATCGTGAAGCCGATCCCCGCGAGGATCGAGCCGCCGAGCAGGTGCGAGAACCGGACCCGGCCCGGCAGGTCGCCGAGGCCGAACCGCAGGGCGAGCGTGGACGCGCCGAAGATGCCGATCGCGTTGCCCGCGACGAGCGCGACGGCCACGCCGATCGTCAGGGAGGAGGTCGCGGCCATCCGCAGCGTCTCGGCGTCGAGCCGGACCCCGGCGTTCGCGAGACCGAACACGGGCACCACGAGGTACGCGCTCCACGGGTGCAGCACGCGCTGCAGCTGCTCGCTCGTCGGGACGGCGGCGCGCGCGGCGAGCTCGGTGAGGTGCTCTCGCTCCGCCGTCGTCTCCTGGGCGAGCCGCTTGGCGTACCGCGGGACGACGGCGACGTCGTCCGGACGGGCCGAGCGGGACGGCACGAGGAGCCCGACGAGCACGCCCGCGAGCGTCGCGTGCACGCCCGACGCGTAGACCGCGCCCCACAGCGCGATCCCGACGACGACGTACGGCGCGAGCCGCCACACGCCGAGCCAGCGCAGCACGAGGATCACGCCGACGAGGACGGCGGCGATCACGAGGCCCGGGAGCCACACCGCGTCGGTGTAGAAGACCGCCATCACGGTGATCGCGCCGATGTCGTCGACGACGGCGAGCGTCAGGAGGAACAGGCGCAGCTGGTCGGGGCAGCGCGGGCCGAACAGGGCGAGGATCCCGACGAGGAACGCGGTGTCCGTCGACATGACGATGCCCCAGCCGTGCTGGGCGGGGGAGCCGAGGTTGAACGCGACGTAGATGAGCGCCGGCACGGCCAGCCCGCCGAGCGCCCCGAGCGCCGGGACGGCGACCGTGCGCCGGTTGCGCAGCTCGCCGCTCGTCACCTCACGGTTGATCTCGAGCCCGATGACGAGGAAGAAGATCGCCATGGCGGCGTCGTTCACCCAGTGGTGCAGGTCCATCTCGAAGGACCACGGCCCGATCGTCCAGCCGGCCGTCGCGTGCCACAGGTCCTCGTACGCCGGCGCCCACGCGGAGTTCGCCCAGACGAGGGCGACGACCGTCGCCGCGAGCAGGAGCACCGCGCCGCCCGCCTCGGTCGCGAGGAAGGACCGGAGCGACGGGGCGAGCGGCCGCAGCTGGATCCGCAGCGGTGGACCGGGGCGGGCGGGGACCTGGACGATCGGGAACGACGACGGCGGAGCGGGCTCGGTCACGTGGCCTCCGGACGGGTCGGCGCGGGGCGCTGGACGGCGGTCACGGCGTGCAGCGTTCCAACTCTCGCCGCCCGCCGATGCTTCCGCAACGTCCGACCGGCACGAGATCGCCGGGTGGCGACCGGGCGCATCCTCCGGCCGGCGCTGGTCCGCATCGTGGAAAAGTTCTTCCGAAAGTCTTGTGGGCGGGGTCACGCGCTGCTAGCGTCGAGCGTGCCAACGGCGGGCCCGGGCCGAGCGAAGAGCTCGGTGGTCGACACGTTCGACCCGACACCGGAGACCATCTACCAGGCGGAAGAGAAGGACACCTCGCCTGCAGCGCCCGCCGGCCGACCCGGACTCGACGACGAGACCGGCTCCTCGGACGGACCCACGGACCGCTGCCCGAACCCGTGGAGACTCACCATGGAACCTCTCGCCGTGGACGCAGCACACCCCCGCACACCGGCGCCCGTCGCCAACCCGCGCCACCTCGACCGCGCGGTCGCCCTCGCCGTGGACTCCGTCGCGCACGCCGGCGGCCCGTTCGGCGCCGTCGTCGTGACCGCCGACGGTCACGTGGTCGAGGGCACCAACCGGGTCACCCAGGACAACGACCCCACCGCGCACGCCGAGGTCACCGCGATCCGGCGCGCGTGCGCCGAGCTCGGCACGTTCGACCTGTCGGGCGCGACGCTCTACTCGAGCTGCGAGCCGTGCCCCATGTGCCTCGCGGCGGCCCTGTGGGCCCGTGTCGGCGCGGTGTACTTCGCCGCCGACCGGCTCGACGCCGCGGACGCCGGCTTCGACGACGCGGCGTTCTACGACTTCTTCGCCGCGGACCCGGAAGACCGGGTCATGCGCGTGGTCCACACGCGCACCCCGGACGCCGTCGCCCCGTTCGACGCGTGGCGCGTCCTCGAGTCCCGGATCGAGTACTGACCGGCCCCGGCCGGCCCGTACCGCCCCACGGAAAGGACACGACGACGTGACCCTCCTCGGCACCCGGCGGAGCACCGCCGACGACGACGCCCACGGCACCCCGCAGCCCCGGCGCGGCTCCTCGAGCCGCCTCGACCGGTTCTTCCGCATCAGCGCGCGCGGCTCGACCGCCGGCCGCGAGGTGCGCGGCGGCCTCGTGACGTTCTTCGCGATGGCGTACATCGTCATCCTCAACCCCCTCATCCTCGGCGGCACGAGCGCCGAGAACGCCCCGGTCGACGTCGCGGGCGGCTGGCTCGCCACGGCGCAGGTCGGCGCGGTGACCGGCCTCGCCGCCGGCCTGCTCACGATCCTGTTCGGCCTCGTGGCGAACCTCCCGTTCGCGCTCGCCGCCGGGCTCGGCATCAACTCGTTCCTCGCCGTCTCGGTGATCGGCGACGTCACGTGGCCCGAGGCGATGGGACTCGTCCTCATCAACGGCCTGCTCATCGTGCTGCTCGCCGTGACGGGCGCGCGGTCGGCGATCTTCAACGCGGTGCCGCGCCAGCTCAAGGCCGCGATCACGGTCGGCATCGGCCTGTTCATCGCGTTCATCGGGTTCGTCGACTCGGGCTTCGTCACGCGAGCTCCCGGCGGCCCGCCCGTCCAGCTCGGCGACGGCGGCTCGATCACGACGGTCCCGACGCTCGTGTTCGTCGTCGGGCTGCTCGTCATGGGGATCCTCGTGGCCCGCAAGGTCAAGGGCGGCCTGCTCATCGGCCTCGTGGCGACCACGGTCCTCGCGATCGTCGCCGAGGCCGTGCTCCAGCTCGGGCCCGCCTCGGACGACAACCCGGGCGGGTGGCACCTCACGGTGCCCGAGCTGCCGAGCTCGCTCGTGTCCGTCCCGGACCTCGGCCTGCTCGGCCAGTTCTCGTTCGGCGCGTTCGACCGCATCGGTGCGCTCGCGGCGACGATGCTCGTGTTCACGCTGTTCTTCACGAACTTCTTCGACGCCATGGGCACGATGACGGGCCTCGCCAAGCAGGGCGGGCTCGCCGACGCGGACGGGAGCTTCCCGCGCATCAAGTCGGCGCTCGTCGTGGAGGGCGTGGGCGCGGTCGTCGGCGGGGCGACGTCGTCGTCGTCGAACACGGTGTTCGTGGACTCCGCGGCAGGCGTGGGCGAGGGCGCCCGCACGGGTCTCGCGTCGGTCGTGACGGGCGGGCTCTTCCTCGTCGCGATGTTCCTCACGCCGCTCACCGCGGTCGTCCCGATGGAGGTCGCGAGCGCGGTCCTCGTCGTGGTCGGCGCGATGATGATGCGCGAGATCAAGGAGATCGACCTCACCGACTTCTCGGTCGCGCTCCCGGTCTTCCTCACGGTCGTCACCATGCCGCTCACGTACTCGATCGCGAACGGCATCGGCATCGGGTTCGTGACCTGGGTCCTGCTGCGCACGGCGTGCGGCAAGGCGCGCGAGGTGCACCCGCTGCTGTGGGTGGTCGCCGCGGGCTTCCTCGTGTACTTCGTGCGCGGACCGCTCACCGCGGTCGTGGGAGGCTGAGCACAGCACGACGGACCGCGCGACGGGCCGCCCTCGCGGGTGGCCCGTCGTCGCGCGGTCGGGGATCGACGGAGGTGACCATGGGCGAGCGGGTGAGCGTGGAACGCCACCGGGCGGACGTCGCGGCGCTGCTCGCGCCGCTCGTGGACGGCGCCCGACGCCGCACGCGCACCGAGGACGTCGACCTCGCCGACGCGCTCGGCCGGGTCCTCGCGGGGGACCTGCTCGCGCCGGTCCCGGTCCCGCTCTTCCGGAACTCGCAGATGGACGGGTACGCCGTGCGGGCGGCCGACGTCGCGGGTGCGAGCGCCGACGCCCCGGTCCGGCTACCCGTCTCGGCGGAGATCCCCGCGGCGCCCGGGACGCCCGCCGCGCTGGTCCCGGGCTCCGCGGCCCGCATCATGACCGGCGCGCCCGTGCCCGACGGCGCGGACGCCGTCGTCCCGGTCGAGGACACCGCGACGGGGAGCTTCGCCGCGGAGCCCGGAGCCCGGCCCGGAGTGCCCGGTGGGTCGGTGCCCGTCGACGTCCTCGTGCCCCGCGGCGCGGGAGACTTCGTCCGCGAGGCGGGCAGCGACGTCGCCGCCGGGGACGCGCTGCTCGCGGACGGCACGCTGCTCGCGCCGCACCACCTCGCCGCCGCTGCCGCGTGCGGCGTGGGACGGGTGCGGGTCGTCGCGCGCCCTCGGGTGGCGATCCTGTCGACGGGCTCCGAGATCGTCGGCCCGGGGGAGTCGCCGGGCCCCGGGCAGGTGTTCGACGCGAACGGCACGGCGCTGGGCGCCGCGGTGCGTCGCGCCGGTGGCGTCGTGTCCGTCACGGCGCGCTGCGGCGACGAGGCAGGGGCGTTCGCGGCCGCCCTCGCGGACGCCGCAGCGGGGTCGGACCTCGTGATCACCTCGGGCGGCGTGAGCCAGGGCGCCTACGAGGTCGTGAAGGACGTGCTCGGGAGGGGGACCGGGCACGGCACCGGCCCGGGGCCCGGCGGCGTGGAGTTCCGGTCCGTCGCGATGCAGCCGGGCGGCCCGCAGGGCCTCGGCCGGCTCGGCCCCGGCCACGGCACGCCGGTCCTCACCTTCCCGGGCAACCCCGTGAGCGCGCAGGTGTCGTTCGTCGTGTTCCTGCGCGAGGTCCTCGAGCGCGCGGCCGGACTCCCGGGCGAGCGCCGGGTGCGTCGTGCGCGCGTGCTCGACGCCGGGAGGTCCCCCTCGGGGAAGCGGCAGCTCCTGCGGGGGGCGAGCGGGCCGGACGGCTCGGTGCGCGTCGTCGGCGGCCCGGGATCGCACCTCGTCGCGTCGATGGCGCGCGCGGACGTCCTCGTCGACGTGCCGGCCGACGTGACAGGGTGGGACGCCGGGACCGAGCTGGAGGTGTGGGAGCTGTGAGCGATCGATCGGCCGGAGGCGGCACCGCGTCGGACGACGCCGCGCCGGTGCCCGAGGACGTCAGCCGCGTGACGACGGACGTGCTGGGTGCGACCGTGACCCGCACGGTGGAGGACGCCGTCGGGGGACCGGAGTGCGGTGCGGTGGTGACGTTCCGCGGCGTCGTGCGCGACGTCGACGACGACCGTGGCGTGACCGGGCTCGACTACGAGGCGCACCCCGACGCGACGGCCGTGCTGCGCCGGTGCGTGGAGACCGTCGCAGCCGAGACGGGGCTGCGGGTCGCCGCGGTGCACCGCTACGGTGCGCTCGCCGTGGGGGACGTGGCGCTCGTCGCGGCGGCGGCCGCGGGCCACCGCCGCGAGGCGTTCGAGGCGTGCTCGCTGCTCGTCGAGCGCATCAAGGCCGAGGTGCCGATCTGGAAGCGGCAGCACTTCACCGACGGGGTGTCGGAGTGGGTCGGCCTGTAGTGCGCCCGGGGCGAGGTCCGGGGTCGAGGCCTTCCTCGCGCGGAGCCGCGCCGTCGAGCCGGGTCAGCGCGCGGTGCGGCCGTTGTCGAGCAGCATGCCGATGCCGACGCCGACGGCGGTGCCGAGGACGAGGCCGAACCAGCTGAGCACGACGGTCCCGACCACGGCGCCGATCGCGAGACCGACGACGCTCCTCGTGCCGACGGTCCACGGCCCGGAGGTGGTGTCCTCGCGGTAGATCGGGAGCGCCGACACCGTGTTGTCCGGGGTGGTCCCGGGGGTGTCTCGCGGCGCGTGGAGGGGGACGTGGCGGGCTGGGGAGCGGGCTGGGCGGAGATCGTCGTCACGTGACCATGATAGGGTCCGCCCCGCCCGCTGACCTGGGCACATGCCGCTTCGTGAGCGGGTTCACCCCGTGACGTGCACGACACGCCGCGCGGCCGGGGCGCACGGCGCGGGCTCGGCCTGCGCGGGCTCGGCCTGCGCGGGGGTCAGCCGCCGATCGCACCCATGCTGCGCGCGGTCGGCGCGAACGCGTCCCGCGCCACGGGGGTGTCGCTGCCGTGCGCGAGCGGCTTCGCCCACATCGCGCCCTGCCAGGCGCGCGCGATCGCGTCGTCGCGCTGGTCGTCGGTCATGCCGTCGGAGCGCAGGACCGCGCGCAGGTCCGTCTCGTCGTCGCCGAAGAGGCACGACCGGACCGTGCCCTCCGCGGTGAGGCGCGTGCGGTCGCAGTCGCCGCAGAACGACCGCGTGACCGACGCGATGATCCCGACGGTCTGCGGTCCGCCGTCCACGAGCCACTCCTCGGCCGGGGCGGACGGGTCGTCGCGGCCGACCTCGAGGAGGTCGAAGCGCTCGCCCAGCACGGCGAGGAGGTCGTCGGCGGACACGAGGTCGGCACGCGTCCAGCGCCCGTCCGCGTCGAGCGGCATCTGCTCGATGAAGCGCAGGTGGCACCCGTGGTCCACCGCCCACGCCAGCAGGTCGGCGGCACCGGCGAGGGTCTCCGGCATTGAGCTTGACGGGGGCGAGGCCGGCGGCGAGAGCGGCGCGGACGCCGGCCAGCACGTCGGGGAGACGGTCGCGGCGCGTCAGGCGCGCGAAGTCCTCGCGGTCGACGGAGTCGAGCGAGATGTTCACGCGGTCGAGCCCGGCGGTGACGAGCTCGCCGACACGTTTGTCCAGCCCGATCGCGTTCGTCGTCATGGAGATCGACACGTCCGGGGCGGCGGCGCGCGACAGGCGCAGGATCTCGGCGAGGTCCCGGCGGACGAGCGGCTCGCCGCCCGTGAAGCGGACGTCGGTGATCCCGAGGCGCCCGACGGCGACCCGGACGAGCCGCGCGATCTCGGTGGGCGTGAGGAGGTCGTCGCGCGCGATGGCGGGCAGGCCCTCGGCGGGCATGCAGTAGGTGCAGCGCAGTGTGCACTTCTCGGTGATCGAGATGCGCAGGTCGCGCGCGACGCGGCCGTACCGGTCCACCAGCGCCTCGGTCCGGGGCCGCTCGTCGGGCAGGTCCGTGGCACGCGCGGGTCCACGCACCTGGGGCATCCCGAGAGCCACTGCCGTCATGCCTCGATGGTAGACACGTCCCGTGACGTCCGGCATGACCGCGTGCTAGCGTGAGATTCACTGGACGGAAGAAGCCTTCCGTCCAGCGGAAGTCCAACGGCGGATTCAAGCCCTGTGTTTCCGGCGCGTCACGGCCGACGCGCCCCCGGACACGCAGGGGACTCACCGCAAGGGTTCACTGGAAGGACGCCGGTCACGCCGGCACCCTGGCGGAAGCGAGACCACGATGCTCACCATCGTCGACCGGCTCTCCCCGTGGCTCGGCCCGGGGCAGCTGCCGTTCGCCGTCGCGACCGTCGTCGCGGCGTCCGGCTCCGTGCCGCGCCCCGTCGGCACGGCGATGGCCGTGCGTGCCGACGGTGCCGTCGTGGGCAGCCTCTCGGGTGGCTGCGTCGAGGCCGCCGTGCACGCCGCCGCGCTCGACGCGATCGCCGCCGGCACGTGCCACCGCGAGACGTTCGGCTACAGCGACGCCGACGCGTTCGCCGTCGGGCTCAGCTGCGGCGGCACGCTCGACGTCCACGTGCAGCCGGTCTTCCCGGGCGACGACGCCGCGCGGACGCTCGGGGCGCTCGCGGCCGACGCCGGCCCCGCGGCCCTCGTGCGGCGGATCGACGGTGACCGCCGCACGGCCGTCCTGCTCGGCGGGACGACCCCGGACGCGCCGGCGATCGCCGCCGCGCTGCACCGGCTCGTCGGTCCTGGCGCGGTGGACGCCGCCGCGGCACAGGTCGCCACCGTGCTGCGCGCGGGCGGGACGGCGACCGTGCGTGCCGCGCACGCCGGGCCGACCGACCGCCCGTGCGACGACGCCGCCGAGCCCGTGACGCTGCTCGTCGAGACCCGCCTCCCGGCGCCGCGCTTCCTCGTGTTCGGCGCGAACGACTTCGCCGCGGCGCTCGTGCGCGGCGTGCGCCTCCTCGGCTACCGCGTCACGCTCGTCGACGCGCGCGAGGTGTTCGCCGACCCGCGCCGGTTCCCGGAGGCGGACGAGGTCGTCGTCGAGTGGCCCGACCGGTACCTCGCGACCGAGTCCGCCGCGGGACGCCTGGACACCCGGACCGGCGTCGCGGTGCTCACGCACGACGCGAAGTTCGACGTGCCGCTCCTGCGCCTCGCGCTCGACCTGCCGCTCGCCTACGTCGGCGCGATGGGCTCGCGCCGCTCGCACGACCAGCGCGTGCGCGCGCTGCGGGCCGAGGGCGTCGGCGACGCGGCGCTGTCCCGGCTGCGCTCGCCCATCGGCCTCGACCTCGGCGCCGTCACGCCGGACGAGGTCGCCGTCTCGGTCACGGCCGAGATCGTCGCGGCGCGGCACGGCCGCGCAGGCGTCGTGCCGCTGAGCCAGAGCCGCGGACCGCTGCACGCGGCTCCGCCGCACGGCGGCCCGACCCCCGCAGACCCACCGCACGGACCAGCACCGACCTCGCCCGAGGAGGCCTCCTGATGGACCTGAGCACCGTCACCGACCTCGTCCCGACCGTCGACCCCGGCGAGTGGCGCGAGGGCGACGCCTGGCTCGCCGGCGGGACCGTCCTGTTCTCCTACGGCAGCCAGAGCCTGCGGCGCCTGCTCGACGTCACGTCCGCGGGCTGGCCGTCGCTCACCGTGACCGACGACGGTCTCGAGATCGCCGCGACGTGCACGGTCGCGGAGCTGTACGCGTTCGAGGACTCGCAGGCCGCCGCTCCGGTGCGCGGCCGGTGGAGCGCGCTCGACCTGTTCAGGCCGTGCTGCGACGCGTTCGTCGCGTCGTTCAAGATCTGGAGCACGTCGACCGTGGGCGGCAACGTCTGCACGTCGCTGCCCGCCGGGCCGATGACGTCGCTCACCGCCGCGCTCGACGGGGTCGCCGAGGTGTGGGGTCCCGGCGGTGCGCGTCGGACGCAGCCCGTCGCCGAGCTCGTCACGGGCGACATGCGGAACACGCTCGCCCCGGGCGAGCTGCTCCGGTCGATCCGGGTCCCGGACCGCGCGCTGCGCTCGCGCACGGCGTTCCGGCGCCTGTCGCTGTCGAACCTCGGGCGCTCGGGCGTGCTGGTGATCGGGCGCGTCGACCCGCCGTCGGCGGGCGGGGCGGGGAGCGCCGGGCCCGACGACGCGGGCCAGCTCGTGATCACCGTGACCGCCTCGACCCGGCGGCCCGTGCAGCTGCGCTTCGCGGCCGGTGCCCACCCCTCGGCCGCGGACCTGACCGCCGCGCTCGACGCCGCGGTGGGTGCTGCGGCCGACGGTGCCGACGGACCGACGGGCGGCGGGCGCATCTGGCACGACGACATCCACGGCCACCCCGCGTGGCGCCGCGACATGACCTACCGGCTCGCCGAGGAGGTCCGCGCCGAGCTCGACGCGCCCCTCGACGGTGCCGGCACGGACGGAGGACCTCGATGAGCGACCCGACCACGCCGACCACGGCGCCGGCCACGACCCCGGTCGCCACGTCGACCCGCGTCGCCCGGACCGACCACGCCCGGACCGACCGCGCCCGGCCCGTCGTCGTGGACGGGCGTGCGGTCACCACCGAGCCGCGAGCGGGGCAGTGCCTGCGCACGTTCCTGCGCGAGCAGGGCGCGCTGGGCGTGAAGAAGGGGTGCGACGGCGGGGACTGCGGCGCATGCACCGTGCACGTCGACGGCGTCCCCGTCCACTCGTGCGTCTACCCCGCGCGGCGCGCCGCCGGACGCGACGTGACGACCATCGCGGGCCTCGCCGCGGCGAGCGGCGCCCCTGCGGGGGAGCTGCACCCGGTGCAGCAGCAGTTCCTCGACGCCCAGGGCTTCCAGTGCGGGTTCTGCACCGCGGGCATGATCATGACCGCCGCGACGTTCGACGACCACCAGCGCGAGGACCTGCCGCGCAACCTCAAGGGCAACCTGTGCCGCTGCACCGGGTACCGGGCGATCGCCGACGCCGTGCTCGGGGGCGACGCGTGCGGGACCGAGCACCCCGCCGGCGCCGCCCCGTGCGATCCTGCGCACGACGACGGGCGACCGGACCGGGCTGCTGCCCCGGCCGACAGGGGCGCTCCCTCGGCGGACCGCGGTGCCACCCCGGCGTTCGGGGCGGACGTGCCGGCGCCCGCAGGCCGGGGCGTCGTCACCGGGTCCGTGCGGTACACGCTCGACGTGGACCCCGACGCCTACCCCGGTCTGCTCCACCTGAAGCTCGTGCGCTCGCCGCACGCGCACGCGCGCGTCCTCGCCGTCGACACGAGCGAGGCGCTCGCGGTCCCGGGCGTCGTCGCCGTGCTCACGCACGAGGACGCGCCGACGACGCGGTTCTCGACCGCGCAGCACGAGCTGTTCACCGACGACCCCGACGACACGAGGATCCTCGACGACGTCGTGCGGTTCGTGGGGCAGCGCGTCGCCGCGGTCGTCGCGGAGACCGTGGCCGCCGCCGAGGAGGGTGTGCGCCGCGTGCGGGTGACCTACGAGGCCCTGCCCGCCGTCGTCGACCCCGAGGAGGCGATGACACCCGGCGCGCCGCTCGTCCACCCGGACCTCGACGCGACCCGGGCGCGCGTGTCCCGCCCCGAGGCGAACGTCGTCGCCGAGGTGCACAGCGAGCTCGGCGACGTCGAGCGCGGTCTCGCCGAGGCCGACGTCGTGCACGAGGCCACCTACCGCACCCAGCGCGTCCAGCACGCCGCGCTCGAGACGCACTGCGCGATCGCCGCGCTCGACGACGACGGCCGGCTCGTCGTGCGGTCCTCCACCCAGGTCCCGTTCCTCGCCCGCCGCCACCTCGCGCGCGTCCTCGACCTCGACCCCGAGCGGGTGCGGGTCTACTGCGAGCGGGTCGGCGGCGGGTTCGGCGGCAAGCAGGAGGTCCTCACCGAGGACGTGGCCGCCCTGGCGGCGCTGCGCCTCGGGCGACCCGTGCAGCTCGAGCTCACGCGCAGCGAGCAGTTCGTCGGCACGACGACGCGCCACCCGTTCCGCATCCGCGTGCGCGCGGGCGCGCGCCGCGACGGCACGCTCACCGCGCTGCACCTCGACGTGCTCACCAACACCGGTGCGTACGGCAACCACGGCCCGGGCGTGATGTTCCACGGGTGCGGCGAGTCGCTCGCGGTGTACCGGTGCGAGAACAAGAAGGTCGACGCCCACTGCGTCTACACGAACACCGTCCCCGCGGGCGCGTTCCGCGGCTACGGGCTGTCGCAGATGGTCTTCGCGGTGGAGTCCGCCGTCGACGAGCTCGCGCAGCAGCTCGGGCTCGACCCGCTCGAGATGCGGCGACGCAACGTCGTCCTCGAGGGCGAGCCCATGCTGTCCACGCACCCCACGCCCGAGGAGGACGTGCACCACGGCAGCTACGGCCTGGACCAGTGCCTCGAGCTCGTCGACGACGCGCTGCGACGCGGGCGCGAGCGCGACGACCGCGAGCTCGACGACGCGTGGGGCGTCGGCGAGGGCGCGGCCCTGTCGATGATCGACACCGTCCCGCCGCGCGGCCACTACTCCCACGCGCGCGTGCGGCTGCGCGCCGACGGCGTCGTCGAGGCCGAGGTGGGGACCGCCGAGTTCGGCAACGGCACGACGACCGTGCACGCGCAGCTCGTCGCGACCGCCCTCGGCCAGGAGGCGTCGGCCGTGGTCGTGCGTCAGTCGGACACCGACCTCGTCGAGCACGACACGGGCGCGTTCGGGTCCACGGGCACGGTCGTCGCCGGCAAGGCGTCCCTCGCCGCCGCCCAGGACCTCGCCGAGACCGTGCTCAAGACCGCCGCCGGGATGGCGGGTGCGGCGGCGGGCGACTGCCGGCTCGTGCCCGGCGGCGTCGAGTGCGCGGGGACGGTCGTCCCGCTCGCCGACGTGGCGCGGTCCGCCGCGGAGGCGGGGATCGAGCTGGTCGCCGAGGGCCGCTGGGGCGGCACGCCACGCTCCGTCGCGTTCAACGTGCACGGGTTCCGTGTCGCGGTGCACCGGGGGACGGGCGAGATCCGCATCCTGCAGAGCGTCCAGGCCGCCGACGCGGGCGCGGTCGTCAACCCGCGCCAGTGCCGCGGGCAGGTCGAGGGCGGCATCGCCCAGGCGCTCGGCGCAGCGCTCCACGAGCACGTCGACGTCGACGAGAGCGGTCGCGTGACGACCGACATCTTCCGCCAGTACCACCTCCCGACGTTCGCCGACGTGCCGCGCAGCGAGGTGTACTTCGCCAGGACGAGCGACACGACCGGGCCGCTGGGGGCGAAGTCGATGAGCGAGAGCCCGTTCAACCCCGTCGCGCCCGCGCTCGCCAACGCGATCCGCGCCGCGACCGGTGTGCGGTTCACGGAGCTGCCGCTCCTGCGGGACCGGGTGTACCTCGGGATGAAGGCGGCGGGCGTCGGGGTCTGACGGTGCTGGTCCGGGGCTGGTCCGGGGCTGGTCCGGGTCTGGTCCGGGGCTGGTCCGGGTGGGGAGGGAGGGGCGGCGGCGGGTCTACCATCCGGCCGCTCGTTCCTCGCGGCCTCCCGCCAGACCCGCCACGACCCGCCGCCGCCCCTCCCTCCCCACCCTCTCCCGTCGTCTCACCTGACCGATGGGCAGGCACCGTCGCTCCCGGGCATGCCTCGTCGCCTCGTTGCCTCGTCGCCTCGTCGCCTCGTCGCCTCGTCGCGCCGTCGGTCCGGTCAGGTGAGGAGGTCGAGGTCGGCCTCGGTGTCGACGTCGCGGCCGTCGCCCGGGTGGTCGACGACGTCGACCAGGTGCGCGTGCGCGCGCAGGAAGTCGCGGGCGCCGTGGTCGCCGTGGGCGCTCGCGGCGGCAGGGGCGGCGAGCGGTGCGTCCAGCACGAGGGGGTGCGCCCAGCGGGGCGCCTCGGCGACCGTGACGCGCACGTCGCCGCCGCCGGGAGCGGCCGCCGCGGCGGCGTGCCCGACGGCGCCCGTCCAGCGGGAGGCGGCCACGCGGCCGGGGCGGTGGGCGGCGAGGAGGCGTGCGACGTCGTCGGGCACGACGCCGGGCTGGTCCACGTGCGCGACGACGACCCGCGCGGCGCGCTCCGACAGTGCCGCGGCGACGCCCCGGCGCAGGGACGACGCCATGCCGGACGCCCAGTCCTCGTTGACGACGACGCGGACGTCGGGGCGGTCGAGGCCGGCGCCGGTGAGGACGGTGCACGCACCGGCGCCGAGGACGACCACGACGACGTCGCAGCCGCCGCCGACGAGCACGTCGACGACGTGCTCGACGAGCGGGCGCCCGCGGTGGGGGAGCAGCGCCTTCGGTCCGCGCCCGAGCCGCGTCCCGGCGCCGGCCGCGAGGAGCAGGCCGACGGTCGGCCGGTCGGGCGGCGGGTCCGGGACGGCGGGGGTCACGCGCCGTCGCGGCGGGCGTCGTAGGCGCGCTGGGCCGCCGTCACCTCGCCGACGGCGTCCTCGAGCACGTCGATGAGCGCGGAGAGGCTGTCGGCGACGCGGGCGCCGAGCTCCGTGAGGGAGTACTCCACGTGCGGCGGGATGGTCGCGCGGACCTCGCGCACGACGATGCCGTCGCGCTCGAGCCCCTGCAAAGTCTGGGCGAGCATCTTCTCGCTCACGCCGTCGACCCGGCGTCGCAGCGCGTTGAAGCGCACGGCGCCGTCGCGCAGGCCGGCGACCGTGAGGACGCCCCAGCGCCCGGTCACCGACTCCAGGACGTGCCGGGACGTGCAGCCGCGCTGGAAGACGTCGGCGACCATCTCGTCGGTCGGGCCGGTGTCCTGCGTGCTGAGTTCGGTGGCCACCTCGCCAGGATAGGGCGGCGCGGGCGTCCCCGCGCTGTGAGATACGTCGCACAGTCTCATGGTTGGCACTGTCGAAAAGTAAGCGCATGCTCGACGAGTGGCGCCGCGAGGTGCTGCCGCGGACCGCCGTCGGGCGGCCGCACCACACGTCCTGCTCTCGAAGGAGTCCTCATGACCATCGCCGTCACCGGAGCCAGCGGCCACCTCGGCCGCCTCGTCGTCGAGTCGCTGCTCGCCCGCGGCGCGGACGCGGCCGACCTCGTCGCGCTCGCCCGCACCGCGGGTGCGGTCGCCGACCTCGCGGGGCGCGGCGTCGTCGTGCGCGAGGCCGACTACGGTCGCCCGGAGACGCTCGGCGCGGCCCTGGACGGGGTCGAGGTGCTCGTGCTCGTGTCCGGCTCCGAGGTCGGGCGTCGCGTCGAGCAGCACGGCAACGTCGTCGACGCCGCCCGCGCGGCAGGGGTGTCGCGAGTCGTCTACACGAGCGCGCCGCACGCCACGACGTCCGCGCTCGTGCTCGCGCCCGAGCACAGGGCGACCGAGGAGCTCCTCGCGGCGTCGGGCCTGTCGACGACGGTCCTGCGCAACAACTGGTACACCGAGAACTACGTCCCCGACGTGCTGCGGGCGCGGGAGACGGGCGTGATCCTCACGAGCGCGGGCGACGGTCGCGTCGCGAGCGCGAGCCGCGCCGACTACGCGGAGGCCGCGGCGGTCGTCGCGCTCGCCGCACGGCACGACGGCGCGCACGACGGCGCCGTCCTCGAGCTGGCCGGCGACGTCGCGTGGACGTTCGACGACCTGGCGACGGCCGCCGCCGAGGTCCTCGGCCGTCCGGTCGCGCTCCGGGCCGTCACCCCGGAGCAGCACCTCGAGATCCTCACGGGCGCCGGGCTGGACGAGGGCACCGCGGGCTTCGTCGTCGCGCTGGACGGCAACATCCGCGACGGCCTGCTCGGCGACGCCACGGGCGACCTCGCACGCCTCCTGGGCCGGCCGACGACCCCGCTCGTCGACGGGCTGCGCGCGGCCGTGCGGGCGACCGACGCATCCTGACGCCGTCGCGACCCGGTCGGCGCGGACGTCGCCGCCGACCGGGGTGGCGCCGGTCCTCCCGCCGGTCTCGTCCCCACGCGGCCTCCCGGCATGGTTAACTAGTTGAAGGTACAACTAACGGAGCCCGCGTCCGCGGCACCGACGCACGGGAGGAACCCATGACCCGACAGGCCGACCCCTCACCCTCGATCCAGCGGCTCGCGCGGCCGGGTACGGCGGCGCGTCCCGCCGGCGACCTGCTCGCCGCCGACACGCGCATGGACGCGGTCACGCTCCACGTGCGCGACCTCGACCTCATGACGCGCTACTACCGCGACGCGCTGTCCCTCGCGGTGCTGCCCACGCCCGAGACCCTGGCCCTGCCTGCCGGCACCCGGCTCGCGGAGACGGTCGTGCTCGGCCGCGGGACGACGCCCCTCGTCGTGCTGCACCGCACGCCCGACCTCCCGGTGCCGGGCCGCCGCGAGGCCGGGCTGTTCCACACGGCCGTCCTGTTCGACGACGAGCCCGGCCTCGCGCACGCGCTCGCGTCGGTCGCGACGACCGCGCCGAGCACCTTCGTGGGCAGCGCGGACCACCTGGTGTCCCAGGCGTTCTACTTCACGGACCCCGAGGGCAACGGTGTCGAGCTGTACGCCGACCGCCCGCGCGAGACGTGGGGATGGGACGAGGACGGGGTGCGGATGGACACCATCCACCTCGACCCGAACGCGTTCCTCGCCGACCACCTCACCGACGCCTCGCGCGAGCTGCTGTCGGGGCCCCGCGCGGACGTGGCCGAGCGGTCGTCCGGAGGGCCGGGCGCAGCGGGCGGCGCGACGGTCGGGCACGTCCACCTGCAGGTGGGCGACGTGCCGACGGCCCGGTCGTTCTACGTCGACGCCCTCGGTCTCGAGGAGACCGCGAACGTCCCGGGAGCGCTGTTCGTCTCCGCGGGCGGGTACCACCACCACATGGCGATGAACACGTGGAACAGCCGGGGCGCGGGGCCGCGGGCGTCGACGCTCGGGCTCGGCGCGGTGTCGATCACGGTGCCCGGCACGGACGACGTCGGCGCGCTGCGCGCGCGGCTCGCGCGGGCGGCGGTCGCCACGCAGGACGACGGCGCGGTGCTGCGGTTCGAGGACCCGTGGCGCAACCGCCTCGAGGTGCGGGTCGCCGCCTGAGCCGCGGGCGGTGCCGTCAGTGCTGGGCCTTGATCACCAGCACGGGGGAGGGGGAGTCGAGGAGGACGCGCTGCGTGGTGCTGCCCAGGAGGAACTTGCCGACCGGTGAGCGCTTGCGGGCGCCGATGACCACGAGCTCGGGGTGCGTGCGCTCGGCCTCCTCGACGATCGCGTCGGCCGGCTCGACGTGCTGCGGCCGGTAGGTCACCTCCGGCCGCTCGATCCCGGCGGGGAGCGTGTCGAGGTGGTGCGCGAGCGCGGCGGGGACCCCGGCGTCGGGGTCCTGCGGCGTGAGCACGAGGACGGCCAGCGGTGCGCTGCGGCGCTCGGCCTCGGCGATCGCGGCGCGCAGGGCGGCCTCGCCCTGCGGGGAGTCGTTGTACGCCACGAGGACGGTCATCGCCGGGCCTTTCCGTGCTGTCGGTCGGACTGCGGTTGAACTCTCTCACACGCCGGGCGTCGTCGCCGTCCGGTGCGCGGACCGCTGCTCCGACCGGCTCGCGGCTCCTCGCGGCGCCTCCGGGAGGGCGAGGGGCGGCGGGAGCAGCGGCGGGAGCACCCGGGTGAGGACCTCCTCGAGCTCGCGCCGCCGCCGCGCCCCGAGCCGCTCGGACGGCGCGGTGACGCTGATCGCCGCGACCGGGCGGCCCGCGTCGAGCACGGGGACCGCGACGCAGCTGATCCCGCGCTCGTTCTCCTCGTCCTCGCGCGCGAACCCGTGCTCGCGCGTGCGCTCGCAGATCGCGCGCAGGTCCGCGGTCGTCACCTGGCCGTCGGGCGCCGCGGCCGCGTACCAGGCGAGACGGTCGTCGTCGAGCACGCGGTGGGCGAGCAGCGCGCGGCCCAGCGCGGTCGTCGCCGCGGGGCGGCGGCGCCCGACGGCGGACCACACCCGCACCGCGCGCGCCGGCTCGACCTTGTCGAGGTAGACGATCTCCGTCCCGGCGAGCGTCCCCAGGTGCACGAGCTCGTCCGTGGCCTGGCACACGGCGACGAGCGCGGCGTGCAGGAGGGCGGGCAGGTTCTCCTCGCCCAGGTAGACGGTCGCGAGCGCGGTCGCGGCGGGGCCGAGCCGGTACCTGCCCGTCGCGTCGTCCTGCTCGGCGTAGCCGCGGTGGCGCAGCGCCGCGAGGGTGCGGTGCAGCGACGCCTTGTGGAGGCCGAGGTCGTGGGCGAGCGCGCCCAGGGCGAGGCCGCCGGGCCCGGCGGCGGCCAGCGCCTCGAGCGCGGCGAGCGCCTTGTCCACGCTGCCGAGCGGGCTCGTCGCCGGAGCGGCCGACCCGCTCCCGGCAGTGCCCGAGGGCGCGGGCCCGGCTTCCGTCATCGTGGTGCCTTCCTCTAGAGTGCGTTCCGCAGTGAACAACAGACGTTCACCATAGCGAAACGGAGTGAGGATGTCAGCCGACACCAGCGTCCTGGAGCAGATCGAGCGGGCGCGCGTCGTCCCCGTCGTCGTGGTCGACGACGCGCGCGACGGCCTGGGCGTCGCCGCCGCCCTGCGCGACGGCGGCCTGCCGGTCGCCGAGGTCACGTTCCGCACCGCCGGCGCCGCGTCGGCGATCGAGGCGATCGCGCGCGAGGTGCCCGAGGTCCTCGTCGGCGCCGGCACGGTCGTCACGGCCGCCCAGGTGGACGAGGCCGTCCAGGCCGGCGCGCGCTTCCTCGTGTCGCCGGGCCTGTCGGCCGACGTCGTGCGCCGGGCCCAGGAGCTCGGCGTGCCGATCCTCCCGGGGGTCGCGACGCCGTCGGACATCATCGCCGCGCTGGACCTCGGCCTGCGGGCCGTGAAGCTGTTCCCGGCGAACGTCGTCGGCGGCCCCGCGGCCGTCAAGGCGTTCTCGGCGCCGTTCCCCGGCGTGCGGTTCGTCCCCACGGGCGGCGTGAGCGCCGCCAACCTCCTCGACTACCTGTCCCTGCCGTCGGTGCTGGCCGCCGGCGGGTCGTGGATGGTCGACCGGTCGCTCGTCCGCGCGGGCGACTGGACGGAGATCACCCGGCGCACGCGCGAGGCCGTCGAGCTCGCCGCGTCGCTCACCACCGTCACCGAAGGAGCCTGACCGTGAGCACCACCCCCACCGGGACCACCCCCGGGACCTCCGGCGCCACCGCGCCGCTCGCCGTCCGCCCCGCCGCCGAGAGCGCGTACGACGTCGTCGCGCTCGGCGAGGTCATGCTGCGCCTCGACCCGGGCGAGCGCCGCATCAAGACCGCGCGCAGCTTCGACGCCTGGGAGGGCGGCGGCGAGTACAACGTCGCACGGGGCCTGCGCCGCTGCTTCGGCCTGCGCGGCGCAGTCGTCACGGCGCTCGCGGACAACGAGGTCGGCCGCCTCGTCGAGGACCTCATGCTCACGGGCGGCCTCGACACGAGCCACGTCGTGTGGCGGTCCTACGACGGCATCGGCCGCACCGTGCGCAACGGCCTGAACTTCACGGAGCGCGGGTTCGGCGTGCGCGGCGCCGTCGGCGTCTCCGACCGCGGCAACACCGCGATCGCCCAGCTCCGTCCCGACGACGTCGACTGGGACGCGCTGTTCGGCCGCGGCGTGCGCTGGTTCCACACCGGCGGGATCTTCGCCGCGCTGTCGGAGTCGAGCGCCGACGTCGCCGAGGCCGCGATGGCCGCCGCGCGCCGGCACGGCACGATCGTGTCGTACGACCTCAACTACCGCCCGTCGCTGTGGCAGGGGATCGGCGGCGTCGAGCGTGCGCAGGAGGTCAACCGTCGCCTGGCGCGCTACGTCGACGTGATGATCGGGAACGAGGAGGACTTCACGGCGAGCCTCGGCTTCGAGGTCGAGGGCGTGGACGAGAACCTCACCGACCTGGACACGGGCGCGTTCCGCGCGATGATCGGGCGGGCCGCGGAGGAGTACCCGAACTTCCAGGTCATCGCGACGACGCTGCGCGGCGTGAAGACGGCGACCGTCAACGACTGGGGCGCCATCGCGTGGTCGCGCGTGCAGGGCTTCGCCGAGGCGACGCACCGGCCGGGTCTCGAGATCCTCGACCGCGTCGGCGGCGGCGACTCGTTCGCGTCGGGCCTCGCGTACGGGCTCATGGAGCTCGGGTCGATCGCGGAGGCCGTCGAGTACGGCGCCGCGCACGGCGCGCTCGCGATGACCACCCCGGGCGACACGTCGACGGCGTCGCTCGCCGAGGTGCGCAAGCTCGCCTCCGGGGGGAGCGCGCGGGTCCAGCGCTGACCTCGGGACCCCGTCGGGCCGGTCCGGGCGTCGTCCCGGGCCGGCCCGACGCGCTCGGGCTGCCGACGGGAACGCCCCGGTCTACTGTGGACGGGCTGTCGAGGCTCGGAGGTACGGCGTGGCTGGTGGGGCACCCCTTCCCGGGTTGCCGCGCCGTCGTGCCGCGGAACCGCCGGACCTGGCCCGCGCCGTCGAGCACGCCCGGATCCTGCGCGGCGCCGGGGACGCGGTCGGGGCCGCGCGGGTCCTGGACGAGGCGTTCGCCGCGGAAGGGGTCCGTACCCGGAGCGTCTCCGAGCGCGTGCGCTTCCGCGCGCTCGTGCTCCGCGCGGACCTCGCGCTCGCCCTGCACGACGAGGTCGCCGCCGCGCGGTTCCTCGAAGGGGTCGAGTGGTTCATCGCGGGCGCGGACTTCCTGCCGCGCGTGGCGGAGGCGCTCGCCGCGCTCGACGACGAGCGCCACCGCGTCGAGGAGCTGCGCGAGCACCTCGTGCCCGACGACGCGACGTGAGCGCGGGGGGACCGAGCCGAGCCGACGGGAACCATCCCGGGTCCGGCGGCGTTGGACTCCCCAGCGTCCCGGCCATGCCGGGTCACCCGTCCGGCCGCACCAGGAGGACCCGCATGCTCTGCCCGACCGACCAGACCGTGCTCGTGATGACCGAGCGCAAGGGCGTCGAGATCGACTACTGCCCCACGTGCCGCGGCGTGTGGCTCGACCGCGGCGAGCTCGACAAGATCATCGACCGCTCGGTCGAGGGGGAGATCGCGGCCGAGGCCGCGGGGCCTGCCGCAGCCGCTGCGCCTGCCGCGGCGCCCGTGCCGCCGGGGCCTACGGCCTACCCGCCCGCGCAGCCGGCCGACTACGGGTCGCCGCGCGGCTACGACGACCGCCGCGACGACCGCTACCGGGAGGAGCGGCGCTACGACGACCGCGACCGCCGGTACGAGGGCGACCGCCGCTACGAGGGCGACCGCCGGTACGACGGCGACCGCTACGACCCGCGCTACGCCAAGCGCAAGAAGAAGGAGTCGTGGCTCGGGGACCTGTTCGACTTCTGACCCCGCCGCGACGGCCCGCCTAGACTCGACCCTCGTGCGCGCAGTCCTGAGCCGGTGGGTCGACCCGTTCGTCGTGACGCTCCTGGTGGTGCTCGTGCTCGGGCTGGTCGTGCCCGTGGGCGAGGACGCCCAGCGCGTCGTGGACGTCGTCGCGGACGTCGCGGTCACGGTCCTGTTCCTCGTCTACGGCATGCGGCTGTCCACGCGTGAGGTGTGGGCCGGGCTGCGGAACTGGCGGCTCCAGGGCGGGATCCTCGCGTCGACGTACGTCGTCTTCCCGCTGCTGGGCCTCGTCGTCGCGTGGGCCGTCGCCCCGGTGATCGGGGACGGGCTCGCCGTCGGGGTGCTCTTCCTCGCGCTGCTGCCGTCCACGGTGCAGTCGTCGGTGGCATTCACGTCGGTGGCGCGCGGCAACGTCGCGGGAGCGATCTGCGGCGCGACGGTCTCCAACGTGCTCGGGATGGTCGTCACCCCGCTGCTCGTGCTGTGGCTGCTGTCCGACGCGTCCGGGGCCTCGGCCGGCGCGTCCGGCGGTGCCGACGACGGTGCGCTCGATGGTCTGGGCGGGCTGCGGACCGTGCTGCTCCAGCTCCTCGTCCCGTTCGTCGTGGGCCAGCTGCTGCAGCCGTGGGTCGGCGACTGGGTCCGCGCGCGGCGCTGGCTGACGCTCGCCGTGGACCGCGGGACCATCCTCGTCGTCGTGTTCGGGGCCGTGGCCGCCGCCTCGTCGGCGGGTGTGTGGTCCAGCGTGTCGGGGTGGGCGATCGTCGCGCTGCTCGGCGTGAGCGCCCTGCTCCTCGCGGCGATGCTCGCGATCACGTGGTGGGGCGGGGCGGCCCTGCGCCTGCCGCGCGCCGACCGGGTCGCGCTCCTCATGTGCGGCTCGAAGAAGTCGCTCGCGACCGGGCTGCCCATGGCGAGCGTGCTGTTCCCCGTGGCCGTGGCCGGCGTCGTCGCGGTGCCGGTGATCGTCTTCCACCAGCTCCAGCTCGTGGTCTGCGCGGTGCTCGCCCGGCGGCTCGCCCTGCGCGACTGAGCGCAGGGCGAGCCGGGGTCGGCCGGGCCGGGAGGCGACGTCGGACGGCCGCCTCCCGGACCTCAGCCCCGTGTCACGACGTCAGCCGCACGACAGCGCCGCGTGCTCGACGTCGGCCGCGAAGGTGCGACCGTCGCCCTCCGCGCTCACCTGCGCCGTCCCTGCCGGGACCGAGGCCGACCGGGTGGCGAACGCCTGGTAGGCGCTCTTGCCCGGCGCGACGTCGGCGACCGTGCGGGTCCCGAACGGCGTCGTGAGGGTGATGTCCGCCGGCGCGGTGTCGTCGTTCGTCGCCCGCACCGCCACGTACACCTTGCCCGCGAGGCAGCGCGGCTCGACCACGGTCGAGATCGCGAGCTCCTCGGGCGCCGGCTCGGTGGAGACGCCGTCCCCGACGAGCTCGAACAGGTTGACGTTGGCGATGTAGTGCGTGCCCGTCGCGCGGAACACCAGGACGAGCGTGATCGGCCCGCCCGGGTCGGTCACCGGCACGTCGAACCACTGGTACGACTGGCCGCCGCCCGTGTTCGTGATCGGCACCGAGCCGATCAGGGCGCCGCTCGCCGAGCCCGCGCGCAGCTCGAGGGTGCCCCCGATGCTGCTCGACGCCATCCGGAAGCGGACCTTCTCGATCCCCGCGAGGTTGACGTCGGCGTAGCTGATCGTGGCGTTGTCACGCAGCCAGCCGACGTTGAGACCGCCGCCGATCGAGTCGCCGGTCGGCTCGGTCCGGACCGTCGAGTCGGCGTGCTCCGCCTGGATCAGCGCCGGCTGCAGCCGCACGGTCGCGCGCGCCTGCGCGAGGTTGCGGACCTCGCCGTCGTGACCGCCGCGGGCGTACAGGACCTCGAGCTCGTAGCGGAGGCGGTCCGTCGGACCGGCGTCCGCAGGTCGCTCCATCGTCACGAGCCCGGTGCAGCCGTCGGTCGGCTCGCCCCGCCACACCTGGTCGCCGCGCGTGACGACGAGCCGGGCCCGGACGTCGGCGCAGTCGGCGGACGGGTCCGCGACCGTGGCCTCGTACCGCACGGCCTTGCCGAACGGGACGACGCCCCCGAGCGGCGGGTCGCTCAGCGAGATCTCCGGGCGCTGCCCGCTCGGGCTCTCGAACCGGACGGTCTGCCACGGCTCGACGTTGCCGGCCGTGTCGACGGTGCGGAACTCGACGGTGTGCTCGCCGTCCCCGCTCACCGTGAACGCGCCGTCGTAGTCGACCTCGTCACCGCCGTCGACCCGCACCGTCGTCCCGTCGACGCCGGACGTGGCGTCCGTCGCCTCGAGCACGACCGAGACGCCGCCCGTGAAGGTGTCACCCTCGGTCAGCGCGGTGAGGTCGGCGGTCGTCGCCGGCGCCGTGCCGTCGACCTGGACCACGACGCTGCCCCGGTTGGACGTGCTCTCGCCGCGCACCGCCCGGAAGGCGACCTCGTAGCGGCCGTCCTCGGCGAACGGCACGGGAGCCGTGTAGGGCGTCCACGCACCGGTGGCGCCCACCTGGTACTCGATGGCGTCGCCCTCCTCGGCGGTGAGCGACAGGCTCACCGCGTCGTGGTACCAGCCGCTCTCCTCCGGCTCGGCCGGCGAGAGCTCGGCGACCGGTGTCGGCACGACGAGCGGCGGACCGCCCGCGGCGCCGTCGCCCACGACGTCGAACCAGTTGAGGTTGAGCAGGTACCCGTCCGCGCCCCGGAACAGCAGGACGAGGTCGAACGTGTCCCCCGGGTCGTCGACGGCCGCCTCGACCCAGCCCCAGGCCTGGAAGCCACCGGTGCGCGGCACGGCCGCGCTCCCGAGGAGCTCGCCGTCGGCGGAGTCCTTGCGGATCTCGATCCGGCTCGTGTCGTTCGGCGACGCGACCCGGAAGCGCAGGGCGTCGACGTTCGCGAAGTTGAAGTCCTCGTACGTCATCGCGCTGTTGTCGCGGATGAAGCCGACGTTGAGGTCTCCGCCGAGCGGGTCGGCCGTCGCCTCGGCCCGGACCTCGGTCCCGAGGGTGTAGTGCTCGGCCTGCTTGCGTGACGGCTGCATCGCGACGACGTCGCGGCCGGTGAGCGGCGCGACGACGCCCGCGGGGGAGCCGTCGTCGGTGTACCGGGCCTCGATCGCGTACGTGATGCGGTCGGTGTCCGTGTGGCCGCTGTCGGGCTCGAGGACGAACGAGCCGGTGCAGCCCGTCGCCTCCTTCATCGGGTGCCCGTGGTCGTCGTGGCCGAGGATGAGCTCGACCGTGACGTCCGCGCAGTCGATGTCGCCCGCCGCCGTGGAGCCCTGCTCCGCGTCGGTCACGGACACCTCGAAGTCGACCGTGTCCCCGTAGGTGAAGACCGTGCCGTTCGCGGGCCACAGGATCTCGACCTCGGGCTCGGTGTTGCCGACGGAGATCGTCGCGTTCGCGGTCCCGGTGCGTCCGTGGACGTCGGACACCGTCAGGACGGCGGTGTAGTCGCCCTCGGCGGTGTAGGTGTGCGTGGGGTTCGGCTCCGTCGACGTGCCGCCGTCACCGAAGTCCCACGCGTACGTCAGGTCGCCGCCCTGAGGGTGCGCCGTGCCGGCGCTGGAGAACTCCACGACGAGCGGGACGCCGCCCGACCGCGGGGTCGCGGACACCTTCGCGAGCGGCCGGTCGTTGCCGCCGGTGTAGTCGATGCGCACGACCTGGGCGTCGGGGTTGTTCCCGCCGAAGCCCGAGCCCCACTCGATGAGGTACATCGCGCCGTCGTGCTCGCCGAAGACCATCGCGTGCGGCCGCGTGAGCTGCATCGAGGCCAGGACCCGCGTGATGTCGGTCTTCGCGCCGTCCTCGTCGAGGTGGAGCTGGTAGAGGCGGTTCTGGCCCCACTCGTAGAAGAAGGGCTTGTCCGCCATCGAGCGCGGCCACTTGCGGTCGGACTCGAGCTCCTCGTCGAACGTGTACGCCGGGCCGCCCATCGGCGCGCCGCCGGTGCCGACGTCCGGGTCGCGCAGCGAGCGGCCGTAGGAGGTCAGCGGCTCGATGACCGGGGCCAGGGTGGTGACGCCGGTGTTGTTGGGCGAGTCGTTCACCGGGCCGGAGCAGTCGAACTCGGCACCGGGCTGGTTCGTCGCGTAGTCGAAGTCGACGTACGCCCCGCCGCCGTGGCAGTAGGGCCAGCCGTAGTTGCCGGGCTCGGTGATGACGTTCCACTCGACGCGACCGTCGATGCCGCGCTGGTCCGCGACGCTCGCGTCGGGGCCGTAGTCACCGAGGTAGACCGCTCCGGTGGTCTGGTCGACGGCGAAGCGGAACGGGTTGCGCAGCCCCATGGCGTAGATCTCGGGCCGGATCTTGCTGGTGTCCTGGCCCGCGGCCCACTCCGTGTCGACGAGGTTGCCCTCGGGGACCGTGTAGGAGCCGTCGTCGGTCGGGGTGATCTGCAGCAGCTTGCCGCGCAGGTCGTCCGTGTTGCCGGACGAGCGCTGGGCGTCGAACGCCTCGCTCCCCGGGCGCTCGTCGATCGGCGCGTAGCCCCCCGGGGCACCGCCGGGCGACGTGTCGTCGCCGACGGAGATCCAGAGGTCGCCCTCGGCGTCGAAGTCGAGGTAGCCCCCCGAGTGGCAGCACTCCACGCGCTGGTGCGGGATCTGCAGGAGGATCTGCTCGCTCGCGAGATCGAGCGTGTCGCCCTCGAGCGTGAACCGCGACAGGCGCTGGTGAGGCTCGTCGACGAGGTCGCCGTGGGGCGTGTAGAAGAGGTAGACCCAGCCGTTCTCGGCGAAGTCGGGGTCGAGCTCGATGCCCAGCAGGCCGTTCTCCTGCGCGGTGTGGACCTGGAGGCGGCCGACCGTGGACGTCGTCGAGGTGGCGGGGTCGATGACGCGGACCTGGCCGGCGCGCTCGATGTAGAGCACGCGACCGTCGTCGGCGACCTGGAGCCCCATCGGGCTGGCGACCTCGTCGTCGAGGACGACCTTCTGGTAGTTGGCGTCGACCGTGCCGCCGCAGTCGTCGGACGCGGCGCCGGTCGCCCAGAGGACGCCCCCCGTGAGGTGCTCGACGAACGCCGGCTCGACGAAGCTCTCGGGCGTGTGACCGAGCCCGGTGTACCAGGACCGCCCGCCCTCGTGGTACTGGCACCACGCGACGGGGTGGTCGGCGCCCATCCCGCCGCCCTGGTACGAGGTCTCGTCGAGCGTCATGAGGACGTGGACGTCACCGCGCGGGTTGTCGCCGAAGTTGTACCACTCGTCGGTGCGCTCCCAGCGCTGGGGCAGGTGGGACGTCGAGGGGTGCGTGCGGTCCTCGACGTGGATCCCGGCGGGCTGGACCGCCGGGTGGCCGCTGAAGTACGCGCCCACGAGCTCGCCGTACCAGGGCCACGTGTACTCGGTGTCGCTCGCGGCGTGGACGCCGACGTAGCCGCCGCCCCCGCGGATGTACTCCTCGAACGCGGCCTGCTGGCCGTCGTCGAGGACGTCGCCGGTCGTGGACATGAAGACCACCGCGTCGTACGTCGCGAGGTTCTCGGGCGTGAAGGCCGCCGCGTCCTCGGTCGTGTCCACGGTGAGGTCGTGCTGGTCGCCGATGGCCTGGACGGCCGCGATGCCCTGGGGGATCGAGCCGTGCCGGAAGGCCGCCGTCTTCGAGAAGACGAGCACGCGCCCGCTCTCCTCCTCGACGGCGGGTGGTGGTGGGGGATCTTCCGCGGCGGACGCCGGGGGCGCGAGGAGCGCGCCGACGGCCACGAGCGACAGAGCCGTGGTCAGGGAGAGCAGACGCCGGACAGGAGACATGCGATCGACACCTTTGTGATCGAGCGAGTCGGACGGGCTCGATAATGTCAATCGGATGAACTATCGACAAGAGGCATTCTGGTCAATGGACAAACTATTTCCGTCGATAACGGTGTCGAATCCTTCCGACATCGATTTCGCACCCTGCTCGGACCGCCCGTGGGGCACGGTGGGCGTGCCCCGGGACGCCGTCGCGCGGTGCCCGGGACGCGGGGTGGCCGGTCAGCCGCGCGCGGTCACCTGGTCCCGGACCTGGCGCTTGGCGCGCGTGAGCATGCCGTTCATCCCGCCGATGCGCAGAGGGCTCACGGCCCGCGTGAGCCCGATCGACATGGGGAAGTCGTCCGGGACGTCGAGGACCTCCTGCGCGGTGAGGCCCGACAGCCCCTGGGCGAGGATCGACGCGAACCCGCGCGTCGTCGGCGCCTCGGCGGGCGCGGTCGCGTAGAAGTGCACGACACCCGCGTCGTCCACCTCGGCGAACGCCCGGACGGGGGACTGGCACTCCTCGATGCGCTCGAGCATGCCCGGTGCGCTCGCGTACCGCTCCGGCAGGTCCGGGAGCTCGTTCGCGAACTCGAGCAGGAGCTGCAGGCGCTCCCGCTCGGGGAGCGCGAGGAAGTCCTCGCGGATCTCGGCGAGGGTCGGGGGCAGTGCGGCGTCGGGGGTGGAGGCGCTCATGGTTCCGATCCTCGCACCGTCGCGCGCCGTCGGGCACGGGCGTCGGGTCAGGCGAGCGACGCGGGCGCCTCGCCCGGCTGGTCGCCCTTGACGATGGGCACGCGCACCGCGTTGCCCCACTCGGTCCACGAGCCGTCGTAGTTGCGCACCTTGTCGAAGCCGAGCAGGTACGTCAGCGCGAACCACGTGTGGCTCGAGCGCTCGCCGATGCGGCAGTACGTGACGACCTCGTCGTCGGTCGCCAGGCCGAGGCCGCCCTCCTGGTAGATCGCCTCGAGCTCGGCGCGCGACTTGTACGTGCCGTCCTCGGCCACCGCGGTCGCCCACGGGACGTTGCGCGCCGTCGGGATGTGGCCCCCGCGCAGCACGCCCTCCTCCGGGTAGTCCGGGATGTGCAGGCGCTCGCCCGTGAACTCCTGCGGGGAGCGGATGTCGACGAGCGGGCCGTTGCCGATGTGCGCGAGCACGTCCTCCTTGAACGCGCGGATCGTCACGTCGTCGCGCTCGACGACCGGGTACTCGACGGCGTCGGGCTCCGGGACGTCCGTGGTCGTCTCGCGGCCCTCGGCGATCCACTTGCCACGACCGCCGTCGAGGAGACGCACGTCCTCGTGGCCGAACAGCGTGAAGACCCACGCCGCGTACGCGGCCCACCAGTTGTTCTTGTCGCCGTAGACGACGATCGTCGTGTCGCGGCCGATGCCCTTCGAGCCGAGCAGCTGGGCGAAGCCCTTGCCGTCGATGTAGTCGCGCGTGTCCGGGTCGTTGAGGTCCGTGTGCCAGTCGATCTTCACGGCGCCGGGGATGTGGCCGGTCTCGTAGAGCAGCACGTCCTCGTCGGACTCGACGACGACGACGCCCGGCTCGCCGAGGTGCTCCGCGAGCCACTCGGTGCTCACGAGGCGGTCGGGGTGGGCGTACTGCGTGATCTTCTCGGTGGTGTCGAGCGGTGCGGGCATGGTGTCCTCCAAGGGCTGGCGTGGCCGGGGGTGTGCGCGCGACGGCTGCGCGGCTCTCCGCCCGTCAGGCTAGGTGCGCTGTCCGCTCCGTGGAAGGGCCGTCGCGCATGCTGAGACGGTGTTACGCGAGGTGTCGTCGACCGCGCCGGCCCCCGTGCAGACCGTGGTGCGACGGCGCATCCTGACGTCGTGCCCGCCGCCGTCCCGCCCCGGCTCCTGCGCGCCGCCGACCTGCTCGCTCTCCAGGGCTCCGAGCGCGTCCTCGAGGTGGGCAGCGGCTCGGGCGTCCTCGCCGAGCTGCTGCTCGCGCGCCACCCGGGGCTGCGGTACGTCGCGCTCGACAGGTCTGCCGTGGCCGCGGGGCGGACCGCGCGGCGCAACGCGGCCGCGGCGGCCGACGGGAGGCTGGCCGTGCGGACCGGCGAGGTCGAGGACGCGGCGGGACTGCTCGACGCCGACGGGCCGTTCGACGTGGTCGTCGCCGTGAACGTCAACCTCTTCTGGACGCGGGACGCGCGTGCCGTGAGCGGCGCGCTGTCGGGTCTCCTGCGGCCGGGAGGGCGGCTGTGGCTCGTGTACGAGACGCCACGGGGCAGCTCCGACGGACGTGTCCTCGACCCGCTGCTCGCCTCGCTCGCCGTTTCCCGGCTCGTCGGTCCGGAGGGAGGACCGCCCGTCGTCGTGCGCGACGAGGTGCTCGCCGTGGGGCTGCGACGACGGACGGGGGACGACGACGCCCCCGTCTGAACCCCGCCGCACGCCTGGCAGCGGTCGGTGGGCGACTCGCGGACCGTGCTACCCGAGGAGCTCGCGCGTCGCGTCCTCGAGCGCAGCGTCGAGCAGCTCGAGCCCGAGGTCCAGCTCGTCGTCGGCGATGGTCAGCGGCGGGGCGATCCGGAAGACGCCGCCCATGCCGCGCAGCTGCACGACGTTCATGTGCAGGCCGCGCTCGAGCGCCCGGCGGGTCACGAGGGCGCCGAGAGCGTCGGCGCCCTGCTTCGTCTCCCGGTCGAGCACGAGCTCGATGCCCTGCAGGAGCCCGCGGCCGCGCACGTCCCCCACGACGTCGTGCCGGGACTGCAGCTCGAGGAGCCCGGTGCGCAGGCGGTCGCCGAGCACGCGCACGCGCGCGTCCAGGCGCTCCTCCTCGAGGACGTCGAGCACCGTGCCGCCCACCGCGGCGACCAGGGGGTCGGACACGTGGGTCGTGAAGAACAGGAAGCCGCGCTCGTGCGCACGCTCCTCGATCTCGGCGCTCGTGACCACCGCGGCGAGCGGGAGCCCGGCCCCGAGCGTCTTCGAGAGCGTGAGGATGTCGGGGACGACGGGCTCGTCGCCCGGCCGGCCCTCGAACCCGTACCAGGAGCCGGTGCGGCACAGCGCGGTCTGCGCCTCGTCGAGGACGAGCAGCATCCCGCGCTCGTGGCACTTGTCCCGCAGCGCCGCGAGGTAGCCCTGCGGCAGCTCGACGATCCCGCCCGAGCTGAGGATCGGCTCGACGATGCAGGCCGCGAGGCTCCCGGTCGACTGGACGTCGACGAGGTCGAACGCGAGGTCGAGCTGGCGACGCCAGTCGTGCCCGCCGTCCGGCGCGAGGTGGTCGGGACGGTAGGCGTTCGGCACCGGGATGACGAGGTTCCCCGGCGCCGTCGGCCCGTAGCCGCGCCGCCCCGCGCTGTTGGTCGCCGCGGCCGCGGCGTGCGTCATCCCGTGCCACGACCCCGCGAGGGAGACGATCTCGTGCCCGCCCGTGACGAGCTTCGCCATCCGGATCGCGGCCTCGTTCGACTCCGCGCCCGTCGTGAGGAGCAGGACCTTCTCCAGCGGGTCGGGGAGCGTGCCCGCCAGGCGTCGCGCGAGGTCCACGACCGGTCGCGAGAGCATCCCGCTGAAGAGGTGGTCGAGCGTGCCGATCTGCCGGCGCACCGTCGCCACGACCGCGGGGTGGCTGTGCCCGAGGATCGCGCTCATCTGGCCCGACGTGAAGTCGAGGATCCGGCGACCCTCCGCCGTGGTCACGAAGCTCCCCGACGCGCTCTCCACGACCTCGGGCGTGAACGGCCCGCCGTAGCGCACGAGGTGACGGTCTGCGTCGGCCCAGAACCGGGTGGCGTCCCCGGCGGGGACGAGGTCGGGGGTCGGGGCGGCGGTCATGCGGCGAGCCTAGGGACGACGCCCTGTGCGCGTACAGCACGAGTTCTCGTACAGTCTGTGCGGAGGAACAGCACAGCGCGGATGGCGCTCGTCGACCAGCAGGAGGTGCCCGTGCTCAACGCCGCGCGGCTGCAGGTCCTGGCCCGGCTCGACAGCCTCGGCACGGTCCGCGCAGTCGGGGCGTCCCTGCACCTGAGCCCGTCCGCGGTCTCGGCGCAGCTCGCCGCGCTCGAGGCCGAGACCGGCGCGCGCCTCCTCGAGCGGACGGGACGGCGCGTGCGGCTCACCCCGGCAGGTCGGTCGCTCGCGAGGCACGCGCGGGTCATCCTCGACCAGATGGCGCTCGCGGAGGCGGAGCTCGCGCACCCCGACGGGCAACCGGCCGGTGTCGTCCGCGTCGCCGCGTTCTCCAGCGCGGTGCGCGAGCTCGTGATCCCCCTGACGCTCCGGCTCGCGACCGATCACCCCCGGGTGGAGGTCGACGTCGTCGAGCTCGACCCGCGCGAGAGCGGTCCGGCGCTGCGGCGGGCGGACGTCGACCTGGCCGTCACGGCCGACCTGCTCGACGGCGCCCCGCTCGCCGGTCCCGACGTCGCGACCGTGCCGCTGCTCGAGGACCCGGTCGTGCTGGTGACCCCGGCCGCGACGTCGAGGGACGGCGCCGCCGGCGCGCCGCCGCAGGACGGCCTTGCCGACGCGTCGCCGCAGACCTCGTCCGGCCCGGTCGACCTCGCCGGGCTCGCCGACGCGCGCTGGGCGGCGGACCTGCCCGGCACCTACCTGTCGACCCTGCTCGACGGCGCGTGCCGCGTCGCGGGTTTCGAGCCGCGCGTCGTCGCGCGCCTCCCCAGCTACGACCTGCTGCTCGCGCACGTGGAGAGCGGGCTCTCCGTCGCGCTCCTGCCCGGGCTCGCCGTCGACCGCCGGTACGCCGTCGACGTGCGCGCGCTGGAGGCGCCGAGGACACGTCAGGTCTATGCCGCGGTGCGTCGAGGGGCGCCGCCGACGGCCGCCACCGCCGCGGTCCTGTCCGGCCTGCGCCGCGTGGCGCGCGACCGCACCCCTGGCCGCGAGCTCACAGCGCAGGGAGGCGCGACCTCGAGCCTGTCGGACGACCGCTGGCGGTAGAGGAGCGGGAGCAGGAGCTTGATCCGGGAGTGCGTCGCGGCGGTGACGGTTGCGGTGAGGTGGTCTCGTGCTGGCGGACGAGTCTGCGGTGCCGTTCGACCACCCAGCGGCGCGGTTGGACGACGAAGGCGTCGACGGTTCGAGGGCGGGAAGCGATCTCGTACGCCCTCACGCCTGGCGACGACGTCGGCGGCGAGGTCGAGGATGACGGCGAGCGCATCGAGGACAGACGAACAGCTCCTCCGGTCGCACCGGCTGCCGGACCCCGAGCAGGACGAGCCGACTGCGTCTCGATCAGCTGGCGACCCCCAACGTCTTCAGCAGGTCCGGGAGGTGGAGACGCAACGTGTCCCACACGATCTCGTCGCTCACGCCGTCGTACTGGTGCGCGATGCGGTTCCGTGTCGCGCGGATCTCTCGCCACGGGACGTCCGGGTGCGCTGCGACGAAGGCTGCAGGGAACCGATCGGCGGCCGCCGAGACGTCGACGATGACGCTGCGCCCCGCGCGGCGCAGGATGTCGTCCTCCGGGTGGAAGAACGCCTCGCGACCCCGTCCGACGATGCGACGGGCGCTGGCGCCGAACCGGGACAGGTCGACCAGCGTGCGCATCGACTTGTCGGCGTCACGATCACCGGCAAGCGGCATCTCCGCCCCGGTCATATCGGCTGCGCCTCTCGACGTGCACGCTCGACCGCCGGGGACGTCCCGGAGTCGGGAACGACGTCGACACGAACGCCGAGCGCCTCCTCGAGGTCGAGCTCGAGCCCGGTGAGGGTCCAGGCCGAGGTCCCTGGCGGGAAGGTGACCAGGAGGTCCAGGTCGGAGTCCACCCCGTCCTGTCCTCGCGCCGTCGAGCCGAAGACGCGCGGTTCGCTCCCGCCTCGTGCCGCGACGATCCGCCGGACGTCTGCGCGGTGGCGGTCGAGGACCTCGCGGGGACGGGCACGAGTCGCGTCGAGCAGGCGCGCGAGCGTCCTCGGTTGAGGGCGTCGCCGCCCCGACTCGATCGCCGCGATGTTGGGCTGCGGCACACGTGAGCGCGCCGCGAGCTCGCGCTGCGACAGCCCTGCGTGTTCGCGTGCCCGTCGCACGCGGTCACCGTCATCCACGAGCTGACGATATCGAGTGCGATATCGGATGTCGACGGCTGGTTGCGGGCCGAGACCGGCGACCGCGCGGTCCAGGGCGCTCGCGTGCGCTACGCCTCGAGCTCTGGCCCGAGCCAGCTCCACGGCCCGACAGCATCCTCCGTGCGGGCAGGGTGGATCCGAGTACTGCATCGCGATTCGCGTGCGAACCGCTGAGAGGTCGGGCCGACGGTCGGGCCGTCGTCACACAGCCGCGGTGGTCGGGGAAGGGAGGTTCGGCGCGTCATGCCGGCAGCGCCCGGACGGGGTGCCCGAGGAGAGCGGTCACGCCGTGACGTCGTCCGGAGCGAGCGGCCGCACGTGCCGTCCGGTCGCGAGGAACACGCCACGCAGGCGGACTCCGCGGCGTGCGGCGGCGTCGCGCAGCCCGGCGAACCACCGGCCGTCTGCCCGCGTGACGGCGTCGGTCCCGGGACGCTCGAGCATGAGCACGGTGCTCCCGCCGGGCGCCTGGTCCGCGAGCACGTCGTGCACGATGCACACGAGGTTGTCGACCATCGCGTCGTCGGGCGACGGGGGGACGTCGTCGATCGGCACGATCCCGCGCAACGGTCGGTCCTCGGCGCCGAGGACCGTGATCCGCGCGTCGACGGCCACGACGGCGCTCGTCCACAAGGGCGCCCGTCCGCGGCAGCGCGAGGCGATCGTCCTCACCATGCAGCAGATGGAGTCGGTGGCGCCCTGGTACGCGGCCCGAGGTGGCGGTTGACCCTGGCTCGCGGAGTGCCTCCCGTGCGAAGGTGTCCGGTATGAGTCAGACCACCCGGTTCGTCGACCGCTCGACCGACGAGGCCGAGGTCCCGCTCCTCGGGGGCGACGTCTCCGACGGCCTCGTGCGCCGCGGCGACACGGTCCGTCGCCCGCGCGGCCCGCACAGCCCGGCCGTCGAGGCGTACCTGCTGCACCTCGAGCGCGTGGGGTTCGACCGCGCGCCGCGTTTCCTGGGGATCGACGACGAGGGCCGGGAGGTCGTGAGCTTCCTGCCCGGCGAGATGGGTGGCCGCCCACCGCACCCCTGGGCGATCGACGAGGGGATCCTCGCGCAGCTCGGCGAGTGGCAGCGGGCGCTGCACGACGTGTCGACCGACGTGCAGCTTCCCGACGGGGTCTCCTGGCCCGAGCGGGCCCAGTTCCCCGAGGTGCCCGACGTGTTCGAGGTCCCGGACGTCGTCGGGCACAACGACGTGACGGTCGAGAACGCGCTCTTCCGCCCGGTCGGCGAGGACCCGCAGGGCCCGCACCGCCTGGTCGGCGTCATCGACTTCGACCTCGCCGCCCCGACGACGCGGCTCCTGGACCTCGCGACGACGCTCCTCTACTGGGCGCCGATCGGTCCGCCGGACGGACGCCCCGTCGTCATGCGGGACCTCGACGCCGCGCGTCGTGCCCGCGTCGTCGCGGACGCGTACGGCCTCGACCGGTCCGACCGGCTCGCCCTCCTCGACGTGCTCGCGCAACGGTTCGCGCGGAGCTGGTACGCGATGCGGCACGCGGCCACGACGCGGGGCGGCGGGTGGCGGCGCATGTGGGACGACGGCGTCGGCGACCGCATCCGCGAGAACGAGGCCTGGTTCGCGGCGGAGCGTCCCGGGTTCGTCCGCGCGCTGTCCTGAGAGGACGCCGCGGGGGACGGGCCGACCGGGCGAGCGCGACCCGCACGGTCCAGGATGGCGCCATGTCCGAGACGTCACCCCTCGATCCCCGGCTCGTCGTGCGCCGACGGGCGTCGCGCACCGTGCACTGGATGGCGACGCACCCCTCGTGGGCGGTCGCGCTGCGCTCCGGGATCGCGGCCGGGGTGGCGTGGTGGGTCGCCTGGCTGATCGGTCTCGCGTTCCCCGACCCGTTCGCCGAGTACCGCTACTACGCGCCGCTCGGTGCGGTCGTCGCCACGTCCTCGACCGCGGCGCGGTCCGTGAGCCAGTCGGTCCGCGCGACCCTCGCCATCGTCGTCGGCGCTGCCGTCGCGGGGACGCTCAACCAGGTGCTGCCGACCGACTCCCTGACCGTCGCGGTCGTCGTCGTCGTGGCGAGCCTGCTCGCGGGGTGGCGCGTCCTCGGCGACATGGGGACGTGGACCGTGACGTCGGCGCTCTTCGTCCTCGTGATCGGCGGCGCGCGCGACCAGTCGGAGTTCGTCCTCGCGTACATCGGTCTCGTGGTCGTCGGCGCGGGAGTCGGCGTCCTCGTGAACCTCGTCGCGCCGCCGTTGCCCCTCGCGCCGTCGGAGGAGGCGCTCGACGAGCTGGGGGACGTCCTCGCCGACCAGCTCGACGCGCTGGCCGACGGCCTGCACGGTGACCGGGCACCCCGCCCGGAGGAGTGGGAGGAACGGCGCCGAGCGGTCGCCCCGGCGGTCGACGGCGCACGACGTGCCGCGGACGAGGCCCGTGAGGCGCAGCGGCTCAACGTCCGGGCGCGCCGGCAGCGCGGGCGCGTCGAGGACCAGGAGCTGAAGTCCGAGCGGCTGTCCGTGACGACGGCCGTGGTCACGGACCTCGTCCGGGTGCTCACCGAGGGGGAGCGCGACGACCTGGACCCGGACCGCCGGGTGCTCGGCGCGGAGCTGCGCCACCCCGTGGCGGAGGCGCTCGGCGCGCTGGCCGCGGTGGTCCGCGAGGGCCCCGACGCGGACCGGGAACCGGCGCTCCTCGCCGTCCGGGAGCTGCGGGCCGCGCTGGCGCGCCAGCGCGAGCACGGCACGGGCGAGGACTACCTCGCCGCCGGCGCGATCGTGCTGGACATCGAGCGCGCGCTCGAGGCGAACCGGGGGACGACCGACGCCGTCGTCGACGAGGCCTGAGCGACGGGCTGCTGCGGCGTCCGGCGCACGGTGCCGCACGCCGTCGTGGCCCGTCCGGGATCCGGACGGGCCACGACGGCGGCGGCAGCGACGTCAGCGCGAGGGCTGGTCGACGTCCGAGCCGACGAGGAACTGCGAGTACGCCCCGATGGTGAGGAACGTCGGGAAGTCCTCGGCCAGCGCGACGGCGCGGAACACGGCGGCCGCCTCGTCGACCCGGTTCCCCGGGTGTCGCGGCAGGTCGTCCACGATCTCGGCGAGCAGTGCCTCGACCCGCTCGCGCGTGATCGGCACGCCGTTCTCCGTGCGCGTCCCCGACGCGATCCACTGCCACACCTGCGAGCGCGAGATCTCGGCCGTCGCGGCGTCCTCCATGAGGTGGTCGATCGCCGCGGCACCGACGCCGCGCAGCCACGACTCGACGTAGCGCACGCCGACCGACACGTTGGCACGCAGCCCGGCCGCGGTGACCGTCGCACCCGCACGCCGCGCCGAGCCGATGTCGAGCAGCTCGTGCTGGCCGACGCGCACGTCCTCGCGCAGCCGTGCGACCTGGTTCGGTCGGTCGCCGAGGACCGCGTCCATCTCGGCGCGCGCGACCTCGATGAGGTCGGGGTGCGCGACCCACGTGCCGTCGAACCCGTCCGTCGCCTCGCGCCGCTTGTCGGCCCGCACCTGCTCGAGCGCGCGCTCCGTGACGTCGGGCCGGCGCCGGTCGGGGATGAACGCGCTCATCCCGCCGATCGCGTGCGCCCCGCGCCGGTGGCACGTGGACACGAGGAGCTCGGTGTACGCGCGCATGAACGGGGCCGTCATGGTGACCTGCGCGCGGTCGGGCAGGACGTACTGGTCGCCGCGCGTGCGGAACGCCTTGATCACCGAGAACAGGTAGTCCCAGCGGCCCGCGTTGAGCCCGGCGCAGTGGTCGCGCAGCTCGTGGAGGATCTCCTCCATCTCGAACGCGGCGGGCAGCGTCTCGACGAGGACCGTGGCCCGGATCGTCCCCTGCTCGATCCCGACCCACTCCTGGGCGAACGCGAAGACGTCGTTCCAGAGCCGCGCCTCCCGGTACCCCTCGAGCTTGGGCAGGTAGAGGTACGGGCCGCGGCCGCGCGCGACGAGCTCGTGGGCGTTGTGGAAGAAGTACAGGCCGAAGTCCACGAGCGACGCCGACGCCGAGACGCTCACGCCCGCCCGGTCGACGTACCGCATGTGCTTCTCGATGAGGTGCCACCCGCGCGGGCGGAAGACGATCGTCGGCAGGTCGGTGAGCGTCGCCGAGCGCAGGCGGTACTCCTTGCCCTCCGCGCTCGTGTGCTCGAGCGTGCCGCGGATCGCGTCGTGCAGCGCGAGCTGGCCCTCGACCACGTTGCGCCACGTGGGCGACGACGCGTCCTCGGCGTCGGCGAGCCACACCTTCGCGCCCGAGTTGAGGGCGTTGATCGCCATCTTCGGGTCGGTGGGGCCGGTGATCTCGACGCGCCGGTCCTCCAGCCCGGGCGCTCCGGTCGAGCCGGCGACGCGCCACGACGGGTCGTCGCGGACCGGCCGGGTCTCGGCGCGGAAGTCGGGGTCGATCCCGTCCGCGACGTCCTGCCGGCGCTGCTGGCGGTCCATGAGCAGGCCGTGGCGCCGGGCCACGAACCGGTCGTGCAGCGCGGTGAGGAAGTCGAGCGCCTCGGGCGTGAGGATCTCGCGGTACCGCTCGCCGAGCGTGCCCGTGACGCGCAGCGTGCCCTGCGGCGTGCGGCCCGGGGTGCCCGACGACGCGGGGTCGCCCGACGTGCCCGGGTGCGGACCGCCGTCGGGCAGGGTGCCGGACGGGCCCGAGGACGAGCCGGCGGGGGAGCCCAGGGGTGAGGTGGTGGACGTGGTGAGCGTGGTCATGGCTGTCTCCGGGGGTCGGGTGCGCGAGGTGGTAGCGGACGTGCGGTGCTACGTCGCGGACCGGGGTGCTGCGTGGCGGGCAGGGCCTAGTGGAACTGGGCGGTCTCGGTGGAGCCGGCGAGCGCGAGGGTGGCGGCGTCGGGGTTGAGAGCCGTGGCGACCCGGTCGAAGTAGCCGGTGCCGACCTCCCGCTGGTGGCGGGTGGCGGTGTAGCCGTCGGCCTCGGAGGCGAGCTCGGCCTCCTGCAGCTCGACGTAGGCGCTCATCGCGCGGTCCTTGTAGCCGCGCGCGAGCTCGAACATGGAGTGCGAGACGGCGTGGAAGCCGGCGAGGGTGATGAACTGGAACGCGTAGCCCATCGCGGCGAGCTCCTTCTGGAAGCTCGCGATCTGTGCGTCGTCGAGGTGCTTGCGCCAGTTGAACGACGGCGAGCAGTTGTACGCGAGCTTCTTGCCGGGGTGCTCGGCGTGGACCGCCTCGGCGAAGCGCCGGGCCAGCCCGAGGTCGGGCGTCCCCGTCTCGACCCAGAGCAGGTCGGCGTACGGCGCGTACGCGAGGCCGCGAGCGAGCACCGCGGCCTCGCCCGGCCGGACCCGGTAGAAGCCCTCGGCCGTGCGCTCGCTCGTGAGGAAGGGCTGGTCGCGCTCGTCGACGTCGGACGTGAGGAGGTCCGCGGCGAGCGAGTCGGTCCGCGCGACGATCACCGACGGCACGCCCGCGACGTCGGCGGCGAGCCGGGCCGCGTTGAGCGTGCGGACGTGCTGCGCCGTCGGCACGAGCACCTTGCCGCCGAGGTGACCGCACTTCTTCTCCGACGCGAGCTGGTCCTCCCAGTGCACGCCCGCGGCACCGGCGGCGATCATCGCGTGCATGAGCTCGTACGCGTTGAGCGGGCCGCCGAAGCCGGCCTCGGCGTCGGCCACGACCGGGGCGAGCCAGTCGCGGCCCGGCCCGGTGGCGGACTCACCGGCTCCGGCGCGCTCGGCGGCCTCCACCTGGTCCGCGCGCAGCAGCGCGTTGTTGATCCGGCGCACGACGGCGGGCACGGAGTTCGCCGGGTAGAGCGACTGGTCGGGGTACGTCTGGCCCGACAGGTTGGCGTCCGCGGCGACCTGCCACCCGGACAGGTAGATGGCCTGCAGGCCCGCGCGCACCTGCTGCACGGCCTGGTTGCCCGTGTACGCGCCGAGCGCGGCGACCCACTCCTCGGAGTGGAGCTGCTCCCAGAGGCGCTCGGCGCCGCGCCGGGCGAGCGTGTGCTCCTCGCGCACCGAGCCGCGCAGCGCGACGACGTCCTGCGCGGTGTAGTCGCGGGCGATCCCGTCCCAGCGGGGGTCCTCTGCCCACGAGCGGGCGAGGTCGTCGGCGGTCTGCGTCTGGTCGCCGGGTCGGACGGCGTGGCTGCCCGTGCTCGCGACGTCGTGCGCGGCCCGGTCCGACGGCGCGCCTGCCGGCACGCCCGCCGTGCCGTCCGCCGGGCGGACGGTGCCGAGCGTGCGAGGGCCGCCGACGTACTCGGTCGCGGACCGGCGGCTGACGATGGTGGGCCTGTTCACGGGGTGCCTCCTGGGGTGGGTCGTCGTGACGCGTGTGCTCGTCCGACGTCGAGCGGATCGTTCGTCGGCCTCGCGGGGAGACCGTGATTCGACCTTCGTGCCTCCGCAAGCCCGTTCTCAAGCAGGATCGGGCAGAAGAATCCGCGTTCTTCCGTTGTGCGCAAGGAGTGGCGTGTGTCACCCTCAGTCATGGCAATCCCGACGACGCGACCGGCCGGAATCGCGGAACATGCGGAGATCCCGCTCGAGAGCGAGCCCGACGCCCTGACGATCGGCCGGCGCATCCGCCACCTGCGGACCGAGCGGGGCATGACGCTCGACGAGCTCGGCGCGGCGATCGGCCGCGCGCCGTCGCAGGTCTCGCTGCTCGAGAACGGCCGCCGCGAGCCGCGGTTCGCGCAGCTCCAGGCCGTCGCGCGCGCGCTCGGCGCGAGCCTCGACGACCTCCTCTCGGCCGAGCCGCCGTCACGGCGCGACGCGCTGGAGATCGAGCTCGAGCGCGCGCAGCGCGGCCCGCTCTTCGACGCGCTCGGCCTGCGCCCGGTGCGCGTCGGCAAGTCGCTGCCGACCGACGCGCTCGAGACGATCGTCGCGCTCCGGCGCGAGCTCGAGCGCCTCCACACCGAGCGCGCCGCGACCCCCGAGGAGGCCCGCCGCGCCAACGCCGAGCTGCGCGCGACCATGCGCGCGCAGGACAACTACTTCCCCGAGCTGGAGGACGCCGCGGCGGAGCTGCTCGGCGGTGTCGGCCACGCGGGAGGTCCCCTCCCGCAGCGCGTGGCGGCCGAGATCGCCGCCCACCTCGGGTTCACGCTGCACTACGTCGGCGACCTGCCGCACTCGACGCGGTCCGTCCTCGACCTGCGGCACCGGCGCGTCTACCTCCCGAGCAACGGCGTGCGCGGCCGGTCGAACGCGACGTCGGCGCTGCTGCAGGCCCTGGCGCCCCACGTCCTCGGCCACGCCGAGCCGGGCGACTACCGCGAGTTCCTGCGCCAGCGCGTCGAGGCCAACTACCTCGCGGCCGCGCTCCTCCTGCCGGAGCGGCACGCGGTCAAGGCGCTGCGGACCGCGAAGGAGGCGCGCGAGATCTCCATCGAGGACCTGCGCGACGCGTTCGCCGTGTCGTACGAGACGGCGGCGCACCGCTTCACGAACCTCGCGACCACGCACCTGGGGATCCCGGTGCACTTCATGAAGGTCCACGAGTCCGGCGTCATCCACAAGGCGTACGAGAACGACGGCGTCCGCTTCCCGGCCGACCCGCTCGGCGCCGTCGAGGGCCAGTACGTGTGCCGGAGCTGGACGGCGCGCACGGTGTTCTCCGTGGAGGACCGGCTCAGCCCGTTCAGCCAGTACACCGACACCCCGAGCGGCACGTACTGGTGCACGTCGCGCGTCCAGGGCTCCGCCGACGGCGAGTTCTCGGTGAGCGTCGGGGTGCCGTTCGCGCACGTGAAGTGGTTCCTGGGGCGCGACACCACCGAGCGTCTCGTGTCGCGCTGCCCCGACGGCGCGTGCTGCCGGCGCCCGCCCGACGCGCTGTCGGACCGGTGGTCCGGTCAGGCCTGGCCGAGCGCGCGGCCGCACGCGTCGATGCTCGCGGCGATGCCGGCGGGGGCGTTCCCCGGCGTCGACCAGACCGAGGTCTTCACCTTCCTCGAGCGTCACGCGCCGGCGTAGCGTGCCGGACGTCACCGCCCGCGGGAGGCGCTCCCGGTTGCCCGGTCCTCACCCCCTCCCGACGATGGAGGGCATGACCCCGCGCCGTCTCGCCGTCCTCGCCGTGCCCGCCGTCCTCGTCCTGGGCCTCGCCGCCTGCGGTGGCGACCCGGAGGACCCCGAGACGGTGACCGAGACGGTCACGGCGGACGCGGACGCCCCCACCGGCACGGACGGTGACGGCGGAGCGACCAGCGGGACCGCGGACGACGCGACGGACCGCCAGGTCTTCGCCGAGCACGGCGCGCGGGACGCCCGGATCGACTGCGCGGGCGGCGTGGTCGAGATCAGCGCCGACGGTGCCGACGTCGACGTGGTCGGCACCTGCTCGTCGGTGCTCCTCACCGGCCACGGCACCGAGGTGGACGTCGAGGCGAGCGACCTCGAGAGCCTCGAGATCTCCGGCAACGACGCGCGCGTCGACGTCGACGGTCACGTCGGGTCCCTCGTGGTGTCGGGGCACGGCGCCCGGGTCGACGTCGAGAGCGTGGGCTCCGTGCAGGTCAGCGGCAACGGGGCGCGCGTCGAGTACGCGAGCGGCCCGGCCCCGACGGTGGACGACAGCGGCGAGGGGACGAGCGTCGTCCAGGACTGACGCTCCGCAGGGTCGTCCAGGACCCGGCTCCGCAGACCGGTCCCCGCTCAGCCCGTGGAGCTCTCCGCGGGCGGGGCGCCCATCGCGACCTTGAGCCGCGCCGTGTCTGCGGCGGTCCAGCCGGCCGGCGCGTGCAGCGCCGCGAACCCGTCGGCGTACTCGAGGTGGTAGACGTGCCCGTGGCCGGGCGGGATGTCCGACGCCGCGGCGACGAACAGGTCCCCGGTGAGCTGCCAGAACGTGACGAACGGCCACCACCGGACGTCGCCCAGCACGTCGGGACCGCGGGGCTCGGCCAGCCAGTCCGGCTCGGACCAGAGCGTCTCGGGACCCCACCACGTCACGCCGTCGGACGCGTGCTGGAGGTAGACGACGCGCGGCTCGTCCCAGTCCGGGCCCGGACCCCACAGGTCGGCGACGCCGGTGGCGACGGGATCGCCCCAGCGCACCTGCCGCCCGCCGTCGACCACGGGCGCGTACTCGAGCGACCCCGGGTCGCGCGCGTCCGTGAGCCCGCGCCACAGCGGCGTGAAGCCGGGCGTCCCGGTGAACATCGCGCCGTCGCTGCGGGCCGCGACGTCCTGGACACCGCTGAACGCGCCCTGCATGCCGAACGACCCGAGCGAGATGCCGAACGCGAGGAGGCGGGGCCGGTCGTCCGTCGGGAGCTCCGACCACCGGCCGTACACGGCCTCGAACAGCGCCTTGCCCGCGGCGGGCGGCGTGGAGCGGTCGCCGACGAAGCTGATCCAGCTCGGCAGGTACGAGTACTGCATGGTCGCGATGGCGGTGTCCCCGCCGTGCATCAGCTCGAGCGCCTCGACCATGCCGGGGTCCACCCAGCCCGTGCCGGTCGTCGTCGCGACGACCAGCACGGAGCGGTCCCAGGCGTCCGTCCGGTCGAGCTCGGCGACGACCCGGGCCGCCGTGGCGTCCAGGTCACCGCCGGCGTCGACGCCGGCGTAGGCGCGGACCGGCTCGCGGACGTCCGCGGGGTCGACGACGTCGCCCGCCGCGGCGAAGGCGCGCAGGGCGTCGAGCGTCGGGCCCGCGGTGACGAACTTCCTGCCCTCGGCGCCGAGCGACTCCCAGGACTCCCCGGAGGCCGGCGACCCCGAACGCTCCGGCTCGCTCGGGGGCGCGAGGTCCGGGTCGACCTCGGCGTTGGCCGCGGCGTAGACGCCGTTGAGCGCGCTCAGCGCGCCCGACCAGACGACCCCGTTGAGCACCAGCACGGTGACCACGGCGACGATCGCACCGCTCGCGAACCGCGCGACCGGCACGGGGACCACGCGGCCGACGAGCACGCTCAGCCACCGCGCGACGCGACGCAGGCCGCGCGCCGCCTGCAGGACGAGGAGCGCGACGGCGAGCGCGACGAGGAGCGTCACGACCTCCTTGCCCGGGACGTCCTCCGTCATGCCGAACAGGTGCCGCAGCTCGATCTGGCGACGGGCGCCGAGGACCAGGGAGAGCGGCACGAGGACCGTCGTGGCGCCGGCGAGCAGCCACCACGCGACGCGGCTCGCGCGCGGCGTCCACCGGGCCCGCAGCCCGACCTTCACCGCGAACCACTCGACGAGCGCCCCGAGGCCGTAGCCGCCCACGGCGCTCACCCCGGAGATGACCGCCTGGTAGTACCAGGCGCGCGGGATGAGCGACGGCGTGAGCGACAGGCAGAACAGCGCCAGCGCGAGCACGAGCCCCGTCGCGGAGAAGCGCCGCAGCCAGCGGACGGTCGGGGCCGGGCGGGGCGCGGTCTGCACCTCGCGATCGTAGGGGCGCCGGGCGCGATCGGCCCGCGGGGCTGTCAGCGGCCCACCGGCGCAGGGGTGGGGGTGGGCCGCTGACAGGTCTGGGGGCGGCCGCGACGCGGCGCGGGTCAGGCCTCGAGGAGCAGCGCCTCGCCCTGCCCGCCGCCGCCGCACAGCCCGACGGCGGCGCGGCCGCCGCCGCGGCGCGCGAGCTCGTGCGCCGCGTGGACCGCGAGCCGGGCGCCCGACGCCCCGATGGGGTGCCCGAGCGAGATCCCGCCCCCGTGCACGTTGACGATCTCGGGGTCGACCCCGAGGACGCGCGTCGAGACGGCGACGACCGTCGCGAACGCCTCGTTGATCTCCACGAGGTCGAGGTCCGCGACGTCCCACCCGGCACGGTCGAGCGCCTGGCGGATCGCGCGCGCCGGCTGCGAGTGGAGCGAGGTGTCGGGTCCGGCGACCTGGCCCCACGTGCGCACGGTGGCGAGCACGGGCGCTCCCGCCGAGGCGGCCCGGGCACGCGTCGTCAGCACGAGCGCCGCCGCGCCGTCGGAGATCTGCGACGCGTTGCCGGCGGTGATGGTGCCCTCGGGGTCGAACGCCGGTCGCAGCCGGGACAGCCCGTCGACGGTCGTGTCCGGACGGACGCCCTCGTCCGCGCGCACCTCGACGGGATCGCCCCGCCGCTGCGGCACGCTCACGGGGGCGAGCTCGGCGTCGAACAGCCCGTCCTTCGACGCCGCCGCGGCGCGCTGGTGCGACGCGGCGGCGACGGCGTCCTGCTCGTCCCGGGACACGAAGACGTCGCCCGTGTTGGTCCGCTCGGTGGAGACGCCCATGGACGCCCGGTCGAACGCGTCCGTGAGCCCGTCGTGCGCGACCGCGTCGACGAGCGTCGCGTCCCCGAACGCGAACCCGGCGCGCGCCCCCGGCAGCAGGTGCGGCGCGTTCGTCATGGACTCCTGGCCGCCGACGAGCACGACCTCGGCCTCGCCGGACCGGATCAGCCGCGTCCCGTCGATCACCGCGGTGAGCCCCGACAGGCACACCTTGTTGACGGTCACCGCGGGGACCTCCCAGCCGACACCGGCCGCGGCGGCCGTCTGGCGCGCCGGGTTCTGCCCGGCGCCCGCCTGGAGCACCTGGCCCAGGACGACGGCGTCGACGGCGTCCGCACCCAGGCCGGAGCGCTCGACCGCGGCGCGAGCGGCGACGGCGCCGAGCTCGACCGCGCTCAGCGCCGCGAGCGAGCCCTTGAGGCGGCCCTGGGGCGTGCGGGCGGCGGAGACGATCACGACGTCCTCGGGGCGGGCGTCGGGGGAGTGGGACGTGGTGCTCACGGCTGGACCTCCTGGGGTGCGGACGGCTCTGTCTGCGCGGTCACCGGGGTGTGGCGCCGCTGCCTCCCACGCTACCTCCGGCGCGCGCGCTCACGTCACGGAGAGCGGCGCCGCGTCGAGCGCGACGGTGAGCTCCGGCTCGGTGGCCGCGCGCACGTCGTCGACGCCCACCCCGGGCGCGGTCTCGCGCAGCACGAGGCCGTCCGGCGTCACGTCGAGCACGGCGAGGTCGGTGATGACCCGGTGCACGACGCCCCGCCCGGTCAGCGGGAGCGAGCACGACCGCAGGATCTTCGGCGAGCCGTCGCGCGCGACGTGCTCCATGAGCACGATCACGCGGGCCGCCCCGTGCACGAGGTCCATCGCGCCCCCCGGGCCCTTGACCATCTTTCCGGGGATCATCCAGTTGGCGAGGTCCCCGGCCGCGGAGACCTGCATGCCGCCGAGGATCGCGGCGTCGATCTTCCCGCCGCGGATCATGCCGAAGCTCAGCGCGGAGTCGAAGAACGCCGCGCCGGGCAGGACGGTCACGGTCTCCTTGCCGGCGTTGATGAGGTCGGGGTCGACCTGGTCCTCGGTCGGGTACGGCCCCACGCCGAGGATCCCGTTCTCGGACTGGAGCACGAGGTGCCTGTCCGGCGGGACGTGGTTGGGCACGAGGGTCGGCAGGCCGATGCCGAGGTTGACGTACCAGCCGTCCTGCAGCTCGCGCGCCGCGCGCGCGGCCATCTCGTCACGGGTCAGCGGCATCTCTCAACCCTCCGTCGTGGGCGTGGGCGTGGGTGTGGACGTCTCGGTCGACGGGCGCACGGTGCGGCGCTCGATGCGCTTGGGGGCGTCGGGACCGACCTCGACGACGCGGTGCACGAACACCCCGGGCAGGTGGACGGCGTCGGGGTCGATGGCGCCGGGTTCCACGAGCTCCTCCACCTGGGCGACGCACACGCGGCCCGCCATGGCGGCGAGCGGGGAGAAGTTGCGGGCCGAGCGGTGGAACACGAGGTTGCCGTGCCGGTCGCCGCGCAGCGCGTGGACGAGCGCGAAGTCGGTCGTGATCGACTCCTCGAGCACGAACTCCGCCTCCTCGGCGGACGAGCCGTCCCGACCGCGCGGCCCCACGCCGAACGTGCGGACCTCCTTGGGGGCGCTCGCCTGCGCGACGCCGCCCGCGCCGTCGTACCGCTGCGGGAGGCCTCCCTCGGCGACCTGCGTACCGACGCCCGTGCGCGTCCAGAATCCCGCGATGCCCGCGCCCCCGGCGCGCAGCTTCTCCGCGAGAGTGCCCTGCGGCGTGAGCTCGAGCTCGAGCTCGCCCGAGAGGAACTGACGCTCGAACTCCTTGTTCTCGCCGACGTACGAGCTGGTCATCCTGCGGATGCGGCCCGCGGCGAGCAGGACGCCGAGCCCCCAGTCGTCGACGCCGCAGTTGTTGCTCACGACCCGCAGGTCGCGCGTGCCCTGCGCGAGCAGCGCCTCGATGAGCGCGACCGGGTTGCCGCACAGACCGAACCCGCCGACGGCCAGCGACGCGCCGTCGGGCACGTCCGCGACGGCCTCGGCGGCCGACGCGACGACCTTGTCCAGGCCGCGGCGTGGGGCGGCAGCGGGTGGTGGGGGAGCGGGTGGGCTCGTCAGGCTCATGGCGCGACCTCCTCGTCACGGCCGTCGCCCGGGGGTGGTGGACGACGGCGCACCGGCCGCGCGGCGACCGTGCCGCGCGGGATCTCGTGGGTCGATCATCCCGCGCCGCGCGGTGTCCGGGCGACCGGTGCCGCCGGGCGCGCCGGGCCGTCAGTGCTCGAGCCGGTCCTTCTCGTCGCCGATGAGGTCGGTGACCTCGTCGGGCAGGTCGTCGCGGTTCATGTCGTCGGAGCGTGCCTTGCGCGCGTCCCACCGCAGCGAGAACGCGGCGAGCACCGCGGCGATCGTCGAGGCGGCGAGGATCGCGATCTTCGCGCCGTCCGTGTGCTCGGCGTCGGGGAACGAGAGCTCGGCGATGAGGAGCGACACGGTGAAGCCGATCCCGGCGAGCAGCCCGACGGGCAGCAGGTCGCGCACCCCGATCCCGGCGGCGAGACGCAGCGGGGTGAAGCGCGTGACGAGCGCGGTGACCCCGAGGACGCCGACGAGCTTGCCGAGGACGAGGCCGAGCACGATGGCGAGCACGACGGGCTGGGCGAGGACCTCGGAGACCGGGGCCTCGCCGCCGACGATCGACACGCCGGCGGCGAAGAACGCGAAGAGGGGCAGGGCGATGCCCTGGGAGACCGGGCGGACCGTGCGCTCGAAGCGGTGCGTGCGCGACTCGCGCTCGCCGTGCACGACGAGCGCCGGGACCGCGAAGCCCAGGAGGACGCCCGCGATGGTCGCGTGGACACCCGACTCGTGCATGAACGCCCACGCCACGGCGGCGACGGGGAGCAGGAGCCACCAGTGCGTGCGCCGGGCGCGGACGAGCACGGCGTAGAGCGCGACGGCGACCAGCGACAGGCCCAGGAAGAGCCAGTCGAGGTCCTCCGTGTAGAAGATCGCGATGATGACGATCGCGAGCAGGTCGTCCACGACCGCGAGCGTGAGGAGGAACGTGCGGATCGCGACGGGCAGCCCGCGCCCGAACACCGCGAGCACGCCAAGGGCGAACGCGATGTCGGTCGCCGTCGGGATCGCCCACCCGTGCAGCGCGCTCCGGTCGCCGGTGACGAGCAGCACGACCACGAAGATCGCGGCCGGGACCGCCATGCCGCCGACGGCGGCGAGCATCGGGACCCCGGCCTGCTTCGGGTTGCGCAGGCTCCCGGCGACGAACTCCTGCTTGAGCTCGACGCCGACGACGAAGAAGAAGACCGCGAGCAGCCCGTCCGCCGCCCACGTCGCGAGCGTGAGGTCGAGGTGCAGCGGGGCCGAGGGCCCGAGGACGGCGTTCGCCAGCGTGAAGTACGCGTCGCGCCACGGGGAGTTGGCCCAGACGAGCGCGACGAGGGCGGCGCCGATGAGCAGCGCCCCTCCGGTCGTCTCGCGGCTGGCCCAGCGGCGCAGCGGGCCGGGGGCGGACGAGGAGGGCGCGGTGGCCGGGGACGCAGCGGTCATGGTTCTCCCGAGGAGGTCGGTGGCGGGTAGGTGACGCGAGGGGTCGCCGAACGCGTCGCCGACCAGACTTCCCGGCACACCGGGGACGATCCTACGCGGGGTGCCCGCGCGGCGCCCGCGCGCCCGCGAGCGACCGGGTGGGTCACGCGGGCGGTGTCGCGGTCTCGTCGCCGTCGGCCTCCCGCGTCAGTTCGAGCAGGCGCGTGACGGTGTTCCAGTTCCGGCCCGTCACGGGGGTCCCGGCGGCGCGCGAGAGCACGGTCGTGGTGAGCCGGGACCGGCCGACGCCGTCGGGGAACCGCGCGTAGAGCACGCCGTGCGCGACCGCGAGACTCTCGCGCCCGGCGTGCGACAGGTCGAGCCGGGCCACCCCCGCGGCGTCGACCGGCTTCTCGCCGACGAGCACGAGGAGGTGCGCGGGGTCCTCGCGCGCGGCCTCCGGCCAGGGGACGTCCGCGACGATCCGCTCGAGCTGCGCGGTGGTCAGCACGACGACGGTCGCGTCGACCCCGAGCTCCGCGGCGACGCCGTCGTGGACGAGGCGGGCCACGTCGCCGGCCGACCGCGCACCGGACGTGCCGGGTGCGACCACGAGGTTGCCGCTGTTCACGATCGTGCGCGGCGCGGCGAACCCCAGCTCGCCGGCGAGGGCGCGCAGCCGGGTCGAGGGGACCTTGCGACCGCCGACGTTCACGGCGAAGAGCAGCGCGGCGTAGCTCATGGCACGTCCGGGGGTCGGCGCCCGGACCAGGGGGCCACGTGCTCGAGGAGGGCGGCGAGCGACAGCAGGAGGGCGTCGTCGCCGTGGCCGGCGCCGAGCATGACGCCGACCGGCACGGTGCGGCTCACGCCGTCGGGGTCCTCGACCCGCGTCTCGCCCAGGGGCAGCGAGACCGCCGGACGCCCGGTCAGGTTGTACAGGCTCGTCCAGGGCGTGAACGCGGTCTGCGCCGCGAAGTCGGCGGCCGGGTCGTCGTCGAGGCGTTGCGTGCCGACGAGCGCGGGCGGCCGGGCGAGCGTCGGGGACACGACGACGTCGACGTCCGCCCACGCCCCGGCGACCTCGCGGGTGAGCGCCTGGACGCCGGCGAGCGCCGTGGCGTGCTCGAGGCCCGTGACCGCACGCCCGCGCTCGCGGAGCCAGCGCGTGAGCGGCACCAGGAGGTGCTCGCGGTCCGGCGGCACGGGCGCCTGGAGCGCCCCGACCGACCACAGCGCCGCGAACGCGTCCCAGCGCTCGGCGGGGAACGGGGGTGCGACCTCCACGACCTCGTGCCCCGCGGCCTCGAGGAGCGCCGCCGCCGCGCGCGCCGCGTCCGCGCACGCGGGGTGCACGCTCGCGTCCGCCGCGATGACGGGGTCGAGCAGCAGGCCGACGCGCAGGGGCCCCCGCAAAGCGGAGGGCCCGTCCGGCAGGGCGAGCGCCGCGACGAACGACCGCGGCGGGCCGTCCGCGCCGGTGAGGAGCTCGCGGGCGCGCGTGCCCGAGGGCGCGACGTCGCCGCCGGGGAACGTGTCGCCCGGCCACGGGCGCGCGAGCACGTCGAGGAAGGCCGCGGTGTCCCGCACGGACCGCGTGAGGACGCCGTGCGTGGCGAGCCCGGCGCCGTCGACCCCGTGCGGGCCCGGGCTCACACGGCCGCGCGAGGGCTTGAGCCCGACGAGGCCGCACGCGCTCGCGGGGATGCGCAGGGAACCTCCGCCGTCGCTGCCGTGCGCCACGGGCACGACGCGCCCCGCGACCGCGGCGGCCGCGCCGCCGCTCGACCCGCCTGCGGACCGGGCGAGGTCCCACGGCGTGCGCGCGGGCGGGCCGACGTCGGGCTCGGTGTAGCAGGGCAGACCGAGCTCGGGCGTCGAGGTCTTCCCCACGAGGACCGTCCCGGCGCCGCGCAGCAGCGTCACGACGCCGTCGTCGACGGGCGGCGTGAACGCGTCGACCGCGGCGGACCCCGCCCGCATCGGCACCCCGGCGACCATCGTGAGGTCCTTGACCGGGCAGGGCACCCCGAGGAAGGGCGGGAGCGTGCCGGGTTCGTCGACGGTCCCGTCGCGCCGGGCCGCGACGAGCACGGCCTCGGCCGCCCTCGCCTGCGCGTGCGAGCGCTCGGGGGCCAGCGTCGCGAAGGCACCGAGGGCCGCCCCGACGCCCGCGGCCGCCTCGACGGTGGCGGCGAGGACCTCGGTCGGCGACACGTCGCCCCTGCGCAGCGACACCGCGAGAGCGGTCGCGTCGAGGTCGTGCAGCTCGGGCAGGCCCATGCCGTCCGACGCTACCCGGGCGACCGGATCGCCACCGCGCGGGGACGCTCCTATGATCGCGTGTGCCCACTCCTCCCGCTGGAACCGGTCCGTCCGACCGTGCCACCGCCGCCGCGCCGGCCTCCGCCGAGCCGCCCGCGCCCCGGACCGGTGTCGTGCCCCTCGTGGACCTGCACGGCCGCACGGCCTGGAGCATCCTGCCGCCGCTGATCCTCGGCTTCTTCATGATCATGGTGGACACGACGATCGTGAACATCGCGGTGCCCACCCTGCAGCGCGAGCTCGACGCGAGCCTCGTCGCGGTGGGCTGGGTGAACAGCGCCTATCTGCTCTCGTACGCCGTGCTCCTGCTCCTCGCCGGGCGCCTCGGTGACCGGTACGGACCCAAGCCGGTGTTCGTCGCGGGGCTCGTGGTCTTCACGCTCGCCTCGGCGTGGTGCGGGCTGTCGGGGTCGATCGGGATGCTCATCGCCGCGCGGGTCGTCCAGGGCGTCGGCGCGGCCCTCATGACGCCGCAGACCATGGCGATGATCACGCGCGTCTTCCCGGCCACCCAGCGCGGCGCGGCCATGGGCCTGTGGGGCGCGACGGCCGGCGTCGCGACGATCGCCGGACCGCTGCTCGGCGGTGTGTTCGTCGAGACGTGGGGCTGGGAGTGGATCTTCTTCGTCAACGTCCCCGTGGGCGTCGTCGCGCTGTGGCTCGGGCTCACGCGCCTGCCGCAGCTCGCGACCAACAAGCGCACGTTCGACGTGCTGGGCGTGGTCCTGTCCGTCGTCGGGCTCTTCGCCGTCGTCTTCGGTCTCCAGGAGGGTGAGACGTACGACTGGGGCACCATCACCGGCTTCGTCACCGTCTGGGGCGTGATCGGGCTCGGGCTCGCGGTCCTCGTCGCGTTCGTCTGGTGGCAGCACCGGCTCGGCGACGCGGCCCTCCTGCCGCTGAAGCTGTTCCGCTCGCGCACCTTCTCGCTCGCGAACCTCGCGGGCATGTCCGTGTCGTTCGCGATGATCGGGATCTTCTTCCCCCTGACGATCTTCCTGCAGTCGATCCTCGGGCTGTCGCCGCTGCACGCGGCGCTGGTCAACCTGCCCGGCTCGCTCGTGTCCGGGATCGTCGCGCCGCTCGCGGGACGCCTCTCGGACCGCGTGCCCCCCAAGTGGGTCGTCGCGACGGGGTTCGCCGTCCTCGCGGTGTCCGTCGCGTGGCTCGCCGCCGTCGTGGCGCCGGGGGTGTCCGTGGCGGCGATCATCGCGCCGATGACGCTGTTCGGCATCGGGACCGGCTGCGTGTTCTCCCCGCTCGCGAACCTCGCGACGTCGGGCCTGGACGCGCGCACGGCGGGCGCCGGCGCGGGCGCCTTCAACACGACGCGCCAGGTGGGCGGCGTGATCGGGTCGGCGGCGATCGTCGCGACGCTCACCGCGCGCCTCGCGGTGACCCTGCCCGACGCCGCGCGGGACGCCGCGGCGTCGTTGCCCGAGGCGGTGCGGCAGCCGTTCCTCGACGGTTTCGCGAGCGCCGGGACCTCGCTCCAGGGCGGGGCGGGCGCGCCGGAGCTCCCGGCGGGAGTGCCCGACGACGTCGCGCGCCAGGTCGGGGAGGCCGCCACCACGGCCTTCCACGCCGGTTTCGCGACGGCGGCCGGGCAGACGCTGGCCGTCACGGCCGTGGTGCTCGTGGCGGGGCTCGCGTGCGCGCTGGTCATGCCGCGCCGGCACGTCGAGCACTGACGCGGCGGCTGACGTGAACGCCGGGTTAAACCTCGACGACACGTGCGCCCAGGGCTGGTGATCCGAATCACACGGGCGTAGTTTCGACAGGGACGGACGGCACCATCGCCGTCCTCCGGGAGGCCAGCCGATGGGGTTCACGCTCCGCTCAGGAGGGCCGGCACCGGCACTGCTGAGCCGCACCCACGGCCCGGAAGCCGGTCGCCTGCCACACCCTGGAAGAGCACGGCGTTCGCGCGCCGGAGGGGAGCCCTCGTGGTCCACACCTCACCCACCCCCGGTCCAGCCCCGGACGACGACGGACGCCGGACGTTCGTCGTCGACACCTCGGTCCTGCTGAGCGACCCGCGCGCCATCGGGCGGTTCGCCGAGCACGACGTCGTCCTCCCGGTCGTCGTCATCACGGAGCTCGAGGCCAAGCGGCACCACGCCGAGCTCGGGTACTTCGCCCGCAGCGCGCTGCGCATGCTCGACGAGCTCCGGGTCAAGCACGGCCGCCTCGACGCGCCGATCCCCGTCGGTGACGTCGGCGGCACGCTGCGCGTCGAGCTCAACCACACGGATCCCACGGTCCTGCCGGCCGGGTTCCGCCTGGGCGACAACGACACGCGCATCCTGTCCGTGGCGGCGAATCTCGCGACGGAGGGCCACGACGTCACGGTCGTGTCCAAGGACCTGCCGATGCGCGTCAAGGCGTCGGCCGTCGGGCTGCGGGCCGAGGAGTACCGCGCGGAGCTCGCCGTCGACTCCGGCTGGACCGGGATGAGCGAGATCTCGTTCACCGACGAGGAGACCGCGTCCCTGTGGGAGCACGAGTCCGTCGAGATCGCGGGCCTCGACCCCGCGGTCGTCGAGGCGGCCGGGCCCCTGCACTGCCACACGGGGCTCGTCGTGCACTCGCCGCGCGGGTCGGCGCTCGGCCGGGTCACGGCCGACAAGCACGTGCAGCTCGTGCGCGGCGACCGCGACCTGTTCGGGCTCCACGGGCGCTCCGCCGAGCAGCGGGTCGCGATCGACCTGCTCCTCGACGACAGCATCGGGATCCTCTCGCTCGGCGGCCGTGCCGGGACGGGCAAGTCGGCGCTCGCGCTGTGCGCCGGGCTGGAGGCCGTCATGGAGCGCCGGCAGCACCGCAAGGTCATGGTGTTCCGGCCGCTCTACGCCGTGGGCGGCCAGGAGCTCGGGTACCTGCCCGGCTCCGAGGCCGAGAAGATGAACCCCTGGGCGCAGGCGGTGTACGACACCCTCGGCGCGCTCGTGTCCCCGCAGGTCCTCGACGAGGTCGTCGACCGCGAGATGCTCGAGGTCCTGCCCCTCACGCACATCCGCGGCCGGTCGCTCCACGACGCGTTCGTCATCGTGGACGAGGCCCAGTCCCTCGAGCGCAACGTGCTCCTCACGGTGCTGTCGCGGATCGGGCAGTCGTCGCGCGTGGTCCTCACCCACGACGTCGCGCAGCGCGACAACCTGCGCGTCGGGCGGCACGACGGCGTCGCCGCGGTCATCGAGGCGCTCAAGGGCCACCCGCTCTTCGCGCACGTGACGCTCACGCGGTCCGAGCGGTCGCCCGTCGCGGCCCTCGTCACGGAGATGCTGGAGTCGATCGAGGTCTGACGACGTGCGGTGGAGCTCCGGTCGGGGCTCCACCGCGCGGACCGGGTGCTCCCGCGCGGACCGGCTCTACCTCGCGGGTTGCCGGGCGTGCACGAGCACGACCGCGAGCACGCCGACGACGGCTCCGACGACCGTGTCCAGGGCGCGGTCGAGCGCGAGCGACGAGGGGTTCGCGGGGTGCGCGAGGGATGTCATGAGCAGCGCCATCGGCGTGATGGTGAGCATCGCGAGGCCGTAGTGGCGGCCGACGACCACCTCCGTGACGGTCTGGAGGACCACCACGACGGCGGCCGTCGCCCAGAACCCGAGGTGGGCGGCGAGCAGCGGCCACGCGAGCAGCGCCCCGACGACCGTCCCGGCACCGCGCTGCACCGCGCGCACGACCGCGTGCCGGTCGGAGTCGCCCTGGAGCACCGCGGTCGACCCCATGGTCGCCCAGGCCGCGTGGCCGAGGCCGGCGAGCGACGCGACACCACCGGCGACGACGCCCGCGACGGCGACGCGCGCCGTGGGCAGACGCCAGCGGCCGGAGAGGTTCCGCCGCGCCTGTGCACGCAGCGTGGTCCGCCGCACGACGGGCGCGTCCGGGGTGCCCGCTCCGACCGTGCCGATCTCGTCGAGCGTCCGCTCCACGAGGTCGAGCTCCGTCGAGAGCCCGAGCGCCGCCGCTCGGGGGAGCCGCCACGACAGGTCGTCGGCGAGCACCTCGCGGGCCCGGGCGACGGCGCGGCGAGCGGCGTCGGAGCCGGCCGCCGCGTCGGAGGCGGGCCCTGCCGTCGCGTCGGAGGACGCGGCGGCGGCGCGCGTCGCGTCGAGGGCCCGTCGCACGGCGAGCCGTGCCGGGCCGGACGGCCGGACGACGGCACCGACCGTGCACACGACCCAGGCGAGCAGCGCACCCAGCGCGGCGGCGACGGCACGCGGCCCGACGTCCCCGAGACCGGGCGCTCCCGCGAGCCCGGCGCCGCCGGCGAAGACGACGATCGTCGCCCCGGGCGGCCCGGTGCGCAGGAGCGCGCACAGCGCCGTCGTGCCCGCGCCCAGGGCGGCGACGCCCGCGAGCAGGACGACCGCAGGGACCGCGAGCGCGGCGAGCGCCGTGAAGACCGCGACGGTCGCGGTCATCACGACGCCGACGCCCGCGAGGAGCGACGCGCGCCGCCGATACGGGTCGTACCGGCCGTAGAGGGACGTGAGGGCGCCGAGCGACGCGAACGCGGCGACGTCCGTGCGGCCGAGCAGGCCGGGCACGGCGAGCGCGAGGGCGACGGCCGCGCCGCAGCGCAGCGCCGCGGCAACCGTCGCGTCCGCGGGGCTCGCGCGCAGCGCCGCAGAGAGATGGGACGGGTCCAGGACGGTCCGTGCGGCGCCGCGGACGGGAGCGAGGGAGAGGGGCATCGCGACCAGGCTATCGATGGTTCACGGGTGTTTCACCAGCGAAAGACTGTGAGCCTCGCCCTATCCTGGACACCGTGGACTACGTCGAGCGCGTGCGGGAGCAGTGGGCCGAGCAGCTGCCCGAGGTGGACACGTCGGTCGCCGACGTGACCGCCCGGCTGCGCCGCGTCGCCGGACTTCTCGACGCGCAGATCGACGCGGCGCTCGACGAGCGGGAGGTGTCCCGTCCCGAGCTGGACGTGCTCACGGCGCTGCGCCGTTCGGGCCGGCCCCTGCGCGCCGGGGAGGTGACGACCCTGACCGGCGCCCCCGGTGCCTCGATCACCAAGCGGCTCGACCGCCTCGAGCGCGCGGGCCTCGTGGCCCGCACGGTGCCCGAGCGCGACCGCAGGGGTGTCGTCGTCGAGCTCACCGACGCGGGCCGGGCGCTCGTCGACGACGTGTTCCCGCGCCAGCTCGCCCTCGAGGAGCGGGCCCTCGCGAGCCTGTCCGACGACGACCGCGTCGCCCTCGCGGCGCTCCTCGCCACGGTCCTGCGGCGGCTCGACCCGACGGAGCACTGACCCGTCCGCGGCCGTGTGCCGTCGGTCACGATCGCGCCGGTTCGCGCCGGGTCCCGGCGAGGCGCGGACGCGCGTGCGTTACGGTGGCACGTCTGTCCGACCCCGCGGTTGGAGCGGCCGGGTGCCCGCGCAGTGCGCAGGGCGAGACCGGTCCGGGCTGGAAACCCCATGATCTCCCTCCCGCGCACGAAGGTCGCTCATGTCCTCACGTCTCGCTGCACCCTCTCCCTCCGCCTCCGACCCGGGCGTCCCGCCGCGGTCGGACGCCGCGTCCCCGGCGCCGCCGGCGCGACGCGGCTCGCGCGGGGCTCGCCGATGGTGGGTCCTCGTGGTCCTCGCCCTCACCCAGCTCCTCGTCGTGCTCGACGGCACGATCGTCAGCATCGCGCTGCCGCAAGCCCAGGCCGAGCTCGGGCTGAGCGACGCCCAGCGTCAGTGGGTCGTCACCGCGTACGCCCTCGCGTTCGGCGCGCTGCTCCTCCTCGGCGGCCGGATCGCCGACTACTGGGGCCGCAAGCGCACGTTCCTGCTCGGCATGGCCGGGTTCGGCGTCGCGTCGCTCCTCGCGGGCTTCGCGCCGACGGGCGCCGCCCTCATCGCGACCCGCGGTCTCCAGGGTGCGTTCGCCGCGCTCCTCGCGCCGGCCGCGCTCGCGCTGCTCACCGTCTCGTTCCCGAGCGGGAAGGAGCGCAACACCGCGTTCGCGGTCTTCGGGTCGGTCGCGGGGGTCGGTGCCGCCGTCGGTCTCGTGCTCGGCGGGCTCCTCACGGAGCTCGCCGACTGGCGCTGGTGCCTGTGGGTCAACGTGCCGGTCACGGTCGCCGGCCTCGTCGCGGCAGCGCTGCTCGTCCGGGAGAGCCGTGCGGACGGCGACAACCGCTACGACGTCGTCGGCACGGTCCTCGTCGTCCTGGGCCTCGGCGCCCTCGTCTACGGGCTCACCCTGGCCGAGCACTCCTGGACGTCGCCCTCGACCGTCGCGTGCCTCGCCGCCGGGACGGTTCTGCTCGCCGCCTTCGTCGTCGTCGAGTCGCGCGTGTCCCAGCCGCTCCTGCCCCTGCGGATCGTGCGCGACCCCGTCCGGGCCGGCGCGTTCCTCCTCCAGGCGATCGTCGGCACGCTCATGATCGGCGCCCTGCTCTACCTGTCCTTCCACCTGCAGGTCGTCATGGGCCTCCCGCCGCTGCGCGCGGGCCTGGGGTCCGTGCCGATGACGCTCGTCATCCTCGTCCTCGCGCCGGTCGTCACGACGGTCCTGCTGCCCCGCGTCGGCCCGCGACCGCTCATGATCGCGGGCCCGCTCGTCGCCGCGGCAGGCCTGCTCCTGCTCAGCCGGGTCACGGTCGACGGCTCGTACGTCGCCGAGGTCCTGCCGTCACAGCTCGTGCTCGGCGTCGGGCTCGCGCTCGTCCTCGTCCCGCTCCAGAACGTCGCGCTCGCCGGCGTCGCCGCGCACGACGCCGGCGCCGCGAGCGCGACCGTCAACGCGGCCATGCAGGTCGGCGGCTCGATCGGCCTGTCCGTCTTCACGACGATCTACGCCGCCGCCCTGCCGGCGTCGGTCGCACCGACCCCGGCCGACCTCGTCGACGGCTACTCGGCCGTCTTCACCGCCGCGGCCGTCACCATGGCGCTCGGTGCCGTCGTGGCGTTCGCCCTGGTCCGCGGCTCGAAGGACCGCCTCCTCCCGTCGGGCAACCACCAGCCCGCCCACCTCGGCTGAGCACGCCGCCCGGCCCGCAGAGACCTGCGCCGAGCGGTGAGGCGCCAGGAGAACGCGACCACCATCGGACGGCGTCCAGGCGGTCTGCGTCCCGACCCAAGGTGACGTGACGGAAGGCCGGGTGGGGTGGGGGACCCCACCCGACCACCCGGGTGAGGCGGAGACGTCCTCGACGCGAGGTCAGCCCTGCGGCGGCCGCGTCATCGACAGCACGTCCAGCGCCTCGTCCAGCTGCGCCTCGGTGACCTCGCCGCGCTCGACGAAGCCGAGGTCGACCACGGCCTGGCGCACGGTGAGGCCCTCCTTGACGGAGTGCTTCGCGACCTTCGCCGCCGCCTCGTACCCGATGACGCGGTTGAGCGGCGTGACGATCGACGGCGACGACTCGGCGAACGCGCGCGCCTTCTCGACGTTGGCCGTGATGCCCGCGACGGTCCGGTCCGCGAGGACCCGGGACGCGTTCGCGAGCAGGCGGACCGACTCGAGCACGCCCTGGGCGATCACGGGGATCTGCACGTTGAGCTCGAAGCTGCCGGACGCCCCGGCCCAGGCGACGGTCGCGTCGTTGCCGATGACGCGCGCCGCGACCATGAGCACGGCCTCGGGCACCACCGGGTTGACCTTGCCGGGCATGATCGAGCTGCCCGGCTGCAGGTCCGGGATGAAGATCTCGCCGAGCCCCGTGTTGGGCCCGGAGCCCATCCAGCGGAGGTCGTTGCAGATCTTCGTGAGCGAGACGGCGATCGTGCGCAGCGCGCCCGACAGCTCGACGAGACCGTCGCGCGCGGACTGCGCCTCGAAGTGGTCGCGCGCCTCGGTGAGCGGCAGGCCGGTGTCCTCGACGAGGAGGGCGATCACGCGCTGCGGGAAGCCGGCGGGCGTGTTGATGCCCGTGCCGACGGCCGTGCCGCCGAGCGGCACCTCGGCGGCGCGGGGGAGCGCGGCGAGGAGCCGCTCGACGCCGTAGCGGACGGCCGCGGCGTACCCGCCGAACTCCTGACCGAGCGTCACGGGCGTCGCGTCCATGAGGTGCGTGCGACCGGACTTGACGACCGTCGCGAACTCCCTGGCCTTGGCCTCGAGCTCGCCCGCGAGGTGCTCGAGCGCGGGCACGAGGTCGCGGACGACGCCCGCGGTGGCCGCGACGTGCACCGACGTCGGGAAGACGTCGTTGGACGACTGCGACGCGTTGACGTGGTCGTTCGGGTGCACGTCGCGGCCGAGCGAGCGGGTCGCGAGCGTCGCGAGGACCTCGTTGGTGTTCATGTTCGACGACGTCCCGGAACCGGTCTGGAAGACGTCGACCGGGAAGTGCTCGTCGTGGGCGCCGGACGCCACCTCGTCGGCGGCCGCGACGATCGCCGCGGCGACGTCCTCGTCGAGGACGCCGAGCTCGGCGTTCGCGCGTGCGGCGGCCTTCTTCACGCGGGCCAGGGCCTCGATGTGCCCCCGCTCGAGCGGGGTCCCGGAGATGGGGAAGTTCTCCACGGCGCGCTGGGTCTGCGCGCGGTAGAGGGCGCGTGCGGGGACGCGCACCTCGCCCATCGTGTCGTGCTCGATGCGGTACGCGGTCGTGGCGTCGCCGGCGACGCCGCCGAGGGCCTCGGGGGATGCAGTCATGGGACCATCCTGCCGCACCCGCGCGGACCGTCGGCAGGCCGCGTGAGCGACGTCACGCCGGCCGGTCAGACGTCGGCGCGAGGCAGCTCGCCGACGTCGCCCACCACGTCCACCAGGCGCGCGCGCCCCTCGGTGAAGTCGTACTCGACGCCGACGATCGCGCACCGGCCCTCGGCGACCGCGGCGGCCAGCCCGGCCGAGTAGGAGTGCAGCATGTCGACCGTGTTCCGCACGTGCTCGCGGCGCAGGACGTCGGGGTCGATGCTCTCCAGGGACCCTCCGCCGGCGCTCGTGATCTTCGCGATCGACGGGATGACCCGGTCGACGACGGCACGGACGAAGCCGTCCGCCTGGGCCCCGGTCGTCAGGGTGGTCACGGCGGCGCCCACCGCGCCGCACGAGTCGTGCCCGAGGACCACGACGAGCGGCGCGGACAGGATGTCCACGCCGTACTCGATCGACCCCAGCACCGTGGTGTCCACGACGTGCCCCGCCGTCCGCACCACGAACATGTCCCCGAGGCCCTGGTCGAAGACGATCTCGGCCGCGACGCGGGAGTCCGAGCACCCGAAGAGGACGGTGTGGGGGTGCTGCGCCGCGGACGTCTCCCGGCGTCGGTCGGCCCCCTGCGACGGGTGCATCGGCGCGTCGGCGACGAACCGGTCGTTGCCGGCGCGCAGGGTCGCCCAGGCCTCGGCGGGGGTCAGGAGCTGCTGGTCCGCGGAAGTGCTCATGCGCCCATGATGACCCACGGCGACGACGCAGGTGAGGGGCGTTCACGTGGCGAACCGCGGGGCTGGGGTGTAGCCATGTGGAGGAGCAGCACCACATCTCGACCTCGCGACGAAGGGAGCCCGACGTGCGCCGACGCACCCGACCGCTCGCCGCCCTCGCCGCCCTGGCGGTGCTCGCACCGCTCGCGGCGTGCGGACCGGGCGACGAGGGGACACCGGTCCTCACGTGGTACATCAACCCGGACGCGGGGGGCCAGGCCGAGATCGCGGCGTCGTGCACCGAGGAGGCCGACGGCGCCTACCGGATCGAGACCGAGCTCCTCCCGCGCGACGCCGCGGCGCAGCGCGAGCAGCTCGCGCGTCGTCTCGCCGCGAAGGACTCCTCGATCGACCTCATGAGCCTCGATCCCGTGTTCATCGCCGAGTTCGCCGAGGCCGACTTCCTCGCCCCGGTTCCCGACGACGTCGCGGACGCGACGACGCAGGACGTGGTGCAGGGCGCGATCGACGCGTCGACGTGGAAGGACGAGCTCGTCGCGGTCCCGTTCTGGGCGAACACGCAGCTGCTCTGGTACCGCAAGTCGGTCGCGGAGGCGGCCGGCCTGGACATGAGCGGGCCGGTCACGTGGGACCAGATCATCGAGGCCGCGCAGGACCAGGACGCGCTGCTCGCCGTGCAGGGTGCCAAGGCCGAGTCGCTCACCGTCTGGATCAACGCGCTCGTCGCGGGGGCCGGCGGGAAGATCCTCGAGAACCCCGAGGCGCCGCCGGAGGACATCCAGCTCGGGCTCGAGTCGGAGGCGGGGACCGAGGCGGCCCGGATCATCGGCGACATCGGGACCTCGGGCGTCGGCGGGCCGGGCCTGCCGAGCGAGGACGAGCCGGCCTCGCTGACCCTCTTCCAGGGGGACCGCGGGTCGTTCATGGTCAACTGGCCGTTCGTCTGGTCGTCCACCCAGGGCGCCGTCAAGGCCGGGTCGCTCGACCAGGGCCTGCTCGACGACATCGGCTGGGCGCTGTACCCGCAGACGGTCGAGGGCGAGGACGCCCGGCCCCCGTACGGCGGGATCAGCCTGGGCGTCGGGGCGTTCGGCGCGCACACCGACCTCGCGTACCAGGCGACGGAGTGCATCGTCAGCCCCGAGAACCAGGCCGAGTACTTCGTCACGAACGGCAACCCCGCGGCCAGCATCGAGGCCTACGAGGACCCGGACGTCCAGGAGGCGTTCCCGATGTACGACGTGATCCGGGACTCGCTCGACCAGGCGGCGCCGCGGCCGCAGACCCCGTTCTACAACGAGGTGTCGACGGGCCTGCAGCAGACCTGGTACGCGCCGGCCGACGTCGATCCCGAGACGACGCCGCAGGAGTCCACCGAGTTCATCACCGCCGTCCTGCGAGGGGAGCGACTGCTGTGAGCACCACGATCCCGGGTAGTGCGAAGGACGTCGAGATCGACGACGGCGACGACGGGTCGGGCCGGGACAGCCGCGCGAAGGCGGCGCGGAGCGACCGCGCGCGGTCGGAGGCGCGGCTCGGCTGGCTCCTGGCCGGCCCCGCGTTCGTCGTCATGCTCGCCGTGACGCTCTACCCGATCCTCCAGGCCGTCTACGACTCGCTCTTCAACTACAAGCTCACCGCACCGGACGACCGGTCCTTCGTGGGGCTGAACAACTACGTCGTGATCCTCACGGACTCGGTCTGGTGGCGCGACCTCGGCGTGACGCTCTTCATCACCGTGGTGACGGTGGCGGTCGAGCTGGTCCTCGGGTTCGCGCTCGCCCTCGTCATGCACCGCGCGATCCGGCGCCTGCGCGGCCTGCTGCGCACGGCGATCCTCGTGCCGTACGGGATCATCACGGTCGTCTCGGCGTTCGCGTGGTTCTACGCGTTCGACATCACGTCCGGCTACGTCAACCACTGGTTCGACTGGGTGCCGGGCGTCGGCCCCGACCTCAACTGGTTCGCGCAGCAGGGCACGAGCCTGTTCGTCATCATCGCGTCCGAGGTCTGGAAGACGACGCCCTTCATCTCGCTGCTCCTCCTCGCCGGCCTGGCCCAGGTGCCCGGCGACCTCGAGGAGGCCGCGAAGGTCGACGGCGCCACCGCGTGGCAGCGGTTCACGCGCGTCATCGTGCCGAACATGAAGGCGGCGATCATGGTCGCCGTGCTGTTCCGCGCGCTCGACGCCTTCCGCATCTTCGACAACGTCTTCATCATGACGAACGGCGCGAACGGGACCGAGGTGCTCTCGCTGCTCACGTACCGGACGGCGATCGGACAGCTGCAGATCGGCATGGGCTCGGCGATCTCGGTCCTGCTGTTCCTGTGCGTCGTCCTCATCTGCTTCGTGGCGATCAAGCTCTTCAAGGTCGACCTGGCCGGCGCGAGAGGGGAGAAGTGAATGGGTAGCGTGCTCAGCACCCGGGCGAAGGTCTGGTGGGCCGTCATCTCCGTCGTGGTCCTCGTCGGGGCCCTGTTCCCGATCCTGTCGATCTTCATGACGAGCTTCAAGTCGTCGTCCGACATCAACTCCGGGACGTTCCTGCCGCCGCAGTGGAGCAGCGAGAACTACGAGCAGATCCTCGCGTCGGGCGGCTCCGCGCAGGAGCTGTTCCTGTCCGCGCTGCGGAACTCGATCGGCATCTCGCTCATCGCGACGGTGATCGCCGTCGTCCTCGCGACGCTGTGCGCCTACGCGATCGCGCGCCTCGACTTCCCGGGCAAGCGGCTCATCCTCACGACGGCGCTCGGGGTCTCGATCTTCCCCGTCGTCGCGATCGTCACGCCGCTGTTCAACCTGTGGCGCAACATCGGCCTGTACGACACGTGGCTCGGGCTCATCATCCCGTACCTGTCGCTCACGCTCCCGATCTCCATCTGGACGCTGGCCGCCTTCTTCCGCCAGATCCCGTGGGAGCTGGAGCAGGCGGCGCAGGTCGACGGCGCGACCCCGTGGCAGGCCTTCCGCAAGGCGATCGTGCCGCTCGCGGCACCCGGCGTCTTCACGACGGCGCTCATCGCGTTCTTCATCGCCTGGAACGACTTCGTCTACGGGATCTCGCTCACCTCCACGAGCGCCGCCCGCCCGGTCCCGGCCGCGCTGGCCTTCTTCACCGGGGCGTCGTACTTCGAGGAACCGACCGGGGCCATCTCCGCCGCGGCCGTCGTCGTGACGATCCCCGTCGTCGTGCTCGTCGTCCTCTTCCAGCGCCAGATCGTCTCCGGTCTGACGCAGGGAGCGGTGAAGGGATGAGCACGTCCACCGCACCCCGAACCCGCCGACACCGAGGAGACAGCTGATGGCGTCGATCACCCTCAAGGACATCGTCAAGCGCTACGGCGACGGCTTCCTCGCCGTCGACAAGGTCGACCTCGACATCGCCGACGGCGAGTTCGTCATCCTCGTCGGGCCGTCCGGGTCGGGGAAGTCCACCGTGCTGCGGATGATCGTCGGCCTCGAGGACATCACGGCCGGCGACCTCGAGATCGACGGCGTGCGCGTCAACGAGAAGGCGCCGCGCGACCGCGACCTCGCGATGGTGTTCCAGAACTACGCGCTGTACCCGCACCTCACGGTCGCCGAGAACATCGCCTTCCCGCTGCGGCTCGCGAAGGGCAAGCACTCCGAGGAGGAGATCCGCGGGAAGGTCGAGCGCGCGGCCGACATGCTCGACCTGCGCGAGCACCTCGACCGCAAGCCCGCGAACCTCTCGGGCGGGCAGCGGCAGCGCGTCGCGATGGGCCGCGCGATCGTGCGCGACGCGAAGGCGTTCCTCTTCGACGAGCCGCTGTCGAACCTCGACGCGAAGCTCCGTGGCCAGACCCGCACCGAGATCGCCCGCCTGCAGCGCCGGCTCGGGACGACGACCGTGTACGTCACGCACGACCAGACCGAGGCCATGACGCTCGGCGACCGCGTCGCGGTGCTGCGCCGCGGCGTGCTGCAGCAGGTCGCGAGCCCGCGCGGGCTGTACGAGCAGCCGGTCAACCTCTTCGTCGCGGGCTTCATCGGCACGCCGCCGATGAACTTCCTGCCGGGCGAGGTGTCGGGCGGACGGATCTCGCTGCCGTTCGGCGAGTTCGACCTGCCCGACCGCGTGCGCGAGGCCGTGGGGGACCGCGACCTCGTGATCGTGGGGCTGCGTCCCGAGCACTTCGAGGACGCGCGTCTCGTGGACCCGTCCAAGAAGGACCGCGGGCACACGTTCGAGGCGCAGATCGACGTCACCGAGTGGCTCGGCGCCGAGCTGTACGCCTACGTCCCGTTCGACATGCACGAGTCGGTGAAGGGCAAGCTCGACGAGCTCGACCGAGAGCTCGACGGCGAGGGGCAGCGCTCCCAGTTCGTCGTCGCGCTCGACTCGCAGTCCCGCGTGCGCGACGGCGACGTGACGGACCTGTGGTTCGACCCGACGAAGATGATGGTCTTCGACCCCGAGACGAGCGAGAACCTCACGCGCGACGCCTCCGAGGCCGAGCGGATCGAGCAGGAGAACGTCGAGGACCGCAAGCGGTCGCTCGAGCGCGCGCAGAAGCAGGAGGCGCAGGTCTGACCCGCGCCTCCCGCCGCCTCGCGCTCAGTCGCCGGAGAGCTCGGCGCGCCGGGGCGGGTTGGCGCCTGCGCGCGAGACCGTGATCGCGGCGACGGCGACGCAGCGCTCGAGCAGCCCTGCCAGCGTCGCGCCGTCGATCGCGCGCAGCTCCTCGCGGCGGTCTGCCCCGAGCAGGTCCGCGTCCCAGAGCCCGTCGATCAGGGCGCCCATGAACGAGTCGCCCGCCCCGACCGTGTCGACGACCTGCACGCGCGGGGCCGCGACGCGCTGCTCACCCGTGGCGGTCACGGCGACCGCACCCTCGCCGCCCAGGGTCACGACGACGACCGCCGGGCCGAGGGCGAGCCAGTCCCGGGCGACGGCGACAGGATCGGTGCCGGGGGCGAGCCAGGCGAGGTCCTCGTCGCTGACCTTGACGACGTCGGCGAGCGCCACGAGCGCCTCGATGCGCGGACGCGCGTCCGCGGGGTCGCCCATGAGGGCCGGCCGGGCGTTGGGGTCGTACGTGACCGTCGCCGTCGCGCGCGCCGAGGCGACGAGCTCGCGGACGGCGGCGGCGCCCGGCTCGAGCACCGCGGCGATCGAACCCGTGTGCAGGGCACGGGTGTCGGCGTCGACGGTCGTACGAGCGGGCACCTGCCACTCGAGGTCGAACTCGTAGGTCGCCGCACCGTGCGCGTCGAGGTGTGCGGTCGCGACGCTGGTCCGGTCCGCGTCCGCGCTGCCCGGCGCGAGGGTCACGCCGGACGCGGCGAGCCAGTCGCGCAGGGCCGCCCCGCGCGCGTCGTCGCCGATCCACGTGACGAGCCGCGCGTCGCGCCCCAGGCGCCCGAGGGTCAGCGCGACGTTGGCGAGGCTCCCGCCCGGTAGCTCGTCGACGGTGCCGTCGGCGCGGTGCACGACGTCGATGAGCGCCTCGCCCACGGCGAGCACGTGCCCGCCGTGCGGCGCGGTGGGGGAGGCCGGGCTCGCGGGCGAGGTGTGCTCGGGCGTCGTGCTCATCGGTCTCCTCCGGACGTGCGGTCGGTCGCGACGCCGGGTGCGTCGCCGGGGTCGTCGGGCGCGTCGTCGCGCGCTCGTGCGGCGTCGAGTCGAGCGCGGGCGCCGTCGAGCCACTGCTGACAGCGCGCGGCGAGGGCCTCGCCGCGCTCCCAGAGCGCGAGGGAGTCCTCGAGCGGCTCCCCGCCGGCCTCGAGGCGGGAGACGACGTGGACGAGCTCGTCCCGCGCCTGCTCGTACGTGAGTCCGGACACGTCCGGGCTGACAGCGTTGTCGGAATCGGTCACGGCGCTAGTGAACCCCATCTGTGCGGTGGTGTGGGCGCGGTCCGCCCGGTGGACGGTGGCCGAGCACGGTCGCGGAGCGCCTCACGACGTCCCGTCGCGATCGGTCCGCAGGACCTGGGCGGCGAGCTCGCCGTGGGCGAGCCGGACCCGCAGGCCGTCTCCGACGACGGTGTCGGCGGGGGAGCGCACGACGTGCCCGTCGGTCCGCTGCACGACGGCGTACCCCCGCTCGAGCGTCGACGCCGGCGAGAGCGCGCGGACCTGGCCCTCGAGCCGACCGACCTCTCCGGCCGCGCGCACGAGCCTCGCGTCGAGGGCGCGGCGGGCGCGGTCGCGCAGGGCGCCCGTCCGCTCCGCCCGGTCGGCGAGCATGACCTCGGGCGAGGCCAGGACCGGCCGGGAGCGCACGCTCTCAAGCCCCGCCTGCTCGCGCGCGACGCGGCCCTCGATCGCCGCGCGGATCCGGGCACGGGCCTGGCTCACGCGCGCACGCTCCTCGGAGACGTCGGGGACGATGCGCTTCGCCGCGTCGGTCGGCGTGGACGCGCGGTGGTCGGCGACGAGGTCGAGCAGCGGGGCGTCGGTCTCGTGCCCGATCGCGCTGACGAGCGGCGTACGGCACGCGGCAGCGGCACGGACCAGCGACTCGTTGGAGAACGGCAGCAGGTCCTCGACCGACCCGCCGCCGCGCGCCACGACGATCACCTCGACCTCCGGTCGGGCGTCGAGCTCGCGGATCGCGTCGCCCACCTGCTGCACCGCGTGGGCGCCCTGCACGGCGACCTCCCGGATCTCGAACCGGACCTGCGGCCACCGCGCCCGCGCGTTGACGACGACGTCGTGCTCGGCCTTCGACTCCCGCCCGCAGACGAGGCCCACGACGCCCGGGAGGAACGGGAGCGGGACCTTGCGCCCGGCGTCGAACAGGCCCTCGGCCGCCAGGACGCGGCGCAGGTGCTCGATGCGGGCGAGCAGCTCGCCCACGCCCACCGGACGGATCTCGCGCGCCTGGAGCTGGAGCGTCCCGCGCCGCGACCAGAACACCGGCTTCGCGTGGACGACGACGTGCGCGCCCTCCTCGACGGGCTTCCCGTCGAGGACCCGCACGGCCGCTGAGACGGGCAGCGACATGTCCTGGTCGGTGTCCCGCAGCGTGAGGAACGCCGTCGACGTGCCGGGGCGCCGGTTGAGCTGCACGACCTGACCCTCGACCCAGACCGGGGCCATGCGGTCCACGTACTGCTCGATCTTGCGGGCGAGCAGGCGCACGGGCCACGGGTGCTCCGCACTCGTGTCGAGCGCCCGGGCGGGCAGCTCGTGCCACGCCGCGGCGCGCGGGGCGCCCGCCGACGGGGCGTCGTCGGGCAGCGGGAGCGAGGCGACCATGGGTCCAGCCTGCCGCATGCCACCGACGTCGGGCCCCGCCCGGTGCCGGTCCCGGCGTGTGGTGGTCCTGTGCAGGGGCCGGGCAGCCTCGGCGTACCGCCCGGGCCGCCCCGGGCGGACGCCCTGCGGTCACCTAGACTGGCGGGCGTGAGCACCACCCCGTCCACCCCGCGCACCACGGCGTCCACGGCGCCGTCCGCCTCCGCGACCGCTTCCGATCCCGCGACGCCGACGCCCGCGGCGTCCGCCGTCGGCAAGCGCGTGCTGCTGGCCGCGCCCCGTGGCTACTGCGCGGGCGTCGACCGCGCCGTCGTCGCGGTGGAGAAGGCGCTCGAGCACTACGGCGCGCCGGTGTACGTGCGCAAGGAGATCGTGCACAACAAGTTCGTGGTCGAGACGCTGAGCGAGCGCGGCGCGATCTTCGTGGACGAGACCGACGAGGTGCCCGAGGGCGCGCGCGTCGTCTTCTCGGCGCACGGCGTCTCCCCGGCGGTCAAGGCCGCCGCCGCGGCGCGCAACCTCGACACGATCGACGCCACGTGCCCGCTCGTGACGAAGGTGCACAAGGAGGCCGTGCGCTTCGCGAAGGACGACTACGACATCCTCCTCATCGGCCACGACGGCCACGAGGAGGTGGAGGGGACGGCCGGCGAGGCGCCCGACCACGTCCAGGTCGTCAACTCGCCCGACGCCGTCGACGACGTCGTCGTCCGCGACCCGTCCAAGGTCGTGTGGATCTCGCAGACCACGCTCTCGGTCGACGAGACGATGGAGACGGTGCGCCGCCTGCGCGAGAAGTTCCCGACGCTCCAGGACCCGCCGAGCGACGACATCTGCTACGCGACGCAGAACCGCCAGGTGGCCGTGAAGAAGCTCGCGCCGGACGCGGACGTGGTCATCGTCGTCGGCTCGGCGAACTCGTCGAACTCCGTCCGCCTCGTCGAGGTCGCGCTCCAGGCGGGCGCTCGCGCCTCCTACCGCGTGGACCACGCCAAGGAGATCGACGAGACCTGGCTCGAGGGTGCGACCTCCGTCGGCGTGACGTCGGGCGCGTCCGTGCCGGAGATCCTCGTCGACGACGTCCTCGCCTACCTCGCTGCGCGCGGGTTCGGCGAGGTGCAGGAGGTCCGGACGGCGACGGAGGACCTCATGTTCTCCCTGCCGCGCGAGCTGCGTGCCGACCTCGGTGCCACCGGCCCCGGCGCCCGGCCGGGCCGCGGCGGACGACGCTCGCTGTCGGTCCAGCCGGTCTGACGCTCCGGCGAGGTCCCGCGAACGGCCTCGCCCCGGGCGGACGAGCGGAGGGCTTCTCCGGCGTCAGGCGAACGCCTGTCGCCCGCGGTCCTCGTCGTCGTCGGCCGGGCGGTCGTCGATCGCGACCACCGCGTCGGTCGCCGCCGCCACGAGCTCGGGCTGGGTGACCGGCCTCGGCACGTCGTCGACCACGCGGACCTGACCGATGCGCTCGGACTCGTCGACCACGTGGAGGTCGACGAGGCGCCGCGCCTGGGGGAGCACGCGCGTCTCGAGGGACCCGACGAAGACGTTGAAGTCCTTCGTCGCGGCGCTCAGCGACCGGCCCAGCTTGGTCACGTGGCGCGCGGTGGTGACCAGGCGCGAGTGCAGCTCCTTGCCCGCGCGCAGCACCTCGTGCGCGTTGTCGGTCACGGCGTCCTGCTGCCACGCGTACGCGACCGTCCGCAGCAGGGCCATGAGCGTCATGGGCGTCGCGACGATGACGTTGCGCCGCATGGCGTACTCGAGGAGGTCGCCGCGACGCTCGACCGCGGCGGCGAGGAACGGCTCGGCCGGGACGAACATCACGACGAACTCCGGAGCGGGGCTGAACTGCGACCAGTAGCGCTTCGACGCGAGGTCGTCGACGTGCTTGACCATGTGCCGCACGTGCGCGTCGAGCCGCGTCTCGCGGACCGCCGGGTCGGTCGCCTGCTGCGCCTCGAGGTAGCCGAGGAAGGCGACCTTCGAGTCCACGACGACGTTCTTCCCGCCGGCGAGGTGCACCACCATGTCGGGGCGGAGCGCGCCGTCCTCGGTCTCGACGTGCGCCTGCTCGGTGAAGTCGACGCGCGACAGCATCCCCGCCGCCTCGACCACGCGCCTCAGCTGCAGCTCTCCCCAGGCACCGCGCGTCTGGGACGAGCGCAGCGCGGTGACGAGGTCCTCGGTCCCGCTGCGCAGGTCCGCGCTCGCCTGGGAGAGCTGGCGCAGGTGCTCCGTGAGCGCGGCGTGCCCCGCCGCCCGGGCCTGCTCGGCGGCGGAGACCTCGGTGCGCATCCGCTCGAGCGAGCGTGCGAGCGGCTCGACGAGCGTGCGGACCGCCTCCTCGCGCTTCGCGAGCTCGGCGGCGCCCGACTCCTGGCTGCGGCGCAGGCGCTCCTCCGCGTGGACGAGGAACTGCTCGGACGTCGCGGCGAGCGCGCGCCGCGACAGCGACTCGAACTGCGCCTCGAGCCGGCGGTGGTCGCCCTGGACCTCGCTCACGCGGCGCTCCGCGGCGCGCTGGAGCTCGGTGACCTGCTGCTCGTGCGCCGCCTGCGCGAGGTCGAGCCGCTCGTCGGCGCTGCGCTGCGCGGCCGCGAGCTGGCGCACGAACGCCTCGCGCTCCGCGGTGACCTGCCGCTCGAACCCCGCGCGCTCCGCGTCCAGACGTTCCGCGAGACCTGCGCCGCGGGCGGCCTCCTGCTGCGCCTGACCGAGGAGCGCCGTGAGACGGCGGACCTCGGCGGCGGCGCCGTCGGGCGACGTGCGCCGCACGACGAGCACGAGCACCACGCCGACGACGAGCCCGAGCACGAGACCGACGGCGAACAGGAGCGTGGGCGAGTCCATGGCCGCACCTTCCCACGAGGCACCGACAGGGACACGACATGACAAAGCGCACGGCTCCCGGGCGGCACGCTCGGATAGGTTGACGGCATGGTCGACCCGACGAACGAACCACCTGCCGCACCCGGCACGCCGGCTCCGCCCGCCGCCGGCACGGTCCCGGCCCCCGCCGCCCAGGTCCCCGGCCAGGCGCCGGGCCAGGCGCCCGCCGCGCCCCCGGACCCCACGGCCGCGCTCTCCCTGCGCGGGCTGTGGAAGCGGTTCGGCGAGAAGGTCGCGGTCGCGGGCGTCGACCTCGACGTGCCCACGGGCTCGTTCTACGGCCTCGTCGGCCCGAACGGCGCGGGCAAGACCACGACGCTGTCCATGGCCACGGGACTGCTGCGCCCCGACTTCGGCAGCGCGCACGTGCACGGCACCGACCTGTGGGCCGACCCCGTCGCGGGCAAGCGGCAGCTCGGCATCCTGCCCGACGGCGTGCGGCTCTTCGACCGCCTCACGGGCGCCCAGCTCATCACCTACGCCGGCCTGCTGCGCGGCATGGACCGCGACACGGTGGCGGAGCGGACCGCCGACCTGCTCGCGACGCTCGACCTCGCGCATGACGCGAACACCTTCGTCGTCGACTACTCGGCCGGCATGACGAAGAAGGTCGCGCTCGCCACGGCGCTCATCCACGCGCCGCGCGTCCTCGTCCTCGACGAGCCGTTCGAGGCCGTCGACCCGGTCTCGGCCGCGAACATCCGCGACATCCTCGCGGGCTACGTCGCGAGCGGCGGCACGGTCGTCGTCTCGTCCCACGTCATGGACCTCGTCCAGCGCATGTGCGACCACGTCGCCGTCGTCGCCGGCGGCCACGTCCTCGCGGCCGGCACCGTCGACGAGGTGCGCGGCGGGCAGAGCCTCGAGGACCGCTTCGTCGACCTCGTGGGCGGCCGCCAGACCTCGGAGGGCCTCGCATGGTTGCGCAGTTCGTAAGGCTCAAGCTGACCCTGATGGCCAACGCGTTCCGGCGGAGCACGTGGCAGACGATCGGGTTCGTGCTGGGGTCGCTGTACGGCCTCTTCGTCGTCGGCATGGTCGTCGTCGGGATGGTCGTGCTCGGCACGAACGACCCGCAGCTCGCCGGCGCGGTCGCCGTCCTCCTCGGCGCACTCGTCGTGCTCGGGTGGTGGATCGTGCCGCTCTTCGCGTTCGGCGTCGACGCGACGCTCGACCCGCAGCGGTTCGTCCTCTTCGGCATCCCGCAGCGCCGGCTCCTCGCCGGTCTGGCCGTCGCGGGCGTCGTGTCGATCCCGGGCATCGCGACCTCGCTCTCCGCCCTCGGCGTCTCGTTCGCGTGGTGGCGCTCGCCGGTCGCCGTCCTGGCGGCCCTCGTCGGTGCGGTGCTCGCGGTCGCGCTGTGCGTCGTCGGCTCCCGCGCCACCACGACGGCCCTCGCCCCGCTGCTCGAGTCGCGCCGGTACCGCGAGGTCGTGACGATCGCGGCCTTCGTGCCGCTCATGCTCGTCGGTCCCGCGTTCGGGTGGTTCGCCACCCAGATGGGCGACGGGCCGGTCGACGGCGACGGCGTGCGCGAGCTGGTCGTCCGTCTCGCCGACATCGCGGCCTGGACGCCGTTCGGCGCCCCGTGGGGCCTGGCCGCCGCGGTGCACGACGGCGCGTGGGGCCTCGCGCTCGCACGCCTCGTCGTGGCCGTGGCGACGCTCGCGGTGGCGTGGGTCGTGTGGGACCGCTCGCTCGCGCGCGCCCTCGTGAGCCCGCCCACGTCGGGCGCCGGCGGGAAGGCAAAGGGCCTCGGGTTCTTCGCGCGGTTCCCGGCGACGCCGACCGGCGCGGTCGCCGCCCGCACGACGACGTACTGGCTGCGCGACCCGCGCTACTCCGGCTCGATCGCGGTCGTGCCGCTCATCCCGGTCGTGCTCCTCGTGCTGGGCGGGGGGTCGGGATCGGACGTCTTCCTGATCCTGGGCCCGATCACCGCGTGGATCCTCGGGTTCGCGATCTCCGCCGACATCGCCTACGACCACACCGCGTTCGCGCTCCACGTGTCGACCGGCGTGAGCGGCCGCGCGGACCGGTGGGGCCGCGTGATCCCCGTCCTCGCGGGGGGTGTCCCGGTGACCGTGGTGTTCGTCCTCGTCTCGGCCGCGGTCGCCGGGCGGTGGGACGCCCTCCCGGCCCTGCTGGGGCTGACGCTGGGGACCCTGCTCGTCTCGGCGGGCGTCTCGAGCGCGTCGTCGGCGCGGCTGCTCTACCCGGTGCCGAAGCCGGGGGACAGCCCGTTCAAGCAGCCCCAGGGCGCCGCGATGGCGACCCTCGTCGCGCAGACGGTCGCCATGGTCGTCACGCTGGCGCTCACGCTGCCGTTCCTCGTCCCCGGCGTCGTCGCCGTCCTCCTGCCCCAGGCGGTGCTCGGCTGGGTCACGCTCGTGGTCGGGCTCGCTCTCGGGGTCCTCGTGCTCGTGCTCGGCGTGCGGTGGGGCGCGCGTGTCTACGACCGGCGAGCGCCCGAGCTGCTCCAGCGCGTCCTGTCGTACGCCTGACGCGGTGGAGCGCCCCGAGGTCGTCGCCGACGGCACCGGGGCGCCCCACCCGTAGGATGGTGGCCCGTGGCTCTCACTATCGGCATCGTCGGCCTGCCCAACGTCGGCAAGTCCACCCTCTTCAACGCCCTGACGCGCAACCAGGTGCTCGCCGCGAACTACCCGTTCGCGACGATCGACCCGAACGTGGGCGTCGTGCCGCTGCCCGACCCGCGGCTGGACGAGCTCGCGAAGATCTTCGGCAGCCAGAAGATCCTCCCGGCGACCGTGTCGTTCGTCGACATCGCGGGGATCGTCAAGGGCGCGAGCGAGGGCGAGGGCCTCGGCAACAAGTTCCTCGCCAACATCCGCGAGGCCGACGCGATCTGCCAGGTGACGCGCGTGTTCTCCGACCCCGACGTCGTGCGCGTCGACGGGTCCGTCGACGCCGAGGGCGACATGGAGACCATCAGCACCGAGCTGATCCTCGCCGACCTCCAGACCCTCGAGAAGTCGCTCCCGCGCCTCGAGAAGGAGGCGAGGATCAAGAAGGGCGACCCGGCGCTCGTCGACGCCGGGAAGAAGGCGCAGCAGGTCCTCGAGTCCGGACGCACGCTGTACCAGGGCGCCGCGGACGCAGGTCTCGACCTCGCGGACGTCGCGAGCTTCCAGCTCCTCACCGCGAAGCCGTTCATCTTCGTGTTCAACACCGACGACGCGGGCCTCGCGGACGAGGCGATGCAGGACCGCCTGCGCGCCCTCGTCGCGCCCGCGCAGGCGATCTTCCTCGACGCCAAGTTCGAGTCCGAGCTCGTCGAGCTCGAGCCGGACGAGGCGAAGGAGATGCTCGCCGAGTCGGGTGTGGAGGAGCCCGGGCTGGACCAGCTCGCGCGGGTCGGCTTCGACACCCTCGGCCTGCAGACCTACCTCACCGCCGGCCCCAAGGAGTCGCGCGCGTGGACCATCCGCAAGGGGTGGACCGCACCGCAGGCGGCGGGCGTCATCCACACGGACTTCGAGCGCGGCTTCATCAAGGCCGAGGTCGTCTCGTTCCACGACCTCGTCGAGGCGGGCTCGGTCCAGGCGGCGCGTGCCGCGGGCAAGGCGCGCATCGAGGGCAAGGACTACGTCATGGCCGACGGCGACGTGGTCGAGTTCAGGTTCAACGTCTAGCTCGAGATCAGCCACAGTCGCGAAGAACGTGCATAATCGCCGGCATGGGTGGAGCCCGTGGAGACCGGCTGTGGTCCGGTGACACCGAGTACGTCCTGCCCGATCCGCAGCTTCGCGCCTACGACCATGGAGTCGGCACGCTCACGATCGACGGCGTCTCAAAAGGTCATCTCGCCAGCGTCGTAGGCGAGATCAAGTTCCCGTCTACTTCGCCATGGCCGTGGTTCGTCATTGTCTGGACCGACGGAACCAAGGAGCGATCCTTCGAGGACTACGGACCCGGCTGGTACACCGTTCGCGATCTGGAAGCCGGTGTGCTCGACCACTTCGGGCCAAGCATCCGACTGGAGCGCCGAGGCCTCTTCGGCAGGCGGGTCCGCTACACCCGGACTGGTCCCCGGTGCATCTTCGAGTTTGCCTGGCTGCCGAGAGACGAGGCGACGGCAAAGTGGCGAGAGCTGGGCCTGGCCGACTCGGACTTCTGACGTTGATCGATGACGACATGCGGTCGAGTTCCGCTTCAACGTCTGACGCCCCCGAGGAGGCCGTGTCGCCGAGGCTCTGGTCGCGTCGCCGCCGGACCTGCCCGTGCTGCGGTGCCTCGCTCCACGACGCAGACCGGCACGAGCGGTTCACGCTGCCCGACCCGGCCCTCGGGCCCCGGACCCTGGCACGACGCCGCGACGACGGGCGGCTGGCCAACGGCGACCCGGGACGTCCGCTCGCCTGAGCCCGACATCGTCGTCGGAGGAGGCTCGGGCACCGGTCTTGCGCCTCGCCACATGGTGAGAAGCCGTGACGCACGTCACGGCACGTGAGCGGGTGTTTCGCCGCGATTTCCTCGCGATTTCCCCCGTGCAGCCGTGTCGTACCGCCCAGTATCAACTCGGTAACGATCGCCCTCCGCAACCGGGCACATGGGAGAACTGCCGCAACTTGGTAGGTAGCGTTGCCCGAAACCGTGGTGGGCGTCACCCGACCGCGCGCACCGGCTCACATCCGGGCGGCGCGACGGCGGGGCGGCCGAGGGCGACATGACGACCGATGCCGTGCTCACCATCCCTTGGAGGAGGAACATTGAAGATCAGGCGCACGAGCGCTGCCATCGCGGTGGCGGCCACGGGAGCACTGCTGTTCTCAGCGTGCTCGAGCCCCGCGGGGAACGACGAGGAGCCGGAGTCGACGGAGACCTCCGCGGCTGCCGAGGTCGACCCGGACGACCCCTGCAAGCAGGACACCGGCGTCACCGAGACCGCTGACGGCAACGTCTCGTTCTCCGTCGGCGAGGACGAGTTCCTCGGCTACAACTCGGTGACCCCCGAGACCTACTCGACGTACAACAGCGTCGTGACCGAGCGCATCCTCGGCGGCTTCTGGTACTTCGGCACCGACGGCACCATCTGCCACGACGAGACCTTCGGCACGTACGAGGTCACGAACGAGGACCCGCTGCAGGTCACGTACACCATCGCGGACGACGCCAAGTGGTCCGACGGCACCGACGTCACGGTCGCCGACTTCGTGCTCAGCTGGGGCGCGCAGTCCGTCCCGAGCGAGGAGGACCCCGCGACGGGTCTGTTCAACCACGTCTCCGGCCTGACCTACGGCGAGTACGTCCCCGAGGGCCCGCAGGGCGACGCGGACGGCAAGGAGTTCGTGCTCGACTACCCGACGGTCTACGCGGACTGGGAGATCCAGGTCGAGGCGCCGATGCCGGCGCACGTCGCCGCCGAGCAGGCCGGCATGTCGACCGAGGAGCTCGTCACCGCGATCCGTGACCGCGACTACACCGCGCTCGCGCCGGTCGCCGAGTTCTGGAACACCGGCTGGCTCTCCGCCTCCGGCGAGCTGCCCGACCCGGCCCTCGTGCCGTCGTCGAGCCAGTACGTGTTCAAGGAGAACGGCTGGACCGCCGGTCAGTCCCTCACGCTCACCGCGAACGAGGAGTACTGGGGCACCCCCGCGGCGACCAAGGAGCTGACGTTCCGGTTCACCGCAGCCGACACGCACGTCCAGGCCCTGCAGAACGGTGACCTCGACGTCATCGAGCCGCAGGCGACGGTCGACACCCTCGGCCAGCTCGAGGCGATCGGCGACTCCGTCACGGTCGTCACGGGCTCGTCGCTCACGTGGGAGCACCTCGACTTCAACTTCCGCGAGGGCAACGTCTTCGCCGACAGCCTGCCGCTGCGCGAGGCGTTCGCGCTGTGCGTGCCGCGCCAGCAGATCATCGACAACCTCATCTCGCCGATCAACCCCGACGCGGTCGTCATGAACGCCCGTGAGGTCTTCCCCTTCCAGGAGAACTACGAGGCGGTCGTCTCCGAGTCGTACGACGGTCGTTACGACGAGGTCGACATCGACGCCGCGAAGGCCAAGATCGCCGAGGCCGGCGTCACGACGCCCGTCACGGTCCGCATCGGCTACTCCGCGCCGAACCCGCGTCGTGCCGACCAGGTCGCCCTCATCAAGTCCAGCTGCGACCAGGCCGGGTTCCAGATCCAGGACGTCGGTGCTGCCGACTTCTTCGACAACACGCTGCCGAACGGTGACTACGAGGTCGCGCTGTTCGCGTGGGCCGGCTCGGGCCAGATCGCCTCGGGCCAGAACATCTACGCGACCGGCCAGCCGCAGAACTACGGCGAGTACAGCGACCCCGTCGTCGACGAGGCGTGGGACACGCTCGCGTCCTCGGTCGACCCCGAGGTGCACCTCGAGCAGACCAAGATCATCGAGAAGCAGCTCTGGGACACGCTGTTCGGCATCCCGGTGTTCGCGCACCCGGGCGTCGTGGCGTACAACTCCGACCTGCAGAACGTCCGCGACACCGCGACGCAGAGCACGGTCGTCTGGAACGCGGAGCAGTGGGCGCGCGCCAGCTGAGCGTGACCCGCTCCCGGTAGCACACGCTCCGTGAGCTCGCTCCGACCGAGCACCCTGTGGGGCAGGAGGTCCTCCTCCTGCCCCACAGAGGTGCTCGGACGGCTGCGATGACGGAAGACGTCCACCGGTGGCATACAGTGATCTGCTGTCCCACACGGAGCAGGCGCCCGACCGGCGCCAGGCTTGAAGGGTAAACCCGTGCTCAGATTCATCCTGCGGCGCATCGGGATCTCGTTCCTGGTGCTCCTCAGCGCGTCATTCCTCCTGTACATCATGGTGATCAACTCGGGTGACCCCCTCGAGGATCTCCGGGAGTCGAACGCAGAGAACCGCGACCAGCTCATCGCTGCACGCACCGAGTTCATGGGCCTGGACCAACCGGCCCTCGTCCGCTACTGGAACTGGCTGCGCGGCGTCCTCGGCTGCGTCACCCTCAACTGCGACTTCGGCGTCGACCGGACGAACCGCGACGTCGGCGTCCTCCTCGGCCAGGCCGCGAGCTCGACGCTGCGCCTCGTGGTCCTCGCGACGGTCCTCGCGATCATCGTCGGCGTCGCGCTCGGCATCCTCACCGCGATCCGCCAGTACTCCGGCTTCGACTACACCGTCACGTTCGGTGCCTTCCTCTTCTTCTCGCTCCCCGTCTTCTGGGCGGCCGTGCTGCTCAAGGAGTACGGCGCGATCCGCTTCAACGACTGGATCGCCGAGGGCCTGGTGAGTCCACCGGCCATCCTGCTGATCGCGGCCCTGCTCGGGTTCCTGCTGCAGGCCGTGCTCGGCGGGGACCTGCGGCGCCGGTTGCTGACCGCCGGCGCGACGTTCGTCTTCGTGACCGTCGTGATGTTCGTCTTCAACTCGATCGACTGGTACCGCAACCCGTTCATGGGCCCGGTCGTCGTCACGCTCTTCGGGGCCGGTGCGGCGGTCCTCGTCACGTCCCTCGTGACCGGGCTCGCGAACCGTCGCGTGCTCTACGCGACGCTCACGACCGTGGTCGTCGGCGTGGCCTCGTACTTCGCCTTCGCCGGGATCCTCGTGGAGCCGAGCGGCTGGCTCGTCCTCATCGGGCTCTTCGTGCTCGCGATCGCGCTGTCGATGCTCGTCGGCTACCTCTGGGGCGGCTACTCCCGCCGCCAGGCGATGTTCGCGTCCACGGTCACGGGCGTCATCATGAGCGTCCTCATCGTCGCGGACATCGCGATGGCGCACTTCTCGAGCTTCCTCGACCTCAAGTCCCGCCCCATCTCGACGATCGGTTCCGAGACGCCGAACTTCACCGGGGGGTTCTGGGAGTCGTTCCTCGACAAGGGAGCGCAGCTCCTGCTCCCCACCATCCTGCTCACCCTGATCTCGGTCGCGTCGTACAGCCGCTACACGCGTTCGTCGATGCTCGAGGTCATGGGTCAGGACTACGTGCGGACGGCCCGCTCCAAGGGCCTGTCGGAGCGCGCGGTGATCACCAAGCACGCGTTCCGCAACGCCCTCATCCCCATCACGACGATCGTCGCGTTCGACTTCGCCGGCCTCATCGGCGGCGCGGTCATCACCGAGACGGTCTTCGGGTGGAAGGGCATGGGCGAGCTGTTCAAGACCGGTCTCGACAACGTCGACCCGAACCCCGTCATGGCGTTCTTCCTCGTGACGGCGGTCGCGGCGATCTTCATGAACATGCTCGCCGACATCGCCTACGCGTACCTCGACCCGCGGATCCGGCGGTGACCGGGATGGCGACGGCACAGACGACGGACCAGCCGGTGCGCACGCCCGGCACGCAGACACCGACGAGCGGGCGCACGACCTGCACGACCCGCGCAGCGACACCCGGAGGCCGGGATGAGTAACGACGACCGCGCCCAGAGGGGCGACCAGTCCTTCGAGGTGATCCCCACGGTGCAGGGGATCGACGCCGAGGGGTCGAAGTCGACGGCGATCGCCGTCGAGTCGGACCCCCACGACGACAAGTCCTACAGCCAGGGCCAGCTCGTGCGCCGCCGGTTCTTCCGGCACAAGGGAGCGATGACCTCGCTCGTCGTGCTCGCCGTCGTGTTCGTGGTGGCCTTCACGTCGATCGGCATCGGCCCGATCCCCGGCTGGTGGCCGCACGACTACTCCCTCGCGGGCACGGTCGTGAACGGGGGAAGCCCGTCCTGGGCGCACCCGTTCGGCCAGGACACGGTCGGCAAGGACTACTTCGCGCTCGTCATGCGCGGCACGCAGCAGTCCCTGACCATCGCGCTCGGCGTGGGTCTCATCTCCACGTTCCTCGGCACCCTCATCGGTGCGCTGGCGGGCTACTACCGGGGCTGGGTGGAGGCGCTGCTCATGCGCGTCACCGACCTGTTCATCATCATCCCGCTCCTCGTCTTCGCGGCCGTGCTCGGCAAGATGGCCGGCGGCGGCATCTGGGCCCTGACCGCCGTGCTCGGCCTGGTCACGTGGACGGGCCTCGCTCGCCTCGTGCGCGGCGAGGTCCTGTCCCTGCGCGAGCGCGAGTTCGTCATGGCGGCGCGCGCCGTGGGGACCGGTCCCGGCCGGATCATCACGAAGCACATCCTGCCGAACGCGATCGGCGTCATCATCGTCTCCGCGACGCTGGCCATCGCGTCCGCGATCCTCCTCGAGACGTCGCTGTCGTACCTCGGCTTCGGCGTGCAGGCGCCCGACACGTCGCTCGGCCTGCTCATCTCGCAGTACCAGAACGCGTTCACCACCCGCCCGTGGCTCTTCTGGTGGCCGGGCATCATGATCCTCACGATCGCCCTCTCGGTGAACTTCCTCGGCGACGGCCTGCGCGACGCGTTCGACCCCCGCCAGAACAGGAGCAAGGCCTGATGACGACGATCGACATCTCCACCGAGGACTCGGCCGGCTTCCGCTCGGACGCCGTGCTGTCCTTCGAGGACCTCGACGTCCGGTTCGGCACCGAGTTCGGCACCGTCCACGCGGTCAAGGGCATCACGCTCGACGTCCGGCCGGGCGAGGTCGTCGCCCTCGTGGGCGAGTCCGGGTCGGGCAAGTCCGTCACGTCGATGACGGCGCTGGGTCTGCTCCCGAAGAACGCCAAGGTCGCGGGCACCATCCGCGTCGGGGACAAGGTCGTCAACAACCTCGACCTGCGCGCCCTGCGGCGCATGCGCGGCAACGACGTGGCCATGGTCTTCCAGGAGCCCATGACCGCGCTCAACCCGGTCCTCACGATCGGCGACCAGCTCGCGGAGGCGCTGCAGCTCCACGGCATCGCGTTCGGCAAGCAGGCGGACGCGCGCGCGGCCGAGCTGCTGCGCATGGTCGGCATCCCCGAGCCGGAGCGTCGCCTCAAGCAGTACCCGCACGAGCTCTCGGGCGGTCAGCGCCAGCGCGTCGTCATCGCCCTCGCGATCTCGTGCGACCCCAAGGTGATCATCGCCGACGAGCCGACCACCGCGCTCGACGTCACGGTCCAGGCCGAGATCCTCGACCTGCTGCGGTCGCTCAAGGACAAGCTCAACACGGGCATCCTCCTCATCACCCACAACATGGGCGTGGTCGCCGACATGGCCGACCGCGTCGCGGTGATGCTCAAGGGCGACCTCGTCGAGATGGGCACGGCCGACCAGGTCCTCAACCACCCGCAGCACGAGTACACGAAGCGCCTGCTGGGGTCGGTGCCGCACCTGGGCGCGGGCCGGGGGCAGTTCGGCACCGCGACCGAGGACGCCGTCCCGGTCCCGGAGTCCGTGGAGGCGCCCGCGCTCGACCTGCGCAACCTCGTCATCGAGTACCAGCGTCTCGGCAAGCCGCCGTTCCGCGCCGTGGACGACGTGTCGTTCCAGGTGCGCAAGGGCGAGATCGTCGGTCTGGTCGGCGAGTCGGGCTCGGGCAAGTCGACCATCGGCCGCTGCGCGCTGGGGCTCATCCCCGCCGCGAGCGGGTCGGTCTCGATCTTCGGCGACGACTTCGGCCGGATGAGCAAGGGCCAGCTCAAGGCCATGCGCCGGCGGATCGGCGTCGTGTTCCAGGACCCGGCGGCGTCGCTCAACCCGCGCATGCCGGTCGGCGACTGCATCGCCGAGCCGCTCGTCGTGCACCAGGTCGGCGACGCGAAGGCCCAGCAGGCCCGCGTCTACGAGCTGCTCGACGCCGTCGAGCTTCCCCGCAGCGCGTTCAACCGCTACCCGCACGAGCTGTCCGGCGGTCAGCGGCAGCGCGTGAGCATCGCCCGCGCCCTGACGCTCGACCCGGAGCTGCTCGTCGCGGACGAGCCGACGTCGGCGCTCGACGTCTCGGTGCAGGCGAGCGTCCTCCAGATGTTCACGAACCTCCAGGAGCGCTACCAGTTCGCGTGCCTGTTCGTGAGCCACGACCTCGCGGTCATCGACCTGCTCGCGCACCGTGTCGTCGTGCTGCAGAACGGCCGGATCGTCGAGCAGGGCCTGCGCGCCGACGTGCTGCACGACCCGCGGGAGGAGTACACGAAGCGGCTCCTCGCGGCCGCTCCCGTGCCGGAGCCGGGCGAGCAGCGGCGCCGTCGCGAGGCGCGCCACGCGCTCCTCGCGTCGCTGGGCGACCGGGCGACCGAGCTGCAGGACCCGGTGACGCCGTTCGAGCCCCTGGCGGCGTCCGCGAACCCCGAGGGCAACCCGTCGCTCCGGGGCGGCGGCGCCGGCGGCTTCTCCGGTTGACCGACGTCCGGGCCGGCGCCTCGCGCCGGCCCGGACCGCCGCACGACGCCACCCGAGGAGGGGTGCCGCAGTGAGAGCACCAGCGCTCGCGCGCCGACGCTCCCGCGCCCAGTCGGGCCTGCTCGCGACGATCCTGCTGCTCGCGGCGATCATCGTCGCGACCGTCGGGACGACGGTCGGTCACGTCCAGTCGTCGGCGACCGCGGGGGCGCGGGACGCCCTGGACGGCGCGACCGCCACGGCCCGGGCGGTGCAGGTCCAGACCCGGGTCGCGGCCGACCCGCAGGCCCAGGACGCGCGCGTGCGCGAGGTGGTCGCGAGCGACCTGTCCGGGGTCCCCCTCACGGTGCACCGCACCGTGCGGACGGAGCCCCTGCCGCTCGTGGTCCCGGCGTCCGACGGATCGGACGCCGTGGGCGAGGAGCCCACCCGGGCCGTCCTCGAGGTCGACCCGGCCCTGAAGGACGTCGGCGAGGTCGACGGCACCTGGCCGTCCGCGCCGGACGAGACCGCGATGCACGCGGACGCCGCGTCAGCGCTGGGCGTCGTGGTCGGTGACGTGGTCGTCGTGGACCGCTCCGAGACCGATCCGGAGGCCGAGCCCGGTGCTCGGCTGACCGTCGTCGGGACCTGGCGTCCCACCGACGCGGCCGACCCGCGGTGGTTCGACGACCCCCTCTCCGTCGCGGGTGCCGACGGATCGGTCCTGGGACCGCTCGTCGTGACGCAGGACGCGCTCGACGCGCTCGGCACGACCCCCTTCGTCCGCTGGACCGTCGTGCCCGACGCCGCCCGGGTCCAGCCCGCCGACCTCGCGGAGATCGCCGCCGGGGCGACCGCGCTGCGCGGTGGGCTGCGCGACGACGACACCGTCGCCGTGCGCGGTCTGACGGTCGCCGGCGAGCTCGCGGCGACCGCGGACGAGGCGCGGGCCGCGCTCCGCGCGGCGAGCGCCGTCACGCTCGTGCCGGTGCTGCTCCTGCTCGTGGTGAGCGTCGTCGCCCTCGTCCAGGTGGCCCGTCTGCTCGCCCAGACCCGCGCCGGCGAGGTAGGCCTGCTCGTGGCGCGAGGGGCCTCCACGCAGCAGCTCACGCTCGCGTCCGCGGTCGAGGCGGGGGGCGGCGTGGGGGTCCGCGCCGGCGGCGGCGGGGGGGGCGGGGCGGACCCGGGGGGGGGCCGGGCCGCCCCCGCGCGGGGGGGCCGGGCCGCCGGGGGGGGGGCGGCCGGGGGGGCCGCACGGGCGGGTCGCCCGGGCGCTGCGGGTGGTGGGGGAGGCCGCGGGCGCGGTGGGCCTGCCCGCCGGCGCGGTCGACCGCCTCGCCGCGGACGCGCTGCCCCGCCTCGCCGCCGCCGCGGAGGCCGCCGACCCCGGACGTCTCGCCCCGCGGGGCGGCGCGGTCGACCTCGCGCCGCTCGAGGAGGCGCAGGCCGACGTGATCGCGGCGGACGGGGCCGTCGCCTCCGCGCTGGAGGCCGTGACGGCCATCGACACGCGGTCCCTGGTGCCGCAGCTCGCGGGGCCGGTGGCGGACCTGCGGGACCAGCTGCGCGACGTCCGCGCGTCGACGGCGACCGCCGCGCGCGCCGTCGACCTCCTGCCGCCGATGCTCGGGGCCGACGGGCCGCGGGACTACCTCGTCCTGGTCCAGAACAACGCCGAGCCGCGCGCGGTCGGCGGCATCGCGGGCTCCGTGCTGCACCTGCGGGCGGAGGACGGCAGGGTCGCGCTCGTCGAGGTGCGTCCGGGGAACGAGCTCGGCGGGTACGAGTCCAGCGTGGTCGAGCTCGCGAGCGCCGAGGAGGCGCTCTTCGGCGACGACCTGGGGCGCTTCATGCTCAACGCCACGTCCACGCCCGACTTCCCCCGCGCTGCGCAGGTCGCGCGGTCGATCTGGGCGGATCGCACCGGCCAGACCGTCGACGGCGTCCTCGCCGTCGACCCGGTCGCGCTGCAGGGCATGCTGGGCGCCACCGGCCCGGTGACGTTCGGCGACCCGCTGGGCGCCGAGGTGACGATCACGGGGGACGACGCGGCGTCGTTCCTGCTCAACGGCGTCTACCAGCGGTACGAGGACCCGGCGGTGCAGGACGTCGTCCTCGCCGGTGCGGCCGACGCCGTGTTCCGCGCGCTGACCGACCCCGCGGCGGCGGACCCCGCCCGGGTCGTGGGCGCGCTCGCGCAGTCGGCGCGCGAGGGTCGGCTGCTCGTGTGGTCGGCGGACGACGGGGAGCAGGGACGCCTCGCCGGGACCGTCCTGTCGGGCGAGCTGCAGGGCTCCACCAGCTCGCCCGCCGGCGAGTCGTCACCCGTCGTCGGGGTGTACCTCAACGCGTCGTCCGCGGCGAAGGTCGGGTACTACCTCGACACGTCCGTCGCGATCGAGGACGTCACGTGCCGGCCCGACGGGTCGCAGCAGTTCACGGCCGCCGTGACGCTCACGTCGACCCTCACGCCCGACGACGCGGCGACCCTGCCGGGCTACGTGACGGGCGAGCGGGACGGCGACGGCACGATCCGCACGAACCTGCTCGTGTACGCGCCGTCGTACGGCGCGATCCGTGGCACCGGCGGCGACGAGAGTGATCTTGGTCTCTTCTCCCAGGTGCACGACGGGCTCGTCGTCGGCGGGCGCACCGTGGCGCTCCCGCCCGGCGGATCGGCGACTTTCCGCTACGAGATCGTGAGCGGCAAGCACCAGCCCGGCGATGTTTCCGTGCGGAAAACTCCTGGTGTCCGTTCCACGTCGGACACCGTCCCGACTTCCGTGTGTGGAGAGAGTGTGTTCTCCTGAGGACGCACGGCAGGGGGCCGTCGACGGGACGCGCGCGTCCCACGACGGGGTGGCGTGTCCGCTGGTCCCCTGCGTCGTCCACACAGCAGGGGGCCATTTTCATGAACATCCGACGTACCGGAGCGATGCTCCTCCTCACCGCGGCGCTCGCCGCCGCACCGGCCGCCGCGGCCGTCGCCTACGAGGCCGACGAGTACGAGGTCGGCATCTCGACGACGACGCCCGCGCCGGGCGAGTCGTTCACCGTCACGGTGGGCGGGCCCGCGGGCAACCCGACCATCACGCTCACCATCTCCTCGCCCGACGTGCCCGACGGCGCGATCAGCATCGCCGGCACGAAGGCGCTGACGAAGAGCACCACGGACGGCTTCGCGTCGTTCACGGTGACCCTCGCGGAGCCCGGCGCGTTCACGCTCGTCGCGACGGACGCCGACGGCACCGTCCTGTCGACGCAGCAGGTCGTCGTGGCGTCCGACTCCACGGGCGGGGCCGGGGCCGGCACGGACGGTTCCGGTGCGGGCGCGAGCGGCGCCACCGGCTCGGGCGGCTCCGGTCTCGCGGAGACCGGCTCGGACGACGTGCTGCTCCTGGGCGGCGCGGCGCTCCTCGTCGCGGGCGGTGCGACGGCGGTCGTCGTGGCACGCAACCGCCGCGCCGGGAACCGGGCCTGACGACGGCGGCGCCCGCCGGCAGGCGGGCGCCGCCACCACCTCTCTCACGGACCGATCCGTCGGCCCGTTCCGACCCGGGGACGACGGCGTCCAGATCCGGGTCATCATCATCTCGGCACGTGCAGGCGCGTGGCCCGGCCGTTCCCGGCGGGCCCCGCGTCCTCGTGGCGTTGCCGCAGCACGGACGTCGCGGGGGGCACCATGACGTTGGAGAAGGACCAGGAGATCGGTCCGGTCGACCTCGACCGGACCGCACCGGCGGACGACGCGGTACGCGCCGTCTCGCCGTTCGACACCGGGCAGCTCGTCCGGATCGCGCTCGGCGCCTACCGGCGGCCGGGCTGGAAGACGCGGCTCGTGCGGCGGGTCGCGCTCGTCGACACGGTCGCGGTGCTCGCCGCGATCGCGACGGCGTACCTCGTCCGGTTCGACGGGATCGGCGGGACGACGCTCGACCTGCAGTACCTCGCCATCTCGCTCGGGCTGCTCGCCGCGTGGCTCACCGCGCTGCGCATGGCGTTCTCGCGCGAGGGCCGGCTCCTCGGGACCGGCGCGCCGGAGTACGCCCGCGTGGTCAACGCGACCGTGGCGGTGTTCGGCATCGTGGCGATCGTCGCCTACCTCGTGAAGTACGACCTCGCGCGCGGCTACGTCGCGATCGCGCTGCCGGTCGGTCTCGTGCTGCTCCTCCTCGGGCGGTACGCCTCACGGAGGCGCCTCGTCCGGCTCCGGGAGCAGGGCCGCTGCCGCTCCAAGACCGTCGTCGTCGGCGGGCGCGAGGGCGCGGCGCACCTCGTCGAGGAGCTGCGCAAGGCCAGCCACACGGGCTACGAGGTCGTGGGGGTGTGCGTCCCCGGTGGGCCGGTCGAGCCCGCGGAACGCGTGGCGGGCGTGCCCGTCGTCGGTGACGTGGGCGACGCCGCGCGGCTCGTCGAGCCCCTGCGCGCCGACACCGTCATGGTGACGGGCTCCGACCTCGTCACCCCGCGGACCGTCAAGCGGCTCGCGTGGGACCTCGAGCCCTGGGGCGCGGACCTCGTGCTCGCCCCCGCGCTGACCGACGTCGCCGGCCCGCGCATCCGGACGCGACCCGTCGCCGGGCTGCCGCTGCTCCACGTGGAGGCCCCGGGGTACTCGGGCCCGCAGCACGTGCTCAAGCGGACGTTCGACGTCGTCGGCGCGCTCGTGCTCATCGCGCTCTTCTCGGTGCCGCTCGCCGTGACCGCGATCGCGGTCGCCACGACCAGCCGCGGCCCCGTCCTCTTCCGCCAGGAGCGGGTCGGCCTGCAGGGCGAGCCGTTCACCGTGCTGAAGTTCCGCTCCATGGTGGTCGACGCCGAGTCGCGCCTCGAGGACGTCCTCGGGAGGGGGAACGTCGGCGTCTTCTACAAGCCGAAGGTCGACCCGCGCGTCACCCCGGTCGGGCGCTTCCTGCGCCGGTACTCGATCGACGAGCTCCCGCAGCTCTTCAACGTGCTCGGCGGGTCGATGAGCCTCGTCGGGCCGCGGCCGCAGGTCGCGCTGGAGGTCGACCAGTACGACGACGAGATCGGCCGCCGGCTCCTCGTCAAGCCCGGCCTCACCGGGCTGTGGCAGGTCTCCGGGCGCAACGACCTCACGCTCGACGAGAGCGTGCGGCTGGACCTGTACTACGTGGAGAACTGGACGATGGCGGGGGACCTGCTCATCCTGCTGCGGACCCTGCGAGCGGTGGTGGGGCGTGACGGTGCGTACTGACGGGGCACGCCCCGCCCGCCGGGGCGGGTCCCGGGCGGCCGGCACGGTCCTCCACGTCACCGAGTGCGACGGCGGGGGCGTCCTCCGGGCGGTCGAGCAGGCCGTCGCGGCGACCCCCGAGTACGACCACGTCGTCCTCTGCCCGGCGCGCGGCGGAGGACCGGCACGTCTCGGGGACGACGAGTGGCGCATGCCGCGCGGGTTCCTGTCCCGGGTCCGCGGCATCGAGCGCGTGGCCTGGGCGACGGGGGCGGACGTGGTCCACGCCCACTCGACGTGGGCCGGGGTGTACGCCCGCGCGGCGCGCCTCGCGACCCCCGTCCTCTACCAGCCGCACTGCTTCGCGTTCGAGGACGTGACGGCCGCACGACCGGTCCGGGGCGCCTACCGGCTCGCCGAGCGGCTCATGGCACCTCGCGCCGCGGCGGTGCTCGCGCTCACGCCGCGCGAGGAGGAGCTCGCGCGGGACCTCGGGGCGCGGGCCGTCGAGGCCGTGGTCAACGCACCGACGGTGGACGCGCCGACGGCGGAGACACGGGCGGGGTACGCCGGCTCGACGGGCGCGCGGGCCTCGTCCCGGCCCGAGCACCGGACGACGCGGTCCACGGTGGCGATGGTGGGCCGCATCTCGCCGCAGAAGGACCCGCGCTTCTTCGCGCGCGTCGCGGAGGCGGTCCGCGCGACCGACCCGGACGTCGGCTTCCGGTGGATCGGGGACGGTGACAGCGGCGCCCGCCGGGCGCTCGAGTCCGCGGGCGTCGAGGTGACCGGGTGGCTGGACGACCTCGCCCTCGCGGACGCTCTCGGCGAGGCCGACCTCTACCTGCACTCGGCGGTGTACGAGGGCTTCCCGCTGAGCGTCCTCGACGCGGCGGCGCAGGGGGTCCCCGTGGTCGTGCGCGACATCCCGGCGGTGCGCCACACGTCGCTGCGCCGGGTGACGACCGAGGCCGAGGCCGTCGCCGTCGTCCGCGCCCTGGGCGACCCCGACCTCGTGGCGGACCTGGCGCACCGGACGAGGACCCTCGCGCTGTCGATGACCCGCGACGCCCACCGGGAGGCGCTCCTCGAGGTCTACGGCCGCTGGGTGGGGCGACCCGCGGCACCCCGCGCGGACCGACGAGCAAGGAGCACGACATGACGACGCGACGGCCGAGCGCGGTGGTCCTCCACGGGTACAGCGCGGCGAACAAGGGGGACGGGCTCCTCGTCGAGCACGCGCTCGACGTCGTCCGCCAGGTCCTGGGCGACGAGGCGGACGTGACCGTCGTCGCCAACCACCCCGAGACGTTCCGCGGCCTGCCCGTGACGGTCGTCGACTCCGGGATCCGCCGGCGCGGCGTCTCGCGCGACTACCTGCGGCTGCTGCGGTCGCTCGACCGGTACGACCTCGTGCTCGGCGTCGGCGGCGGCTACCTGCGCTTCGGGCGCCCGCTGGAGGCCGTGAAGGCGGGCCTGGTCCACCTGCCGCAGCTCGCCGCGGCGGCACGGACCGCCGCGCCGACGGTCTACCTGCCGCAGTCGGTGGGACCGCTGCGCGGACCGTCGCGCCCGGTCGTGCGGCGGCTGCTGCGCGGGGTCGACGTCGTGCTCGCGCGCGACGACCGGACCGTCGCGGAGCTCGCGCTGGGCAACGTGGTCCGCACGTCCGACCTCGCGCTCGGTGACATCGACGTGGACCGGCGGGGCGCTCTGCCGTTCGACGAGGCCGCCCTGCCGGTCCTCTCGGTGCGGTACGTCGACGGCGGCATCACGCGACCGCTCGCACGGCTCGCCGAGGCGATGCGTCCCTTCGACGGGTACGTCCAGAGCACCGCCGGGGCCAACGACGACCGGGCGGCGATGGCCTCGCTCGCGCCCGGCACCACGCTCGGGTACGACGAGCTCGTCGGCTCACCGGCGTCGGCCCGGGTCGTCGTCGCCGTGCGCATGCACGCGGCGCTCATGGCGATCCGCGCGGGTCACTACGTGGTCCACCTGTCGTACGAGCGCAAGGGCTTCGCAGCCTTCGGCGACCTCGGGCTCTCGGACCTCGTCCACAACGTCCGCAGCCTCGACCCGGCCGTGGTCGCCGGGCAGGTCCGCGCGCTGCGCCACGACCCGGGCGCCCGCGCGGACTACGACCGCAGGATGGCCGAAGCCGTCGCGACCTTCGGCCCGCGGCGGGCCCAGGTCGTCGAGGTCGTCCGCGACCGGGTCGCGCGCGCGGCGACCGAGGTGCCGGCGTGACCGGGCTCGACGTCGTCATCGCCGCGTACGAGGCGCAGTCCACGATCGCGCGGGCGGTCCGGTCGGCGCGCGACGTCGCGGACCGGGTGGTCGTCGTCGACGACGGCAGCACGGACCGCACCGGTGAGGTGGCGCGAGCGGCCGGCGCGGTCGTGGTCCGCCAGGACAACGCGGGGGCGGCGGCCGCTCGTGACCGGGGGCTCGACGCCGTCGAGGCGCCGTTCGTCCTCTTCCTCGACGCCGACGACACGGTCCTCGCCGCGGGCGTCCGCAGGTCGCTCGCGATGCTCCGGGAGTCCCCGGACCTGGTCGCCGTCGCGGGACGCGTCGTGCTCGTCGAGCCCACCGGTCGCCGTCGCGTGCGCGGGGCGTACCCGGGGCCCGTGACGACGGCAGGTCTCGTCCGCCGCGGGGTCGGACCGTGGCCCCCCGCGGCGCAGGTCGTGCGCGTCTCGGCGCTGCTCGCCTCGCGCGCCGCGGAGCCGGAGCCCGTGCGCCCGCGGTACGCCGAGGACTTCGAGACGGTCCTGCGCCTCACGCTCCAGGGTGCGGTCGTCCAGCACGACGAGCCGTCGTGCGAGTACCGCGTGCACGTCGGGAAGGCGTCGCGCAACGCGGAGCAGGCGCTGCGGTGCAAGGAGGAGGTGCGCTCCCGCTACGCGGACCACCTCGGCGTGCCGATCGTCCCGATGACCGACCCCGAGATCCGGGCCGGAGCGGCCGCGATGCGTGCGCGCGCGGACCTCGCCAACCGCCGCGTCGCCGCCCTCGCGGCCAGCGGGCCGCTGGCGCTCGCGCGGACCCTCGCGGCCCGGTCCGGACGGCGACGACGGTCGCACCGTCGCGACGACCGCGCGCCGCTGGTCGTCGCCCCGTGGTTCGAGGGCGGGGGAGCGCAGCACGCGCTCGTCGGCCTGCTCCGCGAGGCCGGTCCCGGCACGGTCGACGTGGTGAGCGTGTTCGACGGCTGCCGGAACGACGAGCCGGTGCGCGACGCCGCCCGGGAGTACGTCCGCCTCCGGGCTCCGCGCGGGCCCGTCGGCGCGGTGGTCGGCGCGGCGCGGCTGGTGCCGCACCTGCGCGGCCGGCCCGTCGTCTTCTCCCTCATGCGGGGCAGCCACGTCGTCCTCGGCCTGCTGCCCGCCGCGCTGACGCGTGGCGCCCGGCGCGTCGCGAGCTTCCACCAGCTGCCGTCGACCGACGGCGCGGACCGGCTCGCGAGGGTGGAGGACGTGCTCGCCCGCCGGTGGACGCGTCGGTGCGACGTCGTGACGGCTCCGTCGGCGCTCGCGGTCCGCGAGATCGTGGACCGGGGGTTCGCCGGCGCCGACGTCGTGCGCGAGGAGGGCAACGTCGTCGCGGCGAGCTCGCGCGGCGCCGCGTCGAACGCCGAGCGTCACGACGGCCGCGTGCGCCTGCTGTTCGCGGGACGGCTCGCGCACCAGAAGGGGCTCGACCGGCTCCTGGCGTGGACGGCACGGTCGGCGGTGCCCGTCGACCTCCGCGTCGCGGGGGAGGGGGAGCTCGCCGGCTGGCTGCGCGAGAACGCCGGGGACCTGGGACCGCCGCACACGGTGACGCTCCTCGGCCACGTCGACGACCTGGCGGCCCAGCTCGACTGGTGCGACGCCGTCGTGCTGCCGAGCAGGTTCGAGCTCAACCCGGTCGTCGTCTGGGAGGCGTGGGCGCGCGGCCGCGCGGTCGTGGCGTCGGACCTGCCCGTCCTGCGCGACCTCGCGCGCCGCGGCCCCGTCCTCCTCGCCGACGGGCCCGAGCAGTGGGCCGAGGCGCTGCGGGAGGTCGCGCGCGCCGACGCGCGGGCGGCGCTCCACGCCGCCGGCCTCCGGGCGTTCGCCGCTCGCGAGCGGGGCTCGGCGCTGGGAGGGCTGCTCGCGGGCGGGACGTCGCTCCGGGTCGTCGAGTCGTGGCCCGCCCGTCGCAACCGCGGCCACAACCCGTTCCAGCACCTCCTCAGCGAGGGCATCGAGCGGTCGGGCGCCCGGGTGCGCGAGTTCTCCCTGCGGCGGTCGCCGCTGCGGCCCGCCGACGTCTGGCTCTGGCACTGGCCCGACCTGCAGTTCGCCGGCACCGGTGCGGTCGGTGCGTGGGCGCGTGCGGCGTACCTGGTCGGCATCGCCCGGTGGGCACGACGGCGCGGGACCGCGCTGGTCTGGACCGTCCACAACCTCGGGAACCACGAGGGCCGGAACCGTCGCGCCGAGGAGTGGTTCTTCCGCCGGTTCGTGCGGACGCTGTCCGGCGCCCACTACCTCAGCGAGTCGTCGCGCGCGTCGGCGCTGCTCCGGTACCCGGGGCTCCGGGCGGTCCCGGGGACCGTGGTCCCGCACGGGCACTACGGCGACGTCACGGAACGCGTGCCGCGCGAGGACGCGAGGTCGGTGCTGGGCCTCGCGCCGGACGACACGGTCCTCGCCTTCGTCGGGAAGGTCCGGGCGTACAAGGGGGTCCCGGCGCTGCTGGAGGCCTTCCGCGCGACGACCGAGCCGTCGCTCCGGCTCCTCGTCGCGGGCGCCGTCGAGGACACCGCGTCGAGCGACGCCCTCGCCGCGGCCCCGGAGGACGGCCGGCTGCTGACTACCTCGCGCCGTCTCACCGAGGAGGAGCTCGCGACGCACCTCGGTGCCTGCGACCTCGTCGTGCTGCCGTACGAGGACGTCACCAACTCGGGCAGCGCGCTCCTCGCGCTGACGCACCACCGGCCCGTCCTCGTCCCGGACGTCCCGCTCTTCCGCGAGCTCCGCGAGGCGATGGGCGAGGAGTGGGTCCGCCTCTTCGTCGGCCCGCTCACGCCCGGCCTGCTCGAGAAGGAGGCGCTCCTCGCGGCAGAGGTCACCGCGACCGGCCGCCCGCCGCTCGACGGTCTCGACTGGCCGGTGCTCGCGGCGCGGCTGGTCGACTGGTACCGCACCCTCGACCCGGTGCGGGGACGCTGATGCGCGCCGCCGCCGCCGTCGTGCTCCTGGTCGGGGCGCTGCTCGTCCTCTCGAGCCGTTCCCGGGACCGGATCGTGCTCGTCGCGCTCCTCGTGACGCTCACCGTTCTCCCGGTGCGCCTCGTCGGTCTCGGCGAGGCGAGCGACCGGTGGACCGTCGGCACGAGCAGCGCGGTCCCGGCGCTCACGGCGTACGCGGTCGTCCTCTGGACGATCTGCCTGTACCTGCTCGTCAGCGCGCGGCGCCGACCGCGGGGTGCCGGTCTCGTGCTGCCGTTCCTCGTCGCGCTCGCCGTCGGGACCCTGGTCTGGCCCCACGAGCCGAACGTGCTCTCGGGAGTCCTGCACCTCGCGACGACCGCGGCGGCCTGGGTCGTCGGCCTCGGCCTCGCGGACCGTCTCGCCTCCGACGCCGGCACGCGGCGCACGCTGAGCATCACCCTGCTCGCCGTCGCCGTCGTCCTCGGCGTCTCCGTGGTCGTGCAGACGCCGTTGCTCGGCGGTGCGGCGGAGACCGCACGTGCCTCGGGCCTCTTCTCCCACCCCGCGACGATCGGCAAGCTCGCGGTGCTGCTGCTCGGGCTCGCGCTCCCGCTCACCCGGTCCGCCGACCGCGCCGACCGCGCACGCGCGACCGCGACCGTCGTCGTCCTGGTCCTCTCGACGGCCCCCACGCTCTCGCGCGCCAACGTCGTCGCGCTCCTGGCCGCCCTCGTGGTGTGGACCGTCCTCCAGCCGGGTGGGCGGGCCCGGACGTGGGCGCTGCTCCTCGCGGCCCTCGTCGCGGTCTACCCGGTCGTCGGCTCGCTCGCCGAACGGTTCAGCGTCGACCGCGAGGGGGGTGACCGTCCGGAGCTCCTGGACGCGGGCCTCCGCCAGATCAGCAGGTCCCCGTGGTGGGGCACGGGACCCAACAACTACGTCCCGGCGACCGCCGGCCACGAGCCCGTCGTGGCCGCGACGGGCTACCCCGTCCACAACTCGCTCCTGCTCGCCGTCGCCGAGCTCGGTCTCGTGTGCGCAGCCCTCCTCCTCGTCCCCCTCGTCGCGTCGGCGGTGACGGCGCTGCGTCTCGTGCGCCGTGACGGCGACGCCGGTCTCGCCGCCCGGGCGTTCCTCGCGGTCGCCGCGGGCGTCGTGGTCGTGGGCGCGACCGGCTGGGGTCTCCTGCAGCAGCCCGTCACCGAGCTGCTGTTCCTCGTCGCCGGGGTCCTCCACGGGACCATGCGGCGGGCGACCTCCGAGCCGGGGGACGCCGACGCGGTGGAGACGGTCCTCGGGCCGCGCGAGCTCGTGCGCCCGCCGGGACGGGCGGTGCGCGCATGACGCACGCCCAGGTCGCGGTCCGCGGCGCGACGGCCACGTTCGTGGGCCAGGGACTGCGGTTCGGCATCCAGGTCGCGAGCGTCGTGCTGCTGTCGCGGATGCTCGACCCGGCCGACGTCGGGAGCTTCGCGATGGTCGTCGCGCTCGTCGGGCTCGCCCTGCTCGTCGGCGACTCCGGCCTCTCGACCGCGTCGATCCAGGCGGAGGACGTCACGGCCGACGAGCGGACGAACCTCTTCTGGCTGAACCTCGCGCTCGGCACGACGTGCGGCGCGGCCGTCCTCCTCGCCTCCTGGCCGATCGCCGCGTTCTACGGGATCCCGGCGCTGGTCCCGGTCGTCCAGGCGATGAGCGTCCTGTTCGTCGTCCAGGCCGCGCGGGCGCAGTTCTCCGCGAACGCCGCGCGCGAGTTCGCGTTCGGGCGCCTCGCCGTCGTCGACGTCGCCGCTCAGGCGGCCGGCCTGGCCGCGGCCGTCGCGGTCGCCCTCGGCGGCGGGGGCATCTGGGCGCTCGTGGTCCAGCAGCTCGGTGCGGCGGTGTGCGCGCTCGTCGTCATCGTGGCGATGTCGTCGTGGCGTCCCGGCCTGCCCCGGAAGGGCGTCTCGGTGCGCCGGTTCCTGCGCCTCGGGGGCAACACGCTCGCGCTCCAGGCGCTCAACTACGCGACGGCGAACGTCGACTCCGTGCTGCTCGGACGTTTCCAGGGGGCGGCCGTCGTCGGCGTGTACGACCGCGCCTACCAGTTCTTCCGGATGCCGCTCCAGCAGGTCGCCGCGCCCCTGACCCGGGTCGCGCTCCCGGTGCTGTCACGGATCCACGACGACGCCGTCTACGGGCGCTACGTCGTGCGGGCCCAGCTCATCCTCGTGTACGGGCTGGGCGGCGCCTTCGCGGTCGCCGTCGCGGTGGCGGACCCGCTCTTCGCGGTCCTGCTCGGCCCGGGGTGGTCCGCGACGCCGTCGTTGTTCACGATCCTCGCCGTGGGCGGCCTCTTCCAGGTGCTCGGCTACGTCTACTACTGGATCTTCGTCTCGCGGGACAAGACCGGGGTCCAGCTCCGGGTCTCCGTCGTCTCGCGCGTCGCGATGATCGGCCTGATGTGCGCCGGCGTCCCCTGGGGCGCGACCGGGGTCGCCGTCGGCGTCTCGGCCGGGCTCGCGCTGAACTGGGTCGCCCTCACGGTCGTCGCCCTCCCGCGCACCGGGATCGCCGTCCGCGACCTGCTCGTCGTCGCGGTGCGCCCCGTCGTCGTGCTCGTCACCACCGTCCTGGTCGTCCGCGCCGTCGCCGCGGTCCTGAGCATCGGCGCGCCGGTGGTCGAGCTGGGGGCGCTGCTCGTCGCGTGCGCCGTCGTGCTCGGCGCCTCGCTGCTCGTGCCGGGCGTGCGCCGGGACGTCCGTGCACTCCGTTCGACGCTCGACCACTGGAGGAAGCGTGCCTAGGACCCGACTCGTCTACTGGGACCCGCGCGCCACGCGCGGAGGGAGCCGTCTCGGCCGGCTCGTCTCGCTCGCGCCCCGGAAGCAGAACTTCGGGGACCTCCTCGGCCCCCGGGTCACCGAGGCGCTCGCGGGCACCGCGGGCTGGCGTCCGTGGCCGGTACCCCGACGCCTGCCCGTCTCCGCGGACCGTCGACGCCGCCTGCTCACCGTGGGGTCGATCGTGCACTTCGCCCGCGACGGCGACGTGGTCTGGGGGTCGGGCGTCAACGGGAAGATCGCGGACTCCGCGTACCGGTTCGCCGACGTCGACGTCCGGGCCGTCCGCGGACCGCTGACGCAGGAGTGGTTCGCCCGTCGCGGTGTCGACGCGCCGTCCGTCCACGGCGACCCGGCGCTCCTCCTGCCGACGCTCGAGCCCGGTCTCGTCGGGCTCACGGCGCACAAGCGCCGGGCGCTCGCGGTCGTGCCCAACCTCAACGAGGTCGACCGGTGGTCGACGCACCCCGACCTCGTGGACCCGCGGGACCCCGTCGACGCCGTGCTCGCCGCGATCGCCACGAGCGAGCGCGTGGTCACGTCCTCGCTCCACGGCCTCGTCGTGGCCGAGTCGCTCGGCGTCCCGGTGTCGCTCGTCCAGTCCACGGTCGAGCCGGACCTCAAGTTCCGCGACTACGTGCTCGGGACGGGCCGCGACGGGATCGAGCGGCACGAGGACCTGGACCGGGCGCTGCGTGCCAAGCCCGTGCCGGCGTCGCTGCCGTGGGACCCGGCGCCCCTGCTGGAGGCCTTCCCGTGGGACGTGCTGCACCGTGCCGAGGGTGCCGGTCCGTGGTTCGATCGAGGTGCGCCCGCCCGGACGGACGACGCCGCGACGACGCTCCCCGTGGAGCCGTCGTCCGCCGACGTCGGCCCGAGGTCGTAGGGCAGGAAACAGGGGGAACGATGGGAATCGCCGACTACGTCATGCTGCTCCGCAAGCGCTGGGTCTCGGTGCTGGCGCTCACGCTCGCCGGCGCGCTGGTCGCCGGGGTCTGGTCGGTCGTCGCCACGGCGACCTACACGGCACGGGCACAGGTCTTCGTGTCGGTCGCCGGGTCCGACAGCACCAGCGACCTGCTCCAGGGGTCGAACTTCACGGTGCGCCAGGTCAAGTCGTACACCGAGCTCGTGACGAGCCCGCGCGTGCTCGAGCCGGTGATCGAGGAGCTCGGGCTGACCGACGACGCGGGCTCGCTCGCCGCGCGCGTCCGGGCGGACTCGCCGCTCGACACCGTGCTCATCGACGTCACGGCGACGGACGAGTCGCCGCAGCTGGCCGCGGCGATCGCCAACGCCACCGCCGGCTCGCTGGCGGACGTCGTCGGCGAGCTCGAGACGCCGGCCGCGGGGGGCGACTCGCCCGTCCAGATCAGCACCGTGCGGACCGCGACGGTGCCCACGTCGCCGTCGTCCCCGAACCTCACGCTCAACCTCGCGCTCGGCCTCGTCGTCGGCCTGGCGCTCGGCGTCGGGCTCGCGGTCGCGCGCGAGCTGCTCGACACGCGTGTCCGGTCGACCGCCGACGTCGAGGCCGTCACCGACGCCCCGGTGCTCGGCGTCATCGGGTACGAGGAGGACGCGCCCGAGCACCCGCTCATCGTGCAGGAGTCGCCGCAGGCGCTGCGCGCCGAGGCGTTCCGCCGCCTGCGCACCAACCTGCAGTTCCTCGAGCTGGGCGAGCGTGCCCGCACCGTCGTCATGACGTCGGCCCTCCCCGGCGAGGGCAAGACGACGACGAGCATCAACCTCGCCATCACCCTCGCCGACGCGGGACAGCGGGTGGTCCTCGTCGACGCGGACCTGCGCCGTCCGTCGGTCGCCAAGTATATGGGCATCGAGGGCTCCGTGGGGCTGACGACCGTGCTCATCGGCAAGGTCGCGCTCGAGGACGCCGTCCAGCCGTGGGGGAGCGGCGCGCTCGACGTCGTCGCCGCGGGCCAGATCCCGCCCAACCCGAGCGAGCTCCTGGGCTCCACCGCGATGTCGGAGCTCGTCGAGCGTCTCGGCGCGGAGTACGACGTCGTGGTCATCGACTCGCCGCCGCTCCTGCCGGTGACCGACGCAGCGATCCTCGCCCGGCGCACGGGCGGCGCCATCCTCGTGACGGGCGCGGGCACGGTGCACCGCCAGCAGGTCCAGGGAGCCGTCTCGGCCCTGGAGACCGTCGGTGCACGGCTCCTGGGCGTCGTCGTCAACCGGGTCCCGCTCACGGGGCCGGGGACGGGTGCGTACGGGTACTCGTACTACGAGTACACGAGCGAGGCGCCGCAGGAGCCGTCCCGCACGCGCCGGGCGGAGCCCGCGCACGGGAGCAGGCGCGGCGTCCGCGGGCTGCTGCGGGCCGACCGCCCCGCGCCGCCGGCGGAGGCCGACCGACCGGCCACGGCTGCGCCGGACCCGGTCGAGGAGCCCGCGACGGAGCGCGTTCCCGCGGGGACGCCGTTCGCGCCGACGTCGACGTTCGACGAGGTCGTCGCGCCCCGCACCGGGCGCTGACCACCGTGGGCCGCCTCGCGGCCCCCGCGGCGTGCAGCAGGCGCGTCGGGACTCACAGCAGGGGGAGACATGAAGATCTCGGTCATCGGGTGCGGCTATCTCGGCGCCGTCCACGCGGCGTGCATGGCGACGCTCGGCCACGACGTCGTGGGCGTCGACGTCGACGCGGCGAAGGTCGCGTCGCTCGCGTCCGGCCGCGCGCCGTTCTACGAGCCCGGCCTGCCGGAGCTCCTCGCCGAGGCCGGCGCGACCGGGCGCCTGAGGTTCACGACCGACATCGGGGAGGCCGCCGACGCCGCGGTGCACTTCGTGTGCGTGGGCACCCCGCAGCGCGCCGACTCCTACGCCGCCGACCTCACCTACGTCGACGCCGCGTTCCGCGCGCTGCTGCCCCACGTCGCCCCCGAGGCGCTCGTGGTGGGCAAGTCCACGGTGCCGGTCGGCACCGCAGGACGTCTCGCGGCGGAGCTCGCCGCCGCTCGACCCGACGCCGCGCTGGTGTGGAACCCCGAGTTCCTCAGGGAGGGCTTCGCGGTCCAGGACACGCTGCACCCCGACCGTCTCGTCTACGGCGTGCCCGACGACGGTGCGCGCGACCGGACGGTCGCCGTCCTCGACGAGGTCTACGCGGTCCCGATCGCGGAGGGCACGCCGCGCCTCGTGACGGACCGGCCGACGGCCGAGCTCGTCAAGGTCGCGGCCAACTCGTTCCTCGCGACGAAGATCTCGTTCATCAACGCGATGGCCGAGCTGTGCGAGGTGACCGGGGGCGACGTGACGCAGCTCGCCGACGCGATCGGTCTCGACGAGCGGATCGGCCGGCGCTTCCTCAACGCGGGGCTGGGGTTCGGCGGCGGGTGCCTGCCCAAGGACATCCGGGCGTTCATGGCACGCGCCGAGGAGCTGCACGCCGATCCCGCGGTGAGCTTCCTGCGCGAGGTGGACGCCATCAACCTGCGGCGTCGCGAGCGCATGGTCGAGCTCACGGTCGGCGTGCTCGACGGCAGGCCGCTCGCGGGCGCGCGCATCGCGGTCCTCGGCGCGGCGTTCAAGCCGGACAGCGACGACGTGCGCGACTCCCCGGCGCTCGACGTCGCGGAGCGCCTGCACGCCCGGAGCGCCCGCGTCGTCGTGACCGACCCCCAGGCGGTCGCGAACGCGCGCCGCAAGGCGCCGCACCTGCGCTACGCGGACACGGTCGAGGAGGCGGTCGACGGCGTCGACGCGGTCCTCGTGCTCACCGAGTGGCGCGAGTACCGCGACCTCGACCCGGGGAAGCTCTTCGGGCTCGTGGCCGCGCCGCGCGTCGTCGACGGCCGCAACGCGCTGGACGCGGACGCCTGGCGCGGCGCGGGATGGACGTATCGCGCGCTCGGGAGGCCGTGAGCGTGGCCCGGTGGGCGCCGGTCCCGGCCGCCCTGTGCGTCGCGCTCGTCGCCGCGTGCGCCACGACGGCGGGGGACGAGACCGTGGAGCGGACCGGGGCGTCGCGCGCCGAGACGCGCCCGGTCGAGACGGCGACGACGGCGCCCGCTCCGGACGAGCTCGTCCTCGACCCCACGGACCCCGCGGCCTACGCGGACCTGGTGGTCTCCGAGACCAACGCGCTCCGCGCCGCGGCCGAGCTCGGCGCCCTGGCGACGGACCCGTGCGCGGCCGAGGTCGCCACGGGGCGGGCGGCGGCGCTCGTCGGGAACCCGGAGCTGGAGCACGCCCCCCTGGACGAGGTCATCGCGTCGTGCGACCCGCCGTCGGGCGTGGCGGCGGAGAACCTCAGCCGTGCTGCGGCGAGCCCCGTACGGGTCGTCGAGGCGTGGGAGGGCTCGCCGGGCCACCGCGCGAACCTTCTCGACCCGACGCTGACGCGCGTGGGCGTCGGGTGCGTCCTCGACGGGACGGGCGACGCCGAGCAGATGCTCTGCTCCCAGGTCTTCCTGGGCTGAGACGCCGCGGCGTGGGCGCCGTCGTCGCCGGTCGTCAGGCGTCGAGCGCCGTGCGCCACTGCTCGAGGAGGCGCGCGACGGCCCGTGTGTGCTCCCACGGCATCTCGGGTGCCTCGGTCCGGCCGTCGGCGAGCGCGCGCGAGACGGCGTCCGCCTCGGCGGCGAACGGGTCCACCGACCGGGCGTCGACGACGCGCTCGTCCCCTCGGGCGCGCACGACGAACGACGACGCCGAGTCGCTGCGGCTGCCGTACGCGTCGTCGAGCCGGAGGGCCCCGGCCGGGCCGGCGATCGTCGCGGACCGCGCCAGGTCCGCGACGATCGAGCACTCCACGTCGGCCGTGAGACGCTCGGCGCCGATCGTCGCCGACGCGTGCTCGTCGACCCCCGTCGCGCCGACGTGGCCCGTGGCGCGGACGACGCCGAGCGTGGCGAGGTCCACGCCGGCCGCGGCGGCGACCCCCACGGCGAACGCCACCGGGTAGCCGCCGACGTCGAGGATCGCCCCGCCCGCGAGGGCGGGGTCGAACAGCCGCCCCGACCGCTCCGCGGCGGCGAACCCGAACGCCGAGCTCGCGTGGAGCGGGGTGCCGAGCGTCCCGTCGGCGACCGTCGCGTGCAACGCGCTCGCCAGCGGGCCGAACCGGTGCTTGTACGCCTCGACGAACGGCAGGCCGTGGGCCGCCGCCGCGTCGAGGACGCGCTCCGTCTCGGCGGCCGTCGGAGCGACCGGCTTCTCGCACAGCACCGCCTTGCCCGCGGCGAGGGCGGCGACCGCGAGGTCCGCGTGCGTCGTGTGGACCGTGGAGACGTAGACGGCGTCGACGTCGTCGCGGGCGAGGATCTCCGCGTACGTCCCGGTCACGGGGGCACCGTGGGTGCGGGCGAACGCCTCCGCCCGGTCGGGGTCGCTGCTCGCCACGGCGTGGAGCGTCCCGTGCTCCGAGCGCGGCAGCGCCCGCGCGAACCAGCCCCCGATCTGACCCGGGCCGAGGACCGCCCACCGTGTCGTCCGCATGCGGGTGAACGTAGCAGCACGCGCCGCCCCGCCGGACCGACGTCCCGGGACATGACGAGAGGCCCCCCGCTCAGCGTTCCCGCTGTGCAGAGGGCCTCTCGGCTGGTCGGGGTGACAGGATTTGAACCTGCGACCTCTTCGTCCCGAACGAAGCGCGCTACCAAGCTGCGCCACACCCCGGTTGCCCACCACGCGTCGTCGGGCACTGCGCACAGTGCTCGGCGGCCAGGAGATCCTGACCTTCCGCGGGGGAAGCCTGCCCAGAATAGCCGACGATGTGCCGTGCGACGAAACCGGGTCCACGTGACGTGGCCGACGTCGGTCCGTGACCCCGGCCGGGCCGGCCGGACGCGCCGCGCGACATCGGGAGGACGTCAGCGGGTCGTCAGCGTGAGCAGCGTCGCCTCGGGCCGGCACGCGAAGCGGAACGGGGCGTACGGCGACGTCCCGGCACCCGCCGACACGTGCAGCCAGGTCGACGCCTCGCCGCCGTCCTCGTCCGGCCGCGCCCCCGGCCAGCCGTGCAGGCCCTTCGCCCGACGGCGGTCGAGGTCGCAGTTCGTGACGAGCGCACCGAAGCCCGGGACGCAGAGCTGCCCGCCGTGGGTGTGCCCGGCGATGATCACGTCCGACCCGTCGGCGTGCATCTGGTCGAGGACCCGGCGGTACGGCGCGTGCGTGACGCCCAGGCGCAGGTCCGCGCCCAGCGTCCGGGACAGCTCGCCGTCCGGGAACACGTCCCGGTCGAGGTGCGGGTCGTCCACGCCGACGAGGTCGAGGCGCACGCCGGCGACCTCGACGACGTCGCGCCGGTTCGTCAGGTCCACCCAGCCGGCGTCGCGGAACGCCGCGGCGAGCTCCGCGGCGGGGAGCTCGCGCGGCGGCTCGGACCGCGACACGCGCGCGTCGGGGAGGAGGTAGCGTGCCGGGTTCTTGGGCGACGGCGCGTAGTAGTCGTTCGACCCCATGACGAACAGGCCGGGCGTGGAGTCGAGCAGCGGCTCGAGGGCGTGCAGGAGCGGCTCGAGGGCGTCGACGTGGGCGAGGTTGTCGCCCGTGTCGACGACGAGGTCCGGCTCGAGCTCCGCGAGCGACCTGATCCAGTCGATCTTGCGCTGCTGCGTCGGGACGAGGTGCAGGTCCGAGACGTGCAGCACGCGCAGGTCGCGCGCGCCGGGCGGCAGGACCGGGACGGTCACCTCGCGCAGCGTGAAGAGCTTCGTCTCGACGTGGGCGTAGGCCAGCGCGCCGACGCCTGCGACGGCGAGCACCCCGAGAGCCTGCCCGGCGACGCGCCCGCGGGCGCTCAGTCGTTCCCTCCGCCGCCGCCGAGGTCACCGAGGAAGTCCTCGAGAGCCCCACGGCCCTCGTCGCCGCCCCGGTCTCCGCGATCGCCGCGGTCGCCCCCGTCGGCGTCCGCCGGCGGCTGTGCGCCCTCCTGGGCCGGCGGCGGGGTGTCGCCACCCGTGTCGCCGCCCGTGTCGCCGCCCTGGGGGGCGGTCGGCGGAGGCGGCGGAGCGGGAGCGTTGACCCTGCCCCAGTCGGGCTCGGGGAAGCCCACGACCGGCGCGCCGGCGAGCACGGTGTTCATGTAGTCGCGCCACGTGGGGGCCGCGAGGTCGGAGCCGTACCACCACCGCCGCGAGACGCCGTTGATCGTGAAGCCGTTGCTCATCGACACGTCGCTCTCGGCGTTGCCGATCCAGACCGCCGTGACGAGCTGCGGGGTGTAGCCGATGAACCAGTTGTGCCGGCTCAGCTGGGAGGTGCCGGTCTTGCCGGCGGACGGGCGGCCGTCGAGCGGTGCGCGTCGGCCGGACCCCTGCGTCATCACCTGCTGCAGCGCGTACGTGACCGTGTTCGCGATGGCGGGGTCGAGCGCGTTCGGGTTGCAGTTGGCCGACGGGACGGTCAGCTCCTCGCCGTTCCCGTCGACGACCTTGGTGATGGCGATCGGGTCGCAGTACGTCCCGCCGCTGGCGAACGTCGCGTAGGCCGCGGCCATCTGGAGCGGCGACGAGTTCTGGGTGCCGATGACCATGGACGGCACCACCTTGACCGCGCCCTCGTCCTGGAGCATGGACGGCTTGAACCCGATGCTCGCCGCGGTGCTCGCGACGTTGCAGAGGTCGAGCTGGCTGGCCATCGTCGTGTACGCGGTGTTGACCGAGTTGTAGGTCGCCTTGAGGACGCTCATCGAGCCGCTGCCCGCGCCGTCGGAGTTGCCCGGGGTCCAGTCGTCGCCCGCGATGAGGGCACAGCTCGCGTGGAAGTCACGGCTCTGGTTCCACGTGCGCTTGTTGGCGCTCACGGTCTCGAACAGGGAGTGACCGGACTTGAGCCACTCGGAGAGCAGGAACGGCTTCCAGGTCGAGCCGGGGGAGAACCCGTTCGACGACCCGTGCGCCTGGTCCACGCTGTAGTTGACCGCGGTCGTGTTCGGCGCCGGCTCCTGCGTCGCGTCGTAGTCGCGGTTCTGCGCCATCGCGAGGATCTTGCCCGTCCCCGGCTCGACCGTGACGATCGCGTCCTCGATGCCCGACGGGTCCTCCGGCGGCACGGCGGTCTTCGCGTGCTGCTCCGCCGCGGCCTGCATCCGGGGGTCGAGCGTCGTGTAGATGTCCAGGCCGCCCCGGTAGAGGAGGGCCTGGCGGTCCTCGGCGGTCTCGCCGAACGCCGGGTCCGAGATGATGACCTTCGTGACGTAGTCGCAGAAGAACGCGGACCCGCCGGCCGCCTGGCAGCCGACCTCGACCGGCTTGACCTTGAGGGTGTCGGCGAGCGGCGTGGCACGACCGGTGTCGTACTCCTCCTTGGTGATGAACCCCTGCGCGTACATCGTGTTGAGCACGGTGTTGCGGCGGCCCTGCGCGGCCTCGGGGTTCGCCGTCGGGTCGTAGAGCGACGGGCCCTTGGTCACGCCGGCGATCGTCGCCGCCTCGAGGTAGTTGACGTCCTTGGCGCTCTTGGAGAAGTAGTGCTGCGCCGCCGTCTCGACGCCGTAGACGGAGCGGCCGAACTGCGCGATGTTGAGATAGCCCTGGAGGATCTCCTCCTTGGTCATCTGCTTCTCGAGCGAGATCGCGAGCTTGGCCTCGCGGGCCTTGCGGCCGAGCGTGCTCTCCTTGGCCTCCCAGATCCCCATCGTGTCGTCCTCACGGACCGCCTTCTCGATGAGGACGTTCTTCACGTACTGCTGCGTCAGCGTCGACGCGCCCTGCGTGTCCTTCTTGAGGACGTTGTTCACCGCCGCGCGCGGGATGCCCTCGAGGTCGATGCCCCCGTGCTGCCAGAACCGCTTGTCCTCGATCGCGATGACGGCGTTCTGCATCGGCTCCGACACCTCGTCGAGGGGGACCACGATGCGGTTCTCGGTGTAGAACGTCGCGAGCTGCGTCGTGCCGTCGTTCGCGTACACGCGCGACTGCTCCGCGAGCGGTCCCGGCTCGAGGTCCGCGGGCAGCTCGTCGAACACTTCGAGCGCGCTGTCCGTCGCGGTGTTGGCGCCCGCGGCGAGGGGGACGACCAGACCCGCCGCGAGGACGCCGCCGACGCCGGACACCAGCACGAACGCCAGGAAGAGCGCCACGAGCTGGTACGCGTTGATCTGTCGACCGCGAGGGCGCACAGGGGAAGCCATGGTGCCAACCCTACGGGAGCCCCCGGACCAGAACCCGGCGAGCCTGATCCGGGCGGTGTGCGAGTTGTGTGAGCATCCCGAGGAACCGCCCGCGACACGACCGAAGGCGCTCCGGGACGCCGCCGCGAGCAGCTCGGAGAGGTGGCGCGGGACACCCCGCGGGCACGACGGCGGGCCGCTACGCTCGCCCCATGGCAACCACCTGGGAGTACGCGACCATCCCCCTGATCATCCACAACACGAAGGCCGTCCTCGACCAGTGGGGCTCCGACGGCTGGGAGCTCGTCCAGGTCGTCACCGGCCCCGACGGCAACGGCCTCGTCGCCTACCTCAAGCGCCCGACCGGGGAGAAGTAGTGGCCGACGGCGCTCCCGCCGCACCCGGCACGGTCGCCGCGCGCCTCGCCGAGCTCGGCATCACGCTGCCCGGCGTCGCGGCACCCGTCGCCGCCTACGTCCCCGCGGTGCGCACCGGCCGGTACGTCTACACGTCCGGGCAGCTCCCGTTCGTCGACGGAGTGCTGCCCGCGACCGGGAAGGTGGGCGACGGCGAGGGCCTCGTCCCGCCGGAGGACGCCGCGCACCTCGCCCGCGTCTGCGCCCTGAACGCCCTGGCGGCGGTCCACGCCCTCGTCGGCGACCTCGACCAGGTCGTGCGGGTCGTCAAGGTCGTCGGCTTCGTCGCGAGCGACCCGTCGTTCACCGGCCAGCCCGCCGTCGTCAACGGCGCGAGCACCGTCCTCGCCGACGTCCTCGGCGACGCGGGCGTCCACGCGCGCAGCGCCGTCGGCGTCGCCGTCCTCCCGCTCGACTCCCCGGTCGAGGTCGAGCTGGTCGTCGAGCTCGCGGAGTAGCCCGTCGCGTCGTCCGCGCGCGTCCGAGGGTGCGGGTGGGGCGTCCCCACCCGCACTCACCCGGGGCGACCCGACGAGAGCCGCGTGACGCGGCTCAGCGCGCGCGGCGCTCCAGGCGGTCCAGGTCGAGCAGGACGACCGCGCGGCCCTCGCGGCGGACCCAGCCGCGCGTCGCGAAGTCGGCGAGCGCCTTGTTCACGGTCTCGCGCGACGCGCCGACGAGCTGTGCGAGCTCCTCCTGCGTGAGGTCGTGCGCGACGCGGACGCCCTCGTCGGTGTCCTCGCCGAATCGGGTCGACAGGTCGAGGAGGGCCTTGGCGACGCGGCCGGGGACGTCGGAGAAGACGAGGTCGGCGAGCGTCTCGTTGGTGCGGCGCAGCCTCCGCGCGAGCGCGTTGAGGAGGTGCTTCGCGACGGAGGGGTGCTTCTCGATCCACTCGACGAGCTGGTCGTGGCCGAGTTCGTAGATCACGGAGTCGGCGACGGAGCTCGCGGTCGCGGTGCGCGGGCCCGGGTCGAACAGGGACAGCTCGCCGAACATCTCGCCCGGCCCGAGGATCGACAGCAGGTTCTCGCGCCCGTCGTTGGAGCGGCGGCCCAGCTTGATCTTGCCGCTCGCGATCACGTACAGGCGGTCGCCCGGCTCCCCCTCGCGGAACAGCACGTCGCCCCGGGAGAGCTCGATCTGCTGCATCGACTCGAAGAGGGTGCGCGTCTCGTCCGCGTCCATCGTCGCGAACAGGGGGGCGGAGAGCACAACGTCGTCGTCCACGCGGGGTGTCCTTCGTCTCGTCCTCGTCATCTTTCAGCCCCAAGTCTGCCCTACCGTCGCAACTCGGGTGTCGGGCGGGCGCGCTACCGTGGCCGTGTGACCGACGCCGAGCAGGTTCCCGTGACACGTCCGACCACGACGTCGCGGTCGAGGGCGAGGGGTCCGGCGGGCGGCGGCGAGTCGCACCTGGGTCTCGTGCGGCGGGCGCGGCGGACCAACCGCGAGCTCGCGCTGACGTACCCGGACGCCCGCTGCGAGCTCGACTTCACGACCCCCCTCGAGCTGCTGATCGCCACCGTGCTGTCGGCGCAGACCACGGACAAGCGCGTGAACCTCACGACGCCGGAGCTGTTCGAGACGTATCCCGACGCCGCGGCGTACGCGGCGGCGGACCGGGCCGAGCTCGAGGACATCCTGCGGCCCACGGGCTTCTTCCGGGCGAAGGCCCAGTCGGTGATCGGGATCGGGCAGGCACTCGTCGAACGGTTCGACGGCGAGGTGCCGGCACGCCTCGACGACCTCGTGACCCTCCCGGGGGTGGGGCGCAAGACGGCGAACGTCGTGCTGGGCAACGCCTTCGGCATCCCCGGTCTGACGGTCGACACGCACTTCGGGCGGCTCGTGCGGCGCCTCGGCTGGACGGCCGAGGAGGACCCGGTCAAGGTCGAGCAGGTCGTCGGCGGCCTGATCGAGAAGTCCGAGTGGACCATGCTGTCGCACCGGCTGATCTTCCACGGCCGTCGCGTCTGCTTCGCGCGGAAGCCGGCGTGCGGGGCGTGCAGCATCGCGCAGTGGTGCCCCTCCTACGGCGTCGGCGAGACGGACCCGGAGAAGGCGGCGGCGCTCGTCAAGACCGCCTGAGTCCCGTCGCGACCGGCTGAGCGCCCGCTCAGACGCGGGCCGCGCGCGGCAGCCAGTCGAGCAGGACGTCCGTGACGTCGCCGGGCGCCTCCTCGGGGAGGTAGTGCCCGACGTCGGGCAGCACCTCGAACCGGAAGTCGCGGGCGAGCGCGGCGCCGTCGGCGTCGGCGAGCTCGCGGCGCAGCAGGCCGTCGCGCCCGCCGTGCACCTGCAGCGTCGGGACGTCGACGGGACGGCGCAGCGCGTTGAGGAAGCGCCGGCCGTCGGGACGCGGGGTCGAGCGCACGGCCCACCGGAGCGACTCCATGGCGGTGTGCGCGGCGAACGGGATGCGCATGACGGTGCGGTAGGCGGCGACGACGTCGTCGTCGAAGGCGCGGGCGGCGCCGTCGGCGAGGACGTGGTCCACGAGGTCACCGGACGTCAGGGCGCGCTCCGGCAGCGTCGGGAGCTGGAAGAACGCGAGGTGGCGGCGCGCCGCGGCGGTGAGCAGCCGGCGCGAGGACGCGTGCATGCGTGCCGGGTGGGGTGCGGAGAAGGCCGCCACCCCCGCGGTCACGGCCGGCTGGAGCGAGGCCATGGCCCACGCGAGGCTCCCGCCCGTGCCGTGCCCCACGACGACGGCGCTGCCGGCGCCGAGCGAGCGGATCACCCCGGCGATGTCGCGTGTCCGGGTGGGGGCGTCGTACCCGATCGGCGGCTTGTCCGACGCGCCGACGCCGCGCAGGTCCATCGCGGCGACCCGGTACCCGGCCTCGGCGAGCGGTTCCACCTGGTGCCGCCACGCCCACCAGAACTGGGGGAACGAGTGGAGGAGCACCACGAGCGGCGGCCCGGGGTCGCGGACCCCGCGGTCCTCGGGGCCGGCGAGCGCGACGTGGAAGCGGGCCCCGTTCGCGGGGACGAACTCGTGCCGCCACGGCCCGTCCGGGAGTGCTGACGTGAAGTCGGAGGTGTCGGCCGTCACCCGGACGAACCTACCGGTGCGCCCGCGCCCCCGTCCCGCGAGGCACCGGCCCCCCGGGGCCCGCGTCCCTCGGCGTCCTGGGCGTCGTCGTCGGCGGCCGGCCGGCGGTCCTTGGGCGGGTCGAACCGGTAGCCGACGTTGCGGACCGTCCCGATGAGCTGCTCGTGCTCCGGGCCGAGCTTCGCGCGCAGGCGCCGCACGTGGACGTCCACGGTGCGCGTGCCGCCGTAGTAGTCGTAGCCCCACACCTCCTGCAGCAGCTGCGCGCGCGTGAAGACGCGGCCCGGGTGCTGGACGAGGTACTTGAGGAGCTCGAACTCCTTGTACGTCAGGTCGATGGGGCGGCCGCGCAGGCGTGCGGTGTACCCGCTCGCGTCGATCGCGAGCTCGCCCGCGGAGATCTCCTGCGGCCCGTCGTCCGACGGGCCCCTCGCCGAGCGCTCGACGACGAGCCGCAGCCGCGCCTCGACCTCGGCGGGGTTCGCGGTCTCGAGCAGCAGGTCGTCCGCGCCCCACTCGGCGGTGACGACCGTGAGCCCACCCTCCGTGAGGACGAGGACGAGCGGGACGGTCAGCCCCGTGGCGTGCAGGAGACGGCACGTGGTGCGTGCGGCCACGAGGTCGCGCCGCGCGTCGAGCAGCACGACGTCCGAGTCGGGGGCGTCGACGAGCGCGGACGGCTCCATCGGCAGGACCCGGATGCGGTGGGAGAGCAGGCCCAGCGCGGGAAGGACCTCGACGGAACCTCCGGTGGCAGGGGTGAGGATCAGCAGGTCGGCCACTGCTGGCACCTCCTTCCGGGGACGGGACGCGCGTGGCGCCCGCCTCGTCGCGTCTCGTGGTCTCGCGTTCCATCGTCGCCCGCGCGCGTCTCGTCTGGTGGCGGGACGTGCTCGGTCCGTGGATGGTTACCGTATCGCGTGGTGGCCCGACGCACGGCGAACGTCTCACCGCGGCGCACCGCGGGGGCGCTCGGACAGGCCCGCGCAGGGGTGGCCGACCCTCGTCCACGACGGTCGTCTGCGACACTCTGAGGCGTGCTGTGCCACTCGACGACCTCTTCGACCGCCCGAGCGGGGTGCTGACCGCTCGTGGACCTCTCGACCCGTGCCGTCGTCACGGCGTGCCTCGCCGCGGGCATCGCCGTCGCCGCGTTCTTCGGACCCGAGACGCTGGCCGCGGCGGCCGGCGCGCTCGCGCTCGTCGTCGCGATCGGCTGGCCGCGCCTGCTCGACATCCCCGTCCACGGCGGTACCCGCATCGTCATCGCGGTGGCCGGGCTGGGAGCCGTCGCGGCGACGGTGGCCACCGAGGGCGAGCCGGCGCTGCGCCACCTGCCGGTGGTCCTGGCGCTGTCCGTCGTGCTCGCGTTCGTCGCGGAGCTGCTCCGGCGCGACGGGCGACCGCGGCTCGTCGAGTCGCTCATCGGCACCGTGAGCGGGATCGTCGTGGCGGTGTCGTGCGCGGGGTGGATCGCGACGGGCCGGACCGACGCCGGGGCGTCGCTCGTCGTGACGTGCGCCGTCGCGCTCGCCGTCGCGTCGGCGGTGTCCGCGCTCCCGCTCGGCGGGTGGACGATCGCTGGCCTCACGCTCGCGCTCGCCGTCGTGTCCGGGGGCGCCGTCGGGTTCGTCATGCCGGACCTCGACCTGGTCGACGGGGTGTGGTCCGGCGTCGTCGCCGGGCTGCTCGTCGCGTCGCTCCACGCGCTGTTCGACCAGCTGCCCGAGCTGCGGGGGCGCCTCGGCGCGTTCTCGGCGACCGCGCTGCCGGTCGCGGTGGGCGGGACGCTCATCTTCGTGGTGGGCCGGGTGATCGTGGGATGACCGGGGGAGCGCTCGTCCCCGTCCTCACCCTCCTCGGGGCACTGGCCGTCGCCGTCGTGCTCGGCGCGTGGTGGCAGCGACACCAGGGCGCGGTCCGTACCCGGCCGGGCGCCGCGGTCGGCGGTGCCGCGGAACGGTTCGACTGGGCGGCGCACGGCGTGGAGCTCGGCGCCCGCCGGACCTTCCTCCAGCTCTCCGCCGCGGTGTGCGCGCCCTGCCGGTCGACGGCGCGCGTGCTCGCCGAGGTGGCGAGCAGCCACGACGGGGTGGCGCACCGCGAGCTGGACGTGGACGAGCACCTCGACCTCGTGCTCGCGTTCGGCATACTGCTGACCCCGACCGTCCTCGTCCTCGACGCGGACGGGCGGGAGACGGCCCGCGCGAGCGGCGCGATGAACCGCCGCCAGGCGGTCGCGGCCCTGGCGGTCGGGGACCCGCCGCTCGCCCGCACGGGCTGAGGGGCCGGGGACCCGGCGCCGGGATCCCGACGAGACGACGCGGACCCGGCGGGCACGCAGCACCACCCGAACCCGGCGGCACGCCGCCCCACCCCGAGGAGACCCGATGTCCCATCCCGCCGAGCCCGCACCGGCCGAGGACGCCGGAGCGCCCGGCATCGACCCGCGCGGGCCCCGCGCCGCGGCGGGCATGACGGCGCTGCTGCTCGCCGTGACGATCCTCCTGTGGACGTCGACGGCGGCGCTCGTGCTCCTGGCCGTCGTCGCCGCGAGCTTCGCCGTCGGGGCGGTCGGCGGCGCGCAGCGGACCTGGCAGGCGTGGGTCTACCGCGTCCTCCTGCTCCCGCGCATCGGGCCGACGGACGAGCGCGAGGACCCGGCGCCCCCGCGGTTCGCCCAGCTCGTCGGCTTCGTCATCACGGCGACGGGCGTCGTGCTGGGTCTGCTGGGCGTGCCGGCCGCGGTGCCCCTGGCCGCGGCGGTCGCCCTGGTGGCGGCCGTCCTCAACGCCGCGTTCGGGCTGTGCCTCGGGTGCGAGACGTACCTGCTGCTGCGCCGTCTCCGGTCCCGGCGGGCGCCGGCGCTCTGACGCCGGGCCGCCGGAGCCGGGCCGCAGCGGCCTCAGTACACGAGCGCCTGGGCGCCCTCGCGCAGGGCCTCCTCGACGAAGACCGCGGCGCCGGCGATCCGCACGCCCGGCAGGACGTCGTCGGGCGTGATGCCGCGCCGTGCGGCGCACTGCGTGCACACGGTGAGGGTGCCGGCGGCGAGGACCGCGTCCAGGAGGTCGGGCAGCGGGGCGGCGTGCTCGAGCTCGAGCTCGGCGGCACGACCGGGGAGGCCGAACCACGCCGCCTCGCCCGTGAGCCACACGCTCACCTCGACGCCCGCGGCGAGGGCCGCCGCCGCGACGGTGAACGCCTGGTTGGCCGCCTCCGGGCGGTCCAGGCCCGACGTGGCCTTGACGACGAGCGAGCGAGCAGGTGCGGCGGCGGACGGGCCCGCCGAGGGTGCGGTGGTCACCCGGCCGAGCGTAGCGGGAGGCTCCTCGCGCGTGACCGGCGGCACGGGCCCCGGCGGCCCTCCGTGCGGGGACGGCTTGTAGGATCGGGCCCATGAGCCCGCACACTCTCGAGCTGATCTTCCTCGGCCTGCTCATCGCGGCCACCGTGACCATCACGTGGTTCGCCGGGTACGTCGTCTACAAGCTCTACAAGGGTCAGCGCTGACCTCCTCGCCGACCTGGCCCTGACGTCCCGACCCGGAGGTGGTCGCTCATGCCGTTCGAGTTCCCGGAAGGGCTCGCGCCCGAGGTGTACCCGCTCGCCTGGCTCGTCGGCCGCTGGCGGGGCGAGGGGGTCGTCAAGTACCCGGGCGTCGAGGAGACGCCCTTCGTCCAGGACGTCGTGTTCGACCACGACGGAGGGCCCTACCTGCGCTACGAGTCGACCCTGAGGGTGCTCGAGCCCGAGGTGCCCGCGACGGTCCCCGGCGAGGGCGAGTGGCCCGAGCGGGACCCCGACGCCCTCGACGCGGCGGTCGCCGGCTCCACCGTGTGGTCCACCGAGACCGGCTACTGGCGCGTGTCGACCGACCGCCCGGACGGCCTCGAGGACGACCGGCACCCGCTCGAGGTGCTCCTCGCCGACCCGGCGGGCCGCGTCGCGGTGTACCTGGGCGCCGTGGGCAACGGCCGGGTCGACCTCGCGAGCGACCTCATCGCCCGCACGGGCACGGCCGCCGAGATCGCGGCGTCCAAGCGGCTCTACGGCCTCGTCGAGGGCCAGCTCCTGTGGGTCTGGGAATTGGCGGCCTTCGGCGAGCCGTTGCAGTCGTACGCGTCCGCGAAGCTCGACCGCCGCCCGGCGGCCTGACCGTGACGCGGGGCCGCACGGCCCCGCCGAGCCGCGGGCGACGACCAAGGAGGACCCTGTGACCACCGGCTACACCAGCCCCCTGCTCTCCCGGCACGGCGCCGTCGAGGCGTCCGGCCCCGACGCGGGCGTCGCGTGGCACTACGGCGACCCCACCGGCGAGCAGCGCGCGCTCCAGACCGGGGGAGCCGTCGTCGACCAGTCGTACCTCGGGGTCGTCCGCGTCGCGGGCCCCGACCGCCTCTCGTGGCTGCACTCGATCACGTCCCAGGACCTGACCGCCCTGGCCCCGCGCACGTCGACCGAGCTGCTCGTCCTGTCGCCGCAGGGGCACGTCGAGCACGCCGCGGCCGTCGTCGACGACGGCGAGGCGACGTGGCTCGTCACCGAGCGGTCGCACGCACCCGACCTCGCGGCCTGGCTCGACCGCATGAAGTTCATGCTGCGCGTCGAGGTCGCCGACGTCACCGACGAGTACGCGGCGCTCGGCGAGCCCGTCGACGCGGAGGGCGTCGAGGGCGAGCCGGTCACGTGGCGCGACCCCTGGCCGCACGTCGTCGGCGGCGGCACGCGGTACGGTCCGCCGGAGGACGAGCACCCCGGGAGCGACCGCCCGTGGCGCCTCGTGCTCGTCCCGCGGGCCGGGCTCGTCGACGCCGTCGCCGCGCGCGAGGCCGCCGGGTGGCGCCTCGTCGGCACGTGGGCGAGCGAGGCCCTGCGCGTCGAGGCGTGGCGCCCGCGCCTCGCGACGGAGGTGGACCACCGGTCCATCCCGCACGAGACGGACTGGCTGCGCACGTCCGTGCACCTGCACAAGGGCTGCTACCGCGGGCAGGAGTCGATCGCGCGCGTGCACAACCTCGGCCGTCCGCCGCGCCGCCTCGTCATGCTGCACCTCGACGGGTCCGGACACCTGCTGCCGGTGGCCGGCGCGGAGGTCACGCTCGACGGCCGTGCCGTCGGCGCCGTGACGTCGGTCGCGCGGCACCACGAGCTGGGCCCCGTCGCGCTCGCCGTCCTCAAGCGCGGCGTCCCCGACGACGCCGTCCTGCTCGTCGACTGCGACGGCGGCGCGATCACCGCGGCGCAGGAGGTCGTGGTCCCGGGCGAGGGTGTCTCGGTCGACCGGCCGGGTCCGCGCGGTCCGGTCGCCCGGGGCCTGACGCCACGGGGCGAGGGCGCGCCGTCGAGCATGCTGTGACCCCGGGCGCGCCGTGACGCCGGACGCGTCGAGGGAGGCGGACGACCGTCCCGGTGCGGTCGACCTGGCACGGACCGCGTGGCGCCGGCTCCTGCTCCGGGCGCGTGTCCGCCAGGGCGTGTCACGCGTCCGCGTCGCCTTCTGGCCGATCCTCCAGGCGTCGGCCGCGGCCGGGCTGGCGTTCGGCATCGCCCGGTACGGGCTCGGCCACACGGCGCCGTTCTTCGCCCCCGTGGCGGCGTGGATCTGTCTCGGGTTCAGCCAGGACCGCCAGCTCCGGCGCGTCCTCGAGGTCGCCGTGGGCGTCGCGATCGGGGTCGGCCTGGGCGACCTCGTCGTGCACGTCATCGGGTCGGGCTGGTGGCAGGTCGCGGTCGTGCTCGGGGTGTCGGCGCTCGCCGCCCGCTTCATCGACCGCGGGGCGATGCTCACCACCCAGGCCGGCGTGCAGGCCGTCGTCATCGTCGGCCTGCCCGCGGCGCAGGCCGGAGGACCTCTCGGCCGCTGGACGGACGCGCTCGTGGGCGGCGGCGTCGCGCTCGCCGTCGCGGCCCTCACCCCGGGCGACCCGCGGCGCCGGCCCCGGCTGCTGGGCGCGGAGGCGACGACGGAGCTCGCCCAGGTGCTCGAGGTCCTGACGCGCGGGCTGCGCACCCGCGACCGTGCGGACCTCGAGGCGGCGCTCGTGCGCGGCCGCGCGTCGGAGGGGTCGCTCGAGGAGTGGCAGTCCGCGGCGTCGTCGGCCCGCGAGCTCGCGCGGGTCAGCGCCGCGGGCCGCCGGCACCGCGACGAGCTCGGCGACCACGAGCGCCAGTCCGTGCTCGTCGACCGCGCGATGCGCAGCGTGCGCGTCCTGGCCCGGCGCGCGCTGCCCGTCGCCGGAGGGCCGGACGAGCACGACCTCGCCCCCGTCGCCGACCTCGTCGCGCGGTTCGCCGCGGGCACGCGCGTGCTGGCCGAGGCGATCGGCGCGGGTCGCGACCCCGCCGTGGCCCGCCAGGTGCTCGTCGAGGTCGCCCGGACCGCGGACCCGCACGCCGTCGGGGAGGGGGACTGGCAGGTCCAGTCGCTCGTCATGCTCCTGCGCTCGCCGCTCGTGGACGTCCTCGAGGCGGCCGGCGCGACGCCCGAGCAGGCACGGGACGCCCTGCCCGAGCTGTGACCCGGCGGCGGGCCGACCGGGCGGTCTTCACCCTTCGCCAGGTGCCCCCCGGACGGTACGGTCGGGGGATGGAGGTCCCCGTCAGCGCGCTGCGCGCCGAGCTCAAGTCATGGATCGAGCGGGCACGGGCCGGGGAGGAGATCGTCGTCACGGAGCGGGGCGTCCCGGTGGCACGGCTGACGGGCGTCGCGACCGCGGACCTCGTCACCGAGCTCACGCGTGACGGCGTGCTCAGCCCGCCCTCCGTGGAGCGCCCGGTGCACGCGGTCGTCGTGCCCGACGACGCGACGTCGGCCCGGCCCGTCGCGGTCCCGGCGGCGACCGCGCGGGGTGGCCGCCCCTCCGGCGTCGCGGCCCTCGTGCGGCGCATCAGGCGCTGACGGCCGTGGCCCTCGTCTACTTCGACGCGAGCGCGCTCGTGAAGCTGTGCGTGCCGGAGCCGGGCTCCGTCCTCGCGAGCAGGCTGTGGAACCGCGCGGACGTCGTCGTGACCAGCCGGCTGACCGACACCGAGCTGCGCTCGGTGCTCGCCGCGGGCCGCCGCGCCGGCGCCCTCGGCGCGGACGACCACGCGGACGCGCTCGGCACGTGGGAGTCCCTGTGGCCCGCGCTGCACGTCGTCGAGGTCTCGAGCGACGTCGCCGCGCGCGCGTCCGCGCTGCTCGGCGACGCCGCGCTGCGGACCAACGACGCCGTGCACGTGGCGAGCGCGCTCACCGTCGCCCACGACGACGCGCTCGTCGCGGCCTGGGACCCGTTCGTCGCCTCGGCGGCGCGCGACCACGGTCTGCGCGTCGTGCCCTGAGCCACGGCGCGACGCGTCGCGTGGTGCCGCTGCGGCCGACCAGACCGTAGGCTCGGTGTCGTGTCCGGAATCGTCGGGTCCCTCCAGTGGATCATCTACCTGCTCCTCACCCTCCTGGTGTTCGGGGTCCAGCTGTTCGCGCTGGTGGACGCCGCCCGGCGCCCCGCGAGCGCCTTCACCGCCGAGGGCAAGCTGACGAAGCCGGTCTGGCTCGGCATCCTCGGGGTCGCCGCGCTGCTCGGGTTCCTGTCGCTGCCGTTCGGCGGGCCGAACCTCGGTTTCCTCGGCCTCATCGCGGTCGTCGCGGCGATCGTGTACCTCGTGGACGTGCGCCCGCGCCTGCAGCCGTACGGCAACGGCCGGCGCGGAGGGCAGGGCGGCGGGCGCCCGACCGGGTGGTGACCGCGGTGCCGGCTCCCCACGGCGGGTTGGTGGCGCGGGACGCGGTCCCGCTCGCCGAGGTGGTGCGCGGTGACCTCGTGGAGTCGGTGCACCTCGGCCACCTCGTGCTGGTCGACGGCGCGCGCGGAGCCGAGCCGGACCTCGTGCTCGGCGACCCGGACGTCGTGATCTGGCCGCGGTCGAGCGTCAAGCCCTTCCAGGCCGTCGCGATGCTGCGCCACGGGCTCGCGCTGCCCCCGCGGCTGCTCGCGCTCGCGGCGGCGAGCCACGACGGCGAGGCCGAGCACGTCGCGGGCGTGCGCGAGATCCTCGCCGGGGCCGGGCTCGACGAGTCGGCGCTGCGCAACACCCCCGACATGCCGCTGCACGCGCCGGCGGCGTTCGCGTGGCAGGTCGAGCACGGCGGGCCGTCGTCGGTCACGCAGAACTGCTCGGGCAAGCACGCGGCGATGCTCGCGACGTGCGTCGCGGCGGGATGGGACACGGAGACCTACCTGGCGGTGGACCACCCGCTGCAGGTCGCGGTGCGTGAGGTCGTCGGCGAGCTGACGGGCGTCCCGGTCGACCACGTCACCGTCGACGGGTGCGGCGCGCCGCTGTTCTCGACGACGGTGCTCGGTCTCGCGCGCGGGTTCGGGCGCCTCGCGGGGGCTCCCGCGCGCGACCCGGGCTCGGCGGAGGCCGAGGTCGCGCGCGCGATGTCCACGTTCCCCGAGATGGTCGCCGGCTCGCACCGTGACGCGACGCGCGCCATGCGTGCGGTCCCGGGTCTCGTCGCGAAGGACGGCGCCGACGGCGTGTACGGGGCGGGGCTGCCCGACGGCCGCGCGGTCGCGTTCAAGGTGCTCGACGGCGCGGCGCGCCCCCGGCCCGCGGTGCTCGCCGCGGCGCTGCGTCGTCTCGGCGCGCGGGCCGTGCCCGGCGCGGACGCCGCCGCGCTCGACGCGCTGGGTGACGTGCCCGTGCTCGGCGGTGGTCGACCGGTCGGCGCCGTGCGCGCGGTCGGGATCGAGGCGGTGTCGTGAGGGCCGTGCTGCAGCGCGCGACGCGTGCGAGCGTCACCGTGGTGCGCGACGACGGGACGCGCGAGGTCGTCGGGGCGATCGACCGGCCCGGGATCGTCGCGCTCGTCGGGGCCACCCACGACGACGGCCCCGCGCAGGTCGAGACCGTGGCGCGCAAGATCGCCGACCTGCGCGTGCTCGACGGCGAGCGGTCCGTGCTCGACACGGGCGCCCCGGTCCTCGTCGTCAGCCAGTTCACCCTCTACGCCGACGTGCGCAAGGGGCGGCGGCCGTCGTGGAACGGTGCCGCGCCCGGCGACGTCGCACGCCCGCTCGTCGACGCGGTCGTCGAGGCGCTGCGAGCGCGCGGCGTCGAGGTCGCGACGGGCGAGTTCGGCGCGCACATGGAGGTCGAGCTGGTCAACGACGGCCCGGTGACGATCCTCGTCGACACCGGGACGGCCTGAGCGCCGTCACCGGAGCCAGCCGCGCCGCTTGATGTACGCGAGCGGGATGACCGCGGCGACGAGCGTGAGCAGCACGGTGAGCGGGAACCCGTACGGCCGGTCGAGCTCGGGCATGTGCGTGAAGTTCATGCCGTAGAACGACGCGATGAGCGTCGGCGGCAGGAACACGGCCGTGATGATGGTGAAGACCTTGACGATCTGCGCCTGCTTGACGTCGAGCGACGTCATGATGGCCTGCTGCAGGTAGCGCACCTTCTCGTGCTCGAACCCGGCGTGCTCCTTGACGCCCTCGACGTCGGCGACGAGCGTCTCGACGAGGCCCGCGAGCACCGGGTCGGAGTCGGCGATCTCGCTGCGCAGGTGCCGGACGGCGCGAGCGAGGGAGAGCTGCGACTCCTGCGCGCGCGAGACGATCTCCTCGGCACGGTTCATGCGCGTGATGGTCTCCTGCATGTCGCGCACGCCGATCTCGCGGCCGCGCGCGTCGACGCCTCGCGTGGCCTCGTCGATCTCGTCCGACATCTCCTCGAGCAGGTCGCTCGCGTGCGCGACGACGCGGTCGGCGGCCTCGTTGAGCGCGGAGAGCAGCGCGTACGCGATCCCGTACGCGGAGCCGACGAGCCACGGCGTGCGCCGCATGCGCGCGATCGCCTTGTCGAACACCGGGTAGTGGCGCACGGGCTGCGCGGTCGCGACGACGTCGGCGGAGAGCGCGAGCACGATCCGCTCGTGCAGCACCTCGTCGCCGTGGCGACGGGTCGCGGCGACCGGGAGGTAGACGTGCACGTCCGTCTCCCACACCCGGCCGCCGGCCGTCGCGAAGTCGACGCCGTGCTCCGCGGCGCGGGCCGCGGCGTCGGCGTCGCCGGCCGGGACCTGGACCCAGCGGGTGCGCAGGACGGCGGGGTCGAACCGCGGCGTCGCGGCGGTGACCGCGGGGACGGGCGCGCCGGCGGGGACGGTCGCGACCTCGGGGAGCAGGGCCGTCATGCGACACCCCCGGCGGTGACGTGGGCGAGCAGCAGCGCGACGACGATGAACAGGTAGAGGCCGACCGTGAAGGAGATCGACTGGCGCTCGAGGTCGGGGCCGCGGCGCGTGCGGTCGTCCGGGCGGTGGCGTGCCGGTGTCGACCGGCCGCTGGTCGGGGTGCGCATGGTCATGGGGTCGTCCTTCTCGACGGCGCGCGGGCGACCACCGACGTCGGGGTGCGACGAGGGGTGCCCGGCGGGGGCGGGTGTGCGGGGCCTGCGCGGTGGCGGGCGCTCGGAGCGCACTGGCGGCCTCCCCGCGCGCACCGCAGCGGGCCGAGGGCCGGGACGGTGCCGTCGACGACCGGTCAGCGTGCCGGTCGGGGACCACGAGGGGTGAGCGCGCAGTGCGCGGATCTATGACTGCTGCCGTCCGGCACGGTGCTCACCTCGCTCTCGTGGCGGCGCCTCCGCCGTGGCGGGGCGCACCTCTGCCCGGTGCGCACGACGTGGCGCGACGGGGGTGGGTCCGGGTCAGGGTAGACCCGCGCGTCGTCGCGGGCAAGGTCCTCCGCGGCGAGCGCGCTCGGCTGGCGCGCCCGTAACGCCCGGGAAACGATGGGATCGCCCGCTGTTTACGGAGGGTTGTTAACATTTCACCCGGTCGTCGGGCAACGGTGCCCTCGGACGGAAGGGCCGCCATGTCGGACAACACGCTGGACCTCGTGATCCCGGAGCCCGCCCGGAGCGCGGACGCCCGTGCCGCACGGCGGCTCGAGCGGCTGTCGTCGCGCGCCCAGGAGACCGAGCTCGCCCTCGCGGCGGTCGCCGAGGGGCGCGGTGCGTTCGTGTGGACCGCCGAGCCCGGGATGGGCGCGAGCGCGACCCTCGAGCTCGTGCGCGAGGCCGTGGTCGCCGCGACGGTGGCGCGCCCGCCCGTCGTCGTGCACTGCCGGCCGCCCGCGGGCCCGCCCGTGCCGGGCGCAGCGGTCGCGGCCCTCGTCTCCCAGGTCGTCCAGCTCTCGGGCCGGAGCGTGCCGAGCCGGCTCGAGCGCGCGCTCGACGTCGTCGACCCGGCCCGGTCCTCCCTCCCGGAGGTCGCCGCCGTCGCGCTCGCCGAGCTGTTCGTCGAGGCCTTCGACACGACGACCGTCGTGCTCGTCGCCGACGACCTCCACCTCCTCGACGAGCGCAGCCGCGCCGTCCTCGTCGCGTTCGTCGGGCACCGGCGCGCGCCCGTCGTCCTCCTCGCGACCGCCGCGGAGGGCGCGCTCGACCCCGCGGTGACGCCGTTCGAGGTCCGCAAGGTCCCCCCGCTCGCCGCGGCCGACGCGCTGCACCTCCTGCTCGTCGAGCGCCGGCTCGCCGTCGCGCCGCACGTCGCGGCGCACCTCGCGCGGCGCCTCGTCGGCAACGCGGCCGCGATCGTCCAGACCGCCGACCTCCTCACGCCCGAGCAGCTCGCCGGCAGCTCGATCCTCCCCGACCCGCTGCCGGTCGTCCCGGCCGTGCGGCGCCTGCTCGGCGACCGGCTGGCCCTCCTCACGCACGAGCAGCGGCACGCGCTCCTCGTGGCGGCGGTCGCCGTCGTGGACCGGACCGAGCTCCTGCTCGCCGCGGCCGGCCAGACGATGGACGAGGTGCTCGACGGGCCCCTCGCCGAGCACCTCGTGCTGGTCGGCGGCCGGTTCGCGTTCGTCGACCCGCGCGTGCGCGCGCTCGTCCACGGCGACGCGCGTCTCGCGGAGCGCACCGCCGCGCACGTCGCCCTCGCCGACGCGCACCGCCGGGCGGGGGAGGACGACGTCGCCGTCTGGCACACCGCGCTCGCGACCCTCGCCGGAGACCCCGAGCTCGTCCCGGGCCTGCTGCGCATCGCGCGCCGACACCTGGAGCGCGGCGACGTCGTGTGGGCGCACGAGGTCGCGCGCGAGGCGGCGAGCCAGGCGGACGGCGCCCACCGGGCCGAGGCGTTCGCCGTGGCGGGCATCGCCGCGATGAGCTCCGGTCACGTCCAGGACGCGGCGGACTGGCTGCGCAAGGCCTCGCGCAGCGGGGACGACGCCCTGCGCGCCCGCAGCCTCGGGCCGCTCGTCGCCGCGCTCACGCTCGCCGAGGGCCAGGTGCCCGACGACGTCCTCACGCCCTACCTCCGCCCGACCGGCCGCGACGAGCTGACGCCGTCCGTGCGCCCCGGCATCGCGTGCGGCGTCGCCACGGCCGCTCGCCTCCACGCCGAGCGCGGCGACGGCGTCAGCGCGAGCCAGCTCCTCGACACGGGCGCCTACCTCTGCCCGCCCGGCGCGGGCGCGGACCCGCGGGCGCTCGCCGAGCTCGCCCTCGGCCGGTCCTGGGCCGCGGTCTTCGGGGTGGGCGAGCACCCCGCCCACGTGCCCGACGACGGCCTCGGGCCCGACCACGAGGCGTACGTCCAGGTGTGCCGTGCCCTCGCCCTCGCCGCCGACGACCACCCCGACGTCGCCGCGCAGACGCTCGCGAGCGCCGTCGCGTCGCTCGCGCCCGTGCGCGACGAGGCCCGGTGGTTCGACGGGCCCGCGACCGCTCTCACGCCGCTCGGCGAGGCCCACGTGCGCCTCGCCCAGGTCCTCGTCGACGTGTGGCGGGGCAACCTCACGCGCGCGGCGGACGAGATCGCCGACGCCGCGTTCCGGCTCCCGCTCGGCCTGCCCTTCGCCGGGCTCGGCGTGGCCGTCGCCCGGCGCGTGGACATGATGACCGCGGGCTCGGTGGGCAGCGTGGCGACGGCGCTCGAGGAGACGTGCGCGAGCCCGACGGCGCGGCCCGTCCGGCTCGGTCTCCTGGTCGACCGCGCGATGGGGGCGGCGTTCGCGCACCACGTCACGCAGGCGGCGACGCTGCTCGAGCTCGCCGCGGAGCGCGAGCGCCCGGACAGCGCGCGCATGCTCCCGCTGCCGGGCCTCGACGACGTCGAGGCGTGGGTCGTCGCCGGCCGCGTCGACGCGGCGCACCGCGCGCTCTCGAGGCGGCGCGTCGACGCCAAGGAGTTGCCGCCCTCGTTGCGCGCGGCGTCCCTCGTGCGGGCCGAGCTCGCGCTCGCGGCGCCCGAGGAGCTCGCCCAGCCCGTGGAGCGCGCGACGCGCGTGAACCGGACGACGGCCTCGCCGTACGAGCACGCGCGCACCGACCTGTGCGCGGCGCGGGCGCTCGTCCGGGCCGGTGAGCTGTCCCGCGCGCACGGGCTGTTCCTGTCGGCCATCGAGCTCTTCGCCGAGTCGGGTGCGGACGCGTGGGCGAACGCTGCCCGGGACGAGCTCGTCGACGTGGTGCGGCACCTGGGCGGCCACCCGGAGGGCGACGCCGTCGGCAGGGTGGCGGGCGAGCGGGTCGGCGGGCCGGCGGTCGGCACGGAGGGCAGCGTCGCCGGTGCCGCGCCGGGAACCGTCGGAGCGGTCGGCGCCGGGGGCGGGGCGAGGGCGTGGCACCGGCCCGGCGCGGTGCAGCCCGGCCCGTTCGTCGCGCGCGTGCCCGACCGGTGCCGCCTCGCGGCGCGGGAGAGCGAGGTGTCCGACGAGGCGCTCGCCGAGCTGCGGGTGCGCTGGGCGGACGAGCTGACGGAGCGCGAGCTCGACGTCGCGCTGCTCGTGGTGCAGGGCGGGTCGAACCGGGAGGCGGCCGACCAGCTCTTCCTGTCGGTCCGCACGGTCGAGGTGCACCTGGGCCGGGTGTTCCGCAAGCTGGGCGTCCGGTCCCGCGTGGAGCTGACGGTGCTCGCGCACCGCGTGGGTCGCTGAGCCGGGTCCCTGCGGACCGGTCCGCGCCGGGAGCGACCGCGCGTACGGGTTCTCCCCTACGGGAGCGGTAAGTTTAGATCGCGAACAATGTGGAGAGCGCGGATGTCCGGTGAGCGCGCGCCCGCCTACGGTCGGGAGGACCCCGGCGACGAGGCCGGCCCACGGAGGCCGCGCCGTCGCCCACGACACCACGTGAGGCAGAACCCATGGACGTGTTCACCCGCACCAGACGGACGGGTCGTCGCCGCGGCGGCCCCGCGGTCGCGCTCGCCGCGGCCGCGGCCCTCCTCGCCGGGCTCGCCGTCGGCGTCGCCCCGGCCGGCGCGCTGCCCGCGGCCGGGACGACCGCCGTCGCCGATCCCGGCGACAGCGACGTCAACGGCTACCGGAACGTCGGCTACTTCACGCAGTGGGGCGTGTACGGCCGCGGCTTCCCGCTCAAGACGGTGCAGGACTCCGGCGCCGCCGCGGACCTGACCCACGTCAACTACTCGTTCGGCAACATCCACCACCAGACGCTGACCTGCTTCATCGCCAACAAGGCGCAGGGGACCGGCCCGAACGGCTCCGACGGCGCGGGCGACGCCTGGGCCGACTTCGGCATGGGGTACACCGCGGCGGGCTCGGTCGCCGGCGTCGCCGACGCCTGGGACCAGCCGCTCGCGGGATCGTTCAACCAGCTCAAGCAGCTCAAGGCGAAGAACCCCCACCTGCGTCCCATGATCTCGCTGGGCGGCTGGACCTGGTCGAAGAACTTCTCGAGGGCCGCCGCGACCGACGCCTCGCGCAAGAAGCTCGTGTCGTCGTGCATCGACCTCTACATCAAGGGCAACCTGCCCGTGATCGACGGGCGCGGCGGCCCGGGTGCGGCAGCGGGCGTGTTCGACGGCATCGACATCGACTGGGAGTGGCCCGGCTCGCTCAACGGCGAGGTGGGGAACCACGTCGACGTCGTGAACGACGCGCGCAACTTCAAGCTCCTGCTCCAGGAGTTCCGCACGCAGCTCGACGCCTACGGCGCGCAGACGGGCAAGCACTACCTGCTGTCCGCGTTCCTCCCCGCGAACCCGGACGACATCGCCGCGGGCGGCTGGAACGACCCGGAGATCTTCGAGTACCTCGACTACGGGAACGTCCAGGGCTACGACCTGCACGGTGCCTGGGACCCGGCGCTCGCCGGGCACCAGGGGAACCTCTACGGCGACCCCGCGGACCCCCGCGCGGCGAACCGGCAGTTCAGCGTCGACAAGGCCGTGGACGAGTACCTGCGCACCGGCATCGACCCGTCCCAGCTCGGCGTCGGGCTGGCGATGTACGGCCGCGGCTGGAAGGGCGTCGGCTCGGCCGAGCCCTGGTCCGCGGCGAACGGGGCTGCGCCGGGCACGTGGGAGGCGGGCAACGAGGACTACGACAAGCTGCGCACGCGCGGGCAGGACCACTACGACCCGGAGACCGTCTCGGCCTGGCGGTACGACGGCGACCAGTGGTGGAGCTACGACAACCCGCGGTCCGTCGCGGCGAAGGCGGACTACGTCGCCGACGCGGGCCTCGGCGGGGGCATGTGGTGGGACCTGTCCGGCAACCACGACGGCTCGCTCCTCGGCGGCTTCACCGACGCGCTGCGCGCCGCACCGGCCGGCCCGGTCGACGGGACCGACGGCCCGACGGACCCGACCGACCCGACGGACCCCACCGACCCGACGGACCCCACCGACCCGACGGACCCCACCGACCCGACGGACCCCACCGACCCGACGGACCCCGGAGACGGGGGCCTGCCCGCCTGGTCCGCCACGGCGGCCTACACGGGTGGCGCCACGGCGGCGTACGAGGGGACGAGCCTACGCGCGAAGTGGTGGACCCAGGGGGAGAGGCCGACCGCGGGCGGGCCGTGGGAGGCCACGGGCCCGTGCGGCACGGACCCGACCGAGCCCACGGACCCCACCGACCCCACAGACCCCACAGACCCCACCGACCCCACGGACCCGGCCGACGGGCCTCGCCCCCTGGTCGGCCGCCGCGGTCTACACGGGCGGTGCGACGGTCACGTACCAGGGCCAGAGCTACCGCGCGAAGTGGTGGACGCAGAACGACGTCCCCGGCGCCGCGCCGTACGGCCCCTGGGAGCCGCAGGGCACCTGCTGACCCGTCACCGGCACGGGCCACGGGTACGGGGAATCCCGTACCCGTGGCCCGCCACCGTGTGGTTCTCCCGGATCTCGTCGTCCGTCGTGCTCGCTAGCGTGGACGGACCGACGAGGTCACCCCGTCGCCCTCCCCAGTGGGCGACGGGGTCGCTCCGATCGTGAAAGGCATCGCACCGTGCACCTGCGTCGCGGCATCCCTCGTCCCTCGTCCGGCGGACGGCCAGCACCTCTCGGGACGGAGGGTGCCGCGGCGCGGCCGCCCCTCCCGGGTACGGCGGGTCGTGCTGGTCCCGTCGTCCTCGCCGTCGTGCTCGCCGTCGGGCTCCTCGCGTCCTGCACGGGCGACCCCGGCGCGGGCAGCGGGCCCGACGGCGCTCCGGCCCCTGAGGCGTCCGGCGCGGGGGAGGCCGGTGCGGAGGCGCCCGACGCCGGGGGGTCCGGCCCCGCGGGCGCGGGCGAGGACCACGGCGAGCACGGCGACCACGCGCAGCACGGCGGTCAGGTCCCCGTCGGGCCGCTCGTCCTGCCCGCGGCGGAGTACTGGTCCGTGATCCAGCCGGACGACGGCGTGACCCAGGTGCGTGCCGGAGGGTGCCCGGAGGGCGACGCGTGCCCGAGCTTCGACATCCTCACCGGGCCGGCGCTCGACGGCGTCGACCCGGCCGCCGCCCACGTCCCGGACGGAGCCACGTGCCCCGGCGCGGACGCGCTCGCGGCGCAGCCCGTCGCGGCGGCCGAGGAGTCCGAGGCTCTCGTGGGCGGCACGCCCGCGACGCTGACCCGCTGGACGCTGTCGTGCGTCGACGCGTCCGGGACCGAGGTGCGCACGTCCGAGCAGCTGCAGTGGTACGTCGACGACGCGCCCGGCGGACCGGTGCTCGTCGTGGACCGCTGGGCCTTCGAGGGGCTCGGGTCGCGCCTCGCCGCCGGGTCGTGGCCGGCGGCCTGAGGCCCGCGCCGGGTGGCGTGCACGTCGGGCTCCGCACCTCGCGAGGTGCGGAGCCCGAGGTCGTGCCTGCCCGTCCCGGACGACCGTCCCGAGTCGGGCGAGCCGGTCAGCTCTTGCGCGTCCGGCGCGTCAGCAGCAGGATCGCCGCGCCGATCACGGCGAGACCCCCGGCGATCGCCGCGTACAGGCCGACCGTCGTGCCGGTGGCCGCGAGGCCGGGCGCGTCGCTCGACGCGGACGTCTCCGGGTTCGACACCTGCTGGGCGGGCGGCGGCTCGCTCTCCCCGGGCGGGTTCGTCGCGCAGTCCGGCGACGACGGCGGGTAGTCCACCGAGACGACGGCCTCGGGGTTGACCTCGAAGAGCACCTCGACCGACGGGCGGACCCAGTCGAACTCGTCGCCCTCGACCCACTCGCCGTCCTCGAGACGCCAGCCGGGCCAGTCGGCGCCGCGGCCGTCCGGGCCGACGACCGCGCCCGGCCAGATGACACGACCGGAGAGCGGCAGGCCGGACTGGACGACGTCGTCGCCGGTGGGGTTCTGCCAGGTGATGGTGACGGTGTCGTTGTCCGTGCCCGTCACGTCGACCGCGTACTCGAGGTAGGGCACGTCGCCGTCGCACACGGGCGAGAGGACCGTGAGGTCGATCGTCGGCTCCGGCGGCACGTACGAGTCGTCGGCGTGCGCGGACGGCGCGGCCAGGAGGAGTGCGGCGCCGACGGCCGCGGTGACGGCGAGCGTCCGGCCCGCGGAGCGCGGACCTGTGGAGCTGCTCATGAACTTCCTCGTCTCGGTCTCGTGAGGTGCGGTGCCTGGGAGGAGGGAGCCGGCGGGAACGGTGGCTGATACCCGCCCGTGGTGTCCCGGCCGCCTCCTGGAACGGTCGAATGCCGCCACAGTATCGACGTCCGCGCCCGAAGTTGGACGATCGTCCGGGTGAAAAGAATGCCGCCGCGACATCGTGACCGGTCCGTGACGAGAATTCACCCGCAGACCGGCACCTCGACGGTCTGCAGACCGGGCGAGCGCACGGTCGGCGTGGACCACACGTCGAGGGATCCCGGCACGGGGCCCTGCGGTGATCCCCCGGCCGGGGCCGACGTCGTCGCGAACGTGAGCGTCGTCGTGCCGCCGGGAGCGAGGTCGACCATGACCGACACCGCGGGGCGCTCGGCGACCGTGCCGGGCTGGCCCGGTGCCGGCCGGTCGTCACGACGGACGTCCGTCACGGCCTGGCCGCGCGGGGGGTAGAGCACGACGAACGTCCGGGTGACCCCGGGCTCGACCCCGTAGATCCCGCCACCCGTGACGAACCACGGGAGGCTCGTCGCGGCGTCGGCCGGTGCCGTCGAGGTCAGGTCGACGGCGAACGTGTCGACGCGGCCGTTGGCCGTGCACCGGCTCCCCGTGTGCCGGACGGCGGTGTCGAGGTGGTAGCCCATCTTCCCGCCGGTGCCGTCGTTGAGGAACACCCCGACCGAGCCCGCGGCCCGGTCCGCGGTGTCGATGTCACCGGCCACGACCGTGCCGGCGAGGCTCTCCTGCTCGTCGGCGTGCGCCGACCACAGCATCAGCCGGTGCTCGTCCGCGGCACGGCCGAGGGCGGCGACGGCCGTCGCCGGGTCGGCCCCGCCGTCGAGGAACGCGCCGATGACCGTCGAGGCGACCGCCGCGAAGAACGCGTCGGTCGCCTCACCGGGCTCGAGCTGCGCGTAGGCGTCGGACAGCAGCGCCTGGACCACCGTCGTCGCGTCCACGGTCGTGCCGGCGACACCGACCGGCCCCGTTGCCTCGAGCAGGTAGGACAGGGCGACCGGGTCGGTCGCGACGACGCCGTCCACCGGCTGGCCCTGGGACTGCTCCCACATCGCGGCGGACAGCGCCGCCGCCGTCGGGAAGTCGGGCGTGAGCGTGGTGTCCTGGACGAACCGCCCCACGCGGTCGGTGTAGAGCTGCTCGACACCCGGGTCGAGCGGCAGGACGGGCTCGGCGAACGGCGGGACGTCCGCGGTCGAGGCCTGGCGCTCGAGGGTGACCCGTCCGCCGTCGACGGTGAGGACGGCGAGCGCGCCGGTGATGCCGCCCGCGGCGCGCAGCTCCGCGTTGTTGAGCGCCAGCACGAGGTAGCGGCGCGGTCCGTCGGCGCCGAGCATCGCCGGTCCGAGCGTGGTGACGCGCTCGGTGGTGCGCACGAGCGGACGCAGCTCGTCGGTCGCCGCGACGAGCCGGTCGTAGGGCTCCGCCACCTCCGCGTGAAGCGCGGAGCGGTCCACCTGCGCGTGGCGCGCGTCGATGTCGTCGAACGCGGCGGCCGCACGGGCCGTCAGCGGGGCCGCCTCCTCGAGCGGTGCGAGGTCGACCGCGCCGTCGGCGACGGTCGTCGAGTCCCCCTCGACGACGGCGAGCACCTGGGCCAGGGCGGGGAGGACGTCGGTGGCGAGGTCGTCGACCGTCGCGGCGGACGCCGAGAAGGCGCGCACGTCCTGCCCGACCGCGGGCAGGTGCGCGGCGAGGGCCCAGAGGGGCCCGTCGGTGCTCGAGCGCGCCGTCCCGGTGAGGGGCTCGACGTCGGCGAGGATCGCGGACGCGGTGTCGACGTCCCCCGCGCGCAGCGCCTCCTCCGCGGCGGGCACCTCCGCCATCGCGCTCTCGAGGGCGTCCCGTGCGGTGAGGGCGTCGCGCACGAGGAGCGCGGCGGCGACGAGCAGGAGCACCCCGAGCCCGACGAGCGACCAGCCCACCCAGAGACCCCAGCGACCGCGGCGCCGTCGTGGCCCCGCCGGCGCGGGCTCCTGCTGCTCCGCCCCACCGGCGGCGTCGGTGGCGCTCATGGTCCTCAGCGTAGGGCGTCGCCGGTGGCAGGATCGTGCTCGCAGCGGGTGAGGTGCGGGTGATCCTCGGCCGGGCCGCGTGCCGGTACGGCGCCCGCCCCGCGGCGGGCACCGGTGGCTCCCGGGGCGCCCCGAGGTCGCCGTGCAAGGACGTGCCTCCCCGCGACACAGAGCGGTTGACGACCGCCGACGACACAGGAGCCGCCGTGACGACCGACGAGACACCCGACGCCGCGTCGGGTGCCGCGCACGAGGACCCGCCGGACGGGCCGCCGCACCGCTCGCGGCCCGGTCCGCCGCACGACGCCGCGTGGTTCGGGGTGCTCTTCGGCGCGCACTCCGGCGCCCTCTACCGCTACTTCCGTCGCCGGCTCCCGAGCGGTCAGGGCGGCGTCGGCCCGGACGCGGAGGACCTCGCGGCCGAGGTGCTCGCGACGGCCTGGCGGCGTCGGGAGGACGTCCCCGACGGCGCCGAGCTGCCCTGGCTGTACCGGACGGCCGGCTTCGTCCTGGCGAACCACCGGCGCAAGGCCCGGGCCGTCCCCGTCGCCGAGGTCCCGGAGGAGACGGACGCGGGCGCCGACGTCGAGCACGTCGTGGTGCAGGACGACGACGTGCGCCGCTCGCTCGCGGCCCTGTCGCCGCGCGACCGCCGGATCCTGCTGCTGCACGCGTGGGAGGGGCTCACGGGCGACGAGCTCGCGGCGGTCCTCGGGGTGTCGCGCGGCGGTGCGGACGCCGCGCTGTCGCGCGCGAGAGCACGGCTGCGCGCCGCCTGGGACGGGGGAGCGGTCGCCCCGGCGCGCGCCCCGCAAGAGACCGGTGCCTGACGACACAAGCCCGGTGGACGACGCAACCGTCGGACCCGCGTCCTGCGCAGTACCTGGAGTCGACATGACCTCGAACACCCCTGACGAGCCGACCACGAGCGCGCCCGACCCGGCCGGACCGGTGCCGGCGGACGACGCCGCCCTGGACCGGCTGCGTGCCGCCGACCCGGCCGCCGACGAGACGCCCGACGTCGCCGCGATCGAGGCGGCGGTCCGCGAGCGCGCTCCCGAGGCGTTCGCCGGCACCCCCGCCGGGACCGGCGCGGTCGGAGCGGCGGTCGTCGAGCTCCCCGTGGTCCCCGACGAGCTGGCCGCGCGCCGCCGTCGTCGTGCGCCGCTGCTCGTCGCCGCCGCCGTCGCGGGGGTGCTCGTCGTCGGCGGTGGAGGGTACGCGCTCGGCGCGGCGGGCACGGGCGCCGGGAGCGTGTCGGACGAGCAGGCCCCCACGACCGCGCTCGCTCCGATCCAGCTCGGGTCCTCCGCGCAGGAGGAGTCGGCGGCCGCGGCCGACGCGGGGGGCGTCGCGGCCGAGACGCTGGTCGGCCGGGCGGCCGCCGACCGGGCGTACGTCGGTGGCTGGGGGGGCCGGAACGTGTTCCACCAGGACGGGCTGCCGACCGCGGGCGGCTCGGCCGAGGCATGGGCCTACGACGCCCAGGGCGTGTTCTCGGCGGAGACGGCCCGCCGTGCGGCGGACGTCCTCGGCGTCCCGGGGGAGGTCCGCGAGGAGCTCGGTGCGTTCGCGGTCGGCTCGGGCGACTGGACGGGGCCGCAGCTGTCGATCCAGCCCGACGGGCTCGCGAGCCTGTCCTTCAACGACCCGACGAAGGACCCGTGGGGCTGCGTCGTCGTGACGCCCGTGCCGGCGGAGGAGGGCGGCTCGCCGGACGCAGGGGCCGGGACGGCGTCCTCGGAGCCGGGCGCGTGCGTCGAGCAGGACCACGGCGCACCGCCGAGCGGGGACGACGCGGTCGAGCGGCTCCGCGCGGTGCTCGCCGACCTCGGTCTCGACGCCGCGGCGTTCGAGGTCGTCGCGGACGAGCAGCCCGCGGACCAGGGCGCGCCGCGTGCCACCACGGCCTCGGCCTACGAGGTCGTCGACGGGCGCCGCACGGGCGTCGCGTGGGGCGCGACGTTCTCCGGCGCGGGCATGGCCTCGCTGTACGGGTCGCTCGCCCCGCGCGTGCCGCTCGGCGCGTACGACGTCGTGAGCCCCGCCGAGGCCGTCGAGCGCCTCGGCGACCCGCGGTTCTCCGGCGGCGGGCCGGTCGCGTGGGCACGGGACGACGTCGGTGCGGCGGTCCCGGAGATCGGCGTCGCCCCCGAGGAGGCGGAGGTCCCGACCGTCCCGGCGACGGTGGGAGCGGGCAGCCGGTTCGCCTGGCCGGTGACGGACGTGACGATCACCGAGGCGCAGCTCGGAGCCGCCGTCCAGTACCAGCCCGACGGTGCCGCGGTGCTCGTCCCGGCGTACGAGCTGACCGATACTGAGGGCAGCACGTGGTCGGTGGTCGCCGTCGTGGACGACCAGCTCGCCTTCGCCGCTGCTCCCTGACGGCCCGTCGCGCGCACGGGCACGGCCCGCAGGGGACGAGCCACCGGGCTCGTGGCTTTTGTCGGGCCCCGCGGCGGGTGCGAGCAGAAGCGAACCGCTTTTGATTGACCACCGACAAAAGTGTGGTTAGGGTCGCAGCAGGCCGTCGCCTCGGGCACGCGCCCCGCGTGCTGCGGGTGTCGGCCGGCGGTGGCAGCGAGGCCATCGTCGTGACACTTCGGCCCCGCGTCCCGCGCGTGGCCGACGGAACGGGAGCAACGATGCACCACAACGCCTCTGGTCGGACCGGTCTGTGGCTCGTCGGGGCCCGCGGGTCGGTGGCGACGACCGCGACCCTCGGCCTCGCCGCGATCGTCGACGGCCGCGCCGCGCCCACCGGCTGCGTCACCGCGCAGGAGCCGTTCTCCTCCGCGCCGCTCCCGACCTTCGCCGACCTCGTCGTCGGCGGTCACGACATCACCGACGTGTCCATGGCGAAGCACGCCGAGCTGCTCGTCGAGGCCGGCATGGTGGCGCCGCGGCTCCTCGCCGCGACGCACACCGCGCTGGAGCGGGCCGACGCCGAGGTGCGCCACGGGTACGACGCGCGCCCGGGCGCCGCCGGGCAGGGACGCCGCGAGTCCCAGCAGGCCGCCGCCGAGCGCCTCGCCGCCGACATCACCGACTTCCGGGAGCGGAACGGCCTCGCGCGCGTGGTCGTCGTCGACCTCGCGTCCACCGAGCCGCTGCCGGAGCCCGTGCCCGAGTTCTCCGACCGCGCGCTGCTCGAGGCGGCGCTCGCGGACCCCGACCGCACGGTCCTGCCGCCGAGCTCCGTCGTCGCGTACGCGGCCCTCCTCGCGGGCGCGCCGTACGCGGGCTTCACGCCCTCGGCGAGCATGGACCTGCCGGTCCTCCTCGACATCGCGCGCGAGCGTGGCGTGCCCGTCGCGGGCCAGGACGGCAAGACCGGCCAGACGTGGCTGCGCACCATCCTCGCGCCCGCGTTCGCCGCGCGCGGGCTGCGCGTGCTCTCGTGGGCCGGTGCGAACCTGCTCGGCGGCGGCGACGGCGCGACGCTCGCCGACCCGGAGGCGGTCCGCAGCAAGCTCGCGTCCAAGACGCGCGGCCTCCAGGACCTCACGGGCAGCGAGGTCACGCCGCTGCACATCGACAACGTCCCCGACCTCGGCGACATCAAGGTCGCGTGGGACCACGTGCACGTCGAGGGCTTCCTCGGCTCGCGGCTCACGCTCCAGACGACGTGGTCGGCGTACGACTCGATGCTCGCCGCGCCCCTCGTGCTGGACCTCGCTCGCCTCCTCGCGCTCGCCGACGCCGCGGGGTGCGCGGGCCCCGTCCCCGAGCTCGGGTTCTTCTTCAAGGACCCGTGGGGCAGCGACGTGCACGACTTCGCGACGCAGACCGTGGCGCTCGCAGACTGGGTGCGCGAGGCCGGCGCCCGCGTCGTCGGCCGCGCCGGGGCACCCGGCGCGACGGGAGGCGAGGCCGCCGCGTCGTCCGCCGGCGCACAGGCGTGACCGTGCCGACCAGCGCGTCGACCGCTCTGCCGACCAGCCCGACCCTGCGCGACCACCTCGACCTCGTCCGAGCCCCCGCGATCCTCTCCGTCGTCGGCGACACGCTCGCCGGCGCGGCGGCGGCCGGGCACCGGGTCACCCCCCGCCGTGCGCTGCTGCCCCTCGCCTCCGCGTGCCTGTACGCGGGCGGCATGGCGCTCAACGACTACGCCGACCGGCACCTCGACGCGCTGGAGCGGCCCGAGCGGCCCATCCCGTCCGGCCGCGTCACGCCGCGCCGCGCGCTCCAGGTGGCGTCCGGTCTCACCGCCGCCGGGATCGGGCTCGCCGCCGCCGGTGGCGGACGGCGCGCGCTCGCCGTCGCCGTCCCGCTCGCCGCGAGCGTGTGGACCTACGACACCGTCGCGAAGGACCGTCCCGTGGGCCCGCTCGTCATGGCGGCGTGCCGCGGGCTCGACGTGCTGCTCGGCGCCGGCGTCGGGCACCTGCGCGCCGCGCTGCCCGCGGCCACCGCGCTCGCCACGCACACGGCGGGCGTGACCGTCCTGTCGCGCGGCGAGGTGCACGGCACGACGACCCCGGTCGCCGCGGCCGTCGCAGGTGGCACGCTCGCGGTCGCCGGGGCCGTCGTGGCCGGCGCGCTGCGCGACGACGCGCTCGGGGGTACCGCCCGCGTCGCGGCGCTCGTCGCCGCCGGGGGATACGTCGCGACGTGCCTCCCGCGCCAGACGGACGCGGTGAGGACGCCGTCCGCGGCCGGCGCGTTCGCCGCGACCAAGGCCGGCATCCGCGCGATGGTGCCGCTCCAGGCGGCGTGGGCCGCACGCGGCGGGGGCCTCGCCTCCGTCGGGGTGCTCGCCGCGGTCGAGGTCGCGGGCAGGCTGCTCCGGCGCGCGGGACGGCGTCCCGGCCGGACCGAGATGAGCGAGACGTGAGCGCCGGGACCGGGCCGGTGGCCGGCGTCGGGCGCGGCACGCCCCCGTTCGCGCTCGGCTACGGCACGAACGGCTTCACGGACCACCCGCTCGACGACGTGCTCACCGTGCTCGAGCACGAGGGCTACGACGCCGTCGCCCTCACCCTGGGCTTCCCGCACCTCGACCCGTTCGCCCCCGGCTGGGGCGACCGCGTCGACGCCCTGCGGTCCCGTCTCGCGCGGACGCACGACGGCGCGGGCATGCGGGTCGTCGTCGAGACGGGCACCCGGTTCCTCCTCGACCCGTACCGCAAGCACCGCCCGACCCTCGTCGACGCCGAGGCGGAGCCGCGGCTGCGGTTCCTCGAGCGGGCCGTCGAGATCGCGGCGGGACTCGACGCGGAGTGCGTCTCGTTCTTCTCCGGCGTCCTGCCCGACGACGCGTCCCCGGCCGACGGGTGGGCGCGGCTGCGCGACCGGCTCCCGGGGCTGCTCGAGCACGCGCACGGCCTGGGCGTGCGGCTCTCGCTCGAGCCGGAGCCCGGGATGCTCGTCGAGACGGTCGCCGACGCGCTGCGGCTGCGCGAGGACCTCGGGGGACCTCCCGGACTCGGCATCACGGTCGACGTCGGGCACTGCCTCGTCGTCGAGCCCGACGGGGTGGTGGGCGCGCTGCGCGCCGCCGCGCCGTACCTCGCGAACGTCCAGCTCGACGACATGCCGTCGACGCACCACGAGCACCGGCCCTTCGGCGAGGGAGAGATCGACCTGCCGCTCGTGCTCGCGACGCTCGACGCCGTCGGGTACACCGGCGTCGCGGCCGTCGAGCCTGCCCCCACTCCTACGACGACGCCCCGGGCCTCGCGCGGCGCAGCATGACAGCGCTGCACGACGCGTGGTCCGCGACCCCCGCCCCCGCCCACCCCCAGGAGGTGCCATGACCGAGGACCAGACCCCCCGGGTCGACGACGCGACCGGCAGCCCCGGCGACCGCTGGCTCGCCGACGCCCTCGCCGACGTCGCGCGCGACCCCGGCTCGGCCGCGCGCGCGTTCGCGGTCGCCGGCCGCAAGGTCGGACGGTCGGCCCGGCGCCCGGACGGCGACCCCGCGGGCGTCCTGCACGGCACCGTCGACGACGCCGCGCGCGCCGCGATCGTCGTGGCGCTCGCCGACGCGCTCGGACCGGGACGGCCCGCGGCGTTCGCCGCGCGGCTGGCGGACCTCTACCAGCACGGCGACACGGCGGAGCGCCGCGGCGTGCTCCGCGGTCTCGACGCCCTCGCGTCGCGCGGCGGGCTCGCGCCGGAGGTCGTGGCCGTGGGCGCCGACCTCGCGGCGGACGCCCTGCGCACCAACGACCAGAGCCTCGTCGCCGCGGCGGTCGGCCCGTTCGCGGCCGCGCACCTCAACCAGCACGCGTGGCGCCACGCCGTCCTCAAGCTCGTGTTCATGGGCGTGAGCCTCGACGCCGTCGCCGGTCTCGACGACCGCGCCGACGACGAGCTCGCGCGCATGGCCCGCGACTTCGCCGCGGAACGCCGCGCGGCGGGACGCGTCGTGCCCGACGACGTCGCGCGCCTCGCGCCCGACGTCGCCCCCGGACCCACCGAACCAGCGCACCCCGCGCCGTCGTCCAGCGAGAGGAGCGCCTGATGCGCATCTTCGACCCCCACATCCACATGACGAGCCGCACGACGGACGACTACGAGGCGATGTACGCCGCGGGCGTGCGCGCCCTCGTCGAGCCCGCGTTCTGGCTCGGGCAGCCGCGCACGAGCGTCGGGTCGTTCCTCGACTACTTCGACGCGCTGCTCGGCTGGGAGCGGTTCCGGGCCGCGCAGTTCGGCATCCGGCACCACGCGACGATCGCCCTGAACCCCAAGGAGGCGAACGACGCGCGCTGCCGCGAGGTGCTCGACGAGATCCCGCGCTACCTGCTCAAGGACGGCGTGGTCGCGGTCGGCGAGGTCGGGTACGACTCGATGACGCCCGAGGAGGACGAGGTGTTCGCGCGCCAGCTCCAGATGGCGCGCTCCGTCGAGCTGCCCGTCCTCGTGCACACGCCGCACCGCGACAAGCTCGCGGGCACGCGGCGGACCCTCGACGTCGTGCGCGAGTCGGGGCTGCCGTCCGAGCACGTGCTCGTGGACCACCTCAACGAGACGAACGTCGCGCTCGTGCTCGACGCCGGTGCCTGGGCCGGGTTCTCCATCTACCCGGACACGAAGATGGACGAGGACCGGATGGTCGCGATCCTCCAGGAGCACGGGACCGAGCGGATGATCGTCAACTCCGCCGCGGACTGGGGACGCTCCGACCCCCTCAAGACGCTCAAGACGGGTCAGGCGATGCTCGCCGCAGGCTTCTCGGACGACGACGTCGACCGCGTCCTGTGGCGCAACCCGGTGGAGTTCTACGGGCAGTCGGGCAACCTCGTGCTGGACCCCGTCCCGGGCTTCGTCGAGGGCGACCTGCCGACGCCGGGCGTCGAGTTCGAGGGCTCGTCCGTGCTGCGCGGTGCGCGTGCCTGAGATGCTCCTGTCCTACTGCACCAACGTCCACCCGGCCGAGGACCTCGACGGCGTCCTCGACCAGCTCGCGCGCTACGCCGCGCCCGTGCGCGAGGCCGCGGGCCTCGACGTGCTCGGGGTCGGCCTCTGGCTGCCCGCGGTGCTCGCGCACCGGCTCGCCGGCTCGCCCGGGGACCGGGACCGGCTCCGCGCGGCGCTCGCCGAGCACCGGCTCCAGGTCCACACGCTCAACGCGTTCCCGTACGGCGGGTTCCACGCCGACGTCGTCAAGCTCGACGTGTACACGCCCACGTGGGCCGACCCCGAGCGGCTGGCCTACACGCTCGAGTGCGCGGAGGTGCTCGCCGACCTCCTCCCCGACGGGGTCGACGGGTCGATCTCGACGCTGCCGCTCGCGTGGCGCGAGCCGTGGTCGGAGGCCGACGACGACGCGGCGACCCGCGCGTTCGCCGAGCTCTCGGCGGGCCTGCGCGACCTGGCCGAGCGCACCGGGAGGACCGTGCGCGTCGCGGTCGAGCCGGAGCCGGGGTGCGTGCTCGACACCGTCGAGGACGTCGTGGCGTGGCTCGCGGCGCGGACCGGCGCCGGCGCGGACGCGGACGTGGTCGCCGGGCGGCGCATCGACCCCGAGCACGTGGGCGTGTGCCTCGACACGTGCCATCTCGCGGTGTCGTTCGCGGATCCCGCGGCGGCGGTCCGGCGGATCACCGACGCGGGGCTGCGCGTGGTCAAGGTCCAGGCGTCGGCCGCGCTCCACGTGCAGGACGCCGCCGACCCGGCCGCGCGCGAGGCCGTCGCGCGCTTCTCGGAGAAGCGCTACATCCACCAGGTGCGCGAGCTCGCGGCCGACGGGACCGTGCTCGCCGCGGACGACCTGCCCGACGCGCTGGGCGACGTCCGTGCACCCGGCGCCGGGGACGGCGTCGGGCACGGGTCGCCCGACGGCGCGCTCCCGGCGGCGGGCCCGTGGCGCGTGCACTTCCACGTGCCGCTGCACCACGAGCCCGAGGCGCCGCTCGCGGCGACGACGGACGTGCTGCGCGCCGCGGTCGCGGCCGTGCGGGACGCGCCGCACGGCGACGAGGCCCACCTCGACGTCGAGACCTACACGTGGTCCGTGCTGCCCGAGGGCGCCGCGACCGACTCGCTCGTCGCGGGCATCGCGGCCGAGCTGCGCTGGGCGACGACCCACCTCGTCCCCGCCGAGAACGACCTGAAGGACGTCACGACGCCCAGAACGACCCCCACGTCGGGTTCGACGGCGACCGACGACGTGCTCGGCACCGAAGGTACGACCAGGAGGACCGCATGAAGCCCGTGCTGCTGCTCGACGTCGTCGGGCTCACCTCGACCGCGCTCGCCCACATGCCCCGGCTGCGCCAGCTCGCCGCGGGCGGCTGGCAGTCCGAGCTCGCGACGGTGCTGCCCGCCGTGACGTGCTCGGTGCAGTCGACGATGCTCACGGGCCTGAGCCCGGCGCAGCACGGGATCGTGGGCAACGGCTGGTACTTCCGCGAGCTCGGCGACGTCTACCTGTGGCGCCAGCACAACCGGCTCGTCGAGGGCGAGAAGCTCTGGGAGGCGGCGCGGTCGGCGCGCGACGGGTACAGCAGCGCGAACGTGTGCTGGTGGTACGCGATGGGCATGTCGACGGACGTCACGATCACCCCGCGCCCGATCTACCACGCCGACGGCCGCAAGTCGCCCGACGCGTACGTGCGCCCGCCGGCGCTGCACGACGACCTCGTCGAGCGGTTCGGCGAGTTCCCGCTGTTCACGTACTGGGGCCCGACGGCGTCGATCGCGTCGTCGCGCTGGATCGTCGACGCGACGCGGCACGTGCTGCGCACGCACGCGCCGGACCTCACGATGACGTACGTCCCGCACCTGGACTACGACCTGCAGCGGTTCGGGCCGAACGACCCGCGGGCCCACGCCGCGGCGGCCGAGCTCGACGCGACGCTCGCCCCGCTCCTCGACGAATGCGCGAACCAGGGCGTGACGGTGCTCGTGGTGTCCGAGTACGGGATCGCCGACGCCGACCGCCCGGTGCACCTCAACCGCATCCTGCGGCGCGAGGGGCTCCTCGAGGTCTACGTGCAGGACGGCAAGGAGCAGCTCGACCCGTGGGCGTCGCGCGCGTTCGCCGTCGCGGACCACCAGGTCGCGCACGTGTACCTCGGCGACCCGCAGGACACCGCGCTGCAGCGCAAGGTCGCCGACCTGCTCCGCACGGTGCCCGGCGTCGACGAGGTCCTCGACCGGGAGGCGCAGGCCCGCTACGGGCTCGACCACGAGCGGTCGGGCGAGCTCGTGGTCGTCGCCGAGCCGGGTGCGTGGTTCACGTACTACTTCTGGCTCGACGACGACCGCGCGCCCGAGTACGCGCGCGGCGTCGACATCCACCGCAAGCCGGGCTACGACCCTGCGGAGCTGTTCTTCGACCCGGCCGACCGGCTCGCCAAGGCCAAGGCGGGCCTCAACCTCGTCAAGAAGAAGGTCGGCCTGCGGTACGCGATGAGCACGGTGCCGCTCGACGCGTCGTACGTGAAGGGGTCCCACGGTCGCCTGCCGACGTCGTCGGCGGACACCCCGCTCGTCCTCTGCTCGGACGCGGAGGTCCCCGCGTCGATCGCGGGGATCGTCGCCTCCGACGACGCGCAGGTGCCGGCCGCGGCGATCAAGGGTCTCGTGCTGGAGCTGCAAGGACTCGGCGCGCGCGTCTGACCGCCGTCGTCCGCGCGTCGCCTACTCGTCGTCGGGACGCGGCGTCGCGACCAGGAGGTCCAGGTGCAGGGCGAGCACCGTGCCGTCGGCGGCCACGGTACGCACGAGCGGGTAGAAGCCGTCGCCCCAGCCGGAGTGCGCGAGGACGACGTTCTCGCCGTGGGGTGCACCCGGGAGGACGATGTTCGCGACGCCCTCGAACAGGTGCTCGGCGGAGTCGACGAGCGAGAACCAGCTCGTGTCCTCGCCGGAGTCGAACACGTCCTCGTACCAGTCGCCGTCGGGCATGAGCGTCGCCACGGCGGCGGCGTCGGCGAACGCCACGGTTCCCGCGTCGACGGGCACCCCGTACGCGGTCCCCTCCTCCGGCGCCCCGTCGGCACCCTCGGGGACGACGGGCTCGACGGTGGCCACCTCGCCGTCGGCGAGCACGACGCTCAGGTACGCCTCGCGCAGGTGCGAGCCGTCCTGCTCGTCCGAGACGTCGGCGACCGTGACGCGCACCGGGTAGCGGCCCGGCGCGACGCGGACGACGAGACCCTCGCCGAGCATCGTGAACGGGTCGGACGCCTCGATCCGCCCGCTCGGCACGACGAGCTCGCCCAGGTCGTGCACGGTGAGGGTGAGGTCGGGGCCGCCGTCGGGACCGGTCCCCGCGGCAGGGCCGGTACGCAGCGCGTGGAACGTCGAGGGAGTCGGGAAGTCGCTCATGCGAGCGAGAGTATCCGGCGGACCACAGCGGCCACGACGGACGACGGCGCCCGGTCCGTGGGGACCGGGCGCCGTCGGCGTGCCGTTGATCGTGCCGTGACGCCTACGAGCAGCTCAGCGCCTCGAACGCGGCGTCGTAGGACGTCGTGACCTCGGCGCCGTCGATCTCCGCGGTCGCGTCCACGGTCACGGAGCCCGCCTCGACCGACGTGTCGCGGACGGGGAACGACTGGTAGGCGTTCTTGCCCTCCTTGACGTTGTTGAACGTCCGGTCCCCGTACGGCGTGGTGACCGCGATGTCCGCGCGGGCGCCGGACTCGTTGAGCACGCGGACGGCCACGTACGCCTTGCCCGCGAGGCACCGGGCCTCCGCGGTCACCGTGACGTCCACGGCGGCGTCGGACGTCGTGACGTCCACCGTCTGCCACCGCTTGCCCGGCGTGGCGTTGTGCAGGTGGAGCAGCAGGAGCTTGCCGCTGCCCTTCTCCGCGGCGGCCTCCGACCGGTGCACCGTGAGGGGGGCGTCGTCCGCGCCGACGTACAGCAGCTCGTCGTCGCCCTCGAACCAGTAGGCGGGGTCGTACGGGTCGCCCGTGAAGGTGTCCGTGGCGTCGACGAGGCCGTCCACGCTCGACGAGTACGGCGAGTAGGTCCGCACCTGGAACGTCGGCTCGTCGCCCGGCTCCAGGCCGAGCGTCTCGATGCTCATCGGGAGGACGACGACGTTGTTGTCGAAGACGGAGGAGTCGACGTCGCCCCAGAGGAGGTTGACCGGGAGGAGGTCGAGCGCGGTGCCTGCCGCGATCGGCTTGCCGCCCGGGACCGGGATGTCCTTGAGCGTGTACGTCACCGCGAGGGTGAGGTCGGTCTCGTCGAAGTACTTCTCGCCGACGACCTCGAAGTCCGCGGACCCGTCCGAGTCGACGTCGACCTCCACCGCCGGGACGGCGGCGGACCCGAGGGTCGCCCACTGCCCGTCGACGGCGATGCCGATGCCCACGTAGCCCGTCGACGGGTCCTTGCCGGCCGCCTCGAGCTGGGGCGCCGTCGAGGAGAACCCGACCGCGCGGATGTCGGTCGAGGCGATGGCGGTGGCCGAGGTGCCCTCCGACGCGTCGGCCTCGAGGCGCGGGCTCGTCGCCTTGAGCTCGAACGGCGCGAGCAGCGAGAACGACTTCTCGTCGGCCGAGACGAAGCCGCGGCCGTCGAGGTCCAGCTCGGCCGTGTCGGCCTGCGCGCCGAAGGTCACGGGCTTGGCCGTGAGGTCGCTGACCAGGCGCGGTGACGCCTGCACCGGCACGCGGAGCTCGCTCCCGCCGTCGGTCGGCGTGAGCACGACGCGCCCGCTGACCGAGGACACGAAGTCGCGCGGGACGCCGAGGCCGGAGTCGGCCGACGACGTCGGGTCGAGCGCCTTCGTGAGCGTCGCCGGGTCGGCCGTGAGGGTCACGGTGACGACCGTCTGCTGTCCGGCCGGGACGGTGATCGTGGCGGGCGTCACCGACACGCTCGCACCGCCGGCCGTGCTCGACGGCGTGAAGGCGGTCGCGTACGTCACCGCGGCGTCGCCCGTGTTGCGGACGGTCACGGCCTGGCGCTTCGTCACGGTCGTCGCACCGACGTCGACGACGCCGAACGCGACCGACACGAGGTCGGACGCCTGCGAGGCGTAGGCGAGCGTCGTGTTGCCCACCGCCTGGAGCGCGTCCACGCGCCCGGAGCCGACCCGCTCGGGCCCGTAGGCCACGCCGGTCCCGGAGGTGCCCGTGAACACGTCGTGCGTCGCGGTGTTCATGACCGACGTCTTGATCTCCTGCGGGCCCCAGCCGGGCTGGGCCTGCTTGACGAGCGCCGCGATGCCCGTGACGTGCGGGGCCGACATGGAGGTGCCCGACTTGATGCCCGCACCGTCGAGACGACCGGAGGCCGCGGAGGCGATGCCGGTGCCCGGCGCTGCGACGTCGGGCTTGACGACGCCGAGCGACCCGTGGACGCCGCGCGACGACCCGCTGTTGAGCGTGTCCGCGATCTCGGGGATCTCGACGAACGACGCCATCGCGTACGACGGCCCGATGGTCAGGACGACCGTGCCCGCCTCGATCGCGGGGCGCAGCGCCGCGTGGCTCGGACCGGTGAGCTGGGCGCCGGGGATGTTCTGGTTGCCGGCGATCCCGGCGACGAACGACTGCAGCTCGGACGACAGGAGCACGCCCAACGCTCCGGCCGCCTCGGCGTTGTTGAAGCGCGCGGCGCTGCCGCACTCGCGTGTCGCGTCGTCGTCGTCCCAGGAGAGGAACGCGATCTTCCCGGCGACCGCTGCGGCCTGCTCGGCCGTGTACGGCTGGCAGCCGGCGAAGTCGTCCGCGACGAACGCGACCGGCGCGGTGACGTCCTCCTCGCCGCGGTACTCGACCGAGTTCTGCGCCGCGTAGGTGCCGGCGAGCTCGGCCGGCTCGACGACCTCGACGGCGTCGAACGTCTGGGTGTTCCCGACGGAGTTCGCGACGGTCAGCGCCGTGCGGGAGTTGCCCGGGGACCCGCCGATGTCCGTGACGTCGCCCGAGTTGCCCGCCGAGTTGACGGACAGCGTGCCGAGGCGCGACAGCTGGTCGATGAAGAGGGTCTCCGGGTCGTCGGCGGGGGAGCCGGCAGAACCGAGCGAGAGGTTGACGATGTCGAGCCGGTCGGACAGGTCGCCGTCCTGGTCCGGGTCGGCCGCCCACTCGAGCGCGTCGACGACGACGCCGGTCGAGCCGCCGAGGTCGCCGAACACCTTGAGCGCGTACACGCCCGCCTCCGGCGCGGAGCCCGGCCCGACCTTCCAGTCGGCGATGTCGGTGAGCGTCGAGTAGTCGCCGTCGAACGTCGAGCCGTCGGCCGTGACGCCGTAGCCGGCGGCGGTGCCGGCGACGTGCGAGCCGTGGCCGGAGCCGATCGTGTCGAGCGAGTCGATGGGGTTCTCGTCGGGGGTCGGCACGAGCGTGGTGCCCTCGACCGTGCCGGAGGCGTCGTAGTCGTACCCCGCGAAGTCGTGACCGCCGAGGAACTTCAGCTCGTCGTACGTGCCCTCGGGGACCGGGCCGTCGCCGCGCTCCCCGTACGCCTCGTCGTAGGCCTCCTGCGTGCCCGGCCCGCCGAAGTCCGCGTGCGTGTAGTCGATGCCGGTGTCGATGATGCCGATCCGCACGCCCTCGCCCGTGAGACCCGTGCTCTGCCACGTCTCGGCCGCGCGCGTGAACAGGTCGGTGCCCTTGTTCGTGCGCTCCTTGGGGATGATGCGGTAGACCGTGACGACCTTGTCGTCGCGCGCGAGGTCGCGGACGCGGTCCGCGTCTCCCGTGACGACGACGCCCGAGACGAGCGTGCTCGTCACCGAGACCTGCTGCGGGTTGCGGGCTCCGGCGCTGCGCGCGGTCGCCTGCTGCGGGACGACGTCGTCCGCCAGCGTGGCGACCTCGGCCGCGTTGTCCTCGACCTCCCGCGGGCTCGCGCCCTGCGCCGCGAGGTCGACGCCCGAGGGCGCGTCGAGCTGCACGAAGGCCGTCACGGTGCCCCGGGCGGCGGCGAGCGACGGGGCGACCTTGTCCGTCGGCTCGAGCCCGGCGCCCCGCTCGACCGCCGAGCCGCCGGGGAGGTCCGGTGGTGGGGCGGCGGCGGCCGGCACGGCGGCGGCCGCGACGACCGCGAGCCCCGCGACCGCCGCGGTGAGGGAGACGGGCAGAGAACGGTGCTTCATCGACACTCATTTCCCCGGCTGGACCGGTGGGTGGAGGGGGAGCGTAAGTGGGCCCTGCGGGGGAGAGGCCGACCGGTCGGACGACAGCCCCCGTTGCACGGTAACCTCCCGAGGCCCTGGTTGCCCAGGGACAGCGTCTGCCCGGGTGGAGACAGGACGGTCCGCGGATCCTAGGATGCGGCCCGGGGGCACGGGACGACGCTGTCCCGTGGGAGTCCTCTTCCCGCGTCAGGTCCACGGGGCGCTTCACCGGGGCGCTTCACCGGGGGCGTGGCCACGCAGAAGGAGAAACCATGCAGCGACGACCGTCCCGCATCGTGTCCGCCGCGCTCGCGTCCGTCCTCGGCACCGCCGTGGCGCTCGCCGTCCCGGCCGTGGCGTCGGCCGCGGAGCCTGTCCCGACCGCCACGAGCCGGGAGCGCCCGGGCCCCGGAACCGCCTCGTCCACCGACGAGGTCTGCGCCGTGCAGGCGCAGCCCGTCGTCGTGGGCCAGGACCCGTCGCTCCTCCCGCCGACTCTGGTCGAGTGCTTCGCGACGCTCGAGGACGCGCTCGTGCACGTGACCGGCAGCCGGGTGCCCGCAGCGGCAGGCGTGGCCGCGGGCGACCGCGCGGGCGTCCGTGCCGCCGTGGACTCGGCGAACGCCCGGAGCGCGACCGACGCCCGGACCGCCGCCGCCGCGTCCTCGCTCGTGCTCGGCCTGGTCCACCGCGACGCGGGCTACAAGGGCGCCCAGACCCTCCTGTGGGGCAAGGGCGCCAACGGGTGCTTCACCGGCTCGACCTACGGCTTCCCGAACCTGGCGACCTTCCTGCAGAACAACGTCATCAGCTCGGCCGAGTCGGTCGCCGGGTGCTGGAGCACGTTCTACGACGCGTACAGCTACGCCGGCGACCGCCGCAACTGCACCCCGAGCTGCGCGACGATGGGGTCGATGGACAACCGGGCGTCCTCGATCGTGTACCGCCCGAAGGGCACGCTGGGCTGAGGCGTCACGCCGCGCCGCCGGGCACGTCGCTCGACCAGCGGCGAGCCCGGCCGTCGCCGAGCCGCGCGGGGCTCACCTCGTGCACGGTGACGGGCCGTCCGAGCAGCGTGCCGACCGCGGCCCCCGCCGCGTGCGCGGCCGCCGACCCCGCTCCTCCCCGGGCGTCGGGCACGACGTCGAGCACGACGTCCCCGTCGGCCTCCTGGTGGAGCTGCCACGCGGCCATGCCGTGGGCCTGGAGGTGCTGGGCGGCGTCGACCGACGGGACCCACGCGCCGTCGGGGCGCAGGTACCGCACGGGGGAGCGGCCCTCGAGGTCGTGGAGCTCGACGCGGCCCCCACGCCGGACGAGGCGCGCGTGGTCGCCCGTGCGGTAGCGCAGGAGCGGGAGGTAGGGGTTCTCGTCGACGGTGACGACGACCTCGCCGCGGTCGCCGTCGGGGGCCGGGGTGCCGTCGGCGGCGAGGACCTCGACCCACACGCGCCGGCCCGGCACGACGACGAACGGGCCGCCGTCGACGCGCGACGCGACGGCCCCGGTCTCGCGCAGGCCGTAGAGGTCCACCACCGGCACGTCCCACGTGGCGCGCAGGCGCGACCGTGCGACGTCGGAGAGGTGCGCGGCCCCGCTCACGAGCGCGACCGGGTGCACGTCGAGCCCGGCCTCGGCGAGCCGGGCGAGCGCGAGGAGCGGGAGCGGCGAGCTCGACACGACCTGTGGGTCCTGCGCCGCGAGGAACGCCTCGCGGTCGCCGGGCCGCGTCCACGCGCCGGGGTCGAGGTTGACGCGCGCCATGCTCGGCGCGGCGACGCCCGGTCCGCGCCGGAAGCCCGTCATCGCCGACGCGTAGGTGAACGCCTGCCGCTGGTCCAGGAGGTTCATCAGGCCGAGCCGGCCCGGCGCGGGCTCCCACGTCGCACCCGCGTCCGCGACGAGGTGCTGGAGGAGCACGAGGTCGGCCGCGACCGCCACGGGGTGCAGCGGGATGCGGACCGCGGCACCCGTGCTGCCCGAGCTGGTCCCCTCGAGCACGCGGCCCAGCGGCACGTCGACGGGGACGAACGACGCGACGTCGCGGCGCAGGTCGTCACGCGTGACGGGGGCGACGGCCGCCAGGGGCGAGGTGGCGTGGCTCTCCCCGCGGTCGCGCGCGCGCCGGTACCGCGGCACGACGGCGTGCGCCCGGGCCACGAGGTCCCGCACCCAGCCGGGCGGGTCGTCGGGCGCGACCTCGTCGGGCGCCGCCGCCGCGAGGCGTGCCGCGACGTCGTCGAGCAGGGGCAGGTCCTCGGCGCGCAGCCGGTCACCCGTGACGTGGACCCAGACGGGGGCCGCGGGGTGGCCCCGCACCGCGTCGAGGGCGTCGCGTCCTCGGGCGTCGAGCGTCGGCCAGCGCTCGGCGTCCGTGAGCGCGACCGCCTCGCCCACGGCGTACTCGTCGAGGGCGAGGTCCGGGGCGTCGTCCGGTGTCGTCACGTCGTGGTCTCCTGCGGGCTGGGTGCGGTCAGTAGTTGGCGTACTGCGCGGCGGCCTCCTTGGCGCGCTTCGCGGCCAGCTCGCGCGCGAGCTGCTCGGCCCGGCGCGCCTCCTCGGCCATCTCGCGCGCGATCCGCCGCTGCTCCGCCGTGCTCACGGCGGTCCACCGGTCCTGCGCGACCTCCGGGCTCTCGCCCGCGGGTCGCAGCCCCAGGTCGCGCAGCACGGCGCGCGCGAGCTCCTCGCGCGCCGACGGCTCGTGGACCCACGCGGTGGCGGTCCGCAGGGTCGCGAGCTCGGGCACGAGGCGGGACACGAGGTCGACGAGCGCGGCAGGTGTCGCGGCGGCCCGGAAGCCCGGCGAGGAGCGCAGGTGCTCGTCGCGCACGAGCCAGCACATCGTCCCGGCGAGCGCCGCGTACGGCGCGATCGCGCAGAGCGCGTCGACCTCGCGGCGCGTCGCGCCGCGCAGGACGCCGACCGTGCGCTCCCCGCCGAGGAGGTCGGCGGTGTCGCCGACGAGCGCCGCGGCCGCGGCCGCGGGATCGAGCACGTCCGGGGGCGTGTCGACGAGGCGGCGCACGACGTCGGCGAGCGGCGGGCCCTCGGCGGTCGGCGCCCCGGGGTCGCGCTGAGCAGGGGACGGACCGCGGGACGGGTCACGGGCCTGGTCACGCGCCACGGCGGGCTCCTTCGGGTCGGGCGGCTGCGCTCGTCGTGCCCCACAGCTCGCGGGCGAACGCGCGGGCGAACGCGACGAGGTCCTCGTGGGTGCGGACCGCGTGGACGCGGTAGCCGACGGCGTACCCCCGGACCCGGTCCGCAGCGGCGTCCGTCGTGTCGAGCACGAGCGTCCCGCCGCCTCCTGCGGCCGCGACCGAGCGCGCGGCGACGCTCTCGTGCGGGGCCACGAGTTCACGGCCGGCGCGGTCGCCCCACGCGACCCGGACGACGTCGTCGAACATGGACACGACGCCGTCGTCGGAGATGACGGCGACGTGGCACGGGCGCGTGCGGGTCGCGGGCGCCCCGTCGTGCGGGTCGCCGAGGTGCGTGCGCTCGAGCAGCGGCACGGGGAACGACGTGCCCCCGCCGAAGTGCGCGACCACCGCGTCGAGGACCCGGTCCTCGTCCCGCACGAAGCCGTCGGTGCCGGCGACCTGCTGCGGCCCGCTCCACGTCGTCGCCTGGACGCGGGCGCCCGCGCGCAGCGCCGAGAGCGCGAGGACGGCGCCGGCGAGGGCGATCGGGGCGACGGCGCGCGACGGGTCCGGCATGGACCCCGACGAGTCGAGGTACAGGTCGAGGTCCACGGGGACGCGGTCGGGCTCGTCGCCCGCGTCCTCGTCGACGGACCGTCGCACGGTCGTGTACCCGGGGACGACGACGGGCGAGCGCAGCAGCGAGCCCGTCCAGTCCACCTCGCCGAGGTCGTCGCCGACGTCCCACGGCTCGTGCGCGCCGAGCAGCGGCTCCGACGCGCGGACGTGCTCGCGCACGGGGAACGGCACGAGCAGCGGCGCCGCGTGCTCGCGGTACCAGCGCCGGGCCGACGCCGCGGCGTCCGACGTCAGCCCCAGCAGCCGCAGGGTCGCGTCGTAGTCCGCGGGCGCGAGGCTCTGCCCGCTCGCGTCGTGCGCGCCGGAGCCGTCGACGCCCGCGGACCGTCCCCCGTCCTCGTCGGCCGCGGGGTCGTCGGGCCCCAGGCCCAGGTCGCCGACGACGCGCGGGTCGAGCGCCGGGTGCCGCACCGGCGCGACGGCGCGCGGGTCGGTCGCGAGCCCGCCCGGGACGGAGCCGGCGACCTCGTCCTGCCCGCACACGACGCCGCGCAGCGCGGCGAGGCCGGCGTCCTCCCGCTCGTCGTCGGACGCGACCAGCGTGCGCAGCAGGGCGGCGAACCCGGCCGCACCGCCGACGGGGTCGTCCGCGTACGCGCGCACGAGGCGTGCGACGAGGGTCGCCTCGCGCTCGGCCACCGGGAGCCCGGGGGAGGTCAGGTCGCCGCGCGACAGGCCCCAGAGGAGCTCGTCGGCGCGCAGCACCGTCTGCATGACGACGCTCGTGGTCGGGGGACCGAGCGTGCGCCACACGGCCGCGAGGTCGACCCCGGCGCGGCGCTGCAGGCGGTCGTTGATGAGGAGGTCGCTCCACAGGTTGGCCGTGAGCGGCGCGAGGTGGTCGAGGTCGACGAGCCCTGCCCGCGTGCGCGCCACGAGGAGCGCGCTCGTCGTGAGGTCGCCCGGCGACAGCACGTGGTGACCCACCTCGTGGGCGAGGACCGCGACGGCGTGGTCCTCGAGCCCGGAGCGCACGACCTGGGCGAGGTCGACGTGGACGCCCACGCGCGTCGTCGAGAACCACGCGAACGAGCCGACGTCGGCGGGCGCCTCGCCGGGGCCGTGGAGCGTCGGCGCCCCCAGGCGCGTGTAGCGGCCCCACGCCGCGAGCGCCTCGGGCCACGCCGCCTGCCAGCGCTCGCGCAGCGCGGCGTACGGGTCGGGCTGCGCTCCGGGCCCACCGGCGGGACGGCCGTCCTCGCGGCCGCTCACCGGGTCCACCGGACGAGGAGGACGTCGTACGACCCGGTCCGGCTCAGCAGCAGGAGACGCCCCGACGGGGTGTCGACCGACGCCGAGCCGCTGATGTCCGCCAGGTCCTCGTCGCGCGCGGGCGCCGGGGCCCCGCCGCCCGCGCAGAGGACGCCGCCCGGGTCCTGCTGCGCGACCGCGTCCTCGCTGCGGAGGGCACGGGCGACGAAGGACCCGTGCACGTCCGCGACGAGCGTCCAGCCGACCGTCCCGCCGGCCGACGCCGTGCCGTCCGCCGAGCGCAGCGACCAGCGGAGCGCGGGGTGCTGCGGGTCCGCCCCGACGACGACCGCGGGGGAGAGCCACGGGCCGCCGAACCCGCGGAACCCGCCGAACCGGCCCAGCACGCGCGCCGGGCCGTGCACGCCCCGCAGCAGGACGGTCGGTTCGTCGCCGCGCCCCGGCCACCACCACGGGTCGGCCGCGTGCCGGTCGAGGACGGCCTCGAGGCCGGTCGCGCCGGCCGGCAGCGAGAGCGCCGCGCGCGCGACCGGGCCGGGAAGGCGGCGAGCGGCGTCGAGGGCGGCGTCGCGGTAGCGCACGAGGCCGCTGCGCCACGCCGCGACGAGCACGGCCCCGCGGATCGTGCCCGCCGGTCGGGGACCGGGCTCGACGGTGGGCGCGCCGCTCGCGCCCTCCCACCCCTGCTGTCCGCCGGTCGTCCGCTCGGAGGCGGCGACGACGCGCCGGGACCACGCCGCGACGTCGCCGGTGGGACCGGGCCCGCCGCCCACCGCGCGGGCGCCGTCGACCACGGCGGCGACGGTCACCGCGGGCGCGGTCGCGAGCCACGCCGTGAGACGCGGCGCGACCTCGAGGACGGCAGCACGCTCGGGACCGCCCGTGCGCCAGCGGCGCGCCGCCACGAGCCGCGCGGCGGCGTCGAGCAGCGCGTCGCACGTCGCGGCGAACGCCTCCGCGTCGAGCTGCCCGGCGAGGGGCTCGGCCGCCGTCGCGACGTCGTGCAGCGCGTCCGCGAGCACGGCCCGGTCCGCGCCGTGCGCGAGCGCGCGGGACAGCACCCCGTCGTACCGGTCCCGCGCCGCGAGGGCACGGGCGGCGAAGGCGGTGCTCCCGGCTGCCACGGCGGGCGCCGCGGGCGCGGGGAGCGGCACGGCGGCGTCCGGCACGGTCACGTGCCGCTCCAGCGCAGCCACGTGAGGTAGTTGGTGTACCGCTGGTGGGCGTACTTCAGCGCGAGCGCGTCCTCGTAGACGTGCCCGTGCAGCTTCGCGTGCTCCTCCCACGACGAGAGCACCTGCTCGATCCGCGCGAGGCGGCGCAGCACGTCGGCCTCGGGCAGGCCCTCCAGGCCGGCGGCCACGTCGGCGAGGATCTCGCCGACGTCGTCCTGGTCGTCGAGCCCCGCGGCGTCGTACTGGCGGCACGCGGTGTCGAAGAGGTCGCGGATCCACGACACGCGGTCGGAGCGCAGCGGCTCGCGGTCGCGGTCGTCGAACGGCGCGGACTGCAGGTCGGGCAGCAGCTTGTCGTGGAGCACGAACGGGAGCACCGCGCGCAGGTCCGCGAGGTCGACCTCGGCGTCGCCGCGGAAGTACGCCATCGCCTTCGCGTACGCGACGAGCGACTGCAGCGCGCGCACCGAGAGGCCGTTCAGCGTCTGCGCGCCGACGTCGCCCAGGCGGTCGCGCCCCGTGTCCGACGTCGCGACGAGGTGCGGGTCGACGCCCGCGACGCGCGCCGTGTCCTTCGTCCGGTACTCGAACTGCCACCCCGCGCGCTCGAGCACCTCGAGCTGGCTCGCGAAGAACTCGAGACGACGGCGGACCGGCTCGGGCAGAGGTACCGCGAGGATCGCCGCGTGCAGGCGGTCGTGCTCGGCGGCGTCGAACACGATCTCCGGCGGCACGTTCTCCTCCGGACGCACGCGCCGCTCGGCACGCGCGACGAGGTCGCCGAGGAAGCGGTTGTTGAACGGCATCGCGTGCACGACGACGTCGATCCGGTCCCGCAGCGCGTCGACCACCTGGTACGTGCCGCCGCCCGCGTCGTCGTTCGCCGTGAGGTACCAGGCGGCGTCGCCCGTCTCGTAGACCTGGTCGTACACCTCGACGTACCCGTCCGCGAGGACCGTGAGCAGCGCCGACTGCGTCCGCGTCGGGATGCGGTTGTACTCGTCGACGATCTTCACGCGCATGCCGAGCCACGACCGCCACGCGACGTCGACGTCCGCGAGGCTGTCCGCCTGCACGAGGTCCTTCGGCAGCGGTGTGCCGAACAGGTCCGAGACCGTGAGCTGCGGGTGTCCGTGCTGCATCGCGCGCCGCACGTCGCGCACCGGGTAGCCCGCGAGCACGCCCATGAGCACGGCGCTCGCCGTCTTGCCGCGGCCCGGCCCGCCGATCATGAGGCACCGCCCCCGCACCGCGAAGGTCAGCAGCGGCAGCAGGACGAAGCTCGAGTACGACTGGTCGCTCGGGAGGTTCAGGAGCGCCTTCGAGTCCCCGAGCCGAAAGCTCGTCTCGGGCGCACCGGGTGCCGAGAACTCGACGTCGTAGTGCGGGCTGATGATCGCGTGGTTGACGACCCAGAAGTACGCCTGCCGCAGCTTCTCGTCGAGCGGGAGCCCCGTGCGCGTCCCGCCGTCGGCGCCTGCCGTGTCGGAGACCGGCGTCCCGAAGAGGTCGTCGACCCCCAGGGCGAACGGGTCACGACCGTCCGTGCGGCCCACCGGCTGCGGCCGCGTCGGTGCGGAGGACACGTGCTCGAGATCGGTCACGGGCCGATCCTGCCACCCGTCCACCCCGCTCGTCGTCCGCCGCACCTCAGCAGCGGGCGATGACGGGTTCGACGCCGGGCCTGCCCTCAGAAGGCGTCGGTGCCGGCCTGGGGGAGCGGGTCGGCGACGAACCGCGGGGTCGCGAGCAGCGGCCCGACGGCGGCCAGGGCCAGGGCGAGGCGGGCCGCCCGGTCGCCGCGCACCTCGAACCACGGGACGCCGGGGCGGTCGCCGTCCGGGCTCGGCAGCTCCGCCGGGCCGAGGTGGTGGACGACGTCGGCCGGGTCCGCGAGGTGCGGCCCGGTCGCGGCGAGCACCTCGCGGAACCGGTCCTGCATCGCGTGGCGCACGTGCTCGCCGTCGCGCAGGCCGTCCTGGACGAACGGGATCTCGTCGCCCGTGAGGACGTAGAGATCGGGGCGACGGGCGGTTGCGAGCGCCTCGACCGTGGGGGAGCGGTGGCCGACGTAGCGCTCGTGCCACAGGGTCGTCGCGAGGACGTCGGTGTCGCAGACCAGCAGGGGGACGGGCGCTGTCGCGGCGGCGGCGTCCTCGCGCCGGGCCTGCTCGCGCGCGACGAGGTCGAACTCGGCCGTGTGCCACGGCGCCGTGAGACCGCCTGGTCGGTCCTCGGACCACTCGCGGCCGAACTCGAGGACCGGGTCGAGGCCGAGGTGCCCGGCGAGGTCGGTCGCGAGCGTCGTCGACCCCGTCGACTCGGCCCCGAGCACGACGACGCGCCGCACGTACCAGGAGCGCACGCCCGCCGGCAGCGCCCACCAGTGCGCGGCCGGGTCCGCGCGCACCGCGGAGCCGGACACCGGCAGGTTCCGACGGTCCGGGTCGACCTGGACCCACGTCGCGCCGAAACGTCGCGCGAGCTCGACGCCGTACCGGTCGGAGGTGAGCACCGCGTCGACGGGCGGGTCCTCCGGGTCGAGGAGCGCGTGCATGACCTTGACGTGCTCGTCCCACGCGTGGGGGTCCGCGTAGTCCACGGGCGCGTCGTCGAGGCCGTGCACGACGCGCGCCCCCGGGGCCTCGGCGCGCAGCCAGGCGGCGCGCAGCGCGGCGGGGATCGACTCGCGCGTCGACTCGAGCACCTCGACGGTGACGCGCTCGCACCGGGCGAGCGCGGTGCGCACGAGCTGGAGGTGGCCCGCGTGCGGCGGGTAGAACTTCCCGATGACGAGGCCGTGGGCGAACTGCCTCACCCGGCCGACCCCGCGTCGTCGGGCACGACGGCCACGCCCGGACCCGGCCGGACCTCGGCGGCGACCTCGGGGACGGTCTCGCGCCGCGCCGCCGACCACTCGCGCAGCCCCTGGACGCACAGGGCGACGAAGCCGACGTAGAGCACGGCGGTGAGCCACAGCCCCTGGCTCGCGTAGAGGCCCACGAGCACGACGTCCGTGGCGATCCACACCCACCAGTTCCCGATCCACTTGCGACCGAGCATGGTCTGCGCGAGCAGGCTCGACGAGGTGGTGAGGGCGTCCCAGAAGGGCACCGTGGAGTCGGTCCACGCGGTGAGGACCGCGACGAGCACCGCCGTGCACACGGCCGCCGCGACGATCCCGACCACCCACGCGGCGCGCGGCGTCCGGTGCACCACGAGCGCTCCCCGACCCGGCCCGCCGCGCAGCCACCAGTACCAGCCGAGCGCGCCGAGCACGAGGTACACGACCTGCAGACCCGCGTTGGCGTACAGGCCCGTGCCCGTGAAGAGCACGAGGAACACGACGTTGTTGGCCAGCCCGACGGGGAACGTCCACACGTTCTGCCGTACCGCGAGCCACACGCAGGCCGCGCCCGTGACGAACCCCAGGATCTCCTCGACGCTCACGGGCGCTCACTCTACGAGGCCGGGGTGCCGGGCGGCGCGGAGGCGGGTTACGGTCGGGACGAGCCCGGGCACGTCCCCGGGACCCCGACGTCGAAGGAGCATCCCCATGCCCACTCGTATCGCACGCACCGCCTGGAACGGCGGCCTGCAGGACGGCCAGGGCCAGGTCGAGCTGTCGAGCTCGAAGGTCGGCACGTACGACGTCTCGTTCCCGCGTCGCGCGGCCGACGACGCCGGCGGCGTCACGAGCCCCGAGGAGCTCATCGCCGCGGCGCACTCGTCGTGCTTCGCGATGCAGCTCTCCGCCGTGCTGGGCGAGGCGGGCGCCACGCCCGTCGCGCTCGAGGTCACGGTCGAGGTGGAGCTCGGCCCGGACCCGGCGGGCGGGTTCAAGATCCCGTCCATCGCCGTCACGGTCCGCGGCGAGGTCGAGGGCATCGACGAGGCCGGCTTCCAGAAGGCGGCCGAGACCGCCAAGGCGACGTGCCCCGTCTCGAAGGCGCTCGCGGGCGTCGAGTCCATCACGCTGGACGCCTCGCTCGAGGGCTGATCCCCCGCTCGTCCCGCTCCTCGAACCCGGGGTTGCCGGCCACCGACGTCCGTGGCGGCCGCGCAACCCCGGGTCCGGCGCGTCCGGGCGCGCGGGGTCCGGGCGCGCGGCGACCCGGCGGGACGTCCCGCGTCAGCGCGGCACGAGCGGCGGGGACGACGTCCCCGCGCCGTCGCGGATGCCCGTGACGAGCTCGGCGAGCGTGTCCTTCGCGTCGTGGACGGGTGCCCAGCGAAGCAGCCCGTTCGCGAACGTCGTGTCGAGCACGGGCACCCGCATCGCCATGTCGAGCCACCCCTCGCCGACCGGGACGAGCCGCGCGCGCCACGCGGCGGCGAGCGCCGTGCGCGCCGTGGCGAACGGGACCTCGCGCCACGAGCCGTCCGCGACGACGTCGGCGATGTCCTGCGCGGTGAGCACGGTCGGGTGGGCGACGTTGAACGGTCCGGGGTGGCGCCCGACGACGATGCGCGCGTAGGCGTCGGCGAGGTCGTCGGCGTGGACGACCTGGAGGCGGAGCCCGCCGGGCAGCGGCACGGTGGGGAGGGGCTCGCGGCGCAGCACGCGCGTCCCGAACGGTCCGAGGAAGTACCGCGAGATCTCCGACGCGGCGTCGCGCTGGAAGACGAGGGCCGAGCGCACGCGCGTGACGACGAGCCCGGTGTCGCGGTCGACCTCGTCGAGCAGCGACTCGACCGCGGCCTTGTCCTCCGAGTACGACGACCCGGGGATGCCGTCGGCCCGCCACGCCTCGGTGACGGGCTCGTCCCGCGCGTCGCCGGCGTAGGCGGCGGGCGCGTAGGCGCCGACCGAGGACGCCACCACGAGGTGCTGGACGCCGGCGCGGCGGGCGGCCGCGACGACGCGCCGCGTCCCCTCGACGTTGACGCGGCGCAGGTAGCGCCGGTCGTGGCTCGGCTGGATGGCCCACGCGAGATGCACGACGACGTCGGCGCCGGCGAACGCGGCGTCGAGGCGGTCGTCGGCGTCGCTCGCCGCGACGTCGGCGTAGCGCCAGGTCGCGGTGTCGTGAGGAGGGCGCACCGTGCTCGACCCGTCGGCACGCGGGACGCGTCGCGCGACCGCGACCACGGACGTCACGACCGGTTCCTCCGTGAGGCGGCGCAGCACCGCCGTCCCGACGTTCCCGCTCGCCCCGACGACCACCACGCGCATGTGCTGCCTCCCGCTCTCGCCCGGTCCCACCTGCCCCGACGCTAGCCCGCCGAGCCCGAGTTCGCGCGGGCGATGCCGAGCACGACGCCGCGCGCGGGCTCGGCGAGCTCCGGCACGAGGACGATCGTGCTCGCGAGGACGAGCCCCTCGATCTCCTGCCTCGTCAGGTCGCTGCCGCCGAGCCAGGCCGCGGTGACGTTCTCGACGAGCGCGACCCAGCCGCCCACGAGCAGGTGCCAGCGCGGCGTCGGCGTGGCGCCGGCGGTCGAGGCGGTCGTCGTCATGCGCAGGACGAGGTGCGCGCGGACGGCGTCGAGGGCCTCCTGGGTGGCCGGGTCGTCGCCGAGGGTGCCGCGCCACAGGTCCTGCCACACCCGGCGGCGTGACTCGACGGTGTCGAGGAACGCCGCGACGGCGCGCGCGGGGCGCTCGGCGAGGGGGCGGTCGTCGGGCGCGACGGTCGCGCGCTCGAGCTCGGCGACCGCCTCGAGGACGACGGCGCGGCGCAGTCCCGACGTGGAGCCGAAGTAGTGGAAGACCAGCGCCCTCGACGCCCCCGCGCCGGACGCGACGGCGGCGGGCGTGAGGGCGTCGAGGCCGTGCTCGTCGGCGACACGGGCGGCGGCGTCGAGGAGCTCGCGGCGCCGGTCGGCCGGTTCGCGCCGGGTGCGGCCGGGCGCCGGCCGGCCGGGCGCGGGGGTCGTGGTCATGCGTCTGTTCTACGCGGCTGTTGACTCCAAGTCAATATCGCTCGTACGCTGTTGACATTCAGTCAACGAGCGCCGCGGGTCATGCCCGGAGACGCTGCCGGAGGACCGGTGGCGCAGGCGGGCGGGGCGCGCACCGTCGGTGTCGTCGTCGCAGGAAGGATGTCCCGAGGTGCAGATCACCCTGACCGGCGTACGTGTCGACGGCCGGCGCGAGCCGATGCTCGAGCCCCTCGACCTGGAGTGGCGCACGGGCGAGGCCGTGCTCGTCGCGGGGGAGCCCGGCCACGGCCACACCGCGCTCGCGCTCGTCGCGACCGGACGGCTGGCTCCCGACGCCGGCACCGTCACGCTCCACGACCCGGCCGTCGCGCACCGGGAGACCTCGGCCGCCCGGCTCCGCGCGGCGAGCGCCGTCGTCGACGTGCCCGGCATCAGCGAGCCCGACGACGCGCTGACGGTGGCCGCCGTCGTCGCGGAGGGCCTCGCGCTCTCCGGGCGCCGGTCCCTGCCGACGGACGTGACGCGGTGGCTCGCGGAGCACTCGTTGACCACCGACCGCGGACGGCGGATCGACCAGGTCCCCGGCGTGGTCCGCACGGCGCTGCTCGCGGCGCTCGCGGCCGAGCGCGAGGGCGTGCGGTTCCTCGTCCTCACCCTGCCCGACCGGCACGGCGGCGAGCCCAGCGGGTGGTGGGAGGTCGCGCGGACGCTCGCCGCGTCCGGCCTGGGCGTGCTCGTCCAGTGCTCGCGCTCGTCCGCCCGGGACCTGGGCGTGGACCTCCCGCCCGCGCACGGCTCGTTCAGCACGCCGCCCGTCGTGGCGCTGCGCGTCGCGCCGGAGGTGGCCCGGTGACCGCGGTCCGCCTCGGCCTGTCCGAGCTGCGACGGCTCGCGTCGGGCACCATGCCGCGCCTCGCGATCCTCGCGATGGCGCTCATCCCGACCCTCTACGCGGGCCTCTACCTCTTCGCCAACCACGACCCCTACGGCCGGCTCGACGAGATCCCGGCCGCGCTCGTCGTGCTCGACGAGGGCACCACGACGACGGACCGATCGACGGACGGAGCGACGGGCGAGGCCGTCGAACGCGACTTCGGCCGCGACGTCGCGGACCAGCTCCTCGACGACGGCGGGTTCGGCTGGGTCGAGACGTCCCAGGTGGACGCCGAGTACGGCGTGCGGTCAGGACGCTACGACGCGGCCCTCGTCATCGGGCCGACGTTCTCCGCGGACCTCGCGTCGGCGGGCCGGTTCGAGCCGCAGCAGGCGAGCCTCACGCTCGTCACCAACGACGCCAACAACTACCTCGCGCGCACGATCGCCGACCAGATCGTCGGGAAGGTGCGCGACTCGATCGCGGCCCAGATCGGGACCGAGGCCGCCGACACGTTCCTGCGCGGCTTCGCGTCGATCCACACGAACCTCGCGGACGCGGTCGACGGCGCGGACCGGCTCCTCGACGGGTCGACCGAGCTCCGGGACGGGCTCGTCACCGCGGACGACGGCGCGCGCACGCTCGCCGACGGCGCGGCGCAGGCGGCCGACGGGGCGGCGACCCTGCGCTCGGGCGTGGGACCGCTCGCGGACGCGGCCCAGCAGCTCGACGACGGCGCGGAGCAGCTCGCGACGGGCCTCGGCACGCTGCAGGACGGGACCGCCGCCCTGCCGGACCAGACGCGGCAGCTCGCCGACGGGGCGGCGCAGGTCGCCGACGGCAACGCCCAGGTCGCGCAGTACGGAGAGCAGGCCGCGGACGCCGCGGCCCAGGTGCTCCCGGCCCTCGACACGGTCCGCGACGACGTGGGGACGGCGCTCGACGAGCGCCTCGGCGACCTCGTCGACCAGGGCGTGCTCACGCCGGACCAGGCCGACGCGCTCCGTGCCGACGTGCAGTCGCAGGTCGAGCCGGTCGTCGACGCGCAGCGCGAGCAGGTCCAGGGCGCGGTCGACCAGGTGCAGGGCGCGTCCGCGCAGCTCGACCGGCTCGCCGACGGCTCGCGGCAGGTCGCCGACGGGGCGAGCACGCTCGCCGCCGCGACGCCGCAGCTCACCGCCGGCATCGCGTCCGCTGCCGACGGCGCCGACCGCCTCGCGGACGGGACCGGGCAGCTCGCCGCGGCCACCCCCGACCTGGTGGACGGCGTCGGGCGGCTCGCGGACGGCACCGCCCAGGTGTCCGACGGCGCGAGCAGCCTCGCGGACGGCACGGCGCAGCTGCGCGACGGGTCGGGCGAGCTCGTCGACGGCGTCACCCAGCTCCGGGACGGGCTCGCGGAGGGCCTCGGCCAGGTGCCCGACCTCGACGAGCAGACGCGCCAGGACACCGCCGAGACGATCGGCAACCCGGTGTCGGTGCGGAACGAGGCGCTCGCCTCGGCGGGCACGTACGGGGGTGGCCTCGCGCCGTTCTTCCTCTCGCTCGCGACGTGGATCGGCGCGTACGTGCTCTTCCTCCTCGTGCGGCCGCTCTCGACGCGCGCGCTCGCGGCGGGCCGCTCCGGCCTCGCCACGGCGCTCGGCGGGTGGCTCACCCCGGCGGCGGTCGGCGTGGTGCAGGTCGCGGCGATGTTCACGGTGACGAAGTTCGCGCTCGACATCGACCCCGTGCACGGGGTCGGCACGGCCCTGTTCCTGGTCCTCGTGTCCGCGACGTTCGTCGCGATCCTCCAGGCGCTCAACGTGTGGCTCGGCGCCGCGGGCCAGTTCCTCGGGCTCGTGCTGATGCTGGTCCAGCTCGTCACCGCAGGCGGCACGTTCCCGTGGCAGACGATCCCGCAGCCGCTCCAGGGGATGCACCGGTTCCTGCCCATGACGTACGCCGTCGAGGGCCTGCGCCAGCTCCTCTACGGCGGGAGCATGGCGACGGTCGCGCGCGACGTCACCGTCCTCGCCGTCGTGCTGGCCGGCGCGCTCGCGCTGACGACGGTGGCCGCCCGGCGCCAGCGCGTGTGGACCCTCACGAAGCTCCAGCCCGAGCTCGTCCTCTGACCCGCCCTGCGACCGTCGGTGGCCCGACGTAGCGTGGCCGGACCCACACGAAGGAGGAGCGCATGAGCACCGACCGGACAGGAGCGGCCGACGGCCAGGACGCGGGCACGGTCAAGGACCCGCAGGACTGGACGACCGGCGACGAGCCGGCGACCGGCGCGCAGCTCAGCTACCTGACCACGCTCGCGCGCGAGGCGGGCCGCGAGGTGCCGGAGAGCCTGACCAAGGCCGACGCGTCGCAGCTCATCGACGAGCTCCAGGGAAGCAGCCCGCGGGTCGCGGACGAGCCCGGCTCCTGAGGCACGGGTCGGGCGAGGGCGCAGAGAGGTCGTCGCGGACGCCCCCGCGGCCGTCGTCGGACGGGTGCGACAATCGGCTCCGTGGCTGCTGACACCGACACCACGGCACCGAACGCCCGACCCGGCGACGCGGGGACTTCGCCGTCCCGCGCGGAGGCCGTGCGCGAGGCCGAGCGCGCTGCCGACGCCGCCCGCACGGCCCTCGCCGAGGCGCTGCGCACCGTGACGCGCGGTGGCGTGGACGCCTCGTCCCGCCGCCGTGCGGAGTACTCCACGGACGCGTCGAACTACCGCGTGGTGCCCGAGGTCGTCGTGTTCCCGCAGGACGTCGACGACGCGGTCGCCGCCCTCGACGTCGCGCGCGAGCTCGAGGTACCGATCACGGCGCGCGGCGCCGGGACGTCGGTCGCCGGCAACTCCGTGGGGCCGGGCGTCGTCCTCGACCTCTCGCGGCACGTCAACCGCGTCCTCGACGTCGACCCGGAGGCCCGCACCGCGCGCGTCGAGCCGGGTGTCGTCATGTCGGCGCTGCAGCAGGCCGCCGCGCCGCACGGGCTGCGGTTCGGCCCGGACCCGTCGACGCAGAACCGCGCGACGCTCGGCGGGATGATCGGCAACAACGCGTGCGGCCCGCACGCCGTGGCGTACGGGCGGACGGCCGACAACGTCCTCGCGCTCGACGTCGTCGACGGCACGGGGCGGCGCTTCGTCGCGAGCTCGGGCGACCCGACGTTCGCCGCGGTGCCCGGCCTCGCCGACCTCGTCCGCGAGAACCTCGCGCTGATCCGCACGGAGTTCGGCCGGTTCGGCCGCCAGGTGTCCGGCTACTCGCTGGAGCACCTGCTGCCCGAGAACGGCTCGGACCTCGCCAAGGCGCTCGTGGGCACCGAGGGCACGCTCGTGACCATCCTCTCGGCGACGGTCCGGCTCGTCCCCGTGCCGTCCAAGCCGACGCTCGTGGTCCTCGGCTACCCGGACATGCCGTCGGCGGCCGACGACGTCCCGACCTTCCTCGGCCTGAACCCGCTCGCGGTCGAGGGGCTCGACGCCCGCCTGGTCGACGTCGTGCGCCGCGCCAAGGGCGACGCGTCGGTCCCGCCGCTGCCGCCCGGTGCGGGGTGGCTCATGGTCGAGGTCGGCGGGGCGACCCCCGAGGAGGCGATGGCGAACGCCGAGGCGATCGTCGCGGCGTCGGGCAGCGAGGCGCCCCTGATCCTGCCTGCCGGGCCGGAGGCCACGAAGATGTGGCAGATCCGGGCCGACGGCGCCGGCCTGGCCGGCCGCACGCCGTCCGGGGAGCAGGCATGGCCGGGCTGGGAGGACTCCGCGGTCCCGCCGGAGAAGCTGGGAGCCTACCTGCGCGACCTCGACGAGCTCATGGCGCGCTACGGCGTCGACGGCCTGCCGTACGGGCACTTCGGCGACGGCTGCGTGCACCTGCGCATCGACCTGCCGCTCGAGGCGTCGGGCTCGGTGCTGCGCACGTTCATGCTCGAGGCCGCCGACCTCGTCGCGAAGCACGGCGGGTCGCTGTCCGGCGAGCACGGCGACGGCCGCGCGCGCTCCGAGCTGCTCCCGGTCATGTACAGCCCGGAGGCGATCGCGCTGCTCGAGCGGTTCAAGGCGCTGTTCGACCCGGCGGACGTCATGAACCCGGGCGTCGTGGTGCGCCCGCGCGCGATCGACGACGACCTGCGCCGCCCGCAGGCCCACCCCGTGCTCTCGGCGCTCGGCGCCGCGGGCGGGCCCGGCACGAGCGCGCCCGCGAAGGTCGGGAAGATCTCGCGCCGCGCGGGCTACCAGGGCTTCTCGTTCGCCCACGACCACGGCGACATGACGCAGGCCGTGCACCGCTGCGTCGGCGTCGGCAAGTGCCGCGCCGACACGAGCGCCGCGGGCGGGTTCATGTGCCCGTCGTACCAGGCGACGAAGGACGAGAAGGACGTGACGCGCGGCCGTGCCCGCGTCCTGCAGGAGGCCGTGAACGGGACGCTGGTCGGAGGGCTCACGGCGCCCGAGGTCCACGAGTCGCTCGACCTGTGCCTGTCGTGCAAGGCGTGCTCGAGCGACTGCCCGGCAGGCGTCGACATGGCCCAGTACAAGTCCGAGGTGCTCTACCGCACCTACCGCGGGAGGCTGCGTCCGGTCGACCACTACTCGCTCGGCTGGCTCCCCGTCTGGGCACGGCTCGCCACCGGGATGCCGCGGTTCGTCAACAAGCTGCTCAGCATCCGTCCGCTCGCGAAGGCCGTGCTGTGGGCCGGGGGCATGGACACGCGCCGCCAGGTGCCGTCGTTCGCCGAGGTCCCGTTCCGCACGTGGTGGCGGCGCGGCGGCGCGACGCAGGGCGTCCCCGGGCTCGCCGTCGGCCAGACGCCCGGGAGGCCGACGCGTGGCGACCGGCCGAAGGTCGTGCTGTGGACCGACTCGTTCAGCGACAGCCTCTCGCCCGGCGTGCCGCAGGCGGCCGTCAAGGTGCTCACGGCGGCCGGGTACGACGTCGTCGTCCCCGAGCAGGACGTGTGCTGCGGCCTCACGTGGATCAGCACGGGCCAGCTCGACGGCGCGCGCAAGCGCCTCGCGAGCCTGTTGTCCGTCCTCGGCCCGTACGCCGTCAACGGCATCCCGATCATGGGGCTCGAGCCGTCGTGCACCGCGGTCCTGCGCTCCGACCTCGTCGACCTGTTCCCCGACGACCCGCGCGCCCAGGCCGTCTCGCGCGCGACGCGCACCCTCGCGGAGCTGCTCACGTCGGTCGACACGGCCCCCGGCACGGGCTCCGGGTGGCGCGTGCCCGACCTGTCGGACGTGACCGCCGTCGTGCAGCCGCACTGCCACCAGCACTCGGTCATGGGCTTCGCCGCCGACGAGCGCCTGCTCCGGTCGGCGGGCGCCGAGATCAAGGTGCTCGCCGGGTGCTGCGGTCTCGCGGGCAACTTCGGCATGCAGAAGGGCCACTACGAGACGTCGGTCGCCGTCGCGGAGAACGCGCTGCTCCCGGCGCTGCGCGACGCGGAGCCGGGCGACGTCTACCTCGCCGACGGGTTCTCGTGCCGCACGCAGGCGGACCAGCTCGCGGGGGTCGAGGGCAAGGCGCTCGTCGAGCTGCTCGCCGAGCGCCTCTGACCTCTCAGCCTCAGGCCTGCGTCGGGCCGACGCGCACGACCATCTTCCCGACGTTGCCGCCGCGCATCATGTCGAGGAACGCGTCGACCGCGTGGTCGATCCCGTCGACCACGGTCTCGTCGTAGGCGACCTCGCCCTCGGCGAACCAGCCCGTCATGCGCTCGCGGAACTCGCCGGAGAGCCCGAGGTAGCCCCCGAGGGTGAAGCCGCGCAGCGTCAGGCCGCGCGTGATGAGGTTCGGCAGGTTGTCCGGGCCGGGGGACCGGCGGGTCGCGTTGTACGCGGCGATGGCCCCGCACAGGGCGACCCGTCCGCCGTCGTTCATGACGTCGAGCGCGGCCTCGAGGTGGTCGCCGCCGACGTTGTCGAAGAACACGTCGACGCCGTCCGGCACGAGCCCGGGGAGCTGCTCCCGCACGGGTGCGGCCTTGTAGTCGAGGGCGGCGTCGTAGCCGTAGCGCGACGTGAGCAGCCCCACCTTCTCGGGGCCGCCGGCGGACCCGACGACGCGGGAGGCCCCGAGCAGGCGGGCGATCTGCCCGGCCGCGGTCCCGACGGCGCCTGCGGCACCCGAGACGAGGACGGTGTCGCCGGGCTCCATGCCGGCGATCGCGGTGAGGCCGACGTAGGCCGTCAGCCCGGTCATGCCCAGGATCCCCAGGTGGACCGACGACGGGTGGCCGGGAACCTCCGGCACCACGCGGAACCCGGACGCGTCCTCCTGCGCGACGTCCCGCCAGCCGTGCTGGTGGAGGACGAGCGCCCCGACGGGCAGGTCGTCGACGGTCGTCTCGACGACGCGGCCCACCGCACCGCCGGTCATGGTCTCGCCGAGCGCGAAGGGCGGGGTGTAGCTCTTCACGTCGTTCATGCGGCCGCGCATGTAGGGGTCGACGGACACGAACTCGTTGACCACGCGCACCTGGCCGGGGGCGAGGTCGCCGTACTCGACGGTGACGGTGCGGAAGTCGTCGGGGGTCGGCCAGCCGCGGGGGCGTGCGGCGAGCTGGACCTGGGTGCTGCGGGCGGACGTCATGCGGAGGGCCTCCGGTGGGTGGGTGTGGTGGCTTCGGGTGGTCAGGTCGCGAGGGCGACGACCACGGCGACGACGGCGAGGAGCGGGAGCGTGCCCTGCTTGACGGCGGCCGCGCGGTGCGCGCGTGACGAGAGGAGCAGGACGAGAGCGGCCGCGAGCATCGACCCCGTACCGGTGAGCACGAGGGTCGTGCCGACGGTCGTCTCGCCGGCGACGTGGAGGACGACGCCCAGCAGGGTGACGATCGCGAGGAACAGGTTGTAGAAGCCCTGGTTGAACGCGAGCGACCTCGTGGCCTCGGCCTCCTCGGCCGTGGTGGCGAACGTGGCGCGGGCGCGGGGACTCGTCCACGCGACCGACTCCAGGTAGAAGATCACGACGTGGAGCACCGCGGCGGCGGTGGCGAGCACGAGTCCGACGGCGATCACGGTGGCACGTCCCTTCGACGGCCCGGCGGGCGCCGGGTTCTGTACTGAGCGTTACACAACCTATACTGGACTGCACGGTTCACAAAAACGAGGAGGAGCACGGGGTGGGCAGACCGCAGTCGTTCGACACGACCGACGTGGTGCGCGCCGCGCGCGCCGCCTTCTGGGAGCACGGCTACGAGGACGCGTCGCTGCCGCTGCTCGAGGGCGCGACGGGGCTGCGCCGGTCGAGCCTCTACCACGCGTTCGGGAGCAAGCGCGGGCTGTTCGACGCGGCCGTCGCGAGCTACCTCGACGAGGTCGTCCGCCCGCGGCTCGCGGCGCTCACGGCGGACGTCGTGCCCCCGGACGCGGTGGTCGACTACTTCGCCGGGCTGCGCACCGCGCTCGCCGCACCGGGCACGGTCCAGTCGGACAGCGGCTGCCTGCTCATCAACGCCGCGGGAGCGCCGATCGGGAAGGACGCGGTCGTGCGCGAGACCGTGGCCGCCTACCGGGCCGAGCTGCGCGCGGCGATCCGGGCCGGCGTCGTCGCCCGCTTCCCGGGTCGCGACCCGGCCGAGCACGACCGCGTCGCCGACCTGTGCACCGCGCTGCTGGTCTCGGCGCTCCTCCTCACGCGCGTCGACCACCCGCAGGCGCTCGCGAACCTCGACGCCGCGCTCGACCTGCTCGCCGCCGACCGCGCGCCGGCCGCGGCGACGAGCTAGAGGGACCGCTGCCGAGAGGGGCCGCTAGCTCGCGGCGGCCGCGTCGACGGCGTCGGCGAGCCGTCGCACCGCCTCGTCCACGCGCGCGTCGGCGAGGTCGCCGTACCCGAGGACGAGCGTGGTCGAGCGCGCGGCGGGTGCGGCCCGGTAGCGGCGCAGGTCCACGACGGCCACCTCGCGCGCCGCGGCCTCGCGCACGACGTGCGCGGCTTCGGGGGCGTCGTCCCCGAGGTCGAGCAGCGCGTGCATCCCGGCGGCGATGCCACGCACCGTCGCTGCGGGCAGCTCCCGGGCGAGTGCCGCGAGCAGCGCGTCGCGCCGGCGCCGGTACCGCCCGCGCGCGGCACGCAGGTGCCGGTCGTACGCGCCCGACGTCACGAGCCGCGCGAAGGTGAGCTGCTCGACGACGGAGGGCCCTGCCGTCGCGACGCCGTCGCGCGCCACGGCCTCGCGCCAGCGCGCCGGCACGACCATCCAGCCCGTGCCGAACGCGGGGGAGACGGTCTTGCTGATCGAGCCAAGCAGCAGCACGCGGTCGGGGTCGAGGCCCTGGAGCGCTGCGACGGGCCGCCGGTCGTAGCGGAACTCGGCGTCGTAGTCGTCCTCGACGACGAGGCCGTCGACGTCGCGGGCCCACGTCACCACCGCCTCCCGGCGCTCGGGCGTCAGCGCGGTCCCCGTGGGGAACTGGTGCGCCGGGGTGAGCAGCGCGGCCCGCGCGCCGGTCCGTCCGGACGCCGCCACGAGCGCGGCGGTGTCCACGCCGTCCGCGTCCACGGCGACGGGGACCGGCGTGAGCCCGGCGCGGGCGGCGACGTCGCGCAGCACCGGCCAGCTCGGGTCCTCGACGAGCACGTGCGTGTGCCCGGCGGCGGCGAGCGCGGCGGCCGCGCGCGCCATCCCGTCGGTCGCCCCGTGGGTCAGCACCACGGCCTCGTCGGGTGCGACGACGACGCGCGCCCGGCGCAGGTGCCCCGCGACGACCGCGCGGGCGAGCGGGTGCCCGCCGGGCGCGAGCGCACCGAGGTCGTCGTTCGACGCGGTCGCGGAGGACGGGCCGGCCGACGTGCCGAGCACGTCCCGCATCGCGCGCACCCAGGCGTCCCGCGGCACGTGGCGCAGGTCGGGCACGCCCGGTGCGAGGTCGAACCGAGGGCGTGCGCGCGCCGCACGCCGGGGAGCGACGGTGCGCGCAGGTCGACGCCGGGCCGCGGCCGCCGCCGAGACGCGGGTCGCGGAGCCGGTGCGCGCCTCGAGGAACCCCTCGGCGACGAGCTGGCCGTACGCCTCGGTGACGACCCAGCGCGAGACGCCGAGCGTCTCGGCGAGCTGTCGGCTCGGCGGCAGCGCGGCTCCCGCGCCGACGCGGCCGGCGCGGACGGCGTCGCGGATCGCGTGCTCGAGCCGCTCCACGCGCGAACCCGGCCCGGCGCCCAGGTCGAGCAGAGCCTCCCAGGCGAGGTCCGCCGTCGGGCCCGGAGCCGGAGAATCGGTCTGGTCGATGCTCATGGGATCGGACCGTACACCCGTGCCGATCGCTCTCTAGCGTGGAGGTGTCACCAGGACCACCCACGAACGGGAGACCGCATCATGCGCTACCGCACCATCGGCGACGGCCGCACGTCCTTCGACGTCTCGACCCTGTGCCTCGGGACCATGTACATGGGCACGCGGGTCGACGAGGAGACGTCGTTCGCCGTCCTCGACCGCTACGTCGAGGCGGGCGGCACGTTCCTCGACACCGCCAACAACTACAACCAGTGGGGGCTCGGCCACGGGCGGGACAGCGAGGACGTCCTCGGCCACTGGCTCGCGAGCCGCGGGACGCGCGACGCGGTACGGCTCGCGACGAAGCTCGGCGCCGCCAAGAAGGACCCGGCGCTGCCGCTGCAGAACGTCGAGCCGACGAACTACCAGGGGCTCGCGGCCGCCGTCGTCGAGCGCGAGGCGCACGAGAGCCTGCGCCACCTCGGCGTCGACCACCTCGACGTCCTCTACGGGCACGTCGACGACCTCGGCACCCCGCTCGCGGAGACGGTCGGGGCGTTCGGCAAGCTCCAGGCCGAGGGGGTAGTGGGGATCACGGGCATCTCGAACGTCGCGCTCTGGCGCGTGGTCGAGGCGCGCGAGGAGGCGCTGCGGCAGGGGATCGCCCCCTACGGGCTCGTCCAGCAGAACCTCACGTACGCCTACCCGACGCCCGAGCCGGGGCGGCGCAACTGGGCGTCGTACGAGCTGCTCGACTACGCGGCGTCGACCGGGACCCCGGAGCGCCCGCCGCTCGCCGTCGTCGCGTACTCGCCGATCCTCCAGGGCGCGTACGTGCGCCGCGACAAGCCGCTCTGGGACGGGTTCGACCACCCGACGACGCGCGAGCGCATCCGCACGCTGCACGAGGTGGCGGGCCAGACCGGCGCCACCCCGAACCAGGTCGTGCTCGCGTGGCTCCTCGGCGGTGAGCACCCGGTGATCCCGGTCGTCGGGCCGAGCACGGTCGCGCAGCTCGACGAGCTCCTCGGCGCGGCCGACCTCGACCTCGACCCCGAGGTCCGGGCGCGGCTCGACGGGGTCTGACGGCGGCGGGCAGGACCCGGGTCGCGCACGGGCGTCCCGGGTCCTGCCCCGACGGCGACATCGTGCTCGACGGGCGTGACGTCGGCTGGCAGGCTCCGCGCATGGGGTACGAGTACACGAGCGCGGTGCCGGACGACGTCCTGGAGGGGCCGGAGACCGACACCGACGCGGAGGACGAGGACGAGGTCCTCGAGCCGCTCGACGCGGCCGCGGCCCGGGCGCTCGCGGAGCGCTACCTGGCGTACTTCCTGCTCTCGACCGGCGACCGGGCAGCGCGCCTCCGGAGCGCGTCCGCGTCCGCGGTCCGGGAGGAGGTCCACGCCCGGGTGACGGGGGAGCCTGACCCCTTCCCGATGCTCGACGCGCTCGTCGCCCTGGCGTTCGACCGGGTGCCCCACGACGAGCACGAGTTCCTCGCGTACGTCGCGGCGGGGCCGGTCGAGGACGCGGTCGTCCTGCGGCCGGACCTGCGCGAGGCGGTCGCCGAGCGGTGCCGGCGAGCAGACCCCGCGTGGCGCGAGACGGCGCGAGGGGTGTGGGCCGACGCCGAGCTCGCCGCGACGTTGCCGGAACCCCTCGACCGGCTCGTCTCGAGCGGGGGGAGCACCGACCAGGACGACGACAGGGGCGGCGGGCCGCGGCAGTCTCGTCGACGCCCGTCGAAGCGCCAGAGCCCCGCCGGCCGCGGTCGCCACCGCTGACCGCCGCCGTGTCAGCGCGACAGGTCACTCCGGTGACCTCTCGACCTGACACCATCGGGGCATGGAGTTCCAGGACGTCGTGCGCCGCCGCCGCATGGTCCGGCGGTTCACCGCCGACCCCGTCGACCCCGCCTCGGTGGACCGCGTGCTGCGCAACGCGATCCGCGCGCCGAGCGCCGGCTTCGCGCAGGGCTGGGCGTTCGTCGTCCTGACCGAGCCCGACGACGTCGCGCGCTTCTGGGCAGCCTCGACCCCCGCGGACTCCGAGCGGGACATGAGCGCGTGGCTCGAGGGCATGCGGACGGCACCGGTGATCGTCCTCGTCCTCACGTCGAAGGACGCCTACCTGCGGCGGTACGCCGAGGACGACAAGGGCTGGGCCGACCGCGACGAGAACCGGTGGGCCGTGCCGTACTGGCACGTCGACGCGGGCATGGCGTCGCTGCTCATGCTCCAGACCGCGGTCGACGAAGGGCTCGGCGCGTGCTTCTTCGGCGTGCAGCCCGGCGAGGTGCCGCGGCTGCGCGAGGCGTTCGGCATCCCCGAGGAGTACGCGCCGACGGGCGTCGTCGCGCTCGGCCACGCGGGCGACGCCGGGCCGAGCGGGTCGCCGCGCCGTCGGGCCCGCAAGCCTGTGGACGACGTCGTGCACCGCGGTCGCTGGCAGGCGTGACTGCGCTCCCCGACGACGTCCGGACTGCTCCTCGACGGGCGACAGGACGAGGACACGCGCGACGGTCTCGTCGCCCGGCGCCCTCCCGCGACCTACCGCGGGGTGCCCGAGGACGCCTGACGGGGCGACCCGGGCGTCGCGTCCCGCAGCCCGGGGACGTGCTGCCCGACGACGTCGCGCACCTCCGCGGGCAGCTCGCCCCAGTCGTCGATCGTGTCGAGGTCGGTCGCCGTCCCGGGCCGCTGCACGACGACGGCCCGCAGCTCGCGCGCAGCGGCCTCCGCGAGGTGCGCGGCGAGGCTCCCGGCGCCGAACCGGAAGCGGAACGCCTGCCGAGCACGCTCTCGAGGTCGTTCTGCGGCGGATGACGGCTCCGAGGTCGTGCTCGGCGGGACCGACGCGTCCCCGGAGAGGACGAGCAGGTTGGTACCCGACCGGTGCCGGTCGGCCGCGACGACGACGGGCGCGTCCTCCGCGAGCAGGGCGGCGACGTCGCCGGTCGCGAGCGCCGGAAGGTCCGCGTGCACGACGAGCAGCCGCACGGGCCCGTCCTGCGTCGCGATCTCGCGACCCACCTCGACCGCCTCGTTCAGCCCGGCCCGGTCCGCGGGCTGCAGGACGATGCGGAGGCGGTCGGCGTCGTCGGTGAGCAGGGGGAGCGCGCCGTCCGCGTCGTCGTCGGGGCTCGTGCCGCTCGGAGGCTCGACGACGAGGTCCTGCAGCGCCCGCCACGTGAACCGCGGGTCCGAGGTCACGACGACCACGCGCTCCACCGCGTCGGACGCGAGCAGCGTCGCCACGACGTGCCGTGCGAGCACCGCGACGAGCCGGCTCCTCGCGGTCGGTTCCAGCACGTGCGCGAGACGCGACTTCCCCGACGTCCCGTCGCGCAGCGGCACGACGGCGACCACCCGCCCCGGGCGACCCGGTCCGGTCGGGCGCGCCGCGCCGTCGGGCACGACGGCGCCGGGCGGGTCAGCCACGTGCCGCCGCCAGGATCTCCCGGGCGAGGCGCTCGCGGCCGTCGGGGCCGCCCATGACGGTGTCGGTGACGAGGACGCGCAGCCCGAGCGCGGCGACGTCGTCCGCGAGGTGCGCGTCGCGCTCGTCGATCACCATCTGGTCGACGAGCCCGGTGTAGAGGCGCGCGACGCCGAGCGCGGAGACCTCGTGGCCGAGCGAGGCGAGCATCTGCGCCGCGGGCCCCTTGACGGCCCGCCCGCCGACGATCGGGCTCACCGCGACGCGGTGCGCGCGCGACGCGACGAGCGCTTCCCGCACGCCGGGCACGCCGAGCACGGGCGCGACGGACAGGAAGGGGTTCGACGGCGCGACGACGACGGTCCCCGCGTCCCGCACCGCCTCGACGACCCCGGGCGCGGGCCGGGCGGCCTCGATGCCGTCGTAGACCAGTCCGACGACGTCGTCCGCGTGGCGACGACCCACGAAGTACTCCTGGAACCCGAGCCGTCCGCCGGGCGTGTCGACGAGCGTCGCGACGCGGTCGTCGGTGACGGGCAGGACGCGCGGCCTCACGCCGAGCGCCGTCGCGAGCTGCGCGGTCACCGCGGACAGCGGCGCCCCGGCCCGCAGGCGCGCGGTCCGCACGACGTGCGTCGCGAGGTCCTTGTCGCCGAGCGTGAACCACGTGTCCTCGCCGAGCCGGCCCATCGCCTCGAGCGTCGCGTAGGTCTCCCCGACCACGCCCCAGCCACGCTCCTCGTCGGCGAGGCCCGCGAGCGTGTACGTCACCGTGTCGAGGTCGGGGGAGATCGCGAGGCCGTGGAGCTCGACGTCGTCCCCGACGTTGACGACGACCGTGAGGTCCGCCCCCGCGCGGTCCAGGCCGTGGGCGAGCCGGGCGCCCCCGACACCTCCGGCCAGCACGGTCACCGCGTCGGTCGTCGCGCCCTCAGTCACGGACCGAGCCTACGTCGGGGGCGAGCACGGTCGGAGCCGTGCCACCATGGGCCCCATGGCCGTCTTCGCCTTCTCCGTCGCCCCGCTCGGTGCCGGCGAGTCCGTCGCGGACTCCGTCGCCGAGGCCGTCCGCATCGTGCGCGAGTCCGGCCTGCCGAACCGCACCACGTCGATGTTCACCGAGATCGAGGGCGACTGGGACGAGGTCATGCCCGTCATCCAGCGGGCCACGGAGGCGGTCGGGGCCGGCGGTCACCGGGTGTCGCTCGTCGTGAAGGCCGACATCCGGCCGGGCCGGACCGGCGAGCTCACGGGCAAGGTCGATCGCGTCGAGGAGCGTCTCGCGGCCGACGAGCAGGAGTCCGGGCACGCCTGACCTGCGGGTTCTCGGGCGCCCGAACCGTACGCTTTCGTCACCTTCGCGGGACTTGACCGGCGACGTAGGCTAAGCCGCAAACGCCCCCGCCCCGGTCGCGTTCCGCAATGCAGCAGGAGACCCCCCGATGCCCCTCTTCGAGGTGGACGCCGAGCGTCCGTTGCTCGTCCAGCCGCCCCAGCCGGCGGGCGCCTTCGGGACCGACGCGCAGCGCGTGGTCGACGGCAACCTCGACAGCCTGCTCGGCGAGCAGATCTTCCCCGTCAAGCAGGGCACGTCAGACGACGAGCCGCACCTGCTCGCGCTCGACGCGGCCGGGCTGCCGGTCGTCATCGAGGTGACGGCCGAGCTCACCGAGGACGCCCTGACGGCCGCCCTCAACCACGCGGGCCGCGCCGGACGTCTCACGCGGGCCGAGCTCGCGGCCCGCTACACGGGTGGGGCGTCCCGGTTCCAGCAGGACGTCGCCGCGTTCTACGACAACGTGCCGCTCACCCGCTCGCAGGCCACGGCGCGCACGACGGGCGCCCGGCTCATCGTCATCTGCTCGAGCGCCGCGCCGGGGATCGAGGACGCGCTCGACTTCCTGCGCCAGCCCGGGTCGCCGGTCGCGGTGCTGCGCCTCGGCGTCGTGCACGGCGCCGACGGCCGCCGGTTCGTGGACGTGTCGCCGCTCGCGGTGGGGCGCCCGGAGCCCGCCCCGGCGCCCGAGCGCGCCCCTGTCCGGGCCCGCGAGACCGCGACGGCCTCCGACTTCGCGGACGGCGTCGCCGTGGGCCGGGCCCTGACCGGCAAGTTTCCCGTGGTGACGCAGCACGCCCGCTCGCGCGCCGAGCGACGCCGCGAGCTCGAGTCGAGCACGACGTACGGGTCGACGCCGCCCAGCGCCGACGTCACGGGACAGCTCGCCCCCGTGCCGCTCGACATCCCGCTGGGCGGGCCCGCCGCGGAGGACGGGCTGCCGGTGCTCGACTTCGTGCCCGTGGAGGACCCGCTGGCGGCACGCCCGGCCCCCGAGAAGCCGACCTGGTCGGACGAGCCGAGCACGTGGGCCGACCGCCGGCCCGCTGGCAGCGGGGACGACACCCGCGTGCCGCGGACCTCGATCCTCACGCGCGAGTCCGTGCGCACGCGCGAGTCGTACCGGACGCGCGAGTCGATCCTCACGCACGAGTACGCCGCGCAGCACTCGCCGGCGACCGAGCGTTCCTACGACCCGCTGTCCTACCAGCCGCCGGCCGGGCTTGAGCCCGACCCGCTCGTCGGGCGGGAGGTCGCGCCCGTGCCCGCGCCGGGTGCCGTGGACGTGCCGCTCGGACCCGACGACGACCCGGACCTCGTGGCGCTCGCACGTGCGCTCGGGACCCCGCGCCACCTCGTGTGGACGCGTCCGCGCCGTGGCCAGCGGTTCGAGGCCGTCCTCCAGCCCGACGGGTTCATCGAGCTGGCCGACGGCGCCCGCTACCGCCACCCCGACCTCGCCGCGGTCGCGGCCTCGGGGACCGCGACCGCGGACGGCTGGAGCGTCTGGCGCCTCGGCGACGACGGCCCCTCGCTCACCGACGCGTTCCGCGCCCACCACGCCTGACGGGCTGCCCACGCGGGAGGGCTGGCGCCGTCAGTCCGCGGACGTGACCATCGCCCGGATGCCGACGACCAGCCCGACGACGGCGGTCACGACGGCGGCGACCCACCCCCACGCGACCGCGGTCGCGCCGAGGTCGCCCGCGAACAGGGCCCGCTCCGCGTCGACCACGTACTTCAACGGGTTGACCGAGGCGGCGACCTGCATCCAGCGCGGACCCGACTCGAGCGGGAGCAGCATCCCGGACAGGAGCATGAGCGGGAAGAGCAGCGTCTGCTGGACCATCCAGAACATCCAGTCCTGCTTGCGCACCGCGAGGGCCAGCGCGTAGGACAGCGCGCCGATCCCGACGCCGAGCACCGCGAGGAGCGCGAGGCCCAGGACCGCGCCGGCGAGGTGCAGCTCGAACCCGAACGGCAGCATGACGAGCACGACGACCACCGACTGCGCGACGATCGGGACCATCTCCTTGAGCGCCCGCCCGACGAGCAGCGACGACCGGGAGAGCGGTGCGACGAGCATGCGCTCGTGCGCGCCCGTCTGGAGCTCGAACAGCAGGTTCGAGCCCGTCGCGGACGTGCCGAACAGCGTGGTCATGACGAGGATCGACGGCACGAACCACTGCCAGACGCTGCCGCCGAGCACCTCGGTGCCCCCGAGGGAGCCCACGAGCAGCGGCCCGAACAGCACGAGGAAGACGATCGGCTGCACGAGGCCGAACACCACGGAGAACGGGTCGCGCACCACGGGCCGCAGCTCGCGGGCGAGGACGATGCCGGTGTCACGGACGACGTGGCGCCGCGACGTGCGCACGGGTCCGGGCGGGCTCGCGGGGAGGTCGGTGCGGGTGTCGACGGCGCTCATGCTGCGGTCCTCTCGGTGGGCCGGGTCGTCCCGGCGGTGTCGGTGATGGGCGCGTCGGCCGGTGCTGCCGGCGTGCCGGGGGCTGCGGCGCCCGTCTCGCGGAGGCTGCGACCGGTGAGGGCGAGGAAGACGTCGTCGAGCGTCGGGCGGTGCACGTGCGCCGTCGTGACGGAGATCCCGGTGGCGTCCGCCGCGCGCAGGAGGCGGGGGAGGAACGCGTCGCCGTGCTCCGCACGCACGGTGACGTGCGACCCGTCGTGGGAGAGCACCTCGCAGAACCCGTCGACCCGGGCGGCGACCTCGGCGAGGCGGGCGGCGGCGTCGGGGCCGGCGTCCGGGCCGTCGTCGGGAGCGGACGCGTCCCGTGCGGACCGGTCCACGGCGACGACGACGCGGTCGCCCGCGAGGTCGGCCTTGAGGTTCGCGGCGGTGTCGTCCGCGATGACCTCGCCGTGGTCGACGACGACGACGCGCTCGGCCATGGTGTCGGCCTCGTCGAGGTAGTGCGTCGTGAGCACGACCGTCATCGGCGCTCCCGTCGTGTCGACGGCGCCGGCGCGCATCCGGCCCACGTGCTCCCAGAGGTTCGCGCGGTTGTGGGGGTCGAGGCCGGTCGTCGGCTCGTCGAGGAAGAGCAGCGCGGGGGAGTGGACGAGGCCCATGGCGACGTCCAGACGCCGCCGCTGCCCGCCCGACAGGTCGGAGACCTTGCGCGCCCGCTGCGCGGTGAGCTCGAGGACGTCGAGGAGCTCGTCGGCCCGGCGCCGGGCGGCACGGCGGTCCAGGCCGTGGATCCGTGCCTGGCTCACGAGCTCGTCGACGGCGCGCTGGCCGTGGCCCGCCGCGTTCCCCTGGCCGACGTAGCCGATGCTGCGGCGCACCGCGTCGGGCTGCGCGACGACGTCGTGCCCGGCGACGGTCGCCGTGCCCGCCGTCGGGCGGATCAGGGTGGTGAGCATGCGCAGCATGGTCGTCTTGCCGGCGCCGTTGGGGCCGAGGACGGCGACGAGCTCGCCGGGTGCGACGTCGAGGTCGATGCCGCGCACGGCGTGCACGGTCCTGCTCGGGTCGCGCCCGACGGGGAAGTCCTTCGTCAGGGCTCGGGTACGGATCACGGTGTCCTCCGGGGGCTGTGGTCGACTGCCGGTCGTCGGCGCGGTGCGCCGCCTGCTCCACCACACTCCCGGGCATAGCGGTCAGGTACTGGCCGCTACCTCGTGCGAGCCTGAGGACATGCTCGAGACCTCCGGACGACTCCTCAGGCTCCTGTCCCTCCTGCAGGCGCGCCGGGACTGGCCCGGCCCGACCCTCGCCGAGCGGCTCGACGTCAGCCCGCGCACCGTCCGGCGCGACGTCGACCGCCTGCGGGAGCTCGGCTACCCGGTGCGTGCGACCAAGGGGCCCGAGGGCGGGTACCGCCTCGACGCGGGCGCCGACCTCCCGCCCCTCCTGTTCGACGACGAGCAGGCCGTCGCGGTCGCGCTCGCCCTGCGGACGGCGACGCTCCCGGGCGTCGAGGACGCGGCGGCCCGAGCGCTCGCGACGATCCGCCAGGTCATGCCGGCCCGGCTGCGTGGCCGGATCGACGCCCTGGAGGTGACGTCCGTCCCGCGCGGCCGGGAGGCCGAGCGGCCGACGATCCGGCCGGACGTCCTGCTCCTGATCGGCACCGCCGTGCGCGAGCGGCGCGTGCTGCGCTTCGACTACGACGGCGGGTCGGGCGAGACGCTCCGCCCGACCGGCGCACCCCACGCCGCGCGATTCCGACCGCCCCGGCGGGTGCAGCCGCACCACCTCGTCACGTGGGGCGGGCGCTGGTACCTCGTGGCCTGGGACCTCGAGCGCGACGACTGGCGCACGTTCCGGGTGGACCGCATGGTCCCCCGGTCCGGCGACGGGCCGCGCTTCACCCCCCGCGAGCTGCCGGCACCGGACGTCGCGACCTACGTGTCGCAGACCTTCTCCCGCCCGTCGTGGCCGGTGCGGGGCACGGCCGAGCTGGGTGCGAGCGCGGACCACGTCGCGCCCTGGGTCGGGGACGCGGTGCTGGTCGAGGCGCTGGCGCCGGACCGCTGCCGGGTGACCGCCGGCTCGTGGTCCTGGGGCGGGCTCGCGGCCTGGTTCGGCATGTTCGACGCCCCGGTGACGGTCGTGGGGCCGCAAGAGCTGCACGACGCCGCGCGGCAGGTCGCCGCGCGCCTCGCCGGCGACCCCGGAGAGCCGATGACGGACGACGGACGGCCCGGCAGGGCGGGCTCGGCGGGGTGAGCGGAGGGGTGAGCGGGGGGTCAGCGGGGGGTGAGCGGGGGGTCAGCGGGGGGTCAGCGGAGGGGTGAGCGGGGTCACGACGAGCGCGTTTGACCGAGCGCCCCGCGCCACGTAATGTTCTCGAGGTCGCCCGGCAGGGAGGAACAGACACCACGGCGTAGGCCCCACGGAGCAGACGCGAAGTGGCTGGTCCCGCAGGCGAATCCCCTTTCGGATCGTGAGCGCAGCGTGCTGCGCCTGCGGTACTGTTCGGGGGCCCGATCCGAGGGCATTCTGAGCGAATTTCCGGTTTCGACCGGGTTCGGGACGAAGGTCCGGGTCTGGTAGGCTGGAGAACGAAAGCCCCGCGCGATGGTCGGAGACGACCGGAGGCGGTGTGTGTCGGTTGTTTGAGAACTCAACAGTGTGCTTGTTAGTCAATGCCAATTTTTGTCCTCGTGGGCATGGCTGGCTGGGTTGCCCGTCCGGGTGGCTGGTTGGTTGTGCCTGGGGATTCCTTTGGTTGATTTCGGAGAATGATCGTCAGATTGTTTTTCGTTTGTAGGCCAGTTTTGTGAACCCTTTGGGGGTTCGCTTCGTATGGATTGTTCGCTGCTGGGTGTTGTGCCTGGTGGTGGGCGTTGATCATTTACGGAGAGTTTGATCCTGGCTCAGGACGAACGCTGGCGGCGTGCTTAACACATGCAAGTCGAACGATGATGCCCAGCCTTGCTGGGTTGATTAGTGGCGAACGGGTGAGTAACACGTGAGTAACCTGCCCCTGACTTCGGGATAACTCCGGGAAACCGGGGCTAATACCGGATATGAGCCGTCCTCGCATGGGGGTGGTTGGAAAGTTTTTCGGTCAGGGATGGGCTCGCGGCCTATCAGCCTTGTTGGTGGGGTGATGGCCTACCAAGGCGACGACGGGTAGCCGGCCTGAGAGGGCGACCGGCCACACTGGGACTGAGACACGGCCCAGACTCCTACGGGAGGCAGCAGTGGGGAATATTGCACAATGGGCGAAAGCCTGATGCAGCGACGCCGCGTGAGGGATGACGGCCTTCGGGTTGTAAACCTCTTTCAGCAGGGAAGAAGCGCAAGTGACGGTACCTGCAGAAGAAGCGCCGGCTAACTACGTGCCAGCAGCCGCGGTAATACGTAGGGCGCAAGCGTTGTCCGGAATTATTGGGCGTAAAGAGCTCGTAGGCGGTTTGTCGCGTCTGGTGTGAAAACTCGAGGCTCAACCTCGAGCATCGGGTACGGGCAGACTAGAGTGCGGTAGGGGAGACTGGAATTCCTGGTGTAGCGGTGGAATGCGCAGATATCAGGAGGAACACCGATGGCGAAGGCAGGTCTCTGGGCCGCAACTGACGCTGAGGAGCGAAAGCATGGGGAGCGAACAGGATTAGATACCCTGGTAGTCCATGCCGTAAACGTTGGGCACTAGGTGTGGGGCTCATTCCACGAGTTCCGTGCCGCAGCAAACGCATTAAGTGCCCCGCCTGGGGAGTACGGCCGCAAGGCTAAAACTCAAAGGAATTGACGGGGGCCCGCACAAGCGGCGGAGCATGCGGATTAATTCGATGCAACGCGAAGAACCTTACCAAGGCTTGACATGCACGGGAAGCCACCAGAGATGGTGGTCTCTTTGGACACTCGTGCACAGGTGGTGCATGGTTGTCGTCAGGCACCGTGTCGTGAGATGTTGGGTTAAGTCCCGCAACGAGCGCAACCCTCGTCCCATGTTGCCAGCGGGTTATGCCGGGGACTCATGGGAGACTGCCGGGGTCAACTCGGAGGAAGGTGGGGATGACGTCAAATCATCATGCCCCTTATGTCTTGGGCTTCACGCATGCTACAATGGCCGGTACAAAGGGCTGCGATACCGTAAGGTGGAGCGAATCCCAAAAAGCCGGTCTCAGTTCGGATTGGGGTCTGCAACTCGACCCCATGAAGTCGGAGTCGCTAGTAATCGCAGATCAGCAACGCTGCGGTGAATACGTTCCCGGGCCTTGTACACACCGCCCGTCAAGTCACGAAAGTCGGTAACACCCGAAGCCCATGGCCCAACCGGTTCGCCGGGGGAGTGGTCGAAGGTGGGACTGGCGATTGGGACTAAGTCGTAACAAGGTAGCCGTACCGGAAGGTGCGGCTGGATCACCTCCTTTCTAAGGAGCCTTCAACGCACGCCGGCGCCTTGCCTCTTCGGGGGTGGGTGGGTGTGGTGGTGTGGCCCACGGCCCACGCCGTTCGTGTGGGGGGTGGTTGCTCATGGGTGGAACATTGACGAAAGAGCGTCGGGTCTCGCTGGTGTCAGTACCTGCGTCGCCTGGTCTGCTGGGTCCTTCTTCGGGAGGGGTCGGTGGTGCCGGGTGGTGTGGTGGAACATCGCGGGTGGGGTCCGGGGCTCGTCGAGCACACTGTTGGGTCCTCAGGTCATCGGCCACGTTGGGTGGTGGTGCCTGGTACGGGTCGGTCCGTGGATCGCGAACCGCTCGTCGCAGGCCTGTGCTGCGGTGGGTAGGCGGGTCTGTGCGGGTCGGGGTCGTTGGTTGTTTGAGAACTGCACAGTGGACGCGAGCATCTTTGAAGTGATCAAGATGCAAAAGGCTCGGGTGCCTCCTCGTGGGGTGTTCCCGTGGTTTTTGTTCTTGGTCTCTGCGAATAGATTGTAGTGTGTGTGTCGAAGTTTTTAAGGGCACACGGTGGATGCCTTGGCACTAGGAGCCGAAGAAGGACGTCGTAGCCTGCGATAAGCCTCGGGGAGCCTGGCAAACGAGTTGTGATCCGAGGGTTTCCGATGGGGGAACCCCGTACGAGTCATGTCGTGCGACCTGCACCTGAATATATAGGGTGTGTGGAGGGAACGCCGGGAAGTGAAACATCTCAGTACCGGCAGGAAGAGATATTCCGTGAGTAGTGGCGAGCGAAAGCGGATGAGGCCAAACCGGGCGCGTGGTAAAGGCTGTCAGGCGTTGCGTGTCCGGGGTTGTGGGACCCTTCTGGTGGATCTGACAGTCCACCGGGGAGTCAGAAAGCCGTGTCATAGTCGAACCGCATTGAAAGGCGGACCACAGACGGTGCGAGTCCGGTAGACGAAATGGCGCGGCCTCCCGAAGGGGATCCCAAGTAGCACGGGGCCCGAGAAATCTCGTGTGAATCTGGCAAGACCACTTGCTAAGCCTAAATACTACCTAGTGACCGATAGCGGACCAGTACCGTGAGGGAAAGGTGAAAAGTACCCCGGGAGGGGTGAAATAGTACCTGAAACCGTGTGCCTACAATCCGTTGGAGCCTCCTTGGTTGGGGTGACAGCGTGCCTTTTGAAGAATGAGCCTGCGAGTTAGTGCTCAGTGGCGAGGTTAACCCGTGTGGGGAAGCCGTAGCGAAAGCGAGTCCGAACAGGGCGCCCATAGTCGCTGGGTCTAGACCCGAAGCGAAGTGATCTAGCCATGGGCAGGTTGAAGCGCGGGTAAGACCGCGTGGAGGACCGAACCCACCAGGGTTGAAAACCTGGGGGATGACCTGTGGTTAGGGGTGAAAGGCCAATCAAACTTCGTGATAGGCTGGTTCTCCCCGAAATGCATTTAGGTGCAGCGTCACGTGTTTCTTGCCGGAGGTAGAGCCTACTGGATGGCCGATGGGCCCTACAAGGTTACTGACGTCAGCCAAACTCCGAATGCCGGTAAGTGGAAGCGTGGCAGTGAGACTGCGGGGGATAAGGCTCCGTAGTCGAGAGGGAAACAGCCCAGACCACCGGCTAAGGCCCCCAAGCGTGTGCTAAGTGGGAAAGGATGTGGAGTTGCACAGACAACCAGGAGGTTGGCTTAGAAGCAGCCACCCTTGAAAGAGTGCGTAATAGGCTCACTGGTCAAGTGATTCCGCGCCGACAATGTAGCGGGGCTCAAGTACACCGCCGAAGCCGTGGCATCTGCGCGTAACTCAGGCCTTCGTGGTCCAGAGGCGCAGGTGGGTAGGGGAGCGTCGTGTGGCCGGTGAAGCCGCGGGGGAACCCAGCGGTGGAGGCCACACGAGTGAGAATGCAGGCATGAGTAGCGAATGACGGGTGAGAAACCCGTCCGCCGAATGACCAAGGGTTCCAGGGCCAGGTTAATCCGCCCTGGGTAAGTCGGGACCTAAGGCGAGGCCGACAGGCGTAGTCGATGGACAAGGAGTTGATATTCTCCTACCGGCGAAGAACCGCCCATACCGAGCCCGGTGATGCTAACCGCCCAAACCTGTCCACCGACCCTTCGGGGTCACCGGACAGGGGCGCGCGGGACCCGAACCGGTAGTAGGTAAGCGTATTAACAGGGGTGACGCAGGAAGGTAGCCCGGCGTGGCGATGGTAGTCCACGTCCAAGGCTGTAGGCCGTCGGGTAGGCAAATCCGCCCGGCACCAGGCTGAGAGGCGATAGTGAGCGCGTATGCGCGAAACGGGTGATCCTATGCTGCCAAGAAAAGCCTCGGCGCGAGGTTCTAGCCGCCCGTACCCCAAACCGACTCAGGTGGTCAGGTAGAGAATACCAAGGCGATCGAGCGAATCGTGGTTAAGGAACTCGGCAAAATGCCCCCGTAACTTCGGGAGAAGGGGGCCCGAATCGTGAACCGACTTGCTCGGGGAGCGTGGACGGCCGCAGAGACCAGGGAGAAGCGACTGTTTACTAAAAACACAGGTCCGTGCGAAGTCGCAAGACGATGTATACGGACTGACGCCTGCCCGGTGCTGGAAGGTTAAGAGGACGGGTCAACCCCTCGTGGGTGAAGGCTCAGAATTTAAGCCCCAGTAAACGGCGGTGGTAACTATAACCATCCTAAGGTAGCGAAATTCCTTGTCGGGTAAGTTCCGACCTGCACGAATGGCGTAACGACTTCTCCGCTGTCTCAACCGCGAACTCGGCGAAATTGCACTACGAGTAAAGATGCTCGTTACGCGCAGCAGGACGGAAAGACCCCGGGACCTTTACTATAGGCTTGGTATTGGTGTTCGGTGCGGCTTGTGTAGGATAGGTGGGAGACTGTGAAGCCCGCACGCCAGTGCGGGTGGAGTCAACGTTGAAATACCACTCTGGCCGCTTCGGATGTCTAACCTCGGTCCGTGATCCGGACCAGGGACAGTGCCTGGTGGGTAGTTTAACTGGGGCGGTTGCCTCCTAAAATGTAACGGAGGCGCTCAAAGGTTCCCTCAGCCTGGTTGGCAATCAGGTGTCGAGTGCAAGTGCACAAGGGAGCCTTGACTGTGAGACTGACAGGTCGAGCAGGGACGAAAGTCGGAACTAGTGATCCGGCGGTGGCTTGTGGAAGCGCCGTCGCTCAACGGATAAAAGGTACCCCGGGGATAACAGGCTGATCTTGCCCAAGAGTCCATATCGACGGCATGGTTTGGCACCTCGATGTCGGCTCGTCGCATCCTGGGGCTGGAGTAGGTCCCAAGGGTTGGGCTGTTCGCCCATTAAAGCGGTACGCGAGCCTGGGTTTAGAACGTCGTGAGACAGTTCGGTCCCTATCCGCTGCGCGCGCAGGAAACTTGAGAAGGGCTGTCCCTAGTACGAGAGGACCGGGACGGACGAACCTCTGGTGTGCCAGTTGTTCCGCCAGGAGCACCGCTGGTTGGCTACGTTCGGAAGGGATAACCGCTGAAAGCATCTAAGCGGGAAGCCTGCTTCAAGATGAGGTTTCCATACCCTACGGGGTGAGAGGCACCCAGCAGAACACTGGGTAGATAGGCCGGACGTGGAAACGGGGACCAACGACCCGTGCAGGCCTGACCGGTACTAATCAGCCGACAACTTCAACACCCAACACACTCATTGCTACGCGTCCACTGTGCGGTTCCCGAACCACCAACCCCCACCCCCACCAGGGGAGGCACCCAGGTTGGACGAGTTCGACGAAGTTACGGCGGTCACAGCGAAGGGGAAACGCCCGGTCCCATACCGAACCCGGAAGCCTAAGCCCTTCAGCGCCGATGGTACTGCCCTGGAGACGGGGTGGGAGAGTAGGACGCCGCCGGACAACCCTTCACCGAAGGCCCACCCCCACGGGGTGGGCCTTCGGCATTTCTGCGTGCCCGGGACCAGGCGCCGGCGTCGGCGCACCGCGGGGTCTGCCCCGCGACGTCGGGCTACGACCAGCCGTACGCCGCCGTCCACCGCACGATCTCCGCGAAGTAGAGCGCGCGAGGACCGGGGGCCGACAGCGCGAGGTCGTGGATACCACCGGGGATGCGCACGACCGTGACCACGCGCCCGAGGTGGGGCGCCCGCCGGGCGAGAGGCTCCACGTCGAGCACGATGTCCGCGCTGCGCATGTTCTCCGTCCAGCGTGTGCTGAAGAGCGATCGCCCGGCGAGGAGCACCAGCACGGGGCACTCGATCGACAGGCCGCCGGCCACCTGTGCGTGGCCCGCGATGACGGCACGCAGCCAGCCTGCCCGCACCGGGAAGGAGGGCACCGGGCGCCACGCGTCGTCGATCGTCCACGCGCCGTCCTCCCGGTCGCGGAGCGTCCGCGCGTAGTAGCCGGGGTCGACGTTGGGCAGCGGTGCGCGCGGCTGGAACCGTGCGAGCTGCCGGATCGCCGGTCCCGACACGGTGCGTGCCACGGACGACCCCTGCAGCTCCAGCCACGGGCTGTTGAGCACGAGCCCTCGCACGCGACCCGGATGGCGGTGCGCCCAGAGCGACGCGACGAGGCCGCCGGTCGAGTGGCCCATGAGCATCACGGAGGCGTTGGCGCCGAGCTCCTCGTGCACCGCGGCGAGCGCGGCCTCCAGGTCCTCGTCGTAGACGTCGAGGGAGTCGGCGTATCCCGGCGTGTGGTGGGGTCGGAGGCTGCGGCCGTACTTGCGCAGGTCCAGCGCGTAGAAGGCGGCGCCCTGTGCGTGCCAGAGCGCGGCGAGCTCCGTCTGGAAGAAGTAGTCGCTCCAGCCGTGGAGGTAGAGCACGGCGCGCGCCGGCCGGACCGCCTCGGGCGCCGGCGGGGCGTACCGGACCAGGGTGGCGACGACCGCCCCCTCGTCGTCGTCGGCGAGCTCGAGGGTGCGCCGGGCGTAGCCGTCGCCCAGGACGTCCGGCTCCCAGACCGTGCGCGCGTCGAGCACGTCCCTCCCCTTCTGCGAGGTCAGAGGAGCGGCAGCATGCGGCCGAGGTCGGGCACGGCCTCGGACGTGTGCACAGGGGACAGCGCCTTGGCGAGCTGGTCGACGTCGTAGCGTTCGCGGCCCGTCGCGAGACGTACCCAGAGCAACGGGTCGTGCACCTCGAGGCTCCAGCCGCCCCGGACGACGACGACGTGCAGCAGCTCGGCCGCGACCGCGTCGAGCGCCCCGGGGTCCACCGGGTCGTCGCGGACCTCGGGGAACGACCTCGACAGGTCGTCGGCGTGCACGACGAGCTCGACGACGCGCGAGACCACCATGTCCTGGAGGGTGATCGGGCCGCGGCGCGCCTGGACGACGCGCTCGCCGGCGAGCTCGTCGAGCCGGGCGAACGCCTGAGCGGCCCGGTCCTCGACACCGCCGAGCCGGTCCGGCGCGAGCTCGGCGTCGAGCGTCCGCGTCTCCTTCGCGATCTCCTCGGCACGGTCCGGGTAGGTGCCGAGGTACTCGGCGAACGAGAGGGGCACCGTCCCGGACGCGACCGGTCCGCACCGCGCCAGGGCCTCCATCACGCGACCGAGGTGGGAGACGAGCTCGCCGACCGACCACCCGTCGATCACGCTCGGACGGTCCGCCGCACGCCCCAGCTCGCCCTCGAGGCCGCGCAGCCACCGGTCGAGCCGGTCCCACTGGGCGCGGAAGTGGTCTGCGGCGGCGTCGACGTCGATGCTCATGCGCCCATGGTGCCCGCTCGGGCGGGCCAGGCGCACGCCAGGTCGTGCCGCCTCGGCCGGAGGGCGCTCAGTCCCGCGCGGGCGAGGGCTCGGGCAGGAAGTCCGCGACGAGCGGTCCGAGCTGGTGGTGCTCCACGAGGAACCCGTCGTGGCCAAAGTCGCTGTGCAGGGTCCGGAGCGGCTCCGCACCCGGGATCCCTGCGGCGATCCGCGCGCAGTCCGCCGGCAGGAAGAGCCGGTCCGAGTCGACGGCGACGACCAGGGCCCGTGCGGCGATCGACCCCAGCGCGGCCTCGACACCGCCGCGGTCACGCCCGAGGTCGTGCGTGAGCATCGCCTGCGTGAGCACGACGTACGAGTTGGCGTCGAAGCGGCGTGCGAGCTTGTCGCCGTGGTGGTCGAGGTAGGACTGCACGGCGTAGCGCCCGTCGGTGAACGGGTCCTCGCCGCCCTGCGGGATCCTGCCGAACCGGGTGTCGATCTCGCGGGCCGAGCGGTACGTGGCGTGCGCGATCTGGCGTGCGATCCCGAGCCCGACGTGCGGGCCGTCACCGTCCGCCGCGTGGTAGTAGTCGCCGCCGCGGAACCGCGGGTCGGCACGGATCGCGCCGATCTGCGGGTGCGCCCAGGCGATCTGGTCCCCGGTCGTCTGGGCACCCGTCGCGATCGCCGCGATCGACTCCACCCCGATGCCCGCCTCCGGGCCGAGGATCGACCACTCGAGCACGCGGTGGCCACCCATCGAGGCCCCGACCACGAGCGCCCACGACGAGACGCCCAGCGTGCGCGCCAGCTCGATCTCGACGGCGACCTGGTCGCGCGTCGTGACGCGCGGGAAGCGGCCGCCCCACGGAGCGCCGTCGGGGGCGGCCGACGCCGGTCCCGTCGTGCCCTGGCACCCGCCGAGCACGTTGGGGGCGACGACGAACCAGCGGTCCGTGTCGATGGGCGCACCGGGACCCACGAGGTCCTCCCACCATCCCGCGGTGCGGTGCCCGTCGCCGGCCGGGCCGTTGACGTGCGAGTCGCCCGTGAGCGCGTGCAGGACGAGGACCGCGTTCGACCCGTCCGGCGCGAGCGTGCCCCACGTCTCGAACGCGACGCGCACGTCGGGCAGGCGCGCCCCCGACTCGAGGTCGAAGGTGCCGACGTCCGCGAACCGACGGCGGCCGACGTCGTCCCCCTCGCGCCACGCACCGCTCGCCGGGACCGCCGTGACGACCCGTGGGCGCGACGACGGGACCGCGCTCCGCGGAGGCGCGGAGCGGGTCGGGGGCAGCTCGTCGGGCACAGGGTTCACCGTCGGCCACTGTACGTCCGGGGCGCCGGTGGCGCCCCGGACGTCCAGGGGCGAGGTCCGCTCGTGCTTCCCGCTCACGCGGCCGGCTTCCCGGTCACGCGTCCAGCGCGGGCTTGGCGGCGGTGAAGCCGAGCTCGAGGTCCGCGAGGATGTCGTCGACGTGCTCGATCCCCACGGCGAGGCGCACGAGGCCGGGCGTCACCCCGGACAGCGCCTGCTCCTCGGGCGTGAGCTGGCTGTGCGTCGTCGACGCGGGGTGGATGACGAGCGAGCGCACGTCACCGATGTTGGCGACGTTCGAGTGGAGCTGCAGGGCCGAGACGAAGGCCTGGCCGGCCTCCGCGCCGCCGTCGAGCTCGAAGGCGAGCACCGCGCCGGCCCCGCGCGGGAGGTACTTCTGGGCGTTGGCGTGCCACGGGCTCGAGGGCAGCCCGGCGTAGTGCACCGTGCGGACGTCGTCGCGGGCCTCGAGCCACTCGGCGACCCTCTGGGCGTTCTGGACGTGGCGCTCGACGCGGAGCGAGAGCGTCTCGATGCCCTGCGCGATGAGGAACGCGTTGAACGGCGAGATCGCCGAGCCGAGGTCGCGCAGGAGCTGGACGCGCGCCTTGAGCACGTAGGCGAGGTTGGCGCCGAGGATCCCGTCGACGCCCAGGTCGCGCGCGTACACCAGACCGTTGTACGACGGGTCGGGCGTGTTGAACCCGGGGAAGCGCTCCGGGTCCTGGGCGAAGTCGAACGTGCCGCCGTCGACGATGACGCCGCCGATCGCCGCGCCGTGACCGCCGAGGTACTTCGTCGCGGAGTGCACCACGACGTCGGCGCCGTGCTCGAGCGGGCGCACGAGGTACGGCGTCGCGACCGTGTTGTCGACGACGAGCGGGACGCCGCTCTCGTGCGCGACCGCCGCGACGGCCTCGATGTCGAGGACGTCGGCGCGGGGGTTCGGGATGGTCTCGGCGAAGAAGAGCTTGGTGCTCGGGCGGACCGCGTCACGCCAGGCCTGCGGGTCGTGCGGGTCCGTGACGAACGTGGTCTCGATCCCCAGGCGGGGGAGGGTGTGGTGCAGGAGGTTGTAGGTCCCGCCGTAGAGGCTCGGGGAGGCGACGACGTGGTCACCGGCCTGCGCGACGTTGAGGATCGCGAACGTCTCGGCCGCCTGGCCGGACGCGAGCAGCAGGGCGCCGACCCCGCCCTCGAGCGAGGCGATGCGGTTCTCCACGACCTCCTGCGTCGGGTTGCCGATGCGCGTGTAGATCGGGCCGAGGTCCTTGAGCGCGAACCGGTCGGCGGCGACGGACGCGTCGGGGAAGACGAACGACGTGGTCTGGTAGATCGGCAGCGCGCGCGCCCCGGTGGTGGGGTCGGCGGACTGTCCGGCGTGGACCTGACGGGTCTCGAAGGACCAGGCGGGTGACTGCTCGGTGCTCATCGTGGTGCTCCTGCGGGTATCGGTGGCGTGCCGGTCGGGTGCCGGTCGGACGACGGTCAGGTGCCGGGATCGGCGGGCGCGGGTGCGCCGGGGACGGCCGCAGAGGTGGACGCACGAACCAGCCGCGGCGGAGGGCAGCGCACGGGGGACGTGGTGCCCGGTGTCGCGGGTGCCGCCGTCGTCGGCGGCACCGGCCACGAGGGCAGGCGAACGTGCGCTGGGGTCAGCAACACATTCGACGGGTCATGGACCGACAGTAGGCACGCGTCGCGCGCGCCGGAAGAGCCGTCTCGCCATCCGAGACCACATGTTGAGAAGCGGACGGTCGCTCGGATCGCGCGTCCTCGGCGGGCCGGGCAGACTGCAACGGGCGGCGCGTCCCGTGTCAACGCGACGCGCCGCGCAGGACGTCGCTGGCTCCCGGGCTCCGCGTCGCGGCGCCGTGGACGGGCGGCGACGGGTGGCGACGGGCGGCGACGGGCGGCGACGCATGGTGACGGACCGACGGGAGGGCGGCGTGAGCGGATCGAGGAGCGGTCGCGCGGCCGCGACGAGCGCCGCGGTGGCCCTCGCCCTCGCCGTCGGCATCGGGTTCGCGCCTGCCGCGACGTCCGACCCCGCCCCGGCGCCGGAGCGCACCGCCGCGCCGGACCGCACCGCGACGGCGGACCGCACCGCGACGGCGGACCCCGCCACGGCGTCCGACGACGCGCGCTCCGCCGGCGACGAGGTCGAGCGCGCGAGCGGTGACGTCGCGGCGATCGAGGCGGATCTCGCGGCGCTGCGCGAGCGTCGGTCGAGCGCCCGGGCCGGGGTGCAGAGCGCCGCCGAGGACTATGCCACCGCACAGGCCGCGCTCACGGGGGCCGACACCGAGCTGCGCACCGCCCGGGAGGACCTGGCGGTCGCCGAGGCGGCGGAGGACGAGGCGCGCTCCGCGCTCGGCGCGCTGTTCCGCGCGTCGCGCCAGGGCTCGAGCGAGCTCGACGCGCTCCGGGCGGTGATCGAGGCCGACGGCGTGGCGGAGGTCGTCGAGCGGGAGCAGGCCGGGCGGGTCGTCGGTCGCACCGCCGGCCTCGCGGTCGAGGAGCACGCGACCGCGCGCGCCGTCGCGGACTCCGCGCGAGCCCGCGCGGACGCCGCGCTCGCCCACCAGCGGGAGGTCTCCGGCCGGGCGCGCGCCGCGCTCGCGACGGCCGAGCGCGCGGCCTCGGAGCTCGACGCCGCCGTCGCCGACGCGGCGGCGCGCCGCGAGACGCTCGTCGCCGAGCTGGCGCGCGCCCGCGCGACGAGCGTCGAGGTCGAGCGGCAGCGACAGGACGCGCTGGGCGCCGCGCAGGCGCGGGCCGACGAGGAGGAGCGGCGCGTGAGCGTCTCGACGAGCCCCCGGCCTCGGGCGCGGCCGCCGGCACACCGTCGAGCCGGCCTCCCGCGACGCCGTCGACGGAGCCCGCCGTCCCGCCCGCAGCGAGCCCGCCGCCCGCCCCTGCTCCGGCGCCTCCGCCCGCGCCCGCTCCGGTACCTCCGCCGGCGCCCGCTCCGGCACCTCCTCCCGCGCCCGCTCCGGCACCTCCGCCCGCTCCGGCACCTCGGCCCGAGCCGCCACCCCCGCCGCTCCGCCCGGCACGACGATCGGCAGCGCCGCGCGGGGCAGGCGGCCGTGGCGTGGGCACGGACGAAGATCGGGTCGCCGTACGTCTTCGGCGGGACGGGACCGGGTTACGACTGCTCGGGCCTGACGTCGCGAGCCTGGTCCGCGGCGGGCGTGGAGATCACGCGCACGTCGCGCTCGCAGTACCAGCGCGTCGCGAAGATCCCGTACGCGCAGCGTCCCCGGCGATCTCGTCTTCTACGCGAACGACCCCTCGGACCCGTCGACGATCCGGCACGTCGCGGTCTACGCCGGCGGCGGGCGGATGGTCGAGGCGCCGCAGCCGGGCGTGGACGTGCGCGAGGTGCCGATGCGCTGGGCCGACGCGATGCCGTACGCCGGCCGGCCCTGACTGACGCCCGTCCGCGGCGCGTCAGGCCCTGCTCCCGTCACCGTCACGGCGGCTCCCGCGGGCCCCGGCTGCCGTGGGGGCGGCCCCGGAGGCGACGGGGACCACGTGCCCCGCGAGCCGCTCGAGCCTGGTCCCACACCGCCGCGAGCACGTCGGGCGCGGGCGAGGCGGTCAGCGCCGAGGGGCGTACCGGCACCGGGAGACCCCGTGGGTCCGTCCGCGGGGGCGTAGACCTGTCCGCCGCGGGCGTGCGGGTCGGTGAGCGCGCGGACCGCCGACCACGCGGCGGTGTCCTTGCCCTGCGCCCAGGGGGTGAACGGGTTGCGCTGCACGGGGACCGTCTCGTCGCGGATGCCTGTCCGGTGCGGCGTCCGGGCGTCCACGCCGACGCCCGGCCGTGCGACGAGGGACTCCACCGGCACCCCGGCCGCGTCCAGCCGGCGCGCCAGCTCGAGCGCGAAGACCTCGGTGGCCGCCTTCGCCCGGGTGTAGGCGACGACGCCGACCCGGGAGGTCCGGAGCACGTCCGTCACGGGCCGCCGGAGCCGGTCGACGAACCCCGACGACGTGTGCACGACGCGTGCGGGCCCGTGCTGCGCCCCGGTGCGGGCCATCGCCGGGAGCGCGTGCGCGACGAGGGCCACGTTGGCCACGACGTGCGTCGCGACCAGGGTCGGCAGCCCGTCCGGGGTGCGGTCCGTGGCGCGGAGAGCCATCGAGCCCCCGTTGAGGAGCAGCCCGTCGAGCCGGTCGTACGCGGCCAGCGCCGAGCCCGCGGCGCGGACCGACGCGGACGACGCCAGGTCGACCACGAGCCGGTCCGGCGACGCGCCGGGGACGTGCTCGCGCAGGTTCGACGCCGCGATGTCCAGCCGGTCGGGAGACCGTCCGGCGAGCACCACGTGGGCTCCCGCTGCGGCGAGCCTGTTCCGCCGCGAAGTAGCCGATGCCCGAGGTTGCTCCTGTCACCACCACGGTCCGCCCGCTCTGGTCGGGAAGGTTCTCCGGGTCCCATGCCATGGCACGCTCCTCTCATACGGATGAAGTATCCGTATCACCGTAGCGCAACCGGATGGGATATCCGGTTTCGGGGTATGCTCGTGCCATGAGCCTCCCGCCGCGCAGACGCCGTCCGCAGCCGCGAGCGCATCCTCCGTGCCGCCGCCCGGGCGGACCCGAAGAACCTGCGGCTCAACGAGATCGCCCGCGAGGCGGGCGTCGGCGTCGGCACGGTCTACCGCCACTTCGCCACGGCTCACGCTCTCGTGGAGGACCTGTCCCGCGACGCCCTGGCGGCCCTGGGCGGGCTCGCCCGGGCGGCGTCGGCGGACCCCGACCCGTGGCGCGGCTTCGAGGCCGCGCTCCGCGGGGTGGTGGACCTGCACCTCGAAGCCGGAGGGCTGCAGGCCGTCCTGCTCGCCCCCGAGGACGCGAGCCCGGAGGTCGCCGTCCTCAAGGCCGAGGTCCTCGGTGCGTTCGGCGACGTGCTCGCACGGGCCCAGCGGGCGGGTGCGGTCCGGGGCGACGTCACCGTGGCGCAGGTCGAGCGGCTCGTGTGCGGCGTCGAGCACGCCCTCCGCCTCGGCTCCCCGGGCGACGACCGGGACGTCGTGGTCGACGTCCTCGTCGACGGCCTCCGGGCGCGGCAGACGGACTCCCGGTGACCCGCGGCAGCCGGTGACGCACGACGGCGCCCCCCCGTGGGCGAGGGGCGCCGTCGGGCACCGGTGCGGTCAGTGACCGGGCGTGTGGTACCCCGTGTCGATCGCGCGCTGGAGCGACCGCTCGATCTCGGCCTCGGCCTCGGTGCGGCCCACCCAGTGGGCGCCCTCGACCGACTTGCCCGGCTCGAGGTCCTTGTAGACCTCGAAGAAGTGCTGGATCTCGAGGCGGTGGAAGTCGGACACGTCGTCGATGTCCTGCCGCCACGCCGCACGCTGGTCGCCCGTCGGGACGCACAGCACCTTGTCGTCGCCCCCGGCCTCGTCGCGCATGCGGAACATGCCGAGCGCGCGGCAGCGGATGAGGCAGCCGGGGAACGTGGGCTCCTCGAGGAGCACGAGGGCGTCCAGCGGGTCGCCGTCCTCCCCGAGGGTGCCCTCGATGAAGCCGTAGTCGTCCGGGTAGCGCGTCGACGTGAACAGCATGCGGTCGAGACGGATCCGGCCGGTCGCGTGGTCGACCTCGTACTTGTTGCGCTGGCCCTTGGGGATCTCGATCGTGACGTCGAACTCCACTGCTGTCCTCCAGTCGTACCGGCACCGCGATGTCGGGCGGTGGCTGGTCGGGTCGGTCGACGGACGACGCCGTCGTGCGGCTCCTAGTGTGACACGGGAGCCCTCGTCGGACGGGCCCAGGCGTGCGGGGGAACCGCGACCGGTGAGTGATAATGCGCACGTGCTCGCGCCCGGCCCGGTCCTCGCCGACGCCCGGCACGTCCGCACCGGAGGCCAGGGACGGGAGAGTCGTATGGGTTGGGGCACGCGCGCGGGGGTGGCGCTCGGCGTCGTCCTGGCGCTCACGGGGGGCTACCTCGTGGCCGACGCCGCCGACGTCGTCCCCGGCCTGCTCACGACGGAGCCCGTCCCGCCCGAGCCCGCCCCCTCCCCCGCCGCACCGGGCGCGGTGGCCGCGCCGCCGCTCGTCGCCGCGCTCCCCGTGCTCGACGACACGGCCCCCGTCCCGGCCGCGGGGGCCGTCCAGGACCTCACCGACGCGCTCGTCGCCGACCAGCGCCTCGGCCCCCGGGTCGGCGCGCTCGTGCTCGACGCGGCGACGGGCGAGGTGCTCGGCGAGGCGGGGTCCGGGACCGGGCACGTCCCGGCGTCGACGATCAAGGTGCTCACCGCGGCCGCCGCGCTCACGTCGCCCGGCCCGCACGCGACGCTGACCACGCGCGCCGTGCTCGAGGGCCAGGACACCGTCGTGCTCGTCGGCGGCGGCGACATGATGCTCGCCGCCGGGGCCGGCGACCCCACGGCGGTCAACGGCCGCGCCGGGCTCGCCGACCTCGCCGCGCAGGTCTCGGAGGAGCTGCGGCTCACCGGTCGCACGACCGTGACGCTCCACCTCGACGACACGTACTTCACCGGTCCCGCGCTCAACCCCGCCGTGTTCCCCGGGAACGTCCCGGCGGGGTACATCGCGCCGGTCGCGGCGCTCGCCGTCGACGTGGCCCGGCTGGAGGACGAGGAGTACGCCCGCCGCGCCGAGGACCCGGCGCTCGCCGCGGCCCAGGCCTTCGCGACGGCGCTCGGCGAGCAGGGCATCACGGTGGAGGGCGACCCCGTGCGTGCGCCCGCCCCGGACGACGGCCGTCTCGTCGGGGAGGTCGAGTCCGCGCCCCTGGGGGACGTCGTCGACTACTTCCTGCAGCACTCCGACAACACGATCACGGAGGTCGTGGGGCGCGTCGTCGCCCTGGACGCAGGTCTGCCGGGCTCCGCCGAGGGCGCGACGCAGGCCGTGCGCGCCGCCGTGGAACGCCTCGGCGTCGACCTCACGGGCGCCGTGATCGCGGACTGCTCGGGCCTCGGGGACGGGTCGTCGCTCACGCCGCGCCAGCTCGCCGACGTCGTGCTGCTCCTCGCCGACCCCGGGCACCCGGAGCTCCGCACCGCCGCCGTCGGGCTGCCCGTCGCGGGCCTCACGGGCACGCTCGAGAGCCGCTTCCTCGACAACGCGGGCCGCGGTGTCGTGCGTGCGAAGACGGGCAGCCTGCCGAAGGTCACGTCCCTCGCCGGGACCGTCGTCACCGCCGACGACCGCCAGCTCGTCTTCGCGCTCATGACCGACGCCGTGCCCGACGGCGGCACGTACGGCGCGCGGATCATCCTCGACGACTTCGTCGGCGCGCTCGCGGAGTGCGGCTGCGCGGGCTGATCCTCGGCCCGGCCCGGTCAGCGGGCCGCCGGTGCGCCGTCGTCGGCGACGCGGAGCCCGTGCTCCGACCGCTCGTCCCCCCCGGCCCCCGCCCCGACGTCCGCGGACGCCGCGCCCGTGGCACCTCTGCCGCACGCTCCTCCCTGGACCGTCGCGACCGCGTCGGGGATACCGTGGAGCGGTGACGCTCGTCGAGAAGCCCGACCGCCCGCCCGTCGGGCCGTCGATCGTGGACTGGTCCGCCGCCGCGCATGTCGCGGGACGCCTCGCGCGTCCCGGCCCCCAGGCGACCCGCGACGAGCTCGCGGACCTCGTCGACGGGCTGCGCGACGCGGCGGCGCGAGCGGTGCCGCACGTGCTCGACGTGACGCGCATGACGCCCGCCGGCGTCGCGCGCCCGACCGAGCTCGGGTCGGTGTTCGTCGTGGACCGGGCGCGCTGGGCGCAGGCGAACACGGAGATCATGGAGTCGCTCACGGCGGGCGTCGCGGACGCGCTGCTCTCCGACGGCTCCGACCGTGCGCCGCGCGTGCCGCAGGCGACGGCGCTCGTCGGCGCGGCGCAGGTGGGCTCCGTCCTCGCCGTCCTCGCGAGCCGGGTGCTCGGGCAGTTCGACCCGTACAGCGCAGCGGCCGAGGCCGGCGGCCGGACCGACGGCGGGACGGACGGAGAGCTGCCGGTCGGGGGGCCGGGACGCCTCGTGCTCGTCGCCCCCAACGTGCTGCAGGTCGAGCGCGCGCTCGGCCTCGTGCCGGCCGACTTCCGCCTCTGGGTGTGCCTGCACGAGCAGACGCACGCGCTCCAGTTCGCGACGGCACCCTGGCTCGCGACGCACCTGCGCGAGCGCGCGGGGAGCCTGCTCACCGACCTGTCCACGTCCTCCCGCCGGCTCGCCGAGGCGCGGCTGGGGGAGAAGCTGCGGACCGTCGGCCGCGCGGTCCTCGACGCCGTCCGCGGCGAGGGCGGCACGCTCGTCCACGGGTTCCTCACCGACGACGAGCGCCGCCAGCTCGAGGACGTCTCGGCGGTCATGGCGCTGCTCGAGGGGCACGCCGACGTCGCGATGGACGCCGTCGGGCCCAGGACGGTCCGCACGGTGCGCAGCATCCGCCGCAAGTTCGAGGCGCGACGCGACGGCGCGGGAGCGTCGGGGGCGGACGTCGTGCTGCGCCGCGTGCTCGGGATGGACGCCAAGATCGCGCAGTACCGCGACGGCGCCGCGTTCGTGCGCGCCGTCGAGAAGGACGTGGGCCGCGACGGCTTCAACGCCGTGTGGGCCGCACCCGAGAACCTGCCCACGGCCCGCGAGATCGCCGACGCGCGCGCCTGGGTGCGCCGCGTCCACGGCTGACGCCCGTGGGCGGGCCGGCGCCCGTCGTGGCGGACGCGCGGCGTGCGGTGCGGGCCGCGCTCGCGGGCCTGGCCGAGGGCGACCTCGTGCTCGTCGCGTGCTCGGGCGGTGCGGACTCGACGGCGCTCGCCGCGGCGACGGCGTTCGTCGCGCCGCGCGCCGGGCTGCGGGCCGGCGCCGTCGTCGTCGACCACGGGCTCCAGGAGGGCAGCGCCGAGGTCGCCGCCGCGGCGGCCGCGCGCTGCCGCGAGCTCGGGCTCGACCCCGTCGAGGTGCGCCGCGTCGTCGTCCCGGTGTCCGGGGCCGGCCCGGAGGCCGACGCCCGCGACGCCCGGTACGCCGCGCTCGACGCGGCGGCGAACGCGCGCGGCGCCGTTGCGGTCCTGCTCGGCCACACGCTCGACGACCAGGCCGAGACCGTCCTGCTCGGACTCGCACGCGGTGCCGGCGCACGGTCGCTCGCGGGCATGGCCCCACGCCGCGGGGTCCTGCGCCGCCCGTTCCTCGGCCTGCGCCGCGCCGACACCGAGGCGGTCTGCCGGGCCCTCGGCCTGGGCTGGTGGGACGACCCGACCAACGACGTACCCGGCGGGCCGGGGCCACGGGTCGCCGGGCCGGCCTCGCGACCCGGCCACGGCGCGCCGCTGCGCTCGCGGGTGCGGGCGGCCGTCGTCCCGGCGCTCGTCGAGGTCCTCGGCCCCGGTGCCGTGCCGGGGCTCGCGCGCACCGCCGACCTCCTCCGCGACGACGCCGACCTCCTCGACGCGCTCGCCGCCGACCTCCTCGACCGGGCGCTCGTCGTGCCCGACGCCGACCCCGCGGGCACGGTGGTGGAGCTCGACCCGGCCGCGCTCTCCGCGGCGCACCCCGCGCTGCGGAGACGGGCGCTGCGCGCCGCGGCGCTGCGTGCGGGCTGCCCCGCGAGCGACCTGTTCGCGGTGCACGTCGACGCGCTCGACGCGCTGGTCGTGGCGTGGCGCGGGCAGGGCCCGGTGCACCTGCCGGGCGACCTCCGGGGGCACCGGTCGTGTGGCAGGCTTGCTCTGGGTCCTCCGGGGCCGACCCTCCGCACGGACCCGGCACCGACCCCCGCCCCCACCCCTGCACCCCAGACCTAGGAGCGTCACCCGTGGAAGCATCGGACGTCGCAGGCGACCTCGAGAACGTGCTGCTCACCGAGGAGCAGCTCGCCCAGAGGCTCGACGAGATCGCCGCGCAGATCGACCGGGACTACGCGGGCAAGGACCTCCTGCTCGTCGGGGTGCTCAAGGGCGCGGTCATGGTCATGGCCGACCTCGCGCGCCGGCTCAGCCACCCGGTCGAGATGGACTGGATGGCGGTGTCGTCGTACGGCTCGGGGACCAAGTCCTCCGGCGTGGTGCGGATCCTCAAGGACCTGGACGCCGACCTCACGGGCCGCAACGTGCTCATCGTGGAGGACATCATCGACTCGGGCCTGACCCTGTCCTGGCTCCTGTCGAACCTGCGGTCGCGCGGCCCCGAGTCGGTCGAGATCGCGGCCATGCTGCGCAAGCCCGACGCCGCGAAGACGGACGTCGACGTGCGCTACATCGGGTTCGACATCCCCAACGAGTTCGTCGTCGGGTACGGACTGGACTACGCCGAGAAGTACCGCAACCTGCCGTTCGTCGGCACGCTCGCACCCCACGTCTACTCGGCCTGAGCCGCGCCCGTCCACGCCCTGGGCGAACAGGGCCCCGAAGCACAGCGGACGTCAAGGTCCAGCGTGTAGTTTCGAGCCCGAACACTTGCGCGAGCGGAGGGATCCGGGGCGCGCGCCCCGTCGCCGATGAACATCAAGAAGATTCTCAGTGGGCCGATCGTCTGGATCGTGCTCGGCCTCGTCATCCTCTGGATCGCGTTCACGACGCTGTCGCGGCCGACGGTGCAGCGCATCGACACGTCCGCCGGCCTCGAGCTCCTGACCGGCGACACCGTCGACCAGGCGCTCATCGTGGACGGCGACCAGCGGGTGCGCCTCACGCTGTCCGAGAACTACGTGACCGACGAGGGCACGGACGACGAGCACGACTACGGCACCAACGTCGAGTTCTTCTACGTCGCGCCGCAGGGCGAGGCCGTCGTGGACGCCGTCGTGGCCGCCGAACCGGAGGACGGGTACAACTCCGAGGTCGCCCAGCCGTCGTTCTGGTCGTCGCTGCTCGGCCTGCTCATCCCGTTCCTCATCATCGGCGTGCTGTTCTGGTTCCTGCTCTCGCGCATGCAGGGCGGCGGCTCGCGGGTCATGGGCTTCGGGAAGTCGAAGGCGAAGCTCGTCTCGAAGGACACGCCGCAGGTGACGTTCTCCGACGTCGCGGGCGCCGACGAGGCGGTCGAGGAGCTCCACGAGATCAAGGAGTTCCTCGCCGAGCCCGACAAGTTCCAGGCCGTCGGTGCGAAGATCCCCAAGGGCGTCCTGCTCTACGGGCCCCCCGGGACGGGCAAGACGCTGCTCGCGCGCGCCGTGGCGGGCGAGGCAGGCGTGCCGTTCTACACGATCTCCGGTTCGGACTTCGTCGAGATGTTCGTCGGCGTCGGCGCGAGCCGCGTGCGCGACCTGTTCAACCAGGCGAAGGAGAACTCGCCGGCGATCATCTTCGTCGACGAGATCGACGCCGTCGGCCGCCACCGCGGCGCCGGCATGGGCGGCGGGCACGACGAGCGCGAGCAGACGCTCAACCAGCTCCTCGTCGAGATGGACGGGTTCGACGTCAAGACGAACGTCATCCTCATCGCCGCGACGAACCGCCCCGACATCCTCGACCCGGCGCTCCTGCGCCCGGGCCGCTTCGACCGGCAGATCGCCGTCGAGGCGCCCGACCTCAAGGGTCGCGAGGCGATCCTGCGCGTGCACGCGCAGGGCAAGCCGATCGTCCCCGAGATCGACCTCGCCGCCGTCGCGCGCCGGACCCCGGGCTTCACGGGCGCCGACCTCGCGAACGTGCTCAACGAGGCCGCGCTGCTCACCGCGCGCAGCGGCGCCCAGCTCATCGACGACCGCGCGCTCGACGAGGCGATCGACCGCGTCGTCGCCGGACCGCAGAAGCGCACCCGGGTGATGAACGTCAAGGAGCAGAAGATCACGGCGTACCACGAGGGCGGCCACGCCCTCGTCGCCGCCGCGATGCGCTACACGGACCCGGTCACCAAGGTGACGATCCTGCCGCGCGGTCGTGCCCTCGGGTACACGATGGTCATGCCCACGGAGGACAAGTACTCGACGACGCGCAACGAGCTGCTCGACCAGCTCGCCTACGCGATGGGCGGGCGCGTCGCCGAGGAGCTCGTGTTCCACGACCCCACGACGGGCGCCTCGAACGACATCGAGAAGGCGACCGCGATCGCCAAGAAGATGGTCACCGAGTACGGGATGAGCGAGCGCGTCGGCGCCATCAAGCTCGGCACCGGGTCGGGCGAGCCGTTCATGGGCCGCGACATGGGGCACACGCGCGACTACTCCGAGTCGGTCGCCGGCACGGTCGACCACGAGGTGCGCAAGCTCGTCGAGGCCGCGCACGACGAGGCGTGGGAGGTGCTCACGCAGTACCGCGACGTGCTCGACGCGCTCGTGCTCGAGCTCCTCGAGAAGGAGACGCTCAACCAGGCGGAGCTCGCCCGCGTCTTCGAGCCGGTGGTCAAGCGCGACCCGCGCGACGTGTGGCTCTCGAGCGAGCAGCGCTCGGTGTCCCAGCGCGGCCCCGTCCTCACCGACGCCGAGAAGGCCGCGCAGAACGGCCACCCGGTGATCCCGCAGGACGAGGCGGCGGCGGCGAACGACGAGCTCCCGCCCGAGCGCATCGGCGAGGTCCCCGCGGACTCCCCGCTCGACCGGGCCCTCGGCCGGGCCGAACCGGGTGACGGCGTGACCGACGTCGCCGGGCCGGGGCAGGGCTGATGACGACGGACGGCTCCGCGAGCGGCATCACCCGTTCGCGGTCGGCGGAGGACCTGCCCGTCCCCGCGGACGTCCCGCCGTACGACGCCGAGCGGGCCGAGGCCGCGGTGCGCGAGCTGCTGCTCGCCGTCGGCGAGGACCCGGAGCGCGAGGGTCTGCGCGAGACGCCGGCGCGCGTCGCGCGCGCCTACCGCGAGATCTTCGCCGGCCTGCGCCAGGAGCCGGGCGACGTCCTGACCACGACGTTCGACCTCGGTCACGAGGAGATGGTCCTGGTCAAGGACATCGAGGTGTACTCGACGTGCGAGCACCACCTCGTGCCGTTCCACGGCGTCGCGCACGTCGGCTACATCCCGAACGCCGACGGGCGCATCACCGGCCTGTCGAAGCTCGCGCGGCTCGTCGAGGTGTTCGCGCGGCGGCCGCAGGTCCAGGAGCGCCTCACCTCGCAGGTCGCCGACGCGATCGTCGAGCACCTGCAGCCGCGCGGGGCGATCGTCGTCGTGGAGTGCGAGCACCTGTGCATGTCGATGCGCGGGGTCCGCAAGCCGGGCTCGCGCACGGTCACGTCCGCGGTCCGCGGGCAGATGCGCGACGTCGCGACCCGGGCCGAGGCCATGAGCCTCATCCTGGGCCGCTGACCCCGTGAGCGCCGACGGCCGGCCGGCCCCGACGCGCTCGCGCCGCGTCGCGGGGCTCGAGGAGCTCGGCGGGCTGGGGCGGACGCTCGTCATGGGCGTCGTCAACGTCACGCCCGACTCGTTCTCGGACGGCGGGGAGTGGTACGAGCCCGACGCCGCGGTCGCGCACGGCCGCGAGCTCCTCGACGAGGGGGCCGACATCCTCGACGTCGGCGGCGAGTCGACGCGCCCGGGCGCGGGCCGCGTCCCCGTGGCCGACGAGCTCGCGCGCGTCCTGCCGGTCGTGGCGGCCCTCGCGGCGGACGGCGCGGTCGTGTCGGTCGACACGACGCGCGCGGTCGTCGCGGAACGGGCCGTCGCGGCGGGTGCCCGCATCGTCAACGACGTCTCGGGCGGCCTCGCCGACCCCGGCATGGCGGGCGTCGTCGCGCGCACAGGTGCCGCCTACGTGTGCATGCACTGGCGCGGTCACGCCGACGTCATGGACGACCTCGAGGACTACGACGACGTCGTGACGGACGTGCGCGCCGAGCTCGCCGACCGGCTCGACGCGCTGCTCGCCGCGGGCGTCCGGCGCGAGCAGGTCGTGCTCGACCCGGGCCTCGGCTTCTCGAAGTCCGGGGCGTCCAACTGGCCGCTCCTCGCACGCCTGGGCGAGCTCGAGGACCTCGGCCTGCCGGTGCTCGTCGGGGCGTCGCGCAAGCGGTTCCTCGGCCACCTCCTGGCGGGCCCGGACGGGCAGGCCGTGCCGCCCCTGGCGCGCGACGACGCGACCGCGGCCGTCACGACCCTCGCGGCCGCGGCCGGGGCCTGGTGCGTGCGCGTCCACGCCGTCCGCGCGTCGGCCGACGCGGTCCGGGTGGTCGCGGCCTGGCAGCGGGCGCGCGTCGTCGGCCCGGGGGCGCGCACCGACGAGGACTCGACGGGGCGGCCCGCGACCTAGCAGGATGGGCGGCGGCGCCACGACAGCGCCGCGGATGACACCATCGACAGCAGACGGCACGACCGATCGGCGCGACCGATCGCACGAGACAGCGGAGCCCGACCGTCCCCGGACGCGTCGAGCCCCCTCGTCAGGACGGGAGTACGACGTGACCACAGCGTTCGCAGGGGCGGTCCTCGACGCGGACGGCCGGCCGTTCGACCGGATCCGGCTCACCGGGCTCAGCGCCACGGGGCACCACGGCGTGCTCGAGCACGAGAAGGTCGAGGGCCAGCTGTTCCGCGCCGACGTCGTGCTCCACCTCGACACGCGCGAGGCCGCGCGCGGTGACGACCTCGCCGACACCGTGAGCTACGCGGGCGTCGCGGAGGACGTCGTCGCCGTCCTCGAGGGCTCGCCCGCCGACCTGGTCGAGACCGTGGCCGAGCGCATCGCCGCGACGATCCTCACGCACCCCGACGTCGTGGCGGTCGACGTGGCCGTGCACAAGCCCCAGGCGCCGATCACCGTGCCGTTCGAGGACGTCGAGGTCGTCATCCGCCGGGACCGCGTCGTCGTGCCCGTCGTGGCGCCCCTCGCCCGCCGGCAGGACGCGCGGGAGCAGCAGCCCGTCGCCCCGATCCCCGTGGGCTCCGTGGCACCGGCCCTGATCCACGGCGTGGAGGCGGTGCGGGACCCGGAGCCCGAGCCCGTGCTCGCCGACGCCCCGGCGGTCATGCCGCCGAGCATCCCGCCCACGAGCGTGGTCGAGCGACCGTCCGAGCCGGAACCCTTCACCCCCGTGCCCGACGTCGCGGCCCCGGCCGGGGCTCCGACGTCCGGCGAGCCGGGGGCCGGGTCCTCGGACGTACGGACGTCCGCCGAGGCGCCCACCACCGCTCCGACGGCCGCGGCGTCCGAGGCCCTCGGCCACGACACCGGTGGCGTGCCGGCTGCCGGCGGCGTGCCGGCCTCGGCGCCGGGCGTGAGCGCCGAGCCCGTCGAGGACACGGGCGCGCCGGTGCCCGGCGAGCAGGACCTCGGTGCGGGGGCGCACGAGGAGCCCGACCCCGACACCACGCACGAGGCGCCCGCCGTCCCCGCGGCGGAGCCCGCGACGCACGAGCCGGAGGCCGTGGCGACGCGCGACGAGAGCGCGGCACAGGGACCCGTCCCGGAGGAGGACGAGCTCGGCCGGCACGTCCCCGCCGTCCCCGCTCCGGTGCCCGCCCCGCTCGCCGGACCCGCCGCGGCCGCGGTGCCGGACGCGCCGCCGCTCGAGCGGTCGACCACCACCGCGGACGGGACGACGGAGGAGCCTGCCGGTCCGGCCGCCGTGGCGGAGCGCGAGCGGGACCGGATGGACGAGGTGCCGGTGGACTTCGTCGAGGTGGTCCTCGCGCTCGGGGCGAACCTCGGCGACGCGCAGCAGACCCTGCGCGACGCCATCACCGACCTCGACCGCATCTCGGGCCTCGAGCTCACCGAGGTGTCGCCGCTCGCGCGCACCGCGGCGGTCGGCCCGGAGCAGCCGGACTTCCTCAACGCCGTGGTCCTCGCGCGCACCCGGCTGTCGGCCCGCGACCTGCTGCAGGCGTGCCAGGCGGTCGAGCGCGCGCACGGGCGCGTCCGCCACGAGCGGTGGGGGCCGCGCACGCTCGACGTCGACCTCATCGTCTACGGGTCGCTGACGGCCGTCGCCGACGACCTCGAGCTCCCGCACCCGCGGGCGCACGAGCGGGCGTTCGTCCTCGAGCCGTGGTCGCAGATCGACCCGGGGGCGGTCCTGCCGGGCCTCGGCGGAGGTCCCGTGGCGGCGCTCGCCGCGACCGCGCCGGACCGCGCGGGCATCCGCTGGCTCGCCCTGGACTGGCTCACGGAGGGCGTGCCGAACCCGACGGGTGCCGTGCCGGTCGCGACGGGTGCCGCAGCGTCGGACGGCGCGGCGTCGCCGGACGCGACCGCCGCCGCCGCGCAGTCCGTCCCGCCGTCGCCGCCGCTCCCCCGCGCCGACCCCCGCCCGCCCGCCCCGCCCCCGCTCCGGCCCCGCCCGCCCAGGGCGCCGTGCCGGCCCCGAGCACGCCGCCGGCGACGGTCGCCCCCCAGCCCGCGCACCGAGGCAGGAGCCCGCACCGAGGCCGGAGCCCGCTCCCGCGCCGGAGCAGCCGGTGCCGTTCCCGTTCGACCCGCCGTCGCACGCGTCGGAGGCTTCCCCGCACGCCCCCGCGCCGCACGCGCAGCCGACGCAGGTGGCCCCGTTCCCGCCGACCATGCCCCCGGCCCACGCACCGACGTCTGCGGCCGCACCGGCGGAGCCGCTCGTCGCGGTGCCCGTGTTCAGCCCGGTGCACCCCGATGCGGCCGGGCACGCCGCCCCGGCCGAGCCCGTGTGGTCCGTCCCGCCCCTCCAGCCCGTGCGCGGGCCGGCGCAGGGACCGGCGGCGACCCCGGCGCAGGCGCAGGCTCCGGCGGACGGACCGGCACAGGCACCCGCACGGGACGACCAGCTCATCCGGGGCGTGCCGTTCACCCCCGTCGGCGCGCCGGGGGCCGCGCCGGGGCCGCTCGCCGACCCGGAGGTGCACCAGGTCGTCCGGCCGACCGCGGCTCCGCCGGCGGAGCCCGTCCAGCCCGTCCAGCCGGGGACCGAGCACTGGTCGCCGTTCCCGCCGGTGTCCGCCCCGCCGTCCGACGCGCAGCGCTGATGCGCCGCACGTCCGTCCGGACGCTGCTGCTCGTCGCCGTCGTGACGGCCGCGGTCGGCTGGCTCGTCGTGCGCTTCGTCGAGGACCGCGGCACGTACCTCCCGGCGGTGCCGTGGGTGGTCGACGTCGCGATCGTCGCGCTCGCGGCCGGGGTCTTCTGGGCCGGCTGGGCCGTGCGCGCCTACCTGAAGGGGCGGCGTCCGGGGCTCGACCCGATCCGCGCGGCGCGGACGTTCGTGCTCGCCAAGGCCGCGGCGCTCACGGGGGCGCTGCTCGCGGGCTGGTACGGGGCGCAGGTGCTCGCCGCGCTGCCGGACCTCGCGATCGAGGCGCGTCGTGACCGTGCCGTCGCGGCGGGTGTCGCGGTCGTGTGCGCCCTCGTCCTGGCCGCGGTGGGGCTGCTCGTGGAGCGGTTCTGCCAGCTCCCGCCCCCGGGCGACGACGACGAGCCCGGCGCCGAGCGGCGCGGCAGCACCGAGGGGAACGGCGAGGCGGGCGCGTCCGCCTGACCTCGACCCGGTGGTACCCGCCGGATGGGAGAATCGAGACATGACCGACTCCGACCGAGCCCTGACGGGCAGCGGCACAGGCCCCTTCGACCCGCCCGGGATCGTCTGGTCCGGGGTGTCGCCGCGCCTCGTCACCGCACGCCTGCTGTCCGTGGGGATCACGCTCGTCGTGCTCGCGGCCCCGGTCGTGGTCCTCGCGATCCTGCTGCCGCACTGGTGGCAGTGGCTCGTGCTCGGCGTGCTGGCGCTGATCGGACTGTGGGCGCTGCTGCTCGTGCCGCGCCAGGTCCGGGCGATCGGCTATGCCGAGCGTGACGACGACCTGCTCATCCGCAAGGGCATCATGTTCCGCTCCCTCGTCGTCGTGCCGTACGGGCGCATGCAGTACGTGGACGTCCAGGCCGGTCCGCTCGCTCGCAAGCTGCGCATCGCGCAGATCCAGCTCCACACGGCGTCCGCGTCGACGGACGCGACGATCGACGGTCTCGAGCCCGCCGAGGCGGACCGCCTGCGCGACCGCCTCGCGTCGCGCGGCGAGGCTCGTCTGGCGGGCCTGTGAGCGCCGAGGTCCCCGGCCACCACGAGGACTCGGCGGGGGCGCTCGACTGGCAGCGGGTGCACCCGGTCACGCCGCTCGTGCGCGGCTGGACCGTCATCGCGGTGCTGCTCGTCGTCGTCGGCCAGCAGACGCTCAACGGCCTGCCCGAGGGGCAGAACCTGCTCGAGGGCGACCGGTGGTGGCAGGTGCTGCTCGGGGTGCTGGCCATCGGCCTCGTCGGTCTCGGCTACTCCGCGGTCGCGTGGCGCATGACGAGCTTCGCGGTCGACGACGAGTCCGTGCACCTGCGCACCGGGGTCCTGTTCCGCCAGCAGCGGCGCGCACGGCTCGACCGGCTGCAGGCCGTCGACGTCGTCCAGCCGCTCCTCGCGCGGTTCTTCGGGCTCGCCGAGCTCAAGCTCGAGGTGGCGGGCGGCGGCGACTCGGGCGTCAAGCTCGGGTTCCTCAAGGAGGACGACGCGAACCGCCTCCGGGTCGAGCTGCTCGCCCGTGCCGCAGGTCTGCGCGTCGGTGCGCGCCCGGTGGCGTCCGCCGGACCCGCCGGTCCGGACGGGAACCGCGAGCCCGGCGACGACCCGGAGCACGCGACCGCCGTCGGGCCGGTCGGCGACGCCGCGTCGTCGGACGCGCTGCTCGAGGCGCCGGAGCAGCCCGTCACCGCGCTCCAGCCGGGACGGCTCGTCGCGTCGCTCCTGCGCTCGGGCGCGACGGTGGGCCTCGTCCTCGGCATCCTCGCCATCGGGGGCGTCGTCATCGGCACGCGCGAGATCGGCATCCTGTTCAGCGCGCTGCCGGCCGTGCTCGGCTTCGGCGGGTACCTCTTCCAGCGGTTCACCGGCGAGTTCGGCTTCCGCTCCGCGATCTCTCCGGACGGCATCCGGCTGCGCCACGGCCTCCTCGAGACGCGTTCGCAGACCATCCCGCCGGGTCGCGTCCAGGCGGTACGCCTGCTCCAGGGCCCGTTCTGGCGAGGGCCGGACTGGTGGCGCGTCGACGTCAACGTCGCCGGGTACGGACCGAGCGCGGACGGGTCGCAGACGAAGAGCGTCCTGCTGCCCGTCGGGTCGCGCGACGAGGCGCTCGCCGCGCTGTGGCTCGTCCTGCCGGACCTCGGCACGCCCGACCCGCGCGCGCTCCTCGACGAGGGCCTCTCGGGCCGCGACGCGGGCGAGCACTTCGTGGCGATGCCGCGGCGGGCGCGGCTCCTGGACCTCGTCTCGTGGCGGCGCAGCGGGTTCGCGGTGACGGACCGCGCGCTCGTGCTGCGCAGCGGCCGGGTGTTCCGCAGCCTGGTCGTCGTGCCGCACGAGCGCACGCAGTCGCTCGGGCTCGAGCAGGGCCCCCTGCAGCGTCGGTTCGACGTCGCGACGTTCGCGGTGCACTCGACGCCAGGACCCGTCGTCCCGAAGGTCCACCACCTCGACTCCCGCGACGCCGCGCGCCTCCTCGACACGCAGGCGGCCCGGGCGCACGAGGCCCGTGCCCACGAGGGTCCCGAGCTGTGGATGCGGCGCGACGAGGTGCCCCTGGACGTCCCGGCCGGCCCCGCGCCGGACGTCGTGCCCGACCCGGTGCAGGACACCGTGCCGGACGCCCTGCCCGGCAGGCGGGACGTCGGGAGCGACCGGTGAGCGCGACCGAGGCGCGCCGACCCGGGCGGCTAGGCGTCGGCATCGTGGGGGCGGGCCGCGTCGGCGCGGTCCTGGGCAGCGCGCTGCGCGCGACGGGGCACGCCGTCGTCGGGGCGAGCGGCATCTCCGAGGCCTCGCGCGACCGCATCGACGCCCTGCTGCCGGGCGTGCCCGTGCTGGAGGTGCCCGACGTCGTCGAGCGGGCCGAGCTCGCGCTCCTCGCGGTGCCCGACGACGCGCTGCCGGGGCTCGTCCGCGGCCTCGCCGACGTCGGGGCGTGGCAGCCGGGGCAGATCGTCGTGCACACCTCGGGCCGCTACGGCGCCGCCGTGCTCGACCCCGCGCGCGCGGCGGGCGCGATCCCGCTCGCGATCCACCCGGCGATGACGTTCACGGGGACGTCGCTCGACCTGTCGCGCCTCGAGGGCTCGACGTTCGCCGTGACCGGCCCGACGCCGGTCCTGCCGATCGGGCAGGCGCTCGTCGTCGAGATCGGCGGCGAGCCCGTCGTCGTCGCGGAGGAGTCCCGCGGGCTCTACCACGCGGCGCTCGCGCACGGCGCGAACCACCTCGTCGTGCTCGTGGCGCAGGCGGCGCAGGCCCTGGAGGCGGCCGGTGTCGAGCAGCCGGGCCGCGTGCTCGCGCCCCTGCTCTCCGCCGCCCTGGACGGAGCGACCCGAGCCGCCGACCGCGGCGCGGAGTCGGGGGCCGGGGGAGCGGCGGGCGCGATCTCGGCGCTCACCGGGCCCGTGTCGCGCGGCGACGTGGGCACGGTCGTCGAGCACCTCGCCGCCCTGCGCGCGCTCGCGGCGACGAGCGACGCGGCCGACGTGCCGCCGTCGTACACGGCCCTGAGCCGCGGGGCGGCGGTCCGGGCGCGTGCGACCGGGCGCATCGACGAGGCCGCGGAGCGGGCCGTGCTCGACGCGCTCGACGCCGGCCCCGAGGAGGCGCCGGACCTCACGCACGACGACGACGACCAGGACCGCCCCGAGGAAGGACGACGATGAGCACGGACCGCGGCGCGGGGACGGTCGACCGGGGGACGGGGACGACCGGCCGGAGCACGGGCACGGGCCCGGTGCCCCCGCGGGTCGTCACGACGCGAGCCGACCTGCGCGCCGCTCTCGGCGAGGGGCCGCGTCGGGCGATCGTCATGACGATGGGCGCGCTGCACGCGGGCCACCTCGAGCTCGTGCGGCGCGCGCGCGAGGCCGTGGGCGCCGAGGGCGAGGTGGTCGTCACCGACTTCGTGAACCCCCTCCAGTTCGGCCCGGGCGAGGACTACGAGCGCTACCCGCGCGACGTCGCGGGCGACGTCGCGCTCCTCGCGTCGGCCGGCCCCGACGCCCGGGTGGACCTCGTGTTCGCCCCGGACGTCGAGGAGATGTACCCCGGTCACGCGGACGGCTCCGGGCCGATCGTGCGCGTGACGTCTGGCCGGGTCGGGGACGTGCTCGAGGGCGCGGCCCGCCCGGGGCACTTCGACGGCGTCCTCACGGTCGTGCTCAAGCTGCTCCACCTCGTGCGGCCGGACGTCGCGGTGTTCGGCGCGAAGGACGCGCAGCAGCTCCTCGCGGTGCGGCGCCTGGTGGCCGACCTCGACGTGGACGTCGAGGTCCTCGGCGTGCCGACGGTGCGCGAGAGCGACGGCCTGGCGCGGTCGTCGCGCAACGCGTACCTCACGCCCGAGCAGCGTGAGCAGGCGCTCGCGCTGAGCCGCGCGCTGCGCGCGGGTGCCGCGGCGGCGGACACGGGCGCGGGCGCCGCAGCGGTCCTCGCGGCCGCGCGGGGAATCCTCGACGGTGCTACCGGTGTTGACCCGGATTATCTGGTGCTCGTCGACCCGGCTACCGTGGAGGACCTGGCGCCCGGCGCCGTCGGCCCGGGGCTCCTCCTCGTGGCCGCGCGCGTGGGCACCACCCGACTCATCGACAACACGGCCGTCGAGATCCGTGCACCCGAGGACGCCCGCGACCCGGGCGGCCCGCCTGCCGGCGACCGTGCCCAGCACCCTGGAGGAACCGCGTGACCGCGCCGACCCCGCGCCCCGCCGAGCGACGCCCGGCGTCGCTGCAGCGCCCCATGATGATCGGCAAGATCCACCGCGCGACGGTGACGCAGGCCGACCTGCACTACGTCGGCTCGATCACCGTGGACGCCGACCTGCTCGACGCGGCCGACCTCTACCCGGGCCAGCAGGTCGACGTCGTGGACGTGACGAACGGCGCGCGCCTGACCACGTACGTGATCCCCGGGGAGCGCGGCGCGGGCCAGATCTGCATCAACGGCGCCGCGGCCCACCTCGTGGACCCGGGCGACGTCGTCATCCTCATCGCGTACGGGGCGCTCTCCGACGAGGACGCGCGCACCTACCTGCCGCACGTCGTGTTCGTCGACGAGCGCAACCGCATCGTCGAGCTCTCGGACGAGCCGGGCCTCGTCCCCGACGTCCCCGCGGCGCGGGGCCTCGAGCCCAGCGGGCTGGCCTTCGCGGCCGTGCGGGCAGGGCAGAGCACGGGTCCCGGCACGGGTCACGGCGCAGCGCCCGGGGCCCGGCCCGACGGCGCGGCGCACCGCGGGTGAGCACGCTCGCCCGGTCCCTCGCCGCCCCGGAGCCCGGCTGGACGACGACGGCGGACGCCATCGTCGTCGGGTCCGGCATCGCGGGGCTCTCCGCGGCGCTCGAGCTGCGCACGCGCGTGCCGCGGGTCCTGCTCGTCACGAAGGGCGAGCTGTCGTCGGGGTCGACGGTGTGGGCGCAGGGCGGCATCGCGGCGGCGCTCGACCCGGAGGACTCCCCGGAGGCGCACCTCGCGGACACGCTCGTGGCGGGCGGTGGGCTGTGCGACCCGGTCGCGGTCGAGGTGCTGGTCACCGAGGGGCCGGCTCGCGTGCGCGAGCTCGTGGCGCTCGGTGCGCGGTTCGACCGCGCGGCCAACGGGGACATCGCGCTCACGCGCGAGGGCGGGCACCACGCCGACCGGATCGCGCACGCGGGCGGTGACGCGACCGGTGCGGAGATCTCCCGCGCGCTCGTCGCGCAGCTCGACGCCGTGCGCTCCGACCCGGGGATCGAGGTCATCGAGAACGCTCTCGTGATCGACGTCCTCACCACGGCGCCCGGCGCGGACGGCGACCCGGCGGGACGGCGCCGCGCGTGCGGCGTGACGCTCCACGTCAAGGGCGAGGGCACGCGCGACGGCGTCGGCGCGGCGCTGGCCCGGGCCGTGGTGCTCGCGACCGGGGGAGTGGGCCAGGTCTTCCGGTCCTCGACGAACCCGCCCCAGGCGACGGGTGACGGGATCGCTGCCGCGCTGCGCGCGGGTGCGGCGCTCGGGGACCTCGAGTTCGTCCAGTTCCACCCGACCGTGCTCTGGCTCGGCCTGGGTGCCAAGGGCCAGCTCCCGCTCATCTCGGAGGCGGTGCGGGGCGAGGGCGCCATCCTCCTCGACACCGACGGGCACCGCTTCATGCCCGCGCAGCACGCGATGGCCGAGCTCGCGCCGCGCGACGTCGTCGCGCACGCCATCGTCCGGCAGATGGCCGCGACCGGGTCCGACCACGTGCTGCTCGACGCGCGCCACCTCGGCGCCGACTTCCTGCGCTCGCGCTTCCCGACGATCACCGAGCGGCTGCTCGACAACGGCATCGACTGGACCGAGGAGCCCGTGCCCGTCGCCCCCGCACAGCACTACCACTCGGGCGGCGTCGTCACGGACCTGCACGGACGGTCGTCGCTCGACGGCCTCTACGCGATCGGCGAGGTCGCCTGCACCGGTGTGCACGGAGCCAACCGGCTCGCCTCGAACTCGCTGCTCGAGGGACTCGTGTTCGCGCATCGCGCGGCGCGCGAGATCACCGGCCGCGTCGCCGCGGGCGACCTCCCCGTCGGGACGCCCGCGCCCCGGCCCGGTCCGTCGGCCCTCGTCGCCGCGGCCGCGCGCTCGCGGATCCAGTCCGTCGCGTCCGCCGGGCCCGGCGTCATCCGCGACGCCGACGGGCTCGCCGTCGCCGAGCGACGCCTCGCCGCGATCCGCACCGACGCGCACGAGGCGAGCGACGTCGTCGCCCAGCCGCAGGCCGCCGAGTGGGAGACGACGAACATCCACCAGGTCGCGACGGCCCTCACCGCGGCGGCGACGCTGCGCGCGGAGAGCCGCGGCGGGCACTTCCGCACCGACTTCCCGGCGCCCGACCCGGCGTGGGAGCGCCGCGTCGTCGTCTCGCTCGACGACGACGGCACGCTGCTCGTCCGCTGACCGGCACCGCGAGCGGCTACGGTGGGCGACCGTGAGCACCTCTCCCGAGCAGCCCGCGGCACCGACCGGCCCCCCGTCCCGCGTCGACCCCCCGCTCGACCCGGCGTGGGTCGCGGAGACCGTGGCGCGCGCGCTCGACGAGGACCTCGGCACGGCCCCCGGGCGCGACGTCACCACCCAGTCGACGGTCCCGCCGTCGTCCACGGGGACCGCGCACCTCGTCGCGCGCGCGGACGGCGTCGTGGCGGGTCTCGTCGTGGTCGAGGAGGTGACGCGCCAGGTGGCCGCGCGGCTCGGGCTGCCGCCCGTCGTCGTGACGTTCTCGGCGCGCGACGGCGACGGCGTCCTGCGCGGCCGCGTGCTCGCCGCGCTGACCGGTCCGGTCCAGGTGCTGCTCGTCGCCGAGCGCACGCTCCTCAACCTCGCGTCGCGGGCCTCCGGCGTCGCGACGGCGACCCGCGCGTGGGCGCGCGAGCTCGCCGGCACCGGGGCGCAGGTCCTCGACACGCGCAAGACGACCCCCGGCCTGCGCGCCCTCGAGAAGTACGCCGTCCGCGCCGGCGGCGGGACCAACAAGCGCATGGGCCTGTACGACGTCGCGATGGTCAAGGACAACCACGTCGTCGCCGCGGGCTCCGTGAGCGCGGCCGTCGTGGCGATCCGCCGGACGTTCCCGGACGTGCTCGTCCAGGTGGAGGCGGACACCACGGCGCAGGCCCTCGAGGCGCTCGACGCGGGCGCCGACTTCCTCCTGCTCGACAACATGCCGACGCCCGTGCTCGCCGAGACCGTCGCGGCCGTCCGGGCGCGGCAGGGCCGGGACGGGGTGCCCGCGAAGGTCGAGCTCGAGGCGACGGGAAACCTCACGCTCGACCGCGCGCGCGAGGTCGCCGGCACGGGCGTCGACTACCTCTCCGTCGGCGCCCTGACGCACTCCGCCCCGATCCTCGACCTCGCGCTCGACCTGCTGCCCACGGTCCCGTCCGTCCCGTCGCGGTCGTGACGCGGACCCTGCCGCCGAGGGGGCGTCGGTAGACTCGTCCGCGTGACTCTCCCCGCCGGAAACCCCGATCCCTCCACGCCCGACGAGGACGACGTCCCCGAGCAGATCCAGGTCCGCCGCGAGAAGCGCGAGCGCATCCTCGCGCGCGGCGACGAGGCGTACCCCGTGGGCGTGCCGCGCACGCACACGATCGCCGAGGTGCGGGCGGCCTATGCCCACCTGGAGGCGGGCGAGGAGACGCAGGACGAGGTCGGGGTCGCCGGCCGCGTCGTCTTCCTGCGCAACACCGGCAAGCTGTGCTTCGTCACGCTGCAGGACGGCGAGGGCAACCGGCTGCAGGTCATGCTCAGCCAGGCCGTGGTCGGCGAGGAGTCGCTCACCACGTTCAAGGCCGACGTCGACCTCGGCGACCACCTGTTCGCGCACGGGCGCGTCATCAGCTCCCGCCGCGGCGAGCTGAGCGTCTTCGCGGATTCCTGGAAGGTCGCGGCCAAGGCCCTGCGTCCCCTTCCCGTGCTGCACAAGGACCTGTCGGAGGAATCACGCGTCCGCCAGCGATATGTCGACCTCATCGCGCGGCCCGCGGCGCGCGACACGGTGCGCCTGCGCGCCGCGGTCGTGCGCTCGATCCGCGAGAACTTCTGGGAGCGCGGGTTCGTCGAGGTCGAGACGCCCATGCTGCAGACGCGCCCGGAAGGTGCTGCGGCGCGTCAGTTCGAGACGCACATGAATGCGTTCGACATCGACCTTTTCCTGCGCATCGCGCCCGAGCTGTTCCTCAAGCGCGCGGCGGTCGGCGGGGTGGAGAAGGTCTTCGAGATCAACCGGAACTTCCGCAACGAGGGCGTGGACTCCACGCACTCCCCGGAATTCGCGATGCTCGAGGCCTACGAGGCCTACGGCGACTACGACACCATGGCGGTCCTCACGCAGGACCTCGTCCAGCGCGCCGCGCAGGACGCCCTCGGCACCACGCTCCTCACGCTCGCGGACGGCACGGAGTACGACGTCGGCGGTGAATGGACGCAGCTGCGGATGTACGACTCGTTGTCGGACGCGCTCGGGGAGCAGATCACGCCGGAGACGTCGGTCGAGCACCTGCTGACGTTCGCCGAGAAGCTCGAGCTCGCCTTCGACCCGAGGAGCACCAACCACGGAAAGCTCGTCGAGGGGCTGTGGGAGCACCTCGTGGGCGACCACCTCGTCGCCCCCACGTTCGTGCGCGACTTCCCGGTCGAGACGTCACCCCTCACGCGCGACCACCGTCGGGTGCGCGGCCAGGTCGAGAAGTGGGACCTCTACGTGCGTGGCGTGGAGCTCGCGACGGCGTACTCCGAGCTCGTCGACCCGGTGGTCCAGCGCCAGCGCTTCGAGGCGCAGGCGCTGCTCGCCGCGGCGGGGGACGACGAGGCGATGCGCATCGACGAGGACTTCCTCACCGCGATGGAGTACGCGATGCCGCCGTCGGGCGGGATGGGCCTCGGGATCGACCGCCTGCTCATGGCGCTGACGGGTCTGGGCATCCGCGAGACGATCCTCTTCCCGCTCGTCAAGCCGGCGCAGTAGCCGGGTCTAGGATCGAGAGCATGAACGACCTGCTCCCCGCTCTCGGCGCCCTCGTCCCGTCGGTCGGCGTCGGTCTGCTCTTCTGGTTCGCCATGCGCTATATCGTGCGCGCCGACCGCAACGAACGCGCCGCCCTGGCGCGTCTCGACGCCGAGGAAGAAATGCGTTCCGCCGCGGCGGCGCATTCCGCGGGCCGTGGCGACGGCGCGTCCTGACTTCCGGGCCGGCCGCGATTCACCGCAGATGACGACAATTTCTCCCGGACACGCGCTCAGGACAATTGACGCGCTTCCCGTGCTGGGGCATCCTGGACAGGTCATCTCATTCCTGTGAAGCGTGAGGAATCAACAGTGGCCCAGAAGGTCCAGGTAATTCTCGTGGACGACATCGACGGAGGGGCGGCGGACGAGACGGTGACCTTCGCGCTCGACGGCGTCTCCTACGAGATCGATCTCAGCACGAAGAATGCGCAGCAGCTGCGCGACGCGTTCGCCTCGTGGGTCGGGAACGCCCGCAAGGTGTCGTCGCGCACCTCGTCCCGTCCGGCGGCGCGTCGTGGTCGCAGCACGGGTTCCGCCCGCGCGACCGAGATCCGGGAGTGGGCCCGGGAGAACGGCTACAAGGTCAACGACCGCGGCCGCATCTCCCAGGAGATCCAGACCGCGTACGACGCGGCGCACTGACGCACGACCCGCACGGGGCGCACCGTCGCCCGGTCCTCGACCGGGCGGTGGGCGCCCCGTCGTCGTGTCGGGAACCGGCGGGCGGAGAACTACGCTCGAGGTATGACCGTCTCGACGCGCACCCTGTGGATCGGCACCTACCCGCACCCCGCGTCCGACGGACCCGAGGGCGTCTGGCGGGTCGAGGTCGACGTCGAGCAGGGCACGTTCGTCGGCGGCCGCCTCGCCGCCACGACGCCCTCGCCGTCGTTCCTCGCGCTGACGCCGCCGGCCTCGCCGGCGGGAACGTCGCCGCGCACGCTCTACGCGGTCGGCGAGACGGGGGACGGCACCGTCTCGGCGTTCCAGGTCGTCGAGGACGGCACGCTCCGGCCGCTCGGTCCGCCCGTGACGACCGGGGGCGACTCCCCGTGCCACGTGCTCGCCCGGCCCGGCGAGGTGCTCGTCGCCAACTACGGGGACGGTGTCCTCACCGTCGCGGGCACCGACGACGACGGCTCGCTCACCGGTGCGTCGCGCCGGTACGGGCACGCCGGTGACGGACCCGACGCGGGACGCCAGGAGGGGCCCCACGCGCACTACGTCGTGGACGACGGCGAGGGCGGGGTGCTCGTCGTCGACCTCGGGACGGACGAGCTGCGTCGCCACGACGTCGCCGCACCCGAGGGGACGCTCCCGGCGGTCGCCGCGACGTTCCCGGCCGGCACGGGGCCCCGGCACGTCGCGACGCTGCCCGGCGGGCACCTGGTCGTCGTGGGCGAGCTCGACCCGGCGCTCTTCGTCCTCGCGCCCGCGGGCGACGGGCGCTACGACGTGGTGGCGCGCTACCCGGTGACCTTCGCCGCCGAGCCGCAGGGCGGGCGGAGCTTCCCGTCGCACGTCGAGGTGACGGCGGACGGCACGCGCGTCGTGGTGGGCGTGCGGGGTGCGGACGTCCTGGCGGTGCACGCGGTCGACCCCGGTCCCGACGACGGCGCGCCGCCGCGCCTGCGCCACCTGGCCGACACCCCCGTCGGCGGGACGTGGCCGCGCCACCTCGCGGTCCTGCTCCCGGTGTCCGACGAGGAGCCGACGCACGACCTCGTCGTCGTCGCGAACCAGCAGGACGACCCGCTGACCGCCGGCGACGGGCCGTCGTCGAACCTCGCGCTCCTGCGCGTGCGCCGCAGCGACGGCCTCGGCGAGGTGCTCGACGTCCTCGCCCTGCCCGCCCCGGCGTGCGTCGTGGAGGCGTGACCCGGTGACCGCCGACCGTCCCGACGGCGACGCGCTGCGCGTCGCGATGCTGTCCGTCCACACCTCGCCCCTGGACCAGCCCGGCACGGGCGACGCGGGCGGCATGAACGTCTACGTCACCGAGCTCGCGCACGCGCTCGCGCGGCACGGCGCGCAGGTCGAGATCTTCACGCGCGCGACGTCGTCGGCCCAGCCGCCCGTCGTCGAGGTCGCTCAGGGCGTGACCGTGCGGCACGTCGCCGCCGGTCCGTTCGAAGGGCTCGACAAGAACGACCTGCCCGGGCAGCTGTGCGCGTTCACCGCGGGGGTGCTGCGCGCGGAGGCCCGGCACCACGTGGGGTGGTACGACGTCGTCCACACGCACTACTGGCTGTCGGGCCAGGTCGGGTGGCTCGCCGCGGACCGCTGGGACGTGCCGCTCGTGCACACCATGCACACGCTCGCGCGCGTGAAGAACGCCGCGCTCGCCCCCGGGGACGCGCCCGAGCCGCTCGGACGCATCATCGGCGAGGAGCAGGTCGTCGCGGAGGCGGACGCGCTCGTCGCGAGCACCGACGCCGAGGCGGACGACCTCGTGCGCGACTACGCGGCCGACCCCGCGCGCGTGCACGTCGTGCCGCCCGGGGTGGACCTCGACCTCTTCTCGCCGGGCGTGCCCGACGGCACCGGGCCGGCGGAGCGCGCCGAGCGGCGCCGGGCGCTGCGGGACGAGCTCGGCCTGCCGGTCGAGGGCCGCATCGTGCTGTTCGCCGGACGCGTCCAGCCGCTCAAGGCGCCCGACGTCCTCGTCCGCGCGCTCGGCGTGCTCGCCGACCACGACGAGCCCGTGCCGACGCTCGTCGTCCTCGGCGGGCCGAGCGGGCGCCCGACGGCGGTCCGGGAGCTCGAGGCGCTCGCCTACCAGCTGGGCGTCAGCGACCAGGTCGTCGTGCGGCCGCCCGTGGCGCGCGAGCTGCTCGTCGACTACTACCGGGCCGCCGACCTCGTGGCGGTGCCCTCGCACAACGAGACGTTCGGTCTCGTCGCGGCCGAGGCCCAGGCGAGCGGAACGCCCGTGGTGGCGGCCGCCGTCGGCGGGCTGACGACGGTCGTGGTCGACGGCGAGTCCGGCGTCCTCGTCCCGGACCACAACCCGTGGACGTGGGCCCGTGCGCTCGCGGACCTGCTCGCCGACGACGACCGCCGCGAAGGGCTCGCCGTCGGTGCGCGCCGCGTCAGCGAGCGGTTCGGCTGGGACGCCGCGGCGCGCCGCATGCTCGACGTCTACGCCCAGGCGACCAAGGTCCGCGCCGCGCGCTGACCTCGGCCGCCCGGCGGCCCGGGCCGGGGTGCCCGGCGGTCCGGGGCCTCAGGCGTGGGTCGTGCGCTCGAGCACGAGCACCGGGATCTCGCGGGACGTCCTCTGCTGGTAGTCCGCGTACGGCGGGTACGCGGCGACGGCGCGATCCCACCACAGCGCCTTCTCCTCGCCGTGCACCTCGCGCGCGACGTAGTCGTGGCGCTCGGCGCCGTCCTGCAGCTCGACCTGCGGGTGCGCGACGACGTTGTGGTACCAGACGGGGTGCTCGGGCGCGCCGCCGAGCGAGGCGACGACCGCGTACACCCCGTCGTGCTCGACGCGCATGAGCGGGGTCTTGCGCACCTTGCCGGACCGTCGGCCGAGCGTGGTCAGCACGACGACGGGCAGACCGTTCAGCGTCGTCGCCCTCGTGCCGCCGGACGTCTCGTAGGTCTCGGCCTGCTTGCGGGCCCAGCCGCTGGTGCTGGGCGCGTAGTCTCCGTGGATCGGCATGCCCGTGCCAACGCGCGTGCTCGGGGCGGCATTCCCCGGGTCGACGCCACCGCGCGGGACGTTGGTCCTCCGGCCGGCCGGCATCGGTCACCAGGAGCGCACCAGCCCGTGGACCGGACGTGCCCCGCCCCGGACCCGTGCGGCAGGATGGAGCCATGACCTACACCCTCGTGCTGCTCCGCCACGGCGAGAGCGACTGGAACGCCAAGAACCTCTTCACCGGCTGGGTCGACGTGCCGCTGTCGGAGAAGGGGATCGAGGAGGCGAAGCGCGGCGGGGTGCTCCTCGCCGAGTCGCAGATCGCGCCGGACGTCGTGCACACCTCGCTCCTGCGCCGCGCCATCACGACGGCGAACCTCGCGCTCGACGCCGCCGACCGGCACTGGATCCCCGTCAAGCGGTCGTGGCGCCTCAACGAGCGCCACTACGGCGCCCTCCAGGGCAAGGACAAGAAGCAGACCCTCGAGACCTACGGCGAGGAGCAGTTCATGCTCTGGCGCCGCTCCTACGACACGCCGCCGCCGGAGATCGAGCTCGGCTCGGAGTTCTCGCAGGACGCCGACCCGCGCTACGCCGACGCGCCCGTCGTGCGCACCGAGTGCCTCAAGGACGTGCTCGAGCGCGCCCTGCCGTACTGGGAGGGGGAGGTCGTCCCCGACCTGCAGGCCGGCAAGACCGTCCTCGTCGCGGCGCACGGCAACTCGCTCCGCGCGCTCGTCAAGCACCTCGACGGCATCTCCGACGAGGACATCGCCGGTCTCAACATCCCGACGGGCATCCCGCTGCTCTACGAGCTCGACGAGGACTTCACGCCGGTGACGCGCGGGGGGCGCTACCTCGACCCCGAGGCCGCCGCGACGGCCGCCGCGGCCGTGGCGAACCAGGGCCGCTGAGAGCGGTCACCACGGCGTGACGGCACGAAGGAGGCGCGGATCGACGATCCGCGCCTCCTTCGTGCCGCGCCGCTCCGTGGGCGTCGTGCGTCGTGCGTCGGGGTCAGGCGGTCGCGCGCGTCTGGCCCGAGGGGATGCCGCGGTCGTCGGCGAAGTCGCCGGTCACCAGGTAGGTGACGCGCTTCGCGATCGAGACGCCGTGGTCGCCGAACCGCTCGTAGTAGCGGCCGACGAGCGTCACGTCGACCGTCTCCTGCGTCGTGCCGGTCCAGGAGTGGTCGAGCAGGGCCGTGAACGTGTCCTGGTGGAGCCGGTCCAGCAGGTCGTCGTCGCGCTCGATGTTCGCCGCGACCGTGAGGTCCCGGGTCGTGAGGAGCGTCGTCGTGCGTCGTGCGACACGGACCGCGGCGTCGTTCATCTGCTCGAACGTCCGGTGGAGCGTCGGGGCGATGGCGCGCGACGGGTACCGGCCCCGGGCGACCTGCGCGACGTGGCGGGCGAGGTCGCCCATCCTCTCGAGCGTCGCGCTCATGCGGAGCGCGCTGACGACGACGCGCAGGTCCGTGGCGACCGGCTGCTGCTGCGCGAGCAGCAGGACGCAGCGCTCGTCGAGCTCGCGCTCGATGGCGTCGATGGTGTGGTCGGCGGCGATGACCTGCTGCGCGAGCTGCAGGTCCGCCGTGAGCAGCGCCTGCCCGGCGCGGTTCATCGCCGCCTCGACCAGCCGGCTCATCTCGGCCAGGTCGTCACCGACCTGCTTCAGCTCGGCCTCGAAGATCTCCCGCATCGCTTCCCTCTCGTCGTGACCGGACGGCACCGGACAGCACCGGTCGGCGCGCCCGGGACGCGCCGGCGCAGTGTTCCTCGCAGGTTCCTGGCAGCCGGATGCGTCGTCGGCTCCGGTCACCCTTCCACCCGAGAGGGTCCGGGCGATGAACGCCAGGACGCCGCCAGGTGAACTCTTGCCGTCCCGGCCCCGGGAGAGCGGCCCGCGGGCCGGGACGCGTCGCGGCCGACCGTACGCTGGACGGGTGGAAGCCGAGAGCCTCATCGAGGGCGCGACCGTCCTGCTGGCCGGGATCGTCGGCGTCGTCGTCGGCGTCGTCGCCGCGGTCGCGTTCCGCCTGAGCGAGCGGGAGCAGCGGCGGGGCGCCGCGGAGCCGGCGCGCGAGCTGGACGAGGGCCTCGTCCGGGTGCTCGCGGTGCTGCGCTCGGCGGCCGTCGTGCTCGACGCCGAGGGCGACGTCGTGCGCGCGAGCCCGCCCGCGTACGCGCTGGGCGTCGTGCGGGGTGACGCGGTCGCCCACGCCGCGATCCGCGACCTCATCGACGACGTCCGTCGCGACGGCGTGATCCGCGACGAGGAGCTCGAGCTCCCGCGCGGTCCGGTCGGCCGCGGCACGGTCCTGCTCCAGGTCCGGGTCGCGCAGGTCGGGCCCGACCACGTGCTCGTGCTCGCCGAGGACCGGACCGAGGCACGCCGCGTGGAGGCCATCCGGCGCGACTTCGTCGTGAACGTCTCCCACGAGCTGAAGACGCCGGTGGGGGCGCTGGCGCTGCTCGCCGAGACGGTGCAGGACGCCGCCGACGACCCGGTGGCGGTCCGGCGGTTCGCCGCGCGCATGCAGTCGGAGGCGACGCGGTTGTCCGCACTCGTGCAGGAGATCATCGAGCTCTCCCGCCTCCAGGTGGCCGGCGCGCTCCAGCAGGTGACGATCGTCCCCGTGCGCGCCGTGGTCGAGGAGGCGGTCGACCGCGCCCGGACGACCGCGCAGGGCAAGGGCATCACGCTGACGACGGGCGGCGACCTCGACGCCGCGGTGTACGGCGACCACAACCTGCTCGTCACCGCGGTGCGCAACCTGCTCGACAACGCGGTCGCCTACTCGGGCGAGAACACGCGCGTGGGCGTCGGGGTCGCGCGGGCGGGGGACCTCGTCGAGATCGTCGTCGTCGACCAGGGCATCGGGATCGCCGCCGACGAGCAGGACCGCGTCTTCGAGCGGTTCTACCGGGTGGACCCCGCGCGCTCGCGCGACACGGGCGGGACGGGGCTCGGCCTGAGCATCGTCAAGCACGTGGCCGCGGACCACGGCGGCGAGGTGACCATGTGGTCCGAGCCCGGCCGCGGCTCGACGTTCACGATCCGGATCCCCGCCGCGGAGCGACGCCCCGACCACGGGGACGTGGCGCCGGCCGTGGCCGGGACGAGCACGACACCCGACCCGCTCTCGGGCCGGGACGACGTACGGAACAAGGAGGTAGGCGCGTGACGCGCATCCTGGTGGTGGAGGACGAGGAGTCGTACCGCGACCCGCTGGCGTACCAGCTGCGGCGCGAGGGCTTCGACGTGGTCGAGGCGGCCACGGGCACCGAGGCGTTGGAGCAGTACGACGCGGGCGGGGCCGACATCGTGCTCCTCGACCTCATGCTCCCGGGCCTGAGCGGCACGGAGGTCTGCCGCGAGCTGCGCCAGCGCGGCGACGTGCCCGTCATCATGCTCACCGCGAAGGACTCCGAGATCGACAAGGTCGTCGGGCTCGAGCTCGGGGCGGACGACTACGTGACGAAGCCGTACTCGTTCCGCGAGCTGCTCGCCCGCGTCCGCGCGGTCCTGCGTCGCAAGGTCGGGGACGCCGGCGGCGACGCCGTCGACGACGGCACGCTCGAGGTGGGACCGGTGCGCATGGACGTCGAACGGCACACGGTCACCGTCGCGGGCGAGGCCGTGCCGTTCCCCCTCAAGGAGTTCGAGCTCCTCGAGCTCCTGCTCCGCAACGCGGGCCGGGTGCTCACGCGCGGCCAGCTCATCGACCGCGTGTGGGGCACGGACTACGTGGGCGACACCAAGACGCTCGACGTCCACGTGAAGCGCATCCGCTCGAAGATCGAGCCGGAGCCGGCCTCGCCCCGCTTCCTGCTCACGGTCCGTGGCCTCGGGTACAAGATCGCCGACGGCGCGACGGTCCAGCCGTAGCCGGCCGTCCCGGGACGTCCCGTAACGGACGTTCCGGGACGACCTGCGGACCGCCCGGAAACGTCTGTGCACTGTTCACCTCGCGTTCATCGGGACTCGGTGAACGCGTCACCCGCTCCTCCTACCGTCCTGGACGTCGCCGGTATTCGCCGGTGCTCGCACAGCTTCGAACAGGATGGATCGACTCGTGAAGCTCAGCCGAATCTCCCGCGCCGGTACCGCGGTCATGGTGGGCGCCCTCGCCCTCACGCTCGCTGCCTGCAGCTCAGACGGCTCGGACGGCTCCGACACCGAGCCCGGCGGCAGCGAGAGCTCCGCCGGGGGCGACCTCGAGAGCCTCAGCGGCACGCTCGCCGGCGCCGGCGCCTCCTCGCAGGAGAACGCCGTGGCGGGCTGGATCGCCGGCTTCGGCGACATGGCTCCCGGCGTGACCGTCACCTACGACGCCGTCGGCTCCGGCGGCGGCCGCGAGCAGTTCATCGCCGGCGCGACGCAGTTCGCCGGCTCGGACGCGGCGCTCGACGAGGAGGAGCTGGCCGCGGCGCAGGAGCGCTGCTACGGCGGCGACGTCCTCGAGCTCCCGCTCTACATCAGCCCCATCGCGGTCGTCTACAACCTGCCCGACGTGGACGCCGACAACGTCAACATGTCCGCCGAGACGATCGCCAAGGTCTTCAACGGCGACATCACGTCGTGGGACGACCCGGCGATCGCCGCCGAGAACGAGGGCGTCGAGCTCCCCGCGATCGACATCATCCCGGTGCACCGCTCCGACGAGTCCGGCACGACGGAGAACTTCACGGAGTACCTCGCGGCCGCCTCGAACGGCGCCTGGCCGCACGAGGCGAGCGGTGACTGGCCGGTCGAGGGCGGCCAGTCCGGCGCCCAGACGCAGGGCCTCATCGACACGGTGACCGGCGCCGAGGGTGCGATCGGCTACGCCGACGCCTCGCGCGCCGGCGACCTCGGCACCGTCGCGGTCAAGGTCGGCGAGGAGTACGTCCCGTACTCGCCGGAGGCCGCGGCCGCCGTCGTCGACGCCTCCCCGCGCGCCGAGGGCGCCACGGAGACGCAGCTCGTGGTCGAGCTCGACCGCACCACGACGGAGGCCGGCGCCTACCCGATCGTGCTGATCTCGTACTCGATCGCGTGCGGCACCTACGAGGAGCAGGCCGACGTCGACAACGTCAAGGGCTACCTGGGCTACGTCGCCAGCGAGGAGGGCCAGGCCCGCGCGGCGGAGCCCGACGTCGCCGGCTCGGCCCCGATAACAAATCTAATTTTTTTTTTTTTAATAACCAGCCCACCACCAAAACCCCCCCCCCTCTATTCGTCGGCAGCGCCAGATGTGAATAAGAGCCAGCCCCCCGGGCGGGCGGGGGGGCTCCGGCCCTCCCGCCCGCCCGAGGCGGTTCCCCGCACCTCGTCCCCACCACACGACGGAGCACCAGTGAGTGTCATCAGCCCACCGCGGCGAAGCGCCGAGGCCGCGTCCCCGCACCGCGGGAGGCCGACGGCCGGAGTCGGCGGCAAGATCTTCTCCGCGCTGGCGCACGGCGCCGGCATCGTCATCCTCGTCACGCTCGCCGCGGTCGCGGCCTTCCTCGTCGTCGAGGCGTGGCCGGCCCTCACCGCGAGCCCCGAGGAGCTCGCGGAGATCTCCTGGTTCTCCGGGGGATCGCTGCTCGCGTACATCGGCCCGCTCGTCTTCGGGACCGTGCTCGCGTCGGTCCTCGCGCTCCTCCTGGCGGTGCCCGTCTCCGTCGGCATCGCGCTCTTCATCTCGCACTACGCACCGCGCCGCCTCGCGCAGGGCCTCGGCTACCTGGTCGACCTGCTCGCCGCCGTCCCGTCCGTCGTCTTCGGCCTGTGGGGCGCGCTGTGGCTCGCGCCGATCCTCGACCCGTTCTTCCGGTGGCTCTCCTCGGCGCTCGGGTTCGTCCCGCTGTTCGAGGGGTACCAGGCCCCCGCGCGCAACATCATGACCGCGGGCGTCGTGCTCGCCGTGATGCTGCTGCCGATCGTCACCGCGGTCTCGCGCGAGGTCTTCCTCCAGACGCCGACGCTGCACGAGGAGGCCTCGCTGGCCCTCGGCGCGACGCGCTGGGAGATGGTCCGCCAGGCGGTCATCCCGTTCGGGCGCTCGGGCGTGATCAGCGCCGCGATGCTCGGCCTCGGGCGGGCGCTCGGGGAGACCATGGCGGTGCTCATGGTCATCTCGCCCGGGCTGCTGTACTCGTTCTTCCTCCTCAAGCCGGGCCAGCACCAGACCATCGCGGCCAACATCGCGGCGCAGTTCCCCGAGGCGTCGGGCCTGTCCGTGAGCGTCCTCATCGCCACGGGCCTCGCGCTCTTCGTCATCACCTTCGCCGTCAACTTCGCAGCGCGCGCCATCGTCGCCCGCCGCAAGGACTTCTCGGGAGCCAACTGATGACCGTCGACACCCCCGTCCAGCAGACGGCGCTGGAGCTGACGGCGAACGGCACGCGCCTCCCGCGCTGGGTGCCCTGGGCGTTCGTCGGCGGGTCGCTCGTCGTCGCGTTCCTCGTGCTCCTCGCCGTCGCCGAGCCGACGCTCGGGGGCGTCGTGGGCCTCGGCGCCGTCGTCTACGCCGTCGGGCTGACGATCACGTCCCGCGTGGTCGAGGGCGGCCGCTACGCCGCCGACCGCCTCGCGACGACGCTCGTCACGTTCGCGTTCCTCCTCGCGATGATCCCGCTCGTCTCGCTCGTGTGGACGGTGCTCTCGAAGGGCGCGGCGCTCTTCAGCTGGGAGTTCCTCACCACCGACATGATGGGCGTGTACGGCGCCATGACCAGCGGTGGCGTCTACCACGCGATCGTCGGCACGCTGCTCGTCACCCTCGCGTGCTCCGTCATCGCGGTCCCGCTCGGCATCCTCACGGCGATCTACCTCGTCGAGTACGGCCGCGGCGCGCTGGCCCGGGGCATCACGTTCCTCGTCGACGTCATGACCGGCATCCCGTCGATCGTCGCCGGCCTCTTCGCGTTCGCGCTCTTCACGCTGATCTTCGGCCCCGCGTACCGCGCGGGCATCATGGGCGCCGTCGCGCTCGCGGTCCTCATGACCCCCGTGGTCATCCGGTCGGTCGAGGAGATGCTGCGCCTCGTCCCCAACGAGCTCCGCGAGGCGTCGCTCGCCCTGGGAGTGCCGAAGTGGCTGACCATCGTCAAGGTCGTCCTGCCGACCGCGATGGCCGGGATCGTCACCGGCGTCATGCTCGCCGTCGCCCGCGTCATCGGCGAGACGGCACCCCTGCTCCTGACGATCGGGCTCGTCAACTCGGTCAACTGGGACCTGTTCGACGGGCGCATGGCGACCCTGCCGGTGTTCGCCTACCGCCAGTGGGCGCAGGGCGGGACGGGCGTCGACCGCGCCTGGGCCGCGGCCCTCACCCTCATCATCATCGTGATGCTCCTCAACCTCGCGGCGCGGCTCGTCGGCCGCTGGTTCTCGCCCAAGAAGAGCCGATGAGCACCTCGAGCGCCGCCCGTGGCGGCGGAGCACACACGACCCCTCGGCCGGCGGCGCACCGCGCCGGGACCTCGGAAGGACCGCACGACATGAGCAACCGCATCGACGTCAAGGACCTCAACATCTACTACGGCGACTTCCTCGCCGTGCAGGACGTCAGCATGGCGATCGAGCCGAAGTCCGTGACGGCCTTCATCGGCCCGTCCGGCTGCGGCAAGTCGACGTTCCTGCGGACCCTCAACCGGATGCACGAGGTGATCCCCGGCGCACGCGTCGAGGGCACCGTCGCGATGGAGGGCGTCGACCTGTACGGCAACGGCGTCGACCCCGTCGCGGTGCGTCGTCAGGTCGGCATGGTGTTCCAGCGGCCGAACCCGTTCCCGACCATGTCGATCAAGGAGAACGTGCTCGCGGGCGTCAAGCTCAACAACAAGCGCATCTCGCGCTCCGACGCCAACGACCTCGTCGAGTCGTCGCTGCGCGGCGCGAACCTGTGGAACGAGGTCAAGGACCGCCTCGACCGCCCGGGGTCGGGCCTCTCCGGCGGGCAGCAGCAGCGTCTGTGCATCGCGCGGGCGATCGCCGTGAAGCCGCAGGTGCTCCTCATGGACGAGCCCTGCTCGGCGCTCGACCCCATCTCCACGCTCGCGATCGAGGACCTCATCGCGGAGCTCAAGGACGAGTACACGATCGTCATCGTCACGCACAACATGCAGCAGGCGGCGCGCGTGAGCGACCGCACCGCGTTCTTCAACATCGCCGGCACCGGCAAGCCCGGACGCCTCATCGAGATGGACGACACCGCGACGATGTTCTCGTCGCCGTCCCAGCAGGCCACGGAGGACTACATCTCCGGTCGCTTCGGCTGAGCCGCCCCGGTCCCGCAGCACGGCGGCGCCGCTCCCCGCGGGGGAGCGGCGCCGTCTCTCCGTGCTCTGCGTGGTGCGGCGCGCGGGCCGCGACCGGTCACGGCACCAGGTGCGCGTACTCCTCCAGCGTGCCGTCGAGGACGGGCAGCGAGAGCGACTTCTCCTCGCCGGTGCTCACGGAGACCGTGACGGGCAGGACGGCGCCGGGCGCCGCGTCGACGCTGCCGAGCTGCGCGTCGAAGCCGTCGTCCGTGCCGAGGTAGACGGTGCTCCCGGCCTCGACGGGGACGATCAGGCCGGCGCCGCCCTCGGGCGCGAGCTCGAACTCGACGTCCTCGCTCGTGTCGTTCGCGAACGCGCCGATGAGCGCGCCGGGCTCGCCCTCGGCCGCGGTGACGACCATGAGGTTGAGACCGCGCAGGTCGTCGGTGAGGTTCACGCGCAGGCCGTCGGACGGCGAGTAGGGCCGGTTCGTCTCGATGGGGGAGCACGCGGCGGTGGCAGCGACGGTCGCGACGACGACGGGGACGGCCCAGGCCCGCAGGGTCCGGCGTGCTCGGGTGGTCGTGGTGCGGGTCACGTGCTCTCCAGGGGCGCGAGGGGGCGGGGGGTCCGGGCCAGGCCGAGTGCGTCGGCGTCCCCGCCGGGCGGCGTCGGGACCTGTGGCGGGGCGGGCGTGAGCGGCGTCACGTGCAGGGGGAGCGCGGTCAGGACCCTGGGCGTCGCGCGGCGGGGCCCCGGCCCACCCGCCGGGAGTCGCCCCCGGGACGGTCCGGCACCGTTCACGGACGGTTCACGGACGGTACGCAAACGCCTCTGACCTGCGCAGACACCGTCGACGAGCGCTGTGGAAAGGTGCCTGGGGCTCGGATATCCACAGATCCCCGTGGTAAGATGGACCTCCGCGAAAGGGGACATCTGCAGATGACGTTCACAGTAGGCGAGACCGTTGTCTACCCGCACCACGGCGCCGCACTGATCGAAGAGATCAAGACGCGCACGATCCGCGGCGAGGACAAGATCTACCTCAAGCTCAAGGTCGCCCAGGGTGACCTGACCATCGAAGTCCCAGCCGAGAACGTCGACCTCGTCGGCGTCCGTGACGTCGTCGGCCAGGAAGGCCTCGACCGCGTGTTCGAGGTGCTTCGTGCACCCTACACGGAGGAGCCGACCAACTGGTCGCGCCGGTACAAGGCGAACCTCGAGAAGCTCGCGTCGGGTGACGTCATCAAGGTGGCCGAGGTCGTGCGCGACCTCTCCCGCCGCGACGCCGACCGTGGCCTGTCGGCCGGGGAGAAGCGGATGCTCTCCAAGGCGCGCCAGATCCTCGTCTCGGAGCTCGCGCTGGCCGAGCACACCGAGGAGGACAAGGCCGAGGCGATCCTCGACGAGGTCCTCGCGTCCTGACCACCGGGCACCGCCCGGCGCTCGACACCCGGGAGGGTGGCCGTCCCGCGGACGGCCACCCTCCCGTCGTCGTGCCCGGGGGGTCGTCCCCCGTCCGACGCGGGATACGGTGTGCCCGTGCCGACTCTCGCCGTCCTCACCGCCGCAGGCTCCGGGACGCGCCTCGGGCTGGACCTCCCGAAGGCGCTCGTCGAGCTCGACGGGCTGCCCCTCGTGGTGCACGCCGCCCGGCGCCTGTGCGCCTCCGGGGTCGTGGACGTGCTCGTCGCGACGGCGCCCCCCGGGCTCGTCGACCACGTGGCGGGGATGCTGCGCGACGACCCGGGCGTCGACCTCCCGGTGCACGCCGTCGCCGGCGCGGGCACGCGCCAGGCGTCCGTCGCCGCGGGGCTGCGGGCCGGCCTGGCCGGTGCAGAGGCGGCAGTCGACGTCGTCCTCGTGCACGACGCCGCCCGACCGCTCGCGCCGCCGGCCCTCGTGCGGCGCGTGGTCGAGGCGGTGCGCGCCGGGAACGCCGCCGTCGTCCCCGGGCTCCCGGTGACCGACACCGTGAAGCGCGTGGAGCCCGCGGACCCGGACGACCCCGTCGGCGCCGAGCGGGTCACCGGGACGGTCGACCGGTCGGCGCTGCGCGCGGTCCAGACGCCGCAGGGCTTCGACCGCGCGCTGCTCGAGCGCGCGCACGCGGTCGCCGAGCACCGGGCGGACGACGAGTCGGCCGCCGCGACGGACGACGCCGGTCTCGTCGAGGCGCTGGGACACGCGGTCCACGTCGTCCCGGGCGACCCCGCCGCGGCGAAGATCACCACGCGCCACGACCTGCGGGTCGCCGAGCTGACCCTCCAGGAGTCCCGATGACCGCTCCGTCCGGCCCGGACGCGCCGCGCACGCCGCCCGCGCTCCCGCGCACCGGTGTGGGCGTCGACGTCCACGCCTACGCGGCCGACGGCGAGGACCGCCCTCTGTGGCTCGGGGGGCTCCACTGGCCGGGCGAGAGGGGGCTCGCGGGCCACTCCGACGCCGACGTCGCGGCGCACGCCGCCGCGGACGCCCTGTTCTCCGCGAGCGGGCTCGGCGACCTCGGGTCGAACTTCGGCACGTCCGCGCCGGAGTGGGCCGGGGCGAGCGGCGCGCGCCTGCTCGCCGAGGCCGCGCGCCGCGTCCGGGACGCGGGGTTCGCGATCGGGAACGTCGCCGTGCAGGTCATCGGGAACCGGCCGCGCGTCGGGTCCCGCCGGGCCGAGGCGGAGGCCGCGCTGAGCGCGGCGGCAGGCGCTCCCGTCACCGTCACCGCCACGACCACCGACGGCCTCGGGCTCACGGGGCGCGGCGAGGGCGTCGCGGCCGTCGCGACGGCGCTCGTCGTCCCGGTCAGCCCGGCGGGGTGACGAGCGCGCTCTCGAGGACGGCGCGCGTCCCCGCGGCCCCTTCGGCGTCGTCGACGGCGTGGGACCCGGTGAGGTACACGGTCCACGGCTCGCCGTCGGCCGCGGTCGAGCCGACGAGCACGACCTCCTGGGCGACCGGCGTCCCGCCGACGTCGACCGTGCCCGAGACGCGGTAGGCCGGGGTCTGCCCGAGCGTCGTCGCGCCCTGGCCCTCGGTGTCGGGGACCCAGCCGTCGATCGCGGCGACACGCTCCGCGGTGTCCGCGCCGGCGTCCTCGAGCGCGCCGTCCGACGGCTCGCCGGTGACGACGACGTCGGCCCGGAACGCCGGTTCCCCGAACCCCTCGGGGGAGCGGACCGCGAACGCGCCGTCCTGGGTCAGGCGTTCCCAGCCCGCGGGGACCGTCACCGAGACCGGGACGTCGGGCACGACGTAGGTCGCCGGGGTGGCGGTCGCGTCGGGCTCGCCGGACGCGGCGCAGCCCGTGAGGCCGAGCGCGGCGACCACGAGCGACGCGCCGAGCAGTGAGCGGAGAGCAGGTCGCACGGGGTTCCGTCTCGTCGGGTGCTGTCGTCGGACGCCATTCTCGCGCGTCCGGGACACCGCGTGCCAGGTGGTGCCCGGACGCTTACGATCGTGGGAAGCCTCGCGATGTGTTTCACTTTCCCAGAGCACGACACATGGGATGAACCGCACATGAACCGTATGTCCGTCGAAGAACGCCGGGCCCAGCTCGTGGACGCAGCGATGACCATCGCGGTCCGCGAGGGGGTCGAAGCGGTGACGATCCGCGGGGTCGCGGCCGAGGCCGGCGTCTCGCTGGGCGTGGTCCACTACTGCTTCGAGGACAAGGACGAGCTCCTCCAGGCGATGGGCAACAGCCTCGCCCTCGTCGCGTCCGAACCGGTCCGCGCGTCGCTCGACGCGGGCACGGACGTCGTGGTGCTCGCGCACGCCGCGGCGGACGCGCTGTGGGAGGGCCTCATGCCCCGCCGGCACATGCGCCTGCTCACGTTCGAGTTCGCGACCGCCGGCGTGCGCAGCCGCGCGCTGAAGTCCGTCGCCCATGCGCACCTCGAGCAGACGTGGAACATGACGCAGGGGATCCTCGAGGAGGTCGCCCGGCGCGCCGGGGTGACCTACCGGCTCGACGTGCGCTTCCTCTCCCGGCTCGTCGCCGGGTACATCGACGGCATCGAGATCGCCTGGCTCGTCGAGCAGGACGACGAGGTCGCGATCGCCAGCTTCCACGCGCTGGCCGACTACGTCCTCACGCAGGTCGTGCACCCGGAGGGCGGGGAGCGGGCGAGCGCCTGACGGGTCTCAACCCCTGCCCGCCCGGCCCGTCACCTACCGACCCGAGCGCCCCGGGACCGGACCGAGGACCGTGTCCGTGTACGGGTTCGTGAACACCCCGTCGGGATCGGCGGCGTCGCGCACGGCGAGGAAGTCGTCGAACCGCGGGTACAGCGCGCGCAGCCTCGCGGCGTCGAGGCCGTGCAGCTTGCCCCAGTGCGGCCGGCCGTCCACCTCCGCGACGATGCGCTCGACCGCGTCGAAGTACCGCTCGTGGGACAGCTGCGCGTACTGGTGGACGGCGACGTACGCCGTCGGGCGGCCGTGCGCCGTGGAGAGCCAGACGTCGTCGGGCGCCGCGAAGCGCACCTCGACCGGGAACGGCACGTGCTCTCCGGACCGCTCGAGCCAGCGGTCGACCGCCGTGAGGACGTCGACGAGGCGGTCGCGCGGCACCGCGTACTCCATCTCGCGGAACCTGACCCGGCGCGAGGTCACGAACACCTGGTGCGACGGCGCGACGTACGTGCGCGGCGCGAGGGCGCGGGCCGCGACCGCGTTGAGGCGCGGCGTCGCGCGCGGCACGGCCTTCGCGACGCGGTTGACGAGCTCGAACGCGCCGTTGGAGAGCAGCTCCTCGTCGATCCACGTGCGGGCGCGGGCGACGGCGCCCGGGCCGGTGCGCAGGCGCTCGATCTCCCTCGCCTCCTCGTCGGGTGCGAGCCGGTTGTTGCGCTTGGTGAGCGCGCGCCGCGTGTGCGGGAACCAGTAGAACTCGACGTGGTCGTTCCCGCCGACGAGCCCGTCGGGGTCGTCGTCCGGTGCAGCGAGCCCGTCGAGCACGCGGTCGAGCGGCCACGGCTCCTCCTGCGCGCGCAGGAGGAAGGCCGGGACCACCTCGAGCGTCACGGCGGACAGCACGCCGGTCGCGCCCAGGCCGAGCCGGCTCGCCTCGAACAGCCCGGGGTCGCGCGCGGGCGTCGCCTCGCGGACCGCTCCGTCCGCACCGACGACGCGCACGCCGCGCACCTGGGTCGCCAGACCGCCGAGCCGGGCTCCCGTCCCGTGCGTGCCCGTCGAGATCGCACCGGCGACCGACTGCCGGTCGATGTCCCCGAGGTTCCGCATCGCGAGCCCAGCCGCCGCGAGGGCCGCGTTGAGCCGGTGCAGCCGGATGCCGGCCCCGACCGTCACGTGCACGGCGTCGCCCTCGCGGGAGATGCGCTCGACGAGGTCCAGCCGGTCGAGGTCGAGCAGCAGGCCGTCGGTGACCGCCGCGGGCGTGAACGAGTGCCCCGCCCCGACGGCCCGGACGCGCAGGCCCTCGTCCGCCGCGCGGGCCACGGACGCGGCCAGCTCCGCCTCGTCCCGCGGGGTCGTGCGACGGCGCGGGGTGGCCGTGGCCGTGCGGGCCCAGTTGGTCCAGACGAGGGCGTCGTCGCTGCTCACAGCACGTACTGTCTCATGCCGTACGTTTCTCCCATGAGCGACGGCAGGACGACGGCGCACGCGGTGGGGGACCGCGACACCGGGACGACCGACGAGCGAGACGCCGCGGGTCCGGGGACGGGCACCTCGCCGTCGCTGCTGGAGCGCCTGACGCGCGCGACGGAGCGGTCGGACGGCCCTCTCGCCGTCGTGGACCTCGACCGGTTCGACGCGAACGCCGACGAGCTCGTCGCGCGGGCGGGCGGCACACCGGTCCGCCTGGCGTCGAAGTCGGTGCGCGTGCGGAGCCTCGCGGACCGTGCGCTCGCGCGGGGGTTCCGTGGCGTCATGGCGTACTCGCTGCGCGAGGCGCTGTGGCTCGTGGACGAGGGCACGCGCGACGTGCTCGTCGCGTACCCGAGCGTCGACCGCGGCGCGCTCGCCGCGCTCGCCCGGGACGCCAGGGCGCGGCGCGAGGTCACGCTCATGGTCGACGACGCCGCGCACGTCGCGCTCGTCCGCCAGGCTCTCGCGGGCGCCGGCCTCGGGACGGACGCGGCTCCCGTGCGGGTGGCTCTCGACGTCGACGCCTCCCTGCGCGTCGGCGTCGGCCCGTTCGTCGCGCACCTCGGCACCCGGCGGTCGCCCGTGCGCACGCCCGCCGACGCCGCGGCGCTCGCGGCCCGCGTCGTGGCCGAGCCGGGCCTGACCCTGCGCGGCGTGATGTTCTACGAGGCGCAGGTCGCCGGGCTCCCCGACGGCAGCCCCGCGGTCCGCCTCGTCAAGCGCGCGTCGGTGGCCGACCTCGCGACACGCCGGGGCGAGGTGGTCGAGGCGGTGCGCGGCGTCGCCGGGCACGACGTCGAGCTCGTGAACTCCGGGGGCACCGGGTCGCTCGAGACGTCGTCGTCGGACCCCGTGGTGACCGAGGTGACCGCCGGCTCCGGCCTCTACGTTCCCGGGCTGTTCGACGGGTACCGCGCGTTCCGGCCGCGCCCCGCGGCGTTCTTCGGGCTCGACGTGGTCCGCGTCCCGGCGCCCGGATGGGCGACGGCGTTCAGCGGCGGGTACGTGGCCTCGGGACCCGCGGCGCGGAGCCGCCTCCCGCTCGTCGTGACGTCCGGCTGGTCCCTCACGGGGCGCGAGGGCGCCGGCGAGGTCCAGACCCCGCTGCACCGGACGAGCCGCCGGGCCGCCGACCTGGAGGTCGGCGACCGGGTCTGGTTCCGCCACGCCAAGGCCGGCGAGGTCATGGAGCGCTTCGACGTCGTGCACCTCGTGCGCGGTGACGAGGTGGTGGACGTCGTGCCGACGTACCGCGGGGAGGGGCGCGCCTTCGGCTGACCGCGCGCCGGCGGAGGGCGGACGTCGGAGGCACGGTTCGGACCGCGGCGCACGGCCCCGGTACCCTTGCGGACGTGACCCTTCGCCTGTTCGACACCGCCACGCGGGACGTGCGCGACTTCGTGCCCCGGACACCGGGCGAGGTCGGCATCTACCTGTGCGGGGCGACCGTCCAGGCAGCGCCGCACATCGGTCACATGCGCTCCGCCGTCGCGTTCGACGTGCTCGTGCGCTGGCTGCGCCGCGGCGGGTCGCGCGTCACGCTGATCCGCAACGTCACGGACATCGACGACAAGATCCTCGCCAAGTCCGCGGCCGCGGACGAGCCGTGGTGGGCGTGGGCGGCGACGTACGAGCGGGCGTTCACCGCCGCGTACGACGCCCTGGGGGTCCTGCCGCCCACCTACGAGCCGCGCGCCACCGGCCACGTCCCCGACATGGTCGACCTCATGGAGCGGCTCGTCGAACGGGGCCACGCGTACACCACCGGACCGGGTGACGTCTGGTTCGACGTGCGCTCGTGGAGCGAGTACGGCTCGCTCACCAACCAGCGCCTCGAGGACCTCAACCCCGTGCCCGACGACGTCCCCGCGGACGCGCAGGAGGCCGCGGCCAAGCGCGACCCGCGCGACTTCGCGCTGTGGAAGGCGCCCAAGGCGGACGAGCCGCTCACGGCGTCGTGGGACACGCCGTTCGGCCGGGGCCGCCCCGGGTGGCACCTCGAGTGCTCGGCGATGGCCCGGCGCTACCTCGGGGACACGTTCGACATCCACGGCGGCGGCCTCGACCTCCGCTTCCCGCACCACGAGAACGAGCAGGCGCAGTCCCGTGCCGCCGGGTACGGCTTCGCCCGGCACTGGCTCCACAGCGCGTGGGTCACGCAGGGCGGCACGAAGATGAGCAAGTCGCTCGGCAACGGGCTCCTCGTGCGGGAGGTCCTGGCGTCGACCAGCCCCGCGGTCCTGCGCTACGCGCTCGCGTCCGTCCAGTACCGCTCGATGCTCGAGTGGACGCCGGCGACCGTCACCGAGGCGCAGACGACCTGGGAGCGGCTCGCCGGGTTCGTCGAGCGCGCCACGGAGCGGGTGGGCGACGTCGGGGACGTGCGCGACGCCGAGCTGCCCACCGCGTTCACCACCGCGATGGACGACGACCTCAACGTGCCGGCGGCGCTCGCCGTCGTGCACGAACACCTGCGGGCGGGCAACTCGGCGCTCGCCGACCGCAGCACCGCGGCCGACGCCGTCGCGCGCCACCACCTCGTCGCCCTGCGCGCGATGCTGGAGGTGCTCGGACTGGACCCGGGCGACCCGCAGTGGGCCGACGCGGGCGACTCGCGCTACGCGGCCGCGCTCGACGCGGTCGTGGGTGCGGAGCTCACGGCCCGGGCTGAGGCCCGCGCGGCGCGCGACTTCGCGACGGCCGACGCGATCCGGGACCGCCTCGCGGCGGCCGGGATCGTCGTCGAGGACTCCGCCGACGGCGCGCGCTGGAGCCTCGGCTGACCGAGCATGGACCGAGAGGGCCGCACCGGTCCCCGGGCCACTGCCGCCCGCGCCCCGCGCGGCGGCGCACCACGACCTGAACGACCGACGACACGACGGGCAGACCCATGGCAGGCAACTCACAACGACGCGGCGCGATGCGCAAGGCCGGGAGCAAGAAGGGCGCGACCGTCGGCTCCGGCGGGCAGCGGCGCAAGGCGCTCGAGGGCCGCGGCCCGACGCCCAAGGCCGAGGACCGCGTCTACCACCCCGCGCACCAGCGCAAGGTGGCCGCGGAGAAGAAGGCCGCGGGCCAGCGAACGGGCGGCACCCGCGGTGGTCGTGGCGGCGGGCCGAAGGGCCGTGGCGGCGTCCAGGAGATCGTCACCGGGCGCAACTCCGTGCTCGAGGCGCTGCGCGCCGGGATCCCCGTCGAGGCCGTCTACCTCTTCTCGCGCCTCGACGCCGACGACCGCACGCGCGAGATCCTCGACATCGTGTCCGGTCGCGGCTACGAGCTGCTCGAGGTCGGCAAGCCCGAGCTCGACCGCCTCACCGACGGCGCGGTGCACCAGGGCGTCGCGCTCAAGGTCCCGCCGTACGACTACCGCGACGTCGACGACCTGCTCGACGCCGCCGCCGCGTCCGACCGGGCGCCGCTCATCGTCGCGCTCGACGGCGTGACGGACCCGCGCAACCTCGGTGCCGTCCTGCGCTCCGCGGGGGCGTTCGGGGCGCACGGCGTCCTCGTGCCCGAGCGTCGGGCCGCCGGTGTCACGGCCTCGGCCTGGAAGGTGTCCGCCGGAGCTGCAGCGCGCGTCCCCGTCGCCCGCGCGACGAACCTCGTCCGCGCGCTCGGCGAGCTGAAGCAGGCGGGCTGCTTCGTCGTCGGGCTCGACGCGGGCGGTTCGACCGCGATCGGCGACCTCCAGCTCGCGACCGAGCCGCTCGTCGTCGTCGCCGGGTCCGAGGGCAAGGGCCTCTCGCGGCTCGTCCGCGAGGCGTGCGACGTCGTCGCGTCGATCCCCATCGCCTCCGACACCGAGTCGCTCAACGCCGCCGTCGCGACCGGCATCTCCCTGTACGAGGTCGCGCGGCTGCGCGAGACGCAGGGCTGACCGGGCCGGTCGGCCGCCGGACGTCCCGGCGGCCGGCGGCGGTCAGCCGTAGTACTCCGGGTCCTTCTCTCCCGGCGCGAGGCCGAGGATCGACTTCTCGTCCGGCCGGTGCTGCAGCACGTTCTCGACGTACGAGCGCGTCGCCTCCGCCAACGGGACGTCGCGGCCCGCGCGCTCCGAGATGAACCACCGGTGGTCGAGGATCTCGTGGAACAGCTGCGCCGGCTCGAGCTTGCGACGCAGGTTGCGCGGGACGGCCTGGATCGTCGGCTCGAAGACCCCGCTCAGCCAGTCGTGCGCGACGAACTCCTCGTCGTCGTTCTGCCGGTCCGCCGCCGCGCGGTACGAGTCGAGGTCGTTGAGCAGGCGACGGGCCTGGTTCTCCTGGACGTCGAGACCCGTGAGGCGCAGCAGGCGCCGGGAGTGGTGGCCGGCGTCGACCACCTTGGGCTGGATCTGGACGGTCGTGCCGTCGATGTCCGTGGTGATGGCGAGCTCGTCGACGTCGAAGCCCAGGTTGTTGAGGTGCTCGATGCGCGCCGCGACCCGCCACCGCTCGTCCGCGTCGAACGACTCCGACGTCGTGAGGGCCTCCCACAGCTCCTCGTACCGCGCCACCAAGGCGTCGCCGATCGCGACCTCGTCCACGTCCTCGTCGAGCAGCTCGCCCGCCGCGAGGTCCATGAGCTCGCCGATGATGTTCGTGCGCGCGAGGTCGACGTCGTACGACCGCTGGCCCGGGGAGAGCTCGCGGTGCAGGTCACCCGTCTCCGCGTCGACGAGGAACGCCGCGAACGTCTCCGCGTCGCGGCGGAACAGCGTGTTCGACAACGACACGTCGCCCCAGTAGAAGCCCACGAGGTGCAGCCGGACGAGGAGCACGGCGAGCGCGTCGATGAGTCGCGTCGCGGTGTCCGGCCGCAGCGACTGGCTGAACAGCGCGCGGTACGGGAGCGAGAACTGCAGGTGCTCCGTGACGAGGACCGCCTCCAGCGGCTCGCCGTCCGGCGCCTTGCGGCCCGTGATGACGCCCACGGGCACGACGCTCGGCACGTCGAGCCGGCGCAGCTGACGCAGCAGCTCGTACTCGCGGTACGCGACCGACTCGCCGATCTCCTTGATCGCGATGACCCGGCCCGAGAGACGGACGAACCGCACGATGTGCCGGGAGATACCGCGGGGGAGCGCGGCGAGCGTCTCCGCCGGCCAGTCCTCGAGCGGGACGTCCCAGGGCAGGTCGAGGAGAGCCGGGTCGGGGGCAGACGCGGTGATCTGCAGGTTGTGCACCGTCACGGGTCCCATTGTCCATGGTCGGTGCGCTGTCTCGGGCCCGGTCCGCCGACGCCTGCGCGAGGGGCGGGGCGGGGCTACCATCCCCCCCCCGGTCCTCCCGGGCCCCCCCCCGTCTCTTTTACACATCTCCCAGCCCCCCAGACGGGCTCCCCTCTCGGATGCCGGCTTCTGCTTTTAAAAAAAAAAAAAAAAACTATAATCG